>NZ_CM142707.1:4800000-7263225 GCF_054897845.1 Pseudomonas sp. XS1P51 | reverse complement strand
CATGTCGACCTTCGAAGGCCCGATGATGGCCATCAAGACCGTCAACTCGCTGTCGCACTACACCGACTGGACCATCGGCCACGTACACGCCGGTGCCTTGGGCTGGGTAGCAATGATCTCGATCGGCGCGATCTACCACATGATCCCGAAACTGTTCGGTCGTGCACAGATGCACAGCATCGGCCTGATCAATACCCACTTCTGGCTCGCGACCATCGGTACCGTTCTGTACATCGCTTCGATGTGGGTCAACGGCATCACCCAGGGCCTGATGTGGCGTGCAATCAACGACGACGGCACCCTCACCTACTCGTTCGTCGAAGCGCTGCAAGCCAGCCACCCTGGTTTCATCGTTCGCGCCCTGGGCGGTGCGTTCTTCGCCAGCGGCATGCTGTTCATGGCCTACAACGTATGGCGTACCGTGCGTGCCTCGAACCCGGCTGAAGCCAAAGCCGCTGAACAGATTGCTGTAGTTGGAGCTCACTGATGAAGCATGAAGCAGTCGAGAAGAATATTGGCCTGCTGGCCTTCTTCATGGTTATCGCCGTCAGCGTCGGCGGCCTGACCCAGATCGTTCCGCTGTTTTTCCAGGACGTCACCAACAAGCCGGTCGAAGGCATGAAGCCTCGTACCGCCCTTGAACTGGAAGGCCGCGACATCTACATCGCCAACGGTTGTGTCGGCTGCCACTCGCAGATGATCCGCCCGTTCCGTGCTGAAACCGAACGTTACGGCCACTACTCGGTCGCCGGTGAAAGCGTCTGGGACCACCCGTTCCTGTGGGGTTCCAAGCGTACCGGTCCGGACCTGGCCCGTGTCGGCGGTCGTTACTCCGATGACTGGCAGCGTGCGCATTTGTACAACCCGCGCAACGTAGTGCCTGAGTCGAAAATGCCGGCCTACCCGTTCCTCGTGGAAAACAAGCTCGACGGCAAAGACACCGCCAAGAAAATGGAAGTCTTGCGCACGCTCGGCGTCCCTTACACCGACGAAGACATCGCCGGCGCCAAGGATGCTGTGAAGGGCAAAACCGAAATGGACGCGCTGGTGGCCTATCTGCAAGGCCTGGGCACCATCATCAAAAGCAAACGGTGATTTAGATGGATATCGGGATGATTCGTGGCCTGGGCACCGTTGTTGTGATGGTGGCCTTCATCGGTCTGGCGCTGTGGGTGTTCAGCCCCAAGCGCAAGTCGGAGTTTGAAGACGCGACCTTGCTGCCTTTCGCGGATGATCCCGAAGCCATCAAGCACGTCGAGCAAGCTTCTAGGAGTAACAAAGAATGACTACGTTCTGGAGTCTGTACGTCACAGTCCTCAGTCTCGGCACTATCTTCGCCCTGACCTGGCTGCTGCTGTCCACCCGCAAGGGCCAGCGCAGCGAAGCCACCGAAGAGACGGTTGGCCACTCCTTCGACGGGATCGAGGAGTACGACAACCCGCTGCCAAAATGGTGGTTCATGCTGTTCGTGGGCACCATCATCTTCGCCCTGGGCTACCTGGTGCTGTATCCAGGCCTGGGTAACTGGAAAGGCCTGCTGCCGGGTTACAACTACCTCGATAACGAAAAGCAGACCGCGTTCGCCAACGGCCAGACCGGCTGGACCGGCGTTCACGAGTGGGAAAAGGAAATGGCCAAGTCGGACGCCAAGTTCGGCCCGATCTTCGCCAAATTCGCCTCCATGCCTATCGAAGAAGTCGCCAAAGACCCGCAAGCCCTGAAGATGGGTGGCCGCCTGTTCGCCTCCAACTGCTCGGTCTGCCACGGTTCCGACGCCAAAGGCGCGTATGGCTTCCCCAACCTGACCGACGCCGACTGGCGCTGGGGCGGCGAAGCGGAAACCATCAAGACCACCATCATGGGCGGTCGTCACGCTGTGATGCCGGCCTGGGCCGAAGTGATCGGCGAGCAAGGCGTTGCCGACGTTGCCGCGTTCGTGCTGACCAGCCTCGATGGCCGCAAGCTGCCGGAAGGCACCAAGGCTGACCCGGCTGCCGGGCAGAAACTGTTCGCTGCCAACTGCGTGGCGTGCCACGGTCCGGCGGGCAAAGGTACGCCAGCGATGGGCGCACCTGACCTGACCCATCCGGGCGCGTTCATCTACGGTTCGAGCTTCGCTCAATTGCAGCAGACCATCCGTTACGGCCGTCAGGGCCAGATGCCTGCGCAAGAACAGCTGCAAGGCAACGACAAGGTTCACCTGCTGGCCGCTTACGTCTACAGCTTGTCTCACGGTGAGAAAACTCCGGCGGCGGACGCCCAGTAAAGCAAACGCTTGATGCAACAAAAAACGGCCCCGCCAATGTGAATTGACGGGGCCGTTTTGGTTTCGGCCGCTCATGGCCTGCGCTGTAGCGACCAACGGTACTCCACTGCGCGCCTCCGGGATTGCGCATCAATCTGCCGAGTAGTAACGTTTCTACAAAGCACTTTCAGGGGGGACATCCACGATGGCCATCACCACCATTTCCAGCCGTGAATTCAATCAGGACACAAGTAGTGCCAAAAAAGCCACGCGCCAGGGCCCGGTTATCATCACCGACCGTGGCAAGCCGGCTCACGTACTGCTAAGCATTGAGGACTACCAAAAACTGACCGGCATCAACGCCAGCATTGTCGACCTGTTAGTGATGCCGGAAGCGGCAGACATCGAGTTCGAAACCGAGCGTGCCGTGATCTTTCATCGACCCGTGGACCTGTCCTGATGTTTCTACTCGACACCAACGTGATTTCTGAACTGCGTAAACCCCAGGCTGATGCAAATGTCGTCGCCTGGGCCAAAAGTGTTATCGCGCCACGTATGTTTATTTCGGCCATTACCTTGAAGGAACTGGAGACAGGGGTTCTGCGGATGGAGCGTCGTGATCCCGTTCAGGGGAAGGTATTGCGCACTTGGTTGAAGCGACACGTCATACCGGCCTTTGATGCCAGAATCTTGCCGGTCGATGCCGCCGTGGCGCTACGGTGCGCCAGTTTGCATGTTCCGGACCGTGCCAATGAAAGCGACACCCTAATCGCAGCGACTGCACTGGTTCATGGCCTCACAGTGGTCACCCGTAACATCGGCGATTTTCAATCCAGCGGCGTTGCACTGATCAATCCGTGGGACGAATGAGTTCGTCGTCCTCAAAAACCGTCCATAATTCTCAAGTCAATTGATTCAAGTCACTACACCGTCAGTTGATTTCCACCAACGTGACCAAAGGTCGCACCCTTGGGCTAGAGCTACAGGCGTATCATTGCGTCACTGCAACACCTCTTTTTGACCGCGGTCGGCATGTACTGACCGAGGCATTTTTCCACTGCCGTGGGATGCAACTGATGAGCAACCAGATTCCGGTACACGACGTCACTCCACCTGCAAAAGATGCGAACAACAGCGTCGACCTCTACGCCTCTCGAGAAAAAATCTACACCCGCGCTTTCACCGGCCTGTTCCGCAATCTGCGGATGATGGGTGGTGCCTTCCTGTTTCTGTTGTATTTCGGCACCGTCTGGCTGAATTGGTCTGGCCACCAGGCCGTCTGGTGGAACCTGCCGGAGCGTAAATTCTTCATCTTTGGTGCGACCTTCTGGCCTCAGGACTTCATCCTGCTCTCGGGGATTCTGATCGTCAGCGCATTCGGCCTGTTCTTCATTACCGTGTACGCCGGTCGCGTCTGGTGCGGCTATACCTGCCCGCAAAGCGTCTGGACGTGGATTTTCATGTGGTGCGAGAAGGTCACCGAAGGCGACCGCAACCAACGCATCAAGCTCGACAAAGCGCCGATGAGCGCCAACAAATTCCTGCGTAAGTTCAGCAAACACACGATGTGGCTGTTGATCGGCTTCGTGACCGGCATGACCTTCGTCGGTTACTTCTCGCCGATCCGCGAACTGACCATCGACTTCTTCACCGGTGAGGCCGATGGCTGGTCGTATTTCTGGGTCGGCTTCTTCACCCTCGCCACCTACGGCAACGCCGGCTGGTTGCGTGAGCAGGTGTGTATTTACATGTGCCCGTACGCGCGCTTCCAAAGCGTGATGTTCGACAAGGACACAATGATCGTCTCCTACGATCCGCGTCGTGGCGAAAGTCGCGGCCCGCGTAAGAAGGGCGCCGACTACAAGGCCATGGGCCTGGGCGATTGCATCGACTGCACCATGTGCGTCCAGGTCTGCCCGACCGGCATCGACATTCGCGACGGCCTGCAAATCGAATGCATCGGTTGCGCCGCGTGCATCGACGCCTGCGACAGCATCATGGACAAAATGGATTACCCGCGCGGCCTGATCAGCTACACCACCGAGCACAACCTGTCCGGGCAAAAAACCAATAAACTGCGCCCGCGCCTGATCGGCTATGCCGTGGTGCTGCTGGCGATGATGGTATTGCTGGCGACCGCCTTCTTCATGCGCTCGCTAGTGGGGTTCGACGTCAGCAAGGACCGCGTGCTGTATCGCGAAAACGCCGAAGGCCGGATCGAAAACGTCTACAGCCTGAAGATCATGAACAAGGATCAACGCGACCACACCTACGTGCTGGAAGCCTCGGGCCTGCCGGACCTCAAGCTGCAAGGCAAGCGCGAGATCAAAGTCGCCGCCGGGGAGATTTTCAGCCAGCCGGTCGAACTGTCCATGGCACCGGAGAAACTGCCATCGAGCACCAACGAGGTGAAATTCATCCTCAAGGATGCCGATGACGATAGCGTCCACGTTGAAGCCAAGAGCCGATTCATCGGCCCACAAATCCGTTGAGAGAAGTGAACATGCCCGCAGCAAACGCCGCAAGTCCCTGGTACAAGCACCTTTGGCCGTGGATCATCATCGCCATCCTGGCCTGTTCGGTGACCCTGACCTTGTCCATGGTGACGATCGCGGTGAAAAACCCGGACAACCTGGTCAACGACAACTATTACGAGGCCGGCAAGGGCATCAACCGCTCGCTTGACCGTGAGCTGCTGGCGCAAACCCTGCTGCTGCGCGCCAGTGTTCATCTGGATGACGTGACCGGCGAAGTCGACCTGCGCCTGAGCGGCAACAGCCAGCCCAAAACCCTGGAGCTGAACCTGATCTCGCCGACCCAGCCAGAGAAGGATCGCAAGATCACCCTGGCCCGCAGCGAAACCGAGCAGGGCCGCTATATTGGCCAGTTGAGCGACAAGGTTGAAGGTCGTCGCTTTGTAGAACTGCTGGGCGTGCAGGATGAGAAAACCTGGCGCATGTTCGAGGAAGAACAGGTCAGCAATGACAAGGATTTGCTGCTGGGTGATGAACCGCTGCAGGGCGCCGAAGACCTGAAGAAGTAAAAGCCTGCGCTTCGCGCATCGCGAGCAGGCTCGCTCCCACAGTGGATCTAGGGTGTACTCGATTTTGGTGCACGACATCGATCAAATGTGGGAGCGAGCCTGCTCGCGATGAGGCCCTCCCGGACGATATAGACTCCACCTCATGACCACGCCAACCCCCTGCTACCACTGCGCCCTGCCCGTCCCGGCCGGCAGCCGCTTCACCGCGGCAGTCCTCGGTGAAACCCGCGAGTTCTGCTGCCCGGGTTGCCAGGCCGTGGCCGAGGCGATTGTCGCCGGGGGCCTGGAAAGCTATTACCAGCATCGCAGCGAAGCCTCGGCCAACCCCGAAGCCTTGCCCGTGCAACTGGTGGATGAACTGGCGTTGTACGACCGCGCCGATGTGCAAAAACCCTTCGTCCGCCACGACGGCGAACTCGCCGAAACCACCCTATTGATGGAAGGCATCAGCTGCGCCGCTTGCGGCTGGTTGATCGAGAAACACCTGCGCGGCTTGCCGGCGGTGGCCGAAGCGCGACTCAACCTGTCCAACCATCGCCTGCACGTACGCTGGGCCGATGCGCAACTGCCGCTGAGCCAGGTTCTCGGCGAGCTGCGCCACATCGGTTACGCCGCGCACCCCTATCAGGCGGACCGCGCCAGCGAACAACTGGCCAGCGAAAACCGCCTCGCCCTGCGCCAACTCGGTGTCGCCGGGCTGCTGTGGTTCCAGGCGATGATGGCGACCATGGCCACCTGGCCGGAATTCAACATCGACCTCAGCCCCGAGCTGCACACTATCTTGCGCTGGGTCGCGCTGTTCCTCACCACGCCGATCGTGTTCTACAGCTGTGCGCCGTTCTTCAAGGGCGCCATGCGCGACCTGCGCACCCGGCACCTGACCATGGACGTTTCAGTATCGCTGGCCATCGGCAGCGCCTACATCGCCGGGATCTGGACCTCGATCACCGGGGTTGGCGAGCTGTATTTCGATGCCGTCGGCATGTTTGCCCTGTTCCTGCTGGCCGGGCGCTATCTGGAACGCCGCGCCCGGGAACGCACCGCCGCCGCCACTGCGCAGCTTGTCAATCTATTGCCCGCCTCGTGCTTGCGCCTAAGTGCCGACGGCCAGAGCGAGCGGATCCTGCTCAGCGAACTGCGCGTCGGCGATCACGTGCTGGTGCATCCCGGCGCGATCCTCCCGGCCGATGGCAAGATCCTCGATGGCCAGTCGAGCATCGACGAATCCCTGCTGACCGGCGAATACCTGCCGCAGCCACGAACGCTCGGCGATGCCGTCACTGCAGGCACCCTGAACGTCGAAGGCGCGTTGACCGTGGAAGTCCTGGCTCTCGGTCAAGACACTCGACTGTCCGCCATTGTCCGCCTGCTGGACCGCGCCCAGGCCGAGAAGCCGCGACTGGCGGAAATCGCCGACCGTGCCGCCCAGTGGTTCCTGCTGCTGTCGCTGATCGCCGCTGCTGTCATCGGCCTGATCTGGTGGGAACTGGATTCGTCGCGAGCCTTCTGGATCGTGCTCGCGATGCTCGTTGCGACCTGCCCCTGCGCCTTGTCCCTCGCCACGCCGACCGCCCTCACCGCCGCGACCGGCACGCTGCACAAGCTGGGCCTGCTGTTGACTCGCGGCCATGTGCTGGAAGGGCTGAACCAGATCGACACGGTGATCTTCGACAAGACCGGCACCCTCACCGATGGTCGCCTGGCGCTACGCTCGATCCGCCCCCTCGGCGCGCTGAATAGCGATCAGTGCCTGAGCCTCGCCGCCGCGCTGGAAAACCGCTCCGAACACCCGATTGCCCGCGCTTTTGGCCGGGCACCGCTGGCCGCCGAAGAAGTCCACAACACACCGGGCCTTGGCCTCGAAGGTTTGGTGGGTGAGCAACGCCTGCGTATTGGCCAACCGGGATTTGTCTGCGAACTCAGTGGCGCTGCGCTGCCGTTGATGCCCGATGAAGCCGGCCAATGGCTGCTGCTCGGCGACAGCCGGGGACTGCTGGCGTGGTTCGTCCTCGACGACCGCTTGCGTGCCGACGCACCGGCCCTGTTGGCAGCGTGCAAGGCCCGAGGCTGGCGCACATTGCTGCTGTCTGGCGACACTTCGCCGATGGTCGCCAGCGTCGCCGCGGAACTGGGCATCGACGAAGCCCGTGGCGGTTTGCGTCCGGACGATAAATTGCAGGTCCTGCAACAGCTGCACAAGGAAGGCCGCAAAGTGTTGATGCTCGGTGACGGGGTCAACGACGTGCCGGTGCTGGCCGCTGCCGACATCAGCGTGGCGATGGGCTCGGCCACCGATCTGGCGAAAACCAGTGCTGATGCGGTGCTGCTGTCCAATCGTCTCGACGCGCTGGTGCAGGCCTTCAGCCTGGCCCGGCGCACCCGTCGGGTAATCATCGAGAACCTGCTGTGGGCCGGGCTGTACAATGGCCTCATGTTGCCGTTCGCCGCCCTCGGCTGGATCACTCCGGTATGGGCCGCGGTCGGCATGTCCATCAGTTCGTTGACCGTGGTGCTGAACGCCCTGCGCCTGACTCGCATGCCGAGCGCGCCTGTCGCCAGCGTCACGCCAGAAACCCGCCCGCTGCCGGCCTGAGCCGCGCGGGCATGGAGCCAACCCATGCCAGCTCTTTACGTGATGATCCCGGCCGCGCTGCTGATCGTGGCCATCGCGATCTACATCTTCTTCTGGGCGGTCGACAGCGGTCAGTACGACGACCTCGACGGCCCGGCCCACAGCATCCTGTTCGACGACCAGGACCCGAACCACCAGGCAGCGGTCGACGAAGCCAGCGGCCATCCGGCCAAACCGGACGACAAGGCACCACCCCATGCTTGAGCTGGCGCCACTGTTGGTGTCTGCGGTAATCCTCGGCCTGCTCGGCGGCGGCCATTGCCTGGGCATGTGCGGCGGCTTGATGGGCGCGTTGACCCTGGCGATTCCCAGGGAACAACGCAGCCGACGCTTTCGACTGCTGCTGGCCTACAACCTGGGGCGAATTCTCAGCTATGCCACTGCCGGCCTGCTGATCGGTCTGGCCGGCTGGGCGGTGGCCAACAGCCCGGCGGCGATGTTCATGCGCATCCTCGCCGGGTTGCTGCTGATCGCCATGGGCTTGTACCTCGCCGGTTGGTGGAGCGGCCTGACCCGTATCGAAAGCCTCGGTCGCGGCCTGTGGAGACATATCCAGCCAGTTGCCAACAAACTGCTCCCGGTGTCGAGCCTGCCCCGCGCATTACTGCTGGGCGCGCTCTGGGGCTGGCTGCCGTGCGGACTGGTTTACAGCACGCTGCTGTGGTCGGCGAGCCAGGGCAATGCGCTGGACAGTGCGTTACTGATGCTCGCGTTCGGCCTGGGCACCTGGCCGGTGCTGCTGGCCACGGGGCTGGCGGCCGAGCGGGTCACGGCGTTGTTGCGCAAACGCAGCGTGCGCATGACCGGTGGCTTGCTGGTGATGCTGTTCGGCATCTGGACCTTGCCGGGGCCACATCAGCATTGGCTCATGGGGCATTAGGAGCAAGATCAAAAGATCGCAGCCTTCGGCAGCTCCTACATGGGATCGCGAACACCTGTAGGAGCTGCCGAAGGCTGCGATCTTTTGATCTTGACACCGTTGATGCAAATCAAGATGCCCCACCCCCGTCCCCCCTAGACTCGCTGACACTGCAAGCCTATCCGGGGGAATGCCCGCATGTTGCTCGACGCCATTCGTTGGGACACCGATCTGATCCGCCGTTACGATCTGGCGGGCCCACGCTACACCTCGTACCCGACCGCCGTGCAATTCGACGGACATGTCGGCACCTTTGACCTGTTCCATGCGTTGCGCGAAAGCCGCAAGGCGCTGCGCCCGTTGTCGCTGTACGTGCACGTGCCGTTCTGCGCGAACATTTGCTATTACTGCGCCTGCAACAAAGTCATCACCAAAGACCGCGGCCGGGCCCTGCCCTACTTGCAGCGTCTGGAACAGGAAATCCAGTTGATCGCCTGCCACCTCGACCCTGCGCAAACGGTCGAGCAATTGCATTTCGGCGGCGGCACGCCGACCTTTCTCAGTCACGACGAACTGCGCCAGTTGATGGCTCAGTTGCGCAAGAGCTTCAACTTGCTGGACGACGATTCCGGCGACTACGGCATCGAGATCGACCCGCGCGAGGCCGATTGGTCGACCATGGGCCTGCTCCGTGAACTCGGTTTCAACCGGGTCAGCATCGGCCTGCAGGACCTCGACCCGGCGGTGCAGCGAGCGGTCAATCGCCTGCAAAGCCTGGAAGAAACCCGCGCGGTGATCGACGCGGCGCGGACGTTGCAGTTTCGCTCGATCAACATTGACCTGATTTACGGCTTGCCCAGACAGACGCCCGAGAACTTCGCCCACACGGTCGATGAAGTCATCAGCCTGCAACCGGACCGGCTGTCGGTGTTCAACTACGCGCACCTGCCGGAACGTTTCATGCCGCAACGGAGAATCAACAGCGACGAACTGCCGACACCAGCGCAGAAACTGGAAATGCTCCAGGGCACCATCGAACAACTGACCGCCGCTGGTTACCGTTACATCGGCATGGACCACTTCGCCCTGCCCGACGACGAACTGGCCATTGCCCAGGAAGAGTCGACCCTGCAACGCAACTTCCAGGGCTATACCACCCACGGCCATTGCGACCTGATCGGCCTGGGCGTGTCGGCCATCAGCCAGATCGGCGACCTGTACTGCCAGAACAGCAGCGATCTGAATCAGTATCAGAACGCCCTGGCCTCCTCTCAACTGGCCACCAACCGCGGTCTGCTGTGCAGCGCCGATGACCGCCTGCGGCGAGCGGTGATTCAGCAATTGATCTGCAGCTTCAGCCTGGAATTCGCCGAGATCGAACAGGCGTTCAATATCGATTTTCGCGGTTACTTCGGCGACTTGTGGCCGCAGTTACTGACCATGGCCGATGACGGTTTGATCAAACTCGACAACGAGCGGATCACCGTAATGCCCGCCGGTCGCCTGCTGGTACGTTCGGTGTGCATGGTGTTCGATGCGTACCTGGAACAACAGAATCGCCAGCGGTTTTCACGGGTGATCTAACGCTTCATCGCCAAAGAGGCGGTCTTCAACACCTGCTCAGGGGTCAGGTTTGACTGACGCATGACTTTGGACAGCGACAGATTGGCCGTGATCAGCCCGCCATTGAGCGTCGTGATGGCCGCCTGCAGCGCGCCCAGCTTGGCTTTGCGCTCTTCGGCGGAGAGTCGTTTGTCAGCCATCACCACTTGCATGCGGGCGACTTTCTCGGCGATCTGCTGCTGCAATCGCCGAATCATTTTCAGGATCTGTTGAATGTTTTCGGGTAACCCGCTTTCTTCAATATCCTTGTTATCACCGTGTGAAGCGGCAGCTTTGGTCAAGCCGGCGCCAGACAACGAGACCTTGATGCCTTCGGCCACAGGCGAAGCGGCGGAACCTGCGGAGGTCGCCGAATCGTCGCTGGTCGAGCCGCTTGAAGGTTCAAGCAGTGTTTGCACGCCACTGTTGCCGGGGTTGAGCACGCCGATGGTGGCCATGAAACGAGTACCTTGCATGAGTCTGGATGCCGGGTTATCGGCCGCCGAGCGCGGCCCTTTACCGTGGGCGTGACAAAACGGCACAGTGCTGGCCTGAATGTCTCCCCGTGAGTTACCCTTACGTCTTATGTGTGATATTCCCACAAGGATTTAAGAAATGTCCGAGCCAGTAAAACTGCGCGCTCATAGCCAGGCCCATTGCAAGGATTGCAGCCTGGCTCCCCTCTGCTTGCCACTTTCTTTGAATCTGGAAGACATGGATGCGCTGGACGAGATCGTTAAACGTGGCCGCCCGCTGAAAAAGGGCGAGTTCCTGTTCCGCCAGGGCGACGTTTTCGACTCCGTTTATGCAGTACGCTCGGGCGCCCTGAAGACCTTCAGCCTCAGCGATGGCGGTGAAGAACAACTCACCGGTTTCCATCTGCCGAGCGAGCTGGTCGGCCTGTCGGGCATGGACACCGAAAAACACCCGGTCTCGGCGCAAGCCCTGGAAACCACCTCGGTGTGTGAAATACCTTTCGAACGCCTCGATGAACTGGCCCTGCAACTGCCGCAACTGCGCCGTCAGTTGATGCGGGTGATGAGCCGCGAGATCCGTGACGATCAGCAAATGATGCTGCTGCTGTCGAAGAAAACCGCCGACGAGCGCATCGCAACCTTCCTGGTCAACCTCTCGGCCCGTTTCCGCGCCCGGGGCTTCTCGGCCAACCAGTTCCGTCTGAGCATGTCGCGCAATGAAATCGGCAATTACCTGGGCCTGGCGGTGGAAACCGTGTCCCGGGTGTTCACCCGTTTCCAGCAGAACGAGCTGATCGCCGCTGAAGGCAAGGAAATCCACATCCTCGACCCAATCCAGCTCTGCGCCCTGGCCGGCGGTTCGCTCGAAGGCTGATGACGGCGATTGCGGCTGAGCGAAACGGTTCAGCCGCCGTTATACTGCGACGTTTGCAGCCTGCCAGGACACCTCGACGATGGTCTTCGACTCCTTCGACATCAAATCCTTGATCCGCCCCGTGATCGACTTCCCCAAGCCGGGCGTAATCTTTCGCGACATTACTCCGTTGTTCCAGTCGCCCACAGCCCTGCGCCTGGTGATGGACAGCTTCGCGCACCGTTACGTCGAGGCCGACTTCACCCACATCGGCGCCATGGACGCCCGTGGTTTTCTGATTGGCTCGGTCATCGCTTATCAACTGAACAAGCCGTTGGTGCTGTTTCGCAAGCAAGGCAAACTGCCGGCCGATGTGTTGGCCGAGGGCTATGCGACGGAATACGGCGAAGCCTTCCTCGAAGTCCATGCCGACAGCCTGTGCGAGGGAGATTCGGTGGTGATGTTCGATGACCTGATCGCCACCGGCGGTACCCTGATTGCCGCGGCGAACCTGATTCGGCGCATGGGTGCGCGGGTTCATGAAGCGGCGGCGATTATTGATCTGCCGGAGCTGGGTGGGTCGCAGCGGCTGGAAGACATGGGGATTCCGACGTTTTGCCTGACGCAGTTTGCGTTGAGCGATAAGTAACCCGGTGTCTGCACGGACGCTATCGCGAGCAGGCTCGCTCCCACAGTTAATCTCAGTCGTGCACACACATTGTGTACACAGAAAATCCCCTGTGGGAGCGAGCCTGCTCGCGATGGCGTCATCTGCTACACCGCCGATTAAAGCCCCATCTGCTTACTGATGATTTCGTTCATCACTTCCCGCGTCCCGCCACCGATCGACAGAATCCGGTTATCCCGGTACAGCCGCTCCACCAGACTTTCACGCATGTAACCCAAACCACCCAGAATCTGCACCGCATCGGTAGTAATCCGGTCAGCCGTGTCTGTCGCAAAATTCTTGGCCATGGAAATTTCCTTGATCACACTCTGCCCCGCCGCCATTTTCGCCGCCTGCCGGTAGGTGAATTCCCGTGACACCTCCAGCGCCGTGGCCATTTCGGCGAGGCGGTGCTTGAGCACCTGGAACTTGCCGATGGGTTTGCCAAAGGCTTCCCGCTGCCGCGCCCATTTCAGGCTCTCTTCCAGTGCCAGTTGCGCCGTCATGTTCGCCATCAACGTCAGGGCCAGGCGTTCACTCTGGAAATTGCCCATGATGCAGGCGAAGCCCATGTTCTCGGCGCCGATCAGATTGCCTGCGGGTACCCGGCAATCATCGAAGAACAGTTCGGCAGTGTCCGACGCCCACCAGCCCATTTTCTTCAACTGCCGACCAACCGTAAAACCCGGCGTGCCCTTTTCAATCATCAACAGACTGATACCACCGAATCCCGGCGCACCGGTACGCACCGCGACGGTGTAGAAATCCGCGCGGACGCCGCTGGTGATAAAGGTTTTGCTGCCGCTGACGCGGTAAACATCGCCGTCGCGCACGGCGCGGGTTTGCAGATTGGCGACGTCGGAGCCGCCGCCGGGCTCGGTGACCGCCAGGGCGCTGATCTTCTCGCCGGCCAGGACTTGCGGCACCACACGATCACGGACTTCAGGCCTGGCCCACTTGAGAATCGGTGGCAGGCCGATGTCCAGCGAGCCAAGGCCCGCCACCAGACCGCCGGAGCCACAGCGCATCAGCTCTTCGCTGGCAGCGATCTTGGCGAACAGATCACCTTCGTGGCTACCACCCAGCGCTTCGGGATAACCGATGCCCAGAATCCCCGCCGCACCGGCCTTGAGGTAGAGCTCACGGGGAAAGCCTTCGGCTTCCTCCCATTGGTCGATGTCCGGAAGAATCTCGCGCTCGACAAAACGCCTGACACTGTCGCGGACCAATTGGTGGCTGGGATCGAAGTATTCCTGAAAGGCAGGCATCGGCGAACTCCACTTAAGGGTTCAGCGAACTTAACCGAGCGCTTGCTTGGTTTTCAAGAGCAGGAGTCGCGGGAAAGCAAAAGATCGCAGCCTTCGGCAGCTCCTACATGGGATCGATTTACACCTGTAGGAGCTGCCGAAGGCTGCGATCTTTTGCTTTTGACAATTACAGAGCGATCGGCTTACGCCCCGCAAACGAATGCGCCAACGTCCCACCATCCACCAGTTCCAGCTCGCCACCCAACGGCACGCCATGGGCAATGCGCGAGGCGATCAAGCCTTTGTTACTCAGCAACTGGGCGATGTAATGCGCCGTGGCTTCACCTTCCACTGTCGGGTTGGTGGCGAGGATGACCTCGGTAAAGGTGCCAGCCTCTTCAATCCGCGCTAGCAACTGCGGAATACCGATGGCCTCGGGCCCCAGTCCGTCGAGGGGCGATAGATGGCCCTTGAGGACAAAGTAGCGACCGCGAAAACCGGTCTGCTCCACCGCATAGACATCCATCGGCCCTTCCACCACGCAGAGCAAGGTGTCGTCTCGACGGGTATCGGCGCATTGCGGACAGAGGTCATCTTCGGTCAGCGTGCGGCACAAGCGGCAATGGCCCACCCCTTCCATCGCCTGGCTCAGCGCCAGGGCCAGTCGCGAGCCACCGCTGCGATCACGCTCGAGCAGCTGCAACGCCATGCGTTGTGCAGTTTTCTGACCCACACCTGGCAGAATTCGCAGGGCGTCGATCAGTTGGCGAATCAAAGGGCTGAAGCTCATGGGGAAAAATCCGACAAAACAACGAGACGCGGTTTATACCCGCGCCTCGAATGAGCGTCAATTACTCAGTCCTGGGCGACCCGCACTACCAGTTTGCCGAAGTTGCGTCCTTCCAGCAGACCGATGAACGCCTCGGGTGCCTGTTCCAAGCCATCGACCACGTCTTCGCGGAATTTCACCTTGCCCTCACGCACCCACGGCGCCATGGCACTGATGAACTCCGGCTGACGGTCACCATAGTCGTCGAACACGATGAAGCCCTGGATGCGCACACGCTTGGTCAGCAACGCGCGCTGCAATTGCGGCAGGCGATCCGGGCCGCTGGGGGCTTCATGGGCGTTGTAGGAAGCGATCAGGCCGCAGAGAGGAATTCGCGCCTTGGGATTGACCAGTGGCAGCACTGCGTCGAAAACCTTGCCACCGACATTCTCGTAATAGATGTCGATGCCCTCGGGGCACGCCTGAGCCAGCTCATCGGCGAAGTTGGCGCCCTTGTGGTCGATGCAGGCATCGAAGCCCAGCTCTTCGACTACATAACGGCACTTGTCTGCGCCACCCGCCACGCCAACCACGCGCAGGCCTTTGATCTTAGCGACCTGGCCGACCACCGACCCCACCGCGCCGGACGCCGCCGCGACCACCAGGGTTTCGCCGGACTTGGGCTGGCCGATGTCCATCAGGCCCATGTACGCCGTCATGCCGGGCATGCCCAGCACACCCAGCGCCATCGATAGGCTCGGCAGCCCGGACGGCACCGGTACGATGTTGCGGCCGTCACTGATGCTGTGGCTTTGCCAGCCGGTAACCCCGACCACCAGATCACCTTCGTGGAATTTCGGATTCAATGAGCGCTCGACCCGGCTGACAGCGCCACCGGTCATCACCTCGCCGATTTCCACCGGCGCCGCGTAGGACGGGGCGTCACTCATGCGACCGCGCATGTAAGGGTCCAGCGACAGATAAAGGGTCTTGAGCAGCACCTGACCGTCGGCCAGGTCGGGCAGCGCTTCCCTTTCCAGGCGAAAATTCTCCGGCGTCGGCGCGCCTGTCGGGCGGGAGGCCAGGACGATACGTTGGTTGAGGGTCAATGCTTGTGGCATGTGAGCGTCTCCTTTGATCGGTGAATTCGGCGGTATAGGGAGCAGACCTTTGTGGCGGTATCGCGTTCGATGTTTCTTACCGCAGACCCAGTCGACTTCTTCGCGAGCAGGCTCGCTCCCACAGGTGACCGAGTTCTAAATGTGGGAGCGAGCCTGCTCGCGAAAGCAATTTTACAGGCACCACACCCCCAACAGACACAAACAAAAATGCCAGGCGCGATGCCTGGCATTTTTTTGTAGCTCATCCGATGCGCTTTGGCGAATCAGAATGGCAGTTTCATACCCGGTGGCAGTTGCATGCCAGCGGTCATGCCGGACATTTTGTCCTGGCTGTTGGCTTCGATCTTGCGCACGGCGTCGTTGACGGCGGCGGCGAATACCGCTTCCAGCATCTCTTTGTCGTCTTCGCTCAGGCCTTCGACCAGGCTTGGATCGATAGTCACGCGCTTGACATCGTGACGACCGGTCATGACCACGGTGACCATATCGCCGCCGGCCTTACCGGTGACTTCGGCGTTGGCCAGTTCTTCCTGCATCTTGGCCATCTTTTCCTGCATCTGCTGCGCCTGCTTCATCAGGCCGGCCATGCCACCTTTCATCATGGGAATCACCTCAAAAGTACTTGGATAAAAACGGCGCCCGGCGCTTTCGGCCGAACGCCTTCAGTTATTAGCCCTGACTGGCCAGGGCTTCGACAGGTTCAATAGTATCGTTACGGACCACCGCACCGAACTGCTGCATCATTTGCTGGATGAACGGATCGCCGTGGATCGACTCCTCGGCCTCGCGCTGGCGGTTCGCGCGGCGCCGGGACGCGGCCTGGGCCGGGGTTTCCTGATCCGGCTTGATCAGCTCCATGCTCAGGGTCAGCGTGCGCCCGTGAAACTGGTTCAACGCATCGTTGAGGCGGCGTTGCTGGGTCGCGTTGAACAAGGCGCTGTGGGCCGGGTCCAGGTGCAACAGCCAGTTGTCGCCATCGACAGCGATCAATGTGCAGTTGGCGGCAATACTGCCGGTCATGCCGGAGATCGGCAATTTCGGGAACAGCTCCAGCCATTGCAGCGCCAGACCGGTCGCCGGCATCGCGGCGGGCTCAGGCTCGGGTTCCGGAGCGGGCTCGGCTGTGTGTTCGCTGGCCAGGTCGTCGAGATAGCTATAGGCCGAATCCATGTCCGGCTCGATGTAGTCCTCATCCAGCGGTGGTTCGTCGTCCAGGTCAACGCCCGGCGTGGCGGCATCGACTTCCGCCACCGACGGTTCCGGAATCGGTGCGGCAGCCCACTCCGGCGCATCGGGCACGACGCTGTCAGGCGTCGGCAACGGCATCGGCGGCAACTCGGGTTGTTCGCCGGCGGTTTCCAGAACCGGTTCGATCACTGGCTGCTGGACGATTTCAGGCTCTGCCGGGTCATTCCACGGCAGGTCGACGACCTCTTCGACCGCTACCGCCTCAACGACAGGCTCAGGCACGACGACGGGTGCAATCGGCTCGGGCTCGGGCGCAGGTTCGGGAGCTGGAGCAACAACCGCCGCAACCGCCGCCGCTACAACCGGTGCAACTGCCGCAGCGACTACCGGCGCAACGACTCCCGCGGCAGCCACTGAATTTGCGGAATCAACTGTGGCCTGGCTGATCCCCACTGGCTTTAGCGGTTGCCTCGGGGCGTCCTCGGTGTCCGCCGGTCGGAACGCAAGCATGCGCAGCAGGACCATTTCGAAGCCACCGCGCGGGTCCGGTGCCAGCGGCAAGTCGCGGCGGCCGATCAGGCCCATCTGGTAATAAAACTGCACGTCTTCGGCCGGCAAGGCCTGGGCCAGTGCCAGCACCCGGTCACGGTCGCCGTGACCGTTGTCGACGCCTTCAGGCAGGGCCTGGGCGATGGCGACACGGTGCAGCACGTTGAGAATTTCCGAGAGCACGCCATTCCAGTCCGGGCCTTGTTCGGCCAGATGGCGGACGGCTTCGAGCAGCGCCTTGGCGTCGCCTTCGATCAGCGAATGCAGGACGTCGTAGACCTGACCGTGATCGAGCGTACCGAGCATCGCCCGCACGTCGGCGGCCATGACCTTGCCTTCACCGAAGGCGATTGCCTGGTCGGTCAGGCTCATGGCATCGCGCATCGAACCGTCGGCCGCGCGGCCCAGCAGCCACAGTGCGTCGTCTTCGAACGGCACGTTCTCGACACCCAACACGTGGGTCAAATGCTCGACCACGCGCTCCGGCGTCATGTTTTTCAGGGAGAACTGCAAGCACCGTGACAGAATCGTTGCAGGAAGTTTCTGCGGATCGGTGGTGGCCAGGATGAACTTGACGTAGGGCGGCGGCTCTTCGAGGGTTTTCAACAGCGCATTGAAGGAATGGCTGGAAAGCATGTGCACTTCGTCGATCAGGTAGACCTTGAAGCGCCCGCGGCTCGGGGCGTACTGCACGTTGTCGAGCAGCTCGCGGGTGTCCTCGACCTTGGTCCGGCTCGCGGCGTCGATCTCGATCAGGTCGACGAAGCGACCTTCGTCGATCTCACGACACACCGAACATTCGCCACAAGGCGTTGAAGTGATACCTGTTTCACAGTTCAGGCATTTGGCGATGATCCGCGCGATGGTGGTCTTGCCGACCCCGCGGGTGCCGGTAAACAGATAGGCGTGGTGCAGCCGCTGGCTGTCCAAGGCATTGATCAGAGCCTTGAGCACATGGGTCTGGCCGACCATTTCGCGGAACGAGCGCGGACGCCATTTACGTGCAAGAACCTGATAACTCATCGAAAACCGTCGCAACGAAGGAACAGAAGCGGCTAATGCTAGCGGAGCAAGGCCAAAATTGCATCCGGTGTGCTCGTCTAATCTGGCTAAGATGGTCGTTGGGGGCTTTTTTCGGCTCGGGATTTATCAGTACCGGAGCGTTTATGCGGCGGGCCTTGGGGGCATTGCTGTTGATCAGCCTGAACGTCGCGGCCGTTGAGCCGCCGCTACGCTTCGTGGTGCCTGACAGTTGGGCGATGCCGATGGTGCAACTGGAACGTGGCCAGCCGACCCAGGGCATCCTGCATGACGTGATGGTCAGCCTCGCGACCCAGGTCGGCGCGCCGGCCGAATTTCACGTATTGCCTCGGGCGCGGGTGCAAAACGCCATGGAACACGGCGAGGTCGATATCCGCTGTTACGCCGCACAGTCCTGGCTGCCAAATCAGTCCGGAGACTACATCTGGAGCATTCCGCTCTGGACTCAGCCCGACGTGCTGATCAGCCGGCATGGCCCATTGACCGCCGTTGTTCCGGCACACTTGCCACGACAAGCCATCGGCACCGTTCACGGCTACAGCTACCCGACCCTGCAACCGCTATTCGACGCTGATCGCCTGCATCGCGAAGACGCGCGCAATCAGGAGCAGGTGCTAGAGAAACTCCTGGCCGGACGCTATCACTATGCCGTGAGCAATCAATGGACGCTGGACTGGTTCAACCAGCGCCTGTTGCCCGAGCGGCAACTGCAAGGCGTGGCGGTGTTGCTGGAACAGAATGTCGGTTGCTACGTGCGCAATGACCCCAAGGTGCCCGTGCAACGGATTCTGCGCACCTTGCTGCGAATGAAGATGTCCGGGGAGATCGATGACATTATCCGGCTGTATGTCGGTGGCGAGCCCGGCAAACCTTGAACCTGTAGGAGCGAGCTTGCTCCGGACGGCGATCCGACGATAGCGGCCTGCAGTCAACAGGTGTGATAAATGTTCCGCCGCTTTCGCGAGCAGGCTCGCTCCCACAGGGAATGTACATATTGATCAATGCATCAGCGCGACTTCAGGCCGTTGTGTCCAGCACCCGCCATTGCGGCGGCGCAATAAAACCTTCGACCCAGCCCGGCACCTCTGCCGGCGGCATCGGCCGTGCAATGAAATAGCCTTGAGCCACTTCGCAACCCAGTCGCAACAGCAATTCACCGTGCTCGATACTCTCCAGCCCTTCGGCGATCACCTGCCGGCCAAACGCCCGTGCCAGGCCGATGACCGCCGTCGTCAGGGCCAGGTCATCGCGATCATGGAGAATGTCGCGAACAAAGGATTTATCGATCTTGATGGTCTGGGTCCGCAAACGCTTGAGGTAGCTCAGGGACGAATAACCGGTGCCAAAATCCCCCAGTGAAAATTGCACCCCCAACGCCTGACAGGCCTGCAAGCAGGCGCTGACATGCTGAATATTCTCGACCGCCACCGATTCGACAATTTCCAGGTCAAGCATCTGCGGAGCGACACGGGCATGCCGGGCGAGCACCTGGCTGAGCCGGTCGACGAAATCCGCCCGCTGGAAATGTCGCGCCGCGATATTGATACTCACCGGCCAGATCGGCCCCGCTTGCTGCCAGCGGTCCAACTGCGACAGCACCTGATCCATCACCCATTCACCGATGTCGATGATCAGGTCTGTCTCCTCCACCAGCGGCAAAAACTCCCGGGCCGGCAACATGCCATCTTGTGGGTGCTCCCACCGCAACAACGCCTCGAATCCGACGACCTCGCCACGACGCATGTTCACTTTGGGATGGTAGTGAAGACGTAACTCACCGCTGACCAGCGCTTGTCGCACCCGCTCGACCGTCTGGTGAGTGGCCTTGACCTCCTGATCCCGGAACACATCGAACAAATGAAAGCGATTGCGCCCGTTTTGCTTGGCCACATACATCGCCTGATCGGCGTGACGCAGCAGGGTTTCGGCATCTTCGCTGTCGTGGGGAAACAGGGTGACGCCAATGCTGGCAAACACATTAATGTCTTTGCCCAGCAGCGAGTACGGTGCCGAGATCGCTCCCAGTATCCGGTTCAGCGCCGCGCGCAATTCCGGCAGATCACGCACGTAACGCAGCACCAACACGAATTCGTCACCGGCCAGCCGCGCCACCACATCTTCGCCGCGCACGATGTTGCGCAAACGCCTGGCCACCTCCACCAGCAACAGATCGCCACTGGCATGCCCGTAGCCATCGTTGACCGCTTTGAAACCGTCGAGATCAAGCATGCACACCGCCAGCGGGATGCTTTCCAGGCGGGAGAACTCCAGCGCCTGATCCAGCAGGTCGGAAAGGAACGTGCGATTGGGCAGCCCGGTCAGCACATCATGACCGACCCGCCATTGCAGGGAATGCAGCAGTTGGCGTTTTTCACTGATGTCGAAGCGAATCGCCAGGTATCGGTGGACCCGCCCGGTGGCGTCATCAAGCACTGGCACCAGGGTGCTGTCGACCCAATACAGGCTGCCATCCTTGGCGCGATTGCAGATCTCGCCCTTCCAGACATTGCCCAGCGCGATGGTGTGCCACATGCCGGCGAAGAAATCGACGGAGTGAATGCCGGAGTTGAGCAGGCGATGGTTCTGCCCGATCAGCTCTTCGCGGCGGTAACCGGACACGGTGCAGAACTGATCATTGACGTAGGTGATCCGGCCGCTCAGATCGGTCTCGGAAAAGATCGCGGCGGCATCTACGGCCCTGCGGTATTTCTCATCCATGAGTCAGGCTCACTGTCGTTAGCGGTGGTGCCGCTCGACCAGCGCGGGATGCCCGGAAGAGATGAATTGAGTCGTACTGCGCAGAGACACGTGATCACTCCATGAAAGCGATTGATGGCCCCTGGACAGCCAAAGATCAACTAGTCTCAAAGACCCTGTCAAAGGGCAGCAACAGCGATTCCGGTAACATTTTGCAAGGCTTCAAGGCCATTCGAGCGCTTCGCACACCCTGCAAGGGAGCGCAATGCTGGCTCTTTCATATCGACCAAACTTCCGAGACCAGGTCACCAAATACCCCTTTGGAGCGGCGATTCTACGAAATGCATCACATTTTGCAAAGCAAGGTGATGGATCATGCAGTTGTCTAATGCAAAAATCTATCGTTAAGTTCTTGATTATAAATGGGAATTAAGCGATGCAAATTTCAAGTTTGGGTCCAGCCATTCGGCGTTACCGCAAGGTCGCGGGGCTTACTCAGGCTGAACTCGGCGAAAAAACCGGTTTTGACCCCAAAACCATCAGCCGCTTCGAAACGGGCACCTATACCCCCAGCGTGGAAGCCTTGTTCCTGCTTGCCGATGTGCTGGGCGTGAAGCTGAAAGCCTTTTTCGCAGATTTGGGCGATGAAGACGAACAGCGGGCGTACCTCTTCGGTGTCATACATAAAGCCACCCCGAAGGATCTGGGAAAGCTGATTGCAGCGGTTGACCAGGCCTTGTCCAAGCCTTAGCACCAGAAATGAAAAAAGGAGGCCGACTTGTCGCATTCGACAGGTCGGCCTCCTTTTTTATGCGTCGCGCTCAAAATCGCAAACGACAAAAATCCGCCCTGGACAAGGTCCATGGCAGAACAACAAGAAAGTATTTTTAAACAGATAACGCGAAAGAGGTTCGCGGTGCGTTATGGAGGCAACCCCACCAGCCACACCCCGGCACACAATGTTCCCGCTGTGGCTGCTTCCTTCCGGATCTGACCAGGTTCACGGGTAATCGTTGCGGGGGGACCGATGGGGTCACCATAACGACGCTCACCTGACGGCGAGCCGCGCCATTGTACCTATCTGAGACGAAGTTACAACCGTTCGCGGGGATTAAAAAATATGAACAACGTCAAGGACATGCAGTGCGCCTGAAAAGATCGCAGCCTTCGGCAGCTCCTGCATGGATCGGTGTACACCTGTAGGCGCTGCCGAAGGCTGCGATCTTTTGATCTTATTGCGCCAACACCTCATCCGCCCTGCCGCCCTCCTGCTGGATCACCAAGTGGATGAAGTGCAGCTTGGCGATGACCGCTGGAGGCAGGACAAACGGATAGAAATCCGGCTGCCCCATGCTGCGGGACAGTTCGTTGAGCATGCCGGCGAGTTCGATCCACGCATTGACGAAAGACAGGAACGCCGCGCCTCCGGGATGTTGCGGATCGTAGAGCGTGCTGAGCGGGAACGGCTGGTAGTCGAAGTCCATCTCCCGAGCGCTCATGCCAAACCCGAGGGCAGTGTCCACCGCGTCCATCATGTGCAGGTAGTGAGCCCAGGTTTCCGCCCAGTCTTCCCACGGATGCATGGTCGCGTAGGCGCTAACGAAATGTTGCTGCCAGTCGATCGGCGCGCCTTGCTGGTAATGGCGTTCGAGGGCGTCGGCGTAGCTGGCACGCTCGTCGCCGAACAGGCCACGGAACGGTTCCAGCCAAGGGCTGTTGGCGATCAGCCGGTCCCAGTAGTAATGCCCGACCTCATGACGAAAATGCCCGAGCAGCGTGCGATACGGTTCGTGCATTTGCACCCGGACCTGCTCGCGGTGGGCGTCGTCGGCCTCTTTGATGTCGAGGGTGACCAGGCCGTTGGCGTGACCGGTGGTCGGCGGTTTGCCTTCGAGGTCGGCGCCGATGAAATCGAAGGCCAGGCCGGTCTCTTCGTCGACGGCTTTTGGAATCACCTGCAAACCCAGGCTGACCAACTGCGCAACCAGTCGACGCTTGGCCGTTTCTACCTTGCGCCAGCGCTCATGGTTTTCGGCAATCGTCAGGTCGGGAATGGTGCGGTTCAGGCTGCACGCGATGCACAACGCATCATGGTCGTTGGCGGGCAACAGCCAATTGCACGCGGCCGGGGAATCGAGGTTGGCGCAGCGACGGAACACACCCGCATCGGGATCGGCGTCGAGAATCCAGGTATCCGCCTGCAAGCCGGGCTGCAGCGAAGACAAGCGACTCTGCTGCGGCTGATAACCCAGCGTCGCCGAACAGGCCAGGCACTGGCTGTTACGAAAGAACAGCGACTGCCCGCAGCGGCATTGCCAGACCTTGCTGTTGCGCGAGCTCTCACCGATGAAGGGCGCGGCAATGCGCGAGCTGAGCTGTTCGAAGAAGCGGTACATGGCGATCTCTCCCTGGGGCTTGCCAAGACTAGATCATTACCGCACAAAGATCGTTCCCACGCTCTGCGTGGGAACGATCAACTAAACCGATATACCGTGTTTGCTCAGAAACCCGACAAACGCCTCTTCATCCAGCACCTTCAACCCCAGCTCATTGGCCTTGGCCAACTTCGAACCGGCACCCGGCCCGGCCACCACGCAATGGGTCTTGGCCGACACCGACCCCGCCACTTTGGCGCCGAGGCTTTCAAGCTTGTCCTTGGCCACATCGCGGCTCATCAACTCCAGCGAACCGGTCAACACCCAGGTCTGCCCTGCCAGCGGCAATCCTTCGACGACTTTTTTCTCGCTGTGCCAATGCATGCCGAAATCGCGCAGTTGCTTTTCAGCCGCCTCAGCAATCTGGCGATTTTCTGCGACCGCAAAAAACTCCCGAACCGAATTCGCCTGCTTCTCCGGCAGAGCCTGACGCATGTCCAGCCAGTCGGCAGCGAAAACCCCTTCCAGCGAACCGAACTTGTCAGCCAGCTTCTGCGCCCCGCCCGGCCCCACCGAAGGAATGTGTAGCTTGTCGAGGAAGCCGCCGAGCGTGGTACTCGCCGCAAACTCGGCCCCCAGTTCGCCCTGATCCTGAATCTGCATGCCGTGCTTGAGTAGCTCTTTGATCACTTGCTGGTTATGTGCATCTTCAAAGAAGCTGTGAATCTCGTGAGCCACTTCCAGGCCGATATCCGGCAAGTACGTGAGCACTTGCGGCAACGCCTGCTGAACCCGCTCCAGAGAGCCGAGGGAACGCGCCAGCACCTTGGCCGTCTCTTCGCCGACATCGGGAATCCCGAGGGCGTAGATGAACCGCGCCAGGCTCGGCTGCTTGCTGTCTTCGATAGCGCCGAGCAGGTTCTTGCTCGACAACTCGGCAAAGCCTTCGAGATCGACGATCTGCTCGAACGTCAGGGCGTACAGATCGGCCGGCGAATTCACCAGACCTTCATCCACCAATTGCTCGACGCTCTTCTCGCCCAGGCCTTCGATGTCCATGGCACGACGGGAAACGAAGTGGATGATCGCCTGCTTGAGTTGCGCCCCGCAGGCCAGACGACCGACGCAGCGATACACCGCGCCTTCGCTGATGGTCTCGCGTCCCTTGCTGCGCTTGACCAGTTGCGTGCGCTCGACATGGGAACCACAGACCGGGCACTTCTCGGGGATCTGCACGGGTCGGGCGTTTTCCGGACGGCGCTCGATCACCACCTGCACCACCTGCGGGATCACGTCGCCAGCGCGACGGATGATCACGGTGTCACCGATCATCAGGCCCAGGCGCGCAACCTCATCCATGTTGTGCAACGTCGCATTTGCCACAGTGACGCCGGCCACCTTGACCGGTTTCAAGCGCGCCACGGGCGTCACCGCACCGGTACGACCGACCTGGAATTCCACGTCGAGCAATTCGGTGAGTTCTTCCATGGCCGGGAATTTGTGGGCAATCGCCCAGCGCGGTTCGCGAGCGCGGAAACCCAGCTCACGCTGAGACGCGATGCTGTTGACCTTGAACACCACGCCGTCGATTTCATAAGGCAGTGCATTGCGGCGCTCGCCGATGTCGCGGTAGTAGTCCAGACATTCATCGATGCCCTGGGCCAGTTTCAGTTCATGACTGATCGGCAGGCCCCAGGCCTTGAGTTGCTGCAGATTGCCAATGTGCGTGTCGGCAATGTCCGCCGAAATCTGACCGATGCCGTAGCAGCAGAATTCCAGCGGACGGTTGGCGGTGATCTTCGAATCCAGCTGCCGCAAACTGCCCGCCGCCGCGTTGCGCGGGTTGGCGAAGGTCTTGCCACCGACTTCCAGTTGCGTGGCGTTGAGCCGCTCGAAACCGGCCTTGGACATGAACACTTCGCCGCGCACTTCCAGGGTCGCCGGCCAGCCGGTGCCGTGTAGCTTGAGCGGGATATTGCGCACGGTGCGCACATTGACGCTGATGTCTTCGCCGGTGGTGCCGTCGCCGCGGGTGGCGCCACGCACCAGCACACCGTCCTGATAAAGCAGGCTGACCGCCAGGCCATCGAGCTTGGGTTCGCAGCTGTATTCCACCGCCGCACCGCCACCGAACAGGTCGCCGGCCGGCAGATCAAGACCTTCCGTCACACGGCGATCGAACTCGCGCATGTCGGTTTCTTCGAAGGCGTTGCCGAGGCTGAGCATCGGTACTTCATGGCGCACCTGGGTGAACGCCGACAGCGCCGCGCTGCCCACTCGCTGGGTTGGCGAGTCGCTGGTGATCAGCTCGGGATTGGCTGCTTCGAGGGCTTTGAGTTCGTTGAACAACCGGTCGTATTCGGCGTCCGGAATACTGGGTTCATCCAGCACGTGATAGCGATAGTTGTGCTGATCCAGCTGAGCGCGCAGCTCTAGAATGCGGGTTTTGGCGGCGGTCATGGGTGTTTGTTCTCTCATAAAGCAAAAGAGCAGCCGAGGCTGCTCAATCTCATCTCATCAAGATCAAGAGATCGCAGCCTCGTTTCACTCGACAGCTCCTACAGGGTTCACGATTTTCTGTAGGAGCTGTCGAGTGAAACGAGGCTGCGATCTTTTGACTTTAGCGCTTCTGGGTCAGGGCGCGACGTTCGAATTCGACGATGCGCTGACGGTAATGCTCAATGGTCTGGGCGGTCAGCACGCTACGCTGGTCGTCTTTCAATTCGCCGTTCAGCTCTTGGGACAGTTTGCGTGCGGCAGCCACCATCACGTCGAAGGCTTGCTTCGGATGACGAGGGCCTGGCAGGCCGAGGAAGAAGCTCACGGCCGGCGTGCTGAAGTGGTCAATGTCGTCCAGGTCAAAGACACCCGGCTTGACCGCATTGGCCATGGAGAACAGCACTTCACCGTTGCCAGCCATGCTTTCGTGGCGGTGGAAGATGTCCATCTCGCCGAAACGCAGACCGCTTTCCAGAATGTTCTGCAACAGCGCCGGGCCTTTGAAGCCGGCAGCGTCGCGACAGATCACACTGATCACCAGTACTTCTTCGGCTTGCGGTTGTTCTTTTTCGCTGACCGACGTCGAGGACTTGGTGTCATCCGGGAAATCGTCGTCACGACTGCTGAAGCTCGGGCCGCCGTCCAGATCCAGGTTGAGATTCAAGTCGCCTTGCGAAGGTTCGCCGTGACCACGCTTGCCGCGCTTGGAACCCGACTCACGCGGTTCACGGGCAGGCATGCTCACCGACGGCAGATCGTGCTCGTCCAGTTGCGGTTCTTTATGGGTATCCAGCACGCGGGGCGGGCCCAACAGCTCGGCGCTGGTGTCCTCGTCCGGCAGATTGGACAGACTCCGGTCAAGACGGAATTTCAGTTTTCCCTTGCCGCCGCGCATGCGACGCCAGCCATCGAAAAGAATACCGGCAATGACAATAATGCCGATGACGATCAGCCACTCGCGCAGACCGATTTCCATGTAATCCCGTGCCTCTATAAAAAATGCTGAAAAATAAGGGGTTTACAACGTGCAAACCGCTTTAAAACGTGGCGCCAACTCTATGTTCTGACAGGCGTTTTGCCCACGTATACGAAAAATTGACATTAAACTAGCACGACCAAAGGCAACTTTACACCGTCTGTCACAATGGCTTGCGCGAATATGTCGATTGGCCAGCAAGTCGAGACAGGTAAAAAACCCTACAACTCAAAAATACTTGCCCTACAAACGCCGACTCAGGCATCCACCATCGCCATCGCCTCTTCGACATCCACTGCCACCAGACGCGAGCAACCCGGTTCGTGCATCGTCACACCCATCAGTTGATCGGCCATTTCCATGGCGATCTTGTTGTGGGTGATATAGATGAACTGCACCGTCTGCGACATCTCCTTTACCAGCCGTGCGTAGCGTCCAACGTTAGCGTCATCCAGTGGCGCGTCAACTTCATCGAGCATGCAGAACGGCGCCGGATTCAACTTGAAGATCGCAAAAACCAGGGCCAATGCGGTCAGGGCTTTTTCGCCACCGGAGAGCAAATGGATGGTGCTGTTCTTCTTCCCTGGCGGCCGCGCCATGATCGTTACCCCTGTATCGAGTAGATCTTCGCCCGTCAGTTCCAAATACGCGCTGCCGCCACCGAAAACTTTTGGGAAAAGCGCCTGCAAACCGCCATTGATCTGATCAAAGGTATCTTTGAAGCGGTTTCGGGTTTCCTTGTCGATCTTGCGAATCACGTTCTCGAGCGTGTCCAGCGCTTCCACCAGATCGTCGTTCTGGGCATCCAGATAACGTTTACGCTCGGATTGTTGCTGGTATTCGTCGATGGCCGCCAGGTTGATCGCACCGAGGCGCTGAATTCGTGCGGCAATGCGTTCGAGTTCCTCTTCGGCGTCCTTCTCGTTGGCCTCGGCCACCAAGGTGGCGAGCACGCCGTGGAGATCGTAGCCGTCTTCGAGCAACTGATCCTGCAAGGTCTTGCGGCGCACCGTCAGGGCTTGCCATTCCATGCGCTGGTGTTCGAGCTGGCCGCGAATCAACTGAGATTGCTGTTCGGCCTGGTTGCGACGTTTTTCTGCATCACGCAGTTCGCGGTCGGCGTCTTCCATGGCCATTTGCGCGGTCTTGAGTTCTTCGTCGACGGTCATGCGTTTGTCGAGCAACTCTTCGAGCTTGAGGCGCAACTCTTCCAGCGGCGCCTCGCCCTCCTCCAGATTGAGGCTCAACTGTTCGCGTTTTTCGGTCAGGCGCTCGGACTGCATTTCCAGACGCTCCAGCGCCTGACGCGTCGAGTCGTACTGGGCCTTGAGCGAACCCAAGCGCACCGCCAATTGGTGCGCGTGATCCTTGTGCTGCCGAGCCTCCTGACGCACGCGATCCAGTCGCTCACGCAGGCTGTCACGCTGGGCCAGCAGCAACTCACGCTGCTCGGTGTCCAGCGCCATGGCATCGAGGGCTTCCTGCAATTGCAGACGCGCTTCGCCGATATTCTCGTGCTCCAGCGCGCGTTGCTCGCTCAGCTCGGTGAGTTCTTCGTCCAAACGTGTACGACGCAACGTCAGCTGTTCGACCTTGGCTTTGCCCGCAGACAACTGGGCTTTCAATTCACCTTGCTGCCGCGCTTCGTCTTGCAGCAACCGGCGCAAATGTTCGCGACCGTTTTCCTGCTGACGCTGCTGCGCCCTGAGATTTTGAAGTTGGGTTTCCAGGGTTTCGACCGTGGCTTCGCGCTCTTCACGCTCAAGGCCCAGACGCTGGATTTCCTGACCACGGGCCAGCACGCCGCTTTCGGCTTCACTGGCCCGACGCACGCGCAAAAAGTGTCGACCGACCCAGTAACCGTCACGGCTGATCAGGCTCTGGCCGGCAGCCAATTGACCGCGCAAGGCCAAGGCCTGTTCGAGGCTGTCGACCGGCTTGACCTGCCCCAGCCACGGCGACAGATCGATCTGCGCCTCGACCTTATCGAGCAAGCTGCCAGGCACGCGCACGCCATCGCTGGCCGGGCTGAGCAAACGCAGATCACCCTGGGCAAACCCGGCCAGATCGAAATCACCAAAGTCATCCACCAGCACCGCTTGCAGATCGGCGCCCAGCACGGTTTCCACCGCCAGCTCCCAACCCGCTTCGACCTTCAGGCCTTCGGCCAGACGCGGACGGTCCGCCAGATGCTGTTCACGCAGCCATTCAGCGGTGCCGGTGCCCGGATCGAGCGCGGCTTGCTGCAAGGCTTCGAGCGAGGCGAGGCGACCGTTCAGGCGCTGCAAATCACCCTGCGCCTGTTGCTGCGCCGACAAGGCTTGCTGCAACTCCTGACGCAGTTGCTCAAGGCGCTCGACCTGAGCCTCTTCGCTGGCCTGCAAGTCTTCAAGGGTCGCTTCGCTAGCCGCGAGCTGCTCGCCGAGCTCCATGATCGCCGCGTCTTCCGGGTCCGCCGAAAGCAACGCACGCTCTTCGCCAAGACGCTTCTGACGATCGGCCAAACGTTCCATGCTGGTTTCGAGCTGCTGAATCCGCGACTGCTGAACCTCGGATTGACGACGCGGTTCGGCGGCAGTCAGGTTGAACGTGTCCCACTGCTCCTGCCAGCCGTGCATGGTGGTTTCGGATTCTTCCAGCGCGGCGGCGGCCTCTTCGGCGGCGGCGCTGGTGACTTCCTGCTCCGGGGTGAGCATGTCCAGCTCTTCGCCGAGGGTCAGCAGCAGCGTGCGGTCATGGCCCAGGTGAGACTCGGTTTCCAGGCCTGCGCGCTCGGCTTCTTTCAAGTCCTCCTGCAACTGACGCAAACGCTGCTGACCGTGCTGGATGCTTTGCTCGACCCGAGCAATGTCGCCACCGACCGAATAGAAGCGCCCCTGCACCAGATTGAAGCGTTCGGACAGGTCATGGTGACCGTCACGGAAGCGTTCGATGCTCGCATCGGCGTTGCGCTGCTCGGCCACCAACGCTTCGAAGGTAATTTCCTGAGTGCCGATGATCGCTTCGCGCTGACCGACCTGTTCATTCAACGCCTGCCAGCGCAACGCCGACAGTTGGGCCTTGAGTTGACGCTCCTCGCCCTTGTATTCCTGATACTTCTTGGCCGCCTCGGCCTGGCGGTGCAAGCGTTCGAGCTGACGCTCAAGCTCTTCGCGCAGGTCGGTCAGGCGGGCAAGGTTTTCGTGGGTGCGGCGGATACGGTTTTCAGTCTCGCGCCGGCGCTCCTTGTACTTGGAGATGCCGGCCGCTTCTTCAATGAAATTACGCAGATCTTCCGGTTTCGCTTCGATCAGCTTGGAGATCATCCCCTGCTCGATGATCGAGTAGCTGCGCGGGCCGAGGCCGGTGCCGAGGAAGATGTCGGTGATGTCGCGACGGCGGCATTTGGTGCCATTGAGGAAGTAGCTGTTCTGGCTGTCGCGGGTGACTTTGCGGCGAATGGAAATTTCCGCGTAGGCCGCGTACTCGCCGACCAGCGTGCCGTCGGAGTTATCGAACACCAGCTCGATGCTCGCCTGGCTCACCGGTTTACGGCTGGTAGAACCGTTGAAGATGACGTCGGTCATCGACTCGCCGCGCAGGTTCTTGGCCGAGCTCTCGCCCATTACCCAACGCACGGCGTCGATGATGTTCGACTTGCCGCAGCCATTGGGCCCGACCACCGCCGCCATATTGCTGGGGAAGTTCACCGTGGTCGGGTCGACGAAGGACTTGAACCCCGCCAGCTTGATGCACTTGAGCCGCACGCTTAAGCGTCCGTCAGGGCGGAAACCACCAGATCGCAACTGCGCTGGGCGTAAGCCGTCAGCACCACGCGGATCAGTGGAAAGTCACGGGCGATCACGGCGGCGAGCAGGCGTTCAAACAGCTCCAGGAACTCGCTCATTGAAGCCTTGCGTTGGTCCAGGGCGAGGAAATACGCGCGACTCATGGCCGGCTGCAGGTTCTCGACGGTCTCCTGCAAGTACGGGTTGTTGGCGAACGGGTACGCGGCGCGCATCACACTGAAGCTGTCGTCGACAAAGGTGCGGATGTCCTGGCGCTCGTAGCTGGCGGTCAGGCGCTGCTGGATTTGCACGAACGGCGCCAGGTCGGCCTGGGCTTGCCAGCCGCTGGCCACGGCGTTGCCGAGCAGGATGTACAACTCGCTCATCAGCGTGCACAGGCTCTGCACCTTGTGGGCGGTGAGCTCGGTCACGTGGGCGCCGCGTCGCGGCAGGATCGCGATCAGGTGGCGGCGCTCAAGGATCAGCAAGGCCTCGCGGACCGAACCGCGGCTGACATTGAGGGCCAGCGTGACCTTCTGTTCCTGGATGCGCTCCCCCGGCTTCATTTCGCCGCGAATGATGCGTTCGGCGAGGTGGTGAGCGATTTGCTCGGCGAGGCTGTCCGGCGCCTTGAACGTCATGGTTGTCCTTCAAACTCTTCGATCTGCACAAGCGGCGCAGTGTAGCGCACATGAAGGGTCATGGCGGAGTGCCCACTCAGCGGTTTTTGGCACGAATCAAGCAAAAAGCAGGCTAGCCCGCGAGGGTCAATAATGAAGAAGCGGGTCGTTTATCGACAAAGTGCTATTTTCTGACCCTTAAGTCAGAAAATCATTGACCGAAAAGTCAGACCTGATAAATTCGGTCCAAGTCGGTTAACAACAATAATGAGTCTGCGAGGCCTTCCGTGATCCAGTTTTTACTTAACCAGGAACTCCGTAGCGAGCACGCCCTGGACCCAAACCTGACCGTGCTCAATTATCTGCGCGACCATGTGGGCAAACCCGGCACCAAAGAAGGCTGCGCCAGCGGTGACTGCGGCGCGTGCACCGTGGTGGTCGGCGAGCTGCAAACGGATGACGATGGCCGCGAACACATTCGCTATCGCAGCCTCAACTCGTGCCTGACGTTCGTGTCGTCATTGCACGGCAAACAACTGATCAGCGTCGAAGACCTCAAGCACAAAGGCGAGCTGCACAGCGTGCAGAAAGCCATGGTCGAGTGCCACGGCTCACAATGCGGCTTCTGCACGCCGGGTTTCGTGATGTCACTGTTCGCGCTGCAAAAGAACAGCGATCAACCGGACTCGCACAAAGCACATGAAGCCCTGGCCGGCAACCTCTGCCGTTGCACCGGCTATCGGCCGATCCTCGCTGCTGCCGAACAATCCTGCTGTGGCAAGCAACCCGACCAGTTCGATGCTCGCGAAGCGGACACCATCGCTCGCCTGAAAGCCATCGCCCCCACCGACATCGGTGAACTCAACAGTGGCGACAAGCGCTGCCTCGTGCCGCTGACCGTGGCCGATCTGGCTGACCTTTATGACGCTTATCCACAGGCCCGCCTGCTGGCCGGCGGCACGGATCTGGCGCTGGAAGTCACGCAATTCCACCGCACCCTGCCAGTGATGATCTACGTCGGCAACGTCGCCGAGATGAAGCGCATCGAGCGCTTTGACGATCGCCTGGAAATCGGCGCCGCGACCGCCCTCTCCGATTGCTACGACGCCTTGAAGGCCGAGTACCCGGACTTCGGCGAATTGCTGCAACGCTTCGCGTCCTTGCAGATCCGCAACCAGGGCACGCTCGGGGGCAACATCGGCAACGCCTCGCCGATTGGTGACTCGCCACCGCTGCTGATCGCGTTGGGCGCGCAGATCGTCCTGTGCAAAGGCGAAACCCGCCGCACCATGGCCCTGGAGGATTACTTCATCGATTACCGCGTCACTGCGCGTCAGGAAAGCGAGTTCATCGAGAAGATCATCGTGCCGCGCGCCAGCGCCGAACAATTGTTCCGCGCCTACAAGGTGTCCAAACGTCTGGACGATGACATTTCCGCGGTCTGCGCCGCGTTCAACCTGCGCATCGACAACGGCGTGATCGCGGATGCCCGGGTTGCCTTCGGCGGCATGGCGGCCATCCCGAAACGCGCCAAGAGCTGCGAGGCCGCGCTGCTCGGCGCGCAGTGGAACAACGCAACAGTGGAACGCGCCTGCGCTGCGCTGGCCGACGATTTCACACCGCTCTCGGACTTCCGCGCCAGCAAGGAATACCGTCTGCTCAGCGCGCAGAACCTGCTGCGCAAATACTTCATCGAACTGCAAACACCGCACATCGAGACTCGGGTGACCGCTTATGTCTAATCATCACGCCGTAGAGAAGACCCAAGCCGAACTGGCTGAACTGTTCGCCAAGGACCTGACCACCGGTGTTGGCCGTAGCGTCAAGCACGACAGCGCCGCCAAGCACGTGTCCGGTGAAGCGCAGTACATCGACGATCGCCTGGAATTCCCGAACCAGTTGCACGTTTACGCCCGACTATCGGACCGCGCCCACGCGAAAATCATCAGCATCGATACCAAGCCCTGCTATGCCTTCGAAGGTGTGCGCATCGCCATCACCCACGAAGACGTACCGGGTCTGAAAGACATCGGTCCACTGTTGCCGGGCGACCCGCTCCTGGCCATCGATGACGTGCAATTCGTCGGTCAACCGGTGCTCGCCGTGGCGGCGAAAGACCTGGAAACCGCACGCAAGGCCGCCATGGCCGCGATCATCGAATACGAAGATCTCGACCCCGTGCTGGACGTGGTCGAAGCCCTGCGCAAACGCCACTTCGTACTCGACAGCCACACCCATCAACGCGGCGATTCGGCCAACGCATTGGCCACTGCCGAACATCGCATCCAGGGCACGCTGCACATTGGCGGCCAGGAACACTTCTACCTCGAAACCCAGATCTCATCGGTGATGCCGACCGAAGACGGCGGGATGATCGTTTACTGCTCAACGCAGAACCCCACCGAAGTGCAGAAACTGGTGGCCGAGGTTTTGGACGTGTCGATGAACAAGATCGTCGTCGACATGCGCCGCATGGGCGGTGGTTTCGGCGGCAAGGAAACCCAGGCGGCGAGCCCGGCGTGCCTGTGCGCGGTGATTGCGCACCTCACCGGTCAGCCGACCAAGATGCGCCTGCCGCGCGTCGAAGACATGCTGATGACCGGCAAGCGTCACCCGTTCTACGTCGAGTACGACGTCGGCTTCGACAGCACCGGTCGCCTGCACGGCATCGCCCTGGAACTGGCCGGCAACTGCGGTTGCTCGCCGGACCTCTCGGCCTCGATTGTCGACCGGGCGATGTTCCACGCTGACAATTCGTACTACCTGGGCGATGCGACCATCAACGGTCACCGCTGCAAGACCAACACCGCATCGAACACCGCTTACCGTGGTTTCGGCGGCCCGCAAGGCATGGTCGCCATCGAAGAAGTGATGGACGCGATTGCCCGGCACCTGGCCCTCGATCCGCTGGCGGTGCGCAAGGCCAACTACTACGGCAAGACCGAGCGCAACGTCACCCACTACTACCAGACCGTCGAACACAACATGCTCGAGGAAATGACCGCCGAACTGGAGGAAAGCAGCCAGTACGCCGAGCGTCGTGAAGCGATCCGTCGCTACAACGCCAACAGCCCGATCCTGAAAAAAGGCCTGGCGCTGACGCCGGTGAAATTCGGTATTTCCTTCACCGCCAGTTTCCTCAACCAGGCGGGTGCGCTGATCCATGTCTACACCGACGGCAGCATCCACCTGAACCATGGCGGCACGGAGATGGGCCAGGGTTTGAATACCAAGGTTGCGCAGGTTGTGGCCGAAGTGTTCCAGGTCGAAATGGACCGCGTGCAGATCACCGCAACCAACACCGAAAAAGTGCCGAACACCTCGCCGACCGCTGCTTCCAGCGGTGCCGACCTCAATGGTAAAGCGGCGCAGAATGCGGCGGAAATCATCAAGAAACGTTTGGTTGAGTTCGCCGCGCGGCAATACAAGGTCAGCGAAGAAGACGTGGAATTCCATAACGGCCACGTGCGGGTTCGCGATCACATCCTGACGTTCGAATCGCTGATCCAACAGGCGTATTTCGCTCAGGTGTCGTTGTCGAGCACCGGGTTCTACAAAACCCCGAAAATCTACTACGACCGCAGCCAGGCCCGTGGTCGGCCGTTCTACTACTACGCCTTCGGAGCGGCCTGCGCCGAAGTGATCGTCGATACCCTGACCGGCGAGTACAAGATGCTGCGCACCGACATCCTCCACGACGTTGGCGACTCGCTGAACCCGGCCATCGACATCGGTCAGGTCGAGGGCGGTTTCATCCAGGGCATGGGGTGGCTGACCATGGAAGAACTGGTGTGGAACAACAAGGGCAAACTGATGACCAACGGCCCGGCCAGTTACAAGATCCCGGCGGTGGCGGACATGCCGCTGGACCTGCGGGTGAAGCTGGTGGAAAACCGCAAGAACCCGGAAGACACCGTGTTCCATTCCAAGGCTGTGGGTGAGCCGCCGTTCATGCTCGGCATCGCCGCGTGGTGTGCGATCAAGGATGCCGTGGCCAGCCTCGGCGACTACAAACATCAACCGAAAATCGATGCACCGGCGACTCCGGAGCGGGTGTTGTGGGGCTGTGAGCAGATGCGGCAGTTGAAGGTGGCCAAGGCTGCCGAGGCTGAGCCAGAGTTGGCTTCGCTGTAGACCGAGGCGCGCCCATCGCGAGCAGGCTCGCTCCCACATTTGGAATGCATTCCCCCTGTGGGAGCGAGCCTGCTCGCGAAGACGCCCGAACAGACAACAGAAATGTTGAGGTGAATATGTACAACTGGATCGACGCCCTCGCCGACCTGCAAAACCGGGGTGAACCCTGCGTGCTGGTGACCATCATCGAAGAGCTTGGCTCGACGCCGCGCAATGCCGGCTCGAAGATGGTCATCAGCGCCACCCAGGCCTACGACACCATCGGTGGCGGGCATCTGGAATACAAGGCCATGCAGATCGGCCGGGAGATGCTTGCCAGCGGCAAGCAGGACACGCATCTGGAGCGCTTCAGCCTCGGCGCCAGCCTCGGCCAGTGCTGCGGCGGCGTGACCGTGCTGCTGTTCGAGCCGATGGGCCAGGTCCAGGCGCAAATCGCCGTGTTCGGCGCCGGCCATGTCGGTCGGGCGCTGGTGCCGCTGCTCGCCAGCCTGCCCTGCCGGGTGCGCTGGATCGATTCGCGGGAAGCCGAATTTCCGGAACAGATCCCCCACGGCGTACGCAAAATTGTCGCTGAAGAACCGGTGGACGAAATCGACGACCTGCCCGCCGGCAGCTACTGCATCGTCATGACCCACAACCACCAGCTCGACCTCGAACTCACCGCCGCGATCCTCAAGCGAAACGACTTCACCTACTTCGGCCTGATCGGGTCGAAGACCAAACGGGTGAAGTTCGAACATCGCCTGCGTGACCGCGGTTTCGACAGCGCAGTGCTGCAACGCATGCGCTGCCCGATGGGCATCGGCGAAGTCAAAGGCAAGTTGCCTGTGGAAATTGCCATCTCCATCGCCGGCGAAATCATCGCCACCTATAACGCGAATTTCGGCCAGCAGACCGCCAGCGCCGGATCATCGATCGCCAAACTGCTGCCTGCTTCACGCCGCAGCCAAGCCTCAAGTTGAGAAATCACATGCCTTTGACTCGCAAAGCCTACCGCGCCGCCATCCTGCACAGCATCGCCGACCCCGCCGAAGTAGGCATCGAAGCCTCGTACGAGTATTTCGAGGACGGCCTGCTGGTGGTCGATAACGGCCAGATCAGCGCGCTCGGCCACGCCAGCGAATTGCTGCCGACCCTGCCGGCCGATATCGAGATCACCCATTACCAGGACGCACTGATCACCCCAGGCTTCATCGACACCCACATCCACTTGCCGCAGACCGGCATGGTCGGTGCCTACGGCGAGCAGTTGCTGGACTGGCTCAACACCTACACGTTCCCGTGTGAAAGCCAATTCGCCAACAAGGCTCACGCGGATGAAGTCGCGGGCATTTTTATCAAGGAACTGCTGCGCAACGGCACGACCACTGCGCTGGTGTTCGGCAGCGTCCATCCACAATCGGTGAATTCGTTCTTTGAAGCCGCCGAACAGCTGGACCTGCGGATGATCGCCGGCAAGGTGATGATGGACCGCAACGCCCCGGACTACCTGACCGACACCGCCGAATCGAGCTACGTCGAAAGCAAGGCGTTGATCGAGCGCTGGCACGGCAAGGGTCGTTTGCACTACGCGGTCACCCCGCGCTTCGCTCCGACCAGCACCCCGGAACAATTGACCCTTGCCGGCCAGTTGCTCAGCGAATTTCCGGATTTGTACATGCAGACCCACATCAGCGAAAACCTCAAGGAAGTCGAGTGGGTCAAGGAGCTGTTCCCCGAGCGCAAAGGCTACCTGGACGTTTACGATCACTACCAGTTGCTGGGCGAGCGCTCGGTGTTCGCCCACGGCGTGCACCTGTGCGACGATGAATGTGCACGACTGGCCGAGACCGGTTCGGCGATCGCTTTCTGCCCGACCTCGAACTTCTTCCTCGGCAGTGGCTTGTTCAACCTGCCGATGGCCGAGAAGCACAAACTCAATGTCGGCCTCGGTACAGACGTGGGTGGTGGCACCAGTTTCTCGTTGCTGCAAACCCTGAACGAAGCCTACAAGGTCATGCAACTGCAAGGGGCGCGACTGAGCCCGTTCAAATCGCTGTACCTGGCCACCCTCGGGGGTGCGCGAGCGCTGCGCCTGGAAGACAAGATCGGCACGTTGCTGCCGGGTACCGACGCCGACTTCCTGGTGCTGGATTACAACGCCACGCCGCTGCTCAGCTACCGCTTGAAGCAGGCCAATAACATTGCCGAGACGTTGTTTGTGTTGATGACGCTGGGGGATGACCGGACTGTTCTGCAGACTTATGCGGTGGGGAATCAGGTGCATCAGCGCTAAAAGCTTTCGAGCATAAAAAATCCCCCGCAGCTCTACAGCCCCGGGGGATTTTTATTGCCTGTTGGGCAAGATCAAAAGATCGCAGCCTCGTTTCACTCGACAGCTCCTACAGGATTACGCGTTCCAATGTAGGAGCTGTCGAGTGAAACGAGGCTGCGATCTTTTCAGCAGCACTCGACAATCAGAGTTTGGCGACCGGCCGCCCTGGCTTCTTGGTCTGCAACAAATGCGAGAACACGGCATGCAAATCATCCGACGCGCTTTCTTCGTCGAGGTTGAGTTTGCTGTCGATGTGATCCATGTGATGCATCATCAGGTCCACCGCCAACTCACCGTTGCGCGCTTCGATGGCATCGATCAGTTGGGTGTGTTCGTCGTAAGAGCAATGGGAGCGATTGCCGCTTTCGTATTGGGCAATGATCAACGAAGTCTGGGAGACCAGGCTGCGCTGGAAGCTGATCAGCGGGGCGTTTTTCGCCGCCTCGGCCAACTTCAAGTGGAACTCGCCCGACAGACGGATACCGGCACCGCGATCGCCACGGGAAAAGCTGTCGCGCTCGTCGTTGACCATCTGCCGCAACTCGGCGATCTGCTCGGCAGTGGCGTGCTGAACGGCCAGTTCAGTGATCGCCCGCTCGACCAGACGCCGCGCCAGGAACACCTGACGGGCCTCTTCGACACTCGGGCTGGCAACAACAGCGCCGCGATTGGGCCGCAGTAGGACCACACCTTCATGGGCCAGGCGCGACAGCGCGCGGCGAATGATGGTGCGACTGACCCCGAAAATTTCCCCCAGCGCTTCTTCGCTCAACTTGGTGCCGGGCGCCAGACGCTGTTCGAGGATGGCCTCGAAGATATGCGCGTAGACAATATCGTCCTGGGTACCGCTACGGCCGGCTTTGCCTGCTCGCGGTTGTTTCTTGAGGGGTTGCAACTGTTCGTTCATGGGCACTCGAGTCGGGAGAACTGCGGCGAATTGACCGTGACTGTAATACGGCACAGTGGGTCGCTGGCAAGTATCGCGTAAAAAACACCGCGATTGTACACAATGGATGGTGGCAACACGACTGTACGGCTGTTTGTCGCCTTTGCTGTATAGCAACGATTGCTTACGTTTGAGTTTAGGCTTTAACCCAGAACCCTGTAGGAGCTGTCGAGTGAAACGAGGCTGCGATCTTTTGATCTTGAGAAATCAACATCAAAAGATCGCAGCCTCGTTTCACTCGACAGCTCCTACATTGGACGACTTCGCTTCGGATATTTTCGTACGTAATAAGGAACACCGCCGTCATGAACGACGCTACACACACGCAGCTCCGCCCTCTGGCCGACACGTCGCCTTCGGCCATCGTCGCCGGGTTCATTGCGATGATGACCGGCTACACCAGCTCTCTGGTGCTGATGTTCCAGGCCGGGCAAGCGGCGGGCCTGACCAGTGGGCAGATTTCGTCGTGGATCTGGGCAATCTCCATTGGCATGGCGGTGTGCTCGATTGGCCTGTCCCTGCGTTATCGCACCCCCATCACCATTGCCTGGTCGACTCCCGGCGCGGCGTTGCTGATCACCAGCCTGGGCGGCGTGACCTACGGCGAAGCCATCGGCGCCTACATCACTTGTGCGGTGCTGGTGACCGTCTGCGGTTTGACCGGCAGCTTCGAACGGCTGGTGAAAAAGATTCCGGCCTCATTGGCCGCGGCGTTGCTGGCGGGGATTCTGTTCAAGATCGGCAGCGAAATCTTCGTCGCCGCGCAGCACCGCACCGCACTGGTGCTGGGGATGTTCTTCACGTACCTGGTGGTCAAGCGACTGTCACCGCGTTATGCGGTGCTCGCCGCGCTGGTGATCGGTACGGCGTTGTCAGGGCTTATGGGGTTGCTGGATTTCAGCGGCTTCCATCTTGAAGTGGCGATGCCGGTCTGGACCACGCCGCACTTCTCCCTCGCCGCAACGATCAGCATCGGCATCCCGCTGTTCGTGGTGGCGATGACGTCGCAAAACATGCCGGGCATCGCGGTGCTGCGTGCCGACGGCTATAACGTGTCGGCCTCGCCGCTGATCACCACCACCGGCATCGCCTCGCTGCTGCTGGCGCCGTTCGGTTCCCACGGGATCAACCTGGCCGCCATCAGCGCGGCGATCTGCACCGGCCCGCATGCCCACGAGGATCGCAACAAGCGCTACACGGCAGCCGTCTGGTGCGGGATTTTCTACGGGATCGCCGGGGTGTTCGGCGCGACGCTGGCGGCGTTGTTTGCCGCGTTGCCTAAAGAGTTGGTGCTGTCGATTGCCGCGCTGGCGCTGTTCGGCTCGATCATCAACGGTTTGAGCATTGCCATGAGCCAGGTGAAGGAACGTGAAGCGGCGCTGATTACCTTTATGGTCACGGCGTCGGGGCTGACGCTGTTTTCCGTGGGGTCGGCGTTCTGGGGGATTGTGGCGGGGGTGCTGACGTTGGTGATCTTGAACTGGCGTAGACACTAAAAGATCGCAGCCTCGTTTCACTCGACAGCTCCTACAATGCGTCGCCCTGTAGGAGCTGTCGAGTGAAACGAGGCTGCGATCCTTTGATTTTCACAAAAAAAAAACGGCGACCCTTGGGTCGCCGTTTTTTTATAACATCAAGCTACCGGATTGATCGGCTTTTCCGGGTACCAGACGTCGATCAGCGGGCTGACGGTTGCTTCAGTCAGTTCGCTGCGGCCTTTGAGCCAGGCTTCAACAGCGGCACGCTGCTCTTCGGATACCGAGCCACGCTTCTGCAGGCAAACCAGACCGAAGTCGTCGCCGCCAACATAGCCCAGACCGTTGGCTTCCATGGCTTCTTTCAGGAACGCGTCGAGGAAAGCATCAATGGCTTCATCAGCCAAATCTTCTTTGAAATCCAGGTTCAGTTCGAAACCCAGCTCTTGAAATTCATCGACGCACAATTTTTTGCGCAGACGCTGGGAACGGTTAGTCGCCATTGGAACAATCCTCATAAGTAATAACGGGCGGCACTTTAGCAGTTTAAGCTGCCGATTGCCCGCCTCAGAACGGCGCGACGCCTACCGCCGGTAAAAAAATAGCTGATTAGAGGGCCAGGGCACGGCACAAGCCGCTACACCTTGGGGCATAATGCCGACACTTTCATGACCACTGAGGGAATTTATCTTCATGCCCTCGTCTTTTTCCCCCTCGCCTGTAGGGTCTTATTTCAGATGATCAAATCTTTGCGTCCATTGTTGCTGGCCAGCCTTCTTCTCCCCTTGGCCGTCCCCGTTTCCGCCGCCACCATCAACACCGGCCTGTCGCCCAACGTTGAAAAAGCCCTGAAGGCCAGCAAGTTGCAGGACAACGCCTTGTCGTTGGTGATGATTCCGCTCAACGGCCCTGGCACCCCGACCATTTTCAACGCTGATGTCTCGGTCAACCCGGCTTCGACCATGAAGTTGGTCACCACTTACGCGGCCCTGGAAATGCTCGGCCCGAACCACCAGTGGAAAACCGAGTTCTACACCGACGGCACCCTGAGCGGCGGCATTCTCAACGGTAACCTCTACCTCAAGGGTGGCGGCGATCCGAAGCTGAACATGGAAAAACTCTGGCTCTTGATGCGCGATCTGCGGGCCAACGGCGTGACGCAAGTCACCGGCGACTTGGTGCTGGACCGCAATTTCTTCGTGCAACCGCAACTGCCCGAATTCAACGACGACGGCAATGACGAGAACAAACCGTTCCTGGTCAAACCCGACTCGCTGCTGGTCAACCTCAAGGCCCTGCGCTTTGTGGCGCGCAACGATAACGGCCGGGTTCTGGTATCCGTGGAGCCGCCGATTGCCAGCATCCGCATCGAAAACCAGGTCAAGGCCGTCAACTCCAAGCAATGCGCCGGTGGCGTTCGGTACAACCCGGTGGCCCAGGCCGATGGCAGCGTGACCGTGACTGTCGGCGGTCAGTTGGGCGAAGGCTGCAGCTCCCAGACTTACCTGTCGCTGCTCGACCACGCGACCTACACCGCCGGCGCCGTGCGGGCGATCTGGAAGGAACTGGGTGGCAGCATTCAGGGCAAGGATGTTCTGGCGCCAACCCCGAAAGACGCCAAGGTCCTGGCTCGGGCCTTCTCGCCGGATCTGGCGGAAATCATTCGCGACATCAACAAATACAGTAACAACACCATGGCTCAGCAGCTGTTCCTCAGCCTGGGCCAGAAATTCCGCACCGACGCCGACGCCGACGACGCCAAAGCGGCCCAGCGCGTGGTGCGTCAGTGGCTGGCGAAAAAAGGCATCACCGCGCCGCACCTGGTGATGGAGAACGGCTCCGGCCTGTCCCGCGCAGAACGAGTGAGCGCGCGGGAAATGGCCGCGATGCTGCAAGCCGCGTGGCGCAGCCCATACGCCGCCGAGTTCATCAGTTCGATGCCGATTGCCGGCACCGACGGCACCATGCGCAAACGCTTGAAGACCACCGCGATGCGCGGTGAAGCCCACGTCAAGACCGGCACCCTGAACACCGTGCGCGCGATCTCCGGCTTCAGCCGCGACGTCAACGGCAATACCTGGGCGGTGGTGGCGATCCTCAACGACAAGGCCCCGTTCGGCGCGTCCTCGGTGCTGGATCAGGTGCTGCTGGACCTGTATCGCCAGCCTAAAGTGCCGGAAACGGCTTCGGTGTTGTAACCGGATACTCCAAACGCTGGAGATCAAATGTGGGAGCGAGCCTGCTCGCGATAACGGCGTCACATCCAGCCATGATGTGACGGACAGACCGCTATCGCGAGCAAGCTCGCTCCCACAGGGGTTGGCATCCGGCTTTAGTTCATCTCGCCCTGCACCCGATCACGCCCCGCCTGCTTCGCCGCATAAACCCCCGAGTCCGCCCGCAGCAGCAGCGCATCCGCGCCCTCTCCCACGCGCCAACTGGCAATTCCGAAACTCGCGGTGACGATCCCGACCTCGTCGATCGGTGAACTGCGCAACCCTTGCCACAACTCCAGTGCCAGCACATGGGCCTGCTCGCCGTCGATATCCGGGCAGAGCACCATGAACTCCTCGCCACCCAGGCGACAGAATACGTCGGTGCGCCGCAGCCGATGGCCAATGCGCTCGCACACGGCCTGAAGCACCCGATCGCCCACCGCGTGGCCATGCTGGTCATTGATGCGTTTGAAGTGGTCGATATCGAGCATGATCACCGACAGTTCGCCGCCACCGCGCTCGACCCGGGCCATTTCGGTGGTCAGGCGTTCCTGGAAGTAGCGGCGGTTGTGTATCCCGGTCAGCGAATCCGTCACCGACAGCGCCCGCAGTTCTTCCTCCACCCGCTTCAGGTCGGAAATGTCCGAGATGTAGCCGTGCCAGAGCACGCCGCCGCCCGGCTGTTCCTCCGGGGTCGCTTCGCCACGGACCCAGCGCAGGCCACGCACTGGCAACTGCACGCGGTATTCCTCGCGCCACGGGCTGAGGGTATCCGCCGAGGCCCGGATCGAGGCGCGCACGCGCGTGGTGTCCTGAGGATGAATCCGCGTAAAGATGGCTTCAGCGTTGAGCAACAGCACATCCGGTTCGAGTTCGTAGATCTCGCGGATGCCATCGCTGGCGTAGATCACACTGAAGCGCCCGTCGAACTCCATTTTGAACTGGTAGATTCCGCCGGGCACATGGGCGCTGAGTTTCTTCAACAACAGATCCCGTGCTGCCAGGGCCTCGTGGACCCGCTTGCGCTCGGTGATGTCGATACAGATCGCCAGGTGCCCGACCCACAAACCTTGCTCGTCGAGTACCGGCGTCGCCAGCATGTTCACCGTCAAATGGCTGCCGTCACCACGGATCAGCGTCCACTCCCGCGCTTCATGACCACCCTCCTCGCCGCCCTCGACCAACATTGCCTGGCAGGTCGGGATCGGTTTGCCATAACGCGCGCTCAATTCCGCCGAGCGCGCCAGGAGTTCCCGGGGCAGGTGCAGATTTTCCAGCGTCATATGGCTAACCACCTCCATGCTGGTATAGCCGAGCATCTGCTCCGCACCGGCGTTGAAGGTGCTGATGACACCGCGCAGGTCGGTGGCGATGATTGCCACTTGTGTCGCAGCATTCAGTACCCCGCGCAGTTGGCCATGGGTGCCGCGCAACTCCTGCTCACGGGCGCGCAGTTCCTGGGTCCGTTGCTCGACCATTTTCAGCGCCCGTTGACGCTGACTGACCAGCACATAAAGCAACGCACTGAGCAACACACTGAGCAAGCCACCCAGCACCACCAGGCTGGTTACCGAAGAATGGTTGGCTTGTCGGAAAGCCTCGCTGGGCTGGATGTCGACTTGATAGTCGTGGTCGGCAAGCCGCAGCAGCCGGGTCGCGGACAAATCACTGGTGACCGGCGTGTTGGAGGATTCATAAAGCACTTCGTGCTGGTCGTCGGTGGACAAATCGAGGATGCGCACCGAGAGATAGTCATGGCCCGCATCCGGCAACCCGTCCGCCAGCAACTGGCGCATGCTGATCACCGCCATCACATAGCCGTAGGGTTTCGTTGCCGCTAAGCCCGGACCATTGCGGGGCATGACCGGGGCGACCAGCAGCACACCCCGCGCGTAGGCCGGCTCGATACTGACCAGATGCATCGGCTGCGACACCGCCATCCCGCCGTGCTGGTCGGCCCGTTCAAGGGTGGAGCGGCGCAAGGGTTGGGCCAGCAAGTCGTAGCCGAGCGGCGAGCCGAGTTTGCTTTGGGTCTGGCTATAGAGCACCGCCACATACTCATCGCGGTCGGCCGCCAGTTGCAGTTGGCCGTCGGCATTGAGTTCACGCAGGGTGAAGTCGGGCAGTCCCTCTTCACGCATTCTGCGCTCGAAATCCGCCCGTTCGGCGCGGGTCACCCGTAGCGCGAACGAGTACGCTTGGGTTCGATGAAGCAGAGGTTGGGTGTAACCGTCGAACTCCGCTCGGGAGACCGAACCGGAATTGGCAAAGAACCGGCGCAACCCGTCGAGGCGCTGCTCCTGATCTTCGAAACGTTCTTCGATACGGCTGTAACGTTCACTGGCCAGCAGTTGGAAACGTTGCCGCAATTGTTGGTGAAACAGATTGGTTGTCGACCAGGCCAGCAACCCCGTGAGAATCCCGCCGACGAGCAATACCAGAAGCGCGACCAGCCAGGCCGAGACATCTTCACTGATAAACCCCAGGATCTTTGGGCGCACGGCGTGCAACGACATAAACGCAACTCAAAACGCCAGGTGCGGGAAAGCCCTTTGGCCCTGAGTGAGTTATAGCTATTAGCCACTAATTTGACCAGCACTGTAGGAGCGAGCTTGCTCGCGATGGTCGAGAACGATAACGCGTGGGTTCTGGATACCCGCGGTGCTCTCAGGTTCATCGCGAGCAAGCTCGCTCCTACAGTAGTTGTTCCAATCAAATTAACCGTCAGCGGGCGGTGATTTTCCATGCACGGTGGATCTTGCCGTTACGGGCGAAATCCGGATCGATGGTCTGGGCGGTGATTTCTTCGACCGCGTAACGCTCGGTGAGGTTTTCCTCAAGCGTGAACTTGCGGAAGTTGTTGGAGAAGTACAACACCCCACCCGGTGCAAGGCGCGCCATGGCCAGGTCGATCAACTGCACCTGGTCACGTTGCACGTCGAAGATGCCTTCCATGCGCTTGGAATTGGAGAAGGTCGGCGGATCGATGAAGATCAGGTCGTACTCGTCGCGGCAAGCGTCGAGCCAGGCCATGACGTCGCCCTGCTCCAGGCGGTTCTTGTCGGAGAAACCGTTCAGCGACAGGTTGCGACGCGCCCAGTCCAGATACGTTTTCGACAAGTCGACGCTGGTGGTGCTGCGCGCGCCGCCCTTGGCCGCGTGGACACTGGCGGTTGCGGTGTAGCAATACAGGTTGAGGAAACGCTTGCCCTCGGCTTCTTTCTGAATGCGCATGCGCATCGGCCGGTGATCGAGGAACAGCCCGGTGTCGAGGTAGTCGGTAAGGTTGACCAGCAGCTTGATGCCACCTTCGTTGACCTCGACGAACTTGCCCTGTGCCGCCTGGCGTTCGTACTGCTTGGTGCCGCTCTGACGCTCGCGGCGTTTGACCACCACGCGGTTCTTGTCGATGTTCAAGGCCTGCGGAATCGCCGCCAGGGCATCGAACATACGCGCCGAGGCTTTTTCCGGATCGATGGATTTCGGCGCGGCGTATTCCTGGACGTGGACCCAATCGTGATACAGGTCGATGGCCATGGAATATTCCGGCATGTCGGCATCGTAGACGCGGTAGCAGTCGATGCCTTCACGCTTGACCCACTTGCCCAACGCCTTGAGGTTCTTTTGCAAACGGTTGGCAAACATCTGCCCGCCTTCGCTCAAGCGCGGCTGCTCGATCACCACCGGTGCCGGTTTGATCGGGTTGCCGTTCTTGTTGTACTTCTCGTACTTGCCCGGCGCCACATCGTTGTCGGCGACTTCGACTTCGGCTCGAACTTGTTCGCGCTCGACCTGACGCTGTTCCGGGGTGCGACGCTCGCCGGTGACGAACTGGTCCGGCGTAACCTTGATCAGCAGCAATTTGCACGGCAAGGCGCCGTTCCAGAACGAATACTGTTTGTGGCTGCGGATGCCCATGCGCTTGCCCAGGTCCGGGGCGCCGGTGAACACTGCGGCCTCCCAGTTCAAGCAGGCCTGACGCAGACGCTCGCCGAGGTTCTGGTAGAGATAGAGCAAGCTTGCCTCGTCGCCCAGACGCTCGCCATAGGGCGGGTTGCAGATCACCAGGCCTTTCTGGTTCTGGTCCGGACGCGGCTCGAACGTACCGACTTCTCCCTGGTAGATCTTGATCCACTCGCTCAGGCCGGCACGCTCGACGTTGTTGCGGCCCGGTTGAATCAGGCGCGGGTCGGCTTCGTAACCGCGAATCCACAGCGGTGGCTTGGCCAGGCCGGCCGCGCAACGTTCAGTCGCTTCTTCGTGAAGTTTTTTCCACAACGCCGGTACGTGGCCGAGCCAGGCGGTAAAGCCCCACTGTTCGCGACGCAGGTTCGGCGCCATATCGGCGGCGATCATCGCGGCTTCTACGAGGAACGTACCGACACCGCACATCGGGTCAGCCAGTGCGCCGCCTTCGGCCGCAATGCGTGGCCAGCCGGAACGAATCAGGATCGCGGCCGCGAGGTTTTCCTTCAGCGGCGCCGCGCCCTGCTGCAATCGATAGCCGCGCTGGTGCAGGCTGTGGCCGGACAAGTCAAGGGACAGGATCGCTTCGCCACGGTCCAGGCGCAGGTGAATGCGCAAGTCCGGGTTGAGCTTGTCGATGGACGGACGGTCGCCTTGCGGGGTGCGCAGTTTGTCGACGATGGCGTCCTTGACCTTCAAGGCGCCGAAGTGGGTGTTGTCGATGCCCGAGCCGTGACCGCTGAATTCAACGGCGAGGGTTCCGTCGTTGAGCATGTGGTCTTGCCACTCGATATCGAGCACGCCGTGGTAGAGGTCTTCGGCGTCCTTCATCGGGAAACGCTTGAGCACCAGCAGCACCCGGTTCGCCAGGCGCGACCACAGGCACAGGCGATAAGCGGTTTCCATGGTCGCCATGCCGCGCACGGCAGAGGTGTGCTCACGCGCCTCTTCAAGGCCAAGCCCGACGGCTTCCTCGATGAGCAGGCCTTCAAGGCCTTTTGGGCAAGTGAGGAAGAGTTCGAAACGATCGGACATGGGAATTCCAGAACCTTTAGCTAAGTGAGCCGGCAACGCATTGCCGACCCGGTTTTCAATCAGGCGCTTTTCTAAAAGAGCGCCCGCGTGGCACGAAGGTGTGCCGTCCCACCCTTGCTGCTCGGGTTAAAAGAGCTTAGATGCAAAGGCAGATAAAAAAGTTGATGCAACAAAATGTCATAAGTCGACCCTTCGTCGAATAATGCTCACTGCAACGCGAGAAATTCTCATCAAAGAATTAACTCCATCATCCTGCGGGGGGCCGATCATACAGGGGTTTGACCAATAAACACGGGACAAACATCGTGTTACTTATGGCTTTACCATCTTTATCGTTACGTCCTTATGACAAAACGATCATTCCCTCGATGTGACGCATTGGTTAGAACTCAACACAGGTTGACGCCGCAACGACGTCAACACCTTGGCTCGCGACGCCGGCAGCGAGCCCCAACGGCAGGAGTTTTTCTGCCAGACCTCAATTGAGGTCGACGCGATAAATACAGTCAACAAGTGAGGGCAACACCCTATGAGAAGACTTAAGCGTGATCCGTTGGAAAGAGCATTTTTGCGCGGATATCAATATGGCGTTGGTGGCAAATCCCGTGAGCTTTGCCCATTTACTCTACCGTCGGTACGCCAAGCCTGGATTAACGGCTGGCGAGAAGGACGAGGCGACAACTGGGACGGTATGACCGGCACTGCGGGAATCCACAGACTCAACGAACTTCACGCCGTCGGCTAACACAGGGCACACACTCCGACACGACAATCTGATTACGTAACGACTTACCACGCACGCCCCATCCGGGCGGCGGGCTCCGGCCCAGGGGCTCCTTCGAGGAGCCCTTTTTTATGCCCCCAAAATTCCACCTTGAGCCCAACACACCTGTGGGAGCGAGCCTGCTCGCGATAGCGGTGTGACATTCAACAACAATGTCAGCTGTAAGTCCGTCATCGCGAGCAGGCTCGCTCCCACAGGGTTTAGCGCAGGGCTGCTATGGCATCGACGGACTCGCGAATCAGCGCCGGGCCTTTGTAGATGAAACCGGAGTAGATCTGCACCAGGCTCGCACCCGCAGCGATTTTCTCAGCTGCGTGCTTGCCTTCGGTGATACCGCCCACGGCGATGATCGGCAAGCGACCGGCCAGCTCCGCCGCCAGCACCTTCACGGTGTGGGTGCTCTTGTCACGAACCGGTGCGCCGGACAGACCGCCCGCCTCGTCACCGTATTCCATGCCTTCGACGCCGACGCGGCTCAGGGTAGTGTTGGTGGCGATCACCGCGTCCATCCCGGTTTCGATCAACGCCTGGGCGACCTGAGCGGTTTCTTCGTCGGTCATGTCCGGCGCAATCTTGATTGCCAGCGGTACATGCTTGCCATGGCGCAGCGCCAGTTCCGCTCGGCGCGTGGCCAGGTCAGCCAGCAATTGCTTGAGCGAGTCACCGAACTGCAGGCTGCGCAGGCCAGGAGTGTTCGGCGAACTGACGTTGACCGTCACGTAGCTCGCGTGGGCGTAGACTTTGTCCAGGCAGATCAGGTAGTCGTCGACCGCACGCTCGACCGGGGTATCGAAGTTCTTGCCGATGTTGATGCCCAGCACGCCCTTGTACTTGGCCGCGGCCACGCGGGCCAGCAGGTGATCAACGCCGAGGTTGTTGAAGCCCATGCGGTTGATGATCGCCTCGGCTTCCGGCAGACGAAAAATCCGTGGTTTCGGATTGCCCGGCTGCGGACGCGGGGTGATGGTGCCGATTTCGACGAATCCAAAACCCAATTGTGCAAAACCGTCGATGGCTGCGCCGTTCTTGTCCAGACCGGCCGCCAGCCCCACGGGATTCGGAAAGTCCAGGCCCATGACGTTCACCGGCATTTTTGCCGGCGCCTTGCACAGTAAGCCGTTGAGGCCCAAACGCCCGCCCGCGCCGATCAGGTCCAGGGACAGATCGTGGGAGGTTTCCGGGGAAAGTTGGAACAACAGCTGACGGGCCAGGGTGTACATGGGCGGCTTTGACTCGAATGGCGGCGAAATGAGGCGGCGATTATAGCCGGGCATCGGCGTCGCAAGCGAGGCGTGCGACAAAATCAGCGGGCGATGGCATATGCCTTGCACCAGCATAGGCATCAGCACTCATGCCAACGACGGGATGAGTGGAAGGACAATGGCGTCGTCACCCGGCTTTGCTCACGCGAGGGCCTGGGACGACGCTTTTTTTTGGAAGGTGTTTAGCCATGAATGAAACCACAGCGGGCCCACTGGCCTGGGTCAACGGCAGCGATGCCCCGGAAAAGACTGAAATCAACCTCGGCTTCATGGCCCTGAGCGACTGCGCCTCGGTGGTGGTCGCCGCCACCCAGGGTTTCGCCCAGCCCTACGGGCTGACCCTCAATCTGAAGCGCCAGTCGTCATGGGCCAACCTGCGGGACAAACTGGTCAGTGGCGAACTCGACGCCGCCCACAGCCTGTACGGCTTGATCTACGCCGTGCACCTGGGCATCGGCGGCGTGGCCCCGACTGACATGTCGGTGCTCATGGGCCTGAACCACAACGGCCAAAGCATCAACCTTTCCCACGGCTTGCAGGCCCTGGGCGTGACCAGTCCTGAAGCACTGGATCGGCACGTGCACCAAACTCGCCCAAAACTCACCTTCGCCCAGACATTTCCGACCGGCACCCACGCCATGTGGCTGTATTACTGGCTCGCGAGTCAGGGCATCCATCCGTTGCACGACGTCGACAGCGTGGTGGTGCCACCGCCGCAAATGGTCGCGCACCTGCAAGCCGGGCGTATCGACGGTTTTTGCGTCGGCGAGCCCTGGTCCGCCAGCGCCGTGAAACAGAATCTCGGCTTTACGATGGCGACCAGCCAGACCATCTGGCCCGATCACCCGGAAAAAGTCCTCGGCTGCACCCGCGCCTTCGTCGAGCAATACCCCAACACCGCCCGGGCACTGGTGATGGCGATTCTGGAGGCCAGCCGTTTCATCGAAGAAAGCACCGAGAACCGCCGCAGTGCCGCGCAATTGCTCAGCGCACCGCAATACCTCGATGCGCCACTCGATTGCATCGAACCACGGCTACTCGGTGACTACGCCGACGGTCTGGGCAATCGCTGGCAGGATCCGCATGCGCTGCGCTTCCATGGTGGTGGCGAGGTCAACCTGCCTTACCTCTCCGACGGCATGTGGTTCATGACCCAGTTCCGTCGCTGGGGTTTATTGCGTGACGACCCGGACTACCTCGCGGTGGCCCGTCAGGTCCAGCAACTAGACTTGTATCGTGAGGCCGCCACTGCGGTTGGTGTCGCCGCTCGGAATCAGGACATGCGCAGCAGCCAGTTGATCGACGGCAAGGTCTGGGACGGCTCGGACCCAGTTGCCTACGCACGCAGTTTCAAGCTGCACGCCATGAGCGGCAGCTCGCCCCTTCTCGCCAGCCGCTGACAGGAGACTGCGAATATGTTGCGTATCCTGCTGATCAACGACACCGCGAAGAAAGTCGGGCGCCTTAAAGCTGCCCTGACCGAGGCCGGGTTCGAGGTGATCGACGAGTCCGGCCTGACCATCGACCTGCCCGCGCGCGTCGAAACGGTGCGTCCGGATGTGATTCTGATCGATACCGAGTCACCGAGCCGCGATGTCATGGAGCAAGTGGTGCTGGTCAGTCGCGATCAACCGCGTCCGATCGTGATGTTTACCGACGAGCATGACCCTGACGTGATGCGCCAGGCGATCAAGTCTGGCGTCAGTGCCTACATCGTCGAAGGCATTCACGCACAACGCTTGCAGCCGATTCTCGACGTGGCCATGGCGCGCTTCGAAAGCGACCAGGCCCTGCGCGCGCAACTGCACGCCCGCGACCAGCAACTGGCCGAGCGCAAGCGCATCGAACTGGCCAAAGGGCTGCTGATGAAGATGAAGGACTGCAACGAGGAAGAGGCCTACACCCTGATGCGCCGCCAGGCCATGAGCCGCCAGCAGAAGCTGATTCAGGTGGCGGAGCAGATTATTGCCATGAGTGAACTGCTCGGCTGAAACCCTGTGGCGCCTGTCAGGGCGCCTTCGCGAGCAGGCTCGCACACACTTGATTTGCATACGACGCCATTCCCCTGTGGGAGCGAGCCTGCTCGCGATTGGCAGCGACTCGGTTTCAGTTGTTGGCACAGTTCTCGCTAAGTAATCGGTACAGGTAACCAACGGCGGTTGCCCCACCTACGACAAAGACGTCGCTCACCTCATTTGCCCATGGCGAATCGGGTGGCGGCGTTTTTTTGTTTTGGCCCCACAGCCCGGGGCCGGTGGTGCGGCCGTTGCGGCGCCCCACCTGCAAGCTCATGACTCCTTCTCGAGACGACTAACAGCTGAGGTGCGCGATGAATTCAAGCTTCTGGAAATCCGGCCATACCCCGACACTGTTCGCGGCCTTCCTCTATTTCGACCTGAGTTTCATGGTCTGGTACCTGCTCGGCCCACTGGCGGTGCAGATCGCCACCGACCTGCAACTGACCACCCAGCAACGCGGGCTGGTGGTGGCCACGCCGATTCTGGCCGGGGCCATACTGCGCTTTTTGATGGGCTTGCTGGCTGATCGCCTGTCGCCCAAGACCGCTGGCCTGATCGGCCAGGTGATCGTCATCTGCGCCCTGTTCGTCGCCTGGAAACACGGCATCCACAGTTACGAACAAGCGCTGCTATTGGGCCTGTTCCTCGGTGTGGCCGGCGCCTCCTTCGCCGTCGCCCTGCCGCTGGCGTCGCAGTGGTATCCGCCACAGCATCAAGGCAAGGCCATGGGCATCGCCGGGGCCGGTAACTCGGGCACCGTGCTTGCTGCGCTGATCGCTCCAGTCCTGGCTGCCGCGTTTGGCTGGAGCAACGTGTTCGGCTTCGCGCTGATCCCCCTGATCCTGACCCTCATTGTCTTCGCCTGGCTGGCCAAGAACGCCCCTGAGCGGCCGAAAGCCAAGTCGATGTCCGACTACTTCAAGGCGTTGGGCGACCGAGACAGCTGGTGGTTCATGTTTTTCTACAGCGTGACCTTCGGCGGCTTCATCGGCCTGGCCAGCGCCCTGCCCGGCTACTTCAACGACCAATACGGCCTGAGCCCGGTCACCGCTGGCTACTACACCGCAGCCTGCGTATTTGGCGGCAGTTTGATGCGTCCTTTGGGTGGTGCACTGGCCGACCGTTTCGGCGGCATTCGCACCTTGCTGGCGATGTATACGGTGGCGGCGATCTGCATCGCGGCAGTGGGTTTCAACTTGCCAAGTTCCTACGCGGCATTGGCACTTTTCGTGTGCACCATGCTCGGTTTGGGGGCAGGCAACGGCGCAGTATTCCAGTTGGTTCCGCAGCGTTTTCGTCGGGAGATCGGGGTGATGACCGGTTTGATCGGCATGGCCGGCGGCATCGGTGGTTTTGCCTTGGCGGCCGGTATGGGTGCGATCAAGCAAAGCACCGGCAGCTATCAAATGGCGTTGTGGTTGTTTGCCAGCCTCGGCGTTCTCGCCTGGTTCGGCCTGCACGGCGTGAAACGTCGCTGGAGAACCACTTGGGGCTCAGCAGCCGTCACTGCTGCACGGGTGTGAGGGCTGAATGAGCCTGCAACTGAGTTTTGCCGAAGCGAGCGCCATCGGCCCTCGCGAGGAGAATCAGGACGCTCTGCGCTTAGTGACGCCGGCCCCGGCACTGGCGGCGAGCAAGGGTTACCTGTTCGCCATCGCCGACGGCGTCAGCCAGTGCGCCGATGGCGGGCTCGCCGCCCGTTCGACGCTGCAGGCCCTGGCGCTGGATTACTACGCCACGCCGGAAACCTGGGGCGTCGCCCAGGCACTGGATCGCCTGCTGCTGGCGCAGAATCGCTGGTTGCAGGCCAATGGCGGTGGGCAACCACTGCTCACCACCGTTAGCGCTTTGGTTATGCGCGGCAGGCGTTTTACCCTGGCGCATGTCGGCGATTGCCGGGTTTATCGCTGGCATGCCGACACCTTGCAGCGAGTCAGCGAGGATCACGTCTGGGACCAGCCGGGCATGCAGCATGTGCTCAAGCGCGCATTGGGGCTGGATCAGCATCTGGTGCTGGATTTTCTCGACGGCGAACTGCGCCTCAATGAAAGCTTCGTGCTGCTCAGCGATGGCATCTGGGCCGTGCTCGGCGACACCGCCATTGCGGCGATTTTGCGCGATCAACCCGATCTGGGCAGCGCCGCGCAGACCCTGGTCAACGCGGCGCATCTGGCCGGCAGTCAGGACAATGCCAGTGCCTTGCTGGTGCGGGTCGATGCCCTCGGTGAAACGAGTATTGGCGATGCGCTGATCCATTTGCAGCAATGGCCGCTGCCGCCAGCGCTGAAACCGGGTCAAACCTTCGAGGGCTGGCAAGTCGAAGGGATACTCGGCCAAAGCCAGCAATCGCTGCTCTATCGGGTGCGCGACGGTCAGCAGCAACCCTGGTTACTGAAAACCCTGCCCGGCCACCTGCGCGACGATCACCAGGCCGGGCAAGCGTTGCTGTCGGAGGAATGGTTTCTCAAGCGCGTGGCCGGGCGGCATTTTCCTGAGGTCCATGCCGCCAGTCAGCGTCAGCATTTGTACTACGTGATGCGTGAATATTCAGGTTCGACCCTGGAAAAGCTGCATGGGAAAGTCGGACCGCTGCCGCTGGCCCAATGGCAGGATCTGGCCGAACGCCTGCTGCGGGCGGTCGGCATGCTGCATCGACGGCAGATTCTCCATCGTGATATCAAACCGGAAAACCTGTTGCTGGGGGACGACGGCGAGTTGCGCCTGCTGGACTTCGGCCTCGCCTACTGCCCCGGCCTGTCCGAAGATCAGCCCTCTGCCCTGCCCGGAACGCCCAGCTATATCGCGCCGGAAGCCTTTCGCGGTGACCCGCCGACACCGCAACAGGATTTGTATTCGGTCGGTGTGACCTTGTATTTCCTGCTCACCGGGCACTATCCCTACGGCGAAATCGAAGCGTTCCAGCGCCCACGGTTTGGCGTGCCGGTCAGCGCCAGTCGCTACCGGCCCGACTTGCCGGAATGGCTCGCGCAAAGCCTGGAGCGCGCCGTTGCAGCGGATCCGGGTCAGCGCTTTGAAACGGCGGAAGAATGGTTGCTGCTGCTGGAACAGGGCGAGCGACGCAGTTTGAGCGTGCGCCCCAGACCGCTGCTGGAGCGTGAGCCGTTGAAGGTCTGGCGGACCTTGGCGCTGCTGTCGTTGGTGGTGAATCTGGTGCTGTTGTTTTTGGCATTGCATGGCTGATATTTTCATTACCCCAAAAAGATCGCAGCCTGCGGCAGCTCCTACAGGGGATCGCGTACATCTGTAGGAGCTGCCGCAGGCTGCGATCTTTTGATCTTTCTGCTTCATTACCGGGCATCGTGCGTTGAACCGGTGCACTCAATCACCCTCTTCCCCTGAGAAACGCCTGCATATCCGGCCCCTGTGCAAGTTGGCACAACCACTGCATTACCTTCTTCAACTTACATAAAAGCCCAGCCTTCAACGACGAAGGATGCGCTTCCCGAGAGAACGGGACCAGGACAAAGGCGTCCTCGCTAGGCAACTAGCGGGACGCCTTTTTTTGTTTGCGCAAAATTTGTCGAGCAAGACCTGAAAAGCCCTGATGAGGCGGGTCTGAGCTCCCCGGAGAACCTGATGAAAAAACTAAAACTGGTGATGATCGGCAACGGCATGGCCGGGGTTCGCACCCTGGAAGAACTGCTCAAGCTGAGCAATGAGCTGTACGACATCACGGTCTTCGGCGCCGAACCCCATACCAACTACAACCGCATCCTGCTGTCGCCGGTGCTGGCCGGCGAGCAAACGTTCGAAGAGATCGTGCTCAACGATCTGGACTGGTACCTGAACAACAACATCAAGCTGCTGCTCAACCGCAAAGTGGTGGAGATCGACCGGGTCGAACGCCGTGTGATCGCCGAAGACGGCACCGAAGCCGAATATGATCGCCTGCTGATCGCCACCGGTTCGACCCCGTTCATCCTGCCGATCCCGGGCAACACCTTGCAGGGCGTGATCGGCTACCGCGACATTGCCGACACCCAGGCCATGATCAACACCGCCAAGACCCACAAGCACGCCGTCGTGATCGGCGGCGGCTTGTTGGGCCTGGAAGCCGCCAATGGCCTGATGCTGCGGGGCATGCATGTCACCGTGGTGCACATCGGTGATTGGCTGCTGGAGCGGCAACTGGACAAAACCAGCGGCCAACTGCTGCAAACCGCCCTCGAAGCCCGCGGCCTGCACTTTCGCCTCCGCGAGCAAACCCAGGCCCTGCACGATGCCGGCAATGGCCGGGTCGGGTCGATCGAGTTCAAGAACGGCGACATCATCCCCGCCGACCTGGTCGTTATGGCCGCCGGCATTCGCCCGAGCACCGAACTTGCGGAAAAATCCGGCATCCCCTGCAACCGCGGGATTCTGGTCAACGACACGATGCAAACCTACGACCCTCGGGTCTACGCGATCGGCGAATGCGCCAGCCACCGTGGCATCGCCTACGGCCTCGTTGCCCCACTGTTCGAGCAAGCCAAGGTCTGCGCCAACCACCTCGCCCAACTCGGCTTCGCCACCTACAAGGGCTCAGTGACCTCGACGAAATTGAAAGTCACCGGCATCGACCTGTTCTCCGCTGGCGACTTCATGGGCGGTGAAGGCACCGAAACCATCACCCTCTCCGACCCGATCGGTGGGGTCTATAAAAAACTGGTGATCAAGGATGACGTGCTGGTCGGCGCCTGTCTGTACGGCGATACGGCAGATGGCGGTTGGTATTTCCGGCAAATCCGTGAGAACCACGCCATCGGCGAGATCCGCGATCACCTGATGTTTGGCGAAAACGCACTCGGCGATGTAGGACACCAGGGCCAGGACAAAGCCATGAGCATGGCCGACACCGCCGAAGTCTGCGGCTGCAACGGCGTGTGCAAAGGCACCATCGTCAAGGCGATTCAGGAACATGGGCTGTTCAGCGTCGACGACGTCAAGAAACACACCAAGGCCGCCAGCTCCTGCGGTTCCTGCGCAGGCCTGGTGGAACAGATCCTGATCAACACCGTGGGCGGCGCAGCCGACGTCAAACCGAAAAGCGAAAAAGCCATCTGCGGTTGCAGCGACCTCAACCACGGACAAATCCGCCAGGCCATCCGCGATCAGCATTTGCTGACCATCGCCGGCACCATGAGCTACCTGAACTGGCGCACGCCGAACGGCTGCGCCACCTGCCGCCCGGCGCTCAACTACTACCTGATTTCCACCTGGCCGGGCGAGGCCAAGGACGATCCGCAATCGCGCCTGATCAACGAACGCGCCCACGCCAACATTCAGAAAGACGGCACTTACTCTGTAGTCCCGCGGATGTGGGGCGGTGTGACCAATCCTTCGGAGCTGCGGCGCATTGCCGATGTTGCCGACAAGTACAACGTCCCCATGGTCAAAGTCACCGGCGGCCAGCGCATCGACTTGCTGGGTATCAAGAAACAGGATCTGCCGGGGGTCTGGAAGGATCTCGACATGCCGTCTGGTCACGCCTACGGCAAATCCATCCGCACCGTGAAGACCTGCGTCGGCAGCGAGTTCTGCCGCTTCGGCACCCAGAACTCCACGCAGCTGGGCATCGAGCTGGAGCACGACCTGTTCAACATGTGGTCACCACACAAAGTGAAACTCGCCGTCTCCGGTTGCCCACGCAACTGCTCGGAAGCGGGCATCAAGGACGTGGGAATTATCGGCGTGGATTCGGGCTGGGAGATGTACATCGGCGGCAACGGCGGGATCAAAACCGAAGTCGCGGAGTTCTTCGTCAAACTGAAAACCGCCGAAGAAGTGCGCGAATACAACGGTGCGTTCCTGCAGCTGTATCGCGAAGAAGCCTTCTACCTCGAACGCACCGTGCACTACCTGCAACGGGTCGGCATGGAACACATCAAGAAAGCCGTGCTGGAAGATCCCGAACGACGCAAGGCACTCAACGATCGCCTGCAATTCTCCCTGTCGTTCGAACAGGACCCGTGGAAGGAACGCCTGGAACAGCCACTGCTGAAGAAAGAATTCGACGTCATCACCGTGAAGAACCTGAAGGTGCTGGCATGAACTGGCTGGATATCTGCGCATTGGAAGAGATCAATGCCCTCGGTTCGCGGATCATTGCCGGACCGAAAGGTGACATCGCGATTTTTCGTACAAGCGACGACGAAGTTTTCGCCCTCGACGACCGCTGCCCGCACAAGGGCGGTCCGCTGTCCCAAGGCTTGATCTATGGCAAACGCGTCGCCTGCCCGCTACACAACTGGCAGATCGACCTGGAAACCGGTGAAGCCCAGGCCCCGGACATCGGTTGCGCTCATCACCATTCGGCACGGGTCGAGAATGGCCGGGTGCTGCTGGCCCTGCGGGAAGCAAGCTGATGAACCGCCAGACCACCACTTCCACCTGCTGCTACTGCGGGGTCGGCTGCGGCGTGCTGATCGAGCATGACGGCGAACGCATCCTCGGCGTCAGCGGCGATCCGGCCCACCCGGCCAACTTCGGCAAACTGTGCAGCAAGGGTTCGACCCTGCACCTGACCGGCGACCTGACCGCCCGGGCGTTGTACCCCGAACTGCGCCTCGGCAAGGGGCTGGCCCGCAGCCGCACCGATTGGGATACAGCCCTCGATCACGCCGCCAACGTATTCGCCCAAACCATCGCCGAACACGGCCCCGACAGCGTGGCGTTCTACATCTCCGGACAGTTGTTGACCGAGGATTACTACAGTTTCAACAAACTGGCGCGAGCGCTGGTCGGCACCAACAACATCGACAGCAATTCACGGCTGTGCATGTCTTCGGCAGTGGTCGGCTACAAACGCAGCCTTGGCGCGGACGCACCGCCGTGCAGCTATGAAGACCTGGAACTGAGCGATTGCGTGATGATCGTCGGCAGCAACATGGCCTACGCCCATCCGGTACTGTTTCGTCGCCTGGAAGAAGCCAGATCCCGCAGGCCGCAGATGAAAGTCATCGTCATCGACCCCCGTCGTACCGACACCTGCGATTTGGCTGACTTGCACTTGGCGATTCTGCCGGGCACCGATGTCGCCCTGTTCCATGGGATTTTGCACCTGCTGCTGTGGGAAGACTGGGTCGACCGCGATTTCATCAAGGCTCACACCCAAGGCTTGGCCGAGTTGAAAACCCTGGTGCGCGATTACACGCCGCAAATGGTTTCGCAGCTGTGCGGCATCAGCGTCGAGCAACTGCAGCAATGCGCCGAATGGGTCGGCACTTCACCGAGTTTCCTGTCGTTGTGGTGCATGGGGCTGAACCAGTCCACCGCCGGCAGCGCCAAGAACAGCGCACTGATCAACCTGCACCTGGCCACCGGGCAAATTGGCCGGCCCGGCGCAGGACCTTTCTCCCTGACCGGTCAGCCGAATGCCATGGGCGGACGGGAAACCGGTAGCCTGTCGAATCTGCTGCCGGGGCATCGCGAAGCCGCGAATGCCGAACATCGCGCAGAAGTCGCAGCTTACTGGGGCGTGGATAATCTTCCGGAACAGACCGGGCTCACCGCGATCGAGTTGTTTGAACAGGTTCGCAACGGAAAAATCAAAGCCCTGTGGATCGCCTGCACCAACCCCGCGCAATCAATGCCGGACCAGACCGTCGTGCGCGCGGCGCTGGAAGCCTGCCCGTTCGTGGTGTTGCAAGAAGCCTTTCGCACCACCGAGACCGCGCCGTTCGCCGACCTGCTGCTTCCTGCCGCCAGTTGGGGCGAAAAAGACGGCACCGTGACCAACTCCGAACGGCGCATCTCCCACGTACGCCGCGCAATCGTCGCACCTGGTGAAGCACGCTCCGACTGGGCGATCACCGTGGATTTCGCACAGCGCCTGGAAAAACATCTGCGCCCCGAGCAAGCCAGCCTGTTTGCGTTCGACACCTCGGCGCAGATCTTCGATGAGTACAAGCAACTGACTCGCGGCCGCGACCTCGACCTGTCCGGCATCAGTCACGACCTGATCGACCGTCTTGGCCCACAGCAATGGCCCTTCCCTACGGGTGCCAATGAGGGGACGGCTCGACTGTATCTGGACGGGATTTTCCCGACAGCCAGTGGACGCGCGCAGTTCGTGGTCGACCCTTACCGCGCCGCCAAGGAACAACGCGATGCACGCTTCCCGCTGACCCTGATCACTGGCCGCCTGCGCGATCAATGGCACGGTATGAGCCGAACCGGCACCGCTGCGCAATTGTTCGGTCATGTCAGTGAAGCCGTGTTAAGCCTGCACCCGGATGAACTGCGCCGTCATCGCCTGCAACCGGGTGATCTGGTCAGCTTGAAAAGTCGCCGAGGCGCGGTGATCGTGCCGGTCAGCAGCGACGACAGCGTACGACCCGGCCAGGCGTTTCTGCCCATGCATTGGGGGGACCGTTTTCTCAAGGGCGGCGTCAACGCAATCACTCAACCGGCGTTCGACCCGTTGTCGAAACAACCCGAACTCAAGCACAGCGGCGTGCGCCTGGAACCCGTGCAACTGCCGTGGCAGCTGTTCGCACTGATCGAGGGCGATGTTCAACAGCATTTTGAGACGCTACGACCACTGTGCGAGGCGTTTTCCTACGTCAGTCTCAGCCTTGCCGGCCGTGAACGCCCAGCGCTGCTGATACGCGCTGCCAGCGCCACGCCGCCGGATCCGCAACTGCTGCGCGAAATCGATCAATGCCTGGGGCTCAACGAAGGCCCGGTCTTGGCCTACGACGACCCACGACGCTCCATCGGCAAACGAGTGCGGATCGAGAACGGCCGGATCACCGCGATTCGCCTGGCGGGCGAAACCCTCGCCCAGCACTGGCTGCAAAGTCTGTGGCTCGAAGGTCGCGCCGACGAACAGCTACGGCGCTGGCTGCTCGCGCCACTGAGCGCACCACCAGGCCAGGTCAATACGCTGGCTACCGGCAACAAAACCCTGTGCAACTGCATGAACGTCAGCCAAGGCGCGGTCTGTGCCGGCATCGGCCGAGGCCTGGACTTGCAGGGGTTGAAACAAGAATTGGGCTGCGGCACGCAATGCGGCTCCTGCGTACCGGAAATCAAGCGTTTGCTGGCCGCCACCGCGCAGCCGATCGCCGTTATCTCGTGAGGAAAAACACTATGAGCGCAAAAGTCTGGCTGGTGGGTGCGGGTCCTGGCGATCCTGAATTACTGACCCTCAAGGCGGTACGGGCACTGAGAGAAGCGGATGTGGTGCTGATCGACGATCTGGTCAATGACGCGGTGCTGGAGCATTGCCCACAGGCGCGGATCATTCCCGTGGGCAAGCGCGGCGGCTGTCGTTCCACACCTCAGGCGTTCATTCATCGCCTGATGCTGCGTTATGCGCGCCACGGTAAATGCGTGGTGCGGCTCAAGGGTGGCGACCCGTGCATTTTTGGCCGTGGTGGTGAAGAGGCGCAGTGGCTGCGCGAACGCGGGGTCGACGTCGAGCTGGTCAATGGCATCACCGCCGGGCTGGCCGGGGCGACGCAATGCGATATTCCATTGACCCTGCGCGGCGTTGCTCGGGGGGTGACGCTGGTCACCGCCCATACGCAGGATGGCAGCAGCCTGAACTGGCAAGCCCTGGCCCAAGGCGGCACGACGCTGGTGATCTACATGGGTGTGGCGAAGTTGAGCGAGATCCGCGAGCAACTGCTGGCCGGCGGAATGGCGGCGGACATGCCTGTAGCGATGATTGAAAACGCTTCCCTGCCGCACCAACGGGAATGTCGGAGCGATCTGGCAGCCATGGAGGAGGATGCCTACGCCTTCGAGCTCAAAAGCCCAGCCATTTTGGTAATCGGCGCGGTGGCGGCCTGTGATGAGATCAAAAGATCGCAGCCTTTGCCAGCTCCGACATTGACCGTGTGCGAATCCAATCCCATAGGAGCTGCCAAAGGCTGCGATCTTTTCGCCGCAACGCAAATCTCCCGCTAAAACCTAAATCGCAGACAAAGAAAAGCCCGGCCTAAGCCGGGCTTTTCAGAGCTGCGAGCTAATTACTTAGCTTGAGCTTCAACCTGCGCTTCTACGCGACGGTTTACAGCGCGACCAGCTTCAGTTTTGTTGTCAGCAACTGGGCGGGATTCGCCGTAGCCAACAGACTGAACGCGGGACGATTCAACACCGTACTGGTTGGTCAGAACTTGCTTAACGGCGTTTGCACGACGCTCGGACAGTTTCTGGTTGTAAGCGTCAGGACCGACGGAGTCAGTGTGACCTTCAACAGTAGTGCTGGTGGATGGGTACTGCTTCATGAAGTCAGCGAGGTTTTTGATGTCGCCGTAGCTGTTAGGCTTGACTACCGACTTGTCGAAGTCGAACTTCACGTCCAGCTCAACACGAACAACTTCAGCAACTGCTGGGCAGCCATCAGCGTCAACAGTTACGTTGGCTGGGGTGTCCGGGCACTTGTCAACGTTGTCGCAAACGCCATCGTTGTCGCTGTCGGAGCAGACTTCAGCTGGTGCTGGAACTGGAGCAGCAGCAGGCTTGGAGCCGCCACCGAAGTTCACACCGATACCGACGCTTGGAGCCCACTCGGTGTCGCCCTGGTCGATGTTGTACTGAGCTTCAACGCCGGCACGGGCGTAGAAGTTCTCGGTGAAGTACAGCTTGGCACCGGCGCCAACGTTGGCGAAGGTGGAACCGTTACGACCACCGCGACCGGTCTGGCCGATGCTCTGGTCGGAGAAACCAGCGGATACGTATGGACGTACCAGGTCGCCTGGGTTGTTGAAGTGGTACAGAGCGTCCAGGGCGGTATCGGAGCCCTTGATGTTCTTGCCATCTTCGCCACGAACGTTGTGAACTTCGTCGTAGGCCAGACGCAGTTCAACGTCGTCGGTCAGGAAGTAACCAACCGAACCACCGAACAGGTTGCCGTCGTTTTTGAAGTTACGAGCGCTGTCATAGTACTCTTTCTTGGCGAAGCCTTCGATTTCAACTGCGCCTTGGCCTTGTGCCAGCGCGCCGAACGAAGTGGCAGCAATAAGAGAACCAATGGCCAAGCCCAAGGTGTTTTTCAGTTTCATCCGTTAAATCCCCATCTGGTGATTGTGAAGCAGTCCCGCAAACCGGGGGACAACTCGGCGGCAATTCTATCAGAACTTGCCTACACGTAAGAGATATTTGCGCCGAACTAAGTTTCAGCAATGCCTGCAAATTTCTCACGTAATTTATCTAGAGCACGTTTGTAACGCATTTTTGTCGCACTCAAGCCCATATGCATGATGTCTGCGATCTCCTGAAATTCCAGCTCTGCGACAAATCGTAGCACCAGGATTTCACGGTCAATCGGGTTCACATACACCAGCCAGCGATCAAGTCCGCCCTTCTCCTCGGGTTTCGGCGCCTTTTCTTCAGACGCTTCCTCAAGGGGGTCAAGACTCAATGCGTCCATCAAGCGACGCTTTCGCCGTTCTTTCCGATACTGCGTGATGCATTCGTTGTACGTGATGCTATATAGCCATGTCTTGAACTTCGATTTCCCCTCGAAGTTCTTCAAGCCATACAACACCTTCAACATCACTTCCTGACAGACATCGTCTGCATCGCGATCGTTCCCAAGATATCGTGCACAGACGTTAAATAATGTTCGCTGGTAACGCCGCATCAGTTCTTCATAGGCGCGCGTTACGTGAAACAGCTCGGAATGCGAGCGCGCGACCAACTCCTCATCAGAGAGCTCGCGGGGGTCGTAGCGCGTGGAGAGCGATTGAGCTTTATTCAAAACAAGTCGGGCCGACAGTCAGGTCAATGTCCGCCGCAGCCCTTTCAGGGCATTTTGCGGCGGCATACATTAGCAGGGTTTGCCGGGTTAGCGGCTACTCACATGCTGCTCCAGGAGGATCCGATTGGAGAGAGAGACTAGCTCACCCTCATCGGTCAGCAATGTGGTTTTAACCGTGCCGATCTCTTCGATCTGACCTTCGACCTCGCCAACACGCACTTGTTGCCCAACCTGATACAACTCTCGCACATAGATTCCCGCAAGAATCTGACCGGCTATTTCCCGGCTTCCCAATCCCATGGCCAGCGCAACCGCCAGACCAACGGTAATCAATACGATCACAATCACATGGTTGAGCAGGTCAGTCTTGACCTCCAACTGGCTGATTGCGACCGAAATACTGATGATAATCACCAGGCCCTGAGCAATTCGCCCCAGACCGGAGGCGTAATCCAGCCCTACGCCCTCTGCCGCACCACGCACCAGCCCATTGGCCAATTGCGCCAGCAACACACCCACCAGCAGCACCAGCGCGGCGCCGAATACTTTCGGCAAATACAGCGCAAGCATGTCCAGCGTAGCCGAAACTCGCTCAAGTCCAAGGGATTCTGCGGCAGAAACCAGAAATATCAGCAGAACGAACCAATAGACAATCTTGCCGATCAGGGTCGAGATCGGTACCTGAAGACCCGCCCGGGACAGCAATTTAGTCAGACCGGTGCCACCCATCAGGCGATCGAGTCCCAGCTTGGCGAGCAACTTTGACAGCAAAGTGTCCAAAAGTTTCGCCACGACAAAACCCAACAGCAGCACAACCAGTGCGCCAAACAGGTTCGGAATGAAATTCGCAACCTTGGTCCATAACGCAGTCATTGCAGTGACGAGGCTCTGAGTCCAGAGATCAAGTTCCATATTCAATCAGCCTTATCAGCAGTGCGAACGGTAGGTTTACGAAGACGGGAGACCGGCGAGACATGGGCCGATCCGTTGTTCAGGGCGATCATCAGCGCGGGCAGCCAGCGGCCCAGCAGGCTGAACAGATCGCCCGCGCCGACCTGGCGATTGGCGGTTTTCAGCACGCGACCCAGGCAGGCATCGTCGTCCCGGGTGGACGGCGAAGCGTTCAGCATGTCACGCAAAGACTGTTCAAACGGATCGTGCATACGCACCTCTCGTGATGTCTGTGAAAGACGCGGTCAAATTTGCTCGGGTCACATGAAGCATCGTCAGACCCAGCGCAAACGTCGGAATAACCACCACTGCCCCAGTGCCACCGAGATCATCATCAGGCAGGCAATCAGGAAGCCATAAGGGCTGGCAGAGAATGGAATACCGCCGACGTTGATACCCAAAAGACCGGTCAGAAAACTCATCGGCAAAAAGATCCCGGTGATGATCCCGAAGCGGTACATCGTGCGGTTCATGCGCACGCTCAAACGCCGGTCTTCGGCCTCAAGGACCAACCCCACCCGCTCCCTGGTCAATTCCAGCTCTTCGAGATAACGGGTCAGGCTGTTGTTCAATTCGTTCCAGTAATCACCATCGTCCTCGACGAACCATGGCAGTTTGATCCGCGTCAGTTGACCGAAAATATCCCGCTGCGGAGCAAGAAACCGCTTCAACGCAGCAGCCCGGCGACGGATCTGCAAAATGGCTCCGTGCTCGGGTGTATACCGTTCGTCGGCATCCAGCTTTTCTTCTTCCTCATCGACCACTTCCGAGAGGCAGGAGACCAGATCCTGCACCTTGTTGGTGAGGTACTGGGCCATACAAAGGATGAGTTCGGAGGCGGTTTTCGGTCCTTTGCCTTCGGCGAGCTGCACCAGCAACTCATCGGTGGCGCGCAACGGGCGCAGACGCAGGGAAATCACCCGCTGGGCCGAGGCGAAGATCCGAACCGAGACCATGTCTTCCGGTTCGGCACCCGGATTCAGGTTGACCCCGCGCAAAAATAGCAGCAGTTCGCTGTCGGAAAGCTGTAAGAGACGCGGACGGGTGTTTTCTTCCAGCAACAGATCACAGCTGAATTCGCTCAGGCCGCTGGATTTGCGCAGCCAGGTCTGGGTTTGCGGATGACTGCGATCCCAGTGCAACCACAGGCTTTCATGGGCCTGCAGCTGCAAGTCGTCGAGTTCAGTCCGGGCTATCGAACGCGCACCGCCTTTACCATCCAGCACCAGGGCATGCACCAGCCCCCACTGCGCGTTTTCTTCCTCGAACATCCTCACCCCTTTGTTGGTCAGCGCTTTTATTCAGGCATTTTCAGCGGGCTTGGCGAGATGATCACGCCGTTGTTGTCCGCGTAGATGTAATGGCCTGGATGGAACGTCACACCGGCAAAAGTCACCGCTACGTTGAGATCGCCGAGCCCGCGCCGGTCGGATTTCCTCGGGTGGCTGGCGAGGGCCTGAACGCCCAGATCGGTCTGCGCGATGATATCTACGTCGCGGATGCAACCGTAGATCACCAGCCCTTCCCAACCGTTTTTCGAGGCTTTCTCGGCCAGCATGTCACCCAGCAACGCATGACGCAGGGAACCGCCACCGTCGACCACCAGCACCTTGCCATTCCCCTTGAGCTCGACCTGCTCCTTGACCCGAGAGTTGTCTTCGAAGCATTTGATGGTCACGATCTCGCCACCGAAAGAATCACGGCCGCCGAAATTACTGAACATCGGTTCCAGCACCTGTACCAGCTCCGGATAGGCGTCGCACAGGTCAGGCGTGATGTAATGGTTCATCGAGAAACTCCTGTAGAGAGGAAGACAATCGAGATGTCGCAAAGTGACCAGAAAAGCTCAATGCGTCATATCTTAGCCGCAAGCCGATCAGAGCGAAATGCCCCTGTTAGAGCATCTGGCTCAGCTTGCCGTAGCAAGATCCGGCTTTTCACCCAGCAACGGTGTCTGTTGATCCGCCAGCCAGCTCGCCACCAACGGCCAGACTTCGACCTGGGCCGCTTTGCTGACAAGCATTTCCACGTGCCCAAAATTTTCACCGAAACCCTGTTCGCGGCCCAGGTTGATGAATTGCTTGTGCCCGGAACCCACCTGATCGAACAGCTTGCGACAGGCCCAGGTCGGGTCCTGATGGTCTCCCGCAGCACTCACGGCCAGCACCGGCAACCGGATTTCCGCCAGTCCGGCCCACCAATCCTTGTCGGCATCGCCAAAGCGCCCGAACAGCCCGTACCAGCGCATGCTTTCCAGGGCCAGGCCAATCGGCTCGTCCTCCGGGCCGCGCTTGAGCCGTGAGCCCGACAGTTGGGCAAAACGCTTGAGAATGAAGCGCCCGCTCCACTCCACCGGCGGAATCTTCAACGGCCAGTAAGTGCGACTGACCTGCGTCCCGAAGAACGCCGCAGACGCCACGACAGGCTCGCCGATGTATTCACCGCCCAATGCCGCCGCCAGCGTAATGCCGCCCAGCGAGTGACCGATCCAGTGCGGGACCTGGCCACTTTGCTCACGAACGAATGCGCCAATGGCTGGCAGATCGTATCGAGCGTAGTCGGCGACGCGGTTCTTGCGGTAATTCTGGTTGCGCTGAGACAAGCCATGACCACGCATTTCCGGAATCCACACGTCGAATCCCAGGCGCGTCAGATAAGCGCCCAGTCCCAAACCTTTAGGGGAAAACCAGAAGCGTCGATTGGAAAAGCTGCCGTGCAACAAAATCACCGGCACGCCGCGCACGGCCGGCTCGTCGGCCATGCCCAGGCGCGTTACAGCCAGTTCGACAGTGCCGTCAGGGCTGTTGCCGGGTTTCAAACGATAGACGTCTTCGCTCAGATCGCCGCGCCGCTCGGCGCTGATCAGGGCGACAGGAAATAGGTTGCTGCTGCTTTGCATAATGCTCTTGCACAAAAAAGGGCGGCTTCCTGAGGAGCCCGCCCTGCTTGAATCTTAAAGACCCGGACGATCGACCGGGACTTCATTCACCGTCTGTAGGAGCGAGCTTGCTCGCGAAAGACTTCAGAACACCGCGTTTATCCAGCAAACACGCGTCATCGTTAGCCACCATCGCGAGCGAGCTCGCTCCTAGACCAGCAACACCATCAAGCCGAAGTTTGACCTTCAGCCAGGAAGAACCAGGTTTCCAGTACGGAATCGGGGTTCAACGAGACGCTTTCGATGCCCTGCTCCATCAGCCATTTGGCCAGGTCCGGGTGGTCCGAAGGGCCCTGACCGCAAATGCCGATATACTTGCCAGCCTTGTTGCACGCGGCAATGGCGTTGGCCAGTAGCTTCTTGACCGCCGGATTACGCTCGTCGAACAAGTGAGCGATGATCCCGGAGTCACGGTCCAGGCCCAGCGTCAGCTGAGTCAGATCGTTGGAACCGATGGAGAAGCCGTCGAAGAACTCGAGGAATTCTTCGGCGAGGATCGCGTTGGACGGCAGTTCGCACATCATGATGATGCGCAGGCCGTTTTCGCCACGCTTCAGACCGTTCTCTGCTAACAGGTCGATCACCTGACTCGCTTCACCCAGGGTACGGACGAACGGCACCATGATTTCAACGTTGGTCAGGCCCATCTCATTGCGCACACGCTTCAGGGCGCGGCACTCGAGTTCGAAGCAGTCACGGAACGCTTCGCTGATGTAACGCGAAGCACCACGGAAACCCAGCATCGGGTTTTCTTCTTCCGGCTCGTAGAGCTTGCCGCCGATCAGGTTCGCGTATTCGTTGGACTTGAAGTCCGACAGACGCACGATGACCTTTTTCGGGGTGAACGCAGCGGCCAGGGTGCTGATGCCTTCGACCAGTTTATCGACATAGAAACCAACCGGCTCGTCGTAACCGGCGATGCGCTTGTCGACACTGTCCTTGATTTCCTGCGGCAGACCGTCGTAGTTCAACAGCGCCTTGGGGTGAACACCGATCATGCGGTTGATGATGAATTCCAGACGGGCCAGGCCCACACCGGCGTTCGGCAGTTGTGCGAAGTCGAAGGCACGGTCCGGGTTGCCGACGTTCATCATGATCTTGAACGGCAGATCAGGCATGGCGTCCACGGAGTTTTTCTTGATGTCGAAGCCCAGTTCGCCTTCGAAGATGTAGCCGGTGTCGCCTTCAGCGCAGGAAACGGTCACGCCCTGGCCGTCTTGCAACAGCTGGGTGGCGTTGCCGCAACCGACCACGGCCGGGATGCCCAGCTCGCGAGCGATGATCGCCGCGTGGCAGGTACGGCCACCACGGTTGGTGACGATGGCGCTGGCGCGCTTCATGACCGGTTCCCAGTCCGGGTCGGTCATGTCGGAAACCAGCACGTCGCCTGGCTGGACTTTGTCCATCTCGGACACGTCCTTGATGATCCGCACCTTGCCGGCGCCGATGCGCTGGCCGATGGCGCGACCTTCAACCAGCACGGTGCCGGTTTCTTTCAACAGGTAGCGTTCCATGACATTGGCCGAGGTACGGCTCTTCACGGTTTCAGGACGGGCCTGAACGATGTAGAGCTTGCCGTCGTCGCCGTCTTTGGCCCATTCGATGTCCATCGGGCACTTGTAGTGCTTCTCGATGATCATCGCTTGCTTGGCCAGCTCGCTGACCTCGGCGTCGGTCAGGCAGAAACGTGCGCGATCAGCCTTGTCCACATCGATGGTCTTGACCGACTTGCCGGCCGTGGCCACTTCGCCGTAGATCATCTTGATGGCTTTGCTGCCCAGGTTACGGCGCAGGATGGCCGGACGGCCTGCCTCGAGGGTTTGTTTGTGGACATAGAATTCGTCCGGGTTCACCGCGCCTTGTACGACGGTTTCACCCAGGCCGTAGGCGCCGGTGATGAACACCACGTCACGGAAGCCCGATTCGGTATCGAGGGTGAACATCACGCCGGCGGTGCCGGTTTCGGAACGGACCATGCGCTGCACACCGGCCGACAGGGCCACCAGCTTGTGGTCGAAGCCTTGGTGGACGCGGTAGGAAATGGCGCGGTCGTTGAACAGCGAAGCGAACACCTCTTTGGCGGCGCGAATGACGTTTTCGACACCACGGATGTTCAGGAAGGTTTCCTGCTGACCGGCGAAGGAAGCGTCCGGCAGGTCTTCGGCGGTAGCGGAAGAGCGCACGGCCACGGCCATGTCAGGGTTGCCGGCCGACAGCGTGGCGAACGCGGTGCGGATCTCGGCGTTGAGCTTCTCGGGGAATTCGGCTTCCATGATCCATTGACGGATCTGGGCGCCGGTCTTGGCCAAGGCGTTGACATCGTCGACGTCCAGGGCGTCGAGGGCGGCGTGGATCTGATCGTTCAGGCCGCTCAGTTCCAGAAAATCACGATAAGCCTGAGCTGTCGTGGCGAAGCCACCGGGCACCGATACACCGGCACTTGCAAGGTTACTGATCATCTCGCCCAGGGATGCGTTCTTGCCCCCCACATGCTCTACATCATGGACGCCGAGCTTATCGAGGGAAACTACGTACTCTACCAAGGTGATCTCTCCACTAACTGTGTTGGAAAAGCTCAGAAGCCGGCGGCTACAGGGAGCGTTTGCCAGCTGTATGGCCTGGACCTGGAAAATAAGTGAGAATGCGGGCCACTGGCGGCCGGCAAATCGCGCCTATCATATCCAAGATTCGTCACAAGTGTCCTGTGTCGCAAGTGCGTGCCTTTTTGGCGAGTGACTGTTGTTGCCAGACAAGGCGCCGCGACAAGTCATAGCTGGCTATGGCGAGGAGCGGCAACGTAGTATGGCGACAACAGGCGCCGCCATAAAGGTACGCACTTGTGATACAGGACACTCACTTAAGGCCCAAGGTGCAAATGAAACGATCTGCTTTCTTTATTTCCGACGGCACCGGCATCACAGCCGAGACCCTCGGCCAAAGCCTCCTGGCGCAGTTCGAAAACATTACCTTCAGCAAATTCACGCGTCCGTACATCGACAACGTGGATAAAGCGCGGGCCATGGTACAACAAATCAACAAGGCCGCCGAAAACGACGGCTTTCGGCCGATCATCTTCGACACCATTGTGAACCAGGACATCCGTGAGATCCTCGCAACGTCCAATGGTTTCATGATCGACATTTTCTCGACCTTCCTGGCGCCTCTCGAACAGGAACTGACCGAGCATTCTTCCTACACCGTCGGCAAGTCCCACTCCATTGGCACCAACTCCAATTACATGGAGCGCATCGAGGCGGTGAACTTCGCCCTCGACAACGACGACGGTGCGCGCACGCATTATTACGACAAGGCCGACCTGATCCTGGTGGGCGTGTCGCGCTGCGGCAAAACCCCAACCTGCCTGTACATGGCCATGCAATTCGGCATCCGCGCGGCCAACTACCCGCTGACCGAAGACGACATGGAGCGCCTGCAACTGCCAAGCGCCCTGCGCGCCCACCAGCACAAGCTGTTCGGCCTGACCATCGACCCGGACCGCCTCACCGCAATCCGCAACGAGCGCAAGCCCAACAGCCGCTATTCGAGCTATGCCCAGTGCGAATTCGAAGTGCGCGAGGTGGAGAATCTGTTTCGACGCGAGAACATCCCGAACATCAATTCCACGCATTTTTCGGTGGAAGAAATTTCGGCGAAGATTCTGGTGGAGAAAGGGGTGGAGCGGCGGTTCAAGTAGTTTTGCAGCGTCTGTCACACCGCTATCGCGAGCAGGCTCGCTCCCACAGGAAACCGTGTCGCCGTACGCGGTCAATGTGGGAGCGAGCCTGCTCGCGAAGAACGATAACTCGGTGTTACTTAAGACGCTTGAGCAACTCTTTGCCCACCTCCAGCGCCGAACCCGGGTTCTCCCCGGTAATCAACTCTCGATCCTGCACCACATGGGACGTCCACGGTGCCGTGTTGCTGCTGAACTGCCCACCCGCCTGCTGCAGCGCGGTCTGCGGGTAGAATTTCATCGCCCCACCGTTCAACAGGCCCTTGGCCAGTTCCTCTTCCTGATTGCTGATCACGGTCATTTTGTAGCCCGCGTAGATCCATTGCGGATCAGCCGCAGCCTGCCCTTTCGATTCCAGTTGCCCGACAAACTCCGCTGCCTTCGGCATCGCCGACAGCAGCGCGATCGGACCATGGCACACCAGCGCGGTGGTTTTGCCATGGGTGTGAAAATTCGTCAGCAACCGGCCCAGTGGCGCGCTGGTTAGCAGATCCTGCATCGGCGCATGACCACCCGGGATGTAGACCGCATCGAAATGTGCGTAACCGATCTGCTCGACCCGAGACAGACTGATTACCGGTGAAGCCTGGGGCGATGTGATTTTCAGTGTTTCCAGCAACGCCTTATAGCGCTCGAGCTCGGCCTGGTCGTTGTTGAAATACATCGGGTCGACCGAGGACGTGTCCAGGCTTGGCACGTTGCCCTTGGGCGTCGCGAAGGTCACGGTGTGACCGGCATCCAGCAGCAGCTTCACCGGCTGCAACAGCTCATTGAGGTAAAAACCGGTGGAGAACACTTTGCCGTCTTTCAAATCCAGATGATTGGCGTCCGACAGGACCACCAACACGTTGTCAGCCTGGGCGCCAACGCTGGTGGCGGCAAGTGTGGCAGTCAGTGCCAACGTGGTGAGCTTTTTCATGCGATCTCCGAGCAGGTTCGACGAGGCCGGATTGCCCCTCCAAGCCGCTCACTGTATTGATGCCGTCTTCGGCGATAAACTCACCATCACGAACATCACTTGGCCTCTGGAGACAATAATGGCCCGTCGATTCGATTACCTGGCCGACGTCGAAGCCTTCGTCACCGTGGTCGAGAAAGGCACCGTCAGTGCCGGCGCGGTGGCGCTGGGCACCACGCCGTCGGTGATCAGCCGCGCCCTCTCGCGGCTTGAAGCGCGGCTCGGCGTGCAACTGCTCAGGCGCACCACTCGCCGCCTCAGCCTGACCGAAGCGGGCCTGCTCTATCTGGAACAGACGCGCTCGGCCTTCAACTTGATCGACGATGCGGAACGCCGGATCCAGGGCCAGGACGGCGCCTTGAGCGGCCGCGTGCGCCTGAGCGTGCCGACGACCTACGGGCATTACCGATTGCCCCCGCTGCTCGCACGCTTTGCCCGAACTTATCCGCAGGTGCGGATCGAGTTGAGCATCACCAACCGCAATGTCGATCTGGTGGCTGAAGGGTATGACCTGGCGATCCGTCTCGGTCACTTGCCGGACAGCGGGATGATCGGACGCAAACTCGAAGACGCGCGTCTGCGCGTAGTGGCGGCGCCGGACTATCTGCACCGCGCCGGCACCCCACAAAAACTCAGTGACTTGCCTGCTCATGCCTGCCTGCCGTTTGTCATGCCCAGCAGCGGGCGGATCGGGCCGTGGTTGTTTCACGACAACGGCCAGGCGCTGGAATGGGTGCCTACGGGGGATGTGCAAGTGTCCGACGACGTGCTGGGCATTGTCTCACTGGCGCAAAGTGGACTGGGGCTCTGCCAGACCTACGACTTCATCGTCAGAGAGCGAATCGAACGCGGCGAACTGGTTGAGGTACTTGAAGCTTATGGCGGTCGGAGTCGACCGTTTTCAGTGATTTATCCGCCTCATCGGCAGTTGCCGGCAGCGGCGCGGGCGTTGATTGACTTTCTGGTTCTGGAGGCCGGACAGGCCGTTTAAGGCCTGCTCCCGTCGGCGAACCAACGCTTACACGGTCTCCCTCAGCGCCCCCGCCAGCGCTTCAAACCCTTGCAGCAATAACCGATCATCCCCCGTCGAATTACAAACACTCGCCCGAACAAACTGCGGCACCGCCCCATGCCCGACCGCAAACATTTCGGCGGTGGCCACCCGATAATTATTCTCCTTGAGCTCGGCCGCAACCTGCGAGGCCCGCCACGGCTCGGGCACTTCGACCCAGAAGTGCGGACTGTGCGGATGGGCTTTGTAGGCCAACCCCTCCATCAGCCCACTCACCAATGCCTTGCGCCGACCTATTTCAACAATCTGCTGGTCCAGCAACTGCTCCGCGACGCCGTTTTCTATCCACAGGCTCGCCACCTCCAGCGTCAGCGGGCTGGCCATCCAGCAGGTGCCGCGTACTGCCGCGCTCAATCGTCCGATCAACGGTTGCGGCGCATGCAGATAACCAACCCGCAAACCGGCCGATACCGCCTTGCTCAGGCTGCCGATCAGCACCGAGCGCTCCGGGGCGAAATGACTCAAGGGCAACGGTCGCTGTTGAGCCAACACCGCGTGGGCTTCGTCTTCGAAGATCAACAGATTGTGCTGCCGACAGAGTTCCGCAATCGCCTCACGCCGTGCGACGGACATCACCGCCGCCGTAGGATTCTGGATCGTTGGTGTGCAATACAACGCCGACACACGATGGTTGCGGCAAACCTCTTCCAAAGCGTCGGGCATCAATCCTTCATCATCCATCGCGACGCCAATGAGCTTGATGCCAAGCATGCGTGCAACGGCGATCAATCCTGGATAGGTCAGGTGTTCGGTCACCATGGTATCGCCAGCCTTGAGCAGCGCCATCAAGGCACACAACAGACCGTGCTGGCCGCCATTCACGCAAACGATCTGATCGGCGCTCGGGGCAAACACCCCATGCCTGAGCCAGTGCGCGCCCGCCGCACGATAGCGCTGCAGACCAACATCGGCGGTGTAGCCGCTGATGTGTAGCAACGTCTCAGTATCGACAGACAGTGCTTGCAGACTCTGACTCAAGAAGACCGCTTCCTGCCCCGGAATCGGCTGATTGCGGCTCATGTCGAAAAACGCCTGCGGTTCATCACTGACATTGCGGAAGCCACCGTCCCGCGAACGTTCCATCCCGCGCTGACGCACATAGGTGCCGTCTCCTACGCGAGCGACCACCAACCCTACTCGTTCGAGTTCGCCGTAAGCGCGGCTGATGGTGCCGATGGTGACGCCCAGGCTATCGGCCAACAGTCGATGCGGCGGTAATTTGCAGCCGGGCTCGATCAACCCCTCGGCGATGCCTTTTTCGACGGCGACGGCGAGGCGCTTGTACTTCACGCCCACGCCATTGATGAGCCCGTCCCGCAGGATTGACACCATGGCAATACTTACTTTGACAGTCATTACCTTCCCGAATAGCGTGCTGAAAACAGGTTCAATCAGGGATAAATCTTTTTCCCCCAAAGGTCAATTCCGACGACGAAAGGAGCTCGATCATGCCCATCGCTATCAGCGCGACTTCAAGTACTGCAAAACCCTGGCTGTCCGCGCTGATCACCAGCGTACTGTTCCTGATCGTTTGCCTGAGCTGGGGCACGACCTGGTTGGGGATCAAGATTGCCGTCGAGAGCGTGCCGCCACTGACCGCCGCCGGCCTGCGGTTCCTCATCGCCTTCCCCCTGTTCCTCAGCTTCGCCCTGCTACGCCGTGAGCCGCTGCTGTTTCCCAGGCAAAGCCGCTGGTTCTTTGTCTTCGTCACGCTGTCGTATTTCAGCCTGCCCTACTACTTGCTCAACTACGGCGAAATGCACGTTTCGTCCGGTCTGACGGCGTTGCTGTTCAGCTGTATGCCCGTGTTCATCCTGATGTTTTCGGCGTTGTTTCTGCGGGAGAAAATCTACCCTTCGCAAGTGCTCGGCATCGCGATCGGGTTCGCCAGCCTGTTCATGATTATCCGCAGCCAGGGCCTGCATCTGGACCACGCCGAGTTGTTTGGTGTACTGGCGATCCTTTGCGCGGCGGTGATGCATGCGCTGTGTTACGTGGTGACCAAGAAACACGGCCGTTCGATCAGCGTGATCACCTACAACACCCTGCCCATCGGCATCGCCGGTTTGATGCTGTTCGTTGCGGGACTGAGCTTCGAATCGCCGGTGCTCGATGACATTACCGTGCGCTCCTGGAGCGCCCTGCTCTACCTGGGACTGGTGGCATCGGTGGGCGGGTTTATCGTTTATTTCCTGCTGCTAAAACGGCTGAGCCCGATCATTTTGTCGTTCGTGTTCATCATTTTTCCGGTGTTCGCGGTGATCATCGGTGCGTGGTATGAGGGGCAAAGTCTTTCGCGGGAGTTGATGGTTTACTCGGCGGTTCTGCTGACAGGTTTTGCCATCACCAAGTTGCCGGTGGAGAAGTGGCTCAACAGCTGAAAACGGCCCCTGTAGGAGCTGCCGAAGGCAGCTCCTACAGGGACTGTGTGCATCCATTCAGATGACGAACAAGTCGACGAAGCGGTTGACCGGCGTCGCTTCAAGCGCTGTCTGATCCTTGCACAACGCAAAGATCTCGGCGCTGCGCTGGGCAGTGAAACGCGTCGTCAGGTTGGCCTTGAACTTGTCTTCCAGCAACGGAATGCCATCGGTACGGCGACGGCGGTGGCCGATTGGATACTCGACGACCACCTTCTCGGTGCTGGTGCCGTCCTTGAAAAATACCTGTATCGCATTGGCGATCGAGCGCTTGTCGGCCTCAAGGTATTCGCGGGTGTACTGCGGGTCTTCGACGATGACCATTTTCTCGCGCAACACATCGATGATCGGGTGCGCAGAGTGGAAATCGTCTTCGTATTGCTCGGCCACCAGATTGCCAAAGGCCAGTGGCACCGCCGTCATGTATTGAATGCAGTGATCGCGGTCCGCCGCGTTGGCCAGCGGACCGACCTTGGAAATGATGCGGATCGCCGACTCGTGGGTGGTGATGACGATTTTATCGATTTCGTGCAGGCGATTTCTGACCTGCGGGTGCAAGGTGACGGCGGCTTCGCAGGCGGTTTGTGCGTGGAATTCGGCAGGGAAGCTGATCTTGAACAGCACGTTTTCCATCACGTAACTGCCGTACGGGCGGGAGAAACTGAAAGCCCGCTTGTCCTCGGATTTGAGCGCCAGATCGTTGTTGGTGTGGCTGAACAACACGTCGTAGAAGCCCCACTGCTTGGCGGTCAGCACGCCGGGGATGCCCATCTCGCCACGCATCGCGATGTCTGCCAGACGCACGCCACGGCTGGACGCATCGCCCGCCGCCCAGGATTTACGCGACCCGGCATTCGGCGCATGCCGATACGTGCGCAGCGCCTGGCCGTCGGCGAACGCGTGGGACAGCGCGGACAGCAACTGCTCGCGATTGGCGCCCATGAGTTTGGCGGTGACGGCAGTCGAGGCAACTTTCACCAGGATGACGTGATCAAGGCCTACGCGGTTGAAGGAGTTTTCCAGTGCGATGACGCCCTGGATCTCGTGGGCCATGATCATCGCTTCGAGCACCGCGCGAACGGTCAGCGGCGCGTCGCCATTGGCCAGGCGTTTTTGCGACAGATGATCGGCCACCGCGAGAATGCCACCGAGGTTATCGGACGGATGACCCCATTCGGCGGCGAGCCAAGTGTCGTTGTAATCGAGCCAGCGAATGATGCAACCGATGTCCCAGGCTGCCTTGACCGGGTCGAGCCGGTAACTGGTGCCCGGCACGCGGGCGCCGAAAGGGACGATCGTGCCTTCGACGACCGGGCCCAGGTGTTTGGTGCATTCGGGAAAGCGCAGGGCCAGAAGGCCGCAGCCGAGGGTGTCGATCAGGCAATTGCGGGCGGTGTCCAAAGCTTCTCTGGACTCGATTTTGAAATTCAGGACGTAGTCGGCGATGTCCTGCAGGACCGTGTCGTAGTCGGGGCGGTTGTTCAGGTCGACGTTGGCGCTCATGTTCGATTCACTCTTGAAGTGGTTCGTTGATGGGACCTCGGTTCAGATAAATCTCAGTCGGTTACAACACTCTTATTTTGGCAATGCAATCACCTGTGGGAGCGAGCCTGCTCACGATGGCGGTGTAACTTGCAACATAGATGTTGAATGTGATGGCCTCATCGCGAGCAGGCTCGCTCCCACAGGGTTTTGTGTTTATTTCTGGATGGGTGTTAGAAAGAATCCCCCGGCACGCGGACGAAGCCTTCCATCAACACCCGCGCACTGCGGCTCATGATGGCTTTGTTCACTTTCCATTCACCGTCCACCAGGCTGGCCTCGGCGCCCACGCGCAACGTTCCGGACGGATGCCCAAAGCGCACGGCGTTGCGTTCGATTCCGCCCGCTGCGAGATTGACCAAGGTGCCGGAAATCGCTGCGGCCGTACCGATGGCCACGGCTGCCGTGCCCATCATTGCGTGGTGCAACTTGCCCATGGACAGCGCGCGCACCAGCAGGTCGACATCGCCCGCCGCAATCGCCTTGCCGCTGGATGCAACATAGTCCGCTGGCTTGGCAACGAAGGCCACTTTGGGCGTGTGCTGACGTTTCGCCGCTTCGTCGAGGTTGGAAATCAGCCCCATGCGCAATGCGCCGTAAGCGCGGATGGTCTCGAACATCGCCAGGGCTTTCGGGTCGCTGTTGATCGCGCCTTGCAGCTCGGTGCCGGTGTACCCGATGTCTTCGGCGTTGACGAAAATGGTCGGGATGCCGGCGTTGATCATGGTCGCCTTGAAGGTCCCGACGCCAGGTACTTCCAGGTCATCCACCAGGTTGCCGGTAGGAAACATCGAACCGCCGCCGCCCTCTTCTTCCGCCGCCGGGTCCATGAATTCGACTTGTACTTCGGCGGCTGGAAAGGTCACGCCGTCGAGTTCGAAATCGCCGGTTTCCTGGACTTCACCGTGGGTGATCGGCACGTGGGCGATGATGGTCTTGCCGATGTTGGCCTGCCACACGCGCACCACGGCCACGCCGTTCTGCGGAATGCGGCTGGCGTCTACCAGACCGTTGCTGATGGCGAACGAACCGACCGCTGCCGACAGGTTGCCGCAGTTGCCGCTCCAGTCGACGAAAGGCTTGTCGATGGAGACTTGACCGAACAGGTAATCGACGTCGTGATCGGCCTTGATGCTTTTCGACAAGATCACGGTTTTGCTGGTGCTGGAGGTCGCGCCGCCCATGCCGTCGATTTGCTTGTCGTACGGATCGGGGCTACCGATTACGCGCAACAGCAATGCGTCGCGCGCAGGGCCGGGAATCTGTGCCGCTTCGGGCAGATCTTTGAGGCTGAAGAACACGCCTTTGCTGGTGCCGCCACGCATGTAGGTGGCGGGAATCTTGATCTGGGGTGCGTGAGCCATGGTGCTCCTCTATAGCGAGCAAGGGACTTGAAATCCCCTGCTCGCGCGTCGTGATTTAAACGGCAACCGCCGATTCAAGGAAGTCCTGCGCGAAGCGTTGCAGCACGCCGCCGGCCTCGTAGATCGACACTTCTTCGGCGGTGTCGAGGCGGCAGGTCACCGGCACTTCGACGCGTTCGCCGTTCTTGCGATTGATCACCAGCGTCAGTTCGGCCCGCGGAGTACGCTCACCGATCACGTCGTAGGTTTCGCTGCCGTCGATGCCCAGGGTCTTGCGGTCGGTACCCGGCTTGAACTCCAGTGGCAACACGCCCATGCCCACCAGGTTGGTGCGGTGAATGCGCTCGAAACCTTCGGCGGCAATCGCTTCCACACCGGCCAGACGCACGCCTTTGGCCGCCCAGTCCCGGGACGAACCCTGACCGTAGTCAGCGCCAGCGATGATGATCAGCGGCTGTTTGCGTTCCATGTAGGTTTCGATGGCTTCCCACATGCGCATGACCTGGCCTTCAGGCTCGACGCGAGCGAGAGAACCCTGCTTGACCTTGCCGTTTTCCTGAACCATTTCGTTGAACAGTTTCGGGTTGGCGAAGGTCGCGCGTTGCGCGGTCAGGTGGTCGCCGCGGTGCGTCGCGTAGGAGTTGAAGTCCTCTTCCGGCAGGCCCATTTTCGCCAGGTATTCGCCGGCGGCGCTGTCCAGCATGATGGCGTTCGAAGGCGACAGGTGATCGGTGGTGATGTTGTCCGGCAGCACCGCCAGCGGGCGCATGCCCTTGAGCGGACGCGCCCCGGCCAGTGCGCCTTCCCAGTACGGCGGACGGCGGATGTAGGTGCTCATTTCGCGCCAGTCATACAACGGCGTCACTTTCGGGCCGGTGTCTTCGTGGATGGCGAACATCGGGATGTAGACCTGGCGGAACTGCTCCGGTTTGACCGACGCCTTGACCACCGCGTCGATCTCTTCGTCGCTCGGCCAGATGTCTTTCAGGCGGATTTCCTTGCCGTCGACCACGCCCAACACATCTTTTTCGATGTCGAAACGGATGGTGCCGGCGATGGCGTAAGCCACGACCAATGGCGGCGAAGCGAGGAACGCATTCTTGGCGTACGGGTGAATCCGCCCGTCGAAGTTGCGGTTGCCGGAGAGTACGGCGGTAGCGTACAGATCGCGGTCGATGATTTCTTGCTGAATCACTGGATCCAGCGCACCGGACATGCCGTTGCACGTCGTGCAAGCGAAGGCGACGATGCCGAACCCGAGTTGTTCCAGTTCGGTGGTCAGGCCGGCTTCGTCCAGGTACAGCGCCACGGTTTTCGAACCGGGCGCCAGGGACGATTTGACCCACGGCTTGCGGGTCAATCCGAGCTTGTTGGCATTGCGCGCCAGCAGACCGGCAGCGATGACGTTGCGCGGGTTGCTGGTGTTGGTGCAACTGGTGATGGCGGCGATGATCACCGCACCGTCCGGCATCTGGCCGGGCACTTCGTCCCACTGGCCGGAGATGCCTTTGGCGGCCAGGTCCGAAACCGCCACACGGGCGTGCGGGTTACTCGGGCCGGCCATGTTGCGCACCACCGAGGACAGGTTGAAGGTCAACCCGCGCTCGTATTGCGCGCCTTTCAGGCTCTCAGCCCACAGGCCGGTGGTCTTGGCGTAGCTCTCGACCAGTTGCACCTGCTCGTCTTCACGGCCGGTGAGTTTCAGGTAGTCGATGGTCTGCTGGTCGATGTAGAACATCGCTGCGGTAGCGCCGTATTCCGGGGCCATGTTGGAGATGGTCGCACGGTCGCCAAGAGTCAACGCGGAGGCGCCTTCACCGAAGAATTCCAGCCACGCGCCGACCACTTTTTGCTGACGCAGGAACTCGGTCAGTGCCAGCACCATGTCGGTGGCGGTGATGCCCGGTTGCAGCTTGCCAGTCAATTCGACGCCGACGCTTTCCGGCAGACGCATCCAGGATGCGCGGCCAAGCATCACGCTTTCGGCTTCCAGACCACCCACGCCAATGGCGATCACGCCCAGCGCATCGACGTGCGGGGTGTGACTGTCAGTGCCGACGCAGGTGTCGGGGAATGCCACGCCGTCGCGCACCTGGATCACTGGCGACATTTTCTCCAGGTTGATCTGGTGCATGATCCCGTTGCCCGGCGGAATCACATCGACGTTCTTGAAGGCTTTCTTGGTCCAGTTGATGAAGTGGAAACGGTCTTCGTTGCGACGGTCTTCGATGGCGCGGTTCTTCTCGAACGCCTCCGGATCGAAGCCACCGCGCTCAACGGCCAGGGAGTGGTCGACGATCAGTTGCGTCGGCACCACCGGGTTCACTTGCGCCGGGTCGCCACCTTGCAGGGCGATGGCGTCGCGCAGGCCGGCGAGGTCGACCAAAGCGGTCTGGCCGAGAATGTCGTGGCACACCACGCGGGCCGGGAACCATGGGAAGTCGAGGTCGCGTTTGCGCTCGATGAATTGCTTCAGGGATTCGGTGAGCGTGGCCGGGTCGCAGCGACGCACAAGGTTTTCCGCCAGCACGCGGGAGGTGTACGGTAGGGTATCGTAGGCGCCGGGCTGGATGGCCTCGACAGCCGCGCGGACGTCGAAGTAATCCAGATGGCTGCCGGGCAGCGGTTTGCGGAATTCAGTGTTCATCGTCAGGACTCGGTCACGGTAGTTTCAAAAGGTGAGGCCTGGCACAAGGCTTGAACTGAACACAATCCACTGTGGGAGCGAGCCTGCTCGCGATAGCGATGCAACTGTCGACATCAATGTTGAATGTCAGTCCGTCATCGCCGGCAAGCCGGTCTCGCTCCCACAGGGATCCGCGTTGAATTCAGATCCCAGTGCAGGCCTTCACCATTCAGCGTTGTTCGATTGGCACGAACTTGCGCTGTTCGACGCCGACATACTCGGCGCTCGGGCGGATGATGCGGTTGTTGGCACGTTGCTCGAACACATGCGCCGCCCAGCCAGTCAGGCGCGAGCAGACGAAAATCGGTGTGAACAACTTGGTCGGAATACCCATGAAGTGGTACGTCGACGCATGGTAGAAGTCGGCGTTCGGGAACAGTTTCTTCTGCTCCCACATGGTCTTGTCGATGGCTTCGGAGACCGGGAACAACACCGTGTCGCCCACTTCGTCGGCGAGTTTTTTCGACCAACCCTTGATCACCTCGTTGCGCGGATCGTTGTCCTTATAGATCGCGTGGCCGAAGCCCATGATCTTGTCCTTGCGCTCGAGCATGCCGAGGGTGCCTTTGATCGCCTCTTCCGGCGACGAAAAACGCTCGATCATTTCCATCGCCGCTTCGTTGGCGCCGCCGTGCAGCGGACCGCGCAGGGAGCCGATGGCGGCGGTGATGCAGGAGAACAAATCAGACAACGTCGATGCACAAACCCGTGCGGTGAAGGTCGAGGCGTTGAACTCGTGTTCCGCATACAGGATCAGCGAAACGTTCATGACCTTGACGTGCAACTCGCTCGGCTTCTTGTCATGCAGCAGGTGCAGGAAATGGCCGCCGATGGATTGCTCGTCGCTCACGCAACTGATGCGTTTGCCGTCGTGGCTGAAGCGATACCAGTAGCACATGATCGCCGGGAACGCGGCCAGCAGGCGGTCGGTTTTGTCGTGCTGCTCGGAGAAGTCTTTCTCCGGTTCGATATTGCCCAGGAACGAGCAACCGGTGCGCATCACGTCCATCGGGTGGGCGTCGGCGGGGATGCGTTCCAGCACTTCTTTGAGCGCTTGCGGCAGGTCACGCAGCTTGCTCAGTTTGCTCTCGTAAGCAGCGAGTTGTGCTTGGGTCGGCAGTTCGCCGTACAGCAGCAGGTAGGCCACTTCTTCGAATTGTGCGTCAGCCGCCAGTTCGCGAACGTCGTAGCCGCGATAGGTCAGGCCTGCGCCCGACTGGCCCACGGTGGACAGCGCGGTTTGCCCGGCAACCTGGCCACGGAGCCCGGCGCCACTGAGTACTTTTGCTTCGGCCATTGCTGTCTCCAATCTTGAATTTGTTAGGGAATCGGCAAATTGTGTTTCATCACGGTATTCGGGTGATGTCGTAAAGATCGCAGCCTCGTTTCACTCGACAGCTCCTACAGAGGAACACGATCGATGTAGGAGCTGCCGAAGGCTGCGATCTTTTGATCTTTACTTCTTCGCGGCGAACAACGCATCGAGCTTCTGCTCGAAGGTGTGGTAGTCGATGCGATCGTAAAGCTCCATGCGGGTCTGCATGGTGTCGATGACGTTCTGTTGCGTGCCGTCGCGGCGGATCGCGGTGTAGACGTTTTCCGCCGCCTTATTCATCGCGCGGAACGCCGACAGCGGGTACAGCACCAGCGACACGTCGGCAGCGGCGAGTTGCTCGGTGGTGTACAGCGGCGTCGCGCCGAATTCGGTGATGTTGGCCAGGATCGGTGCTTTCACGCGGCTGGCGAACAGTTTGTACATGTCCAGTTCGGTGATGGCTTCCGGAAAGATCATGTCGGCGCCAGCCTCGATGCACGCCGCGGCGCGATCCAGTGCAGATTCCAGACCTTCCACCGCGAGGGCGTCGGTACGGGCCATGATCACGAAGCTGTCATCGGTGCGCGCATCAACAGCAGCCTTGATCCGGTCGACCATTTCTTGCAGGGACACGATCTCTTTATTAGGACGGTGGCCGCAGCGCTTGGCGCCGACCTGGTCTTCGATGTGAATCGCCGCCGCGCCGAACTTGATCATCGACTTGACGGTGCGCGCGACGTTGAACGCCGAGGAACCGAAACCGGTGTCCACGTCCACCAGCAGCGGCAGGTCGCAGACGTCGGTGATGCGGCGCACGTCGGTCAGCACGTCATCCAGGCCGGTGATGCCCAGGTCCGGCACGCCGAGGGAGCCAGCAGCCACCCCGCCACCGGACAGATAAATAGCCTTGAAACCGGCGCGCTTGGCCAGCAGCGCATGGTTGGCGTTGATCGCGCCGACCACTTGCAGCGGATGTTCACTGGCGACCGCATCGCGGAATCGCTGGCCTGGAGTGCTCTTGTTGGAACTCATGACTCACCTCGTTCAGTGGCTGTCTGGTTTGCGCCGTCCTGGTAGTGACGGGCGATATTGCGTTTGGAGGCGCCGATGTGGCGGCGCATCAACAACTCGGCTAGCTCACCGTCACGGTCGGCGATGGCGTCGAGAATTCGGTGGTGCTCGGCAAAGGCCTGGCGCGGGCGATTGGGCGTGGTGGAAAACTGGATGCGGTACATGCGCACCAGTTGATAGAGCTCGCCGCAGAGCATTTGCGTCAGGGTGCGGTTGCCGCTGCCCTGGATGATTCGGTAATGGAAGTCGAAATCGCCTTCCTGCTGGTAATAGCCAACGCCGGCCTGAAACGCCGCATCGCGCTCGTGGGTTTCGAGGACCCGGCGCAGTTCGTCGATTTCTTCAACGGTCATGCGTTCGGCCGCCAGACGGCAGGCCATGCCTTCGAGGGATTCGCGGATTTCGTAGAGCTCCAGCAGCTCGGCGTGGCTCAGCGAAACCACCCGCGCCCCGACGTGCGGCACGCGAACCAGCAGGCGCTGGCCTTCCAAGCGGTGGATCGCCTCGCGCAGCGGCCCGCGGCTGATGCCATAGGTGCGCGCCAGTTCCGGCTCGGAGATCTTGCTGCCCGGGGCGATATCACCCTTGACGATGGCCGCCTGGATGCGCCGGAAGACGTTTTCGGAAAGCGTCTCCGAATCGTCCTGGACTGTGACCGGGGGATCGAGTTGATCCAGCATATTGTCGACACCTTGAAAGCTAATGCCGCAAAAACTAGCGAATACAGGCCTAACAGTCAAAGGATAAATAGGTATTGTCGACAATCGTCTAATAACCGACTGCACCATAACGACGCAGCCCCTCTGTTTATAGACGCCCGCCAGCGCTGGCGCCATAAAGCCACCGTGCTAGAATGCCGCCCGCATTTGTTTGTGACATCTGCACTGCTTGTCATAAATAGCTGATAGGCATACGAGGGAGCTTGCGCAGCGATGCCAGGGCCTTGAATCGAAACACGGACCGCTGCGCACCAGGATTTATGAGACTCAAGCCCTTCCCCACCTTCCTTTATTTGATTTGCCTGCCCGGTGTCGCCGCGGCGGGGGAAAAGACCGTTTACGGCCTCAACGAGTACGCCTCGCTGGACGGCATCAATCTGGAAGTCGCCGCCAAACTCGACACCGGGGCGAAAACCGCGTCCTTGAGCGCTCGTGACATCAAACGTTTCAAACGCAATGGCGAGTCCTGGGTGCGGTTCTATCTGGCGATCGACGCGGCGCACTCGCACCCGATCGAACGGCCACTGGCCCGGGTCAGCAAGATCAAGCGCCGGGCCGGCGACTACGATCCGGATGAAGGCAAGAAGTACACTGCCCGTCCGGTGATCGAGCTGGATATCTGCATGGGTTCGGCATTACGCAGTATCGAAGTGAACCTTACCGACCGCAGTGCCTTCCAATACCCGCTCCTGATTGGCTCCGAAGCGCTCAAACGCTTTGATGCGCTGGTCGACCCCAGTCTTAAATACGCTGCTGGCAAACCCGCCTGCGCCACCGACGCTCATACCGCAGAGTAATTCCAATGCGCTCTCTTACCCTTCATCTGAAAATGCTGATCGCCATCCTGGTGGTACTGGGCATTTCAGTTACGGCCTATCAGATCTTCGTGCTCGGCATTCCCGTGACCGAAGACGCCACCGACGACTTGTGGAACATCGACGCCAAGGTCGAGTTCGTCGCCAGTGCCAAGGACCCGGTCAAGATCCAGATGTTCGTGCCGCCGCTGAGCCGCGATTACGTCAGCCTCAACGAGAGCTTCATTTCCAATAACTACGGCGTGGCGGTGAACCGTGTCGACGGCAACCGCAAGGTCACCTGGTCGGCGCGCCGGGCCAAGGGCAATCAGACCCTTTATTACCGTCTGGTGCTGACCAAGCGCGAAAGAGCCGAGAAGACCAAGATCAAAGGCCCGACCTTCCGTGACAGCATCGCCGTCGAAGGCCCGGAAAAAATTGCCGCCGAGGCCCTGCTCGCGCCGATCCGCCAGCATTCGGCGGACGTCGAGACCTTTATCAGCGAAGCCATCAAGCGGACCAACAACCTCAGTGACGATAACGTCAAACTGCTGCTGGGCAGCGACACATCGCCCTCGAAGAAAGCCAAGATCGTTGAGCTGATCCTGTCCATCGCCCACGTGCCGGTGGAAAAGGTCCACACCATTCGCCTCGTGGCCGACCAACCGCAAGTGCCGGAACTCTGGCTGCGCAGCTTCAACGGCACCGACTGGCTGTACTTCAACCCGGAAACCGGCGAACAAGGCATGCCCACCGACCGCCTGCTGTGGTGGACCGGCGATGAAAACCTGATCACCGTCGATGGCGGCAAGAAAGCCACCGTCACCTTCAGCATGAACAACAGCGAAATGAACGCCATTCGCCTGGCCAAGCTGACCGACGAAAACACGGACGCCAACTTCCTCGAATACTCGCTGTACGGCCTGCCACTGCAAACCCAGCAGACCTTCATGATCATGGTCATGATCCCGATCGGCGTGCTGGTGATTCTGGTCCTGCGCAACCTGATCGGCTTGCAGACCCTCGGCACCTTTACCCCGGTGCTGATCGCCCTGGCCTTCCGGGAGACCCAACTCGGCTTCGGCATCGTGTTGTTTACCGTCATCACCGCGCTGGGGCTGTCGCTGCGCTCCTACCTTGAACACCTGAAGCTGCAAATGCTGCCGAGGCTGTCGGTGGTGCTGACGTTCGTGGTGGTGTTGATTGCGGCCATCAGCCTGTTCAGCCATAAACTCGGTCTGGAGCGCGGATTGTCCGTCGCGCTGTTCCCGATGGTGATTCTGACCATGACCATCGAACGCCTGTCGATCACCTGGGAAGAACGTGGCGCCAGCCATGCCATGAAAGTGGCGATCGGCACGCTGTTCGCCGCATCCCTGGCACACCTGATCATGAGCGTTCCGGAGCTGGTGTACTTCGTGTTCACCTTCCCGGCGATCCTGCTGATTCTGGTGGGCTTCATGCTGGCCATGGGTCGTTATCGCGGTTATCGCCTGACCGAACTGGTGCGCTTCAAGGCTTTCCTCAAGAAGGCTGACGCCTGATGTTCGGTTTCTGGAAGACCTGGAAGGCCCTGGAAGCCCGGGGCATCATGGGGATCAATCGACGCAACGCGGACTACGTGCTCAAGTACAACAAGCGCAGCCTGTACCCGATCGTCGATGACAAGATCATCACCAAGGAGCGCGCCATCGCCGCCGGCATTCATGTGCCGGAACTGTATGGCGTGATTTCCACCGAGAAAGAAATCGACAACCTCGACGCGATCATCGGCGGGCGCAACGACTTCGTGATCAAACCGGCCCAGGGCGCCGGCGGTGACGGCATCATTGTGATTGCCGACCGTTTCGAGGGTCGCTATCGCACGGTGTCCGGCAAGATCATCAGTCATGAGGAGATCGAGCACCATGTCTCAAGCATCCTCACCGGCCTCTATTCGCTGGGCGGACACCGGGATCGGGCGCTGATCGAATACCGCGTGACCCCGGATCAGATTTTCAAAAGCATCAGCTACGAAGGCGTGCCGGACATTCGGATCATCGTATTGATGGGTTATCCGGTGATGGCGATGTTGCGCTTGCCAACCCGTCAGTCCGGCGGCAAGGCCAACCTGCACCAGGGCGCCATCGGCGTCGGTGTCGACCTCGCCACGGGCCTGACCCTGCGCGGCACCTGGCTGAACAACATCATCACCAAACACCCGGACACCACCAACGCGGTGGATGGTGTGCAACTGCCCTACTGGGACGGCTTCATGAAACTCGCCGCCGGCTGCTATGAGCTGTGCGGGCTGGGTTACATCGGTGTCGACATGGTGCTGGACCAGGAAAAAGGGCCGCTGATTCTTGAGCTCAATGCGCGGCCTGGTTTGAATATTCAGATCGCCAATGATTGCGGCCTGACGCTGCGTACCCACGCGATCGAGGCGCGACTGGAAGAGCTGAAGGCCCGTGGCGTTACCGAAACGGTTGAGGAGCGCGTGGCGTTTGCCCAGGAATTGTTTGGGCATATTCCGGCGGTTGAGGGCTGATCCGGGACCAAGGAGCGCCCTTCGCGAGCAGGCTCGCTCCCACAGGAGAGTGTAATCCCATGTGGGAGCGAGCCTGCTCGCGAAGAGTCCCCTCCTGTCACCACAACACCAACCCTGCCACCGATCTACCAATCCCCGACATCCCCTCTAGGAGCAATTCCCCGAGGGGACTACAATCGCCACCCCGCCTCGATGGCTGATCTGCCCCGCCCATGCTGACCTGTTCCGTACACCCGCTCCCCTATTGCGCCAACCCCGCCGAGTACTTCGCGGCGATTCGTCATGCCCCCGGTGCCGTGCTGCTCGACAGCGGCCGGCCGAGTGCCGAGCGCGGGCGTTTTGATCTGCTCAGCGCCTGGCCGCTGGAACAGCTGGCGGTATTACCTGACGAAAGTGGCAGCGATTTCCTGCAACGCCTGCGCGATAACCTGACACGACTCGGTGAAGCGGCTGCTCCTTTTGACCTGCCCTTCGCCGGCGGCCTGATTGGCTACCTGAGCTACGACTTCGGCCGGCACCTGGAAAACCTGCCGAGCCAGGCGCGGGACGACCTGCAATTGCCTGATGCGCGTTTTGGGTTGTACGACTGGGCGCTGATCAGCGATCACCACCTGGCGACCAGTCAACTGGTGTTCCACCCGACGCTGATCGACAGTGAGCGTCAGCGGTTGATCACATTGTTCAGCCAGCCTGCAGTTGAAGCGATCACGCCATTCAAACTGAAAGCTGCGATGAGCGCCGACCTGAACGCTGATGAATATCGCCAAGCGCTGGAACGCATTCAGCAATACATTCAGGCTGGCGACTGCTATCAGGTCAACTTCGCCCAGCGTTTTCGCGCGAAGTGCGAGGGTGATCCATGGGCCGCGTACTGTGCGTTGCGGGCGGCGTGCCCGACACCGTTTTCCGGTTTCCAGAGCCTGCCCGACGGCGGCGCAGTGCTGAGCCTGTCGCCGGAGCGTTTCGTCAAAGTCAGCGAGCGCTATGTAGAAACCCGCCCGATCAAGGGCACCCGCCCCCGAGGCCTGACGGCTGCCGAAGATGCGGCGAACGCCGCCGAGCTGTTGGCCAGCCCGAAGGATCGCGCGGAAAACCTGATGATCGTCGACCTGCTGCGCAACGATCTCGGTCGTACCTGCCGCATTGGCTCGGTGCGGGTGCCAGAGTTGTTCAGCCTGGAAAGCTATCCGAACGTGCATCACCTGGTGAGCAGCGTGACCGGGGAACTGGCGGATGACCGGGATGCGCTGGACCTGATCGCCGGCAGCTTCCCGGGTGGCTCGATTACCGGCGCGCCGAAGATTCGGGCGATGCAGATCATCGACGAGCTGGAGCCGACCCGGCGCGGATTGTACTGCGGCTCCCTGCTTTATCTGGACGTGCGTGGCGAGATGGACAGCTCCATCGCCATTCGCAGTTTGCTGGTGAAAGATGGACAGGTGTGCTGCTGGGGTGGCGGCGGGATTGTCGCGGATTCGGAGTGGCAGGCTGAGTATCAGGAATCGATTACCAAGGTGAAGGTGTTGCTCGATACCCTGCAAAACCTCTGAACAACACCACCTCCTGTAGGAGCGAGCTTGCTCGCGATGAACCGGAGAACGCCGCGGGGGGGTCAGGCTCGCCGCGTTATCGTTGACGATTCATCGCAAGCTCGCTCCTACAGGTTTGGGGTTTACAGGCTCAGAGCCCGGTTCGAAGCCTTGATGAACTCCTGCTTCAGTTCTTCAAAGGTATGCACCGCCGGAAACTGCGGAAACTCGCGGATCACGTTGTCCGGTGCATGGAACAGTATCCCTGCATCCGCCTCGCCCAGCATCGTGGTGTCGTTGTAGGAATCCCCCGCCGCGATCACCCGGTAGTACAGACTCTTGAACGCTAAAACTGACTGACGCTTGGGATCTTTCTGACGCAACTGATAGCTCGTCACCCGACCGGCATCGTCGGTAATCAGACGGTGGCAAAGCAAGGTCGGGAAGCCCAGCTGACGCATCAGCGGCTGGGAGAACTCGTAGAACGTATCCGACAGAATGACCACCTGAAAGCGCTCGCGCAGCCAGTTGACAAACTCGACAGCGCCGTCCAGCGGCTTGAGCGTAGCGATGACTTCCTGGATGTCGGTGAGCTTCAGGCCGTGCTCATCGAGAATCCGCAGGCGCTGCTTCATCAGCACGTCATAATCGGGGATGTCCCGGGTGGTAGCCCTCAGGGATTCGATCCCGGTTTTTTCGGCGAAGGCGATCCAGATTTCCGGGACCAGCACACCTTCAAGATCCAGACAGGCAATTTCCACAAGACACTCCCATTTGTATTGATTATTGAGTCGAGCGAGCAAAAGGACTGCCGAACTCTAGCGACTCGGGCTGACCTGCGCAACGCAGACGGCACGCCAGCCGCTGCCGGATTTTGTTACCATCAGCCCTATATAGAGCGCCCAGCGCCACCGACCTGTAGGAAGCCGCCCTGATGAGCCCATCGTTCGATGTCGTGGAACTCGCCACGACCTATGCCAATAAATCCGCCCAGGACATCCTGAAACTCGCGTTTGCCGAGTTCGGCGATGACCTGTGGATATCTTTCAGCGGCGCCGAAGACGTGGTGCTGGTGGACATGGCCTGGAAGCTGAACAAGAACGTCAAGGTGTTCAGCCTCGACACCGGCCGCCTGCACCCCGAGACCTACCGCTTCATCGATCAGGTGCGCGAGCACTACAAGATCGACATCGAACTGGTGTCGCCGGACTACACCAAACTCGAACCGTTCGTGAAGGAAAAGGGCCTGTTCAGTTTCTACAAGGACGGCCATGGCGAGTGCTGCGGCATCCGCAAGATCGAGCCGCTGCGTCGCAAGTTGTCCGGCGTGACCGCCTGGGCCACTGGCCAGCGTCGGGACCAGAGCCCTGGCACCCGCAGCGCGGTCGCGGTGCTGGAAATCGACACCGCGTTTTCGACCCCGGAACGCACCCTGTACAAATTCAACCCGTTGGCGCAAATGACCAGCGAGGAGATCTGGGGTTACATCCGCATGCTTGAGCTGCCGTACAACAGCCTGCATGAACGCGGTTTCATCAGCATTGGCTGCGAACCGTGCACCCGCCCGGTGCTGCCGAACCAGCATGAGCGTGAAGGTCGTTGGTGGTGGGAAGAAGCGACGCAGAAAGAATGCGGTTTGCATGCGGGTAACATCATCAGCAAGTCCAAGGTATAAACCCCAAGCCTTGTGAAATCCCCCTGTGGGAGCGAGCCTGCTCGCGATGACGGACTGACATTCAACATCGGGGTTGACTGTTACACCGCTATCGCGAGCAGGCTCGCTCCCACAGCTTTATGCGCCGCTTCAAAAAATGTGTACACACGAATGCCACCATAGATGCCATTTATGTGTGCACTTTTAACTTTATCGCCCCAAAAGGTTACATCCTCCTTTCCTGACTTCCTCAGTCGCTCTTTCCCACAAAACCCCACTGAAAAATAAATACCTGTTTGATCGGTCAATTTATATCGCATTTATTTCAGCCACTTACTGATAACAGATAACAAAACGAAATTAGCGGCGGAATTCATAGATCGCGAGCTGGCATAGATCTGGCTTAAGCGCCCACATGTTTTGTATACAATTAAATCAAAATATACACACACTTTAGATCTGCAAGCCTGAAGCGCCCTGTCCCGTACAGGCTGCAGATGCCCCGTAACCAATGATATTCGCCAGCCGTGACGAAGATTTGTCGAGCCAACGCTCATGCACAGTCATCGCGACGTCGAGCATCAGGAGCCTGCCGGAATGCGTACTAGCCTCTCCAATAACAATATCGCGCTGGATCTGCCCTCCTCTCACCCTAACCCCTCTGCTTACGATCAAACGGTTCAATCACCCGTCGTACTCAGCCCGCGCCTGCACAACAAGGATCTGGCGCCGACCAAGGCCGAAGGCCGGCGCTGGTGTATGGCTTCATGAACCTGTCCGGTTACATGGGCCAGAAGACCGGTGTGCCATTTCCGGTCATCAGCCGGATCAGTTTCGGCATTCACGGGGCGCAGATTCCTGCATTGATTCGCGCCGTTATCGCCATCGCCTGGTTCGGGATTCAGACGTACCTGGCGTCGGTAGTCTTCCGAGTTCTGCTGACGGCCGTGCACCCCGGCTTCGCCGACTACGACCACGACTCGATCCTCGGCTTATCGAGCCTGGGCTGGGTGTGTTTCGTGGCGATCTGGCTCGTGCAACTGGCAATCCTCGCCTATGGCATGGAGATGGTGCGGCGCTACGAGGCATTCGCCGGGCCGGTCATTTTGCTGACCGTCGCCGCCCTCGCCGCGTGGATGTACTTCCAGGCTAACGCGACCATCGCCTGGTCGATCCGCGAACCGCTGTCGGGTGGCGAGATGTGGCGCAACATCTTTGCGGGTGGCGCATTGTGGCTGTCGATCTACGGCACACTCATCCTCAACTTCTGCGACTTCGCTCGCTCGTCGCCATGCCGCAAGACCATCAAGGTCGGAAATTTCTGGGGCCTGCCGGTGAATATTCTGGTGTTCGCGACCATCACCGTCCTGCTGTGCGGCGCGCAATTTCAGATCAACGGACGGATCATCGAAAGCCCGACAGAAATCATCGCCTCGATCCCCAACACTTTCTTTCTGGTACTCGGCTGCCTGGCGTTCCTGATCGTCACCGTGGCGGTGAACATCATGGCCAACTTCGTCGCCCCGGCCTTCGTACTCAGCAATCTGGCGCCCAAATACCTGACGTTCCGTCGCGCCGGGCTGATCAGCGCGACCATCGCCGTACTGATTCTGCCGTGGAACCTCTACAACAGCCCACTGGTGATCGTGTATTTCCTGTCCGGCCTCGGCGCCCTGCTCGGTCCGTTGTACGGGGTGATCATGGTCGACTACTGGCTCGTACGAAAAGGTCAGGTCAACGTGCCGCAGTTGTACAGCGAAGATCCCAACGGCGCCTATTACTACAGCCGTAGCGTCAATTTGCGTGCCGTGGCGGCGTTCATTCCTGCAGCACTGATCGCCATCGTCCTGGCGCTGGTGCCGGGTTTCCAGGTCGTATCGCCCTTCTCCTGGCTGATTGGCGCCGGGATTGCCGGAATGCTCTACCTGATCATCGCCAAGCGGCAGCCCCATTACGCCGACGTCAGCGGTGAAGCCATCGCGGTCGATAACGTCAGTCACTGACTCCACGACGGCCTGGCACAGTCGGGCCGCAGAACCACCCTGCTATAAGGACTTCCCATGCGAATTCTCGTGGTCAACGTCAACACCACCGAATCCATCACCCAGGCCATCGCACGTTCGGCGCAGTCCGTTGCCGCGCCGGGTACGGAAATCATCGGCCTGACGCCACATTTCGGTGCCGATTCCATCGAAGGCAATTTCGAAAGCTACCTGGCCGCCATCGCGGTGATGGACCGGGTGATGTCCTACGACCAACCCTTCGATGCCGTGATCCAGGCTGGTTACGGCGAGCACGGCCGCGAAGGTTTGCAGGAATTGCTCAACGTGCCGGTGGTGGACATCACCGATGCGGCGGCCAGTACCGCGATGTTCCTTGGTCACGCCTACTCGGTGGTCACCACCCTGGACCGCACCGTCCCGCTGATTGAGGATCGACTGAAACTGTCCGGGCTCTGGGACCGCTGCGCGTCGGTACGGGCCAGTGGCCTGGCCGTGCTGGAACTGGAATCTGATCCCGAGCGTGCGCTGGAGGCCATTGTGCGTCAGGCGGAATTGGGGGTGCTTGAGGACAAGGCGGAAGTGATTTGCCTGGGCTGCAGCGGGATGGTCGGGCTGGATGAACAGATTCGTCAGCGCACCGGCGTGCCCGTGGTGGATGGCGTGACGGCGGCGGTGACCATTGCGGAGTCGTTGGTGCGGTTGGGGTTGTCCACCTCCAAGGTGCGGACGTATGCGACGCCGCGGCCGAAGACTATTATTGGTTGGGCGGGGCGTTTCGGGCGGTAGACCGCGTTATCGTTCTTCGCGAGCAGGCTCGCTCCCACAGGGGATTTGTGAACGACACAGATCAAATGTGGGAGCGAGCCTGCTCGCGATGGCAGCACCTCGGTCTTGAACCTGACTCAGAGCGCACTAAACCGCTGCCCCAACCCCCGCTCCGCAAACTGCTCGATGATGAAATCCACAAACGCCCGGGTCTTGCCCGGCAGCAGTTTGTGCTCAGCGTAATAGATAGAGATGTTGCCATCGTCGACATACCAGTCCGGCAACACCCGCAGCAATGTCCCGGCCTCCAGATACCCCACGGCAAACGGCATGCTCACCAGCGCAATGCCCAAGCCCTGGGCCGCGGTGGCGCATGCAGCTTCGGAATCGCTCATGGTCATCCGCGCCTTGAGCGTCAACGGGCTGTGTTGCTGAGTGCGGCTGGTCAATTGCCAGGACCGCACACGACCCGTCTGCGGGGACCGAATCAGGATGCCATCGTGATGTTTGAGATCATCCGGCTCGACGATCGCCTCACGTCCCGCCAGATAGTCGGCTGACGCCAACAACACCCGATGCGCCGGTGTCAGTTTGCGCGCCACCACGCCTTGCGGCAGCTCGAATCCACCGCCAATCGCGGCATCAAAACCCTGGGCAATCAAATCAACCTGACGGTTATCGAAATGCCAGTCCGGGTTGATCGCCGGAAACCGTCGCAGAAACTCGCCAAGCAGCGGCACGATATACAAGCGCCCGAACACCGTGCCCATGCTGACTTTCAGCGTACCGGCCGGGCGCCCCTCGGCACTGGCGAGGTTAGCCACTGCATTCTGGATCGTGAGCAGGCTGGAGCTGACTTCGCCGAGAAACAGATGCCCGGCCTCGGTCAGCGTCAGGTTGCGGGTGCTGCGCTGGAACAGTCGCACACCGAGCCGCGTTTCAAGCTTTGCAACACTCTTGCCCACCGCCGCCGGGGTCAGGCTCAAGCGCCGCGCGGCTTTGGCAAAGCTGCCGACTTCGGCGCTGCGCACGAAGCATTCGATACTGCTGAAGGTTTCCATAAGCGCCACTATAAACTTCTGGTTTACACAGACTATCGCAATTACCGTCTACACAGCCTGTAATCCTGAATCGATACTAGGCTCCATCAACCGAGACATCTCGCCTCGGGACTTTGGAGATCGATATGACTACTCAGAACCTCAGCGGCAAAGTGGCTTTGATTCAAGGTGGATCCCGCGGTATCGGCGCAGCCATCGTCAAACGCCTGGCCGCTGAAGGCGCGACGGTCGCCTTTACTTACGTCAGCTCCACGGCCAAAGCCGAAGAACTGCAAAACAGCATCACCGCCGATGGCGGCAAAGCCCTGGCGATCAAGGCCGACAGTGCCGACGCCGAGGCCATTCGCAACGCCGTGACCGCTACCGTCGAAGCCTTCGGTCGCCTGGACATCCTGGTCAACAACGCCGGCGTGCTGGCAGTTGCGCCACTGGAAGACTTCAAACTCGAAGACTTCGACCAGACCCTCGCGATCAACGTGCGCAGCGTGTTCATCGCCACCCAGGCCGCCGCGAAGCACATGACCGAAGGCGGTCGCATCATCAACATCGGCAGCACCAACGCCGACCGCATGCCCTTCGCCGGTGGTGGCCCTTACGCCATGAGCAAATCGGCGCTGGTCGGCCTGACCAAGGGCCTGGCCCGCGACCTCGGCCCACGCGGCATCACCATCAACAATGTGCAACCAGGCCCGGTCGACACCGACATGAACCCGGCCAGCGGCGACTTCGCCGAAAGCCTGATCCCGCTGATGGCAGTGGGTCGCTACGGCAAAACCGAAGAAATCGCCAGTTTCGTCGCCTACCTGGTGGGCCCGGAAGCCGGCTACATCACCGGCGCCAGCCTGACCATCGACGGCGGTTTCGGTGCCTGATGAGTTAAACGCAGTCAAAATGTGGGAGCGAGCCTGCTCGCGAAGGCGGTGGGTCAGGCAACATTGATGTTGTTTGTCCTACCGTCTTCGCGAGCAAGCTCGCTCCCACATTTGTTACGCCCAGTCGAGTGCCGGCAAACCGCAGGCGCCTGGTTTGAACGCCTTCAACGTACGAAGAATCCCATCGGCGTGTGCGTACTTTTCGTCGGCCATCGCCGCATCCGGAATCGCAATAGCCGTCATCCCCGCCGCTTTCGCCGCGGTGACACCAAATGGCGAATCCTCGAACACCAGGCAATCCCCAGGCGCAACGCCCAGGCGTCGCGCCGCCGTCAGGAAGATATCCGGCGCCGGTTTGGCCGCGCCCACTTCCGGATCGTCGGCGGTGACGATGAAGTCGAACAGCGCAAACCAGTCGCGGTGCAAGGTGGTTTTCTGGCCGAACGACTGGCGCGAAGAACTGGTGCCCACCGCGATCGGAATGTTGTTGGCCTTCAAGTGCCGAACCAGTTCCTCTGCCCCGGGCATCGCCAGCGCTGTAGGAAAACGTTCGCGCATCAACGGCTCACGGATCACCAGAAACTCTTCAGCGGTGATCGGCAGATCCAGCGCTTCGACCACATAACGCGCCAGATCACCCGCGCCCCGGCCGATGATGTTCTGTTTGACGCTCCAATCGAAGGTCCGACCATAACGCGCGGCAATGATGGACGTGACCTCGGTGTAAATGCCCTCGGTGTCCAGCAGCAGGCCGTCCATATCGAAAATCACGGCCTTGATCGGGCCGAACTCTTTCAGCGGTGCATTCATCACATCTGATCCGTTTTTAATGACATCCCAGGCGGCTCAGGTACGGCCGGATCCGTGATCGATTAAAGGTTTCAGCAGCATAGCGAGCGCGGCCGGCATAGAGCAACGGGCAATGTCCGGCGTATACAAATACCCGTTCTGAAGCGTGGGCTGTGATTTAGCGATTCGCCCTACATAAAACGCCTCCTTTGCCGACTTCTTTCGCCGTTGATCCCCCGCAAAGTCTCGCGATCCAAATCGATCTGCGCGAGGGACTGCGAATGTTCAACCCCGACAAGGTCCTGGCCTTGAACAACGCCATCGGCCTGCTGGTGGTCGCCGCCATGAACCCCGAGCAGCCGGACGTCGAAGCGTTGCTCGGTGATTTCCGTCTCTGCCTTAACGACTATGAAGCCTGGGCGGAAAACTTCTGGTCCGGCTGGGCGCTGGATGTCGAACAGGTGTTCAAGGTCGGCAACGAAGTCCGTCTCCGCGCACCGAAGGATTCCATCGCTCCCGTCAGTTCGACACTCGCCACGTGCCCGGCCAGCGGCCCGTTGACACTGGTGCATATGTTTGACGCTGCGCGTTTCGTGCCGATCGGTGATACGCCAGTGATGCTCGAACCTTTGCTTGCCGAAGGCAAAGGCGAACAGACGTTCGGCGAGCCGATTCACAAGACTATCGGCCCCGGCGGCATCCTGGAAATCCCCGAATGCTGGCGTGGCCAGCGCTATCGCATCACCTTCTTCCCCAATGTTTCCACTGACCATGTCAAAGCACTTTACGCCTCCTATCAAGAGGTGATCGACGAGTTGGAAGGCTGGTTGCGCAACGAATGGACGACCGAGTTCCAGCCATTGTGGGAGGGGTTTTCCGAGGCAGGCTTCAGGGAACGCTACGGCATGCTGCAACAGGCCGACTGGCGAGGCTTTGAAAATTCGTTGCACGGTTTGTGGGATGACGTGAAGCAGGTCTATGCGCTGATGGCGGATCTGCAAGCCAACAGCGAAAAACTCCTTGAGTACCTGACCGAGAGCGAACTTGAGGCGTTGCTGAACGCTTCGGCCGAGGCCATCGCCAATGTGTTGCTGGTGTTGAGCGACGAGCCGTTGATGTTCATTCATCTCGCGGCCTTCACCAGTTGGTTGCGGATGTTGCCGCCGCAGTATGTCGCCGAAGTCGTGGCGGAAATTCGCACAGAAATACTGATCGGTTTCCTGTTGGTACGTCTCACAGGTCCTACTGGCCTGAAGCTCGGCATGAGCACCAGGGTGTTGGGCAAGATCAGGTCTGTGCGAGCCCGACAATGGCTGGCGGCTGCCAGTTTGCGACTGGCCGCACTCACGGCCAGGTCTGACCTTACCCGTCACGCGGGCGCGCTCAAACCTTTGATGGTCAGCGCCCGGAGTGCGCCGCTCAAACCTGCGCCTGCGGTTCCGTTGCACATCACCGCCGGTGAATCGCCGGTTGTGCAGGTGAACAACCCGCTGGCCATTGCTCGCGACAAATCCGCAGCCAAGACCCGCCTGAGCAGGCAGGAACATCGCGATGACGCCCCTGCCCCGGCGAAAAACCCGAACGGCGACAGTGTCGATTCAGCGGATAAAACCGCAACCAACGGCTGCCCGGTGTCGATGGTCACCGGTGAAGAACTGCTGACCCTCACCGACGGTTCGCTGGATGGAATTCTGTCGTTTGACTTTACCCGGCTCTATCGCACCAGCGCCGTCGAGATCGATTGCGGCCTCGGTTACGGCTGGAGCCACAGCCTCGCGCATCGGCTGAAAATCGATGGCGAGAGCGTCATCTGGATCGATCAGGAAAACCGCCGTACCACTTTCCCGTTGCCGAATGTTGAACGCCCGGCGATTCACAACAGTCTGTCGCGGTCGGCGATTTATCTGGGGGACGAGCCGGAGGAGCTGATCCTCGCACCGGCTGGCGAGACAACGCGCTTTTATCACTTTCGCACAGGGCGACTGACGGCGATCAGCGATGCCTATGGCAATCGGCTGACAGTGCATCGGGACACTGCCGACAGGATCAATCGCCTCGACAACGGCGCCGGGCGTTCACTGCGATTGCGCTACGACCGTCGGCACATCGCCGCCGTCGAGTATCAGAGCTTTCATCCAGCCGACACACTGGAAGACGCCTGGCGTACCGAACAGATACTGATTACCTACCGCTACGACGCCTGTCATCGCTTGATCCAAGCGACCAATGCTGCTGGCGAAAGCGAGCGCTACGACTACGACGACCAGCACGTCATTCTCCAGCGGCAACTGGCCGGTGGGGCGAGTTTCTTCTGGGAGTGGGAAAGGTCCGGCAAAGCGGCGCGATGCATCCGCCACTGGGCGTCGTTTTCGCAGATGGATGCGCGGTATGTCTGGGATGACGCGGGCAGCGTCACCGTCCTGAACATCGATGGCAGCGAAGAGGTTTACGAGCACGACGATCGGGCGCGACTGGTGCGCAAGGTCGGGCTGGATGGCGCCGAACACCTCAAGACCTACGACGATAAAGGTCGGTTGGTTGCCGAGCAGGATCCGCTCGGCGCTGTCACCGAATACCACTACGACGAAGTCGGATGGCTGATCGCGCTGATTCCACCGGAAGACGAACCGACGTCCTACGAGTATCGCAACGGTTTCCTGCACGCGCGGTATCGCGGTAAAGCCGTGTGGACGTATCAGCGCAATGCGCAGGGGGACGTCACCGAAGCGACCGATCCTGACGGCCATGTCACCCACTATCACTACGATGAAAAAGGGCAGTTGCTGTCGATCCGTTATCCGGATACCAGCCAACATGTTTTCGTCTGGAACGCACTAGGACAACTGCTCGAAGAGACCTTGCCAGATGGCGCTCAGCGACGGTTTTCCTACGATGTTTTGGGTCGGCAGCTTACCCGTCAGGACGAACACGGTGCCGTCACCCACCACCAATGGGATGCCGTTGGCCGACTGATTCAGACAACGTTTCCTACAGGCGCCACTCGCGGCTTCAGCTACAACGCCTACGGCAAGATCACCGCCGAACGCGACGAACTGGGCCGCGTCACTCGCTACGAGTATGTCGACGATCTGCACCTGGTCAGCCGCCGCATCAATGCCGACGGCACGCAGCTGCGGTATCGCTACGACAACGCACAGCTGCTACTCACGGAAATCGAAAACGAATCCGGCGAAAAATACCTCCTGGACTACACGCCCAACGGCTTGATCCGACAGGAGACCGGATTTGATGGCCGCCGTACGGCGTACGCCTACGACCTCAACGGCCATCTGCTGGAAAAAACCGAGTTCGGCGATGACGGCTCGCAACTGGTTACCGCTTATGAACGGGACTCGGCAGGGCGCTTGCTGCTCAAGACCCTGCCCGATGGCGTCAGCGTCGAGTATTGCTACGACAGCCTCGGCCGACTGATCAGCGTCGACGACGGTCACGACCATCCGCTGGAATTCGAGTACGACCAACAAGATCGCCTGATCACCGAGCATCAGGGCTGGGGCACGCTACGCTATGGCTACGATGCTTGCGGCCAGCTCAACCGGCTGCGTCTGCCGGACACCAGCAAGCTCGATTATCACCACGCCAAGGGTGGTGCGCTGACGGCCATCGACCTCAACGGCGCCCGGCTCAGCACTCACCAGTTCGAATTCGGTCGTGAGCAGCAGCGTCAGCAAGGCCTGCTGCTCAGCGAATATGCCTACGACGACCAAGGCCGTCTGAAGGCCCACGCTGTCAGTCAACAGCAGCAACCACTCTATCGCCGCGACTATGCCTACAGCGCCAATGGCAACCTCGATCATGTTTCCGACACTCGACACGGCCAGCGCAGCTACCAGTACGATCCACTCGACCGCCTGATCCGCGTCCGTCACTCCCGTGACCTCCAACCGGAAAGCTTTGCCCACGACCCGGCGGGTAACCTGCTGATGCAGGATCGTCCAGGGCCGACCACCCTCAAAGGCAATCGCCTGCTGATGCAAGGCGACCGTCACTACGACTACGACGCCTTCGGTAACCTGATCCGCGAACGTCGCGGCACTGCCCAGAAACTCGTCACTCAATACCGTTACGACTGTCAGCATCGGCTGATCGGTGTGACCCTGCCCAACGGCAACCAGACAAGCTACCGCTACGACGCCTTCGGCCGCCGAATCAGCAAAACCGTCGGGGGTAAAACCACTGAGTTTTTCTGGCAGGGCGACCACCTCGTCGCCGAAAACAGTCACGAGCATTACCGCAGCTATGTCTACGAACCCGGCACCTTCCGCCCGCTGGCCATGCTCGACGGTAAAGGCCCGCGCCAGGCGTGCCCGTTTTACTACCAACTCGACCACCTCGGCACACCGCAAGAACTCACCGACTACAGCGGCGACATCGTCTGGGCGGCCCAATACACCGCGTACGGTCGCCTCACCCGCCTCAACCGCGACACCCACCAGATTCTCGACCAGCCGTTGCGGTTTCAGGGGCAGTATTTCGACGCGGAAAGCGGCCTGCACTACAACCGGCATCGTTACTACAATCCGGATATTGGACGGTATCTAACGCAGGATCCGATCAAGCTGGGGGGTGGGTTAAACGGGTATCGGTATGCGCTGAGTCCAACGGGGTGGGTTGATCCGTTGGGGTTGAGTGATTGTCCGGGGACGGGTAAGTGCAGGCCGGGGGATGGGGTTGAGGATCCGGCGGGTAAGGCGAAGGTTGATGAGGGGGATCCTGCTACTCCATCCCAAAAACCTAAAACCCGTTACTTGTACCGCGGAGACTCACGGGAATCCTGGGAGATTTTTGAGACTGGATTTGAGCCACTCGGAGACAGCATGGACCTCTACTTACATGCCCATGACAACCGAAGTCCCCCCAGTTTCTTTGTCAGTACTTCGACCTCAGAAAAGGAGGCTATAAAATTTGCAACCGGTTACGGATTTGAAGACGGATTCGTGTATGTAATAAAAAATATTCGTGGGATAGATGTGAATAAAAAACTTGGCTTGCTTTCGCCTCATAGGGGTGAAGCTGAAATCGCTTTTCCTGGAGGAATCGACAGCCGAGACATTCTCGGTGTTACCCCCGTTTACGCTGATGGGAGTTACGAAGGCTACTCAATCCCCAACCCGCACAGGAAGCGACCATGAAAATAATAGAAATATCTACAAACACCCATGGAGTCGCCCGAAAAGCTGTAATCGAATGCGACCGACAAAAGTTGACGTTAACTTTCATAATGGAAAACGGCTTAAGAAAAACATACACAGCCTATGATCTTTACGTTTGCTTTGGATTGTTGCGAGCTGATTTCCCAGAAACAAAATTTTTATGCAAAGGTGCCAAACTCAATGTTTACCCCTCACGTATGTCATCGCAAATGTCTGCAGGAGTAATGGCGTATGAGCTGACGTTGGGAAAACCAGCCGAACAAGGTGACGTGGTTAACATCTTCGACTATGAAGAGTCCGACATCACAAGTGACATCCAGCAGCAAAGGGAGTTCTACAAGCGCTGGATCGACTCTTTGGCGGAATAAACCGGGCACGTGTCTATCGATCCCATGCCTGAGTGGCTAGCGCACTAGCATGGGGTGCGAGTCGAAAATCCAACGCATGTAAAAAACCCAGCAAATAGCTGGGCTTAGATACCTGAGCAGCAGTGCACCACAGGAAACAAATCAACTCAGTTCGTTCGAGCCATCATTCCCTGCAATATCCGGATCTTCCGGATCAGCTTCGACGTCGGTATCGGTCCGTCTTACATCCTCGTTTGGCACTTGCTCCACACCGGTGTCATCGTCGGGCGGGCGTTGGTCGCGGGGAAGAGAGTCCGTGGGTGAAGGGAGCGGATACTCAGGGGTTTCGTCGATGTCGGAATCTTTCGGGTCAGCGTTCATAAGGCTGCGCAACCGAAGCCGTTCGACATCAGGCGTTCGACGCTTGAGGCGGTGGGCGTAGTAACTTGAGCGGTTGATTTCAAACACTTTGCACAGCCAATCAACCGGCTCGTGGACGCTCAGCTGATTGATCAGCGCGTACGCTCGTGATCTTCCGACATCAAGAGCGCGGTAGCCTTTTTTAATATCGATTTTTCCCGTTCAAGACGAGCGATCCGGGCTTCCAGTTCCTGGATTTTCTGCTGCTCCGGTGTCAGCGCTTTGCTCTGCGGAGTGACGCCTTGGCGTTCCTTCTGAACCTGGTCAACCCAACGGCGCAGGGCCGATTCGCCCACGCCGAGTGAACGGCTGGCTTCGATGAAGCTGTAGTTTTGCTTGAGTACGAGGTCGGCAGCCTCGCGTTTGAATTCAGCAGAAAATGAACGGCGTTGTTTGGTCATCTGACACCTCGATCTGGCGAGTATTCTCGCCTAAATGGGTGTCCGGTTTCATTAGACCACTACAGGCACCTCTCGAGAGGCCTGAAAATCAGGCCCTTAAGTTTCGAGGCTGGGTGCATGCGACGGTTCGATCAGAGAGACGATCGGTCGGCCCTGTTCAATCTTCGTCCTCGTCTTCAAAGTCGTTTTGGCCAACATCGCCTGCGTCATCAGCATCATTGAGCGGCACTGTTGCGTCTTCCATCATTGATCCAGGATCTTCATTGCCCGGATCGTTGATGAATGGAAGTCCACTCGGGCCTTTTTCTTCCTTGCCTTCGGTTTCAGGAGTCATGGCATGCCTCAAAACATTCAGGGGTGTATGAAGTTCGAGGCGGTCTATGGCCAAACGTTCCGGCGTCCTGTTCGCAGACACGAAAAACCCGGCACCAGGCCGGGTTTATGCAGTGAATCGAGATCGAATCAGTGATGTTTGTTCTTGTTCTTGTGCTTATTTTTATGCTTATGTTTGTGGCCGTTACCGGAGTCGGAACCGCCGCTGTCGGTGCCCAGGTTGTTGCCCACCGCACCGCCCGCAGCACCGCCCAGGCCTGCGCCAATAGTGGAACCGGTCGAACCACCGAGACTGTTACCAATCACCGAACCACCCGCCGAGCCCAAACCACCGCCGACAGCCGCTGCGGTGCGGCTGCCCTTAGGCGCGCCAACCGCACTGCCCGCCGCGCCGCCCACACCAGCGCCAATCGTTGCACCCGTGCTGCCGCCCATCTGCTGGCCGACCACATTACCTAACGCACCGCCAATACCACCGCCAACTGCCGCGGTGCCATCACCGGCAGCCATTGCACCTTGAGCGACCAAAAGTCCCAGAACCAACGTGGACAATGTCAAACGCATGATATGAACCTCTAATTCCGCATCGGGGGGAGAAGAACGCGCTGCGGATAGGCGGGAGTCTAGCATCTGCCCCCCGCTGAATCCGGCCAGCGATGACGGTTGGACAGCTACAGATTCGAAACTGGCGAGGGATAAACATTCAGATACGAAAAGCCCGGCATCAAGCCGGGCTTTTTTGCGCTGATCGATCAGGATCAGTGACGCTTGTGGCCTTTGGACAGGTTGCTGCCCACGCCGCCGCCCAATGCACCGCCCAAGCCTGCGCCAATGGTGGAACCCGTCTTGCCGCCCAGGCTATTACCGATCACCGAGCCGCCCGCTGCACCAACACCGCCGCCGATAGCCGCTTTGGTACGGCTGCCTTTGCGTGCTGCAACAGCACTCCCGGCTGCGCCCGCTACGCCGGCACCAATCGCTGCACCGGTGCTGCCGCCCATGCTTTGGCCAACCACATTACCCAGCGCGCCACCCAGACCGCCACCCAGCGCGGCAGTGCCATCGCCAGCAGCCATTGCACCTTGAGCAACCAAAAGCCCCAGAACCAGAGCGGGCAGTGTTAAACGCATGACAAGAACCTCAAATATAGGGGGAAACCAAAAAGGGTCGAGATTGAATGCTTTAGCGGCGAGAAAGTCCAGACACGCGGACTCAACTCGCCATTGGCGACGGTTGGACAGCGTTTATGGAAAAGGTTTTATGACAGGCAAAAAAAAGCCCGCTGGGGAGGCGGGCCAGGTGTTGCTTTCTAACGGATGAGTTGAGCCTACGTAAGACGGTGTGAAAACTTTGTGAAAACTTCTGCGAAGAACACGCGTTGCCAAAAATTTCCTGCAAGCATAAAAAACCCCGTTCGATGACGGGGTCTGCTTAGTGGTCCGTTACTTCCTGGCCGGTGCCGCTACCTTGGGTAAAAACTTCGCCTTCGGCCCTCGGCGCGCCATGGATTTGATCTTGCCAATCTTGGTCTGGTCTTCACCAAAGCCAGCCACGTACTCCGTCTGGCCACACTGAACACAATTGTTGATCGGAAACTCTGCCCCGTCGTCTTCGATATACGGATCGGTCATATCTTCGCCCCTCTCAAAAACGGGATCGATACCGGCAAGCCCTATTTGCCTGAAACATATCGACCACCAAGGATTTTGAGACTAGCCGGTCATTACTGGACTTGCAGTTCAGATTGCCCCATGCCCGACGAATGGCCAGCATTATTTCCTACAAAACCAACACATGACTCACCTCAGTTTGACTGCCGTCCCGGTCACAAACACCACCACCATTCCACCCTTCCCGGCCGGCATGCTGATCTCGAAATCGAGCCCAACCACCGCATCTGCCTGAAGCACCCGCGCCCGCTCCTTGAGTTCGTCAGTGGCCTGAATCCGCGCTTCCTTCAACGCCCGCTCCAACGTTTGAGAGCGTCCACCAAAAAAATCCCGCATTCCGGCGAACATGTCGCGAATAACGTTGACGCCCTGCACAGACTCGGCGCTGACGATGTCCAGGTAGGCAGTGATCTGTCGGCCTTCGATGGTGTGGGTTGTGGTGGTGATCATGAGATTTCCTTTTTCATAGCCTTGGAGATATCGACTCAAGGCAGCCTGGACAAATACTGGGCCAGCGCATCAAACGCCGGCAACGTAACGGGATCGTTGACTGAGTGCTGGCAACGGGATGCGAACCGACCATCCAGCCCAGCTTTGCGGGGTCGCTGGCGGCTGCGTCGGGAAAGGTTGTGGGGTTGGATGCGAAGGTGAGTGATGTCGTGATACACAGCAACAGGGCTGCGATGGGATGGATAATGCGCAAGGAAGCGGCGCGAGGGCGGGACATGGTGTCGATTCCATTCGAGGTTTTTCGGGCAAGTGGGCAACCGCAAGACCGCAAGATTGCCCACTTTATCTCAGGGGTTGGAAGCTGAACACATAGACATAAGCCCTGGACTTAACAGGGGATCGGCTTACCCCTTAATGGCGAGAACGTTGCAGGGCACCTTGTACAGGACATGCTCCGTAGTACTGCCGACCAACTTGTCCAGCCCTTCGCGATGCGCACTCCCCATCACGATCACATCGGCTCGGTTGTGAGCTGCAAAGTCAGCGATCGCCTTGGTAGGTGGCCCTGCAATAAAGTGTTGTTGGTCAGGTGGCACGCCGTAGTGATCGGCCAATGCCATGAACGATTTATGCAGAGAACGACGTACGTCGCTGCTGAAACCTGGCATCGTCACAGCGCCAGCACCCGCATCAGAAATATGTGTCAGTGACGGATCGCAGGCATACAGCAGATGCAACTCAGCACTGCATTGCATGGCCAATCCATTTGCAGCCTGAATGATACGGTCGTTGATGTCGGTAATCTGGGTTTCCGGTTGCGATGGATCAACTGCCGCCACTATCACTCGTGGAAGTGGGCATCTGACTTCACTGACCAGATGCACCGCCACCGGGCAATCGCGCAACAACTGCCAATCCAGAGGCGTGATGAACACACGTTTGAGCGCTGACTCGTGCTGTACGTCCTTGATAACCAGATCCGGCTGCATTTCTTCCACATGCTGAAGAATCTCTTTCAGTGCGCTGCGAGTGATCAGCACTTCGCTGCTCACATTGACACCTCTGCCGCGTATCAGCTCAACCTCATCCTTCAGCCACTTTTGGTTCTCTTGCTGACAGGTTTCACGAAACCTCTCACTGCCACGCATCAAACTCATGATGTCGAAGTCGTCGATAAACACGGCGATATGTAACGCTGCGCCTGTGGCTTCGGCAATGGCGACTGCCCGCTGCAGCGCGGGTGTGTGACGCATGGTTGGACCGGTTATCAGAAAGAGTCGTTGATATTGGCTCATGTAACACCTCCAAACGTTCCGGGATAACTGCTAACCCCCCAGCTCTCTCACACCTCTACGATCCGCTATTACTTCACTACTTTAATATACGCCTGCATTCGGTTAACGAGCATGCTGCCAACGCCGATCTATGATGTGTTGCAAAGCGCGCTATTGCGCCTGAATCAGCTTTTTTCAGACGCCAGAAACCACAAAACCCCTGACTTCTTTCGAAATCAGGGGTTTTGGTTACATCGAATTTGGCGGTGAAGGAGAGATTCGAACTCTCGATACAATTTCTTGTATACACACTTTCCAGGCGTGCTCCTTAAGCCACTCGGACACTTCACCGTATCTCGTCAAACATATTCAGTCTGTCGAGGCGCGCTAATGTAGTCGAAAGCTTTTTCGATGGCAAACATTTTTTTCAGAATTTTCATGCGGTTAACGCGACGAACCCTTTCGGGTCGTTCATGGCTATGGCAAACCTGCCAATCTCCGGCTTCGTGCTCCCTTCTATATAGAGGGCAATGTGCGGCTGGCATGGCGGACTACGCTTGGCGGGCGGTGAAACGGTGACTGGCGGGTCAGTCACGGCGCTTTACCTGGCCTGCGGCGGTGGGTAACGTCTGCCCCAACTTTCATACAAGGAATAGCGTCATGAGTGAGTTGATTTCCTACCATCTCGAAGACGGTATCGCGACCCTGACCTTGAGCAATGGCAAGGTCAATGCCATCTCCCCGGACGTGATTGCTGCGTTTAATGCTGCGCTTGATCAGGCGGTGACTGATCGTGCAGTGGTGATCATTACCGGCACGCCCGGGATTCTTTCGGGCGGTTATGACTTGAAGGTGATGACATCCGGTCCTAAAGAAGCCGTGGCGCTGGTGACTGCCGGTTCGACGCTGGCCCGTCGCCTGTTGTCGCATCCGTTCCCGGTGATCGTGGCATGTCCTGGCCATGCGGTGGCCAAGGGGGCGTTTCTGCTGTTGTCGGCCGACTATCGCATTGGTGTCGACGGCCCGTTCAGCATTGGCCTGAACGAAGTGCAGATCGGCATGACCATGCACCACGCCGGTATCGAGATTGCCCGGGATCGTCTGCGCAAATCGGCGTTCCACCGTTCGGTGATCAATGGCGAGATGTTCAATCCGCAGAGCGCCGTGGATGCCGGCTTCCTCGACGTAGTGGTGTCGGCCGAGGAGCTGCAAGGCGCGGCACTGGCGGCGGCGCGTCAATTGAAGAAGATCAACATGACCGCCCACAAGAACACCAAACTCAAAGTACGCAAGGCGCTGCTTGATACGCTGGACAACGCGATTATCCTGGACCAGGAGCATATGGGTTAAGCCCAAACCTGCAACACCGAAAAGCCCGACCGTCGTGTCGGGCTTTTTCTTACGAGATCGGTTTAAAACCCTACAACCGCTCTAGGACGCGTCTGACCCATAAGTCGGAAACATGCGCTCAAACATCGCCTATCTCCTACCTCTATAGCGGCAATTGCCGAAAACAGTGCACATCCGTACACTGCGCCACCTTTTGTCCCGGTGGGGCCTGTAAATGCTGTTTGTGTTTCGTATGTTGTTGATGGGCATGCACTTTATTCTGGCCGGGGTGCTCGGGGTGATTCTGGGGCTGTGCCGTCCGTTCAATCCGGACAACAGCCGTTTGTGCGCGCGTCTGTACGCATGGCCGGCCATGTGCATTTTGCGCTTGCGGGTGAAGGCTGAGGTCGGGCCGTTGATGAACAAACCCGAGAGCTGCGTGATCATCGCCAACCACCAATCCAACTACGACCTGTTTGTGTTCGGTAACGTAGTGCCCCGCCGCACCGTGTGCATCGGCAAGAAGAGCCTGAAATGGGTGCCGCTGTTCGGCCAGTTGTTCTGGTTGGCCGGCAACGTGCTGATCGACCGTGGCAATGCGCAGAAGGCGCGCAAGTCGATGCTGACCACCACGCATACCCTGCAGCATGAAGACACGTCGATCTGGGTCTTCCCGGAAGGCACGCGTAACCTGGGCGAAGACTTGCTGCCGTTCAAAAAAGGCGCATTCCAGATGGCCATTGCTGCCGGCGTGCCGATCGTTCCGGTGTGTGTCAGCAGTTACGTCAAACACATGCGATTGAACCGCTGGCGCAGTGGGAAGATTCTGATCCGTTCGCTGCCGGCAATTCCTACGGCTGGATTGAGCCTGGACGACATGCCACTGCTGATTGCCCAGTGTCGGGAGCAGATGCGCGAGTGCATCGCCTCGATGGACCGGCAACTGCAAGCCGCATAAAAAGAAACCCGCCCTGTGCGGGTTTTCTTTTGCCTGCGAGTTTTTGCCTGGGAACTCAGCAGATTTCACTGACTCTCAAGCCGCAGACAAGGCTAAGCTGGACACTGCCTGCCACTGCCATTGTGCCAATAAGAAGTGAATCACCATCATGGGTAGAGTTGTTGCTGCTGCGGTTTACAGCGCCGGTAAGAAAGTCACCAATATCACCCTCGACGAAGGCGCGGCCTGGGCTGCAAAACCTGGCCACTTTGTCTGGATCGGTCTCGAAGAACCGAACGCTCAGGAACTGTTCAATCTGCAACGCCAGTTCAACCTGCATGAACTGGCCATCGAAGATGCGCTGGAAAAGCACAGCCGACCGAAACTCGAAACCTTCGGCGACGCACTGTTTATCGTCACGTATTCGCCGATCCGGAACGAAGGCAAACTGGAGTTCATCGAAACTCATATCTTCGCCGGCAACGGTTACATCATTACCGCACGCAATGGGCACTCGGCGTCCTACGCCCTTGTCCGGCAGCGTTGTGAGGCGCGTCCGATATTGCTGGAGCACGGGGAAGATTTCGTACTCTATGCCATCCTCGACTTCGTGATCGAAAACTACCAGCCCATGGGCGAAGCGATCCACGCAGAGATCGATGAGTTGGAACGCAACGTCATGTGCAGTTCCCTGAACGAGCACGACATTCAAAAACTCCACAGTTTGCGTCGCGATGTATTGCGTTTGCGCCGTTATGCCGCGCCGATGGTGGAGATTGGCGAGGAATTGCAGAAGCTGAGTTTTCCGTTCATCGACAAGAACATGCGCCCGTACTTTCGCGATGTGCAGATTCATGTAACGCGGCAGATGGAAGACCTGACGACTCTGGCGGATATTGCCAGTCAGACCATTGAAGTCGGCGTGTTGCTCGAAGCGTCACGGCAGAGTGTGGTACAGCGCAAGTTTGCGGCATGGGCGGCGATTCTGGCGTTCCCGACGGCGGTGGCCGGGATCTACGGGATGAACTTCCAGAACATGCCGGAGCTGACGTGGCATTACGGGTATTTCGGCGTGTTGGGGTTTATTGCGGTGGGCTGTGTGAGTTTGTGGGCGAGTTTCAAGAAGTCGGGGTGGCTGTAGCCGCTACCGAGCTGCCTGTGAAAATCGCGAGCGGGCTCGCTCCCACACTGATCTCTGCAACACCGAAGATCCAATGTGGGAGCGAGCCTGCTCGCGATGCTTTCAGCTTCAAACAGCTTCTGGCTTGTGCGCCACAAACCGCATCATCCACTCCGCAACGGTAGTGCCATGATGCTCATGCTCCAGGCTCGCCACACCCTTCTGATAAACCTGTTCACCCAGCGCTTGCTGACGAATCTCCAGCAACGCCCGCGAATAATCGTGAATGAATTCCGGGTGCCCCTGGAAGCACAGCACCTGATCGTTGATGTGGTACGCGGCGAAAGGGCAGAAATCACTCGATGCAATGACCGTGGCGTTCTCCGGTAGCGACGTCACCTGATCCTGGTGGCTGATCAACAGGGTCAGCTCTTCCCTCACAGGGCTCATCCACGGCGCCTTGGCCGCGAGTTTGTAACTGTGAGTGCCGACGCCCCAGCCTTGGGTCGCACGTTCGCTCTTGCCACCCAGCAGCAGCGCCAGCAACTGATGACCGAAGCACACGCCCAGCAATTTGTCGCCGCGTTCGTAACGGGTCAGCAGGTAAGCCTTGAGGGTTTCGATCCACGGGTCGGTGCCGAACGAATCGGCCTTGCTGCCCGTCACCAGGTAGGCATCGAAGGTCAGCTCATCGCTCGGGTATTCGCCTTGCATCACGTTGTAGACGGTGAACTCGGCCGCGACGGGTTGTTGCGAAAACAGACGCTGGAACATCTGCCCGTAACCCTGATATTGATCGACCAGTTCCGGACGCAGGATGTCGGTTTCCAGAATGCAGATGCGTAACGACATAAAAAATACCTGACACGTGATGGGAATAATGCACACCCCAGAGCCTGCCTCGAAACACCGTGACAAGGCAAGCCCCGGAATGTGTCATCGGTCCCTTAAAACGCCTCCCCTTTGGCAGCTTTCTCCAGCAGCAACGCAGGCGGAGCGAACCGTTCACCATACTGCTCGGCCAGATACTGGGCGCGAGCGACGAAATCCTTCACCCCGTATTGGTTGATGAATTGCAGCGCGCCGCCGGTCCAGGCTGCGAAGCCGATACCGAAGATCGAGCCGACGTTGGCATCCGCCGTCGAGGTCAGCACGCCCTCCTCCACACAGCGCACGGTTTCGATGGCTTGCACGAACAACAGCCGATCACGCACATCCTTCGGCGAGATTTGCCCGTCGGCTTTCTCGAAACGGGTTTTCAGCTGTGGCCACAGATGTTTCTGGCCACTGGCCGGATACTCGTAGAAACCACCTCCAGCGGCCTTGCCCGGACGCTTGTATTCGTTGAGCAGCAAGTCAATCACGGCGAACGCCGGATGCTCAATCAGCGGTTTCCCTTCCGCTTGCAGGTCTTTGGCCGTTTGCTGGCGGATATGGCTCATGAGGCTGAGGGAAACTTCGTCGGAGATCGCCAGAGGCCCGACAGGCATGCCAGCCTTGCGCGCCTCGGTCTCGATCATTGGCGCGCTCACGCCTTCGCCGAGCATGGCGATGCCTTCGTTGGTGAATGTTCCGAACACCCGCGAGGTGAAGAAACCGCGGCTGTCGTTGACCACAATCGGCGTTTTCTTGATTTGCAGTACGAAATCGAACCCGCGAGCCAGGGTTTCGTCGCGGGTATTGGCGCCTTTGATGATTTCCACCAACGGCATTTTCTCCACCGGACTGAAGAAATGCAGACCGATGAACTTGGTCTGATCCGGTACTGCGGCAGCAAGTCCGCTGATCGGCAGAGTCGAGGTGTTGGAGGCGATCACTGCGTCGGGGCCGACGATTTTTTGCGCAGCCGAAGACACCCTGGCTTTCAGCTCGCGATCTTCGAATACCGCTTCAATAATCAGGTCGCAGCCCGCCAGATCCGCATCGCTTTCAGTTGTATGAATCCGCGCCAACGTGGCGTCGCGCTGTTCGGCGCTCAATTGTCCGCGAGCGACTTTTTTGTCCAGCAGCACCGCCGAGTGAGCCTTGCCCTTCTCCGCCGCCGCGAGGTTGATGTCCTTTAGCACCACCTCGATGCCTGCCGATGCGCTGACAAAAGCGATACCCGCGCCCATCATCCCGGCACCGAGCACGCCGACCTTTTGCGTCACATAGGGCGCAAAACCCTGGGGCCGCGAACCGCCCGCATTGATCTCGTTCAGTTGGAACCAGAAAGTGCTAATCAGGTTCTTCGACACCTGGCCGGTGGTCAGTTCGGTGAAGTAGCGGGTTTCGATCAGGTGCGCCGTGTCGAAATCCACCTGAGCGCCTTCAACCGCGGCACAGAGGATTTTCTCCGGTGCCGGCATGCAGCCCTGGGTTTTGCTGCGCAGGATCGACGGCGCAATGGCCAGCATCTGCGCGACTTTCGGATTCGATGGCGTGCCGCCCGGAATCTGGTAGCCCTTCACGTCCCAGCGCTGCACCGCCGTCGGATTGGCAATGATCCAGGCGCGGGACTTGGCCAGCAGTTCATCGCGATCCGCCGCCAGTTCATCGATCAAACCCGCCTGCAACGCTTGTTGCGGGCGGACTTTCTTGCCTTCAAGCAGATACGGCAGGGCTTTTTCCAACCCGAGCATGCGCACCATGCGCACCACCCCGCCGCCGCCCGGCAGCAGACCGAGGGTCACTTCCGGCAGCCCGAGTTGCACCGACGGATTATCCAGCGCCACACGGTGGTGGCACGCCAGGCAGATTTCCCAGCCGCCGCCCAACGCAGCGCCGTTGATCGCCGCAACCACCGGTTTACCGAGGGTTTCCAGGGTGCGCAACTGCCCCTTGAGCGTCAGCACCATGTCGTAAAAGGCTTTGGCTTCGGGCTTGCCGACCTTGATCAGTTCATTGAGGTCGCCACCGGCGAAGAAGGTTTTCTTGGTCGAGGTGATGATCACGCCGGCAATGGACGCCTTGTCGGCAACCAGTTTGGCGACGCACGCGGCCATGGCCTCGCGGTAGACCGCGTTCATGGTGTTGGCACTCTGGCCCGGCATGTCGATGGTCAGGACGACGATCTGGTCCTGACCCTTTTCGTAACGGATGGCTTCGGTCATTAACGTATTTCCTTGAAGTCGGGGCTCAGAGGCGTTCGATGATGGTGGCAATGCCCATGCCGCCGCCGACACACAATGTCGCGAGGCCATAACGCAGGCGCCGGGTTTCCAGTTCATCGAGCAAAGTGCCAAGAATCGCGCAGCCCGTGGCGCCCAGCGGGTGGCCCATGGCGATGGAGCCGCCGTTGACGTTGACCTTGTCCGGATCGATGGCCATGTCCTTGATGAATTTCAGCACCACGGAGGCAAAGGCTTCGTTGACCTCGAACAGGTCAATGTCTTCGACCCGCAACCCGGCCTTGGCCAGTGCCTTGCGGGTGGCCGGCGCGGGGCCGGTGAGCATGATGGTCGGGTCGGTGCTGGTGACCGCCGTGGCGACGATCCGCGCCCGTGGCTGCAAGCCCAGCGCCCGGCCCTTGGCCTCGGAGCCGATCAGCATCAAGGCTGCGCCATCGACGATTCCGGAGCTGTTGCCGGGCGTGTGGACGTGGTTGATCCGCTCCACATGGCTGTAGACCCGCAACGCCGTGGCGTCGAAGCCCATTTGCCCGATCATTTCGAAACTCGGTTTGAGCTTGCCCAGGCCTTCCATGGTCGACTCGGCGCGGATGAACTCATCGTGATCGAGCAGGATGATGCCGTTCTGGTCCTGCACCGGCACCAGCGACTTGTTGAACGAACCGTCGGCCCGCGCCCGCGCAGCCTTTTGCTGGGAGTGCAGCGCGTAGGCATCGACGTCCTGCCGGCTGAAGCCTTCAATCGTAGCGATCAGGTCGGCGCCCACGCCTTGAGGCGTGAAGTGGCTGTGCAGGTTGGTTTCCGGGTCGAGTGCCCAGGCGCCACCATCGCTGCCCATTGGAACGCGGGACATGGACTCGACGCCGCCGACCACCACCAGGTCCTCGAAGCCGGACCGCACTTTCATCGCCCCGAGGTTCACCGCCTCCAGCCCCGACGCGCAGAAGCGGTTGATCTGCACACCCGCGACGCTGACGTCCCAATCGGCCACCTGGGTCGCGGTTTTGGCGATGTCGGAGCCTTGATCGCCGATCGGCGTCACACAGCCGAGCACGACGTCATCGACCTGGCTGGTGTCGAGGGACGTGCGCCGTTGCAGTGCCGTGAGCAGCCCGGCCACCAGGTTCACCGGTTTGACACTGTGCAAGGCGCCATCGACCTTGCCTTTGCCACGGGGCGTGCGTAACGCGTCGAAAATCAAAGCTTGGGTCATGACGTTCTCGATTCTTGTTGTAGATCAAAAGATCGCAGCCTTCGGCAGCTCCTACAGGGGATCGAATTCTTATGTTGGAGCTGCCGAAGGCTGCGATCTTTTGATCTTTAAGGAGCCTCCACCTTATTCCTGGCTGCCGCCGATTCAATGACCGCAACGCTCACGGGCGTTGACGCTCACGCTCACGCTCAGACGGACGGTCACCAACGACCGGATTAACCGTTTCAGAACACCAAGCTGTCTAGCAAACGGGCGTCCAAGCAGCTGGCAATATGCCTCATGCTTTTTTAAGAGCAATTAATGCCAATTCCATACGAAATGGATCTAAACCAAGCGTGACGCGGGCTCTAAGGTGAAGTTGTACGAAGTTGTCGTCGGGTTTTGCCGAGGCGCTCGTCCTACAGGAAGTGCAACGCTCTGCCGTCATGGAGATATGCAGGCAGGCATCAGGAAATAACAAAAAAAGGCGGTCAGCCATGTTCAAACATTCGAAAGTACGTCAAGCCGGGCTCATTCTATTCGCCACTACGCTGTTGTTGATTTTGCCGAACCTGACCAAGGTGATCGGTTAGTCGGTTATTGAAAATACGGCGCAAGGTTTTTCATCGCCTCATCAAAAATGTGACTGGCTCGCTACCCGGGCCAGCGTGGGTGTGCCAACCTTTGCGGCACTTCCACGACATGGACGGCGATCACTTGAAAACGCTCATTCTGTTCGGGGCCCTGCTGCTCTGCTCCCCCCTCTATGCCGCTCAGCTGAATCTGGAGCTGGGCGCGAACAGTCGCACCTGGCAGACCTCGGAGTTGCTCAAGCATCCTCAAGTCCAGACCATCACGATCACCAACGACGTTTCCTACAAGCGGGACATGAGCTATCGCGCCGTGCCCTTGGCTGCGTTGTTGACCGGTATCAAACCTGAAGACCATCTACAGGCCGTGGCGCTGGACGGTTTTGCCGCCGAACTGGCTGCTGCGCCGTTGCTCAGTGCCAAGGGCGCAAGGGCCTGGCTGGCGATTGAAGACCCGGCCAAACCGTGGCCAGCGCTGTCGGAAGGCAAGCCTGGTGCCGGGCCGTTTTATCTGGTGTGGACTGATCCGCAGGCGGGCGACATCAGCCCCGAGCAATGGCCCTTTCAAGTGGCGAGCATCAAGCGCATGGCGCCGGTGGCCGAGCGCTTTCCTGCCCTGCTGCCCGACCCGGGGTTGAAGGCGGATGATCCGGTGAACAAGGGCTTTGCGTTGTTTCAGAAGAACTGTCTGGCGTGTCATCGACTCAATGGTGTCGGGGATGCGCAGTTCGGGCCGGATCTGAATATTCCGTACAACCCGACCGAGTACTTCGGCGCGGATTTCCTCAAGCGCTACATTCGTGATCCGCAGAGTTTGCGGCAGTGGCCGCAGGCGAAGATGCCCGGGTTTTCGGCGGCGGTGTTGCCGGAGGGGGATCTGGAGATGTTGGTGGGGTATTTGAAGCATATGGTGGGGCGCAAAGTTAAACCCTGACACCATCCCCCTGTGGGAGCGAGCCTGCTCGCGAAAGCGGAGTGTCAGCCACGAATTTGCTGACTGAAAGACTGCTTTCGCGAGCAGGCTCGCTCCCACAAGGGGGGGCGTGTTCTGGACTATTGTTGCTGCACCGAAATTACAGGCATCGGCGTCGGTGAGACAAACACCTTCGCATGCATCTGCTCGCATCCACCGCCCCGGCGCATGCCACGCACCGGGCAGGCATCCAGGTAATCCAGACCCACCGCCAGCTTCAAGTGCCGCTCCGGCCGAGCCAGTTCATTGGTCACGTCAAAGCTGTACCACGCGTCATCCAGCCAGGCTTCGGCCCAGGCATGGCTGGCCAGGTGCTCGCTGTTCTCGCTGTACAAATACCCCGACACATAACGCGACGGAATGCCCAGGCTGCGGGCGCAGGCGAGGAACGCATGGGTGTGGTCCTGGCACACGCCCGACCGCCCGGCGAATGCCTGGGCAGCGCTGGTGTCCACTTCGGTGGAGCCCGGCGTATAGGTCATGTGCTGGTTCAGACCATGCATCAAGTCAATCAGCGCCGTGCGATCCCGGCGTTGCTTACATTCCTTTTCGGCAAACGCCCGCAGGGCTTCATCGGCTTCGGTCAGGCGCGTGAAGCGCAGGAACGGCAGCGCCGACTGGCTCTCATGCTCGGCTTCGCGCAGTTCGTCGATGTCGACCTGGCCACGGGCACCGATGATGATCGCCTCGTGGGGTTCGTCCATGGTCAGCACATGCAGGATGTTGCCGAACGGATCGAGTTGCGCGCGCACCGGGCGCGGCAGGTCGAGCTGCCAGCTGAGCACGTGCTGGCGCTCGCTGTCGTGGGGTGTCAGTCGCAGGTACTGGATGCTCGCCCGCACCTGATCTTCGTAGTGATAGGTGGTTTCGTGGCTAATGGAAAGTCTCATGCAGCCTCCAGGTAGGAACTGTGTATGGCGTTGCCCAACTGGCGCACCAGCGGGATGAACTCGGTCAGCCAGGCGTGCAGGCCTTCGTCGAGAATTTCGTTGATGCCGGTGTAGCGCAGGCGCGCGTCCATTTCCGCCGCCAGGCGTTGCGCAGGACGGCCGTTGGCCCCTGGCAGCTGGGCGAGAATCTGGTCGATTTCTTCGGTGCAGGCGCGCAGGGAACGCGGCACGTCAGCGCGCAGCAGCAGCAATTCGGCCACATGCCGGGCGCCGGGCGCATCGCGGTAGATCTCGGTGTAAGCCTCGAAGGAGGACAACGCCCTTAACAAAGCGCTCCACTGGTAATAGGCGTGGGCCGTGCCGTCGCTGACCGCTTCGGCCTGATCACCCGCCATTTCGTAGCGGGCATCGAGCAGGCGCAAGGTGTTGTCAGCCCTTTCGATAAACGTCCCCAGGCGAATGAAGCGGAACGCATCGTTACGCATGATGGTGCCGTAGGACGCGCCGCGAAACAGGTGGGAACGTTCCTTGATCCACTCGCAAAAACGGCTCATGCCGTAGCGACTCAAGCCCTGTTCGGCGATCCCGCGAATTTCCAGCCAGGTGGCGTTGATGTTTTCCCACATGTCGGCGGTGATTCGCCCACGCACCGCATGGGCGCTGGCCCGTGCGGCACCGAGGCAGCTGTAGATGCTCGCCGGGTTGGCCGCGTCCAGGGCGAAGAAATGCAGCAGCCGTTCGGCGTGCAGATCGCCGTGACGCTCCAGGTAATCGTCCAGGGTGCCGGTGATCAGCAAGGGCATGGCGAGTTCGTGCAGACCGTCGCCGCGACCATCCTGCGGCATCAGCGACAGCGAATAACTGATGTCGAGCATCCGTGCGAGGTTTTCCGCCCGCTCCAGGTAACGCGACATCCAATACAAATCCGAGGCAGTTCTACTTAACATGGCAGGCTTCCTTCAATCCTCGACCACCCAGGTGTCCTTGGTTCCGCCACCCTGGGAGGAGTTCACCACCAGGGAGCCTTCGCGCAAGGCGACACGGGTCAGACCGCCGGGCACAACCCGGGTTTCGCGGCCAGACAATACAAACGGACGCAGGTCGATGTGGCGTGGAGCGATTCCGTTCTCGACAAAGGTCGGACAGGTCGATAAAGACAACGTCGGTTGCGCAATGTACGCGTGGGGCTTGGCCTTGATCCGCTCACGGAAAGACTCGATCTCCGCCGCCGTCGCCGCCGGTCCCACCAGCATTCCGTAACCGCCGGAACCCTGGGTTTCCTTGACCACCAGTTCTGGAAGATTGGCCAGCACGTGGGACAGTTCAGAGGGATTGCGACACTGCCACGTCGGCACGTTCTTCAGGATCGGCTCTTCGTCCAGGTAGAAACGGATCATGTCCGTGACGAAGGGGTACACCGACTTGTCGTCCGCCACACCGGTGCCGATGGCATTCGCCAGCACCACGTTGCCGGAGCGGTACGACGACAGCAGCCCTGGAACACCGAGCATCGAATCCGGGTTGAACGCCAGCGGATCGAGGAACGCATCGTCGAGGCGACGGTAGATCACGTCGACGGCTTTCGGCCCGTCCGTGGTGCGCATGAACACCTTGTCGTCACGCACGAACAGGTCCGCGCCCTCCACCAGTTCAACGCCCATTTCCCGCGCCAGGAACGCATGCTCGAAAAACGCGCTGTTGAAGCGGCCCGGCGTCAGCACCACCACGCTCGGGTTATCGATCGGGCTGGAGCTTTTCAAAGTGTCGAGCAACAGGTTCGGATAATGGTCGATGGGGGCGATGCGTTGCGCCGCGAACAACTCGGGGAACAGTCGCATCATCATCTTGCGGTCTTCGAGCATGTAGCTGACGCCGCTCGGTGTACGAAGATTGTCTTCGAGCACGTAGTACGTACCGTCGCCATCACGCACCAGATCGACACCCGAGATGTGGGAATAAATATCCCGGTGCAGATCGAGTCCTTGCATCGCCAACTGGTATTGCTCGTTGGCCAGCACCTGCTCGGCCGGAATGATGCCGGCCTTGATGATTCGCTGCTCGTGATAGAGGTCGGCGAGAAACATGTTCAACGCCTTGACCCGCTGAATGCAGCCGCGCTCGACGACTCGCCATTCACTGGCGGGGATACTGCGGGGAATGGTGTCGAAGGGAATCAGGCGCTCCGTCCCCTGCTCATCACCGTAGAGCGTGAAGGTAATCCCGGCGCGATGAAATAACAGATCGGCCTCGCGTCGCCGTTGTGCCAAAAGCTCGTCAGGCGTATCGGCCAGCCAACGGGCAAACTCCCGATAATGCGGGCGGACCTGGCCGCCGGCATCGTACATCTCATCAAAATAGGTGCGGATCATGCCGTACTCCTTGTCACCCGGACATCTAGGCTTCGCAAGGCCCGTGCCATCGGCATAAACGCTTTTATATCAATCAGTTGGATAAACGCCTCGCCTGCACCGCACCAATCCTGTGCGGCAAACGCCCCAACCTGATCGCCCCCGCTTCATTGCGAAGCAATGCTGTTGCCTATCACCAGCATAGCCAGAGTTGATTTCACTGCCCGGGAGTCGATGCGGATAATCCACGCATTCGCTCAAAAACTTCCCTTTAGCCGCCTGCTCAGGCGGTTTTTTTTGCCTGTTTGAAACGTTATGAATCAAAAACAACATCAAGAGATCGCAGCCTCGTTTCACTCGACAGCTCCTACATTGGAATGCGTTCTCCTGTAGGAGCTGTCGAGTGAAACGAGGCTGCGATCTTTCGCCTTTCAAACCGCAAAAACGAAAACGGCCAACCCGAAGGTCAGCCGTTGCTGAGTGTTGTCGCTGTTCATAGTGTTATGCGAGTCGCCCTCGTACCTCCTGCTTGACGCCCCATCCTTCGATGATGCCGCCCAAAGGCTCGACCACTGCCTCGAAGTCCTGCTCAAAATCGCCGATGCCGTCATAGGTGGCGTACATCACTTTACTCAGTTCCAGGTGCCACGCGCCGTCATCGCGCACGCTGATTTGTGCATTCAAGGATTCACCACAGTAATGCCCTGCCGCCCTGCGCGCCCGCTCCTCATCCGGGAAAATGGCGTAGAACTCGATGGGATGGAATCGTGAAAAGTCGAAACCGCCTTCTTTCATGCGGCGCAGCACGCTGCTGCTGATGTCTTCTTGATAGGCTGTGCTCATGAAACGTCCCCCTCAAATTGATGGATAGACTTTCCGTATTCCCGGCACTCACAACCGAATGATGCGAGCGATGCGACAACAACGTTGCCGGTGGGAAGCAAGCATGTAGCTGACAAGACCAGACCTTAGCGATCCGTTCGCTGATCTCGCTTGCAGAGTAGCCCCAAGTCAGAGCCGCTGCCAAGGCCTGGTTGTGAATGTGACAAGGTGAGTGTCAGACGGGAGTAATGCTGAGGATTTCGATGCTGTTCTGGGTCTTCAGGCTTTTGACGGTCGGATCATCGGCGCGCCCTTCCAGGTCATTGAGGTCCAGTTCGGCAGCGACAGGCAAGCGCCGGGCACGAATGAGTTTCGCGGCTTGCTCGTTGTTCGGGCACTCCTCGTTCTCGAACACCTCGTCCACTTGTTCGCCATGATCATCAATGAAAGTGACTTTCCACTTTTGCATCGGTGCCTCCTCGATAAAACCCGCGGATGGGCTTACCACTATCTCGACTTTTGGCCTGAGTGTTCGTTCAAACGGATTACGGCGTAGAAGCATGAAAAACGCAGATCCTGTGGGAGCGAGCCGGCTCGCTCCCACAAGGGGTTATGCGTACATCTTGAGTTTAGTCGTTGCTTGGCTTGTTCACTGCTTGCAGCACGTATTGCGGCAAGGCGAAGGCGCCGATGTGGATTTCCGGGTTGTAGTAGCGGGTGATGATGCCGCTGCCGGCGAAGCGCTGCTGCAAGGTTTCGCGGGAAAGCTTGCGATAGGCGGTATTGGTCGCGCCCCAGGCGAAGGTCATGGCGCCACCGATGTAGGTCGGCACGGCCGCCTGATAGAAGTGCCAGTCCGGAAACAGGCTGCGCAGGCGGCCCGCGGTGGTTTTGACTTCTTCGATCTGCATGAACGGCGTGCCGTTCTGCGTCACCAGAATGCCGCCTTCGTTCAGGCAGCGACGGCAGGCCTGGTAGAAGTTTTCCGAGAACAGCACTTCGCCCGGACCGATCGGGTCGGTGGAGTCGGAAATGATCACGTCGAACTTTTCGGTCGTGGTGGCGACGAAGCGCATGCCGTCGTCGATCACCAGGTTCAGGCGCGGATCATCGAACGCACCCTTGGAGTGGTTCGGCAGGAACTCCTTGCACATGTCGACCACGGTGCCGTCGATCTCGACCATCGTGATGTGCTCGACGCTGCGGTGCTTGGCCACTTCACGCAACATGCCGCCGTCGCCGCCGCCGATGATCAATACGCGCTTGGCGGTGCCGTGGGCGATGATCGGCACGTGGGTAAGCATCTCGTGGTAGATGAATTCGTCGGCTTCGGTGGTCTGGATCACGCCGTCCAGCGCCATGACACGGCCCATGCGCGGGTTTTCGAAGATCACCAGGTGCTGGTGTTCAGTACGCACTTCGTGCAGCAGTTTTTCCATGCGAAAACGCTGGCCGTAACCTTCGTAGAGGGTTTCCAGGTATTCGCTGGTTGGAATGTTGCTCATGGGAAGTGCTCCGATGAATGCGGGAGGCCACGGACGGTTACCCGCCCATGATGGCCAATCGATAGCCTCGATTGCCCGGGAAAGGCGCGCATTTTACGTCGCGGAAGATGACAGGTCGAACCGTCATCAGCTGGTAGATACACACAGAACATTGTGGGAGCGAGCCTGCTCGCGATGACGGCGCCGTGGCTTCTCTGACAGACCACGTTATCGTTCATCGCGAGCAGGCTCGCTCCCACATGGGTTGTGTCGACCTTCAGGGCGGAGTCAGATGCGTACGTTGCCCCGCGGCCCGGCGATGGCCCAGATGATCAGGCCCAGAACCGGCAGCAAGAGGATCAACAACACCCAGATGATTTTCATCCCGGTATCGGCGCCACTTTTCAGCACGTTGATGATTGCCCAGATGTCGAGGGCAAGAATAATCAGGCCAATCAGACCGTTGAACGTGGAACCCATGGTGACGCTCCCTAAGAGTGGTGTGCCCTCTTAGGATAGACGGCCATTGCGAGGGTTCCGTTTTATTCCATCAAACGTGGATCGCCACTTTCAGGGCTTCCAGGGACGGCGCGGCAGCGATGCCGACTTCGGCGCACAACTCGAGCACACGCGGCACGTCATTGCCGTAGACCAGCACCACTTGCAGTTCGTCATCGAGCAACTGGCTGAAGTTCATCAGCGTATAACCGCCGTTTTCCTTGTTCATGCTGCCCATCTGCACCTGAATGCGATTGAGCGCGGTCAGGGCTTCGGTCTTGGCCAGTTGTTTGGGTTTGATGTTGAAATCAACGCCCGGGCCGAACGAGGCGACGATCTGGGCGAACAGGTCCATGTAGGTGTCGGCCTGGAACAGCACAGTCTCCGGCAGACTGCCGACGACGACCCATTCGCCCAGAGGAATCGGGAAGGTTTCGTCGTAGTTGATGTCCGGATTAGCCGTCAGAAAAGCCTCTGGGTCGGCGTAGGCCTGGGCCGCTTCGTCAGCGACTTTCAGGATTTCGTCATCGCTCATGCACCCGGAGCTTATTTTGCTGATGAGTTCGACGAGTGCGGCTTTCATGGGGCGGAATCCTGTAGCGAGGGAATTTTGAAGGCGCGAAGGATAGCGCATTACGCCCGGCAATTCCTGTGCGGGCGCGTGGCCCGGAATGTTGACTCACATCAAGACCGGACGTTCTGGGTGGCGGCACAATGCTGGCACCTTGCCGAAACTGTTTCCGCTATCAGAGAAGACCTCCATGGGTGCCTGGCTTAGCAATATCTCGCTGAAATATAAATTCTGGGCGGTCAACGCCGTCGCCTTCGTCACCACCCTGTTGCTGGTGCTGTACGCCGTACAACTCGAACAACAGGCCCGCAGCCACGCCTACCAGGCGTCAGCCCAGGCCCAGGCCCGATTACTCGGCGCCTGGCCCGCCGGGCAACCGCTGCCGAAGGCCGATAACCTGCTGACGTCCGGTCGCGGGCAGGCGCCTTTACTGAACGGGCAGCCCGTCCTGGAACTGGCCGATGCCAACGGCTGGGTGGACATCAACTCCATGCCGTTGTTCGGCGAAAACCCGTTGATGGGTGCCGACGTGTTCACTCGCGCCGATGGACAGCAAGTCGCGGTGATCGCCTATGGCCCGAGCCTGAGCCAAGTGTTCGGCGAGCGTTTCGCCAATTACGCGGCGGCGGTGTTTATCCTGATGCTGGCGATGCTCGGGGCTTCGCAATTGCTGATCCGCTTTCTGCTCAGCCAACTCAATACACTGAAAGATGTGATGCTCCACGTCGAGAAAACCGGCGACCTGTCGGCCCGCGTCCCGCTGGCCTGTACCGACGAAGTCGGGCAGATGGCTAACGCCTTCAACGCGATGCAGGCCGGTTACCAGCGAGTGGTCAACACCGTCGCCAGCACCGCCCGGCAACTGGATGTCGGTGCCGCGCGGCTGGCGTCGAGCATGAATGACGTGCGTCACGGCATGCTCGGCCAGCAAAGCGAAACCGATCAGGCGGCCACGGCCATCAACGAAATGACCGCCACGGTCTATCACATCGCCCAACACGCCGGCGCTACCCGTGACCTCTCGCAAACCGCCGATACCCTGGCCGGCAGTGGGCAGGAAGTGGTCAGCCGCGTGCAAAAGTCGATTGCCGGGTTGTCCAGCGGGGTGCAGCAGACCGCCGAGATGATTCAGCGTCTGGCCGAGGACAGCCAGAAGATCAACGGCGTGGTCAATGTGATCCACAGCATCGCCGAGCAAACCAATCTGCTGGCGCTGAACGCAGCGATTGAAGCGGCGCGTGCCGGTGAAATGGGGCGTGGTTTTGCGGTCGTCGCCGATGAGGTGCGCAATCTGGCCAAGCGTGTGCAAACGTCCACTGACGAGATCACGACGATGGTTGCGGCATTGCAGGCCGGTACTCGGGACGCCGTAGACTTCATGCAGGAGAGCTCGTTCAAGGCTGACGATTGCGTACAACAGGCTCAAGAGGCCGGCGCGGCATTGGCAGAAATCACCAGTGCGGTGGCGCAGATGCGCGAAAGCAATACACAGATCGCGGTGGCGGCCGAGCAGCAGAGCCAGGTGGCGGAAGAGATGAATCGGGCGGTGGTGAGTATTCGCGACGTGACCGAGAACACGGTGCAGCAGACGGTGGATTCGGCGACGACCAGTAATGAACTGGCAGCGTTGGCCGGGGAGTTGAGCAAGGCGATCGGGCAGCTCAAGCTCTGAAGGACTTATCGCGAGCAGGCTCGCTCCCACAAGTAATCGTCATTGCTCCTACAATTTGGGTACGACACAGATCCATTGTGGGAGCGAGCCTGCTCACGATGGCGTCAGCCCCGGCAAACATCAATTCCGACCATGACCCCTATCACTTCGATAGCCAACCTTGATTCGCGGCCCGCAGGCGCCGCGCCTATTCTTTAATCATGTGTTCAACATGGATAGAGGATTAGCATCATGGGCAAACGTCACCCCAACCTTCCCGCCTGGCAGTGGCGAGCGTACCCGAACAATCACCAGCACCCGACCAATCTGGTGCTGCACCTGATTGCGGTGCCGCTGTTCATTGTCGGGTTTCTGCTGATTGTTTGCGGGGTGTTCAGCCTGAGTTTTGCGAACTTCGCGATTGGCATCATCGGCCTGCTCGCTGCGTTGGGCCTGCAACGCCATGGTCACAGCCTGGAGGCGCAAGCCTCCGAGCCGTTCAGTGATCGCAAAGATGCGGTATCACGCCTGTTAGTCGAGCAGTTCCTGACCTTCCCACGGTTTTTCCTCAGCGGCGGCTGGTGGCGCGCCTGGCGTGAGCGCCACCGTCGTCACTGATCAGGCGAAAATCGTCACGGTCTGCCGGCTCATCGCAATCAACTGACCGTCCGCGTTCCACAGCTTGGCGGCCGCATGACCGTAGCCGTCAGCGGCATGTTCGATTTCAACGAGGTATTTGCACCAGTCCAGCGTGCTCAGTTCGAGCAGTGGCTGGACGAATTCGATGGTCCAGGTCAGCGTGCTGCCCATCGCCGGTTTCTTCAGGTGCGGCAACAGGGCCGGTGGCCAGGCGTCCACCAGCGCCAGAATGTGCGACTCACTGACCGCCTCTTCCTTCACATCACCGCGCAAACGCACCCAACCGCCCATCTCGCGCGATGTATTGCCGGTGAACGGCAGACCGCCGACGCTCCAGCGCATCGCCAGATGACGCATGAATTCCGGGGTGATGCCCTTGATATAGGGCAGTTCCTGGCAGTCGTCCCAGTGCTTCATCTCGGGGGCCGGCGTTGCCGTTACCGCGACTTCGGACGGTCGCGAGGCGCCGAAGCTGCCCTGGATCAACGTGACCACTTGCCCGCGCTGCATCGCCCGGCCCAACACCTGGCTGACGGCCTTGCCTTCGCGCAACACATCGACCTCAAAACTGACCGGCACCTCGGGCTCGACCGGCCCGACGAAGGTGATTGCCAGCGAACGCACTGGACGATCTGTCGGGACTTTTGCGCGCATGGCTTCGTACTGCAAGGCGGCCACCAAACCACCGAAACTGGCACGCCCCTGAGCCCATTCGGCCGGGATAGACAGCTCCAGCGGCTGGCTGCGGACAGCGTCGAGCAGATCGGAAAAACGCATGGAAACCTCGGTGCGGGAAAAGGATGATGGGATCTTAACCAGCCCACGAGGATGGCACAGCGCTTATTCCGGCCAAAGAGGCTGACAGATAGGCCGGATACACATGACCCCTGTAGGAGCTGCCGAAGGCTGCGATCTTTTGATTTTCGGCGCAGCGAATGACGCTAAAGATCAAAAGATCGCAGCCTTCGGCAGCTCCTACACAGATCGGGTGCACCCCATTCCATAGGGTGTGCCCACTTTGTGTGGTGGCCTCAGGATTTGAAGCAGGCGGCGCTGAGTTTGTCGAGGACGCGGTCGGCGCGGCCTTCGGCCTTGGCCATGGTGACTTTCCAGACCGCGACGCAAGGTTGCAAATCGGCTTCCTGTTCGGCCCTGGCCAGCCATTGCCAGCAATCGTGCCAGTCGCCCAACGCACCCTGGGCCGCTTTCAGTCCGGGCAGGGCCGGCTTCGGCAAACGATCGAGTTCGGGGTAGGCCTCGATGCCATAGCGCACGCGTTTGATCAGCAGGCGCAGACGATGGCGATCATGGGCAGGATCATGCAGGGCCTTATCGAGTTTTTTCCATTGCTTGGCCAGACGCTTCTCGATGCGCTGGCGCAAGCCCTTGAGCAACCCCTGACGCTGGGAGGCCCGCAGAAAACGCGGAAAGGCGTCGAGGATCATCAGCAACTGCGCCAGCTCCGGGCTCACCGCTACCGCCGGATAAGCCTCGGCCATCTGCGCCATGCGCCGTTGCGCCGCCTCGGGTTGACCGTGCTGGAGCAAATACGCCGCCAGCACTTCGCGATCGCGCAGCGGCGTGGTCAGATCGCCGACCCGGGACGCCGCTGCTTCCAGCTGCTCGACACCGGGCAAGCCACGCAACGGTCGCAACAGGCTGCGCAAACGGCGAACCGTGGTGCGCAGGTCGTGCAACGCTTCAGGGTCGGTACGGGCACTCAAGCGTGCCTGACAGGCCAGCAAACGAACTTCCAGGCCCAGGACATGAGCCACTAACCGATCAACCAAGGCAGACATCGCTTGCTCCCTGAATCGAGTTTCCCTTATTGCGCTACATCATGCCTCAACGGCCAGCGCGAGACTCACGAATATAGAAGCGCGCCTTCTCGGCCTTCTTGGTGCAGCCTTCAAAGCCTTCGAATTGCTGCTGGGTCTTGGCCGCAGTCAACAGCGACAGGGCCTTGGAGTAGCTGACGGTGCCGGCGAAACCCTCGGCCTTGGCCAGGTCCAGTTCATGCCACGCGGCATCGAGCCCGCTACCACAGCTGTCACGGTAAGCGGTTTTGCCGGCACAACCGGCGAGCGCCAGCGCAATCAAAGGCACACAGATCCAGGCTTTCATTACTCACACCTCAAAGATAGGTAAACAATCGTGCAGTTAAGACGGTCTGGCGCGTGAAAAGTGCCTTGGTCCCGCCGCCGAAACTATAGCGCTCGCGAGAATACCCATCTGCCGCCATGGAGTGTCGAAAAAACGACGCCTTCTGCCCATCGGGCGACCATAGCGATTGAAGCGCGCCCCTCGATGGGCGCATTGTTGAACCTTGTCAGACGAGGGCGATTCATGAAAAAGCGTGTCGCACTGGTACTGGGCTCTGGTGGGGCCCGGGGCTATGCCCATATCGGGGTTATTGAAGAGATCGAACGGCGTGGCTACGACATCGCCTGCATCGCCGGTTGCTCCATGGGTGCCGTGGTTGGCGGGATCTACGCCGCCGGCAAACTCAATGATTATCGCGACTGGATCGAGAGCCTGGACTACCTCGACGTCTTGCGTCTGGTGGACGTCAGTTTTCGCCTCGGCGCGATTCGCGGGGAGAAGGTCTTCGGGCAGATCCGCAAGATCGTCGGCGAAATCAACATCGAAGACCTGCGCATCCCCTACACGGCGGTGGCCACCGACCTGACCAACCAACAGGAAATCTGGTTTCAGGAAGGCTGCCTGCATCAGGCCATGCGTGCCTCGGCGGCAATCCCCAGCCTATTCACGCCGGTGATGCAGGGCAATCGCATGCTGGTGGACGGCGGCATTCTCAACCCTTTGCCGATCGTGCCGGTGGTGTCGAGTCATTGCGACCTGATCATCGCGGTCAACCTCAACTCCACCAACCAGCGCCACTATCAATTGCCGGTGATCCAGCGCCCGGCGGCGTTCAAGACCCGCTTCGACAGCCTGATCAATTCGCTGGGTTCGAAATTGCCGTTCCGCCGCAAGCAGGCAGAACAATTGCTGCTGCTGGAACAGGAAGCGTTGATGGCAGAGGCTGCCGAGATCAACCCCTGGATCGAATCCGCCGAACCCGAAGCCCAGCAGCCGGCAGCCGCCCCTGAACGCGACGGCGCCCCGAAGTCCGCCACCGGCTCGTTCATCATCGACAACGTGGGACCGGCGTCCTTGCTGGACTTGATCAACCAGAGTTTCGAAGTGATGCAAACCTCATTGGCGCAATACAAGATCGCCGGTTATCCGCCGGATATTTTGATCAACGTGCCGAAGCGGGTGTGCCGTTTTTTCGAGTTTTACAAGGCGCCGGAGTTGATCGCGCTGGGGCGGGAGATTGCGCGGGATACGCTGGATCGGTATGAGAATGAGCGGGATTCCTGAGGTTCTCGATTGACTGCGGGGACCCCTATCGCGAGCAGGCTCGCTCCCACATTGGAATGCATTCCCCCTGTGGGAGCGAGCCTGCTCGCGATAGGGCCGGACCAGACGGCACAGAACTAAAGGCTACCCTCACTCAAAAGCCGATACCCAACGCCCGCCTCGGTCACGATAAACCTTGGCTGAGTCGGATCATCCGCCAGCTTCTGCCGTAGATGCCCGACCACAATCCGCAAATAGTGGCTGTCCTCAGTATGAGTCGGCCCCCAGATATCCTTGAGCAATTGCTGCTGGGTGATGACCCGCCCCGGATGCCGCGCCAGTTGCGCCAGCACCGCGTATTCCTTGCGGGTCAACGCCACCTCGACGCCATTGAGCAACACCCGGCGATACGCCAGGTCCACGGTCAACGGGCCGAAGGTCAGCGCCGCTTGCTGGGCCTCCCCTGCTGGCGCCTGCCGCAACAAGGCCCGCACCCGCGCCAGAAACTCCTGGATGCCGAACGGCTTGGTCACGTAGTCGTTGGCGCCACCGTCCAGCGCTTCGACTTTCTGCCCTTCGCTGGCGCGCACCGACAGCACCAGCACCGGCACCGTCGACCATTCGCGAAACTCACGCAGCACCTGCTGGCCGTCCATATCTGGCAAACCGAGGTCGAGCACCAGCAGGTCCGGTTTGTTCAGCGCCGCCTGCGCCAGGCCTTCGGTGCCAGTGCCGGCTTCCAGCACTTTGTAGCCCTGGGAAACGAGGCTGATGCGCAGGAACTTGCGGATCTGCGGTTCGTCGTCGATGACCAAAATGGTCGCGGTCTGGCTCATGAATTCACATCAACACAAAGAAGTGGCAAGAGAGTAGCGCAAGCGCGTTCAGGCTTCACTTTCGTACCCCGGTTGTTCCTGCAAGGGCAAGTGAAGGGTGATGCAGGTGCCGCGCCCCTCGATACCGTCGGCGACGCTGATCCGCCCGCCATGGGCACCGACCATGCCCTGACAGATCGCCAGCCCCAGCCCGGTCCCCTGCCCGCCACGATCACCGCGCGCGGCGGTGTAGAACATGTCGAAAATCTTCGCCCGCTCCTCTTCCGGAATCCCCGGTCCTTCATCGCTCACCGAGAAAAACAGCTCGCTGTCGTTCGCCCCGGCGCGCAATTGCAGGCGACCGTGGGGCGGTGAAAATCGCGCGGCGTTTTCCAGCACGTTGACCAGTGCCTGTTCGATCAATGCGGCGTGGACGTAGAGCAACGGCAACTCCGGCGGCACCTCGGTCGTCACCTGCAACGGCGCCAGCACCGCGCGCAGGCGATTGAGCGAACTGCCGACGATGTCGGCCGGTGACACCCAGTCCCGCGCCAGCTTCAGGGCACCGTGACCGAGGCGGGTCATGTCCAGCAGGTTTTGAATGTAGCGATCGAGCCGTTCGGCTTCATCGCGGGTGCCTTCGAGCAGTTCGCGGCGATCCTCCAGCGGGATCGCTTCACCGAGCGCCAACAGGCTGTCGATGCTGCCACGCATAGACGTCAGCGGCGTGCGCAGATCGTGGGACACCGAGGCCAGCAAGGCGCTGCGCAGTTGCTCGGTTTCACCGTGCAGCCGCGCCGCTTCCAGGTCTTCGGCCAGCTGCGCACGGGCCAGCGCCTGGGCCAGCGGCTGGCTCAACGCGGTCAATAAGCGTCGACGTTGACCACTCAAGGTCTGGCCTTCTTTGGCGCACACGCCGAGCAATGCGAGCGGCCCGTCTTCCACTGACAACGGCCACCACCACCAACGCCCGAACGGCAGCGTGCCGGTGCCCGCGCCCGCCGGTTGATCGTGTTGCCAGGCCCAGTCGGCGGCGGCGCGTTCGGCCTCGGTAAAGTCCAGAGGACCACCGGTTTCAACTTTCCAGCCAGCCTGCCCGTCGCGGTTGAGCAGGCACAGTTGCAGATCGCTCCAGCCATTGAGGTGTTGAGCTGCGGCGCTGACCACGGCCTGACGGTCGGTGGCGGCGGTGAGTTTGCGAGACAGATCGAGCAGTTCGGTGGTCTCTTCCTGGGTGTCGCGCAATGCCTGCAATTGCCGCCGTTGCCGCGCCGCGAGGTTACCGGTGAGCGCCGCCATCAGCAGAAAGAACAGCAACGTCAGCACGTCTTCTTCGCGCTGGATGCTGAAGGAGAAATTCGGCGGAATGAACAGAAAGTCATAAGTCAGGAACGACAACGCCGCACAGGCCAGCGCCGGACCGAGACTGCTGCGCACCGCCACCAACAATACGGCGGCGAGGAACACCAGGGATATATTCGGCAATGGCAAAGCACTCGCCACTGCCCAGGCCAATGCACTGGCCAAAACCGTCGCCACAACCGCCAGGGCGTAGTCGAACCACACCAGCGATTGCGCCGAGCGCTGGCGCGGCTGATGCTGTTCGAGCTCACTGTCGAGGACGTTGATTTCCAGTCCGCGGGCATTGCGCAGCAAGCGTGACGCCAGGCCCCCGCCAAACAAGCGGCGACGCAAACTCTGTCGGGACTGTCCGACCAGCACCAGGCTGGCGCGGCGTTCGGCGGCGTGCTGGATCAGCGTCTTGGCGACTTCGCCGGCCCGCAGCAACACCACTTCGCCGCCCAGACGCTCGGCCAGTTGCTGGGCACTTTGCAGGCGCAGGCGCGATTGCTCGTCGCGCACGCCACCGTTGTCCACGTGCACCAGGCTCCACGGTAAATGGCGGCGCTGGGCGACACGACTGGCGTGACGCACCAGACGCTCGGCCTGCGCATCACCATCGACGCCGACCAACAAGCGACCACGCACAGCCGGTGCAGCCTGACCGAGCTGGCGATAACCCTGGGCCAGATCGTTATCGACCTGGGCCGCGGCGGTTTGCATCGCCAGTTCACGCAGGGCGGTGAGGTTGGTCTGAGTGAAGAATGCATCGATGGCCGCCCGCGCCTGCTCCGGCACGTAGACCTTGCCGTCACGCAGACGCTCGAGCAGTTCGCGCGGCGGCAGGTCGATCAGCAGCAGTTCGTAGGCTTCTTGCAGCACCCAGTCCGGCAGGGTTTCGCGAACCTGCACGCCGGTGATGCCGCGTACCTGGTCGTTGAGGCTTTCCAGGTGCTGGACGTTGACCGTGGTGAACACGTCAATGCCGGCGGCGAGCAATTCCTGGATATCTTGCCAGCGCTTGGCGTGACGACTGCCGGGGGCGTTGCTGTGGGCCAGTTCATCCACCAGCACCAGTTTCGGTTTGGCCGCGAGCAAACCGTCGAGGTCCATTTCTTCGAGCTTCACGCCACGGTATTCCGAGCGCACCAGAGGCTGCTGCGGCAAGCCGCCGAGCAGCGCTTCGGTTTCGGCGCGGCCATGGGTTTCCACCACGCCGGCGATGACTTTCACGCCTTGGCGCAGTTGAGTGTGGGCCGCTTGCAGCATGGCGAAGGTCTTGCCAACACCGGGGGCGGCGCCGAGGAAGACCTTGAGTCGGCCACGGCCATCCCGGGGCAGGTCTGCTAACAGCGCGTCGGCGCGGCCGGAGTCACTCATCTGTCATTGCCTTGTTCGTCTTGGGATTGGGTGTTGCCTTTAAAAGATCGCAGCCTGCGGCAGCGCCTACAGAAATCGCGGAGTCCATCCGGTAAATGTAGGAGCTGGCGAAGCCTGCGATCTTTTGATCTACAGCTTTTCCAGCGCCGCATTCAACTCCAGCACATTTACCACCGGCGGGCCAACGAGCGGTTGTTCTATGTGCGCATTCAGCAGTTGTTGAAGCGTAGACACCGGCAGATTACGCGCCGCCGCAACACGCGCCAGTTGATAGGCAATCGCGGCCGGTGGCAAGTGTGGATCGAGGCCGCTGCCAGAGGTGGTCACTAACGCCAATGGCACCGGACCCTGGCCCGGCACCAGCAGTTTGTTCGCATCGTCAATCACCCGCGTGGCCAACGCCGGGTTGCTCGGCGAGAAGTTGCTGGCGCCGCTCGACACGGTGGCGAAAGCACCGGCCGAGGGGCGTGGATGGAACCAGGCGTCACCGACGAAATCCTGGGCAATCAGCGATGAACCACGAACCTTGCCGCCGGCATCGCGCACCAGGCTGCCGTTGGCCTGATCCGGGAACGCGACCTGGGCGACACCGGTCACCACCAACGGGTAAGCAACGCCGGTGATCAGGGTCATCAGGACCAGCAGGCTCAGGGCCGGACGTATCATTGTGGACATTTCAAAATCCTCGAATTCGGATAACAAATACAGTGTTCAGTCAGGTGCACCGTGTTGTGTTCTTCGCGAGCAGGCTCGCTCCCACAGGGGGAACGCGGTGCCTTTCGCGAAGGCGGTGTATCTGTCACACCGCCTCACAGGCTCAAACCAGATGCAACGTCGTCAACAGCATGTCGATCGCCTTGATGCCCACGAACGGCACCAGAATCCCGCCCACCCCGTAGATCAGCAGATTGCGACGCAGCAACGCTGCTGCACTCGCCGCCTGCACCCGCACACCGCGCAATGCCAGTGGAATCAACACCACGATGATCAAGGCGTTGAACACGATCGCCGACAGAATCGCGCTCTGTGGACTGCTCAAGTGCATGACGTTGAGCACACCCAATTGCGGGTAGATCGAGGCGAACAACGCGGGCAGGATGGCGAAATACTTGGCCACGTCGTTGGCGATGGAAAACGTCGTCAGTGCACCGCGGGTCACCAGCAATTCCTTGCCGATCTGCACCACGTCCAGCAACTTGGTCGGGTCGCTGTCGAGGTCGACCATGTTGGCTGCTTCGCGCGCCGCTTGCGTGCCGTCGTTCATCGCCATGCCGACGTCGGCCTGCGCCAATGCCGGGGCATCGTTGGCACCGTCGCCGCACATCGCGACAAGACGACCGTCGTTTTGCTCGTGGCGAATGCGCGCCAGTTTTTTCTCCGGCGTGGCTTCGGCCAGCACGTCATCGACGCCCGCCTCGGCCGCAATCGCCGCCGCGGTCAGCGGGTTGTCGCCGGTCACCATGACGGTGCGGATGCCCAGCTTGCGCAGCTCGGCAAAACGTTCGCGGATACCGGGCTTGACCACGTCCTTGAGGTGAATCGCACCGAGCAATTTACCGTCGGCGCAGACCAGCAACGGTGTACCACCACTTTGGGCGATTTTGTCGATTTCACGGGACAAGGTCGGTGCGAGATCGGCGCGTTTCAGGCCGACGAAAGCCAGCAGCGAATCCACCGCGCCTTTGCGATACACACGACCTTGATAGTCGACACCGGACAAGCGGGTTTCGGCACTGAACGGCACGGCTGTCATCAGCTCGGTGGACGGCTCAGGCTGTGGATGAATACCGCGCAGGTACTCGACGATGGACTTGCCTTCAGCGGTGTCATCGGCCAGCGAAGCGAACAAAGCGCCCTCGGCCAGTTCCTTGCTGCTCACGCCCGGTGCCGCATAGACCGCGGTGCAACGACGGTTACCGAAGGTGATGGTGCCGGTCTTGTCCAGCAGCAGGACGTGCACATCCCCCGCCGCTTCCACGGCGCGACCGGATTTGGCGATCACGTTCAGGCGCACCAGACGGTCCATCCCGGCGATACCGATGGCCGACAGCAGGCCGCCGATAGTGGTCGGAATCAGCGTGACCAATAACGCCACCAGGAACACCAGCGGCAGACTGCCGTTGGCGAAGTGGGCGAACGGTTGCAGGGTGACAACCACCAGCAGAAAGATCAGCGTCAGGCCAATCAGCAGAATGTCGAGCGCCACTTCGTTCGGAGTCTTCTGGCGCTTGGCGCCTTCGACCAGCGCGATCATGCGGTCCAGGGTCGACTCGCCGGGGTTGGCGGTGATGCGCACCAACAGCCAGTCGGACACCAGGCGAGTGTTGCCAGTGACGGCCGAACGGTCGCCCCCGGACTCACGGATCACCGGCGCGGATTCACCGGTAATCGCCGCTTCGTTGACCGCTGCGATGCCTTCGATCACTTCGCCGTCACCGGGGATCATTTCCCCGGCTTCAACACGCACCACATCGCCCTTGCGCAGGCTGGTCGCCGGCACCACCTGGAAGGTGCCATTGCTGGTTTTGCGGCGGGCACTCAAGCCTTCGCTGCCGGCCTTGAGGCTGTCGGCGCGAGCCTTGCCGCGACCTTCGGCCAAGGCTTCGGCGAAGTTGGCGAACAACACGGTGAACCACAGCCACAACGCGATTTGCGCGGCGACGAAAGTCGGCACGGCGCTGTCGGGAATGAAGCACAGCACGGTGGTCAGGACGGCGGTCAGTTCGACCACCAGCATCACCGGCGCACGCTGCAATTGCCGTGGGTCGAGCTTGACGAAGGCTTGCACCAGCGCCGGGCGCCAGAGGGCCGAGATCGCGGTTTTCGGTTGCTCGGCCGATTTGGCTGGCACCGATTGTTTTGAGGCAGGAACGTGCATATTCATGATGGATTCCTTAGAAGCCCATACTCAGGTGTTCAGCAATTGGGCCCAGCGCCAGGGTCGGCAGAAAGGTCAGTCCGCCCACCAGCAAAATGGTCACGGTCAGCAGGGTCACGAACAGCGGGCCATGGGTCGGGAAGCTGTTCTGGCCGATCGGTGCGGTTTTCTTCATCGCCAGGCTGCCGGCCAGGGCCAGTACCGGGAGGATGTACCCGAAGCGACCGATCAACATGCCCAGCCCCAGCATCAGGTTGTGGAACGCCGTGTTGGCGCCGAAGCCGCCAAACGCAGAGCCGTTGTTGGCACCGGCCGAGGTGTAGGCGTAGAGCAACTGACTGAAACCATGAGGGCCGGGGTTGCTCACCGCAGCCACCGGGCCTGGCAGGCTGGCAGCAATCGCGCTGAGTACCAGGACGCCAATCGGCATGACCATCAAGGTCACCACCAGCAATTGCACTTCCTTGGCTTGCAGTTTCTTGCCGAGGTATTCCGGCGTGCGGCCGATCATCAGACCTGCGAGGAACACTGCGATCAACACGTTCAGCAACATGCCGTAGAGCCCGGCGCCGACACCGCCGAAGATCACTTCGCCGACCATCATATTGACCAGCGCCACCATGCCACTGAGCGGGTTGAGGCTGTCATGCATGCCGTTGACCGAACCGTTGGACGCCGCGGTGGTAGTCACCGACCACAGCACCGTGGCGGTGGTGCCGAACCGCGCTTCCTTGCCTTCCAGCGGCGCGGTCTGTTCGACAGCGACGTTGTTCAGGTTCGGGTTCGGTTGATATTCGGCCCACAGCGAAGTCGCGCCACCAATCAGGAACAGCGCCAGCATGCAGGCGATGATTGCGCGGCTCTGACGCAGGTCTTTCACGTAGTGGCCGAAGGTGAACACCAGGGCGACCGGGATCAGGATGATCGAGGCCAACTCGAACAGGTTGCTCCACGCCGTCGGGTTCTCGAACGGGTGCGCCGAGTTGACGCCGAAGAAGCCACCACCATTCGTGCCCAATTGCTTGATCGCAATCTGGCTGGCGGCAGGACCAAGCGGGATCACCTGATCGACGCCTTGCATGGTCACGGCATTCACGTATTGCGCGAAGGTTTGCGGCACGCCCTGCCAGACCAGATACAGCGCCAGCAGCAGGCACAGCGGCAGCAAGCCGTAGAGGGTGGCACGGGTCATGTCGACCCAGAAGTTGCCGAGGGTCCTGGTCGATTTGCGGCCGATACCGCGGCACAGCGCAACCAATACCGCCAGGCCGGTGGCGGCGCTGACGAAGTTTTGCACGGTGAGGCCGACCATCTGACTCAAGTAGCTCAGCGATGCTTCACCGCTGTAGGCCTGCCAGTTGGTGTTGGTCATGAAACTGATAGCGGTGTTGAACGCCAGCGTCCACTCCTGACCCGGCAGGTTTTGCGGGTTGAGCGGCAAGTGGTCCTGGAACAACAGGATCATGAACAACAGCAAGAAGCCCGCAAGGTTAAAGGCGAGCAAGGCCAGGGCGTATTTCTGCCAGCTCTGTTCGGCCTGCGGATCAACGCCGGCCACTCGATAACAACCACGCTCCACAGGTCCCAGGATCGGTGTCAGCCAGGTGCGCTGACCTTCCATTACTTTGTAATAGAACCGCCCCAGAAACGGCGCCGGGATCAGCACCACAGCGAAGAAGGCGAGGATCAGCCAATAGTCATAACTGTGCATAGCCGCTCCTAGTTCCGGTCCGCGCGCAACAGCGCAACCAACAGATAAATGAACAGCCCCACTGCCAATAGCAGTGACACCCCATCCAGAACGCTCATGGAAGTTCTCCGTGTTACGGCGTATTGCCGCGTGTGGAGTCATTGTCGGCAGGGAGGCTGTAAAGGAACGAGATCGAGGGGATTGGCTGTGCATAAAGAATGCGTAAAGAGTGGGTTTACGCTGGGGTTACAGCGGTATTGGGGTGAACGCTATCGCGAGCAGGCTCGCTCCCACGGGGATCGGTGTCGGTTGGGCAAATGCATTCCAAATGTGGGAGCGAGCCTGCTCGCGATGACGGCATAACGGCCAACACTGCCCTTAACTGGCGCACAAAAAGTACACATCCAGCAACAAACATCCCCGATACGACACCTTTTTACGCTTTACGACTGCTGTCGCAACACTGGCACGCCCACTGCACACGCCCTCCCCGAGCTGTCCAAACCGTTCAGGGAGCAAACGCATGAACACACAACTCAAACCCACGCTGGGCACGCTGCACCTGTGGGGCATTGCAGTCGGGCTGGTGATTTCCGGTGAGTACTTTGGCTGGAGCTACGGCTGGGGCGTGGCCGGTACGCTCGGTTTTCTGGTGACCTCTTTCATGGTCGCCACCATGTACACCTGTTTCATCTTCAGTTTCACCGAGCTGACCACCGCGATTCCTCATGCTGGCGGTCCCTTTGCCTACAGCCGCCGCGCCTTTGGCGAGAAAGGCGGATTGATCGCCGGGCTGGCGACACTGATCGAATTCGTCTTCGCCCCGCCGGCCATCGCACTGGCAATCGGCGCCTACCTCAACGTGCAATTCCCCGCCCTCGACCCAAAACATGCGGCGGTTGGCGCCTATATCGTGTTCATGGGCCTGAACATCCTCGGGGTGAAACTCGCGGCGACATTCGAGCTGGTGGTCTGCGTGCTGGCGGTAGCGGAACTGCTGGTGTTCATGGGCGTAGTCGCGCCGGCGTTCAGCTTCAGTAACTTCGCGCTCAATGGCTGGGCAGGTTCCGATGTGTTCGGGGCACCGGCCATTGCCGGGATGTTCGCGGCGATTCCGTTTGCCATCTGGTTCTTCCTGGCCATCGAAGGCGCCGCCATGGCCGCCGAAGAAGCCAAGGACCCGAAACGCACGATTCCGAAGGCTTACATCAGCGGCATCCTGACCCTGGTGTTGCTGGCGATGGGCGTGATGTTCTTTGCCGGCGGCGTCGGCGACTGGCGCACCCTGTCGAACATCAACGATCCGCTGCCGCAAGCCATGAAAACCGTGGTCGGCGAAAGCTCCGGCTGGTTGCACATGCTGGTGTGGATCGGTCTGTTCGGCCTGGTGGCAAGCTTCCACGGGATCATCCTCGGCTACTCGCGGCAGTTCTTCGCCCTCGCCCGGGCCGGTTACCTGCCAGCGTCCCTGGCCAAACTGTCGCGCTTCCAGACGCCGCACCGGGCAATCATCGCCGGTGGCGTGATCGGCATCGCGGCGATCTACAGCGACGGTTTGATCAACCTCGGCGGCATGACGCTGACAGCAGCGATGATCACCATGGCGGTGTTCGGCGCGATCGTGATGTACATCATGAGCATGCTCAGCCTGTTCAAACTGCGCAAAACCGAACCGAACCTGGAGCGCACCTTCCGCGCGCCGTGCTATCCACTGGTGCCGTTTATTGCGCTGGTGCTGGCGGTGGTTTGCCTGGTGGCGATGGCCTGGTTCAACACGTTGATCGGGTTGATCTTCCTCGGCTTCATGGCGGCAGGTTTCGTGTACTTCATGCTGACGGCGCAATTGCGTGCCGATGCACCGGCCGATGCGATGCTGACCGGGCTCTAAACAGTCGAAGTGCTGCTGGCCTATCAGGCATAGAATGGAACCACTGCGAAAATGAATCGCTCAAAGTGGTATGCACGATCGATTGGCGAAACCCGCCAATCGGCCTGCCCTCAAGGAGAGCCCTATGCCCTGGTATGCCTGGTTGATTCTGGTCGTTGCAATCGGCTCGATCGTTGGCGGTTTGATGATGCTGCGTGACACCGCCAACAAGGTCGAACTGACCGATGAGCAACGTAAACGCGTCGCTGAACGCAACGCGGAAGCGGATGCCAAGGATGCGCAGGACCGCTAAAACAAAAGATCGCAGTCTTCGGCAGTTCCTACACTGTTTTCCCCTGTAGGAGCTGCCGAAGGCTGCGATCTTTTTGCTGTTACTTTTCCCAATCGGCCTTGGCAATGTGCAAGCCATGCAGCCCTTTGTAGGCTGCACGTTCCGGCTGGCTCCAGCCTTCAAGCAACGAATCCTCCAACCGATAAATCTCCACGCCGAGTGGACGACACACGCTCAACGGATCCTGCGCATCCGGCCCCCACATGGCCAGCGACAGATCGCCACCCGGACAGGTCGAAAGCGCACACAGCAAATCGATTTCGGCAAAAAACTCCAGGTAATCACCCTTCTGCGCCGGACAGGCTTTCATGAAATACATGTCGTCGTGGTTCAGGCCGGTGCACTGGAAAATGTTCAGCACGTCATGCACATCAAACTCGGTCAGGCCGTGGGGCAGCACCGCGCGGGTCAGGTTGGAGTGGCAGTGATGATGGAAGTCTTCGCCGGTGAGCATTTTGTTCACATAGGGATCGCAGCGAGTGCCGAGCAAATCATGCAAACGACCGCCATGCTCGTCGATCCCGTAACCGGCCAGGCTGTCGTCGGTGATGGTCACCAGAGGCCGTAAAAATGGCAGGTTCGACCAGAGCCGATCGTGGATGCTGACATGCGCGCCCTGCAGTTGCCGGGTACGCGCCGCCCACAAGCGTTCACGTGGATCGTTGGCATTCCAGACGTTGAAGTCCCCGACCTGCGGGCCAACAGGAGTCGTGACCCTGAACACATGCCCGGCCGGCACTTTCCAGGCGCGACCGGTGCGGATCGGCACCTCGAACTGCTCGATCAGCGTGCGCCCCTCCTTTGTGTCGCGGATCCTTTCGTAGAAGGCTTTGTCCACCTGCAAGGCCGAGCCTTTGCTGACTTGATAGGCCGCCGGATAGTCTTTGTACATGGCACGAATCCTCGATCAATGATGGGAAGTTGAGGCAAGCATCTGCAGCAGGAGGTGTTCGGAATCGTCGAGATAAAGGCTCATGGCATCCTCGGCTGCACGCTTGTCGCCTTCGGCGAGCCACTCATGGATCTGCCGGTCGCGTGCCAGCCAGGGCGCCTGGAAACGTGATTCGTCAGGAGCGGTGCAAAACACCAGGCGCAGTTGCGCGACGACATTGGTGAAGAACTCATCAAACAACGGGCTGCGCAGCAACCCGACGATGTGTTGATGAAACGCCAGACTGTGGGTGCCGACGGCGCGCCAGTCCTCGCGCTCCCGGGCAAGCTCAGTGGCCTCCAGGGCTTCGAGCATCCGGTCGGATTGGTAGTCGCGCAGCGGCTGACTGGCGCTGATGGCCTGCAACTCCAGCGTGCGGCGGACGTTGAACAGATCCCGCACATCGTCAACGCCCAGTCGGCGCACCATCACACCTTTGTTGCGCACGTAACGGGTCAGGCCTTCCTGCCCCAGGCGGTGCAACGCTTCGCGAATGGTGTTGCGGGAAGCGTTGTAGGCAGACACCAGGTCGTTTTCCACCAGCGCCATGCCGGGCAGCAAACGACCACCGATGATGTCGGCACGCAGCTCCAATGTGATGTGATCGGCCAGGGACAGTCCGCTGCTCATACTCATGCCTCGTGATTGTTCAACAATCGTCAGCTAACGAGTAATCACTATTCGTGCCAGTTCATTAGATGCAGCAGGACGGAGTTGGACGCATCTGCATGCTTTTTAGAAGTAGAAGTACAGTCACCATCCCATTTTCATTGGTTAATATGGCGCATTGTTGCGGAGATTCCAGATGCGTTACTCGCAGGACCATAAAGCCCAGACCCACCAACGCATCATCAAGGAAGCATCAGCGCGATTTCGCCGCGACGGTATCGGCGCGACTGGCCTGCAACCACTGATGAAAGCACTAGGCCTGACCCACGGCGGCTTTTACTCGCATTTCAAGTCCAAAGACGAACTGGTGGAAAAGGCCCTGCAGGCCGCTGGCGAAGAGTGCGACGTCCTCTGCGCCGAATTGTTCGCCCAGGAGCTCCCGCTGGAAGCGTTCATCGACACCTATTTGTCCGAATGGCACCAGACGTCACCTGATGAAGGTTGCCCACTGCCGACCATGTCTTCGGAACTGGGCCTGCGCGGACAACCCAGTCCGACCTCCGATGTGGTGCTCAACGCGCGACTCGAACAGGTGCGAGGCACACTTGAAGGCGAGGACGCCGCCGACCGCAGCATCTTCATCATGTCTGCACTGGTCGGGGCGTTGCTGCTATCGCGCAGTGTCGAGAATCCGGAGCTGGCTCAGCGGATTCTCGATGTCACTCGCGAGTATCTCAAGCACTCCCGGGACTAACCCTGCCAGCGCTTGAACAGCACGCTGGCGTTCACTCCACCAAACCCGAAGCCGTTGGACAGCGCGTACTCGATGGCCATCGGCCGAGCCTGACCGTGGACAATGTCCACGCCCTCAGCGGCCGGGTCAGGGTTATCAAAGTTCAGGGTGGCCGGCACAACCTGATCGCGGATCGCCAACAGCGTGAAGATGGCTTCGATCCCGCCTGCCGCGCCAAGCAAATGCCCGGTGGCGGATTTGGTCGAGGTCACCGCAATCTTGTTCTCTGAGCCGAACAACGACTTGATGGCCGCCAACTCTCCCAGATCCCCGACCGGCGTCGACGTTGCGTGAGCGTTGAGATGTTGCACCTGCGCCGCCGAAATGCCTGCCTGGGCCAATGCCAGCGACATCGCCCGACGTGCACCGCTGCCATCCTCGGGGCCAGCAGTCAGATGATAGGCATCGGCGCTGGTGCCGTAGCCGACCAGTTCCGCCAGCGGTTGAGCGCCGCGGGCCAGGGCATGCTCCAGAGATTCGATCACCAGAAGACCTGCGCCCTCCCCCATGACGAAGCCGTCGCGACCACTGTCGAACGGCCGCGAGGCGCGCTCCGGGGTTTCGTTGTAACCGCTGGACAAGGCACGAGCAGCGGCAAACCCAGCAAGGCTGACGCGATCGATCGCCGCTTCCGCACCGCCGCACACTGCAATATCCGCCTCGCCACAACGAATCAGCCGCGCCGCATCACCAATGGCCTGAACCCCGGCCGCGCACGCCGTCACTGGGGCACCCAATGGCCCTTTGAAACCGTGCTGGATCGATACATGTCCAGCCGCGAGATTGACCAGAAACGAAGGGATGGTGAACGGCGACAAACGTCGCGGGCCACGACTGTCCGTGGTGCGCACCGCGTCCGCAATCGCGCCAAAACCACCTACGCCTGAACCGATAATGGTTGCAGTACGTTCCTGGGCATTGGCATCCAGAGCTTTCCAACCAGCCTGCTCCAGCGCCTGACGCGCCGCCTCCATGGCAAACACAATGAAACGGTCCATCTTCTTCTGCTCTTTGGGTGGGGTCGCCAGGTCCGGGTCAAAACCCGCCTCAGCATCGTCAGCCAAGGCCGGCACCACGCCGCCGACCTTGGCCGGCAGATCGGCAACCACCTCGTCCGGCAAATTGCGCAACCCGGAACGCCCGGCCAACAGACGCTCCCAGACCGCTTCAACACCGCTACCCAGCGGAGACACCAGACCCATGCCCGTTACAACCACTCGACGATCACTCATACCGCAACTACCTCAAGCCGATTGATGGCGCCTCACTTGTAACGCGAGGCGGCCTTGCTTTTGGAAAGATTCGGCGCCATCACATGACGCGCCGCGACAAACGCATCCCATTCGGAAGCATCCGGCAACGAAGGGATGGTGATCAGCTCACCCTGGTCCAGACCCGACAACGCCGCGTCGACCATCTCCCCCGCCTCCATGACCATATCCGCCGGGATCTGGGTCGCGTCGATACCGGAGCGCTCCCAGATTTCGGTACGTGTTACGCCAGGCAACACGGCCTGAACCTTGACACCGGTGCCATCCAGTTCGGCATTCAATGACTGGGTCAGGCTTAACACATAAGCCTTGCTGGCACTGTAAGTTGCGTTGAAGCGCTCGGGGAACAACGCCACCACCGATGCAATATTGATGATCGTTCCCCGCCCTGCCTTGGCAAAACTGGCGGCCGCCGCCGATGCCAGCCGCGTGACCGTTGTTACGTTCAGTTGAATCAAGCGTTCCAGCTGCTCCATATCGGAGTTGGCCAGTAAGCCATCAGCCGCAACACCGGCATTGTTCAGCAACAGGCTGATACTCGAATCGCTGCGAAGGCGCTGCTCCAGCTTAAGCACACCATCCTTTTGCGTCAGATCCGCCTTGAGCACCTCGACCTGAACACCATACTCGGCACGTAACTTGCCCGCCGCTGCTTCCAGCCGCCCCTGATCACGAGCGACCAACAACAAATCAAAACCACGCGCCGCCAACCGCTCGGCGTAAATCGCACCGATACCGGAGGAAGCACCGGTGACGAGGGCCGTACCTTGGGTCTGGACAGAATTCATGACAGTGCTCCTGGAAATACCTGAGGGGAAGGCAAGCGTCTGAGATTGGGGACGCTTTAGCGGATGATGGTTTTATTATAGGCATAATTTAAGCGCAATATGATAGCCGTAATTTTTCTCATGCCGACGGAAGGTGCAACAGCATTCGCCAGAATGCAAAAAGGCCGGTCAATGACCGGCCCCTGGCGCTGACTTACAAGCTTAGTTCACCTCAAGCTTATCGCGATTCTTATCCAGAATGGCTTTGCCAATCCCCTTCACTTCGAGCAGTTCGTCCACCGACGCAAACGGCCCATTACTCTCACGATACGCAACAATCGCCTTGGCTTTGGCCTCTCCTACCCCTGACAACTCTCTCTGCAGTGTCGGTGCATCAGCCTCGTTCAGATCGACCTTGCCGGATTGTGCCTTGGGGGAAACTTCCAGCACCAGAGGTGCATTGCCAGCCTCAGGCTTGACCGCAGGCGCAGCAACAGCAGCGATAGAGGCGCTGGTGAGCAGGGCAAAAACCAGAGAATAGAAGTAGCCAGTACGCATAAATGACGCTCCATGACATCGATTGGGAAAGCAGCTTTTCCGAAGCTGCCCTCCAAACTTAGGCGATGTCTGGAGTCTGTCAAAAATGTGTTGGTTACAGGATATGAAACAGTTGACTGCGACGGGGGACGATTTATCCACTACCGTCTTGCCAACAAAGATGGCAAAAGCGCTCAACAGACCGGTTATACTTGCGCCAATACTTGGCTGAGCGCTTCAGCGCGGAGCTGCTCTCTTGGGTAAAAGACACTATCCCAGCGACTATGCCGATCGTTGCGCAAGTCGACATCACCAAAACTCGTAATCTTTTAGGCTCGCCCCCCCCCCTGACGTTGATGAAGCCTTGGGGATCACCGCGATGCATTTTCGGGAACATCAACAACAATGATTTACTTGTGGCTGGTACCAGCTCTTGCCTTTCTGTCTTTCGTATTAACCGCCGCCCTGCGACGTTATGCGTTGTCTCGAAGCATCATCGATATCCCTAATGCCCGCAGCTCCCATACCATCCCAACGCCGCGTGGTGGAGGCGTTGCTATCGTAATGACGTTCCTGTTTTCGCTTCCGGTTTTCGGGATGTTAGAACTGGCGCCTTGGCATCAGCTGATCGCAGTAGGGGGGGCTGGAGCGCTGGTGGCTGTCATCGGGTTTATGGACGATCATGGCCATATTGCGGCTCGTTGGCGACTGCTGGGGCATTTTGGAGCGGGGATATGGGCGCTTGTTTGTTTGGGAGGGTTTCCTCCGATAACGCTTTTCGGGATAAGTCTCAACCTGCACTGGCTCGGTAATTTCTTCGCAGTGGTTTATCTGGTTTGGCTACTTAATCTTTACAACTTCATGGATGGAATTGATGGGATCGCGAGCGTTGAAGCATTGTCCGCTTGTCTTGGTGCATGTTTGCTTTACTGGTTAAGCGACACCTCGGCACTTATCTGGGGGCCATTGACGATGGCCGTGGCCGTAATCGGTTTTCTGTACTGGAATTTCCCGCCAGCGCGCATATTCATGGGGGACGCAGGGAGCGGGTTTCTAGGCATAGCCTTGGGCGTTTTGTCTTTACAGGCTGCCTGGGCTTCCTCCGACTTATTCTGGGCCTGGTTGATTTTGTTAGGCGTGTTCATCGTCGACGCAACCTTCACCTTGGTACGTCGGTTGCTTCGCGGCGATAAGGTCTATGAGGCTCATCGGAGCCATGCCTATCAATTCGCTTCACGCCAATATGGCAAGCATTTACCTGTAACGCTCGCCGTCGGCGCCATCAATTTGTTTTGGTTATTGCCAGTCGCGTACTGCGTCACTCAACTGGGCCTCGATGGAACCTGGGGAGTGGTTATCGCTTATGCTCCCCTGATTGTTCTCGCGTCGAAATATCATGCAGGCCAGCTCGAGGCTTCTGTGCCGACTTGATTCCGGTCGGCGTTTGGAAGGTGCCGGCTGCGAGCGAACAAGTACAGCGGTCGAGTAATGTCAATACTAGGAGCGGGGCCTTGTATCGGGTGCTCCGTTTCTCACTCAACTTATTACTTTACGACATCCCCGCCCTTGCCTCGGCGCTTCACGCCCGTCCCTATAACCCAACTCATTACCGGACCCGCGCCCCACCCTAGCAGCAACGCCATGACAACATAGACTGCAAAGGGCAATTGTGGAGTCGACCATCCGAAAAAGGTTAGCGTTGCGGGCTGATTATTTTCCAGAATGAATACGACCACCAGAAGAACCAGCAACACTATCAACGTAAGCGCTGTTACTCGCTTGGCGCTACTCATCTACACCTCTTGCCGGCAATCAGAGTTCATTCTCCTCATCCTCATTCACCCGATCCCGCAACTCCTTCCCTGGCTTAAAATGCGGAACGAATTTACCGTCAAGGCTGACGGACTGACCGGTTTTCGGATTGCGTCCTACGCGCGGTGCGCGGTAGTGCAGAGAGAAGCTGCCAAACCCACGGATCTCGATGCGATCACCCGTGGCAAGGCATTGGGACATTTGTTCGAGCATGGTCTTGATGGCCAGCTCCACATCCTTGGATGAGAGCAGCCCTTGATGGGTGACAATTCGTTCGATCAACTCCGACTTCGTCATATTTTTCCCTTCTTTTTCAAGCAGCTAGGAAAATCGCTTCAAAGGTTTTAGCATGACCGGAGGAATTTGAACAGCCCCGAATTTTGATATCTTTATCGATAATTAATCGCCCTATTCCAGGGCACCAGAACATAGACCATGCCCCAATGTACTCATCTGCAGATAACCAGCATGGTACGTGTCAGATAACCCGCCGGATTGAAGCCAAAGGGGTATTCATCCTCCTCCTTCGCATCATCGGACCTCGTAACCACCTTGTAGCCGGCCCCCTTGCATTCCTTGGCGGCGCGCTTATGGCATTTCTCCCATCCTGACCCCAACCCCGAACAATCGACCTCGATACCGCTGACCCCACGCACTGCGTGGGTCTTGGCATTAGTGGTACAACCCGCCAGTGTCAGTACCGCCATGACGACAATGAGCTTGTTCATTCTCTTCCTTAGGTCAGGCGCGCTGCCCGACTGTCGTGCACTTCAGGCTTAAGACTAGCTGCAAATAAACGATTGATCCGATTAAAGAAAGAGACAGCTTGTCGACACCGTTGGTTTCACCGCCCACTAAATCGCAGGCACAAAAAAGGGCGACCGAAGTCGCCCTTTTTCTATGGTCTGACAGGACTTAGTTCTGTTTTTCCATTTGTGCACGCAACAGGTCGCCCAGAGTGGTAGGACCAGCAGCTGGTTCCGAAGTCGCTGGCTTGTCGCGCAGGCTTTGGATAGCTTCTTTCTCGTCTTCAACGTCTTTCGACTTGATCGAGAGCTGGATTACGCGGCTCTTACGGTCAACGCTGATGATCTTGGCTTCTACTTCTTCGCCTTCTTTCAGAACGTTGCGCGCGTCTTCAACGCGGTCACGGCTGATTTCGGAGGCTTTCAGAGTCGCTTCGATATCGTCGGCCAAAGTGATGATGGCGCCTTTAGCGTCAACTTCTTTCACGATGCCTTTAACGATTGCGCCTTTGTCGTTCTCTTGAACGTACTCGGAGAACGGATCGCTTTCCAGTTGCTTGATACCCAGGGAGATACGCTCGCGCTCTGGGTCAACCGACAGGATAACGGTGTCCAGCTCGTCGCCCTTCTTGAAGCGGCGAACGGCTTCTTCGCCCACTTCGTTCCAGGAGATGTCGGACAGGTGAACCAGACCGTCGATGCCGCCGTCCAGACCAATGAAGATACCGAAATCGGTGATCGACTTGATGGTGCCGGAGATTTTATCGCCCTTGTTGAACTGGCCAGAGAAATCTTCCCATGGGTTAGATTTGCACTGTTTGATGCCGAGGGAGATACGACGACGCTCTTCGTCGATGTCCAGAACCATAACTTCCACTTCGTCGCCGACTTGTACGACTTTCGAAGGGTGGATGTTCTTGTTGGTCCAGTCCATTTCGGAAACGTGTACCAGACCTTCAACGCCTTCTTCCAGCTCAGCGAAGCAGCCGTAGTCGGTCAGGTTGGTTACACGAGCGGTAACGCGAGTGCTTTCTGGGTAACGGGCTTTGATAGCAACCCATGGATCTTCGCCCAGTTGCTTGAGGCCCAGGGAAACACGATTGCGTTCGCGATCGTACTTCAGAACCTTGACATCGATCTCATCGCCAACGTTGACGATTTCGGAAGGATGCTTGATACGTTTCCAAGCCATGTCGGTAATGTGCAGCAGGCCATCGACGCCACCCAGATCGACGAATGCGCCGTAATCGGTGAGGTTCTTGACGATACCTTTGACTTGTTGGCCTTCCTGCAGGGATTCCAGCAGAGCTTCACGCTCGGCGGAGTTCTCGGCTTCGAGGACGCTGCGACGGGAAACGACAACGTTGTTGCGTTTCTGGTCGAGTTTGATGACCTTGAATTCCAGCTCTTTGCCTTCCAGGTGCGTGGTGTCGCGCACTGGACGGACGTCAACCAGAGAACCTGGCAGGAACGCACGGATGCCGTTAACGTCGACAGTGAAGCCGCCTTTAACCTTACCGTTGATAACGCCCTTGACCACTTCTTCGGCTGCGAAGGCTGCTTCCAGAACAATCCAGCACTCGGCGCGCTTGGCTTTTTCACGGGACAGCTTGGTTTCACCAAAGCCGTCTTCAACCGAGTCCAGAGCAACGTGAACTTCGTCACCGACGTTGATAGTCAGTTCGCCAGCATCGTTGTAGAACTGCTCAAGCGGGATGAGTGCTTCAGACTTCAGGCCAGCGTGAACGGTTACCCAGCGAGCTTGGTAATCGATATCAACGATAACACCGGTGATGATGGAGCCTGCCTGAAGGTTCAGGGTTTTTAGGCTTTCTTCAAAGAGTTCCGCAAAGCTTTCGCTCATTTTAATTCCTGATGATAAGGGCGAAGAATACGCCCATCTCCACATCCCAGACGACGTGGGTTACGTTCATTAGAAGAAACGGCACAGGACTATGACTGGTCCCCTGGATCGTTTCTTGGTCACCCGGCGATATCGCGAATGGCGATCTCGCTCATGATGCGTTCCAGCACCTGATCGATGGATAATTCCGTGGAATCCAGCTGTATGGCGTCAGCCGCCGGTTTGAGCGGGGCTACCGCTCGCTGGGTGTCACGCTCATCGCGTGCACGTATCTCATCTAGCAGACTCGACAGACTAACACCATCGACTTTGCCCTTCAACTGCAAGTATCGACGGCGCGCACGCTCCTCGGCACTGGCAGTGAGGAATATCTTCAGCGGCGCATCCGGGAAAACCACGGTGCCCATGTCGCGGCCATCGGCCACCAGGCCCGGCGGTTCCTGAAACGCCCGCTGGCGCTGCAGCAACGCGTCGCGCACAGCCGGCAACGCCGCGACCTGGGAAGCCCAGGCGCCAACCTGTTCGTTGCGCAGATCATCAGTGACGTCGTCACCCTCGAGGATGATGCGCTGTGGATGTCCTTCGGTCGCGCCGACGAACTGCACGTCCAGATGAGCCGCCAGCAGTTTCAGCGACTCTTCATTGGTCAGATCGACGCCATGGTTACGCGCAGCGAACGCCAGCAGACGGTAAAGCGCACCGGAATCCAGCAGGCACCAGCCCAGACGCTTGGCCAGAATCCCGGCGATTGTGCCCTTGCCCGACCCGCTTGGGCCGTCGATGGTGATGACCGGTGGCTTGATGATCACGACTGAGCCTCTTGTGCAACACGGATGCCGACCTGCGCGCACAACGCGAGGAAGTTCGGGAACGACGTCGCAACGTTGGCGCAGTCATGGATGCGGATCGGTGCGGTGGCGCGCAGCGAAGCCACACTGAATGCCATGGCGATCCGGTGATCACCGTGACCGTGCACTTCGCCGCCGCCAATCTGGCCGCCGTCGATGATGATGCCGTCCGGGGTCGGTTCACATTTGACGCCCAGTGCCAGCAAACCATCGGCCATGACCTGGATCCGGTCCGATTCCTTGACTCGCAACTCTTCGGCGCCACGCAATACAGTACGCCCTTCGGCACAGGCAGCGGCTACGAACAGCACCGGGAATTCGTCGATGCCCAGTGGAACCAGCGCTTCGGGAATCTCGATACCTTTGAGTTTAGCGGCACGTACGCGCAGGTCCGCTACCGGTTCGCCGCCGACTTCACGCTGGTTTTCCAGAGCGATGTCCGCGCCCATCAGACGCAGGATATCGATCACGCCGGTACGGGTCGGATTAATTCCAACGTGCTCGAGCACCAGCTCCGAGCCTTCGGCGATCGATGCGGCCACCAGGAAGAATGCCGACGACGAGATATCACCCGGCACTTCAATGTGGGTCGCGGTCAACTTGTGGCCGGACTCGACCGACGCGGTAGCACCGCTGACGGTGACCGGGTAGCCAAAGCCACGCAGCATGCGCTCGGTGTGGTCGCGGGTCGGGGCCGGCTCGGTGACGGTGGTTTTGCCTTCGGCGTACAGACCCGCCAGCAGCAGGCAGGATTTAACCTGGGCGCTGGCCATCGGCATGGTGTAGGTCAGGCCTTTGAGCTTGTTGCCACCACGAATGGTCATCGGTGGACGACCTTCAGCGGCGGTTTCGATTACGGCACCCATTTCACGCAGCGGATTGGCCACACGATTCATCGGACGCTTGGACAGCGAAGCGTCACCGGTCAGAGTGCTGTCGAAGTTCTGCGCAGCCAACAGGCCAGACAGCAGACGCATCGACGTGCCGGAGTTGCCCAGATAGATCGGGCCCGGTGCAGGCTTCAAGCCATGCAAACCGACGCCGTGAATGGTCACGCGACCGTGGTGCGGACCTTCGATCACGACGCCCATGTCACGGAAAGCCTGCAAGGTCGCCAGAGCATCTTCGCCCTCGAGGAAACCTTCGACTTCAGTGACGCCTTCAGCCAGGGAGCCGAGCATGATCGAACGGTGGGAAATCGATTTATCGCCCGGTACACGAATCCGCCCAGTCAGGCGGCCACCAGGTTGTCCCAGGAAAATCAGGTCGTTGGAGTTCATAGCGTCCACATAAGCCCGGCGGGCCAGGATTTTACTGAAATGTTCGCGGGCAACCCGGGCGCGAGTGAAAACGCCCAACAATTGGTGCCCATCCCCTGCATCGACCGCGTCGCGCAAGGCGTCGAGGTCGCTGCGAAATGTATCGAGTGTGCGCAGGACAGCTTCGCGGTTGGCGAGGAAGATGTCGTGCCACATGACCGGGTCGCTACCCGCGATTCTTGTGAAATCGCGGAAACCGCCGGCAGCGTAACGGAAGATCTCAAGGTTTTCATTGCGTTTGGCCAGTGAATCGACCAAACCGAACGCCAACAAGTGCGGCAGGTGGCTGGTCGCCGCCAACACTTCGTCGTGACGCTCGACCTGCATGTGTTCGACATCGGCGCCCAGTTCGCGCCACAAACGGTCGACCACTGCCAGGGCAGCCGGATCGGTTTGATCCAGCGGTGTCAGAATTACTTTATGGCGACGGAACAAGTCAGCGTTGGAGGCTTCCACCCCGCTCTGCTCGGAACCGGCAATCGGATGGCCCGGCACAAAACGCGCCGGCATACCGCCGAATGCTTCGGTCGCCGCGCGCACCACATTGCCCTTGGCGCTGCCGACGTCGGTCAGAATCGCTTGCCCCAGGTCCATGCCGGCCAAGCGGCCAAGCATTTTTTCCATGGCCAGGATCGGCACGGCCAGTTGAATCACGTCAGCGCCCTGGCAAGCAACGACCAGGTCTTCTTCGCAGCGATCCACCACGCCCAACTCAACCGCCAGCTTGCGCGATTGCGGATCGAGATCGACCCCGATCACTTCGCGGCACAGGCCGCTTTCACGCAAACCCTTGGCAAACGAACCGCCGATCAACCCCAGACCGACCACCACCAGGCGACCGATCATAGGTGCAGCAGGTTGCAGTGCAGTGACATCAACCACGAGCCAGAACCTTGGTCAGCGCCTCAAGGAAGCGGCTGTTTTCCGCTGGCAGACCGATAGTGATACGCAGGTGGTTCGGCAGGCCGTAATTGGCCACCGGACGCACGATCACGCTTTCTCGCAGCAAGCCCTGGAATACCGGTGCCGCAACACGACCGACGTCAACGCAAATGAAGTTGCCCTTGGACGGAATCCAGCCCAGCCCCAGCTCACGGAAACCCGCTTCCAGTTGCTGCATGCCGGATTCGTTCAGGCGACGGCTTTCAGCGAGATATTCGGCGTCTTGCAGCGCAGCGCAAGCAGCGGCCAGGGCCAGGCTGTTGACGTTGAACGGCTGACGCACGCGGTTCAGCACGTCCGCGACCACGGCGGCGGACAAGCCATAACCGACCCGCAACGCCGCCAGGCCATAAGCCTTGGAGAAGGTGCGCGAAACCAGCAGGTTCGGATAGGCCGCCAGATAGTCCAGGCCATCCGGCAAGTCGCTGCCTTCGGCATATTCGATGTAGGCCTCGTCCAGCACCACCAGTACGTGGGCCGGAACGTCCTGCAGGAATTCGTCCAGGGCCTCGGCACCGAACCAGGTCCCGGTCGGGTTGTTCGGGTTGGCGATGAAGACCACGCGGGTATCCGCATCGATCGCGGCCAGCATGGCCGGCAGGTCATGGCCCCAGTCTTTGGCCGGGATCACTTTGGCCGTAGCGCCGACCGCTTGCGTGACGATCGGATAGACCGCGAACGCATGCTCGCTGAACACCGCGTTCAGGCCAGGCGCCAGATAGGCACGCGCGACCAGCTCCAGAATGTCATTGGAACCGTTGCCCAACGTCACTTGATTCAGCTCGACACGGCACTGGTCGGCCAGCAAGGTCTTGAGCGCAAAACCATTGCCATCCGGATAACGGGTCAGCTCGGCCAATTCTTCGCGAATCGCTGCCAGAGCCTTTGGACTGGCGCCCAACGGATTTTCGTTGCTCGCCAGTTTGACGATGCTGGCCGGATCGATGTCCAGCTCACGCGCCAGTTCGTCCACGGGCTTGCCCGGAACGTAAGGCGAAAGTTGTTGCACGCCCGGCTGTGCCAGAGCGAGGAAGTCGCCACTCATTTGCTACCCCTTAGAGAACTGCTTTCGGGTAGGAACCCAGCACTTTGAGTGCTACTGCTTCCTGACTGATCTTTTCCAGCACACCTTTTACCAGCGGATCGCGGTGGTGGCCGACAAAGTCGATGAAGAACACGTAGGTCCATTTACCGCTGCGCGAAGGACGAGTCTCGATTCGCGTCAGATCAATGCCATTGTCGTGGAACGGCACCAGCAACTCGTGAAGCGCGCCTGGCTTGTTGCTCATGGAGACGATGATCGAGGTCTTGTCGTCGCCGGTCGGCGGCACTTCCTGGCTGCCGATGATCAGGAATCGCGTGGAGTTGTCCGGGCGATCCTCGATTTTCTCGGCCAGACGGGTCAACCCGTACAAGCCTGCCGCCATGTCGCCGGCAATCGCCGCCGAGCTCCACTCACCCTTGACCCGTTTGGCCGCTTCGGCGTTGCTCGACACCGCCACGCGCTCGACATTCGGGTAATGGGCGTCCAGCCACTTGCGGCACTGGGCCAGGGACTGGGCGTGGGAATAGATACGGCTGATGCTGTCGGTCTTGGTGTTTTCGCCGACCAACAGGTGGTGGTGAATCCGCAGCTCGACTTCGCCACAGATGACCATGTCGTGTTCGAGGAAGCTGTCGAGGGTGTGGTTGACCGCGCCCTCGGTGGAGTTTTCCACCGGGACCACGCCAAAATTCACCGCACCGGCGGCTACTTCACGGAACACTTCGTCGATCGCCGCCATCGGTTTGCTGATCACGGCGTGGCCGAAGTGCTTCATGGCCGCCGCCTGAGTGAAGGTGCCTTCAGGACCGAGGTAAGCCACTTTCAGCGGCTGCTCGAGGGCTAGGCACGAGGACATGATTTCGCGAAACAAACGCGCCATCTCTTCGTTGCCCAGCGGCCCCTGGTTACGCTCCATCACGCGTTTGAGCACCTGAGCTTCGCGCTCAGGACGATAGAACACCGGCACTTCGCCTTCGGCCAGCGAGGCCATCTTTACTCGCGCAACTTCCTGGGCGCAGCGTGCGCGCTCACTGATCAGCTCCAGGACCTTCTCGTCCAGGGCATCAATGCGCAGGCGCAGTGCCTTGAGTTCTTGCTCAGACATTAGCCGTGTTCCTTCTCGAACTCTGCCATGTACGAAACCAGTGCGTTGACCGCAACGATGTCGACGGCGTTATAGATGGAGGCGCGCATGCCGCCCACGGAACGGTGACCCTTGAGGTTCAACAGGCCACGCTCGTCGGCACCGGCCAGGAACGGCTTGTCGAGACGGTCGTCGGCCAGACGGAACGGTACGTTCATCCACGAGCGGTCGGACTTGTTGATCGGGTTGCTGTACAAGCCGCTGGCGTCGATGAAGTCGTACAGCGTGCGCTGCTTCACTTCGTTGAGCTTGCCGATGGCTGCAACACCACCCTGCTCTTTCAGCCACTCGAATACCAGGCCGGACAAGTACCAGGCCAGCGTTGGCGGCGTGTTGTACATCGAGCCGTTGTCGGCCGCGACCTTGTAGTTGAGCATGGTCGGGCACAGGGAACGGGCGTGACCCAGCAGGTCTTCACGAACGATGTTCACGACGATGCCGCTCGGGCCGATGTTTTTCTGGGCGCCGGCGTAGATCATGCCGAAGCGCGAGACATCGATCGGGCGCGAGAGGATGTCCGAGGACATGTCGGCGACCAGTGGAACGTCACCGGTTTCCGGAACCCAGTTGAATTCCAGGCCGCCGATGGTTTCGTTCGGTGCGTAGTGAACGTAGGCCGCATCTTTCGACAGGTTCCATTCGTTCTGACCGGGAATAGCGAAATAGTCGTAAGGCTTGGCGGTGGCGGCGACGTTGACGTTGCCATAGCGCGAAGCTTCTTCGATGGCTTTCTGCGACCAGATACCGGTGTCGATATAGTCGGCGGTGCCGCTTTCCGGCAACAGGTTCAGAGGAATCTGAGCAAATTGCTGGCTCGCGCCACCTTGCAGAAACAGCACTTTATAGTTCGAGGGGATATTCAGCAGATCACGCAGATCCTGCTCGGCCTTGGTGGCGATGGACACGAACTCATCACTGCGATGACTCATTTCCATGACCGACAAACCCTTGCCGTGCCAATCAAGGAGTTCACCCTGGGCGCGCTGCAGGACAGCTTCGGGAAGTGCCGCAGGACCGGCACAGAAGTTATAGGCTCTCTTGCTCACATCCAATCTCGCTCTGATTTGGTGGTATCACGCAACAAAACTATTTGACCTGTAGGAGCTGTCGAGTGAAACGAGGCTGCGATCTTTTCCTGGCACCCACAAGGCAAGATCAAAAGATCGCAGCCTCGTTTCACTCGACAGCTCCTACATTCCATATTCAAACAGGAGAAACAAGAAGGGGCGAATTTTCATCCGCCCCCTGCTTGCCCGCTTATTCTTGCGGTTCTTCGTCAGCGGCGGCGTCGAGTTGCTGGTCTTCGGCAACGTCGTCGATCACGACCTCACCCTCGAACACTGCACCCTCTTCACCTTCCAGCTCTTCACCTTCGACTTCCGACGGCTCCTGAACCCGCTCCAGACCTACCAGCGTTTCATCGCTGGCCAGCTTGATGAGGGTCACGCCCTGGGTGTTACGACCCAGGCTGGACACTTCGTCAACACGAGTACGGACCAACGTGCCCTGGTCGGAAATCAGCATGATTTCCTCGCCGTCGAGCACCTGGACTGCACCGACCAGACGGCCGTTACGGTCGTTGCTGACCATGGCGATAACGCCCTGGCCGCCACGTTTGTACTCAGGGAACTCGGTGATCGCCGTACGCTTGCCGAAACCACGGGCCGAAGCGGTGAGGATCTGGCTGCCTTCTTCCGGGATCAGCATCGAAATCAGCTTCTGGCCTTCCGGCAGGCGCATGCCGCGGACACCGCGAGCAGTACGGCCCATGGCGCGAACGTCGGTTTCCTTGAAGCGAGTGACCTTGCCACCGTCGGAGAACAGCATGACTTCGCGATCGCCATCGGTAATGGCGGCAGAGATCAGTACGTCACCTTCGTCCAGCTCCAGCGCGATCAGGCCGACGCTGCGTTGACGGCTGAAGGATTCCAGCGGGGTCTTCTTCACGGTGCCTTTGGCAGTAGCCATGAAGATGAAGTGACCTTCGGTGTATTCCTCGACCGGCAGCATGGTGGTGATGTATTCATCACTGTCCAGCGGCAGCAGGTTGACCAACGGACGACCACGGGCAGCGCGGGAGGCTTCCGGGATTTCGTAGGTTTTCAGCCAGTACACTTTGCCTTTGCTGGAGAACAGCAGCAGCGTGGTGTGGCTGTTGGCGACCAGCAGGTGAGCGATGTAGTCCTCATCCTTCACGCCGGTAGCCGATTTGCCTTTACCGCCACGACGCTGAGCCTGGTACGCAGCCAATGGCTGGGTCTTGGCGTAGCCACCGTGGGAAATGGTCACGACGCGCTCTTCTTCCGGGATCATGTCACCCAGGGTCAGGTCGAGACGGGCATCCAGAATCTCGGTGCGACGCACGTCGCCGTATTCGGCGCGGATCACTTCCAGCTCTTCGCGGATCACTTCCATCAGGCGCGTAGCGCTGCTGAGGATGCGGATCAGCTCGCCGATCTGGTTGAGGATCTCTTGATACTCGGCCAGCAGTTTTTCGTGTTCCAGACCGGTCAGGCGGTGCAGACGCAGTTCCAGAATGGCTTGCGCCTGTTCCGGCGACAGGAAGTACTTGCCTTCGCGCAGACCGTATTGCGGGTCCAGGGTCTCTGGACGGCACGAATCGGCACCGGCACGCTCAACCATCGCAACCACGGCGGACGATTCCCACGCAGTCTTGATCAGCGCTTCCTTGGCTTCCGACGGCGTTGGCGAAGCCTTGATCAGGGCGATGACCGGGTCGATGTTCGACAGAGCAACCGCTTGACCTTCCAGAATGTGACCACGTTCGCGGGCTTTACGCAGTTCGAACACGGTACGACGGGTCACCACTTCGCGACGGTGACGAACGAAGGCTTCCAGCAGGTCCTTGAGGTTCAGGATCCGCGGACGGCCGTCGATCAGCGCGACGATGTTGATACCGAACACCGCTTGCAGCTGGGTCTGGGCGTAGAGGTTGTTGAGGATCACCTCAGGCACTTCGCCACGACGCAGCTCGATCACGACGCGCATACCGTCCTTGTCGGACTCGTCGCGCAGTTCGGTGATGCCTTCAAGCTTCTTCTCTTTTACCAGCTCGGCGATCTTCTCGATCAGACGGGCCTTGTTCAGCTGGTAAGGGAGTTCGGTGATGACGATCTGCTGACGGCCACCGACCTTGTCGATGTCTTCGATGATCGAGCGGGCGCGCATGTAAATGCGCCCGCGACCGGTGCGGTAGGCTTCGATGATGCCGGCGCGACCGTTGATGATCGCGGCGGTCGGGAAGTCCGGGCCGGGGATGTATTGCATCAGCTCATCGATGGTCAACTCAGGGTTGTCGATGAGCGCCAGGCAACCGTCGATGACTTCACCGAGGTTGTGCGGCGGAATGTTGGTCGCCATGCCCACGGCGATACCGCTGGAGCCGTTGACCAGCAGGTTGGGAATACGGGTCGGCATGACCGCCGGGATCATTTCGGTGCCGTCGTAGTTCGGCACCCAGTCCACGGTTTCTTTATGCAGGTCAGCCAGCAGCTCGTGCGCCAGTTTGGTCATGCGCACTTCGGTGTATCGCATGGCCGCGGCGTTGTCGCCGTCCACCGAACCGAAGTTGCCCTGGCCGTCTACCAGCAGGTAGCGCAGCGAGAATGGCTGCGCCATCCGAACGATGGTGTCGTACACCGCGGTATCACCGTGAGGGTGATACTTACCGATCACGTCACCGACAACACGGGCAGATTTCTTGTACGGCTTGTTGAAGTCGTTGCCCAGCTCGCTCATCGCGAACAGCACACGCCGGTGCACGGGCTTCAAGCCATCGCGCGCATCCGGCAGTGCCCGCCCGACAATTACGCTCATCGCGTAGTCGAGGTAGGACTGCTTCAGCTCGTCTTCGATATTGACCGGGAGGATTTCTTTGGCCAGTTCGCCCATGAGAAGCCTGATTCCTTTTTCTGGTGAAACTTCGTCACATCCATATGGGACGAACGAAGCTCGCCGATGCAGGCTGAGTGCCATGCACCGACTTACGACAAATCAACGAGTTATGCCATGGATCTGCGCAGTAAAGGTAGCCACATCGGGCTACCTTGGAAACCGCCGGATGTTATCACAAGAGCCGCCACGCACCTATCCCCCAGATGCGCATGGAGCATAGTTAGTTGACCGGTGACAGGCTGAAAGGGGACGAGAGAGGCTTAGAGGGTTGTCGAATGCAGATTTCAGGCTGATTTGTTGACCTTGCGGACCCCATCGCGAGCAAGCTCGCTCCTACAGTAGCTCTGTATGTGCCGACTATTGCAGTCATACCTCGATCAAATGTGGGAGCGAGCCTGCTCGCGAAGACGATTTATCAGGCGCCAGATATCTTCAATGCAGACGCTTACGGCACATCAACTGCGCCATTTTCGCGGTATCCGGGCGCTCGACAATGCCCTTTTCAGTGACAATCGCATCGATCAAGTCAGCCGGGGTGACGTCGAACACCGGGTTGAACGCCTCGACATCCGCCCCGACCCGCTTGCCGCCGACTTCCAGCAACTCGCGCCCGTCACGTTCTTCAATCGGAATATCGTCGCCACTGGCCAGGTTCATGTCGATGGTCGAACTCGGCGCCACCACCATGAAGCGCACGCCGTGGTGCATGGCGTTCACCGCCAGTTGATAGGTACCGATCTTGTTGGCCACGTCACCATTGGCGGTGATCCGGTCGGCGCCGACGATCACCCAGGTAATGCCCTTGGTCTTCATGATGTGAGCCGCAGCGGCGTCGGCATTGACGGTCACGGGAATGCCTTCGTTGGCCAGTTCCCATGCGGTCAACCGCGAACCTTGCAGCCATGGACGGGTTTCATCGGCGTAAACGCGCTCGACCATACCTTCAATGAATGCCCCGCGAATCACCCCCAACGCCGTACCGAAGCCGCCGGTGGCCAGCGCGCCGGTGTTGCAGTGGGTCAGGATTGCCTGAGCATTGCCCTGATGTTTGCGGATCAAGTCCACGCCCAGCTGTGCCATGGTCAGGTTGGCTTCGCGATCACTTTCATGAATGGCGATGGCCTCGGCTTCCAGCACCGCCAACGGGTCGGCGTGATGCTTCAGCCGCTCAAGACGTTCGCGCATGCGGCCCAGCGCCCAGAACAGATTGACCGCCGTCGGACGGGAATCGGCGAGCAGCGCGAAATCCTCTTCCAGCGCTGCCTGCCAGTCGCCACCCTCGGCAAATCGGGCACGGGCCGCCAGCACCACGCCGTAGGCGGCACTGATGCCAATCGCCGGCGCGCCGCGCACCACCATCGAACGAATGGCTTCGGCCACGCCAGCAGCGCTGGTGTAGGCGATCCAGGTTTCCTCGAACGGCAAAATACGCTGATCCAACAGGTACAGGGCGCCATCACGCCAATCGATGGCCTTCACCTTCTCCGCAGCCAACAGTCGATCGCGCATCCTTCACCCCGCACTCATGAACAAAAGCCGCCGATTATAGCGATCCCCCCGCGAAGACGCTCGGGTATACTTCGCCATCCTTTCAAAAGCACTGGAACCGATCCTCGATGCCGAACACTGCCGCTGCGCTCGACCTGTTATTGCTGCCGACCTGGCTGGTACCCGTCGAACCTGCTGGCGTTGTCCTCAAAGAGCACGCCCTTGGCATCCGTGACGGGCGCATTGTCTTTATCGGCCCGCGCGCCGCCGCACTGAAGCTTAACGCAACCGAAGTGCGTGAACTGCCGGACATGCTGCTCAGCCCGGGCCTGATCAACGCTCACGGTCACGCGGCGATGACGCTGTTCCGCGGCCTGGCCGACGACCTGCCATTGATGTCCTGGCTTGAAAACCATATCTGGCCGGCTGAAGCCAAATGGGTCGATGAGGCTTTTGTACGCGACGGCACCGACCTTGCCATCGCCGAGCAGATCAAAGGTGGCATCACCTGCTTCTCTGACATGTATTTCTTCCCGAAGGTTGCCAGCGAGCGCGTCCATAACAGCGGCATTCGTGCGCAAATCGCCATTCCGATCCTCGATTTCCCGATCCCCGGCGCCAGCACGGCGGACGACGCCATTCGTCAGGGCGTCGAATTGTTCAACGATCTCAAGCACCACGACCGTATCAAAGTCACCTTCGGCCCCCATGCACCCTACACCGTGGGCGACGAAAACCTGGAAAAAATCCGGGTTATCGCCGAAGAACTGGACGCCTCGATTCACATGCACGTCCATGAAACCGCGTTCGAAGTGCAGCAATCGGTCGAACAGCGTGGCGAACGCCCGTTGGCGCGTCTGGGGCGGCTGGGCCTCCTGGGGCCACGCTTCCAGGCCGTTCACATGACTCAGATCAGCGATGAAGACCTGGTGTTACTGGTAGAAACCAATACCAACGTGATTCATTGCCCGGAATCGAACCTGAAGCTGGCCAGTGGTTTCTGCCCGGTGGAGCGTTTGTGGCAGGCTGGCGTCAATGTGGCTGTCGGCACCGATGGCGCGGCCAGCAACAATGACCTGGATTTGCTCGGTGAAACCCGCACCGCTGCATTGCTGGCCAAAGCCGTCGCCGGCTCGGCCACCGCACTGGACGCCCATCGCGCCCTGCGCATGGCCACCCTCAACGGCGCCCGTGCAATGGGGATCGAGGCTGACGTCGGTTCGCTGGAAGTCGGTAAAGCGGCGGATATCGTGGCGTTCGACCTCTCGGGCCTGGCGCAGCAGCCGATCTACGACCCGGTTTCGCAGCTTATATATGCCACTGGCCGGGACTGCGTGAAGCACCTGTGGGTGGCCGGCAAACAACTGCTCGACGACCGCCGCCTGACCCGCCTGGATGAAGAACAGCTTTGCGCCACCGCCAAGGCCTGGGGCCAGCGCATCAGCGGCCACACCGAATCGTAAGCCCCCCTGGACCGAACGCCAGGGCAACAGGATTTTTCAAGTTTTAGAGGACTTAAACCATGAGCAACGTCGACTACGCCGAAATCGCCAAATTCGAGGCCCTGGCCCATCGCTGGTGGGACCGCGAAAGCGAGTTCAAACCGCTGCACGACATCAACCCGCTACGGGTCAACTGGATTGACGAACGGGTCAACCTGGCCGGCAAGAAAGTCCTCGACGTCGGCTGCGGCGGCGGCATCCTCAGCGAAGCCATGGCCCAGCGCGGCGCGACCGTGATGGGTATCGACATGGGCGAAGCGCCACTGGCGGTCGCGCAGTTGCACCAACTGGAATCGGGCGTGAGCGTCGAGTACCGGCAGATCACCGCCGAAGCCCTGGCCGAAGAAATGCCCGAGCAGTTCGACGTGGTCACCTGCCTGGAAATGCTTGAGCACGTGCCGGATCCGTCCTCGGTCATCCGCGCCTGCTTCAAAATGGTCAAACCGGGCGGCCAGGTGTTCTTCTCCACCATCAACCGCAATCCGAAGGCGTATCTGTTCGCCATCGTCGGCGCCGAATACATCATGAAGCTGCTGCCGCGCGGCACCCACGACTTCAAGAAATTCATCCGCCCTTCCGAGCTGGGTGCCTGGAGCCGCATGGCCGGCCTGACCGTCAAGGACATCATCGGCCTGACCTACAACCCGCTGACCAAGCACTACAAACTGGCCTCCGACGTGGACGTCAACTACATGATCCAGACCCTGCGGGAGGAGTAAGCCGATGCGTATCAGAGCAGTCCTTTTCGACATGGACGGCACGCTGCTCGACACCGCGCCGGACTTCATCGCGATCTGTCAGGCGATGCGTGCCGACCGCGGCTTGCCGCCGATGGACGACAAGCACATTCGTGACGAGATCTCCGGCGGCGCCAGGGCGATGGTCGCCGTGACCTTCTCCATGGACCCGGAATCCCCAGGCTTTGAAGAACTGCGCCTGGAGTTCCTGGAGCGCTACCTCGTGGGTTGCGCCGTTCACAGCAAGCTGTTCGACGGCATGGGCGAACTGCTGGCCGATATCGAGAAGTCCAACCTGATCTGGGGCGTGGTCACCAACAAGCCGTTGCGCTTCGCCGAGCCGATCATGCAGCAACTGGGTCTGGCCGAGCGTTCGGCGCTGTTAATCTGCCCGGATCATGTGAAGAACAGCAAGCCGGACCCGGAGCCCTTGATCCTCGCCTGCAAGATGCTCGACCTCGATCCGGCCAGCGTGCTGTTTGTTGGCGATGACCTGCGTGACATCGAGTCCGGGCGCGATGCCGGCACCAGGACGGCCGCCGTGACCTATGGCTACATTCATCCGGACGATAACCCGCGGCATTGGGGGGCGGATGTGGTGGTCGATCATCCGCTGGAGTTGCGCAAGGTGCTTGATAGCGCCCTTTGTAGCTGCTGAGCGGCTTTCGCAGGCGCACAACTCCGAAAGGGTACGAATGTGGGAGCGAGCCTGCTCGCGAAGAGGGAATATCGACCAACACTGATGTTGCCTGAGACACCGCCTTCGCGAGCAGGCTCGCTCCCACAGAGATAGCGCCCGACCTGAAGAATTTTTGTTGAGGTTTTCCTATGTTTGATTATTCCGCCCGCCCTGAATTGCTCAAGGACCGGGTCATCCTGGTTACCGGCGCTGGTCGTGGCATCGGCGCTGCCGCCGCGAAAACCTATGCCGCTCACGGTGCCACCGTGCTGCTGCTGGGCAAGACCGAAGCCAACTTGACCCAGGTCTACGACGAGATCGAAGCCGCCGGTCATCCACAACCGGCCGTCATCCCGTTCAACCTGGAAACCGCCCTGCCCCATCAATACGATGAGCTGGCCGCGATGATTGAAACCGAATTCGGCCATCTCGACGGCCTGCTGCACAACGCATCGATCATTGGTCCGCGCACCCCGATCGAACAGCTGTCCGGCGAAAACTTCATGCGCGTCATGCACGTCAACGTCAACGCGATGTTCATGCTCACCAGCACCCTATTGCCACTGCTCAAGCTGTCTCAGGACGCCTCGGTGGTATTCACCTCCAGCAGCGTCGGCCGCAAGGGTCGTGCATATTGGGGCGCCTACGGCGTCTCCAAGTTCGCCACCGAAGGCCTGATGCAAACCCTGGCCGACGAAGTCGACACCGTGGCACCCGTGCGCTCCAACAGCATCAACCCTGGCGCCACCCGCACCAGCATGCGCGCCCAGGCTTACCCTGGCGAAAACCCGCTGAACAACCCGACACCCGAGGAGATCATGCCGGTCTACCTGTACCTGATGGGTCCCGACAGCACCGGCATCAACGGCCAGGCATTCAACGCTCAGTAATGCCCGCGCGTCGCTTTTGTGCCGCGACGGCTTCCCGGCGCGGCGCCAAAAGTGCTTCGTAACTGCACCTATTTCAAGTCAAACAACTGTCGTCGAACTCGGTGACTTGTCTTGAAATATAGAGCTTGATATTGATTTATAACGTTTTTTATCCGAATGAACCGAATGGCACGACTTTCGCTCTAAATTTGCTCAGACACGCAGTGTGAAAGCAGATGGGGCGGCGCTCGGGTTCGATGGGTTATTAATCTTCGACAAAGCAGATTAGACTTGGACGAAATGTCCTACGGGACTGATGGACCAGTACTGACGCGCAGCCCAAAGCCGCTCTCACCCAGCCTGTAAGACAGCCTTACTGCTCAGGGGCGCACGCCATATGAAATCACCTTCCCAGACCAACGCAATTGACTTCGATAGCGCCAAATTGCAACGCCTGGGCTTTGGTCAGCAGCCCCCCCTCCTGGAGAGGCCCGTCAGTCTTGCGCAACTGCGTCAGCAACTGAGCCTGTTGCTGCAAACCAGTCTTGAGCCGCAACGTATTCTCGGCCTCTTCTTCCGCGAAATTCAGCGTCTTGTCCCGCTTGATGCCTTGAGCTATCTACATAACGCCAGTGACTTGCGCCTGGAGTTCGGCCTGCGCGGTCATCATTCGATCAGCTACAGCCTCAGCCATGAAGGCGAACACCTGGGTGAACTGGTGTTCCGCCGCAATCAGCGGTTCAGCGAGCAGGAACAGGGCAACCTCGAGTCGCTGCTGTCCACGTTGCTGTATCCGATGCGCAATACCCTGCTCTACCGCGCAGCCACTCAAAGTGCGTTGCGCGATCCACTCACGGACACCGGCAACCGCATTGCCATGGATCAGACGCTGCAACGGGAAATCGAGATGTCGCGCCGGCATCTGCAACCCTTGTCGCTACTGATGCTGGACATCGACCACTTCAAACAGATCAACGACAACCACGGACACAGCGCCGGCGATGACGTGCTCAAGGCGGTCGCCGCCTCGATCAAAAGCCAGTTGCGCAATGTGGACATGGTGTTCCGGTTTGGTGGTGAAGAATTCTTGATACTGCTTTCCAACACCGGCCGGGAAGCGGCGGCCATGGTCGGCGAACGACTGCGATTCGCGGCGCAGGCAGAGGATTATTCGGCCGATGGCAACATGATCGAACTGACGGTCAGCCTCGGCTGTTCGACCCTCTTGCCCGGTGAGTCTGCCGAGAGCCTGTTGCGACGGGCCGACAGTGCGCTGTATGTCGCCAAACGCGAGGGACGTAACCGGCTGGAGATGGCGGGCTGAACATCCGCCAGCGCGGGCTCGCTGGTGCAGCGGCCCGCAACCGGTAGCGTTATCGAACAGCGCCGCGCAATTGCCCCACCAAACCTTGCAGCCTGGCCGGCTCTGCCGTCTCGACCGCCACCGCAGGTCCCGCCACCAGCGTCACCCGCGACCACAAACGACGGAATACGCCCTTTTCCGGATCACGACTGAAGAAACTCCCCCACAACCCCTGCAACGCCAACGGAATTACCGGCACCGGTGTCTCTTCGAGGATCCGCGTGAGCCCGCCCCTGAACTCGCTGATTTCGCCATCGGCGGTCAATTTGCCCTCAGGGAAGATGCACACCAACTCGCCGTCCTTCAGATACCGAGCAATCCGCGTGAAGGCTTTTTCGTAGATCTGGATGTCTTCCTGGCGCCCCGCGATCGGAATCGTCCCGGCCGTGCGGAAGATGAAGTTCAGCACCGGCAAGTTGTAGATCTTGTAGTACATGACAAAGCGAATCGGCCGACGCACCGCGCCGCCAATCAGCAAGGCATCGACGAACGACACGTGATTGCACACCAGCAACGCTGCGCCTTCATCGGGAATCAGTTCCAGATTGCGATGTTCAACGCGGTACATGGAATGGCTGAGCAGCCAGATCATGAAACGCATGCTGAACTCGGGGACGATCTTGAAGATGTAGGCGTTGACGCCAATGTTCAGCAACGACACCACCAAGAACAACTGCGGGATCGACAGCTTGACCATGCTCAACAAGATGATCGAGACAATCGCCGAGACCACCATGAACAGCGCGTTGAGAATGTTGTTGGCGGCAATCACCCGCGCCCGCTCGTTCTCCGGCGTGCGCGACTGAATCAGCGCGTACAGCGGCACGATGTAGAAACCGCCGAAAATCCCCAGGCCGAGAATGTCGATCAACACCAGCCACGCGTGGCCGAAGCCGAGGATTTCGATCCAGCCATGGCCATTGACGCTGTCCGCAATTGCGCCGGAATGCCACCACAACAGCAAACCAAACACGGTCAGACCGAAAGAACCGAACGGTACCAGGCCGATTTCGACTTTGCGTCCGGAGAGTTTCTCGCAGAGCATCGAACCGAGGGCGATACCGACCGAGAACACCGTCAGAATCAGCGTCACCACGGTTTCGTCGCCGTGCATCCATTCCTTGGCGTAGGCCGGGATCTGCGTCAGATAAATCGCCCCGACAAACCAGAACCAGGAGTTGCCGACAATCGAGCGCGACACCGCCGGGGTTTGTCCCAGGCCCAGCTTCAAGGTGGCCCAGGACTGGCTGAAAATATTCCAGTTCAGGCGCATTTCCGGTGAAGAGGCCGCGGCGCGAGGAATGTTGCGGCTGGCCAGGTAACCGAGCACCGCAATACCGATGATCGCTGTCGAGACGATGGGGGCGTAATGACTGGACGACATCATGATCCCGGCGCCAATGGTCCCGGCAAGGATCGCCAGGAAGGTGCCCATCTCTACCAGGCCGTTGCCGCCCACCAACTCTTCTTCACGCAAGGCCTGGGGCAGGATCGAATATTTCACCGGGCCGAACAGCGCCGAGTGAGTGCCCATGGCGAACAGCGCCACCAGCATCAGCGACAGATGATCGAACAGGAAACCGACCGCGCCGACCGCCATGATGGCGATTTCCCCGAGCTTGATCAGACGGATCAGCGCGTCCTTGGCGAACTTTTCTCCGAACTGCCCGGCCAGCGCCGAGAACAGGAAAAACGGCAAGATGAACAGCAGCGCACACAGGTTGACCCAGATCGAACGGTCACCCTCAATCGTCAGCTTGTACAGAATGGCAAGGATCAACGACTGCTTGAAGATGTTGTCGTTGAACGCCCCAAGGGACTGTGTGATGAAAAACGGCAGGAAGCGCCGGGTGCGAAGCAAGGTGAACTGCGAGGGATGACTCATCTTCCGTGTGTCCCTGATGTTGGTAGAGAGTGGCGTGGATACAGTGATTGGAATGTCGAACGTCAATCCAGGCCACACATTACCTAATCTTTGCAGGTTATTTCTTTAATCCTGCTATGCACGGCGAGACAAACAACTCGCCCCGCCACGCGCCCTGCACCGTCCGTTTGGTGACGATCAGCCACATCACCGCCAGCAATGCCACCAGCACACAACCGAAGACACTGAAAAACGTCAGGTTCAAGGTGCTGGCCAGTTTCAACGTCGCCAGGGAGTACACGCCCAAGGGGAACGTAAAGCCCCACCAGCCGAGGTTGAAAGGGATTCCGGCGCGCAGGTAACGCACGGTGATCAGCACCGCGATCAGCATCCACCACAGACCAAAACCCCACAGCGTAATCCCGGCCACCAGCCCCAACCCGGCGGCGATTTCACCGATACCCGGCAAACCGTTGGCGGCGAAAATCGCCGGTGCGTCCGCCCCCAGCAGCAACATGCCCAGCGCACCGGTGCCGATCGGACCGAGCGCCAGCCAGCTCGAAGCGGCCATGTTTTCGTGGGGCAGTTTATGCAACGCCATGCGCAGCAAGAGGATGGTCAGAATGCTGAACGCCACCGGCAGCGAAAATGCCCAGAGTACGTAGCTGGTGATCAACACCACCAGTTGTGAATGGGCATCGGCCAGGTGCGGCGCCAGCAGGCCACCGCTGGCGGCCGCCACTTCTGCGGCCACCACCGGCAACAGCCAGACGGCAGTCATCTGGTCGATGCTGTGTTCCTGACGGGTGAACATCATGTAGGGGATCAGTACCCCACAGGCCAGGGACATCGCCACATCCAGCCACCACAGCACTTCGGCGACATGAATCACGCCTTCGCCCCAACGCGGCAGACCGAACAACAGAAAACCATTAATGATGGTCGCCAGCCCCATGGGGATGGTGCCGAAGAACATCGAAACCGTGGAGTGGCCGAAAATCCGCCGCGCCTCATCGAAAAACAGCGCCCAGCGCGCCGCGTACAACGCCGTGAACAAAACGAACAGGACGATATTCAACAGCCAAAGGGTTTCGGCAAGCGCGTGCAAACCGGGGCTCGCGACAGGCAACTGCGCCAGCGCCAACGCCAGCACGCCGGTGCCCATGGTCGCGGCGAACCAGTTAGGGGTGAACTGGCGAATGACTTCGCGCGGGTGCTGCAAATGACTGAAAGGTTTGAAGCCGGCTGTGTGGGTATTGGGGCATGTCATGGCGAACTCCTGTCCTCTGTTGAGGTGGAATTCATGGTAGATCCGAATCGAATATCTATATAACGGGTAATATCTCTAACTGTTATCTATTTTACAGATATAACATCAGACACTTCCTTCAGTCTCGATCACCAATATCCTCGCCACACCCTGCGGATGAGCCACGTGCTCGGTACCGATGTCGGCGTAAAAGATATCGCCTACGCCCAGCATCACCTCCTTCTCCAGACCATCTTCGCGATAGCGCATCTGCACTTGCCCATCGAGGACGACGAACACTTCCTCGCCGTCGTTGATATGCCATTTATAGGGCTGATCGGTCCAGTGCAAACGGGTGGTGATGCCATTCATATTGGCGATGTCCAGCGCCGCCCAAGGGTGGTCACCGGTGAAGGATTTGCTGCGGATGATCTTCATGAGCGGTCCTCAAAATGAATGGCGGCGCCAAGGCTAACGATCAACCGGCATCAGCGCTACAGACTTTGACCGGCCGCTGACGCATCAACCCCAGCAGCGCCCCCAGAGACAGAATGATCAGCACAGCACCGTAACCATCGGTGGTTGCCACCAAACCGAAAGTCCGCGTCAGATTCCCCGCCAGCAACGACGGCAGACAGAACGCCAGATAACTGAGCACATAAAACGCCGACATCAACCCTGCCCGCTCATGAGGCAGCGCCAGCGGCACCAAACTGCGCACCGTCCCCAGGAAACCGGCGCCGAATCCGCAACCGGCCACCAACGTGCCGAGGAAAAACAATGGCAGGCTAGCGCTGTGCACACCCAGCAAAAGCAACACGACCCCCGTTGGCAGCAGCGAGCCTCCCAACAGCAGCGCCTTTGCCGCAGGCCGATTGCGCAAGGTGAAGATCATCAACGCCCCGGTCACGGTCAATACCGCCACCGTCGAGCCGCCAATCAGGTTCGACGTCGAGCCGGTGGCTGTGCGCACCAACGAGGGGGCGAGGGATGCGTAAAATCCGCCGAGCGCCCAGGTCGCAATGTTGAGCGGCAACACCCGCCACAACGTGGAGCGCGCCTGAACCGGCACATGCAGGGTCGGGCGCAGCGAGGTCCATGCCCCCGGTTGCGGGCTGACGCTTTCCGGCAGGCGCCACACGTACAGCGCCTGCATTACAAACAGCGCGAGCAGCACCCAATAGGTGAGTTGCAACGGCAGCGGCGCAAACTCGGCCAGCAAGCCGCAACCCATGGCGCCAACCGCCATGCCGAGCAGTGGCGCCACGCTGTTGATCAGCGGCCCCTGTTGGCGATCGGTGTCCAGCAGCGCAGCACTCAGTACAGCGGTGGCCATCCCCGTGGCAAACCCCTGAAGCACTCGCGCACTGATCAACCACGCCACGCTGTCCGCATTGATAAACAGCAGCATCGCCAGCACGTTCAGCATGACGGCGGTGAAAATGACCGGTTTGCGCCCCAGGTAATCCGAGAGCGAACCCACCGTGAGCAGAGCCGCCAGTAAGCTGATGGCATACACGCCGAAAATCAGGGTCAGGGTCGCTGCCGAGAATTGCAGGTGCTCCTGATACAAGTGATACAACGGCGTTGGCGCCGTGGACGCGGCGAGAAAACTGAGTAAGGTAATCGCCAGGAACCACAGGCTGGAACGGTGGGACGCTGAACTGGACATGGGCACACTCCGCAAAAGCTATTTTTTTGCTTTTGCGGAGTCTGCTACCGGCTTGTGCTTAAAGCAAATTCTTTGTGTTAAGGTCCGATGCATGGCTATTAAAGAAGGTTTACGCCCTGGCGGCAGAAGCGCCCGGGTGCAAGAGTCGATTCATTCGGCCGTGCGCGATCTCCTCGAAGAACAGGAGCGCTCAACCGTGACTGTCCCGCAAATCGCTGCTCGCGCAGGGGTTACACCATCGACCATTTACCGACGCTGGAGTGATTTGTCGGCACTGCTGGCCGATGTCGCCCTCGCGCGCATGCGTCCCGACAGCGAACCGGCCAACACCGGCAGCCTGCGCGGGGACGTTCTTGCCTGGGCCGAGCAATACCTGGACGAGATGAGCTCCGAACCCGGCCGCAACATGCTGCGCGATGTGCAATCGAGCACTACGCCGGGCTTTTGCGTGACGATCATTGGCGGGCAGTTGCAGACGATTCTGGATCGCTACCCCGATCAACCGAAGCCGAGCGTCGATCGACTGATCAACCTGGTGGCCGCGCCGACAGTGTTTCGCATCCTGTTTTCGCCCGCGGCACTGGAAGTTGAGGAATTGCATCGGTTGATCGAGATTGCGTTCAGTCAGTAACGATGCCATCGCGAGCAGGCTCGCTCCCACATTGGATCTATGTTGGTCATAAATTAAGTGTCCGCAGTAGATCAACTGTGGGAGCGAGCCTGCTCGCGATGAGGCCTTCACAATCACCGAAGATCCAACTGACACACAGCCTGCGACACCCCACCACGCCACGACCTTGGTCGACACTGACTAACCCCTGCCATCGTGCGAGACTGTCTGTCCGGGCGGGAGTCCCGGGTGTCTTTTGTCTGGAGTTCCCATGTCGCTGTCCAGCGGGCTGATCGCCGTTGTTGCCCTGGCCTATATGGCCATCCTGTTCGCTATCGCCTTCTACGGTGACCGTCGCAGTGCGCCGTTGCCGCCGCGGATGCGTGCCTGGGTGTACAGCCTGTCGCTGGCAGTCTATTGCACCAGCTGGACGTTCTTTGGCGCCGTGGGTCAGGCGGCCGAACAGCTCTGGTCTTTTCTGCCGATCTACCTCGGGCCGATCCTGCTGCTGGTCTGCGCACCGTGGGTCCTGCAAAAAATGGTGATGATCAGCAAGCAGGAGAACATCACCTCCATTGCCGACTTCATCGCCGCGCGCTATGGCAAATCCCAGTCGCTGGCGGTGGTGGTGGCGCTGATCTGCATGGTCGGCGTGCTGCCGTACATCGCATTACAGCTCAAGGGCATCGTGCTTGGCGTGAACCTGCTGATCGGCGCCGGTGCCGACGCGATGGGCACTCGCGCCCAGGATACGGCGCTGATCGTGTCGCTGGTGCTGGCGCTGTTCACCATCGTTTTCGGTACGCGCAACCTCGACGCCACGGAGCACCACCGCGGCATGGTGCTGGCGATTGCCTTCGAATCGCTGGTCAAGCTGTTCGCTTTTCTGGCGGTCGGCGCGTTCGTGACCTACGGCCTGTACGACGGTTTCGACGACCTGTTCAACCAGGCCATGCTCGCCCCGCGCCTCGAAGAATACTGGAAGGAAACCATCAACTGGCCGTCGATGGTGGTCCAGACCGGGGTGGCGATGATGGCGATCATCTGCCTGCCCCGGCAGTTCCACGTCACCGTGGTGGAGAACATTGATCCCCAGGATTTGCGCCTGGCCAAATGGGTGTTTCCGGCCTACCTGGCATTGGCGGCATTGTTCGTAGTCCCGATCGCCCTCGCCGGTCAGATGTTGCTGCCCAGCTCGGTGCTGCCGGATTCGTTTGTCATCAGTCTGCCGCTGGCCCAAGCCCACCCGGCCCTGGCGATGCTGGCGTTTATTGGTGGTGCGTCGGCGGCGACCGGCATGGTGATTGTTGCCAGTGTGGCGCTGTCGACCATGGTCTCCAACGACATGCTGTTGCCATGGCTGCTGCGGCGCAACAATGCCGAACGGCCGTTCGAAGTGTTCCGCCAGTGGATGCTGTCGGTGCGTCGAGTGAGCATCGTGGTGATTCTGCTGCTGGCCTACGTCAGCTATCGCCTGCTGGGCTCGACCGCGAGCCTGGCGACCATCGGCCAGATCGCTTTCGCCGCCGTGACCCAACTGGCCCCGGCCATGCTCGGTGCGCTGTACTGGAAGCAGGCCAACCGCCGAGGTGTGTTCGCCGGCCTCGCTGCCGGGACATTCCTGTGGTTCTACACCCTGATCCTGCCGATTGCAGCGCACAGTCTCGGTTTGTCCTTGAACAGCTTCCCCGGCCTGGCCTGGCTGCACAGCAACCCGCTGAACCTGCCGCTCACCCCGCTGACCCAAGGCGTGGTGTTGTCGCTGGCGGCCAATTTCACGCTGTTCGCCTGGGTGTCGGTGTTGTCGCGCACGAGGGTGTCGGAACATTGGCAGGCCGGTCGTTTCATCGGCCAGGAAATCAGCGCCCGTCCCAGCGCCCGCTCAATGCTGGCGGTGCAGATCAACGATTTGCTGCAACTGGCCGCACGCTTCGTCGGTGAAGAACGCGCCCGTCAGAGTTTCATCCGTTTCGCCTATCGCCAAGGCAAAGGCTTCAACCCGAACCAGAACGCCGACGGTGAATGGATTGCCCACACCGAACGCCTGCTGGCCGGTGTTCTTGGCGCTTCTTCGACGCGTGCGGTGGTAAAAGCCGCCATCGAAGGTCGGGAAATGCAACTCGAGGATGTCGTGCGAATCGCCGACGAAGCCTCGGAAGTGCTGCAGTTCAACCGCGCGCTGCTTCAAGGTGCTATCGAAAACATCACCCAGGGCATCAGCGTGGTCGACCAGTCGCTGAAACTGGTGGCCTGGAACCGTCGCTACCTGGAGCTGTTCAATTACCCGGACGGCTTGATCAGCGTCGGTCGCCCCATCGCCGACATCATTCGCTACAACGCCGAACGCGGTCTGTGCGGCCCCGGCGAGGCCGAAGTGCACGTCGCTCGCCGCTTGCACTGGATGCGTCAGGGCCGCGCCCATACCTCTGAGCGACTTTTCCCCAATGGTCGAGTGATTGAGCTGATCGGCAACCCCATGCCCGGCGGCGGTTTTGTCATGAGTTTCACTGACATCACAGCGTTCCGCGAGGCCGAGCAGGCGCTGACCGAGGCCAACGAAGGCCTGGAACGGCGGGTGACCGAACGGACCCACGAGCTGTCGCAACTCAATGTTGCACTGACCGAAGCCAAGGGCACCGCCGAGTCGGCCAACCAGTCGAAAACCCGTTTCCTGGCAGCCGTCAGCCATGACTTGATGCAACCGCTGAACGCCGCGCGACTGTTCTCTGCAGCCCTCACCCATCAGGACGACGGGTTGTCCGGTGAAGCGCAGAAACTGGTCCACCATCTGGATTCTTCACTGCGTTCGGCCGAGGACCTGATCAGCGATCTGCTGGACATCTCCCGCCTGGAAAACGGCAAGATCAACCCTGATCCCAAGCCATTTGTGCTCAATGATTTGTTCGACATACTCGGTGCCGAGTTCAAGGCGCTGGCCCGGGATCAGGGTCTGAAATTCCGCGTCCGGGGCAGTACGTTGCGAGTCGACAGCGACATCAAACTGTTGCGACGGATCCTGCAGAACTTCCTGACCAATGCTTTCCGATACGCCAAAGGGCCGGTTTTGTTGGGGGTTCGCCGACGCAAGGGCGAATTGTGCCTGGAGGTCTGGGACCGTGGCCCGGGGATTCCGGAAGATAAGCAGCAGGTGATTTTCGAAGAGTTCAAACGCCTCGACAGCCATCAGACCCGTGCCGAGAAAGGCCTGGGGCTGGGCCTGGCGATCGCTGACGGGCTGTGTCGCGTTCTGGGTCACACGTTGCAGGTTCGTTCCTGGCCAGGTCGCGGCAGCGTGTTCAGCGTCACGGTACCGTTAACTCGGGCGCAAGCCGCGGTGCCGGCCAACGTCACCGAACTTAACGGCAAAGTGCCGAGCGGCGCACAGGTGCTGTGCATCGATAACGAAGACAGCATTCTGATCGGCATGAACAGCCTGCTCACCCGCTGGGGATGTCAGGTCTGGACCGCGCGCAACCGCGATGAGTGCGCGACCCTGCTCAGCGAAGGAATGAGGCCGCAATTGGCACTGGTGGATTACCACCTGGACAATGGCGAAACGGGGACAGATTTGATGGCATGGTTGCGAACCCGATTGGGCGAACCGGTGCCAGGGGTGGTGATCAGTGCCGATGGGCGGCCGGAAACGGTGGCCCAGGTGCATGCGGCGGGGTTGGACTACCTGGCCAAACCGGTGAAGCCGGCGGCGTTGCGGGCGTTGTTGAGTCGGCATTTGCCGTTGTAGCGCGATTCTTGGGGCGGCGTGGCTTTCGAAAAGATCGCAGCCTTCGGCAGCTCCTACCCGGGGGCTGCGATCTTTTGATCTTTATTCCGGCAACTCGGCCAACCCATCCACATCCGTCATCGCTCGCTCCAGCAAGTCTGCCGGCAGGCTCTTGCTCGCCCGCGCCCCAAGCAACTTAAGCTGCTCACTGCGGCTGACCAGATTGCCGCGCCCTTCCGTCAGCTTATTGCGCGCGGAGCTGTAGGCTTTGTCCAGTTGCTGCAAGCGATTGCCGACCTCATCCAGATCCTGAATGAACAACACGAACTTGTCGTAAAGCCACCCCGCCCGCTCGGCGATTTCCCGGGCGTTCTGGCTCTGGCGCTCCTGCTTCCACAGGCTGTCGATGACGCGCAGGGTCGCCAGCAACGTGGTCGGGCTGACGATCACGATGTTGCGGTCGAACGCCTCCTGAAACAGGGTCGGCTCCGCCTGCAATGCAGCGGAAAAAGCCGCTTCGATCGGGACGAAGAGCAAGACGAAATCCAGGCTGTGCAAGCCGTCGAGCCGCTTGTAATCCTTGCCGGACAGGCCTTTGACGTGATTGCGCAGGGACAGCACATGCTGCTTGATGGCGATCTGGCTGATGCCGTCGTTTTCGGCCGCCACGTATTGCTGATAGGCCGTGAGGCTGACCTTGGAGTCGACGACCACCTGCTTGTCGCCCGGCAGATAAATGATCACGTCCGGCTGGAAACGCTCGCCGTCCGGGCCCTTGAGATTGACTTGGGTCTGATACTCGCGGCCCTTCTCCAACCCGGCGTGCTCAAGCACACGCTCAAGAATCAACTCACCCCAGTTACCCTGGGTTTTCTGCCCTTTCAAGGCGCGGGTCAGGTTGGTGGCTTCGTCGCTCAGGCGCAGATTCAACTGTTGGAGCCGCTCCAGCTCCTTCGCCAGAGAGAAACGCTCACGCGCTTCAGCCTGATAGCTTTCCTCGACGCGTTTTTCGAAGGACTGGATGCGCTCCTTCAAAGGATCGAGCAACTGGCCCAGACGCTGCTGACTGGTTTCGGCAAAACGCTGTTCGCGCTCGTCAAAGATCTTGCCCGCCAGCTCGGCGAACTGCGCGCGCAGCTCGTCTCGCGAGCCTTGAAGGTCGCTGAGGCGCTGCTGATGGCTTTCCTGCTGCTCACGCAGCTCGGCGTTCAACGAGGCGGTCTGGGCGTCCAGGCGACGCAACTCAGCCTCTTTGCCGGCGCGCTCCAGATTCCAGGCGTGCGCGGCGTCGCGAGCGTCATCGCGTTCGATCTGCAGCAGTTCGACTTCTCGGCGCAAAGCGGCCAGGTCTGCCTGCCTCGCGGCGTTGGCCTGGCCCAAATCAGCGATTTCATCACGACAAGCTTCGAGTTGGGCGTTCAACCCATCCTGGGCCAGATGGGCCGTGGCCAGACGCTCTTCCAGCAGTGCAACCTCTGACTGGCGGGTGCTCGCCCGGCGCTGAAGTTGCCAGGCCAGCGCCAGCAACGGCAGCGCAGCACCCGCCAGACCGAGCAATACGCTGGTCAAGTCCATAGCCATAGCCACTCCTGCCAATTCAATAAAGCTTGAAGGTTAACCAAGGCGTCAGGTCTTGGACAGCTCAGTCTTCGATCAGACCGAGTTCCTGCTGGGCACGCAGATCCCCTGCCCGCGCGGCCTGACGCAAAAGGTCCTGGCCAATTCGACGATCCCGGGCATTGCCACATTCGCGGCACATCAACTGACCGAGACGGCTTTGCGCGGCCACGACCCCTTCACGGGCCGGCTGCTTGAGCAAACGTCCGGCGAAGTGTTTGACGTTGGGGTTTTCGCCCAGACGCGGGCTGTCCAGCAACCACTCGGCCACACGCATTGAAAAACGCTTGGGTGGGGTAACACGGGAGGGTGTAGCGGTTACAGAATCTGATACTGAGCGAAACTTCATAAAGCACTGTGGGGCAGATCGGAAGGCGCGCCACTCTACTCTTTTTTTCTTACAGGTAAAGCCTAAAAAAACCCGGCACGCCCGTCCTAGAGCAAGCGCTCGGGACAATCCACAGAAGCTGTGGATAAGTCAGTGGACAACCGCCCTTGAACTCTCGCAAAGCCCTGTGGAATGGGGCTCGCAGTCAAACTGACGATTTTTTCACCAGTAAAAAAAAGCGATGTTTTTCATTGACTTAAATTTTGGTTACAGGCAGCCACTGCGCTTGCAGGGAAGATGACAGCGGCGTGACAACCTGCGCAACTTATGTGCACAAGTACCTTCGAGGCGGTTATATCGATGCGCTTTTTCGGCGCATTTTGGCACCAGAGCTGGGGATAACCCCTGGCAAACCCGTGTTCCAGGCTGATCCTGGCCCGATGAACGTCGACGACCGACGGTCGGATTTTGTGCTATTACAGGGCGCAACAGCGGCTCACAGGGTTTTCCGGCTGCCCATTCCGACGCAGATCAGGGCGAGTGGTGAGCACTCCAGCGATCTTTTTGATTAGCACACTTCCTTTCTGCGATTCAATCCGTTAGTATCCGCGGCGTTAGTACCAAGCTGAAAGTCAATTCTGGTCGAACACATCCCCCCGGTCAGCCTTCCCAAAGGAAGCTCTACCGAAAAAGCGGGATCGACCACCTCGATGGTTTCCAGGTAAACCTTGCGCCAACACAGCCTTTGATCAAAAGCAAAGGGTGTTGCGAAGCTCACTTACTCTGACCGAACCAACCTGCAAATTGATCAGGATCTTCACCCCGGGCCCAGAACCTTTGCCCTTGATGTGTTGCCTGCCCTCCTAAGTACCTACCTGCCAGCCCAAGCGCGCCAACTTAATTAGCGCTTCAAACTGGCTGCTTTGTTCCAGTCGGGTTCTTCGTTCGACCAACGGTGGTCGACGTCACTGGAACGTTTTAATTTTGCACGGTTCTTATCCGTGTCGCTTGTAGGAACACCCAATATGACTACTCAAATCCACACCCAGGATGCCATCCGCACCCTAACCAACGCTTTTGCACCAATGAACTGCCTGATCATGGCCGCTCGCAAAGGCTGCTTCAGCTTCACCCTCGTCAACGAACATGGCATCGCTCGTCACAGCGAACGCCTGTACCCCGATCAGTACTCCAGCGCCGAGCCGCTGCAAGCCGTGATCGAGCGTACCCGTCAGGCACTGGTTGCCTGAGACGCCAGAAAGGCTGAAAACCTCAAAAGCCCTGCTCAAAAAGCAGGGCTTTTTATTGCCCGATATTTCCCTTTCCCCTCCCGCCGCCTAAGCACTAACCGATATAACGGTTATAACTCGGAGCCGGAAATATTTTAAAAACAGTCCTTTACAGCGCGAATATGACACTACACTTCAACTCAAGCGGCTTGATCCGCTTGCGGCGAGCCTGAGTCGATCCACCGCTGCCAAGGCCCCCTTCAGGACTCGCCGACCACTTCATGTTCCGAGGGCTTTATGGGTATCGCTGCCAGCGAACTGTGCCGTTATGTGATCCGTCCGACGCTGATCTACCTTGGACGCCATAGCGCAACTGCCGAATCCCTGCTGCTGGGCATTGCCGCCAGTCAGTCTGCCCTTGGTTCCGCCCTGCATGACCGCCGTGGACACGGCCTGTATCGAATCGCCGAACCCCGCCACCAGGCACTCTGGGATCATTACCTGGCACTTGACCCGGAACGCGCAAGCCTCGTTCGCGGACTGGCCAGCCAACATGCTTTCCTCAGTGGCCCGCACCTGGAATTGACCGTCAACCTGCGTTACGCCACCGCCATCGCCTGGCTGCTGGTAGAAGAACAGAACACTCCCCTCCCCGAAGCAGGCGACCTGCTGGGCATGGCCCGAATCTGGCGCCAGACCTTCCAGCCCCAAGGACGCCTGAGAGACTTCACCTACGCCTGGCAAACCTGTGTTTCACCGTTGAATCAGGTTGCCTGCTGATCCATCCAATTTCAGAAGATCGCACAACAGGTCGCGAATCTGGTTGGATTGTCCTACAAAACCGCTCTAAATCAAGCGTTACAGCCTATGGCGCCGGGACGAAAATGTTGGTAATTTCCGCCCCGGTGATCACCAGGAGTTCTAATAATGAAAAAAGTAATGCTCAAAACCACCCTTAGCCTTGCCGTTGCCCTGGCATCCACCCAGATCTTTGCAAGTGGCTTTGCCCTCAACGAACAAAGCATCAGCGGTATGGGTACAGGTTTTGCCGGGCGATCCTCATCTGCCGATGACGCATCCACCGTTTTTGGCAACCCTGCCGGCATGTCTCGCCTCAAGCGCGAACAAGTGACCGGTGGTGTTGCATTTATCGACGCGCACACTGACATCAGTGATGCCAGCTCCCGCCCGAATGGTGGTACCAACAAAGGTGACATGGTCCCTTTCATGGGCGTACCCATGGGCTACTACGTCAAGCCAATCGACGACCATTGGGCATTCGGTATCGGTGTATACGCACCGTTCGGCCTGGTGACCGACTACGAGAACAACTTTGCCGGCCGTTATTTCGGTAGCAAGAGTGAAGTCAAAATCGTCACTTTGCAGCCAACCGTCAGCTATGCCTTCAACGACAAGGTGTCGATCGGTTTCGGTCCGACCATCAACCGTATTGACGGCACCCTGGAATCGAACCTGTCGGCAACGCAAGCCCGTCCAGACGGCAAAGTCAAGATCGAGGGTGACGACACTGCTATTGGCTACAACTTCGGTATCCTGGTTCAAGCCACCGATAGCACTCGCGTCGGCCTGACCTACCACTCGAAAGTGAAATACAAGCTCGAGGGCAACACCAAGGTCGACTACAGCCTCTTCGCGCTGCAGGGTCAGAACCCGAGCCAGAAGTACGACGCGTCGCTGGACATCACCACACCTGAGTCGGTCGACTTCTCAGTTACTCATCAGCTGGACGACCAATGGACTCTCTACGCAGGCAGCACCTGGACTCGCTGGAGCCGCCTGAAAGAGATCAGCGTCGAGAACGACGGCGTTCCAGCGGCCCTGCGTCCCCAGTTCGGCACCATCACCGAAGAGCAGAACTGGCACGACACCTGGGCTCACGCCATTGGTGCTTCGTATCAGGTCAACAAGCAATGGGTCCTGCGTACCGGCTTCTCCGTCGATCAGGCACCGACCAACAACGAAAACCGTTCCCCACGCATTCCGACGGGCGATCGCAAGATTTTCAGTCTGGGCGCCGGCTGGAGCCCGACCGACGACCTGACCATCGACGTAGCGTACTCGTACCTGGTCGAAGAGTCGGTCAAGATCAACGAAACCAACGCTCGTAACCAGAACTACAGCGCCAAGTATGAAAACTCGGCAAACGGTTTGGGTATCGGTGCGACCTACCGCTTCTGATGATGCCCGGCGAGCCTGAACGACTCGCCGCCTGAATCAAAAAAAGCCCCACGCTCTTGTACAGAGGCGGGGCTTTTTAGTGAGTGTCGATCAGGGTTGAGAGGCCAGTGCTTTTTCCACCGCCTCGATAAACTCTGGGTCATCAGGCTTGGTCAGGCTGGAGAAATTGGCGATCACCTTGCCCTGGCGATCGACCACGTACTTATAGAAATTCCACTTCGGTGCGCTGGTCTGTTTGGCGAGGATCTTGAACAGATGAGTCGCGTCGTCACCACGGACTTTCTGTGGCTCGGTCATGGTAAAAGTCACGCCGTAGTTCACGTAGCAGACCTTGGCGGTTTCTTCGCCGTCCTTGGACTCCTGCTTGAAGTCATTGGACGGCACACCGATCACCTCCAGCCCCTGATCCTTGTAACGCTGATTCAGCGCCTCAAGGCTTTTGAACTGCGGGGCAAAGCCGCAGAAGCTGGCCGTGTTGACCACCACCAGCGGTTTACCGGCGAAGCGCTGGCACAGGTCGATGGATTCCTTGGCACGCAGCCTGGGCAACGAGCCTTGCAAAAGGTCCGGGCACTCGGCGGCTTGAGCCAATCCGGTCAACGCCACCAGTAACGCGGGAACTGCAAGCCAGCGCATCAGCATGTCAGTGCATCCTTGAGAAGTCGTCGGGATCGAAGTTACTCGCCCTCACATCCTGCTAGCAAGCACCCATACCCAACTGCATCAGCGCCAGCCCGCCCTGATGCCAGCCCCACCATGCCAGGGCCAGCAGCACGGCGCAGACAGCCGTTAGGGCGATCCGCGGCCAGAGACTGTTCATATCGCACTCATCCGGGTTTGCAGGCGCGCCACAGGCTGCTCACGCACCGGCCAGTTCAGGGCGGCGGCCAACAGACTCAAGAGAATCGCGACCTGCCAGATCAAGTCATAGCTCCCGGTTCGGTCATACACCACCCCGCCCAACCAGCCGCCGAGGAACGATCCGAGCTGGTGAAACAGGAAAACAATCCCACCGAGCATGGACAGATTTCGCACACCGAACAAGGTCGCCACGGTGCCGTTGGTCAAGGGCACGGTGGACAGCCACAGGAAGCCCATCGCCATGCCAAACAGATACGCGGTGGTCGTCGTGACCGGCGCCCACAGGAACAACGTAATCACCACTGCCCGCAGCAGGTACAGACCGGTGAGCAAACGCGGTTTGGACATCCGCCCGCCGAGCCAACCCGCCGTGTAAGTACCGAAGATGTTGAACAGCCCGATCAGCGCCAGCACCGTGGTGCCGACGGTAGCCGGAAGGTGCTGGTCCACCAGATACGCCGGCAAGTGCACGCCGATGAATACCACCTGGAAACCGCAGACAAAAAAACCGAACGCCAACAACCAGAATCCCGAATGGGAGCAGGCTTCATGCAGTGCTTCAGAGAGGGTCTGTTCATGGCCGAGTACCGGCAACGGCGTGTCCTTGAGCATGCCCACCAACGGCACGATCAGCGCCACCAACAGGCCCAGCACCAGCAATGCCGCCGACCAGCCGAGCCAGCCGATCAACCCCAGCGTGCCGGGCAACATGGCAAACTGACCGAAAGAACCGGCGGCGCTGGCAATGCCCATGCCCATGCTGCGTTTCTCCGGCGGCACCGCGCGGCCGACCACGCCGAGGATCACTGAGAACGAAGTGCCCGACAGGCCGATGCCGATCAACAGGCCGGCGCTCAGGGACAAACTCACCGCCGAGTCGGACAGCCCCATGAACACCAGGCCCAACGCGTACAGAACGCCCCCGACCAGCACCACTTTCGCCGCACCGAAGCGGTCGGCCAGCGCGCCGGTGAAGGGCTGCGCCAGGCCCCAGATCAGGTTCTGCAAGGCGATGGCGAAGGCGAACACCTCACGGCCCCAACCGAACTCGGCGCTCATCGGCGCCAGAAACAAACCGAAGCCGTGTCGCACACCCAGAGACAACGCAAGAATCAGCGCACTCCCCACCAACACCCAACCGCAAGTACGCCACATCGATGTCATTCTTATTCTCCGGTAGCGGGTATATACCCGCTTAAGATCGAACAAACCGGCATCAAGCCAGTTCGTCCAGCAGCTTCAGCAAGGCTTCGCGTTTTTCGGTGCCCAGACGATCAATCAACCGCTGCTGTGCCGCCTCCCAGGCCGGCAAGGCAGCTTCCAGGCGCTCGGCACCGGCCTCGGTCAGCCGGACGATGCGATTGCGCATGTCCTCGCCCTCGACCAGCTTCACCAGGCCTTCGCCCTCCAGCACGCGCAGATTTCGCCCGAGGGTGCTGCGATCCAGCCCCATGGCCTCGGCCAGTGTGGAAATACTCGGTTGATCCAGACGCTGCAGATTGCACAGCAGAGAATACTGGGCAACGTTGATCCCGAAGCCGTCGAGAGCGCCGTCGTAATGCCTGCTGACGCCACGGGCGGCGCGACGCAGGTTGATGCATAAACATTGAGAGTCGAGCATGGTGCGTGTATATACCCGCGAGTGTGTTAAATCAAGTTACAGATGGGTTCATTCAATGACTGGAGGGTGTCTGGTAGATCGCCATCGCGAGCAGGCTCGCTCCCACACTGGATCGGCGTCGAACACAAATCCCATGTTCGCAGGGGATTTAATGTGGGAGCGAGCCTGCTCGCGATGAGGCCAGCACACCCACCGCACCCCATCAGACCAACGCCAAACCGACCAGCAACACCATCTCCAGCAATTCCAGCAATGCCCCCGCCGTATCGCCCGTCGTCCCGCCCAGTCGCCGCAGCATGACCTGCCGCAACCAGACAAACACCAGCACCGCCAACGCCACCGCCAAAACACCGCTGAGGCCGGCAATCAGAACACACGCCAACGCACTGACCGCCAACACCTGCTTACCGGCCAAACGCGGCAAATGATCCGCCAGTGCCTGCCCCAATCCGCCGGCACGCACATAAGGCGTGGTCAGGAACAATCCCAGCAATGCACTGCGGCCAATCAACGGAACGATGATCAGGGCAGCGTCGTGCTGTTGCTCGATCAACGCCAGCAACGCAGCGAATTTGAGCAGCAACACCAGCACCAGCGTCACCACCGCGATCGGCCCGCTGCGAGGGTCTTTCATGATGGTCAGCGTGCGCTCACGGTCGCCAAACCCACCGAGCCACGCATCGGCGCTATCGGCCAGACCGTCCAGATGCAGTGCGCCACTGAGCAACACCCAAACGGTCAACAACAGCGCCGCGTGAAGCAGCAATGGCGTACCGAGCAACAGCCAGTTCAACGCCCACAGAATCGCGCCAAACAGCAGCCCCACCAACGGATAAAACAGCAGCGAACGCCCCAGTTCCTGTGGCGCCGGCATGCCCGGCAGGCGAATCGGCAGACTGCTCAAAAATTGCAGGGCGATCCAGAAAGGCAACATGGTCAGATCGCTTCCCTTAACAAAACACCGGACTCGACCGACAGCGAGAACAACGCACCATGGCCGACCTCAACGTTGAGTAACTGCTCCCGCGGCAATCCTCGCGCCTGCGCCAGCAACAAGCGCATGACCCCGCCATGACTGATCAGCAACACCCGCTCACCCGCACAGGTCGCGTACAAACGCTCAACCGCCGCCAACACCCGCGTCGAAAAATCCTCGACCCGTTCACCCTGAGGCGGCGTAAACGAATAAGGGTCGGCCCAGAACAATCCCAACGCCTCGGCATCCGTTTCCATCAACGCCGCTGCGCTCTGCCCTTCCCAGGCGCCGAAGTGCAGTTCTTGCAGGTCATTATCCAACTGCACCGGCAAACCCAGTTGCGCACCGAGCTCTTCAGCGAATCGCGCGCAACGCTGCAACGGCGAACTGACCAAACGATCCCAAGGCCCCTGCTCGACGACCGCCGCGCGCATCTGCTCCCAGCCTTTGCCGGTCAGCGCATCGTCGAGGCTGCCGCGCAGGCCGCCGCCGAGTTCGGTTTCGCCGTGGCGTAACAGGTCCAGGCGCAACGTCATGCCGGACGATCCGCCACGGCCGCTTCGGCGAAGGTCGCCATTTGCCCGTGAAGGTCGCAGGCCAGACGCAGCAACGGCACGGCCAACGCAGCGCCGCTGCCCTCGCCCAGACGCAGACCGAGATCCAGCAACGGCTCGGCGTTCAAGGTCTCCAGCACATGGCGATGCCCCGGCTCGGCACCGCGATGACCGAACAACAGCCACTGACGGCAATCCGGGTTCAAGCGCACCGCCACCAACGCAGCGACGCTGCAAATGAACCCGTCCACCAGCACCGCGACGCCTTCCTGGGCACACGCCAGATACGCACCGACCAGCGCCGCGATTTCAAAACCACCAAGGTTGAACAAGGTTTGCAGCACATCGTCACGCTGAGCGTTGTGCAAGGCCAAGGCGAGCTCGATGACCTGGGCTTTATGGCTGACACCCGCCGCGTTCAGGCCGGTGCCTGGGCCGGTCAAATGCACCACCGGGCAATCCAGCAATGCGCAGGCTAATGCGCTGGCTGCGGTGGTGTTGCCGATGCCCATCTCACCGCCGATGAACAGCTGCGCACCTGCCGCGAGGGCACGCTGCACGCTGTCGCGACCGGCCTGCAAGGCAAGTTCGCCCTGCGCTTGAGTCATGGCCGGGCCTTCAACAAAATTCGCGGTGCCTGCGCCGATGTTCAAGTGGCGCACGCCGGGCAGATTCAACGACGGCGTCACCGTGCCGAGGTCGACCACTTCGAGGGACGCCCCGAGTTGCCGCGCCAACACACTGATCGCCGCGCCGCCACTGACGAAGTTGTACAGCATCTGCGCGGTGACTTCCTGGGGAAAAGCCGACACGCCTTCGGCGACCACGCCATGGTCACCGGCAAAAATCGCGATCCACAACTGATCCAGGCTCGGCTTGACCTGCCCCTGCAATCCGGCCAATTGCACCGCCACCGACTCCAGCCGTCCGAGGGAGCCGGCCGGTTTGGTCAGCTGTTGTTGACGCGCCTCGGCCTGCTCGACCGCTTGGGCATCGATCGGTTTGCAAGGGTTCAGCCACCAGGGTTGAGTCATAACACGGTTCCTTTCAGAGTCAGGGGCAGGCCGGCGACGGTCAGGACGACTCGCTGACAGCGCTCGGCCAAAGCTTGATGCAGCCAACCGGCTTCATCGACATAGCGGCGAGTCAATTCGCCCAGCGGCACGACACCCATTCCGGTCTCGTTGCTGACAAAAATGATTTCCCCCGGCAAAGACGCCAGGCAGTCCAACAAGGCATCGCGTTTGGCCGTCAGACGCTCGGCGTCGTCGAGCATCAGCAGATTGGTCAGCCACAGGGTCAGGCAATCCACCAGCAGGCAACGCTCAGCGCTAGCGGTTTCGCGCAGGACACGGGCGAGTTCCAGCGGCTCTTCGATCAACGCCCATTCGGCGGGACGACGGGCGCGGTGATGGGCCACCCGTTCGTTCATTTCACCGTCCAGTGGTTGGCTGGTGGCGATGTAGGTCACCTGGAGCCGGCTGTCTATTGCCAGTTTTTCAGCCAGACGACTTTTGCCGGAGCGGGCGCCGCCGAGGATCAGTTGCAGCATGTTCATAACCTTTTAATTGGCGGTGTAGCGACTTAAGTCATCGCGAGCAAGCTCGCTCCCACCGTTGACCGCGCTTCAATGTGGGAGCGCGCCTGCTCGCGATAGCGTCCTCGAAATCGCCCTAAAACCCGCAGAGTTCACGCAACAGTCGGGTATCCAGATGCTTCTCCACCAGATCCGCCAGCCGCTCGATATCCCGCTCACGCAACCCGTGGTAATCCACTTCCTGCACATCCTGCAAACCGGCCCAGCGCAACAGCGCACTGCACGCCGCCGGCGATTCGAACAGGCCATGCAAATAGGTACCGAAAATCTGCCCGTCAGCACTTTGCGCACCGTCGCAACGACCATCGTCCAACTGCACGGCGGCGTTTTCCAGCGCCGGCCCGGTGGTCACCCCGGCGTGGATTTCATAGCCAGTGACCTGCGCATCTTCCAGCGCCAGCCGCCCGCGCACATTGCGCAATTGCTTCTCTTCTTCGAGCTGCGTTTCGAACGCCAGCAAGCCCAACCCGGTGCTGGAACCCGGCGCGCCTTCGAGGCCCAGCGGGTCGTGCACCTGCTCGCCGAGCATTTGCAGACCGCCACAGACCCCCAACACTTTTCCGCCGTAGCGCAAGTGTCGGGTGATGGCAGTCTCCCAACCATTGGCCCGCAGATACGCGAGGTCGCTGCGCACGCTTTTCGAGCCGGGGAGAATAATCAGGTCGGCGGGGGGAATGGCCTGGCCGGGGCCGATGAATTGCAGGTCCACCTGCGGATGCAGGCGCAGCGGATCGAAATCGGTGTGGTTGCTGATGCGCGGCAATACCGGCACCACCACTTTCAGTACTTGATCGGCCTTGTCGGTCTGGCGCTGATCGATGCCGTCCTCGGCTTCCAGGTGCAGGTCCATCACGTAGGGCAGAACGCCAATCACCGGTTTGCCCGTGCGTTCTTCCAGCCAGTCGAGGCCAGGTTGCAGCAACGCAATGTCGCCGCGAAAACGGTTGATGATGAAGCCTTTGACCCGTGCCTGCTCGGTGGGCGACAGCAGTTCCAGCGTGCCCACCAAATGCGCGAAAACACCGCCACGATTGATGTCCGCGATCAGTACGACGGGGCAGTCCACCGCCTCGGCGAACCCCATGTTAGCGATATCGCCAGCACGCAGATTGATCTCGGCCGGTGAACCCGCGCCTTCAACCATCACCACTGGATACGCCGCACTCAACCGTTCATGGGAGGCCAGCACCGCTTGCATCGCGATGGCTTTGTAGTCGTGATAGGCAACGGCGTTCATCGTCGTGACCGCGCGGCCATGAATGATGACCTGAGCGCCGGTGTCGCTGTTGGGTTTGAGCAGCACCGGGTTCATGTCGGTGTGCGGTTCAAGATGAGCGGCCTGAGCCTGCACCGCTTGCGCACGTCCGATCTCGCCACCGTCGGCGGTCACGGCACTGTTGAGCGCCATGTTCTGCGGCTTGAACGGCACCACGCTGACGCCCTGGCGCGTGACCCAGCGACACAACGCCGTCACCAGCGTGCTTTTACCGGCGTCCGACGTGGTGCCCTGCACCATCAATGTGGTCATCGGGATTCCTTGGCGTAGGCGTCGAACGCTTGCGCGAGACGTGTCCAGTCAGCTTCATCGGCAGGCAGGCCGAAACGCAGGCTGCTGGTGTTTGTGAACAACCGCAGCAGAATGCCGCGCCGGGCCATAAATTCATGCAGCTCTTCAGCGCAGTCGGTGCTCAACCATTGAAACAGGGCGCAACCGCCCTGGGGTTTGAAACCGTGCTGTTCAAGCAGCAGCGCCAGACGCTCGCTGGCAGCTTCAGTGCGCACCCGTTGCCGGGCATGCCCTTCAGCATCCAGCAGGCAAGCCTGGCCCAATACCCGGGTCGGCCCACTGACCGCCCACGGCCCCACTTGTTCGGCCAATAATTTAAGCAGCTTGCGCTCGGCCAGCACGAACCCCAGCCGCACGCCGGCCAGGCCAAAAAACTTGCCGAAGGAGCGCAGGACGATCAACCCGACCTGATGGGCAAACGGCGCCAGGCTCAGCTGCGGTGTGTTGTCCATGAACGCTTCGTCCACGACCAGCCAGCCACCGCGCTGGGCCAGTTTTGAATGCCAGTCGAGCAGACGACTCGGGGTCAGGCTCAGGCCGGTCGGATTGTTCGGGTTGACCACCACCAGCACGTCGAGGCTGTCGAGGAAAAAGTCGACTTCCTGCTCCAGCACTTCACGCACGATGTAGCCACTGCGCCGCCACGCTTCAGCGTGTTCGGCGTAGCACGGCGAGAGCACGCCGACCTTGCCGGCCCGACGCAAACGCGGCAGCAGCTGGATTGCCATTTGCGAACCGGCCACCGGCAGTACCTGGGCGGCGCCATAGTAATCGCAGGCCGCCTGCTCCAGACCGTCATCGGTTTCCGGCAAACGCGCCCAGGCCCGCAGCGGAATCTCCGGGACCGGAAACGGCCAGGGCGCAAGGCCGCTGGACAGGTCGAGCCAATCGGCTTCGGCGATGCCGTATTCGAGCGCCGCCTTGCGCAATCGGCCACCGTGCTCAAGCATAGAATTCAGCCCCCACGCAGAGGATCAGCAACCATAACCATACCCCGCGCTGGACCAATTGCCAGCCACGGTCGATGGCGTCGGCGTCTGCCGGCACGCCTTCACCCAGTGGCGGACGCTGATGCAGTTCACCGTGATAAATCGCCGCCCCACCCAACTCGACGCCGAGCGCACCGGCACCCGCCGCCATCACCGGGCCGGCATTCGGGCTGTCCCAGGTCGGGCCCTGGGTGCGCCAGCATTTCAACGCCAGTCGGGTTTTGCCCAGCAGCGCGTAGGTCAACGCCACCAGGCGTGCAGGAATATAGTTGAGCACGTCATCGATCTTTGCTGCCGCCCAACCGAAGCGCTCGAAGCGTTCGTTGCGATAACCCCACATAGCATCCAGGGTGTTGCTCAATCGATGGAGCACCACGCCCGGTGCACCGGCCACGGCAAACCAGAACAACGCGGCAAACACGGCATCGCTGCCGTTCTCCAGCACCGATTCGGTGGCGGCGCGTGCCACTTCGGTTTTATCCAGTTCGCTGGTCTGACGGCTGACCAGATACCCCACGCGCGCGCGCGCCTCTTCCAGATCATCACTACGCAGGGCCTTGGCCACCGGCTCGACATGCTCGCCGAGGCTGCGCATGCCAAGGGCGCAATAAAGGACGAGAATCTCGACGATCCAGCCGACATAAGGCGCCCAGGAAAACGCCGTGGCCAGCAAGGTCAGCGGCAACACCGCGATCACCCAAGCGGTGACCCCATGACTGCGCCAGCCGCGACCCTCACCATTGAAACGTTGCTCGATGCGGTCAGCAAAACGGCCGAACGCCACCAGCGGATGCCAGCGTTTGGGTTCACCCAGCAGCGCATCCAGCGCAACCGCGGCGACACTCAACAACGCCACACTCATTGACTCACTCCCCAATAATTTTCATACAGCAATTCGCTGAGCGGACGCGCCTGCGCCCAGCCTTCGAGTACCAGCATCGGCGCCGGATAGAATTCCTTGACCGGTCCCAGGCAAAGAACTGCCAATGGCTTGGCTCCGGCGGGCAAACCCAGCAGGTCTGCCAGTGCTTGTGGCTCGAACAGTGAGACCCAGCCCATGCCTAGCCCTTCGGCGCGGGACGCAAGCCACAGGTTCTGGATCGCACAGGACAACGAGGCCATGTCCATTTCCGGCAAGGTGCGACGGCCGAAGATGTGACGCTCGCGATCGTCCATCAGCGCTGCGACCAATACCTCGGCGCAATCGTTGATGCCTTCGACCTTGAGCTTCATGAATTCATCAGTGCGCTCGCCGAGGGCTTCGGCGGTGCGGATTCGTTCTTCTTCTACCAACTGCTGGATCTTGCCGCGCAGGGTTCGATCGCTGATGCGGATGAACCGCCAGGGCTGCATCAGGCCGACACTCGGTGCCTGGTGTGCGGCTTCGAGCAGGCGCCTCAACAACTCGGGCTCGACCGTACCGCCGCTGAAGTGGCGCATGTCGCGGCGTTCGCCGATGGCTCGGTAGACGGCCGCGCGTTCGGCTTCGGAAAAAGCGTTGTCCGTCATGGCCGCTTCGCGAGCAGGCTCGCTCCCACAGGGATTTGCATTTCTTCAGGTAATACACGGTCAACTGTGGGAGCGAGCCTGCTCGCGAAGGCGACCTCAAGGTCAGGCGCAAACAACGCGGCAACCGCCGATGGATTGGACGGAAAATAGAAATGCACATAAGAGGCTGTCATCCGCCCCTCACGATAAACCGCCTCCGCCCCACGCCCACCGTTAGGGCTCAGGCCTCGAGCAATCGGCTCAAGTTCAGTGCGGGTCAACGAATGGTGATAGGTGTGCCCGCGCAACGAACCTTCCGGCAATTCGACCGCTTGCAGTGCCAACGCTGCCAGACGCTTTTGCATCACCGCATCCCCTGCCAGCAAGCCGACCAGTTCAGCGCGAGTGCCCTCGACATCGGTCAACGAATCGAGCAGATAAAGCATGCCGCCGCATTCAGCCAGCAGCGGTTTCCCGGCGGCATGGTGAGCACGAATGGCGGTCAGCATCGTTGTGTTCCGTGAAAGCGCCACGTGGTGCAATTCAGGGTATCCGCCGGGCAAGTAGAGGCTGCCTGCCTCCGGCAAGCTTGCGTCACGGATCGGCGAAAAAAACAGCAGCTCGGCGCCCATGGCCCGCAGCAGATCCAGGCTCGCGCCATAGGTAAAGGCAAACGCCTCGTCACGGGCCACGGCAATCCGCACGCCGGCCAGCAATGGCTCGGCAGCGATCACATCAGGAGCGGCAAATTCCACCGCCGGCGGCAGCGCGACCTCGCAGCTGCTGGCCAAGGCATTGGCCGCCGCATCGAGACGCAGATCGAGATCATTGAGCTCGCTGGCCTGAACCAGACCAAGATGCCGACTCGGCAATTCGATCCCGGTTTCCCGGGACAACGCACCGTACCAGCGCAAGCCTTCGGTCAGGCTACCTTCGAGCAATTGCGCGTGACGCAACGTGCCGACGCGGTTCGCCAACACCCCGGCGAACGGCAAGTCCGGCTGATAGCGAGCCAGCCCCAGGGCCAGCGCACCAAAGGTCTGCGCCATGGCGGTGCCGTCGATCACGCCAAGCACCGGCACACCAAAGTGTCGCGCCAGATCGGCGCTGGACGGCGTACCGTCGAACAGCCCCATGACGCCTTCGATGAGGATCAGGTCCGCCTCACCGGCTGCTTCCCACAACAATCGACGACTTTCCTGCTCGCCGACCATCCACATGTCCAGTTGATACACCGGCGCACCGCTGGCGCGCTCGAGAATCATCGGGTCGAGGAAATCCGGGCCGCACTTGAACACGCGAACCTTGCGCCCCTGATTGCGATGCAAACGGGCCAACGCAGCGGTGACAGTGGTCTTGCCCTGACCGGAGGCCGGCGCGGCAATCAATACCGCCGGGCAATGACGTGGTTGACTCACAATTCGACGCCTTTTTGCGCTTTGATCCCGGCCTGGAATGCGTGCTTGATCACGCCCATTTCGGTAACGGTGTCGGCCAGTTCAATCATCTCCGGTTTGGCGCCGCGACCGGTAACCACCACATGCTGCATCGGCGGACGCGCCTGCAAATCGCTGAGCACCTGATCGAGATCGAGGTAACCGTGCTTGAGGGCGATGTTCAATTCATCGAGCACCACCAGGCCGATGGACGGATCGCGCAGCAATTCGCGCGACACCGCCCAAGCGGCCTCGGCGGCGGCGATGTCGCGCTGGCGGTCCTGAGTTTCCCAGGTAAAGCCTTCGCCCATTACATGAAAACGCACCTGCTCGGGGAAGCGCCGGAAGAATAATTCTTCGCCGGTGCTGTTGCGGCCCTTGATGAACTGCACCACGCCGCACTGCATGCCATGACCCATGGACCGGGCGAGCATGCCGAACGCCGAACTGCTCTTGCCTTTGCCGTTGCCGGTCAGCACCAGCAGCAGGCCGCATTCATTCGGAGAGTTGGCGATGCGTTCGTCGATTACGGCTTTTTTACGCAACATGCGCGCCAAATGGCGTTCGTCACGATCGGGGGTATCAGTCATGGGGGAGCTCTCCGTTGAGGCTGGAAACGGCGGGCAGGCACAAGAATAGACGGCAAGAAGCCTGGCATCGCCCACCGTGATGCCACTGGATGAATCAGGCCGGTCTCCGGGCTCATGAGCGGCGTTCGCCGGACTGCGCGCCTTCCCATGTCGATTATCGACACAGTGGCTCAAGGCACAGTCTTCACTCATTTACCGTTGCGGGGGCAGCGCCGGGATCGTGATCTTCTTCCCTGGAAGAGATGACTCACCGGCTTCCCTGTTTCACTCTGTCGACCAATGCCACAGAGCACCTGAAACAAGCCGCGAAGGTTAGAGGGTTGGGGGTGGAGCGTCAATTAAAGCCGGGACGCCACTGAGCGAATAACTGCCGTTGATCAACTAAATGACGTCAATCTTGTGCCACACTCACAGCAGTGATATCAAAGAGCCACAACCTGACAACACAATAAGAAGAGGGAGCCACATGCAAGGCATGATCATCAGCAACCCGAAGCTGGAATTCCTGCGTCCGGTGCTGGAACGCTGGTTTGACTGTATCGACCGCTACAATGCCGTGCGTGGCGATAACGACACGCCTTACTGGTACGACGAAAAAGCCAACCTCGGGTTGCTCTCCGCGGCTGCCTGGATGGCGGAAATGGTCACGCTGCAACAAACGCCAACCCGCAAACAGAACGAAGAAGGTGAACGCAACGCCCGCGCCGATCTGTTTATCGCCACCCCCGAAGAACGCGCCTACCTTCAGGCCACTCAACGCTGGCCGCGGGTCAACAGTCTGAACCTGAGTCAGGCCCTGATCGATATCACCAGCGACGCGAAAAGGATCGCCTACGCCAGCGACCTGAAACTCGGCTGCCTGTTCGTTGCACCGCAAAAGGCCCAGCATAGTGCTACGCCGGAAGAGCTTCAGGACATGGTCGACGACCTGCAAAAGGAACATACCTGCGCCGTGGCCTGGTATTTCCCGTACGCCTATCGCAAGTTGCGCAACGAAGCCGGCAACTATCACCCCGGCATTGCCATCTTGCTCAGGGAAGCCCGCGGCTGACCGGTTGAACCATCGCACGACTAAGCTTCTCTATGATTAGGTCAATGCATTCATAGGGAAGATCAGCATGCGCAAGCCCCAGCTCGTTCTCGTCATCGCGCTCGCCGGAGGGCTCGCCGCCTGTGGTGAAACCTCCAGCCTGCAAGTCTCCGACGGCACCGGACCGTCGCCCAAACTGCCAGAACCGAACAAGACCCTGATCCCGACGGTGAACATCGCCCCGGCGATCGGCTGGCCGGACGGTGCCAAACCCACCGCCGCGGCGGGGACTCAGGTGGCGGCGTTTGCCGAAGGGCTCGATCACCCGCGCTGGCTCTATGTGCTGCCCAATGGCGACGTGCTGGTCGCTGAAACCAACGCACCACCCAAACCCGATGACGGCAAAGGCATTCGTGGCTGGGTCATGGGTAAAGTCATGGGCCGGGCCGGTGCTGGCGTACCGAGCCCGAACCGCATCACATTGCTGCGGGACAAGGATCACGACGGCATCGCCGAAACCCGCACAGTGTTTCTGGAAAACCTCAATTCACCGTTCGGCATGACCCTGATCGGCAATGACCTGTACGTCGCCGACACGGATCGCCTGCTGCGCTTCCACTATGAAAATGGCGATACGGCGATCAAGTCGCAGCCGATCAAAGTGGTCGACCTGCCGGGCGGCACGCTGAATCACCACTGGACCAAAAACGTCATCGCCAGCAAGGACGGGAGCAAGCTGTACGTCACGGTGGGCTCCAACAGCAATGTCGGCGAAAACGGCCTGGATCAGGAAGAAGGTCGCGCGGCGATCTGGGAAGTGGACCGCGCCACCGGCAACCATCGGATCTTCGCCTCGGGGATTCGCAATCCAAACGGCCTGGCCTGGGAGCCGCAGAGCGGCGCGCTGTGGACGGCGGTCAATGAGCGGGACGAAATCGGCAGCGACCTGGTGCCGGACTACATCACTTCCGTGAAGGACGGCGGGTTCTACGGCTGGCCTTACAGCTATTACGGCCAGCACGTCGACATTCGCGTCGAACCGCAAAACCCGGACCTTGTGGCCAAAGCCATTGCGCCGGACTACGCGGTCGGTCCGCATACCGCGTCGCTGGGCCTGACGTTTGCCGAAGGCAACGCACTGCCGGCGCAGTTCAAGGAAGGCGCATTCATCGGCCAGCACGGCTCGTGGAATCGCAAGCCGCACAGTGGTTATAAAGTGATTTTCGTGCCGTTCGCGGGGGGAAAACCGAACGGGCAACCGGTTGATGTGCTCACAGGCTTCCTCACTGACGACGAAAAAGCCATGGGCCGTCCGGTGGGCGTGGTGATTGATCAGCAGGGAGGTTTGCTGGTGGCGGATGATGTGGGGAACAAGGTGTGGCGCGTATCCGCGACTAAATAAAGATCAAAAGATCGCAGCCTTCGGCAGCTCCTACAGGGTGTACGCCATCCAATGTAGGAGCTGCCGAAGGCTGCGATCCTTTCAACGACCACCTACTTCTTGCGGCACAACGTTAATCCATCCCCCAACGGCAACAACGACAGATCCACACGCAAATCATCCTTCAAGGCGCGATTGAGCGCCTGGATGGCGCGGGTGTCTTCGCTTTCCGGATTCGCCTCCAGCACCCTTCCGCTCCACAGCGTGTTATCGAACACCGCCAGGCCACCAACGCGCAGCAGACGCAGCGCATGCTCCAGATAGCCAGGATAGTTGGCCTTGTCGGCATCGATGAAGATCAGATCGAATTGCCCTGGCTGATCCAGCTGGCTCAGGGTTTCCAGTGCAGGTGCCAGGCGCAGGTCAATTCGATCGGCGAGCCCGGCCTCCTGCCAGTAACGGCGCGCGATGGCGTTGTAGTCACCGGGAATATCACAGCAGATCAGCGAACCGTCATCTGGCAATGCCGCCGCCATGCACAGGGCGCTATAACCGGTGAAGGTGCCGACTTCCAGCAGCTTTCTGGCGCCGGTGAGCTTCACCAGCAACGCGAGGAACTGCCCCTGCTCCGGCGCCACCTGCCAGCGTGCCATGGGCAGCGCCTGGGTTTCGTCGCGCAGGCGCTTGAGCAGCGGCGTTTCCCGCAGGGAAACGTCGAGCAGGTATTGATACAGGGAATCGTCGAGATTGAGCGTGCGAGCGGTCATGACAACCTCTGCCAACTAGGGATTGCGCGCCAGGTGCTCAGGTTGCAAAACGCGCTTGGCGCTCAGGTAGGCTTTCTGCCAATAAGCCTTGGACAAGCTGTCGAGCTTCACCGTGCCACCGGTGGCCGGCGCATGGACGAAGCGACCTTCACCGACGTAGATCCCGGCATGGCTGACCTGAGAGCCGCCATTGGTGGCGAAGAAAATCAGGTCGCCGGTTTGCAGGCCTTCCTTGCCTACACTGGCCGCTTGCATGCTGATCATCTCGCGAGTGGTGCGTGGCAAGGAAATACCCGCAACATCACGGTAGACATAGCCGATCAGCCCGCTGCAATCAAAGCCCGAATCCGGTGTGTTGCCACCCCAGCGATAGGGCGTGCCAACGAGCCCGAGCGCGCGAAACAGCACGTCTTCCGCTTCTGGCGAAAAGGCTTGGGAGGGACCGAATACGATGGGAGCGCGAACCACCGGCGCAGGCGGCGGTGTGCGACTGGCGCAAGCGCTGAGCAGCGCTGCGAAGAACATGATTGCGAGGCGGGCCGACATCGTCATAAGCAGAACATCCTGATCTGGCTGCGGCTTTTTCCACCGACAGGGCAGAAAAGAAAACCGCCTGCGCAAGACGCAGGCGGTTTGCCATCAATAATAGATCAGGATTCTAGCGGCTACGCGGCAAACTTCAAGTAAGACTTTAAGTTCGCCTTACAAACCATCCGCCTACTCTGTTGCAGAGAGTCGTTTTGTCGCCACAGACGTGGCGGCAGCTTGAAAGGCTTACTTGCGTGCCGTAACCACGGTCGGGGCCATCGCGAGTGCGCGCTTGGCTTCGATAAAGGTCTTGCTCCAGTAGCTGTCGCCCAGGCTATCGACCCGGACCCCACCGCTTTTGCGGCTGCTGGAGTGGATGAACTGGTTGTCACCGAGGTAGATCCCGGCGTGGCTTACACGACCGCGACGACCATTGGTGGCGAAGAACAGCAGATCGCCGGGCTTGAGGGCACTGCGAGCCACCAGCGGAGCGTCCACGTTAATCATTTCGCGAGTGGAGCGCGGCAGGTTCATGCCGGCCTCTTCACGAAACAGGTAACCGATGAAGCCGCTGCAATCGAAGCCGGCTTCGGAGGTGCCGCCGAAACGGTAACGGGTACCGATCAGGGACATGCCACGTTCGAGAATGCTGTCGGCCAGAACCGGAAGCTGGTACGACTTGCCGTCGGCGAAGTCTGCCAGTTCTTTATCGGTGGCCAGCTCTTCCTGGAAAAGAACGGAAGAAGATTGGGCGGTAACTGAATTTTTAACCTGCTGTTGTTGCTCTTGCTGAGTCACTGGAGAGTGGGCAGCGCAACCGAACAACAGGGTGACGAGTGCGAGAGGCACGAGGGGTGCAAAGCGATTTAGCATGGGCACGACCGTGGCTGATAGTTGTAAAGAAGCCGAGACTATGCCCGCTATCAACCTCATTTGCAAATTCAATCGAACTTTATGTGACTTCTTGGTTTCGCGCTTACATCTAAGCGCTTAAGCCCCATTTAGACACTCGCGCAGCCTGCAACCCTGTAGGAAAGCGGATTTTCTGGCGCCTGAAATACGCCAAAACCCCGCCAGGGCTTGGCTTTACCAGCCCAGAGTCTCTTTCAGGAACGGAATCGTCAGCTTGCGCTGAGCCTGAAGGGAGGCCTGATCGAGACGTTCAAGCAACTCGAAAAGCGCACTCATGCTGCGGGTACCGCGAGTCAAAATGAAATGTCCGACCTCGTCGGTCAGGTGCAGGCCGCGCCGGGAAGCACGCAGTTGCAAGGCACGCAGTTTGTCTTCGTCGGACAGCGGGCGCATCTGGAAGATCAGCGCCAGGGTCAGACGGGATTTGAGGTCCGCCAGCTTCACCGGCAGTTCACGCGGGGATGTCGACGCGGCGATCAGCAGCCGCCGACCGCTGTCACGCAGACGATTGAACAGATGGAACAACGCCTCTTCCCAATCCGCCCGCCCGGCGACTGCTTGCAGGTCATCCAGGCACACCAGTTCGTATTGTTCGAGGTTGTCGAGGATTTCGATGCCACGATCCAGCAGTTCGGCCAATGGCAGATACACCGCCGGCTCTCCCAACTGCTCGAAGCGCAGGCAGGCCGCCTGCAACAAATGCGTACGCCCTACCCCGTCCTTGCCCCAGAGATAAATCAGGCTTTCGGTCCAGCCGGCATCGGCTTCGCAAAGCCGCTCGACATAGCCGAGTGCAGCGGCATTGGCGCCTGGGTAGTAATTGATAAAGGTAGCGTCATCACGCAGACGCACACCTAGGGGCAGCTGAATCGGTTTCATGCTGACTGAACAGTTCCAAAGGAACCGTTAGTGGCCTCTGTGTAAAGTTTGCGAAGTTTATACCCGTGACGCTGACCGCACAATGCGACAGACCATAAGCAAAATCAAAGGTTTGCGTTAATGCACCGGTTTTATGGCTGTTTCTTTGGCGCTACAGGTGACAGTCACGCGAAGGATACAGGCCAGCCCGGCAATGAACCGGGCGGCCCGCAATGAGCCATCAACAAGCCTTATAGCCCAGGCTCGTCGACACCCCCGTACATATCAGAATCCTTATATAAATCATGAACATGGCGCACCAGAACCATGATCACCGCCGCCACCGGCAACGCCAGCAGCACCCCGGTAAAACCGAACAGCTCGCCGCCGGCCAGGATCGCGAAGATCACCGCCACCGGGTGCAGACCGATCCGATCGCCCACCAGCAACGGCGTCAGCACCATGCCCTCCAGCGCCTGACCGACCATGAACACCGCGACGATACCGACCATGGGATACAAATCGCCACCGAACTGGAACAGACCGGCAATCAACGCCGCGCCAATCCCGATGACAAACCCCATGTACGGCACGATCGCCGCCAAACCGGCAATCAGGCCGATCAACAGCCCTAGCTCCAACCCCACCAGCATCAGGCCCGCCGCGTAGATCACGCCCAGCGCCACCATCACCAGCAACTGCCCGCGCACAAACGCCCCGAGCACTTCATGGCATTCACCCGCCAGGGTCACGATGCGCGCTTCGCGATCACGGGGCAGCAGGCTGCGGATCTTGGCCATCATCAAGTCCCAGTCCCGCAGCAGGTAGAAACTCACTACCGGGATCAACACCAGATTCGCCAGCCAACCGATCAACGCAAGGCCGGAAGCCGTCGCCTGACTCAGCACGATCCCGACAATGTCGGTGGTCTGGCCCATGTGCTCACTGATCGCTGCCTTGAGCTTGTCGAATTTCCAGAAGCCATCCGACAGCCCGAACTTCGATTGCGCCCACGGCAGTGCGGTGTGCTGCAACCAGTCGAGCATCTGCGGCGCCAGCTCATACAAGCGAAACAACTGCTTGGCGAGCATCGGCACCAGCACCAGCAGCAACGCCGTGAAGATCAAGGTGAACAGCGCAAACACCGCCACCACGCCCCAAGTTCGCGACAGACCAGCCTTCTCCAGCCGATCCACCAGCGGATCGAACAGATAGGCCAACAGCAGCGCCACCAGAAATGGCGTCAGGATCGGATGCAACAGCCAGACAAACGCGCAGAGCAGGATCACCCCACCCAACCAGAACCAACGCCGCGTATCGGCCATGAACCACTCCTGCTTCTATATAAGGAAAGAAAAAACTTACCAACGGAAACGCAACTGCGGTGTCGGAGCCGGGCTTGGCGCCACGGCAGGTGTCACACCGTCGACCACGGGTTGAACAGGTGCGGCCGGGGTCGGCGCTTCACCTGCCGCCACCTCCTGCAACTTCGCCAGCGACAGCTGCGCCCGCAGTTGATCGGCGCTGCCGTTGACCCGGTAAAGAATCCGGTCACCGTCAACACTTTGCAGACGCGCACCAAAGGGTTCCAGCAAACGTCCGAGTGCTGCGTAGCGTTCCAGGTTCATACCCTGCACCTCCAGCAATTGCTCGCCCGAAGCACCTGGCTTGACGACGAATCGCGGTGCCAGTCGTTGACTGACCGCCAGCATCACCGCATCGGCCACGGCGGCTTGATCCGCGCCCTGCACGTTACCCGCCTCCTTCTGATCGCCCAGCCACAAATGCCACTTGGCCTGCCACTGGCCGCCCTCTTCACGGGCATGCACCGCGAGCAAGGCGTCAGCGTTGTAACGGTCCGATGCACCGCGCAGTGGCGCCGCATCCGTACCTTCAAGATTTGGCGCCGTGGCGACCAGTTGTTCGCTCAGGTCCGCCAAAGGCAAACGCAGCGGCAATCCACGGTGTTGGGCGGCGCGACGCAGCGGCGCAGCGGCGGCCTGGCCATCACCCACCAGACTTGAACCCTCGGTGGAGTCGTTCAACCACCACGCAAGGATCGACGGCCGGTTCGCGCCCCACAGCGATAACCCGGCACGACGCAACGCCTGTTCGGTGGTGGCCGGGTCGAAATCGACCTTCAGCACTTCCGGCGGCCCGGCGTCGAAGCCGTACTGACTGATGATCTGTTGCGGGTCTTTGCGGATGGCCGCCAACCCTGGGCTTTGCGCAGCCTTGGGGTCGCCGGTCAGACGCAACACCAGCGTGTCCAGCGCTCGCTGGGTAGCTTGATCGCGCTCCTCAGGTGCCTGACTGGTGACAGGCTCGCGCACCTGATAAAGGCTTTTGACGGTTTCGGCATGACTCGCCAGGCTGACCAGTGACAAACAACCCACAAACAATGATCTGAAAAAACGCATGGAGGATTCCTGACGACAAGAGCGGCTGGAACAGACCGCATGAAGACAATCGAGCAAGGCTGTGACCATCGCCCGGCGCAAAACATTCACACGACCTCGGTAGTTTTTAGCACTGCCATAACGATAGACGGTAACTGGCGATACCTTATACAGCCATCGGCAAGGTCGCCAACACGCGCAATAACGGTTTTTTTATGCCGATATGCCCCTGCTGTCGGCCTGAGGATGGCCGCTGCCCCTCAAGCCTGATAAAATCGCGCGCCTTCGCAGACCGGCAACAGCCGGGCACCCTGAAATTCGCGCAAGGCACTCGCCTTCGTTCGTTTCGGCGGTCCCACTGGACTCGGTCGTTACCCCTGAATCCCCCCTAAAGGCCTGGATCATGAGCAAGCAACCCTCCCTGAGCTACAAGGACGCCGGTGTAGACATCGACGCCGGTGAAGCATTGGTCGAACGCATCAAGAGCGTCGCCAAGCGTACTGCGCGCCCGGAAGTCATGGGCGGCCTGGGCGGTTTCGGCGCCCTCTGCGAAATCCCGGCCGGCTACAAGCAGCCAGTGCTGGTTTCCGGTACTGACGGCGTCGGCACCAAGCTGCGCCTGGCACTGAACCTGAACAAGCACGACAGCATCGGCATCGACCTGGTTGCCATGTGCGTCAATGACCTGGTGGTCTGCGGCGCCGAGCCACTGTTCTTCCTCGACTACTACGCCACCGGCAAACTGAACGTCGAAACCGCGACCCAGGTCGTGACCGGCATCGGCGCTGGCTGTGAATTGTCCGGCTGCTCCCTGGTCGGCGGCGAAACCGCTGAAATGCCTGGCATGTACGAAGGCGAAGACTACGACCTGGCCGGCTTCTGCGTCGGCGTTGTGGAAAAATCCGAAATCATCGACGGTTCGAAAGTCGCTGCCGGCGATGCCCTGCTCGCCCTGCCGTCTTCCGGCCCGCACTCCAACGGCTACTCGCTGATCCGCAAGATCATCGAAGTGTCCGGTGCAGATATCGAAAACATCCAGCTCGACGGCAAACCGCTGACCGACCTGCTGATGGCTCCGACCCGTATCTACGTGAAGCCGCTGCTCAAGCTGATCAAGGACACCGGCGCCGTCAAAGCCATGGCCCACATCACCGGTGGCGGCCTGCTGGACAACATCCCGCGCGTTCTGCCAAAAGGCGCTCAAGCGGTGGTTGACGTCGCAAGCTGGACCCGCCCGGCCGTATTCGACTGGCTGCAAGAGAAAGGCAACGTCGACGAAAACGAAATGCACCGCGTGCTGAACTGCGGCGTGGGCATGGTCATCTGTGTCGCTCAAGAGCACGTTGAAACCGCGCTGAACGTGCTGCGTGAAGCCGGCGAGCAGCCTTGGGTCATCGGTCAGATCGCCACCGCTGCCGAAGGCGCGGCTCAGGTTGAACTGAAGAACCTCAAGGCTCATTAATGTCCGTCACCTGTGATGTGGTGGTGCTGTTGTCCGGCACCGGCAGTAACTTGCAGGCCTTGATCGACAGCACGCGGACCGGCGACAGCCCGGTCCGCATCGCTGCGGTGATTTCCAACCGCGCCGATGCCTTTGGCCTGCAACGCGCCAGGGACGCGGGTATCGACACCCGCGCCCTGGATCACAAGGCTTTCGAAGGCCGCGAGGCCTTTGATGCCGCGCTGATTGAACTGATCGACGCCTTCAACCCCAAACTCGTGGTACTGGCCGGCTTCATGCGCATTCTCAGCGCTGACTTCGTGCGTCACTACCAGGGTCGCCTGCTCAACATCCATCCCTCGCTGCTACCCAAATACAAAGGGTTACACACTCATCAGCGCGCGCTGGAGGCCGGCGACACTGAGCACGGCTGTTCCGTGCACTTCGTCACCGAGGAACTCGATGGCGGACCACTGGTCGTACAGGCAGTAATACCGGTAGAGTTGCACGATTCGCCGCAGAGTCTGGCGCAGCGAGTCCATGCCCAGGAACACCTGATCTACCCGATGGCTGTACGCTGGTTTGCCGAAGGTCGTTTATCACTCGGCGAGCAAGGTGCTTTACTGGATGGGAAGTTACTCGCGGCCAGCGGCCACTTGATTCGAACCTAGGAGATTTTATGCGTCGCGCCCTGCTCTTCGCTTGCGCTCTGCTCGTCCTGCCTTTTGCGCAGGCTGCAGACCTTCAACCCTTCTCCGCCAGCTACACCGCCGACTGGAAGCAGTTGCCCATGAGCGGCACTGCCGAACGCAACCTGACCAAGCAAGCCAACGGTGTCTGGAAGCTCAGCTTCAAGGCTTCGATGATGATCGCCAGCCTGACTGAAGAAAGTACCTTGACCGTGGACAAGGACACCCTGCTGCCCCAGTCCTACCACTTCGAACGTGGTGGCCTGGGCAAAGCCAAGAAAGCTGACCTGGACTTCGACTGGACCACCAAAATGGTCACCGGCACCGATCGTGGCGATCCGGTGAAGATCCCGCTCAACCGTGGCATGGTCGACAAGTCCACCTACCAACTGGCGCTGCAGCACGACGTCGCCGCCGGCAAGAAAAGCATGAGTTATCAGGTCGTCGATGATGGCGAAGTCGACACTTATGACTTCCGCGTGCTGGGTTCGGAGAAAGTCGACACCAAGGCTGGCCAGATTGATGCGATCAAGGTTGAGCGCGTGCGCGACCCGACACAAAGCAAACGCATTACCGTCCTGTGGTTCGCCAAGGACTGGGATTACCTGCTGGTTCGTCTGCAACAGGTTGAAACCGACGGCAAGGAGTACAACATCATGCTCCTCGACGGCACGGTCAACGGCAAGGCTGTCAAAGGCAGTTGATCCGGATTGATACGAATAAGCCTCGCTAATGCGGGGCTTTTTTTCGTCTGGTGGCTTCTTAAAAGATCGCAGCCTTCGGCAGCTCCTACAGGAGTTTGCATAAAAAAGCAGGAGCTGCCGAAGGCTGCGATCTTTTCAGGGCAACAACCCCTTCTTCGCTCTGGGCAGGATCGCCAGGAAATTGTCCCGCGCGACTTTTCTCGCTACCTCCTCAGGCAAGGCATCGAGAAACGGATCGAAGCTGCGCATTTCCTTACCCAGCTTGTTGAAACGTCCCACCACATCGGACCCGAGCATGAAGCGCTCCGGGAAGCGCTCGACCAGTCTCAACCACTCTTGCCGAGGCTTGCCCTGCTCATCCAGCAAGTAAGGCGTCAGCATGTTCCAGGACAGGTCGATGAACAGATTGGGATAGGCCTCAAGCATTCGCGTCAGGGTCGGCAACAGGAATTCAAGCTGGATCTGGTGTCGATGAATCTCGGCGCTGGTGCCGGCATGGGCCCAGATGAACCGTGTATGCGGATGATTGCGTAGCGGCTCTTCGACTTCAGCCAGGTACAGCGGATTTTTCTCACGCTTGGAGGTGATGTTGGAGTGCAGCATCACCGGTAAGTCGTTCTCGGCGGCGAGGTGGTAGATCCGCGTCATGGCCTCGTTATTCGCCCGGGGCGTATCACCGGAGGTCAGCGCAGTCACGTCGTCATGACGGGTGAAGACTTCGCCGATGCCCTGCCACAGGCCTGGGTTGAGATCGAGCATTCGCTGGATGTGGGCAACGGAGTTTTTATCGTTGGGGTTGAAGCCTGACAGGAACGGGTGAAAGTGCTGACGTTGCTCGGGTGTCAGCTTGTTCACGGCAGCCGCGACGATCACATCGGCGGCGCTGAACCAATAGGCATCAGCGTCATCGCCCGCGTAATAGCGCGGGCGCTTGGGCTCATCTTCATGCCATTTCTTGGCCACCGGGATGCCGGAAATCATCACATGCTCGATGCGATTGTCCGCCATGGCCTCGAGCAATTTCGGCATGCCTGCTGTTTCCTGGAAAAAATCCACGTAATGCAGGTGCGCATCGCTGTAGGCATATTCGCGGGCGTTGGCACACGCACTGGACAGCACCAACAGCCAGGCGAGGCTCAAGCGGTTCAGAGGCACGGGCAATCTCCGGAAAGTACGAATTAGCGTAGACCCCAGCAGGCGAAGCTGGGTTCACCCGGCAAGAAAGTGGAACGCGTAACAGGAGGAATGCTCTATAACTTCAAGGTCTTTTTTGATCGAATGACTTTTCCTGCTGCCTACGAGGTTTCCCATGACTGTTACCGTCAATACCGTTTCCGCCGAAGGTTTTCGTCATAGCGTCCAGATCGATGAGCACGAACTGTTTGCCGATGTACCCAAAGATGTCGGCGGTGAAGGCACTGCGCCAGAGCCCCACGACTACTTCGATGCCGCCCTCGGTGCCTGCAAGGCCCTGACCCTGAAGATGTACGCCAAGAAGAAGGACATCCCGCTGACCGGTGTCACGGTCGAGGTCAAACGCGATAACAGCGAAGAGCAAAAAGGCAAATATGCCCTGCACGTCAAACTGACGCTCAAGGGTGTGCTCACCGATGCCCAGCACGACGAACTGCACCGCGTCGCCGACCGCTGCCCTATCCACAAGCTGATGACCACCACCGAAGTCAGCATCGAAACCCATCTGTCGGAAGGCGCTTTCAGCCAATAGCGGTAAGGGCTGCGCAAGCGGGTTATGCTCCACGCGTCACCCGCTCAGCCTGGAATGCACCATGAACACTCCGCTCGTGATCCGTCCCCGCGCCGAAGATGTCGAAGGCCAGCCGATTCTTCGCCCTTTGCCGTCAGCCAAATGCCGCAGCGTCGGGCCCTTCGTGTTTTTTGACCACATGCTCGAAACCCGTTATCCCGCGGGCAAAGGCATGAACATCCGTCAGCATCCGCACATCGGTCTGTCCACCCTCACCTACTTGTTCGAAGGGAAGATCCAGCACAAGGACAGCCTCGGCTCCGACCAGGTGGTGGATGCCGGTGATGTCAGCTGGATGACGGCGGGCAGCGCGATTGCCCACGTCGAGCGCACGCCGCAGGCGCTCAAGGACAGCGGCTTCACGATGCACGGTTTGCAGATCTGGCTGGCGTCACCCAAAGATCATGAAACGGGGCCGGGGCACTACAGCCATCACCCGGCTGCCACGCTGCCGGTGAGCGATAACCTCGGGGTAAAGATCCGGATGATTGCCGGGTCAGGCTTTTGCCTGGAATCGCCGGTGCCGGTGCTTTCTCCTACGTTGTATGCGGAGTTGAACCTGCAAACGGCGACTACGTTGCTGATCCCTACCGAGCATGAAGAACGGGCGCTGTATGTGCTGGACGGCGAAGTGCAACTGGATGGCGAGTCGATAGAACCGCATGCACTGGTGGTGCTGCCTGCCGGGGAAGAGATGACGTTGTTCGCCGAGAGCGATTGTCATGCCGTGCTGTTTGGCGGCGCTCCACTGGATGGGCCGCGACGGATCAACTGGAATTTCGTGGCGAGCGATCCGGCGGCGATCGACGAAGCGCGGCGGCGCTGGGCGGCCGGGGATTGGCCGACGGTGCCGGGGGAAGTTGAGCGGATCGAACTGCCCTAGGGCAAAAATCAAAAGATCGCAGCCTTCGGCAGCTCCTACAGGATTATGCGTACACCTGTAGGAGCTGCCGAAGGCTGCGATCTTTTGATCTTAGGGGCAATCAGCCCTTGAACACTTCATCCAGCAAGTTATGCATCGACGCAAACGCACGACCCGCAGTCTTCGCGTCATACATCATCTTGCCCGGCACATTGGCATGCGGGTCGGTAAACGAATGCACCGCGCCGCCGTAGCTCAGCAGTTGCCAATCCACACCCGCCGCATTCATTTCATCCTCAAATGCCGGCAGTTGCTCTTTCGGCACCAACGGATCGGAAGCACCGTGCAACACCAGCACCGAGCCTTTGATGTTCTTGGCATCCGCCGGATTCGGCGAATCCAGCGTCCCGTGGAACGACACCGCCGCTTTGACAGGCACGCCAGTGCGAGCCAGATCCAGTGCGCAGCACCCGCCGAAGCAGAAACCGAACGTCGCCAGTTTCGAGGTATCGACTGCCGCCTCGCCCTGACTCTGCAACTGTTCGAATGCGGCCTGCAAGCGCTTGCGCAGCAGCGCGCGGTCATTCTTCAGCGGCATCATTGCCGCGCCCGCTTCGTCACCGTTCTGTGGACGAACCGATTGGCCATAGACGTCCGCAATCAACACCACATAACCCTTGGATGCCACCGATTTGGCGATCTCCTCGGCACCGGCGCTGACGCCCATCCAGTTCGGCGCCATCAACAGACCCGGGCGTGGGCCCTTATGGTCGGCATCGAAAGCCAGGCGGCTTTCGTACGACTGGCCATCGATCTGATAAGCGACGGAACGAACAGTGATTTGGCTCATGACTAACTCCCAGTAAAAGACACCAGAATGAAAAAACCCGCCGAAGCGGGTTTTTGTACAACGCAGTTAAACCGACAGTTCAACCAGCAGCTTGTTGAGGCGGCGCACATACGCAGCCGGGTCTTTCAAGCTGTCGCCGGCCGCCAGGGCCGCCTGATCGAAGAGAATGTGCGACAGGTCGCCGAAGCGCTCGTCGCTCTGCTCGTTGTCGAGTTTCTCGATCAGCGGGTGAGCCGGGTTGAACTCGAAGATCGGCTTGGAATCCGGAACCTTCTGACCGCTGGCTTCCAGAATCTGACGCATCTGCATGCCCAGGTCCTGCTCGCCGATGGCCAGAATCGCCGGGGAGTCGGTCAGACGGTGGGAAACCCGAACTTCAGCGACGGAGTCGCCCAGTGCAGTCTTCAGACGCTCAACCAGACCTTCTTTGGACTTGGCGACTTCTTCCGCGGCTTTCTTGTCCTCTTCCGAGTCCAGGTTGCCCAGGTCCAGGTCACCGCGCGCCACGTCGACAAAGCTCTTGCCGTCGAAGTCGTTGAGGTAGCTCATCAGCCACTCGTCGATGCGGTCGGTCAACAGCAGCACTTCGATGCCTTTCTTGCGGAAGACTTCCAGGTGCGGGCTGTTTTTGACTTGCGCGTAGGTTTCGCCGGTCAGGTAGTAAATCTTGTCCTGACCTTCCTTGGCGCGAGCCAGGTATTCGGCCAGACCTACAACTTGCTCGCCCTCTTCACCGCTGGTCGATGCGAAACGCAGCAGGCCAGCAATTTTCTCTTTGTTGGCGAAATCTTCTGCCGGGCCTTCTTTCATGACCTGACCGAAGTTCTTCCAGAAGCTTTTGTATTGCTCTGGCTCGTTCTTCGCCAGTTTTTCCAGCATATCGAGAACGCGCTTGGTCAGCGCCGACTTCATGGAGTCGATGATCGGGTCTTTCTGCAGGATTTCCCGCGACACGTTCAACGACAGGTCGTTGGAATCGACCACGCCTTTGATGAAACGCAGGTACAACGGCAGGAACGACTCGGCCTGATCCATGACGAACACGCGCTGCACGTAGAGCTTCAGACCTTTCGGCGCTTCACGCTGGTACAGGTCGAACGGTGCACGGCTCGGCACATAAAGCAGCGAGGTGTACTCCAGCTTGCCTTCGACCTTGTTATGGCTCCAGCTCAGCGGGTTTTCAAAGTCGTGAGCGACGTGCTTGTAGAACTCCTGGTATTCCTCATCCTTCACTTCAGTGCGAGGGCGAGTCCACAGGGCGCTGGCGCGGTTGACGGTTTCCCACTCAACGGCCGGCTTCTCTTCGCCCTCAGCGGCTGCCACTTCTTTCGGCAGTTCGATCGGCAAAGCGATGTGATCGGAGTACTTCTTGATGATGTTGCGCAGACGCCAGCCATCGGCGAACTCGTCTTCAGCCGATTTCAGGTGCAGGACAATGCGGGTACCGCGATCGGCTTTCTCGACGGTGGCGATTTCGAATTCGCCTTCGCCCTTGGACGACCAATGCACGCCTTCGCTGGCTGCGATGCCGGCACGGCGGCTGAATACGTCGACTTTGTCGGCGACGATGAATGCAGAGTAGAAACCGACACCAAACTGACCGATCAGGTGCGAGTCTTTCTTCTGATCGCCAGACAGGTGTTTCATGAAATCGGCAGTGCCGGATTTGGCGATGGTGCCCAGGTGGGTGATCGCATCTTCACGGCTCATGCCGATGCCGTTGTCTTCGAGGGTGACGGTTTTAGCGTCTTTGTCGAAGCTCACACGGATTTTCAGTTCAGCGCCACCTTCCAGCAGTTCAGGCTTGGACAGGGCTTCGAAACGTAATTTGTCGACAGCGTCAGAGGCGTTCGAGATCAATTCGCGAAGGAAGATTTCCTTGTTGGAATACAGCGAATGGATCATGAGGTGCAGCAGCTGCTTCACCTCGGTCTGGAAGCCCAGGGTTTCCTTTTGAGTTTCCACACTCATGGTCATCAAACTCCAATCAGATGGCTAAGCCGCGACCTTGAGGGTCAGCGGCGGGTTGTCATCAAAGTTGGGGGCTGAGTTCAGGATTTCAAGGGCTCTTCGATTTTGAAATGAGCCCGGGCCGTGGCAATCGGCTCCGCTTCGGTGCTTTGCCAGGCTGTAATCGCAACGTTGGCGACACGGCGTCCCTGACGGCAAACCTGGCAGCGAGCCCAGGTATCGCGAAACTGCCCGGCGCGCAGGTAGTCGAGGGAGAAGTCGATGATTTTCGGTACACCCGGCGAACCGGTGAAAATCAGCAGGTGCAGTGCTGCGGACAGCTCCATGAACCCGGCAATCACGCCGCCATGAATCGCCGGCAACAAAGGATTACCAATGTTGTCCTTGTTGGCCGGCAGGCGAAACAACAGCTCATCCCCGACGCGAGAACACTCGACACCAATCAGCTTGGCGTAGGGAATCAGGTGCAGCAGCGAGGCGTAGTCGCCCTGTTCATGGGCTTGCTGCAGTTGTTCCTTGAACGTATCGGTCATTTCACACCTCCGGCAATGACGCCGCCAAAGCCTTTGGTACCTTTGACGCCCTTGCCCATGCGCATGAAGGTGCCCACCACATGGGCGATGGGTTGCTCGGGATCGTCCTGATAGGCAAAACCGCGGGCAAAGATCACGTCGGTAGTGACCCGGTAGCACTGGGCGAATCCGTAGACATCCTTATGGGGTTCGGCGGCGTGCATGTAATCGATGCGCAGGTCCAGGGTCGGGCAGACTTCGAACTCGGGCAATACGCACAGGGTTGCCATGCCGCAAGCGGTGTCCATCAACGAGGTCAGGGCACCGCCATGGATCACACCGGTTTGCGGATTGCCGACGATCTGCGGGCTGTACGGCAGAATCACGGTGAGCCCTTCGCTGCTGGCGCTGTGAACTCGCAGCCCAAGTACCTGACAGTGTCGCAGCGCCGACAGGAATCGCGTCGCACGCTCAAAAACGGGGTTTTCGGCCATTTGATAAAAACTCTTCTTAGTGTCCGGTCAAAGCAGCAGGCGAAACCGCAAAAGTTCCGCCGTAAAACAAACTTATATATCTGAGCGAATTGAGGAACTTAACGCTGTGGGCTGTGCTCGAAAGGCCAGTAGATATTTTCCATAAGGAGAAACACCCCATGCGTAAGACTTTAGCTATTGCCTTGATGTTGACCGCTTCCCTCGGTCTCGCAGCCTGCGATAAAAAATCCGAGGACAAAGCTCAAGATGCTAACCAACATGCTGAGCAAGCTCAGCAGGACATGAGCAAAGCTCAGGATAAAGTGAACGACGCGGCGAAAGAAAACGCCGAAGCAGCCAAAGATCAGGCTGAATCGAACGATGCAGCGGCAAAAGAAGCTGCTCCAGAAGCACCTAAGAACTAAAACAGTTTTTAGCGTGACAAAAGAAAACCCGCCAAGTGCGGGTTTTCTTTTGTCTGTGGCTTTTGTTTTCACGGCCGGGCGTTACAGCAAAATCGTTCTAAAAGTCGGACTAATCATCAACAGCAACGAACACACTAGTCCAATGAACCACACCAGACTCCGCTGCCAGGCAAGATCAGCCCAATAGCACAGTAAATAAATGATTCGGGTAATCACGAAGATGATTGCCAGCGAGTCGATCAGCCATCCCGCCGTTTGCGTGGTGTGCGCCATCAACACCCCCACCGCAAACAATATGAACGCCTCGAAACAGTTCTGATGAGCCGCCACCGCTCGGGCGCCGAAGCCTGTGAGTTGCGCTTGCTGTTGACGCGGCAGGTGGTTGTCGTAACCACCCTGCTCATTCATCGCCTTGGCCACCGGGATCTTCGCCACGTAAATCAACAATGCGCTGATAAACACACACCAGAACGGGATACTCATCAGGCGGCTTCCTTGTTGGCGTCAGGCAATGGTGCCTCTGTAGGTGTATAGACCATCACATCGAGAACGTCAGAATGAAACTCGCGGCGATACAGCACCAGCACCACGCCGGCACTCATCAACATGAACAACCACGGGCTGACGAACCAGGCCAGCATGGTCATGCCGAAGTAATAAGAGCGCAGGCCAAAGTTGAACTGGTTGGCGGCCATGGAAATGACACGCGCCGCACGGGCCGCAAAGGCTTTACGCTCCTGTTCGGAAACGTGGCGCTCACCGACCATCGGCGCCGAGCCAATCAGGATCGCCGCAAAGTTGTACTGACGCATGCACCAGCTGAACGTAAAGAACGCATACACAAACACCAGCGCCAGGCACAGCAATTTGATCTCCGACATCCCTTGGGATGCCTGCTGCACCATCGGGATGTCCGCCAGCAACGATACGGCCCTTTCGGAAGCACCGAGCACGGTGAGGATACCAGCCAGGATAATCAGTGTGCTGGAGGCAAAGAACGAAGCGTTGCGTTCCAGGTTACCGACCACGCTGGCGTCGGCGATACGGTTGTCCCGCAACAACATCCGGCGCATCCAGTCTTCACGATACAAGTGCAACACACTGGCCAGGCACGCGGTGTCGCGGCCCTTCCATGTCGCATAACGGGTGTAGCCGCCCCAGCAGATGACGAACCAAAGCGCGGCAAGAATGTGGATCAGGTTGGCGTGGATGAACGACATGCAGGTCCTTGTGATGTTTTGAACGGAATGTCAGAAACCTTGTGAGAGCGAGCCTGCTCGCGATAGCGGTAGATCAGTCAACATCGCTATTGAACATGAAATTGCAATCGCGAGCAGGCTCGCTCCCACATCAGGTTTGGCAATGCTTCGACGTTAGCTCAAGGAAAAAGACACTGCATCACGTCCATAAAAAATGCCCCGTATCGATTGATACGGGGCATTTCCATGTGTGCTCAAGGCCCGCTTCTGACGGACGATGAAGCGGCTTAAGCCAGTGCTTCTTCGCGCTTGCCCAGCATGCGATCGCAGACCGCTGCGACCACTAACGTCATGACCGACGGCACCAGCCACGCCAGACCCTGTTCGCTCAACGGCAGGCGAGCCAGTTGAGTCGGCATCCAGTCCGCCAGACCGGCGCCTTTCAGCGCGTCGATCAGACCGAAAATGAACGACACCAGCATCACCGGACCGACGATACGACCCTGTTCATGCCAGAAGTCCTTGCAGAAGCTCAGGGCTACCAGAGCGATGCACGGCGGGTAAATCGCAGTCAGTACCGGGATCGAGAACGCAATCAGCTTGGTGAGGCCCAGGTTGGACACCAGCAAGGAAAACGCAGCCAGGATGATCACCAGTGTCTTGTAGGACAGTGGCAGTACACGGCTGAAGTATTCGGCGCAGGCGCAGGTCAGACCGACTGCCGTGACCAGGCAGGCCAGGGAGATCAACACCGCCAGAAAACCGCTGCCCAGGGAGCCGAAGGTGTGCTGCACATAGGCGTGCAAAACAGCGGCGCCATTGGTGGCACCCGCGGCCACTTCATGGCTGCCCGAACCGAGACGGAACAGGCTGACGTAGACCAGCGCCAGACCGACGCCGGCAATCAGCCCGGCAATGATCGCGTAACGGGTGATCAGCACCGGCGACTCGACGCCGCGGGAGCGGATGGCGTTGACGATGACAATACCGAAGACCAGTGCGCCCAGGGTATCCATGGTCAAGTAACCATTGATGAAGCCTTGGGAGAACGGTGCCGCCACATATTCAGGGGTGGCCACGCCGATATCGCCAGCCGGCAACGCGAACGCGGCGATGCCGAGAACGGCCAGGGCGATAATCTTCAGCGGTGCGAGGAAACGTCCTACGGTATCCAGCAAACGGCCCGGATAGAGCGAGATGAAGAACACCAGCAGGAAGTACACGGAGCTATAGAGGAACAGCGCCAGCGGGCTTTCGCCGGTCAGCGGCGCCAGGCCTACTTCGAACGATACGGTCGCGGTACGCGGCGTCGCGAACAGCGGGCCGACAGCGAGGTAGCAAGCAGCGGCCAACAGGCCACCGGCGACTTTACCGATCGGGCTGCTCAAGGCATCCATTGCGCCGCCGACCTTGGCCAGGGCTACAACAGTGATCACCGGCAGACCGACCGCGGTGATCAGAAAACCCAGCGCCGCCATCCAGACATGTGGCCCGGACTGCAAACCGACGATAGGCGGGAAGATGATGTTGCCAGCCCCGACAAACAGGGCAAACGTCATAAAACCAAGTGCCAGGATGTCCTGGCCTTTCAACACTTTCATTAAGGAAATACCACACTACTGAATCGGAATTTAGAGAGGGATTTCCCTTATGGGTGAGGGAAATGCTGTCGATCCGTATAGGACTGACCCGTTTAGCGCTTAGCGGCCTTGTGGGCTGCGGACGCAAAAATGGCGGCTAGCCTAACGAATTTGGCCGGAAAACGCACTGTTAGGGTGCGAACTATCCGATCTGCGACATTTTTGTGTCGCGTTTTTGCATGTAATTGGTCGGCGCTTGTAAGTCCGCCTTCGCGATCAGGCTCGCTCCCACAGGAGATCTCAATGGACACACCATTGGTGAACAACCGAGATCAAGTGTGGGAGCGAGCCTGCTCGCGAAGAGGTCGGCACCAACAACACAGATACCAGAAACGACAAAGGCCACCCGAAGGTGGCCTTTGTTTGGTGAAGCGTCAGCTAAGCGCGAGGCTTACTTGATCGCCCAACCGGTCAGCTCGGACAAAGCCTTGCCGATGTCTGCCAGCGAACGCACGGTTTTAACGCCTGCGTCTTCCAGGGCAGCAAACTTCTCGTCTGCAGTGCCTTTGCCGCCAGAGATGATTGCGCCAGCATGGCCCATGCGCTTGCCCGCAGGGGCAGTCACACCAGCGATGTAGGAAACAACCGGCTTGGTCACGTGTGCCTTGATGTAGGCAGCCGCTTCTTCTTCAGCCGAACCGCCGATCTCACCGATCATCACGATCGCTTCGGTCTTCGGGTCTTCCTGGAACAGCTTCAGGATGTCGATGAAGTTCGAGCCCGGGATCGGGTCACCGCCGATGCCGACGCAAGTCGACTGACCGAAACCGGCGTCAGTGGTTTGCTTCACAGCTTCGTAGGTCAGGGTGCCGGAACGGGAAACGATACCGACCTTGCCTGGCAAGTGAATGTGACCTGGCATGATGCCGATCTTGCATTCGCCTGGAGTGATCACGCCTGGGCAGTTAGGACCGATCAGGACTACGCCCAGCTCGTCGCACTTGACCTTGGCATCCAGCATGTCCAGGGTAGGAATGCCTTCAGTGATGCAAACGATCAGCTTGATGCCGCCGAATGCTGCTTCCAGGATGGAGTCCTTGCAGAAAGGAGCTGGAACGTAGATCACGCTGGCGGTGGCGCCAGTGGCAGCTACAGCGTCTTTCACGGTGTTGAACACTGGCAGGCCCAGGTGTTCGGTGCCGCCTTTGCCAGGAGTAACGCCACCAACCATCTTGGTGCCGTATTCGATGGCTTGCTGGGTGTGGAAACTACCTTGCGAACCGGTAATACCCTGGCAGATAACTTTGGTGTCTTTATTGATCAGGACGCTCATTATTTGCCCTCCGCAGCTTTAACGACTTGTTGAGCAGCGTCGGTCAGGCTGGTAGCAGCGATGATGTTCAAACCGCTTTCTGCCAGTACTTTAGCGCCCAGCTCAGCGTTGTTGCCTTCAAGGCGAACAACAACCGGGATTTTCACGCCGACTTCTTTCACAGCGCCGATGATGCCTTCGGCAATCATGTCGCAGCGAACGATGCCGCCGAAGATGTTGACCAATACTGCGGCGACGTTAGTGTCGGACAGGATGATCTTGAACGCTTCGGTAACGCGTTCTTTGGTAGCACCGCCGCCCACGTCGAGGAAGTTGGCTGGTTTGCCGCCATGCAGGTTGACGATGTCCATGGTACCCATGGCCAGGCCAGCACCGTTGACCATGCAACCGATGTTGCCTTCCAGCGCTACGTAGTTCAGTTCGAACTTGGCAGCGTGCGCTTCGCGCGGATCGTCTTGCGACGGATCGTGGAAAGTCTTCAGCTTAGGCTGACGGTACATGGCGTTGGCGTCGATGTTGATCTTGGCGTCGAGGCAATGCAGATCGCCGTCAGCCTTGATCACCAGCGGGTTCACTTCCAGCAGAGCCAGGTCGTGATCCTTGAACAGCTTGGCCAGACCTACGAAGATCTTGGCGAACTGAGCAACCTGCTTGCCTTCCAGGCCCAGCTGGAATGCCAGCTCGCGACCCTGGAATGGCTGAGCGCCAACCAGTGGATCGATAGTGGCCTTGAGGATTTTCTCAGGGGTGTCGTGAGCGATTTTCTCGATGTCCACGCCACCTTCGGTGGAAGCCATGAACACGATGCGACGGCTCGAACGGTCAACGACAGCGCCCAGGTACAGCTCTTTAGCGATATCAGTGCACGATTCAACCAGGATCTTGGTGACTGGCTGACCATTGGCATCAGTCTGGTAAGTCACCAGACGCTTGCCCAACCACTGTTGAGCGAATGCTTTGGCGTCTTCTTTGCTGCGAACCAGCTTTACGCCGCCCGCTTTACCGCGACCACCAGCGTGGACCTGGGCTTTGACAACCCACTCGGTGCCGCCGATTTTGTCGCAAGCTTCTGCTGCTGCTTCCGGGGTGTCTACTGCGTAACCGGTGGAAACTGGCAGGCCGTATTCAGCGAACAGCTGCTTACCCTGATACTCGTGAAGATTCATGCTTATTACCGTCTTCGTTAGGTACTGCGCATTCGGTGCTGCACTTGTTCAAGTGCCGCACCACCTGTGACTGCTGCTTGCGTAGCCTTTCCGGGTACCCGGTGCAGCCACGCAAGACTGCGTCCAGCGGACTTTCCGCGGTGAGTCTTGCATGCAAGGCTCACGACGGGCCGTACCGCCGTGGTTTCTTATTGTCTTAACGCTTCTTGCGGTTGGCGATGTGGATGGCGCCGCCATTCACAGCCAAAGCTGCTTCGTGCAAGGCTTCAGACAGGGTCGGATGGGAGAAAACCATCATGCCCAGGTCTTCAGCGCTGGTGCCGAATTCCATGCCGATCGCGCCCTGCTGAACCAGTTCTGCAGCGCTCGGGCCAATCACGTGGACGCCCAATACGCGGTCAGTCTTGGCATCGGCAATGACTTTCACGAAACCGCCGGTATCGTTGGCTGCCATGGCACGGCCACTGGCTGCGAACGGGAAGGTGCCGACGTTAACTTCAACGCCTTCAGCTTTCAAGGCCTGCTCGGTTTTGCCAACCCACGCGATTTCCGGGTGAGTATAAATAACAGACGGGATCAGGTCATAGTTGATTTGGGCTTTGTGGCCCTTGATGCGCTCAACAACCATGATGCCTTCTTCGGACGCCTTGTGCGCCAGCATCATGCCGCGAACCACGTCACCGATCGCGTAAACGCCCGGTACGCTGGTCGCGCACTGGTCGTCAACGAAAACGAAACCGCGCTCGTCGATGGTCACACCGCTGTCGGCAGCCAACAGTTCGGTGGTCACTGGACGGCGACCAACGGCAACGATCAGTTTGTCGAAGGTGATGCTCTGTTCGCCGTTGGCATCGGTGTAGCTCACAACGACTTCGTCGCCGTTCACTTTGGAACCGGTGACGCGAGCACCCAGCTTGATGTCCAGACCTTGTTTGGTCAGGGTTTTGTAGGCTTCCTTGGAAACGGCGTCGTCAGCGGCTGGCAGGAACTTCTCCAGGGCTTCCAGGACAACCACCTCGGAACCCAGACGGGACCAAACCGAACCCAGTTCCAGACCGATCACGCCAGCGCCGATCACGCCCAGACGCTTAGGTACCGATTGGAATTCCAGCGCGCCAGTCGAATCGACGATCACGTTCTGGTCAACCGGAGCCGGTGGAATGTCGATCGGACGCGAGCCCGAAGCCAGAATCACGTTCTCGGCTTCGATGATCTCGACGGTGCCGTCTGGCTTGGTCAGTTCGACTTTCTTGCCGGCCAGCAGTTTGCCGTGGCCTTGCAGGGAAGTGACGCCGTTAGCCTTGAACAGGGTGGCAACGCCGGAGGTCAGGCCTTTGACGATGTTGGCCTTGCGGCCAACCATCGCGGCCACGTCCATGGTCACGCCAGCGTGGTTGATACCGTGGATCGCGAAGCCTTCTTTGGCTTCCTTGTATTTCCAGGAGCTGTCCAGCAGCGCCTTGGATGGAATGCAGCCGACGTTCAGGCAAGTACCGCCGAGGGCCAGTTTGCCTTCCTTGTCGGTGTATTTCTCGATGCAGGCAGTGGTGAGGCCCAGTTGCGCTGCTTTAATGGCAGCCACGTAGCCGCCAGGGCCCGCGCCAATCACTACCACGTCGAATTTCTGAGTCATGTGTCATTCCTTCTCGAATCAAACCGGACGGTCCCTTTTGGGGACCGTCGTGGGACGAAGCTGGTCATTACAGGAGGGCCGTCCATCACTGAACGGCCCGTGCAACGAAATCAGATATCCAGCAGCAAACGAGCCGGGTCTTCCAGCAGGTTCTTGATGGTAACCAGGAAGGTCACAGCTTCTTTGCCATCGATCAGACGGTGATCGTAGGACAGCGCCAGGTACATCATCGGACGGATAACCACCTGACCGTTGATCGCCATAGGACGCTGCAGAATGTTGTGCATGCCCAGGATGGCCGCTTGCGGCGGGTTGACGATCGGCGTCGACATCATCGAACCGAAGGTACCACCGTTGGTGATGGTGAACGTACCGCCGGTCATTTCGTCCATCGACAGTTTGCCGTCACGAGCCTTCTTGCCGAAGGTGGCGATGCCGCCTTCGATTTCAGCCAGGCTCATCAGTTCGGCGTTACGCAGAACCGGTACAACCAGACCGCGGTCGCTGGAAACAGCCACACCGACGTCGGCATAACCGTGGTAAACGATGTCGGCACCGTCGATCGACGCGTTGACAGCCGGGAAGCGTTTCAGCGCTTCGGTGGCCGCTTTCACGAAGAACGACATGAAGCCCAGGCGCACACCATTGTGGGACTTCTCGAACAGGTCCTTGTACTTCGAACGCAGGGCCATGACTTCGGTCATGTCGACTTCGTTGAAAGTGGTCAGCATCGCCATGTTCGATTGAGCTTCAACCAGACGCTCGGCAACCTTGGCGCGCAGACGGGTCATCGGAACGCGTTTTTCAACACGCTCGCCCGCAGCGAACACTGGAGCCGAAGCAGCAGGTGCAGCAGCCTTGGCAGGTGCGGCAGCCGGAGCGGCTTTCTTGGCAGCAACAGCCGCCACCACGTCTTCCTTGGTCACACGACCGCCTTTGCCGGTGCCGGCAACGGAAGCGATGTTGATGCCGTTTTCTTCAGCCAGCTTGCGAGCAGCCGGTGCAGCAACAGGATCGTCTTCGCCTTCGGCGGCTGGAGCAGCAGCCTGTGCAGCGGCCGGGGCAGCAGCGGCAGCAGCCGGAGCGGCAGCAGCACCGCCCGCTTCGATGGAGCCCAGGACTTCGTCGGACAGAACGGTGTCGCCTTCGTTCTTGACGATAGCGCCCAGCACGCCGTCGGCAGTCGCCAACACTTCCAGCACAACCTTGTCGGTTTCGATGTCGACGATCAGGTCATCACGCTTGACGGCGTCGCCCGGTTTTTTGTGCCAGGTGGCAACGGTGCCATCGGCAACCGATTCCGGGAAAGTGGGGGCTTTGATTTCGATAGCCATTATCTGTGGGTCCTTAAATTCGGTTTCAGGTGCGCGAAGGCGTTAAACAGTAAAGGCGTCTTGCAGCAGTTTTTCCTGCTGCTCAGCGTGCATCGATGCATAACCACAAGCAGGTGCAGCAGAAGCATCACGGCCGGCGTACTCGAGTACGAGCGACTTGTTGTGATTGCCAACGATGCGGCGCATGTGATGCTGGCTGCAGTACCAGGCACCCTGGTTCATCGGCTCTTCCTGACACCAAACGATATGTTTGAGGTTGGTGTACGGAGCCAGGACTTCGTTCAAGTCGTCCTCAGGGAATGGGTACAGCTGCTCGATACGCACGATGGCGATGTCATCACGACCTTCGGCACGGCGTTTTTCCAACAGGTCGTAGTAGACCTTGCCGCTACACAGAACAATGCGCTCGACCTTTTTCGGGTCTTGAACATCGATTTCCGGGATAACGGTCTGGAACGAACCTTCGGCCAGATCTTCCAGGGTCGACACGGCCAGTTTGTGACGCAGCAGCGACTTCGGAGTCAGAACGATCAATGGCTTGCGCAGCGGGCGAATCACCTGACGACGCAGCAAATGGTAGATCTGGGCCGGGGTAGTCGGTACGGCAACCTGAATGTTGTGCTCGGCGCACAGCTGCAGGTAACGCTCCAGACGCGCCGACGAGTGCTCCGGTCCCTGACCTTCATAACCGTGCGGCAGCAACATGGTCAGACCGCAGAGACGGCCCCACTTGTGTTCGCCACTGGTGATGAACTGGTCGATAACCACTTGGGCACCGTTGGCGAAGTCGCCGAACTGGGCTTCCCAGATCACCAGCGCCTCAGGCGTGGTGGTCGAGTAACCGTATTCGAACGCCAGCACGGCTTCTTCGGACAGGAACGAATCGTACAGGTCGAAACGTGGCTGGCCCTTGTACAGGTTTTGCAGCGGGATGTAAGTACCCGCGTCTTTCTGGTTGTGCAAGACAGCGTGACGGTGCGAGAACGTACCGCGACCGATGTCCTGACCCGTCATGCGAATCGGATGACCTTCGAACGCCAGGGTCGCGTACGCCATGGTTTCGGCGTAACCCCAGTTGATCGGCAGGCCGCCGGCTTGCATTTTCTGACGGTCTTCGTAGATCTTCGAGACTTGGCGCTGAACCACGAAGCCTTCTGGAATTTCCAGCAGCTTGGCGGACAATTCCTGCAAGGTTTTCAGATCGAAGCGAGTGTCGTGACGCGCGGTCCAGGCATGGCCCAGATACGGACGCCAGTCCACGAACAACTCTTTGTTCGGCTCTTTGACCAGGCTTTTTACAACATGCAGGCCGTTGTCCAGCGCGTTGCGGTATTCGTCGACTTTCGCCTGAACACGCTCTGCGTCAAGCACACCGCCCTGGGTCAGACGATCGGCGTACAGCTCACGGGTGGTGCGCTGCTTGGTGATCTGCTGATACATGATTGGCTGGGTGCCGCTTGGCTCGTCGGCCTCGTTGTGGCCACGACGACGGTAGCAGACCAGGTCGATCACCACGTCACGCTTGAACTGCATGCGGTAGTCGATGGCCAGCTGGGTCACGAACAATACGGCTTCCGGATCATCACCATTCACATGGAGGATCGGCGCCTGGATCATTTTCGCAACGTCGGTCGCGTACTCGGTGGAGCGCGAGTCCAGCGGGTTGCTGATAGTGAAACCGACCTGGTTGTTGATCACGATGTGCACGGTGCCGCCGGTCTTGAAACCGCGGGTCTGCGACATCTGGAAGGTTTCCATCACCACGCCCTGACCGGCGAATGCCGCGTCACCGTGGATGGAGATCGGCAGAACCTTCTCGCCGGTAGGGTCGTTACGACGATCCTGACGGGCGCGAACCGAACCCTCGACCACTGGAGATACGATTTCCAGGTGGGACGGGTTGAAGGCCATCGCGAGGTGAACTTCACCGCCGGTGGTCATGACGTTGGACGAGAAGCCCTGGTGATACTTAACGTCACCGGAACCCAGCTCGACCTTCTTCTTGCCTTCGAACTCGTCGAACAACTCGCGCGGATTCTTGCCGAAGGTGTTGACCAGCACGTTCAGACGGCCACGGTGGGCCATGCCGATAACGATTTCCTTGGTGCCGTAGGAACCGGAGCGCTGGATCAGCTCGTCGAGCATCGGAATCAGGCTCTCGCCGCCTTCCAGACCAAACCGCTTGGTACCCGGGTATTTGGTCCCCAGGTATTTTTCCAGACCTTCGCCGGCGGTAACGCGCTCAAGCAAGTGGCTCTTGATGTCGGCGGAATAAGTCGGACGGCCGCGCACGCTTTCCAGACGCTGCTGGAACCACTGGCGCTGCTCGGAATCGGTGATATGCGTAAATTCAGCGCCGATGGTGCGGCAATATGTCTGCTGCAACGCTTCGTGAATTTCGCGTAGGCTCGCCTCCTCTTTGCCGATGAACAGGTCGCCGGCACGGAAGGTCGTATCAAGATCGGCATTGGTCAAGCCGTAGTGATTGATCGACAGGTCTGCAGGTGCAGGACGCTGCCACAGCCCCAGCGGGTCAAGCTGGGCTGCCTGGTGGCCACGCATACGGTAGGCCTGGATCAATCGCAGCACTTCAACTTGCTTCTTCTCGTGCTCACTGCTCACGCTGCCGGCGGAAACCGGTTGGGCGCGGCGCTGGTTCTTTGCCAGCAAGACGAAATGATCGCGAATTGTGGAGTGCGAAACATCGGTGGCAGTGTTGCCGTCAGCAGGCAACTTCTGGAAGTAGGTGCGCCACTCTTCTGGCACAGCGTTAGGGTCGTGCAGGTAGAGCTCGTAGAGCTCTTCCACATAGGCAGCGTTACTACCGGATAGGTAGGCACTGTTCCACATGCGCTGCATCACGCTTTCTTGCATGCTTGGTCACCCTCGGTTAGGGGAACACCACCGGCGTCGACACCGAGCAAACTTGCAGAAGTCCGAATGCAGCGACCAAAACAAGCCACTTAGGATCACGCTGATAGTCCGGGTACCAGCCCGGATGCCCCTGCTTGTCTCATTTCTTCAAAATAAGAGCCGCAGCCTTATAAGCTGCTGCTCAGGTTAAAACTACGGCGCCGGTTGAAGCCTGCGCCGTAGCATCTACGGGTACAGCAGTCCTACGGGTACAGCAGCTGAATCACACGCCGCTTTGCAGCAACATGTTACGTACGTGACCGATGGCCTTAGTCGGGTTCAGGCCTTTCGGACAGACGTTGACGCAGTTCATGATCCCGCGGCAGCGGAATACGCTGAACGGATCATCCAGCGAAGCCAGACGCTCGGCAGTCTTGGTGTCGCGGCTGTCTGCCAGGAAGCGATACGCTTGCAGCAGAGCAGCTGGACCCAGGAACTTGTCCGGGTTCCACCAGAAGGACGGGCAAGAGGTCGAGCAGCAAGCGCACAGGATGCACTCGTACAGACCGTCGAGCTTTTCACGCTCTTCAGGGGTCTGCAGACGTTCGATGGCCGGAGCCGGCGTGTCGTTCTGCAGGTATGGCTTAACCTTTTCGTATTGCTTGTAGAAGATGCTCATATCGACGACCAGGTCACGGATAACCGGCAAACCTGGCAGAGGACGAACGATCAGCTTGTTACCTTTTACGACAGAGGACAGCGGCGTGACGCACGCCAGACCGTTTTTGCCGTTGATGTTCATGCCGTCGGAACCGCAAACGCCTTCACGGCAAGAGCGACGATAGGAGAAACCCTCGTCCTGCTCTTTGATCAGGGCCAGCACGTCCAGCACCATCAGGTCTTTACCGTTGGTATTGACCTGGAATTCCTGCATGAACGGCGCGGCGTCCTGATCAGGGTTGTAGCGATAAACACTGACTTGCAACATGGCGGCCACCCTTAATAAGTCCGAATCATTGGTTCAAAGGTCGGGACTGTTTTTGGCGAGAAGTTCACGGCACGCTTGGCAACGCGCTTCTCACCCGGGAAATACAGGGTGTGGCACAGCCAGTTAACGTCATCGCGCTCTTCGAAGTCTTCACGGGCGTGAGCACCGCGGGACTCTTTGCGGATTTCTGCGGCGATGGCAGTAGCTTCGGCCACTTCCAGCAGGTTCTGCAATTCCAGAGCTTCGATCCGAGCCGTGTTGAACGCCTGGCTCTTGTCGTTGATTTTGACGTTGGCGATACGGCTACGCAGATCAGCCAGCTGGGCAATACCCTTCTGCATGTATTCGCCGGTACGGAATACACCGAAGTAGTTCTGCATGCAGCTTTGCAGCTCTTTACGCAGGGTAGCGACGTCTTCACCTTCGGTACGCGAGTTCAGGCCATCGAGACGTGCCAGGGCAGCGTCGATGTCGGACTGGCGAGGGCGAGCGTAGTCGACGCCTTCTTTCAGGGTCTGTTCCAGGAACAGGCCGGCAGCACGACCGAATACCACCAGGTCGAGCAGCGAGTTGCCGCCCAGACGGTTGGCACCGTGAACCGATACGCAAGCCACTTCGCCTACTGCGAACAGGCCAGGAATGATCTGGTCGACGCCGTCGGCATCCTGAGTGATCGCCTGACCATGAATGTTGGTGGCAACGCCGCCCATCATATAGTGGCAGGTTGGAACGACCGGAATCGGCGCCACGGCTGGATCGACGTGGGCGAAGGTCTTGGACAGTTCCATGATGCCTGGCAGACGGCTGTGCAGAACTTCTTCACCAAGGTGATCGAGTTTCAGCATTACGTGGTCGCCATCCGGACCGCAACCGTTGCCGGCGATGATTTCTTTAACCATCGAACGGGCAACAACGTCACGACCAGCCAGGTCTTTGGCGTTCGGAGCATAACGCTCCATGAAACGCTCGCCGTGCTTGTTGATCAGGTAACCGCCTTCACCGCGGCAGCCTTCGGTAACCAATACACCGGCGCCGGCGATGCCGGTCGGGTGGAACTGCCACATTTCAATGTCTTGTACCGGCACGCCAGCACGCAGAGCCATGCCGACGCCGTCACCGGTGTTGATCAGGGCATTGGTGGTGGACGAGTAGATACGGCCTGCACCGCCAGTCGCCAGTACGGTGGCGTTAGCGCGGACGTAGGAGGTTTCGCCGGTTTCGATGCAGATGACGATCATGCCTACGAAGGCACCATCTTCGTTCTTCACCAGGTCGACGCCGTAGTATTCGTTGAGGAATACGGTGCCGGCCTTGAGGTTGGCCTGGTACAGGGTGTGCAGCAGTGCGTGACCGGTACGGTCGGCAGCGGCGCAAGTACGGGCAGCCTGGCCACCTTTGCCGAAGTCTTTCGACTGACCGCCGAACGGACGCTGATAGATACGGCCCTGTTCGGTACGGGAGAACGGCAAGCCCATGTGCTCAAGTTCGAAGACCGCTTCCGGACCTACGGAACACATGTATTCGATAGCGTCCTGGTCACCGATATAGTCGGAACCCTTGACGGTATCGTACATGTGCCAGCGCCAGTCATCGTTCGGATCTGCCGAGGCGATGGCGCAGGTGATGCCACCCTGGGCGGATACAGTGTGCGAACGAGTCGGGAAAACCTTGGTGACAACGGCAGTCTTGTGACCGCCCTGTGCCAGCTGCAGAGCAGCGCGCATGCCAGCACCGCCGCCGCCAATGATGATGGCGTCGAACGAAAGCGTGTTAACTGTATTAGACATGAATCAGATACCCCAAAGAATCTGCACACCCCAGACGAAGTAGGCGAACATCGCAACGCCGCATACTGCCTGGAAGAGGAAACGTATTGCAGTCGCGGACTTGCCGAACGCCATTGGCGTCAGGTAGTCGGTCGCGATGGTCCACATGCCGACCCAGGCGTGAGCGCCGAGGGCAACGAGAGCCAGGAGACTGAAAATACGCATCCAGTTGCTTGCGAACAGTTCATGCCATTGGGCGTAGCCGATGCCAGGGTTGGCGACGACGTATCCGATCAGGAAAATGAAGTAAGCCGCGAGAACGACCGCAGACACACGCTGTGCCATCCAGTCATAGAGGCCCGAACGCGACAGGTTCGTGACGTTAGTTACCATATCCAAACTCCTGCCAGAACGATTATCACCACGGAAACGGCGATAACGATTTTCGAGCCCAGTTTGCCGCCTTCAAGCGTCTCACCGATGCCCATGTCCATCATCAAGTGGCGCACACCGGCAACCAAGTGATACAGCAGAGCGGACAGGATGCCCCATGTCACTAGCTTGGCTAGCGGACTGGTCAGACACGCTTTCACCTGCCCGAAGCCTTCTTCCGAGTCGAGCGACTTGTCCAATGCATAAAGCATGATGGCCAGGCTGACAAAGAGGATGACACCGGATATACGGTGAAGAATGGACGTGTAAGCAGTGACTGGGAGTTTGATGGTCCTTAGGTCTAGGTTTACAGGTCGTTGGCTATTCACGGCTTTTTTTCACACTGAAGAGCCCCTAACAATCAGGGCAAAGTTGTTGGGGAGTGCACTGGTCAGGTACCCACCACCCAGGGAGTGCGACCCCCAATAAAGCAGGCCCAAAAGCCCCTGGCGGTCGGAGGCCGAGTATAGACAGTTAGGCTACTAATGACAACGCGTTCACCTTCCCCTAATAGCGCATTGCACAAGTTGGATAAAAGGCGTAAATGGCAGTCAATTTCGAGGAAAAAGTCCGGTTAAAGCCTTCTGGAGCAAGACTTTAGGCAAATTGACATTCAAATTTATCTCACTATAGTGGTGCGGGCCCTGCGTGGGGGGTCTGTCTGATGATTTCAAGCATAAATAGGAGGCCACATGGCTGACAAAAAAGCGCAGTTGATCATCGAGGGCGCAGCCCCCGTCGAGCTGCCCATTTTAACCGGCACCGTTGGTCCCGATGTTATCGATGTTCGGGGCCTGACGGCCACGGGCCGTTTCACCTTTGACCCTGGTTTCATGTCGACCGCCTCTTGCGAGTCGAAGATCACCTATATCGACGGCGACAACGGCATCCTGCTGCACCGCGGCTACCCGATCGAACAGCTGGCTGAAAAGTCGGACTACCTGGAAACCTGCTACCTGCTGCTCAACGGCGAATTACCGACCGCAGAACAGAAGGCCCAGTTCGTCAGCACCGTGAAGAACCACACGATGGTTCACGAGCAGCTGAAGACCTTCTTCAACGGCTTCCGTCGCGACGCCCACCCGATGGCCGTCATGTGCGGTGTAGTCGGCGCCCTCTCGGCCTTCTACCACGACTCCCTGGACATCAATAACCCGCAGCATCGCGAAATCTCCGCGATCCGCCTGGTTGCCAAGATGCCGACCCTGGCAGCGATGGTTTACAAGTACTCCATGGGTCAACCCATGATGTACCCGCGCAACGACCTGACGTACGCGGAAAACTTCCTGCACATGATGTTCAACACCCCGTGCGAGATCAAACCGATCAGCCCGGTACTCGCCAAGGCCATGGACCGGATTTTCATCCTCCATGCCGACCACGAGCAGAACGCATCGACGTCCACCGTACGCCTGGCCGGTTCTTCGGGAGCCAACCCGTTCGCCTGTATCGCCGCCGGCATCGCTGCACTGTGGGGCCCTGCCCACGGCGGTGCGAACGAAGCAGTTCTGACCATGCTTGACGAGATTGGCGATGTTTCGAACATCGACAAGTACATCGCCAAGGCCAAGGACAAGAACGATCCGTTCAAACTGATGGGCTTCGGTCACCGCGTTTACAAAAACCGCGACCCACGCGCCACCGTCATGAAGCAGACCTGCGACGAAGTGCTGAAGGAACTGGGCATCAACAACGATCCGCAACTCGAACTGGCCATGCGCCTGGAAGAGATCGCCCTGACCGACCCGTACTTCATCGAACGTTCGCTGTACCCGAACGTCGACTTCTACTCGGGGATCATCCTCAAGGCGATCGGCATTCCAACCAGCATGTTCACCGTGATCTTCGCCCTGGCGCGGACTGTCGGCTGGATCTCCCACTGGAAAGAAATGCTCTCCAGCCCGTACAAGATCGGCCGCCCGCGCCAGTTGTACACCGGCTACGAGTCGCGTGACATCACCAAGCTGGAAGACCGCAAATAAGACCTGTCTTGCGATAACGTCTTAAGTTGCACCGGAAACGGCCTCTATTTATATAGAGGCCGTTTTTGTTTGTGCGCTTTGATGGCACTGGTTTTTTTGGTCGTGTACATATCCATTTCTGCGGTAACGGCGGCTTAGGGGTCCGCTCTTACAGCGGGTCACTTGGAAAAGCGCCAAGTAACCAAACGCTCTCGCCCCTTTCGTTCGGCCCTTCGCCTAGGCTCAGGGTGCCCTCGCTCCGGTCCTACTCCGTGGGCCCGCTGCGCAGAACCTCCACTCGGCCTCTCGAGGGGGCGACTACCGCAACAGCACCGCGAGGCGGCCTACCGGCCGGCCTGTCACTTCAAGCGTACGTGTTCCCCCTGTGGGAGCGAGCCTGCTCGCGATGAACGTCAACGATGACGCGTGCGGTCTGAATGAACGCGGTGTCCGGACGCTTTTCGCGAGCAGGCTCGCTCCCACAGGTTCAACGCAGCTCTGGCTCTGGTTTTTGATCTTGCTTTTGATCTTGATCTGCCCCGTCGGGAGGCCGAGCGGAGGTTCTGCGCAGTGGGCACCGCGGCAAGGATGCCGCGGTAGCCGCCCCCGGCCATGGATGGCCGATGGCAGCGGGCCCACGGAGCAGGACCAGAGCGAGGGCATGCCGAGCCTGGGCGAGGCACCGGACGTCAGGGGCGAGAGCGCTTGGTTACTTGGCGCTTTTCCAAGTGACCCGCTGTAAGAGCGGAACCCTAAGCCGCCGTTACCGAAGAAATGGATATGTACACGACCAAAAAGCCCGGCTAACCATGACACCGCCTACATGGGCAAGCCTCGCCCCTACAAAAGCTAATTCCCACCCAACAAAAAATGCCCCGATCTCTCGACCGGGGCATTTCTGTTTACCGCAACTTACTTAGACAAAACCCGAAGACTTAGTGAGCAACCGCCCCACTCGCCCCCAGACCAGTCTGCGAACGAACAAACTGCGGGAAGAACAGCGCCCGCTCATTGTCAGCCGCCTTGGACTTGTCAGTGATCGAGAAGAACCAGATCCCGACAAAGGCAATGATCATCGAGAACAGCGCCGGATACTCATACGGGAAGATAGCCTTCTCGTGATGCAGGATCTGCACCCAGATGGTTGGCCCAAGCACCATCAAGCCAACGGCACTGATCAGCCCCAACCAGCCACCGATCATCGCACCGCGGGTGGTCAGCTTCTTCCAGTACATGGAAAGCAGCAGCACCGGGAAGTTACAGCTCGCCGCGATGGAGAACGCCAGGCCCACCATGAACGCGATGTTCTGGCTTTCGAACAGAATGCCCAGACCGATCGCCAGCACCGCCAGAGCGATGGTGGTGATTTTCGAGACACGGATCTCGTCCTTCTCGTTGGCCTTGCCCTTCTTGATCACGCTGGCATACAGGTCGTGGGACACCGCCGAAGCACCGGCCAGGGTCAGACCGGCAACTACCGCCAGAATGGTCGCGAACGCTACTGCAGAAATGAAGCCCAGGAAAATACTGCCACCGACCGCGTTGGCCAGGTGCACCGCCGCCATGTTGTTGCCGCCCAACAGCGCGCCAGCAGCATCTTTGAAGACCGGGTTGGTGCTGACCAGCAGGATCGCGCCGAAGCCGATGATGAAGGTCAGGATGTAGAAGTAGCCGATGAAGCCGGTTGCATACAGCACGCTCTTACGAGCTTCTTTTGCGTCACTCACGGTGAAGAAGCGCATCAGGATGTGCGGCAGGCCAGCGGTACCGAACATCAGTGCCAGGCCCAGGGAGAACGCAGAGATCGGGTCTTTCACCAGACCGCCGGGGCTCATGATCGCCTCACCTTTAGGGTGAACCTTGATCGCCTCGGAGAACAGTGCGTTGAAATCGAAGTTGACGTGCTTCATCACCATCAGCGCCATGAACGAGGCACCAGACAGCAACAGCACGGCCTTGATGATCTGCACCCAAGTGGTCGCCAGCATGCCGCCGAACAGCACGTACATGCACATCAGGATACCGACCAGGATCACCGCGACGTGATAGTCGAGACCGAACAGCAGCTGGATCAGCTTGCCGGCACCGACCATTTGCGCGATCAGGTAGAACGCCACCACCACCAGCGAACCGCAAGCGGACAGCGAGCGAATCTGGGTTTGCCCGAGGCGGTAGGACGCCACGTCGGCAAAGGTGTATTTACCCAGGTTACGCAGGCGCTCGGCGATCAGGAACAGAATGATCGGCCAGCCCACCAGGAAGCCGATCGAGTAGATCAGGCCGTCGTAGCCGGAGGTGAACACCAGAGCGGAAATACCCAGGAAGGACGCCGCGGACATGTAGTCACCGGCAATCGCCAGACCGTTCTGGAAACCGGTGATCTTGCCGCCGGCTGCATAGTAGTCGGCCGCCGAGTTATTTTTCTTGGAGGCCCAGTAGGTGATATACAAAGTCGCGCCAACAAACGCCACGAACATCAGGATCGCGGCGACGTTCAGCGGTTGTTTCTGAACGGCGCCGGTCAGGGCTTCAGCCGCCCAGACACCCGGTGCGAATGCCGCAACACTCAATAGAGCCAATAGACGCCGGATCATTGCTGAGCCTCCTTGAGAATCGCATTGTTCAGGTCGTCGAATTCGCCGTTGGCGCGTCGAACGTAGATTCCGGTCAGGATAAAGGCCGAGAGAATCAGCCCGACACCGATCGGTATGCCCCAGGTAATCGATGACTCAGGGCTGAGTTTCGCGCCCAGAATATGCGGCCCGTAAGCAATCAAAAGGATGAATCCGGAGTAAAGCCCAAGCATGATCGCCGAAAGAATCCAGGCGAACCTTTCTCGCTTACTAACCAGCTCCTTGAAGCGCGGGCTGTTTTGAATCGAGAGGTAAATGCTGTCGTTCATTGTTTTTATCCTCGCAGCACAGATGAAGTTGGAACGTTATCCACTCTATGCGGCTGCGGGGCAGGTTCCAGACGACCTTAGTATTAGAACGACATGACGCAATCGCCATTTTCCAGCCTGCATTAAACAATGTGGGAGCGAGCCTGCTCGCGAATGCAGTGTGTCAATCAACATCAACGTTAACTGACACACCGTAATCGCGAGCAGGCTCGCTCCCACAGGAAAATGCAAAAGGCCGCTTGGCAATCCTGCCAAGCGGCCTTTTAAGGGGCTGACCAAACGCGTCAGTTCAAATCATTTAACCCACTCTGCTACGCGATCCGGGTGTTTGGCCACCCAATCTTTCGCAGCGGCTTCAGGCTTGGCACCGTCCTGGATCGCCAGCATGACTTCGCCGATTTCGTCTTTCGACGCCCACTGGAAGTTCTTCAGGAACTTGACCGCGTCCGGCGCCTTGGCTTCCAGGCCTTTGCTACCGATGCTGTTTACGGTTTCAGCCGCGCCATAAACGCCTTTCGGGTCGTCCAGGAAACGCAGTTTCCACTTGGCGAACATCCAGTGCGGCACCCAACCGGTGACAGCGATGGACTCGTTTTTCTTCTCGGCACGGGTCAGCTCGGCAATCATGCCGGCGCCGGAACTGGCCTTGAGGGTGTAGTTATCCAGGCCATAGTCCTTGATCGCCTGATCGGACTTGAGCATCACGCCTGAACCGGCGTCGATGCCGACGATGCGATTCTTGAAGGTGTCATCGGTTTTCAGGTCGGCAATACTTTTAGCCTTGACGTACTCCGGCACGATCAAGCCGATTTTCGCGTCCTTGAAGTTAGGGCCGTAGTCGACGACCTGATCCTTGTTCTTGGTCCAGTATTCGCCGTGAGTCACCGGCAGCCAGGCAGACAGCATGGCGTCGAGTTTGCCAGTAGCCACCCCCTGCCACATGATCCCGGTGGCGACGGCTTGCAGCTTCACGTCGTAACCCAGCTTCTGCTTAAGCACTTCGGCCGCCACGTGGGTGGTCGCAACGCTGTCGGACCAGCCGTCAACGTAACCGATGTTCAGGGTTTTGCTCTCGGCATTGGCCACTGTGGAACCAATCGCAAGCACCAGAGCGGCACTTGCGCCTAAAAGTCGTCGCATCTTCATCGTTACTTCCCCGAAAGTGCTGCGCTCGACGGATGCCGAGTCGCGTCAACGTATTGTTATGGTGCACAGCGCGCCCATCACGCCTCACCGCAAACTCGTTCGATCATCAGCGCGATTTATTAATGAGAACACTGACGCCTCGATAATCAACCCCACGCCAACAGCGACCTGCTCTGCCAGCGACCTCAAGGCATCGAGAAACGACATCAGAACGCCATTAATCGCGACCACCTGAAATGCCCCGGCCGATCCGCCCGAACTTTGCATGTCAAAATCATGCAGGCCACCAAGCGCGCACCAAATGAAGGTAACATGCGCGGCTTTGCTCCCAGACGGCCTGACCATGCCTGCGACATCCCGCTTCCCTTTTTTTGCGTATCTTTTTGCCTGCCTGCTGGGGCTTTTTGCCCTTGGCGGTTTCTGGTACGGCATCGGTAAACCGGTGATTCTGCCGGACGTTGCAAGCGCGACACACAAGCTGCAGTGCGCCTCCTACACGCCGTTCGACAAGGACCAGTCGCCATTCGATCAGCCGTTCAAGTTGCGCCCCGAGCGCATGGACGCCGACCTCGCGCTGCTGGCCAAAAGCTTCGAATGCATCCGCACCTATTCCATGACCGGCCTCGAGGCCCTCCCCGATCTGGCGCGCAAACATGGTCTGAAATTGATGATCGGCGCCTGGGTCAACAGTAACGCCGTGGATACCGCCAAGGAAGTTGACCTGCTGATCGCCTCGGCCAATGCCAACGCAGATGTGGTGACCTCGGTGATCGTCGGCAACGAAACCCTGTTGCGCAAGGAAATCACCGGCGCGCAGTTGGCCAGGCTGATCAACAAGGTCAAAAGCCAGGTCAAGCAGCCTGTCACTTATGCCGACGTCTGGGAGTTCTGGCTCAAGCACCCGGAAATCGCCCCGGCAGTGGACTTCCTGACGATCCACTTGCTGCCGTATTGGGAAGATGACCCGTCGAACATCGACGCCGCCCTGCAGCACGTGGCCGAAGTACGCCAGGTGTTCGGCAACAAATTCGCGCCCAAGGACGTAATGATTGGCGAAACCGGTTGGCCAAGCGAAGGCCGCCAGCGCGAAACCGCCCTGCCGAGCCGGGTCAACGAAGCCAGGTTCATTCGCGCGTTTGTCATCATGGCCGAGCAGGAAGGCTGGCACTACAACCTGATTGAAGCCTTCGACCAGCCATGGAAACGCGCCAGCGAAGGTGCTGTCGGTGGTTACTGGGGCCTGTTTGATGCCGATCGTCAGGACAAAGGTGTACTGGCGGGTCCGGTTTCGAACGTGCCGTACTGGTCGCAGTGGCTGGTTGTCGGCGGTTTGATCTTCCTCGGCACGTTGATCCTCGGCGGTCGCGTGCGCAGCACCCGTGCGGCGTTGGTTCTACCACTGCTCGGCGCACTGGCCGCCTGCTCGATCGGTGCCTGGGGCGACCTGGCCCGTGTCACCACCCGCTTTGCCAATGAATGGCTGTGGGTCGCTTTGCTGACGGCGTTGAACCTCTTGGTACTGGCCCATGCGGCACTGACCCTGAGCGCACGCACCGGCTGGCGTACACGAGCGTTCGCTGCGCTGGAGCGTCGGGCGGGCTGGTGGCTGGCGGCGGCAGGGTTTGCCGCGGCGGTGACGATGCTGGAGCTGGTGTTCGATCCGCGCTATCGCAGCTTCCCGAGTGTTGCGTTCATCCTGCCGGCACTGGTTTATCTGTGCCGTCCGGTGAGCGCGCCGCGCAGGGAAATTGCATTGCTGACCTTCATCATCGGTGCCGGCATTGCGCCGCAGCTGTATCAAGAAGGTTTGCAGAACCAGCAGGCCTGGGGCTGGGCGCTGGTGAGTGTGTTGATGGTGGCGGCGTTGTGGCGCAGTTTGCGGGTTCGCAAGAGTTAATCTTCAGCGCGGCGCATACCTCTTCGCGAGCAGGCTCGCTCCCACAATGGATCTTCGGTGGCCACGAATTTTGTGTACGACAAAGATCAAATGTGGGAGCGAGCCTGCTCCGGGCGGCGTTCCGACGATGACTGATTATCAAGCGCTGCGGGATGCCCGGACCAGACGCAACGCAGCAATCACCACCGCAAACACCGCCAACGTGGTGTTGTACAACGCCAGCGCCGGAAACCCGAACACCAGCGCCAGCACCGCCAACCACCACCCGGCCCGGCCCGGCAGCACAAAGCCGATCACCGCTGCCGCCAATGCCGCCCAGCCCAATACCTTGAAATGAATCATCAGGCCCAGGCTCGAACGGACCTGGCATTCCCAACGGCTCGCCTCGTCCACGCAGAGGCCGACCCATTGAGCATCCTCCATGAAGCCATAACGGGCGCCATAACTGGCGGCCAGCCATAAAGGCAGCAAAACAAGCAGCAGAATCACGGGCAAACGGCGGGACATGAAGCACTCCAATAAACGAAAACGGCGGCCAGCTTAATCCCCCGACAGCCCTAAGCAAACGCGCGCAACAGATAATTGGTCACGAAATAGCTGCAAAGTGTATCGTCCAGCTACCATTACTCCGAAATTAGGCCTGATTGGTGCCGATCCATGGCACTTTGGCGCAAACCCCGTGGTCATAGCCTGCGAACTTCATTCGGCACCTTCCTCTAAGGGATCTAGTCATGCTCCGTTCCTTGCGCTTCGCCGCCCTGTTTGGCGGCCTTATTTTGAGTGCGTCCGCACTGGCGGTCGATATCGACGCCGCCAGCTATGGCTACCCCTTGACCAACCCGTTCGAGGCGACCATTGCCACGACACCGCCGGACCTGCGTCCGGAGTTGCCGCTGGACGACGACATCAATCAGGCGGACCGCAGCGTCACGTTGCGCCCGGAGCGCGAGTTCGAACTGCCGGACAATTTCTGGCCGGTGAAGAAATTTACCTATCGCATCGCTACCCAGGATAAAGACGCACCGCTGATCTTTCTGATCGCCGGCACCGGCGCGCGCTACGACAGCAGCCTTAACGAATACCTGAAGAAGCTCTACTACAAGGCCGGCTACCACGTGGTGCAACTGTCGTCGCCCACCAGCTTCGACTTCATGAGCGCCGCTTCACGCTTTGCCACCCCGGGCATCACCAAGGAAGACGCCGAAGACATGTACCGGGTAATGCAGGCGATCCGGGCACAGAACCCGAAAGTGCCGGTCACCGATTACTTCCTGACCGGTTACAGCCTCGGCGCACTGGATGCCGCCTTCGTCGCGCACCTGGACGAAACCCGCCGCAGCTTCAATTTCAAGAAAGTCTTGCTGCTCAACCCGCCGGTCAACCTCTACACCTCGATCACCAACCTGGACAAGCTGGTCCAGACCGAGGTCAAGGGCATCAACAACACCACCACCTTCTATGAACTGGTGCTGAACAAACTGACCCGCTACTTCCAGCAGAAAGGCTACATCGACCTCAACGATGCCCTGCTTTATGACTTCCAGCAGTCCAAGCAACACCTGAGCAACGAACAGATGGCCATGCTGATCGGCACCTCGTTCCGTTTCTCGGCAGCCGACATCGCTTTCACCTCGGACCTGATCAACCGTCGCGGCCTGATCACGCCACCGAAATACCCGATCACCGAAGGCACCACGCTCACGCCGTTCCTCAAACGTGCGCTGCAATGTGACTTCGACTGCTACATCACCGAGCAGGTCATCCCGATGTGGCGTGCCCGCACCGACGGCGGCAGCCTGCTGCAACTGATCGACCAGGTCAGCCTGTATGCACTGAAGGACTACCTGCACGACAGCCCGAAAATCGCCGTCATGCACAACGCTGACGACGTGATCCTCGGCCCTGGCGACCTCGGCTTCCTGCGCAAGACTTTCGGCGATCGCTTGACCGTTTATCCACTGGGCGGCCATTGCGGCAACCTTAACTACCGCGTCAACAGCGACGCCATGCTGGAGTTTTTCCGTGGCTAAATACCTCCTGCTTATCGCAGCGTTACTCTGTGCAGGCGTCGCCAATGCCGACAACAGCAAAGCCAACGCCCCTGTCGTGATCGACAGTGACGGCTTCAAAGAACCGTTGAGCAAACTCAAATTCAACCCCGGGCTGGATCAGCGCGAGTTCGAACGCTCGACGCTCAACGCACTGAATGTCTACGACCCGTTGGAAGAGTGGAACCGCCGGGTTTATCACTTCAACTATCGTTTTGACCAATGGGTGTTCCTGCCGGTGGTCGACGGTTATCGCTACATCACGCCGAGCTTCCTGCGTACCGGTGTCAGCAACTTCTTCAACAACCTCGGTGACGTGCCAAACCTGTTGAACAGCCTGCTGCAGTTCAAGGGTCAGCGTTCGATGGAAACCACCGCGCGCCTGCTGCTCAACACCACCGTCGGTATCGCCGGCCTGTGGGACCCGGCCACCGCCATGGGCCTGCCGCGCCAGAGCGAAGATTTCGGCCAGACCCTGGGCTTTTACGGCGTACCGGGCGGCGCCTACTTCGTGCTGCCGATCCTCGGGCCTTCAAACATCCGCGACACCGGCGGCCTGGCAGTGGACTTCACCGCAGAGTCGGCGATCAACTTCCTGAACGTCTCCGAAGTCAGCTCCAACCACCCTGAGGTCTGGGTTCTGCGTGGCGTCGACAAGCGCTACCAGACCAGCTTCCGCTACGGCCAGCTGAACTCGCCGTTCGAGTACGAGAAAGTGCGTTACGTGTACACCGAGTCGCGCAAGTTGCAGATCGCCGAGTAATTTCTGCGGTCACAAAAAAGGCCATTCGATGCGAATCGAATGGCCTTTTTCATGCGCGGAGTCTCAAACACCACAAATCACCTGTGGGAGCGAGCCTGCTCGCGATGAGGTCAGTACAGTTAAAATCCATGTTGACTGACGCACCGCTATCGCCGGCAAGCCGGTCTCGCTCCCACATTTTTGAATAGTGCCCGGCTTCAGCCCTTAATCGCCTTGAAGATTTTACTGGCAACCATCACACCCGCCAACACCACCGCACCCGCCACAATCCCCGCCACCGCATTCAGCAATGTCGGCACGATAAACCCGGCACCACCCGCCCCGGCGCTGACACTTTCAATCCAGTGATGAACCACTGGCACACCGTGGGTCAGAATCCCGCCGCCCACCAGGAACATCGCCGCCGTGCCGATCACCGACAGGCTTTTCATCATGTACGGCGCCGCACGCAGAATCCCGCCGCCGATGCTTTTAGCCATCTGCCCGGGCTTCTGAGTCAGCCACAAACCGAGGTCGTCGAGTTTGACGATACCCGCCACCAGGCCGTAGACGCCGATGGTCATGACGATGGCGATCCCCGAAAGCACGATGACTTGCTGGGTCAGCGAAGCATCGGCCACGGTGCCGAGGGTGATGGCGATGATTTCCGCGGAAAGAATGAAGTCGGTGCGGATGGCACCCTTGATCTTGTCTTTCTCGAACGCCACCAGATCGATCGCCGGATTGGCCACAGCCTCGACCAGCTCGGCATGCTCGGCCTGGTCTTCAGCCTTGCTGTGCAGGAATTTGTGGGCGAGTTTCTCGAAACCTTCGAAACACAGATAAGCGCCACCGACCATCAACAACGGCGTGACCAGCCACGGAATGAACACACTGATGGCCAGGGCCGACGGCACCAGGATCAGCTTGTTGAGAAACGAGCCCTTGGCCACCGCCCACACCACCGGGATTTCCCGCTCGGCACGCACGCCGGAAACCTGTTGGGCATTAAGCGCCAGATCGTCGCCGAGCACGCCGGCGGTCTTCTTGGCGGCCATTTTGGTCATCAACGCCACATCGTCGAGTACGGCGGCAATGTCGTCGATCAGCAACAGCAAACTGCTTCCTGCCATGAATCAGGCTTCCTTCTTGAATGGATGCTGCGCAGCATAGCGCGGCCGCGCGTCGCACGGGGCATTCTTGAGCGCCGCGCGAGGCCGGTGCTACCATGCGCAACCGCCAGAACAGGCAAGGAATCACCTGGTTTATGAGCACTATCCGCGAGCGCAACAAAGAACTGATCCTGCGTGCCGCCAGTGAAGAATTTGCCGACAAGGGCTTCGCTGCGACCAAAACCAGTGACATCGCAGCCAAGGCGGGATTGCCCAAGCCCAACGTCTACTACTACTTCAAATCCAAGGAAAACCTCTACCGCGAGGTCCTGGAAAGCATCATCGAGCCCATCCTGCAGGCCTCGACGCCGTTCAACGCCGACGGTGTGCCCAGCGAAGTACTGAGCGGCTACATCCGCTCGAAAATCCGCATCTCCCGCGACCTGCCCTTTGCTTCCAAGGTGTTCGCCAGCGAAATCATGCACGGCGCCCCGCACCTGAGCCCCGACCTGGTGGAGCAGCTCAACGGCCAGGCCAAGCACAACATCGACTGCATCCAGACTTGGATCGACCGCGGCCAGATCGCCCCCATCGACCCCAACCACCTGATGTTCAGCATCTGGGCGGCGACCCAGACCTATGCCGACTTCGATTGGCAGATTTCTGCCGTGACCGGCAAAGCCAAGCTGGATGAGGCCGATTATGAAGCGGCGGCGCAGACGATTATCCGGTTGGTGCTCAAGGGATGTGAGCTGGACTGAAAGACTGCGTGCCTTCATCGCGAGCAGGCTCGCTCCCACATTGGATCTCCAGTGCCCACAAATCTCCTGTGGGAGCGAGCCTGCTCGCGATGAAGGCGACCCGGTTTCAGTTCAAACCCAGATAGCATCCCACAGCGGATAGTCGCCGAGACGCTCGACCAATCCCGCGCGTAATGGGTTTGCCACAATGTACCGTGCCAGTTTTACCAAATCTTCCTCACGGCGCAGCGCCCGGTCATGAAAGCCATGCTGCCAAAGGCCGATCTTACGGCCGGTAGACAGATTTATTGCTTTGGTACTCAAAGATTTGGTCTTTTGCATCAGTTCACTCAACGACCCCTGCTGTAACTCGATCAACCAGTGAAAGTGATCGGGCATGACGACCCTGGCCAATGAGTTAGCGCAGCCGTGGTCCTGCGCAATGCGAAATTGTGCGACGACTAATCTGCCCAAGAGAACGTCGTTGAAAACAGGCTGTCGACCAAGTGTGTTGGTAGTCAAAAGATAGATGCGGTTTGGCTCGGCATAGCGGCCGATGCGCAAGCGGTTTGAAGCGGGTAAATCAGGCATTCCTTTGCCCCTTGCATGATCAATTCATGAAGAAGGGTAGACCGGCGAATGCCTGAAGGCAGGACAGACTTATCGCTAGAGATGTCTGATGGACAGCCATCGCGAGCAGGCTCGCTCCCACAGTGGATTGGCGGTGTACAGACATTTTGTGTCCACCACCGAACCATTGTGGGAGCGAGCCTGCTCGCGATAGCGGTAGTTCATTCACCACAAATCAAGCAGCAACCCCCGCATCCGCCCGCAACCCCAATGCCTCGATCGCATTGATCGCACACTGCTCGTCAACATCCGACAGATCCCCGCTGATGCCAACAGCCCCCAGCACGTTCCCATCCTGATCCCGAATCAACACCCCGCCCGGTGCAGGCACCACACTGCCCTGCCCCAGACTGTTCAACGCCGCGATAAACGCCGGGCGCTGTTGCGCGTCCAGCGCCAGCAGGCGTGAGCCTTTGCCCAGGGCGATGGCGCCCCAGGCTTTGCCGATCGCGATCTGTGGGCGCAGCAGGCTCGCGCCGTCTTCGCGTTGCAAGGTGATCAGATGCCCGCCGGCATCCAGGACCGCGATGGTCAATGGAGCTGCGGAGATTGCACGCCCCGCGGCGATGGCCTGACTGGTCAGGTTGACTGCGACTTTCAAGGTTAAAGCGCTCATGGTGCTGTCCTCATTTTGTTATAGGGAAAGCCGTTGGACTGCTTTTTGTTCAGCAATCCGATGCAACAAATAGAACACAATGAGTTATTTTTTTGTATACAATAATTTTCGAAAAGCGCCACATTCGACAAAAATCCACGGTAAATCGAGCTTCCGACGAATGAAACAGCCGCTTGAGAAAATGGATTGACCTGCGCCGTCCGCCGTGAATACACTCTGCGCAAAGCCACTTGTATACAATTACAAAACGTAAGAGGCACAAAACCATGAGCAAAATGAGAGCAATCGAAGCCGCCGTTCTGGTGATGCGCCGTGAAGGGGTTGATACCGCTTTTGGCATCCCCGGCGCCGCGATCAACCCGCTGTACTCCGCCTTGCAGAAGGTCGGTGGCATCGATCACGTCCTCGCTCGCCACGTTGAAGGCGCCTCGCACATGGCCGAGGGCTACACCCGTACCAAGGCCGGCAACATCGGCGTGTGCATCGGCACTTCCGGTCCGGCCGGCACCGACATGGTCACCGGGCTCTACAGCGCCTCGGCCGACTCGATCCCGATCCTTTGCATCACCGGGCAAGCACCCCGCGCCCGTATGCACAAGGAAGACTTCCAGGCTGTCGACATCACCGCCATCGTCAAGCCAGTGACCAAGTGGGCAACCACCGTCATGGAACCGGGCCAGGTGCCCTACGCGTTCCAGAAAGCCTTTTACGAAATGCGTTCCGGTCGTCCAGGCCCCGTGCTGATCGACTTGCCGTTTGACGTGCAGATGGCTGAAATCGAATTCGACATCGACGCCTACGAACCACTGCCGCTGGCCAAGCCAACCGCGAACCGCGTACAAATCGAGAAGGCCCTGGCCATGCTCGATCAGGCCGAGCGTCCACTGTTGGTCGCCGGTGGCGGCATCATCAATGCCGACGCCAGCGAATTGCTGGTGGAGTTTGCCGAGCTGACGGGTATTCCGGTGATCCCGACCCTGATGGGCTGGGGCACGATCCCGGACGATCACCCGCTGATGGTCGGCATGGTCGGCCTGCAGACTTCGCACCGTTACGGCAACGCGACCCTGCTGAAATCCGATGTGGTGCTGGGTGTCGGTAACCGTTGGGCCAACCGCCACACCGGTTCGATCGACGTGTATACCGAAGGCCGCAAGTTCATTCACGTCGACATCGAACCAACGCAGATCGGTCGTGTGTTCAATCCGGACCTGGGCATCGTCTCCGACGCCGCTGCCGCGCTGACCGTGTTCATCGAAGTCGCTCGGGAATGGCAAGCCGCCGGCAAGCTGAAAAACCGCAGCGCCTGGCTGCAAGACTGCCAACAGCGCAAGGCCAGCCTGCAGCGCAAGACTCACTTCGACAACGTGCCGGTCAAGCCGCAGCGCGTTTACGAAGAGATGAACCAGGTGTTCGGCAAAGATACCTGCTACGTCAGCACCATCGGTCTGTCGCAGATTGCCGGCGCACAGTTCCTGCACGTCTACAAGCCGCGTCACTGGATCAACTGCGGCCAGGCCGGCCCGTTGGGCTGGACCATTCCGGCAGCGCTGGGCGTGGTCAAGGCTGATCCGACCCGCAAGGTCGTGGCGCTGTCGGGCGACTATGATTTCCAGTTCATGATCGAAGAACTGGCGGTAGGCGCGCAGTTCAAGCTGCCGTACATCCACGTTGTGGTAAACAACTCGTACCTGGGGCTGATTCGTCAGGCCCAGCGCGGTTTCGACATGGACTACTGCGTGCAGCTGTCCTTCGATAACCTGAACGCTCCGGAACTCAACGGTTACGGTGTCGATCACGTCGCGGTGGCCGAAGGCCTCGGTTGCAAGGCGCTGCGTGTGTTCGAACCGGGTCAGATCCAGCCGGCCCTGCGCAAGGCTCAGGAACTGATCGAAGAGTTCAAGGTACCGGTGATCGTCGAGATTATCCTGGAGCGCATAACCAACATTTCCATGGGGACCGAGATCAACGCCGTCAACGAATTCGAAGACCTGGCGCTGGTCGGCAACGATGCGCCAACGGCGATTTCGTTGCTTGATTAAGATGACCTGATACCTGTAGCAGCTGCCGAGGTACGAGGCTGCGTTGCGTGTCCGCAGGACCGCTGTCGAGGGCCGCTTCGCAGCCCAACGCAGCCTCGTACCTCGGCAGCTGCTACAGGCACCTATTTTTTACGGGAGACCACCATGCCGCGTTTCGCAGCCAACCTGTCCATGCTGTTCACCGAACAGGATTTTCTTGCCCGTTTCGAAGCGGCCGCCAAGGCCGGCTTCAGTGGTGTCGAGTACCTGTTCCCCTACGACTTCAGCTCCGCCGAGATCAAGGCCAAGCTCGACGCCAATGGCCTGACCCAAGTGCTGTTCAACCTGCCGGCCGGTGACTGGGCCAAGGGCGAACGCGGTATCGCATGCCTGCCGGACCGGGTTGAAGAGTTCCGCGCCGGTGTCGACCTGGCCATCGCTTACGCCAAAGTATTGGGCAACACCCAGGTCAACTGCCTGGCCGGTATTCGTCCACAAGGCGTCGACGATGCCACCGTGGAAAAAACCTTCGTCGCCAACCTCAAGTACGCGGCCGACAAGCTGCAAGCGGCGGGCATCAAACTGGTGATGGAAGCGATCAACACCCGCGACATCCCGGGTTTCTACCTGAACAACACGGCGCAAGCCTTGTCGATTCGCGAGCAGGTCGGCAGCGCCAACCTGTTCCTGCAATACGACATCTACCACATGCAAATCATGGAGGGCGACCTGGCCCGCACCATGGCCGCGCACCTGGGCGAGATCAACCACATCCAGTTGGCCGACAACCCTGGGCGCAACGAACCGGGCACCGGTGAAATCAACTACCGCTTCCTGTTCGAACACCTGGACCGCATCGGTTATCAGGGTTGGGTTGGCTGTGAATACAAGCCGCTGACCACCACGGAAGCGGGTCTGGGCTGGCTCAAAACCCATAACGCGATCTAAACGTATATCCCTGTAGGAGCTGCCGAAGGCTGCGATCTTTTGATCTTGACCTTCAAAAGCAAAATCAAAAGATCGCAGCCTTCGGCAGCTCCTACAGCTGCTTATAAAAACAAGAGGATTTTCTCATGGCTAAAATCGGATTTATCGGCACCGGCATCATGGGCCACCCAATGGCGTTGAACCTGCAAAAAGCCGGTCACAGCCTGTTCCTGTCGGCGCACCACGACGCTGCCCCGGCCGACCTGATCGCCGCTGGCGCCGTCGCGCTGGCGAACCCGAAAGAAGTCGCGCAAGAAGCGGAATTCATCATCGTCATGGTGCCGGATACCCCGCAGGTCGATGACGTGCTGTTCCGCGCCGATGGCGTTGCCGCCGGTGTGGGCAAAGGCAAAATCGTGATCGACATGAGCTCGATCTCGCCAACCGCCACCAAAGCCTTCGCGGCCAAGATCAACGAAAAAAGCGCGCAGTACCTCGACGCACCGGTGTCCGGTGGTGAAGTCGGCGCTAAAGCAGCGACCCTGAGCATCATGGTCGGTGGCGACGCCGATGCCTTCGAGCGCGCTCTGCCGCTGTTTCAGGCCATGGGCAAAAACATCACCCTGGTCGGCGGTAACGGCGACGGTCAAACCGCGAAAGTGGCGAACCAGATCATCGTTGCGCTGAACATCCAGGCCGTGGCCGAAGCCCTGCTGTTCGCGTCGAAAAACGGTGCCGATCCAGCCAAGGTGCGTGAAGCGCTGATGGGCGGTTTCGCTTCGTCGAAGATCCTCGAAGTGCACGGCGAGCGCATGATCAAAGGCACCTTCGACCCAGGCTTCCGCATCAGCCTGCACCAGAAGGACCTGAACCTCGCCCTGCAAGGCGCCAAGGAGCTGAACATCAACCTGCCCAACACCGCCAACGCCCAGCAAGTGTTCAGCACCTGCGCGGCCATCGGTGGCAGCAACTGGGACCACTCGGCGCTGATCAAGGGCCTGGAACACATGGCGAATTTCTCGATTCGCGATAAGTAAGCTCTGCCCCACAACTTGTGGGAGCGAGCCTGCTCGCGATGAAATCACCGCGGTGTACCTGAAAGACCGCAGTGCCTGAATCGCGAGCAGGCTCGCTCCCACAGGGAACCGAGTCGCCCTCCAATAACAAGAAATTTCCGGGAGCCCGCCATGTCGGTCGATCCGCAACAATTCCTGCGCGAGCTGTTTGCCACAGCCATCGACGCGGCCCATCCGCAGCAAGTCCTCGAAGCTCATTTGCCCAAAGATCGCAGTGGTCGGGTGATCGTCATCGGCGCCGGCAAAGCCGCAGCGGCCATGGCCCAGGTGGTCGAGCGTTGCTGGCAGGGTGAAGTCTCAGGTCTGGTGGTAACGCGTTACGGTCACGGCGCCCCGTGCGAAAAAATCGAAGTGGTGGAAGCCGCTCACCCGGTGCCGGACGCCGCAGGTCAGGCAGTCGCCAAGCGAGTATTTGAACTGGTCAGCAACCTGACCGAAGACGACCGCGTGATCTTCCTGCTTTCGGGCGGCGGTTCTGCCCTGCTGGCGTTGCCAGCGGCTGGCATCACCCTGGCCGACAAGCAATCGATCAACAAAGCCCTGCTCAAATCCGGCGCCACCATCGGCGAGATGAACTGCGTGCGCAAGCACCTCTCGGCGATCAAGGGCGGCCGTCTCGGCAAGGCTTGCTGGCCTGCCACGGTTTATACCTACGCGATTTCCGATGTGCCGGGCGACCTCGCCACGGTCATCGCTTCCGGCCCGACCGTGGCCGATCCAAGTACCTCTGCCGAAGCCCTGGCGATCCTCAAGCGCTATGGCATCGAAGTCCCCGCGTCCGTGCGCAACTGGCTGCAGAGCCCGGAATCGGAGACGGTCAAACCCGGTGATCCGAGCCTAGCACGCAGTCATTTCCAGTTGATCGCCCGCCCACAGCAATCGCTTGAAGCTGCTGCGGTGAAATGCCGTCAGGCCGGTTTCAGCCCCTTGATCCTCGGTGACCTGGAAGGCGAATCCCGCGAGGTGGCCAAAGTCCACGCCGGCATCGCTCGGCAAGTGGTTCTGCACGGTCAACCGTTGGCGGCGCCGTGCGTGATCCTCTCCGGCGGTGAAACCACCGTCACCGTGCGTGGCAACGGCCGAGGCGGGCGCAACGCCGAATTCCTCCTGAGCCTGACCGACAGCCTCAAAGGCCTGCCCGGCGTCTATGCGCTGGCCGGTGACACCGATGGCATCGACGGCTCCGAAGACAACGCCGGCGCGATCATGACCCCGGACAGCTACGCCCGCGCCGCAGCCCTCGGTTTGAGCGCCAGCGACGAGTTGGACAACAACAATGGCTACGGCTATTTCGAGGCGCTGGACGCACTGATCGTCACCGAGCCGACCCGCACCAACGTCAACGACTTCCGCGCCATCCTGATTCTCGAGAGCCCTAAACATGACGCCTGACAAAAAGGTCAAAATCCTCGCCACCCTTGGCCCGGCCACCGACGGGATCGACGACATCCGTGAGCTGGTGCAGGCCGGGGTCAATATCTTCCGCCTGAACTTCAGCCATGGCGATCACGCCGACCATGCCCAGCGCTATCAGTGGATTCGTGAAGTCGAACGCCAGCTGAATTATCCGCTGGGGATTCTGATGGACCTGCAGGGCCCGAAATTGCGGGTCGGCAAATTCGCCGAGGGCAAGGTGCAGCTGCATCGCGGTCAGGCACTGCGCCTGGACCTGGACCCGACGCCGGGGGATCAGCGTCGGGTCAACCTGCCCCACCCGGAAATCATCGCCGCGCTGGAACCGGGCATGGACCTGCTGCTGGACGACGGCAAGCTGCGTCTTCGCGTGGTGACCAAGTACTCCGACGCCATCGACACCACGGTGCTCAATGGCGGCGAACTGTCGGATCGCAAAGGGGTGAACGTGCCCCAAGCGGTGCTGGAGCTGAGCCCGCTGACCGCCAAGGATCGTCGCGATTTGAGTTTCGGTCTGGAGCTTGGCGTGGACTGGGTCGCGCTGTCGTTTGTGCAGCGCCCGGAAGACATTCGCGAAGCCCGCGAACTGATCGGTGACAAAGCGTTTTTGATGGCCAAGATCGAGAAACCCTCGGCCGTCACCCAACTGAGGGAAATCGCCGAACTGAGCGACGCGATCATGGTCGCTCGCGGTGACCTGGGTGTGGAAGTGCCGGCCGAAAGCGTGCCGCAGATCCAGAAAAACATCATCAGCATCTGCCGTCAGCTCGGCAAACCGGTGGTGGTGGCGACGCAGATGCTGGAGTCGATGCGTTTCTCCCCGGCCCCGACCCGCGCCGAGGTGACCGACGTTGCCAACGCCGTGGCCGAAGGCGCGGATGCGGTGATGCTGTCGGCGGAGACCGCATCCGGCGAGTACCCGCTGGAAGCCGTGCAGATGATGAGCAAGATCATCCGCCAGGTGGAAAACGGTCCGGACTATCAGGCGCAACTGGACGTGAGCCGGCCGAAGGCCGAGGCGACTGTTTCCGATGCGATCAGCTGTGCGATTCGTCGCATCAGTAATGTGCTGCCGGTGGCGGTGCTGGTGAACTACAGCGAGTCCGGCACGTCGAGTTTGCGTGCCGCACGGGTACGGCCGACGGTGCCGATTCTGAACCTGACGCCGAACCTGCAGACGGCCCGCCGTTTGACGGTGGCGTGGGGCGTGCATTCGGTGGTCAATGATCGGCTGCGGCAGGTGGATGAAGTGTGCTCGACCGCGCTGGAAATTGCGCAGGCGCAGGGGATGGCCCGGCGCGGGGATACGTTGTTGATCACGGCGGGTGTGCCGTTCGGGCAGCCGGGGTCGACTAACTCGTTGCGTATCGAGACGTTGATTTAAAGACGATCCTTTGTGGCGCCTGCACCGGCCTCATCGCGAGCAGGCTCGCTCCCACAGTGGATTGGTGTTGTTTACAAATCCATCGTCTGAACAAAGATTCAGTGTGGGAGCGAGCCCTGCTCGCGATGCAGGCGACACGGTTCCTCTGACATTCAGACCTAAAATGCCTGCCAACCACTTCAACACCCACTGCCCCGATTGGGCGACGGCCCTGCTCAACGGTTTCAGTCAGATCTTCCTCCAGCGTCATCCGCTGTTCGGTCTGCTGTGCCTGTTGGCCATTCTGTTTACCGCGCCAACCCTGCTCGGCGGAGCACTGCTGGGCGGTGTCGCCGGGTTGCTCACCGCGCAACGTCGCGGTTACGCCAAGGCTGATCGTCAGGCCGGGCTATTCAGTTACAACGGTGTCCTGCTCGGCTTGCTGCTGAGCCTCTATTACCCATGGTCAGCGCTGTTGCCGCCGCTGATCATCGCCGCTGGCGGCCTGAGCGCGATGCTCACTCAGCAATGGCTCAAGCGCGCCCGCGAGCATTATTGCCTGCCCGCCTACACGGCGCCCTTCGTGGGGATGAGCTGGTTACTGCTGTCGTTTGCGGCGCCGCAACCTCCAGCGCCACTGATGGAAATGAACACGCTGAATCTGCTGGCAGCCTCATTGAAAGGGTTCGGTCAGGTGATGTTTCTCGGTCATCCATTGGCCGGTGCGCTGATTGCCGTCGGTTTGTTGATCGCCGACCGCCACGCTTTCCTTTGGGCGCTGCTGGGCTCCGCAGCCGGCCTCGGATTTGCCCTTGTGCATCACGAAACCTCAAACGCATTGCTGGGTCTGGGCGGCTACAACACGGTGCTCGCCGCGCTCGCCTTCAGCCAGAACCGCCGCCAACCGTGGTTGCCGTTGCCGGGCATTGTGCTGGCTCTGTTGCTCACACCGGGCTTCGCCGCACTCGGTCTGGCCACATTGACCGCGCCGTTCATCCTCGCCTGCTGGCTGATCCGCGCCGGCATTCGGGTGTTGCGTCAGGCGGCTGCAGACAGCGCGCCTTGCGCTCTCGGGGAGAATCAACCTAGGCTTCGCTGATTCCCGGTTCAGGCGTTTTCCATGGATAGCAGCAAAAACTGGCGTGAAGACCTTTACGTCATGATTTTCCAGAGCGACACCAAGGCCGGGCGGCGTTTCGACGGCATACTGCTGTTGATCATCCTTGCCAGCCTGGTGATCGTGATGCTCGACAGCATCGACACGATCCACAAGAACTATGCCGATGTGCTGGCGTACATCGAATGGGGCTTCACCGTCATCTTCGCCATCGAGTATGGCCTGCGCCTGTACTGCTCGCCCAAGCCGTTGCGCTATGCGTTCAGCTTCTATGGGCTGGTGGATTTGCTGGCCATCGTGCCCGGCATCCTGGCGCTGTATTACGCCGATGCGCAGTACCTGCTGATTATCCGGATCATTCGGATGCTGCGGATTTTCCGCGTGCTCAAGCTCAGTCCGTATCTGAAACAAGCCAACTATTTGATGTCGGCGTTGCGCGGCAGCAAGCAGAAGATCGTGGTGTTTCTGGTCAGCGTCTGCACCCTGGTGACGGTGTTCGGCACGCTGATGTATGTGATCGAAGGCCCGGAACACGGTTTTACCAGCATTCCCAAAGGCATCTATTGGGCTATTGTCACGTTGACCACCGTGGGCTTCGGCGACATCGTGCCGAAGACGCCGCTGGGCCAGGTGATTTCGTCGCTGGTGATGATCACCGGTTACTCGATCATCGCCGTGCCCACGGGGATTTTCACCGCCGAACTGGCCAACGCCATGCGCGGCGAACAGCTGCAAACCGATTGCCCGGTGTGCAAGAAAAACAGCCACGAAGCCGGTGCCGCATTCTGCTCGCGGTGCGGTAATCAGCTGTTCAAAAAACTGGAATAAGCAAAGTGCTTTTTAATCTTTAAAGGACTATGCAAGCCCGGCTATAGTCGCTGGCAAAACGGTGGCAACACCTTTTGATAAATAACAAATAACCCGTAGGAGCTGCCGAAGGCTGCGATCTTTTGATCTTGATTTTGCTTGTGAAGATCAAGATCAAAAGATCGCAGCCTTCGGCAGCTCCTACATGAAAAGGACTGCGCAGTGAAAAAACTCTTTGGCGCCTCACTTCTGGCCGCTGGCCTGACTCTGGCTAGCGTGGCTCAGGCCGCACCGACCCTGCTCAACGTTTCCTACGACGTGATGCGAGATTTCTACAAGGACTACAACACTGCCTTCCAGAATCACTGGCAAGCCGAGCACAACGAAAACATCACCCTGCAGATGTCCTTCGGTGGCTCCAGCAAACAGGCACGTTCCGTGATCGACGGTCTGCCGGCTGATGTCATCACCATGAACATGGCCACCGACATCAATGCCCTGGCGGACAACGGCAAGCTGGTCCCGGACAACTGGGTCACCCGCCTGCCGAACAACAGCGCGCCGTTCACCTCGGCCACTGTGTTCATCGTGCGCAAAGGCAACCCGAAAGCCCTGAAAGACTGGCCAGACCTGCTCAAGGACGGCGTGCAGGTGATCGTTCCGAACCCGAAAACCTCGGGCAACGGCCGCTACACCTACCTCTCGGCCTGGGGCTATGTGCTGAAAAACGGCGGTGACGAGAACAAGGCCAAAGACTTCGTCGGCAAACTGTTCAAACAAGCCCCGGTGCTGGATACCGGTGGCCGCGCAGCCACGACCACGTTCATGACCAACCAGATCGGCGACGTGCTGGTGACCTTCGAAAACGAAGCGGAAATGATTGCGCGCGAGTTTGGTCGTGATCAGTTTGAAGTGATCTACCCGAGCGTTTCGGCTGAAGCCGAGCCGCCAGTCAGCGTGGTTGATAAAGTCGTCGAGAAGAAAGGCACCCGCGCGGCGGCCGAGGAATACCTGAAGTACCTGTGGTCGCCAGAAGGTCAGGAGATTGCTGCGGCGAACTACCTGCGTCCGCGTGATCCGGCGGTGCTGGCCAAGTACACCGATCGTTTCCCGAAAGTTGATTTCCTGTCCGTGGAAAAGACCTTTGGTGACTGGCGCACCGTGCAGAAGACCCACTTCAATGATGGTGGGATCTTCGATCAGATCTACAGCGGTAAGTAATCCCTGAGCCCAACGAAAAAGGCGACCTGTGAAGGTCGCTTTTTTTGTGGGGGAGATTTAACTGCATGTGATTCTGCGTAGGAGCTGCCGAAGGCTGCGATCTTTTGATCTTGATCTTCAGCGATCTCGAAAAGCTCAAGATCAAAAGATCGCAGCCTTCGGCAGCTCCTACATGGCGATTTAGCCAGGTCGTTACATCGGTGGCGTCACGCCGTCCTTGCCCGCCGAAATCGACTGCGCCGTCAGCGTCCCGTCGGCACTTTGGGTGACGAATGTCACGATCTTCACGCCCACCTTCAGCAAGCTGCGATCACCCGGCACCAGGTTCACGATCGGCACGTCCTCCGGCACCAGAATCTTCTGCTGGCCCCCCTTGTAGTTGACGGTCAGCACACGGCCATTGCTCACGACCAGGTCACCGACACTGCCGTTGGTCATGCTGCTGCCCTTGGCCAGGTCGAATGGCCGATGGCCGTCACCGCTGCCCGCCAGTTCCGGTGGGAAGACATGGACTTCCAGGGCCTTGAGGGAACCGTCCTCCTGGGGGATGGCGGCGGAGCCGATGTAGCTGCCGGGTTTGATGTCTTCGATATTGGCCAGGGTGACGGCGCGGACCTTGGTGTCCTTGGTCAGGTTGATGACCACGTTTTCACCGCTGTTGACGTGGACTTTCAACACGTCGGCGCTGACGCCGGTGATCTCGCCGCGCACGCCCATGCGCATACCCGGTGCGTCGGTGGCCTGGACGAGACCTGCCGTGAACAAACTGATCAAGGTAATAGCTGAAGCACCGCGAATCAGGTGACGGAACATCGCATTCATGAAAGTGCCTTCCGGTTATGAATCGTGAAGAGAGAACATAAGCACGCTATCGAACAATATGTAAGTGAATGTATCATCGGACCTCAATGTTTGGACGCAAGGTTCATCGGCCGACCGCACAAGCCTGCGTCACTCATTCCGCAAAGGAATGATTACTATCACCCCAACCTCTCTTCCGCCGTTTCGGCCAGCCGATTAGCCTGCGCGCATTCCAATTTGTTCAGCGAGACACGTTATGAACCCAGCGACCCAGGTGCCCCACGGCGCCGCGACAATGACCCGAGGCATGGTGCTGCTGTTCGCCTTCTGCTGCGGCGCCATCGTTGCCAACATTTACTACGCCCAACCGATCATCGGCCTGATCGCACCCGACATCGGCCTGACCAGCACCATGGCCAGCCTGATCGTTTCGCTGACCCAGATTGGTTATGCGTTGGGCCTGTTCTTCCTGGTGCCGCTGGGTGATCTGCTGGAAAACCGCCGCTTGATGATCATCACCACCGTGGTGGCGATTGCCAGTCTGCTGGGCGCGGCGTTCACCGATCAGCCAAATGTGTTTTTGCTGATCTCGCTGCTGGTGGGCTTCAGTTCGGTGTCGGTGCAGATCCTGATTCCGCTGGCTGCGCACCTGACGCCGGAAGAATCTCGTGGCCGCGTGGTTGGCGGGATCATGGGCGGTCTGCTGCTGGGGATTCTCTTGGCGCGACCGGTGTCCAGCGTCGTGGCTGACCACTTCGGCTGGCGTTCGATGTTTGTCATCGCTGCGGTGTTGATGGCGGCAATCAGCATTGTGCTGGCGGTGACGGTCCCCAAGCGCCAGCCTGATCACAGCGCTTCTTATGGCCAGTTGCTGGGTTCGCTCTGGACACTGCTGCGCCAACAACCGGTATTGCGCCAGCGCGCGTTCTACCAGGGTTGCATGTTCGCGACTTTCAGCCTGTTCTGGACCGCCGTGCCCCTGGAACTGGCGCGCAATCATGGCTTGTCGCAAACCCAGATCGCGATCTTCGCGTTGGTCGGTGCCATCGGCGCCATCGCCGCGCCCATTGCCGGCCGGCTGGCCGATGCCGGCCACACTCGCATCGCGTCGCTGCTGGCCCTGCTGTTCGCCAGCCTGAGCTTCCTGCCGGCCTTCATCCACCCGGCCTACAGCGTCATCGGCCTGGCGGTCACCGGCGTGGTACTCGACTTCTGTGTACAGATGAACATGGTCCTCGGCCAACGCGCGGTCTACGCCCTCGACGCCAAAAGCCGCAGCCGATTGAATGCGCTGTACATGACCAGCATCTTCATCGGTGGCGCGTTTGGTTCCTCGGTGGCCAGTGCGGTGTATGAGCATGGCGGCTGGTTGTGGATCGTGATTGTCGGCAGTGCGTTTCCGTTGTTGGCGTTGATGCGGTTTTTGAGTGTTTCAGAGAAGCGTTCGCTGGCTACCGCGTAAACCGTCAAAAAGCATCGCGGGCAAACCTTGCTCCTACGGGGCGAAGGTTGCTCGCGACTAACGACCCGCCGACCTTCAACGACAATCCGTCGTGGTCCCTGCCAATGTGGCACGTTAGATGATCGACCACGCGGGCGTGATTCGTTACGCCAAGGCCAACCCGGATTACACTCACCATCCTGAGCCTGAAGCGATGCCGGATACGATTCGCGGCTGATCCTTTCAAATGCCACCTGCCCCAGCGGCACGTTCTTTCAAGGAGCTTGCAATGACCCGACGTACCTTTCTCATCACAGGCGCCAGCAAAGGCATTGGACGTGCGGTGGCCGAGCATCTGGACCGTGCGGGCCATCGCGTGGTCGGTATTGCCCGGTCACCTGACCTGAGCTTTCCCGGCATTCTGTTTCCGCTGGACCTGAGCGACAGAGCGCTGACCCAGGAAGTGTTGACGGATCTGGCCAGGACTTACGAGTTCGATGGACTGGTCAATAACGTCGGCCTGGTACGCCCGCAAGTGTTGGGCGAAATCGACCTCGACACCTTCGACGACGTGATGCGGGTCAACCTGCATTCGGCATTGCAGGCCACTCAGGCGCTGCTGCCGAACATGCGCGCCAAAGGCTGGGGGCGGGTGGTGAACATTTCCAGCCTGACGGTGCTCGGGATTACCCAGCGCACCGCCTACGCGGCGGCCAAAGCGGCGTTGATCAGCTTCACTCGATCGTGGGCGCTGGAACTGGCGCAAACCGGCGTCACGGTGAATGCCGTGGCCCCGGGCCCGACTGAAACGGAACTGTTTCGCGCAAACAACCCACCGGGCAGCGAAGGCGAGGCTCGTTACCTGGCTGGCGTGCCGATGGGCCGCTTGGGGCAACCGCAAGAGATCGCGGCGGCGATTGCGTTCTTGTTGTCGGAGCAGAGTGGGTTTATCACCGGGCAAACGTTGTTTGTCGATGGCGGGGCTTCCATAGGTAAAGCCGCGTTTTAAGCGGCAGCATCAAGCCACTGTGGGAGCGAGCCTGCTCGCGAATGCGGACGGTCAGTCACATCAGTGTTGGATGTGCCGCAGTCTTCGCGAGCAGGCTCGCTCCCACAATGGATCTGCGACAGTACCCAGACGTCTCATCCACTCGGTCAAGGCCTTGACCGCCTACCGGGCCATTCTCTGAACGCAGTTCGTCATGATTGCCCGACGTCTGCCGCGCTCTATAGCTCGCAGCCATCGAAAGCCACGGTGACCTGGGCCGGTAGCTCGCAATGGTGTTCAAGCAACCAGGCATCCAGCGTATGCCCGACGTGGGTCAACACTGCCAACCCCGGTCGCAGGTCGTCGATGCAGCGCAGTGCCAGGTTCAGATCGTTGTGATTACGTGGCGCCTGAGGCTGCGGCGGTATGGAACAGTCGAGCACCAGCACATCGAGTGGCTCGCGTTGCAGCCATTGCGTGGTGGCCGGCGGCAAGCCTACGGTGTCGGTCAGGTACGCGATCCGCCGCCCCTCTCCCTCCAACAGGTAACCGAGCGTCGGTTTTGAATGTTGCAGCGGCAGCGCCGTGACGCTGAGCGCGCCGAACGCCCGGGTTTCGAAGGCGCCAAACGGCTCGCTGAAATCGAGAATCCCCGGATGTTTGTAGAGATCGGCCAGGCCTTCCGGGTCTACCGGCCCATGGACCGGAATCACCAGCCCCTGACCCCAACGCAGATGCAGCAGCCCCTGAGCATGATCAGCATGGTAGTGGGTCTGCAAAATGCCGTTGAAGCTGCGTGGCGGGAAGCGCTCGGTCAGGTCGGGCAGGCCGCTGTCGATCAGCCAGCGCTGATCGCCACATTCGATCAACGCACTGCACGGACGACGCCTGCGGCGTTCATCGCTGCGCGCCTGGCCGCAGGCCACACATTCGCAACCGTAGACCGGCACCTGTCGGGCGTCACCGGTGCCCAGTAATGTCAGGCGCATGCGGGTTGCCCGTCGACGCAGGCCAGCAAGCATTCGACCGTGCGCTCCAGTCGTCCGGAGTTGTCGATCACGTGCAACGCCGGATCGTTATCCGCGAGCAGGCGTTCGCTGAAACGGGCATTGCGCGCCAGCCGCTCATCGATCTCGGCCATGGACTCACGCCCTCGCGCCAACAAGCGCTGGCGTAACACGGCTTGATCCACGTTCAGCAACAGCACGAGTACGTTCGGATACCGCTGGCGGGTCGGCGGCAGATGACCGCGCGACCCATTGACCAGCACGTCCTGCCCCGCCGCCAGCCAATCGTCGATTTCCCGGGGGATGCCATACGACAGACCATTGGCGTGCCAGCTCAGGGCGAATTCACCCCGGGCCTCCATCTCGGCGAACTGTTGCGGGCTGACGCCTTGCGCCGCTTCGCCCACCGCCTCCGCCGAGCGGGTGATGACACGCCGCACGATACGACAGCCGCGTTCGACCAGGCGCGTTCGTGCGGCATCCAGCAGGCTGTCCTTGCCCGAACCCGAAGGTCCGATGAGATAGATCAACCTGCCCGCCATCAAAACACCCTCTTCGCTTGTCGCCAGACTTGTTGAACGACCGGCAGCCCGTCCCGGGTCCTGGCTTGCACCAGGTCTGCGCGCAAACCGACAGCAATCTCGCCGCGATCATTCAACCCTGCCGCGCTGGCCGGGGCCAGGGTGACCATGCGCACAGTCTGGGCCAGGTCGCACTGGTTGCTCTGGGCCGCCAGTAAAAACGCTGCTTGCAGCAGACTGGCCGGGTAGTAATCACTGGAAAGAATGTCCAGCAGCCCTTCAGCGGCCAGGTCGGCGGCGGCAACGTTGCCCGAGTGGGAACCGCCGCGCACGATGTTCGGCGCGCCCATCAGCACTTTCATGCCCTGTTGCTGGCTGCCACGCGCCGCCTCAAAAGTGGTCGGGAACTCGGCGATGGTCATGCCGTAGCCCGCCGACTCTTCGACGTGCGCCAGGGTCGCGTCGTCATGGCTGGCCACCGACAGGCCACGGGCCAGGCAGTGCTCCACAATCGCCGCGCGATAGCGGGTGCTGTACTCACGGGAGTTGGCCATTTGCAGGACGATGAATTCATCCATCTGCGTGGTCGTCAGGTGGTACTTGCCCATGTAGTACTCGCGGTACTTGGACTCCAGCACGAACTGCCGCTGGCCCGGCGAGTGATCCATCACCGACACCAGTTGCACCAGAGGATGCTCCACCAGGTCCCGGAACACGCTCAGCGTGTCCGGATGGCACAGTTCGCAACGCAGGTGCAGACGGTGTTCGGCGCGTGTCAGCCCGGCGTCGGAAGTGCTGGAGATTGCCTCCAGCATCGCCGGCAATTTCTGCATGCGATTGCCTTTGGGGTTCACATCACCGATGGACACGGCGTCGAACACCGTGGTGATGCCGGCCGCGATGATCTGCGCATCGTGGCTAAGCACCGCCGAGGTCGACGGCCAGTCCACGCCGGGACGCGGTGTCATGTGTTTTTCCAGGTTGTCGGTGTGCAACTCCACAAGGCCCGGCAACAGGAAATCACCGTTGAGGTCCTGGGCCTGGGGCAACCGGCTCAGGCCTTCGGTGACCTCGGCGATCAACCCGTCGCGCAGCACCAACGTGCCAAGGAATACACGGTCAGCGGTGACCAGTCGGGCATTGCTGAGAATCTGTTCAGCGGACATCGGCGTATTCCTCGTGGTTCACGGCGGCTGGGGTCATGTCGAGATGGCGATCGGCAACCGCCTCGCGGGCGGTGCGGTCGTGGAAGATGCCGATCAGCGCGGCGCCCGCCACTTTCGCTTCGTTCATCAGTTCCAGCACCACCTGGCGATTGGTGTCGTCCAGGGAGGCCGTCGGTTCGTCGAGCAGCATCACCGGCCAGGCCACCATAAAGCCGCGAGCGATGTTGACCCGCTGCTGCTCGCCACCGGAAAAGGTGCCGGGCGCCAACTGCCAGAGGCGTTGTGGAATGTTCAGGCGGCTGAGCAACAACTCGGCCCGCGATTGCGCCAGGCTTTTCGACCAGCCACGAGCCAAGGCCGGCTCCATCACCACGTCCAGGCACGCCACCCGCGGGATCACCCGCAAGAACTGACTGACATAGCCCAGGGTTCGCTGGCGCACCTGAAGAATGTCGCGCGGCTCGGCGCCCACCAGCTCCAGCCAGTGACCGTCGTGCTGCACGCGAATGCTGCCGCCCGCCGGCAGATAGTTGCCATAAAGGGTGCGCAGCAAGGTACTTTTACCGGCGCCGGACTGGCCATGCAGCACCAGACATTCACCGGCCGCCACGCTGAAATCCACACCGCGCAAGACCTTCAGGATCACGCCGTGCTGTTGATGCAGGGTGAAGGTTTTCGAGAGGTCACGGACCTCGATCAAGGTATTCATCGCTCGGATTTCCACAGATGGACGGGGCTTCACGGTTGCAACACCGAAGACACCAGCAGTTGCGAGTAAGGGTGCTGCGGGTCGTCGAGGATCTGGTCGGTGAGGCCGGTTTCCACCACCCGCGAGCGCCGCATCACCATCAGGCGATCCGCCAGCAGACGGGCCACCGCCAGGTCGTGGGTGACGATGACCACCGCCAGATCCAGTTCACGCACCAACCCGCGCAGCAGGTCGAGTAACCGCGCCTGCACTGACACATCGAGACCGCCAGTCGGTTCATCCATGAACACCAGGCGCGGGCTCGACACCAGGTTGCGGGCGATTTGCAGACGCTGTTGCATGCCGCCGGAGAAGGTCCGGGGCAAGTCGTCGATGCGCAGCGGATCGATTTCCACCTGGCTGAGCCAGTCGATCCCCGCCCCGCGCAGTTGCTGGTAATTGCGAACACCCTGAGCCATCAGGCGTTCGCCGATGTTGGCGCCGGCAGAAACGCCCATGCGCAAACCGTCGCGAGGGTTCTGTTCGACGAAGCCCCATTCGGTGCGCAGCAAGGTCCGGCGTTCGGCTTCGCTGGCGCTGTAGAGGTCGAGCCACTCGCCCTCCTTGCCGCGATAGCCGATGCTGCCGCGCTGGGGCGGCAGGCGCCCGCTGAGCAACGAGAGCAGCGTCGATTTGCCTGAACCGGACTCGCCGACAATCCCCAGCACCTCGCCGGGATACAGATCGAAACTGACGCCTTGGCAGCCCTTTTCCAGGCCGTACAACAGCGACAGGTCGCGCACTCGCAGCAATGGCTCGACGGTGGCGGTGGACAGTTGGTTTTTCAGCGCCTGGTTCATTGGCCCTGCTCCTGCTCGCTGACGCGCTGGGCGCAGTAATAGGTGTCGGAACAGACGAAACTCTGCGTTCCGGCATCGTCGATAATCAGTTCGTCGAGGAAGGAGTCGTGGCTGCCACAAATGGCGCAGCATTCTTCCCACTTCTGCGCTTCGAAGGGGTGATCCTCAAAATCGAGGCTGGTGACTTTTGTGTACGGCGGCACCGCGTACAAACGCTTTTCCCGACCCGCACCGAACAGCATCAGCGCCGGGCTCATGTCGAGTTTTGGGTTGTCGAATTTGGGGATGGGCGACGGGTCCATCACATAGCGTTCGTCGACCATCACCGGGTAGGCGTAAGCGGTGGCGATGTGGCCGAAGGTGGCGATGTCCTCGTAGAGTTTGACGTGCATCACCCCGTAATCATTGAGTGCGTGCATGGTTCGGGTTTCGGTTTCCGAAGGCTCGATAAAGCGCAACGGCTCCGGGATCGGCACCTGATACACCATGATCTGATCGGCGTGCAGCGGTGTTTCCGGGATGCGGTGACGGGTCTGGATCACCGTTGCGTCCGGCGTACTTTCGGTGGTCGCGACGCCCGCGGTGCGGGCGAAGAAGCGGCGGATCGACACGGCATTGGTGGTGTCGTCGGCGCCCTGGTCGATGACTTTGAGCACGTCGTCGGCACCGAGAATCGCCGCGGTCAATTGCATGCCGCCGGTGCCCCAGCCGTAAGGCAACGGCATCTCGCGGCCGCCGAACGGCACCTGGTAACCGGGGATCGCCACGGCCTTGAGCAACGCGCGGCGGATCATGCGTTTGGTCTGCTCGTCGAGGTAGGCAAAGTTGTACGCCGCATCGCGAATCGGTGCCTGAGTCAGGTCATTCATGGCTGTTGCCCCTCGGCAGGCTTACGCAGTTTGCGGATCAGCTCCAGTTCGGCCTGGAAATCCACGTAGTGAGGTAACTTGAGGTGCGAGACAAAACCGGCGGCCTCGACGTTGTCGCAGTGCATCAGCACGAATTCTTCCTGCTGCGCCGGGGACACGATCTCTTCGTTGAACTCCCCGGCCCGCAGCGCGCGGTCGACCAGTGCCATGCCCATGGCCTTGCGCTCGGCGTGCCCGAAGGCCAGGCCGTAACCGCGAGTGAACTGCGCCAGCTCAGTGGCGGAGCCGACGAACTGGTTGACCATCTCGCACTCGGTGACTTCGATGCTGCCCAGGCAGATGGGAAAACCCAGCTCTTCGGGGTCGATCCAGACCTCGACGTCACCGATGCGAATCTCCCCGGCGAACGGGTGGTTGCGTCCGTAACCGCGTTGGGTCGAATAGCCGAGCGCCAGCAGAAAACCTTCGTCGCCACGGGCCAGCGCTTGCAGGCGTTCGGCGCGACTGGCAGGCAACTCCAGCGGGTCACGGGTGATGTCCGCCACGCTGTCGCGGTTGTCGGATTCGGTCTTGATCAAGCCCTCCTTCGCCAGCAACCCAAGAACCCGAGGGCAAGCTTCGAGGCTGGCGTTCGGGCTGGTTTGCGGCCCCGGGTAATCGCCTTCGGCGAGCAGTGCAAAGTCCAGCAAACGATGGGTGTAATCGAAGGTCGGCCCCAGCAACTGCCCGCCCGGCACGTCCTTGAACGTGGCGGACAGGCGCCGGCTGAGCTGCATGTTTGAGGTGTCGATCGGCAGGCTCGGGCTGAAACGCGGCAACGTGGTGCGGTAGGCGCGCAGCAGGAAGATCGCCTCGACCAGATCCCCCGCCGCTTGCTTGATCGCCAGCGCGGCCAGTTCTTCGTCGTACAGCGAGCCTTCGCTCATCACCCGTGCCACGGCCAGCGGCAGTTGCTGACGGATCTGCTCGACGCCGAGCTCCGTGACCGAGGTATCGCCCCGGCGCTTTTTTGCCAGCAGACGATGGGCATTGTCGATGGCCTGTTCGCCACCCTTGACGGCTACGTACATCAGGCAAGCTCCTCTGTTGTGCGAACGACCCGCGTGCTGCGCGGCAGGCCGATAACCTCGTGACCGGCGGCGAAAAACAGGTCCAGCCCGCGGGGAAATTCGTTGCGTTGTTCGCGCTCGCGCCAGAATCCATCGGCCAGGGGCAGATTGACCCTGTGCTCGATCTCGATCTCGATCCCCGGCCCGCGCCAGGCCAGCCCTGCCCCGCCATCGAGGCGCGGCAGCTGAACCAGCAAGGTGCAGGACTGATCGGGGTAGCGGTCATTGCCAATGTCGAAACCGCCCAGATCGGACAGGTCCTCGGCAGCGAGCAAGGCAAAACGTGCGGTTTCCCGGTTCGAGGCCAGCGGGCAGCCGCAGTGGAACATCAGGTTGGCGCGGATCAGCGGTGTGTCGAAAGACGGTGCCAACCACAGCGGCGTGTCGACATCCAGCAAGGCCAGGCACAACGCGTAGGTGGCCGGCGCCAGCCCTTCAAGGCTTGGGGTGGCGTGCAAGGTCTGGGTCAATCCTGGGCCGGCGAGCGCCTTGAGCGCGGCACGAAAACCGCGCTGGGCATCCAGTACCGGGTCGGTAAACGCCGGTTGCAACAGCGGTGCGCTCATCAGTTTTCTCCTCGCACGAGGGTGAAAAATTCGACTTTGGTGGCGGCGGTGTCCGCCTCTTTTTGCGCCCGACGTTGTGCCTGGGCATTGGCCAGCGGCGTGATCACTTCATCGAGCCAGTGGCGCTGTTGCGCACCCTGCAAATGCGCGTCGGCCAGGGCGGCCAACTCGGCGTGGACCTTGTCGCGGCCCGCCAGGTAGCTGTAACCGGTACGGCCATCGGCCAGGCGCACGACGCAGCGCGTCACGCTCATTTCGCCAACGTTGAACGGCGCGCCGTTGCCGCCCATACGGCCACGGACCAGGGTCATGCCGATTTCCGGGGCGCGAATCAGTTGGTACTCGATGTCGCGCAGCGCGGCTTCGTGTGGCTGCAACTCGCTGCGACGGACGCGGGCCAGCACGCCGATCCAGTGTTGTCGCGGGTTGTGAGAATCAGGGTTCATCGTTGAGTTCTCCATCAGGTGACGACCTGGTACTGGAAGCGATCCGAACGGCTGGTGGACTGGGCCAACTCCACCGGGTGGCCGTCGCGGTCGCGGGAAAGGGTGAACACACTCAGCGCCGGCAAATGCCGGGGCATCATCAGCAACGCGGCTTCTTCGCGGCTGGGCAAGCGGGCACCGATCAGGCTCAGGGTCCGGGTCAGCGGCTTATCCCGTTCACTCAGGTACTGGCGCAATGAGCCGCCGGTGTAATCCGCCAGCAGCGGCGCATGGCTGGCGCAGTAGCGATGGCGGATCAGGCTGACGGGTTGGTGATCGAGCTTGCGCAGGGTCTGCAATTCGATCATTGGCGCCCTCTCGGCAATCCCGAGGTGTTGCGCTTCTTCACGGCTGGCGAAGCAGTAACGACGTTTGAGCAGAACCGCCTCGACGCCCAACCCCTGGGCCGACAGGGACTGGCTGTAGGCACTGTCGGCGGCCATCGGATAAATCAGCGGCCGTTCCAGCACCTGGGTGCCCTTGCCTTGGCGGCGCAGCAGACTGCCTTCGAACACCAGCTCATCAATGGCGCGGCGCAAGGTGTGGCGGTTGACCCCGAAGCGATCGGCCAACTGCACTTCCGCCGGCAGGAAGTCCCCGGCCTGATAATCGGCCAGCTCGCGACGCAGGATGTCGGCCAATTCGCGGTACACCGGCTCGTCTTGTCTAGACAACTGCATGCTTAAAAAAAGCGCCCAGGGGCACCCCTCCGAAATTCAGATGAACTGCTTGCGCAGGCGTTGCGACAGAATGTCGATCAGGCTCACCACCACGATGATCACCAGCAAGACTGCACACGTCTGAACAAACTGAAAGGCGCGGATGTTCTCCCAGAGAATCACCCCGATCCCGCCGGCACCGACCATTCCCACCACCGTCGCCGAGCGCACGTTGGCCTCGAAGCGGTAGAGCGCGTAGGAAACCCACAACGGCATCACTTGCGGGATGACCCCGTAGATCACTTCTTGCAGGGCGCTGGCACCGGTGGCGCGAACCCCTTCAACCGGGCCCGGGTCGATGGCCTCCACCGCTTCGGCGAACAGCTTGGCGAGCACACCGGTGGTGCTGATCCACAGCGCCAGCACCCCGGCGAACGGCCCCAGCCCGACCGCCACCACAAACAACATGGCGAACACCATTTCGTTGATCGAACGGAAGGCATCCATCACACGGCGCAGCGGCTGGTGGATCCACCAAGGGGTGATGTTCTCGGAGCAGAGGATGCCCAGGGGCACCGAACAGACAATCGCCAGCACCGTGCCCCAGAGGGCGATTTGTACGGTGACGATCATTTCCTTGAGGTAGGAGCGCCATTCGTGGAAGTCCGGCGGGAAGAAATCAGCGGCGAAGGTCGCCATGTTTCCCGAGTCGCGGTACAGCGCCATCGGGTTCATCTCGGCGCCGTGCCAGGCCCAGGCCAGCAAGACCAGGAACAGGCCCCAACCGGTGTACTGCGGCCAGGTGCGCTTGCCGACGGCTTCAGCGTGCAGAGTGGTCATGAAGATTCCTCTAAGTAATGCCAAGTGCGAAAACCTGTGGGAGCGAGCCTGCTCGCGAAGACGGCGGCACATGCACCATCGATGTCGACAGACACACCGCCTTCGCGAGCAGGCTCGCTCCCACAGTTGTCCCGCGGTGGATCAACCGGCGTTGGCTGCCGTCTTCTTGTCAGCGGTCTTTTCCAGCAAGGTCAGGCGCTCTTGCAGCCTGGCCAGCTCGGCGTCGATGTCGGCGAGTTTCTTGGTCTTGTCTGCGGCATCGAGATTGGCGTCGGCATTGATCGTAGTGCGCTGCTTGAACAGCTCAAGCTGTCGGATCGGCAGCAGTTGGTCGTCGCTGGAGGCCAGGAACTTGCCCAGTTGCATGCCTTTGAGCACCGCTTTCTCGGACTCGGTGTCGCCATAACTGAAGATGAAATCGCGGATCTTTTTCTTCTCGCTGTCGCTCAGGGCCTTGCTCCACACCAGAGGATCGGCGGGGATCAGCGGTGACTTCCAGATCACCTTGAGCAGTGCAGCCTTGTCCGGCTGGGTGACTTCCAGACGATCCCAACTTTCAGTGTTGAAGGTCGCCACATCCAGTTGTCCCTTGGCCACGCTCAAGGCGTTGACCTCATGGCTGGAATTGAGGGTGCGCTTGAACGCGGTGGCCGCATCGACACCGTTCTTGGCGAAGACGTAGTAACCCGGCACCAGATAGCCGGAAGTCGAGTTCGGATCACCGTTGCCGAAGGTCAGGGACTTGGCGTTTTTCAGCATGTCATCGACGGAGTTGATCGGGCTGTCCTTGCGCACGATCAGCACGCTCCAGTACCCGGCGGCACCGCTTGCAGCAGCCGTCTGAGCGAAAATTTCGCCGTTGGAACGGTCCACGGCTTCGATGGCGGCCTTGTTGCCCAGCCAGGCGACATCGACCTTGTTGAAGCGCATGCCCTGGATCAGGCCGGCATAGTCAGAGGCGAACGTGGCGTTGATTTTCAGGCCGGTTTTCTTCTGCATATCGTCGAGAAACGGCTGCCAGATGCTCTTCAGGTTCTGCGAAGACTCGGTGGACATGATGCCGAAGTTGATGGTTTTTTCTTCAGCCTGGGCGGTGCCCAGCACACAACTGGCGAGCAAAGCGGCGCCAGCAAATACGCGACCGATACGGTTCAACATGGAAGGGATTCCTTAGGGTGCGCTGTTGGAAAAAACGAATGGTTCACACGCGCGCCAGCACCAACCGGGGCGCGGGTTCGGTATGGCGGGTCTGGTTGGAAAACATCAGGCTGGTGTCGAGGTCGGCACCGTACAAATCGTTGAGGAACTGGCTGCTCAGGTCGGCGGCGAGGCCATCGAAATGAATCCGCCCGCCCTTGAGTGCCACGGCACGGGGGCAATAGCGTGTGGCGTAATCGACTTGATGCAGGGTGACCACCACGGTCTTGCCGTCGCGGCGGTTAATGTCAGCGAGGATTTCCATGACCTTGCGCGCCGACTCCGGGTCCAGCGAGGCGATGGGTTCATCGGCCAGAATCACCTCGGCACGCTGGGTCAGGGCCCGGGCGATCGCCACGCGCTGCTGCTGGCCACCGGACAAGGTAGACGCGCGCTGCGCCGCCAGATCGGCCAGGCCAACACGGTCCAGGGACTCCAGGGCAAACTGTTTTTCCTCGGCATTGAACAGGCACAGGTTGCCGCGCCAGCGCGGCATGCGGCCAAGGCAACCGAGCAGCACGTTATCGAGCACGCTGAGGCGGTTGACCAGGTTGAACTGCTGGAAGATGTAGCCGATGTCAGCACGCAAGCGACGAACCTTGCCATTGAGCCGTCCGCACGCCTGCACTTCCCGGCCCAACACCTTGACGCTGCCGCCGTTATTGCGATCGCAACAGGCCAGGCCCGCGAGGTGGCGCAACAACGTGGATTTGCCGGAGCCGGAAGCGCCAATCAGCGCGACCATCTCACCGGCCGCGATGGTGAGCTCGAGGTCGACCAGTGCGGTCTTGCGCGCAAAGGTCTTGTTCAGATGATCGACATGGATAGCTGCGTTCATGGGCTTCTCTGTCTGGTTGAACAGCCGTCCCTGGCCGCTTTGAAGTTCAACCGACTTTAGGCACGGGCTGTGTCAGCCCTATGACTCGCACAAGTCGCTGGAATAACCATTTGATGAAGGTTTGATGAAAGGTTGAGCGGCGCGCTGTGTTCAGAGCAGATGTTGTGATCAGCAAAGAACCTGTGGGAGCAGCCTGCTCGCGATGAAGGCGCCACATTCAGTATTGATGTCGACTGACCCGGCGCTTTCGCGAGCAGGCTCGCTCCCACAGGGTATTGGGTGCACCCACCTTCCATGGACGCCCATCCCTCTTTTCAGCGGGCACAAAAAAGGCGACCCGAAGGTCGCCTTGTTCTGTGCTTGCTGTTACTGCCCGAATTGCCGTCCCAACCCGCCCGGCACGCCATGGATATCCGTTTCTTCCCACGGTCCGTTAGGGCTGATCGACCGGCTCCAGCCGTTATCCCAGCGGTAGTACGTGCGCTGGCGGTAGAAGGTGTTGGTCTGGTCATCCAGCACATACACACCGAGCTTCGGGTCCCAGTGGCTGTTGCCACCCGGTGGCGGGGCGAAACTGGCGGAGGTGCGCGGCAGCGGCTTGGCGGGTTTGGCTGGAATGCCCGGCTTGCTCGGCGTCGGTGTGGTAGACGGCGTGGGGCTGGGCTGCGAAGGCGGGATCGGCGGCAGCGGAGTCGGCTCGGGCCGCTGGACCGCACACGCGCTTAACCCTAGGACCAGACCGAGCAGGGTGATACGAGCGATGGCGGTCATGATGGCGTTTCCTGTTATTTATCCGGGCTGTCGATGGTCAGTTTTTGCTGCGCGGTGGTGCTGCTGGCCAATGGCTGGCTGCGACCGATCCATTCGCCGGCAGTCGGTTGACCGGCGCGGGAGATGCGCGCAACCAGTTGGACTTCAGGGAAGTTCGACAGTTTCAACTGCGGCATCATGGCGTCGGCATCGCCCAGTTCGACGGTTGCCGGCAAGTCAGCGACGGTCAGGCGTTTGGCGGCCAGCGGTGCGGGAGGCCCGGCGGTGGCGCGTGCGAAGATAAACACGCTGTCGCCCGGCTGAACCTTGGCTTTCAACTCTGGCGCCAGATCAACACGCACCTTGAGCAGCGCCGCGACCTTGGCCTCAGGCGCCTTCGCAACCTTGCCACCGCCGGCTTCGAGCTTCTCGGTGGCCCGCGTGATCCCGCCTTGCAGCGCGGCACGGGAGTTGTCGTCCGGCGGCAGTTGCACCAGCAGGCGATTCCAGTAGTCGATGGCGTCCTGGTAACGCGCGCTTTCAAAGGCGGCGATACCCAGCAGGCCGAGGCTGGTGACTTCCTTCGGGTCGGCTTTCAATGCTTCGTCGGTCAGGGCCTGGACCTTGTCCGACCACTTCTTGCCATCGGCAAAGTACTGGGCCTGAGCCCATTGGCCCAGCAGTTCCGGCTGACGGCCGGCCGCATTGACCGCGCGTTCGAAAATTTTCGCTGCATCGCCCGGACGGTCCTGAGCCATGTAGGTGCGACCGAGGAAGTACAAGCCTTCAGCGGAATCCGGCTGGGCCTCGACCGCGCGCTCCAGGCGACGGGTCATCTCTTCCATCGACTGCGGCGCCTGGGAAAATTCGCGGGTCAGTTCGACTTTGTCGCTGGCCCCGAAATGCAGGTAAAGCCCCAGCCCCAACACCGGCACCAGAATCGCCGCAAGCAGTGGCCACGGCTTGCCCAGACGGGACACTCGCGGCGCCTCGACGCCTTCGGTGTCCGCGAGCAATTCACGAGCCGCCTCGACGCCTTCGGTGTCCGCGAGCAATTCACGAGCCGCTTCGGCGCGACCGGTGTCCATTTGCGCGGTGTCCAGAACGCCCTCTTCCTGTTGAGTCTGCAACTCAGCCACGCGCTCCTGATACAGCGCGACGTTCAGGGCAGTACGATCCTCTTCAAGCTGAGCGCGGCGACCACGCAAAACGGGGATCAACAGAAAACTCAGGGCGACCAGAAGTAGCAGACCTGCAGCGAGCCAGAAATCAATCATTCTTGGTTTTATCCAACAAGTGGTCGAGGCGCTCGCGCTCCTCGGCAGAAAGCGTGTCCGGGGTGTCAGCGCGTTGCACGCGACGACGGCGGACGATCACGGCGATGATCACAAAACCGCCCAGCAGCAGGCCGGCGGGGCCGAACCAGAGCACAGCAGTCTTGGCGGTCAGAGCGGGTTTGTAGCGGACGAAATCACCGTAGCGGTCGACCATGAAGTCGATGATCTGCTGATTGTCCTTGCCCTCGCCGAGCATGCGGAAAATCTCTTTGCGCAGGTCGGCGGCGATCGGTGCGTTGGAATCGGCAATGTCCTGATTCTGGCACTTGGGGCAACGCAGCTCTTTGGTCAGCTCGCGAAAACGCTCGCGATCACTTTCCTTGGCGAACTCGTAGGTGTCGATGGCCGCGTGCGCCACGCCGGCCATGCTCAAGCCTAATATGGCAGCAGCTATCCAGCGCTTCATGGCTTCGCCTCGTCGACCAGCGCCTGATACTTGGCCGCCAGTTTTTCGCGCCAGACCTGTTCGTCGATCACGCCAACGAACTTGTCGCGGATGATGCCCTTGGCATCGATGAAGAAGGTTTCCGGGGCGCCGTAGACACCGAGGTTGAGGCCCAGGGTGCCCTCATCGTCACGGATATCCAGTTGATACGGGTTGTGGAATTCGTCCAGCCACTTCAAGGCATCCGCGTTGACGTCCTTGTAGTTGATGCCGTAAATCACCACGCCCTGCTTGGCCAGTTTGTTCAGCACCGGGTGCTCGACCCGGCAGGAAATGCACCAGGTGCCCCAGACGTTGACCAGTGCCGGTTTACCCAGGATGTCCGCCCGGGTCAGGGTCTTGTCGCCCTGCACGGCCGGCAGGGAAAACTCCGGGAACGGTTTGTTGATCATCGCCGAGGGCAACTCGGCCGGGTCCAGGTACAGGCCACGGTAAAGGAACACAGCGACCACCAGAAAAATCGCCAGTGGCAACAGCATCAACCAACGTCTCATGCCGTGGCTCCCGTCATGCCCAGTGCTTCACGCACACGGCTGTTCACCTTGACCCGATAACGGCGATCCAGCGCCGCCAGCAACCCGCCGAGACCGGTGAGCAGACCGCCGAACCAGATCCAGCGCACGAACGGTTTGACGTGCACGCGCACGGCCCAGGCGCCATCGCCCAGCGGTTCGCCGAGGGCGACGTAAAGATCACGGGTGAAACCGGCGTCGATCCCGGCCTCGGTCATCACCGAGTTCTGCACGGTGTACAGGCGTTTTTCCGGGTGCAGCACGCTGATTTCCTTGCCGTCGCGGATCACCCGGACGGTGCCTTTGTCGGAGGTGAAGTTCGGGCCTTCGAAGTGCTTGGCGCCTTCGAACACGAACTGGTAGCCGCCCAGGTCCATGGATTCGCCCGGCGCCAGGCGCAGGTCACGCTCGGCACTGTTCTGGCTCGACAGCACGACACCGAGGGCGCACACGGCGATGCCCAAATGCGCGACCTGCATGCCCCAGTAGCTGCGGGTCAGGGTCGGCAGGCCTTTGATCAGGCCTTTGTGGCGCGTCTTGTCGAATATGTCGCGCACGCCGGCCAGCAACACCCAGGCAGCGAGCATGAACGTCGCGATCACCGCCCAGTTGAAATCGCCGTAAGCGACGCCGGCCACCACGGCCAACGCAGCGCTGCCGAGCAACACCGGCGTCAGCATGCTCATCAGCCATTTGACCGGGGTATCTTTCCAGCGCACCAGCATGCCGACCGCCATCACCACCATCAGCAACGCCATCAATGGAATGAACAGCGCGTTGAAGTACGGCGGGCCGACCGACAGCTTGGCGCCGGTCATTGCATCAAGAATCAGTGGATACAAGGTGCCGAGCAGGATCATCGAAGCCGCCACCACCAGCACCAGGTTGTTGCCCAGCAGCAGGGTTTCCCGGGACCAGAGGTTGAAGCCGACATGGCTCTTCACCACCGGCGCGCGCAGGGCGAACAGCGTCAGCGAACCGCCCACGACAAACAGCAGGAAGATCAGGATGAACACGCCGCGCTCAGGGTCGGACGCAAAGGCGTGAACCGAAGTCAGTACCCCGGAACGAACGAGGAAGGTCCCGAGCAAGCTCAACGAGAAAGCAGCAATGGCCAGCAACACGGTCCAGCTCTTGAACACACCACGTTTTTCCGTGACCGCCAGCGAGTGAATCAGCGCAGTACCCACCAGCCAAGGCATGAAGGAGGCGTTTTCCACCGGGTCCCAGAACCACCAGCCGCCCCAGCCGAGTTCGTAGTAGGCCCACCAGGAGCCGAGGGTGATGCCGATACCGAGGAAGGCCCAGGCGACGATGGTCCACGGACGGGACCAACGCGCCCACGCCGCATCGAGACGCCCGCCCAGCAACGCGGCGATAGCGAAAGCGAAGGCTACGGAGAAACCGACATACCCCATGTACAGCATCGGCGGGTGAACGATCAGGCCGATGTCTTGCAGCAACGGGTTGAGGTCACGACCGTCCGCAGGAATCTGCGGCAGGATCCGGGCGAACGGATTGGAGGTGAGGATCAGGAACAGCAAGAAACCGGTGCTGATCATGCCCATCACCGCCAGCACGCGAGCCAGCATCACTTGCGGCAACTGCCGGGAAAACACCGACACCGCGAAGGTCCAGCCGCCGAGGATCAACGCCCACAGCAGCAACGAACCTTCGTGAGCGCCCCACACCGCGCTGAACTTGTAGTACCACGGCAAGGCGCTGTTGGAGTTGCTGGCGACGTAGGCGACGGAGAAGTCATCGGCCATGAACGCGTAAGTCAGGCAACCGAAGGCGAACAGCAGAAAGGCAAACTGGCCCCAGGCGGCCGGCTGAGCGAGGCTCATCCACAAGCGGTCACCGCGCCAGGCGCCGAGCAACGGCACCACGGCCTGAACCAGCGCGAAACACAGCGCCAGAATCATCGCCAGGTGGCCCAATTCAGGGATAAAGATTCCAGACGTCATCAATTAGCCCTCTTTGGCAGGAGTGGGTGCCGACTGGCCGCTGTCTTTCAGGGCCTTGGTCACTTCCGGCGGCATGTATTTCTCGTCGTGCTTGGCCAGCACTTCGTCGGCCACCACCACGCCGTCAGCATTGAGTTTGCCCAGGGCAACGATGCCCTGCCCTTCGCGGAACAGGTCCGGAAGAATGCCGCGATAAGTGATGGTGACGGATTTGTTGAAGTCGGTGACGATGAATTTCACGTCCAGCGAATCGCCGGAACGTTGCAGCGAGCCTTTCTCGACCATCCCACCCGCGCGGATGCGCGTGTCTTGCGGCGCTTCGCCGTTGGCGATCTGGGTCGGGGTGTAAAACAGGTTGATGTTCTGCTGCAGGGCGCTCAGGGCCAGGCCGACGGCCGCGCCGATACCGACCAGGATTGCGAGAATGATGATAAGACGCTTTTTGCGCAGCGGATTCACTTGCCGTTCTCCCGGCGCAGACGACGCGCCTCTTGTTGCAGATACCGCTTGCGGGCCAGGATCGGCGCCGCCACGTTGAGGGCCAGCACCGCCAGGCAGATGCCATAGGCTGACCAGACATACAGGCCGTGATGGCCCATGGCGAGGAAATCGCCGAATGAAGCGAAACTCATCGAGCGACCTCCAGGCTGTTCTGAACTTCGGCCTTGACCCAACTGGCGCGAGCTTCGCGTTTGAGCACTTCAAGGCGCATGCGCAACAACAGCACGGCACCGAAGAAACAGTAGAAACCCAGCACCGTCAGCAGCAGTGGCAACCACATCTCGACGGGCATCGCCGGTTTTTCGGTGAGGGTGAAGGTTGCGCCCTGGTGCAGGGTGTTCCACCACTCTACCGAGTATTTGATGATCGGGATGTTGATCACGCCGACAATCGCCAGCACCGCGCAGGCCTTGGCCGCGCTGTCACGATTGCTGATGGCGTTGCCCAGCGCAATGAGACCGAAGTACAGAAACAGCAGAATAAGCATGGACGTAAGTCGCGCATCCCAGACCCACCACGAGCCCCAGGTCGGTTTGCCCCAGATCGCGCCAGTGACCAGCGCCACGGCGGTCATCCAGGCACCGATGGGCGCCGCGCATTGCAGGGCGACGTCGGCCAGTTTCATTTTCCACACCAGCCCGACGATGCCGCACACGGCCAGCATCACGTAGCAGGACTGCGCCAGCATGGCGGCGGGAACGTGGATATAGATGATGCGAAAGCTGTTGCCTTGCTGGTAATCCGGCGGCGCGAAGGCCAGGCCCCAAACGACACCAACGCCGATCAGCAGCAACGCCGCGACGCTCAGCCATGGCAGCAGTTTGCCACTGATGCCGTAAAACCATTTGGGTGAGCCGAGCTTATGAAACCAGGTCCAGTTCATTACTGTTTCCATCACGGTTGCTCTTCGCTATGAAGAGCCAAAGGGTCTGCCTTTTTTTCAAAAGAAAGCGATCAAAAAATGACCAGACCTCATTATTATTCGCCGACGCTGATCTTCAGGCCAGCAGCTATTGCAAAAGGTGTCAGGGTTATCGCCAGCACGGTCAGGCTACCAAGCCACAGGAGATAACCGATCGCCGGCATGCCCTGCAATGCCGCCTGCAAGGCGCCACTGCCAAGAATCAACACCGGGATGTACAGCGGCAGAATCAGCAGCGCCAGCAACAGGCCACCGCGCTTCAATCCCACCGTCAGGGCCGCACCCACCGCACCGAGCAGGCTCAGCACCGGTGTACCCAGCAACAAGGAAAGCAGCAACACCGGCAGACAGGCGGCAGGCAAACCGAGCATCAACGCCAGCAGGGGTGCGAGCAAAACCAGTGCCAGACCGGAGAAGGCCCAGTGTGCCAGTACCTTGGCCAAAACCAGAAGAGGCAGGGGGTGCGGCGAAAGGACCCACTGTTCAAGGGAACCGTCTTCGAAATCACTGCGGAAAAGCCCGTCCAGCGAGAGCAGAACCGATAAAAGGGCCGCCACCCAGACCAGTCCCGGAGACAAGGTTTGCAACAATTGAGACTCGGGACCGACCGCCAATGGGAACAGGGAAACCACGATCGCGAAGAAAACGAGCGGATTGGCCAACTCCGCAGGACGGCGGAACAACAAACGGGCCTCGCGGGCGACCAACAGGCCGAAAACACTCATACGGCCCAATTCCCCAGATCAATGTCGCGATAGCCGGCCGGCATCCGGGTCAGGGTGTGGTGAGTGGTCAGAACGACCATACCACCGCGCTCGCAGTGTGCGGCCAGGTGTTCTTCGAGTTGCGCCACGCCTTGTTTGTCGAGCGCGGTGAACGGCTCATCGAGGATCCACAGCGGCGGGCTGTCCAGGTACAACCGCGCCAACGCCACGCGACGTTGCTGGCCGGCGGACAGGGTGTGGCAGGGAACATCCTCGAAACCGCGCAATCCGACAGCCGCCAGCGCTTGCCAGATGGCCTCATGGGAGGCCGGTTGATGCAGGGCACAGAGCCAGCTCAGATTCTCTTCCGGCGTCAGCAGGTCCTTGATGCCGGCGGCATGGCCGATCCACAACAGATTGCGGGCCAGCTCCCCGCGTTGTTCGTTCAGCGGCTGGCCGTTGAGCAGCACTTGACCGGCGGTCGGCTGCATCAGACCGGACAGCAGCCGTAAAAGGCTGGTCTTGCCGCTGCCGTTGGGACCGCTGATTTGCAACATTTCGCCACTGGCCAGTCTCAATTCGAGATTTTCGAAGAGCAGCCGAAGGTCTCGCTCACAGGCAAGGGCAACGGTTTGCAGGACAGGACTGGTCAAGAGATCACGGGCCTTTACGGTTCAAGTCGGCAAGGGTACGGCCGCTAAAGAGATGCAGGATAAATGCATTGGCGGCCCGTTCTAAAGAGCCAGATCAAGTATTTGCAAAGTTTTCAGCGCCCCGGTTGCAACGGGGCGGCATTATACATGCCATGCCCTACTCTAAAGAGGGCAATTTCTTCAGGTTGTGACCGCGTATGACAGGCGAAATGAACATCCTCCCGCTCCCGCAGCCCACGCCCGCGACGTCGCGTCCGCTGGTGGTCAGCGGTGACCTGCTCAAGCTGCTGACGCCGATGGAGGGCCTGATTACCGCAGGCCAGAGCGCCAAGGCCGAAGTGCTGTCGCTCAAGCAGGCGGATCAGGCCTTTCAACTGCTGCTCAAGGTCACCCTGGAGAGTGGCCGTCAAACCACGGTCCAGGCCACCAGCAACCAACCGTTGCCTCAGGGTACGAACCTGGCGATCACCCAACCCTCGGCGGGCAACCTGGCCATCACGGTGCAACAGGCTATCGCTTCCAGCGTCGCCACCCTGACCCGTATCGATACGGCGCAACTGCCTGTTGGCACGCTGCTGCAAGGCAAAGTCCTGACGTCCCAGGTGATGCCGCAGGTCCCGGGGCAGCCAACGGTGTTTCGCTCGCTGGTGACCCTGCTCAATACCGCGCTGAGCGGCAGCACCCTGAACATCGACAGCCCGACCCCGCTGCGTATCGGCACCTTGCTCAGCGCGTTGGTGCAAGACACCCAGACGCTGAAGTTCGTCCCGCTGAGCAGCCGCCAGGAGCAGCTGGCGGTGACCCAACAACTGGTCAGCCAACAGAGCCGCCAGGGCTCGCTGGACGGGCTGCTCAAACTCCTGCAAAACCTGCCGGCGTCGGATCAGACTTCCCGCGACCTGCGTGCCGTTGTGGACAAGTTGCTCGCCGGCTTGCCGGATGTTCAGCAACTGAGCACGCCAAAAGGTCTGGCACAGGCACTGGCCAACAGTGGCCTGTTCCTCGAAGCAAAGTTGCTCACCGGACAAAATCCGACGCTGACCCCGGACATGAAAGGTGATCTGCTCAAGCTGATCGCGCAACTGACGCCGGGGCTGCCGGCCAACACCAATCTCACCGCGATCATTGCCGCCAATACACTGGCCCAGGCCATGCCCAGCTTTGTGCGCAATGCCCTCGGCATGCTCGGACAGGTCAGCGCCAAACCGTCGCCGACCAGTTTCCCGTTACCCGAACGTTTGCTGCAAAGCGCGGAAGGCGAAGACGATCTTGAGCACCTGTTACGCCTGGCCGCTGCGGCGGTGTCACGCTTGCAAAGTCATCAGTTGTCGAGCCTGGAGCAGACCGGCGTTACCAGTGACGGACGGCTGATGAGCACCTGGCAACTGGAAATCCCGATGCGCAACCTGCAGGACATCGTGCCGCTGCAGGTCAAGTTTCAGCGCGAGGAAGCCCCCGAGAAAGAACAACCCAACGAGCGCCGCGACGAGCGTGAACCCAAGCAACAGCTATGGCGCGTCGAGCTGGCGTTCGACATGGAACCGCTGGGCCCGCTGCAGATTCAGGCGCAGTTGATCAAGGGCAGCCTGTCCAGCCAGCTGTGGGCCGAACGGCCTTACACCGCCAGCCTGATCGAGAGCAATCTGGCCGGACTGCGCGAACGGCTGCTGGCGTCAGGCTTGAATGTCGGCGATCTCGATTGCCACCTCGGCACACCGCCCCAAGGCCCCCAAACCCGTCTCGAACAACGCTGGGTCGATGAAACCGCATGAGAAACCCCAACGCCCCGCGCCAGGCCATCGCCCTCAAGTACGACGGCACCCACGCCCCGACCCTCACGGCCAAAGGTGACGACGAACTGGCCGAAGCCATTCTGAAGATTGCCCGCGATTATGAAGTGCCGATTTACGAGAATGCCGAGCTGGTGAAACTGCTGGCGAGGATGGAACTGGGGGACAGTATCCCGGAGGAGTTGTACCGCACGATTGCCGAGATCATTGCGTTTGCGTGGAACCTGAAGGGCAAGTTCCCCGAGGGGCATGATCCGGATGCGCCGATGGTCGAGAAAGACATCACCGATCGTGGCGACGACTATTGATTCGGCGCTGAATGCAAAAAGATCGCAGCCTCGTTTCACTCGACAGCTCCTACATTGGGATGGAGTACACCCCGTAGGAGCTGTCGAGTGAAACGAGGCTGCGATCTTTTGACCTGTCAGTTCTTGTGCAACTTGCTCATCAACTCCGCCTCAGCCTGGGTCAACCCGCAGGACTGAGTCAGCTCATCCACGCTCGCCCCCATCCCGACCAATCGCGCCGCCTGGGCAAACGACAGGCTCGACGGGTCGCGCTGTTCCAGCTGAGCCAGTTTGTCCGGCAACGGCCCGACCACCGCGCGCAGCTCGTGCAGGTCTTCACCCATGCGTACGTTGCCGCTCTGGTAGTTGTCGACGCGTTTGGCCAGGTCCTTGATGCGCTGATCGCGCAGCGCATCGCCCTGAGCCTGTTGCGCAGCGATTTGCCGCTGAGCACGAATGTACGTCAGAAACATCGCCAGCGTGCCCGCCCAAAAGACGAACAGGACAATGACCGCAACCTCAAGAATCAATCAGATGCTCTCCAGTTCCGACCACTCTTCTTCGCTCATCATCTTGTCCAGCTCGACCAGGATCAGCAATTCGTTATTCTTGTTGCACACGCCTTGAATGAACTTGGCGGACTCTTCGTTACCGACGTTTGGCGCGGTTTCGATCTCCGACTGACGCAGGTAAACCACTTCGGCCACGCTGTCGACCATGATGCCGACCACTTGCTTGTCGGCTTCAATGATGACGATCCGGGTGTTGTCGCTGATCTCGGCATTCATCAGGCCGAAGCGCTGACGAGTGTCGATCACGGTGACCACGTTGCCGCGCAGGTTGATGATGCCCAGCACGTAGCTCGGGGCACCCGGGACCGGGGCGATTTCCGTGTAGCGCAGGACTTCCTGAACGCGCATCACGTTGATGCCGTAGGTTTCATTGTCCAGCTTGAAGGTTACCCATTGCAGGATCGGATCTTCGGAACCCTTTGCAGACGACGCCTTATCATTCATACCCTGACCCCTCGAAAAACCGCCCTAGCGGTGTGTGTTCTGTGCAGCGGCAGTGACTGCCACAGCCTGTTTGTTATGTCGGTTTGTGGGCCGGCTTGCTGCCGCCCATATGCTTTGCCCCACCGCTGGCGATCAGCTCGGCCAGTTCGGAAACGTCAAGCAACGCACACATGTGTTCAATCACCGTACCTGCCAGCCATGGCCGTTGACCACGGTGAGTGCGCCACTTGATTTCGTTCGGGTCCAGGCGCAGCGAGCGGCTGACCTGATGCACGGCCAGCCCCCACTCGTAGCCCTGAACCGAAATAACGTATTGCAGGCCCTGACGGAAATCGTCGCGGTAGCGGTCCGGCATGACCCAGCGCGCGGTATCCAGTACTTTCAGGTTTCCGGCCTGACTTGGCAGGATCCCGAGGAACCATTCCGGCTGACCGAACAACGGCGTCAGCTCGTGACCTGCCAAGGAATAAATCGAGCCCAGGCACACCAACGGCACCGCCAGGGTCAACCCGGCGACATCGAACAACAGGCATTCGAACGGCTCGGCAGCCCATGCCGGACGACCGTCGGTTTCCACCGGTGGCGGCGTGTTGCTGGGCGGCAGATGGACTTCGACGATCGGTGGCACCAAGGCTTGCAGCAGCGGCGCGATGGTCGACAGGGGCGCCAGAACCGGTGGCGGTGCTTCGATCAGCGCCACCGGGGCTTTCACCACGGGCGCGGCTACCGGTGCGGCAACTGCCGTGGGTTTCTCTGCCGGTTTCTGCGCATCGCGGGCCTGCTCTTCAAGTACCGCAGCCTGGAACTCGTCCAGCGCACTTTCAACCTCGACCACCTCGGGAAGCGCTTCGATTTCCGGCGGCAACTCTTCGGTCGCATCCATCAGCAAGCTGTCCAGATAGGACTGGAGCGCCAGTTGTGGACGGGAAGTGATTTTTACCGGGCGATTCATCTCATGCCACCTGCGCAACAGATTGCTGCGCCAGCAAATGCTTGAGCAGCGCGCGATAAGCCAGCACTCCGCGGCTCTTGCCGTCGAATTGAGAAGGCGTGACGCCGGCACGACTGGCGTCACGCAAACGCGTGTCGACCGGGATGTAGCCCTGCCAGATTTCTTCCGGGTATTTGTCGCGCAACACACGCAGGGTTCCGAGGGAGGCTTGCGTGCGGCGGTCGAACAGGGTCGGCACGATGCTGAACGCCAGCGCCTGTTTGCGCGAGCGGTTGATCATCGCCAGGGTGTTGACCATGCGCTCCAGGCCTTTGACGGCCAGGTGTTCGGTCTGCACCGGAATCACCAACTGCTGGCTCGCCGCCAAGGCATTGACCATCAGCACACCGAGCAACGGCGGGCTGTCGATCACGGCGTAATCGAAGTCCTGCCACAGTTGCGCCAGGCTCTTGGCAATCACCAGGCCCAGGCCACTCTGCCCCGGCGACTGGCGCTCGAGGGTCGCGAGTGCCGTACTCGACGGCAACAAGGAAATACTGGCGTGACTGGTAGGCAACAACAACTGACCGGGCAAGCCTTGCGGCACGCCGCCCTTGTGCAGAAACAGGTCGTAGCTGCTGTGTTCCAGGCTGTCGGGGTCGTAACCGAAGTAGCTGGTCATCGAGCCGTGGGGGTCAAGATCGACCACGACCACACGCTTGCCCGCCTCGGCCAGTAAACCGGCTAAAGCGATAGAGGAAGTGGTTTTACCGACACCACCCTTTTGATTGGCGACTGCCCAGACTCTCATTCGTATTGTTCCTCCCGGTCGAACCGGTCGACCGAGAAATAGCTCAACGTATTAATGCGGGTGACGGAGAATTGACGGCGCTCTCTCGTCCCGGCGACTTGACCGGGGTCGGTGCAGTTTGTGTGCCAGCACGCTTCAACGCGGCATCCGGTTTCGTATTGGCGGTTCCGGTACCAGTAAGGCTGCGGCGTACATCAAGATTTCGTGAAACCACCAACACCACCCGACGGTTGCGCGCCCGACCTTCGGCAGTCGCGTTGTTGGCCACCGGCTGGAATTCGCCATAACCCACCGACGCCAGTCGACCCGGGTTTACACCCTGCATCGCCAGCATGCGCACGATGCTCGCCGAACGGGCCGAGGACAGTTCCCAGTTGGTCGGGTACTGCGCGGTGCGGATCGGTTGATCGTCAGTAAAACCTTCGACGTGAACCGGGTTGTCGAACGGCTTCAGAATCGCCGCGACCTTGTCGATGATGTTGAACGCAATGTCGCTGGGCATGGCGTCGCCGCTGCCGAACAACAGGCTGGAATTGAGTTCGATCTCCACCCACAGCTCATTGCCGCGAATGGTCATCTGGTCGGAGCTGATCAGGTCGCCAAACGCGGCGCTGATGTCGTCGGCGATGCTTTTGAGCGGATCGTTGGCAGCCTGTGAAATGCCCGCGTCGATCTGCTCGCTGTCCTTGATCAGCGGCTTGGCCGGCGTCACGGACTTCGGTCGTTCTTCGCCGATCGGGATCGGCTTGAGCGCGCGATCCGAATCGGTGAACACGCCGATCAACGCTTGCGAGATGATCTTGTACTTGCCTTCGTTGATTGAAGAGATCGAGTACATCACCACGAAAAAGGCGAACAGCAACGTAATGAAGTCGGCATACGAAACGAGCCAACGTTCATGGTTTACATGTTCTTCAGGTTGCCTGCGACGAGCCATAGTCCATTACCCCCATCAATCCATGAAGCCCTGAAGCTTCAACTCGATAGAGCGAGGGTTTTCACCTTCGGCAATCGATAGAATGCCTTCCAACAACATTTCGCGATAACGCGACTGGCGCATTGCAACGGACTTGAGCTTGGCGGCAATCGGCAGCAGCACCAGGTTGGCACTGGCCACGCCATAGATGGTGGCGACGAACGCCACGGCAATGCCGCTGCCCAGTTGCGACGGATCGGCCAGGTTGCCCATGACGTGGATCAGGCCCATCACCGCACCGATGATACCGATGGTCGGCGCATAGCCGCCCATGCTTTCGAAGACTTTGGCGGCTTCGATGTCGCGGCTTTCCTGGGTGTAGAAATCCACTTCCAGAATGCTGCGAATCGCTTCCGGTTCGGCGCCGTCCACCAGCAGTTGCAGGCCTTTGCGCGAGTAGTTGTCGGGTTCGGCGTCGGCCACCCCTTCCAGACCGAGCAGGCCTTCCTTGCGGGCGGTCAGGCTCCAGTTCACGACGCGATCGATGCCACCGGCCAGATCCACGCGAGGTGGAAACAGGATCCAGCCAAGAATCTGTATGGCGCGCTTGAAGGCGCTCATCGGCGATTGCAGCAGCGCCGCACCGATGGTCCCGCCGAGTACGATCAATGCCGCTGGACCGTTGGCCAGGGCGCCAAGGTGACCGCCTTCAAGGTAGTTGCCACCAATGATGGCGACGAACGCCATGATGATCCCGATAAGGCTTAGAACATCCATCAGATACAAGCCTCGACCAGGTGCCTGCCAATATCGTCCAGGCCGTACACCGCGTCAGCGAGGTCGGCTTTGACAATGGCCATCGGCATGCCGTAGATCACGCAGCTGGCTTCATCCTGAGCCCAGATCGCACTGCCGCCCTGCTTGAGCAGACGCGCGCCTTCACGACCGTCGGCGCCCATGCCCGTCAGTACGACCGCCAGAACTTTGTCACCGTAGGACTTGGCTGCAGAACCGAAGGTGATGTCCACGCACGGTTTGTAATTCAGACGCTCGTCACCCGGCAGGATTTTCACCGCGCCACGGCCGTCAATCATCATTTGCTTGCCACCCGGCGCCAGCAGCGCCAGGCCCGGACGCAGGATGTCGCCATCCTCGGCTTCCTTGACGCTGATGCGGCAGAGCTTGTCCAGGCGCTCGGCGAAGGCTTTGGTGAAAGCCGCCGGCATGTGTTGGATCAGCACGATCGGTGCGGGGAAGTTGGACGGCAATTGAGTCAGAACCCGCTGCAGGGCAACCGGACCGCCGGTGGACGTGCCGATGGCGACCAGTTTGTAGGCTTTGCGTTTCGGGGCTGGCGACGACGGGCTGGCCGCAGGCGCACGAGCCGGGATCGGGGCCGGACGCGCAGGTGCGCTGCTGCCGTAGCTGCTGGCGCTCGAAGGTGCAGGCGTCGGAGCTGGCGCGGCCACCGGAGCGCTGTAAGTGTTGGCGCGACGGTTACTGCGCGAGATGCTGAGAATCTTCTCGCACAGCAGTTGCTTGACCTTCTCCGGGTTGCGGGAGATGTCTTCGAAATTCTTCGGCAGGAAGTCCACCGCACCGGCGTCCAGCGCGTCCAGGGTGACCCGGGCGCCTTCGTGCGTCAGCGAGGAGAACATTAATACCGGAGTCGGGCAGCGCTGCATGATGTGCCGCACCGCCGTGATGCCATCCATCATCGGCATCTCGTAGTCCATGGTGATCACGTCTGGCTTGAGGGCCAGCGCCTGATCGATCGCCTCTTTTCCGTTGGTCGCCGTACCGACGACCTGGATATTCGAATCCGCTGAAAGAATTTCCGAGACGCGGCGGCGGAAAAACCCCGAATCGTCCACCACCAGGACCTTGACTACCATAAACACTCCGTTAGGCGGGGGCGAGGCTCAGTCGCCCCGCTCCCCCCAGAATCAAATACGCCGTGCGGCGTAACGCTTGAGCATGCTCGGAACATCGAGAATCAGCGCAATGCGGCCGTCACCGGTGATGGTGGCGCCGGACATGCCCGGGGTTCCCTGGAGCATTTTGCCCAATGGCTTGATGACCACTTCTTCCTGGCCCACCAGTTGATCGACGACGAAGCCGATCCGCTGAGTGCCCACCGAAAGGATCACCACATGGCCTTCACGCTGCTCTTCGTGAGCAGCGGAACTGACCAGCCAGCGCTTGAGGTAGAACAGTGGCAGCGCCTTGTCCCGCACGATCACCACTTCCTGGCCATCCACCACGTTGGTGGTCGACAGGTCGAGGTGGAAGATCTCGTTGACGTTCACCAGCGGGAACGCAAACGCCTGGTTGCCGAGCATGACCATCAGCGTCGGCATGATCGCCAGGGTCAACGGGACCTTGATGACGATCTTCGAGCCCTGGCCCTTGGTCGAGTAGATGTTGATCGAACCGTTGAGCTGGGAAATCTTGGTTTTCACCACGTCCATGCCCACGCCACGACCCGACACGTCGGAGATCTCGGTTTTGGTCGAGAACCCTGGTGCGAAAATCAGGTTGTAGCATTCGGTTTCGCTCAAACGATCGGCGGCATCCTTGTCCATCACGCCGCGTTTTACCGCGATCGCGCGCAGGACGTTCGGGTCCATGCCTTTGCCGTCATCGGAGATCGACAGCAGGATGTGGTCGCCTTCCTGTTCAGCGGCCAGGATGACTTTGCCACCGCGGGACTTGCCCGAGGCTTCGCGCTCTTCCGGCGACTCGATGCCGTGGTCGACCGCGTTGCGCACCAAGTGGACCAGCGGGTCGGCCAGTGCCTCGACGAGGTTCTTGTCGAGGTCGGTTTCTTCGCCGACCAGCTCCAGGTTGATCTCTTTCTTGAGCTGGCGAGCCAGGTCGCGAACCAGGCGCGGGAAGCGCCCGAAGACTTTCTTGATCGGTTGCATCCGCGTCTTCATGACCGCGGTTTGCAGGTCGGCCGTGACCACGTCGAGGTTCGACACGGCCTTGGACATGGCCTCATCGGCACTGTTGGCACCCAGGCGAACCAGGCGGTTACGCACCAGTACCAACTCGCCGACCATGTTCATGATTTCGTCGAGACGCGCGGTATCGACCCGCACGGTGGTCTCGGCTTCGCTGGCCGGTTTTTCCGCGGGCGGCGCGGCCGGTGCACGAGCAGGAGCAGGCGCAGCGGCAGCAGGCTTCGGCGTTTCGGCTTTGGGCTCGGGCGCTTTGGCCGCAGGTGTCGGTGCGGCAGCCTTGGCGGCGGGTGCAGCCACCGAAGTCGCGGCAGAACCGGTGCCGACTTCAGTGAACTTGCCTTTGCCGTGTAATTCGTCGAGCAGCGATTCGAACTCGTGATCGGAGATCAGATCGCCACCGGCCGCTGCGGCGGCTGGCGCAGCCGGGGTCGGTACCGAGGCAATGGCCGATTCCAGCGCATCAACCGCAAAGTTACCTTTGCCGTGCAACTGATCGAGCAGTGCTTCGAACTCGTCGTCGGTAATGTCGGAGCTGTCGCCGGCCGCTTTCGGGGCAACCGGTGCGGCTGGCGCTGCGGCCACCGCATCGACGGCGAACTGGCCTTTACCGTGCAATTGATCGAGTAACGACTCGAATTCGGCATCGGTAATATCGTCGCTGCCAGCAGCCGTGCTGGCCGGTACCGGAGCGGCCACAGGGGCCTCGGCTTGTGCCTTGACGGCATTCAGCGAGTCCAGCAGTTGTTCAAATTCGTTATCAGTGATGTCGCCCGATTCGCTTTCAGCAACCGGTGCTTCGACCACCTCAGCCACAGGTGCGGCTTCATCGGCCGTTTGCGGCTCGGCCAGACGGGCCAGGGCCGCCAGCAATTCAGGCGTGGCAGCCGTGATCGGGCTGCGTTCGCGGACCTCGGTGAACATGCTGTTCACCGCGTCCAGCGCTTCGAGAACCACGTCCATCAATTCCGAGTCGACGCGACGTTCACCCTTGCGCAGGATGTCGAACACGTTCTCGGCGATGTGACAGCACTCCACCAGCTCGTTGAGCTGGAGGAAGCCGGCGCCCCCTTTTACAGTGTGAAAACCGCGAAAAATTGCATTGAGCAAGTCCGCATCATCTGGTCGGCTTTCAAGCTCGACCAGCTGTTCGGACAGTTGCTCTAGAATCTCGCCGGCCTCAACCAGGAAATCCTGAAGGATCTCTTCATCGGCGCCGAAGCTCATGTGTATGGGTGCTCCTAGAATCCAAGGCTGGAAAGCAAATCGTCTACATCGTCCTGACCGGACACAACGTCTTCTCTTTTATCGGCATGAATCTGCGGACCTTCACCCTGAGAGAGATGTTTTTGCGGATCTTTTTCTGCCAGCATCGCCTCACGGTCATGTTCGATGCCCGCAAAGCGGTCCACCTGACTGGCCATAAGCACGAGCTTGAGCAGGTTGCTTTCAACTTCGGTGACCAATTGGGTCACGCGCTTGATCACCTGACCGGTGAGATCCTGGTAATCCTGAGCGAGCAGAATGTCGTTGAGGTTGCTCGACACCACGCGATTGTCTTCGCTGCTGCGCGTCAGGAACCCGTCGACCCGCCGGGCCAGTTCGCGGAACTCTTCAGCCCCGACTTCGCGACGCATGAACCGTCCCCAGTCCGTGCTCAGCGCCTGGGCTTCAATGCTCAGGCTGTTGACCAGCGGCGTAGAGTTTTCCACCAAGTCCATGGTGCGGTTGGCCGCGGCCTCGGTCAGCTTGACCACATAACCCAGACGCTCGGTGGCGTCCGTGATCTGTGACACTTCCTCGGCTTGCGGCATGTTCGGGTCAATCTGAAAATTGACGATCGCACTATGCAGCTCGCGAGTGAGCTTGCCCACTTCCTGATACAGGCCGCGGTCACGGGTCTGGTTGAGCTCATGGATCAGTTGCACAGCGTCGCCGAACTTGCCTTTTTCAAGGCTCTCGACCAGTTCGACAGCATGTTTTTTCAGGGTCGATTCAAAATCGCCCTGTGAAGATTCGATATGCTCCATAGCTCCCCCGTGGCGCAGTTTCTCAACCGATGCGTTCGAAAATCTTCTCGATTTTTTCTTTTAACGCCTGGGCCGTGAAGGGTTTGACCACATAGCCGTTAACACCCGCCTGGGCCGCCTCGATGATCTGCTCGCGCTTGGCTTCAGCGGTCACCATCAGCACCGGCAGGTGCTTGAGCTTTTCATCGGCACGCACGTGGCGCAGCAGATCGATACCGGTCATGCCAGGCATGTTCCAGTCCGTTACCAGAAAGTCGATACTCCCGCTGTTGAGAACCGGAATGGCGGTAATGCCATCGTCGGCCTCGACCGTGTTGGTGAACCCAAGGTCACGCAACAGGTTTTTTATGATCCGCCGCATCGTTGAGAAGTCATCAACGATGAGGATTTTCATGTTCTTGTCCAATTCGACCTCCAAGCAGTCTTAAACGCGCCCAGCACCTGGACGCGCCATTTCAATCAATCCGGCAATGCACTCAATGACTGTCTGGAGCACAACAGATCGAGACCGGCGCAGTTCGACACCACACCAGCCACGTTTGCAGTGCCCCCACACTGCCTTCAGCGCGCTCGCCACTCCCCCAAACGCCCCCGCAAACGGGCCGCGCACTGGCTGTGTAACTGGCTGACCCGCGATTCGCTGACCCCCAGGACCTCACCGATTTCCTTGAGATTCAACTCTTCGTCGTAGTACAGCGCCAACACCAGTCGCTCACGCTCCGGCAAATTGGCAATCGCGTCCGCCAGCGCGGCCTGGAAGCGTTCATCTTCCAGATCGCGTGACGGCTCGAGATGAGCACTCGCGCCATCCTCGTGCAGCCCTTCATGTTCGCCGTCCTGCAACAGATCGTCGAAACTGAATAACCGGCTGCCCAGTGTGTCGTTCAAAATCCCGTAATAATCGTCGAGACTCAATTGGAGTTCGGCCGCAACCTCGTGATCTTTAGCGTCACGGCCGGTTTTAGCTTCAATCGAGCGAATTGCGTCGCTGACCATGCGGGTATTGCGGTGGACCGAACGTGGCGCCCAGTCCCCCTTGCGGACTTCATCGAGCATGGCGCCGCGGATTCGTATGCCCGCGTACGTCTCGAAACTCGCACCTTTGCTGGCGTCGTACTTGGTCGACACTTCAAGCAGGCCGATCATCCCGGCCTGGATCAGGTCTTCGACCTGGACACTGGCCGGCAGACGCGCCAGCAAATGGTAGGCAATGCGTTTGACCAGTGGCGCGTAACGCTCGATCAGCTCGTACTGCGCGTCACGTGCCGACTTCTTGTAGAGGTTGTAGCCGCTGGCTGTCATAGGACGGGTCCTGCCGTTTGTTGCACGAGACGCTCGACGAAAAACTCCAGGTGCCCACGCGGGTTGGCAGGTAACGGCCAGGTATCGACCTTCTGTGCGATCGCCTTGAAAGCCAGGGAGCACTTGGAACGCGGAAAGGCTTCATAGACGGCGCGCTGTTTCTGTACGGCCTTGCGCACGCTTTCGTCGTAAGGCACCGCACCGACGTATTGTAAAGCGACGTCAAGGAAGCGGTCCGTGACCTTGGTCAACTTGGCGAACAGGTTGCGCCCTTCCTGCGGGCTCTGGGCCATGTTGGCCAGGACGCGGAAACGATTCATGCCGTAGTCGCGGTTAAGCAGTTTGATCAGTGCGTAGGCGTCAGTGATCGAGGTCGGTTCGTCGCAGACCACCAGCAAGACTTCCTGAGCGGCGCGAACGAAGCTGACTACCGAGTCACCAATGCCCGCAGCCGTGTCGATCACCAATACGTCGAGGTTGTCGCCGATATCGCTGAACGCCTGGATCAGGCCAGCATGTTGAGCCGGGCTCAGGTGCACCATGCTCTGGGTGCCGGACGCGGCCGGGACGATGCGGATGCCGCCAGGCCCCTGCAACAATACGTCGCGCAGCTCACAGCGGCCTTCGATCACGTCGGCCAGGGTGCGTTTGGGTGTCAGTCCCAGCAGGACGTCGACGTTCGCCAGCCCCAGATCGGCGTCCAGCAGCATGACGCGCCGGCCGAGCTCAGCTAGAGCCAGGGACAAGTTCACTGACACGTTAGTCTTCCCGACGCCACCTTTGCCGCCGGTCACCGCGATCACCTGTACGGGATGCATGCTGCCCATGTTATTTCTTTACCTTGTCTTACTTAGACGGAGGCCACATTACTGGCTGCGCGTTCACAAACGGAACAATGCATGGCAGACCATCGATGTAGGTACAAAAACTGTTCATTAATACCTCAGCCGACCCGCTTGGTCGGACTGTGGTAGAGGTCAGCGAACATGTCAGCCATGGCTTCTTCGCTGGGTTCTTCTTGCATTTGCACGCTTACGGCGCGACTGACCAACTGATGACGACGCGGCAGATGCAAATCATCCGGAATCCGCGGGCCATCGGTCAGGTAGGCCACCGGCAATTCATGACTGATGGCCAGGCTCAACACCTCGCCCAGGCTTGCCGTTTCATCCAGTTTAGTCAGGATGCAGCCAGCGAGCCCGCAACGCTTGTAACTGTGATAAGCGGCGGTTAGAACCTGCTTCTGGCTGGTGGTTGCCAAAACCAGATAATTTTTTGATTTGATGCCACGCCCGGCCAGGCTTTCGAGTTGCATGCGCAACGCCGGATCACTGGCCTGAAGGCCCGCGGTATCGATCAGCACCACGCGTTTGCGCAGCAAAGGATCCAGCGCCTGCACCAGGGACTGGCCCGGGTCGACGTGGGTCACCGAAACGTTGAGGATCCGGCCGAGGGTCTTGAGTTGTTCCTGGGCACCGATACGGTAGCTGTCCATGCTCACCAGCGCGATGTTCTGCGCGCCGTACTTGAGCACATAACGGGCCGCGAGCTTGGCCAGAGTGGTGGTCTTGCCCATGCCGGCAGGGCCGACCATGGCAATCACGCCGCCTTCTTCCAGTGGTTCGATTTCCGGTGTGGCGATCATCCGCGCCAGGTGCGCCAGCAGCATGCGCCAGGCCTGGCGAGGCTCTTCAATTTCAGTCGTCAGCTCCAGCAGATCGCGGGACAACGGGCCGGACAGGCCGATGCGTTGCAGGCGACGCCAGAGGTTGGCCTGGGCCGGACGGCTGCCTTGCAGCTGGTTCCAGGCCAGGGAGCCGAGTTGTACTTCGAGCAACTCACGCAGGCCGTTGAGCTCAAAACGCATCGAGTCGAATGCACGCGGGTCCACACCATTGGAAGCGGGTGCAGCGGCCGGTGCCGGACGACGGGGTTCGGTGTAGGTCGGCTCGATCAGCGGTTCGGCGGCGGTCAGCGGCAGGCCGGCGAACAACTGGCGATTGGTCGACTTGTCGCTCTCGCCCTCGCCACGCAGGCTCAGTTCGGCCTGGGCGGTGACGATCCGCGACTGAGTCTTGCGCAGCTCATCCTCAAGTTCCATGTTCGGAACACGCGGGGCCAGCGCCGACAGTTTGTAATCCAGGGCAGCCGTCAGCTCGACCCCACCGGCGATCCGGCGGTTGCCAATGATGGCGGCATCGGCGCCCAGCTCATCACGAACCAGTTTCATGGCCTGACGCATATCGGCGGCGAAAAAACGCTTAACTTGCATAAACCACTACCTCAGCCGTTGGGCCCTACTGTCGCAACGATGGTCACTTGCTTGTTGTCAGGAATTTCCTGATACGCCAACACGTGCAAACCCGGGACTGCCAGTCGACCGAATCGCGAAAGCATCGCGCGAACCGGGCCGGCTACCAGCAGAATCACCGGTTGACCTTGCATTTCCTGACGCTGCGCCGCATCGATCAACGAGCGCTGCAGTTTCTCAGCCATGCTTGGCTCAAGCAAAACGCCCTCTTCCGAGCCTTGTCCTGCCTTCTGAAGACTATTGAGCAATATTTGTTCCAACCTTGGCTCCAGGGTGATAACTGGCAGCTCCGACTCAGTCCCCACAATGCTTTGCACGATTGCACGGGATACGCCGACGCGCACCGCGGCCACCAACGCGGCAGTATCTTGACTCTTGGACGCATTGTTGGCGATGGCCTCGGCAATGCTGCGAATGTCCCGTACGGGCACCTGTTCGGCCAGCAAAGCCTGCAAAACCTTGAGCAGTTGCGACAACGAAACCACGCCTGGCACCAGTTCCTCGGCCAGTTTTGGCGAGCTTTTGGCCAGCAACTGCATGAGTTGCTGCACTTCTTCGTGACCGATCAGTTCGCTGGAGTGCTTGTACAGAATCTGGTTCAAGTGGGTTGCCACTACCGTACTGGCATCGACCACAGTGTAACCGAGGGATTGCGCCTGAGCACGCTGGCTGATTTCGATCCAGACCGCCTCCAGGCCGAAAGCCGGATCTTTGGCGGTAATGCCGTTGAGCGTGCCGTACACCTGGCCGGGGTTGATCGCCAGCTCGCGATCCGGATAAATCTCCGCTTCGGCCAGGATCACGCCCATCAAGGTCAGGCGATAGGCGCTCGGCGCCAGGTCGAGGTTGTCACGGATATGCACAGTCGGCATCAGGAAGCCCAGATCCTGGGAGAGTTTTTTACGCACACCCTTGATCCGCGCCAGCAACTGACCACCCTGGTTGCGATCCACCAGCGGAATCAGGCGATAACCGACTTCCAGGCCAATCATGTCGATCGGCGTAACGTCGTCCCAACCAAGCTCTTTGGTTTCCATGGCGCGGGCAGGCGATGGCAACAGCTCCTGCTGGCGCTTGACCTCTTGCAGGGCCTGAACCTTGACCACGTTCTGCTTCTTCCAGAACAGGTACGCGCCACCGGCCGCCAGGGCTGCCATGGTCAGAAAGGAGAAGTGCGGCATGCCGGGCACCAGGCCCATCACCGCCATCAAACCGGCCGCCACCGCCAACGCTTTCGGCGAGGCGAACATCTGGCGATTGATCTGCTTGCCCATGTCTTCCGAACCGGAAGCACGGGTTACCATGATCGCGGCGGCTGTAGATAAAAGCAGTGATGGCAATTGCGCCACCAAACCGTCACCGATGGTCAGCAAGGCGTACACCCGGCCGGCATCGCCGAAGGTCATGCCGTGCTGAAAGATACCGACGGCCATGCCGCCGATCAGGTTGATGAACAGAATCAGCAGACCGGCGATGGCGTCACCGCGCACGAATTTGCTGGCACCGTCCATGGAACCGTAGAACTCGGCTTCCTGAGCCACTTCCATCCGGCGCAGTTTTGCCTGGTTCTGATCGATCAGGCCGGCGTTCAAGTCGGCGTCGATGGCCATTTGCTTGCCGGGCATTGCATCGAGGGTGAATCGCGCACTCACCTCGGAAATCCGCCCGGCACCCTTGGTCACCACGACGAAGTTGATGATCATCAAAATCGCGAAGACGACGATACCAACCACGTAGTTACCGCCAATCACCACCTCGCCGAAGGCCTGGATCACCTTGCCCGCGGCGGCATGACCGTCCTGACCGTGGAGCATCACCACTCGCGTGGAGGCCACGTTCAGCGCCAGTCGCAACAGGGTCGCCACCAGCAGAATGGTCGGGAACACCGCAAAATCCAGTGGTCGCAACGCGTAGACGCAGACCAGCAGGACGACAATCGACAGCGCAATGTTGAACGTGAAGAACACGTCCAGCAGGAACGGCGGCACCGGCAGCATCATCATTGCCAGCATGACCAGCAGCAACAACGGCACACCCAGATTGCCTCGACTTAAGTCGGCAACGTTTGTGCGAGCACTGTTGAATAACTGAGAGCGATCCACCGGTTTTCCCCGTTCCTTTAAAGCAAACTTTTGACGCCTGAAGCGGGCGCAGAGCGGCTACTGCAAGAAGCCTTCCAACTTTTACAGGGGGTTGAAATAGAGGGTTTTATCGGGGAGATTTGTACCGACTGAACCGGCCTCATCGCAGGCAAGCCCGGCTCCCACAAGTTTTGCGTCGCTCACGAAATCGCGCATGACACCAAACCTGTGGGCTTGCCCACGATGGCGTCAGCACGAAAGCACAGAACTCAGGAATCGCGCCGCAGATCCGGCGGGATCGGCAGGTCATCCTTGAGCGGTTCCGGGCGCTTGCCCTTGCCGGCGCGGTGCTGGCGAATCTGGTAGACATAGGCAAGCACCTGGGCGACGGCGAGATACAGCCCGCCCGGGATCTCCTGCTCCAGTTCAGTGGAGTAATAGATCGAACGCGCCAGCGCCGGAGACTCTAGCAACAGCACGTCATTGGCCACGGCGATTTCACGGATTTTCAGGGCCAGGAAGTCACTGCCCTTGGCCAGCAGCACCGGTGCATTGCCTTTGTCCGGATCGTACTTGAGCGCCACGGCATAGTGAGTCGGGTTGGTGATCACCACGTCAGCCTCGGGAATCGCGGCCATCATCCGCCGCTGAGACATCTCGCGCTGCAACTGACGGATCCGTTGCTTAACCTCGGGCCGCCCTTCCTGATCCTTATGCTCGTCGCGCACTTCCTGCTTGGTCATCAGCAGTTTCTTGTGACTCTCCCAGAGCTGCACCGGCACATCCACCGCAGCGATGATGATCAGCCCGCAGGCCATCCACAACGTACTCCAGCCGACCAATTGCAGGCTGTGAATAATCGCCATATCCAAGGGTTCATGGGCGATGCGCAGCAGGTCGTCGATGTCCGAAGACAGCACCACCAGGGCCACGGACAACACGATAAAAAACTTTGCCAAGGCCTTGAGCAGTTCCACCACGGCTTTGAACGAAAACATCCGCTTGAGCCCCGCACCAGGATTCATGCGGCTGAACTTGGGCGCCATGGTGCCGGCCGAGAACAGCCAGCCGCCCAGAGAAATAGGACCGATAAGCGCTGCGAGCAGCAAGGTAATCATCACGGGCTGAATCGCGACGAGGGCGATCTGCCCCGAGTGCAGCAGGTAAGTCCCCATGGAACGCTGATCCAGGATCACTTCCCGCGAGAGCGAGAAGTTCATGCGCATCAGCTCCATCATTTCCTGGGCCAGGGCTCCGCCAAAAATCAGCAAGCCACCGGCGCCGGCAAGCATGACCGCCAGGGTGTTGAGCTCCTTGGAACGCGCAATCTCGCCCTTCTCGCGGGCGTCTTTTTTCTTCTTCTCCGTGGGGTCTTCTGTTTTGTCCTGACCGCTTTCGCTCTCAGCCATGACTCAGCTCGCCCGTGCCAATTCGCGCAACAACTGCAAGGCCTCGGAGGCCAGCGGCTGATACTGATTGATAATGTCCGCCAGCCCGACCCAGACGATGAACAGCCCGAGCACCAGCGTCAGCGGAAAACCGATGGAAAAGATGTTGAGTTGCGGTGCCGCCCGGGTCATCACGCCGAACGCGATGTTGACCACCAGCAGCGCGGTAATTGCCGGCAACACCAGCAACAGGGCCGCACCGAGCACCCAGCCAAGCTTGCCGGCCAACTCCCAGAAATGATTGACCATCAACCCGCTGCCCACCGGCATCGTCGTGAAGCTTTCAGTGAGGACTTCGAAGACCACCAGGTGACCATTCATGGACAGGAACAGCAACGTCACCAGCATGGTGAAGAATTGCCCGATCACCGCCACCGATACGCCGTTGGTGGGGTCGACCATGGAAGCGAAGCCCATGCCCATCTGAATGGAAACGATCTGCCCGGCGACTACGAAGGCCTGGAAGAACAGCTGCAAGGAGAAACCCAGCACCGCACCGATAAGGATCTGTTCAGCAATCAGCAGCAGCGCACTCAAGTCCAGCGCATAGACCGGCGGCATCGGCGGCAACCCAGGGGCAATCACTACCGTGATCGCGAGGGCGAAATAAAGGCGCACTCGCGTGGGCACCAAGGTCGTACCGAAAACCGGCATGACCATCAGCAAAGCACCGATGCGAAACAGGGGCAACATGAACGTAGCCACCCAGGTGCTGATCTGGGTATCGGTCAGCTGGAGCAGCGACATGGTTTAGCCGATGACCTGAGGAATACTGCCGTACAGCTGCAGGATGTATTCCATGAACGTCTGCACCAGCCACGGGCCGGCAACGATCAACGTCACCAACATCACCAGCAGGCGCGGCAGGAAGCTCAGGGTCTGTTCGTTGATCTGCGTGGCGGCCTGGAACATCGCCACCAACAGACCTACGAGCAAACTCGGAATCACTAGCACGGCGACCATCATGGTGGTCAGCCAGAGCGCTTCCCGGAAGATGTCTACCGCTACTTCCGGCGTCATGGCGAAACACCGCCGAAGCTGCTCGCCAAGGTACCGATGATCAACGCCCAGCCATCCACCAGCACGAACAGCATGATCTTGAACGGAAGGGAAATGATCAGCGGCGAAAGCATCATCATACCCATGGCCATCAGCACACTGGCCACGACCAGGTCGATGATCAGGAACGGAATGAAGATCATGAAGCCGATCTGGAATGCGGTTTTCAGCTCGGAGGTCACGAAAGCCGGCACCAGAATCGTCAGCGGTGCCTGATCCGGCGACGCGATGTCAGTGCGCTTGGACAGACGCATGAACAACTCAAGATCGCTGCTGCGCGTCTGGGCGAGCATGAAGTCCTTGATCGGCACCTGAGCCTTGGCCACGGCATCTTGAGCGGTCAGTTTTTCCGCCAGATACGGCTGCAGGGCGTCCTGATTCACACGGTCGAATACCGGCGCCATGATGAACAGGGTCAGGAACAGCGCCATGCCCGTGAGGATCTGGTTCGACGGTGTCTGCTGCAGACCAAGGGCCTGACGCAGGATCGAAAAAACGATGATGATCCGGGTAAAACTGGTCATCAGCATGACGAACGCCGGAATGAAACTCAGCGCGGTCATGATCAGCAGGATCTGCAGGCTGACCGAGTATTCCTGAGCGCCTGCGGCGTTGGTGCCCAGGGTGATCGCCGGGATCGACAACGGATCGGCGGCGAAGGCCAGCGGCGCGGCCAGCATCAGGGCCAGCGTCAAGACGATGCGTAACGCACCCATTACTTCTTATCCTTCTGGTCCTTGCCCAACAGCTCCATCAGGCGCTGGGCGAACTCGGGGGTCGCCTTCTCGGCGCTCGGCACTTGCACCGGCTCCTTGAGCACATGCAGCGCGGTGATGGTGCCGGGGCTCAGGCCGAGCAGAATCTGCTCGTTGCCGACCTGCACCAGCATCAAACGGTCACGGGGACCCAGCGCCCGGGAACCGATCAACTCGATCACCTGCCCCTTACCCGCCGGCCCGGCCTGCTGGACCCGGCGCAGCAACCAGGCGAGGAAGAAGATCAACCCCAGCACCAGCAGCAAGCCGAACACCAGTTGCGTCAATTGCCCGGCCACTCCGCTGCTGACAGCGGGTGCAGCCGCTGCAGCCGTTGCCACCGGTTCGGCCGCCAGCGCACTGAACGGCAAGGCCAGCACAATCCCCAGAACCCTGTTCACTCAGCGCAGCTTCTTGATGCGTTCGCTTGGGCTGATCACGTCGGTCAGGCGGATGCCGAACTTCTCGTTGACCACTACCACTTCACCGTGAGCGATGAGCGTGCCGTTGACCAGCACGTCCAGCGGTTCACCGGCCAGACGATCGAGCTCGATCACCGAACCCTGGTTGAGTTGCAGCAGGTTGCGGATGTTGATGTCGGTGCTGCCCACTTCCATGGAAATCGATACCGGGATGTCGAGGATCACATCCAGGTTCGGGCCGTCCAGCGTGACCGGATCGTTGTTTTTCGGCACGCTGCCGAACTCTTCCATCGGCAGGCGGTTGGACGGCGAGCTGGCAGCATCGGCGGCCAGCAAGGCATCGATGTCGTCCTGCCCGGCGTCACCGGTTTCTTCCAGGGCCGCAGCCCATTCATCAGCCAGCGCCTGGTCGTCCTGGGTATTCATATCGTCAGCCATCATTTGTCCTCGGCGGGCAACCATTGAATTGGAAGCCGTCAGTTAAAAGCGAATGTGTACGAGCACCGATCAACGGCGCTCGATCGGCTCGATCACTTGCAACGCGAGGTTGCCTTTGTGCGAGCCCATCTTGACCTTGAACGCCGGCACGCCGTTGGCGCGCATGATCATTTCTTCCGGCATCTCGACCGGGATAATGTCCCCTGGCTGCATGTGCAGGATGTCCCGCAGGCGCAACTGGCGACGGGCAACCGTGGCACCGATCGGCACGTCAACGTCCAGCACGTCCTGGCGCAGGGCGTTGACCCAGCGCTCGTCCTGGTCATCGAGGTCGGACTGGAAGCCGGCGTCGAGCATTTCGCGCACCGGCTCGATCATCGAGTACGGCATGGTCACGTGCAGATCGCCGCCACCGCCATCGAGTTCGATGTGGAAGGTCGACACCACAATGGCTTCGCTCGGGCCGACAATGTTGGCCATGGCCGGGTTCACTTCCGAGTTGATGTACTCGAAGTTCACTTCCATGATCGCCTGCCAGGCTTCCTTCAAATCGACGAACGCCTGCTCCAGCACCATGCGCACCACGCGCAGTTCGGTCGGAGTGAACTCGCGCCCTTCGATCTTCGCGTGACGACCGTCGCCGCCGAAGAAGTTGTCCACCAGCTTGAACACCAGTTTGGCGTCGAGGATGAACAGCGCGGTGCCGCGCAACGGCTTGATCTTGACCAGGTTGAGGCTGGTCGGCACGTACAGCGAGTGCACGTATTCGCCGAACTTCATCACCTGCACACCACCGACGGCAACGTCCGCCGAGCGGCGCAGCATGTTGAACATACTGATGCGGGTGTAGCGGGCGAAACGCTCGTTGATCATCTCCAGGGTCGGCATGCGTCCACGGACGATTCGATCCTGGCTGGTCAGGTCGTAGCTTTTGACACTGCCGGGCTCGGCAGCGGTATCGGTCTGTACCAGACCGTCGTCGACGCCATGCAACAGCGCATCGATCTCATCCTGGGACAGCAGGTCCTGCACGGCCATGTCGTGTTCCTACTGCAGTACGAAATTAGTGAAAAGCAACTGTTCGATGACCACTTTGCCGAGCTCTTTCTGCGCCACTTCCTGGACGCTGGCAGTAGCCTTCTGACGCAACATCTCCTGGCCGACCGGCGACGCCAGGGTGGCGAAGTCCTGTCCGGAGAACAGCATGACCAGGTTATTGCGGATGACCGGCATGTGGACTTTGAGCGCCTCCAGATCAGCCTGGTTGCGCCCTTGCATGGTGATGCTCACCTGCATGTAGCGCTGACGACCGTTCTGGTTGAAGTTGGCCACGAAGGCCGGGGCCATGGGCTCGAAAATCGCTGGCTGCTTGCCGACCGGGGCAATTTCAGCGGCGGCAGGCTTGCTCTGGGCGCTGTGCATGAAAAACCAGGTCGCCCCCACGGACAAGCCGATCGCCAGCAGCAAGGCCACCACCATCACAATGATCAGCTTGAGTTTGCCTTTGGTTGCGGGGTCTTTTACTGCTGCTGCTTCGCTCTTCGCCATGCCAATAATCCGTCACTATTCGGGTTTTCACAGTCGCACGGCAAGGCAAGAGCAAGTGTTATGCCAGAAGTGTCGGGAGCCAGGGGGACCGTGGATGACAAGCCACCACGAAACAAATGTGGGAGCGAGCCTGCTCACGATAGCGGCGCAACAAGCAACACAGATGTTGAATGTTACTGCCTCATCGCGAGCAGGCTCGCTCCCACAGTGGGGTTGCGTTGGGTCAGGCGTAATAGTCGACGGCGCTGGAGCCGATGACGCTGGTCGTGCTGGCCGCCACTTCGGCAACAGTCGGCGCGAGCTCTTCATCCACGCCGTCGAGACGACCACCGCTGGCGTTGGTGCGTCCGCTCTGACTTTGTTGAGCCTGGTCCTGGCCTTGCTGAGAGCCACGGGACTGGTCGGAAACGTTGACGTCAACCTGACCCATGCCCTGCTGCGCAAACATGTCGCGCAAGCGATGCATTTGCCCGTCCAGCGCTTCGCGAACGCTTGGATGGGCGCTCATGAAGGTCACTTGGGTCTGCTGGTCCGGAACCATGTTCACCCGAATGTCGAGGCGCCCCAGTTCGGCCGGTTGCAACTGGATGTCGGCCGCCTTCAGATTGGCGCTGGACAGGTACATGACCCGGTTCACCACTTCCTCGGTCCAGCCACTCTGATGCATAGCGATCGGTTGATTCACCGGCAAGGCGTTGGCGGTTTTCGGTGTGGCGGCCTGGGTCAGTGCCGCCAGACGGTTGGCGAAATCGTCGACACGGGTATCGCTGCTGGCGGATTTCAAATCCTTGAGGCCGTCATTGATCAGCCCACTGAAGGCCTTCTCTCCGCCCTCGCTGGTGCTGTCCTTGTCGGCCTGCACATCGAGCATGCCCGCCATGCCGGCGGCAAAGTTCTGCGCCGAGGTCGGCTCGCCGTCAGCCTGGGCCTGGGCGGATGTCGGTGCAGCTTTGGGCTGAGCCTGACTGGCCGCCGAAATATGACCACCCTGCTCCATGGCCATGCGCACGGCAGGCAACGCGTCGAGAGGGTCGGCTTCGGGGTCGAAATCGCTTTCAGCCACCACCGCAGGCTGCGCCGTCATCACGGCCGCAGCGACAGGCGCTTCAACCTGTGGTTGCACGGTGGCAACTACGGGCGGAGTTTCTGCAACGGGAGCTGTCACCACGGGCTGTAACGCCGGCAGCAATGCAGGATCAAGGGTCGGATCAACCGGTGCCGTGTCGACTATCGGTGTTGTGGCAGCATCCACCGCATCGTCGCTGGCGGCCTTGTCGTCGGTCGACGCCGGTTTATCGGCGGGCAAGGATTTGCCGCTATCGGCAACTGTCGGTTCCGGGGCGGCAGACTTGTCGTCGCCAACGTCCTTTTTGCCGGGGTTGTCCGGCGCCTTGTCCCGTGTCGGTTTCGCCGATCCATCAGTCGCCGCAGAGGGCTTGTTCTGGGCTTGATTGGCATAGACCTGAGCGAAGCTGGACGCCTTGTCCCCGGGCTCAACGGTCTGCGCCGGAGTATTGGCGGAGGCGGCTTGAGTCTTGGCCTGCGCGGCGGCCTGAAGAAGAATATTGGGGGTAACGGGCATGAAAACGGTCTCCGCTGCACTGGATCGTAGGTACAGTTGACGGAATTATTGCAAGGGTCGAGCCAGATTTGCGTGAGAGACGCTAAAAGCGCCGGACGGTCGCGCTGGCAGCGAGAGAACGCTGGCGCTCGGCCTCGTAAAGAGGCCTGACAATGGCGAACTCCTGGCTGATCTCACCCACGAGTTTTTCAATGCCGGCGAGGGGAATCTGCTTTGCACGCCGTTCCAACTCATCACACAGCTTGGCAAGGCGAATAGCGCCCATGTTGCTACTGCTTCCCTTGAGGCTATGGGCCGCGTCAATAAGCCGCGTGACATCGCCGGCCTTTTGCAACAAATGCAAACGCTCTTCGGAATCGGCGAGGAAGGTATCCAGCAATTTCGGATACTCATCCTCCATGACCTCTTGCAACGCGCTCAGCACGTTGCGGTCCAGGTGCGTGTCAGCCACTTGCTCACTCCTTGATCAAGAACGCATGGATTATGCCAGAGCCTCCCAGTAAAACTCCACGCGGGCACTTCGGCCTTCGTCGGACCAACTGGCATTGCGACTCAACTGTCGGATCAGGCTGACGCCACGTCCCGACAGACGAATGCCATCCAGCGGCCACGCCATCACTCGCTCGATATCAAACCCCTTGCCACTGTCTTCAACCCGAACCGTCAGGCAACCGCCCTCGTCCTTTGGCGTGACCTGCAAATGCACCCGGACATAGCCGTCCTGCAGCTCGTCCAGGCGCGCATTGCGCTGTTGATAATAGCGGGTAAAACCCGACGCATCGCGCTTGAGGCTCGAGTCCAGACCCAGTACGCCATGCTCCAGGGCATTGGAATACAGCTCCGCCAGAACGCTGTAGAGCGCCCCGCTCTGGGCACGCAGGCCATGGACCTCAAGCAGCAATTGCAAAAGATACGGCAGCGGATTGAAGCGCTTGAGGGTGGCGGCGCGAAACTCGAAACTCACCGACCAGTCCAGCGGGCAGGACTGACCACTGTCGGAATAGACCAGCGCCGGCGGGCTCAGCTGCGCCGCCTCCAACAGACTGACCTCGACCATGCTGACATCGTCGCGGGCTTCACCGCGAAAATCCCGGAGCGCCTGCTCGATTTCCTCGAACAGCTCATCAGGCTCTCGATTGGCCGTAAACACCTGCTGCAATCGCTCTACGCCAAACAACTGATCGTTGGCATCGCAGGTATCGATCACCCCGTCGGACAACAGGAAGACCCGATCCCCGACCGCCATCGGGAACACTTCAGTGCGGTCATCAAAGGTTGGCGGGCTCAGAACGCCGAGCGGCAAATGCCGCGCCCTCAGCGGTGTACGCACACCGCTGGCGATGCTGTGCAAGTAACCGTCGGGCATCCCGCCATTCCAGACCTCCACCGAGCGTCGCTGAAAACTCAGGCACAGCAGCGTTGCACAACAGAACATGTCCACCGGCAGGATGCGCTTGAGCTTGGCATTCATCTCGCGCAGGGTTTCTGACAGGCCGTAACCCTTGGCGGTCATGCCGTAAAAGACTTCGGCCAGGGGCATGGCCCCGACAGCGGCCGGCAAACCATGGCCGGTAAAATCGCCGAGCAGCACATGCATGTCACCGGCCGGGGTGAACGCGGCCAGCAGCAGATCGCCGTTGAACAGTGCATAGGGCGATTGCAGGTAACGGATATTGGGGGCGTTCAGGCAGCCGGAGTGGGCCACCTTGTCGAACACGGCCTTGGCCACGCGCTGCTCGTTGAGCAGGTAGTCGTGGTGCCTGGCGATCTGGTCACGTTGCTCCAGGACGGTGGCCTGCAACCGGCGCAAGCGGTCCATCGCCTTGATCTTGGCGGCGAGAATGACCTGGTTGTAAGGCTTCGCCAGAAAGTCGTCACCCCCGGCCTCCAGGCAACGGGCCAAAGCTTCGCTTTCGGTCAGCGACGTCAGAAAGATGATCGGCACCAGGGTTTCCCCGGCCAGCGCCTTGATCTGCCGCGCCGCCTCGAAACCATCCATCACCGGCATCATCGCGTCCATCAACACCAATTGTGGTCGTTGCTGGCGAAACGCTTCGACCGCTTCGGCACCGTTGGCCGCCGTCAGCACTTCATGGCCCTGGCGACGGACGATACTCGACAGCAGCATTCGATCAGCCGCGCTGTCTTCGGCGATCAGTATGGTCAGCGGCTCGAGCGGCGATTGCACCGTGTTCAACTGATGTCGAACAGCTTGTCGAAGTTGGAGATGGCGAGGATCTTTCGCACATCCGAGTTGCTGTTGACTACTCGAACATCGGAGCTGTCGCCACCGGCGTGATCACGCAGCAATAGCAGCATGCCCAGCGCCGAACTATCGAGATAAGTGGCCTCTTTAAGATCGATCACAATAGATTCGGGTTTCTTGCTGAGTCGCTCATAAGACTCGCGAAACTCCTGATGTCGACCGAAATCGAATCGTCCCTTGATCGATATCGTCAGCTTTTGCCCATCCGGAGAGACTTCTGTAACGACTGACATGAACGGCTTCCTTGTCATTGGCGAACGTACGTGTACAAGGTTTAGCACTTGGTCGGGGTAGGAGCAAGATCAAAAGATCGCAGCCTTCGGCAGCTCCTACAGAATCGGGTTTGCACGCGGTCAATGTAGGAGCTGCCGAAGGCTGCGATCTTTTCAAAGTCAACGTTCAGTAAGGATCCTGACGCGGCAACCGCTGGGACAACTCGTCCAGCAGCTTCTGCTCACGCTTGTCTTCCAACTGCCGAGCCTCATCTGCGTAGCGCTGAACCAGCTTGCGCAAGCCTTCGACCCGGGCAAATGCCTGTTGCCAGGTTTCCCGTGCCTTGTTCAGATTATTTTGATGCCAGACCAGGCTTTGCCGCTGCTGATCGATGGCGACGCCCAATTGCGCGAGAAAGCCTTGATACCCCAACAGCCATTGACCCGAGACGCCACTGCTGCCGCGCACGATCCACTGTTCCTGATAGTCGAGGCGGAAGGCTTCAAGGTCGGCGAGCTTGCTTTCAGCCAGGCGAACGTGACCCTGAAAGTGCCCCAAACGCTGGACGGCGGTTTTCTCGGCTTTTTCGGCCATTTCGACCACCGGCGCCAGACGCCCTGCCCGACTCTGGGCCATGGTCGATTAACCGCCCGCCGCGGGCGCGAAGATCGAGCCGAGATAGGCTTCGCTTTCGCCCAGACTGATGCTGTCGTTCAAACCCTGGCGCAGGTATTTGACCAACTGCGGTTGCAGGGAAATCGCCAGGTCGGTTTCCCGATCCCCGCCGGCGACGTAGGCGCCCACGCTGATCAGGTCCCGACTCTGTTGATAACGCGACCACAGCTGCTTGAAATACTGGGCGCGGGTCATGTGTTCCGGCGAGACCACCGACGGCATGACCCGGCTGATGGACGCTTCGATATCGATGGCCGGGTAATGCCCTTCCTCGGCCAGGCGCCGGGACAAGACGATGTGCCCGTCGAGCACACCCCGCGCGGCGTCGGCGATCGGATCCTGCTGATCGTCACCTTCGGACAACACGGTATAAAACGCGGTGATCGAACCGCCGCCCTTTTCGGCGTTACCGGCCCGCTCCACCAGTTTCGGCAATTTGGCGAACACCGATGGCGGATAGCCCTTGGTCGCGGGAGGCTCACCGATGGCCAGGGCGATTTCCCGCTGGGCCTGGGCAAAACGGGTCAGGGAGTCCATGAGCAACAGGACATTCTTGCCCTTGTCGCGGAAATACTCGGCGATTCGCGTGCAATACATGGCCGCGCGCAGACGCATCAGCGGCGCATCGTCCGCCGGGGACGCCACGACCACCGAACGCTTGAGGCCTTCTTCACCGAGGATGTGCTCGATGAATTCTTTAACTTCGCGACCCCGCTCACCGATCAGCCCGACGACGATGATGTCGGCCTCGGTAAAGCGGGTCATCATGCCCAGCAGCACACTCTTGCCGACGCCGGTACCGGCGAACAACCCGAGCCGCTGACCGCGACCGACCGTCAACAAACCATTGATGGAGCGAATGCCCACGTCCAGCGGCTCGCTGATCGGGTGCCGCTTGAGCGGGTTGATGGTCGGGCCGTCCATTGGCACCCAGTCTTCAGCCTTCATCCCGCCCTTGCCGTCCAGCGCACGACCGGCGCCATCGAGCACCCGCCCGAGCATGCTCATACCCATCGGCAGACGACCGGTATCGGCCAACGGCACCACGCGCGCGCCAGGCGCAATGCCGGCGACGCTGCCGACCGGCATCAGAAAGACCTTGCTGCCGGAGAAGCCCATGACTTCAGCTTCGACCTGCACCGGGTGGTAACTGTCGTCGTTGATGACCATGCAGCGGCTGCCCATGGCGGCGCGCAAGCCTTCGGCTTCGAGGGTCAGGCCGACCATGCGCAGCAAGCGGCCTTCGAGGATCGGTGCGCCGGCCAGTTCCGTGGCCTCGGCGTAACTGCCTAGGCGCTTGGCGAAGCTGGTGCGGTCAAGGCGCATCGGGATCGTCCAGCTCAGGCTCGACCGGCAGGACGGCAGGCTTGTCGTCGACCGGCAATTCCAGGCTCAGATCCGGCGCGGCCGGGTGCAAGGACTGTTCATGCAACTGATCGAACAGCTTGTCCATGACTCGCGCAATGCGGGTTTCGACGGTGGCGTCGATACGACTGTGCTCAGTCTCGACCCGGCAACCGCCGGGCAACAGGGCCTCGTCCTCGACGATGCGCCAGGTTTCTTCATGGCGTTCGCGCAGGGCTTTGACCTGTTCGAAGTCCTGCGGATTGATGTACAGCCGCACATTGCCCACGCCCAGCGGCAAGAGCTTGAGGGCTTCGCGCATGACGTGTTCGATCTGCGTCGAGTCGATGGCCAGTTCGCGCTGAATCACCTGTTTGGTGATGTGTTGCACGAGGTCGATCAGGGACTTTTCAATCTGGGTGTCCTGCTCGGCGATGGGCTCGAACAAATGCCCCATCAACTGCTCCAGACCGGCAATCTTGGCGGCCAGCGCCACTTCGGCTTCCTGTCGGACCCTGAGCGTGGTGCTGTGGAAACCTTCTTTCTCGCCGACTGCGAAGCCTTCGTTGTAGGCCTCCTGGCGAATGCTTTCGAGTTCTTCGAGGGTCAGTGGCTGGACTTCTTCCAGCGGCACTTCTTCCATTTCCGGCGGCTCGGGCTCTGGTTCAGGCTCGGGCTCCGGCACATGCGGATCGAAACTGGGCAACGACCAGACGTCGAAACCACCGACGTCCTTGGCACGGATCAGGTCGGTGTTGGACTCATCATGTTTGGACGACATAGTGACCTTAGATCATCTCTTCGCCGCCCTTCCCGCCGAGAACGATTTCTCCGGCTTCGGCCATACGGCGAGCAATGGTGAGGATTTCTTTCTGTGCGGTTTCCACGTCGCTGACACGGACCGGGCCCTTGGCCTCGAGGTCGTCGCGCAACAGTTCGGCCGCTCGTTTGGACATGTTCTTGAAGATCTTCTCTTTGACGCCTTCGTCCGAGCCCTTGAGGGCCAGCACCAGCACGTCGGAGGACACTTCGCGTAGCAACGCCTGAATCCCGCGGTCGTCGACATCGGACAGGTTGTTGAACACGAACATGAGGTCTTCGATCTGACCGGACAGGTCTTCGTCGACTTCGCGGATCGAGTCCATCAGCTGACCTTCGATCGAGCTGTCGAGGAAGTTCATGATGTCCGCCGCACGTTTGATGCCACCCAGGGTGGTGCGCGAGGCATTCGAGTTGCCGGAGAACTGCTTCTCGAGAATCTGGTTGAGTTCTTTCAGGGCCGCTGGCTGCACGGTGTTCAGCGAGGAAACCCGCAGAATGATGTCCAGTCGTACCTTGTGGTCGAAGTTGCCCAGCACTTCGCCAGCCTGGTCCGGGTCGAGATACGCCACCACGATCGCCTGGATCTGCGGGTGCTCGTAACGGATCACGTCGGCGACAGCGCGCGGTTCCATCCACTTCAGGCTGTCGAGGCCACTGGTGTTGCCGCCCAGCAGGATCCGGTCGATCAGGCCGTTGGCCTTGTCTTCGCCCAGGGCCTGGGTGAGCATTTTGCGTACGTAGTCGTCGGAGCCGACGCCCAGGCTGGTCTGGTCGCCGACGATGTCGACGAACTCGCTCATCACCTGCTCGACCTGCTCGCGGTGCACGTTACCCATTTGCGCCATGGCCACACCCACACGCTGGACCTCTTTGGGCCCCATGTGGCGCAGCACTTGGGCGGCATCGGTCGACCCCAGGGACAGCAGCAGAATCGCAGCTTTATCGACCCGGGACAGTTTGGCGACAGCGGCTCGGTTATCACTCATCTGCGTTAATCCACTCTTTCACGACCTGGGCCACGCGACCCGGATCTTCTGCCACCAGACTCTTGATTGCGTTCAACTGTGCGTCATAGCCTTCGCTCGGGCTCGGCAGCAGGATGCTTTGCGGGCCACCGAGGCTGACGCGGTCGTTGGCCAGCTCGCCATCCAGGCCGCCCATGCCACCGAGTTCCACGTCACTGCCGATGCCAGCCAGTTGCTTGCCTTTGCCGCCACCGGTGATGTTGTTGAGCACCGGACGCAGTACGCCGAACACCAGCACCAGGATGAACAAGACACCCAGCACTTGCTTGACGATGTCCCAGAACCACGGCTGCGAGTAGAACGGAATATCGGCAATCACTTCACCGCGCTCAGCGGAGAACGGCATGTTGATCACGCTGACGCTGTCACCACGGCTGGCGTCGAAGCCGACGGCGTCCTGCACCAGACGGGTGAAGCGCGCCAATTCGTCGGCACTCCACGGTGCACGGGTGGTTTCGCCATTGGCTGCGTTGATCTTGACCTGATCGTCCACCACCACCGACACCGACAGGCGATTCAAACGACCCTGCTGTTGCTTGGTGTGGCTAATGGAACGGTCGAGCTCGAAGTTCTTGGTGGATTGTTGACGCTTGTCCGCCGGGTACGGTGCCAGCATCGGCTGGCCGGTGGCCGGGTCCATGACTTGCTGACCGTTGGCGTCCAGCAGTGGCTGGCCTGGCTGCACCATGCCGGCCGACGCGGTTGCGCCACCGGTGGTTTGCGGCGCGGAAGCCGGCGATGGCGGCTGGTTGCTCAGAGCACCCGGCACACCTTGCGGACCATTGCTGGCGGTACGTTGTTCGTTGACGGACTGCTCGCTGCGCAACGCCGGCTGGTCCGGGTTGAATTGCTCGGAGGTCGACTCGACAGCACTGAAATCCACGTCGGCCGAGACTTCAGCTTTATAGCGGTCATTGCCCAGCACCGGTTGCAGGATGTTGTGCACGCGCTGAGTCAGCATGCTTTCCATGCGACGGCTGTAATCGAACTGCTTGCCGGCCATGGTCAGTTCGGAGTTTTCCGCCTGATCAGAGAGCAGGTTGCCCTTCTGGTCGACAACAGTGATCTGGGATTTGCTGAGTTCGGGAACGCTGGTCGCGACCAGGTTGATGATCGCCACGACCTGGCCTGGCTCCAGCGAGCGGCCGGAATACAGTTCCACCAGAACCGAAGCACTCGGCTTGCGCTCGTCGCGTACGAACACCGAGCTTTTCGGAATCGCCAGGTGCACGCGGGCACCCTTGACGTTGTTCAGGCTGGAGATGGTCCGTGCCAGTTCGCCTTCGAGACCACGACGATAACGGGTCGCTTCCATGAACTGGCTGGTACCGAGGCCCTGGTCCTTGTCGAGGATTTCAAAGCCGATGTTGCCGTCGCTGGGAGTGACACCAGCGCCCGCGAGCTTGAGCCGCGCACGGGACAAATCATCGGCCTTGACCAGCAAGGCACCGGAGTTGGGTTCAACGGTGTAAGGAATATCAGCGGCAGCCAGGGTATCCATGACCTGCTTGGCGTCCATACCGGCAAGGCTGCCGTACAGAGGCCGGTAGTCCGGCTGCTGGGACCACAACACCACGGCAAAGCCAATCGCCACGCTCGCAGCCAGGCCGACCAACAGGCCCACCTGACGCAACATGGTCATCTCGGAGAGGTTTTCCAGGAAGGACAACCCGAACAGCGGCGGCTTGCCGTCTATTGGAGTGGCCTTGGCCGGAACATTATCGGCGACTGCTTCTGCCATGACTCAATCTCGTCCTTAAACCGGCATCTGCATGATGTCTTGGTATGCCTGAACCAGCTTGTTACGCACTTGGGTCAACGCCTGGAAAGACACGCTGGCCTTCTGCGAGGAAATCATCACGTCCGTCAGGTCGACGCCGCTTTTGCCGATCTCGAAGGCACTGGCCAACTGACTGGAAGCCTGCTGGGTGTCGTTCACTTTATTGACGGCCTGACCGAGCATGTCGGAAAAGCTGCTGCCACTCAGTTCAGGGACGGCGGCAGTCGATTTCGGTGCAGACATGGCATCCATTTGCATGGAGCGCATGTCCAGCATCAATCGATTGAATTCAATACCTTGGCTCATGGTTTCTCTCTTTGACGAAGCTACGTCTTTGGCGACCCGCATTTTTTTGACACTCACTCGGCGGGTAGTGAGGTGTTAGCAACAAGGGTGCCAGCTCCGTGGCCACTCCAAACAAAAGCCCGTCCTTCTGTAGCAGATTGCTTCCGATATGCAGGAGCGAGCTTGCTCGCGATGGACTCGAGAGCGCCGCGTTTATCCCGCAAACCCGCGTTATCGTTAACGACCATCGCGAGCAAGCTCGCTCTTACAGCTACTCAGGTAGCGAACAAATAAGCTTCCACATCCATTCCGGCGTCACGCATCTGCGCCAGTTTGTAGCGCAGGGTGCGCGGGCTGATGCCCAAGCGCTCGGCGGCCTCTTTGCGGCGGCCACGCTCGGAGCGCAAGGTGTCGATGATCATCTGGAATTCACGACGACGCAGATCATCGCCCAACGCTCCCGCAGACTCGGAATCGACCTCCACGGCACGCACCGGTGCAGGCGCCAATACCGGCAACGGCGCACAGGCAACAGGGCCGGCCAGGCAGAAATCCTGAGGCTGAATCAAACCGCCCTGCTGCAGAATCAGCGCCCGCTGAATCGCGTTATCCAGCTCACGCACGTTACCCGGCCATGGATAGCCGATCAGGCACGTTTGAGCCTCAGGCGACAGTCTCGCCGCGGCATGCTTCATTTTATTGACGTGTTTGGCCAGCAGACGCTCGGCCAGCGGCAGGATGTCGGCGGTGCGCTCGCGCAACGGACGCCAGGCCAGCGGAAATACCGACAGGCGATAGTAAAGGTCTTCGCGAAAACGCCCCGCCGCCACTTCCCCGGCCAGGTCTCGGTTGGTGGTCGCGACCACTCGAATGTCCAGCGTGATCGGTTTGCGCGCGCCGACCCGCTCGACTTCCCGCTCTTGCAACACCCGCAGCAACTTGGCCTGCAGGCCCAAGGGCATTTCGGAGATCTCGTCGAGCAGGATGGTCCCACCATCGGCCTGTTCGAACTTGCCGGCCTGCGCCGCAATGGCACCGGTGAACGAGCCCTTTTCATGACCGAACAACGTCGCCTCGAGCATGTTGTCGGGAATCGCCGCGCAGTTGATCGCAATGAACGGCTGGCTGGCGCGATGCGAGTGCTGATGGATGTAACGCGCCAGCACTTCTTTACCCGTCCCGGACTCACCGGAGATCAATACCGTGGAATCGCTGCGTGCCACCCGCGCGGCCAGTTCCAGCAATTGCGCACTGGCCGGCTCGAACGCCACCGGCCCCTCGCCTTCGATCGCGCCGAGACTGCCGAGCGCGTGCCGCGCCACCAGATCGAGCAACGCCTTGGGCTCGAAGGGCTTGACCAGATAATCCGCCGCCCCCTGACGCATCGCATCGACCGCCCGCTCCACAGCGCCGTGAGCAGTCATCAGCAACACCGGTAGTTGCGGCTGCCGAGCCCGCAGTAATCCGAGTAACTGATGGCCGTCCATGCCGGGCATGTTGACGTCGCTGAGCACCAGATTGAATGCCTCAGTACCGACTGCCGCCAGCGCTTCTTCTGCCGAGCCTACCGCCGTGTAATCGTGCCCCGCGAGCAACAGCGTATCGGCCAGCGCTTCGCGAAGCGCACGGTCATCCTCGACCAGTAAAACCTTGATTGCCATGACCTTCACTCCGCTCCCTGAGCGCTGGGCTTTTCACCGGAAAAAAGCGGCAGGATGACCTGCGCACAGGTGCCGCGGCCCAGCCGTGAACGCAGCTGCAATTCTCCCTGATGGGCACGCGCCACCGCCTTGACCACGGTCAGCCCGAGGCCGGTTCCGGTGGTCCTGGTGGTAAAAAACGGCTCACCCAGACGCGCCAGCACTTTCGTATCGATGCCGCTGCCGCTGTCGCTGATCGATACGCGCAGATTGTTGTCACGGGTGTAGAGATGGACTTTCAAACGAACATCGCCGGCACTGGCCTGGATGGCGTTTTCGATCAGGTTCAGGATCGCGCCGACCAAAGTGTCGCGATTGCACAGCAATTCGCCCGAATGGCTGTCGCATTGCCAGCGGATCGGCAGGTCTTGAACATGGGTCAGTGCGGCCGCCTGCAGCGACTGCATCAGCGCCTTGGGCGTGACACGATCCGTCAGTGGCAGCTCGCCACGCGCAAACACCAACATGTCGCGAACCTGATGTTCCAGCTCATGCAGACGCTCTTTCAGGCGCCCGGCAAAACGTTGCTGGGTCTCGACCGGCAGCTCCTGCTCAGTCAAATGACTGGCGTAGAGCAACGCGGCGGACAAGGGTGTACGAATCTGATGGGCCAGCGACGCGACCATTCGGCCGAGGGACGACAGGCGCTCGTGACGGGCCAACTGATCTTGCAAATGACGGGTTTCAGTCAGGTCATTCAGCAGCACCAACTGACCGGGCTCGGCATCCAGCGAGCGAGTGGCGATCGACAGACGCCGACCGTCCTTGAGAGAAATTTCATGACCATCGTCTTCACGCGGCGCAAAGCAACGGGCGATCACATGACGCCACAGCACGCCCTCGAGGGGCAGACCGAGTAGTTCACAGGCTGCGGGGTTGGCTTCGCGCACGATACCCTGGGCGTCGATGACGATGACGCCGCCGGGCAACAGATCGAGGAGGTTTTGCAGCCGGTTGGCCAGGCGTTCTTTTTCGGCCAGTTCCTGCATGCGTTGCGCACTGACCACCGCCAGTTCGCCCTTGAGCTCGGTGACCCGGGCTTCGAGCATGCTGTAGGAATCGGTCAATTGGCTCGACATTTGGTTGAACAGCGCGAACGCCTGCTCCAGGCCAAGCCGGCTTGCCTGCTCTACGGACGACGGTTGCCCCGAAGCGTCAGGGACAGGAGACATTTGGGCGGCTTGGGGCATCGTGCTCTCTCGCTTGGCTGACCGTCAGTTAAACGGAACGTTGCGAGGGATGTAGCAATACCCGTGCCTAAAAAAAACCGCCTACAAATGAAGGACTTGAAAAACAGGCGTCAATCATCTGCCTGTTCATCACCGTCGCGACGGCTCATGCCGTACTTGCGCATCTTTTCCACCAGGGTGGTACGACGAATCCGCAGCCGTTCGGCGGCGCGCGCCACGATGCCATTGGCATCATCCAGCGCCTGCTGAATCAGCCCTTGTTCCAGACCACCGAGGTAGTCCTTCAGGTCCAGGCCTTCCGGCGGCAGCATCGCATTGGCGGTGAAGTCCGGGGTATGACCGTTGATGGCCACCCGCTCTTCGAGATCGCTACGCAGGCTGTCGACCAGTTGCTCGTCTTCGTCGTCGACATAGCGGAATTTCTTCGGCAACTCGACCACGCCGATCACCCCGTACGGATGCATGATCGCCATGCGCTCCACCAGGTTGGCGAGTTCGCGGACGTTGCCCGGCCAACCGTGACGGCACAGGGACATGATCGCCGCGGAGTTGAAACGGATCGAACCACGCTTCTCGTGCTCCATGCGCGAGATCAACTCGTTCATCAGCAGCGGAATGTCTTCGACACGCTCGCGCAGCGGCGCCATCTCGATCGGGAACACGTTGAGGCGATAGTAGAGATCTTCGCGGAAGGTGCCGATCTCGATCATGCTTTCGAGATTCTTGTGGGTCGCTGCGATGATGCGCACATCGACGCTCTGGGTCTTGTTGCTGCCCACGCGTTCGAAGGTGCGCTCCTGCAAGACACGCAGCAACTTGACCTGCATCGGCAGCGGCATGTCGCCGATTTCGTCGAGGAACAAGGTGCCGCCGTTGGCCAGCTCGAAACGCCCGGCACGGCTGGTGATTGCACCAGTGAAGGCGCCCTTCTCGTGGCCGAACAGTTCACTTTCCAGCAACTCGGCGGGGATCGCCCCGCAGTTGACCGGCACGAACGGCGCGTCACGACGCTTGGAGTGATAGTGCAGGTTGCGCGCGACCACTTCCTTGCCAGTCCCGGACTCACCAAGGATCAGCACGCTGGCGTCAGTATCGGCGACCTGCTGCATCATCTGGCGGACGTGCTGAATCGCCCGACTGGTGCCGACAAGACTGCGGAAAAGATTGGGTTCGCGGTGACGGCCGCGCTCGCGGGCCTGGTCGTACATCTCGCGATAGACCTGGGCGCGATGCAGGGAATCGAGCAATTTGCTGTAGCTGGGCGGCATTTCGAGGGTCGAAAGCACTCGACGACGCTGGTCTTCTGGCAAGTCAACGGAAGAATTATCGCCCATTAACAAAACTGGAAGGAACTCATCCCAGGTTGAGAGTGTCTTTAACAAACCCGGAAGCGCACCAGGAGCATTTACCGTCCCGATGAGGACACAGATCACTTCACGACTTGACGACAAAGAGCCGACAGCCTGCTGCCAGTCATGGCTACCACAGGGTAAATTTTCTTCGCCAAGAAAATTTAAAATCACCGCCAAGTCGCGGCGGCGGACGCTATCGTCATCAATCAGCAGAATTTTGGTTTCACGCCACATGCAATAGCAACTTCCCTAGTCAACTCAATGCCCGAAATGAGGGGGCAAGCTAGACGCTTGCAGACACGTTATGCCTGTAGACGCCTGAAATCTGGAACCAGCCACTAGTTAAGTCAAAAAACCGTGCACAGTCAAATTTATGGCGCACTATGTTTGGATTAACTGGGGGTTAACTAACCAAACAGATGGTAAACCTTTGCCGCGCTCTGTGCTTGATGGATCTGCGACATCTCGTCGACTATCGCTTGCCGCTCTCCTGTCGCCGCCTCAAGAAGCTGTTTATACACCCCCAGCAACTCCTCAAGATTGTCGCGCAACGCGGCCTCGTCCACCGAAGCTTCACTCAAGACGTCTTCCATGCAGGAACGGCAAGCCAGGTCCAATTCACCAATGGCTTCCCAGTTTCGCTCAGCCAAAGCACCGACCAGGCCTTCACGGGTTTCTTCGATTCGCTGCAATACAAGACTCATGGTGATCTCCTTAAAACTGCGGACCCGGCGCGGCGATAGCGTCCCAGCCGTCTTTGACGGTGCGAAGCAGATCGGCGACTTCGTCGAGAATCTTTGGATCGGTCTTGATGTTGGCTTCAGCCAGACGCTTCATCATGTAGGTATAGAGGTTATCCAGCTCACCTACGGAGTCGGCCTGGTTTTCCAGATCCAGACCTTCACGCAGACCACCAATAATGCCGATGGCCTTGCCGATCAGAACCCCTTTGTTCGGAATATCCTTGCGCTCCATCGCGCCTTTTGCCTGGGCAATACGATCCAGGCCGCCTTCCATCAGCATCTGCACCAGACGATGCGGGCTGGCTTCGGAAGTTTGCGCCTGAGCGCCAATCTTCTGGTATTGGCGAAGGGCTAACATTGGATTCATGTTGTACCTCATCAGAATTCTGTGGTTCGTCTAACCAGTGTATCGACGACGCGTCAAAAAACTTTAGATTCAAAAACAAAAAGCCCGGAGCGTGAAAACGCTGCCGGGCTTTTGGCGTTACGAATGTTACGAGTTTTTCTGCTGCGCGGTCATGGCTTCGAACATCGACGTGATGTTGCTGGCTGTCGCTTTCAGCTTGCCGACGAGGGTGTCCATGTCGTTGTACTTTTTGGTCAGTACCGCGGTCAGGGTCTCGATTCGGCGATCAAGGGCATCCTGGTCGCTTGCCAGCTTGGTCTTGGCCTTGTTCAGACTGGTCGTACGCTGATCCAGAATAGCGCCGGTGTCTGCAAACGGCGCGACAGCCTTCTTCATCCGCTCCAGCAAGCCGTTATCACCCGCGAACATCTCCTGTACTTCACCGCCCAGTTTTTTGTCAGTCATCGCAGCGGTGAATTTGGTGCTGTCGAAATCGAGGGCGCCCGTCTTCTGGTTGGTGGTAATACCCAGTTGCGCGAGCACGGTGAGCTTGTCACCTGATCCGGTTTCCGACAGAGGCCCGCGAATCGCCGACAGGATCGAACGCGGCAACGCATCCCCAGTCAATGCCGCGGGAATGGTCGGTTCACCATCAGCATCGAGCGAAGGCTTGGTGAGCGCCGTAACGCTGTTGGCGATTGCGTTATAGGCATCGACAAACTTCTGGATCGACGCTTTCAGACCATCGGTGTTCGCAGCCACGGAAACAGTCGAGGTACCTGTAGCCACCAGGTTAAACGTCAGACCAGAAACGGCTTTGTCGACCGCGTTGGTCTTACTGGTCAACGCCATGCCGTCGATGGTGAATTTTGCATCGAGGGCCACTGCACCAATAGCACCGGCAGACGTGGCGGTCATTGGAGAACCGCTTGTGCCCACGACGTTACTGCCGTCGATTTCAAGCCCGGCAATACCACTGACGGAAATATCGGAGCCCGCACCCGTGTTGGTGGAACCCAGTACAAGGCGCGAACCAAAGGAGTCAGTGACGATGTTGGCACTGACACCGGCAGCCTTCAGCGAGCTGTCGGCGTTGATCGAGTCGCGAACCGACTGCAGTGTCGCACCGGCGGCCACATCGACGTTGAAGTTCTTGCCACTCTGGCTGATGGTCAGCGTGCCCGTGGGAATGGCACTACTCGTACCACCAGCAAACGCAGCACTGGCCACTTTGGACGAAGTGGCCAGATTGCCGACATTGATGACGTAGTTACCGCCCACAGCGGAGTTACTGGCAGTGGCCGTGACGATTTTCACATCGGAGGAAGTCGCGGCAAAACCCGGAAACTGCGGGTTGGTTTTGCTACCCAAATCAGTCATGGATTTGGTAAACGCAGCCATCAAGGACTTCAAGGTCCCAATACCGGAGATGCTTGCGGTGTTCGTCGCAGTCCCACGGTCGATCTGACCTTGCTTGGCGGCCTTGTCAGAATCAACCAAAGCTTTGACGATAGCGGTGGTATCAAGGCCGGAACCCAAACCCAGGCCCGGTAGAATTGGACTTGCCATGTGAAACTCCCTTCAGTGTGTCGCCGGCCTTTTGACCACTACAACGCCCAAAAGAACATAGCAACAAAATTCGTGCCAGCTGTCAGGCTTTCGCGCTGAACAACAAGCTGCTTGCATCATTCAAACTGTTGGCCAGCTTCAGGACTTCTTCGTTGGGGATCTGACGGACCACCTCACCGGAGTCACTGGCAATCACTTTGACCACTACTTTGCCTGAAGGCTCATCAATCGAGAACTCCAGGTTGCGCTTGACCGACTGAACGAACTTTTCAATTTCCTGAACAGCCATCTTCAGTTGTTCCTGCTCGGTCTGGGCACCTTTACTTTCATCCTTGACGGCAACCACAGGCGCAGTTTCCGCTAGAGGCTTCTGCGCCGGCTTATCGACGACAGGCGTCGTCGCCTGCTTGGCCGCAGGATAAGACAAGTTCAGCTTCACGCTCATATCCATGTCCATCACCTCTTAAAGTAAAAAAGCGAGAGAGCGCGACGTGCGCACTCCCCCGCCAAAACTCACCCAGCTATTACTGAAGCAGTTTCAGTACAGCGGATGGCAGTTGGTTGGCCTGAGCCAGAACTGCGGTGGAAGCTTGTTGCAGAGTTTGTTGCTTGGTCAGCTGTGCAGTTTCGGCAGCGAAGTCGGTATCTTGTACGCGACCCAGTGCAGCACTGGCGTTTTCGTTGATGTTCTGCAGGTTGGAGATGGTGCTGGTCAGACGGTTCTGGGCAGCACCGAGGTCCGCACGGCTGGTGTTGATGGTTTTCAGTGCAGCATCGATTGCGTCGATGGCAGCAGCAGTGCTGGCTTCTGCAGTGGCGCTGTCGTTACCGGTGATGGCGATGGCAGCAGAGTCAACGCTCAGGGTGGCAGCATCGAAGCCGCTGTCCAGAGTCAGGGTGATCTGGTTGGTAGCGCCAGTGTTGGAACCGACCTGGAAGGTCATGGTGCCAGCGGTGCCGTCGATCAGGTTTTTGCCGTTCAGGTTGGTCGAATTGGCAATACGGGTCAGCTCGTCCGACATGGTTGCGAACTCTTTGTTCAGAGCTACACGGTCGTCGGTGCCGTTGGAGTCGTTTCGTGCTTGAACAGCCAGTTCACGCATACGCTGCAGAATGTTGGTCGATTCTTGCATCGCGCCTTCAGCAGTCTGAGCGATCGAGATACCGTCGTTGGCGTTTTTGATAGCCATGGTCTGACCACGGATCTGCGAGGTCATACGGGTAGCGATTTGCAGGCCGGCAGCATCGTCTTTAGCGCTGTTGATTTTCAGGCCGGAAGACAGACGAGTCATCGAAGTCGACAGAGCGTCGGAAGCACGGTTCAGGTTTTTCTGAACGTTCAACGATGTAACGTTAGTGTTTACTGTTAAAGCCATGACGAATTCCTCGTTGGTTGGGTACTGCGGCTTCCGGCCCTGGCAACCGCCGGGTATGGCCTAGAGAACCTTCGTAATAGTTATCGTCGGGATTGCAACTTGCTTTAGGGGATTTTCAAAAATATTTGCCATCACGTTGCCACCCCCCGTAAATCAAAGACTTGGCAGCGCCTGGGCAGCGAAAAAATGACGTCAGGGAAATGCCGATGACACGATGGCGAGGACTCGCCTGCACCGGCAGAAGCGAAACTGCTTAAATGGACAGACTGTCGGTCAACAACTGGACCAGTTCGTATTCCAGATAGTCCGCCAGAGCAAGCCAGTTCTGTGACTCCTGACACTCGAGCATCGGACCCAGCAAGCGCACCCACTGCTGCTGAGCAGCCGGCGACGCCAGATCGAAGGACGGCTGTACCGCACCGATCAATTCGATCATTGCCAGCCCGGCCTCCACGTCACGTCCCAGACGGAACAATGTCGCACAGTGCTGCGCGACGTTAACAAAGGACTCAAGTGCGCTCATAGCGACAACTCCGGGTGAAAAGCGGTACCGGCGATCATCGCCCCTGCCCGGCTGCTGTTGTAGAACCGTACCTGTGGATGACCCGCGATAAATCGCTCCAGCTCACACAGATAACTGCGGAAGTTGAGTTGCGTCTTGATTCGCTGGCCATGCCCATCGAGCACCCAGTGCTTGGCTGCCCCCAACTGCGGGCCGAGGTCGCCGTCGCTCCAGCCGGCATGAGTCTTGTCGCCGGGGAAGGCGAAGTCGGCGCCGAACAGGGTGATCTGCGCTGCACCCATTTTCACCGCAAGGTCCACCGTCGGGTGAATCACGCTCCCTCCCCCATACAGCTCACCCTTGGGCCATTGCTGACGCAATTGTCGATAGATCGGGCTGGCGGAGTAACCGGTGTAACGCCGTCCCTGCCAGGCGTCCAGCACCTGAGGATCGACCATGGGCATGTACACCAGCGCAATCGCGGATGTGCCTTCAGGCGGCAGATGCCGGGTTGAAATGCGCTGATCAATGCTGACCACCACGTCGGGGCGAATGCCATGATTGAGGAGCGGCCGGTAAGCGGTATCGACACAAATGAACAATGGGCGCACCGCCTGCTCGCGAATCATCCGCAAGCGATCGAAGTGCAGCTCAAGACTCGGGCCCGTGGCAATGACGAACACTTCCTGCCCGGCACAGGAACCGAACAACTCGGCCACATCGCCATCGGCCTGCACCAGCGCCAGGCTCGCCTGCAAGCGCTCGACGATATGTGGAGCCTGAGGGTCGAACTCACGGTTATTGAATGTCAGGTGGGTTTCGCTGATCAAGCGATCACGCATCTTGGCATTGAAGTCATCAGCCAGCACCAACTCCGACGGCAAGGCGAAAAACGGCAACTGCATTTCCGCCAGATCGCCGGCATACAACAGTTCAACCCGCGGATCGTTGAGCCACTGCTGTTGTTCGAGCAGCTGCAGCACCAACGCAAACACCGCTCCGCCAAGGATGTGTACATATAAACGTTCAAGTCCGCCGCGCGCCAACAACTCCATTTGCAGATCACCAAGCCCGGTGCCATAGACATGCACCACAGGACTGTCGATCGGCACGCTGTCAGCCTGAAGCCTGGCTTCGCGGGTGCGGTCATGGCGACTTGTCAGCTGAATGCCGTTAATGCTCACTGTCGAGCCCAGCCCCTCCACCAGCTCGGCCTGCAACAGGCTTGTGTCCTCAACCAGCAAGCGCGCATACAGCATCGGCCAGCGGCGCTGTATGACTTCGACGTTGCGCTCAAAGAACTCGCTCATGGAGCCTCGCTTTTCGTTCAGGCAAAAAAATAGCGCTCAAGGTTACACCTTGAACGCTTTTTTTGTGCCTGGCTTTCTTTGACTAAATAGAGCCGAGACTCAAGGACGATAGATAATCGCCGAACCCCAGGACAGCCCGACCCCGAAACCACTCAGCGCAACGCGCTTCCAACTGGAATCCAGGACGTGTTTTTCCAGCAGCAGCGGAATGCTCGATGACACGGTGTTGCCGGTCTCGACCATGTCCTTGATGAACTTCTCCGGCTCGCCCTCGAAACGCCGTGCCACGGCATCGACAATCGCCGCGCTGCCCTGGTGAATGCAGAAGGCATCGATATCGGCAGCCGTCAGCTGCGAGTCAGCCAGCAGTTCATGCAAGTGAGCCGGGACTTTGAGCAGCGCGAAGTTGAAGACCTGACGACCGTTCATGTAGAACACGCCGTCGGTCACCTTCAAGTGCGGCGCACCGGAACCGTCGGTGCCGAACTTGGCTTTGCCCAACTGCCATGGTGCGTTTTCGCCCATCCAGGTGGCCGTGGCGGCATCACCGAACAGCATGGTGGTATTGCGGTCTTCCGGGTCGACGATCTTCGAGTACGGATCGGCGGTGATCAGCAAGCCATTCTTCAGGCCTGCGGCTTCCATGAAGCCCTTGATTGCGTAAATGCCGTAGACGTAGCCGGAGCAGCCCAGGGAAATATCGAACGCGGCCACGGTCGTCGGCAAACCCAGCTTGTCCTGAACGATCGCGGCGGTGTGCGGCAGGCCTTCTTCGTCGCCGTTTTGGGTGACCACGATCAGCACGTCGATGTCTTCACGTTTCAGGTCGGGATTGTTGGCGAACAGCGCATTGGCTGCTTCGACACACAGGTCCGACGTTTCCTGGCCTGCGTCTTTGCGCGGCAGGAAGGCGGAACCGATCTTGCCCAGGATGAACTCTTCATCCTTTTCGAATTTTGCACCTTGTGCGTAATTGTCCACGCCGGCTACAGGAACGTAGCTCGCAATGCTCTTTATGCCAATCATTACGGCTTCCCAATAATAAACAGCCCAATACCACCGCTCGCAAGGAATCGAGGGGCGCCGACAAACAGAGAAAAACGTCGCCCCGAGGCGGCGACAACAGGAAGAATAAAGGGCTATCACTGGGCCAAACAGGCACCAGGCGCCACCTTCCCTATTAATACAATACAGTGAAGATGCGCGTTATGACTCGCAGGTCACGCTATTTTGCCGAATCAGCCCCATAAGGGGTTATTCGACCAACGACCAGTCCAGCGGCGTTCCGCGTTTTATGGCTTGGCGGGCTCGGCGACCAAGAAGGGTTTGCGCGTGTTTTGGGGCCAGCCCCAGACCAGGACGGATAGCCCGCAGATTAGCGGCGGTGAAGGGTTCACCGGCGACCATGTCCTGAGTGACATACAGCGAACGGCGGTACACCAGAGACTTGCGCTCGGCCTCCGTCACACCGTAATGCACCTGGCCCATGGCCTGCCAGGCGCGTTCGGTTTCGATCACCAGGCTCGCGAGCTCAGCCGGCTCCAGGGAAAAACTGGCGTCCACCCCACCGGCGGCACGGTCGAGAGTGAAATGTTTTTCCACCACCGTAGCCCCCAGCGCTACCGCGGCGACGGACACCCCAACGCCCATCGAATGATCGGATAAACCGACTTCACAGCCAAACAGCTCGCGCAGATGAGGGATCGTACGCACATTGCTGTTGGCCGGCGTCGCCGGATAAGTGCTGGTGCACTTGAGCAACACCAGGTCCTTGCAACCGGCCTCACGGGCGGCACGCACGGTTTCGTCGAGTTCGGCGATGCTGGCCATGCCGGTGGAAATGATCAGCGGCTTACCGGTGGCCGCGACCCGACGAATCAGTGGCAGATCGGTGTTCTCGAAACTCGCGATCTTGTAAGCCGGTACGTCGAGGCTTTCAAGGAAGTCCACTGCGGTGTCATCAAACGGTGTGGAAAACGCCAACATGCCCAGCGCCTTGGCACGGGCGAAAATCGGCGCGTGCCACTCCCATGGGGTGTGGGCTTTTTCGTACAACGCGTACAGCGAAGAGCCGGCCCAAAGGCTATTCGGGTCTTTGATGAAGAACTCGCCTTCGGACAAGTCCAGGGTCATGGTTTCGGCGGTGTAGGTTTGCAGCTTCAGGGCATGCGCACCGGCCTTGGCTGCGGCTTCGACGATTTGCAGCGCCACCTCCAGGGACTGGTTATGGTTGCCGCTCATCTCGGCAATGATGAACGGCGGCGCATCGGCGCCGATCAAGCGGTCGCCAATCTTGAAACCCGTCATTTGCAGTGTTCCTTTAATACGCGCGTGAATGCGCAAGCATGCTGGGTGAAACCGGCTTCGCGAAAGACGTTCAGCGACGGCAGGTTGCCTGGCAATACCTGAGCGGAGATGGTTTGCAGTTGCGGCCAATGGCTGGCTACGAAAGCTTCGCCCCGAGCCAGCAGCGCCCGGCCCCAACCCAGCCCCAAACGGCCTTCGAACAGATAAATCGAGACCTCGGCGTCAACACCGCGCAGGTCGTAGCGCAACACACCGACCGGACCGTAATCGGCCTCGGCGATCAACAGCAAGCGCTGCACATTGCTCAGGCTCGCGGTCAGCCAGTTGCAGTGCTGCTGCCAATCGATGACATGGGTCTCCAGCGACCAGCGTCGGACCGCTTCGCTATTGCGCCCATCAAACAACAACTGTGCATCGTCCACGATAGCCGGACGAATCTGTAAAACTGCACCGGCCAGCGCCGCCGCGACCCGTTGCGCACCACGGCCATCGACCAGTTTCCGGGAACGTTCGGCCAGACTTTGGCGTAGCCCCTGATTGCCCACGACAAAGCCGATGGCCAGGCGCAATTGTTCGACACTGACCTGCTCGCGAGCCCCCATGAAGACATGAGCCCCCGAAGCGGCCATCACCTCGCCGTTGGCTTGCTGGTTGTTCGAGACCGCAATGCAGATCGTCGGCAACCCCATGGCCGCCCTCTCCCAACTGGTGCCGCCGCCGGCACCGACGAACAGATCGGCCTCGGTCATCAGTCGATAAAAATCGCTGACAAAACTGTGCAGGCGCCAGTTCGGACGACTGGCCGCCAAAACCTGCATCTGCTCCCAGGCCGGGTTATCGGCACCGGCAACAAAGTCGACTTCCAGCTCATGAAAATTTTCCAGCGCCTGCATCGCGTGATGGGTCTGCATCGCCGCATCGAAGCCGCCGAAATTCACCAAAACCCGTTTGGCCTGGGGTTTGATCTCGATTGCAGGGCAACAAAACTCGTCACGCAGCATGGCGAAACGCGGGCCGAGCAAGGTTCGGCAATCGGCTGGCAGCAGCGCGGCGTAGGCTTGCGGCGTGCCCGACAGATTCTGATTCAGCAGCAGGTCGACGTTGTACGTTCGAGTGGCCAGGTCATCCACCGCGGCGATCCGTGGCGCCCAACGGCGAGCCGCGGTCTGCCAATGATGATCGAGGCCGTAGTGGTCGACGATGATCCAGTCGAAGGCAAGATGGTTTTCCAGCGCCCGGTCCAGCGCGGCGATATCCGCCTGCCAGGGCAGCATGGATTCGATGGCCTGCAGCGGGTCTTCTCCGGGATAACGATCGGGCAGCGCGAAGGTGTCGAAGCCTTCGGCCGCCAGAGTGTCGAGTCGATGGCCAGGCAGCAGACGACACGCAAAGGCAACGTGAGAGCCCTGCTTGCGCAAGGTTCTGGCCAAGGGCAGTAAGCGGGCGATATGACCGCTGCCGATGGTCGGCGACGCATCAGAGCGAATCAGCACTCTCATTGCAGCTCTCCTGCCGCCTTCAGCGCAGCGTAGAGGTATTCGGCACGCTTCCAGTCTTCGAGGGTATCGATGTCCTGCACCAGATGTCGCGGCAAGATCACGGGCAGGCTCGCCGGGGAAAACAATACATCGCCACGTAACCAGGCCTCGCTGCGCCCCCAGTAAAACTGACCAGCGTCCTGAAAGGTTTCAGTCAGATCCTGGGAACGGGTGTCGCGATATTCCGGGTAGAGCGGGATCAGGGCACCGTGCTCGTCGAGGGTCAACGCACGTTGCACCGGGAAGCCAAAACCGGCTACGGAAAACGCGAACGACTTGTCCGGATGCTGCACCAGCATTTCATGTCCCTGACGCAGATACCGCGCCTGCAACAGCGGCGCGGTCGCGTAGATACAGCACGCATAGTCGAACGCCGGCAGCTGATTCAAGGCGTGAACGATGACCGCGGCAGTCCCGGTGAAGTCATCGGCCAGCGCAACGGGACGCATGAATGGAACTTCAGCGCCGTTGGCCCGCGCGAGTTCGGCAATTTCCTCATCGTCGGTGCTGACGATCACCTGGTCGAACAGGTTCGATGCCAGTGCCGTACGGATGGAACGGACGATCATCGGCACGCCGTCGAACAGCTTGAGGTTCTTGCGGGGTATCCGTTTGCTGCCACCTCGGGCGGGAATGATGGCGACGCAGCTCACAGCCGGTGTTCCAGCATGAGCCTGACGTCGCGAGGAGTGCCCACGCGATCAATCATGATGTTCAACCCAGGATTCGCCTTAAATGCTCCACCACTTCATCTTGCTGCTCATCCGTCAGATCGGGGTACAACGGCAGGCTGATGGCCTCGGAAAAATAACGCTCGGCCTGAGGAAAGTCGCCGTCCTTGAAACCCTGCTCACGGTAGTAAGGCTGCAAGTGCACCGGAATGTAATGCAGGTTCACGCCCAGCCCCGCCGCCCTCAACGCTTCGAACACCTGCGGCTGACTGAGCGTGATGCGCGAAAGCTGCAATCGAACCACATACAGGTGCCAGGCCGACTCTGCGCCGGGCTGAGCGACCGGTAATGTCACAGCGAGGCCAGCGAGCAGTGTTTCATAACGCGCGGCCAGTTGACGACGTCTGGCCACAAACGCGTCAAGACGCGCCATTTGCGACAGCCCCAATGCGGCGTGCAAATCGGTCATCCGGTAATTGAACCCCAGCTCCAGTTGCTGGTAGTACCACAACCCCGTCTCCGGCACCTTCATCTGTGCCGGATCACCCGTGATGCCGTGGCTGCGCAGCCGCCGCAGACGCTCGGCATACCCGGCATTATTGGTCAGCACCATGCCACCCTCGGCGCTGGTAATGATCTTGACCGGGTGGAAGCTGAAAATAGTCATGGCCGCATATTGACCACAACCGACCGGTCGCCCCAGGTACGAGGCACCCACCGCATGGGCAGCATCCTCGATCAAGATAAAGCCATACCGCTCCGATAGCTGCGAGAGGGTGCGCATGTCGCAACTCTGCCCCGCGAACGCAACCGCCACCACCACCTTGGGCAACTTCCCGACCGCTTCGGCAACCTCGAGTTTCTCTGCCAGTAACCGTGCATCCAGGTTCAGGGTATGAGGATCGATGTCGACGAAATCGACTTCGGCGCCACAGTAGCGCCCACAATTGGCGGACGCGACAAAGGTGTTCGGGCTTGTCCACAAATAATCGCCCGGCCCCAGCCCGGCGGCGAGGCAAGCGATGTGCAACGCTGCCGTGGCGTTACACACCGCTACCGCGTGCTCGGCCTGGCAGTGATCGGCCAGCGCCCTTTCAAAGCGCTCGATGGTTGGCCCCTGAGTCAGCCAGGGCGACTTGAGTACCTCCATGACGGCATCGATATCCGTCTGATCAATGTTTTGTCGGCCGTAGGGAATGCGGTAAGGCGTCATGACCGTGACTCAACGCAATGCACATCGAGCAGGCAGGTACGCGCATCCTTCAGGAGCAATTTGCCGTTGAACATGTCGTGAGTCCTTTTACTGGGTCAGACAACTTAGGCAAGCAACTGCACCCAGTTCACACTGGAGGCGTCGCCGAGGGTAAAGCCCTTGCCGGTCAAGGACAGGTTCTGGTTGTAGGCCGAATCCTGTTCGAAGCGGGCCTGCCACTTGTCACGCAGGGCGGCACGAGCCTGGCCTGCCTCAGGCAGCACGCCCGGGTGCAGCAGTTGCGCTTGTGGCGTCCAGACAACGAGATAGCCGGCATCGGCGACTTTCAGGCACAGGTCGACATCAGCGAAGGCTTCGTCGAAATGCTCTTCATCCAGGCCACCGACCGCTTCATACAAGTCCTTGCGAATTATCAGGCAGGCACCGGACACCGCCGAATAGTTCTGCTCGACCTGGTGACCATTCAGGTAGCCCTTGGCGTCTTTACGCTCCCCCACAAAGGCCGAGCCAAGATCGCCATTCAAGCCAAGGATCAACCCGGCTTGAGTGGTGACGCCCCGGATGTCCATCAGCTTGGCGCCGGCGATGCCGACTTCCGGACGCTGGGCCTGATTGACCAGGCTTTCCAGCCAGTTGACGTTGACCACTTCGGATTCGGCCGACAACAGCACGAGGTAATCACCCTTGGCTTCGGCGCACGCGAAGTTGTTCAGTGCCGATGCACTCAGGCGGCGACTGCTGCGCAGGACGCGGATACGATCACCCTTGCCTTCAAGGTTGCTCAGCCAGGCCACCAATGCTTCGGACTGGCTATGGTTGTCGGCGATCAGCACTTCGTGGCGCTGGTAGCGGGTACGTTGCAGCACGCTGATCAATGCGCGTTGCAGATGCTCAAGGTTGTCCTCACTCTGAAGGATGATCGACACCAGCGGCCGCTCGGCGTGCTGGTAGTCGATCTGATAAGTCAGCGGCAGCGCCGAACTGACCCGAGCACGGTAGCCGCGCGCCGTGAGAGAACGGGTCAGCGCCTGACGCTCCTGAGCGTTTTCCGGCTCCACCGGCGCATCGCAAGTCAGCAAGGGTTCGGCCAGATGTGCCAGCCCTGCCAGGCCACCGTCCTCGATCAGACGCAGCAACAAATCGAACTCCAGGGCCTGGGGGTACTCGGTCGAGAAACCTTTGGCCTGGGCCAACACATCACGCTGGATCAACCAGTGTCGCGCCATCAGCGACGGTACGGATTGCAGCAGGTCGAGGTTAACTCCTGGGCGGAATACATCCGCCAGAGCACCGTTGGCCTGACGCTGAATTTCGTCCATCGCCACCGCACGCACACCCTCGGCGCCAGTCAGCTCAAGGCTGGCACGCAACAGACCGCTGGCGGTGAACTGGTCACCGGCCTCGGCCAGCAGCAGCCAGTCGGCCGTGGACTGGGCGACGATCTGGTTGATGCGCTCGACGTAGTTGGTCGCAGTGACTTTGACGAAGTGCACGGTGTCGCGCACGGTGGTGGTCGCCGGCAAATCACCGGTGGTGAACACCACCAGGTTGAACGCCTTGCAGTGACCGCCGACCAGGCTGTCAAAAGTCGCCTGCAACTTGAACATGTCGGCGTTCAGATCCAGCAGCAGAATGCCGAACTGCGGGCCACCGTTGTGTTTGGCCAAATGCGCGGCAATCGATTTGAGCTGCCCGGCATCCGGGTTGCGCGCTTCCAGCCAGTTCAGCAAGCGGCCGGAGGGCATGTTCTCGAACAACCGACGGTCTTGCTGACCGGGCATAGCGTCCAGGCGCTCGGACCAGGCTTGCAGCTTGAGGCCTTCTTCCGGCTCGTCGCTGTCCTTTAACGACTCGGCCAGGCGCTTGACCACGGCCCGGTTGAACACGTTCAGGCTCAAGGCCTCCCACAACCGGCTGCGTACAGTGCGGTCGGTGTCGTTGGGGTGAATGCGCATCAGCTCATGCTGCTTGAGCAGGATGCCTTCCAGTTCCTGAAGTTGCAGGCGACCGGCAGGCATGGCGTGCAGCAGGAATTCGAACTCGGTCAGCAGGTCGAACACCGGCTTGTTGTAGAACGGCATTTCGACGAACTGCTGGGGGCCGAAGCTACGAATCGGCTCTTTCCCCGCCTCGAGCCAGGCCGAGCGGAAGATCATCGTGCCTTTGAGCGAGCGACCTTCAAGCAAGCAGTCGGCCATGGCCGCAAAGCTGTCGAGGGCAATCTGTTTAACCTGGGCCGGGCCCTTGACGCTGAGCGGCGTCGGAATAGAGGCCAGGAACTCGGCAAAGTGCTCGCGCTCGGCCGCGCTTTTCGCATCCTTGAATGTCAGCACCGTCAACACGTTGGTGTTGTGGTCCGAGGCACCGTAGTTGATTTCCCGCACGGCGAACGGAATGGGCAGAATCCGCGCCTTGGCGCAGGCCAACAGGTAGAAGGTATGGCCAATTTCCTGCCATTCGAAACCGGTACTCGATGGCAGCAGGCGGTACCACTGTTGCAGCAGGTCGGTACGGGTCACCGCATAAAACGGCGGCAGGAAGTTGTCCATGAAGCGCACGACGCGATCTTCAGCCAGATCCGAGTTGTAATCCTCGTGCACCTTGCGGTCGCGGCGATAGTAGTTCACCTCGGTAGCCCGGGACAGGTACATGATCCCGTAGCCATGGCACAGGCCGTAGTCGGGATTGGCTTCCAAAAACTCCACCGACTCGGTCAGCGCGCGGTGCAGCAGAAAATCGTCATCAGCGGCGAACACCATGTACGGCGTGGTGACCTGATTAACGCCGTAGGTGAGTTTGTCCTGCAGCCCCTTGTAGGTGTATTGCGGCAAGTGGCGATAGTCGACCGACGGGAAATCCCGGGCAATGTCTTCATCACCCTCAACGGATGAATCCAGGACCAGAACCGTGCAGGGATAGCTGCTGTAGTACTGCAAAGTGCGGCGTAGGAACGCTTTGCGGTTATGGGAAATCACCACCACCGTAAACCGCTCGTTCAGCGGCGCTACGTTGTTTTGAGTACTGTTTTGAACCTGCATCTTTCTATCCCCACTACCGGCCAATCGCCAAGAACCTGAAGCTACTTTTGATTAACGAACGCGACGCAGATAGCCGTCCGGCGCTACGGTGATCAACAGCTTGTTTTGCAGCTGCCGATCGATTTCGAAGTCCTTGTTTTCTTCGAGGTACTTCCACACGGCGGTCTTCGGGTTATCGCCCGGGCCCCACGGACGATCCGGGAAGAAGTCGGCTGGCATGTCTTCGACCACGGTGTCCATGACCACGCAGTAGCTGTCCACCGAAACCAGTGGTGCATAGAGGCGCAGCTCTTCGAGCACGTGATCGTGGGTGTGGTTGGAATCCAGCACCAGAATGACTTTCTTGCCTTCGGCCGCTGCACGCACTTGCGCGGCGATCGCAGGATCAATGCTCGATCCTTCGATCATTTTGATGCGCTTGCTCATCGGGTGGCTTTCGATGGCTTCACGGTTGTGCGCACGAATGTCGAGGTCGATGCCCAGCACTTCGCCATGGCCTTGCAGCTCCAGCAAGGACGCGTAATAGATGATCGAACCGCCGTGGGCGATGCCGCACTCGATCACCAGGTCCGGTTTGACCTGCCAGATGATTTCCTGCATGGCCATCATGTCTTGAGGCAACTGGATGATCGGACGGCCCATCCACGAGAAGTGGTAGCTGTACTTGTGCTTGGCCGATTCGTTGAAGAAATCCCGGGCCAGGCCGGTGAGTTTCTGGTCATCGCCCTGGCGGGCAATTTCTGCCTGGCATTCGGCTTCGAAGGCTTTATTGACGGTGTTGTCGGTCATTTTAGAATCTCAATAGTCACTGGAACGAAGCGCTGTCGACGGCGTGATAGACGTAGCGCCCACCGGTCATCCGCTTGATTTCTTCGAGGTAGTTGGAGTTCATCACAAACAGATTGGCGCCTTCGGGCAAGGCATCCATGGCCTCTTGTGGCGAGGACACCCGCACGCCGCTCAGGGGCAGATAGCGACCCTGTTTGGCCGGGTTGATGTCCACCACGCGATCCACCGCAACTCCGGCTCGTTGCAAGAACAGCGAATAAATCACGCCTTTGGACGAGGCCCCCCAGATCGCCGAACCTTGCCCAGGCGCCGCCTGGATAATCTGCACCGCACGCGTAAGGCTGCTGGTGAAACCGTCCGGCAACGTCAGGCGCGGTACCGGTTGCTCTGGCGTCAGGCGCAATGTCGCCAGGTCGGCGACGATGTACAGGTATTGGCCACCAAACAGATGACCGGCCTCGTGCACGGTGCCGAACATCCGGCGCAGGTCATCAAGGCGGAAATAATTGACGTGCTCGTAGAACAGGTCGAACCAGGCACGGTGCTCGATAATCCAGTCGAAGCACGGCACTTCGATGTAGATCTGCCCGCCCTGATTGGCCTCGGCCATCTCGGCGAGAAAGCTCACCGGGTCCTGGATATGCTCCAGCACATGCCGCAACACGATAGCGTCCGCCGACAGACCCAGGCCGCGAGTGAACGGTGCCTTGATCACATCGGCGTTGCTGCCTTCGTAGGCCGGGTCGATACCGGTGATGGGGTAGCCCAGACCTTTGAGTAGCTCAAGAAAGTAACCTTTGCCGCAGCCGACTTCGATCAGTTCCTGCCCCTTGAAGTGGCGGGCAATGATCCCTTCGACATCGCTCAGGTGTTTCTGGAACTGGCCGGAATGAGCCTGCTCGTTCTGATAGTCGGCGTCGTAGCTGAGCTTGTCCGCGTCGAAGGCCTGATTGAAGATCAGCCCGCTCGCCTCGTCTTGCACCAGGACCATGTCGGCGCAGGCCGAAGCCCTGGCCGACGCTGGGTCGGCGAAGGTGCGATTTTGCAACACTGGCAGGTCGGCGACCCGATACAACTCATACCTCATGTTCTGCTCCCAGTAGCTGTTGCAAGCGGTCCGTCACGCCCCAGAACGCCATCGGTTCGTGGGTCGGGTATGGGTAGTGACCCAGGTTCAAATCGATCGACGCGCCGCGCTCACGAACTCGCTGTTCGACCAGCGCCCGCACCGAAATCGGCTGGCCGCTGGCGCAATTGATCACACCATCGAAGCCACGCTGTTGCAGGATCACCGCGAGATGACCGGCCGCCATTTCGATCGCCAGGTAGTCGCGCAGCTGTTCGCCGGCCGACATGTTGAAGCGCTCGTCTCCGGCATCGATGGCCCGATCCAGTGCTGCGAGCAAACTGTTCGGGTTTTGCCCCTCTCCGTGCAGGTAAAACAGCCGTGCCCACTGCAAGGTGAACGGCTGAACCCGCTGTAGATTTTCGAGGAAAAGCCGCAGCGTATTCTTCGCCAGCCCGTAAGGATTGCCCGGCTGCGGCGTGGCCTGTTCGCGGAGCGGACCACTCTGCATGCCGTACTCGAAACAGGTGCCGGTCACCAGCACTTGCGACACGCCCGCCTCGACCGCGCTCTTGATGAACCGGTAATCGGCCATCAGGTTGTGCTCGAAGTGAAATAGCGCCTGATAGTTCGGCAAACCGGGCCAGGCCAGATGCGCCAGGGCATCGATGCCATCGGTCAGCGCGGTGATATTCAGGTCATCGGCGTGAATATCCGCTGCGATGAACTCCACGGCATTGATCCACGGCATGCTCGTAGCGGTCTCGGCGTTACGCGCCACCGCCCGGACCTCGCAGCCACGGGCGAGCAAGGCCGCCACCAGATGTCGGCCGACGAACCCGGTGGCACCGGTCACGAGCACTTTCACAGCACAGTCAACTCAGGTACGGCGATCACGAAACGGCCGTCCCACTGTCGTACCTGCGCCAGTTGCTGACTGACTTCGTGCAACAGATTCCATGGCAACACCAGCACGTAATCCGGTTTTTCCAGATCGATCTGCGCAGGCGAGACAATCGGAATGCGACTGCCCGGCAAATACTTGCCTTGCTTGTGCGGGTTGGCGTCGGCAACCCAGGCCAGCAGGTCCGGTTTGACCCCGGCATAGTTGAGCAAGGTATTGCCCTTCGCCGCCGCGCCATAACCGACCACACGCTTGCCATCGGCCTTGGCCTGCAGCAGGAAGCGCAGCAGTTCGTGCTTGATGCGTTGCGCGGCGGGAGCGAGGGTCGCGTAGTACTCGGGAGTTTTCACACCGGCGGCCAGTTCGGCCTGCAATTGCTGTTGAACCGCTGGCTGCACGTCGCGGCGAATGCCGTCGACACGCTGGACGAACACCCGCAACGACCCGCCATGGGTCGACAGCTGACTGACGTCGAACACTTCCAGGCCATTGCGCTCGCACAAGGTCTGCACGGCCGTCAGGGACAGGTAGGAAAAATGCTCGTGATACAGCGTGTCAAACTGCTGCCCGGCCATCAGCGTCAGCAGTTGCGGAAACTCGAAGGTCGCCACACCGGTCGGCTTGAGCAAAGTGGCGAAACCACCGAGGAAATCATTGATGTCCGGGACGTGGGCCAACACGTTGTTGGCAGCCATCAGGTCGGCGCCCCAGCCTTCGCTGTTCAGTTGCGCGGCGGTGTCGCGACCGAAGAACAGTTCACGAATCTCCAGGCCTTTTTCCCGCGCCGCTTGCGCGGTGCTGCGGGTCGGTTCGACGCCCAGGCAAGGGATGCCGCGCCCGGCCACGTACTGCAACAGGTAACCGTCGTTGGCGGCGATTTCCACCACACGACTGTCGGCGGTCAGGCCGAAGCGTTCGACCATCTGCGCCACATAGCGCTCGGCGTGGGCCAGCCAGGTACTGGAGAACGAACTGAAATAGGCGTACTCGGCGTCGAACAGGCTGTCGGCGCGGGTGTAATCCTCGGTCTGCACCAGCCAGCACTGCTGACACACCGCAACCTTCAGCGGCACCCATTGCTCGGCCTGATCGAGTTGATCAGCACGTACGTAGGCATTGGACGGTGGCGAGGTGCCCAGATTGATCAGCGGCAAGGCCAGAGGAGTACCGCAACCACGGCAGTTCATAGACGCACTCCAGCGAAGTGTTCATCAAGCAAGGGATGGCTGGAATCCCGGGCCGACAGATTATTGACAGGCAATGGCCAGGCGATTGCCAGCCGTGGATCGTTCACACTCAAGCCACCTTCGTGCGCAGGCGTGTAATCCGCGCTGTGCAAGTAGAGCAATTCGGCGTCGTCGGTGAGGGTCTGGAAACCGTGGGCGAACCCGGCCGGAATCAGCAGGCTGCGACCGTCGCCGGCGCGCAGGTGTTCGGCTTGCCAGTGCAGGAACGTCTCAGAGTCGGGACGCAGATCCACCGCCACGTCCCAGACTTCACCGCGCAGGCAGGTGATCAACTTGGCTTCAGGCGCATTGGCGTTCTGATAATGCAGACCCCGCACGCTGCCCCGCTCGCGGGTGCAGGAGTGATTGATCTGGCGGATATGAAATGGCTGGCCGAAGGCGCTCAGGCTGCCTTCGCAGAACAACCGGGCGAAGTACCCGCGATCGTCTTCGAAGCGCTTGTGCTGCACGCTGAACAAACCGTTCAGCGGCAACGCATTCAACAGAAACCCGCTCACAACGCGCCTCGGTACAGGTTCAACTGGCCCAGGGTAAAGGCGCGCATATCGTCGCCGTTTTGCCAGGCCAGGTGCCAATCGAGGGTCTGGGTCAGACACTGCTGCAACGACCAGCGCGGTTGCCAGGCCAGCAGCTGACGGGCGCGACTGCTGTCCAGGCGCAACAGACCGGCCTCATGCAATTCACTCGGCTCGATGCGCAATCCACGCGCTTGTGGCCAGCGCTTGGAGAGCATCTCGACTACTTCGCCAACGCTGCACATGTCGGTTTCGCTCGGGCCGAAGTTCCAGGCACCGGCAAACTGCGGACCTTGCTCATAAAGACCGGCCGCCAGTTGCAGATAGCCGGCCAGCGGCTCCAGCGCGTGCTGCCATGGGCGCACGGCTTGCGGGTAGCGCAGGGTTACCGGTTCGTCGGCGGACCACGCCTTGAGCACATCGGGAATCAAACGCTCCGGCGCGAAGTCGCCGCCGCCCAGCACGTTACCGGCGCGGGCCGTGGCCAATGCCAGACCGTGTTCAGCGTAACGATCGGCCGGGAAGAACGAAGCCGCGTAAGACTGGGCCAGCAACTCGCAACAGGCCTTGCTGCTGCTGTAGGGATCATGACCACCGAGGGCTTCGTTTTCACGGTACGGCCATAGCCATTCCTGGTTGGCGTAGACCTTGTCGGTGGTCACCAGCACGCAGGCGCGCACGCCGCCGACCTGGCGAATCGCTTCGAGCAGATTAAGGGTGCCCATGACGTTGCTGGAGTACGTCCCCAACGGGTCGCGATAGCCTTCGCGCACCAGCGGCTGGGCCGCCAGGTGCAGGACGATTTCCGGCTGGGTTTCAGCGATCAATTCGAGCAAGGCGCCCAGGTCACGCAGGTCGCCGCGATGATCATTGATGCCTTCGTGAACACGCGCCAGTTCGAACAGGCTCGGCTCAGTGGACGGATCCAGCGAAAACCCGCTGACCTCGGCCCCCAGGCTTTGCAGCCACAACGTCAGCCAACTGCCCTTGAAACCGGTGTGGCCGGTCAACAGGACCCGTTTGCCGCGCCAGAACTCCGGGCTCAGTCCCATTGCTTCCATGGGGCCTCCCCGCTCTGCCACAACGCCTCAAGGTGATTCTTGTCGCGCAGGGTGTCCATCGGGTGCCAGAACCCTTCGTGCTGGAAGGCCTGCAGTTGGGCTTCACCCGCCAGCGTCGCCAGGGGTTCGGCTTCCCAGGAGGTTTGATCGTCAGCGATGTACGGCAAGACCTTGGGCGACAGGACGAAAAAACCGCCGTTGATCCAGCCGCCGTCACCGCGAGGTTTCTCGGTGAAACCCAACACCGTGTCGCCATCACGCTCCAGCGCGCCATAACGCCCCGGCGGTTGTACCGCCGTCACGGTGGCGAGCTTGCCGTGGGCCAGGTGGAAATCCACCAGGGCGCCGATATTGAGGTCCGAGACGCCGTCACCGTAAGTGAAGCAGAACGCCTGTTCACCCTCCAGATAACGGGCAGCACGGCGAAGACGTCCGCCGGTCATGGTTTCTTCACCGGTATCGATGAGCGTGACGCGCCATGGCTCACTGTAATTCTGGTGAACGTCCATGCGGTTGTTGCACATGTCGAAGGTGACGTCGGAGGTGTGCAGGAAGTAGTTGGCGAAGAAATCCTTGATCGCATACCCCTTGTAGCCAAGGCAGATCACGAAGTCATGAATGCCATGGGCGGAGTACTGTTTCATGATGTGCCAAAGAATTGGCTTGCCGCCGATCTCGATCATCGGCTTGGGCTTGAGGTGCGACTCTTCGCTGATCCGCGTACCGAGACCACCCGCCAGAATTACTGCCTTCATCGCTGTCCTCTTGCTCTTCGCGCGGTGCGGCGGCCCCCGTAAGGGTCGGCAAACCGTCAGATGCACATCATTGACCCGCAGCCATTGGGCCGTTCACACCCCAAGCGGGGTGAAGGTTTTATGGCGATATACCGGTGACTTGCAGGAAGTGAGCCAATTGCACAGAACAAAAAAACGCCCGGACGCGAGCGGCGTTCGGGCGTTTTTTTTCAAGGTTGGCGACGCGTCACGGAGTCAGTCCGGCAACCAGCCCCACAGCCAGTGGTTCAGGTTGTCGCCACGCAACATGAAATCGCGGTGCACCGCCTCACGCAACTCATCACCCATGCGGTAACTGGCGTCCGGATCGGCCAGGTGCATGCGGATCGCCTGCAGCCATTCGTCCGTGCTGTTGCTATAGACCCGGGTGCACGGCAAGTGGCCGCGATAGGCCTCGGTGTCGGTGCAGATCACCGGGTACCCGCAGGCGCCGTATTCCAGCAATCGCAGGTTGCTTTTGCAGTCGTTGAAGATGTGGAACTCCAGCGGTGCCAGCGCCAGATCGAGGTTCAGGCTCGCCAGTTTGAACGGGTAACTCTGCAAGCCGATGGTGGAGTGAAATTCATGGACATACGGGCGCAACCCATCAGGGCACATGCCGAAGAACACCCACTCGACCTCGCTCGCCAGCTCGCGCACCACCTCGGCAATGATTTCCAGATCTCCCGTGTGGCTGGTGCCGCCACCCCAGCCAACGCGCGGCTTGCGGGAGGTGCGACGCTGGCTGGTCAGCGTCGCCCACGGGTCCGGCGACAGCATGTTCGGTACCACGCGAATCTCACTGTGCATGCTCGACAAGGCATCGGCCAGCGGTTGAGTGGTGACCACCACCCGGTCGCACAGACCGATGCCTTCACGCAGCATTTGCTCGGTGTTGACCGGTTTGTTGCGGGCGTGGGTGTTTTTCTTCGGCGCACTGACGATGTAGTCGTCGAGTTCGAAAATCCGTAGCGCGCTGGAATACTTCTTCATCCGCAGAATGTCGCCGGCGGCACCTTCGCTGTAACGCCCTTGCAGAATGATCGTGTCCGGGGACAGACGCTCGATCTCTACAGTCGACGGCGACTCATAGGCCACCCGCGCGATCACTCGCCCGGCCGCCTCAAGCTCGGCCAGCGGCGCGGTCACCCGGTAGTGGCCGACGGCGCTGCTGTTGACCGGCAGACCCAGAATCAACGGCAATGCGCGAGTGCAGAACGGGTTCCAGTTATTGCGCAGCGACGGCTCCAGACTGAAGCTGGAATACCCAAGGCTCAGCGCTGGACTGTAGGCCGGATCCTTGGCGATTTTCGGCAGCCATTTGCGATAGAAGGCTTCCTCCTCACGCTCGCGCTGCACCAGAGTCGACGGCTGCGCCGGCGATACGTCTTGCGGCACCGATACCACGTTGGCGTAAGGCGTCCAGACCACCAGGTAGCCGTCTTTACTTGCCCGTAAACACAAGTCGACGTCGCTGAGTTCCTGGGTGAACGTCACCTCATCGAACTGGTCGAGCTCATCGAACACTTGCTTGCGTATCATCAGGCAGTGATGACTCACCGCACTCCAGTTCTGGGTCACGTGCAAACGCTGCATGTAGCCTCGAGAACCGGCCGCCTCGCCATAAAACGGCGAACCGACCGGCCCCGCCAGGCCAAGAATCAACCCGGCACTGACAATCGAGCCCTCGGGGCTGAGGATGCGAGCACCGACCACACCCACTTCGGGACGCTGGGCATGATTGAGCAATTCATCCAGCCAGTCGCGGTCACAGATCACCGTCTGCGCACTGAGTAGCAGCAAGTACTCGCCATGCGCCAGGCTCGCGGCAAAGTTGCGGATCGCCGCGTCGTTGGCGTCACCGGCGTAACGCAGCACGCGCAGCATCGAGGCGCCCAATTGCGCCATCGCAGCCAGCCAGTCGAGCATCGCCGGGTCGTCCGTGCCGCTTTCGACGATCAGGATTTCGTATTGGGTATAAGCCGTCCGCTCGATCAAGCCTTCGACGCAACGCTGCAAGGCGTACAGCGAATCGCCGGTCTGGATGATGATCGACACCAGCGGACGCACCCCATGGTGGTAGTCGATGCGATTGATCAACGGCAATTCTTCCTGCCGGACCGCATGTGCTACACCAATGCGATCCAGGTGCGCGCCGACCATCCCTGCGTTGCTCTCGATCACTTCAGGCATCGACAACCAGTCGGCAAACGTCAGGCTCGACTCCACCTGAATGTCGGCAATGTGTTCGATGGTTTGCGGCCCGGCATCTTCCACCAGACGCCACAGCAGATCGTGCGGCGCCAGCTCGCCGTGAGCCGAATCGAAGCCGCCCAGCGCCATGAAGCGCTGGCGCTCGAAGGCCAGGGTTCGGCCGACGTAGGGATAGGTGCGCATCAGGTCGAGGTTGAAATCGGGCTTGAACACCGGATCGACCGACTCGCCATTGATCAGCGCCCCCTCGTCACTGTAGGCACAGAGCATGCCCACCGACCCCGCAATGCGTTCGGCCAGGATCAGCAGCGCCGATTCACGCAAGGTATCGCCGGCCCGCAACAGGTAAAACCAGTGGGCGCCTTCCAGCTGCGGCACCACTGCGTTGAGCTGTTGGGCCCAGTCAGATTGAAACGGCAACTGCACCACACGATCGTCTGCCGTACATAACGCATCGGACAACACCAGCACCGCCTGAGGCGCGTACAGCTGCTGACTGATGCTCTGCAACGTCTTGTTGAGCGTCGCACTATCAGCGGCGCTATCGATCACAATCGGCACGATCTGCGGACGGAATGTCCAGCTGTCGATACGCTGCGGCATAAAGCGCTGCTCGACCTCTGAGAACCTGCGGATCGCCAGCCATTCGCGATAAAAATCGGCGTAACTTTCGCTCTCGCCACCCACCCGACCATTCACCACCGTGTTGCGATTGCCCAGAACACGTACAACGCACAACTCTTCCCAGGCGTGGGGCTGACCCTTGATTTTGTTCAGGTCGATGTAGCGTACCCAGCCCGACGCCGGTGCCGATTCACCGCTACGCGCCGCGAGCATCTGCGAAAGCCAGTTCCACTCGACAGCTGCGGCCTTGATCATCTCCGGGGTTTTGCTCAATCGCTCCGGGTACAGACGCTCGGTACTCAGCACGGTGTTCAGCGACGCCAGGTTACCGCGACGCATCAGGCACACGAACAAGGCAAAATCGAGCATGGCGATGAAACCGGCACCTTCCTGAATCAGGGCCGGCAACAACTCCAGCACATCGGCGCGACGCATCAGGGTCGAACTGAAGTTACCGAGGAAATTCTTTGGCGTGCCCTCGAAGATCGCCAGCATGTCATCGCCCTTGAGCAAGGCGTCGTTTGGTGAGAACCGGCAGTTGTCGACCCGGGGCGGCAGGATGAAGTTACCCGCATCGCTGAGCATCCGCAGGGCAAACACCACATTCACATCCGCGTGGTCGATCAACACCTGCGCCTGCAATTCAACGCTTGGCGCAAACAGGCGATCATCGTCGCACAGCACTTTGATGAACTCGCCACGAGCCTCTTCCACACAGCGCAGCACATTCTTCTGCAACCCGAGACGGTGTGGATTACGCAGGTAGCGAATCGGGTGAACCGGCTCGACAATGCCCTCGACGATGTTCTGGATTGCATCGTCGGACGAGTCATCGCATATGACGATTTCGATTCGCGCGTAGGTCTGAGCGAGCGCACTCATCAGTGCCTGGTCGAAGTACGTCGGGTTGTAGGCAGGGATGACGATGCTGACGAGGGGAAGTTGATTCACGACGGGAAACTCTCGAGCGGCGGGCCTCTACCCTTTCAGGCAGAGGCCCCGGAACCGCTTAAAAAAAGACGGTTGGCAGCTCGGCAGACGCAGACTCAGACCTTGTTGAACAGGCCCAGCTGAGCAATCTTGCTGAAGGCCAATTGCGAAGCCTGCAACATGGTTTGCTGCAAGGTCAGACGGGTCATCACTTCAGCCGGATCGGAATCGCGGATCGACGATTGGGTCTGGGTATTGGCCAGTTTCAGGCTCTGGTTGGTATCGCTCTGGGTATCCAGGGCAGCACCACGTCCGCCGACCGAACTCAAGGCAGTGGACAGCTGATCGGTGCCGCTGGCCAGGTTGGCAATGCCCGACGCCAATGACGCCTGCAATTTCTGAGTGGCGATCGGGTCACCGTTGGTTGGCGTATTCAGCGCGGTTTTCAATTGGCTCACAGTGTCCAGAACGTTCTGGGTTTCGTGGGTATTGACCGCGATGCTGAACTGATCGTTGGCAGCCGGCGCGCCGCTCAACGTGAAGCTCACACCCGATGCGGTGGCGACGGTGCCGACCAGGGTCCCGCTGGACACTGGCGAGCTGTTGGCCGTCAAAGGCGCGGCGTACAGGTCGAAGGCCGTGGGGCTGGTGAACTTCAGGATCGCCGAACCGCTAGGGAAACTGGCGTGGTAATCCGCCGCATTGGTGATGCTACTGCCGGTGATCTGGCTCGTCGACGGGTTGCCCGGGCTGCCGGCTCCGCTGAAGGAGTCCGGTTTGGCCGCCAGGGTAAAGGAATGACCCGGCAGCACGGTGGCTGGAACGTCACCTGTGCCCAGGTTGATGTTCAGTGTCAGCTCGACACCGCGGAACGTGACGGGCTGGCCCGACTTGCTGGCAGGATCGAACACGCCGCCCTGGCTGGCTTCGGCAGTCACGTCGTTGCCGCCCGAGTCGGTGATCTGCAGCTGGGTGCCGCTGACGAAGCTCACGGTGTAGGGCTCGCCACTGCGGAATTTGGAGTTGTAGCTGACGTTCGACGACACCTGGCCATTGGACAGGGTCACGCGACCGTCATCCACGACCGGCGCAGTCCTGGTGACCTGGCTGCGGCTGGTATTGATCGCTTGCTGGAACGCATCCCAACCGGTGCTGTTGGTGGCCATCGACATGGTATCGCCGACCGCCAGGTCCAGCGTCACCTGGTCGCCGTTGTAGCTGTAGGTGCCATCGTTGTTACGTGTGAACGGCACGGTATCGCCCTTGGAGCCGGCGAAGATGTATTTGCCGTTCTCGTCCTTGCTGTTCATCAGGCTCAGCAACTGCTCTTCGATCTGCCCCAGTTCCAGCGCGTTAGCCTGACGGTCGGCATCGGTGTAACCAGCGTTGCCGGCGCTCACGGCCAATTCCTTGGCGCGTTGCAGGACGTTGTTGATGCTGGTCATCACCGCTTCAGTCGTACCCAGGGTCGCCTTGATCGTAGTGGCGTTGGCCTCGTACTGATCGAGCATCGAAGCCTGCTGCCCCAATTGCAGCAAACGCGAAGCGCCGACCGGATCATCGGCGGCAGTGTTGACGCGAACGAGGCTGCTGGCCTCTTCGCTGCTCTTGACCACGTTGGCGAAGTTCTTCTGATAGTTCGCAGCCGAAGACTCGTAAAACTGGGCGGTAGAAATGCGCATGGGCTACGACTCCTTAAAGACTGTTGATCAGTGTGCTGAAGATTTCTTGCGCAGCCTTGATGATCTGCGAAGAGGCGGTGTAGTACTGCTGATACTTGACCAGGTTGCCGGTTTCCTCATCGAGGTCGACACCGGAGAGCGAGTCACGCGCGCCCTTGGCGTTAGCCAGGATGGCGTCAGTCGCAGCGCTGTCGAGCTTGCCCTGGGCAGCCTTGGAGCCGACACCCTCGACCAGTTTGCCGTAGGCGTCGGTCAGGGAGATGCCCTTGCTGGCAGAGCCGGTATCCACGGTCTGTGCGGTTTGCAGGTCGGCCAACGCTGTGCCGTTGCGGTTGTCCAGAGTGCCCGGCTGACTGAGCGAAACGTTGATCGCAGCGCCGCTGGATGGGGAACCGGCGATGGTCATGTCGAAGCTGACGGTGTACTGAGCGGCGGGCGCAGGCGGGATCGGCGCACCCGTGGCATCCTGGAGCGGCACGGTCAGGTTCAGGGTGTTGGTTTCACCCGGCTTGATGGTGCCACTGCTGATCACCCCGCCCTTGGCATCCAGGAACTGGTAGGTCTGGGTGGTGCCGTCGGCAGACACGTTACCAAACACGACTTTGGTCGGCGTGGAAGTTTTCAGGCCGTTCTGCATCGCGGTGGTGGTGGCCGCGTCGTAGATGTCGAACTTGGTGGTCAGGGTCGGTTGACCACTGGCCGGAATCGTCAGTGTGCCGCTGCCACTGCCGCTCGCCGCAATGGCCGCGCCCAACGGTGCCGCAATCGCCAGACGTTTGGAGTCGGTCATCTCGGTCTTGATGGTGGCCGCGGCGTTGCGGGTCGGCGTGATCTTGAAGGTATCGCCGGCGGCGGCAGTGCCACCGGTGAGCTTCAGCGAGAACCCGTCAATGACCGGCGCCGGTGTCGTCGCCGTGTTGAAAGTGCCCATGGGCGTGTTGTCCGGCAGACGCGCAACGGTGTAGTCGGTGGCGCTGGTGAACGTGACCTTGTAATCGTTGATGGTCAGCTGGCCGGTGTCCTCGATGCTCACATCGAAGTTGCCGGAGCCCACGCTGTTGCCGATGGTTGCGACACTGCGCTGAGACATCTGCGCAGCACTGTTGATGCTGCTGAACAGGTTCGAACCGAAGTCACCGTTCTTGTCGATGCCCTGGGCCTGGATCGAGTTCATCTGATCGGCGACGACCAGGGCCACACGGCCCAATTCGTTCATGGCCGGATCCAGCACGGTGCTGCGATAACGCAGCAGGCCGCCGATCTCGCCGCCGGTCATGATCGACGTGATATCGATGGTGCTCGACCCGCGATTGAGTTGCAGTGACAAGCGGCCCGGATCGTCTTTGCCCGGCACCACTTCGAGTTTGTTGACGGTGTTGCCCATGACCAGCGGCTGACCGCTGCCCAGATAAATGTCGAGGCTGCCTTCACGCTCGACCACTTGCGCACCGGTGAAGGTCGACAGTTGGCGCACGGTTTCGTTGCGGGCGTCGAGCAGGTCGTTCGGCATGCCGCCGGAACTGGATACTTCGGAAATCTTCTGGTTCAACTGCGCGACGGTGGCGGCCAGTTTGTTGACCTGTTCGGCCATGCTCGTCAGGTTGCCGTTGATGTTGGCGTTCTGTTGGTTCAACTGCGAGGAGATCGAGTTGAAACGGTTGCTCAAGGCCTGAGCATCGCTGAGCAGCAACTGGCGGGAAGCGTCGTCACCCGGCTTGGCATTGACGTTCTGTACCGAAGCGAAAAACTTGGTCAGTGCGCCATTCAGGCCGGTGCCGCTGTCCGACATCAACGTGTCCAGCGGCGTGACCTGGCCCAGGTACGCTGCCGAATCGCTGTTGAGCGACGTGGTGGTCTGCAACTGCGCATCGAGGTAGCTGTTGTACACCCGGCGCACGTCGGCCAGGGTCGTACCGGTGCCGATGTAGACATTGCCGAACTGCTGCGAGGCCTTGGTGCCTTGCACTGTTTGCTGGCGCGAGTACCCGGCGGTGTCGACGTTGGCAATGTTATTGCCGGTAGTCATCAACGAGGATTGGCCTGCGGCCAGACCCGACATCCCGATATTGAGCAAACTCATGGTTCAGACCTTATACCTTATGCCTATAAAGGCGTCGTGGAAGCGCCCGCCGCAGCGTAGTTTTGGTAACTCGTCATCTGCTTGGCTATCTGCGAAATCTTGCTTGCGTAGTCCGGGTCGGTTGCGTAACCGGCCTTTTGCAACTCGCGTACAAACTGTTCTGAGTTATCGGCCGACTTCACAACATCTTGATAGCGATTATTGGTTTGCAGCAAAGTCACAAGGTCATGAAAACTATCCTTGTAAGAGTCGTAGGAACGGAACTCAGCCGTCTCCTTGACCATCTCGCCATTCCTGAATTCGCTGGTGATTGCGCGCGCCGAATTGCCCGTCCAACTGCTGCTGGCCTTGATGCCGAACAGGTTGTGGCTACTGCTGCCATCCTGCTGACGCATGACCGATTTGCCCCAACCGGTTTCCAGCGCAGCCTGAGCCACGAGGTAACGCGGATCGACACCAATGCGTTCGGCGGCTTCTTTGGCCATCGGCAGCATGGTGTTGACGAATTCGTCGGCGGAACCGAAGGCTTTCTTCGCTGGCGCCAGTGGAATCTGAGCAATGGCACGACCATGAATCTGCAGGCCGGCGCCCGATGACGCTTGCGCATTCGCCAGCCAGTCGCCATTGAACAAAGGCCCCGAACCGGTAGGCGTGGCGCGCTCCGGCAATGGCGTCTTGTTGACTGTCGCGGCAGTCGTCGTGGCAGTCGTCGTGGCGGAAGGCACCAGGCCTGCCAGCAAGCGATCCGCCAGTTTCGGTGGCAACGCCAGACGTCGCTGATTGATCAGCGCCATGTCATTGCGATGCGCGCCCTCGCCTACCCCTTGCGGTGCATTGAGCGAGCGCGAAGCCCACAACGGACGCTGGCCATTGACCCGCGACAGCGGTCCGTCGGTCGCGACCGTGCCGGCAGCCACCGGCGTCTGCGCCGCCGCTTTTGCCGCTTCCTGCTTGGCGGCCGACAGCGTTGCCGCTTCGCCTGGCGCCAGCGGTTTATTCTTCGACATCTGACGCATCAGCACGTCCGCCAGACCGATACCACCGCCCTCGCGAGACATGGAAACGGCCAACTGCTGGTCGTACATTTCCTGGTACTGCTTGGCCGCCGGCGTGTTGAGCGGGTTGTCCTGACCCAGCGCTTCGGTGGCCGAGCGCATGGACTTGAGCATTTCACCAAGGAACAGCGATTCGAATTCCTGCGCCACCTTGCGCATGTTTCCATCGCTGTCCTTGTCGCCGACCTTGAGCTGGTTCAAGCGATTCAGGTCCGAATAGGAACCCGAGTCGCTAGTGCTGACCAGACCGCTCTTGCGCATATCCATGGTCGCCGTCCTCAGATCACGATCAGGTCGGCTTGCAACGCGCCGGCCTGTTTCAGGGCTTCGAGGATGGCCATCAAGTCACCCGGTGCCGCGCCGACCTGGTTCACCGCACGCACGATCTCGTCGAGGGTGGTGCCCGGGCCGAACTTGAACATCGGCTTGGCTTCCTGCTGGGCGTTGACCCGCGAGCGCGGCACGACCGCCGTCTGCCCGTTGGACAGAGGGCCGGGCTGGCTGACGATCGGGTCTTCGGTGATGGTCACGGTCAGGCTGCCGTGGGTCACGGCGGCCGGGGAAACCTTGACGTTCTGGCCGATCACGATGGTGCCGGTCCGGGAGTTGATGATGACTTTCGCCACCGCCTGCCCCGGATCGACTTCGAGGTTCTCGAGGATCGACAGGTAGTCGACCCGCTGGCTCGGATCAAGTGGCGCACTGACACGAATCGAACCGCCGTCGATGGCCTGGGCAACGCCAGGGCCGAGCATGTCGTTGATCTTGTCGACGATGCGCTTGGCCGTTGTGAAGTCCGAACGGTTGAGGTTCAGGGTCAGGCTGTTGCCCTGATTGAAACCGCTCGGCACCGCACGCTCGACCGATGCGCCGCCAGGGATGCGACCCGCCGACGGAACGTTGACGGTGATCTTCGAACCGTCACGACCCTCAGCATCAAAACCACCCACCACCAGGTTGCCCTGGGCGACGGCATAGACGTTGCCGTCGATACCTTTGAGCGGCGTCAGCAGCAAAGTGCCGCCGCGCAGGCTCTTGGAGTTGCCGATGGACGATACGGTGATATCGACCTGCTGACCCGGCTTGGCGAACGCCGGCAAATCGGCGCTGATCGACACGGCTGCGACGTTCTTCAACTGCACGTTGCCAGAACCTGCCGGCACCTTGATACCGAACTGCGAGAGCATGTTGTTGAAAGTTTGCAGGGTGAACGGCGTCTGGGTCGTCTGGTCACCGGTACCGTTAAGCCCGACCACCAGGCCGTAACCGATCAATTGGTTGGAACGCACGCCGGAAATACTGGCGATGTCCTTCAGCCGCTCGGCTTGAGCGTTGAAGGCTGCAGACAGCATCAGGGCGGCCACCATCAGGTGCTTGAAGTTCAATGTAACCACCTAGAAAGGGAACAGCGGGCTGAGGAAGAAACGGTCGAACCAGCCTGGCTGACTCGCATCGGCAAAAGCACCGGTACCCGAATAGGTGATTCGCGCATCGGCGACACGGGTCGACGACACGGTGTTGTCGGTAGCGATGTCATCGGCGCGAACGAGGCCGGCAATCCGCACCAGCTCATCGCCGGTGTTGAGGGTCAGCCACTTCTCGCCGCGCACGACGATGATGCCGTTGGGCAGCACGTCGGCGACGGTCACCGTGATCGAACCGGTCAGGCTGTTGCTCTGGCCGGACTTGCTGTCGCCCTTGGTCGCGCGATCGGCGCTATAACCGGCATCCAGACTCAGGTCATTGCTTCCGATCGGGTTATTGGTGGTCAGGCTGGAGCCAAACAACGAGGTCAGGCCAACACTGGTGTTGCTGTTCTTGTCGATCTGCGAGTTGGCGTTCTTGCTGGCCTGGGTTCTCTCGTTCAGGGTGATGGTGATGATGTCACCGACCCGGAACGCCTTGCGGTCGCCGTACAGGTTCTGTTCGAAACCGGCCTGGTAGATCGAGCCGTTGTTGGCGGCAGCCGGCAGCGGTGTGCGCGGCAACACCGGGGCGTAGTAAGGGTCATTGGGCTTGGGCGGCGGGGCAACGCAACCCGCGAGCACGATGGCCCCACTCAGTGCCAGAACAGATACAAAGCGATTCATGACCCTACCTCACGGTGTTGCAGGCGACCTCATGGTCGCCTCATAGACTTGATTACAGATTCTGCGTTACGAACGAGAGCATCTGGTCGGCAGTGGAGATCACCTTGGAGTTCATCTCGTAGGCGCGCTGAGTGGTGATCATGTTGACCATCTCCTCAACGGTGCTGACGTTGGACGTTTCCAGGGTGTTCTGCAGCGTGGTGCCGAAACCGGCCAGGCCCGGCGTACCGACTTGCGGCGCACCACTGGCAGCGGTTTCCAGGAACAGGTTGTTACCCACCGCTTGCAGGCCGGCCGGGTTGATGAAGTCGGCGGTTTGCAGGTTGCCGATCACCTGGGCGGCCGGGTTGCCGGCAACGGTGATGGACACGGTGCCGTCGCGACCGACCGTGAAGGTCTGGGCATCGTTCGGAATGACAATGGCCGGTTCCAGGGCGAAGCCGCTGGCGTTCACGATCTGACCGTTGGAGTCGAGGTGAAACGTACCGTCACGGGTGTAGGACGTGGTGCCATCCGGCTGCAGAATCTGGAAGAAACCGCGACCGTCGATGGCCATATCCAACGGCTGCTCGGTGGTTTGCAGGCTGCCGGCGTTGAAGTTTTTCTGGGTGCCGACGATGCGCACACCAGTACCCAGTTGCAGGCCCGACGGCAATTCGCTGTCCTGGGTCGACTGGGCGCCTGGCTGGCGTTTGATCTGGTACAGCAAGTCCTGGAACTCGGCACGGTCACGTTTGAAACCCGTGGTCGACACGTTCGCCAGGTTGTTGGAAATGGTCGTCAGGTTGGTGTCCTGGGCGGACAGACCTGTTTTGGCAACCCATAGAGCCGGAAGCATTCGATTCTCCTCGTGCGCCTGTTTTACGGCGCGACGTTCTGATAATTAGCTGATCTGCAAGACCCGAGCCATGGCCTGGTCATCGTCTTTGGCGGTGTTCATCATCTTGATGTGCAGCTCGAACTGCTTGGACAGCGCCAGTACCGAGGTCATCTCTTCCACGGCATTGACGTTGCTCGACTCGAGGAAACCGGACACCAGCTTGACGCCGGCATCGGCTTGCGCGGGCTTGCCGTCCTTGGTGTGAATCGAGCCGTCCAGGCCTTTGGTCATGGTCTTGAAGTCCGGATTGACCAGCTTGATGCGGTCGACTTCCGCCATCACGCGGGGACCTTCACCCATCGCACGAATGCTGATGGTGCCGTCTTCGCCAATTTCGATTTGCTGCTCGGGTGGCACGGCAATCGGCCCGCCATTGCCCAACACCGGCATACCATTGCCAGCCCGCAGCACCCCGAGGGCGTCAACGTTCAGGCTGCCGGTACGCACGTAACTTTCGCCACCATCAGGGTTCTGCACCGCAATCCAGCCGTTGCCGGTCACGGCGACATCGAGGTCACGACCGGTTTCCACCATCGCGCCAGGAGAGAAGTCGGTGGCCGGACGTTCGGACATGGCAAACGCACGCGCCGGAAAGCTGTCACCGAACACCGGCATGGAACGCGCCTGCTCCAGGTCTTTCTGGAAACCGTTGGTGGAAATGTTCGCGAGGTTGTTCGCATGAGCCTTCTGCGCCAGTGCATTCTGGCTGGCGCCGGTCATTGCCACATAAAGGTACTTGTCCACACTCTTTCCTCTGCATGCCGGACGTTTGCCGCCCACTGCTGTACTGCTGAGCCATAAGCAATTTGCAGACCAACTTTTTTCTGGCGGCGCGGGGCCCGGCAAACAAAGGGCTTGACGGGTTCAGAGAGGATTCGGGGATTGTGTCAAAGACGAAAAACCGGCGGTGTTATGCCGCTTCGCGGCAACAGATCAAGAGATCAAAAGATCGCAGCCTCGTTTCACTCGACAGCTCCTACATTGGAATGCGTACACCTGTAGGAGCTGTCGAGTGAAACGAGGCTGCGATCTTTCGATCTTCAACTATTGTCTTTACCGACGTCGTACTCACGCAGTTTGTTGGCGATGGTGGTATGTGAAACCCCCAACCGCTTGCCCAGTTGCCGACTGCTCGGATGCTCGGAATACAAACGCTCCAGCACTGCTTTTTCAAAGCGCCCGACGATCGCATCCAACCCGCCCTCAAGCGAGAAATCGCCAAGCGGCTGACGCACGCCGTAATCCGGCAGGCGAATATGTTCGGCCTTGACCGTGCCGCCCTCGCACAGTGAAACCGCCTGGAACAGCACGTTCTCCAACTGCCGAACGTTGCCCGGCCAATGGTAATGACTGAGTCGCTCCATAGCCGCCGGCGCCAGTTTCGGTAGCGGACAACCGATCTGCCGACTGGCCTGATCGAGGAAGTGCTCCACCAGTGGCGTCAAGCCGTCGAGGCATTCGCGCAGCGGCGGGATGTGCAATGACAGCACGTTCAAGCGGTGATAAAGATCCTGGCGAAACTCAGCACGGGCACACAACTCGGACAAGTCGACCTGAGTCGCGCAGATCACCCGTACATCGAGATAAACCTCTTCATCGCTGCCCACACGACGGAAGCAACCGTCCTGCAGGAAGCGCAGCAATTTCACCTGCAAGCGCGGGCTCATTTCCCCGACACCATCGAGAAACAGCGTACCGCCTGCCGTCAGCTCCAGCAGCCCGAGCTTGCCCTCGGCCCGGGCCCCCTCGAACGCACCGGGGCCATAGCCGAACAACTCGGTCTCGGCCATGGATTCCGGCAGGCCGGCGCAATTGAGCGCCATCAACGGCGACTGCCCGCGAGGGCTGGCCAAATGGCAGGCGCGCGCCAACAACTCTTTACCGGTACCGGTTTCGCCTTCTATTAATAGCGGCGCATCGAGCGGCGCCATGCGTCGGGCTTCGCGCACCACCGCGGCCATCACTTTCGAGCTTTGGAAGATGCTGTCGAAACCGCGCAACTCCTGCTTGCGCACGTTATAGATGCGCTCACCGACACGGTCGGCACGGTGCAGCGTCAGCACTGCGCCGGCCATGGCTTCGCTGTCGTCATGTTCCGATTGCAGCGGCGCGATGTCGGCAAGAAACACGTCGCCCTTGACCTTGACCCGCAGCCCGTTGATCCGCGATTTGTTGGCGCGCACCAGTTCCGGTAAGTCGAAGTCCTCAGCGTAACGGGACAATGGAATACCCGGCACCTCATCGACCCGCACCCCGAGCAACTGCGCCGCCGCGCGGTTGGCGGCAACGATCGAGCCGCCCATGTCGATCGACAGCACCGGAAACTCCAGCGCGCCAAGCAAGGCATTGAGCTCCATGTGCCGACGCTCGCTGGGCATCAGCCCTACACGCTTGACGCCAAATACCCCGTTGATTGACTCGAATTTCGGACGCAACGCCTGGAACTGAATGTTGATCAGGTTCGGGCAATGCAGGTAGATGGCATTGCCATGCTCTCCGCCGACCTCGCCGCGAGCGACGTTGATCCCGTATTCCACCAGCAAGTTGAGAATGTCGCGCAGGATGCCGATGCGATTCTGGCAGTGGACTTTGATACGCATATAAAGGCCCGAAAAAGCGTTGGTTGAATGAGGCTGATGCCAGACGCACAACCTGTGGGAGCGAGCCTGCTCGCGAAAACGGTCTGTCTGATACATCACTGCTGAATGTGCCGACGTTTTCGCCGGCAAGCCGGTCTCGCTCCCACAGGGTATTTTTCTGCTGGTACGCTCAGATAGTCGTCAAGATTATGTGACACCCGCACGCCATTTCAAACCCGCCAATCGCAATAGCTGCGCGACAACCGCCAATCCGTAACGAAAACTTTACGAAAATCGATGAATTCTCCTGCGCATGACGCGGATCCCCTGCTGCAACGTCGCCCACCTTGGGGTATTTCTAGGTCCATAGCAGGACATAACAAGAACGAAACCCCCTAGCAGGAGAGCAGCATGAAGCAGACGCAATACGTGGCTCGCGAGCCCGATGCGCGAGGTTTTATCGACTACCCCGCCGAAGAACACGCGGTGTGGAACACGCTGATCACTCGCCAACTGAAAGTGATCGAGGGGCGTGCGTGCCAGGAATACCTGGACGGTATCGAAAAACTCGGTCTGCCCCACGACCGCATTCCGCAACTCGGTGAGATCAATAAAGTGCTCGGTGAAACCACCGGGTGGCAGGTCGCCCGGGTACCCGCACTGATTCCCTTCCAGACCTTTTTCGAACTGCTGGCCAACAAGCAGTTTCCGGTGGCGACGTTTATTCGTACCCGTGAAGAGCTGGATTACCTGCAAGAACCGGACATTTTCCACGAGATTTTTGGCCACTGTCCGCTGCTGACCAACCCTTGGTTCGCCGAATTCACCCACACCTACGGCAAACTCGGCCTACAGGCTTCCAAGGAAGAACGCGTTTACCTGGCGCGCCTGTACTGGATGACCATCGAGTTTGGCCTGGTCGACACTTCAGAAGGTATGCGCATCTACGGCGGCGGCATTCTCTCCTCGCCGAAAGAAACCGTTTACTGCCTGTCGGACGGGCCTGAGCATCAGGCCTTTGATCCGCTGGAATGCATGCGCACGCCGTACCGCATCGACATCCTGCAACCGCTGTACTTTGTCCTGCCGAACCTCAAGCGCCTGTTCGACCTGGCCCACGAAGACATCATGGGCATGGTCAAGCAAGGCATGCAGCTGGGCTTGCACACACCGAAGTTTCCGCCGAAAGCCGCGTGATCCGCAGCTTTTAGAATCAAGTGAGCCTGTCAGGAACCACCGCTTTGGTTTAGCGTGGTGACACTGACGGCCGATTTCCAATAATTCGATTTCAGGAACCCATCATGTCCACATTGAACCAAGCCCACTGCGAAGCCTGCCGCGCCGATGCCCCTCAGGTCAGCGACGAAGAACTGCCGGTACTGATCAAGCAGATCCCTGACTGGAACATCGAAGTCCGCGACAGCGTGATGCAGTTGGAAAAAGTTTTCCTGTTCAAGAACTTCAAACACGCGCTGGCGTTCACCAACGCCGTCGGTGAAATCTCCGAGGCCGAAGGTCACCACCCAGGCCTGCTGACCGAATGGGGCAAAGTCACCGTGACCTGGTGGAGCCACTCCATCAAGGGCCTGCACCGCAACGACTTCATCATGGCCGCACGCACTGACGAAGTGGCCAAGGACGCCGAGGGCCGCAAATAATGCATTTCGACGCCATAGGTCGAGTACCCGGCGACCCGATTCTCGGCCTGATGGAGGCCTATGCGCAGGACCCCAACCCGCGCAAATTCGACCTTGGCGTGGGCGTCTATAAAGATGCCTTTGGCCTGACGCCGATTCCCCAGGCCGTGAAGCTCGCCGAGCAGCGCCTGGTGGATCGTCAGACCACCAAGACTTACATCGGCGGTCACGGCGAACCGGCGTTCGGCAAGGTCATCAATGAATTGGTGCTCGGCGCCGACTCTTCGCTGATCGCCGAACAGCGGGCCGGCGTCACCCAGACGCCGGGCGGCACCGGTGCGCTGCGCCTGAGCGCGGACTTCATCGCCCAGTGCCTGCCGGGCCGTGGGGTATGGCTGAGTAATCCGACCTGGCCGATTCATGAAACCATCTTCGCCACGGCCGGGGTCAAGGTTAACCACTACCCTTATGTCGGCAGTGATAACCGTCTCGACGTCGAAGCCATGCTGGCAGCGCTCAACGAAGCGCCAAAAGGCGATGTCGTGCTGTTGCACGCCTGCTGCCACAACCCGACCGGTTTCGATCTGTCCCATGACGACTGGCGCCGGGTACTGGATGTGGTGCGCAGTCGCGACCTGGTGCCGCTGATCGACTTCGCCTACCAGGGCTTCGGCGATGGCCTGGAACAGGATGCCTGGTCGACCCGGCTGTTCGCTGCCGAGCTGCCCGAAGTGCTGATCACCAGTTCCTGCTCGAAGAACTTCGGCTTGTACCGCGACCGTACCGGCGCTTTGATTGTCTGCGCCAAAACCGCCGACAAACTGGTGGATATCCGCAGCCAACTGGCCAACATCGCCCGTAACCTGTGGTCGACGCCGCCGGATCACGGCGCTGCGGTGGTGGCGACCATCCTTGGCGATCCGGAGCTGAAAAGCCTCTGGGCCGACGAAGTGGAAGCCATGCGTTTGCGTATCGCCCAACTGCGCAGCGGTTTGGTGGAAGCGCTTGAACCTCACGGTTTGCGCGAGCGCTTTGCGCACATTGGCGCGCAGCGCGGGATGTTTTCCTACACCGGTTTGACGCCGGAGCAGGTCAAGCAACTGCGGGACCACCATAGCGTGTACATGGTCGGCACCGGGCGGGCGAACGTGGCGGGGATTGATGCGACGCGCCTGGATCTGCTTGCGCAGGCAATTGCTGACGTCTGCAAGTAACCCGCAAGCACTGCAATTCTCCCCTGTAGGAGCGAGCTTGCTCGCGATGGTGTATCAGTCGACATCAACGTTGCCTGACACACCATCGCGAGCAAGCTCGCTCCTACACAGACCTGTCTAGACAATCCCATCCGTCGCAACAAATGGATATAAAAGTCTATTTGTCATTTCTCCTGCTGTATCCTGCCCAGGCTTTTTTAAAAGCGCGGATCTACCAGATCTATCAACAGACTTAGCGAGGAGCGCGATATGCACGAGATCCCTAATCTCCCCTTCCCAAGCCTGCACGAAACTGAGCAGACGACCACGCAACAAGCCGGTGCCCAACAGCCCGAGCCGAAAGAAGCCACTGAACGCCGCCAGGCCGACAGCGAAGACTGAAACACCTGCAATGCCAGACCGTGTGGAAAGCGCTAACATGCGCTTTCCACACCGCCTGAACCTTGAGCCCCCGCACCATGACCGATGACTTCACCGAAACCCAGGCCAGCGTCCTGATCGGCACAGCCGAGAAGATGATCGAGATCTGGAATCGCCTTTCCCCCGAGAAACAAGCCGCTTTGCTCGCCCGTTTCGGCAGCGAAGAAAACGCCCTGGCCGCCTTGGTCACGACGCAACTGGTCGCCCCCGCCAAGCCTTGATTCACCCATCCGGTAAATAGTTTTACTTTTCCACGCCCCGCGGCCCTTTGCGCCGCTATCATAAGCAGCCTATCTATACTGCTTTCCCGTGGATCTTTGCCCATGTCTGAACACCAGCGCCCCCTGGCGGTCACGCTGCAAGTCGTTTCCATCGTCCTGTTTACCTTCATCGGCTACCTGAATATCGGCATTCCCCTGGCCGTGTTGCCGGGCTACGTCCACAGCGACCTCGGTTTCGGCGCGGTGATCGCCGGCCTGGTGATGAGCGTGCAATACCTGGCCACCCTGCTCAGCCGTCCTTACGCCGGGAAAATCATCGACAACAAAGGCAGCAAACTGGCGGTGATGTACGGCCTCGCCGGTTGCGGCTTGAGCGGTGTGTTCATGCTGATTTCAGCCTGGACCCAGAGCCTGCCGATGTTGAGTTTGATCAGCCTGTTGATCGGCCGTTTGGTGCTAGGCAGCGCGGAAAGCCTGGTGGGTTCGGGTTCCATCGGCTGGGGCATCGGCCGGGTCGGCGCCGCCAACACCGCCAAAGTCATCTCCTGGAACGGCATCGCCAGTTACGGCGCACTGGCCGTCGGTGCACCGCTGGGGGTGCTGTTGGTCAATCAACTGGGCTTGTGGAGCATGGGCGTGAGCATTGTGCTGCTGGCCGTTTTGGGTCTGGTGCTGGCCTGGCCGAAAACCGCCGCGCCGATTGTTGTCGGTGAACGCCTGCCGTTCATGCATGTGCTGGGGCGGGTGCTGCCTCACGGTTGCGGCCTGGCGCTGGGCTCTATCGGTTTTGGCACTATCGCCACGTTCATCACGTTGTATTACGCCACGCAACACTGGGACAACGCGGTGCTGTGCCTGAGCCTGTTTGGCGCCAGTTTCATCGGTGCACGACTGCTGTTCGGCAACCTGATCAACCGCCTCGGCGGCTTTCGCGTGGCGATTGCCTGCCTGTCAGTGGAAACCCTGGGGCTGTTGCTGTTGTGGCTGGCACCGGACGCCCATTGGGCATTGGCCGGCGCGGCATTGAGCGGTTTCGGATTTTCGCTGGTGTTCCCGGCGCTGGGCGTGGAAGCGGTCAACCTGGTACCGGCCTCCAGCCGTGGCGCGGCGGTCGGGGCTTATTCGCTGTTCATCGATTTGTCGCTGGGGATTACCGGACCCTTGGCGGGTGCGATTGCGGCCGGATTTGGTTTTGCCTCGATCTTCCTGTTCGCCGCCCTCGCCGCTTTGAGCGGCTTGATGCTGAGCGTCTACTTGTACCGCCAGGCGCCAAAGCATCGTGAACAGAGAGACGCCCGCTAGAAATCGACCTTGCCGCGTCCGGCCTTGATGCTGCCGCGCTTGGTCTTCGATTCGAGCCGACGCTTCTTCGAACCCAGGGTTGGCTTGGTCGGGCGGCGTTTCTTTTCAACCTTCGTGGCGCTGAGAATCAACTCGGTCAGCCGCTCCAGCGCATCGGCGCGATTGGCTTCCTGCGTACGGTATTGCTGGGCCTTGATGATCAACACGCCTTCGCTGGTGATGCGACTGTCACGCAGCGCCAGCAGTCGTTCCTTGTAGAACTCGGGCAAAGACGAATTCGGAATGTCAAAGCGCAGGTGCACAGCACTGGAGACCTTGTTGACGTTCTGCCCACCGGCGCCCTGGGCGCGGATGGCCGTCAACTCGACCTCGGCATCCGGCAGATGCACATTGTTGGAAATCACCAGCATGGAAAAGGGGTCCGCGTTTGGGGTTCATCAGGATACCCGAATAGCCTGAAGGACAATGCGGGCCATTGTGGGAGCGAGCCTGCTCGCGATAGCAGTGTGTCAGGCAAAATTGATGTCGACTGACACGACCTCATCGCGAGCAGGCTCGCACCCACAGGTTTTCAGTGTGGCCCTGAAATGATGAATCAAGCACAAAAAAACCCGGCATATGGCCGGGTTTGTTGTTTCTGCGTGCTGCGTTATTTCACGCCAGCCTGCAGCGCATGCCGGGCGCTGCGCTTGTTCTTGATGCCGTAGCAGATCCACATGAACGCAACCCACACCGGAATCGCATACACCGAAATCTGGATCCCCGGAATCAACAGCATCACACCCAGGATGAACGCCACGAACGCCAGGCAGATGTAGTTCCCGTACGGGTACCACAGGGCCTTGAACAGCGGCGTTTGTTTAGTCTTGTTCATGTGCTGGCGGAACTTGAAGTGCGAGAAGCTGATCATCGCCCAGTTGATCACCAGGGTGGCCACCACCAGCGACATCAACAGTTCCAGCGCGTTTTGCGGGATCAGGTAGTTCAGCAGCACCGCGATCAGCGTCACCGCTGCCGACGCGAGGATCGAACGCACCGGCACGCCGCGCTTGTCGATCTTCGCCAAGGCTTTCGGCGCATCGCCTTGCTCGGCCATGCCCAGCAGCATGCGGCTGTTGCAGTAGGTGCCGCTGTTGTACACCGACAACGCCGCGGTCAGGACCACGAAGTTGAGGATGTGCGCGGCGGTGTCGCTGCCGAGCATCGAGAACACCTGCACGAACGGGCTGCCGCTGTAGGAATCACCCGACGCGTTCAGGGTGGCCAGCAGGCTGTCCCATGGTGTCAGCGACAGCAGGATGACCAGCGCACCGATGTAGAAAATCAGGATCCGGTAGATGACCTGATTGATGGCTTTCGGGATCACGGTTTTCGGTTTGTCGGCTTCTGCTGCGGTGAAACCAAGCATTTCCAGGCCACCGAAGGAGAACATGATGATCGCCATGGCCATCACCAAACCGCTGACGCCGTTCGGGAAGAAACCGCCGTGGGACCACAGGTTGGTCACCGAGGCTTGCGGGCCGCCGTGGCCGCTGACCAGTAGATAACTGCCCAGGGCAATCATGCCGACGATCGCCACGACCTTGATGATCGCGAACCAGAACTCGGCCTCGCCAAAGACTTTGACGTTGGCCAGGTTGATCAGGTTGATCAGCACGAAGAAACCGGCTGCCGAGACCCAGGTCGGGATGTCCGGCGCCCAGTAGTGGATGTATTTGCCGACGGCGGTCAGCTCCGACATGCCCACCAGAATGTACAGAATCCAGCAGTTCCAGCCCGACAGGAATCCGGCGAAACCGCCCCAGTATTTATGGGCGAAGTGGCTGAAGGAACCGGCCACCGGCTCTTCGACAATCATTTCGCCGAGCTGGCGCATGATCATGAAAGCAATGAAGCCGCAGATGGCGTAGCCGAGGATCATCGACGGGCCAGCGGATTTCAGTACGCCGGCCGAGCCAAGGAACAACCCGGTACCGATCGCGCCACCGAGGGCAATCAGTTGAATATGGCGATTTTTCAGGCCGCGTTTCAGCTCGCCTGAATGCGAGTTTTGTCCACTCATGAAAAGGGTCTCACGCAAGGTTTGATGATGTTCGTTAGACGTTGCTGCTCGGTTGCGATTTCAAGCAGCGCCGATCAAACCCCAGCGCAGGCACCAGGAGTTCAGCGTATTTACAACAGTCATGCGTCACCTGTTTGTTTTTATCTGTGACGAAATCGAACCCGACACGCTCGTGACGCGACGGAGTGAACAAGGCGGATAGCCTTGAAGTTTGCGCAGATGCACAGGAGGTCACAGTTAAAACGCGGCGCATTGTACACCTGTAACCCCCTGCTGCCAGACACCGCTGGATCAGCGCGTCGGTTGCCGGGATTGCCTGTGTCCGCCCCGAACGTCTCGGGCGGCTGCAAAAAGGGAGTCAGACCTTTGCGGGTCATTGACGGGGACGGCGGAAAAATCGCCCCACGGGGAGAGATGGTCATGAGTCACGGCGTACATTGCGCCTCCTTCTTGTTATGCACCTGCACGACAGGCATGGGGCGCATCTCACCCTTCAACCGCGGCTGAAACAAGCGCGCCAGAGCCCTGCGCCAAGGTCAGACGGCTCACAGTCGGCAGATTTTCCTTACACCCTTCCGTAAACGTCAATCCATGGGGTTCGGTCCGGGTTTTCGTCAGCAATTCTTTACAGCGCGTAACGTAAATTTTCCGAATCAGATCGGGACGCGGGCTGACTGCAAATTGACGGCAGGAAGTTTCCTAAGGAAAAGGTCGAGTTAGTTTTTTGTTTTCTATTAATAAATTGCCGCTCAAAAAACGGAATAAAAAGTTCAAACAAATCTCATTTAATTATTTTTTTGCAATTTAAAAACCTCTGAACTAGGTTTCCAGCGACTTGCCGAGACGCATCGACCGGCAGGTTGGTGATGTATTCACTGATTGAAAACAACACCGCTGCACTTACTGAAAAGTCATCTAGGAGATTCACAATGCAAGCACTTGAAAAAGACTTGGAAACTGAACTGCAACTGGACGATTGGTTTGAAGCACCGACCCATGAAGCCGCCGTTGAAATGATGCAAGCCGACGCGGTTGTTCCGTTCGGCACGGCGATGTGGCCTTTGTAAGACATCCCGGCAGGTACGGTCCGGCCGGTTGTGCCTGCCACTTTTCACGGTTTGTCAGGGAGGACTACATGGATAAGCAGCGCGCCATCTCGCATTTCCTTTACTACCTCGAACACCACCCGGCCCTTGTCGGAATCAACCCGGCGAAGGTTTTGCTTGGCCACACGGCGGATTATGAACCGCTCACCGGCGCCATCGCCGAACACGCCGGTAACAGCCCACGGTTCAGCTTCAGCGCCATGCGCCTGGACCTCGAACCCACGGCATTGCTGGCCCAGGCAATTGCCGACAGCGATCTGTACATTTTCTTCTACGACTCGTCCACCCTGCCTACCCCACGCCCCGAAGGCCCGGAGTTTGTCCGAGCGTTGCAAGGCGTCATGGCCGAGAACTGGAAGAAATCGCTGCTGTTCAAGGATTACGGCAATTACTTCTACGACACTTTCAGTGTTACCCCGCAGCGGATTGCCGGGTTGAATAGCCACTTGATCCAACGCATGTCTCACGCGACGACGTTAAGTTTCAAAGATGATCACGGCTCGTGGTTCGAAACGCCGATGCATAGCATCAAGAAGTGGACCGATATCAACGGAGTCGGCAACTTTGACCTGGCGCCCGGTGAAATTGCGACGCACAGCGAAGCGATTAACGGTCAGGTGAAGTTCATGGGGACGTTCCTCAGCACGATTCCGTTTGCCCGCAAGTACGGGGTGCTGGAGTCACCGCTGGAGTTGTGGATCGAGAACTCGACCATCAGCAAAATCGCCACGGATGTTCCGGGCCTGGAGCATGACTTCAACAAATACCTGGACGCCAATCCGTCGAATCGGCGGATCGAGGAGTTGGGGATTGGCACCAACGAAGGGGTGAAGGCGTTGTATGCACGCAATGCCGGGTTCGAGGAGCGCCATTGTGGGCTGCACCTGGGATTGGGCGGCGGCGCGAAGGGTAGCCATCATCTGGACCTGATCTTCTCCAGCGGCGTGTTGGCGCTGGATGATGAGCCGGTGTTTGATGGGCGGTTTGTCTTCTAGCGCTAACCTGAGGTGATGCGGATGGCGCCTTCGCGAGCAGGCTCGCTCCCACATTGATCACTTTTTCATGAAACAACCCGGTCACCTGTGGGAGCGAGCCTGCTCGCGAAGAGGCCCTGACATTCACCACATCACTGAAGCCAGACGAAAAAAAACGCCAACCCGAAGGTTGGCGTTTTCATGTGGCGCTTACCGATTACTCAGGCTTGCGACGACCAAAGCCCGGACGCTGGCCGGAGCCGGCTGGCGCACCGCGGCGTTTGCCCGATGGTGCGTCACGGTCGACCAGGACGATGCCTGGGCGTTTCTTCGGCGCAGGCTTGGCCGGGCGCTTGGAATCAGAAGGACGGTCTGCCACTGGCGTACCGCGACCCGCTGGAGCACCGCGATCGCTACGACCGCCACTTGGCGCACCGCGACCTTCGCCACGCTCAGTGCGACCGTTGGCCGGACGCGGAGTGCGAGGACCGCGTTCACCATCAGCACGTGGCGCTGCTGGTTTACGGGCCGGACGCTCACCTTCGATCTGCGGCTCACGTGGAGCACGCGCACCGGCTGCCGGAGCACCGGCGGCTGGACGCAGCGTGCGCACGCGCTCGGTCTTGCCCACCGGACGGGACGATTTACGCTGCATACGCTCAAGCTTGTCTTTACTCTTGGCGTTCATTTGCGGCATGGCCACCGGGGTCAGGCCGACTTCAGCACTCAGAATATCGACTTCGTACTGGCTCATTTCGCGCCAGCGGCCCATCGGCAGGTCGGAGTTGAGGAACACCGGACCGAAACGTACGCGCTTCAGACGGCTAACCACCAGGCCCTGGGATTCCCACAGACGACGGACTTCGCGGTTGCGACCTTCCATCACCACGCAGTGGTACCAGTGGTTGAAACCTTCGCCGCCTGGCGCCTGCTTGATGTCGGTGAACTTGGCCGGGCCGTCTTCGAGGACGACGCCTGCTTTCAGACGCTCGATCATCTCGTCATCGACTTCGCCACGTACACGTACCGCGTATTCACGGTCCATTTCGTAGGACGGGTGCATCAGGCGGTTGGCCAGTTCACCGTCGGTGGTGAACATCAGCAGACCGGTGGTGTTGATGTCCAGACGACCGATGTTGATCCACCGACCTTCTTTCGGGCGCGGCATCTTGTCGAACACGGTCGGACGGCCTTCAGGGTCGTCACGGGTGCAGATCTCACCGTCGGGTTTGTTGTACATGATCACGCGGCGTACCGACTCGGCGGCTTCTTCGCGCTTGATCACCTTGCCATCGATGGTGATGGCGTCATGCAGGTCGACGCGCAGGCCGAGGGTGGCGTCTTTGCCATTGACCTTGATGCGGCCGTGGCTGATCCAGGCTTCTACGTCACGGCGCGAGCCGACGCCGATACGGGCGAGGACTTTCTGCAGTTTTTCGCCTGCGGGGCCGATTTCCTGGTCGTCTTTCTGGTCGTTGATACTCATCTGGGCACCTCCCGGTGTAGGTCTGTTCAGGCGTGGCCTGAAGCGATGTAAATCTGGGTACTTGGGCAAATGGATCGCCGAAGGGTCGCGAATCATACGCTCATGGGAGCGTTCGCGCATCAGAGACTAGCTGATGGAGGCAAGGTTATTTGCTTTTCCGCCGACCGGTGGCGCCAAGCTTGATCAACCGTAGCGACGCTTTGGCCAGCACCGTGCGCTTGTCGGCCTTGTCGAGTGTCTTCCAGGCCTTGATCTCGCGCTTGCTGCGGCCACAGCCGAGGCAGATGTCGTCGGTGAATTTGCAGACGCTGATGCAGGGGTCTTTGGTTGAGCTCATCAATAACTCCAGGCAAACCCGATCACTGTGGGAGCGAGCCTGCTCGCGAAGAGGGAGTGTCAGTCGACATCATATTGGCTGACACGCCGCCTTCGCGAGCAGGCTCGCTCCCACAGTGATCGGGTTTGCCCACAGGATTTGTGGTCAGTCGTCGAATTCGCGGCGTTCGGCTTCGATCGCTTCGGCGAGAGCCCGGGCTTCAGCCTCTTCGTCACTCAACTCAGGCTCGGGTTTAGGCTGTTCGAGCGCGGCAACGGCGGCCAGAAGTTTTTCTCGAGCTTCAGCGACACCAAGCACGTCATCTTCAAGCTCTTCTTCGACAGTAGCTTCTGGCTCGACCGGAATTTCAGCTTCGATCTCAGGCTCCGACTGCTCCAGAACCTCTTCGGTCTGCATCACCTCGCCATCGCGCAGAATGTCGTCAAAGTCAGTCTTGATCCCCTCTTCCATGGTGTCCAGTTCCAGCAACAGCGTGTGGAAACTGGTTTCTTCCTTCGGCTCTTCCGGCTCGGCACTGGCATCCGCCAGTTCCTGCAACCCGGCCGGCACCGGCGCGTCGTCGAAATCAAGCACTGGATCAGGTTCCAGCTCACGCAGTTCAGCCAGGGGCGGCAAATCGTCGAGGTTCTTCAGGTTGAAGTGATCAAGAAAGGCCTTGGTGGTGGCGAACATCGCTGGTTTGCCGGGCACGTCGCGGTAGCCAACGATGCGAATCCACTCACGTTCCAGCAAGGTTTTGACGATGTGACTGTTGACCGCCACGCCCCGCACGTCTTCGATCTCGCCCCGGGTGATCGGCTGGCGGTAGGCGATCAGCGCCATGGTTTCGAGCATGGCGCGGGAATAGCGTTGCGGACGCTCTTCCCACAATCGCCCGACCCACGGCGAGAACTTTTCGCGGATCTGCAGGCGATACCCGGAGGCCACTTCCTTCAGCTCGAAGGCGCGGCCGTCGCAGGACTTGGCCAAAATAGTCAGCGCTTTCTTGAAGACCGGCGGCTCCGGCCGCTCGCCCTCTTCAAAGAGTTCGAACAGGCGTTCAAGCGATTGCGGTTTTCCCGAGGCCAACAGGAAGGCTTCAAGCAGTGGCGCCAGCTCGCGGGGTTCAGTCAGGTTCATGATTCAACTCGTTATTCGGCTCGGGCCCGGACATGGATCGCCGCGAACGGCTCATTCTGCACCAGCTCGACCAAGGATTCCTTGACCAGTTCGAGGATCGCCATAAAGGTCACTACCACCCCCAGACGCCCTTCTTCAGCCGTGAACAGCTCGACAAAGGGCACGAAACCGCCGCCCTTGAGCCGTTCCAGCACATCGCTCATACGTTCGCGGGTGGACAGTGCCTCGCGACTGACCTGGTGACTTTCGAACATGTCGCCACGGCGCAGCACCTCGGCCATGGACATCAGCAACTCTTCCAGACTCACGTCCGGCAACAGCTTGCGCGCCCGGGCTTCCGGGGCATCGAGCTTGGGCACCACCACGTCACGACCGACGCGGCTCAGGCCATCGATGCCTTCGGCAGCCGCCTTGAAGCGTTCGTACTCCTGCAAGCGACGGATCAGTTCGGCACGCGGGTCGTCTTCTTCGTCTTCAATCGTTTCGGCGCGGGGCAACAGCATCCGCGACTTGATCTCGGCCAGCATCGCGGCCATCACCAGGTACTCGGCGGCCAGCTCCAGGCGCACCGACTGCATCAACTCGACGTAGCCCATGTACTGGCGGGTGATTTCCGCCACCGGGATGTCGAGGATATTGATGTTCTGTTTGCGGATCAGGTACAGCAGCAGGTCGAGGGGGCCTTCGAACGCTTCAAGGAAGACCTCCAGAGCATCCGGCGGGATGTACAGGTCCAGCGGCATTTCCATGACCGCCTGGCCATAGACCATGGCGAAGGGCAGCTCTTGCTGGGCTCCGGCCTGACTGTCGACGGGTTCTACTGCTGACATCTAGGCCTCGGCCATGAACGGCGCAGGGTCGCCGCAACCGACGCGGATCACTTCCGGCTCGCCGTCGGCGAGGTTGATCACGGTGGACGCCTTGATCCCGCCGAAACCGCCGTCGATGATCAGGTCGACCTGATGCTCGAGCAACTGGCGCATTTCGTAAGGATCGCTCAACGGGTCGGTGTCACCGGGCATGATCAGGGTCACGCTCATCAGCGGCTCGCCGAGTTCTTCGAGCAGCGCCAGGGCAATCGGATGGGCCGGCACACGCAGGCCGATGGTGCGTTTTTTCGGGTGCAACAACAGCCGCGGGACTTCGCGGGTGGCGTTGAGAATGAAGGTGTAAGGCCCCGGCAGGTGAGCCTTGAGCAGGCGGAACGTGCCGGTGTCGATCTTGGCGAACAGCCCGAGTTGCGACAGGTCGCTGCAAATCAGCGCGAAGTTGTGCTTTTCATCCAGCTGACGCAATCGGCGCACGCGCTCCACGGCATTCTTGTCGCCGATCTGGCAACCAATGGCGTAGGACGAGTCTGTGGGATAAATCACCACCCCGCCTTTGCGAATGATCTCGACAGCCTGTTTGATCAGGCGCGCTTGCGGGTTTTCCGGATGAATCTGGAAAAATTGACTCACATTCTCTACCTGTTCAGACGGCGGCAATAATTGGGTCATGTTTGAATCGACACCACAGTGGTGGCAGATCCTCCGGGAGCGGGCGGTATTCGCCGATCTCGGACCAGCCTCCAGGGCCATGAAAATCACTGCCGGCGCTGACCAGCAGACCGAACTCGCGGGCAAGAATCGCCAGGCTGCCCACTTGCTCGGCGGGCTGATGGCCATTGACCACTTCGATCGCGTGGCCCCCTGCTTGAATATAGTCAGAAATCAGGCGGCGACGCTTGCTACGGGTGAAATCGTAGTGCCAGGGGTGCGCCAGGCTGACCCAGGCTTTCGCGGCGCGCAGGGTTTCGACGGTGTCTTCCAGGGTCGGCCAGTGTTGCTTGACGTCCCCCAGCTTGCCGGCGCCCAGCCATTTGCGGAACGCTTCGGCGCGATCTTTGACGAAACCTTCGCGCACCATCCAGTCGGCAAAATGCGGACGGGCCGGCGCATTGCCGCTGTCGCCCAGCGCCTGCTGAATCCTGCGTGCGCCTTCGAGCGCCCCCGGCATGCCTTTCAACGCCAGCTTGCGGCTTATTTCTTCGGACCGTAGCCAGCGGCCATCGTGCAATTTGGCAATGGCCTCGACCAACGGCGCGGCATTCACATCAAATCCGTAGCCCAGCACATGAATGGTTGCGCCACCCCAGGTGCAGGACAATTCGACGCCGTTGACCAGTTGCATCCCCAGCGCGGTCGCCGCACTGCGGGCTTCTTCGAGGCCCTCGAGGGTGTCGTGATCGGTCAAGGCCAGGACTCGCACGCCTTTCTCGAACGCACGCGCAACCAGAACTGCAGGCGCGAGAGTGCCATCGGAGGCGGTGCTATGGCAGTGCAAATCGACATTCACGGGGATGTGTTACCTCAAATCAGCTGACGCTATCGCGCGCCCATATGTTTGTTATTATGCCGCCACATCCTGCTTCTGGCTGCCACTGTGAAACAATTCATCGATTTCATCCCGCTCCTGCTGTTTTTCATCGTCTTCAAAATCGATCCACGGGTCGTCGACATTGCCGGTCACGAGGTCACTGTAGGCGGTATCTACAGCGCCACCGCGATGCTGATCATCAGCTCCCTGGTGGTCTACGGCACGCTCTACATCAAGCAGCGCAAGCTGGAGAAGAGCCAGTGGCTGACCCTCATCGCCTGCCTGGTCTTCGGCAGCCTGACCCTGGCGTTCCACAGCGAGACCTTCCTGAAATGGAAAGCCCCGGTGGTCAACTGGCTGTTCGCCCTGGCGTTCATCGGCAGCCACTTCGTCGGTGACCAGTTGCTGATCAAACGCATCATGGGCCATGCACTGACCCTGCCGGACCTGGTCTGGACGCGCCTGAACATCGCCTGGATCGCGTTTTTCCTGTTTTGCGGTGCCGCCAACCTGTTCGTCGCGTTCACGTTCCAGAGCTACTGGGTCGACTTCAAGGTCTTCGGCAGCCTGGGCATGACATTGCTGTTCCTGATCGGCCAGGGCATCTACCTGTCCCGTCATTTGCACGACGCCGATACCACAACGCCAAAAACCGAGGACTGACATGCTTTACGCAATCATTGCCACAGACGTCGCCAATTCCCTGGAAGCCCGCCTGGGCGCACGGCCTGCACACCTTGAGCGCCTGCAAGTGCTCAAGGGCGAAGGTCGTATCGTATTGGCCGGCCCACACCCGGCGGTCGACAGCAATGATCCGGGCGCTGCGGGTTTCACCGGCAGCCTGATCGTCGCCGAGTTCGATTCCCTGGACGCCGCCCAGGCCTGGGCCGACGCCGATCCGTACATCGCCGCCGGCGTCTACGCCAGCGTTTCGGTCAAGCCGTTCAAGCAAGTCCTGCCGTAGTCTTCTCCCGCGCGATGAACCTTGTCGGTTCATCGCGCGCTCAATCGCTCATTATTCTCGTTTACCGGCCGATAACCTGCCCAATACTCGATTGGAATCAGGAGCTCCGATGCGCAAAGGTCCGTTGTGTCTGATGTTGGTCACGTTGTCGATCGTGGCGCCCGCCCACGGTGAAGAAAGCGCCGAGGGCTATCATTCGACGCCTCTGTCCTTGAGCGCCGGCGGCCAGATCACCGAGTTGCAGCAGCGCTTGAAAGAGAGCGAACGGCAACGGGAAGAACTGAGCAAACAATTGCAAAATGCCGATGGCGAGCGCGAAAGCGTCCAGTTGGCCCGGTTGCGCCAAGAGAACCAGCGCCTCAAGCTGCAACTCAAGGAAGCCCAGGCCAGCAGTCCGCTGCCGCGTCTGTTGACCGATCAGCAGCAGTGGTTCGTCATCGGGGCCGGAGTAGCGCTATTGGCCTTGCTCTGCGGAATCTTCGCCAGTGGTGCAAGTCGAAAACGTCGACAATGGCTAAATTGAGTGAGTCATGAGCGAGCTGTTATTAATTGATGATGACCAGGAGCTGTGTGAGCTCCTGAGCAGTTGGCTGAGCCAGGAAGGCTTCCAGGTTCGCGCGTGCCACGACGGCCAGAGCGCCCGTCGCGCGCTGGCCGAAACGTCCCCCGCCGCCGTGGTGCTGGACGTGATGCTGCCGGACGGCAGCGGTCTGGAGTTGCTCAAGCAATTGCGCAGCGATCACCCGGACTTGCCGGTGCTGATGCTCTCGGCCCGCGGCGAGCCCCTGGACCGCATCCTCGGCCTGGAACTCGGTGCCGACGATTACCTCGCCAAACCCTGCGACCCACGGGAACTGACAGCCCGCCTGCGCGCGGTGTTGCGCCGCAGTCATCCGGCGGCAGTGTCCAGCCAGCTCGAACTGGGCGACCTGTGTTTCAGCCCGGTGCGCGGCGTGGTCAGCATCGATGAACAGGAGTTCACTCTCACCGTTTCCGAAAGCCGCTTGCTCGAAGCCCTGCTCAAACAGCCCGGCGAGCCACTGGACAAACAGGAACTGGCGCAAATCGCCCTCGGTCGCAAGCTGACCCTGTACGACCGCAGCCTGGACATGCACGTCAGTAACCTGCGCAAAAAAATCGGCCCACACCCCGATGGCCGCCCGCGCATCGTGGCCCTGCGTAGCCGCGGTTACTACTACAGCCTCTGATTCCCGACACGATCCCTCTTGGGACATGCATTCGCCCCGTAGGAGCTGCCGAAGGCTGCGATCTTTTGATTTTGCTTTTTAGCTGCCTTAAAAGATCAAGATCAAAAGATCGCAGCCTTCGGCAGCTCCTACAGGGTGTGTGTGAATCAGCGGATTTGTCAGGACGGCACGAAATCGTCTTTACCCAAGCTTTACGCTCCGCTGACCGCCGCTGACCTTGATCTCCGTAATCTGTACTCATCCGGAACGTACCGGGAACGAGACAAGGAGATTCACCATGCGCAAGACTCTTATCGCTCTGATGTTCGCTGCCGCCCTGCCGACCGTTGCCATGGCCATGCCTGAAGGTGCCGGCCCTATGGGTCCGATGGACGGCTCGCGCCACGGCGGTCAGATGCACGGCATGCACGGTAAAGGCCCGTACAGCCAACTGGACCTGAGCCGCGAACAGCGCGAGCAGATCCGCAAGATCATGGGCGAGCAGATGCACTCGCGTAAGCAAGTGGTCGACAAGTACTTGGAGAAACTCTCGCCAGCCGACCAGAAAGCCATGAAAGACGAAATGGCGGCCAACCACAAAAAAGCCGAAGCCGATGTGCGGGCTCTGCTGAAACCGGATCAACAGAAGCAATTCGACGAGATCCAGAAGAAACAGGCCGAGCGCCGCGCCGAATGGGCCGAGTTCAAGGCCTGGAAAGCGCAACAGCCGCAAAAAGCGCAATAATGCGTTAACCCCGCTCTAACGGATGATTCCGCTGGGGCGGGTGTCACTCAATTTAATGTGGGAGCGAGCCTGCTCGCGATAGCGTTCTTTCAGACACGTTGATGTTGAATGTGCCGACGCTATCGCGAGCAGGCTCGCTCCCACATGGTTTGCGTTTGTCTGAGGATCTTCTGTGCGCTCATTGTTCTGGCGTATTCTGGCCAGCTTCTGGCTGGCCATCGCTCTGGTTGCAGGGCTCTCCATTCTGCTGGGGCACATGCTCAACCAGGACGCGTGGATTCTCAGTCGTCACCCGGGCCTCAACACCCTGGCCGAACAGTGGACGCAAACCTACGAAGCCCAGGGTGAAGAAGCGGCCCAGGACATCCTGGAACAGCGCAAGCGCCAGTATCACATCGATGTTCAAGTGCTCAACGAAAGCGGCGATCCAGTGGTGCGCGGCACCTTTCCCCGTCGCGCGGCCGCCTTCGAAGCTCGGCAGAACAACGACGATCGGCGCCTGCCATGGCGTCGTCTGACCGATGAATACACCAGCACAAAAACCGGCGACACCTACCTGCTGATCTACCGGATTCCGCACCCGGAACTGGATGCCTGGCACCGCGAAAGCCTGCTCTGGCCGCTGAGTGCATTGGGCATCGCGCTGGTGGTGCTGACCCTGTTCAGTCTGCTCGTGACGTTGTCCATCACCCGTCCACTCAGCCGCTTGCGCGGCGCGGTGCATGATCTGGGGCAAACCACCTATCAGCAGAACAGCCTGGTAAAACTGGCCAACCGTCGCGATGAATTCGGCGTGCTGGCCAACGACTTCAACCGCATGGGCGCGCGCCTGCAAAGTTTGATCGGCAGTCAGCGACAACTGCTGCGTGACGTGTCCCACGAGCTGCGCTCGCCCCTCGCCCGACTGCGCATTGCGCTGGCATTGGCCGAGCGGGCCAATCCTGAGGAACGGGAAAAGCTCTGGCCGCGCCTCACCCGTGAATGCGACCGACTGGAAGCGCTGATCAGCGAAATCCTGGTACTGGCGCGGGTCGATGCCGACAACGCCAGCGCTGAAGAAGTGGATCTCAACGCTCTGCTCAGCACCCTGCAAAAGGATGCCCAGCTGGGTTCACCCGATCAGGACGTGTGCCTCGAGGCCGAGCCGCAGCTGAACCTCAAAGGCTGGCCGACAATGATTGAGCGGGCCGTGGACAACCTGCTGCGCAATGCCCAGCGATTTAACCCCGAAGGGCAATCGATAGAAATGCAGGCGTCACGTCAGGGTGAGCGGATTGTAGTCAGCGTGCGAGACCATGGGCCGGGTGTGGATTCAGAGCATTTGAGCCAGTTGGGTGAGCCGTTCTATCGGGCGCCCGGGCAGTCCGCGGCAGGACATGGCTTGGGGCTGGCCATTGCGCGTCGTGCGGCGGAGCGACATGGCGGGAGCCTGGTGTTGGCCAATCACCCGGATGGCGGGTTCATCGCCAGCCTGGAATTACCGTTGATGCCTGGGGCCGTGGTTCAACCGTAAGAGCAGGGGTGATGCAAAAAGATCGCAGCCTCGTTTCACTCGTCAGCTCCTACAGAGTACACATAACCCTGTAGGAGCTGACGAGTGAAACGAGGCTGCGATCTTTTGATCTTCAGGCCTTACCGGGCCAGGCGCTGACGAACTCAGCCAGGTCGACTTTTGCGGCCACGCGCGGTTCATTCTGCGGCGTCCCGAGGTAAAGAAACGCGATCACCTCTTCCCCTTCCGCCAACCCCAACCCTTTGGCCACATGCGCCGAATAGGCCAGGTCACCGGTGCGCCAAACCGCGCCAATGCCTTGCGCGTACGCCGCCAGCAAAATCCCGTGAGCCGCGCAACCAGCCGCCAGCCGTTGTTCGGACTTCGGGTATTTGACGTGATCCTGCAAACGAGCAATTACCACAACCACCAACGGCGCACGCAGCGGACCATTGCGCGCCTTGTCCAACGCCGCCTCGGTCACGTCACTGTCTTGCAGCTTCGCCGCTTCAGCCAGCAACTCGCCCATTTGCTCGCGCGCCGCGCCTTCGACAGTCAGAAAGCGCCATGGCTGCAAGTGGCCGTGGTCAGGTGCACGCATCGCGGCGGCAAACAGCACTTCACGTTGTTCTGCGGTGGGTGCCGGTTCGAGCAGTCGTGGAACGGAAACACGGTTGAGCAAAGCGTCGAGAGCCTGCATCGGCCACCTCCTGAAAAAATGTTTGGCTATTCTAGCTGCAAGTGCCGCAGAGGTGCCGGTTTACATGCCCTGCCCCACAGGTAGAATGGCGCCCTTCCCACTATCAGCCCGAGCGGACTTCATGGCGTTGCCGACCTTACGTCTCATTGGTTTCATCATCGGCATCTTCCTGATCACGCTGGCTATTGCCATGGTCGTACCCATGGCCACGCTGGTGATCTTCGATCGCACCGGCGACCTGCCGTCGTTCCTCTGGGCGAGCATGATCACCTTTGTCGCAGGCCTGGCCCTGGTCATCCCCGGACGCCCCGAGCATGTACACCTGCGCCCGCGAGACATGTACCTGTTGACCGTCAGCAGCTGGCTGGTGGTGTGCATCTTCGCCGCGCTGCCGTTTCTGCTGACCCAGCACATCAGCTACACCGACTCGTTCTTCGAAAGCATGTCCGGCATTACCGCTACCGGCTCGACGGTACTCAACCATCTGGACGACATGTCCCCCGGCATCCTGATGTGGCGCTCATTGCTGCACTGGATCGGCGGCATCGGTTTTATCGGCATGGCGGTAGCGATTCTGCCACTGCTGCGCATCGGTGGCATGCGGCTGTTTCAGACCGAGTCGTCAGACCGTTCCGAAAAAGTCATGCCCCGTTCGCACATGGTGGCGCGTTTGATCGTAGCGGCCTACGTCGGCATTACCATTTTCGGCAGCCTGGCGTTCTGGTGGGCCGGGATGAGCCCGTTCGATGCGATCAACCACGCGATGTCGGCGATCTCCACCGGCGGCTTCTCGACCTCCGACCTGTCGCTGGCCAAGTGGAAACAACCGGCAGTGCACTGGGTGGCGATCGTCATCATGATTCTCGGCAGCCTGCCGTTCACCCTGTACGTGGCAACCTTGCGCGGTAACCGCCGGGCACTGATCAAGGATGAGCAGGTTCAAGGCTTGCTCGGCATGTTGCTGGTGACGTGGCTGGTGCTCGGCACCTGGTACTGGTGGACTACCCAGCTGCATTGGCTGGAAGCCCTGCGGCATGTGGCGCTGAACGTGACTTCGGTGGTGACGACGACAGGCTTTGCGCTGGGGGACTACAGCCTGTGGGGCAATTTCTCGCTGATGCTGTTCTTTTATCTGGGCTTTATTGGCGGCTGTTCGGGATCGACCGCCGGCGGGATCAAGATTTTCCGCTTCCAGGTCGCCTACATCCTGCTCAAGGCCAACCTTAACCAATTGATTCACCCGCGCGCGGTGATTAAGCAGAAGTACAACGGTCACCGCCTCGACGAAGAGATCGTGCGTTCGATTCTGACCTTTTCGTTCTTCTTCGCCATCACGATCTGCGTGATCGCGCTGTTGCTGTCGCTGCTCGGTGTCGACTGGATGACCGCCTTGACCGGCGCGGCCAGCACCGTGTCCGGCGTCGGTCCGGGGTTGGGCGAGACCATCGGCCCGGCGGGCAATTTCGCCACCCTGCCGGATGCCGCCAAGTGGATTCTCTCGTTCGGCATGCTGCTGGGCCGGCTGGAGATCATTACGGTGTTTGTTCTGTGTATACCGGCGTTCTGGCGTCACTGACCGGATTCGGCGCTTCCATCAGCCGCACCCGGTACTCACCAGGAGTGGCGTCGAACCAGCGTCGGAAGGCGCGGAAGAAATTGCTCGGATCGGCGAACCCCAGCAGGTAGGCAATTTCCAGCAGGGTCATGCTTGGCTGCGCCAGATACTGCTCGGCCAGTTCGCGCCGGGTATCGTCCAGCAATGTCTGAAAACTCGTGCCCTCTTCCTGCAGGCGCCGCTGCAACGTCCGTTGCGACAGGTGCAACGTCTGCGCCACGGTATCGCGCTTGGGTTCGCCCTGGGGCAGCAAACGGCACAACACCTGCCGCGCCTTGTGCGTCACGCGACTCTCGGAAAACCGCGCCAGGTATTCACCGGCAAACCGGTCATGCAGCAGCGCCATGGCTTCGTTGGCGGTGGGCAGCGGCGCTTCCATGTCGGCGCGCTCGAAAATCAAGGCGTCATAAGGTGCGTTGAACACCAGCGGCGCATGGAAGGCTTGTTTATAGGGTTCGAGATCGACGGGCTCTTCGCCCTGCACCAGTACCTTGCGCGGGTGCAGCGTGCGCCCGGTCAGCCAGCCGCACAGGGCCAGCGCACAGGCCAGTGACGCTTCGGCACTTTGCCGGGTCGGTGGCAGGTGATCGCCATGGACCGTCAGAATCAGCGCGTAACCCTCATCCAGCAATCGGAAACTCAGGTCGGCACTTTCGGCGATGATGCGCTGATAACGCACCAGCCGTTGAAAGCCTTCGGCCAGCGTCTGGCTGGACATCAGGGCATAACCGGCCACATGGAAGGAAGCCGGTCGCACCACCTTGCCCATGTTCAGGCCAATCGCCGGGTTGCCGGACAGCTCAACCGCGCGCTGCCAGAGCCTTGTCATGGAATCTTGCGGGAAGCGCGCATCCGGATCATCCAGTGCTGCGTAGTCGAGCCCCAGTTGCTTGAACAGTACCCGGCAATCCAGGCCGTCCATCTCCAGTGCTTTGACAATCCCCATCGCCCAGCTTGCAGAAGTCGTTCGTTCGCTCATGGCGTTTACTTACATGGTGAGCCGCATGCTACGGCCAATTTCCGAAGGATACTAAAGTGGCGCCTATTGTCACTGGCTGATGCCAATGATCACTCTAGACTCAAATAAGCTACCCGCAGAACAACTTGCCGTCAGAACAATAACCACAGAGATCGCAGTCGTGGAAAACCTCAAACGATTCAACAGCTTCGCTGAGTTTTACCCGTATTACCTCAGCGAACACAGCAACAGCACCTGCCGGCGATTGCACTTCATTGGCACGACGCTGGTTATTTTCATTCTGGTCCTGACCATCGGCAAAGGCGCCTGGCTGTGGTTACTGGCCCTTCCGCTGGCCGGTTACAGCTTCGCCTGGGCCGGGCATTTCTTCTTCGAGAAGAATCGCCCTGCAACCTTTCAGTATCCGTTTTACAGCCTGCTCGGCGATTTCGTCATGTACCGCGACATGATTCTGGGCCGTGTGCCGTTCTAGGCCCGATCGGCCACAAAAGCGTCCTGCACAGCCAGTGCGGTCATGGATCCAGGTCCTACACTCAAAAAATCCCTTTCGACAAGAACAAGAGGATAGCCGATGAATGCCAACGCCCGTTTCACCCACATGCAGGACGGCACGCAGGAAGACTGGGCGATCATCGCCGCAGACTTCAGTGCCTACGCGAGGCAATTGCCGACACGGATTGTGGCGCACCTGAAATTACTGGAGGGTGATTTTGGCGGCTTCCCGGTGGATCGTCTGACGCACTCCCTGCAAACCGCCAGTCGCGCCTGGCGCGATGGCCGTGATGAAGAGTACGTGGTCTGCGCCCTGCTTCACGACATCGGCGACACCCTGGGTTCCTACAACCACCCGGACATCGCGGCGGCGATTCTCAAGCCATTCGTCAGCGCCGAGAACCTGTGGATGGTGGAGAAACACGGGATTTTTCAGGGGTACTACTTTTTCCATCATTTGGGCATGGACCGGCATTTGCGCGAGCAATTCAGCGGTCATCCGCAGTATCAGGCGACCATCGAGTTCTGCGCCAAATATGATGCGGCGGCGTTTGATCCGGCTTACGAGACGCTACCGCTGAGTTTCTTTGAGCCGATGATGGAGCGGCTGTTTGCTCATCCCAAAAATTCAATCTATAAGGCGGCGATGGAAGAGCACGCGCCGGCCTGATAAATCTCAGGGGACCGCTACGCGGTCCATCGCGAGCAGGCTCGCTCCCACAGTGGGTCTTCGGTGAGTCACATATCCAGGACACACCCACAGCTTGCCGGCGATGAGGCCCGCCCTGACACCTTGTTCTCAAGCGGGTTCTGCGACCTTCACTGCTTTCAACTCCGCCTCCCGCGCCTGAGCATCCGCCAACCGGTACAACTCGATCGAGCCATCCCAATGCTCGATCAGCGCGGTGCACGACTCCACCCAATCCCCGCAATTGAGGTAGTCCACCTCGCCCACCTTGCGAATCTCGGCATGGTGAATGTGCCCGCAGACCACCCCGTGCAATTCGCGTTTGACGCATTCGTGGGCGATGGCTTCTTCAAAATCGCTGATGAAGCTGACCGCGGTTTTCACCTTGTGCTTGAGGTACGCCGACAACGACCAGTAACCGTAGCCATAACGGGCACGCCAATGATTGAGCCAGCGATTGAGCGTCAGGGTGAACTCGTAGGCCGAGTCGCCGAGAAAGGCCAGCCAGCGGTGATAGCGGGTGATCACGTCGAACTGGTCGCCGTGGATCACCAGCAGATGGCGGCCATCGGCGGTCACGTGCACCGCTTCGTCCACCAATTGGATGTTGCCCAGAATCAGCTTCGAATAACGGCGCAGGAATTCGTCGTGGTTGCCGGTGACGTAGATCACTTCGGTGCCGCGCTTGCTCATGGTCAACAGACGGCGAATCACATTGGTGTGCGCCTGGGGCCAATACATGCCGCCGCGCAGTTTCCAGCCGTCGATGATGTCGCCGACCAGATAGATCTTGTCCGCGTGGTAGCCCTTGAGAAACTGCGACAAGTGTTCGGCCTGGCAGTCCCGGGTGCCCAGATGTACATCGGAAATCCACAAGGTCCGTACACGTTGCTTACGACTGGGTTTGGCGAGCTCGGCGCTGGTCATGGGCAACCCTCTGCGATTGTTTGGGCAAGCTTGCGCCGGTCGGGTTAATTGCCCATGACAGTGGCAAGTCAGTCCTGTGACAGCGCTCGCGAGCACCCTCGGTGTAGACTGGCAGCCTTGCCCAGGAGACTGCGATGAGACCGATCCTCACGCTACGCCAGTACACCCACGACCTGATCGTCCACAGCCACGACCACGCACAACTGGTGTTCGGGCTGTCGGGCGCGCTGGACTTCGAGGTTGACGGGCGTGGCAGTCAGGTAGTTCAGCAGAGTTTCGTGGTGGTGCCGTCGGGTTTCCATCACGCGTGTGGCAGTGCCAACGGTAGTCGTTGCCTGGTGCTGGATGTACCGAGCGATCAATGGGTTTCGCAGTCCCTTGGCGAACATGCTGAAGCCAGCCGTCGCTTGCTCGACAACGCCGGGCGCCTGCCGCTGGATGCCGGACAAAGCCAATTGGTGAGTTGGCTGGCGGGCAGTCAGGTCAGCGATCCACTGATCGCGCAACAAGGCGCGGTATTGCTGTTGGCCTGCCTCAACAACGCCAAACCCGAGGTGGTGGGTGGTCGGCGCCTGCCCTACGCGGCGCTGAATGCACACATCGATCAGTACGCCGCATACCCCCTGCAAGTCGCCGATCTGGCCCGCGTCGCCGGCCTGTCCAGTGCTCGACTGCATGCGCGATTCGTTGCCGAGTGCGGGCAGACACCGATGGACTACATCCGCAGTCGTCGCCTGCACATGGCCGTGGGAATGTTGCGGGATTCGGCGTTGCCCATTGGCGAGATTGCCAGTCGGGTGGGTTATAGCTCTCAAAGTGCATTCGCTGCGGCGGTGCTGCGTGAGTTCGGCACTTCGCCGGGCAAACTGCGGCGCGAGGCTGGCAACAAATGACAATAGTCTGCCGACAGACATAACGGGTTCAACACGCTTCAATGTAGGAGCTGCCGCAGGCTGCGATCTTTTGATCCTGTTTTCTTGAGATCAAGATCAAAAGATCGCAGCCTGCGGCAGCGCCTACCCCTGCTTGCTTTGCTGTTAAGGATTGCAATGACTCCCCGTACCGCCCTTGGCGCCCTGCATATTGGCGCACTGATGTTCGGCCTGACCGGTGTGTTCGGCAAACTCGCCGCGGCCTCCCCCGCCGTGATCGTCTTCGGTCGCGCCGCGTTTGCCGTACTCGCCCTGGCGGTTTTCGCGCGTTTCGCCAGTCATACTCGCTGGCAGAAACTCGAAGCCGTGGACTGGCGCCGACTGTTGCTCAGCGGTTTGCTGCTGGCGGGGCACTGGGTGAGTTTCTTCATTGCGGTGAAGGTCGCGGGCGTGGCGATTGCGACCCTGGGTTTTGCCAGTTTCCCGGCGTTTACCGTGATCCTCGAAGGGCTGATCTTCCGCGAGCGGATTCGCGCCAATGAAATCCTGCTGGTGGTACTGGTGAGCGTCGGGCTGGTATTGGTCACGCCTGACTTCGATCTGGCCAGCGGCGCCACCACCGGCCTGCTCTGGGCGGTAGGCTCCGGTTTGTTGTTTGCGTTGCTATCGCTGACCAACCGCGCCAGCTCCGGGCGAATCCCACCGGTGCAGGCCGCGCTGAATCAGAACGTGGTGGTCGCACTGTGCCTGTTGCCGGTGGCGGCGCCACAACTGAGCGAAGTGCGCGCCCTCGACTGGCTGTGGATCGGTCTGCTCGGGGTGTTCTGCACCGGCGTCGCACACAGCCTGTTCGTCGCCAGCCTGGCGGTGATCAAGGCGCGGACTGCCGCGGTGGTGTTTGCCCTGGAGCCGGTTTACGGCATCACCATGGCCTGGCTGCTGTTCGATGAAAACCCGACGCTGCGCATGCTGTTCGGCGGCGCGCTGATCATCGTGGCCATCGTGGTGTCCAGCAGACTGTCGGGCGGCTCAAGCAAGAAAGCGCTCGCAGCCGAAGCGGCGTCTCACTGAGTGCGGTCGTTATGCCCCAGGTCGCGGTCCGGATCGATCTGATCCCGGACCCGCTGCTTGAGCACTTTGGCCTCCGGGAAACCGCCGTCGGCCTTGCGCTCCCAGATCTGCACATCGTCACAGAAAATGTGAAAGACCCCACCGGTGCCGGGCACCAGGGACACTTTGCCGAGGTCGTCGCCGAAGGTGCTGAGCAGTTCCTGGGCCAGCCAGGCAGCGCGCAACAGCCACTGGCATTGTGTGCAATAAGTGATGACGATTTCCGGTTTATGCGCGGTCATGACGGGCAAGACTCCTGAGCCAGGGGGCGCCGCCATGATAGAGGCTCAGCGGATACCGGCCAACAGACTTCGTGCGGTCTGTTTGAGCGATTCATCACTGTCCTTGAGCAGCTCATTGAGCAGTTCGATCGCACTGTCGAGATCGCCATCATTGATGCAGGTCCGGGCTTGTTCCAGTTTGCCTGCATTGCTCGGCCCGCTCGGTTCCAAATCCAGCGGTTCCAGTTCGAGTGGCTGGCCGGGATCGTTGAACTCATCGAGAAAGGTGTCATCCAGGGATTGCGCGTCAGGTTCGGCGACCCATTCGAGTTCGGGCTCGTCGGGCATTTCAAATACATCGGGCAAGACGTGCAGGTTCGAAGTGAAAGGCGGCTCGACCGGCGCGGGTTCGCTCGGTGATTTAGCGGGGGACGCGGTGTTTTCGAAGGGGCTGATCAGGTCCCAATTGGAATCCATCGACAGATCATCCAGGTTCAACTGGAATTCATCGCTCGACAGAGCTGCCGGGGGCGGCGTGATGACTGGCGCGGCAACCACTGGCGCCACACTGCTGAGTTTTGGGTGGCGAGCGCGGATGTCTTGAAGTTGTTGCACGTCGAACCCGGCGTCACCGCCCTCGGGCGGCTCGTCACCCGGTACAGGTGCCGGTTTTACCGTGGCGGCCTGAACAGCGGGTTCTGCCGTGCGATTGAGCACCGGCTCATGCCGTGACGGCAGAACGGGTAACGGCTCGGGCAATGCCTGAACCTGCTGACGTTGCCGGCGAACGAACAGCCCCAGCGGCACCAAAGCCACCACCGCCAGCAATCCCAAGATCAGCAGCCAGTGGGTCACCTCGGGCTCTTCCACCACGACCGGCGCTGGCACGACAGCGGTTGGCACAACCGGCTCCACGGAAGTCTGTTTGACTTCGGCCAATTGGGCTTGCAGTTCGGCCACCTGCTGCTTCTGGCCGGCGATCTGTTCGTCCTGGGTCTGAAGCTTCGATTTCAACTCGTCGAGGGTGGCTTGCAGCTGCTGATTTTGCAGCACGCTGGCAGCCAGCTGTTCGGCAGCGAGATCATTCACCGGCGTAGCGGCAGGTTGATCGACACGAGGTTTTGCCGCCGAAACCTTGGGCGCAGTGGCCGGCTGGACAGTCGGAAATGCTGACGACCGGGGCTTGGCAACGGGCTCGTCACTGACGGGAACAATGCCCGGTGAACCCGGTGGATCGATCAGCACCGTGTATTCGCGCAGCAAGCGCCCGTTGGGCTGATTGAGCTGCACGAGAAAATTCAGGAAGGGTTCGTTGACCGGTTTGCTTGAGCTCACCCGGATCAGGCTGCGATTGCCGCGCAGGATCGGCGTGAACTTCAGATCATTGAGAAAGAACGCCCGCTCGACACCTGCGCGGCCGAACTCGTCCGCCGTCGCCAGGCTGACCGACAACTCGCCCTCCTCCAGACCCGCGGCATCCACTAGGGCGATATCGGCATGCAACGGTTGATTCAGCGCCGAATGCAGGGTGATGTCACCCAGGCCCAGCGCGGGCGCCCATGCAGAGTAAGTGACAGCACCACCGACCAGAAGCAGCCTGGCGCAACACCGCACAACCAATCGCCAACTCTCGAGCATGAGCATCCCTTAGATAACCAGAACCAACCTTGTACGTGTTCGCACATCCGGTACGAACACGATATTGCCAAGTAGTTCTTTATAGTCTGCCCAACGGGGTCTCTCAAAAGTCCGGCGCGCGGTTATGCCTCAAGATTTTTCCAGGTTGGCGAGAATGTGCCCATGCACCCGCATGCAGACCTTCAAATCCGCCTCATCGACACCTTCGAACAGCTCGTGGCGCAGTTGGGTGGCAATGGTTTCAATTTGTTCAATCAGGGGACGGGCCGGGGCACAGAGGACGATTTTTTTCGCCCGGCGGTCTTCCAGCACGGATTGGCGCTGGACGAGGCCCTGGCTTTCCAGGCTGTCGAGCAGTCGGGCCAGGGTCGGCCCCTCGACGCCGACGCTTTGCGCCAGCTCACGTTGGGTTGGCGCATCGTCGAAGCGCGCCAGGTGCAACAGCACCAGCCAGCGTGCCTGGGACAAACCCAGACCAGCCAGACGGCGGTCCAGTTCGGCACGCCAGCCGCGCGACATCTGGGCCAGTTGCATGCCAAAGCGGTGTTGATCGGTTAACGGCATAAAACACTCATGATTAGACTGAAATAGAGAAAAACTAATTATTAGTCAGCTAAGCATGACCCTTGGCAGGAGGCAAGGCATGTTCTGTACTGAATCGTTACATCTATGAGTGCGGTCACTTAAATCTCGAATTCGGACTGCAGCGCCGCTCGAACACAGTACAAAACCCCTTCCGGCACGCGACCGGCGAACAGTGCGGCAATCTCCGCTACCGGCGGTAACTCGCCCTCGCCGTCGAGGAAGGCGTCCTGGACTTCGCCCATCAAGTCCTCGGGCAGATCCAGCGCCTGTTCCAGTGACAATTGCTGCTTGCCAATCGCTTCGGCAAGCATGGTGTAGACGTTCTTTTCCGAGCATTGCAGTTGGCCGGCGATCTGAACCGGCGTCATGCCGGCCCGCGCCAGGGTGATCAGTTCGTGACGTACGTCGGCCACCACTTTCGGTGCCTCGACCTGGCCGCCGAGGACTTCGAGGAAGGCCTCGCCGTAACGCTCCAGTTTGCGCGCACCGACGCCGCTGACCGTGGCCATCTCCGACAGCGAGGTCGGCTGGCTGCGCAGCATTTCCAGCAGAGTGGAGTCGGGGAAGATGACGTACGGCGGCACACCATGTTCTTCGGCAAGCTTGCGGCGCAAGGCGCGCAGCGCTTCCCACTGTTCGCGTTCTTCGCCACGAACCAGCTGGCTCGCCTGGCTCTTGCTGCTTTTGGCGGTGGTTTGCGGCTTGAGGTCGCGGCGCAGTTCCAGGGTCACTTCACCCTTGAGCAGCGGCCGGCACGTGTCGCTCAGACGCAACCCGCCGTAGCCTTCGAGATCGATGTCCGCCAGACCACGGGCAACCAGCTGTCGGAACAACGAGCGCCATTCGCTCTCCCCCATCGCCTTGCCGACACCATAAACCGACAGGTGCTGATGACCGAAGCTGCGAACCTTTTCGTTGTCTTTGCCCAGCAGTACATCGACCAGATGCCCGACGCCATAGCGCTGGCCGGTCCGGTAAATCGCCGAGAGCGCCTGACGGGCCGGCTCGGTGGCGTCCCAGGTCTGCACGCCATCGACGCAGTTGTCACAATGGCCGCACGGCTCGGGCATGTCTTCGTCAAAGTAAGCCAGCAACGTTTGACGACGGCAGCGGGTTTCTTCGCAAAGCGACAGCATGGCGTCGAGCTTGTGTTGCTCCAGACGCTTGTGCCGCTCATCGCCTTCGGAGTTTTGCAGCATCTGCTTGAGCATCACCACGTCTTGCAGGCCGTAAGCCATCCAGGCATCCGCCGGTAGACCGTCACGGCCGCCGCGACCGGTTTCCTGGTAGTACGCTTCAAGGGATTTCGGCAAATCGAGGTGGGCGACGAAACGTACGTTGGGCTTATCGATGCCCATGCCGAACGCTACGGTGGCGACCATGATCAGGCCTTCCTCGTTGAGGAAGCGCTTCTGGTGATGGGCCCGCGTATCGTTGGGCAGACCGGCATGGTACGGCAGCGCCGGGAAACCTTGCTCGCTGAGGAACACCGCGACTTCGTCGACCTTCTTGCGCGACAGGCAATAGACGATGCCGGCATCGCTGCGCCGTTCCGCGAGGAACGCCAGCAATTGCTTGCGCGGCTGCTCCTTGGGCACGATGCGATAGAAAATGTTCGGACGGTCGAAACTCGAGAGGAAACGCTCGGCATTCTGCAAATGCAGGCGGTCGACGATTTCCTCCCGGGTGCGCTTGTCGGCGGTGGCGGTCAGGGCGATACGCGGGACGTTGGGGAACAACTCCGCCAACTGGCCCAATTGCAGGTATTCGCGGCGGAAGTCGTGACCCCATTGGGACACGCAGTGCGCTTCGTCGATGGCAAACAGGGCGATTTCAAGGCTTTGCAGGAAGGCCAGCATGCGTGGCTGAACCAGCCGCTCGGGTGCGAGATAAAGCATCTTCACTTCGCCGCGCTTGATCCGGGCCGCCAGATCACGCTGTTGTTCCGCGCTCAACGTAGAGTTCAACGCCGCCGCCGCGACACCCAGTTCTTCAAGGGTCGCGACCTGGTCGTCCATCAGCGCGATCAGCGGCGACACCACCACCCCCAGGCCTTCGCGCAGCAACGCCGGCACCTGGAAACACAAGGACTTGCCGCCACCGGTAGGCATCAGCACCAGGGCGTCGCCGCCACTGGCCACGCGCTCAATGATTGCACCCTGGCGGCCACGGAAACTGTCGTAGCCGAAGATGTCCTTGAGGACGCGTTGAGCCTGTTCGAGCATAAAAACTCCAAAAATCACCGAAACATCCCTGCAAGGCTGGTTCAGAACCACGCAGGCTGCACCGACAAATCGTAAGTGCGCATTGCATGACGCTTCACATCTCAGCCGCGACGCCAGCAGGGCATCACAAAACGCGGGAGTATACCCGACCCCTGTCCGGCAAAGGGCGCCGCTGATAAGACACACGGGGGTGCAAATATGCCGCACGGCTGGCCCAAGCGCTCAAGAAGGCCTAGAATTCCCGCATCGAATATTCCCCAAGGTAGCCCTTTAATGTCCTTCGCTGAGCAACTAACCCGCCTGCAAGTCTTCCTCGACGCCGATGAACTGCATGACGAGGCGCTGGACTACGTGGCCGCCCACGGCTACCTCACTGCGCTGTCGATCTGTTCAGAAACCGTTCCCGACCGTGAATGGATCGATGCCCTCTTCGCCGAAGAGCCGCATTACGCCGACGACACCGAGCGTGAAGCGATCGAATCCACCCTGCTGCTGCTCAAGGCTCACATCGCCCGCCAACTGGCGTCTGACGAAGAATTCGAGCTGCCGTGCGACCTGGACCTGGGCGACGAGCCGGATGACTCCGACCTGCGCGGCTGGTGCATCGGTTTCATGGAAGGCGTGTTCCTGCGCGAAGCAGCCTGGTTCGAAACCGCCGAAGACGAAGTCAGCGAAATGCTGCTGCCGATCATGGTCGGTTCGGGTCTGTTCGACGAACAGCCTGAGTTCTCCGACATCGCGGCCGACGCCAACCTGATGGACGACATGATCGTGCAGATCCCGGAAGCCCTGACCGCGCTGTACCTGCTGTGCAACGCGCCAGACGAAAAACCGGCGATCCTCAAGCCACGTCACCACTAAGGCTTTGCCTATGGACAACCCCATAGGCAACCGCCCCCTGATGCTGCGTTACGTCCTGCTGGCCATCGGCTGGCTGAGCGTAGCGCTGGGGGTGATCGGGATTTTCCTGCCGGTATTACCCACTACGCCCTTCCTGCTGCTGGCGGCCGCCTGTTTCGCCCGCAGCTCGCCGCGCTTCTATCAGTGGCTGGTGGAGCATCCACGGCTTGGGCCGTGGATTCGCGATTACCTCGATGGCAACGGCATCCCGCTCAAGGGCAAGGTCTACGCCATCGGCCTGATGTGGGTGAGCATTCTGTTCTCCTGCTACCTTGTGCCCCTGCCCTGGGCCCGGGGGTTCATGTTGACCAGCGCGGTGCTGGTGACGATCTACATCCTCAAGCAGAAAACCCTGCACAAGTCCTGAGCCGACGACCAGCCCACCCTTGTTGCAAACACCACCTAGACTTCAGACACCTGCACCCGAGCAGCGAAGGTTTCGCCGTGGGCGATAGCTAGTCGCCACAGCAAGGAGCGCCTTCATGTCACTGCGCAAACAGTTGTTTCTCGCCATTTGCCTGTTCTTGCTGGTGGCCTTCAGCGGCAGTTTTTTTGTCGGTCTGGAAAGCTCGCGCGAACAGATGCTCGGCCAGTTGCGCTCCCACGCTCAGGACGCCGCCACCGCACTGGGTTTGTCGTTGACGGCGCAGATTGATGATCCGGCGATGATGGAGTTGATGGTCAGCTCGATTTTCGACAGTGGCTATTTCAGCAGCATCCGGATCATTAACGCCGAGGATGAACAGGTGTTGGTGCAGCGCAGCGCAGCGGCGCAAATCGAGAGTGTTCCCGGCTGGTTTGTGAGTCTGGTCAACCTGCGCCCACAGGGTGGCGATGCGTTGATCATGCGCGGCTGGGAACAGGTCGCGCGGGTTGAAGTGTTGAGTAATCCACAGTTCGCCCTGGCCAAACTCTGGGACAGCACCCTCGGCAGCCTGATCTGGTTGCTGCTGTGCGGACTGCTCAGCGCCGTGTTCGGTGGCTGGTTGTTACGTCGACAATTTCGTCCACTCGAGGCCATGGTCAAACAGGCAGAAGCCATCAGTAATCGCGAGTTCCGCAGCCTGCCGAAACTGCCGCGTACACCGGAATTGAAACGGGTGGTGCTGGCGATGAATCAGATGGTCGAAAAGCTCAAGGCGCTGTTTGCCGAAGAGGCTGCGCGCAGTGAAAAGCTGCGGGCGCAATCCTATCAGGACAGCCTGACCGGTCTGGCCAACCGGCGCTTGCTGGATGAACAACTGGCCGACCAGTTGCTGGTGTCGGAACAGAGCAGCGACGGTCATTTACTGATGCTGCGGATCAACGATCTGGTCGGCCTGAACCAGCGATTGGGTGGTCAGCGCACCGATGACTTGATCAGCACCGTCGGTGAATTGCTCAAACGCCTGACTCAGCTACCGGAGCGTCGTACCTGGCTGGCGGCGCGCAATCGCGGTGGCGAATTCAGCCTGCTGACACCGGGCCTGGACAGCAATGAAGCCGCACGCTTGGCCGCCGAAATCAGCGCCACCCTGGAAAACCTGCGCCTGACCGGCGCCAGCGACTGCATGCCGGTCGCACACGTGGGAATCGTCGCTTACCACCCGGGTGAACCGGCCAGTGACGTGCTGATGCGCCTGGATCAAGCGCTGACCGAAGCCCGGCAACATCCCGAACGGCCGTGGATACAACTGAGCCACAGCGACACTGCGCCGATCCAGTCCCAACACGATTGGCGAACCTGGATCGACGACGCCCTGAGCCAAGGCAAGTTGCAGCTGTATTTCCAACCCGTCGTGCAATGCGCCGACACCAGCCAGGTGCTGCATCACAAAGTGCTTGCACGCCTGCTCGATCCGCAGGGCGAGGCGATTGCCGCCGGGCATTTCCTGCCGTGGATCGAGCGTCTCGGCTGGTCGGAGCGGTTTGATCTGGCCATGCTCGAAGCGACCCTCGACTACCTCGTCATCAACCGTTGGCCCCTGGCGTTGAGCCTGTCCGGCAGCACCCTGCGCGATCAAGCGCAGTTGCAACAGATCCTCGACATACTTGAGTCCCTGCCCGAACTGGCGCCGCTGCTGACCCTGGAAATCGACGAACGCCAACTACCGCCCCCGGAAACATTGCAACGCCTCTGCCACAGCCTGCTCGACACCGGCTACCGCATTGGCCTGCAACATTTTGGTGGCAGCTTCAGCCAGATCGGCAACCTCACTCAATTGGGGTTGGCGTACTTGAAAATCGATGGGGCGTACATTCGTGGCATTGATGAGCAGGGGGACAAGCGCCTGTTCATCGAGGCGATTTTCAGAGCAACCAACAGCATTGATTTACCGTTAATTGGGGAAATGGTCGAGACCCCAGGGGAGTTGCAGGCGATCAAGGCGCTGGGAGTGTTTGGTGTGATGGGGCGGTTGATCGGACCGCCGGAGCCGATGTAATTTCGATAGGTCCGATGCTTCCCACGAGCCAAACCGCTTATCGGAAACCAGTGTCTACCTGTTATTTCTGACAGTAGTCAATGCAGCCGATTCACGTCTTAAATTGCTCCGTCGCCCTCTCTCCAGGACCGGAGTCATCGCCATGACTGCTAAAACACCGAACATTCCATCTGCCACTCCGCCCGATGAAACAGACCTTTTGTTGCGCATCACAAGGATCGAAGATTCCAAAGGCAACCTTGTTGGTCAGAGCAGCCACGACACCGTCTTCAAGGTGCACGGGGAATCTGATCCAGGAAGGACTATTCAAGTACGGGACAGTTTTAACACGTTGGCAACCGCCGATAGTGATCCGAACGGCATATGGAAGACAGATCTGTTCGAGGTGAAGGAGTTCAAACGTTACAGCCTGACTGCCTTTGACAGGACACCTCCCGGCACCACTTCTACCCCGCCCAGGAATTTTCTCGTGCTCACCGAGAAGCCGATCATTGAGGTCGTAGCCGATGAAGAGGGCACTATTGAGGACGGCGCCCCCACCTACTACACAACGCTGACCGTAACAGGCAAAGCTCTGCCGAATGAGAAAGTCCGGGCGTTCAATGGCAGCATTCCACTTGAAGAAGCGCCAGTTGGTGGCGATGGCGATTACACGCTTGTCCTCGAGAATCTCGTTGCAGACACAACCTATGACATCACCGTCAAGGCGCTATACGGCGAAAGTTTAGAATCCGATCCGCGCAGCTTCACGGTACGAACTGACATCGCATTGTCCCTCGACGCTGTCGGCGACTCCGACGGCAACCCGGTCGATGAAGGCGCCATTACCTACGACGACACCCTCACCATCAAGGGTAAGGCCAGGCCACACGGGGAAATTCAGCTGCTCAATAAGGACGTTCCCCTGGAAGGCCCGTCAATATCTGCAGATGACAAAGCTGTGTGGGAGACTCGCATCACTGTGCGCCCCGGCACTTACAGCCTCAAGGCCAAAAAACTCTACGCTGGGGGAGAAGAAACCAGCCCCCCGCGGACCTTTACCGTACTGCCGGACATCGAACTGTCCCTCGACGACATCGAGGACTCCAACGGCGATCCTGTCCCTGAAGACGGTATTACCTATGACGACAACCTGATCATCCGGGGTCAGGCCAGGCCCCGTGAGAAGGTTCAACTGTTCAATGACGGCAATGCAATCGCCGATGCGACAGACACCGCCGAGGACGACGGCGCATGGGAAATTACGCTTGCTGTTTCCACCGGGCCTTACCGCCTCACGGCCAAGGAGCTCGACACCGGCAAAGAATCCACTCCGCGGACTTTTACCGTGCTGCCGGACATCGATCTGTCCCTCGATGACATCGAAGACTCCAACGGTGATCCTGTCCCTGAAGACGGTATTACCTATGACGACAACCTGATCATCCGGGGTCAGGCCAGGCCCCGTGAGAAGGTTCAACTGTTCAATGACGGTAATGCAATCGCCAATGCGACAGACACCGCCGAGGACGACGGTGCCTGGGAAATTGCGCTTGCTGTTTCCACCGGCCCTTACAGTCTCACGGTCAAGGAGCTCGACACCGGCGAAGAATCCACTCCGCGAACCTTTACCGTACTGCCGGACATCGAACTGTCCCTCGACGACATCGAGGACTCCAACGGCGATCCTGTCCCTGAAGACGGTATTACCTATGACGACAACCTGATCATCCGGGGTCAGGCCAGGCCCCGTGAGAAGGTTCAACTGTTCAATGACGGCAATGCAATCGCCAATGCGACAGACACCGCCAAGGACGACGGCGCATGGGAAATTACACTTGCTGTTTCCACCGGGCCTTACAGTCTCACGGTCAAGGAGCTCGACACCGGCAAAGAATCCACCCCGCGGACCTTTACCGTGTTGCCGGACATCGATCTGTCCCTCGATGACATCGAGGACTCCAACGGCGATCCTGTCCCTGAAGGCCAGATTATCCTCGACAAGGCGCTGACCATCCAGGGTAAGGCCAGGCCCCGTGAGGACGTTCAGCTACTCAATGCCGGTAACCCGATAGCCACTGCGACAGATACTGCAAAGGACGACGGTGCCTGGGAAATTGCGCTTGCTGTATCCCCCGGCCCTTACAGCCTCACCATCAAGGAACTCAACACTGGCAAGGAATCCGATCCGCCCCGGACCTTTACCGTAAGAGCGGCTGTTCTGGCTGAACGAGCCCCATGGAAGACAGGACACCGTTTCCCCCTTACGATAAGGGATAGGCAAACGGTTATGTTTATGACTAATAGCAACGACAAGAGTGGGGAGCTTTTGGGCCAGGAGCGGCGACGGCGCTGGAGTCCGGAGCAAAAACTGGCCATGGTTCGCGAGAGCCTTGAGCCCGGGCAAAGCGTTTCGGTGGTCGCTCGACGCAACGGCATCAATGCCAACCAGCTGTTCCTATGGCGCAAGTTATATCAGGACGGCAGTCTGTCGGCGGTCAGTGCCGGTGAAGCCGTTGTGCCCGCCTCGGAGCTGAGCGATGCGCTCAAGCAGATCCGTGAACTGCAACGGATGCTCGGCAAGAAGACGATGGAAGCGGAAATCCTCAAAGAGGCGGTGGAGATCGCCCGGTCGCGAAAATGGATTGCGCACTCACCCTTGTTGCCGGGGGACGACCAGTGAAACTGGTCAGCGAATGTCTCGGTGTGGCGCGCTCGCAATTAACGGTTCGAATCAAGCAATCGGTATCGCCCAAAGTCCGGCGAAGCAGGGCCCTGAACGACGCTGATCTGGTGGTTGAAATCCAGCAACAGATCAGCGAGCTGCCCAGCTATGGCTACCGTCGTGTTTGGGGATTGCTGCGTCGCGCCCGTGAAAAGCGGTCGCTGCCGGCGATCAACGTGAAGCGGGTTTACCGGGTGATGCGTGACCACAACCTTTTGCTTGAACGCCGGATCAAACAGCCCGGCGTGCCGCGTCGGCACGAAGGCCGTATTGCCGTGGAAACCAGTGATACGCGTTGGTGCTCGGACGGCTTTGAGTTCCGCTGTGAGGACGGCGCCAAACTGAGCGTGACCTTCGCCCTGGATTGCTGTGACCGCGAAGCCATCGGCTGGGTCGCGAGTCCGACCGGGTACAGCGGCGATGACATCCGCGACTTGATGCTGGAGAGCGTAGAGAAACGCTTCGGTGATCAACTGCCTGCAACGCCGGTGCAATGGCTAAGCGACAACGGCTCGGCGTACACCGCCGAACAGACACGCCTGTTTGCTCGACAGATCGGTTTGCAGCCGGTGACCACTCCAGTGCGCAGCCCTCAGAGCAATGGTATGGCAGAGAGCTTCGTGAAGACGATCAAGCGCGATTATGTGGCGCATATGCCCAAGCCGGATCGAGAAACGGCGCTGCACAACCTGGCAATTGCCTTCGAGCATTACAACGAGCAGCATCCGCACAGCGCCTTGAAATATCGTTCACCGAGGGAGTTCAGGCGCTTAGCGGCAGCATCAATTTAACGGGGAGTTGGTGTCCGGTTTGGTAGGGGCAAGTCCACTGGCGACCCTCGAAACCGTTACCGATAACAATGAAAAACTCGTTGATAAGGATGGCAGCACATTCGAGAGAAACCTGAATGTCGAAGGCGAAGGTGAGGAAGATCAGTACGTTGAGATCTTCGACGGGAGCGATACGTTGGGCGCAGCGCAAGTCACAGACGGACGCTACAAAAAAGCTATAGGACCACTGACTGCCAAACCTTATGCCCTTGTTGCCAAGGCACAATACCCCGATGGTGGTGAGTCCGAACCGTACCGGTTTACCGTGGAGCAGACCCAGGCGCCGTACAATACCCGCGTCTACCAATCCGATGCTTTGATTCCCGATAACGGTAGCACCACCCGCAGCTGGGTCGTCGTCAGGGGCGATGGCGAACCGCTAAAGGAGGTCAAGATCAAGATCAACGATGTCATCGATCCGTCACCAGAGGACACCAACAGTGATGGAAAATGGGCGCGAATCATTAACAGGCTGGCCATCGGCACCACCTATCGCGTCAGCGCCGTAGCATCGGATGATCACAACGCCGAGTCTAATACCTGGACTTTCACAGTCAGATCAGCAGTAGCGGACTCCCCCAAAGGCTAACTAAGACCAGCAACAGCCAGTGCGAAAAAAACCGCTGGCCGCGGTTTTTTTTCGTCTCACCCAATTACCACTGAACACTCAAACCGAGCTTGACCCCTATCGGCTGCTCGATATTTTGACCCTTGAAGTAATCGACGCCAGCATCAAGATGCATCGTCTCGGACAAGGAAACCGTCACCCCCGCGCCGAACTCGAGACCGGAACCCGACAGGTTGGTGTTGATGCGGTTACCGTTGATGCGAACATTGTCGTCGTTGCTGGCGAACTCATGGACCATCGCCACGCTGCCGTAAGGTCGCACTCGGGTGCCACTCCCCACATTGATGCTTCGACCGGCGGTAATACCCAGCTTTGCCCGCAGCGAACGCGTGTGGTCCCCGTCAGCTTCCATGTCATTGTCCAGACGGTAATTTTCTCCCTGAATGACCGCCGCGGACACCTGGGCGGACGGTTTGGCAAACCAGTCATCCCCCAGATTGATATGACGGCCGACTTCCACCAACGCGCTCACACCGGAGTTGGTGTAATCGCCTTTGGCCTGTTTGCCATCGCTCATGTTGACGTTGGTGTCGTTGCGAAAATGGTTGAACTTGAGAGCGCCATCGACGTAGTAGCCGTTGTCCGGATTGAGCCAGCCAAAATAGGGACCGAAGTAGTAGCTGTCGACCGTGGCAGACGTGCCGCCGTCAAGATTCAGATCGGACTGGCTGTAACCCGCCAGCATGCCGACCCGCCAATTGCTGTCACCCAGTCGGGTATCGGCGCCCAGGGAAAAACCCTGCTGCTGTTGACGATAACCCACACCCGACGAGCCGTCGGCGACGCTGTACTTGTTGCCATAAGGCCGTATCCACAGGCCATGGAGGCTGTCGTTCGCCTGCAATTCGCTCATGCGGTTTTCGAGTGACTTTGTCTCGCCATACGACACGGTCAGGGCCGTTTGAAACAGGGCCACCATCGACTTGGCACCGGAGCTGAGCCGGGTGGTAGGGTTCAGGTAATACTCGGTGCCGCCCGTGGCGTTGGTTCTTTCGGCTAAATCGTATTCCCATGTGCCCACATCGACCTTGCCTCCCAGCAACGAAAAGGCTGCGTGGTTAGTGTCGATTTGCACCAGCGTCACTTGTTGGGGAGACGTCGCGTCCGTGCCCGAAGCGTTGACGGCCAACTCGTAGCTGCCTGTCGCCGTCCCGGCTTTCAGTTGATCGCCTTCACCAGTGACAAAATTGGCCTGCATGGCAATGATGCCACTGCCCGTCAGGGTGCCGACCTCGAGTTGACGACTGCCGCGCACTTCTCCTGGAGCACCGAAATTGACGATACCGTCGTTCATCGACAAGTTGTCGATGCTGTCATTGTCGACCATGGTCAGGCTCGACTGACTGTTGAGGGAAAGGTTGCTGTTGTTCAAGCGCCCGGTGAACGATGAACGATTGTTCAACGTGACATTAGCGGTAGAGCCGTCTTCGCGCACGATGTCACCCACCATCGAACCACGGTCAAACGTGAGATTCGCCGTGCTGTTTTCGGTCACTTGCACGTTGCCTTGCAAGGCACTGTTTGCCACTCTCATGTTCGCCGTCGAAGCACCCTCTACTTCCAGCACATTACCGTTACTGCCAATCAGTGTTGAGTTGTTCAACACCTCAATGGTGGCCTCGATGCCCCGGGCCACAACTATCGCCGCCCCGTTGCGACCTTCCACACTGGAGTTGTTCAGCACCAGTGATGCGTTCCCCTGGTTTGCCGGGTCATTTTTCATCAATACACCCGAGGCATCACCGCTGATGCGAGTACCCGCCATTGCGCGCACTACGCCCCCGGAAATGTCCAGGCCGACACTGCCTGCTGCCGTTCCCGTGACCTGGCTATTGATGAGTTCGAGGGTGCTCAGCCCCGTCACCGTGGCACCGGATACACCGCCACTGAATTGACTGTCGGTGGCGGTCACCGTAGAGCCTTGCGTTGACCCGTTCGGACGGTTGACCAACAAAGCGATGGCGTCGCTCGTCACCGTGGCCTGATTGATCGTCGCTTGGCTGCTGTTAATCGTTATGCCGTTGCCGCCGTTGTTGCCGTTGACGATTGCACCGTTGATGTTCAGGGTTGACCCGGATAGAACCGTGACACTTTGAGTCGTCGCGCCTGTCATGTTCAGTCTGCTGTTATTACGAATCAGATAGTCGGTGACCGGAGTCGTGGTCGAATCGATATCCAGCGTGTCGCCGTTATCGACGATGACCGCTGCAAACGCTGAACAGCTCATTAAGAAAAAAGCCGGCAATGTTGCCAGCAATGTAAATGCACCCGTGTCAACGGGTACGCGTAAACCTTTATCTTCAGTTGTCATATGCCTGCACCCTTTCGTGATACGGTCCCCTTCGGCCAATACGCTGGGAGACGCCAAGGGATGCGGACGATACAGAGCCTTCCTACAGAAAAATGTAGGATTAATCTCTATCGACCCAGGGAAAAACCGCCAGACCAACCAAGACCCATAAAAAACCTATTCGTATTGAAATAAAAAAAGAGGCACGAATGTGCCTCTTTATAGAAGCCATCAAAGTGGGCAGGTCCCCCCGGCAATTCGCATGGTCACTTTAGTCATGTCTGATTCAGTCGATGCCGGCTGGCCATCTATCTTCGCTGTATAACTTATTTGCCCCCAACCATTATCAGTAATGGCAAATGGCGCATAGGGCACCTGTACAACAAAGCCATCTCTGGCCTCAACTGCGCTCGGCGTTTTAAGTACGGTCACCGTGTTACCGGGTATCGCTGCTCCCGGTTTATCGTCGACTGGGTCGCTAGTATCGTTCAGATACCCTTGATAGACAAACTCAAGGTCCTGATCTGCCAGTTGATTTTCGCCACCGGGCACCTGCACTTCAATAACCCAATTTGAAAACGAATCTTTCCGCATGGACAAACAGTAAAGTGTAGGTCCGTTGATACCACCTACTGTATGCATGAATGTCGGCTTAGGTATAACAGCGGCCACAATATGCACATCCACTATTGCATCCTGAGAGCGATTGAAATTTTCATTCAGTGGGTGTTCAACGTTATAGTGCACCAGCAGATCCACATCGTTGCCGCCGGCTGTAATCAGGTCAGCCTTGATGGTAAACGTTAATATCGTTGCATCGGTTTCGGAGCCATCCAGCGTATAGACTCCGCCTTTCCCTTTCACAGGGTCTGCCGGAACGGGAGGTCCATTCCAATGAAGCGATACAACTTGCCCTGGCTTGTGGCCTTTATAGATAAGTACAGAGGCGTCTACATCGGCGACCAAGTCAGCGGCTCTGATCTTGTTAGGATCGGAAGTCGCCGTCCCTTGCACGGTGACCGGCAACAGATCCGGGTGCGGAAAACCTGGCAATCCAGGATTTTCCGGATCAACCGGCACCGGGGATACCAGGTCAATATTCAGGTCTTTTGGAGTTGTAACCTTTGGAAAAGAGAGGGAGCCACGCTTGACCTGATAGTTAAGGGGAACCGTTTTCGGACCGTCATTGCCATTCTGCAGATATTTATAGGTCAGTGGCATTACAAATGGAAGCTGAGTGATGTCTGTCTCGATTGATGGAATCTGCCCATCAACACTCAGCACAAGCCTGTCGCCTCTCAACCAATTATCGTAGGTAAGCACGACAGTTACCGGTGTTTGTGCATCCTCAACAAGAATTTTATTGTCATCATCGTGTAGTTCAACGTCCAGTTTTAAGTTTTGCGGAGGATCAGAAAGCATTACGCCAAGCACCAGGAATTCGGAATATGCACTTGCATTATCTTTACGATCCAGCAACCGATAAAACAGCGAGTGCTCACCTTCTTCCGTACCAATAAATTCCTTGGTAAGTTTTTTGGTCTCCATTGGCTTGGCAAGAGTATCGCGAACTACAACCTCTATAAGTCGAGAAGCCGCTATAGACTTACCATATCGAAATTCGATTTTGTCGTCGATTTTTGCTCCGCCGTACTCATTGATACTTAATAGAACAAAGCCGTGAGTATCCAGATAAGACTTACTGATAACTCCATCCACTTCGACTTCAGATGGAACTTTTACTTTTCCGACCGGCACCGGCGCCGCCATATCAATATTGACCAGCAAATCTGTAGCAAAGGTTTCATTAGCGCCGTATGTCTGTTTATAACTCAACTTATGCGGCCCAGGATTATTGATATACTCATCCGCCAGTGTGAACTTCATGGGAAACTCAGTATTAATATCGGCCAACGGAGTCCTAAAGTTTTGCGGAGCACCTACCAGGCTCCCATCCCACATCAACTGCACCGTTACCAGTTCTCTATCCGGGGAGCTGGCGTCGGGAAACGGGAGAATATGCACATCCAACGGAAAGATCCGATCACCGGCCTTGAGTTGATCGCCTGGATCATCGGCGGTTGCGGGTAGTAACTGAACATTCGGCAATGTGGCCGGATCATTAAGTTGCTTGGGAAGATTGCCCAACATCACTCTGTTGTTGTACAGACGCTGCTGTTGCGGAGTCAGTGCCTTATAGCTTTCATAGACAGTCATTTTGCAGTTCCTTGCGGTGACCGGGCTTCAGCGGCCCAAGGGTGTGGCGAGTCAACGCCCGATCAACAAAGACCTGGCGTTTGTTTGGGAAAGCGGTGGTGATCAGGCCTCGATGGCGACCGACGGGAGTGAAAACACACTGTGTGAAACGGTAAGAGCCACAATGTGTTTCGCTCACCCGATGACTTGATTTAAAGGCAGGCACAGAGCGCTGGCTACTGTCAGAAATTACAGGTTTTGCTACCGCTGGTCGGACACTCCCCTGAATCGCACACAACAAAAAACCCGCCATCCCTTACTCAGGAATGGCGGGTTTTGTCGTTTCAGGTTTCAGGTCATACGGTGTCCACTTTCAACGAATGATCATTCAACATCCCGTTGATGATGGTCGCCGTATCCGCCCCGCCGGCAATCACCCCACCCGCCCCCGGCGTCACGCCGTAATGGCTGGCCAGGTTCACGCCCGCCAGCTCGATGGTCTGGTTCGGCGCGGCGCCGGCCATGCCGCTGACGTCGATGCTGGTGACCAGTGAATCGCCACTGCCGGTGACTTTGAAGTGCAGGTAGTCATCCAGCGATGCCGCGGTGCCGTTCTCCCCTTGCAGCAGTTGCGACAGGTCGAGTTTGTCGGTGCCTGGGGTGAAGTCGGTGACCACGTCGTGGCCGCTGTTGCCTTTGAGCCACTGGAAGGTGTCCGCGCCGCTGCCGCCGGTGAGGGTGTTGTTACCCGGGCCACCGATGAGGAAGTCGTCGCCGCCGCCACCGTTGAGCACGTCGTTGCCCAAACCGCCGGTGATGATGTTGCTGTTGTGGTCACCGGTGAGTTTGTCGTCGAAGTTCGAACCGATGAGGTTTTCGATCGCAGTCAGGGTGTCGGTCCCGGCGCCTGAAGTGTTTTGCGCACCGAGCAGGCTCAGATCAACCTTGACCCCGGCGGTGGCGTGGGCGTAGCTGGCGGTGTCGTTGCCGATGCCGCCGTCGAGCAGGTCGTTGCCCGGTCCGCTGTAGAGCAAGTCGTTGCCGGCGCCGCCGTGCAGGGTGTTGTTGCCGCCGCCAGCGGTGAGCACGTCGTTGCCGTCCCCGGCATTGATGGTGTTATCGCCCGCCCCCGCCAGCAACACGTCATCGCCGGAGGTGCCGGTGAGGGTGTGGCCATCCTGATAGCTGATGGTCACCGCCGCGCCATCGCTGCCGCCGTGGTTGTCGTTGGCGGTGTAGGTGCCGTGGAAGTCCGGGGTGATGTCGTGGGCCCCGGCGTAGTTGACGGTCATGGTCAGCTTGTAGGTTTCAGCGCTATTGACGTTGCCCCCGCTGGTGTTGGCGATGTTGGTCACGTGGATCTGATAGGTGCCGTCCGACGTCGCGGTAATGCTCTGGCCGTCACCGATGGGGATGTAGGCGCCACCGTTGACGGAGTACTCCATCGTGATGTGACCGGCCGCCAGGTTGTGGTCCAGGTTGAGGGTTTCACCTTGCTTGAGGTTGACGGTGATGCGGTCTTCATCGTTGCCATTGGCGTTGTCGACTTTGCCCAGGTAACCGCTGACCACCAGCACCGCCGTCATGGTTGCCGCGTTCGCTGCAAAGGCGCTGCGCACATTCGCCAATGTCTGATTGGCCGCGTTGTTGTTGCTGGTGCCCGAGAAGTTGATCGCCCCGCTGCCGGTGAAGTCCGCGCCTTTGGGCAGCCAACCGGTGTTGAAGGTGGTCGGCGAAGCCGTGAGCGGGTCGCCATTGGGGTCGGTGTCGTTGGCCAGCAGCAACTCGCCCGGCACCACGACACTGCCCGACAGCACGTTGGTGATGACGTGATCATCGACCGCCACCGGTGGCGCGTTCGGAATGACTTTGACCACCAGCGTCGAACTGGCCAGGTCGCCGTCGTTGTCGCTGACGCTGTAGCCGATGTTTTCGGTGAGCACCACCGCGGTGGTTTTCTGCGAGACGTAACTGAACTCGCCGGTGTCGAGGTTCACCACCAGGGTGCCTTTGTTGTCGGTGGCGATGCTCAGGGTGTTGTTGGCCGTGTTGAAGGTGCCGTGGTTGTCGCCGCCGCTGAAGCTCAGCGAACCCTGGTTGCTGTTGCCTTTGGGGTCATAGGTGTACGTCGTGCCGTCGACGGTGATGGTTTTGATGAAACCGCCATCGGCACCGAACGAGCCGCCCTCGCCCAGCAGCGAACCGGTGACCGGCGCGCCCACCACGGTGCCCGACAGCACCGAGTTGAGTTGAGTGAGGTCGGTGACCACCACGGCGTTGGTGTTGGTGTTGGAAACGCCGTCATAGGCCAGCGGATCGAGGTTGGCATTGCTGACGCCGCTGCCCAGGCCAATCGCGTAGTTCTTGATGTCATTGGCTTCGAGGAACGCTTTCCAGGCCGCCTCATCCGACGTACCGATGGCCCCTTCGTTGGGTTTGCCGTCCGAGAAGAAGTAGCCGACGTTCTGCGCCCCCGTGAGTTTGCCGTCGGTGTCGAAGGCGGTTTTCGCGGTGGTGACGGCCGCGTCGTAGTTGGTGCCGCCGCCCGCCGTCAGGCCGGAGATGATTGACTTGGCCGTCGCCACATCCACCCAGACCGAGGTCTTGTCGGCGGCGTTGCTGGCGAAGGTGACGATCTGCACTTTCACGTCGCCCAGGTCATCGTATTTGTCGAGCAAGGCGCCGATTGCCTCTTTGGCCAGGTCCAGCCGCGACTGGCCGCGCACCACGCCGGAAGCGTCGGCCATGCTGCCGGACACGTCGATCACCAGCAGCAGGTTGGAGTCGATCTCCACGGCAGCCACCGAACGGTCCGAAGCAACCGCTTTGGGCACGTCATCGACGATGTTGACCTTGAGGGTGCTGGTGGTGCTGTTGCCCAGCGCATCGGTGGCTTTGTAGGTGAAGCTTTCGCTCAGGGTGTTCGGCCCGTCATTGGCGTTCGGCGAGGTTTTCGGCGCAGAGGTCAGAGTGTAGGTGTAGGTGCCGTTGGGGTTGAGCAGGATTTGCCCGAACGTCCCGGTGGCGCTGCCGACCAGGGTGTAAGTGACCGCGCCACTGGCGCCGCTGACAGAGCCGACCAGCGTTCCCGAGGCGGTTTCACCGGTATTGCCAGGTTCGCTGCCGGTGACGGTGCCCGCCGCCAGGTCTTGCCCGTCCTTGCTCAAGTCCAGGGCTTTTTCGTAGACGGTCACGTCGGTGTCGGTGACCGCTTTGATGCAACTGTTACTGACATCGATGGTGATGGTGGTGGTGCTTTGATCGCCATCGGCATCGCGCACGGTGTAGGTGAAGGTGTCCGTGGCGCCGTGTTCGCCCACCGAGTCCGGGTTGCTGTGATAGACCGCGTTGCCGTTGGCATCGAGGGTCAGGTAGCCGTAGTTGCCGTTGATGTGTGAACCCAGGCCGCCAGTGGCCGAAGTCGACGTGTCGCTGCCAGCGCGGACACCGACCACCGCGCCTCCGGACGCAGGGCCATCGGCACCGCCCTTGTCGTTGTCGAGGACGTTGCCGCTGACGGTGCCACCCTCCACGACCGAGGCCGAGTCCGGCTTGGCGGTGGGCAAGTCGTCAACGATGTTGACGTTGATCTGGCCCGACGCCGTGCTGCCATCGGTATCAGTCGCGACGACGTTGATGTTCTCGGTGATGCTGTTGGCACCGTTGGCGTTCGGGTGGGTTTCGTTGTCCACCAGGGTGTAGCTGTAACTGACCACGCCCGTCGCCGGGTTGTATCCGGTGATGGTCAGCGTGCTGCCCAACGGCGTGACGACCGATTGTGGGAAACCGGCAGCCACGCCACCGGTCAGCACGGCGATGCCACCCACGGTGAGGGTTTGCAGGCCGTCGAGCGCGGTGACGGTGAAGGTGCCGTTCTGGGTCAGGGCCGGTGCGTTGGGGCTGGAGCCGTCGCTGAGGTTTTTCTCGTAGACCGTGAGTTCGCCACAGTCGATGTCCAGGCCCCGGATGATGACCGGGTCATTGTTGTTATGGACGTTCAGCACCAGGTTCGCGGTGCTGGTGTCGCCGTCGGCATCGGTGAGGGTATAGGCGAACGTCTCCGTGCCGTTGCCGCCACCGTGCAAGGCTTTGAAGTCGGCATCGCTGGTGTTGAGCGTGTAGGTGTAAGTACCGTTGGCATTGAGCACCAGGGTGCCGTAAGTCCCGGTGAAGGTGCCGGGGGTGACCGGGCCGGCACTCGGGCCAGTCGCTACGTGATCGGCGCCTTGCACATCGTTGGTCAGCACGTTGCCGTTCAAGGTCAACAGACTTTCCGAGGCCGTATGGGCGTTGCTGTCGTTCACGGCTTTGGGCACGTCATCGACGATGTTGACCACGATGGTGCTGGTGGTGCTGTTGCCCAACGCATCGGTGGCTTTGTAGGTGAAGCTTTCGCTCAACGTATTGGCGCCATCGTCGGCATGCGGCGTGGTGCTCGCCGGCGATGTCAGGGTGTAGGTGTAAGTGCCGTTGGGATTGAGCAGGAGCTGACCATAGGCCCCGGTGGCGCTGCCGACCAGGGTGTAAGTGATCGCGCCGACGGCGCCGCTGACCGAACCGACCAGAGTGCCGGTGGCGGTTTCGCCGGTGCTGCCAGGCTGGCTGCCGGTGACCGTGCCGGCGGCCAGATCCTGGCCGTCCTTGTTCAGGTCCAGGGCTTTCTCGTAAACGGTGACGTCAGTATCAGCGACCGCTCTGATGCAACTGTTGTACACGTCGATGGTGATGGTGGTGGTGCTTTCGTCGCCATCGGCATCGCGCACGGTGTAGGTGAAAACGTCGGTCGCGCCAGGGCCGTTCACCGCGTTCGGATTGCTGTGATAGACCGCGTTGCCGTTGGCGTCCAGGGTCAGGTAACCGTAGGTGCCGTTGATGTTCGAACCCAGACCGCCAATGGCCGAGGTCGAGGTGTCGCTGCCGGCGCGCACGCCGACCACCGCGCCACTTTGCGCTGGGCCGTCGGCACCGCCGATGTCGTTGTCCAGCACGTTGCCGCTGACCGTGCCGCCTTCCTGCACACTGGCCGCATCCGGTTTGGCGGTGGGCAAGTCGTCGACGATGTTGACGTTGATCTGCCCGGACGCCGTGCTGCCGTCACCGTCGGTGGCGACCACGTTGAAGTTCTCGGTAATGCTGTTGGCACCGTTGGCATTCGGATGGGTTTCGTTGTCCACCAGGGTGTAGGTGTAGCTGACCACGCCGGTCACCGGGTCATAACCGGTGATCGTCAGCGTGCTGCCCAGCGGCGTGACGGCCGATTGCGGGAAGCCGGCGGCCACGCCACCGGTGACCACGTTGATCCCGCCCACGGTCAGGGTTTGCAGGCCATCGAGCGCGGTGACGGTGAAGGTGCCGCTCTGGGTCAGGGCCGGTGTGTCGGGGCTGGTGCCATCGCTGAGGTTTGCTTCGTGGACGGTGAGTTCGCCGCCAGCGACATCAAGGCCACCGAGGGTCACGGGATCGTCGTTGTTGTGGATGTTCAGTACCAGCGTTGCGGTGCTGGTGTCGCCGTCGGAGTCGGTGAGGGTGTAGACGAAGTTTTCCGTCCCGCTGCCATTGCCATGCAGTGCTTTGAAATCGGCGTCACTGGTGTTGAGGGTGTAGGTGTACGTGCCGTTGGCATTCAACACCAGGGTGCCGTAAGTCCCGGTGAACGTGCCGGGCGTGATCGGGCCCGTGTCGGCGCTGGTGCTCGGCACACGGTCGGCGCCTTGCACATCGTTGGTCAGCACGTTGCCGTCGAGCGTCAGCAAGGTTTCGGAAGCCGTGCCGGCGTTGCTGTCATTCACACCTTGGGGCACGTCGTCGACGATGGTCACATCGAGGTTGGCATTGGCTGTCGTGCCGTTGTCGTCGACCACGGTGACTGCAAATTGCTCGGAAATACTGTTGGCACCATTGGCCGTCGGATGGGTTTCGTTATCGGCCAGGGTGTAGCTGTAGCTGACCACGCCGGTCGCGCTGTCGAACCCGGTGATGGTCAGCGTGCTGCCCAACGGCGTGACGACCGATTGCGGGAAGCCTGCGCTCACGCCACCGACCACCACGTTGATCCCGCCGACACTGAGGGTTTGCACGCCATCGAGGGCGGTGATGGTGAAGGTGCCACTTTGGGTCAGCGCCGGGGTATCGGGGTTGCTGCCGTCACTGAGGTTTTGCTCACGGACGATCAGCTCGCCGCCTTCGACGTTCAGCCCATTGATGATGACCGGGTCGTCGTTGTTATGAATCTGCAGCACCAGGTTGGCGGTGCTGGCGTCACCGTCGGCATCGGTCAGGGTGTAGGTGAACGTTTCGGTGCCGCTGCCGCCACCGTGCAAGGCCTTGAAGTCGGCATCGCTGGTGTTCAGCGTGTAGGTGTAAGTGCCGTTGGGATTGAGCACGAGCGTGCCGTACGTACCGGTGAAGGTGCCGCCGATCACCGGCCCGCTGTCGGGCCCCGTGGGAATGCGGTCAGCGCCCTGGGTGTCGTTGGGCAGCACACTGCCGGTCAGGGTCGCCAGGGTTTCCGACGCGGTACTGGCGTTGCTGTCATCGACCGCTTTGGGCACGTCGTCGGTGATGTTGACGTCTAGCGTACCGGTGGCGGTATCGCCATTGCTGTCGCCGGCCACCACGGTGAACTGTTCGCTGAGGTTGTTGATGCCGTCACCGGCCGAATGGGTTTCGTTGCCGTTGAGGGTGTAGCTGTAACTCACCACGCCGGTGGCCGGGTTGTAGCCGGTGATGGTCAGGGTGTTGCCCAACTGGGTGGTGATCGTCTGCGGGAAACCTGCCGCCACGCCGCCGCTGATCACGTTGACCCCGCCGATGCTCAGGCTGGTCAGGCCGTCAGGAGCAGACACGGTGAAGGTGCCGTTCTGGGTCAGCGCCCCCGGATTGCTTGCAGAACCGTCAGCCAGGTTGGCTTCGTTGAGGGTCAGTTCGCCCCCCTCTACCGACAGGCCATCGAGGGTCACCGGGTTGTCTGGCGGGTCATCGCCAACAATGTCGTTGTCTCCATTGTTCGCGTTGCCGCCGGTGTCCGGATCACCGGCCAGACGCTCCAGGGGAAATTCGGGAATGCCGTTGAAGCCCTCAGTAGGGAACCCGATGGTCGGATCGACCCGCCCCCCGACTTCTTCCAGCAGCACAAAACTGTGACCGCCGCCCGATGCCCCGCCGGGATTACCCGGTGTGGCCGGCCCCGCCGCCGTGGCTTCAGCCGTCTGGGTCGGGTCATCACCCGCCGCGATCGCTTTTTGCAGTTGTTCGACATCGGTCAGTTGCGCCTGGGTCGGCGTCGCCGCTTCAGCGGTGTCCACGTGAGGGACCGTCTGGTGCGAAAGCAACTGGGAAGTCATGTGCAGGCTGCTGCCACGCCCGAGGGTCAGTTCCTGGCCATTTTGCAGATGCACCGCCACCGCGCCTTCGGCCCCGGTGATCAGTTGATCGCCGGCAAACAGCCGATCCCCTTCGACCAGGGCACGTCGGGTACCGTCGCTCGCCTGGGCGAACACCTGACCAATGACCTTACCGACGATACCGATGAGCGTAGCCATGTGCATTTCCTCCGCTGCCAACCGCTGTCGGCATCCTGTTGTTTGCGAAGAATGTGCTCATGGCCTGAGCGGGTGACCAGCGGATCGTCTACCGGGCGGCGGCTTGCCACAACCAAGCCGCCGCCCTGGCGACATTCACGCCAAGCGTGTCGCCCACGAGGCGAGGTGTCCGTTTCGGGATAAACCCCTATGCAATCAAGGGCATCGGGGGCCCGTTGCGCAACAACCTTGCCTTGCGAGCGATGCGTAACGGTTTCGAACCACCGAGTGACAGAAAACCGTCACCCCTAAACCGTTTCGCGTCCCTCCCCTCCAGCACTTCTACGCCCTATGTCGATAAGTGGATGGAACTTTTTTGCTGACCCTTGCGAGCGCCCTAAGGCCCATAAATCAAGGGCTTTCGAATTGAACAATGTGCTGGATTTTTCAGAGTGCATAAGTTTTTTTTGGCATAAAACTTATGAGAAAAACTTCTTAGGTTCTTCTCAGAATGTTCTTAGCTCTGTTGTTACAAGCATGAAACGGTTTTACCTATAAATGTCGTCAAATATTTGGCGACTGATAAGCACCATCAGGACTTCAGGGAGATGCACCCATGCGCCTATTGACCCCCCTTTGCAGCGCGATTCTACTGGCCATGGCCTGCACCTCTCAGGCTCAAGCCATGTCACTGACCGAGGCGATCCAGAGCACTATTGCGACCCACCCGGAGCTGGCGTCGCGCGTGGATAGCCGTCTGTCGGCTGATGAAGACGTGAAAGTCGCCAAAGGGGGCTTTTATCCATCGGTTGATCTGAATGCCGCCTACGGGCGCGGGTACAGCGACAACACCAACACCCGGGCATTCGGCAATCACCACACCGAAATCCTCACCTACACCCAATCGGAACTGCGTCTGCGGCAGATGCTCTTCGACGGGTTCAACACCGCCAATGAAGTCCAGCGCACCAAAGGCGTGGTCAACTCCCGAGCCTATTTCGCTCAAGGCACCGCGCAGGACCTGGCCCTGCGCACCATCGAGGTCTACCTCGAAGTGCTCAAGCGCCGCGAACTGGTGACCCTGGCCAAGAACAACCTGCAAGCCCACCTGCGCGTCAACGACCAGATCGGCCTGCGCACCCAGCGCGGTATCGGCAGCAACGCCGACGCCGATCAATCCGTGGCGCGTCGGGCTCTTGCGGAAAACAACCTCGATACTGCTGAAGTCGATCTGGCCGATGCCGAATCGAATTTCTTCGCCGTCGTGGGGCGCATGCCCGATGAACTGGAAACGCTGCCGTCGATTCGCGGCGAATTGCCCGCCACGCTGCGGGACGCCCAACAGAGCATGGTGAACAACAACCCGTATCTGAAATCCGCCCAGGCCGACGTGCAATCGGCCGAAAGCCAGTACGAAGTCGCCAAGTCGCCGTTCTACCCGCGCTTCGATGCTGAAGCTGCGGTGGGTGCCAACAACAACGTGCAGGGTGAAGAAGGCCACGACAACGAATGGCGCGTCGGTATCGTGATGAACTACAACCTGTTCCGTGGCGGCAGCGACAAGGCGCGCCTGGCGTCCAATGCGCACCAGATCAACCAGGCCATGGACATCCGCAACAACGCCCTGCGCCAGCTCAACGAGAACATTCACCTGGCCTGGAACGCCATGGTCAACGCCAGGAAACAAACCCCGACCGCCCGCGAGTACGCCGAAACCACCACCCGCGTGCGTGCCGCCTACCAGGACCAGTTCGGCCTCGGCCAACGGACCCTGCTTGACGTTCTGGACAGTGAAAACGAGCTCTACAACGCCAACCGTCGCTACACCGAAGTGCGCTACGTCGAAGAGTTTTCGATGTACCGCGTGTTGGCGAACATGGGCGAGTTGTTGAGCAAACAACGAGTGGTCCTGCCCGCCGACGCGATCGCCCAGACCGAAGTGAAAAACGAAGCCCGTCTGCCGGAACTGAGGTAATCCAGTAGGAGCTGCCGAAGGCTGCGATCTTTTGATGTTTGGCGGCGTCATCGCCGCCACAAAGCCAGGATCAAAAGATCGCAGCCTTCGGCAGCTCCTACAGGGAGACGTATAGATATCTATGCCAAATACCGTAGTTCAACGGGAGCGATCAAATTGACCAGCATGGAACCCGGCAACACCGGTGTCGATCCGCGGCTGAGCTTCGATGACCCGCTTCTGGACGGTCTGTTGATCCTCTGCAAACTTCATGGCGCGACGGTCAGTCGCGCCAGCCTGAGTGCCGGGCTGCCAATGGCACACCAACGCTTGAGCCTGGACCTGCTGCCCCGCGCAGCGGCCCGGGCCAGTTTGCAGGCGCGCTTGCTGCGCCGTGAGCTGGCGGACATCTCGCCCCTCAACCTGCCCGTGATGCTGATCCTCAACAACGGCCGCACCGCGATTCTGCGACGCTGGGGTGAGGACGGGCGTGCACTGATTCTGCCGAGCGAAGCCGACGGCGGTGAACAATGGGTCAGCCGTGAAGAGCTGGCGGAAAATTACAGCGGCCAGGCCCTGTTCGCCCGGCCGCGCCATGAACTCGAAGACTTGCGCTCGCCCCTGGTGCCACGCGTCGAAGCCTGGTTTCGCGACACGCTGAAGTTGTCGAAGTGGCTGTACAGCGATGCCATCCTGGCAAGTTTTCTGATCAACCTGCTGGGGCTGATGGTGCCGCTGTTCGTGATGCAGACCTACGACCGGGTGGTGCCGAACCAGGCCACGTCGACGTTGTGGGTGCTGTCCATCGGTTTGCTGATCGGCACCGGTTTCGAGCTGGTGCTGCGGGTGGTTCGCGCGCACTTGCTGGACACCGCCGGGAAGAAAACCGATGTGATCCTGTCGGCCACCTTGTTCGAACGCATCACCGGCATGTCGATGAAAGCCCGACCCGCGACCATCGGTGGTTTCGCCCAAAGCATTCATGACTTTCAGGGCCTGCGCGAATTCCTCACCGCCGTGACCCTGACCAGCCTGATCGACCTGCCCTTTGCCGTGCTGATGCTGGTGGTGATCGGCCTGCTCGGCGGCTGGCTGGTGGTGATTCCATTGTTTGCGTTTCCGATCACGATCATCTTCGCCATGGTGATTCAGGCCCGCCTGCGCGACACCGTGCAAAAAAGCCTGACCCTCGGCGCCGAACGCCAAGCGTTGTTGATCGAAACCCTCGGCGGCCTGGAAACCCTCAAGGCTTGCAGCGCCGAGAGCGAACGCCAGCACAAATGGGAAAGCACCCACGGCGCCCTCACCCGCCTCGACAGCCACGCGCGCAACCTCTCGTCGCTGGCCACCAACGGCACGTTGTTCATCCAGCAGTTCTCCGGCATGGCGACCATCATCGCAGGGGTCTACAGCATCATCGCCGGCAACCTCAGCGTCGGTGCGCTGGTGGCGACCTACATGCTCGGCAGTCGCGTGCTCGCGCCGCTGGGGCAGATCGCCGGTTTGATCACGCGCTATCAGCAAGCGCAACTGACCATGAAAAGCACCGATGCGCTGATGGGCCTGCCACAGGAACGCGACGCCAAGCAGCGGCCGCTTGAGCGCACACAGCTGCAAGGTGCGCTGGATGTCATCGGTGTGACCTTCCACTACAACGGCCAAAGTGCTCCGGCCCTGGCCAATGTCAGTTTCAGTGTGAAACCCGGCGAACGGATTGGCATCATCGGCCGCAGTGGCTCGGGTAAAAGCACCCTGGCGCGACTGGTGATGGGCTTTTATGAACCGGAAGAAGGCCAGCTCCTGCTCGATGGCCTGGACCTGCGGCAACTGGACGTCGCCGACCTGCGCCAGCAGATCGGTTACGTCGCCCATGACCTGCCGCTGCTGGCCGGCAGCCTGCGCGACAACCTGACCCTCGGCGCGCGCTACATCAGCGATTCGCGGATGCTTGAAGTGGCCGAACTCACCGGCGTCACCGAACTGGCTCGCCAGCATCCACAAGGTTTTGACCGGCCGGTGGGTGAACGCGGGCAACTGCTGTCGGGCGGACAACGTCAGGCGGTTTTGCTGGCACGGGCGTTGTTGCTCGACCCGCCGATCATGCTGCTCGACGAACCCACCAGCGCCATGGACAACAGCAGCGAAGACGTTCTGCGACAAAAACTCCACGGTTGGGTCCAGGGCAAAACGCTGCTGCTGGTCACCCACCGCACCTCGATGCTCAGCCTGGTGGATCGTCTGGTGGTGCTGGATAACGGGCGGATCGTTGCCGACGGTCCGAAAGAAGCGGTCATCGATGCATTGCGCAAGGGCCGCGTCGGCTCTGCGGCCGTCTAGGAGTCCGCCCATGTCTTCGTCACAAGGTTCACGCGGCTACTTCGACAGCTTCAGCAAAAGTGCGGAAAGCGAGTTCATGCCGGAAACCGCCGGTGCCTCGTTGCAGGACTCACCGCGCTGGTCGCGGATCACCGTGTGGCTGGCCGCCGCGTTGATTATCACCGCGGTGGTCTGGGCCAAATTCGCCGTGCTGCAGGAAGTCACCATGGGCGAAGGCAAGGCGATTCCGTCGAGCAAGGTCCAGGTGATCCAAAACCTGGAGGGCGGCATTGTCACTGAGATTTTCGTGCGTGAAGGGCAAATGGTGAACAAGGGCGATACGTTGCTGCGCCTGGACGACACACGGTTCCTGTCGAACAAGGGTGAGAGTGAAGCGGATCGTTATGCCTTGACCGCGCAGGTCGAACGCCTGTCCGCCGAGGCCGAGGGGCGCCCCTTCAAGCTGTCGCCGGAAGTGATCGCCAAGGCGCCGCAAGTGGCCGAAGACGAACGTTCGCTGTACGAACAACGGCAACGTCGACTGGCCAGCGAACAGCGCACGCTGACTGAACAACTTCGGCAAAAAACCCAGGAACTGGCGGAGTTCCGCTCCAAGCAGGGGCAATACAGTTCCAGCCTGGCGCTGCTGCAACAAGAGATGAACATGTCGGCGCCGCTGGTGGGCACCGGGGCGGTTTCGCCGGTGGAAATCCTGCGTCTCAAGCGCAGTGCGGTGGAGATTCGCGGCTCGCTGAACGCCACCACGCTGGCGATTCCCCGTGCCGAATCGGCGATCAACGAGATCAAAAGCAAGATCGATGAGTCGGAACAATCCTTCCGTTCGGACGCAGCGAAAGAGCTGAATGAGAAACGCACCGACCTGTCGAAAATCACGGCATCGAGCATCGCCATCGACGACCGCGTGACCCGCACCACCGTGGTGTCGCCGGTGCACGGGATTATCAAAGTGCTGAAGGTCAACACCATCGGCGGCGTGGTTCAGCCGGGCAGCGACATGGTGGAAATCGTGCCCATTGAAGACAACCTGCTGATCGAAGCCAAGGTCCGGCCACAGGACGTGGCGTTCCTGCATCCGGGCCAAAAAGCCATGGTCAAGTTCAGTGCGTACGACTACACGATTTATGGCGGGTTGAGTGCCAAGCTTGAGCTGATCGGGGCGGATACGACCACAGATGACAAGGGCAACAGCTTTTATCTGATTCAGGTGCGGACCGACAAGAATCACTTGGGCGGGGATGTGAAGCCGTTGCTGATTATTCCGGGGATGGTTGCCACCGTGGACATCATTACCGGGGAGAAAAGTGTGCTGGATTACTTGCTTAAACCAGTGCTGAAAGCCAGGACTGAGGCGATGCGTGAACGGTAATTCCGGTCAGGATTCTCTGTGATTTTTCTACCGCTATCGCGAGCAGGCTCGCTCCCACAGTCGATCGCATTTCTTCTGGAAGAACCCGGTCAAATGTGGGAGCGAGCCTGCTCGCGATAGCGGTTGATCAGGCAACGATCATTTCGGCCCGTGATTGCGCAGAAAAACCTCTTCCCCCATCGCCGCAATCTGCCCCTCGATCAACGCTTCGAACGGCTTCAGCAACGGCTCAAAACTGACGGGCGCTTCGAGGGCTTGCAACGCCTGAACAATCGCCTCCACCGTCGACAACGCCCCCGGCCCCGGCGCTTTACGCAGTCGATAACGCGACACCGCGCCCGCCGCCAGCGTCACCCTCGGCAACGCCGCCAATAACGGATTGAGGTGCAGCATCTTGCGTGCCTTGCGCCAGGTGCCGTCCGGGACGACCAGCAATAACGGTTCATCGGTTTCGGTGTATGCCTGCAACGGCTGAGCATCATCGACAGGAAACAACAATCGTGCCCGATACCCCGGCTGATTCAACAGCGCCGGCAACTCCTCGAACACTTCGCCCACGATTAGCTCGGCATTCTTCAACCCCAACGCCGCCAGACGCGCGGTGTTAAGCGCATGGTTCACTTCGCTCGGGTGTTGCAGGAGCAATACCCGGGTGCGGCTGTCGAGGCTCGGGATCAACGGACACAGGCAGTGAGTGTGTGGGCGCAGGCAGCGCGGGCATTGGATTCTGGACATCGTCTCAAGCCTGATTCAGTTGTGCTTTGAGCAAATCGCGAAAGGTCTGGATCAGCGGTTCGCGGCTGCGACCACGGCGCACGATCATCGAAAACGGCGCCTGATAACCAAAGGTCGCCGGCAGCAGCACACGCAAGTCGCCCTTGTCGGCCCAGGCCTGGGCGTAATGCTCCGGCAGGTAACCGATGTAGGCGCCCGACAGCACCAGAATCAGCTGGGCTTCCATACTTTCCACGGTCGCGGCGCTGTGCTTGAAGCCGTGCCGGGCCAGTTCCGCCTGGCTCCAGTAACCGCGTCCGACCATACGCTGCTGGGTGATGACTTGCTCGGGGATGCGCCGTTCGGTGAACAGCGGATGACGGCTGCTGCAATATAGCCAGTGCTGCTCGCGGTACAGCGGCATGTAGACCAGCCCGCTCATGCGCGTGGAGAAGGCACCAATGGCCAGGTCGAGGCGGTTGTCCTGTACGCCGAGTTGCAGCTCGTAGGGACTCATGACCGACAAATGCAAATGCACGGCCGGGTGCTCCTGGCTGTAGGCGCCGATGGCCTCGGCAAACGGCAAGGCCTTGTCGCTGACGGTGGAGTCGATCACCCCCAGGTTCAGCGTGCCGCGCAACTCACCCTTGAGCGCTGCAGCGTACTGCTCGAAGCCTTCGAGTTCGCCGAGCAGGCGCAGGGTTTCCTGATGGAACAACTCGCCCTTGCTGGTCAGGCTGAAACCGCCCCGACCACGATGGCAGAGCACCAGGCCCAGGGCGGCTTCGAGCTGGCTCATGTAAGTGCTGATGGCCGACGTCGAGAGGTTGAGCTCTTGCTGGGCGTTGGCGAATCCCTGATGACGAACCACGCTGACGAAGATGCGCAACAGTTTCAGGTCGGGTAAAGCGTTGGCCATCAGACACTCCAAATGCAACGAAACGCACAATACTTTTGAGAAGCACAGATTACTGTGGGAGCGGGCTTGCTCGCGATGAGGGCCTGACAGCAACATTGATGTTGACTGACCCACCGCTATCGCGAGCAAGCTCGCTCCCACATGGGTTGCGGCGTTCCATACCTTGGCTGACAGACATCAGGGCCTTCGGGCATGGGCTTCAAGTCTATCTCCGCCACATCCATTAGTTTAGAAAAATCTGAACTAAGTATTTGCCCGTAGCGATTCTTCCCCGCCACTACATTTCGCAGAATCGGCCCACAGCGGTGCCTGCGTCTTCCCCGACCGGCTTACCTGCATAAATAAAACAACGACGATGAGGCCCTACCCGTGGACAAGATTCTTCACCAACCACTGGGCGGCAATGAAATGCCGCGCTTCGGCGGCATCGCTACCATGCTGCGACTCCCCCATTTGCCAACGGCTGCCGGCCTGGACGCTGCCTTCATCGGCATCCCGCTGGACATCGGCACTTCCCTGCGCCCCGGCACCCGCTTCGGACCTCGTGAAATCCGCGCTGAATCGGTCATGATCCGCCCGTACAACATGGCCACCGGCGCTGCGCCCTTCGACTCGCTGTCGGTTGCCGACATCGGTGACGTGGCGATCAACACCTTCAACCTGCTGGACGCCGTACGGATCATCGAAGAGGCCTACGACAATATCCTCGAACACGATGTGATCCCCCTGACCCTCGGCGGCGACCACACCATCACCCTGCCGATCCTGCGTGCCATCCATAAAAAGCACGGCAAGGTCGGCCTGGTGCACATCGACGCTCACGCCGATGTGAACGATCACATGTTCGGCGAGAAAATCGCCCACGGCACCACCTTCCGTCGCGCCGTCGAAGAAGGCCTTCTGGATTGCGACCGCGTGGTGCAAATTGGCCTGCGCGCTCAGGGCTACACCGCCGATGACTTCAACTGGAGCCGCAACCAGGGCTTCCGTGTGGTTCAGGCCGAAGAATGCTGGCACAAATCCCTGGCCCCTTTGATGGCCGAAGTTCGCGAGAAAGTCGGCGGCGGTCCGGTGTACCTGAGTTTCGATATCGACGGCATCGACCCGGCCTGGGCGCCAGGTACTGGCACCCCGGAAATCGGTGGTCTGACGACCATTCAGGCGATTGAAATCATTCGCGGCTGCCAAGGACTCGACCTGGTCGGTTGCGATCTGGTAGAAGTCTCGCCGGCGTACGATACCACCGGCAACACCTCGCTACTGGGCGCCAACCTGCTGTACGAAATGCTCTGCGTACTGCCTGGCGTGGTCCACCGCTGAGGGCTGGTCATGACCGAATGTGATCAGGTACTCAAGGCCGCCGCCGATCTGGTGTCGGCCTTTGCCCGTAACGATCGCGAAGCCTACTTCGGCGCGTTCAGCGTTGACGCCAGCTTCGTGTTCTACACCCTCGAGCAGCCCCTGCTGTCGCGCGATGCCTATCAGGCGCTGTGGGACACCTGGCGCTCGGAGGATGGCTTCGAGGTGCTTTCGTGCACCTCAAGCAACGCCTTCGTCAGCCTGCAGGGTGACGTGGCGATTTTCATCCATGACGTGGCCACCGAGCTGCGCATGCAAGGGGAGCAACACTTCAGCCAGGAGCGCGAGACGATTGTTTTCAAGAAACAAGCGTCTGGCCAAGAACAACAAGGCCTATGGCTGGCCTGCCACGAACACTTGTCCGCCATGCCGGAAGGGCTGCCACCCCCTTAGCCAAACAGGTGACGCTCACACACGATGAGCGCGCCTCTATGATCGGAGCAGATCATGAATAACAACAACAAAGAAAAAAGCCTTAGCCGCATCGAAACCAACGGGGTCGAACAGATCCCGGATCATGAGCGCGACGCCGGACCCAGCGACCTGTTTCGCCTGATCTTCGGCGGCGCCAACACCTTTGCCACCGCGGTGCTCGGCAGTTTTCCGGTGCTGTTCGGCCTGTCCTTCCAGGCGGGCGTGTGGGCGATTGTGCTGGGCGTGGTGCTCGGGGCGCTGATCCTTGCGCCGATGGGCCTGTTCGGACCGATCAATGGCACCAATAACGCGGTGTCCTCCGGTGCCCACTTCGGCGTACACGGACGGATCGTCGGTTCGTTCCTGTCGCTGTTGACCGCCATTGCCTTCTTCTCGCTCTCGGTATGGAGTTCGGGTGATGCGCTGATCGGTGGCGCCAAACGCCTGATCGGCATTCCGGAAACCGACCTGACCCTGGGCCTGGCCTACGGTCTGTTCGCGATCCTGGTGCTGACCGTGTGCATCTACGGCTTCCGTTTCATGCTGTGGGTCAATCGCATCGCGGTGTGGGCCGCCAGCCTGCTGTTCCTGCTCGGCATCTTCGCGTTCGCCCCGACCTTCGACAGCCAGTTCGCCGGCACCGTCGCCCTGGGTCAGGCCGGTTTCTGGGCCGCCTTCATCGGTGCCGCGCTGGTCGCCATGAGCAACCCGATTTCCTTCGGCGCGTTCCTCGGCGACTGGTCGCGCTACATCCCGCGTGAAACCCCCAAGGGTCGCATCATGCTGGCGGTGATTGCTGCGCAACTCGCCACGCTGATCCCGTTCCTGTTCGGCCTCGCCACCGCCACCATCGTGGCAATCAAGGCGCCGGACTACATCGCGGCCAACAACTATGTCGGCGGTCTGCTGGCGGTCTCGCCGAGCTGGTTCTTCCTGCCGGTGTGCCTGATCGCGGTGATCGGCGGCATGTCCACTGGCACCACCTCGCTCTATGGCACCGGGCTGGACATGTCCAGCGTGTTCCCTCGGGTGCTGTCGCGGGTCAAGGCAACGCTGCTGATCGGCGTGATGTCGATTGCCTTCATCTTCATCGGACGCTTTGCGGCGAACCTGGTGCAGAGCGTGTCGACCTTCGCCGTGCTGATCATCACCTGCACCACCCCGTGGATGGTGATCATGATCATCGGTCTGCTGGTGCGTCGCGGCTTCTACTGCCCGGATGACCTGCAAGTGTTCACCCGTGGCGAGAAAGGTGGTCGGTACTGGTTCACCCATGGCTGGAACTGGCGTGGACTGGGGGCCTGGATCCCGAGTGCGCTGGTCGGTTTGTGCTTTGTGAACCTGCCGGGACAGTTTGTCGGCGTGCTGGGCGATCTGGCCGGCGGTATCGACATCAGCCTGCCGGTCACCCTGGGCCTGGCCTCGCTGGTGTATCTGGTGCTGCTGAGTCTGTTCCCGGAATCGGCAACCGTGTTCGGTCCAAACGATTCACGTAGCAAGGGCACAAGCATCACGGCAAAACCTGAACTGCGTCAGCCGGCCTGACAACATTTCACTTATGGGAGCGAGACCGGCTTGCCGGCGATGACGGCGGCACATCCAACATTGATGTGGCTGACAGACCGCTTTCGCGAGCAGGCTCGCTCCCACAGAGAGCAGCCCCACAGAAACGCCTTTGTTTCACCATAAAAAAGACAATCGGAGACACGCCATCATGGCTTTGGATTTATTCGTCGTTCTCATATACGCCGCCGCGATGCTGGTACTCGGCTACTTCGGCATGCGCAAGGCCAAGACCAACGAAGACTACTTGGTCGCCGGTCGTAACCTCGGCCCGACCCTGTACATGGGCACCATGGCCGCCACCGTTCTGGGCGGCGCTTCCACCGTCGGCACTGTGCGCCTGGGCTACGTTCATGGCATCTCCGGTTTCTGGCTCTGCGCCGCACTGGGCTGCGGGATCGTGGCGTTGAACCTGTTCCTCGCCAAACCGCTGTTGAAGCTGAAAATCTACACCGTCACCCAGGTCCTGGAAAAACGCTACAACCCGATGGCCCGCTCCGCGAGCGCGGCAATCATGCTGGCGTACGCGCTGATGATCGGCGTGACCTCGATCCTCGCCATCGGCACCGTGCTGCAAGTGTTGTTCGGTCTGCCGTTCTGGATCTCGGTACTGCTCGGCGGTGGCGTGGTGGTGGTCTACTCGGCTATCGGCGGCATGTGGTCCCTGACCCTGACCGACATCGTCCAGTTCGTGATCAAGACCGTCGGCCTGATGTTCATCCTGTTGCCGATCTGCCTGTACCGCGTCGGCGGTTGGGATGAGTTGGTGTTGAAACTGCCGGAAGCCGCGTTCAGCTTCACCACCATCGGCTGGGACACCATCATCACCTACTTCATGATCTACTTCTTCGGGATCCTGATCGGCCAGGACATCTGGCAGCGCGTGTTTACCGTCAAGTCCGCCAAAGTCGCCCAGTACGCCGGTACGTTCGCCGGTCTCTACTGCATCCTCTACGGCCTGGCCTGCGCCCTGATCGGCATGGCGGCTCACGTGCTGATTCCGAATCTGGACAACGTCAACAACGCGTTCGCCGCCATCGTCAAACTGTCCTTGCCGGACGGCATTCGCGGCCTGGTGATCGCTGCTGCTCTGGCCGCCATGATGTCCACCGCCAGCGCCGGTCTGCTCGCCGCCTCCACCACCCTGACCGAAGACCTGCTGCCGAAACTGCGCGGCGGTAAAGAATCGAGCCTGGGCATCAACCGCCTGTTCACCCTGCTCACCGGCATCGTCGTGCTCGGTATCGCACTGGTCGTCAACGACGTGATCAGCGCCCTGACCCTGGCCTACAACCTGTTGGTGGGTGGCATGCTGATCCCGCTGATCGGCGCCATTTTCTGGAAACGCGCAACCACCGCCGGCGCCATCGCCAGCATGGGCCTGGGCTTTGTCACCGCGCTGGTGTTCATGATCAAGGATGGTATGGATGCCAACACCCCGATCTATTACAGCCTCGGCGTGGGTCTGGTGAGTTTCGTGCTGGTCAGCCTGCTGTCCCGTCGCCCGACAGCGGTGGCAAGCGCCGTCTAAGCTCAATACAACGACTTGATGCTTTCTTCGACGGGTGTGGCGTCGGTTGCCACACCCGTTTTTTTCGCCTGCAGGAAACTGCTTATGAAAATCGTCGGCCGCGATCAGTGGTTTGAGGTGAAGCAGCTCAGTGACGGCATTCGACTGATTCACGAGCCCTGGATCCGCCCCTTCTACCGCTGCAACCTCTGGCACATTCAGGGCCGCGATAAAGACTTGCTGCTGGACAGCGGTTCGGGGCTGGTGAGCTTGCGCGAGCAACTGCCGTGGATCACCGAACGGCCACTGGTGGCGGTGGCCAGCCATTGCCATTTCGATCACATCGCCGGCCATCACGAATTCCCCGAACGCCTGGTACACCCGGCCGAAGCGCAGATCCTCGCTGCGCCGGATGGCGAGAACACGCTGAGCAAGGCATTTGTCGGTGACGAGATGTTCGAGGCTCACCCCGATTGCCCGTTGTGCTACGCCGAGTATCGGATCAAAGCCGCGCCGGCCACGGGGATGATTGAGGAAGGCGATGTGCTGGATCTGGGCAATCGCGTCCTGCAAGTGCTGCACACGCCGGGCCATTCACCGGGCGGCATCAGCCTGTTTGAGGCCGCGACCGAAACGCTGTTCAGCGGCGACATCATCTACGACGGCCCGCTGATCGAAGACGCCTACCACTCCAACCTCGGCGACTACGCCCGCAGTTTGCAACGCTTGCGCGCGCTGCCGATCCGCACGGTTCACGGCGGGCATTTCGGGAGTTTTTCCGGGGAGCATTTGCGCACGATGATTGACGAGTGGCAGCGCTCGCATGCCTGAAGCCTGCTGTACTCAGACCCGGGGACAACAACAATAACGCCCCTGAAGAGCAATCATGAAAAGAACCGTTGTCCGTACCACCGTGCATCACTTCGTCAGCCGTTTGCTGGAGTGTCGGGACGACTTTGACGACAACGCCAGCCTGGCGCAGTTGGGGTTGGATAAAGAGGATATCGAAGAGCTGATCTTCCATCTGGAAGATGAACTGGGTCTGACAGCGTTTACTGCCGAGGAAGACCGGATGCTCAAGACCGCGAGGACGGCGAATGACTTGAGCCGGTTTTTGATGGGGATCGGGCGCTATTGAGAACAGCGGCCAAATACGTTCTCGTGGATACCAGAAAACTTGTGGCGAGGGAGCTTGCTCCCGCTGAACTGCGCAGCAGTCGCAAGCTTGACCCGAGCGCTATTTGCCGACTTTGATGGCGTTAATGGGGCCGCTGCGCGGCCCAGCGGGAGCAAGCTCCCTCGCCACTGTTACCGGCGGCGCTGCTGGCGTCGACGTTGTTCGTCGTCAGTGCGAATAGGCACAGGTTGCAGAGGCGGTTCGATCAAACCGAGTGCGACACCCAGGTCATGCAGCCAGTTTTGGATTTTCTCTTTCATGGTGCCCCCTTCAGGGTAGTGCCGAGCGGCTGAAATTCTGTAGCCCCTTCGCACTGATAATAGTCCGAAGTCCTACGCAATGCTCGCCGAAGTTCGCAATGATCTGTTACTGAATTGATCAGAATACCTGACCGTTAGGTCAAGCAAGCGCCTGGGCCGGAATCGCTGCCGATGGATAGACTGCTTGCTGCTGTTCGATCCACGCATTTAGATTGGCGCCGACCATGCCTTTGCGCCACATCAGCCAGGTCGTCGCACTGGCAAACGGCTCGGCCAGCGGGTGTACCGCTACGCTTTCACGGCCCGGCAGGCTGGCGAGCATCGACTCCGACATCAGCGCCACACCGGAGCCGGCAATCACACAGGCCAGCATTCCCGGATAAGACTCAATCTCCATCGCCCGGCCCATGGCCGCGTGGTCGTGGGCGAACCAGGCTTCCAGGCGCATCCGGTAGGAACAGCCCTGCCGAAAGGTGAACACCGACCGCCCCTGCACATCCAGAGCGCTGCGTACCGGTGGGTGATCGGCCTCGCTGATCAGCACCAGCCGTTCGTCGCACAACGGCACGCCATCGAGTCCGGCCAGTTCCAGCGGACCATCCACCAGTGCCGCATCAAGCCGACCGGTCAGCAGCCCCTCCAGCAATTCGCCACTAGGCCCGGACTGTACTTGCAGGTTCACCGCCGGGTAACTGCGGTGATAACGCGCCAATAGCCCTGGAAGGTGAATGGCGGCGGTGCTGTACATCGTACCGAGCACGAAGTCACCTGCCGGTTGCCCGCCCTGCACCGCCGCTTGAGCTTCGTCGCGCAGGTTGAACAGCTTGGCGGTGTAGTCCAGAAGGACTTTTCCCGCCGGCGACAACTGCAAACGCTGACGCTCGCGTACGAAAAGCTCTACACCGAGTTGCTCCTCCAGTTGTTTAAGTCGCGTCGACAGGTTCGACGGCACGCGATGCAAGCGTTCGGCAGCACGGGTGATCGAACCCTCCTCCGCCACCGCCTGGAAGATCCGCAATTGGCCGAATTCCACACTATTCTCCAAATCAGAACAAGTTACTCACTATTATTCATTTTTAAAGAAAGTCAATCAGTCCTAGCCTGACGGTCATTGATCCTCTGCTGGAACTCAGACCATGTCTCCGCTGATTCGCTTGTCCGCCAGTTTTATCGCACTGATGATGGCCATGGGCATCGGGCGTTTCGCCCTCACGCCGCAGCTGCCGCACCTGCTCAGTGAAGGTCAGATCGATCTCACGGCCGCCGGTCTGATTGCTGCAGCCAACTACCTCGGTTATTTCGTCGGCGCAGTGGATGCGATGTTCTCCCGTCGTCCCGAACAAGTCCGGCGACGGCTGCTGGGTGGCTTGTGGCTTTGTGTGCTGCTGACCCTGGCATCGTTTTGGGCCAACGGCTTCTGGTCGCATCTGCTGCTGCGTTTCGGCACCGGTGTGGCCAGCGCGTGGGTGTTGGTGATGATCACTGCATTGAGCCAGCCGTTGGCGGTGGCAGCCGGTCGGCCACGGCTTGGCGCGCTGGTATTTGCCGGACCGGGTCTGGGAATTTTTCTGACAGGGTTGCTGGCCTTGGGCTCGAACCTGCTGGGTCAGCCCTCCGCCACCTTGTGGTTGGTGTACGCCGGCGTCGGACTGGTGATGCTGCTGGGGATTCTGCCGTTTCTGCCGCAGCCGACCGTGATCGTCGCCGCAGCACCCAGCGTCGCGAACTCGGGCAATCAAGGTATCGGCCGTTTAGGGATGATCTATGGGTTGTACGGTTTGGGCTACATCATCCCGGCCACTTTCCTCTCGCAAATGGCCAACGCACAGTTCCATGGCCAATGGCAGGCCGATTTGTTCTGGCCGTGCTTCGGCCTGGCATCGGCCAGCGGAGTGGTGCTGGTGAGTCTGCGTCGCCAACACCCTAATGGCACCCGCCATTGGCTGATGGCAACGTTGTGGCTGCAAGCCGCCGGCGTCTTTTCTTGCCTGTTGGATAGCGGGCCGGGCCTGGCGCTGGGGGTGATTCTGTGTGGCACGCCGTTCCTGGCCTGCATGCAGCTGGTGATGCAACGCTCCCGGGAACTGGCGCCCCACGCCACCCAGCGCAATGCCGGGCTGCTGACCGCGTGCTTTGCCGTGGGTCAGCTCAGCGGGCCGTTGCTGGCGGCACTGAGCAGCCATTTCAGTGGTGGGTTACAACCTGCGCTGGTATTCGCCGGCAGTGGTTTGCTCATCGCCGGTGGCTTGCTGTTGGCCCCGGTCACTGCTGCCCGAGGGCTTTGCGCAAACGACGGCGCACCCACTGCTCAGCGCTGACAAACGTGATGCCGAGCAGCACCAGCACGGCACCGATGACGAAGTTGAGGCTCAGCTCTTCACCCAGCAACACCACACCGAACGTGACGCCAAACAGCGGCGTCATGAACGAAAACACTGCCAGGTTCGCCGCCATATACCGGCGTAGCAGCCAGAACCAGGTCAGGTAGCTGAAGAACGACACCACCAATCCCTGGAACAGCACACTGGCCACCGCCACGGTGGTCAGGCTGACGTGAGTGACCTGGCCGCTGAGGATCGCAATCAGCAGCAGACCGACGAAACCGACAATCAACTGATAAAACAGGGTCAGCGTCACCGGCGCTTCCGACAGGCGCGAGGCGCGCACCACCACCGTCGTCGCCCCCCAGGATGCGCCGGCCAGCACGCCCAACGCATCGCCCATCAACATGCGGTGATCAAGGTTGTCCCAGGACACCCCACCGGCAAACGCAATGGCGATCCCGACGAAGGCGAGGAAAATGCCCAGCCACTGGACGGGTCTCAGACGCTCGCTCGGCAGCAGCCAATGAACGCCCAACGCGGTGAAGATCGGCGCGGTGTAAAGGAATACAGACATGTGCGCGGCCGTGGTCAGTTGCAGGCCTTCGGAAATGAAGAAGAACTCCAGTCCAAACAGCGCACCGGCCAACAAACCTCCACGCCAAGTGTTGCCGACCTGATCCCAGCCACCCTTCCAGCAAATCAGCAATCCTACAAGCAACGCAGAAATGCCTGAGCGCCCGGCGGCCTGCATGACCGGCGCAATGTCGGGCGCCGCCCACTTGATCATCACTTGCTGCACGCCCCAGATCAGGCACAGACCAACCATCACTTGCAGCGCAAACCCATCGGCGTTACGCCGGTTGGCGCTCACCGGAACACCTCGACAACACAATCCATGGCAGTGACTCGACAGTAAAAAACAAAGCCCCGGTCTTCCTCTTGAACCGAGGCGCCGGGGCGAAAAATGATGCTGTCGATTATTAACCAAATGGCCAGAAATTGCCGCCTGCCAGAGACCTTTAAATTCCTGGTTGCGTCACCTTGCCGTGGCCAGCGCCACAGGCAGCTGTGCCTGTTCGCGCTTGGCCAGGATGAAGTACAGCGCACCGCCAAGGAAGCAGCCGGTAAACCAGGCGAAGTTGGCCATCGGCTGCAGCACCGGGGTGAAGGTGATCGCCACGCCCGTCAGAGTCGCAGGAATCAGCGCCTTGACCGCCGTCCAGTTGACCCCGCCGCTGTAGTAATAGCGCCCGCTCGGGCCGTCATTGAACAGCGCATCGACGTCGATCTGCTGCTTTTTGATCAAGTAGTAATCCACCAGCAGGATCCCGAACAACGGACCGATAAACGCGGCCAGCACGTCGAGGGTGTAGTGAATCACTTCGGGGTTATTGAACAGGTTCCACGGGGTGATGAAGATCGAAGCCACAGCCGCAATCATGCCACCAGCACGCCAACTGATTTTGCTCGGGGCGACGTTGGCGAAGTCGAACGCCGGGGACACGAAGTTGGCGACAATGTTGATGCCAATGGTGGCGGTGACAAAAGCAAAGGCCCCGAGCAGCACGGCAACGCTGTTGTCGATGCGCGCCACGGTGGCAATCGGGTCGTGCAGCATTTCACCAAACACCGGCAACGTGCCGGAGACGATCACGACGGTTACCAAAGAGAACGCCAGAAAATTCACCGGCAGGCCCCAGAAATTGCCGCGACGCACGTCTTTCATGCTGCGGCAGTAGCGGCTGAAATCGCCGAAGTTCAGGGTCGGGCCGGAAAAATACGACACCACCAACGCCGTCGCGACTATCACTTGTCCGAACGCCTCCCAGCCGGACAGGGATTTTTCCGCGAGGGTAAAACTGATGTTGCTCCAGCCCGCCTGCCAGACAATCCACCCGGCGAGCATGAACATCACGCCGTACACCACCGGCCCCGCCCAATCGATGAAGCGTCGGATCGACTCCATGCCAGCCCAGAACACCAGCGCCTGGACGAACCACAAGCTGAGGAAACCGAACCAGCCGAGGTAGGACAAACCGGCGAAATGCGGTTCGGCGTAGGCCGCCATGGAAGGAAAAAATCGCAGCACCACAATGATCAAGGCACTGGACGCCAGGTATGTCTGAATCCCATACCACGCCACGGCGATCAACCCGCGAATGACCGCAGGAATATTCGCCCCGAAGACCCCGAACGCCAACCGGCAGATCACCGGATACGGCACCGCCGCTTGCTGGCTGGGTCTGGCCACCAGGTTGGCGATCACCTGCACAATGCAAATCCCGCCGAGCAAGGCGATCAGCACCTGCCAACTGGCCAGCCCCAGGGCGAACAGACTGGCGGCGAACACATAACCGCCGACGCTGTGCACATCGCTCATCCAGAAAGCAAAAATGTTGTACCAATTCCATTTTTGCGGCAGCGGCCCCAGGTCCTGGTTATACAGGCGGGGGCTGTAGCCGTTGGGCAATTGCTCGGTCATCGCGGGGCTCCTCGAAAGTACAGGCGCGGCCCCCGAAACTGATGTGGCGACCACACTGCGTACGGGAGCTGGCATGATTTGTATACGAGTTACTACGCAGAATGCGTGCCATACGAATTAAAGGTGTGACAAACCGGGCTTTAAACCCTGTTCAGAGTAAAGCCTTCAAGACGTAGTGGGGGTGATGATGCCCATGAACAGGGCGCGCGCGCCTGCAAACGGTGCAGGATTTATGTATACAACTGAGATGGGCGACTGCTGTGCAGTCGATCGCGAGCCGGCTCGCTCCCACATTGGATTTGTGGTGAATCGGGGATTTTGCCGCCCAACGCTTATCGTAGGAGCTGCCGCAGGCTGCGATCTTCTGATCTTGATCTTTCACAGTCAAAAGATCGCAGCCTGCAGGGCCGGCTTAATGTCAGCTCAATTCGATGCGGTCGGCATGAATGACGATCTGGCCGTTCTTGTACAACGCACCGATGGCCTTCTTGAAGTTGCCCTTGCTGACGCCAAACATGCTGGTGATCACCGTCGGATCGCTCTTGTCGCTCACCGGCAGCGTGCCGTTGTTGTCGCGCAACTTGGCGAGGATCTTCGAGTTCAGGCTGGTGGCGGCTTCTTCGCCGACCGGTTGCAGGCTCAGGCTGATCTTGCCGTCGGCTCGGACTTCTTTGATAAAGCCCTTCTCTTCTTTACCGGCGCGCATGAACTTGAAGATTTCGTTCTTGTGGATCAGGCCCCAGTGCTTGTTGTTGATGATCGCCTTGAAACCCATATCGGTAGCTTCGGCAACCAGCAGATCAACTTCCTGGCCAGGGGTGTAGCTGGCCGGGGTCTTGTCCAGGTAGCGGTCCAGACGCGCCGTCGCGGTAATGCGGCGGGTATGTTTGTCGAGGTAAACGTGCACCACGACATACTCGCCGGCGGTCATCTGACGCTTTTCTTCGGAATACGGCAGCAACAGATCCTTCGGCAGGCCCCAATCCAGGAATACGCCGATGCTGTTGACTTCAACGACTTTCAAACTGGCGAATTCACCGACCTGAACTTTCGGTTTTTCGGTAGTTGCGATAAGTTTGTCATCGCTGTCCAGATAAATAAAAACGTTGAGCCAGTCTTCATCTTCGCTGGGAATATCTTTGGGAATATAACGATTGGGCAGGAGGATTTCGCCATCCGCGCCACCGTCCAGATATAAACCGAAGTTAGTGTGTTTAACCACTTGCAAACTGTTGTAACGCCCGACTAAAGCCATTTCCAATACCCTCATTGCGTGGGCGGCATTCTACCCGGTTTTGCGGGCTGCGTTTGGCGCCCGGCCCGGTGGTGCGGGAAAATCCTCTGAAGGCCTTAATTTTCCTGGTTTTTGTCGGATGCGTCTGGCCGCTCGTCAGGCCGACCCGATGAGTTTCCCCCTTCTCAGCCCAGCAAAAACCTCTTTTCCCCCTCAGATGTTCTTAGTTAAAACAGCAGCTTAGGGGAGTATTTCGAATAATACCTTGCGATTAATCCAGCTTCTGTGATGTGTATTTCAGGGGGATATTTACCAAGCAATTGTCAAGTATTTCCTGTACGATGCGTGGCCAAGTTAATTTTCTACAGGTTAATGGCCGCCATGCGTGTAAAAGCATCCAACAGCAAAGCAAAGCCAGCTCCAGCCGTTGAAACCAGCGAATCGATCAACAACCAGATTGCTGCGTTCCTCAAGTCCGGCGGCGAGATCCAGCAAATTGCCAAAGGCGTCAGCGGCCAGACGTTCGGCCCTTCGAAGCAGATCACGCTCGGCAAAAAGTAACTTTTTACAAGATCCCCCGCGTTAACTGGTCCCTAAGCGCTTTGAGCTTCGAAGCGCTTGGACTGGACCCCTTCTGCAACACCTCACCAAACACACCAATATCTCAAAAATCGACGAACGGCCCTCAATGCCGAGCATTCGCCGGTATGCTTGCACACGTCTAGATTAAGCGTTTCAGCAGTTTTTCGTTTCTGCTCCCCGCTGTCATGGAGTGACGCATGCTCAAGCCCTTTCTTTTTTTCCTCGGCAGTCTGCTGTCGTGTTCGGTCGCCAATGCGCAAATATTTCAGCGTGAGCTGGGTGACTTCGATCTCAAACTCGGCACCACGCCCAGCCGCAGCATGGCCCAGGGGCTGGTCAAACCCTCGACCACTGGCTCTTTTCACGGCGGCCTCGACCTGAGTCACGACAGCGGTTTCTACTTCGGCCAATGGTCACCGAGCATGGGATTGAGTCCGGGGAACAACCTTGAAGTCGATTCCTACATGGGCTTTAAACAACCCTTCGATCAAACCCTCGGTTACGAAGTAGGAATGATCCATTACAGCTATCCGAAAGTGGACACCCTCGACACCCAGGAACTCTTCGGTGGCCTGACCCTGCTGGGTAGCCGGTTCGGTGCAGCGTTCAGCAGCGACCCGGATAAACAGAACAGCACCGTGTTCGCCGACCTGAGTGGGAATCAGCCATTTGGTATCGGGATCAGCATGAAATACACCACGCACCAGCTCAACGCCCCGGTGTCCGTTGACGGTGGATACATAGGCAGTTTCACCGATTGGTCAGTGACCCTTTCCCGGCCGTTCATGGGCATCGACCTGGACCTGATCTACAGCGATTCGAGCCTCAGCGGCGGCGACTGCTCCGCCTACTCCGGGCACAACAGCCAATGCGACGGGCTGGTGACCCTCAAGGCCGAACACGCCTTCTATTGATCGGCTGAACTGGCAGGCTCATCCTGCGATCACATGAGAACCTACGCTTTCGCAAGGACTCGCCCATGTCGCGCTGGTTAAAGTGTCTCGTCGTCGCCATCACCCTCAGTCTCGCCCTCGGCGCGTGCAGTCGCGTGGGCCTGGCCTATCGCAACCTCGACGTGATCATTCCGTGGACGCTCAGCGATTACCTGGACATGAACGGCGAGCAGAAAGGCTGGTTCAACGAACGCCTGAAAGAACACCTGAGCTGGCACTGCACCACGCAACTGCCGGGTTACCTCGACTGGCTCGACCGCTTGCAGGTCATGGTCGAAACCAACCAGGTCACCGACGCCGCGCTGCAAACCCGCACTCAAGAAGCCAAACAGGCCATCGCCCAGACTGCCCGGGAAATCACCCCGTCGGCCATCGAATTGTTGCAGGGGCTGGATGACAAGCAAGTCGCGGAGATGAACGACGCTTTTGCCAAGGACCAGCGCAAACGCCAGGAGGCCTACCTCAAACCGTCTCTCGATCAGCAGATCAAGGAACGAGGCGAGCGCATGACAAAACGTCTGGATGACTGGCTCGGTCCGCTGAGCCCCACCCAGCAGCAACGCGTAACCGCATGGTCATCTGCCTTGAGTGATCAGAACACGCAATGGATCGCCAACCGCGTGCATTGGCAGAAGCAGTTCAGTGCAGCGGTTGCGCAGCGTCAAAGTCCGGAATTCCCACAGCGGCTCGAGACACTTCTGGTGAATCGCGAGAGTTTGTGGACGCCTGCTTATCGCCAGGCCTACGCCAACACCGAAGCACAGGCACGAAGTTTATTTGTGGATTTGATGGCAGAGAGCACGCCGGTTCAGCGCCAGCGGCTGTTGAAAAAAATCGAAGGGGTGCGCAAGGACTTCAATGATTTGAAGTGCCTGAAGGCGGCGCAACAGAGCTGAGCCTACATGGAGTTGATGCCAAGAAAATCCAATGTGGGAGCGAGCCTGCTCGCGATTGCGGTGAGTCAGTCGACATCAATGCTGGATGTGACCCAGCCATCGCGAGCAGGCTCGCTCCCACAGGGATATGCGTGATCTTCAGGCAATCTGCGCCTTCGACGCCACCTGATCAAACGTCACCTCATCCAGCGCATCTTCCTGCTCATCCAGCACCTGCCGAGGATGGTCATTACCCGGAATGCTGCTGTCGATCAGGCTCAATAAACTCGAGCCCCGAGGCGTCAAAATGTAATTCGAACCAGTGCCTCCCTGCTCCTCAGGCCGAGGCTCAATATAGCCGCGCGCCAGCAGTAACTTTTCGTACTCGCCGGCGACCGCTTTCAGGTGGTCCAGGTTTTCCGTCTCCTCGCCCTCCGTCGCCTTTTCGGCTGCGTACTGCTCGGCATAGGGTCGTGGCGTGAAACTGCTCGCACCGTTCTGAACTTCGTGCAGCAAACGCTCAATCAAATCCCAGTTATAAGTCGTCATCCTGATTCAACCTCCAAGCCCGTGAGTGAGATGGCCTTCATAGGTTGTGACCGGCAGCGTTCGCAGCCGTTCAGCCGAGGTTTTTGCCCGTACCGACCGGCGGTATGTCGAATTGGGTGTGGGTCAAACGACTAGGCTGTGTAAGTCACCTCCCAGCATCGCGCAGGAGAAAATCCAATGAACGTTCAGAATCATCCGGTCGTATCCCGAGAAGAATGGCTCGTCGCCCGCAAGCAACACCTGGCCCACGAAAAAGCCTTCACCCGGGAACGGGACAAACTCAGCGCCGAACGCCGCGCCCTGCCCTGGGTGAAAATCGACAAGGACTACCACTTCCAGGGCCCCAACGGCGAACTGAAACTCGCCGACCTGTTCGGCGGCCGCAGCCAGCTGATGATCTACCACTTCATGTTCGCCGACGGCTGGGACGAAGGCTGCCCCGGTTGCTCGTTCCTCTCCGACCACATCGACGGCGCCAACCAGCACCTGGCTCACCATGACGTGGCGGTGGTGGCGGTTTCCCACGCGCCGTTCGCCGAATTCCAGGCATTCAAACGGCGCATGGGCTGGAAATTCGACTGGGTGTCGTCGCAAGGCTGCGATTTCAACTATGACTTTGGCGTCTCGGCTCGAGCTGAAGATGTCGCTGCCGGCAAGGCTACTTACAACTACGAAAAATCCGACGGATCTGAAGAAGAACTCCCCGGCCTGAGCGTGTTTTATCGCAATGAAACCGGCGAGATTTTCCACACCTATTCCACGTATGCGCGTGGGTTGGACATGCTGGTTGGCGCCTACAACTACCTCGACCTTACGCCCAAGGGGCGCAATGAAGAGGAAATCATGGAATGGGTGAGGCATCACGACCGGTATGAGGAAAAGGCAGCGACCAGTTGCTGCCACAGCTAAAGTTCCTACACCAATCTCGGAAATCAGGCGCCTTGCACCGTCGGAACGATGAAGCTTATAGTCCGCCCGTCGCCCAAATGGCGATTCAGGTTTGGCGACCTGATACAGAGAATGCGAAGGCTATCAGCTTAATTGCAGGCGCCGACGCACCCGTAAAGCCGCTATTTATGGCGGCTGTGCGCGGGAGATCTTCGGGTCTGCCGGTTTCTCTGTACCGGTTCGCCAACCTGCGTACAGCTGCCACCCTCTCGTTTGGCGACGACTGAGTGACGGCATTAGCCAATCAAACAGAGATCTTCAAATGAATCGATACATGCCCCTCACCGGAATCGACCTGATCCCGGCTTCTCTGCTCATTGATACCCAAGCACCGCTCGATGTCCTGCAAGCGATGGCGGATTACCGCATTCGCACGGTCACGCAGGTGTTGGAAAATATTGCCTTTCGCGCCGAAATTGGTTGCGACACGGTGGTGCTTTCGGACTTTTCCAAACTGCTGGCCATACCTTTGCGCGATGGTTGTGATTTGATGGATGTGATTGGTCGCCGATTGCGGGCACAGGCTGCGGAGTGAAGAAAACGGGCGACCTTTTGGATCTCCCGCTTTATTGAATGAGCGGTAGATGAATATTTCACAGCGCAGGTGCGCTCGTCACGGGGAATCCGAATAGAAGGAATGCCTTTGGCAACCTGTCTCCATCACGATCATCATCAATAAGCACTCTCCAGCAAAAATACTCGCCGTCAACGACTATACCCTCTCGAATTATAGACATAACGACATCCTAGTCCGTATAGGGAACATGATTGTTAGATATATAACTTCCCGCCATAGGGTCTTTAACTCCAAAGTGCACATGCGAAACTCCAGGAGCATGAGCTCCCGATAGAGATCCGGAGTCGATGCGAAACTCCTTGGTGCCATCCGCGCTATGGAACTCACCAGAACCAGGCTTTCCGATCTCTCTGTACTGCGAGCTAAGTAAAGACCTAGGCGACCTTCCGAAGCACGTGATGAATGCGCTCCAGCATTAAGTGGCGGAAAGCTGATCCTTGTACTACTTGGTGTACCCAATAGTCAGAGACTCTTTCTGCTTTTCAAACAGGCGCAGGCGTTGGAGTAGATTTAGGATCCCTCAGGGTCTGCCCCCTTTATCCTCCGCGGAGCGGAGGGAAGACCTCCACTTTTGCACATCCAAATCAACTCACAACACTAAAATTCTCAACTATTTTTTGGCCAAAAAAGCACTATTTTTATCCATGAAAATGAAACATCCCTCAAATGATCCGCTCGTCAAAATTAACCTATGCCCCTCATAGTAAATGTGACCAATACCGAGTACGGACCAAACTCACGACCTTCTTCCTTGACACTCAAAGCCCTTAATAAAACATCCACAAACTCATCAAACCTTTCTTTCTCATAATCAGAAAAAAATATGAAATGATTAGAATCTGAACTTGACTCAGAAACGCTGTTCATACCATTACATCCCTATCCCAATATTGACAGGCGCCCGAGATGATTGGGATTTTTCGATGATCTTCAGCCATAGATCATCTCCTGACAATCCTTGACCCGAATATTTATTAACAATCTCTCCCCAAGTTCTATTTGGGTCACTTTTACTCAACGAGTCAGCCAATGTTCTATTAGACTTCAATTCTCTCGCTGTAGATCTCGATTCATTTCTCATATCAAAAGCCTGTCCCCCTTAACAAGGATTGCCCCCCCAATCACCAGACAATGCATAACTACCATTATCGACAACAATTCTATCAATACCCCCATAATCAGAATCGCCAGAAGCGTCTAAGAATGTCGTGAACCGGCGGTCCAACCACTTTAAATAATCAGTATTTAAAAAGCGTAAAAAAACGCTTCGGTAGCAATATTGCTCTCCTTGCTTAGGGGTCTCATATTGCGGATATTTGTCAGTCAGAACGGCTTCCAATTCAAATACCAATGAATTGAAACCTCATCAATCGATAAGACGTAGCTATCCTCAAAGTAAAAACCTGATAGCGACTGAACCTCATAATAATTCATATGAATTCTCACAGATCAAAATCAATTGAAGTGTGATTTCCCAGACTTTTTCTGGTTACCGGATTACCAAAAGCATCTGTTCTTTGGCCTGTTGCACTTTTTAACTCAACATGCGGATCAGCACTTCCTGGAGCACGTGAGTTACCTTATTTAATTGTTACACGAGGAATGCCATTTTCGTCAACATATTTGAGAGGCCCACCGTCGGTCTGAGAGGGTTTCCATCCCCGGCTTTCGGCAAACTGTTTTAACTCACTTGCCTTCGGTGTTCGGTCAGCTTCAAAAAGTTTATCAATGCCTTTTGTACCACTAGAGAATACCTCTACCTAGCGTAATTTTCCCTCATCAGATCAATCGCAACTTCGAGCTTTCGACGACTCTCAACGGAAAGGCGACGCTCCTTATATTTATTTAAATCTAACACTTCGACTGATACGTCTGCCAATTCACTACTTAATCGCGAGATTTCTACAGTAGCAATACGATCTAAGTCGATCAGCACCCAGTAAATATCCTCGGCTTGCTCAGGAATCCAGTTTACGATCAGAGCAAAAGACAACCAGGGAAAAGCCGCTTTAAGAGCAGCCAACAACAGAGGATTAGTGCCCCCTGAAAACATCGACGCCATAGAGCTCAGCAAATCCGCTCGCACATGGTCACGAGAGCTCATTTGAGCACCCCTGGGAATGCTGTTACTAGATTCCCAAATTTATCAGTCATAACAGTCATTATCGAGGTTGACTGTCCACCACTGAATTTATCCGTACCAATAGAACGCCCAACATCAACTTCGCGCACATAGCGCACGCCATCAGCACTGTCTACCATTCGTGTGACCGGTGTACTTACAACCGTTTTGCTTTGCAGAAGACCACGCAACTCAGGCTCCCCGATAGAAAACTGGCTTGCATTTACTTTGCCCGACAAGTGACGTGAAGCCAAGTGTTCCATACCATCATTAGCTAAGTTAACTCGGGACTGGACTCGACCAGGAACACCTTCCAAGGTATTCAAAGGTCCTTTTGTACCACCATTTTTGATGGAAGCCTGCTCTGCCAGGCTGTCTATCACCTCATCCAGTTTTTTCCCAATAGCTTCGACGGCTTGTTCCGAAAGCTTACCACCGGCCTTCGCAGCGCTGCCCGCTCCAGATATGGCGAGTAGTGTTCGAATGGCCAGCAAGTCACCTAGTCGCTTGGCGCTGATGTCGGGGTCGAAGCCGAGGTTGGTCAGCAGGTAATCCGAACTCATGAATTGCTTGAGGTCGGTGAGCGCCGGGTTGGTTTCGATCAGGTATTTATGCGGTTTTGATTGCGCGGAGTTGTCTGGCAGGCCGGCGATCGCCGAAGGGCTGGGCGCCGGTGCGGTGCTGGTGCCTTGAGCTATAGATGAATCCCTTCACACCGCGGGTACGCTTGACACGGGAATATGTTGATCCTGCTGGGTGACATCGTGAACATGCTGTTCGCAACTGGAGACAACCGGATTACTCTTTTCGCCGTATTCCAAAAAATGCCCGCCAACTTCGTGGTTGTTTGTTTTCCGGTTGTGCCCTGTGGGTGCTCGGCCCGTTGGGGCGCAGCAAATCACCTGGATAATGCGGATGTCCCAGACAACGGCTGTCATCCAATTTGAAAGCCTCGAAGGCTGCTACAGCTTCGATGCACCAACGTCCAAAGTAACTGCCTTTTTCTAGCGGATGCTTTTCAGGATCTCCGTAGTTGTACCACCACGGTTGCTGTTTGCCGCGCCGGTTGAGTTCGGGGTACCAAGCATCGACAAACGCTCGCAGAAGAGTGGCCTGGTGCTCCTTGGGTGCGTCGATGGCTTTGAGCAATCGGGCATAGGGCTTTGGATGCAGGAGAACATCTCCAATGCTACGCGATGGCTGGCGACTGGCGATTATCCGATCTAGCAAGATGTCGCGACCTTCGCCACCAATTAGGGCAAGCAATCGGTTCCACTGGTCGTCAGGGATGTGCAAAGCGAGCGCCAGCCCGACCAGCCAAAAACACCAGATATAGTGGTTTAGGTCCGACAGATCGAATACCCAGTCGCGGCAGGTTTTCAGTTTATGTTCGGCACATACTTCATCCGCCAGATCATTCGACAGCGCCCAGCTATCGAGAAGTTTTGGGAACAACTGCTCCATCTCTGAAACGGGATCACCCTGGGAATAGCGCCGGAGCACAAGACGCAGAACTTCCTTTGATGTATCCCAGATAAACTGCGGACGATATACCGGATTTCCCGGTGGGCTCTTAATCTGTTCAAAATTCCTGGTGATATTTTCGCAGCTGAGTTTCGTCCATTTATCCCAATATCCCCCATCGGCCATTGAGTCGCGGATCATGGTTGCGCTCCTGAAAGATTTGTTTTTGAGGCTAATATTTTGGACGTATCGACAGGCTTTGGTTTACCTAACGAATCGAGCACCTGTATCTCGGTTGCCCCATTCGCTCCCGTCCGTACAACCCACGTTTCGGTGCGGCCAGCATCAATAGCACGCATGACATCAGATGCATGTTGCTCCCCTACGGCCTTCTCCAAGCGCCCGGACCCCAGAGTCCAACTTTCACTCCCCTGTTTACCATCATTCGTATTTATCAGACTCGCGTTGCCGCCTTTCTTGGGGTCGCCGACAAATTTATACTCGATAACAACATAATCAACATCCGGGCGATTGACCCGAAACAAGTCGTCAATGCCGGTCTCGCCCGCACCTTGCATTCTCGCCAGTTTTTCGCCATCAGGCACTATTTGCCATACAGTCGATTCCCCGAACACTTCTCCGATGACTCGTTTCTGATCATTGCTGAGGGATTTGAGATCGATCAGTGAATTGCCTTTACTATCAACAATACCTCCACTTTTTATGAAGGCCTGCTCAGCCAGCCTGTCTATTACCTCATCCAGTTTTTTACCGATTGCTTCAGCTGCCTTTTCCGACAGCTTGCCACCAACCTTCGCGGCACTACCCGCGCCAGACACGGCGAGTAGCGTCCGAATGGCCAACAACGTGGTTTGAGCAGCATGAACATCCTGTCCGTAGATGGTGTTCAGCTTCTGGGTAAGGTCATCATCGAGGCCGACAGCCGCCCCTTCTCCAATCGCGTGACCGCTCTCCACGAACCCGTCCACCACGCTTTGAGGTAGCCCCTTGGCGCCTTCCCACAACCCACCCAGCACAACATCGGGATGCTCAGTGGCCAGCTTTGCGAGATCTACAGCGCCATTTTTTATCTCAACGCCAGAATCCTTCAGTTCTTTGAGCAAACCTGTACTCAGTTCACGACTCACGCCGCTTTGAACGAACTGCTGATAGAACTTCGGATCAGCTGTATCCGCAAACATTTCTGGCCGGAACAGCTGTTGCCCTTTTGCGGTGAACAGCGCTTGTTGTCCGCCGAGGTCATTGGTGAATGTCTGACCGGAATTGCTCAAGAAAGCTTGCGCTGCACTGTCGTCTCCATCAGTCAGGATGGATCGCCACAGGAAGTCGACATCCTTGAGCGCTTGCTGGCTCAAGCGTTTCGTGGCTTAGTCTTCACTGATGCGATTTTTCTCGGCAAACTCTTTGGCATGCGCCTTGATCCAGTCTTGCTCATCGGCGTGAAGCTGACGGTTGTACAGGGTTCCGTTCTGTGCGACCCACGAACCGATTTGCAGCTTGTTGTTATCGGCATCAGGGTCTTGAACAGCAGTTGCCAGCACTCCAATCAGTTGCGAGTTCATGGCCAACAGTCGATCCCTGTCCTCCTTAGACATGCCGGCATAGGCCGAGGCCAACTTACCGACGAAGGCTTCATTGACTCCTGCCGCCAGGGCCCCAGTCTTGAAATCACCGCCCGCAGCGAGCGAGGCCAGGCCACCCATCACCGCATGCAGGCCGATTTTTGCAAGGCCTCCTTCGGGCAAATCGTTCTGCAGGCCGATATCACCAACCAGGTTGAAACCATAGGCAGCAAACGCATTCACCAGACTGCTTTGCAAGGCATCACCGAGGCTACCATCGCGACCCAATGCCTTATTGAGCAGTGCAGAGGTGCTGTTTTGCAGAGCCTGGTTCGCGGTGAACTGGGCGATACCTCCCAGACTGCTCAGTCCACCGGGACTGGCAGTTACAACCTTGCCCGTGTTCGCCAAAGCTCCGTTGGTGGAGTCAGTCAACGCAGTGCCTGGTTCTGTGCTGGTACTAGTCCAATCGTTGAATATACCGGTAGCAAGTCCCGCCACGGCTCCGGCAACGATGTAGTTTTTCATGCTGTCGGCGCTGAAGGTTTCCTGGAGGGCCGCGCCAAGATTGCCTTTATTGTTGATGGTGCTGACCGCGGCTGTACTGGCTGCGGAGGTGAGCATGGCGGTGAGGGCCGCGTTCGCCCAACCAGCAGCAACAGCTTGCGCCGTTGCAGTCGCCGCGGTTCCGGCGGCGAGTGCCGTACCCGAGCCAGCGGTCGCGCCAGCAACTGACCCCACCATTCCGGAGGCCGCACCGGCTGTGAAGTAGCTGACGATGATGACGATGATGATCATCGCCGGGCCACCCAACCCGGAATGACTTTCATCCCAGCTGTCATGCAACTCTTTAACCCGGCGCCAATCGACATCGCCGCGGGCTTCAGCATCTTTGAGCCAAGCCATGCCCGGGTCAGCTTGCACCATGGCATTGATCGCCTGACTCACGCTCTGTTGGTTGATGTCCTTGATATCGATGTGCAGCCCATCAACCGCTTTGATGATTGTCTGGCCTTTAGCAAAAAGCTGGCTTTGCCGCAGTGTTTCGTCAACCTGGCCTTTGCTCTCCATGCTGGTCCACGCCCAGCTATTACTGCTCTTGTCGTGGCTCTCCTGATGAGAGTCCTTCACCGCTTCGAAGGTGATGCTGCCACCACTGTCGAGGGTCAGGTCCTTACCGCTATCCAGTTTCGCGCCTTGATACAGCTGATCCCCACCACTCACCAGCGTCAGGTTGCCTCCCGAGGTGATTTGACTGCCGATGTATTTGACATCGGTGACTTCGTCCCGCTGGGTTTTCTCAGCGCCAAATGAACCCTTTTTCTTCATGTCGTACAGCGAGTAATCGGTATCTTGTGCCGCGAGGATATCGAGCCTCTCACCTGCCTTCAGATACGCCTCGTCGCCTGCGGTAATCCGGCTGGAGATCACCGCAAGATTTTGACCTGCGTTCAGTTTCACGTTGCCGCCGGCCGTAACGTCGCTCATCACCTGGCTGACATGGTCTTCCTGCATCTTGAGTTTTTTGCTCTTGAACAGAGAATGTTCTTCATCCGCCGCAGAACTGATAGTCAGGTTTTCATCCGCGTCCATGGTGATATTGCGTTTGGCATCGATTTCACTGGCGATGACCGTGATATCGCGGTCCGCCTGGACCGACAGGTCGCGTCCAACGTTGATACTGGAACCCAGCTGAGTGATGTTACTGCTGTTGAATTTGCTGTCCTGAGCCATACTGCTGGTGACTTGCACGGATGAAACGTTGACGTCCCGACCTGCTGTCAGATTCATGTCTCGGCCGCTTTGCAGCGCACCGCCAATAATGTTGACGTCTTGACCTGCCTTTATGGTGAGGTCGTTGTCCGCTTCAATTCGTCCGGCACTATCAACAAAATCCCTTTGCTCTTGCTGTGTGTAAGCACCGCCACTGCTTTGATGCGAGGTCAGGCTGCGCTCGTTGATCACATCGCCATTAATGGTCGAGAGGTTGACATCGCGACCGGCGATAATTCCGCCGGCACGGTTCACCAGATTATTGCCTGCTAACAGATTCAGACGATTGTCTGCCTCGATCAACCCGCTGTTAACCAAGTTGTCCCCTGCAAAAGCCGACAGGTTATTACTGGCTCGCAATGTCCCGTCGTTGATCAGGCTCTCGGAAATCAGGCTGACATCTTTGCCCGCCACCAACGCACCATTGGGCGCCAGGCGGTTATCCGAATGCGCCAGGTACAACACCGGCACCAACACCTGTTCGCCATTCACTTCATGGCTTTCCAGCCAGACGATGTCGTGGGTCAACGCGGCGATCTGTTCCGCCGTCAGGCTCACGCCCACCGCCAGGTTGAGCTGTTGCTTGCTCTGGATGGCGTTGTCCATCAGGTATTTGAACAAGTCCTCGTCGGAAGTCTGGCCGTCGATAAAACGCTGTCCGGTGCGGGCAACGACCGCCTGCTGGATCATCCGTTGTTCGTACAGGCCGTCACCCAGTCGCTTGGCGCTGATGTCGGGGTCAAAGCCGAGGTTGGTCAGCAGGTAGTCCGAACTCATGAATTGCTTGAGGTCGGTGAGCGCCGGGTTGGTTTCGATCAGGTATTTATGCGGTTTGGATTGCGCGGAATTGTCTGGCAGGCCGGCGATCGCCGAAGGGCTGGGCGCCGGCGCGGTGCTGGTGCCTTGAGCGCTCAGGCGGAACAAGCCGTTCGGGCTACTGGGCAAGGTGAAGCCCGGCAAGACCACCGGATTGACCTGCTGCTGAGCGATATCTGGGGGAAGTTGGGGGTTGATGGAGACCGGCGTCGAGTAACCGCTGCCGGCGCTGGTGTCAGCCTGGGTCTGGCCGGCCCCGACATAGGCGTAGAAGGAGCGCACCACGCTGTTGTTGAGGGTCTGGCTCGTGTTGAGGTTGACGTTGCCACCGGCCTGGAGGGTTGCGGCGAAGGATTGATCGCCGTTGGTAACCGTGCTGCTTTGCGCCAGCAGCCCCCCCCATCCAGCCGAGGAACGCACTCAGGTCCGACTCGACCGTAGCCGAAGGGTTCGGGTTGTTCCGCGCATTGAAAGTGTCCGCCAATGCCGCAGCATTCCCGGTTTCGTTGACGAAGCTCCAGTAACGCCGCAGGGTCTGGATTTCCTGGGGTTGCAGCCCCCGGTTGTTGATGGTTGTCGCATTCACCTGCAGGTTGCCGGTGGCCGCCACGGTGCTGCTGGTGTTGTTCAGAATCTGCGTATCGATCAGCAGGTCTGCGCCACTGGTGAGGCTGGACGCGGCACTACTTTTGGTCACCCGCAGGCGGTCGGTTTCGGCGATTTCCCACAGACCGTTGATACGACCGCCACCACGATCGTCGCAACCAGCGACCGGAATCAGGGTGCACGACAAACGGGTAATGCTGGTGGCGCTTTTTTCGTGCTCGGTGTATTCCAGCACGTCCATCACGTTGTTGACCGTGGTCGCGGCGATCGTCATCTGGCCCAGGCTTTCGATGGCGCCTGAACGGTTATCCAGCAGATCGGCCTGAGTCTGGCCGGTGTCTTTGGCGATCAGTACCGAGCCCAGGCTGTACACCTGGGCATAACGGTTGGTGAAACTGGAGACCAGCAGTTGCAGGTTACCGCCACTAAAGATCAGGCCTTGGTCGTTGAGCAAAGCCCCGGTGTTGACGATCAGCTCCTTGCCGCTTCCCACGGTGCCGCTGTTGCTGATGCCGCTTGCAGTCAGTGTCAGGTTATCGCTGGAGGTGATCCGTCCGGCATTGTTCAACAGGGCATCGATGTCGATGGAAGTGTCACCACCCCCGGCGATGCTGGCGGTGCTTTCCAGGTCGAGCCGAGACGCGTGCAGGTCCAGGGTGCCAAGACTGCTGAGACGACCTTTGGCGCTGTAGTTACCCGTCAGGTCAACGCTGATGTCGCCATCACTGCCGATCAGGCCATCGTTGCTCCAGTCGGTGCCCGTACCCTCCAGATGGGTGGCGGCCAGCAGTTGGCCAGTGCCGGTCTGGGTCAGGTGTTTGACGTTAACCGTCAGGCGTTCAGCTTGAATCGAAGTGCTGTTGGTCCAGTCGTCGGCGTCGAGCGTCAGGTCACCTTGAGTGACCAGGCGTCCGCCGACGTCATTAAGATTCGCCATGGAGATGCCAAACACCCCGTTCCCGGCGTGTAGCAAGCTGCCGCCCTGATTCTGAAAACCACTGGCCTCGATACTCAGGTCGGTGTTGGCGGTTTCCAGACGGCCATCGCGGTTATCGAAGGTGCCGCCGATGCTGAACAGGGTTTTGTTGCTGGTCCCCAGAGCGCGCAACTGGCCGCTCTGGTTATCCAGGCTGGCGGCCGTGGTCGTCAGGCTGCTCAGGCTTTCAATGATGCCATTGCGGTTGTTCAGAGCGCCTTGCAGGTCGAGGCCAATCCGGTTGGCGCTGATCTGCCCGCCACTGTTATCCAGATCCTTGGCGCTGACCTGGAGCAGCGTCTTGGCATACAGCCCGCCATCACGATTGTTGAACGTCCCATTGGCGGCGGTTTCGATACTGGCGTCGCCATTCAAGGCCGCGAGGTGGCCGCCGTGGTTGTCGAGGTTGGCCGCCTTGAGCGACAGCTCGCCTTGCTTGGCCACGATCTGGCCGCTCTGGTTGTCGATATTTCCCGACACATTCAGCTGCAGAGCACTGTTGGCCTGTAGCTGCCCCTTGGCATTACCGACGCTGGCGGCGCTCAGTTCCAGATCGGCATTGCGGCTGGCGATCAGTCCTTCGTCGCCATTGTCGACCGTACCGCTGGCGCTGATCAGCAGCTTGTCATTGGCCGCGACGGTGCCTTGGTTTCGGTTGTCCAGGTTGCCGGTCAGCAGGCTGAGCAGCCCTTGACTGGACAGCTCGCCGCCCTGGTTGTCGACGCGGGTGCTGCGCTGGAGCAGCAGCGGACCAACGCCAGACATTCGACCCTGGGTGTTGATCAGGGCGCCGAGCAGGTCAAGGGTGATGGCCTGCTTGCCAATGAATGTTCCCTGGCTGTTATTCAGGTCGGTGCCACTGAACCGCAGGTCGCCCGACGCGTTGACCGTGCCCCCGATGTTGCTCAGCGCCATGGCCTGCAGGATCAGGGTTGCGCCGCTGTCGAGCAAACCGTCGTCGGAGTTGTCGAGCAGCCCACTGACACTGATGGTTTGTTCGGTAGCGCTGGAGACGATGCCCTTGGCGCTGTTGTCGAGGCTGGCCGCGTTGATGGTCAGCGCTTTCTGACTGACCAGCGCGCCAGCCGTGCTGTTGAGTAGCGCACCACTGAGACTGATATCGACATTGCCGCTACGACTGGAAACGGTGCCGCTGTTGCTGTTGTCCAGGCGCGTGCCTTTGATCGTCAGGCCCTGCCACCCAGAGATCAGCCCTGCGTGGTTTGTCATCGTGTCGCTGGCGCTGATGTCGAGACCCATTTCCGCCATCAGCACACCACCGCTGTTGTCCAGCGAGCCCAGGATCAACGTACTGTTGCCCTGGCTGGACACTTCACCCACGCTATTGTTCAGGTGCTTCAGGGTGGCATCGAGCTGCCCCTGGCCTTTGATCAAGCCGCCTTGATTATTGAGGGCCTGGTCCGCCTTCAGGCTCAGGCGATCAGCGCTCAGCACCCGACCCTGGTTCTGGTTATCCAGGGTTGTGGCGCTGACGCTCACTTGACGCCGACCACTCAGGGTGCCGCCCTGATTGTTCAGGGTCTGCTGGGTGTTGATGGTGAGATCGCGGCTGGCAACCACGCTTTTTCCGGCGTTGTTGAGGTCCTGCGCAGTCAGGCTGACATCGCCGCTGGCATTACGACTGGTGTCGGCGTTGACCCCGGCTTCGATGATCCCGTTGTTGGTCAACTGGCCACCGGCACTCAAGGTGATGCTGTCGCGGGCAGCGAGGGTTTGCTGGTTGGTCAGGTTGCCCTGGGTTTGAATGTTGACCGTCGTGCCGGCGTAGACCGCACCCTGGGCGTCGAGACTGACGGCGTTGGCGCTCACGGCACCGGCGGCCGATGTCTGCGCCAGGCTCAGGTGCCCGTTGGCATCGATCTGGATATCACCGGCGCTGGCAGCGAGGTTGCCCGCTACCTTAACGCCCACCCCGGCTTCGGTGCCCACCAGTTTGATCGTCTCAGCGTACATGCCGCCCAATGCGGAAGAGTCGATGGCCAGTTGCGGCTTCGCGCTGCCATCTTCGGCCCGTGCGGTGGCGTTGAGGGTCTGTGCGTTGACGTCGTTGCGGCCGGCGACGATGGTCAGGTTGTTTGCCTGGATCTCGGCGTTGATCTGCGCGCTGCGTGTGATGATTTCAAAGTGGCCGATGTTGTTCGCGTTGAGCCCGGCGCCCTCGATGGCGATGCTGCCCTGATCCACCTGAAAGCGATCGACGCGACCACTGCCATCGAGCACCGGTTTACCGGTGGTCAACGTCACGCGCGGGGTGTTGATAAAACCGCAGCCATTGCAGGTGATGCCATAAGGGTTGGCAACGATGACCCGCGCCGACTGCCCCGCCACTTCGGTGTAACCGCGTAACTGGCTGGGGCTGCCGCCGATGACTTCATTGAGGATGGTTTGTGCCGAGCCGCTGTTTTTCAGGTGCGGGTTGCCGACGATGATGCCGCCCAGTTGCGTGGCTGAGGTTTGGGTGGAACCGTTGTTGAGGATGACCCCTTGGGCACTGACGTTGTAATCATAGAACTGGTTATGGGACACACCACTACCGTTGGGCGTGGCGATGTTGATGATCTGCACGCCGTTGCCGGCTTGATCCAGCGTGGTCCCTGGATTGACGACTGCAATGCCCCCAGCCTGTGCCCACAACGGTTGCCAGAACATGACGTTGGCCAACAGGAACGCCAATCCGCGCTTGGGCATGCCCCAGAAGTGCTCTCGGGTTTTCACGACAGCGGAAGGTTGGCGAGCGAGGAAGAAGAACTGGCGAACGTCCATGTCGGTGATCTCGAAGAACTGTAATTAGAGGAAGAAATCCACGCGGAAATAGATCGGTGCTTCACGCTCGGTCAGGGTGTCCGGGCGTTCGAGGGAATGGGCGAAGGTCACGCTCGCGGCAACATGCTGACCGCGAGCAAACAACTCCACCGAGTTGCTGGACATGCGCCCGTGCTGATCGTCGTTGTAGCGGTCACCGCGTATCACGCCCTGGTCGTAACCGAGGCTGGTGCCGTATTCGGCGAACACTGGGCGCAGCCATTGCAGCGTCACCGGGCGGCTCCAGCGCAGGTCGTTGCGCCAATAACCGCCGCTGTCGCCGGACAAAGATTGATCCTTGTAGCCACGGATCGACGACTGCCCGCCGAGGCTGGTGCGCTGTGGGCTGAACAGCACGTCTTCACTGCGCTGGCCGGTCATCAGGCTGGTGAAACTGAACGACTCGCCCCACAACTTGAACGGCTGCAGATACGTCGCGGTGGCGGTGTATTTGCGATAGCGCGCATCCGGCTCGCCGGGGACGGGATGGCCATTGCCCTGGGCGTCGAAGGCGCCGATGCCTTCCTGCATGCCCAGGTCGAGGTTGACGAATGCACTGCCGATCCGCCGACCATGGTTGATGCCGTATTGCATTTCGCTGATGCGGTTGCTGCTGAACTTGAGTTTGCTGTCTTCGATGAAGTTGTTGGTGCGCAGGTAAGAGAGGCCGGCGCTGAGGGAGGTCTTGCTCACGGCATCGCGGTGGATCACCCGCTCGGCGCGCAACTGATGGTTTTCACTGTCGCCGGTCTGCTTGAAGTTGTAATCATTGGCGGCGATCTGTGAGCGGTACTCGCTCTGGCTGTAGGTGTAACTGAAGTTCCACCAGCCCCACGGCACGTTGTAATAGAGCATCGCGTTGTTGGAGGTGTGCTGGTGATCGGTCATCGCATCGTGACCACCGCGCAGCATCAACTGATCGGCCAGGCCCTACGGGCTGTCCCAGTCAAACGTGGTGCGCCACTGCTGCTCGCCGGTGCTGCGCTGGCCGTCGTTGCTACGGGATAACCCGGCACGCCAGGGCTTTTGCGCAGTGTTCTTGACCAGAATTTCACTGCCGCCGACGTTCTGGCCCGGGGTCAATGCCATCTGCGCCTGATTCGATGGCAAGCGATTGAGCTGATCAACCATCTGCTCGATCTCACGCAGGCTGACCAGATCACCGCTCTTGCCCGGGAAAGCCATGGCCAACTCGCGGTCTGACAGTTGGCTGCCCTGCGCGCCTTTCAAACCTTCGAGCCGCCCCTCGACCACCAGCACCTTCAAATGCCCGCCGGATAAATCCTGCTGCGGCAAGTACGCGCGGCTGGTAACCAGGCCCTTTTCGATGTAGTGGTCGGTGATGGCTTTGAGCAGCTCGTTGAGCTGGATGACGCCCAGACATTGACCGATGTAAGGCTTGAGCAGACGACTCTTCTCGCTATCAGAGAGACTGTCAGCGCCTTTGAGTTCGATGTCCTTGATCGGGAAGCAACGTGTGTCGGTCGGGGCGGCCGGTTGAGTTGGTTTGGCTTCCTTGCCGGGCAATTCCTTGAGCTCTTCGAGACGCCGACGTTGTTCTTCGAGGAGACGATCCTGGCGCTCACGGATCAGGTCGGTTTCCCCTGGCGTCGGGGCGGCGTGAGCAGGATTTAGCGGAGAAAGGCACAGCAAAGCCAGGCACAACCTCGCCCCGAGGGCGGGTGAGTACATGTTCGATCCCTCGAAACAGAGAATGATGGCAAAACAGTGGCGCGATATTAGAGAGCCACCATTCTGGCGTCAAATATTGATTAGGCTCGAAACCGGTACCCGATGAGCGTCATCGCCTGAAGCGGACGGCTCCGGCGAATCGGCGGGAAACCTCTTGGACGGACGCCAGAAGAATCCAAGGGCCGTAGTATATTTCCTAGGACCTGTTTCCCCGTTGCGCAGCAAGCGGAACTTTCACACCCCCGGCAGCCTCAACCGATTAACCGCCCGATACGGAACCGAGGCCCAATCTATGAAAACCCTGCTGAAACTCACCCTCGCCGCCACCCTCGCCTGCGCTCTTCCCACCTGGGCCTGCACCCCCGAGGAAGCCACCGCCAAGCGCGAACAACTGGCCAAGGAAGTCACCAGGCTCACCGAGCAGAACCCGGCCAAAGCCAAAGAGATCAATGATGAATTACAGAAGATGGATCTGGAGACGGCCAGCAAGGATTTGCCGGACAAGTGCCAGTTGATCGATCAGCGTTTGAAGGAGTTGGGATCGGCAGAGAAGAAAGCCGAGAGTTGATCGGTTTAGCCCAATCGCGAGCATAAAAAAACCGGACATTTGTCCGGTTTTTTATTGGGTCGCCAGAACGGCTTATTCAGCAGCCGGCGCTTCCGGTTTGCGGCGCTTGAGCGGAGCCATGCCGTCCTTGCTGACCAGCGACAGGGCGTCGGTCTTCGGGCGGTTGGCGATCTTGCGTTTCGTCGGTGCCTTGGCGCCGGTTTTCTTCTTGTCGCCTTTGGCGTCGACCTTTTTCTTCTTCACGCCAACGGCCTTGCCCGAGGCCTTGACCTTTTTCGGTCCGCCGTAGGTGCCTTTGACTTCCTTGATGGTGCGGCGCTCGAAGCTCTGCTTGAGGTAGCGCTCGACGCTCGACATCAGGTTCCAGTCGCCGTGGCAGATCAGCGAGATGGCCAGGCCATCGTTGCCCGCACGTCCGGTGCGACCGATGCGGTGAACGTATTCGTCGCCGCTGCGCGGCATGTCGAAGTTGATCACCAGGTCCAGGCCATCCACGTCAAGACCGCGAGCGGCGACGTCGGTGGCGACGAGGATTTTCACGCCGCCCTGCTTCAGGCGATCGATGGCCAGTTTGCGGTCTTTCTGGTCTTTGTCACCGTGCAGCACGAACGCTTTGTATTCCTGCGCCACCAGGCGGCCGTAAATGCGGTCGGCCATGGCCCGGGTGTTGGTGAACACGATGGCCTTCTGGTAGGTCTCGTTGGCCAGCAGCCAGTTCACGATCTGCTCTTTGTGCTGATTGTGGTCAGCGGTGATGATTTGCTGACGGGTGGTGGCGTTCAGGTCGCTGACATTGTTGAGCTGCAAGTGCTCCGGATTGTTCAGGACCTTGGCGACCATCTCGCGCAGGCCCGAACCGCCGGTGGTGGCGGAGAACAGCATGGTCTGCTGACGGTTGGTGCACTCTTCCACCAGACGTTGGACGTCTTCGGCAAACCCCATGTCGAGCATGCGGTCGGCTTCGTCGAGCACCAGCACTTCAACTTCTTTGAGGTCGAGGTTGCCGGCGTTCAGTTGCTCGATCATCCGGCCCGGCGTACCGATCAGGATATCCGGCACTTTGCGCAGCATGGCGGCCTGGACCTTGAAATCTTCACCGCCGGTGATCAAACCGGATTTGATGAAGGTGAACTGCGCAAAGCGCTCGACTTCCTTGATGGTCTGCTGGGCCAGCTCACGGGTTGGCAGCAAGATCAGGGTCTTGATGCTGACACGGACTTTCGCCGGGCCGATCAAGCGGTTGAGGATCGGCAAAACGAATGCAGCGGTTTTGCCGCTACCGGTTTGCGCTGTCACCCGCAGGTCACGCCCTTGGAGCGCCAGCGGAATAGCCGCTGCTTGCACAGGCGTTGGCTCGACAAATTTAAGCTCGGCCACGGCTTTGAGCAGGCGTTCGTGCAGGGCGAATTGGGAAAACACGGGTGCTACCTCGAAGAAATACAAAAAAACAGCTGCATAGGGTAACGGTTTCGAGCGCTGAGGCCGAGTTTCTTTATACAAACGGCTGCAAACAGTGGCTTTTTTGTTGCGTCTTTTGTCATCAAACGTCATCCAAAGCGTCTTAAATGCTCTAATCGCCCCGTCGCGTCCTACAGAAGAACCGTTTTTACCCATGGATATCAAACAGCTCTGGCTCAACGCCCAAGACCTTTGGGGTGCCCTCGATCAGCACCCGCTCCTGCATTCCAGCCTGGCGCTGATGGTGTTGCTGGTGATTGCGCTGGTCCTCGGACGAGTGGCGCGCTACCTGATCCTGCACGCGGCCAAATTACTCGGTCGTCAGCCGGCGTTGCACTGGATCAACGACTTTCGACATAACAAGGTGTTTCATCGCCTGGCGCAGATGACACCGTCGCTGGTGATCCAGTTCGGCCTGCACCTGGTGCCGGAGCTGAGCAAGACCAGCCTGATTTTCCTCGGCAACGTGGCGCTGGCGTTCACCATTCTGTTCCTGGTGCTGGCCATCAGCGCCCTGCTCAACGCCCTGCTGGACATCTACGCCCGGACCGAACACGCCCGCACCCGCTCGATCAAAGGCTACGTGCAACTGGCGAAAATGGTCTTGTACGTGTTTGGCGCGATCATCATTGTCGCCACCCTGATCGACCGCTCGCCGCTGTTGCTGCTGTCGGGTCTGGGCGCCATGTCGGCGGTGATTCTGTTGGTCTACAAGGACACCCTGCTGTCGTTCGTCGCCAGCGTGCAGTTGACCAGCAACGACATGCTGCGGGTCGGCGACTGGATCGAGATGCCGCAAGTCGGTGCCGACGGTGACGTGGTGGACATCACCCTGCACACGGTGAAAGTGCAGAATTTCGATAAGACCATCGTTTCGATTCCGACCTGGCGCCTGATGTCCGAGTCGTTCAAGAACTGGCGCGGCATGCAGCAGTCCGGCGGGCGCCGGATCAAACGCAGCCTGTTCATCGACGCCAGTGGCGTGCGATTCATCCGCGATGACGAAGAACTGAAGCTGTCCCAGGTGCATCTACTGACCGACTACATCAGCCGCAAGCGGGCCGAACTCAAGGCCTGGAACGAAGCCCAGGGCAACGTCGCGGCCATGTCGGCCAACCGTCGACGGATGACCAACATCGGGACCTTCCGCGCCTATGCGCTGGCGTATCTGAAAAGCCACCCGGAGGTCCAGCCGAACATGACCTGTATGGTTCGGCAAATGCAGACCACGGCCCAAGGCATCCCGCTGGAAATCTACTGCTTCACCCGCACCACCGTGTGGGCTGATTACGAGCGGATTCAGGGGGATATTTTCGATTACCTGCTGGCGGTGCTGCCGGAGTTTGGCTTGAGCCTGTATCAGCAGCCCAGTGGCGGTGATTTAAGGGCCGGGTTGCTCCCGGCGATGCTGGGCGCAAGCCACATCCCCGAAGCCGAAAAATACATCATGTAACACCCACAGGGGTTAGGTGTCTATTTTCCAAAGAGTCGGCACACCTGAACCGCGTCGGCGCTCCCGTTCTGTTCAAGTGTGAGGAAATACTTCAGCTGCCATTGCTGCGTCCTGATCGCCTGTTTTGCGACAGGTCTGGCCCAGGGCGGATAGACGCGAATTGCGCGCTTGCCACCGTCACCGTCAATCGACATGACCCCTTTGGCAGCCAGTATCTTCTGGTCGAACACGAACTGCCCACAGTGCGTTTCATCAGCAACGCTCACCACCACAAAGGCAACCCCATCGCCGGTGTCGAGCGGTGCAATCTCGCTGTCCGGCGTCGGCCGCTTCCACAGCGTGACGAACTGGCCGATCTTGGTCGGCGTGGTTTTCGCCACACGGTAGACAATCGTCTGGCCATCGAGGCCAAAGCGACAGGCGCCGTATTCGGCGCTCTCTTCCTCGCGCTGAGCCTCATCCGTCAATGTCATGCCTGCGGGCTCGTAGATCTGCTCGATGGCGGCGATAAGATCCATCATTGCCGTTCCTGCACCGGCTTCGCTTCTCGTCTGACACCCAACCGACTGATCCACACCGCCATCAGAATCACCGAGCCACCCAGGAACAACCGCCCCAGTTCTTCATGCTGGTTCCAGATCAGCAGATTGATCAGCAACCCCACCGGCACATGCAGGTTGTTCATCACCGCGAGCGTCCCGCCGTTCACCAGGCACGCGCCTTTGTTCCACCAGTACAACCCCAACGCGGTCGAGACCAGGCCGAGGAATAGCAGCACGGCCCATTGCAGCGGCGCTTCGGGCAGGAAGTTCTGTTTACCGAACAGCAGGAACGCCGGCAACGCTACCGCCAATGCGCCAAGGTAGAAGTAACCGAAGCGCCGGTAATGCGGCAGGTCGCTTGGATGGCGCGCCACCAAGTGCTTATAGAGCACCTGGCCGGCGGCATAGGTGAAGTTGGCCAGTTGCAGCAACAGGAACCCCATGAAGAAATCCGGGTTGATCCGGTCGTAGCGAATCACCGCCGCGCCCATCACCGCCACCAGTGCTGCCACCAGGGCCCACGGATTGAAGCGCCGGTTCAGCGCATCTTCGATCAGGGTCACGTGCAGCGGCGTGAGGATGGTGAACAGCAACACTTCCGGCACCGTCAGCACCCGGAAACTCAGGTACAGGCAAACGTAAGTCACGCCGAACTGCAATGCGCCGATCAACAGCATGCCGCGCATGAACGCCGGCTCAACCGAGCGCCAGCGGGTCAACGGGATGAACACCAGTCCCGCCAGCACCACTCGCACCAGCACCGCAAAGTAACTGTCGACATGACCGGCCAGGTATTCGCCGATCAGACTGAAGGAAAACGCCTGGATCAGCGTGACAAAAAGTAGATAGCCCATGCTCGCCTCGTTTCGAATGGCGGCGACGATAGCGGTTTTTGCTTTTCACCGCTAATCGTCAGGCAACACACAAATCCACTGTGGGAGCGAGCCTGCTCGCGAAAGCGGAGTGTCAGTCAACATCAACATTGAATGGTAAATCGCTTTCGCGAGCAGGCTCGCTCCCACAAGGGGCTTGTGTTTGCGCACACCAAATCGCAGGCAAAAAAAAGCCCGATCTCGCTAAAGCGTTCAATCGGGCTACAGCACTCAGGAGCAACAAGTGCAAAGGGAGGTCGATGCGCGTACAGGCTTGAAGGGTTGCGCCAGGTCACTAGACCATCCAGCGATTATCTGGCGATTAACGGGTCAGGCGACCTGGGAAAGCCTGGCGTTGGCCTGGTTCAGGCCTTTCTCCTGGAAGTCACCGCCCAGGTTCATGCCTTCGGCGTGGATGAAGGTCACGTCGTGAATCCCGATGAAACCCATGACCTGACGCAGGTAGGGTTCCTGGTGATCCGCCGGGCCGCCGGCGTAGATCCCGCCGCGAGCCGTCAGCACGTAAGCGCGCTTGCCGCTGAGTAAACCTTGCGGGCCGGTGTCGGTGTATTTAAAGGTCACGCCGGCACGCAGCACATGGTCGAGCCAGGCTTTAAGGGTGCTCGGGATGGCGAAGTTGTACATGGGAGCGGCCATGACCAGCACGTCGGCAGCCAGCAATTCGTCGGTCAACTGGTTGGAGCGTTCCAGGGACGCCTGCTCGATGTCGTTGCGCTGTTCGGCAGGTTTCATCCAGCCACCCAGCAGATTGATGTCCAGGTGTGGCACCGGGTTGACGGCCAGGTCACGGACGGTGATCTGGTCGTTCGGGTGAGCGGTTTTCCACTGGCTGATGAAGGTCTGGGTCAGTTGACGGGAAACCGAGTCTTGCTGACGGGCACTGCTTTCGATGATCAGAACGCGGGACATGGGATGTAGCCTCCATCTGAGAATGCTGTAAGTCGATGGAGTGAAGGTTAAACAGAGTCATATCGATGAAAAAGCGCAAATAACTGCTACAACCCATCAATAAATTCGTTTATAAGCGGAGCATGCCCTGTGTGGCGAGGGGGCTTGCCCCCTCGCCACACAGGCTCGCTCTCACAGGGTTGTGGAATCATTTCGGGGTGCAGGTCAGGTTGATGCGCATCTTGATGATGGTCCGGGTGAACTTGGCGGTGGCGTTTTTGTGTTTGCCGGCGGGCACTTCGATCGTGCGGGTGCGCGGCGCTTCCGGGCCATTGTTGAAAACCACTTTGCAGACCGCGTCGGTGGTGCCGTAGTTGTTCACCTGAATGGAGGCGATGTCGGCGTCTGTGTCAAAGGCGTTGTAGTCAATGCTCAAGCCGTTCAGCTGTTTTTGAACATCGATAGGATAGGCAAACGCAGTCAGTGGCAGCATCGCCAGCACCAAACAACAGAATTTTTTCATTCAGCAGTCTCCAATAAGGACTGCCAGCTTAGGACAAGAGGAGCTCAACATGAAAGCGCCCCGCGTGACGCTTGATCAATGGCGAACGTTACAGGCCGTGGTCGACCACGGTGGTTTCGCCCAGGCCGCCGAAGCGCTGCACCGTTCGCAATCGTCGGTCAGCTACACCGTGGCACGCATGCAGGACCAGCTCGGTGTGCCGCTGTTGCGCATCGACGGCCGTAAAGCGGTGCTGACCGAAGCCGGTGGCGTGCTGCTGCGCCGTTCCCGGCAACTGGTGAAACAGGCCAGTCAGCTGGAAGACCTGGCCCATCACATGGAGCAAGGTTGGGAAGCGGAAGTGCGGCTGGTGGTCGACGCCGCTTACCCGAGCGCCCGCCTTGTCCGCGCCTTGACGGCGTTCATGCCGCAAAGCCGTGGCTGCCGGGTGCGTCTGCGCGAAGAAGTGCTGTCGGGGGTAGAGGAAGTCTTGCTCGAAGGCGTGGCCGACCTGGCCATCACCGGTTTCAGCATTCCCGGGTATCTGGGTGCGGAACTGAGCGACGTCGAATTCGTCGCCGTCGCCCATCCCGAGCATGCCCTGCATCGCCTGAACCGCGAATTGAATTTCCAGGATCTGGAAAGCCAGATGCAAGTGGTGATCCGCGACTCCGGTCGCCAACAGCCACGGGATGTCGGCTGGCTCGGCGCCGAACAGCGCTGGACCGTCGGTAGCCTGGCCACCGCCGCGACTTTTGTCAGCAGCGGCCTGGGTTTCGCCTGGCTGCCCCGGCACATGATCGAACGGGAACTCAAGGAGGGTACGCTCAAGCTGCTACCGTTGGATCAGGGCGGCAGCCGTAATCCAAGCTTCTACCTGTACTCGAACAAGGACAAACCGCTGGGCCCGGCCACGCAGATCCTCATCGAACTGCTGCGCACCTTTGACACCGCGCCGCTGGATGCCCCTTTCGCCGCCCCTGAACAAGCCTGACAAGGAGTGAATGCATGGCCTATTTCGAACATGAAGGTTGCAACCTGCACTATGAGGAATATGGCCACGGCACGCCGTTGCTGCTGGTCCACGGGCTCGGTTCCAGCACCCTGGACTGGGAAAAGCAGATCCCGGCGCTGTCCGCCCGTTACCGGGTGATCGTGCCTGATGTGCGCGGCCACGGGCGTTCCGATAAACCCCGCGAGCGCTACAGCATCGCCGGGTTCAGTGCCGACCTGATTGCCCTGATCGAACATTTGAACCTCGGCCCAACACACTATGTGGGACTTTCGATGGGCGGCATGATCGGCTTTCAACTGGCGGTGGACCAGCCACAACTGCTCAAGAGCCTGTGCATCGTCAACAGTGCGCCCGAGGTCAAATTGCGCAGCCGCGACGATTATTGGCAGTGGTTCAAGCGCTGGAGCCTGATGCGCGTCCTCAGCCTGGGCGCCATCGGCAAGGCCCTGGGCGGCAAGCTTTTCCCGAAACCTGAACAGGCGGACTTGCGACAAAAAATGGCCGAACGCTGGGCAAAAAACGACAAACATGCTTATCTCGCCAGCTTCGATGCGATTGTTGGCTGGGGGGTTCAGGAACGACTTTCGAAGGTGTCCTGTCCAACCCTCATCGTCAGCGCCGACCGTGACTACACGCCGGTGTCGCTGAAAGAGACTTACGTAAAACTGCTGCCCGATGCGCGGCTGGTGGTGATCGCCGATTCACGCCACGCCACCCCGCTGGATCAACCCGAACACTTCAACCAAACCCTGCTCGAGTTTCTCACCGCAGTCGACACCACCACACTCAGGATTACTGACCCATGCTGAAAAAAATCGCCCTCGTCGCCGGCTCCGTTCTGTTTGCCGCCAACCTGATGGCCGCCACGCCCGCCAAGGCGCCGCACGTTCTGCTGGAGACCACCAACGGTCAGATCGAAATCGAACTGGACCCGGTCAAGGCGCCGATCAGTACCAAGAACTTCCTTGAGTACGTCGACAGCGGCTTTTACAACAACACGATCTTCCACCGCGTGATTCCTGGATTCATGGTCCAGGGTGGTGGTTTCACCCAACAAATGCAGCAGAAAGAGACCAAGGCTCCGATCAAGAACGAGTCCAAAAACGGCCTGCATAACGTCCGTGGCACGCTGTCCATGGCCCGTACCTCTGTGCCGGATTCGGCCACCAGCCAGTTCTTTATCAACGTCAAGGACAACGACTTCCTGGACCAGGGCGATGGCTATGCTGTCTTCGGTAAAGTCGTGAAAGGCATGGATGTCGTGGACGTCATCGTCAACTCGCAAACCACCACCCGTGGCGGCATGAAAGATGTGCCTGCCGACCCTGTGTTCATCAAGTCGGCCAAGCGCATCGACTAAGACCAGAATACACAGGGAGTGTTGAGCGGCCGCCGGTATCCGGCGCCGCTCATATCGTTTAAAGGAGAGCCCGTGCGCGGGCGGAGAACAGATGCTTTATCGCCGTTTTGAGAAACTGATCGACATATTCCGTGACGCCCCGACGGCGGCTCCGCCCGATCGTGTTCTCCCCTTCTATACCTATTACCTGAAGCAGGTCTGGCCGAGTTTCGCCGCCCTGCTGATCGTCGGCCTGTTCGGCGCGCTGATCGAAGTGGCGCTGTTCAGCTACCTGAGCCGCATCATCGACCTGGCCCAGGGCACCCCGAACGTCAATTTCTTCAAGGAACACGGCAGCGAACTGGCCTGGATGACCGTGGTTGCGCTGATCCTGCGCCCGGTGTTCGTCGGCCTGCATGACCTGCTGGTGCACCAGACCCTGAGCCCCAGCATGACCAGCATGATTCGCTGGCAGAACCACAGCTACGTGCTCAAACAGAGCCTCAATTTCTTCCAGAACGACTTTGCCGGGCGCATCGCCCAACGCATCATGCAGACCGGCAACTCGTTGCGCGATTCGGCCGTGCAAGCCGTCGACGCGCTCTGGCATGTGGGGATCTACGCGATCAGTTCGCTGGTGCTGTTTGCCGAAGCCGACTGGCGCCTGATGATCCCGCTGCTGACCTGGATCGCCGCCTACATCGGCGCCCTCTGCTACTTCGTGCCACGGGTGAAAGAGCGCTCCGTGGTGTCTTCGGATGCGCGTTCCAAGCTCATGGGCCGGATCGTCGATGGCTACACCAACATCACCACGTTGAAGCTCTTCGCCCACACTAACTTCGAGCAGCAATACGCCAAGGAAGCCATCGAAGAACAGACCGTAAAAGCCCAACTGGCCGGCCGCGTAGTCACCAGCATGGACGTGGTCATCACCAGCATGAACGGCTTGCTGATCGTCAGCACCACCGGCCTGGCGCTGTGGTTGTGGACGCAGTCGCTGATCACGGTCGGTGCAATTGCCCTGGCCACCGGCCTGGTGATCCGCATCGTCAACATGTCCGGCTGGATCATGTGGGTGGTCACCGGCATCTTCGAAAACATCGGCATGGTCCAGGACGGTTTGCAGACCATCTCTCAACCGGTCAGCGTCACTGATCGCGAGCAAGCCAAACCGCTGACAGTCGCCCGTGGCGAGGTGCGTTTCGAGCACGTGGACTTCCACTACGGCAAGAAGAGCGGAATCATCGGCGACCTCAACCTGACGATCAAACCCGGTGAAAAAATCGGTTTGATCGGCCCGTCCGGTGCCGGCAAATCGACCCTGGTCAATCTGCTGCTGCGCCTCTATGACGTGCAGGGCGGGCAGATCCTCATCGACGGCCAGAACATCGCTGAGGTCGGCCAGGAAAGCCTGCGCGAGCGCATCGGCATGATCACCCAGGACACGTCCCTGCTGCATCGCTCGATCCGCGACAATCTGCTTTACGGCAAACCGGAGGCCACCGATGCAGAGCTGTGGGAAGCGGTGCACAAGGCCCGTGCCGATGAGTTCATCCCGTTGTTGTCGGACTCCGAAGGCCGCACCGGTTTCGATGCGCACGTCGGCGAACGCGGGGTGAAACTGTCCGGTGGCCAGCGTCAACGGATCGCCATCGCCCGCGTACTGCTCAAGGACGCGCCGATCCTGATCATGGACGAAGCCACTTCGGCGCTGGATTCGGAGGTTGAAGCGGCAATCCAGGAAAGCCTCGAAACCCTGATGCAGGGCAAAACCGTGATCGCCATTGCTCACCGGCTCTCGACCATCGCCCGAATGGACCGGCTGGTGGTACTGGAAAAAGGCAAGATCGCCGAAACCGGCAGCCACGCCGAACTGCTGGCCCATGGTGGGTTGTATGCACGGTTGTGGCAGCACCAGACGGGCGGGTTTGTCGGTATCGATTAATTTGAGTTCACCACCAACCCTGTGGGAGCAAGCCTGCGCGCGAAAGCGGTGGGTCAGGCAGCATTGATGTGGAGGCCCCTCCTTCTTCGCGAGCAGGCTCGCTCCCACATGAGTCCTGCTGTTCCCGAAGGACAGCGTTCAACACAAAAAACCGCCACAACCCGCCAACCACGGGCTCTGGCGGTTTTTTCATGGTCACTGGAAATCCACCAAAACCCTGCTGTAATCAGCCAAGGTTCTGGAGATGAGCCTGTCGTAAATCTGCAGGATGCATTACTCGATACAGTCTCGATAGCTCGCCTATCAAGGAAGATCTCATGTCTCTGTTCAAACGTTCAGTCACTGAGTTGTTAGGTACGTTCTGGCTGGTGTTGGGGGGGTGCGGCAGTGCGGTCCTGGCCGCGTCTTCTCCGCTGGGGATCGGGGTGCTTGGCGTGGCCCTGGCGTTTGGTCTGACGGTATTGACCATGGCGTTCGCCATTGGCCATATTTCCGGCTGCCATCTCAACCCCGCCGTGTCAGTCGGCTTGTATGTCGGCGGTCGATTCCCGGCCAGGGAACTGCCCGCCTACATCATCGCCCAGGTGATCGGCGGGATTATCGCCGCCGCGTTAATCTACTTCATCGCCAGCGGCAAGGAAGGTTTCGATGCCGCCAACGGACTGGCCTCCAACGGCTATGGCGAACACTCCCCCGGCAAGTACTCGATGGTCGCCGGTTTTGTCTGTGAACTGGTCATGACCGCGATGTTCGTACTGATCATCCTCGGTGCCACCGACAAACGCGCCCCCGCTGGGCTGGCACCGATCGCCATCGGCCTGGCCTTGACGCTGATCCACCTGATCTCGATTCCCGTCACCAACACCTCGGTCAACCCGGCCCGCAGCACCGGCCCGGCACTGATTGTCGGCGGCTGGGCCATCGCGCAATTGTGGATGTTCTGGGTCGCACCGCTGCTGGGTGCAGTGGTTGGTGGTGTGACATATCGGTGGCTAGGCAAGGAAGGCAGCTGATACTTGGTGAGGTGGGGATCTGATTTGCCAGCAGAACAAATCAGATCCCCACCTTCATTGATAACTTTAGAAGTCCCTCATTCTTTGCAATCAGCACAATCAGATACAACCCCGCCCTTACTCCCTCCAGAAAAGAAAGTTACTCTTTCAACGCAACAATGCAATTCAGAACAACCAAATAAAACAAGCACACAAACAACAAAACCAACCAGCAAAGGATTGCTGCATGAACAACCTAAAATCAATCATCATCCTTACTTTTCTGAGCCTCGGACTTTTTCATGGAAACGCTCATGCAATGGACATTCACGAATATATTAGAATCGAGTCTGCGAAAATTGAACATGAGTACAACTGCACCATCAACGGCAAGGAAAGCAGCTTTACTGCCAAAATACGCGACCCACAGGAAGTAGCGCGAGAACTCACTGAAGCGCTGTCTGCAACAAATCCAGTGACCTGTGTGAGACCAAAGTATGAATATGCCTGTTTCTTCCCCGAAAACAAAAACGTCCCGCTCTCCGGTAGTGTGACTTTCCCTTACTGGTCTAATGAGCCCACACTGGAGAAATTCAAAAGCTCCGAAACAGGTAAAAAACTTCACAACTGTCAGGGAGCGTGGTGGTAATTACAAAGCCTATAAAGTCACCCACATAAAAACTGTAAAATTTCAGCGCCCCATATAACAAACGAGCCTTATTGCAGCTCAATACATAGATCGCCAATCAGAAGGCCCTTCAGTGAAGGGCCTTTTTTAAGAACCTAACATTCAAGCCTGACGATAAGGCAACGCCGCACTTGCTTGCTCGGCATAAGCCAAAACACCGGCGCGCTCCTGCTCGAGGAAATCCTTCACTGCCGCTTTCAATCCCGGATGGCGCAGGTAGTGCCATGATCGAGTAATGACCGGTTCAAACCCGCGAATCAACTTGTGCTCACCCTGGGCACCGGCATCGAAACGCTGGAAGCCGTTGGCAATCGCGTAGTCCATGCCTTGATAGAAACAGGTCTCGAAGTGCAGACGGTCGAACTCCGCCAGACACCCCCAGTAACGACCGTAAAAACTGTCCCCACCCACGAGGCTGAAGGCCATCGCCACCGGCCGTGAGCCTTGTTTGGCCAACACCACGCGAATGGATTCCGGCATGCGCTCAGCCAACAGGTTGAAAAAATCCCGCGTCAGATAAGGCCTTTGCCTACGCACTACATAGGTATTGGCGTAACAGGCATAGACGAAATCCCACTGTGCCTGATCCAGTTGCCTGCCTTCGAGCCATTCGAAATCAATGCCCTGTCCCGCCACCTGCTCGCGCTCTTTGCGCATCTGCTTGCGCTTGCGCGAACTGAGGACGTCGAGGAAGTCCTGAAAGTCCCGATACCCGCGATTCTGCCAGTGGTACTGACAGCCGATGCGCTGCAGCCATCCCGGCTGTTCGGCCAATGCCGCATCGGTGAACGGGTCCGTGAAGTTGATGTGGGCGCTGGAGAGTTCTTCGATCTCAAGGTAGCCCGGCAGGCTCTTCAGCAGTTCGAAACCGTCCTCGACCGTGGCCGCCAGCAAACGCGGCCCGCTGACCGGGCTGAAGGGCACGGCGGTCAACAGCTTGGGGTAATAGTCGATGCCGGCGCGCTCACACGCATCGGCCCAGGCGTGATCGAACACGTACTCGCCGTAGGAATGCCATTTGCGGTAACTGGGCAGCGCGGCGATCAACCGGCCACCGTCCATGTGCAACAAGTGCTCAGGCTGCCAACCGGAATGAGGGCCGACACTGCCACTGTCTTCCAGCGCACTGAGGAAGGCGTGACGCAGGAACGGCTGAGCATCCGGCACCAGGGCATCCCAGGTGTGCGGTGCGATATCGGACAGATTTTCCAGACGTTGCAGCGGCATTAATTTCTTCTCCACTTCTTATCGCGAAAGCCCCGCGAGTATCGCTTATCGCCACCTATTCCACACCCGCGATCCGCCGACAGGGCCCCTGATAAAAAGTTCACTCACGTTTTGTATCGTCATCGAGACGCCATCACTTTGCCACTGCTTTGTCATAAACCATCGCGATACTGGCGCCAGTTTTTAGAGCGTCGGGTTCTACCCCGGCCACTGTTTTCCGTCCCTCAACGGTCGGTTGTGCCCTGGATGGCTCAGTCATCCCCTCTCATCTTCGGAGATTGATATGCGTCTTGCTTCCACGAAAACTGCGGCGGCCCTGTGTGGCGGACTGCTGCTGGCCATGAGTGTTCCGGCCAGCGCCGCAGTCGACGCCAAATTGCTCGACATGCTCAAGGCTAACGGTTCGATTACCAACGCGCAGTACAGCGAACTGCAAGCCGAACTGGCCCGGGATCAGAAGGAGCAACAGATTGCCCGTCAGGCTCAACAAGAGACCAACGAGCAGATCGCGGCGACGGCGAAGAAAACCAACGAACTGAGCACCTTCGACCAGAAACTGGCGTGGGCTGCCAAGACCCAGTTCAAGGGCGACGTTCGTTTCCGTCAGGAAACGGTCAAGAACGATGGCGTACCGAACACCGGCGACCAGGATCGTCAACGTATTCGTGTCCGCCTGGGTGCCTACACCGAAATCAATCCGCAAGTGGACACCGGCATTCGCATCGCCACTGGCAACAACAACGATGCTCGCTCCACCAACCAGAGTCTGGAAGGCAACTTCGCCAAGAAAGATATCTGGCTGGACCAGGGCTACGTCGACTACCACCCGACTGCCATCAAGAACCTGCACTTGATCGGCGGCAAAATGGCACAACCATGGGTGAGCATGGGCGACATCATCTGGGACAGCGACATCAGCCCCGAAGGTCTGGCCCTGACTTACAAATACCCGCTAGGCAGCACGGCCGAGCTGTTCGGTAGCGCCGGCCACTACACCCTCCAGGACAACGTCGACGGTGAAGGCAAGCAGTTCCGTCATGACCTGCGTCTGTACGCTGGCCAGTTGGGCGCGCGCTTCGCGATCACTGATAACCTGAAAATGACGCTGGGTGGCAGTCTCTACGCTTACGACAACGATGAGGACACCGCCACACTGGCCATCAACGGCAACAGTGCGGGCGAAGAGTTCAAAGTGTACGAAGGCTTCGGTCAGATCGATATCGGCGGCCTGCCAATGCCGCTGTCGCTGTACGGTCAAGTTGTCAACAACGACAGTGCCAGCAACGATCAGGACATGGGCTGGCTGGCCGGCGTCAAGACCAAGATCTTCGGTTTCGGCGTGGACTACAACTATCGCGACGTACAGCGTAACGCGGTGGTCGGCGCCTTCACCGACTCCGACTTCGCCAACGGTTTCACCGGTTCGCGCGGCAGCAAGTTGAAAGTGAGCTACGAGCTGGACAAGAACTTCGCCCTTGGCGCGACGTACTTCATGGCTGACTCCGACTACACCAACGCCACCCTGCGGGATTCGAAAATCAACACCCTGCAACTGGACGCAGAAGCCAAGTTCTGATCCCTGCTATACGGCTCGGGCAAGGAAGCCCGAGTTGCTTTTACAAACTCGCGTTGGTGTATCGGTCCCCATCATCCGTCCGATATGGCAACGCGAGTTTTTTTATTTGGGCAAAAAAAGATCGCAGCCTTCGGCAGCTCCTACAGGGTGTATGTAATCCCCGTAGGAGCTGCCGAAGGCTGCGATCTTTTAAGACGAACTCAGCGCTTGCGCAGAATCACGCTACCAATCGAGTAACCGGCGCCAAACGAGCTGAGCACCGCCAGCGAACCGGCCGCCAGATCATCCTGGTTCTTGTGAAACGCAATCACCGAACCTGCAGAGCTGGTGTTGGCGTAGGTGTCGAGAATCACCGGGGCTTCTTCTTCGGTGGCTTCGCGTCCCAGCAGTTTCTTGACGATCAGGTGGTTCATGCTGAGGTTGGCCTGGTGCAGCCAGAAGCGCTTCACGTCGCTGACGTTGAGCTGGTTTTCTTCCAGGTGCGTGCCGATCAGTTCGGCCACCATCGGGCAAACATCGCGGAACACCTTGCGGCCTTCCTGTACGAACAATTTGTCCTTGGTACCGATGCCCTCTTCCGCCGCGCGGTTGAGGAAGCCGAAGTTGTTACGGATGTTGTTGGAGAACTTGGTCAACAGTTTGGTGCTGACGATGTCGAACTGGTACTTGGACGTCGCCAGGTCGGCGCGCTCGATGATCACCGCCGTCGCGGCGTCGCCGAAGATGAAGTGGCTATCGCGGTCGCGGAAGTTCAGGTGACCGGTGCAGACCTCGGGGTTGACCATCAGGATCGCCCGGGCCTGGCCCAGTTGCACGCTGTTGCTGGCCGCCTGAATGCCGAAGGTCGCCGACGAGCAGGCCACGTTCATGTCAAAACCGAAACCCTGGATGCCCAGCGCTTCCTGAACTTCGATGGCGATGGCCGGGTAGGCGCGCTGCAGGTTGGAGCAGGCGACGATCACACCGTCGATGTCCGCAGCGGTTTTGCCGGCACGCTGCAAGGCTTGTTCGGCCGCGCCGATGGCCATCTGGCAGAGCACCGACCACTCGTCATTCGAGCGCTCCGGCAGGCGTGGCGCCATGCGTTGCGGGTCGAGGATGCCGTCCTTGTCCATGACAAAGCGGCTTTTGATGCCAGAGGCTTTTTCGATAAACGCGGCGCTGGACTCGGTCAATGCTTCGATTTCGCCGCTGGCAATCGCTTGGGCGTTGTCAGCGTTGAACTGCGCGACGTAAGCGTTGAAAGACTGCACCAGCTCTTCGTTGGAAATGCTGTTGGCCGGGGTGTACAGGCCGGTGCCGCTGATGACGACGTTATGCATGGTCGTTTCTCTAATCTGTTCAGGCAGAAAGCGTTGGCACCGACGTACCAACACACAAAGGGTCTATTCCCGTCACGGGAAGCAAACCTGGCATCGCTTTATTCCGATCCGCCCAGGCCTGTGAAGGCTCAAAACCGCGGGGCCGGCGTTTATAGGCGCGAAGTTTGCCATAAACGTTGGGTTTTCGCCCCTTTTGCTGGATGAACCGCCTGTCACTGACACAACTCGGAACTGTAGGAGCTGCCGAAGGCTGCGATCTTTTGATCTTTCTTTGTCGCGACACTGGAAGATCAAAAGATCGCAGCCTTCGGCAGCGCCTACAGGGGATCGGGGGTTATGGCTCGACCTGGGTCCATTGTTTGTTCAAACGCTTATCGGAGATCGGCACCTTCGTCCCCAATTGCTGGGCGAACAGCGAAACCCGGTATTCCTCCAGCCACCAGCGGTAAAGCTCCAGTTGCGGATCGCGTTTGCCTTCCTGGGCATGTTTGGCGGCGCGGGTCTGGTATTGAGTCCAGAGGCCGGACAATTCGCTGCTCCAGACGCGGTCCTTCTGCACCTGGGCGCCGAGCTTCTCGAAGCGCTGTTCGATGGCCTTGAGATAGCGCGGCAATTCCTTGAGCCATTGCATCGGGGTTTCACGGACGAACCCCGGATAGACCAGATGACTCAGCTGCTGCTTGATGTCATTCAGGGCCACCGCTTGCGCCAGGTCGATCTTGCCCTTGAAGCGCTTTTGCAGGCCGTGCCAGAGCTTGAGAATCTCCAGGGTCAATTTGGCCAACCGCTCGGCATGCTCGGTCCACGCGCCGCGCTTGCGTTCGGCCAAGGCTGCCAGTCCGGCGCCGTCACGCGGCAGCGGGTCTTCGTCATCAAGGATGCAGCTGTCGAGACTGGCCAGCAGAATGTCTTCCACCAGCGCGTCGATACGTCCCATGTCGCGATACATCAGGCCCAGGTCGGTCAGCCCCGGCAACTTGCCGCGCAGGAACTTAGCCGGCTCCGCCAGTTGTTGCATCAGCAAACGCTGCAACGCGCGACGATGCTGGAATTCGGCTTCGGCCGGCGTCGAGAAACGTCCTTCCTTGACCGTACCCGCCGCCTCCACCAACGCCGGATAGACCGTCATCGACAGCCCGGCGATCTTCTGTTGAGTCTTTTCCGCCACTGCCGCGAAGGCTTTCGCCTCGACCGGTTGCCGGCTTTTCGCAGTCTGCGGTACGGCCAATGCGGCCTGGCTCGCTTCAGCGAAACGGGCAGTCAGCTCGGCCAGATCACGCCCTTCACCGAGAAACTTGCCCTGGCCATCGACGATTTCCAGGTTCATGCGCAAATGACTTTCGACCTGCTGCGCCGCTTCAGCCCAGGCTTCGTCACTGACCCGCGCACCGGTCATGCGCAGCAGCTCACGACCCAGCGCCTGAGGCAGCGAGCCCTCGGCGAAGGTCATGCGCTGCAACGCAGCCTTGACGAAATCCGGCACCGGCACGAAGTTCTTGCGCAGTGCTTTGGGCAGGTTGCGCACCAGCGCAATGCACTTGGCCTCGATAACGCCGGGCACCAGCCATTCCAGACGTTCCGGCGGCAGCATCGGCAACAGCGGCGCCGGCACGCGCAGGGTTACGCCATCGCGCGGATGGTTCGGTTCGAAGTGGTAACCGAGCGCCAGTTCCAGATCACCGATGTGCAAGGTGTCCGGGTAATGCAACGCGGTGACTTCACTGGCCTCGCGGGCCAGCACGTCTTCTTCGCGCATGATCAGCAGCTGCGGGTCTTTCTGGCTGTTGACCCGGTACCAGCTGTCGAAAGTCGCCGTCTGGTGAATCTCCGCCGGCAGTCGCGCATCGTAGAAGGCGAACAGGGTTTCTTCGTCGGCCAGAATGTCGCGCCGGCGAGCCTTGGCTTCCAGTTCGTCGAGTTGTTCCAGCAACTGCGCATTGGCCGACAAACATTTGGCTTTGGATTGAATTTCGCCCCGTACCAGGCCTTCACGAATGAACAACTCACGGGACGTGACAGGATCGATCGGCCCGTAATGCACCGGCCGGCGGCCGACCACGATCAGCCCAAACAAGGTGATCTGCTCGAAGGCCACAACCTGACCGCGCTTTTTCTCCCAATGGGGTTCGAAGTGGTTCTTCTTGATCAGGTGCCCGGCGAGCGGCTCGATCCAGTCGGCGTCGATCTTGGCGACCATACGTGCATAAAGCTTGGTGGTTTCCACCAGTTCGGCGGTCATCAGCCATTGCGGACGCTTTTTGCCGATACCCGACGACGGGTGAATCCAGAAGCGGCGCTGACGGGCACCGAGGTAGTCGCCGTCTTCGGTCTTCTGGCCGATCTGGCTGAGCAGTCCCACCAGCACGGCTTTGTGCAGTTTCGGGTAGTCCGCCGGCTCTTTATTGAGGCTCAACTGCATGTCGCGGCAGATCAGGCTCAACTGGCGGTGGGAATCGCGCCACTCGCGCAGACGCAGGTAATTGAGGAAATTCTTGCGGCACCAGTTGCGCAGCGGGCTGGCCGTCAGCGCCTGGCGCTGTTCTTCGAAACCACGCCACAGATTGACCAGCCCGGCGAAGTCCGAGTCCACGTCTTTCCATTGCGCGTGCGCCTGATCCGCTGCTTGCTGACGCTCCGGCGGACGTTCGCGCGGGTCCTGAATCGACATGGCGCTGGCGACGATCAGCACTTCCTGCAAGCTGCCGAGCTTCGCCGCTTCCAGCAGCATGCGGCCCATGCGTGGGTCCACGGGTAGTCGCGCCAACTGGCGACCGAGCGGGGTCAGTTGGCTGTTGCGATCCACCGCCGACAGTTCTTGCAGCAGGTTGAAACCGTCGCTGATCGCCTTGCCATCCGGCGGCTCGATGAACGGGAAATCGGTGATCTCACCGAGACGCAGGTGCAGCATCTGCAGGATCACGGCGGCAAGGTTGGTACGGAGGATTTCCGGGTCGGTAAATTCCGGACGACCGATGAAATCTTCTTCGCCATAGAGGCGGATGCAAATGCCTGGCTCGACCCGTCCGCACCGGCCTTTACGCTGATTGGCACTGGCCTGGGAAATGGCTTCGATGGGCAGGCGCTGGACCTTGGCGCGATAGCTGTAACGGCTGATGCGCGCGGTGCCGCTGTCGATCACGTAACGAATGCCGGGCACGGTCAGCGAGGTTTCCGCGACGTTGGTGGCCAATACGACGCGACGGCCTGGGTGCGACTGGAAAATCCGCTGCTGTTCGGCCGGCGAAAGCCGCGCGTACAACGGCAAAATTTCAGTGTGTTTGAGCTGGGCCTTGCGCAGCATATCCGCCGCGTCGCGAATCTCCCGCTCGCCCGGCAAGAACACCAGCACATCGCCGGGGCTCTTGCGCTCGCTGCGTTCGAACGCGGCGATTTCGTCGAGGGTGGCCAGAATCGCCTGATCCACGGTCAAGTCATCCTCGACGCGGTTGCCCTCTTCGTCCTGCTCCAGGGTCAGCGGGCGATACCAGGTTTCCACCGGGAAGGTGCGACCGGAGACTTCGACAATCGGCGCGTCATCGAAATGCTTGGAGAAACGCTCCAGGTCGATGGTCGCCGAGGTGATGATGACCTTCAGGTCCGGACGACGCGGCAGCAAGGTTTTCAGGTAACCGAGCAGGAAGTCGATGTTCAGGCTGCGTTCGTGGGCTTCGTCGACGATGATCGTGTCGTAGCGTTCGAGGTAGCGGTCGTTCTGGGTTTCCGCCAGCAGGATGCCGTCGGTCATCAGTTTGATCAGGGTGTTGGAATCGCTCTGATCCTCGAACCGTACCTGATAGCCGACCAGCGCGCCCAACGGCGTCGCCAGTTCTTCGGCAACGCGGCTGGCCACGCTGCGCGCAGCGATTCGACGGGGCTGGGTGTGGCCGATCAGGCCATGCTGACCGCGACCGATTTCCAGGCAGATTTTCGGCAACTGGGTGGTTTTACCCGAGCCGGTTTCGCCGGCGATGATCAGCACCTGATGCTTGAGCAGCGCTTCTTTGATTTCGTCGCGCTTGGCGGCGATCGGCAGGCTGTCGTCGTAACGAATCACCGGCAGGCTGGCCCGCCGCGCCAGCACCTGATCACAGGACGCCTGCATGCGCGCCACCCACTGAGCCAGCTTGGCCTCGTCGGGTTTCTTGCGCAGCTCAAGCAACTGCCGCCGCAGCCGGTGACGGTCGGCGAGCATGGCGTGATCGAGGTTTTTCAGCAATTTGTCGATGGAAGGCGATTCGTCAGTCATCAGGTACGCAAAAGTCGTCTAGTGGCGCAGGGGGCGGATTGTCGCAGATTTGGCAGGGATTGCGGGTGGTTCTACTGTACGAGCTGTGTAGGAGCTGTGTAGGAGCTGTCGAGTGAAACGAGGCTGCGATCTTTTGATTTTGATTTTTAAAGACAAGATCAAAAGATCGCAGCCTCGTTTCACTCGACAGCTCCTACAGGGGGCGTGGCGTTATTCGTTATCGAGGCCTTTGCGACGGTACGGGAACACGTCGATGACCTTGCCGGCCCGAATCGCCTCTTGCAGGCTTTTCCAGTAATCGGCGTTGTACAACTCGCCATGCAACTGATCGAACAGCTTGCGCTGCCCGGAATCGGCAAACAGGAACGGCGGGAATTCCTCGGGGAACACATCCAGCGGCCCGATCGAATACCAAGGCTCCGACGCCATCTCATCTTCCGGGGTGCGCGGTTGCGGGATGTGGCGGAAGTTGGCCTCGGTCAGGAAGCAGATTTCGTCGTAGTCATAAAACACCACGCGACCGTGGCGGGTGACGCCGAAATTCTTCAGCAGCATGTCGCCGGGAAAGATGTTCGCCGCCGCCAGTTGTTTGATCGCCAGGCCGTAATCCTCCAGCGCCTCGTGCACCTGGGCCTCGTTGGCGTTTTCCAGGTAAAGGTTCAACGGCGTCATCCGCCGTTCGGTCCAGCAGTGGCGAATCAACACGGTATCGCCCTCCACCGACACCGTGGACGCCGCCACTTCGAGCAGCTCTTCCAGGCACGCCGGGTCGAACTTGCTCAACGGGAAACGGAAGTCGGCGAACTCCTGGGTGTCGGCCATGCGCCCGACCCGGTCGACGCTTTTCACCAGGCGGTATTTCTCGATCACCGTGGCGCGGTCGACGTTTTTCGACGGCGAGAAACGGTCCTTGATAATTTTGAATACGGTGTTGAAACCCGGCAGCGTGAACACGCTCATGACCATGCCGCGCACACCTGGCGCCATGATGAACGGGTCGTCGGTGTTGGCCAGGTGATTGATCAGCGCCCGGTAGAACTCCGACTTGCCATGTTTATAGAAGCCGATCGAGGTGTACAACTCGGCGATGTGCTTGCCCGGCAGGATGCGCTTGAGGAAACCGATGAACTCGGCCGGCACCGGCACGTCGACCATGAAATACGAACGGGTGAACGAGAAGATGATCGACACGTCCGCTTCATCGGTGATCAGCGCATCGATCTGAATGCCGCGACCTTCGCGGTGCAGCAGCGGAATCACCAGCGGCCATTGTTCGTCCTGGGTGTAGATGCGGCCCACAAGGTAGGCACCCTTGTTGCGGTAAAGCACCGAGGAAAACAGTTCGACACTCAGCTCCGGATCCTTGCAGACCCAGTCCGGCAGGTTCTCGCGCAATTGCCCTTCGAGACGACTCAGGTCGCCTGCCAGGTTGGCGTAATCCTCGCTGAAACGGTAGTCGGCAAAAATGCTCGCGAGCATGCCGGACAACTGGCCCTGGGGCTTGTAAATGCGGGTTTGTGCGGCGCGTGCCCGGCGCAGGCTCGGCCGCGTGGTGTGGATGAACATGCAGCCGTCGCTGATCAGGTCGTGGCTGAACAGCCCGCAGAAGATCGAGTTGTACCAGGTCTCGGACAACTCATCGTCGAAGCGCAGGTCGATCAGGCTGATGTAGGCGCTTTTGACCAGCGGCCAACAACTGACGTCCAGCGTGTCGGCGTCAAACGCGATGCGCAGGCGCTCCACCGTTTCGCCGACTTTCTCTTCGTACAGATTGATCCGCGCCGCCGATGCGACCTGCGCCTCCTGCCACTTGGCTTGCTCGAAGCGGGCCCGGGCGCCGTCGGTGATCTGACGGAAATGCTCGCGGTAATCGTCAAAGCCATCGAGGATCATTCGGGCGATGTCGGCGGCTGGCCATTGCTGCGGCATGGTGAGACCTCTGCGGGAATTCGAAAGGCCTGAGCTTAGCCAGTGAACCGGGTGCAGGAGAAGCGTAATTTCGGCTCGCCATCGAATGATTCATTTGGTTACAGATATTTTTCCGGTTTTTTTGAGTCGACCGTTCGGTCAGTAAACAGCCCCGCAAGTCATCCCTTCAACGATGAAACGATTCATCACAGCCCTTGGATTGCCTGGCTTTCGGATCCAATCCAGCCTCTGGCAATCGACGGCGGCCGAGTTTTCCAGTTTCCCCTGTATGCGTTTCAGCCTGCAACACACTCACGGATTGGCCTTACCAGAATGATGGCACTTTGATATACCACCCGCGTTCACCCGCCTGAAAACAAGATCCCCGGTACACGAGGACTACTCCCCCAAACGCCCAAGGAGCACTTTTAAATGCCTATAAGGAACATGCACATAGGTCTGCGCGCGAGTTTGAGTTTTGCGGTATTGGCCAGCCTTCTGGTGGTGGTCGGACTGTTCGGCCTGGGTCAAATGGCGACCCTGCGCGAGAGTGCATCGCTCATCGAGGAATCGTGGATGCCGAGTATCGAGAGCATCCACGACAGCGCATCCAATATCGCCACCATCCGCCTGGAATCGTTGCGGTTGATTGCCATCAATCAGAGCGCCACGCGAGAAAAGAGCAAAGGCATCATCAACGCCCAACGCCAGGAACTGCTCAAGCGTCTCAACGACCACAAGACGCTCCTGTCCAGCGACCAGGAACGGGGCATGCTCGACAGCCTGAGTGCAGACACCGCCAAGTACCTGGCCATCCTCGACCAGATCATCGCCCAGCTTGATGCCGGCCAAAATGACCAGGCCTACGCACATCTCAACAGTGAACTGGCCCCTCAGGGCAGCGTGCTGGATAAATCGCTGGAGTCGATGATCAGTTTCAACCAGCAAGGTGCCGATGCCGCCGCCGACGCTGCCGCGCTGATGTACCAGCGCTCCCAATGGATCGTCGGCGCGATCATCCTCGTCGCACTGGTCGCCACTCTGTTGCTGGCGTGGTTGCTGACGCGCAGCATTACCACACCGATCAATCAGGCCCTGAACGTCGCGCGCCGGATTGCCTCGGGCGACCTGAGCGGCAAGATCGTCAGCGATGGCAAGGACGAAGCGGCGCAATTGCTCGACGCCCTGGCCGACATGCAAGGCAACCTGCGCGGGACCATTCGCGGTATCAGCGATTCAGCCCGGCAACTGGCTTCCGCTGCCGAAGAAATGAGTTCGGTGATGGAAGAAAGCACCCGTGGCCTGCAACAGCAGAACGACCAGATCGAGATGGCCGCCACGGCCGTTACCGAGATGAGCACGGCAGTGGACGAAGTCGCCGCCAATGCCGTGTCCAGCGCCGAAGCCTCGCAAGCTTCGAACGAGGACAGCAAACACGGGCATGTTCAGGTCAGCGAAACCATCACCTCGATTCAAGGGCTGGTCAGCGAAGTGCTCGGTGCCTCGGGACACGCCGAAGGCCTGGCGATTCAGGCGCAGGACATCAGCAAAGTGCTGGAAGTCATTCGCGGCATCGCCGGGCAGACCAACCTGCTGGCGCTCAACGCCGCGATCGAAGCGGCCCGGGCCGGTGAAGCCGGACGCGGGTTTGCCGTGGTGGCCGATGAAGTGCGCTCGTTGGCGCAACGCACGCAGAATTCCACCGAAGAAATCGAGCTGATGATCAGCAACATCCAGCAAGGCACCGGGGCCACGGTCAGCGCGCTGCAAAGCAGTGCCGAGCAGGCGAACCAGACGTTGCGCCGGGCCAACAGCGCCGGTCAGGCCCTGGAGAAAATCACTGCGTCGATCTCGCAGATCAACGAACGCAACCTGGTCATCGCCAGTGCCGCCGAGCAACAAGCACTGGTGGCCCGGGAAGTCGATCAGAACCTGGTGACCATCCGCGACCTCTCGACCCAGACCGCCGCCGGTGCCACCCAGACCTCCGCCGCCAGTCAGGAACTGTCACGGCTGGCCGTCGACCTCAACGGCCTGGTGACGCGCTTCGTAATTTGATGCCCGTTTTTCGGTTGCCATAGGCAAGGCTCTCGGCAACACTCTCGTCCCCATCAAGGAAGGAGTGTCCCGTGAGCCCTGTCGATATTTTTCGTTTACTGTCGCTGGCGGCAATCTGGGGGGCGAGCTTTCTGTTCATGCGCATCATTGCCCCGGTGATCGGCACCGTCCCGACGGCCTTTTTTCGCGTTTCGATTGCCGCTGTCGGCTTGCTGGTGATTCTCGGGCTGATGCGCATCAGCTGGGATTTCAAAGGCAAACTCAAGACCGTGATGCTGCTTGGCGTGATCAACTCCGGCATTCCGGCGACCCTCTATTCCGTGGCGGCCCAAGTGCTGCCAGCCGGTTACTCGGCGATTTTCAATGCCACCACGCCGCTGATGGGCGTGTTGATCGGCGGCCTGTTCTTCCATGAAAAACTCACAGCCGCCAAGCTCGGCGGGGTATTCCTCGGATTGTTCGGCGTCGGCGTCCTGACCCGTGCCGGTCCGGTGGCGTTCGACATGCAACTGCTGATGGGCGCCCTCGCCTGCCTGCTCGCCACCACCTGCTATGGCTTCGCCGGGTTCCTCGCCCGCCGCTGGCTCGACCAGGCTGGCGGCCTCGACAGTCGTTTGTCTGCATTGGGCAGCATGCTCGGCGCGACCTTGTTCCTGTTGCCACTGTTCGGTTACAGCGTGATCAGCCAGCCACCGACAAGCTGGGGCGGCTGGAATGTCTGGCTGTCGTTGCTGGGGTTGGGGCTGGTATGTACCGCGCTGGCGTACATTATTTACTTCCGCCTGCTCAGCTCGGTCGGGCCGGTGAGGTCGATGACCACGACCTTCCTGATCCCGCCGTTCGGGGTGTTGTGGGGGGCGTTGTTGCTGGATGAGCCGTTGTCGATGGCGCACATTTATGGCGGGGTGTTGATTGCGGCGGCGTTGTGGCTGGTGTTGAAGCCGGCAAAACGAAAAAACGTTGATAAACAGGCAGTCACCCAATGACCCAGGACAGCAATACTTTCACGTATCGCAGGCTGACCGCCGCACCGTGCAATAAGATCATCATCCTCAAGTCGCTGCGACCAGACGACCCCGATACTGCGGATTACATTCGGAATCACATCGCTGGCAGCATCAGTTCCGAAAGAGTCAGGCAAGGCGAACTCGGGGCGATTCCGACCTTGATAGAACTGAACTCAAAGCATCACTTGATCTCTTTATTGAAAGAAATAAAAGAGGAATGCCTCAAAGGCACCTCACCGATAATCCATCTGGAGACCCATGGGTGCAGGGACCACGGGCTGGCCATATTTTCACCAGCCAATGGGGTTGAAATTATCACGTGGGAAGAACTCATTCTGTTATTCCGGGAGATCAATACAGCCTGCAGAGGTAACCTGATGGTTATTCTCGCTGCCTGCCATTCCTACCAGATAGAGGAATACATTTCAGTACAGTCCCCCTCTCCTTTTTTCGCACTCATTGGCTACGACAATAAAATCGAGCCTCATGACATCGAGTCGGATCTTGCCTTCCTCTATGACTCGTTGCTACTTGAGCACACGTTGCCGTCCCCCCTCGATAACCCGTTTGAAAAGTACACGTTGTATACCGAATACGACCTCGGATTAGCTCTCATTACCGTGACGCTGATGAATATAACGTCACCGTCTATGGTCAAGCATCTGATGCCTACATTTGACCAGCTTTTAGAAGAGCCCAACCCTCTCTCTCACTTGCCGCTCCACGTACAAAAAACGATCTTCGATACTTTGGTAAAAAGCGAAGTGTTCATTCGAGCACTGGCCGATATCTTCATGCAAAACAAGCAGAACGTTCAGGTTCTCAAACAGGACATCAGCAAACACTTTCAGACCTGGATAACTGCTTCACAACGTTGACTAACATACCTGGCAAACCTGCGCCCCCCAGTAAACCGAATGAGCAAATGGGCGGATATCCGGGCGGCGCCGGTAACCAAGGATTCGACGATCCAGGGCAACCAGTCGCACCTCTTTGTTATACAGCTCCAGCCTGTCGGCAAGACGCAACTGCAAGGCAGTGCCATTTGCCAGATGACGTTGTGCGCAAGCGAGTGCCTGCGCGCAATCGTTCTGCTCTTCCAGCATCTGACGATAGAACTCAGCCATCAGCACAGCGGTAGCTTCATCGGACACCGGCCACATTGAACTGATCACCGTCTCGACGCCCAGCGCAAAAAAAGCTCCCGGCAAACCTACGAATTCGTCGGGTAATCGATAGCTATCAATGTGATGGGTATTACAGGCGGATAAAACGACCAATTTCAGCGGTGTTCGCTTTGTCGTGGTCACAAGGGCTTGAATCGAGAGTGCGCCATCGGCGCATATAAGCCGAGAGTGGCCAGGATGATGCGCATCATGCACCGCATGGCCAGCAAAATGCAGAACATCGGCGTGCCCGATTCGCTCCAGTAGCGCAGTGCTGGTTGCGTCGCTCCCTTGCAGCAGCTCGACATCCGCGTAATTGGCTGCCACTTGCACAATCATGGCCGCCTCCCAACGCGCGAGAGGCAGATTATCCTGGGGGTCCGCGACGATTAGAACTCGTGGACGGGACGCTTCAATGCCGGTTATCTGAAGAGCATTCATCAACCCGACCTGGGTTGTCACGCTGGTTTTAAACATCAGCGGCAACTGACTGTCATGATCGAGCGCCATGGAAAATGGCAATGACTGCAGCGCGCCGAGACCAACCAGTCGCAAACGTTGTTTGCCTGTCTCAGCCAAGCGCTTGAAGATTGCCTCCATGATTGCGGTGCGCCCCAACGTGGCGAAAAACTCGTCCATCCATGAGACAACTTCGGCACGCTCGGCATTCGATCGTGCCGCCGCCACTGATGCAACAATCTGTCGCCAACTGCGCGACGGTGCTGTTTCGTCACCGACCTCCAGGTCTACGTCGGACTCTGTGACTCTCGACAGTGTTTGTGCATATTCATCCAGCGAAACCCTTTCCCCCATCATTATTTGGATATCAAACAACCGGGTCCCGTCTACCGATACGACGCTGTCATCTGAACAATCGAGTGCCTCTGATGTTGCAAACACGATGAGTGATCCCACATCAGTGATGATCGGCATCACCAGTAGCTCATCAGCTCCGACATCCGCCGCCAGCCCCCGGTAACCCGAGAGGGCATCGTTCACTCCGATCAGACTCAACGCCTGTTGCGCCTGCTGTACTTCATTGCGTGCTTCCTGAAGCTGCTGATGCAGCCTGCCGAACGCTTCGCGCGGATCAATCGATGCATCGTTGGGCTCATGGGCGATAGCGCTGGCATTCAAGCTCTGCTCATAAAACTCCAACGACAAAAGCTTGGCCCGGGCCTCCCTGTATCGAACAAGCTCGATACTATCGGTGAGCGACTGCACCCCCTGTAGCGCTGCGCGAAGTTCAAGCGCACGTACCGAATGCAAAACATCGATAGCGTTGTCGAGCTGCCCATTGAGAATGAGCACATAGGCCAGGCGCGCGCCATAGGGGGCAATTGCGGTCAGTTGGTGTTGCCGAGTCAATCCAGAGGTCGCCTCAGCCATCAATCGATATCTGAAGTTCAGTGCTTGGGTGTAAATACTCACAGCCTCGGGAAAACGCAAGGAAAAGAAGAGGAGTGAGCCGTGCCTGGCGGCAATGCTTTCCTGAAGTGCGAGATCTCCAGCCTGGGCAGCCAACTCATCGGCCTGACGGTAATAGTCGACAGTTGTGGCGAAGTCTTTATTGCTCGAAATAGCGAATGACTTTGCCTGCCCCAACAACATCAACGCCAATGCTGTCTCCGCCGGCACAATGAGAGGGTCGAATAACTCACACGCTTTCCCATAGGCAATGATCGACCGACGCAATCGGTTTTTATGGGGAGGATTCTCCAGCAAGGCTATCTCATAGATGGCATTTCCGATCGCTAGCCAAGTGCGAGCCTGGAGCTGGGCAACGGCATTCATACTTCGCTGCTCAGCCTCCACGGCCATGTACAACGACAGTGCTTCGACCAGGTTTTTTCGTCGATCACCACTGACACGACTCATCAATGCGTTGCCCAGGTTGGACTGGATAGTGCCCCGCACCTCATCGGTATCGATTGGGTCGTTGGTTGCAGGCGAATCTTGCGTGAGCGCTTGACGGTAACAAGACACGGCATTTTCCAGATTCGTCGCCTTTTTGCCGGTCACCCGGCGTCTATAGGCTCGGGCGAGTACCGACAGTGCAGTCCTGCGCAGACCGCACTCAGCGAAAAGCGGCAGTAGTTGACCACCACTAGACAACACCGAAATGGCCTCCTCAACGTTGGTCACATTGTCTGCGCTGATACTCAGCAGAGCGTTAGCGATATTCAGACGAACTGATGCCTGCTTTGAAGTTCCACTATCATTACTTTTTTGCAGGACAACATGATAGATTTGAATCGCCCATGCCTGTCTGGCTACGCTCCCCTTCCCTGGCATCCTGGTTGCGATGTCGGCAATCTCCGCGGACAGTGTCAGAACATTTTTAAGCGGCAGTAACGAGGCACAGGCAAGCCCCTCTTTGCCAGCTTCCAGCGCAGCATCCACTTCAGTGAAGCGGCCTTGACCGTCGACGCGAATTGCGAGCCATCGCATCAAAAATATCCAGATGTGCGTCGCAATAAACGAATGACTCCGTTCGCCGAATTGACGCGCGGCCCTGCGCATGTCTTCACAGTCTTCCACGTCCGACACAACGTTGAGTAACCGCAGCTCACCCAGACGTTCGCGAGCCATCCACATAAGATCCGATGAAGGATCTGCAGCAATCACCGCCGCGAACAGCCCCCGCACTGCATCGCCCAGGGCCCCGGAATACTGTTGGGTATTGAGGCGATCAAAGACGCCGTCGGCCAGGTCGTAGAGAGTGATTGCTCGATCGACTCCCGAGCTGTGCTGAAAGATCCAGCCAGACCACCTGAACAAGACGCTGGCGTCCCTCTCCAATTCGACCAGTGAAAGCTCCCCCACGGCCTCCTGCAAAGCGATGTCCAGAAGGTGGTGAAGTTCCTCATGAACCGGTGGAGTGTGGGAACAAAAGGCCAACGCAGGCAAAATCGCATCAATCAAGATCGCGCAGGTCATGGCTGATCGCCCGATAATTGCGTGCAAGGCATTGCGAACAACATCCTGTAGCTGTTGGCTATCCTCGTCGTTGGCCAGATGCAAGGCTGCACCTATCACAACATCGTCTTGAATGAGCTCCAGCATACTTGGGTAGCCAACGCCCAGTAACAGATCCACCAAGTCTGACCTCACCTCATCGGGCAACAAGGCGAGCGTCCGTTCCCATGTGACGTCGTGTTCAAATCCAGCCGCCACACACAAACTCCAGTCACCTTCCAGCAACCTGCTGATCAGTTCCCCGGGCGTGGCGCATATCAACAACGGAACGTTGACGGCGTCGGATTGCAGGTTTCGCAGAGAGTCCGCCAGGTGTTCCAGGCGCATGCGAAAACCTGGGTCCTGTGACTCTTCGTGAAAGCCAAGAAGTTGACCACCCAACGGCTCCCAGACGACAAAAGCCGGATTAAATCGATGAATCGACTCACAGTGAACGCAACTGACTTCATGGAGCGTGCGTTCAACCAATAAACGTCGCATGTGTGGGTACAACGCCAGATCAACGATCTGCCATAACGTTGAATTGAGCTGTTGCTCGCAAAGTGGACAGTCATATACCAATGAAGCGGTAACAGGCAACTCAGTCTGGTTATCGGGGCTCTGAGGCGCGTCGGCGGCCATTTCAGATCAACCATCGAGACAACGTTGAGTGAACATGGGCGGACTGGAAATAGTTGCAGTGATTGGTCTCGCCACCTTCCAGCAGCAATGAATCCGTCGCCTGCTGGACTGACTGATGACACCCCTGCGATGGGACCACCAGATCGTTGCTGACACCGAAAAAACCATCAATCGCCGAGGCCTTGAGATGAGCCATCAGTCCATCGTCGGCCTGATTACCGTTGTAAGCGGCGCCTACGGTAAACCAGGCTGTTTGACCGTTACCGATGTGTTTGTCCTGGAGCCAAAGACTGGCCGGATCCATATCCTTCAGGCCCGGCAATCCGCCGGTGAGTCCCGCACCAATGATTTTCACAAGGCACAACAACGCTTCCAGCATCACGGTCGTCATGGTGTCAGGCAGGGCATTCAAGCAACTGGTATGCGCATTCAGAAACCTCGTCCAGTGCTGTATATCAGCCAAAGGCGTGCCTTCATTCGGCGTCCCCACCTGACAGACCCGTTCGACTCTGAGCCCCTTTTCCGCTCGACTGACAAGCTCACGCGCGACAAGACCGCCACGGCTGTGACTGACGATATCGAACGTATTTTCCTTCACGACATGAGGTGGCAACTGCTGCAGCAACCAGTCGATATTCTCTTGCAGGCTAGCGGATAAGGAAGGATGAGCCAGTGCCAGGACTCGCCCGTGATAACGCTTTACCATGGCCTGATAGGCGGGGCTTCCCAGCCATCCGGAAAAGCCGACTTGCGGTGTACTGAAAGTGCCATGAATCAGCAAGAGTGCAGGCCCCGGTGTAAACGTTTCCCAGCAAGGCTTGATGAACTCGCCGTCAGATTGCACTTGCAAAAGATCATAGGGACGCTTGCCCGCTTCCCAATGTCTGGTCAGCACTTCGGCGCTGGCATGGGTCAGAGGCGAAATGGCCCAGCAAACAACACTCACCAAACAGCGCATCGTGACGGTCAAGGGGCCTCGTCTCCCGCTGTCAGACTCATCATCTGGGTTGGGCAGGACAAACGCGGATTCCCGTTTCGAATGAGCGACTGGAAACAGCCAGACAGATTGCTGCTGTTCATTGGTATGAAGGGCGGCGTAGCCGAACCCGTCCTGCACCGCGACGATCACTTGTGGATCAGTGCTTCCTTGCCCCCGATTGCCCGATTGTTGCCTGGAATATGACGTTAGCTCTATGTCCAGTTGCCCCATCACCGTTATTTCGGCGTCAGCAGCGATGGTCAAAAGAGACAGCCCTGCCCTCCCGGCGCGAGTCGCAGGGGAAAGATTTTGATTCTTGACCCGACCTCGATAGCCCGGGGCAAACAGGCGGAACGAAGTTCCGGGCAATGGCTCCGGTTGTGGTAATCCGCGTATGGTTATGGTCATTTGAAGGTACTCATCCCGCTGATTTTGGCCGCGACATCCGCAACAATGGGTGCCCATAAAACAGGTATGCCAAACTCGTGATGCTGCCTTTGTCGCGGGCTCCCTCTCTTATCCGACGGAAAGTTTCGCCCACCGTATTACGACCACTCAGTGTGCTTTTGTAGAACGATTTAGCCACCTGAAGCGCCACATCGTCCTTTACTTCCCAAAGCGGCGCGATGAAAGCACTGGCTCCACCTGCGATGACAGCCCCGGGAAATCCACCCAGACACCCCAGCTGTTCGCCGGCAGTCCCCACCTGACAGGCGTTAAGGAATACAGCGGTAAATCGAGGCGTCTGGTTTTTGTACCAGTCGCCAGCAAATCGATAAGGGGAGATGTTGAAACCGTCCTCTAGTCTGAGCCCCTGCATGTCCGGTTCTATATCACTGTAACCATGCAAGGCAACGTGAGCCAAATGCCCCGACGGGCGGGGTTCCAGGTCGAGCCACGCTTTTACTTCAGACTCCCGCGCAACAATAATTTTCGCTTTGTATTTCTGGTGCAGCAGCTCTCTCTCTTGCAACGCGTGCTTGAGTTTAGGCATTGCTCCGCCCTGATAGTCGCCCGCCAGTGCACTAATGAGCTTGATCGATACCTGCGAGACGGGTCCCGGGGAGTTCTCCGCGGTCCACCACCGCCCGATTTGCGCCACTTCACCGAGATATGCAGGGTTCTCCTGCCCAATCTCGTCAGGTGCAAAGGACGCCAACTCCCAAGGCACATAGGGTTCATCGGTCAACAGCAGAATGCTAGGGACTTTACCGTCTGAAAGTGCAGGTAAAAGTACTTCGTTGAGTATTTTTTTTGGGATCAGACGGGTGATTTTTTTACCCATTGCCCGCAATTCTGCCCGGGCGGTGCTTTCGTCATGATCGTCGGTCTGGCTGCACAAATTGGCCAATCGTTTACCAAGTGCTTGCGGATTTTTCAGCGAAACAGAAAAGGGACCCAGCCTTAATTTGGTGCCACGCTTCAGGGCCATCCAGGCAACGCGATCTTCCGTTTCCTTCTGCACCCAGAGAACAATGTCGACCGGTTCAATAGCACCGGCGTCCGCCAGCGGAAATGTACAGGACGATGCAGAGCTCGTTGCGTGCTTCGAGGGCGCCCGGGATGTGGCACTTTCAACGTCCAGTGTTTTCACAATCGCACCGACCAGTTTGTCGCGAAACATATAGTGCGCACGCAGTGTGATTTCCTTCAGACCTGTACCTGGCAGCACCATGAAACGACACTCGGCCGTCATATCAAGCTCAAGTTCGGCCATTGCCTTGCCTTTAATGGCGGCACCTTCGGCGCTCACAACAATCAACAATTTCTCACCAGGCGAGGCGTCCACTATCTTGATCCGCCGCAGCTCATCTGCATCAGCGTCAGGTGATGCAGAAAAACCTACGGTGAAATGTAGAAGCTGCTCGGCACAAGCGACCGTATCAGGCGTGATCCTTGGGTGAGCGATAAACGGCGGGGCAATCTTGCGCGGCGGCGGGGTCTTTCGCGGCATGTCTTCGGAGTAATCACTTGAACGAGGGTTACTGTGTCTGTAGTGAAGCATTGGGCCAGGAGGGTCGTATCGATCCACTCCCGAACGCCAGACGTCGTCCTCCAACAAGGTTTGTTCATCAAATACACCCAGCGTGCGGGTGCCCCTGACGATCACGCATCGATCCGGTAAAAAGTGCGCAGGCATCCGATCGATATCGATAACAGGCACAGACTCGAAACTAAAACCCAAACCGAGGAGAAACGCTCTGAAGGATCGAGGTCGGACGAATCCTTCTCCCCATTCAGAAACAAGTAGCCCGGCCAACTGTCCAGGATCAGCGCGTAGCACGCGCTCCAACTTTCGCCTCTTCGCCACACTATCTGTTACTTGTTCGAGAAACTGTTTGATAAGTTCGCTACGCACCAGCAGGTCGGCGTTACCGTGTGGGTAATACCGTTTGGCGATGATGATGTAATCACCGTTAAGCGCGGATAAGGCAGCCAAAAAGCTGGCGGTGGAATGCTGCCATGACAACCTGCGAAAAGCGCGGCTCAAACCACTCGAATCAATAGACATAGCGCTCCTTGACCAGCGGACACTCGTCAGCCGGCATGCTTAGCGAACCGGAAATGCCCCCTTCCAATCCGCTCGAAGTGAAACTCCTTCAACACTTGGGTGCTGGAACCCGAGAGAGCAACATCCACTACGATTGCCCGTTGAATCCAGCAAGTACATTACAGCACAACATCATATAGCCACCACCCATGACAGTTGCCTGGAAAGTGCTCAGGCAGTTACCCGATGCCCAGCCACAAACAGGCATGGGTACAGGCTTGAATCGAAGTTGCTGCGCTTCGACCCAAGCCCGCCATAATCAGCGGTGTTTACGGAAAACAAACACCAATCCGACGATAATCAGCAGCATGCCAAACATGCTCAATACCGCCAACCGGTTGCCGAAAATCAGGTAGTCCATGACTGCCGTCACCGCCGGCACCAAGTAGAACAGACTGGTGACATTGACCAGATTGCCTCGTGCGATCAGCCGATACAGCAGCAGCGTCGCCAGCACCGACACGACCAATCCCATCCACAACACCGGCACGATGAAACCGGTGCTGTGCTCGAAGTGAAACGGCTGGAACGGCACGAAGATCCCACAAAGCAACAGTCCCGCCAGGTATTGCACCGGCAGCGTGCCGAGGGGATTTTCAGTGATGCGCTTCTGCATGATCGAACCAAACGTCATGCTCGCCAGCGCCAGCAAACCGAAGAGCATGCCGGCCAGTGACATGCCCGCCAGACCGATGCCTTGGTAAACCACCATGATCAACCCGGCCAGGCCCAACGTCAGACCGAACATTCTACTGGTTGATCGCCGACGCTCCATGATCACCACGGTGAGGATCGGTTGCACGCCCATGATCGTCGCCATCACCCCCGGCGTGACCTTCAGGTCCAGGGCCAGCAGATAGAAAATCTGATAAGCCCCCAACAACACCACGCCCGTGGCCATCGCGTACAGCATCGGCTTGCCACCCTTGGGCAGTTTCAACTTGAGCAACGGCACCAACAGCGCCAGACCGCACAACGCGATGGCGAAGCGAAACAACAGGAAGGCAAAGGGTGACGCGTGGGCCAGCCCCCATTTGGAGAATATCGCCCCGCTGCTCCACAGCAGAACGAACAGGCTTGTGGACGCCGCCGCGAGCGCGGACTTTTTCGAAAGGACAAACATGAATACCACCTGTAGTCAGGCAAAAAGCCAACTCAGCCGAAGCTGAAATTCAGTAGTTTTTTCAGGCGAAAGCTTTTTTAAGGGCATGGAAACAGCAGAAGAAAGCTGATCAGCCCGAAATGCCAACGCCTGGCGGTGATACGACTGCGTACACCGGCGTGCTACTGACAGGTGGGGGGTAATGACTGATCTGCACAGGCTGCTGATCCCCGCACGGCACGACGCCAGCGTTGACCGCTGAATCGACTACCGCGTTGATGAGGGGAGCTGGCATGGGCTGATCTTTTTTGATGGGTAGAACGGTGGGTTGGAATCACCGAGCGCCGACTATAACCAGCGCGTGACATGGATTGCAATGACTTGGACAAAGGGCCAGTAACGACAGCCCCAGTGCTGCTCTCTACTCTTGAATGAAACTGGAACGCCCGCTAACGGGGACATGGAATGCAAGAGATCAAATGCCAAGGGAACGGACGCATCTTCGGTATCAGTTGTATAGGTCGAGAGCCAGAAAGCTTGCGTCCACCACCGTCGCTCGGCTGCATCATGAATTGGGGCAAGCCGGGAATGTCGACTTCGACTTGTCCAAGGTTCACTTTGAAGCGATCAACGTGCAAGCTCTGGATGCTTTCTATCACTGGGAAGATCCACATTTTTCATGGAATGAGGTCATTGGATGGAAGACAAGAGAGCCGATGTGTTTCGATCTGGCGATCTGGTTTGATCAGCAGTTATGCGGGCTTTATTTTGCGAACCCGAATCAGAGCCGGCAACGGGTAAAGATCGTGCGTCTAGAAGGCAATTCAGACAAGAATCATCCCCTGAAAAGTCTGATCGCATCACTGACATTGACCGCCGTTACCCACTATGCGCAGATCATAGGAAGCGAGCAAATCGAAATTCAGGAGCCTGTAAAAGGTATAGCGACATATCAGCAACTCGGATTCAAATTCGACTTTGAGGGTCGGCTTGTGATGCTTATGAAGTGTGATTAGCATCGAGCCAACTGTTCATTTAACGAACAACGCTGGAAATTCAATGAAAATTCTCGCTGAAAAAAAAGCTAAAGACAGAGTACCGATCAAGACAAATCGGAAACGTCCTTCCACGGAGTTGCCCGAAAGTGTTTTGCGTCGAATCAGAGAAACGTTGGCAAACCCCGTAGCGGAAGAACCTACCGGAGTTCTCGCAGGCGCGTCGTTTAAATTTTCCTCATAAAAAAACCGCTCCCAACGAGCGGTTTTTTTCATCCGGGAATCAGCCTCAACCAAACAACCAATACCCCAGTAACGCCAGTACCACCACCGCCAACACCGGCCGCATCACACGGTAGGCCTTGGGGTTACGGCGCTTCCACTGCTTGACCACGCCGCTGACCTTGTCACTGGAGTTCTTGCTCCAGGCGTAAGCCCGGTTGATCCCGCCAACCCGTTCGTCATCAAGATTCTGCGGCGCAGTGGCGCGGCCCAAAAAAGCACTGATCGAGCGGTTGATGCGGGTCATGAAGCGGTTGCTCAGCGGTCGCTCGATGTCACAGAACAGGATGACCCGAGTCTTCTCGGTTTCGTTCTTGACCCAGTGCACGTAGGTTTCATCGAACATCACGTCTTCGCCATCGCGCCAGGCGTAAACCTGACCGTCGACAAAGATGCGGCAATCATCGGAGTTCGGTGTCGACAGTCCCAAGTGATAACGCAGGGAGCCGGCGAACGGGTCGCGGTGTGGGTTGAGGTGACTGCCACCCGGCAACAACGCGAACATGGCGCCCTTGACGTTGGGAATGCTGCTGACCAGCGCCACGGTTTTCGGGCACAGCGCTTCAGCCGATGGCAGCGGATTGTCGTACCACTTGAGGTAGAACCGTTTCCAGCCCTTTTTGAAGAACGAACCGAAACCGGCGTCGTTGTTCTTTTCGGCGGCGCGGATGTAACCCTCGTCGAACAGGTGCATCGCTTCGTCGCGGATGACTTCCCAGTTGTCCTTGAGCACGTCAAGTTCGGGGAATTTGCTACGGTCCAGATAGGGTTTGGACGGTACGCTGGAGAACAGGTACATCAACGCGTTGTAGGGGGCGAACAGAGCCGAATGGTTGACGAACTGACGCAGGATCGGCAATCGCGCCTTGCCACGCAAATGCACATAAAGCGTGCTACCGAGAAACAGCAGCAACAGCGACGCCTTCGCGACAAGGGAAAAGGTCATCAACAACTCCTTGATAGTAAACAACTCTGCACAACGCCATTTACCCGACGTGGCAGCCGGCCATGATAAACATTACCGGCCTCGGGAAAAACCCGCATAACCCAACATTCAGTGTTAAGGATTGCGCAATAAAGCACTTCTTAACACAGGGTTCCTGAACGGGGGCTGACCTGAATCACCCCCCTTACATAAGATCAAAGATGCAGCCTGTGGCAGCTCCTACTGCTGGTTCTCCTGCTCGGTAAACAGATCACTGAACAACATGCTCGACAGGTAGCGCTCGCCGGAGTCGGGCAGGATCACCACGATGGTCTTGCCCTGCATTTCCGGGGTTTCTGCCAGGCGAACCGCTACAGCCATGGCGGCGCCACACGAGATGCCGCACAAAATCCCTTCTTCCTGCATCAAGCGCAGGGCCATGGCCTTGGATTCGTCATCGCTGACCAACTCCACCCGATCGACCATCGACAGATCCAGATTCTTCGGCACAAAACCGGCGCCGATGCCCTGGATCTTGTGGGGGCTCGGTTTGATCTCTTCACCGGCCATCGCTTGAGTGATCACTGGCGACACCAACGGCTCCACGGCCACCGAAATAATCGGTTTGCCCTGGGTATTCTTGATATACCGCGAAACCCCGGTAATGGTTCCGCCCGTTCCGACGCCTGCTACCAGTACGTCAACCGCACCGTCAGTGTCGTTCCAGATTTCCGGACCGGTAGTTTTTTCGTGGATGGCCGGGTTGGCCGGGTTTTCAAACTGAGCCGGCATGAAATAGGCAGACGGGTCGCTGGCAACAATTTCGGCGGCCTTCTCGATCGCACCTTTCATGCCTTTGGGCGGCTCGGTCAATACCAGTTCGGCACCCAATGCCTTGAGGACCTTGCGTCGCTCGATACTCATGGACGCCGGCATGGTCAGCATCAGCTTGTAACCACGCGCAGCGGCAACGAACGCCAGACCAATGCCGGTATTACCGGAGGTGGGTTCGACGATAGTCATGCCAGGCTTGAGTTTTCCGGTGCTTTCGGCGTCCCAGATCATGTTCGCGCCAATCCGGCACTTGACCGAATAACCGGGGTTACGCCCCTCGATCTTGGCCAGGATGGTCACACCGCGCGGGGCGATGCGGTTGATCTGCACCAGCGGCGTATTACCAATGGAATGGGCGTTGTCAGCAAAAATACGGCTCATGGCTGGGTCCTTATACAGCGTTGAATAAGCCCTCCACGGTATGCCTGTTGCTCGTGGTCGTCCAGTCAGTCGAACGTCCGGTGCCCCCCGCAGTCAATGGCTTTACATCGCCAGAGATTTGCCATCATGAAACGTCGATACAGTTGGCCCCTGTGGACGCTTGCCGGTCTCGTTGTGCTACTGATTGCCCTGAATATTGCCCTGCCCTACATGGTGCGCGACTACCTGAATGACAAGCTGGCGGACATGGGCGACTACCGTGGCCAGATCACTGACGTGGACCTGGCCCTGTGGCGCGGTGCCTACAAAATCAATGGCCTGAAAATCGTCAAGGTCGACGGCAAGGTCCCGGTGCCCTTCGTCAACGCACCGCTGATCGACCTCTCCGTCAGTTGGCATTCGCTGTGGTACGACCACGCGGTCGTGGCCGAGGTGCAGTTCATCAACCCCGAGGTGAACTTCGTCGACGGCGGCGCCAACAAGCAAAACTCCCAGACCGGTCAGGGCACCGACTGGCGGGCGCAACTGGGCAAGTTGCTGCCGATAACCTTGAACGAAGTGCGCATCAACGATGGCAAGATCAGCTTTCGAAATTTCAATTCCAAACCACCCGTTAACATGAACGCTACCCAGGTCAATGCCAGTATTTACAACCTGACCAACGTGGTCGACACCGAAGGCAAGCGCGATGCTCGCTTCGAAGGCAAGGCGTTACTGCTGGGGCATGCACCCTTGGAAACCACGGCGACCTTCGATCCATTGAGCAATTTCGAAGACTTCGAATTCCGGCTGCGGGCCAGGGACATCGAACTCAAACGCATGAACGACTTCGCCTCGGCCTATGGCAAGTTCGATTTCAATGCTGGTCACGGCGATGTGGTGATTGAGGCGCAGGCCAAAAAAGCTCAATTAACGGGATACATCAAGCCGCTGCTGAAGGACGTCGACGTGTTCAACTGGCAGCAGGATGTAGAGAACAAGGACAAAGGACTTTTCCGCTCCATTTGGGAGGCCATTGTCGGCGGCACCGAAACCGTGCTGAAAAACCAGGGCAAGAACCAGTTTGCGACTCGCGTTGAATTGAGCGGCAACGTGCATCGACAAGATGTCAGCGCGTTCCAGGCGTTTTTGCAGATTTTACGTAATGGTTTCGTCCAGGCGTTCAATGCCCGATACGAGCGGCCCAAGCCGGATGCCGGTTAAGGCTTATGTGTGACGGTATAGCGACCGGTTTCTTCCGCCGCCCGTGCCGGTCTCGATTGCTGCTGCAGGAAGTCCCAACCCAGACAGGCCAGTGCCAGCGATCGGGGCACTGCTTCACGGCCACTGCTGTAGCGGGAGATGCTTCGGGCACTGACACCCAGCGCCTCGGCCGCCTGATTGAGCGGTAACCCGGTGCGAGCGCGCCAGTCAATGAAGATCCGGGTGTTTTCATCCGAGGCATTTTGCGCCAGAACATCCAGATACAGGGTGTCGGCGCCAATCTGGATGTCCAGTTCAGGCCACTCGACGCTCCAGCCATCGTCGCCCAGGGTTGCACTGTGGAAAGCGCGATCCTCCAGCAGTGGCTGTAACCCTGGAAAGGCGTGCAAATCGCGACTCAAATCGAGAGTGAGCTGCTGACCGTCGATAAAGGTCAGCGCCAGGCGGTAATCCGGCAACGCCTGCACAGCCGACAGCCGTGGTCGTTTCATGGGTAACATCGTTTCCAGTCCTCCAGCAATTGCACTTGATGCGCCCTGACCCACTCCAGCGCTTCCTTGATTATCAGCGGTGGCGCCTTGCCCACCATCACTTCGGCGGTTTCCAGGCTGAGCATCACATCGAGCCCGCCACCGGTCAGGTGGACATGGGGTGGCGGATGATCCTTCTCGCGCAACTGAATGCGGTACGTATCGCGAAATCGGTATTTAGTAGACATGCCTGGCAAGCTATCGCCAAAATGGCGATAGCTCAATACTGGCCAGCCGCCGAGACTGAGTCAAGATGTGACGCCCCATTCAGAGACTGAATAAGCCGTCTGCGTTCACAGTCGACCGGGCAGCGCGTTATAGTCGGGTACTACAATTACTGCACCCCGCCCTGCCTCGTTCAGGACGGCGTTACCGTTCGAGGATTAGCAGATGAAGTTCGAAGGCACCCAGGCCTATGTCGCCACCGATGACCTGAAGCTGGCGGTCAACGCCGCCATCACCCTGGAGCGTCCGTTGCTGGTCAAGGGCGAGCCGGGCACCGGCAAGACGATGCTCGCCGAGCAACTGGCCGAGTCCTTCGGCGCCAGGCTGATTACCTGGCACATCAAGTCCACCACCAAGGCGCATCAGGGCCTGTACGAGTACGACGCGGTCAGCCGCCTGCGGGACTCGCAACTGGGTACCGAAAAGGTCCACGACGTTCGCAACTACCTGAAGAAGGGCAAGCTCTGGGAAGCCTTCGAGTCCGAAGAGCGGGTGATCCTGCTGATCGACGAAATCGACAAGGCCGACATCGAGTTCCCTAACGACCTGCTGCAAGAACTCGACAAGATGGAGTTCTACGTTTACGAGATCGACGAGACGATCAAGGCCAAGAAACGCCCGATCATCATCATTACCTCCAACAACGAAAAAGAGCTGCCGGACGCCTTCCTGCGCCGTTGCTTCTTCCATTACATCGCCTTCCCGGATCGCGTCACGATGCAGCGGATCGTCGACGTGCATTACCCGAACATCAAGAAAGACCTGGTCAGCGAAGCACTGGACGTGTTCTTCGACGTGCGCAAAGTGCCGGGCCTGAAGAAGAAGCCATCGACCTCCGAACTGGTGGACTGGCTCAAACTGCTGATGGCCGACAACATCGGCGAAGCGGTGCTGCGCGAACGCGATCCGACCAAGGCCATTCCGCCGCTGGCCGGCGCCCTGGTGAAGAACGAACAGGACGTGCAATTGCTTGAGCGCCTGGCGTTCATGAGCCGTCGCGGTTCTCGCTAAGTATCGATAAGGGCGATCGCCATGCTGCTCAACCTGTTCAATGAAATGCGCGCAGCCAAGGTGCCGGTCTCGGTGCGTGAGCTGCTGGACCTGATCAACGCGCTGAAACAGCGCGTGGTCTTCGCCGACATGGACGAGTTCTATTACTTGTCCCGGGCGATTCTGGTGAAGGACGAAAAGCATTTCGACAAGTTCGACCGGGCCTTCGGTGCTTACTTCAATGGCCTGGAAAAACTCGACGATCACCTGCAGGCGTTGATTCCGGAAGACTGGCTGCGCAAGGAATTCGAGCGTTCCCTGAGCGATGAAGAGCGGGCGCAGATCCAGTCTCTCGGCGGCCTGGACAAGCTGATCGAAGAGTTCAAGAAGCGTCTGGAAGAACAGAAAGAGCGTCATACCGGCGGCAACAAATGGATCGGCACCGGCGGCACCAGCCCGTTCGGTTCCGGCGGCTTCAACCCGGAGGGCATTCGGGTCGGTGATGCCGGGAAACGCCAGGGCAAAGCGGTCAAGGTCTGGGATCAGCGCGAGTACAAGAACCTCGATGATTCGGTGGAACTGGGCACGCGCAACATCAAGGTTGCCCTGCGCCGGCTGCGCAAATTCGCTCGTCAGGGTGCGGCGGAAGAGCTCGACATCGATGGCACCATCGACCACACCGCGAAAGATGCCGGGTTGCTGAACATCCAGATGCGGCCGGAGCGGCGCAACACCGTGAAGTTGTTGCTGCTGTTCGACATCGGCGGCTCGATGGATACGCACGTGAAGATCTGCGAGGAGTTGTTCTCGGCCTGTAAGACCGAGTTCAAGCACCTGGAGTACTTCTACTTCCACAACTTCATTTATGAGTCGGTGTGGAAGAACAACATGCGCCGCACTTCCGAGCGCACCTCGACCCAGGACCTGCTGCACAAGTACGGTGCCGACTACAAAGTGATCTTCATTGGCGACGCCGCCATGGCGCCTTATGAAATCACCCAGGCCGGCGGCAGCGTCGAGCATTGGAACGAAGAAGCGGGTTATGTGTGGATGCAGCGTTTCAAGGAGAAGTACAAGAAGCTCATCTGGATCAACCCGTATCCGAAAGACACCTGGGGCTATACCTCGTCGACCAACATCGTGCGGGATTTGATTGATGACCAGATGTACCCGTTGACGTTGCGGGGGCTTGAGGAAGGGATGCGGTTTCTTTCCAAGTAACCGCTTGACGGCCTAAAAGATCGCAGCCTTCGGCAGCTCCTGCACCGATCTCTGTAGGAGCTGCCGAAGGTTCGGGCCGCGTTCGGACGATCTTTTGATCTTCACCTGAATCGCCGCAAATACTCGACCTGCTCCCGATGCGCTACATCCTGCACCACCGGCTTCAACCTCACCGTTGCCCCTGGCAAACACTGCGCCAACCGAGCCAACGCCAACGGCGTCAACGCCCCCAACCGCGGATAGCCGCCAATGGTCTGCCGGTCATTGAGCAACACAATCGGCTGCCCATCCGGCGGCACCTGGACCGCGCCCAGCGGGATGCCTTCGGAAATCATCGGTTTGCCCTGGTACTGCAACGCCGTCCCCAGCAAGCGAATACCCATGCGATCGGCACGGCTGTCGAGGGTCCAGGCACGGTTAAATGCGTCGTACAAACTCTGGCCGCTGAACTCACCGATCTGCGCACCCAACACCAGCTCCAGCGGCGGGCTGGATTTGAAATCCGGTACCTGATCGCGCGGCAACTCCCGCAGCAGTAGCAACGAGTTCCCCGAGTAGCTCAACGACGCTCCTTTGGCCAACGCCCGGCCCATGCCATCCAGGCCACCGAGTTCCTCACGGACCACGGTCGAGCTGCTGCCCAATACCTTTGGCGCATCAAATCCGCCCGGTGCAGCCAGATAAGCCCGAGCACCCAGCAACGGCTGAGTGAACTGCAATCGCTGCCCCTTGTTCAGCCTGAAACTGCGCCACGGCGCCAACGCTTCGCCATCCACTTGCGCGCCCAGATCCGCCCCGGCCAGCGCCAGCACGCAATCGTCCTCGGCCACCACTGTAAACCCGCCCAGGGTGATTTCGATCACGGGTGCATCCAGTCCGTTACCCAGCAGCCAATTGGCCCAGGACATCGATCGCCAATCCAGTCCGCCGCCCTGGGTCACGCCCAGATGCCGCACGCCGAAACGACCGGCGTCCTGCAACAGGCACAGCGGCGTACTCGCTTCAATCGATAGACGGCTCATGCCTGCGCCTCCAATGGCGTGTCGTCACCGCCCAGGTTGATGAACTCGGCATGGCTGACTGCTTCGAAGCGCACCGTATCGCCCGGTTGCATCAGGCTGTAGCCGTCACGTTCGCGGTCGAACAGTTTGGCCGGGGTGCGGCCGATCAGGTTCCAGCCGCCGGGGGACACCACCGGATAGGCAGCCGTCTGTCGTTCCGCGATACCGACACTGCCGGCGGCGACTTTCTTGCGCGGGGTGTTCAGACGCGGCGCAGCCAGCACTTCTTCCACCAGCCCCATGAACGCGAAACCCGGGGCGAAGCCCAACGCGAACACCTGATACTCGCGCTCGCTGTGGCGGCGAATCACTTCATCCACCGCCAGCCCGCTGCGCTGAGACAACAGGCTCAACTCCGGACCGACACTCACGTCATACCAGACCGGCAGCACATGGCATTTTCCACGGGTGCCAGCGTTGGGCGACAGATCGATCAAGGCTTCGGCGATCAGTTCCCGCGCCTGAACCGGGCTCAGCGCCGTCAGGTCGTAATGCACCATCAACGTCGTATAAGACGGCACCAGATCAATCAGATGCCCGGCGAACGCAGCACGCAGATTCTCGCTGGCAGCGAGCATCCACGGCATGTTCGCTTCGGCAATTTCATCGAACAGACGCACCATCAGGCAATCCAGCGCCACCACTTCCACCCGAGGTTTCATGGTGCGCTCTGCTGGTCGAGGGCTTCGCGAATCCGTCGCACGGCCGCCACCGAACTGGCGTTGTCGCCGTGCACGCAAAGGGTGTTGGCCTGCAAGTGCAAGCTGCTGCCGTCGCTGGCGATGAGGTTGTCGCCACGGGCGATCGTCAGCGCTTGCTCGATAATTTTTTCCGGATCGTGATGCACCGATCCCGGCAGTTGCCGCGAGACCAGCATCCCGGCGCTGTCGTAGGCGCGATCGGCGAAAGCCTCGAACCACAGGGTCACGCCGTATTCATCGCCCAATTGCTGCGCGGCGCTGTTGTCGCGAGTGGCCATCAGCATCAGCGGCAACGTCCGGTCATAAGACGCCACGGCTTGCAGCACTGCGCGCAATTGCGCCGGGTTGGCCATCATGTCGTTGTACATCGCACCGTGGGGTTTGACGTAACTGACCCGCCCGCCCTGCGCCCGGCAAATGCCGTCGAGGGCACCAACCTGGTAATGCACAATGTCCTGAAGTTCCTGGGCGGTGTAGGTCATGGAGCGGCGGCCGAACCCCACCAGATCCTGATAGGCCGGATGCGCCCCGATCTGCACGCCATTGCTCAGGGCCAGGCTGACGGTCTTGCGCATGATGCTCGGGTCGCCGGCGTGGAAGCCGCAGGCGATGTTGGCGCAGTCGATGAAGGGCATGACCTCGGCGTCCAGACCCATGGTCCAGTTGCCGAAACTCTCGCCGATGTCGCAGTTCAATAGCAGGCGGCTCACGGTGAACACTCCTGTAGCTTCTTGTCTTTTTAACTGTGGGACATATTTGTAAGAATAGGCCCGCAGATTATCAGTTACTCGGCGTCGAGTTGCTTGCCACGGGTTTCCGGCAAGCTCAGCGCCGCAAGGATCACCACCCCGTAGGAAACCGCCGCAAAAGCCCCGATGCCTACGCTCAGTGGTACCGTCTGACTGAGCAAACCAATCAGCAGCGGGAACAACGCCGCCAGCGCCCGGCCGATGTTGTAGCAAAAGCCCTGGCCCGAGCCGCGAATCCGCGTCGGAAACAGCTCGGTCAAAAACGCCCCCATGCCGCTGAAAATCCCCGAAGCAAAGAAGCCCAAGGGAAAGCCCAGCCACAGCATCACGCCGTTGCTGACCGGCAATTGGGTGTAGAGCAAAACGATGGTGAACGAGCCGACCGCGAACAGAATGAAGTTCTTCTTGCGACCAAGGATGTCCGTCAAATACGCGCTGATGACGTAGCCGACGTAGGAACCGACGATCACCATCGCCAGATATCCGCCCGTGCCGAGTACGCTCAAACCGCGCTCGTTCTTCAGAAACGTCGGCAGCCATGAGGTGATTGCGTAGTAACCGCCCAGCGCGCCGGTGGTGAGCACCGAAGCGCGAATCGTGGTGAAGAGGATGCCGGGGGCAAAGATCTCGTAGACCTTCGCCGGGTTGCTCGGTTCCTGCTTGGCCTTGGCTTCGCGGTAGATCTCCGGGTCCTTGACCAGACGGCGGACGAAGATCACGAAAATCGCCGGCACGATGCCCAGGATAAACAGTGCACGCCAGGCGTCTTCCGGTGGCAATACCGAGAACAGCAGCGCATACAAAATCGCCGTCAGTCCCCAACCCAGTGCCCAGCCCGATTGCACCATGCCCACCGCCTTGCCACGGTCCTTGGCGCGAATCACTTCGCCCATCAGCACCGCGCCGGCGGTCCACTCGCCACCGAAACCGAAGCCCATCAAGGTGCGGCTGATCAGCAGTTGCTCGTAGTTCTGGGCGAAGCCGCAGAGGAAGGTGAAGAAGGCAAACCAAAGCACCGTCAGTTGCAAAGTGCGCACGCGACCGATACGGTCGGAAAGAATCCCGGCCACCCAACCGCCGATGGCCGAGGCGATCAGTGTGCTGGTATGGATCAACCCGGCTTCACCCGTGGTAATGCCCCACATGGCAATCAGGGTCGGCACCACGAAACTGAGCATCTGGGTGTCCATGCCGTCCAGGCCATAGCCGATCTTGCAGCTCCAGAAGGTGCGGCGTTCCTGCTGATTGATGTTGCGGTACCAGTCGAAAGGTCCCGGACGAGCCGTGGCCTTGGGGATGTCGAGCGTGTCGGGCGCACTCATGGCAAATCTCCGCGCAAATTTTATTGGTATTGTTCTGAGCCCCGACGACGCCTATCGTGGGAACCGGATGCCCTGATTTTTGGGCGCCCGGCCCTGCTACGTCCAACTAATAAAACCCCGCCTTAGGCATAAGAAAAACTTTATCCCATGAACCTGAAGTTTCTTGAGACCTTTGTCTGGGTCGCCCGACTCAAGAGTTTTCGCCTGACGGCGGACAAGCTCTTCACCACCCAGGCGTCGATTTCCAGCCGCATCGCGGTGCTCGAAGGCGAGCTCGGGGTGAAGCTGTTCCTGCGCGATTCACGCGGTGTGAGCCTGACGCCGGAAGGCTTGAAAGTGCTCGAATACGCCGAACAAATGATGGACACCATGCAGGCCCTCAAGCAGTCGATCGAGACGCGCTCGAGTAAGGTCGGGCGGGTGCGCATCGGTGTGATGGACACGGTGATCCATACCTGGCTCAGCCCGCTGGTGGCGCAGATGATGGACCACTATCCGCGGGTGGAAATCGAGCTGGTGGCCGATACCGCGCTCAATCTCTGCGATCAACTGCAAAAAGGCTTTCTCGATCTGATCCTGCAAACCGATCTGCTGCGCCAGGAAAGCGTGCGCAGCCTGGAACTGGCCAGCCATCCGATGGGCTGGATCGTTGCCAGCAATTCGATCTACAACCGCGAATATTCAGGCATCACCGATCTGGCTCGCGAGCGGATCATTACTTACTCGAAGAACTCACATCCGCATCAGGACATCCTCGCGCTGATGCAGGCTAATGGCGTCATGACGCCACGACTGAATTGCGTGAACTCGGTGTCGGCGATTACCCGCCTGTTGCGCGATGGCTTCGGTATCGGCGCGTTGCCGCCGGTGCTGGTGGCCGAGGAACTGGCGCGCGGGGAACTGACCTTGCTGGCCATCGATCAGCGCCCGCCTGATTTGCAGGTGGTGGTGTCGTGGCGAGTGGGTGTGGAGTGGGTCGAGGAGATTGTTGCGTTGTGTCAGCAGGTGTTGGAGGGGTATGCGCGCAAGGTGGGTGACGATTACATCATTTTGAGTAAACCGTGAATTGAACGAGGAACAAGAAGTTTCCCACACGACAATAGGAATCACCCTCATTACCATCCTTTTCCAAAACATTACTCTTTGCGCGCTTTCAGCTAAACGACTATCGACAGGAGTCGAATTCGATGCGCGCTTACACGCAAAAACAGCAGCAGTTGCTCTCACACTGGAGCGAAGCCCTTGGCACCGAGGCATTCCAGTCTCATCGCATCACCGTCGATCATTTGAGCAACGCGCTTGAACCCGCCGCACAGCGCTGCTTCCAGCGCCTGATCCAGGCGCTGTTTCGCGAAAACCTGATCCCCGCCGATATTTGCACCTACGACAAAAGTGACCGCTGCTGGTTGTCTGTCGGGGATGACGCGCACCTTTGCTTCGATCACCTGTCTGGCGGAAGAATGGACAGTTGGGACTTGCGTGGCAGCATCGTCCTCCACGCCTCCGGCAAGATGCCACACAAAATTCAGTTGCCCAGCGAGCTGCTCGCTCATCTGAGCACCCACTTCTCCCCCGCCGCCTCTGCGGAAGTGCTCGAACGCCTGGCCCAAGAGCTGGATGACAGCTTCCGCAATGACACCTTGTGCCTGGCGTTTCATCACGGATGGACCGAGCGTTTGAGAGAGCAAATCGACACCGAGCACGATGACAATCTGCTTGCGTGGCTCAAAGCCGATACGGTCCCCTGGAATCCAACGTTGTTGCTCGAACAATGGGGCACGCTTGGCCATCCCTGGCATCCGAACTACAAGACCAAACGGGGCTTGAGCGCCACGCAGGTCATCGCGTTCTCCCCAGAATTCGAGGCGAGTTTTCCGATTGTACTTTGCGCCTTGCACCGCCAATTCGCCCACGTCGAAACGATTGCCGGCACCCCCGACTATCTGGACTGGTGGCGAGCCCATTTCCCTCAAGCAGCCGAACAACTGCAGCAGTATCTGGAACAACTCGGTCTGGATGTCTCTGACTACATCCCGCTTCCCTCACATCCCTGGCAGGCCAATGAGGAACTGCCTCAATCGTTCGCAGAAGAACTCGCTGACCACCGATTGATAATCACGGACATCGTTGCGTTCACTGCCCATCCGACCATGTCCTTCCGAACGGTAATACCCCAGACCGCTCGAACAGCGCCCATGGTCAAACTGCCGGTGTCATTGCGACTGACCAGTGTGCAGCGTACCGTGTCACCGCGTTCGGCCAGGATGGGACCGCGCATCAGCCAACTGCTTCTAAAAATTCTGGATCGAGAGCCCGGTATTCAGCGTCTGCTGAACATCCTCCCGGAACGCATCGGCGTTCACTACGCCCCCCAACCGACCGATGACGAACGCTCCCGGCATGTCGCGGTGCTTTTTCGCGACAACCCGCTGACCCTTGTTAAAAACGGTGAATTAGTTGTCCCGGTCGGCAGCCTGTTCGCCGTCAATGAATTCGGACAACCATTGCTGCGCGACTGGGTACGGCTGGCTCAGCGCCGTGACGACAGCGAAGCCATGCTGGCGTTCTTCGAGGATTACCTGACGATTACCGTACCGAGCCTGGTGGGTATGTACTTGATGTACGGCGTGGCGTTCGAAGCTCACCAGCAGAACAGCTTCATGGTGATGAGTGCTGACGGGCAGTTGAATCGACTGCTGCTGCGCGACTTTGGCGATATTCGCATCCATCGAAAAACGCTGCACGGGAAGGACCTCGATATCCGGTTGCATGACCCGGCAATGACCCTCTACGACGACCCCGGATTCGTTCGCGACAAACTTCTTCACACCACATTCATGTGCCACTTCGGTGAGCTGACATTGCTCTGCGCGCGACACTGGGATGTGCCTGAAAGCATCCTTTGGGATCGGATGGCGACCCACATAGCGCAATGCTTCGATGCCTTGCGCGAGCACGTCGAGCCGGAACGTTGGGAGACCGAGCGCCGCGCCTTGCTGGAACAGGACTGGCCAGCCAAATCGTTCATGCGTATGCGTTTGCTCGACTGTCACACCGATGTCGTCGGGCGCTTGAGTAATCCGTTGCGCTCAAGCACACATGCGCGCTGACGGGCGCGCGTTGCGCCTGTTGATCATCATCCAGTTCGTTTCCATGGGCGCCATGGAAATGAGCGGCCCGTTCTGGCCCTTGCAGATCCAGCATCTTCTCAAGCCTGAGGGCGCCGGCTACACCTCATTACTATCGGCGCTGGTCTACGCAGGTCCAATGCTTGCAGCCATGATCGTGACGCCTCTATGGGGTCGATTGGGCGATCGCACCGGGCATAAACCGATGCTCGTTCGAGCGTTGCTGGCACTCGCGATTTGCCAAGGATTGGCGGCCATCATCCTCGACCCATGGTTACTGGTCGGTATTCGCGTGATGCAAGGCGCGCTGGCTGGATTTCTCGCAGCCGCCCAAGCCTACGCGCTTGCCTGCTGCGACAACAAGCGGCGCGGTCATACCCTGGCTCGCTTGCAATCAGCGACCGCCGTCGGCTCGTTGATCGGCCCGATTCTGGGCGGTTGGTTGATGGACATCTTAGGGTTTGCCCTCCTCTGTTATGGCGCGGCGCTGATCTGTCTGGCGTGTGCGTTGGGAAGCTTCTTCCTGCCCCCCGATAAAGCGCGGAGAGCGAACAACCCGCCTGCTGCGCCGGTGTCCCTGCCCAAAGGCTGGCTAGGTGGAATGTTGCTGATCATCGTACTGATTCAAGCCGCAAAGATGATTCCGCAACCGTTTTACGCCTTGTACGTCGACAACATTTTGCAGGCACCAAACTGGCTGATCGGGGCCACTTACGCAGCAAGTGCCGCCACCCTGGCCCTCTCCGCACCAGTATGGGGACGCCTTTTCGACCGTTGGAAAACGACTCACACCTTGCGCGTTATTGAAGGCGTGGCCTGGTTATGCGCCTTGACGCTTGCCGCGACAGCGCTGGCCAACGAATGGCTTGGGTTTCTCGTCAGTCGACTGGTCTGGGGCATCTGGCAAGGAGCGCTGCTTCCCGTCGCCTATGCACTGATCGCCAATACCATCCCCTCAAACCTTCAGGGATATGCCCTGGGCCTCGGCAATAGCGCCGCCAAAGCTGGCGCTCTGCTCGGCGTTGTTGTCGGTGGTGCCGGCATGGGGCTGATAGGCCTCGCCCACAGTTTCTGGCTGGTGGCGCTGACCTACGTGCTGGCCGCTCTCGGGATCCGCTGGATACGTCACCGCAACACCGGCCCCCTTGGCCTGATCCGCTCACATTTACCACAACAAAAAAAGACACTGCCATGACCCAATACAAACTTTCCTATCTGATTCCCCTGCTCGGCGCCTTCAGCCCCGCTCTATCGGCTGATGAGACTGAACAGCAGCCCGGCACCCTGGATATTCAAGCCACTGTCGTTTCCGCGACGCGCAATGAAGCGAGCATCGCCTCGATTCCCGGGTCGGTCCAAGTCATCGACGAACAGCAAGTTCGCGAACAGAGCGGCGCGGGTCGGCGAGTCTCCGACATCCTCGGGCAACTGGTCCCTGGTCTTGCGCCATCCAGTGGGGGGATGAGCAACTTTGGCCAGACGTTGCGCGGGCGCAACATGCTGGTGCTGATAGATGGCGTGTCTCAGAACGCCACACGAGACAATTTCCGACAGCTGAACAGCATTGCGCCAGCCAGCATAGAACGCATCGAAGTCATTTCCGGCGCCAGCAGCGTCTACGGTGCCGGAGCTTCAGGCGGCATTATCAACATCATTACCAAGCGAAATCAGGGACAGGATTTCGCGTACAGCACCAGGTTGGGCCTGACCAGCGGCAACCATTTCAACGGCAAAGGTTTCGCCTATGAAATCTTTCAGAGTGCAACCGGACGTCAGGAAGCGTTGGACTGGTACGTCTCCGCAGACCTGACCCAACGCAACGATCAATACGACGGCAATGGCAAGCGCATTCCTCAGGACACCTCTCAAGGCAGCAACATGGACACCGGGACCTATGACCTGCAAGGTCGATTCGGTTTCGAACTGGATGCCGACAAAAAGCTCAGCCTGTCGCTGCAAGACTATAAGGACCAGCAGGACACCCACTACACCAAAGACCCGAAAAACCGGAAGCAAGCAGTAGCGGTCAAAGGGCTGAAACTCGGCGATCAGCCCTACACGCATAATCAGGCCGTCAACCTTAACTACTCAGACAAGGACTTCTACAACCAGAGCCTGCAGCTGGAAAGTTACTGGCGCCGGGCTGACGCTCTGTTTTTCCCGGACCTGGCGCGAGGCAAAGCGGGCATCGCTGACAACAACAGCGTGCAGGATGTCTACGGTCTGCGTGCGGCCATTGATACGCCTTTGCCGGCAATCGGCAGCGCCACGGGCAGTCTGGTCTGGGGCGCCGACTACGATCACGAGCGCTCCCGCCAACGCGGTGATCAGTACACGCTCAATGGTCTGGCCTACACCAAGACCGGCACGACCTACGAAATGGGCCCGGATATCAAAACAACTACCAAGGCGCTGTTCGGACAGATGTCCTGGGACATTGGTGACTGGACCTTACGCGGCGGGTTGCGCCGCGAGTGGATTGAAAGCGAAGTCTTCGACAGTATTGCCTACGGTCAGATCGTTCAGACTGGTACACGTGCAACGTTACCTGGCGACACTCTTGAATACGACGCCACGCTGTACAACCTGGGGACGGTTTACCACCTGAGCGAAAACCAGGACGTCTTCGTCAATTACAGTCAGGGGTTTTCGCTGCCGGACATCCAGCGCTTCTTGCGGGATGTAAAAAGTACTTTCGACATCCAGAGCCTCAATGCTCAAGCGATCAAAGTCGACAGTTACGAACTGGGCTGGCGCGGCAACTGGGACCAATGGCTGGCCGACATCACTGCGTATGAAAACACCTCCGGCGTAACCCAGTTCTACGATGCCAATGATCGCGTATTACGTCTGATCAATCAGAAAGAGCGAATTCGCGGTATCGAAAGCAGCCTGACTTATCGTGCGACCGATCAATGGTCGTTGGGTGGCACGTACGCTTGGGCCAAAGGAGAGACAGAGCACAAAGGCAAATGGGCGGACCTTCCGGCTACCCGTATCTCACCTGCCAAAACCACGCTGTTTGTTGGCTATACCAAGGATGACTACACCCTGCGTCTGCAAGGCATGCATCTGTCCAGTTACGATGCCGCCGCCAAGGACAACAACGGGCGCGAGATACACGGCTATACGCTGGTGGACCTGCTTGGTTCGATGCAGTTGCCGGTCGGTCGTCTGGAAGGTGGTGCGTACAATCTGACTGACCGCACTTACCAGAACCTCTTCACGCAAGCCAATGCCCGAGTGCCCTACGCGAACGCGCAAGGCAGGACGTTAAGCATGAGTTACTCAATCGATTGGTAAAAAAAGAGCCGGTTAGCCGGCATCTGCTTTTTTACAACCCACGCACATCCCGATCTTCGATCGGCCGGCTCTGGCGCAAGCGCTTGCCGCCCAGCACCACCCAGTCGATCAGGCGGAACAGGCATTCAATCCCGAAAGACAGCAACAACGCGCCGCTCATGCCCCAGATCATTGCTTCCGGCGTCAGCAGGATCTGGTAGCTGTAGCCGTTCCAGGTTTCCTTGCGAATATCCGGGTCGGCAGCCAGCGCCACCTGCAGGAAACGGATGTACCACGGGCCTTGCATGGCCTGGAACTGTTTATCGAGGGCCAACTGACGGGTGAGCAGGTTGCTCAGGCTGTCGGCATCGCTGCGAAAGATCGGGTCTTCGCTGGCGCGGTAATGGGCGACCAAGGCCTGCATGTCGCCCTTGAAGAACTGATTGGCAGTTCCCTGAAAACCACTCAAGCCGGTCTGTGCCTCAATCAGATGCGCTTCGACCCGCTTGGCATAATCGTTGATGAACCCCGGCACCTGGACACCGATCAACAAGCCTGCTGCAAACAACACCAGCCGTAGATAACTGAGCAACATGAGGGGAAATCCTTATTCGGTCTTGCCCTGGCTGACGCATTCACCGCGTCGCCAGAGGCTCCATTGGCCCGGTTCGTAGCGGGTCCAGGTTTCGTTTTCGGTCAAGGGTTCAGTGGCGATCACCGTGACCACGTCGTTGGGCGTGGTTTCGGCCTGGAAATCGACGATCACATCGACATCCTTCAAGCGCGCCGGGCCGAATGGCGCTCGACGGGTAATCTGCGCCAGTTTGGTCGAGCAATAGCAGAACAGCCAGTCGCCATCGCTGAGCAGGCAGTTGAACACGCCTTTGCCGCGGTATTCGGCGCAGGCGGCCACCAGGTCCGGCAATAGCACTTCGATATCGACCGGCTCCGGGAACGCTGCCCGCACCCGGTTGAGCAAATCGCAGAAGGCCGCTTCGCTGTCGGTATCGCCGACGGGACGGTAGAAGCTGGTGGTCGGTTGAAAGTCCGCGAGCTGGCCGTTGTGGGCGAAACACCAGTTACGCCCCCACAGCTCGCGCACGAACGGATGGGTGTTGGACAGGCAGACCTTGCCGACGTTGGCCTGACGGATATGCCCGATCACCACTTCGCTCTTGATCGGATAGCGCTGCACCAGGTTCGCGACTTCCGACTCGCTGCTCGCCGCCGGGTCCTGGAACAGTCGCAGGCCGCGGCCTTCATAAAAAGCGATGCCCCAACCGTCACGGTGCGGACCGGTCCGGCCGCCGCGCTGCATCAGCCCGGTGAAGCTGAACACAATATCGGTCGGGACATTGGCGCTCATGCCCAATAACTCACACATGCTCGGACTCTCGCTTCAAGGCAGGGGCAACGTTACAAACGCGGTTCGACCCGCATGCGCTGGGGATTGCTCGGAACCGGTGGACGGCCGTAACGATCGTCGCCGGCGCCGCCGAAAGGTTGATCGTCTTCAGGTTCGTCGGCCCGGACCGCAGCCTTGGCGGCGGCCGCCCGCTCCTTGCGAGCGTTCGAGGCGCGTTCGATGGGGAAACGGATCGCCACGAACACCAGGTAAATGCCGAAGGCGATCATGCCGTACATGAACAAATCGGAAACCGCCCGCCAGGCGTTGTTGCCGACTTTGAACAGCAAATCAAGGGCCGTAATGGCGATGGCCGGGGCGACCTTTTCCTTCACCGGATCAATGATGGTGGGGCTGAACAGCAACACGGCAACCAACAACCGCAGCGGCTCACGCAACCAGCGCCACATCCAGCGGGTCATGCGCATCCACACCAACAGGCAGCCCAAAGCGGCAAAGGCGTAGAGGCCCCAAGCGATCAGATAGTCGTTCTCGGTCATGGTGTCCATGGCAAGGCAGGCAAAGAGGCGCTTATAGTAACGACTTTTCGCACGTCAGGCTTGCCCCAAGCGCAATCCATGTGGGAGCGAGCCTGCTCGCGAAAGCGCTGGGTCAGTCAATATTGATGTTGAATATGCTGACCTCTTCGCGAGCAGGCCGGCTCCCACAGGTTGCGAAGCCCCCTATTCAGTACATTGTTTGAGAGCCATTCATGCCCGTATCCGCCAACATCACCAGCGCCCCGATTGCCCACAAGGCTGAAGGTTCTGACCCGTATGCCTGGCTGCAGGAACGCGACACCGACGCGGTGCTCGATTACCTCAAGGCTGAAAACAGCTATCAAGAGGCACAAACCGCCGATCAGGCCGGGCTGCGTGAAACCCTGTTCGAAGAGATCAAGGGCCGGATTCTCGAAACCGACCTGTCACTGCCCTCCCCTTGGGGGCCGTACCTGTATTACACGCGCACCACGGCGGGTGACGAATACGCCCGTCACTACCGCTGCCCGCGCCCGGCCGATGACAGCCTGCAGCTGGACGAAAGTCAGGAACAACTGCTGCTGGACCCGAACGAACTGGCCAACGGCGGCTTCTTTTCCCTGGGCGCGTTCAGCATCAGCCCGGACCACCAGCGCCTGGCCTACAGCATCGACTCCAGCGGCGAAGAGATTTACACGCTGTTCGTGAAGGAATTGTCCGGCGGCCGGGTCAGCGAACTGGAATTCCAGGACTGCGACGGCAGCATGACCTGGGCCAACGACAGCCTGACACTGTTCTTCGGCGAACTGGACGACACCCATCGCCCGCACAAACTGTTCCGCTATCGACTGGACGGCACGGCGGCCGAAGAAGTCTTCCATGAACCGGACGGCCGCTTCTTCATGCATTGCTACCGGTCAAGTTCGGAGCAGCAATTGCTGCTGTCCCTGGGTAGCAAAACCACCAGCGAAGTCTGGGTCCTGGACGCGTTCCAGCCGCAACAGGCCTTTACCTGCGTGGCGCCACGGGTTGAAGACCATGAGTATGACGTCGACCACGGTGCGCTCGACGGCGCTTGGACCTGGTTCATTCGCACCAACCGCGACGGCATCAACTTTGCCCTGTACACGGCCGTCGATACCGGTGTTGCGCCGACCGAAGCCGACTGGCAAAACCTGATCCCTCACAGCGACACAACAATGATCGAGGGCATGAGCCTCAACGCCGGGGCCATGACCCTAAGCCTGCGGGTCGGCGGCTTGCCGGTGATTGAAGTCCACCCGCAAGAGCTGCCGAGCTACCGCGTGCAACTGCCGGACGCGGCTTACAGCCTGCACGTGCAGAACAGCCTGGAATTCGTCAGCGACAGGATCCGTCTACGCTATGAAGCGTTGAACCGCCCGGCGCAAGTCCGTCAGCTGGTACTGACCACCGGCGAGCAGAAAGTGCTCAAGGAAACGCCGGTGCTCGGCCCGTTCGACGCCGATGCCTACGTCAGCCAACGCCTGTGGGCAACAGCACCGGACGGTACGAAAGTGCCGATCAGCCTCGTGGTCAAACGCGAAGCCCTCGGTAAGCCGACGCCGCTTTATCTGTACGGCTATGGCGCCTATGGCGAAAGCCTCGACCCGTGGTTCTCCCATGCCCGCTTGAGCCTGCTGGATCGTGGCGTCGCGTTTGCCATCGCTCACGTACGTGGCGGCGGGGAACTGGGCGAAGCCTGGTACCGCGCCGGCAAACAGGAGCACAAGCACAACACCTTCAGCGACTTCATCGCCTGCGCCGAACACCTGATCGACAACGGCTTCACCACCTCACCGCAATTGGCGATCAGCGGTGGCAGTGCCGGTGGTCTGCTGATCGGCGCAGTGCTCAACATGCGGCCGGAATTGTTCGGCGCAGCGATTGCCGAAGTGCCGTTCGTCGACGTATTGAACACCATGCTCGACCCGGATCTGCCATTGACCGTCACCGAATACGACGAGTGGGGCAACCCTGAAGAACCGGACGTCTATGATCGGATCAAGGCCTACGCCCCGTACGAAAACGTCACCGCGCAAGCCTATCCGGCCACCCTGGTGATCGCCGGCTACAACGACAGCCGTGTGCAGTACTGGGAAGCAGCGAAGTGGGTGGCCAAATTACGCGCGACCAAAACCGACAACAATCCGCTGCTGCTCAAGACCGAATTGGGCGCCGGGCATGGCGGGATGAGCGGTCGGTATCAGGGATTGCGTGACGTAGCACTCGAATACGCATTTGTTTTCAAGGTTTTGGGCATTGCCTGAGGAACTTGGCCCGGCGTCCCGGTCTTAACAACAGTACGCCGGACCCGAGGCCATACAACTCCACTGTGGGAGCGAGACCGGCTTGCCGGCGATGAGGCCACAACATTCAATATTGATGTTGAATGTGCCGCCGCTCTCGCGAGCAGGCTCGCTCCCACAAGGATTGAGGGCATCCAGAAGAACCGGAACCAGACACAAGAAAAAGACCGGACGACATGTCAGAACCGACCTTACTGAACAACGAAATTCGCGACTGGCTGATGGATTGCGGCCTGTTCGATCAACTGCTGCCGGCAGACTTCGCCGCCGCTTCGGGCTATTTCAGCATCAGCACAGTGGCCGAAGGCGAAGAGATCTTCCACGAAGGCGATGCCGGCAGCTTCATGTGCATCATCCACACCGGCCAGGTGGCGGTGCAGAAAACCAACAGCGACGGGCAGCGGGTGACCATGGCCACCTTGCGCAGCGGTCGGGCGTTCGGAGAAATGGCCGTACTCGACGGCGAGCGACGTTCGGCCAGTTGCGTGGCGGCGAGCAACTGCCAGTTGCTCAACCTGGGCAAGGACTCACTGGAAAAGATGCTCAACGACGCGCCAAAAATCGCTGCCAAGATCATCCGCGCCCTCGCCGTCTCCCTGTCCAAACGCTTGCGCATGGCCGATGGGCAACTGCTCTCGCAGCAGGTTTAACCGCCCGGCGATTTGATCTTCGTGCTGTTCTGCTCAAGGCCCGGCAAGGTCTGGTCCTTGGGCGGGTTGGGCATTTCGATCGGCGGCAACAGCGGCGGCCCGCCACTGCCGGGCCCGGCCTTGGGCACGGCCGCCGGGGTGATCTGTGGATAAGGCGTCGGCGTCGCGGTTCCGGGCGAGCCGGGCAGCGGCGCGGGGCTGGTGGGAATGGTTTGTTGTTCCTGGGCCTGCACTGCAGTTATCGAGAGCGCGGCCAGGGCAATGACCGTTAGAATGGTGCGCTTCATCAATGGCTCCGTTGGCCTTGTGGTCTTTTGCAGGCTACTCCCAACTGCGTCTGTTTGCCTTCCCCTTGCTGCCAATTTCTTCTCACTGAGAGTCCCATGAAACGTTTCGTTCTGCTCGACACCGCCCCCATCCCTGAAAACGGCGGTGCCCTGTGCCTGTTCGAATACGGTGAGGATTTCGTCATCAAGATCCAGGGCGGTGACGGCGGGCAGTTGATGAACACTCGCATGCACGGCTCCGAAGATGCCCTGGCCGAGATCCCGTGCCGCAAGGTCGCCGGCCGGCCGAATTCGCGGGTGTTGATCGGAGGCCTGGGCATGGGCTTCACCCTCGCCTCGGCCCTCAAGCATTTAGGCAAGACCGCTGAAGTGGTGGTCGCCGAACTGGTGCCCGGCGTGGTTGAGTGGAATCGCGGGCCGCTGGGGGAGAAATCCGGCAACCCGTTGCTCGATAAGCGCACCGTGATTCGCATGGAGGACGTGGCGAACGTCCTGCAAGCCGAGCCGCAAGGTTTCGACGCCATCATGCTCGACGTCGACAACGGCCCCGAAGGCCTGACCCAGAAAGCCAACAGCTGGCTCTACTCTGCCGGCGGCCTGAGCGCCTGCGCCAAGGCCCTGCGGCCCAAGGGCGTGCTGGCGGTCTGGTCCGCGAGCGCCGACCGGCAGTTTTCCGACAAACTGAAGAAGGCCGGTTTCAAGGCCGAGGAAGTGCAAGTCTTCGCCCACGGCAACAAGGGCACCCGCCACACCATCTGGATTGCCGAGAAGCTCAAGGGCTGAGCTAAACTTCGCTTAATACCGTCATTAGTCTTTTACAAAGGTGAACCCATGAGTTCGTCAACGCCTCCGACCAACACTTCAAAGTTGGACCGCATCCTCGCCGACAATCAGCGCGACAAGGAAATGGGTTACCGCGACAAGGCCCTGAAGATGTACCCGCACGTGTGCGGCCGCTGTGCCCGTGAATTCTCCGGCAAGCGCCTGAGCGAACTGACCGTGCACCACCGCGACCACAACCACGACAACAACCCTCAGGACGGCTCGAACTGGGAATTGTTGTGCCTGTATTGCCATGACAACGAACACTCGCGGTATACCGATCAGCAGTATTTCGGCGAAGGCTCGCTGAGCTCGCCGAAGATTGCCAAGGCGACGCACAACCCGTTTGCCGCGTTGGCCGGCTTGATGAAGAAAGACGAGTAGTATCTTCAGCGCCTGGCTTGACGCCATCGCGAGCAGGCTCGCTCCCACAGGGGATCTGGATGAACACAGCATTTGTGAACACCCGAAATCTACTGTGGGAGCGAGCCTGCTCGCGAAAGCTATCGACCAGACACCACCAATCTCAAACTGACCACCCCTCCCCCAATCCCCGTATAATCGCGCTTTTTCCCCGAAGGCACCCCGCTCGTGGCAGACAAACGGTACAGCTGCATTGGTTTGTATAACCCCAAATCACCGGAAAACGTCGGCTCGGTCATGCGCGCCGCCGGCTGCTATGGCGTGGCGTCCGTGTTCTATACCGGCAAACGCTATGACCGCGCCGCCGACTTCGTGACCGACACCAAGCGCGTCCACTACGACATCCCGTTGATCGGTATCGAAGACCTGAAGAAAATCCTGCCCCTGGGCTGCGTGCCGGTCGCCGTGGAACTGGTCGAGGGTGCTCGCTCCCTGCCGGAATACACCCACCCGGATCGCGCGCTGTACATCTTCGGCCCGGAAGACGGCTCGCTGGATAAAGAGATTCGCGACTGGTGCGAGGACGTGGTCTACATCCCGACCACCGGCTGCATGAACCTCGCGGCCACTGTCAACGTCGTGCTCTACGACCGCATGGCCAAGGGCCTCAACACCCGCTCGGGGCCGAAATTCCGCTGAACACCGCACATCCGATGGAACAAGCCGCCCGCTTCGGCAGTCAGCTTAATTATCTATTCCTGAAGCAGCCATTCCAGCCTGGAGACAGATCATGAGCGAACTCAAACGCGTAGAGCGCATCGAATCCACCCCGTTCCAGACCCATCCCGAGCAGAACGTTCAGGGCTGGGAGCGCATCGGCTCCCTGGCCGGGGGCGTGGTGATGGTGGGTAAAGGCCTGCGTCGCGGCGGTGTGTTCGGGTTGATTCAAGTGGCAATCGGCGGCGTGGCACTGGCTCGTGGTATTACCGGGCACAGTTCGGCCAAGAGCCTGCTGGAAAAAAGCCGCCGGGACATGAGTAACGTGCGGGCGAAGATTGAGCGTGCCGGGGAAGAGTTGAGTCGGTTGAAGGCTAATGCCGAGGCGGCGACCAAGACTGCTACCGTGACCGGCAATGACGCCTTGAAGTCGCCAAAAGCCGGGGTTTGATCCGGAAGATGCGTCGAGGCTCAGGGCCTCTTCGCGAGCAGGCTCGCTCCCACATTAGGCCGGTGTCTTACACAAGACCAATGTGGGAGCGAGCCTGCTCGCGATGGCGGTGTTACTGAAGCAACTCGGTATCGAGGACCCTGGAAGACTCACCGAGGATGCTTTCTGCGAGTTGAATAAACTCCTGGGTATCAACACTCCCCAGATGCATCGCCCCGCGCAACACATCATCCAGCGAACGCTTGTTGCGGGTCTTCAAGCGAATCTCGCGATCCAGTTCCTGTAGCAACACCACCGCTTTGGCCACTTGCGCCGGGCTGACCTGCTCACCACGCAAAGTGGTGACTTTCTGGCTGTCCTTGAGCAACTTCTTGTGCAAACCGTCATACCGTTCATCACTCATGCCACCGGCACGGCGCACCAGTTCGATGGCGTAATACTCGGCAAAGCCTTCGCTGATCCAGTCGCTGCGCTGCTGGTCGTTGATCCGCCCGAACACTTGGGCCAATTCGCGCACCAACGCACTGGTGCCGCTTTCGCTGACCAGCGGCAGACGCGTGTTGAGGTAGATCGATTCGCGCGCCGCCAGGCTGCCGCGCCACATCGGGTCGTTGGCACCGACGATCAACAGTTTGGTGGGATGACGCGGGAACACCGCTTGCACTTGCGGCCAGACAAACGTCAGCAGCGTCAGCACATCCATGCGGCGCATGCCCTGGCCTTGGGGCGAGGCGACAGTGACTTCGGTTTCCCCAAGCCTGGTGCGTCGGCTACCGAGGTGGCCGGCGAGCATCCAGCCAGTGGGCCGGTCGAACAGTCGGGAAACGTTATCGATGCGGAACTTGTTCTTGCCGATTCGCGGCCAGGCGGTCTCGACGCTTTTCCAGCCGGTGGGCAATTCGAATTCAAGGCGTGAAACCAGCTCGATGCCATCCTGCTGATCGAGTTTGGCCGCCGGTACCAGATCGTCGCCACGCATCAGCGCCCAGGTTGGCGTCATGCGCGTGTCGAAGCTGCCGCTCTTGCGGCCATGGCTGATGCGCACGCGGTAGGTCAGGCTGGCCTTGTCGGCGGCCGGACGCCAGACACCACGGGCCGGCTTGCCCGGTGTGAGCTGCCATTGGCCATCAGCCTTGAAGTCGCTGTAGTGGCTGCCATCACCGAGGTCGAAATCCAGACTGCGTACCGCCGAACCCTGGGCCAGGGTCAACCGCACTTCAGCCTGATCGCTTTGCGGCAACAGGCGCACGTGGTAGTCCAGATCGACCTTCTTCGCCGCCCACACGGACGAACTCAGGGCCAACAGCCCGACGGCCAACGCCAGCCGCAATCCCACAGCCATACACACTCCTAGTGTGGCGAGCGAGCTTGCTCGCGCTGGGCTGCTTAGCAGCCCCAAATTCTTGTAATCACTTCCGATTTTGTGAGTGCTACACACTTAAGCGGGAGCAAGCTCCCTCGCCACATGAAAATAGCAATGGGCATCAACCCGCCCGAAAAATCAGATGGTCTTCCCAATCCTCTTCGGCCACGCTGCCTTCGGCGAGCATGCGCCCGGATTGTGAAATTCGCTCGTGATGCACCGCATCGCGATCACCGCACACCAGGTGATGCCAGAGCGGCAGGTCCTTGCCCTCACTGACCAATCGATACCCACAGGTCGGTGGCAACCATTTGAACTCGTCGGCCTTGCCCGGTGTGAGCTGGATGCAATCGGGCACGAATTCACGACGATTCGGATAATCGGTGCACTGACAGGTTTTCAGGTCCAGCAGTTTGCAGGCGATGCGTGTGTAATAGACGCTGTTGTCGTCTTCATCTTCGAGCTTTTGCAGGCAGCACAGGCCACAGCCGTCGCACAGCGATTCCCATTCCTCTTGATCAAGTTGATCGAGGGTTTTGCGTATCCAGAACGATTCGACTTTGGCGGCCATGGCTCAAGCATCAACATCAAGGTGGTGAAAAGGCCGCCAGTCTAGTGCCAAGGCCCTTGTGGGCCAAGCATTGGCGACTGCCGGTAGAACGGGCTTGTCAGTTATTGCGCCGCCAAGTAGCTTTGCCAATCGCAAGGAGCCAGACCTGCGTGCCATTAACGCTCAACCGCGTCGCATTCAGGTGGACTGCCCAGGCTCTCGAAAAACCTCATCGCTCAGCTCAACTGCGCCCGCAGGTTTCAGACGACCCTTACTTTCAAACGTAGCAAGGAATCTCTTGATGAGTGCCAATCCCCGCGTTGCCGATTACGCCATCCACCCTCAGTTCACCGATCGCTGGTCGCCCCGCGCCTTCACCGGCGAAACCATTCCCGTCGAGACCCTGCTGAGCTTCTTCGAAGCTGCTCGCTGGGCGCCATCGGCCTACAACTCGCAGCCTTGGCGGTTTCTCTACGCGCGTCGCGACACGCCGAACTGGGAGCGTTACCTCGGCCTGCTGAACGAGTTCAACCGCAGCTGGGCGCAACACGCTTCAGCGCTGGTGATCGTGGTATCGAAAACCACTTTCGCGGTGCCTGGCGCCACTGAAGAAACCCCGGCCCTGTGGCATACCTTCGACACCGGTTCCGCCTGGGGCCATCTGGCGTTGCAAGCGAGCATCAGCGGCTGGCACACCCATGGAATGGCCGGTTTCGATCAGGAGCTGACCCGCAAGGAGCTGAACATTCCAGAAGGCTACGCGCTGCATGCGGCCGTGGCGATCGGCAAACTGGGCGATAAATCGACGCTGGCGGATTACCTGCAAGCGCGTGAAGAGCCAAGCCCGCGTCGTCCGCTGAGCGAGTTGGCGGCTGAAGGCGATTTCACCCTCTAAAATCAAAAGATCGCAGCCTGCGGCAGCTCCTACAGGTGTACACATATCCTTGTAGGAGCTGCCGCAGGCTGCGATCTTTTTGCTTGCGCCTCAATAGCCGCGATTGAAATCCACTTCCCCGCGCAACGCCTCACCCGCTTGATACGCCCGAAGGTTCTCGACAAACAGGTTCACCATCATCGTTGGCGAAGTCGGTGCCGAGCTGTGACCGGTCAACAGCAAGCCCCAGGCCGTCCAGAATGGATGACGTTGCGGTAGCGGCTCCTGACGGCAGACGTCAATCACCGCGCCGGCCAGATGCCCTTCCTTCAAGGCCTCCACCAGATCCGCATCGACCACTGCCACGCCGCGTCCGACGTTGATGAACAAGCCGGTCGGCTTGAACTGCTTGAACAGCGCCGCGTCGTACAGGTCGTGGGTTGTCGGCGTGTTCGGCAGCAGATTGATCACGTAATCCACTTCACCGACCAGACGTGGCAAATCGGCCATCGCCCCGACTTCGACAAACGGCGCCTGCTCGCGAGCTTCGCTGGCAATGCCATACAACTCGACGCCAAACGGCAGCAAAAACTGCGCGACGGTCTGGCCGATGTCTCCAGTGCCGACGATCAGCACCTTGCGCCCCGCCAGGCTCTGCCCCTGACGACTGTCCCACTTGCGCTCGACCTGGCTGACCAGCCGCGGCAGCACTTCGCGCTCGTGGCCAAGCATGTAGGTCAATACGTATTCGGCCATGACCTGACCGAAAATTCCCACCGCGCGGGTCAGGCGATAGTGGCGTGGCAAGCCGTCGGCCAGCAGCGGCGTGATGCCGGCCCAAGTCGATTGCAGGCATTGCGGCTCGTGGCCCTGACGCAGCAGGGTGGCCAGCAAATCCGGCTGGCCAAGCCAGATCGGACAATCGGCGGCCTGACGGGCCAGTTCGGCGGAGTCACCGCTGGTCAGCACTTCCAGATCGGGCGCTGCCTGACGCAGCAGTTGGGCGTACACAGGGTGGTCGTGTTCAGCAATCAGAACGCGCATGGTTCAAACCTTTCAAAAACAGTGCAGACGGCCGCCGACGGAGTATCGCTCCATCGTCCTGGCCATCGCCAAAATCATTCCAGTGTTTCATAAAGGCCCTGAACAGAGCCTGTCTGCCGATCACATCGGGTCGTTGCGTCGCAGCAATTCTTCCGGCAAGTGTTCGATGTATTCGTCTTCGGCCGGCGGCATTTGCAGGTGGTAGCCCTGCTTCTCGAGGTTTTCCAGCACCACGGTGATGTCCTCGCGCGACAGTTTGCGCTCGGGAGTCAGCACCAGATCGAACGCGTGGTGAGGTTTGCCGAAGGCGGCCATCAGACTTTCCGGAACGCGCTCCAGTGCATCGCTTTTGAGCACGTAGAGGTACATCTCGTTTTTCTTCAGGCTTCGATAGATGGAGCAAATACGTTTCAAGGCTGTTCTCCGGCGGTGGCCAGGCTGTCGAGCAGCACCTGGCCCATCAATTCGCGACGCCAGCCACGCAGCGAATCAGGCAATTGGTAAGGACCCTTGGGGAAGCCGCTCTTGAGCAGCGCTTCCAGGGTTTTCTTGCGTAGCATCAGCTCTGGCGCGATGTTCAGGCGCTCGGCTTCGGCCTGGCCGATCGCCCGCAGCTGTTTGACCAGCGCGGCGGCATCCACCGGCAACGGCTCCGGCACGGCAGGCGGCCATTGATCTGGCGACACACTGCCAGAGCGCTTGATCAGATCAAGCAGAAATTCGCCGTCCTGACGCACGGTACGCGGGTGCATGTCTTCGATTTTCGCCAACGCGCCGAGGTTGTCCGGTTGCGTGCGCGCCAGCGGCCACAGGGAATGCTCACGAATGATGCGGTTGCGCGGCAGATCACGGGCACGGGCCTCGCGCTCACGCCAGGCGCAGAGTTCACGCAACACAGCGAGTTGGGCGCGGGACAGCTTCCAGGCCAGTTTGGCTTCGCGGTAAACCTCGTACGGATCCACTTCGCGGCGCAGGTTGGCCACCAGTTCCGCGCCGTCTTCCAGGACCCAGGCGTACTTGTCGTCAGAAAGCTTCGGACGAAGCTGTACGAAAACTTCCGCCAAGTGCAAGGCATCTTCAGCGGCGTAGCTGATCTGAGTGTCGGACAGCGGGCGTTGCAGCCAGTCGGACCGGGTTTCGCCCTTGGGCAGGTCGATGCCGAGCACCTCTTGCACCAACCGCGAATAACCCATGGAAAAACCCAGGTTCAGGTAAGCGGCGGCCAGTTGGGTGTCGAACAGCGGCGCCGGCAGACTGCCGGTCAGGCGCAACAGGACTTCGAGGTCTTCGCTGCACGCATGGACGACTTTGACCACGGCCGGGTTTTCCAGCAACGCGGCCAGGGGCTGCCAGTTGTCGATGGTCAGCGGGTCAATCAGGTAAGCGCGTACGCCATCGCCGATCTGCAGCAGGCCTGCGATCGGATAGAAGGTGTCGACCCGCATGAATTCGGTGTCGAGGGCAACGAATGGCAGCTGCTGCCACTCGGCGCAAAACTGACCGAGGCTATCGTTGTCGCGAATCCAGTGAATATCGATGGCCACACGGCTCTCCCTTGAAGAATGGCGCGCAGTATATATCGCCCCCGGCGATTTCCGCGCATTCACTGAACAAGAGCTTTAGCGAAAACACTGGCCAGATAGCAAGAATTGTCTGACAGAGGGAGGTTATCTGGCCTTACGCAGCACGTAGACCCGCATTCGCGCGCAACCGGGCAAGAAGTCCTGATGACTGAGCAAGCGGAAACCCGCTTGTTTGAATTCGGCTTCCACCTCGGCCTTATTGGCCAGCTGCCGGGCGTGAACGCCTGCCGCATCCGGGCGCCGGCGCTTGAAATGAGCATCGACCCGGACCGCCACAATCACCGTATCGCGACTGACCCGATGGAACTCGCCGAGCATGGCCGACCGATGCTCGGGGCTGGCGATGTGTTGAAACAGTTGCATGCAAAAAATGCAGTCAACCGCATTCGCCGACAACCCGATGGTGAACGCCGAACTCTGAAAGGTCTTGACCCTTTTCAGCAGATTTTGCGGGTGATGGGTTCGGGCGTGATCGAGCATGTCCTGCGACGGATCGGCCGCCAGGATCACCCGGTTCGCATGTTCGGCCAGTACCGGCCAGAAGCGCCCGGCCCCGCAGGCAACGTCAAGGATCAGCCCCGGCTCGCCAGCCACCTTGAGCGCAGTGCGCACCAGTTGCTCGTCACGCCAGAACGCCAGGCGTCCGGCCAAGCCACGCGGACGCAGCGCAAGACAGATGCGGGCGTGTTCCTGGTCGTAGCGCCGGGCGAGCTCAAGCTCAATGGCGGATGGGGGCTGAGCGGACATGTGGGATGACTCTTTCAGAAAAATCTACCGGGCGCAGGTTAGCGGTCCAAACGTGAAAAAAAGGTCGTAGTACTCACTCTTTCGCCAACACACCGTCGATCACCGCACCGCGGCAGCCGGCAAACATATCCAGATCCGGGTTGTAGACCTTGCTGTTGACCTCCAGCAGCCCGAGCATCGAATGAAACAGGTTGTCTTGACTCAAGGGCTTTTCACGGCTCAGTTGCAGGCAATGGGTGTCCACCGAGTACGACTTTTGATAGCTGTCGGAGAACCAGGCCAACATCGCAACATGCTTCTGTTGATCCGGCGCCAGCATGTAAGGCGTACCGTGGAGGAACAGGTTGTATTCGCCCAGGGACTCGCCATGGTCCGACAGGTACAGCATCGCGGTATCGACTTTGTCCTGGTTGCTGCGCAACAGGTCGATCAGGGTCGACAGCACGTAGTCGGTATACACCAGGGTGTTGTCGTAACCATTGACGATACTTTCGCGGCTGCAATTGTTCAGCGCGTTACTTTCACAAACCGGGGTGAAGTGTTCGAACGCTTTCGGGTAGCGCTTGAAGTACTCCGGACCGTGACTGCCCATCTGGTGCAGCACCAGCACGGTGTCTTTATCGAGGGTGTCGATGAAATGCTGTAAACCTTGCAGGAGAATTTCATCGCGGCATTCGCTGTTGGCGCAGAGCACCGGGTCCTTCAGGTTGCTGACATCGTCGAGGGTGACACGGTCGCAAGTGCCTTTGCAGCCCGACTGGTTATCGCGCCAGATAACGTCCAGCCCCGCATGTTTGAGCACGTCCAGCAGGCCTTCTTCATTCTTTGCCTTGCTCGGGTTGTAGTCTTTGCGACCCATGTTGGAAAACATGCATGGCACCGACACCGCCGTTTCGGTCCCGCAGGAATGCACGTCGGTGAAAGCGATCAGGCCGGCCTCTTTTTCCAGTCTTGGGGTGGTGTCTCGGTTGTAACCGAGGACGCCGAAGTTCTCCGCCCGGGCGCTTTCACCCACCACCAGCACCGTCAGGGATTTGCGAGCGTGAGTTTGCCCGGTCGGGTTTCTCTCCGCGTCCTCACCGATTTTGACGAAGGGCTGTCGAGCGGAAACGACTTGCTCTCGCAGATAACCGAACGAGGCCCCCATGTAGTTACTCGGGACCACCATCAGGCGCAATTCATGGTGATTGCGAAACAACGAAGACAGACCTTGATAGTTAACCAGTGCGACGCCACCGAGCACCGCGACCGATGCAATACTTACCAGCAGCTTACTTAATAACTCGCGGTGCCAGCGACGGTAATTAACAGGCGTCACCCACAACAACCACGAAGGTAAAATACCAAGCAGTACGATATAAACAAGCAACTTTATTGAGAGTAATCCTCGCACTTCCGTGACATTGGTTTCGGCGAAGTTGCGTAACATGCCAGCGTCAATCAATACACCGTATTGGCTCATGAAGTACGCCACGCCCGCACTGACCATAAAGATCAGGGTCAAGACGGGTTTCATCACGGGCCGGAACGCCAACAGGGTCAGCACAATGTTGAAGGCTGCCAGTATCATCACCCCGAAAGCCGCTCGCATGACCATGCCTTTAACGTCGGACGCGGTGATTTCAAACAGGTGTTGCCAGAGAACTAAATTGAAGCCCGTTAATAGAAAGGCGCTGGCAATCAGTGTCACCCACTCGGGGCGCACGGCTTTAATCTTCAACATGATAATCGGCTGTTCCTGAAAAGAAGTGCCTTCGATAAATGTGAAAATTTCATTCACCGAGACAGCACTAACTTTAGGCAGCCAACCATCAATTTTTTGTGAAAAAGAAGCCAACGATTAGTTGGCTTCGTGCTCTAGACCAGAACTTTAAACATATTTGAGAATGGTTCAGATTCTGTTCAGGCTTGATTCAAATACCAGCGCCAGTCCTGCTCACCGACCTCGCCCATGAACTGCCGATATTCGGCGCGCTTCACCGCCAGGTAGACGCCAAGAAACTCACTGCCGAACGCCTCCCGCGCCCAGCTCGAACCTTCCAGCGCCCGCAACGTGGTCAGCCAGTCGGTTGGCAACAATTCCGTGGCCTGGGCATAACCGTTGCCCTCCACTGGCGTACCTGGGTCGAGTTGTTCGCGAATACCGCGATGGATACCGGCCAGGATCGCCGCAGCCGCCAGATACGGGTTGGCGTCGGCGCCACAAATACGGTGTTCGATATGCCGGGAGAACGCCGGGCCGCCGGGCACACGCAAACTGACGGTGCGATTGTCCACGCCCCAGGTGGCGGCCAGCGGCGCGTAACTGTTGGTCTGGAAACGACGGTAGGAGTTGGCGTTCGGACAGAACAGCAGCAACGAGTCGAGCAAGGTACTGAGCATGCCGCCAACCGCTTGCTTGAGCAGCGGCGTGCCGTCCGGAGCTTCGCTGGCGAACAGGTTGTTGCCATCCTTGTCCGCCAGGCTGACGTGCATGTGCATGCCGGTACCCGCCAGGTCATCGAAAGGCTTGGCCATGAAGCACGCGGTCATCCCGTGTTTGTGCGCCACGCCCTTGACCAGCCGCTTGTAGCGCACCGCTTCGTCCATCGCCTGCAAGGCGTCGGTGCGGTGTTCAAGGGTGATTTCCACTTGCCCCGGCGCGTATTCGGAAATGGCCGTACGCGCCGGAATGCCCTGGAGTTTACAGGCGCTGTAGAGGTCGGCCAGGAACGGTTCGATCTGCTCCAGTTCACGCAAACCGTAGACCTGAGTTCCACGCGGGCGCCCGCCATCGACATCCCGCGCAGGTTGCGGCCGACCGTTGCTGTCGCGCTGTTGATCCAGCAGGTAGAACTCCAGTTCCGCCGCCATGACCGGGTAATAACCATCGGCCTGCAAACCCTCGACGACTTTCGCCAGCAGATGCCGTGGATCGGCAATGGTCGCGGGCATGCCTTCCCGGGGGTGCATGCTGACCTGCACCGCCGCCGTAGGAATCAACCGCCACGGCATGCGCGTCAAACTGCCGCTGAGCGGGTAAGCCCGGCAATCGATATCGCCCACGTCCCAGACCAGCCCGGAGTTTTCCACGTCATCGCCGTTGATGGTCAAGCCGAGAATGGTGCTCGGCAATGGCCGTCCGCTTTCGTATACCGCCAACAGTTCATCGCGATGCAACAACTTGCCCCGAGGTACGCCGTTGTTGTCGAGGATGAACAACTCGAACATCTCGATATCCGGGTTCTGCTCAAGAAAAGTCAGGGCTTCTTGCTTCGTGGCGAAGGAGGTTGTGGCACAACTCATGGGAATTCTCTTATTTCCGCGTCAGGCAAACGCACAGGCGCCGCCGCTTTGATCCCGGCAAACAGCGCAGGACCTGTAGGAACAATCAACGGGAAAGGCAGGAATCCGGCGGGCGCGCGTGACGGCAATGCCACAGCGCCCAGAAGGCAAGTTCGGAAGGAAGTGCGACTGGACAACCGTCCATAGAGAAGACCGCAGTAAACAGATGAGCAGCAGCGTCACACGGGTGGTTAAGTCGTTAAATCGGGATTTGAAGAACTTTGGTTACAGATTGGCTAAACATTCACTGAACGCTTAGGCGAACAAGATTTGCCAAACACTAAATACCCCTGTGGGAGCGAGCCTGCTCGCGATGGCGGTGTTACAGGCAACATAGATGTTAATGATATGGCCTCATCGCGAGCAGGCTCGCTCCCACAGGGGTTATGCGTTGCAGCAGAGGTATTTGATTTTTAAATACTACTCCGGACTTTCTGATTTGCGGCCTCCGGGCCTCGCGCGCCTAATCGGGCCTTTATCATTCAAGGTCCGATTGATGGAAAACGTTCGTGCAAGCTCCCGCCCTGCCCTCTGGTTAATGTTCAGCATCATTCTCGTCGCCCTGAACCTGCGCCCCTCCATGGCCGCTGTCGGTCCTTTGCTGTCGGCGATTCGCGGTGAGATCCCGCTGAGTTTCAGCCTGGCGTCCCTGCTGACCATGCTGCCGGTGATGGCGATGGGGCTGGCGATGTTTTTCGGTCTCAGCGTCAGCCAACGACTCGGCGAACAACGCACCGTGGTGCTTTCACTGCTGATCATCGGTTTGGCCACCGCGTCGCGCCTGTTTCTCGACTCAGCGGCCGAACTGATCCTCAGTGCCGTGCTGGCAGGTATCGGTATCGCGCTGATCCAGGCGTTGATGCCGGCACTGATCAAGTCCCGCTTCAGCGACAACGTTTCCGTGTGCATGGGCCTCTATGTCACTTCGATCATGGGCGGCGCAGCCATCGCCGCCTCCTTCGCACCGCGGGTGATGACGCGCACGGGGAGCTGGCGAGTGGGTCTGGCGATCTGGACAGCGTTGGCACTGGTCGCGTTGCTATTCTGGTGCACCCATCGCGCAGGGATGCCGACGCTGCCTGCTCAGGCACAACGCAATGGGTCGTTCTTCAGCAATTCCCGCGCTTGGTTACTCGCCATCTTCTTCGGCCTGGGCACAGCGTCCTACACCTGTGTACTGGCCTGGCTGGCGCCGTACTACGTCGAAAAGGGCTGGAGTGAACAGAACGCCGGTTTGTTGCTGGGTTTCCTGACCGCCATGGAAGTGTTGTCCGGCCTGCTGACACCGGCCATCGCCAATCGCAGCCGTGACCGGCGCCTGGTACTGGTGGTGTTGCTGGCCCTGATCATGGCCGGCTTCTGCGGGCTGATACTCAGCCCCCGACACTTGAGTCTGTTGTGGCCGTGCCTGTTGGGGCTGGGCATCGGCGGACTGTTTCCGATGAGCCTGATTGTGTCACTGGATCACTTGGACAATCCCCAGCGCGCCGGAGGACTGACCGCATTCGTGCAAGGCATCGGTTACCTGATCGCCGGCCTCTCGCCGCTGATTGCCGGGATGATCCGCGACCAACTCGGCAGCTTCGAATGGGCCTGCTGGTCACTCACAGGCGTCATGGCGCTGATGATCCTGATGGTCCTGCGCTTCGACCCGCGGCACTACGCCAGACACATTCACTGACCCGGACACCCACCTCATGAAACACACCGGTTTCGCCGCCGCTCACCTCGGCATGTTGCTCTGGGCGCTGTTGATCGCCGCCTCGTTTTCCGCTGCTGCCCAGGTCAGTCAGGCCATCGACCCGGTGCTGCTGACCGGGCTGCGCCTGCTGTTTTGCGCCCTGGTGTTTTTGCCGTTGCTGCTGTTCAAGGGCGATACCTCCATGACCGTTCGCGGGCTGCTCGGCCATGCCGTACTCGGCTCGTTGCTGGCGGTGTATTTCGGCTCGCTGTTCGAGGCGCTGCGCTATACCTCGGCCGTCAACACCGGGACGATGTTCACACTGGTGCCACTGCTGACCCTGCTGTTCGAAGCCGTTTTGATGCCCGAAAGCAGCCTGAAACAACGGGTATTGCCGATGCTGATTGCCGCTGCCGGGGCCGTGTTGCTGGTACTGCAAGGCGCAGGTCCCGGCGAACTGCCATCGCTCTACGCGGTGTCGGTGTACGGGGGCGGTTGCCTGGCGATGTCGCTCTACTCGCCCCTGAGTCAGCGACTCAAGGCCAACAGCCTCAAAGGTCGCGGACCGGCGGGCATGACGTTCTGGAACATGGTGTTCGGTGCGCTGTTTTTGCTGGCACTCTGTGGGTTCAGCGGTGGCTGGCGATCGGCGTCGTTGCTGACCCTGAATGATTTTTACTGGCTGATTTACCTGGCGCTGTTTGCCACGCTGGCGACTTTCTGGCTGCTGCACCGGGCAATCGGCGCCATCGCGCCCTCTTCGGTCATTTCCTACATTTACCTGAGCACGTTGTTCATCACGCTGTTTCATTGGTTGTGGTTACGTCAGTCGCCGCTACCGCTGGAAATCATCGGCGCACTGCTGGTGGGAGTCGGTATGCTGGCATTGCTGATGTCCAGCCGGCGCGCGGTGCCCGCAACAGTTCATGGCTGAATTCCTACAAGGCATTCTCCTGGCACCATCGTTCCGTTAGGATCATTCGCACAGTTTGCGCACAGTCAGCGCAAGGAACGCAGCGAGACGGAACGGATGCTGAACAGTAATGTGCTAAGAAAACTGGATATGCAGGACCTCATGGTGTTTATCGCCGTGTATGAGCAAAGCAACGTCACCGGTGTGTCCGAGACGCTCTGCGTCAGTCAGTCCACCGTGAGTTACTGCCTGAAAAAGCTGCGCACCTGTTTCGACGACGAGTTGTTCATCAACACCCGCGCGGGGATGCGCCCCACCTACAAAGCCAGCAACATGTATACCCACGTGCTGAAGGTCCTCGAAAGCATCAACCTGTGTCACGCCGGGGCGCAGGCCTTCGACCCGACCTTACAGCCTGTGACCTTCAACATCTGCGCACCGGAATACTTCGAGCAGTTAATCCTGCCACGCCTGTTGAAAAGTTTTGATTCCGCCGATTTGCCGGTGATGGTCAACATGCACAAGTTTGAAACCGACATTCCGGCCGAAGAACTGCGCGACGGCAGCCTCGATCTGGTGATCTGTTTCGGCCCGAACTTTCATCGCAGCCACGGCGATTTCAGATCCCGGATGCTGCTGGAGGATGATCTGGTCTGCGTCTTCGATAAACGCGCCACCCCACTGGAACCGCGTTTAAGCCTGCAAGCCTTCGTCGAACGCCGGCATGTGTTCCCGACACCCTGGACGTCCACCACCAACATGGTCGACGGTTGGCTGGCGCAGCAGGCGCAAAAACGGCAAATCGTCGCGCGCTCCAACAGCTACAGCGCGGCGCTGAAAATGATTACCGGCACCGATTTCATCCTGACCTTGCCTCGGCGCATCCAGCAATTGCTGGCCAGCGAGGCGATCTTCAATCATTGCGAAGCGCCCAACGGCTTGCCGGGTTTCACCCTCGACATGCAGTGGAGTCAAAGCGTCGATCAGGACAGCGCCAATACCTGGCTCCGTGAACAAGTGATCAAAGCCTGCACCGCGCAGGAAAAGGCCTGAGACTCAGTTGTTGATGGCGACTTTGGTGTAGGACTCTCGATCGATGTCGAGGATCTCCACGGCCAGCTGGACTTCAACACCCGTAGGCCATTCACACAGGTCCTGCACCACCGCCAGCAGGCTGTCGGACAACTGCTGCTTGATCTGTGGCGAGCGACCGCTCAACAACGCCAGCTTCACGTGCACGAACGCCCGCTCACCCAATGCAGTACCGACCTTGAACGTCTCGACCTTCACCGCACGGCTCTTGATGTCGAACTCGGCAGCAAACTGACCGGAAGCCACCAGCGTATTGTTAAGCCGGATCAACGCCACGTCGGCATTCAGATCCGGCAGGTTGGTGGTGTATTCCATGTGCAGGTGAGGCATGACGTGACTCCTGTAAGTAAGCGCAAAGGTCGTACATATAACACAGAGCGGTCCGGCTCACCGGGATGGCGGCGACACAAAACGCTCACTCATGAACGCCTCCAGTCGCGAGCGCAACCAGCGTTCGGCGGGGTCGGTGTCGACATGGCTGAGCCAGACCATGGACAGGTCCAGGGTCGGTGTCTTGAACGGGAACGGCTCCCTGAACAGATGGCCGGACGCAGCCATCGCCTCGGCCGTGTAATCCGGCAGGCTGGCAATCAGATCGGTCCCGGCGAGCAACGCCGGCAACGAACTGTATTGCGGCACGGACAGCACCACCTGGCGCGAACGACCGATCTCCGCCAGCCACTCATCAGCGTAGCCACTGATGTTGGCGGAATGGGACACCAGTACGTGCGGCCGGGAGCAATATTCATCGAGGGTCAGCGGCGCGTCGGATGCATCGGCACGCAACACGCAGGGGTGGATGTGCCTCAGCAACTTGCGCTTGGCGTTGGCCGGCAGGCCGCGGGTCTGGCTGATACCCACGGTGATATCGCCGGACGCCAGCAGGTCGGGAATCCGCCAGTAGTCGACATGCTGCACCACAAACACCACCTTCGGCGCTTCCTGGCGCAACGCACGCAGCAACGGCGGCAGCAGACCAAACTCGACATCGTCCGACAGCCCGATACGAAAAGTCATCGTGCTGCTGGTGGGATCGAAATCATGGGTCAGGCTCAAAGCCACCGACAACGAATCCAGCGCCGGCGACAGATGCCGAATGATCTCCTCGGCCCGCGCTGTCGGCTCCATGCGGTGACCCACCCGAATGAACAGCGGATCGTTGAACATCGCTCGCAAACGGTTGAGCGCCGAGCTGATGGTCGGCTGACCGAGAAACAACTTCTTCGCCACCCGAGTGACGTTGCGTTCGAGCATGAGTGTCTCGAACACCACCATCAGGTTGATATCGGCTTTACGCAGTTCGTTGCGATTCATCCAGTGTCCCCGCTCCCCAAGTCTGGAGACAGTTTAGGTAGCTGTCGCAATCGACGTCTATGCGACTCAAGCAGTTTGCGTTTAATCCAAATGCAAACATCTGCTTCGTCCGACATCCCCTTCCTGATTTATTCGCTCGTCTGGCGGACAGCACTTATGCCTCTAAGCTCAGCAACGTTTGGGGCAAAAAATGCCCTGGCCACCGAAACCATTTGAACTCAAAGGAGCCTCCCAATGGCTAGAGACAAAGCGAAAGACGACAAACACTTCAACTGCACTCAGGACCATGAAACCGATTACGTTGCCGGCCTTTATCCTCACGCGAAGGAAGAGGTCAAAACCTTCCTGACGTCGGCCTGCAAGGACAAATCCCTGCACAACTCCACTCACAAGGACGTCTACGACCTGATCAAACGAAAACTGGGCCACTCGCAACCGTAAGACTGCCTGGTTAAAACGAAGCTGCTCTGACTGAGCAGCTTCACCACCTGAGACCTAGATCTCCTTGGTCGGCGTCTGATCGTGCGTCCCCTTGATCAAGCTGATGGCATGCACACAATCAGCCTTGTTGACGTACGCCTCCCCGCTGGCAATCGTTTCATTGTTCCCCGCCCTCAAACGCCAGCGCCATTGACCTTTGCCGGTCTGCGGGGTGCCACGGGTTTGCCTGTAAATCTCAAAGTACATTGATCGCTCCTTGCGATGGCTGGTTACCGCAGATCAGTGACCTGCGAACCCAGAGTAGATGAGGATTTTTTGCGGCGAGGTCTTTCAATGTCAGGGAATATTTCGAGGGAAAAGCCCTGATTCTCGGGGCGGCCAATGGATACGGGGGTGGGTAAATAGAGTGACTGGGGTGGGTAATTTTTCTTGTGATCGCGCTTATTTTTCTTACCCGGGATTGTTGCTTGGTCCGACGCAAAAAACCGGATAAATGCAGGATGCGGGGTCGTTCTTGACCGATCACAACCTAACGGACACTGAAGGAAAAAAAGATCCGGATTTCTTCGCCTTACTGGGGCCTTTCAAGAAGCACCAAGCGCGCTGCCAATGCGACCATGACTGCGGCAAATCCATAGGAACCGAACCGTTTGGAGATTGGAAGACCTCTCAACTTCTTGTGAACTGCGCCGGCACAAAGCCCCAACAAAAAATGAAAGATGAATGCGATTATCGCTAAACATATTCCGAGCACTATGAGTTGAAGGTTGGCACTGCCCAAGCCTGGCGTCACGAACTGAGGCAAGAAAACCACAAAAAAGACTAACGCTTTGGGATTGAGCAAGCTGTTCAGAGTTGCTCGTATGAATATTGAATGCATCGAGACGAGAGGCGACTGAACTTTCGCGTTTGTAGCAGGAATCGATTTCAGCGCCACCCAGCCAAGCCAAAGCAGGTAGCAGGCTCCCGCCCAGCGGATCAGATCAAATGCGGGAGCCCAACTCATCATGATTGCTCCCACGCCGATGCTCACCAAGGCAGTCATAGCGAGATCAGCCACCGTTATGCCAAGTGCCGCAGCAAGACCAGCGCGCCAACCATGAGCTATCGCATGGGTCATCACAAACGCCATATTCGGCCCGGGCACAGCGAGTAAAAGAATCACGGCGACAACAAAAACCGACAGGTTAGTTATATCTATCATCGCGATTCCCCATGCTGAAGAACTGCAACGGTAGCGCAGACCTCTAGAGACCAGGCAGCACAGCCCAAGGAAATTTATACATAACAGTCGCCGTCGTAGACGCGCTCATCCCCATGGGAAAACTGAAACGCCAGAAACGAAAAAACCCCGTAGCTTATTCAGCTACGGGGTTTTTTCTATGTAATGGCGGAGAGATAGGGATTCGAACCCTAGGTACCGGTGAAGGTACAACGGATTTCGAATCCGTCCCATTCGGCCACTCTGGCATCTCTCCAACGGCGCGCATCATAACAACACTTTTGCCGGAAGCGAACCCCCTAAGCGAAATTTTTCCGTGCTATCAGATGCTTGCGTCGATTACAGCGGTACGCCCAGACGATTGGCAACTTCTTCGTAGGCTTCGATGACGTCACCGAGGCCCTGACGGAAGCGGTCCTTGTCCATTTTCTTGCCGGTCGCCTTGTCCCACAGGCGGCAGCCGTCCGGGCTGAACTCGTCACCCAGGACGATGGAGCCGTCGGAGAACACGCCGAATTCGAGTTTGAAGTCGACCAGCAGCAGGCCAGCGTCGTCGAACAGTTTGCTCAGGACTTCGTTGACCTTGAGCGACAGTTCTTTCATGCGAACCAATTGCTCGGCAGTGCCCCAACCGAATGCCACGACGTGGGATTCGTTGATGAACGGGTCGCCCTTGGCGTCGTCCTTCAGGAACAGTTCGAAGGTGTAAGGGTTGAGCTTGATACCTTCTTCGACGCCCAGGCGCTTGACCAGGCTGCCGGCGGCGTAGTTACGCACGACGCACTCGACCGGGATCATGTCGAGTTTTTTCACCAGGCATTCGTTGTCGCCCAGCAGCTTGTCGAATTGGGTCGGCACGCCGGCGGCTTCGAGTTTCTGCATGATGAAGGCGTTGAACTTGTTGTTCACCATGCCTTTGCGGTCGAGCTGCTCGATGCGCTTGCCGTCGAACGCCGAAGTGTCGTTGCGAAACAGCAGGATCAAGCGGTCAGCGTCATCGGTCTTGAAAACCGATTTGGCTTTGCCGCGGTAGAGTTCTTCACGTTTTTCCATGATGGGCTCCGCTTGCTAAGTAGGTGGGCTAGGCGATGTGTCGCCAGTCGAGCCCTGAATCTTGATCGGCCAGTTGCAGCCAGTCCGGGTCGCACCCGAGGGTGTCGACAAAACATTGCCGGGCCAGCTGCGGCAGGTTGTTCTTGCTGCTCAGGTGGGCCAGGACCAGGTGTTGCAGGCCTTGCCAGCCCAACTCGGACACCAGGAATGCCGCCTGGTGGTTGTTCAAATGTCCCAGTTCACCGCCCACCCGTTGCTTGAGAAAGTACGGGTAATGACCGCGAGCCAGCATGTCACGGCAATGGTTGGACTCGATCATCAACGCATCGAGGTCCCGATAGCCGTCCAGCACCTTGTTGCAATACGAGCCCAGGTCGGTCAGCAGGCCGAAACGCCGCTCACCGTCACTGAAAACATACTGCGTCGGTTCCTGTGCATCGTGGGCCACGGCAATGACACCGATGCTCAGTGCGCCGATCTGCAGTTGCTCTCCGCCAGCCAGAAGGCCAGCCGGTTCAATCGGTTTGCGCATCCCGCGCAGGGTGCCGCGACTGAGGTAGACAGGCAGATTGTAGCGCCGAGACAGCAAACCCACGCCATGCACGTGGTCGGCATGTTCGTGGGTCACCAGTATCGCGCTCAACTGCGCCGGGTTCACACCCAGGCGCAGCAGGCGTTTTTCGGTTTCCCGCAGGGAGAAACCACAATCCACCAGCACATACGTGTCAGCGCTGGCTATCAGCGTGCCGTTCCCTTGGCTACCGCTGCCGAGAACGGCAAAACGCATGTGATCAGCCCAGGTTGTCCTGAATCACGCTCAACACTTTGCGCGCCACGTCAGCCGGCGCCACGGTGTTGATGTTTTTCTCGACGGTGACCTGGACGGTATCGCCAACCTTGCTCAGGCGAACCTGATAACGCTCGGCACGGGCTTCAACTTCTTCCTTGCTCGGCGCACTGCCGAACAGGCTGCCGAAGAAACCAGGCTTCTCGTCTTTCTTCTCGGCTTTTTCGGAGAGGTTGATGTAGTACAGGCCCAGGCTGCGGTTGATGTCTTCAACGCGCCATTCGCCCTGCTCCAGCGCACGACCGACGCTCGACCAGGCACGATCCAGGTCGTTACCAACGTTCAGAACCGGGTTACCGCTGCCGTCTTCGCTAAGGCTGACACGACTTGGTGTATCGAAATCACGCGAAGCCAGCATGGAGACCGAGCCGCCCTTCTCCGAGATGCGGCTCATGCTCGCAAGCATGTCGTCGACCAGTGCCGCGTCCAGGCCAGTGTTGACCGAACGGTTGGTGAAGGCCACGTCAGCGGTGCTGCCGGCAGGACGTTCGGCACTGACCACATAGACTTCACTGGTATTGCGCTGCACGCCTGGCTCGATACGCACCCGCACGCGGGTTTCGCTGTCGGTGCTGACACCGGCTGCGCTCAGGCGCTTGGCCATCGCTGCGGACAGTTCGTCGGAATGCTGCCAGGTGGTGGTGAACTCGCCGGTTTGCGGGCGCTGTTCGTCCAGACGGAAACCGTTGTCCTGGAAGAACTGCACGGCCACTGGCCAGACTTCGGCTGGCGGGTTTTGAGCCACGATCCAGCGGGAATCACCGGTTTTCTGCAGCGAGTAGGCGCTAACGTCGGCCGCTGCGGACAGCGGCTGCGGACGAGGCACGATGTATTCGCCCTTGACGGTGTCATCGGCCACGTTGCGCGGGATCGGCAACAGCGGATCCAGATGCTTGGCGGTGCTGACATCCGGCGGCAATTGCATGGGTGCAGTCTGTTGCGCTTCCAGGTAATCGCTACCACGGTCACGGAAATAACCTTCCGGGCCCCAGACCCATCCACAGCCACTGGTGCTGGAGATAATCAAGGCAAGTGCGGAAAGTCCGGCCAATCGCTTCATGCGTAGTGCTTCCTCAATTAAACCAGGACGCCGGACTGGCGCATGGCCTGCCGCAGCGGTTCGTGACAGGCAGCGCTGAGCCAGGTGAGCGGCAGACGGATACCGTCCGGCATCAAGCCCATTTCATGCAGCGCCCATTTCACGGGGATAGGGTTGGATTCGATAAACAGGGTCTTATTGAGCGGCATCAGCTTTTTATGGATGGCGCGGGCTGTGACGGCGTCGCCTTTCAGAGCGGCGTTGCACAGGTCGGCCATGTCACGCGGAGCAACGTTGGCGGTCACCGAGATATTGCCCTTGCCGCCGAGCAGCATCAGCTCGACCGCAGTCGCGTCGTCACCGGAGATCACCAGGAAGTCTTTGCTGACGCCGTCGATGATGGCTTTGGCGCGAGACAGGTCGCCGGTGGCTTCCTTGATGCCGATGATGTTTTTCACGGTCGACAGGCGGATCACGGTTTCGGCCAGCATGTCGCATGCCGTACGGCCGGGCACGTTATAGAGGATCTGCGGGATGTCGACGGCTTCGGCAATGGCCTTGAAGTGCTGGTACAAGCCTTCCTGGGTCGGCTTGTTGTAGTACGGAGTAACCAGCAGGCAGGCATCGGCGCCGGCGATTTTCGCATTGGTGGTCAGCTCGATGGCTTCGCGCGTCGAGTTGGCGCCGGTACCGGCGATCACCGGGATACGCCCTGCAACCTGCTTGACCACGTAACGAATCACTTCGATGTGCTCGTTCACGTCAAGGGTGGCCGATTCACCTGTGGTGCCGACCGCCACGATGGCGTGGGTGCCGTTTTGCAGGTGAAAGTCCACCAGTTTGCTCAGGCTGTCCCAGTCGAGACGACCTTGTGCATCCATGGGTGTGACCAGTGCCACCATACTGCCCGCAATCATGCAACCGCTCCTGCCGGAAAAAGAGAGCCGTAATGGTACTGGCGCCAAGATGCTTGTACAAGCGAAGTACTGCGCTGCTGCCATTCCCCTTGGCGCTGCTTTTCGCTACCCTTCAGACTTTGATCGGTACTGATAAGCTCGTACGCCGGGTTCCAGCCTCCATTTTCGGCATCACAAGCCCCGATCCAGCGTTGCCACCCCTCGCTCTTGCCACACTGGAGCAGGTTGCAACCTTCCGGCTCGGGTTTTCTGAATTCGTATCCGCAGGCTCGTCCCCGGTAAAAAAAGCCCGTAGAAGTATCGACCGCTCATCGCTTTAGGAATGCTGCATGTCCACCCCCACAGTTCGCGAACAATTCCTTGTCATCAGTGCCCTCGGCGCCAACCCCATGGAGCTGACTAACGTCCTGTGCCGCGCCAGCCATGAAAACCGCTGCGCCGTGGTCACCTCTCGCCTGACCCGTCATGGCGAGTGCAGTGCGTTGATCCTCGAGATCTCCGGTAGCTGGGACGCCCTGGCGCGCCTGGAAGGCAGCCTGCCGAGCCTCGCCAAGAAGCACGCCTTCACGGTCAACGTGGTGCGCAGCGCGGCCCTGGAGAACCGTCCCCAGGCCCTGCCTTACGTGGCTTACGTCAGCTCGGCCTACCGCTCGGACATCATCAACGAGCTGTGCCAGTTCTTCATGGACCACAACGTCGAGCTGGAAAACCTGACCTGCGACACCTATCAGGCCCCGCAAACCGGCGGCACCATGCTCAATGCCACGTTTACCGTGACCTTGCCGGCCGGCGTGCAGATCAGCTGGTTGCGCGATCAGTTCCTCGATTTCGCCGATGCGCTGAACCTGGATGCCCTGATCGAACCGTGGCGCCCACAAAACCCAATGTAAGGAAGCTTTCATGGCCGTTGCCATCGACCAACCGGTTGCCGACTTCGAAGCACCCGCCACCAGCGGGCAGACCGTCAACCTCGCGAGCCTCAAAGGCAAGCAGGTGGTGATTTACTTCTACCCGAAGGACAGCACGCCAGGCTGCACCACCCAGGGTCAGGGCTTTCGCGATCAGCTTGACGCCTTTAAAGCCGCCAACACCGAAGTCTTCGGTGTGTCCCGCGACAGCCTGAAATCCCACGAAAACTTCAAGGCCAAGCAAGCGTTCACCTTCGAGCTGATCAGCGACAAGGAAGAAGCACTGTGCCAGCTGTTCGATGTGATCAAGCTGAAAAAGCTTTATGGCAAGGAATACATGGGCGTCGATCGCAGCACTTTCCTGATCGACAAGGATGGCGTGCTGCGTCAGGAATGGCGTGGCGTGAAGGTGCCGGGGCATGTGGATGCTGTTCTGGCGGCGGCTCAGGCGTTGAACAAGGCCTGATTATTTGGCGTCCTTTCGGACGCTATCGCGAGCAGGCTCGCTCCCACATTGGACCGCGTCTGTCTGGACGACTCGGTCAACTGTGGGAGCGAGCCTGCTCGCGATGAGGCCCTCAGCCTCACTGAAGACTCATGACTGACAGTTAAAGCAGCGGCGCCACCACTGGCTCCTTGCGCGGCCACGCATCCAGCACTGCCTTGAACAGCGTCGCCAGGGGAATCGCAAAGAACACTCCCCAGAACCCCCACAGCCCGCCAAACAACAACACCGCGCAAATGATCGCCACCGGATGCAGATTGACCGCTTCCGAGAACAGCAGCGGTACCAGCACGTTGCCGTCCAGAACCTGAATGATTCCGTAAACCGCCATCAAATAGATGAACTGATCGCTCCAGCCCCACTGGAACAGCGCAATCAGCAGCACCGGAACCGTCACCACCACCGCCCCGACGTAAGGCACCACGACCGACACACCCACCAACAGCGCCAGCAGCGCCGCGTAGTTAAGCCCCAGAACGACGAAACCGATGTAGGTCGCGCCACCGCAAATGAAGATCTCGATGACCTTGCCGCGAATGTAGTTGGCGATCTGCCGGTTCATCTCGTGGGCAACACGGGTGATCAGCGCCCGCTCACGGGGCAGGTAACCGCGCACCCACTGGCCGATCATTTCCCGATCCTTGAGGAAGAAGAACACCAGGATCGGTACCAGCACCAGGTAAATCATGATGTTCACCAGCAGCGGCAGACTCGACAGCGAGAAGGTCAATGCCCACTGGCCGAACTTGCCGATCTCGCCCCGCGCGACTTCGATGGCCTGCAGTACCTGCTCGTCGGACACCAGATGCGGGTAGCGCTCGGGCAGCAACAACAACAGCGACTGCCATTTGGCGAGCATGCCGGGTAACTCGTTGAACAGCGTGATCAATTGATGCCAGAGCAACGGCACCAGGACCACGATGAACACCATCAACAGCCCCATGAACAACGCAAAGACCAGCCCCACCGCCACTCCACCTGGCATGCGCAGGCGTTCGAGGGTCACCACCAACCCCTGCATCAGATACGCCAGCACCATCCCGGCGAGCACCGGTGCGAGCATGCCGCCCAGCGTCAGTACGGCGGTAAACGCCAGAAACAGCAGGACCGCCAGCACCACGGCTTCTTCGTCGGAAAAGTAGCGCTGAATCCAGTCGCGTAACACTTTGAACATCAATAATCCTTAGAAACGAACGCAGCAGATTTCAGGCTTTTTTCAACCAGTAACGGTAAACGCCCGCTTCATCTTCTTCACGAAGCAGCGTATGACCGGCCAATCGGGCGAAGGTGCGGAAGTCGCGCTGTGAACCCGCATCGGTGGCGATCACCTTGAGCACCGCGCCGCTGGCCATTCGATTGAGTTCCAGCTTGGCCTTGAGCAGCGGCAACGGGCAATTCAGGCCGCTGGCGTCAAGTTCGGCGTCATGGGCTACAGCGTCGGTCATTGCATCACTCCGGGTCAGGTGGTCGAGCGGCTTAGAATATCTGGTCCCAAGCTTACTGTCCGGCTACAGTAAGGTCTTTGTCGACTAAGGCTTTGTGCATGACTTTTTTGCGCCCTACCCTGCTGACGCTCGCTTGCCTGCTTGCCTCACCGGGCTTCGCCGACGACCTGCCGTCACTCGGCGACGCCAGTTCTGCCATCGTCTCGCCGCAACAGGAACACCAGTTGGGTCGCGCCTGGCTGGCACTGTTGCGTAGCCAGGTCTCCCAGCTCAACGACCCGCAGCTCAAGGACTACGTCGAATCCAGCGTATACCGACTCGTGGAGACCAGCCAGGTCAATGACCGGCGCCTGGAATTCATCCTGATCAACAGCCCGCAGCTCAACGCCTTCGCGGCACCGGGCGGGATTGTCGGGGTCAACGGCGGCTTATTCCTCAATGCCCAGACCGAGGGTGAATATGCTTCGGTACTCGCTCACGAATTGGCTCACTTGTCGCAGCGCCACTTTGCCCGTGGCGTCGAAGCCCAGCAGCGTATGCAAGTACCCATGATGGCAGCACTGCTGGCCGGGATCGTGATTGCCGCGGCCGGTGCAGGCGATGCAGGGATCGCGGCCATTGCGGGCACGCAGGCGGCGGCGATTCAGGAGCAACGGCGCTTCTCGCGCCAGAACGAACAGGAAGCCGATCGCATCGGCATCCTCAATCTGGAAAAGGCCGGTTACGACCCGCGCTCCATGCCGACCATGTTCGAGCGACTGGCGCGCCAATACCGTTTCGACGCCAAACCACCGGAATTCCTGTTGACTCACCCGGTGACCGAATCGCGGATCGCCGACACCCGCAACCGAGCCGAACAGGCCAAACCGGGCGGCATCGAAGACTCGATGCGTTATCAGCTGATTCGTGCACGGGTCCAGTTGATCTATGAAGAAACCCCCGGCCTGGGCGCCAAGCGCTTCCGTGCACAGCTTGATGAAAACCCGAAAAACGATGTCGCGCGTTATGGTCTGGCGATTGCCCAGATCAAGGGCGGCCAGCTGAACGAAGCACGGGAAAACCTCAAGTTGCTGCTGGCCAAGTCGCCGAACGAGATCATCTACAATCTGGCGCAGGTCGATCTGGACATTACCAACAATCGCCTGCCCGACGCCCAGACCCGGGTTGCCCGGATGCTGACTCAGTATCCGGGCAACTATCCGTTGAATTCGGTGCGTGTCGATCTGCTGCTCAAGCAGAACCGTGCGCCCGAAGCGGAAAAAGCGCTGGAGAATCTGCTCAAGAGCCGTCCGGACGATCCGGATGTCTGGTACATGGTGGCCGAAACCCGCGGGCTGTCAGGCAACATCATTGGCCTGCATCAGGCCCGCGCTGAGTACTTCGCCCTGGTCGGCGACTACCGTCAGGCCATTCAGCAACTGGACTTCGCCAAACGCAAGGCGGGCACCAACTTCCCACTGTCGTCGCGGATCGACGCGCGGCAACGGGAGTTGATGGAACAGGAGCGCATGATCAAGGACATGATGGGCTGACGCTTTTCAGCAGGCACAAAAAAACCGCCTCTTTCGAGGCGGTTTTTTATTCAGCCGACAACCGGTTTATTCGGCCAGTTTGAAGGTGATGAAGCTGGCGCGATTTTGACGCAGAACCCGCATCGACACCGAGCGGTTCTTCGGCAGCGCCTTGGCGATATCCGTGAACTCCTTGGTGGAACCAATCGCCTGGTTGTTCAGGTGAGTGATCACATCGCCTGGCTGCAAGCCAATCAGGGAAGCAGGACCGTCCTGAACTTCCTTGATGACGACGCCGCCCTTGAGGTCGTAGGTTTTCTTCTGTTCATCGGTCAGCTCGGCCACGGAAACACCCAGGCGATTGCTGCTGCGCTCGACACTGGATTTTGGCAGGGTGTCCAGCTCTTTGCCTTCCTCAGGAATAGCGCCAACCGTCAGCTCGACATTCTTGCGCTTGCCTTCGCGAATCACTTCCAGATTGGCTTTCGAGCCAGCCTTCAGTGCGCCTACCAGATGCGGCAGATCAGCGGACATGACGATCGGTTGGCCGTTCATGCTCAGGATCACGTCGCCTACTTGCAGACCACCCTTGGCAGCCGGGCCATCATCCTGAATCTGAGCCACCAGCGCACCGGCCGGTTTCTCAAGACCGAACGACTCGGCCAGATCCTTGTTCACTTCCTGAATGACTACACCCAACCAGCCACGGCTGACTTTGCCGCCGCTTTTCAGCTGATTGGAAACGTCCATGGCGACGTCGATAGGGATCGCGAACGACACGCCCATGAAGCCGCCGGAACGGGTGTAGATCTGCGAGTTGATCCCGACCACTTCGCCCGCCAGGTTGAACAGCGGACCACCGGAGTTACCCGGGTTGATCGGCACGTCGGTCTGGATGAACGGCACATAGTTTTCGTTCGGCAGGCTCCGACCGACGGCGCTGACGATGCCTTGGGTCACGGTATGGTCGAAACCAAATGGCGAGCCGATGGCCACAACCCATTGGCCAGCCTTCAGGTCCTGGGATTTGCCGAGCTTCAGGACCGGCAGATCCTTGCCTTCGATTTTCAGCAGTGCCACGTCGGAGCGCGGATCGGTGCCGACCAGTTTGGCCTTCAACTCGCTGCGGTCGGCGAGACGAACGAGAATTTCGTCGGCATCGGCGATGACATGGTTGTTGGTCAGAATGTAGCCATCAGGGGAGATGATGAAACCCGAACCCAGTGACTGGGCCTCTCGCTGACGGTCACCACGTGGCGTGCGCGGTTGCGGCGGCATGCCGCGCTCGAAGAACTCGCGCAACATCGGCGGCAAACCTTCAAGGTCGGGCATCTGCTGGTTCACTTTGCGATCCGGCAGTTTCTGCGTGGTACTGATGTTCACCACCGCGGGCGAGGCCTGCTCGACCAATTCCGTGAAGTCAGGCAACTCGACCGCTTGAGCGGTGACCGCCTGACCGAGTACCAACACGGTGGCAAAAATAGAGAGATAAGACTTCAAGCGTGGTATCGACATACGGCTCCCGTTACGACGAGCATGGTTAAGCGATATGGAGCAAGGAACACCGGGAACGATACGCCGGTATTTTTGTTCCGGGAACAACAAACAAGGCCAGAGCCGAGAGGTTCTGACCTATAAAAAATTTCGGGGATATTTGCAAATTGAAATGCTCACCAAACATTTCGATTTCAGCTCACTGCTTGGTAGTTGCAGCGGCATCAGTGCGCATGGACAGCGCGATCCGTTCAGCGGTACCGACCGGAATTTCGCCAACGACGGTGACCATCATCTCGCCTTGAGGGGTAGTCAAGCGGCGGGAAACAGCAACGGTAGGCCCCAACTGGGTGCGAGTGTCGGTGACTGTGGCGCCGTTCAATGGCTCAAGGAACACCGAGAAACGGGCCAGACCATCGTCATACATCAGACTGTTGACCTGGTTTTTGGTCTCTGGATCCTTGCGCGCAGTACTGCTGGTCAGCTCAAACCCTGGTGGTAACCAGTCCGAATGCCAGACCTGAGTGACCTTCGCTGCAGAAGCCTTGTCGCTGTCGAGGGTGACAGCTTTGCAATCGTCGCCCGGTTGCAAGTCGCTGTCGGACGGAACATCGACAGTGTCCAGTTGCGTGAACTGGAATCGCTCGAGCAATTGCCCCTTCTCATTCAGAAGTAATGACTTGAGAGGCAGGCCGGTTTCTTTATCCAGATGCAGTTCAAAACCGTAGCGGTGCTGATCGCGAGGCGTCAGTGAAACAATCACTGCCGCACGCCCGGCCACACGCGACTTACCGACGACGGTAAGGTCATACCAATTCTTGAGCTTTTGTGGATCGAGTGCACGAGCAGAGGAGTTGGGGGAGTCCCCAAGCCCCGCTATCAGGGTGCCGCTGACGCATTGAGTATGCCCATCAATGCGCACGACTTCCTGTGCCGAGCCGTCGAGCTGGAGTAAACGCTCGCGGACCTTGCCATCCTGGACGCGGTGCCAGATGTTGTGGGTAGAAAAACTACCGTTACGCTCGTAGACGAAAGTACCGTGAAAGCTTTGCTGTTGCTCGGCTTGGCCCAGACGGGTCAACCAGTCCTGGGCTTCATCAGCATGGGCTGGAACAACAAACCAGCCACCGAGCAGAAGCGTAAGTAGAGGTATGGCGCGCATGATCCTCCTTAACGGTTTTCCAGACTTGCTGCACGAGCGTAAGGCAGAGCGCTCTCAGTACCTTTCAGTGCAGCCTGTTGAGCATGTTGGCGCAAGTAGCTTGGCAGACGCTGATCGTGCCAGCCTGGCTGACCTTGCAACACGCCGTTGGCCATAGGACCAGTGGCTTCCGAACTCTCATTGTAGCCTGCCAATACAGCCGGGCCTTTGACCTGAGGAACGGCCAGAGCCGGTTGACTGGATTGTTGAGCCAGTTCGACACCAGCGATCTCGTCCTGATTGTATAGACGAACACCTGCCAGTACGGCAACCGTTACCGAAGCAGCGACTGCCAGACGACCCAGGCTGCGCCATGGACCACGGGAGGCTTTTGCCGGTACGGCTTCGTCAGCCAGCGCAGCAGAAACTGCCGCAGCAATGTCCAGACGTGGAAGCAGCAGATCCTTGTGCATCACTGCCCGAGCGATTTGATAACGAGCCCATGTTTCACGGGTTTCAACATCGTCGAAGGCATTCAATACCCGACGCAATTCCAATTCGTCCGCTTCGTTATCCATCACTGCGGACAGCGATTCCTGCAGGGCTTCACGACTCATGGCGTTCCTCTCTTGGCTGTCGCCGCTGTCTCAGTTTTCCTGCAACAACGGCTGCAGGGCTTTATCGATGGCCTCCCGAGCGCGGAAAATCCGGGAGCGCACGGTACCCACCGGACATTGCATGACGCTCGCAATGTCCTCGTAACTCAGACCATCGAATTCACGTAAAGTTAAAGCCGTACGCAAATCTTCTGGCAGTTGCTGAATGGTTCGATGGACGGTGCCTTCGATCTCATCCCGCAGCAATGCGCGTTCTGGCGACTCGAGATCCTTGAGGCCATGATCGCCATCGTAGAACTCTGCATCCTCGGAACTGACATCGCTATCCGGCGGCCGGCGGCCGCGTGAAACCAGATAGTTTTTCGCCGTGTTAATGGCGATGCGGTAAAGCCACGTATAAAACGCGCTGTCTCCGCGAAAATTTCCAAGTGCACGGTACGCCTTGATAAAGGCTTCCTGTGCCACATCCTGGGCTTCATGGGTGTCGTGCACGAAACGCACGATCAACCCGAGAATTTTGTGCTGGTATTTCAGCACTAGCAGATCGAAAGCTCGCTTGTCGCCGCGCTGAACGCGTTCGACCAGCTGCTGATCCTCTTCCTGGGTTAGCATGAACTCTCCTCGATAAGCTCGGAGGAGGCTTGCATAACTAAACGACCAGACTTGCAAACATAGACTCGGGCTTTTCGCAAAAGTTCTCCCCCTCCAGGCAAGTTTCCTGCGGGCTCTGATTTGGCACGCACGAAAAGCGCAGCGCGGGTTGACCCGGCTGCGCGAATAATCTTGTCATCGGATTCGCCGGCAAGGATCAAACCACGATCCCGCGTAGAAGCCGACACTGTCCCTTGATTCAGGCAACGGTCTATTGATCTTGGGCCTTTGGCAAAAGTTCCAAATATTTATAGCTGCGCGACACCGACATTGTGCAACCGTGAAGAGAAAAAGACTGTTAAATCCACGATACAGTCTTCTTGTCGCCGAACCCGTCGAAAAAACATCCGACGAAGCGTCCGGTTTTTTCCTTCACAGTAGTTTCACAATGCCATATGAGCTCGGCTATTGTGCCGCTCCCCCCCTCTATATACTAGTGGGCTGTGTGGCTGCCTGACTCGCCGATCCAGGTGTCTAGCGCCAACCCCGACCCGGGTCGCTTTGAGCGGAATCCTGAAATGAGCCAACAGTTTCAACACGATGTCCTGGTAATTGGCAGCGGTGCTGCCGGCTTGAGCCTTGCGCTGACCTTGCCCGGTCATTTGCGCATCGCCGTACTGAGCAAAGGCGACCTCGCCAATGGCTCGACTTTCTGGGCCCAGGGAGGCGTCGCTGCCGTCCTGGATGACACCGACACCGTGGAATCCCACGTCGATGACACCCTCAATGCCGGTGGTGGCCTGTGTCATGAAGACGCAGTGCGCTTTACCGTCGAGCACAGTAAAGAAGCGATTCAATGGCTGATCAACCAAGGCGTCCCGTTTACCCGCGATGAACAGTCCGGCACCGAAGACGGCGGATTCGAGTTCCACCTGACTCGCGAAGGCGGTCACAGTCATCGACGCATCATTCACGCCGCCGATGCCACGGGCGCGGCAATATTCAGAACCCTGCTCGCCCAAGCCAAACAAAGACCCAACATCGAATTGCTGGAACAGCGCGTCGCTGTCGATTTGATCACTGAAAAGCGTCTGGGCCTTGAAGGCGATCGCTGCCTTGGCGCCTATGTCCTCAATCGAAGCACCGGTGAAGTCGACACCTACGGCGCCCGTTTTGTGATCCTCGCCTCAGGCGGCGCGGCCAAGGTCTACCTCTATACCAGTAATCCCGACGGCGCCTGCGGTGATGGCATCGCCATGGCCTGGCGCTCGGGCTGCCGGGTGGCGAACCTGGAATTCAACCAATTCCACCCCACCTGCCTTTATCACCCGCAAGCCAAGAGTTTCCTGATCACCGAAGCGCTGCGGGGCGAAGGTGCACACCTGAAACTGCCCAACGGTGAACGCTTCATGCAGCGTTTCGACCCTCGGGCCGAGCTGGCACCACGGGACATCGTCGCCCGCGCCATCGACCATGAGATGAAGCGTCTGGGCGTCGACTGCGTCTATCTGGACATCAGCCACAAGCCAGAAGCCTTCATCAAGACGCATTTCCCGACGGTGTACGAGCGCTGTCTCGAATTCTCCATCGACATCACCAAACAACCGATTCCAGTGGTTCCGGCGGCGCACTACACCTGCGGCGGTGTGATGGTCGATCAACAGGGCCGCACCGACGTGCCGGGGTTGTATGCGATTGGCGAAACCAGTTTCACCGGCCTGCACGGCGCCAACCGCATGGCCAGCAATTCGCTGCTGGAGTGCTTCGTTTATGCCCGTTCGGCGGCGGCGGACATTCTCAGGCAGTTGCCGCAGGTGTCGATTCCCATCGCCCTGCCCGTCTGGGATGCGAGCCAGGTCACCGACTCCGACGAAGACGTGATCATTGCGCACAACTGGGATGAACTGCGGCGATTCATGTGGGACTACGTCGGCATCGTACGCACCAACAAGCGCCTGCAACGGGCACAGCACCGTGTTCGGCTGTTGCTGGACGAAATCGACGAGTTCTACAGCAACTACAAGGTCAGTCGGGATTTGATCGAGCTGCGTAACCTGGCCCAGGTGGCGGAACTGATGATTCAGTCAGCCATGGAGCGCAAGGAAAGTCGCGGTCTGCATTACACCCTCGATTATCCGAACATGCTGCCGGTCGCGCTGGACACTATTCTGGTGCCGCCCACCTACGCCGGCTGAACTTGAGCCGAACCCGCAGGCGCCGGTGCACATCCGCCGCCTGCGAATCCCGCGGCACGCAAATCGCCCGGACCCGCCGCTCGCCCCTTAGACGAAAACGCAGCACAACGACCAACGGTAGCGCGAGGCTGTCCGGCCGCAGTTGCACCGGCTGCCAGCCCTGCGCCTGACTCCACAACTGCCAGCCATCGGCATCGCGACGCAAGCCGCGAATTGCCTGCGGGTGTGTCAGCAGAATCTGCCGAGGCAACGCCCAAACGCCGTGAGCCAGGCAGCAAAAAGCGCCGAGCAGACTGGCCCATGCCGGTATAGAGAGAAGAAACAACGAACCCAGCGCGAACACCTGGGCCAACAGATACGCCGCCAGCAACTGCCGTGAGGCATGCCAGCGGCATTCGAACGAATTACTTGGGCTGGACACGATCCAGGATCATGCGAACCATGCGCTGAAGCTCCGGATCTTCCGATTCGGCGCGTTCCATGAACCAGCCGAACATGTCCTGATCTTCGCACTCGAGCAGCCTGCGGTAGCAATCACGGTCGACATCATTGAGGTGCGGGTAGACCTCTTTTACGAACGGCACCAGCAACACGTCAAGTTCAAGCATGCCGCGGCGGCTGTGCCAGTAGAGGCGATTCAGTTCAACATCTTCGACCATGGAGCGCTCCTCAAATAGGCGGCAAGTATACAGTCCCAGGCACCATCGAACACTCGGCTTTGGTCGGGCGCCCACGATCCTTTGTGAACTACCCATTTCGAGAGCGCCCCCTTATGATGTCCCCCAGTCTCTTTACCCTGCGATGACCCATGGCCGATTCTGCTTTTTTCTGCACCCTGTCTCACGAAGGCGTTCTCGCGGTCCGCGGCGCGGATGCCAGCAAATTCCTGCAAGGCCAATTGACCTGCAACCTCAATTATCTGAGCGACACCCAGGCCAGTCTGGGCGCCCGCTGCACGCAAAAAGGCCGCATGCAGTCGAGTTTCCGCATTCTGCTGCAAGGTGACGGCGTTCTAATGGCCATGGCCACCGAATTGCTGGAGCCGCAACTGGCGGACCTGAAAAAGTACGCGGTGTTCTCCAAATCAAAACTGACCGATGAAAGCGCCGCCTGGGTCCGCTTCGGCATCGATCATGGTGATAGCGCACTGGCCAGCCTGGGTCTCGTGCTGCCGGCAGAAACCGACAGTGTCGCGCGCAATGACAGCCTGATCGCCATCCGCGTCTCGCCGGACCGCGCCGAACTCTGGACCGCCGCCGATCAAGCCGACGTCATCAAGGGCAAGCTGTCCGCACTGTTGTCTGAAGGCGATCTGAATCAATGGCTGCTGGGCCAGATCCGCGCAGGGATCGGTCAGGTCATGCCGGGTACCCGTGAGTTGTTCATCCCGCAGATGCTCAACCTGCAAGCCGTCGGCGGTGTAAGTTTCAAGAAGGGTTGCTACACCGGCCAGGAAATCGTCGCGCGCATGCAGTACCTGGGCAAACTCAAGCGCCGCTTGTATCGCCTGCAACTGGAAACCGGTGAACTGCCGGAGCCCGGCACCCAACTGTTTTCCCCGACTCACAGCAGCTCGATCGGCGAAGTAGTGTTGGCAGCACGTGCCGAGCACAACATTGAATTGCTGGCCGTGTTGCAAGCCGAGGCAGCAGAAGCCGGCGACATCCACGTGGGCGCGCTCGACGGTCCGGCCCTGCACCTGCTTGACCTGCCTTACCAACTGGATCGCGATCGCGAAATCCAGCGATAACTGTCGTATTTTTTGCAACACCCTAGAGAAACGAAATGAGCGAGCTGGCGGAAAAGGTCCAACAGGATTTGGTTGAGGCCATCGATAACGATGACCTGGTTCTGCCAACATTACCGGAAGTGGCCATGCAGATTCGCAAGGCTGCCGAAGACCCGGAAATCAGTGTCAGCACCCTTAGCAAAGTGATCGGCCGCGATACCGCGCTGTCGGCGCGCCTGATCAAAGTGGTCAACAGCCCGCTGCTGCGTGCAACCCAGGAAGTCACCGACCTGCACACGGCCATCACTCGGCTGGGCGTCAATTACAGCAGCAACCTGGCCATCGGCCTGGTCATGGAACAGATTTTCCATGCCCGCTCCGAGGTGGTGGAACAGAAAATGCGCGATGTCTGGCGCAAAAGCCTGGAAATCGCCGGGGTCAGCTATGCGCTGTGCCGCAGCTACACACAACTCAAGCCCGATCAGGCGGCCCTTGGCGGCCTGGTGCATCAGATCGGCGTTTTGCCGATCCTGACGTACGCCGAAGATCACTATGAACTGCTGTCGGACCCGGTCAGCCTCAACCATGTGATCGACCACATTCATCCACTGATCGGCGACAAACTGCTCAGGGTCTGGGAGTTTCCGGAAATGCTGGTGCAGGTGCCGGGGCAGTATCTGGACTTCAAGCGCGAGTCCGGGCGGATTGATTATGTCGATCTGGTGCAGGTGGCCAGTCTGTATTGCCACAAGGACACCGACCACCCCCTCGCTCGCATCGATGCGTTCAGTGTGCCGGCGTTCAAGAAGCTGGGGATCGATCCGGATAACGAATCGATGTGCAGGGATCTGGAAGAATCGCGGTCGATGTTTTACTGATCAAGACCGCGTCGCCCCCATCGCGAGCAGGCTCGCTCCCACAATGGACCTACGTAACACCAAAGATCCCCTGTGGGAGCGAGCCTGCTCGCGATGGGGCCAGCCCTGACACCACAAAACTACCCTGCAATAAAACTCACCCGCACTTTCAACCCCGCCTGCGCGCCATCGTGCAGGCTGATCTGCGCCAGGTGTGCCCGGCAGATCTCGCCGACAATCGCCAACCCCAATCCCGACCCGGCGACCTGCTGGTTGCGCCGATAGAAGCGCTCGAACACCCGATCGCGCTCTTCAAGGGGGATCCCGGGGCCGTCGTCCTCGACCTCCAGCACCGCCGGCGCCGTGACGCGCAGAATGACGTTACCGCCGGGCGGCGTGTGGGCCAGTGCGTTGTCCACCAGATTGCTCAACAGTTCGTTCAACAGCGTCGGCTCACCGCGCAGCCACACCGGTTCGTCCGCTTCCAGCGCCAGTGCCACGCCACGCTTGTGAGCAAGCGGCGCCATGGCCATGCCCAGTTCGCGAGCCAGCTGGCTGAGATCGAGCAACTGCGCACCGCCCTCGGCGATCGCCCGGGCGCCATTCTCCACCCGTGCCAACGAGAGCAATTGATTGGCCAGATGGGTCAGGCGATCCGTGCCTTGGGCTGCCGTTTCAAGGGTGCTGCGCCAGGTTTCGGGTTCGGTCGAGCGCAGGCCCAGTTCAAGTCGCGCCTTGAGTGCCGCCAGCGGTGTACGCAGTTCATGGGCCGCATCGGCAATGAACTGCGCCTGACGCTCGAACTGCCCGCGCAGGCGTTCGGTAAAGTGATTGAGCGCGCGCACCAGTGGCCACAATTCATGTTGCACTTCCACCAGCGGCAGCGGCCGCAGATCGTCGGACTGTCGCTCTTCGACCGCCGTGCGCAGACGCTCCAACGGACGCAGCGCCGCGCTGACCGCAAACCACACCATCAACAGCGCACCAACCGCCAGCATGCCCAGACGCAACAACGTGTCCGCCGCCAGACTGCGGGCCATGCTGACGCGCGCTTCATCGGTTTCCGCCACGCGGATTTCCGCCATGCCATTCATGTTCGGCTCGCTCACAGGCTTGAGCAGGCTGACCACCCGCACGTTCTGCCCCTGATAAGTCGCGTTATAGAAACGTGCCAGCGCCGGATAGTCGTCGGTGCGCGGCGTTCCTGGTGGCGGCGGCGGGAGGTTTTCGTAGCCGGAAATCAGCTTCTGATTGATGTCGTTGACCAGGTAGAAAATCCGCCCGGCGCTGTCATAGGCAAACGTATCCAGGGCCACGTAAGGCACGTCGGCGCTGAGACTGCCATCGCGCTGGGACACACCCGCAGCGATGGTCCGCGCCGAGGCCAGCAACGTCCGGTCATAGGCAGTGTCGGCAGCTTCGCGACCGTTCCAGTACGCACTCAAACCACTGGCCAGCATCAACACCACCAGCAACAGCGCCAGGTTCCACAGCAACCGCCAACGCAGGCTGCTGGGCTTATGCATCGCGGCTTTCCAGCAAGTAGCCGAGACCGCGGAAGGTCACAATGGCGACCGGTTGGCCATCGAGTTTCTTGCGCAAACGGTGGACGTAGATCTCGATGGCATCGGGGCTGGCTTCTTCGTCCAGGCCAAAGACCTGGGAAGCCAGTTGCTCCTTGCTCATCACCCGGCCGGGACGGGCAATCAGTGCTTCGAGCACCGCCTGTTCGCGGGAGGTCAGGATCAATAACTCTTCGCCGAGGGTGAAGCGCCGAGTGTCCAGATCGTAAGCCAGCACGCCACAGGTCTGCTGGCGTTCGCCACCGAGGACACTGCGGCGCAGCAAGGCTTTGACCCGGGCTTCGAGCTCGGTCAGTTCGAAAGGTTTGGCCAAATAGTCGTCGGCACCGAGGTTCAGGCCATGGACCCGGTCCTTGACGTCGCTGCGGGCGGTCAGCATCAGCACCGGCAGGTTCTTGCCCCGCGCCCGCAGACGCGCCAGCACTTCGAAACCATCCATGCGTGGCAGCCCGACATCGAGAATCGCCATGGCGTATTCCTCGCTGCTCAAGGCCAGGTCGGCCGCCACACCGTCGTGCAGCACATCCACGGTCAGCCCAGTGCTCTTGAGCGCCTGGGCGACACTTTCAGCAAGTTGCAGATGGTCTTCGACGAGCAGAACACGCATGGATCTTTACCTCATTCAGGGATGTTCGACGCCATTCTTTGGCGCGGAGTTTACAGCCGCATCCGCCGCTGTGAAGCCTGAAAACCGTGAAAGTCCGCTGAAAGGCTAGTGAAAGGTTAGTGAAAGGTTCGACGGTTAGAGTCGCCCCACGGATGGTTTCGACAAGCCATCGAATCGTGCTTTGAAATGTAGCTCCCGAAAAACGCCATGAAGCGTTTTCGCCAATAAGAACAATAAACGAGGTACTGCACCATGCTGAACACACAGCTTCAGGCTTGCCCGCCCCACCCTTTCCTCCGATTCCCATCGTTTACGCTTGCCAGCGCCGAAGCCGGTTGCACGGCGCGAAACCGCCGCACCTGAAATATCCCCAAAAACAAAAACTCCCGTGGAGACAAAAATGAATCGATCACTGCGCCGTTTCGCCCTCGCCGCCAGCTGCATGCTGTTTGCCGGCCAACTGATGGCCGAGCCCAAACGCCCGGAATGCATCGCCCCGGCCTCGCCGGGCGGTGGTTTCGACCTGACCTGCAAACTGGCGCAAAGCGCGCTGGTGAACCAGAAACTGCTGACCAAACCGATGCGCGTGACCTACATGCCCGGCGGTGTCGGCGCGGTGGCGTACAACGCGGTGGTCGCTCAACGTCCGGCCGACGCCGGCACGCTGGTCGCGTGGTCCAGCGGTTCGCTGCTGAACCTGGCCCAGGGCAAGTTCGGTCGTTTCGATGAAACCAATGTTCGCTGGCTCGCCGCTGTCGGCACCAGCTATGGCGCCATCGCGGTAAAAAGCGATTCGCCTTACAAGAACCTCGACGACCTCGTTCAAGCGTTGAAGAAAGATCCAAGCAAAGTGGTGATCGGTTCCGGCGGCACCGTCGGCAGCCAGGACTGGATGCAAACCGCCCTGATCGCCAAGGCGGCCGGGATCAACCCGCGTGACCTGCGTTATGTCGCCCTCGAAGGCGGCGGTGAAATCGCCACCGCGCTGCTCGGCGGCCACATTCAGGTCGGCAGCACCGACATCTCCGACTCCATGCCGCACATCCAGAGCGGTGACATGCGCCTGCTGGCGGTGTTCTCCGAGAAGCGCCTGGACGAACCGGAAATGAAAGACATTCCAACCGCCAAAGAGCAAGGCTACGACATCGTCTGGCCAGTGGTTCGCGGCTTCTACCTCGGGCCAAAAGTCAGCGACGAAGACTACGCCTGGTGGAAAGACTCCTTCGACAAACTGCTGGCTTCCGACGAGTTCGCCAAGCTGCGCGATCAGCGTGAACTCTTCCCGTTCGCCATGACCGGCCCGGAGCTGGACACCTACGTGAAGAAGCAGGTCGCGGACTACAAAGTGCTGGCCAAAGAGTTCGGCCTGATTCAGTGATCGCCTCTGTCTAGCGGCTACGGCCCCCGGTTTGCGGGGCCGTGGCACAGGAGTTTTCCATGCTCTTACAACGCATTTTTGCTTCGGTGCTGTTGCTGGCCTGTGTTGGCCTGGCACTGATGGCGTGGCCGTATCAAGCGGCTTTTTCCTACGAACCGGTGGGACCTCGGGCCTTTCCGCTGCTGATGCTCGGCCTGATGGGCCTTGGCCTGCTGTACATGCTGTTTCGCCCGACGCCGATCGTGCACAGCGACGATGACCCGAAACTCGACCGCGAAACCCTGAACAAGATCGGCATCTGTGTCTTGTTACTGCTGATCTTCGCCGGGCTGTTCGAACCGCTGGGCTTTATCCTCAGCAGCATCCTGATCGGCATTCCGATGGCGCGCCTGTACGGCGGTCGCTGGGGCCCGAGCATCGTCGTGACGACGCTGATGAGCATTGGCCTCTACCTGCTGTTCGACAAGTTGATGGATGTGCCGCTGCCCTTGGGCCTGCTCGACGTTCTGGAGAACTGATATGGATACTTTCGGCTATTTGGGCCAGGGCTTCGGCGTTGCATTGAGCCCGTACAACCTGGTGACCGCGCTCTGCGGCACCCTGATCGGCACCGTCGTTGGCCTGCTGCCAGGCCTGGGCCCGATCAACGGCGTGGCGTTGCTGATCCCGATCGCCTTCGCCCTCGGCCTGCCGCCGGAGTCAGCACTGATCCTGCTGGCAGCGGTGTACCTGGGTTGCGAATATGGCGGCCGGATCAGCTCGATCCTGCTGAACATTCCGGGCGAAGCGTCCACCGTGATGACCACCCTCGACGGTTATCCGATGGCCCGCAAAGGCCTGGCCGGTGTGGCATTGTCGCTGTCGGCCTGGAGCTCGTTCATCGGTGCGTTCATCGCCACTTGCGGCATGGTGCTGTTCGCCCCGTTGCTGGCGAAATGGGCGATAGCCTTCGGGCCGGCGGAATACTTTGTCCTGATGGTGTTTGCGATTGTCTGCCTGGGCGGCATGGCCGGTGAACGTCCGCTGAAGACCTTTATCGCAGCGCTGATCGGCCTGTTTCTGTCGACGGTCGGGATCGATGCCAACAGCGGTGTGTACCGATTCACCGGGGACAACATCCATCTGACCGACGGCATTCAGTTCGTGGTGCTGGTGCTGGGCCTGTTCTCCATCAGCGAAATCCTGCTGCTGCTGGAAAAAACCCATCGCGGCCAGGAAGCGGTGAAAGCCACCGGGCGGATGATGTTCAACTTCAAGGAAGCGTCGGCGGTGTTCGTGGTGAACATCCGTTGCGGCCTGCTGGGTTTCATCATGGGCGTATTGCCCGGTGCCGGAGCAACGCTGGCCAGTGCCGTGGCCTACATGACCGAGAAACGCATCGCCGGCGCCAAGGGTACGTTCGGCCAGGGTGACATGCGCGGCCTCGCGGCACCGGAAACCGCCATCGGCGCTTCGGCGTGCGGCGCTCTGGTACCGATGCTGACCCTCGGTGTTCCCGGATCGGGCACCACGGCGGTGATGATCGGCGCGCTGTCGCTGTACAACATCACACCGGGACCGCTGCTGTTTCAACAGCAACCGGACATCGTCTGGGGCCTGATCGCCTCGTTGTTCATCGCCAACATCATGCTGGTGATCCTCAACATCCCGATGATCCGTATCTTCACCCGCATCCTCGCCGTGCCGAACTGGGCGCTGGTGCCGGTGATCGCGATCATCACCGGGATCGGCGTCTACGCGGTGCACGCGACCACCTTCGACCTGTTCCTGATGATCGGCATCGGCATCTTCGGTTACATTCTGCGCAAGCTGGATTTTCCGTTGTCGCCCGTGTTGCTGGGCTTCATCCTCGGCGGTCTTATGGAACAGAACCTGCGGCGCGCCCTGTCGATTTCCAACGGTGCACTGGAAATCCTCTGGTCGAGCCCGATCACGTTCGGTGTCTGGGTGCTGACCGCGGTGATGCTGCTGATGCCGCTGCTGCGGATCTGGCGCAAGCGTTCGGTCGCGCGGCGCGTTATTGCCGATGTCTGAACGAACACCCTTCAAAGCCTGGTGGGGAACCCCGCTGGTCGGCCTGCTGGGCGGTTACCTCGCCAGTCAGGTCGGCTGGCCGCTGCCGTGGATGGTCGGCTCGTTGCTGGCGATCATCCTGGTGCGCTGCCTGACACCCTGGCAATTGGCGGAAATCCCTGGCGGCCGCAAGTGCGGCCAGTGGATCGTCGGCATCGGCATTGGCCTGCACTTCACCCCGGTGGTGATGGAGCAGGTGCTGAGCCACTTTGGCCTGATCTTCTTCGGTGCACTGGTCACCAGCCTGTCGGCCGTGGTCGGGGTCTGGTTGATGCGCCGTACCGGTGAAGATCGCGCCACCGCGTTCTTTTCCAGCATGCCCGGTGGTTCAGGGGAGATGGTCAACCTCGGCGCCCGCAATGGCGCGGTGCTGAGTCGTGTTGCGGCGGGGCAAAGTCTGCGAGTGCTGGTCGTCGTGCTTTGCGTGCCGGCAGCCTTCAAGTATTTGCTGGGCAGCGGCACACCGATTTTTCATCCATCCGCCGTCAATTGGTGGTGGCTGGCGCTTCTATTCCCGGCGGGCGCCTTGGCGGCGTGGCTCTGGGAACGTCTTCGTCAACCCAATCCGTGGCTGTTCGGGCCGTTGCTGGTGAGCGCGGCGGTGAGTATTGGTTGGGATCTGCACATTGGTTTGCCGAATGGCGGGAGCCAGATCGGCCAATGGTTGATCGGTAGCGGGTTGGGTTGTCACTTCAACCGGCAGTTTTTCCGGCGCGCGCCTTCATTCATGGGCCGGACGTTGATCGGGACGGTGTTGACCATGTTGATCGCGACAGCCGCGGCATTGGGGTTGAGTGCGTTGACGCATCTGGATCTGCGTTCGCTGACCCTGGGCATGATGCCCGGCGGGATTGCGGAGATGAGCCTGACGGCGGAGACGCTGCAATTGTCGGTGCCGCTAGTGACGGCGATGCAGGTGATGCGGCTGTTGTTTGTGTTGTTTCTGGCGGAGCCGTTGTTCAAATATTGGAATCGGGTGCCGGAGCCAGACTGATAGACCGAGTCGCGCCCATCGCGAGCAGGCTCGCTCCCACATTGATGTTGTGAACACTGAAAGTCCAGTGTGGGAGCGAGCCTGCTCGCGATGCTTTTAGACTGGCGGCAACCGCCACTCGATCGGCGTCTCGCCATTCTGTTCAAGAAACTTGTTAGTCCGGCTGAAATGCCCGCACCCAAGAAAACCGCGATAAGCGGACAACGGTGACGGATGCACCGAGGTCAGCACCAGGTGCTTGGTGGCATCGATGAGTTTCTGCTTGCTCTGGGCATGGGCGCCCCACAGCATGAACACCAGATGCGGCTGCTGCTGGCTGACCACTTCAATGATCCGATCCGTGAAAAACTGCCAACCCTTGTCCTTGTGCGCATTGGCGTTGGCGCGCTCAACGGTCATGGTGGTATTTAGCATCAACACGCCCTGATCAGCCCAGCTCTGCAGATAGCCGTGATTGGGGATCTCGATGTTCAGGTCGCGTTTCAACTCTTTATAGATGTTCACCAACGACGGCGGCGCCGGCACGCCCGGTTGCACCGAGAAGCACAAGCCATGGGCCTGACCGGGGCCGTGATACGGGTCCTGACCGAGGATGACGACCTTGACCTTGTCCAGCGGCGTTGAATTGAGCGCGTTGAAAATCATCGGTCCCGGAGGGTAGATTTCCTTGCCTGCCGCGCGCTCCTGTTGCAGGAAGGTGCGCAACTCTGCCATGTAGGGCTGGTCGAATTCGGCACGCAGTGCCTCCTTCCAGCTCGGTTCGAGTTTGATACGGTCGTCAGCAGTCATGGTTACATCCGGCAAAGACAATGGGGCGAACCCTAGGAAAGCCCATCACGCTTGTCAATTGATCTGACGCAGATCCGGCACTTTCCTGCATTGCGATCATACTGAACGCTCAAATTCCCGATCGAGGTCACGATGAATCTGCACTTCGAAGAACTCACCGGCACCGACGGCGCACGCATCGGCATCGCCAGCCTGGATGCCGAAAAGTCCCTCAACGCCCTGTCCTTGCCGATGATCAACGCCCTGCGCGATCAACTGGACGCCTGGGCCAAGGAACCACAAATCGTCTGCGTACTGTTGCGCGGCAACGGCGCCAAAGCCTTTTGCGCCGGTGGCGAAGTGCGCAGCCTGGTGGAGGCTTGTCGCGCTCACCCCGGAGAAGTGCCGCCGTTGGCCGCGAACTTTTTTGCGGCGGAATATCGCCTGGACTTCAATCTGCACACCTACCCCAAACCGCTGATCTGCTGGGGCCATGGTTATGTGCTCGGCGGCGGCATGGGGCTGCTGCAAGGGGCGAGTATCCGGATTGTCACGCCGAGCAGTCGGCTGGCGATGCCGGAGATCAGTATCGGCCTGTACCCCGACGTCGGTGCCAGTTGGTTTCTGTCGCGGCTGCCCGGCAAGCTCGGCTTGTTTCTCGGCCTGACCGGCGCCCACATGAACGGTCGCGATGCGATCGATCTGGACCTGGCTGACCGCTTCCTGCTCGATGAACAGCAGGAAGAGCTGATTGAGCGCTTGCTGCAATTGAACTGGCAGGAACAGACGGCGATGCAGCTCAACAGCCTGCTCAAGGCCTTGCAGCAGGAAGCGGTCGCGCAAATGCCCGAGGCCCAGTGGTTGCCGCGTCGCCAGCACATCGACGAGTTGCTGGACGTCAGCGATGTACGTTGCGCCTGGAAGGCTATCGCCTCGCTGCGCGATCACACGGACCTGCTGCTCAGCCGTGCCGCGCGGACGATGAGCGAAGGCTCGCCGCTGACCGCTCATCTGGTGTGGGAACAGATTGCCCGCGCCCGGCACCTGTCATTGGCTCAGGTCTTTCAGATGGAATACACCATGAGCCTCAACTGCTGCCGTCATCCGGAGTTCAGCGAAGGCGTGCGGGCGCGGTTGATCGACAAGGACCAGAAACCTCACTGGCACTGGCCGGATATCAACAACGTGCCGGATGCGGTGGTGGAAGCGCATTTCCATAAGGTCTGGGAGGGGCGGCATCCGCTGGCGGGTCTTTCCGAATACTGAACCAAATGTGGGAGCGAGCCTGCTCGCGAAGGCGGCATATCAGTGACATTTAACGTTGTCTGATACACCGCTTTCGCGAGCAGGCTCGCTCCCACAAGTACTGCGTTTAACTCAAATCAGCGGTGGCCGCCCCGGCCATCGTGATCGCCGCGACCGTTGTGGTCGCCCCTTCCACCACGGTTGTCGCGTCCACCATGGCCGCCACGATAGTCGTTGTTTCCACCGCGGTTATGGCCATCCCAACCGCGATTCTGGTGAGCCCGGTAATCGGCTCGTGGCGACGGCTGGTAATAACGCGGCGCCGGCTGATAAACCCGCGGCTGATAGTAATACCGCGGCGTTGGCTGGTAATACCGTGCAGGCGGCGAGTAATACCTGCGCGGGGCCGTGTAGTAACCGCCATTGGAGTAGTAAGGCCCGCCACCGGAGTAATACGGCGCTGGGGACGTGTAGACCTCGGAACTGTAGTAGCTGGCTCCTCCATCGGAATAGGGCACGCACGCACCAAGAGACAATCCCAATACTGCAATCAGAAGAATTCGGTGGAGCTTTTTTCGACAGAGCATGGCGGCCTCCTGGACCGCGAGTGAGCCACACCAGCGACGCTGGCGAGCGACAGTCAATTATTCGGTGACTGTCGAAAGATCAGACATCGAATTCGAAATCTGGTGCGCTCTTGCAACAAGTTGAAACAAGTAGCCGATGAAAGGTTTTTCATCTATTCACGCGCTGATTAATGGCGCCAGCGGTGATATCCACCGCCGTAATAACGCGGCCCATGCCCACCGTAGTAATAGTAGCGATAGCCTCCGTAATAACGCGGGCCGTAATAGCCACCGTAGTAGTAAGGCGAGTAGTAACCGGGATAGTAATAAGGTGCCGTGTACACATCGGCGGGGCCTGCGTAGTAGTAGCAGCCAGATAGCCCCAGACCGAGCAACGCACTGAACAATAGTCGACGCAACATGACGGCCTCCGGGAAGACCAGCGACAGCAGTCGGCACAGGCCGACCGACATGACTTTTGACTTGAAAACCGCAAGCGAGTGCGGCGCAAGCAAGAACCTTCAGATCAGCGGCCAACACGTCCCAATGCGGTGCAGCCACGCACCATCACAAGGCAATACCGCCTCCCTTTCCACCGCGCCAATCGTGCCATCCCCCGAGCCAGAGGCCTTTAACCGACTTGGCACGGCTCTCGCTTTAACAAACCCGTGCAGGAGTCATCACAGGTTCGCGGCACCACAATTTGCAATGGCTGACTAGGGTTCCGGCTCGCTAAGGCGAGTGGCTGGTCCGAGAGTTGGCGACCTCCAGTTGAGGTTACACGGCGGGACAAAAGCCCGGGAGACAAGCCACCGTTCACGGTGCCGCGTTGACTCCTGCCCGCCCTTGATCAACTGGAGAACCACCCATGTCCCGACTTCGTTTACCCGCCCTGCTCGCCGCCGCTTTCGCAGCCTTTGTGAGTGTCTCGTCCCAGGCCGCCCAGAAAGACCACTTCAGCGTCTGCTGGACCATCTACGCCGGCTGGATGCCCTGGGAATACGCCGGCAGCCAAGGCATCGTCGACAAATGGGCGAAGAAGTACGGCATCAAGATTGATGTGGTGCAGCTCAACGACTACGTCGAATCCATCAATCAATACACCGCCGGCCAGTTCGACGGCTGCACCATGACCAACATGGACGCACTGACCATCCCGGCCGCCGGTGGCGTCGACAGCACCGCGCTGATCGTCAGCGATTTCTCCAACGGCAATGACGGCATCGTGCTCAAGGGCGACGGCAAGAAAGTCACCGACCTCAAGGGCATGGACGTCAATCTGGTGGAGCTGTCGGTCTCCCACTACCTGCTGGCCCGGGCGCTCGACTCGGTGGACCTCACCGAGAAAGACCTGAAAGTAGTCAACACCTCCGACGCCGACATATCGGCGGCCTTCAACACCGATCAGGTCAACGCCGTGACGACCTGGAACCCGATGCTCTCGGACATCAAGGCCAAACCCGGTGTGACCGAAGTCTTCAACTCCAGCCAGATACCCGGCGAAATCATGGACATGATGGTGGTCAACAGCGCCACCCTCAAAGACAATCCGGCATTGGGCAAAGCGCTGACCGGCGCCTGGTTCGAAGTGGTCGAGTTGATGAACGCGAAAAACGCCGCCAGCAAAGCCGCCCTCGAACACATGGCCAAAGCCTCCGGCACCGATCTGGCCGGCTTCCAGGCGCAACTGGACACCACCAAACTGTTCACCACGGCCAAAGAAGCCCTAGCGTTTTCCACCAGCAAACAGCTGCCGGAAACCATGCGCAAGGTCGCCGAGTTCTCGTTCCAGCACGGCTTGCTGGGTGAAGGCGCCAAGGACACCAGCGCGATCGGCATGGCCTTCGCCAATGGCGTGACCAGCGGCGACAAGACCAACCTCAAGCTGCGTTTCGACCCGACCTACGTGCAGATGGCTGCCGACGCCAAGCTGTAACCGGAGGAACTGGCCATGCGCCTGATCAATCGCCACCCGGATCGCCCGAGTCGCCTGCTGTTGGTGATCCTGCCGTTCGCCCTGGTGCTGTTCGCCTACTTCATGGGCTCGGCCGAGCGGCTGACAGACAACCCCAACGACAAGCTGCTGCCCAGCGCGGTGCAGATGACCGACGCGGTGAAACGCCTGGCTTTCACGGCGGACAGTCGCACCGGTGAATACCTGCTTTGGCAAGACACCGCGTCCAGCCTGAGACGGCTGGCCATTGGTCTTGGCATCAGCGCGTTGGCCGGGCTGTGCCTGGGCATCGCCGCCGGCACCTTGCCGCTGTTCGGCGCACCGTTATCGCCGCTGCTGACGGTGCTGTCGATGGTGCCGCCGCTGGCGATCCTGCCGATTCTGTTCATCGTGTTCGGGTTGGGGGAGTTGTCGAAAGTGATGCTGATCGTGATCGGCATCACCCCGTGCCTGGCCCGCGATCTGGAGCAGCGCGCCCGGGAAATTCCGGTCGAGTTGCTGATCAAGGCCCAGACCCTCGGCGCTTCGACCTGGACGTTGATGCTGCGGGTGGTGCTGCCGCAATTGCTGCCGCGTCTGCTGATCTCGCTGCGGCTGATGCTGGGGTCGGCGTGGCTGTTCCTGATCGCCGCCGAAGCCATCGCGTCCACCGACGGCCTCGGCTACCGGATTTTCCTCGTGCGCCGCTACCTGGCGATGGACGTGATTCTGCCTTACGTGGTGTGGATCACCCTGCTCGCCTGGCTGATGGATTGGGGCCTCAAGCGCCTGACCCAACGGGCGTTCCCTTGGTATGAAGGAGCCCGGGCATGAGCTTCATCACGGTAAAAAACGTCTGGCAGCAGTACGCCGACCAGGTGGTGCTCGAAGGGCTGAATCTGAACGTCAACGAGGGTGAGTTCTGCACCTTGGTCGGCGCGTCGGGTTGCGGCAAATCGACCTTCCTGCGGCTGTTGCTCGGCCAGGAACGCGCCAGTCGCGGCGAGATTCTGTTGGATGACCAAGCCTTGGCAGGCGAACCCGATGCCAGCCGTGGCGTGGTGTTCCAGCGCTACTCGGTGTTCCCGCACCTGACCGTGCTGGACAACGTTGCCCTCGGCCTCGAACTACCACGCTCGCCGCTGCTTGGGCGCTTGTTCGGCAGCGCTAAAAAAGATGCGCGCGAACAAGCCTCAGTGTTGCTGCACAAAGTCGGCCTCGGCCACTCGCTGGACAAGTACCCGGCGCAACTTTCAGGTGGCATGCAGCAACGGCTGGCCATCGCCCAGGCGCTGATCATGAAACCTCGGGTGTTGCTGCTCGACGAGCCGTTCGGCGCCCTCGATCCGGGCATCCGCAAGGACATGCACAGCCTGTTGCTGGAGCTGTGGCGCGAGACGCAACTGACGGTGTTCATGGTCACCCACGACCTGTCCGAAGGGTTCAGCCTCGGCACCCGCCTGCTGGTGTTCGACAAGGTCCGCATTGACCCGCACGCCCCCGGCGCCTATGGCGCGCGCATTACCTACGACATCCCTTTGAACAGCGACCGCCGCGCCAACCGCGCCGCCGTCGATGCCTTGCCGGCTCAGTTGGCAGGCGCGCTTCGCACCGCTTAAGAGGATTTTGCACATGACTGATTCGACTCAACTGTTCCCGCCCTTCGCCGAAGAAATGCTCCCCGGCGGCGGCCATCGCTCCTTCGTTTTGAAACGCGGCCAACTGCTGCGCCTGACCGACCTGCGCGGTGGCGCCAACGTCAGCCTGACGCTGCTCAACGCCAATGAAAAAACCGAACGCCTGAACCTGCCCGACAGCCTCAAATGCCAACACACCGCCAAGCTCACCACCGGCCATTGCCTGTACTCGGACATGGGACGCGTGCTGGCGGCCATCACCGCCGATACCTGCGGCTGGAGTGACAGCCTCGGCGGCGTGCTCTGCGCCGAAGAAGTCGCGGACAAATACGGCCAGGGCCGCTATCAGGAACTGCGCAACGGCTTCTTTCGCAACGGCACCGACAACCTGTTGGTAGAGCTGGGCAAGTGGGGGCTGGGTCTGTCCGACCTACTGATGACCCTCAACCTGTTCAGCCGTGTGAACGTCGATGAAACCGGACGTTTCCACTTCGTCGAAGACAACTCCAAGGCTGGCGACTACATCGAGTTGTACGCGCCGATGGACACGCTGGTGGTGCTGACCGCCCTTCAGCATCCGATGGACCCGACACCTGAATACGCACCAAAACCCCTGAAGCTCAGCTGGATGAACGCCGACGCCAGCGTCGCCGAACACTGCCGTACCTCGCGCCCGGAAAACGAGCGCGGCTTTATCAACACCGACCGCCTGTTCGCCTGAGGATCGCTGCCATGTCACTCGCAATCGCCACTGCTCAACAGCAGCCTGAAAATGCGGTCTACCGCGCCACCATCCCCGCCGGCGAACCCTGGCTGATGGAGGTCAAGGCCGGCCAGACCTTGCGCATCCTCGACCTGGAAGGCAATCAGGCCGTTGACACCCTGTTCTACAGCGTCGCCAACCCTAAAGAACGCTACGACGTGCAACGCACGTTACGCCGGCAGAACAGTGTCTACCTGAGCACCGGCAGCGTGCTCTATTCCAACCTTGGCAAGCCGATGCTGACCATCGTCGCCGACACCTGCGGCCGCCACGACACCCTCGGCGGCGCCTGCGCCCAGGAGAGCAACACCGTGCGTTACGCGCTGGAGAAACGCTACATGCACAGCTGCCGCGACAACTACCTGCGGGCCTGCGTCCACGACGGGCGGCTGGGCAAGGGCGACATCGGGCCGAACATCAACTTCTTCATGAACGTGCCGGTCACGGCGGATGGCGGGCTGACGTTCGAGGACGGGATTTCGGCGCCAGGCAAATACGTCGACCTGCGAGCCGAGATGGACGTGATCGTGCTGATCTCCAACTGCCCGCAACTGAACAACCCGTGCAATGCCTACAACCCGACCCCTGCGGAGCTACTGGTATGGAACTGAAATTAGCGCGGTTGCGGCGGTGGTTGTTTGTCTTGTGCCAGGCCCGCTCCGGCCAATGCCTCAAAAAGTAAAAACACCAAAATCTAGTGTGGGAGCGAGCCTGCTCGCGATGGCGGAGTGTCAGTCACATCAATTTCGAATGTGCCGACGCTATCGCGAGCAGGCTCGCTCCCACAGGTTCGGTGGTGTTCTAAAGAGCATTGATTTTGCCGTCGAGGACGACCTCGGCGCCTATCGAAAAACTGCGGGACGGCCCGCATCCCAGGTCGAGGCTGATGCGCTATCGCCTCCAGGGGTTTTGCCATGTTCGAAAAAGTCCTGATTGCCAACCGTGGCGCCATTGCCTGCCGCATCCTGCGAACCTTGCGTGAGTTGCAGGTCAAGGGCGTCGCCGTTTATTCCGAAGCCGATATCGCCAGCCTGCACATCCTGCAGGCCGATGAAGCCCACAGCCTCGGTGAAGGCGCTGCCGCCGGCACCTATCTGGCCGTCGACAAAATCCTCGCCATCGCCAAAGCCACCGGCGCCACGGCGATCCATCCCGGCTACGGTTTCCTCTCGGAAAATGCTGCGTTTGCCGAAGCCTGCGAAACCGCCAACATTGCCTTCATCGGCCCGACGCCGGAGCAACTGCGTGTGTTCGGCCTCAAGCACACGGCTCGCGCCTTGGCCAAGCAACACGGCGTACCGATGCTCGAAGGCACCGAACTGCTCGACAGCCTCGACGCGGCGTTGATCGCCGGCGAACAGGTCGGCTATCCGGTGATGCTCAAAAGTACCGCTGGCGGTGGTGGCATCGGCATGCGTGTGTGCCGCAGCGCGGCCGAACTGAGCGAATCCTTCGAAGCGGTCAAACGCCTCGGCCAGAACAATTTCAGCGATGCCGGTGTGTTCATCGAGAAGTACATCCAGCGTGCCCGGCACCTGGAAGTCCAGGTGTTTGGCGACGGCCAGGGTGAAGTGATTGCCCTCGGCGTGCGTGACTGCTCGGTACAGCGACGCAACCAGAAAGTCCTTGAGGAAACCCCGGCGCCGAACCTGCCTGACGGCATGGCCGAAGCGCTTTGTGCAGCAGCGATCAAACTGGCAAAAGCCGTGAACTACCGCAGCGCCGGCACGGTGGAATTCGTCTTCGACAGCGAGGCGCAACGTTTCTACTTTCTGGAAGTGAACACCCGCTTGCAGGTGGAGCACGGCGTCACCGAGCAAGTGTGGGGCGTGGATCTGGTGCGTTGGATGGTGGAACTGGCGGCCGGTGATTTGCCGCCATTGAGTGAGTTGAGCCGAGGGCTGAAAGCCGACGGCCATGCGATTCAGGCGCGGCTCTATGCCGAGGATCCGGGTCGGGATTTTCAGCCGAGCCCTGGCCTGCTCACTGCTGTGAATTTCCCCGTCGCCGATGGCAAACTTTTAAGGATCGACACCTGGGTTGAAGCCGGTTGCGAGATCCCCCCGTACTTCGATCCGATGATCGCCAAAGTCATCAGTTGGGCGCCGAGCCGCGAAGAAGCGGCTGCTGGTCTGCATCAGGCCTTGGGCGACAGCCTGCTCTACGGGGTGGAAACCAACCGCGATTACTTGCGCCAGATTCTGCTGGATGCACCCTTCGCCAGCGGCCAACCGTGGACCCGTTGCCTGGAAGGTCTGGTGTATCAGGCCAACACGTTTGAAGTGCTCAGCGCCGGCACGCAGACCAGCGTTCAGGACTATCCCGGTCGTCTCGGCTATTGGGCGGTGGGCGTGCCGCCGTCGGGGCCGATGGACAGCCGTGCGCTGCGGTTGGGTAACCTTTTGCTGGCCAATGACGAAGGTGCAGCGGCGCTGGAAATCACCATGAGCGGGCCGTTGCTGCGCTTCAATTGCGATGCCGTTGTGGCGGTGACCGGCGCGACGATTCCACTGACGCTGAACGGTGAGACCGTAGCGATGAACACTGCGCTGCTGATTCCCGCAGGCGCTACTTTGAGCTTGGGCACGATTGCCGGTGCAGGCGCACGCAGCTATCTGTGCCTGCGCGGCGGTCTGCAAGTGCCGGATTATCTGGGCAGCAAAAGTACCTTCACACTGGGGCAGTTCGGTGGTCATGGCGGTCGAGCGTTGCGGGCCGGGGATGTGTTGCATGTGCCGGCCTTGAGCGACCGCAGCGCCGGTCAACAACTGTCTGAACAACAGGTCACCGAGTTGCCTGCCGTGCGGCAAATCCGGGTGATCTACGGCCCGCATGGCGCGCCGGAATACTTCACCGAACACTACATCGGCACCTTCTTCACCACGCAGTGGGAAGTGCACTTCAACTCCAGCCGAACCGGTGTTCGGTTGATCGGGCCGAAGCCTGAATGGGTGCGCGCGGATGGTGGCGAGGCAGGTCTGCATCCGTCGAATATTCATGACAATCCGTATGCCATCGGGGCTGTGGATTTCACGGGTGATATGCCGGTGATCCTCGGTCCCGACGGTCCGAGCCTGGGTGGATTTGTATGCCCGGTGACGGTGATCGAAGCGGATCTTTGTCAGCTTGGGCAGCTCAAGGCCGGGGATAAAATTCAGTTCGTCCCGGTCGATCTGAAAACCGCCCGCCATCTCGCCCTGAAATGGAATCCCTGTGGGAGCGAGCCTGCTCGCGATGGGGCCAGATCAGACACCGCGTCAACTTCATCGCGAGCAGGCTCGCTCCCACAGGGGGTTGTGTCGCCTGTGGTATTGGATCTTGGTCAGGGCGATACGTGGTTGGTTGCCCGGTTGTCCGGCGACACGCATCTACTGCTGGAAATCGGTGCGCCCGAACTGAACCTGGTCCTGCGCTTCCGCGCCCACGCCCTCATGCAAGCGCTGGAAAGCAAACACCTGCATGGCGTGATCGACCTGACGCCGGGCATCCGTTCGCTGCAAGTGCACTACCAACCCGAACAACTGCCACTGGCCGATCTGCTCGGCATCGTCTCCGGTGAATGGGACGCCGTGTGCGCCGCCAAAGACCTGCAAGTGCCTTCGCGCATCGTCCATCTGCCGCTGTCCTGGGACGACCCGGCCTGCCAGTTGGCGATCGAGAAATACATGACCACCGTGCGCAAGGACGCACCGTGGTGCCCGAGCAATCTGGAGTTCATCCGTCGCATCAACGACCTGCCCAACCTCGACGAAGTGCAGCGCACGGTGTTCGACGCCAGTTACCTGGTCATGGGTCTGGGCGATGTCTACCTCGGCGCACCGGTCGCCACTCCGCTCGATCCGCGGCATCGTCTGGTGACCACCAAGTACAACCCGGCCCGCACCTGGACCGCCGAAAACTCGGTGGGCATCGGTGGTGCCTACATGTGCGTGTACGGCATGGAAGGCCCCGGCGGTTATCAGTTCGTCGGCCGCACGTTGCAGATGTGGAACCGCTACCGCGAAGTCGCTGCGTTCGATGGCAAACCGTGGCTGCTGCGGTTCTTCGACCAGATCCGTTTTTACCCGGTGAGCGCCGATGAACTGTTGCGCATTCGACGGGATTTCCCCCTCGGGCGTTTCGATCTGAACATTGAACACAGCCAGCTGAATCTGGCGGACTACCAGGCCTTCCTGGCGAAAGAAGCCGAGACCATCGCAGCCTTTCGCGATCAGCAAAAAGGCGCGTTCAACGCCGAACGCGAGCGCTGGATCGCCAGTGGCCAGGCGCATTTCGACAGCGAAGAACTGGCTCCGGAAGTGACCGAAGATGCACCACTGGCCAGCGGTCAACAGAGCGTCGACAGCCACATCGCCGGCAACCTCTGGCAGGTTCAGGTCGAGACCGGCAGCCGCGTCGCCGCCGGTGATGTGCTGGTGATTCTGGAGTCGATGAAGATGGAAATCCCGCTGCTCGCGCCCATGGCCGGTGTGGTGCGCGAGATTCGCGTGCAACCGGGTTCGGCGGTGCGCGCCGGACAGCGCGTCGTGGTGCTGGAACTCGACTGAACCCATTTTGAAAAGGATTAACGCCATGAACATCAATCTGCAACTCGACGCCCTGCGCAGCGCTTATCGCGTCGGCAACATCACGCCCCGTGAACTGCTGCTGAGCCTGCGCGATAAAGCCGCGGCGTTGAACCCGGACTATCACCTGTTCATCCACTTGCTCAGTGTTGAAGAGCTGGAACCGTACCTCGCCGCGCTCGACGGTCGTGACATCGACAGCTTGCCGCTGTACGGCGTGCCGTTCGCGATCAAGGACAACATCGACCTGGCGGGCATTCCGACCACAGCGGCGTGCCCCGCGTTTGCCTACGTGCCGGAACGTTCGGCGACCATCGTCGAGCAATTGCTGGCGCTGGGGGCGATTCCGCTGGGCAAGACCAACCTCGACCAGTTCGCTACCGGCCTCAACGGCAGTCGCTCGCCGTATGGCGCTTGCCCCAACAGCGTGTTGCCGGAGTATCCGTCAGGTGGTTCCAGCGCCGGGTCTTCGCTCGCGGTGGCGCTCGGCGTGGCGAGTTTTTCGTTGGGCACGGACACGGCGGGATCGGGACGTGTGCCCGCAGCGCTGAACAACCTGGTCGGGTTGAAAGCCACCAAAGGGTTGATCTCCACGGCGGGCGTGGTGCCGGCCTGCCGCACGCTGGACTGCGTGACGACTTTCACCGCGACCGCTCGGGAAGCCAGCCAGCTACTGGCGCTCACGGCGCACCTCGACCCGCGAGATGAATACAGCCGCAGCAATCCGCTGTGGAACGACGGTTCGGCGTTCGGTGCACCACGCCCCTTCCGTTTCGGCGTGCCGCGTGCGCAGGACCTGGAGTTCTTCGGTTGCCCTGAAGGCCCGTTGTTGTTCGGCGATGCCATCGACCAGCTCAAGGCCATGGGCGGTGAAGCGGTTGAACTGGATATGTCGCCATTCCTCGAAGCGGCTCGATTGCTCTATGAGGGACCGTGGGTAGCCGAACGCTACAGCGTGGCTGGCGAGTTGATGGAGCAAAACCCGCAAGCCGTGCTGCCGGTGATTCGCGCGGTGCTGGCCAAGGCTCCGGCAGTCAGCGGCGTGCAAACTTTCCGTGCCCAGTATCGGCTGCAAGCCCTGAAAGCCGTGTGTGACAGAGCGCTGGAACACCTTGATTGCGTGCTCACGCCAACCATCGGCCGCGCCGTCACGCTGGCGGAGCTTGCGGCCGAACCGGTGCTGCGCAATTCGGAACTGGGTTACTACACCAACTTCATGAACCTGCTCGATTACGCCGCCGTCGCCGTGCCCAGCGGACTCATGGGCAACAGCCTGCCTTGGGGTGTGACGCTGTTTGGCCGGGCGTTTACCGATCAGTATTTGTTGGGTGTGGCGGATGCGCTGCAGCGTCAGCAAGGTTCGAGGTTATCGGCGCCGACGACTGTCGCGCGCAATGATCGCGCACGGCTCGTGGTGTGTGGCGCGCATCTGGACGGGTTGGCGTTGAACTGGCAACTGAAGCGGCGCGGGGCTCGGCTGGTAGAGACGACGTTCAGCTCACCGGATTATCAACTGTATGCATTGGCCGGCGGCCCGCCGTTTCGTCCCGGGATGGTTCGGGTGAAGGACGGTGGCGTAGCGATTGCAGTGGAAGTGTGGGAATTGCCGAGCAGTGAACTGGGTTCGTTCCTGACCGGGATCCCGGCGCCGCTGGGTTTGGGCAAGGTGCAACTGACGGATGGGCGTTGGGAGAGCGGGTTTATCTGTGAGGCGTATGGGCTGGAGGGCGCGGTGGATATCAGTCATCTAGGCGGATGGCGTGCTTACTTGAAAAGCCTTGGCTAGCACGTAGGAACGATCAGAACCTGTGGGAGCGAGCCTGCTCGCGATGGCGGTCTAACAGGCAAAAATAATGTCGCCTGACACTCCGCAATCGCGAGCAGGCTCGCTCCCACATGGACCGCGCTGTACCTGTAGGCTTGCCCGCGAAGACGTCAGCCAATGCGCCCCAGCCGCTGATCCTTGCCGATTCGCCCTACAAATGCCGCAGTTATTTCCCCGCCGTGCCACTAGAATGCTTGCCATCGGGTCACTGCCAACGGAATCGTCATGCCGCTTCGCTCGCCGCTGTATTCACAACGCTCGCTGGTCCTTACGCTGATCGCGCTGCTGGGGGCAGGCTTTCTCGCGACCTCATTCCTCAGTTACTACGCGTCGCGCGCCTCGATCCGCGACAACATCGTCAACACCGAACTGCCGCTGACATCGGACACGGTCTATTCGGAAATCCAGAAAGACCTCGTCAGACCGATCCTGATTTCCTCGATGATGTCCCGCGACACCTTCATGCGTGACTGGGTGGTAAGCGGCGAGCAGAACCCCGAACAAATGACCCGTTACCTCAACGAAGTCATGACCCACTACGGTGCCTACACCGCGTTTTTCGTCTCCAACACATCACTGACCTACTATCACGCCAAAGGCGTGCTCAAGCAGGTCAAAGTCGACGAGCCTCGCGATGCCTGGTACTTCCGCGTGCGCGACATGGTCGATCCCTACGAGATTAACGTCGACCCGGACATGGCCAACAAGGACAACCTGACCTTCTTCATCAACTACAAAGTCTACGACTACAACAACCGTTTCATCGGCGCAGCGGGTGTCGGACTGACCGTCGATGCGGTGATCAAGCTGATCGACAAGTACCAGCAGCGCTACCAGCGCAGCGTGTATTTCGTCGACACCTTCGGACGCCTGGTGCTCACCGGTGCCGACGGCGGCCCACAAGGCTCGCGAGTCGGGCAGACCCTCGGCGAACTCGACAGCATGAAGAGCCTGGTCAGCCAACTGCCCAAACCCCACAGCGGCAGCTACGAATATTCCGTCCAGGGCCAGGGACATTTCCTCAACGTGCGGTTCATCCCGGAGCTGAACTGGTACCTGTTCGTCGATAAACGCGAAGACGGTGCCCTCAGTGAAATCCGCCAGTCGCTGTACCTCAACCTGCTGATCTGCCTGATCGTCACGCTGATCGTGCTGGCCCTGCTCAACCAGGTCATCAAGCGCTACCAGGGCAAGATCCAGGCTCAGGCGACGCTCGACAGCCTGACCGAGTTGCCCAACCGCCGCGGCTTCGACCTGTTGGCCGCGCAAGCCATGCACGAGGCCCAGCGCGAGCCCAAACCGCTGACCGCGTTGCTGCTGGATCTGGACCACTTCAAAGTCTTGAACGACACCTACGGCCACCTGGCCGGCGATCAGGTGCTGATCGGCTTCGCACGGGATCTGGAGAGTTGCCTGCGGCACTCCGACATTGTCTGTCGCTGGGGCGGTGAAGAATTCATCGTGCTACTCAAGGACACCGACGGTGAGACCGGTCTGATGATCGCCGAGAAAATTCGTCAACATGTCGAACAACAGCGTTATGCCTACAACGATCAGGCATTGCAGCTGACAGTCAGCATCGGCGTTACCACGCTGCAAACCGATGACACCTTGCACATGCTGCTCTCGCGGGCCGATCATGCGATGTATCGGGCCAAGCAATCCGGTCGTAACCGAACCTGCGTGGAAATGCCTCACTCCAGTTATGCATAGTCCTACATGAATAAACCTGAATGCTGCCCGGCCTGCGGTGCGTCCAACGACTGCACCCTGGCCGACCCTCGAACCGCCGATCGCGCTTGCTGGTGCTACGGCGTCAGCATCGACCCGGCGGTGCTAGAAGCGCTGCCGCCCGAACTGCGCGACAAGTCCTGCCTGTGCCCACGCTGCGCGCAGGTCGAGGCGCAGTTGTAAGCAAGCGCCCGGCCGATCACGTAAGATGTGCGGCCCTTTTCCTGTCGATTCCCTTGTCATGCGCGTTGACCGCTTCCTCAGCAACCTGCCCCGCTTCAACCGTAAGCAGGTGCGCCTGTTGCTGGTGGAAAAGCGCGTCAGGATCGACGGAAAAATCGTCAGCGACCCGCACGCTGAGGTCTTGGAATTCAGCCGCGTCGAAGTCGATGAGCAAGTGCTGCAAGCCGGCAAGCCCGCACGCTACTTCATGCTGCACAAGCCGCCTGGTTGCGTCAGCGCTACCCGTGATCCAGAGCACCCGACCGTACTCGACCTGATCCACGAGCCGGACAGCGAAGACCTGCACATCGCCGGGCGCCTGGATTTCAACACCACCGGCCTGATGCTGATCACCAACGACGGCAGCTGGTCGCGACGTCTGACCCAACCACAGACCAAATTGCCCAAGGTGTATTACGTCGAGACCGAGCAGACCATCGGCCCCGAGTACGCGATCAAGTTCACCGAGGGCCTGTATTTCGCCTTCGAAGACCTCACCACGCAACCGGCCGAACTGGTCGTGCTTGGACCAAAGTCGGCACGCCTGAGCATCGTCGAGGGCCGTTATCACCAGGTGAAGCGGATGTTCGGCCACTTCGACAACAAAGTGTTGCGCCTGCACCGCGAACGCATGGGCCCGTTGGTACTCGACAATGCGCTAAAACCGGGCAAATACCGCGCGTTGCGCACCGAAGAGATCCAATCGATCTAAGCAGACGACCGCTCAGCAGAAGTTGTCGAACAATTTACGAATGACACTTGCGTGATGACGTGACCCCTGCTTGAATCAGGACGTCGGCCGAAATGTGACCGACGAGTCACAATATACTTCTAAGAAACTTTTTGTCGGTAGAGAACCCTCAGGTTCCGCGGTGCACCGGCAGACTGCCCGCCAATAACAATACCCGTCGACCGGACTGCAATGGATCGACATGGGCCTCTCAAATTCCAGGCGTATGCCTACCTGTCACAAAGCTCGTGCAATCTCATTTGCGCGCATACCCGCTTGCCAGGAGTCTTATGACATGAGGCCAGAAATCGCTGTGCTGGATATACAGGGTCAGTATCGGGTTTACACGGAGTTCTATCGCGCAGACGCCGCAGAGAAGACCATTATCTTGGTCAACGGCTCGATGGCCACGACTGCGTCGTTTGCACAGACCGTGAAAAACCTTCATCCGCAGTTCAATGTGGTCTGCTACGACCAGCCCTACGCGGGCAAGTCAAAAGCCCACAACCTGCATGAGAAATTGCTGACCAAGGAAGTCGAAGGGCAGATCCTCCTGGAGCTGATCGACCACTTCGCCGCCGAACACGTGCTGTCGTTTTCCTGGGGTGGCGCCGCGACCCTGGTTGCCCTGGCCCAACGGCCACGACGCATCGAAAAAGCCGTGATCAGCTCGTTCTCCCCGGAGATCAATGCGCACATGCTCGATTACCTCGAGCGCGGCATCGATTACCTCGGCAGCCGGGACGGCGACCGGGTCGGCAACCTGGTGAACAGCACCATCGGCAAACACCTGCCGACCCTGTTCAAACGCTTCAACTATCGCCACGTCAGCTCCCTGGCCGAGCATGAATACGGGCAGATGCACTTCCACATCAGCGACCTGCTGCACAGCGATCGCCAGTGCTTCCTCAAAGCCGCTGAAAAGATCAACGTGCCAGTGCTGTTCATGAACGGCGAATGGGACGAATACACCGCCGCCGATGGCGCCCGGTTATTCGCCGATCACGTGAAACACGCCACCTTCACGACGCTGGACGCGACGGGCCACTTTCTCGACATGGAACACAAAGCCGCCTGCCGGGACAGCCGCAACGCACTGCTCGGTTTCCTGAAACCTGAGCAACTGGCAAGCCGACCGCGTTACCACTACGTCCAGGACCACCATGCATTCGCAATCTGAAACAGCGTCATCGCGAGCAAGCTTCGCCCTATAGCGTTAAACGCATTCTTGTAGGCGCGAGGCTTGCCCGCGAACGACCGTCACCCGGTCTGATGTCTTGTTTCACCTGCGCTAAAGCCATCCCGCGCAAAGAAAAACTTCATTTCCACGCGCACATCTGGTACAAAGTCAGCCGCTCTGAGCGGGTGTCGTATAATGGCATTACTCCAGCTTCCCAAGCTGATAACGAGGGTTCGATTCCCTTCACCCGCTCCAATCGAATTTAGTCTCACGTCAGGGTGGTTTTGACGGGGGATGCAGCAACACAAAAAACCGGCCCAAGTGGCCGGTTTTTTTATGCCTGAAAAATGAGCCAGGCAACCGCTTCGATGGTGATGGAAAAATCCTGCAATACAGAAAACGCCTCATTTGAGGCTATCCGCGAACCACCCCCTCACGCTCTCCTAGGATGTTTTCTTACCACCTGACCATTGGTGCCCGAGAGGACTCAGTGGTTATAGTGTTGATCATAAAAGTTCAGTAGGTATAGTAACCACCTAAGCACACCACCGGGAGGTGATGTGAATAGCCGATTTTTGATTAGCCAAATCGTCGCGGATGGTTGGTACCTGGTTCGGATCAGGGGTAGTCACCATCACTTTAAGCATCCGACCAAACCGGGTCTCGTGACAGTTCCTCATCCGAAAAAGGATTTACTCAAAAAAACGGCCATGAGTATTTTGCAACAGGCGCTGCGTTGACGATCTCAATGCGCGGCATCTCAGAAGGACAATGAACATGCTTTACCCAATTGCAATTTCAATGGGCGACAACGAACACGCATGGGGCGTGGAAGTGCCGGATATTCCGGGTTGCTACTCCGCCGGTGAAGATCTGGATGATGCGATGGCTATGGCTCGTGAAGCCATTGAGGGCCATTTCGAGATTCTGGCTGAGGACGGTTCGCCGATTCCACCGGCCAACAAAATCACCTTACATGTTGCCAATCCGCAATATTCAGGCTGCACTTGGGCTCTGGTGGATATTGATGTCACCAAATATCTGGGCAAAGCCCAGAAGCTGAACATCACACTACCCGGCTATCTGCTCAACCGTATCGATGAGTACGTACTGCATCATCCCGAGGAGAAAAGCCGTTCAGGTTTTCTGGCTTCGGCAGCGCTTAAGGTGTTGCAGCAGAGCTGATGACTTTGTTTTTTCAAGATGCACAAACCGGCCCCACGTGGCCCCCCACGTGGCCGGTTTTTTTATGGCCGGAATTTGGTGAAACGCTGATGCTTTTCGCCCATCCACCAGTGGCACGAAAGTGGCCAATTGTCGAAAAAGCAACGTCCTACACGACTCTGGGAATTGTCCGTACACTTGTCCATTGCTGTGCCTTTGTCATGAGACCTATAGTCCGAGCGCGCCCAAATGGCGTATCGGGTTTGGCGACTCGATGACTGGTACAGAAGCCTCCGAGAATTTCTCGGAGCGCTTTTGAACGCACTTGGCTGCCTCTTTTTTGGTGGCTGTGCGTGGGAGACCCTAGGGTCTGCCGGTTTTACCATGTCCCGGTTCGCCAACCCACGTACAGCTACCACCCTATTGTTTGGCGACGATTGAGTGGTAGGTCTTCCCTCCGATATGGTAACCACTCATGAATGAATACATGGCTTTAACCAGCAACGCCGACGACCTTCCCACTTTCTACGTCAACACCACCCAGCCGCTGCATTCCCTTCTTAGCTCCGCCCGCTACAGAATTGGTGCGGTGACGCAGGTCCTGGAAAACCTCGCGATGCGTGGCGACATCACAACTGACTCGGTGATTCTCAGCGACTTCGCATTGCTTTGCTGCATACCCTTGCGCGACGGTTGCGATGTGCTGGACGTTGTCGCTCGACGCATGGATGCGGAATAGTTCTGACGGGAAATGGGGGCACCTTTCCGGGTGCTCTTGCCGTTCCGTTAACAGATAGAACGAGCGACGAATTACTGTGGCGAGGGAGCTTGCTGCCGGTCAGCGTTAAGCGCTGAGTGATTCTTTTGCCGCCCCACGTATATTTTGCGTATAGATCCCCGCAAGCCAGTAAAGAAGCCGTAGCGCTGCATTGAGCCTCACCACAGATAATTTATTGTGCCCCCTCACACATCGCCAAGAGATCAACATGGAGCATTCAGAGTTGGGGATCATGATCATTTCAATGATCGGGTTGTTCGGCTTTGCTTCGTTTATTTTTGAATACTTGAGTACCCGGCGAAAGGACAGATAACTGCAGCGTTATCCGTCCTTTTTTTGCACTTAGCGAGTCGCGACGATAAACAACCGCGGAAACGGCAGCAGCACCGAACCATCGGCCTGCGCCGGATAAGCCCGCTCGATTGCCGCCTGATACTGCTTGAGGTACTGCGCCCGCTCTTCCTCATTCAACGGATCGAGAAAAGGCCGCAAGCCACTGCCCTTGAACCACTCGACCACGCCAGACGCGCCGCCCGCCAGCGGGTGATGGTAAGTCGTGCGCCATACGTCGACACGGGAACAGTGAGGTCGCAGCATCTCGTAGTAACCGCTGGCACTCTCCATCTCCGTTCGCTGCCCGGCGGCGCCCGCCAGTTTGCCACCCCAAGCACCATCGGCTGCCACTTCGCGCATCAGGCGATGGGACGGTTCGTTGAGGTTGTCCGGCATCTGAATCGCCAGACTGCCACCGAAAGAAAGCTTGCTCGCCAGTGCCGGCAGCAACGTTGCGTGGTCAGGCAGCCACTGCAGCACCGCGTTGGCGAAAATCACATCGAAGGGACCGTTCTCGTTCCAGGTATCGATGTCAGCGGTGTCGAATTGCACCTGCGGCAACCGCTTGCGGGCGGCCTCGATCATATCGGTCGAACTGTCGAGCCCACGCACCGTGGCATTGGCGAAGCGTTCCACCAGCAGCTCAGTCGAGTTACCGGGGCCGCAACCGATGTCGATGGCCGAGCGCACGTCCGCGCCGGGAATCGCGGCCAGCAAGTCACGGGCCGGGCGCGTGCGTTCATCTTCAAAAGCGACGTATTGTTTGGCGGACCAACTCATTGCGTTCTCCTGTCGGTGCGTTGTCGTGATGCGGACAACCGGTTCGCTACGATACATCGACGAGCGCATTCCGCCCTACCGACCTAAGTAAAAGTCAGACGCAACGCCCTCTACAGGTCGAGTAATGGGCGCGAACACTATTTATCCGCAGCTTCCTTATCCTGCATCTGCACCGAAGACCGGGTGCCATCCGTATTGTCTTTGGTTTCGTTATCCGAATTATCGAAGCAGCCTTGCAACGCGAGCAGGCAGCAGGAAAGGCAAAACAGGCGAGCGAGGTTCATCCGATTCTCCAAGGGCAAGGAACTGAAGTAGTGACTGCCTCCGGCGCCCATTGGTTGCGTCTTTTTCATGACGCGCGCAAATGTAAGTAGAATTTTCAACATGCCGTCGCTGTCACAAAATCAGGCGCATCCCGATAAGGAACACGGCAATGAAATTCGCAAAAATCTCGCAGAAACTCGCTCTGTGGGCCGGCAGTCCCAAGACGTTCATGGGCGCGTTGATTCTGATTGGTCTGTGGGGGTTGAGCGGGCCGATCTTCCAGTTCAATGATACCTGGCAGCTGATCATCAACACCTCGACCACCATCATCACGTTCCTGATGGTGTTCCTGATCCAGAACACGCAGAACCGCGATACCGACATCCTGCACTTGAAGATCGATGAGTTGCTACGCGTGAACAAGGAGGCGCAGAACGCGATGCTGGGGCTTGAACTGCTGGATCTCAAACAGCTGGAAGCGCTGCGCAAACACTATCGCGCGATGGGTGAAAAGGACGTACACGGTCTGGCGGGGCTGGCGGCATCGAGCCAGCGCAAACAGGATCTGAATGAGTGCTGAGCACAAACAAAAACGGCGCGTGATGTGAATCACGCGCCGTTTACATTGAACACCGTTAAATGCTTGGTCTAGCGACTGGCTTGCAACGCCTTGGCCATTTCCAGGTGGTTTTGCAGTTTGGGCAGGGTTTCTTCAGCGAAGGCTTTGATTTCCGGCACATCGGTTGTCTGCGCGACCTGCTGAATCTGCTCGATGGCTTCCTGGGTAGTCTTCACCTGACTGGCGGTATAAGCCTGGTCAAAAGACGTGCCCTCTTTCACTTCCGGCATCAAGGCTTTGGCCTTGTCGACCACCTCTTCGCGTGGGGCCACCGGCAAGTCGAGTTGCTTGGCGATTTTCGCCAGATGCTGGTTGGCGGTGGTGCGGTCGTTGATGACGACGATGGTGTAGTCCTTGACCTCCTTGGACTCGGATTTCTGGTGCGCCAGGCGACTGGCTTCGATGTCGGCCATGCCTTTGGCCGAGGCATCGTTGATGAATTCGGCGGGGGACTGGGCAAAGGCACTGCTGGCACACAGGCCCAGTAACGTGGCAAAGCTGGCATTGCGTAATCGGGTGGCCATCCGGCTCATGGTCGCGCCCTCCTCAAGAAAAAATTCAAACGGGAGCTTTCGCTCCCGCCTCTCAATCAAAACTACCTTCACCCACTATTTGGATTTCTGACCGCCTTTGCGGCCCATATCGGGTTTCGCTGGGTCTTTATCGACAGTCGTGGTGGTAGTTTTCCCACCTTTGCGACCGGCTTCAGACGCCTTCGTTCGATCGTTGGCGAAGTTTCCCGAGTTCGAGTTTCTTGAATTAGGCATGATTCTCTACCTCTTGGTGATGATCGCAGCGAGCAGGAGCCCGCATAGAATCTGAATTTCCATCACGGCAAAGGTTTAGAAAAGCTGGTATCGATGCGACGAACGGTGGCGCAATGTCAGGCTTCGATGCGCAGGTGATTCTCGCGTTTGGCGGCGTACATCGCTTCATCGGCGTGTCTGAACAATTGGCCTTCTTCCGTGCCGTGCTCGGGGTAATGCGCGACGCCGATGCTCGGCTGGATGTTCACACTGTGGCCGTCCAGCCGCAGCGGCTGAGCCAGGATCTGATGGATTTTTCCCGCCACGCTATCAGCGTCTTCCGAGGCCTGAATGCTGTGCAACAACACCACGAACTCGTCACCGCCAATGCGCGCCACGGTGTCGGTTTCCCGCACACAGCCCTTGAGGCGGTTGGCGACCGCTTGCAGCAGCATGTCGCCGACCGCATGGCCGTGGGTGTCGTTGACCTCTTTAAAGCGGTCGAGATCGACGTACAGCAACGCCATGCGTCCGCTCTCGGCCTTGGCCAGTGCCAGTGAGGCTTTCAGCCGGTCACGGAGCAACTCGCGATTGGGCAGTTGGGTCAGTTGGTCGTACTGGGCCATTCGCTGCAACCGGGCGTGCAATTGCTTGCGCTCGATCGCCGTCGCGATCTGGGCGCAAACGAACTGCAGCAACTCCTTGTCTTGCTCGGTGTAGCGCTCGCCGCCCGCGACGCTTTTTACGATCAGTGCGCCGATGGTGCCGTTTTGCGAGTTCAGTGGCACACCCAGCCAGCAAGGCGAATGCTGGCCCGCAACCAGTAGCTCAAACCCCTCCGGTGCGTCGTCCTTGTCCGGGGTCAGCAGAATCGGCTGACCACTGCGGAGCACCTCGGCACACAGACGTCCGGTGACCGTTCCAGGCTGTTCGGGTTGCGGCTCGTTGTCATCGACGTGGTACGGGAAATTGAGCTGCGCGCAGTGTTCGTCATAGAGCGCGACGGAGAAGTTCAGCGCCGGCAACCATTCACCAATGATCAAGTGGATGCGTTTGAACAGTGCCAGCAAGTCTTCCGCGGCATGGGCGGCCTCGGAGATCGCATACAGCGCCGCTTGCCGGGACTCTGCTTGCTTGCGCTCGGTGATGTCGCGGGCCACGGCGATGCGTAGCTGATCGACCTCCGACCAGCGAGCGGACCAAAGGATGTGCACCACGCGGCCATCCTTGCGCACATAACGGTTTTCGAAGTTGAGTTTGGGGTCGCCGCCCATGATCTCCCGCGCGGCGTCGAGGGTGCGCTGCCGGTCGGCGGGGTGCACCAGATCGATCATCGGTTGACCGACCAGTTCGTCCGGGGTGTAACCGAATATGCGCTCACAGGCCGCGCTGACAAATACGAAGCGACCTTGTTTGTCGACCGCACAGACGGCGTCCAGCAAAAGATCGATGTAGCTCGCCAGGGGCGCGGAATTTCTGGTTGCCATGGTGCAGAGAGCATGTCCAAACAATGCAGCAATAAAAAACCATCCCTGACCGATCAGTACAACTGACGCCTCCCTGCGATCAGCCTCAAGCCTTGTTCGGCATCAAACCCGGCAATGCATGCACCAGGGCATTGATGGCGAAACCGATAAACATCACCCCGCACAACCGGGTGATCGCCAGTTCATGCCGTTGATACAACGTACGCACCTGCCGCGCGCCCACAATCCCAATGAGGATAGCGTAGGCCATAAGGCCGCCGACAAAACTCAGGACGATCAGCCATGGCAACATCGACCAGTGCAGCAATTCTGCACGGCTGGACAGCAGCGCGGTAAAGGTCGCTACCGCCACCGGATACGCTTTCGGATTGGTCAAACCGAACAGAATGCCGTGCCAGAACGGCTGCCGCGCCGCGCCTTGAGGCGACTCGGCACTGCTGCGACGAGCCCGAATCGCGCGCCAACCGAGCCAGAACAGATACAGCCCGCTGATGACACCCAATACATCGAACGCGATACTGCCGATTTCCCGGGCACCGACAATCGCGATCAGGGCGGTACTGCACCAGACCACGTCGCCCAGTAAATGCCCGCAGAGAAACCCGGCCCCCGCCCGCCGGCCACGCGCTGCGCCAATCCCGAACACCGCCAATACACCTGGCCCCGGCGTGATGCCGTAGATAAAACCCGAGGCGAGAACGGCCATTAGCAGCGATGGGGTCATTGGAAGGCCTTTTGAACTACTTGGTGAATGCACGCAAGTCTATATCAGGTCCCCGCGCATCGAGTTACTGATCGTCGAAGAACTTCATCCCGGCATAAGGCCGCTGTCGACAGGCCGCCAGTCGTGATGCCAGATCGCCGACATGGGCCTCGAGCTTGTGCCCGTCCGGGTCGAGGAAATAGAACGATGCGCCTTCGCTGCGGTTGTCGCGCCATTCGTGCACGTTGGCGGTTCGCAGGCGTTCGACGAAGAGCGGGAAGTTTGATGCGCTGATGCTGAAGGCGTAGTGGGTGTAGTTGGCGGCGGGTTCGCAGTTGCGCAGTGGGTCGAGGGACAGGCAGAGCCACAAGCCCGGCAGCGAGAGATAGGCACCGGTGTCCCAAATGGCTTCAGGTTTGAATAGCAGCACATCTTGATAGAACGCCACGCTGCGGTTCAGGTCGGTGACGGCGAGGGTCAGGTGATTGAGGCCAGTCAGCAATTTTGTTTCCTCACGGGTATGTTCTGAATCAACGGTATCTGAGCGTAAACATAAGAAAATCTTGAGGCGAGCACGAAATCCCCTGCCCGATCCGCCCATTCAACCGGGCAAGTGGTGGCGTCGCGGGTGCTGGATCACTTCGGGCTGTTTGGATTGGTGGAGCGGCAGGACGTTGCGGCGGGTGTTTGCGGCGGGGGTTGTTGATTGCGGGAGTGGTGTTGATTCAGTTCAGTGCTTCGCCGGCGAAGGATTTGGTGACGGCCGGTTGAGCGATAACTGACAGTGAGATGTTGACTGTCAGGCCGTCATCGCGAGCAGGCTCGCTCCCACCTTTGATCTGCGGCGTGGCACCGATCGAGTGTGGGAGCGAGCCTGCTCGAGATGGCGGCCTGTGCAGCACCGCAGCTTTCAGAACTTGTCGAGCGTGCGCAGCTTCTGCGGCAACCCCCACAACAGCAGCGCGACGGCGATCAGTGCGCAGACGCCGATGACGTACAGCGCCGGTGTGGTGCTGCCGGTCAGGTCCTTGATCCGTCCGACCATGACCGGGCTGACAATGCCGCCAAACTGGCCGAGGGTGTTGATCACCGCAATCCCGCCGGCAGCACCCGCCCCGGCACCGGCCAACAGTTTCGGCGGCAGGGTCCAGAAGCTCGGGATGGACGCAATGATCCCGGCACCGAGCAGGCCCAGCGCAACAATCAAGAAGGTCGTGTGGTTGGCGAAGATCCCCGCACAGAAGAACCCCACCGCGCCCACCGCAACCAAACCGGCGACAAACTTGCGTCGCTCCCCGGTCGAGTCGGACAACCGCCCGATCACCACCATGCTGATGGCGCCGCAGACGTAAGGGATCGCCGTCAGCAAACCGATCATCACTGGGCTTTCGGTACCGGCGCTGCGAATCAGTTGCGGTGCCCAGAAGTTCAAGCCGTAGGACGCCACCTGAATCAGGAAGTAGATCAGCCCCAGGGTCAGGAAACCCGGGATGCGCAGGGCGGCGAGCAACGAGCCGCCGCTCTTGTGCGGTTCATGGTGCGCGATGCGGCTGGCCAGCAGGGTTTTCTCCGACGGCGTCAGCCAATGAGCGTCTTCGATGCGGTCCTTGAGCAAAGTCAGCACCAGCAAGCCGAGGCCGATGCAGGGCACGCCGCCGAGCAGAAACAGCCAGTGCCAGCCGCGCATATCCATAAAGCCGTCGAGGTGTTGCAGCACCAGCCCGGAGAACGGTGCGCCGACCAGGCCGGCAAACGCCGACGACAGAAACAGCATCGAGGTGATGCGTCCGCGATAGTGCTGCGGGAACCACAGCGTCAGGTAATACAGCACGCCCGGCGCGAAACCGGCCTCCATCGCGCCGATCACGAAGCGCAGCGCGTAGAACTGCCATTCGCTGTTGACGAAGACCATCGCCGCCGTCGCGAGGCCCCAGGACATCATGATCCGGGCGATCCAGCGGCGGGCGCCGACCTTGTAGAGCATCATGTTGCTCGGTACTTCGAAGATCACGTAACCGACCACGAACAACCCGGCGCCGAGGCCATAAGCGGTGTCGCTCAGGCTCAGGTCGGTCTGTAGCTGGAACTTGGCGAAGCTGATGTTGATGCGGTCGAAAAACGCGAACAGGTAGCAGACCATGATCAGCGGCATCAGCCGCCAGGCGACTTTGCTGACCAGGGCTTTTTCTTCGTCGTGGCTAACGGACGGGCTCGCGCCCGCCTCCAGTACATTAAGGCTCATGGTGCTTCTCCAGGCGGACTTCCCGTGGTGTCCGATTGTTTTTGTTGTCTGGTTGAGAATTGCTGTGTGGAAGCTTTTTTGTGGGAGCGAGCCTGCTCGCGATAGCGATGCATCAGTCGACATCTATGCTGGATGTGACTCAGGCATCGCGAGCAGGCTCGCTCCCACAGGGGTTATTCGGGGTGTCAGGACGGGGACGGATGCAAATCGCAATTGCGTCCGGCCTTGGCCAGTTGACCGGGCACTTCGTGACCGAGCAGCGCGGGCAATCCTCGCGATAACTTCAGCAACAGCGGCAGATCGATACCGGTTTGAATGCCGATTTCATCGCACAGGTTCACCAAATCCTCAGTGCAGATATTGCCCGAGGCGCCTGGCGCAAACGGGCAACCGCCGAGCCCGCCCAGTGCCGCGTCGAAGCGTCGGGCACCGGCCTCGTAGGCGGCCAGCACGTTGCACAAGCCGAGCCCGCGAGTGTTATGGAAATGCAGGGTCAAATCTGCCGGCGCAACCCGCTGCAACACTCGTCGCACCAGTCGATCAACCTGACGCGGATTGGCCATGCCGGTGGTGTCGGCCAGGGTGATGCCCTGGATCCCGAGTTCCTGATAAGCCTCGACGATTTGCAACACGCGATCCTCATCGATCTTGCCTTCAAAGGGGCAGCCGAAGGTGGTGGCGATGCTGCCGTTGAGTCGCACCGGTGTACCGCGAACGTATTGCACGATCTCGCCGAACGCCGCCAATGAGGCTTCGCAACGCATGCGCATGTTCGCCAGGTTGTGGGTCTGACTGGCGGACATCACCAGGTTCAGCTCGTCGGCCCTGGTCGCCAACGCCCGTTGCGCGCCTTTCAGGTTGGGGATCAACGCAACATAGATCACCCCCGGTTGCCGGGTGATGCCCTTGAACACCAACTCGCCATCGCGCAGCGCCGGAATGGCCTTGGGCGACACGAACGAACCCGCTTCGATGCGGCTGAAACCGGCCCGCGACAGTTGATCGATCAGCGCAATCTTGTCGACCGTTTCAACCCAGGTCGGCTCGATCTGCAAGCCGTCGCGGGGCGAGACTTCCTGAACAATCAGCGTCTCGGAGTAATCAGTGATCATTGCACCACCCCTTCGGTTTTCAGCCGTACGATCTGCGACTCAGTAAGGCCCAGCCCCGCGAGAATGCCGTCGGTATGCTGGCCCAGACTCGGTCCTGACCAGTTCACGCCACCAGGGGTTTCGGACAGTTTCGGTACGATGCCCGGCATCTTCACCGTGGTGCCGCCGGGCAGGTCGGCGCTGAGCAGCATGTCCCGCGCCTGGTAATGCGGATCGGCGACGATGTCGGCCACCGAGTAGATGCGTCCGGCCGGCACTTCGGCGGCTTCCAGGGCCGTCAGGACATCGGCGATCGGCAGGCTGCTGGTCCAGTGGGTGATTGCCGCGTCGAGCACGTTGCTTTTGGCTGCGCGTCCGTCGTTATGGGCAAACTCCGGCGCTTCGGCCAGGTCGTTTCGACCGATCACTTCCATCAGACGCTTGTAGATCGGGTCGCTGTTGCCGGCGATCACCACGTAGGCACCATCGGCCGTCAGGTAAGTGTTGGAGGGCGCGATGCCCGGCAAGGCGCCGCCGCTGCGCTCACGAACGTGGCCGAGCATGTCGTATTCCGGCACCAGGCTTTCCATGACGTTGAACACGCTTTCGGCCAGCGACACATCGACCACTTGCCCGCCGCCCTGCCCGGTCTTGACCCGCAACAGCGACATCAAGGCACCGATCACCGCGTGCAGTGAAGCCAGGGAATCGCCAAGGCTGACACCGACCCGGGCCGGTGGCGAACCGGGGGTGCCGGTGGTGTAGCGAATTCCGCCCATCGCCTCACCGATGGCGCCGAAACCCGGGCGGTCGCGGTACGGGCCGGTCTGGCCGTAACCGGAGATGCGCACCAGCGTCAGGTTGGGATTGAGGGCGTGCAGCACGTCCCAGCCCAGGCCGAGTTTTTCCAGGGCACCGGGGCGCAGGTTTTCGATCAGCACGTCGGCGCTGGTCGCCAGTTGCTTGACCAGTTCGATGCCTTCGGGGGATTTCAGATTCAGCGCCAGGGACTTCTTGTTGCGCGATTGCAGGTACCACCACAGCGAGGTGCCTTCGTGCAGCTTGCGCCACTTGCGCAGGGGATCGCCCTGGCCCATGGCTTCGATCTTGATCACTTCGGCACCGAACTCGGCGAGCATGCGGGCGGCGAACGGCGCGGCAATCAGGGTGCCGATCTCGATCACTTTGATTGCACTCAAGGGGGCAGTCATCGCGGGGTACCTCTTGTTGTTCTTGGAATATGAGCCAAGGCTAGAGGACCGAGGGGCGAGGAATCCAACCTTCAGTTGGCAACGGGCGTTCGTGAAACGCGAACGCTTGGCATGAGGGGAGTGGCGACCTCAGGTCAGTCATCGCGAGCAGGCTCGCTCCCACAGGGGATTTGTGAACGCCGCAGATCCGTGTGGGAGCGAGCCTGCTCGCGATGAGGCCAGCACATCCAATCGAGAATAATCAGACCTGCCCACGCAACTGCTCAAACAACATCCGGCTCACCGGCGACAACGCCGCTTCATCGCGCACCACCAGAATGAGCGCCCGATCCGACCAGTCATCCGTCAACGGCACCGCATGCAAACCCAACGCCCGACCAAACAATTCATAGGCTTTCTGCGGCAGGATGCCGATGCCCATGTTGGCCTGGACCATCCGGCACATCGCGTCGAAACCCGGCACATGAATCCGCAACCGCAGCACCTTGCCAGCCTTGCGCGCTGCGGCGTGGGTGCGCATGTTGATGGAGCTGGCGGAATGCAAACCGACGTAGTCGCTGTCCAGCGTGTCGGCGAACGCCAGCTCGGATCGGCTGGCCAACGGATGATCCGGGAGCATCAGCACCATCAGTTTGTCCTGACGGTAAAGCACGCTGTGCAGGCCTTTGACGTCGCTGTCGCTGGAACAGATTCCCAGGTCGGCAACGCCGTCCAGAACCCCCTGAATCACCCCACTGCTGGGGCGCTCTTCGAGGTCGGTCTTGACCTGGGGATGGCGCTCGGAAAAGTCCCGCAGGTCTTCGGGCAGGAACTGAATGATCGCCGACAGGTTGGCGAGCATTCGCACATACCCACGAATACCGTGGCTGTGCTCGCCCAGCTCAAGGCCCATTTTTTCGACGTTGAACAGCATCTGCCGGGCATGGTGCAGCAGGGTTTCGCCGGCCGGCGTCAGGGTCATGCCCTTGGCCTGGCGCACGAACAGGCTGATGCCGAACGCTTCCTCCAACTCCATCAGCCGTTTGCTGGCCGCCGACACCGCGATGGCTTCACGGGCAGCGGCACGGGTCAGCGTGCCTTCCTCGTGGACAGCGACGAACAGCTGAAGAGTGATCAGATCGAGGCGGCGGGTCAGGCTTTTTTGCAGCATGGAGGGCTCGATGAGTGGGGTTCGGCTGAGTCGGCAATATAGCCCGGTTTTGGCCCACAACATCACAAGCCATCGCCCTACACGCAAATCTCTTGCAACACTCAACCGTACCGGAAACGGCCGATTCAAGGTCCTCGCCGCACGCTGTAAAGTCTCGAAATACACACGGACGGTTACATCACTCAGGGACAGACACGTCATATGGACCAGACAGCGCACGCGACAAACACCTTCACCAATTATCGAAAATTGATCTCGCTGGCCGACTACGACTGGGAGACCGCTGAAGCCGGAAAAGTCGCGGGACTCAATGTCGACATCAGAAGTACCAACCGCATGATTGACCAGTACGGGCGTGCGTTTCATCACTTCTGCACCACGTCTTACCTGGGCCTGGATCACCACCCCGGTCTGCTCGACGGCGCCATGACCACGTTGTGGGAAACCGGCACCCTTCGCATCGCCAACTCAAAGAACCGCTGCAAGCTGGCGATTCTGGACCAGTACGAAACCGAACTGTCCGAACTGTTCGGCGCCCATTGCCTGAGCACCTTGTCATGCAGTGCGACGAGTGCCGGAATTCTTCCGTTGCTGGCCAGTGGCGTCTTCACGCAAAACCGTCCTCCGGTGATGGTGTTTGACCGGTTAGCCCATTACTCGATGAATCACCTCAAGGCCGCCTGCGCCGATGAAACCACGGTGGTGACATGCCCGCATAACGACATGGATTTTCTCGAAAAGCAGTGTCAGCAACACGCCACGGTCGCGTATATCGCCGACGGCGCCTACAGCATGGGCGGGACTGCGGACATGGACAGCCTTTTGTATCTGAAGGATCGCTATGGGCTGTTTCTCTACCTGGACGACTCCCATGCGCTTTCTGCCGTCGGCACCTTCGGCGCCGGCCTCGTCCGCTCCAGATTGCACGCCCTGGAGGATGACTGCCTGATCGTCGCCTCGCTGGCCAAGACGTTTGGCGCCAGCGGTGGCCTGGTCATGCTGGGCAACGAACGGCAGAAGAAGCTCATTCAACGTTACGGCGGCCCCAGTAATTGGTCGCAAAGCCTGAACAGTGCAGCCATCGGTGCGGGTAAAGCGTCCATTGCGCTTCATCGCACGGCGGAATTTGCCGCGTTACAGGAAAAACTTCAGGTTAATATCCGGCTCTTTGACAGCCTGATTCGTACTGAACAACACGGCAGCAACATGGCGATTCGTCTGATCACCTGCGGTGAAGCGGCGTTGGCGAACAGCATTGCCATCGATCTGGCCAATCACGGTTTCTTCACCTCGGCAGTGTTTTTCCCGGTGGTAGCACAAGGCAAGGCCGCGATCAGAATCACGCTGCGCGCCGACATGGAGCCGCCGCTGATCCGCCACTTTTGTGATCTCATCACCGAGCTTTTACGCGCTCACGGCCGGGACATCGGCCGCTGAAATCCAGGGAAGACCCAATGAAGAGCAGCACCACCCTCCTGATCACCTGCTGCACGGTCTTTCTCGCCCAATTGGGCATGAGCATTTACCTGCCGGCACTGCCGGAGATTGCTCGACATGTATCCGCCGATGCCTCGCAGGTTTCATGGGGCCTGGCGGTGTATTTGATCGGCATGGCGCTGCCGATGCTGTTCTGGGGAAGCCTTGGCCAGCGCATTGGCCGAAAACCGGTATTGCTCGCCGCGCTCGGTATCTACGGACTGGGCAATCTGGCGCTGCCACTGGGTCAGACGCTTGAATCGTTCCTGTTTTTTCGATTGCTTCAAGGCATTGGCGCCAGCGGCATCTCGGTGATGGCACGGGTGCTGATCCGCGACAGTTTCCGTGGGGACCTGCTGGCCAAAGCCCTGTCGTGGATTTCGATTTCCTTCGTGGTGGCGCTGGGAATCGGTCAATACCTGGGGTCGATTATCCAGGTGGGGTTGGGTTGGGTTGGCCGGCGATCTTCTATCTGTTAGGTGGGGCAAGTTTATTGATGGCAATGACCGTTGCGCGAGTGACGTTTCCATTGCTGGTCGAGGACAATGTTCAGTCGTCCGTCTGGCCGAGCTACCGGCGCATCCTGCGTGATCGAGCGTTCTTGCTGCCGGCCATCACCGGCGGCCTGGGATACGGGGTGATCATCGCGTTCAACACCGCCGCGCCACTGATCCTGCAAGGTCCGTTCAACTGGTCTGCCGTGGAATATGGGCTGTTGGGCTGGCCGATCAGTGCGGCGTATTTTCTGGGGGCATTGGGGGTCAATGGCTTCGTGCTGCGCACCGGTCAACGCTGGCTGATGACGGCAGGCGTGGGGTTGGTGCTGGCGGGCAGCGCGGTGATGTTACTGGGCAGCATTGCTGCCACGTCAATCGCGCTGCTGTTCTGGCTGCCGTATTGCGTGGCGGTGTTCGGCCAGTCTCTGAACTACCCGATCAGCCTGTCCTTGGCCAACGACGGTTCGCCGGTCGGCGGTGCCTATGCGATGGCGTTGAGCGGCTTCATTCACCAACTGATGGCTGCGGCCATCGGCGGAGTCGCCAGCCTGATCGCAAGCCAGCAGGCATGGCCACTGTCTCTGTTGTGCACCTTGCTGGCGTTGGGCGCGATGTTCTGCGTGATCTTCGCGCCCTACCGCCAAAGCGCTTAAAACGCGCTGCGGAAAATCTCTTCGATCTGCCGTTGGTCAGCCACTCGAGGATTGGTCAGGCCACATGCATCTTTCAACGCGTTGCTGGCGAGGACCGGGATGTCGTTGAGCTTGGCGCCGAGCTCACGCAAACCAGCGGGAATTTCCACGTCCGTGGACAGGCTGCGGATCGCGGCGATCGCTGCCTGGGCGCCCTCTTCCGGGCTGAAACCACGAATATCGGCGCCCATCGCAACGGCAACATCGCTCAGGCGGTCGGCGCAGACCAGCGCGTTGAAGCTTTGCACATGAGGCAGCAGAACCGCGTTGCACACACCATGGGGCAAGTCATAGAACCCACCCAATTGGTGAGCCATGGCGTGGACATAACCCAACGATGCGTTATTGAACGCCATGCCGGCGAGGAACTGCGCGTAGGCCATGTTTTCCCGTGCCGCCATGTCGCTGCCATCTCGTACCGCCAGACGCAGGTTGCTACTGATCAAGGTGATGGCCTTCAGTGCACAGGCATCGGTGATCGGGTTGGCGGCAGTGGAAACGTAGGCTTCGATGGCATGGGTCAGCGCGTCCATGCCGGTGGCCGCCGTCAGGCCTTTGGGCATGGCGACCATCAGCGCCGGGTCGTTCACCGACAGCAGAGGCGTGACGTTGCGGTCGACGATGGCCATTTTCACGTGGCGGGATTCGTCGGTGATGATGCAGAAACGGGTCATCTCGCTGGCCGTGCCGGCGGTGGTGTTGATGGCGATCAGCGGCAGTTGCGGTTTGGTGGACTGATCCACGCCTTCGTAGTCGCGAATCTGCCCGCCATTGGTGGCGCACAAAGCGATGCCTTTGGCGCAGTCGTGGGGCGAACCGCCGCCCAGGGACACCACGAAATCACAGCGACTCTCCTTGAGCAGGCCCAGGCCCCGCTCGACGTTGGCGATGCTCGGGTTTGGCTTGGCGCCGTCGAAGATCACCGAATCGATGTCCTGCATCGCCAGCTTCTCGGCGATCATGCTCGCCACGCCCGCCTTGGCCAGCCCGGCGTCAGTGACAATCAGCGCCTTGCGAAATCCGTACTTGCGAATGGCGTCCATTGCTTCGTCGAGGCAACCGATACCCATGATGTTCACGGCGGGAATGAAAAACGTGCTGCTCATGAGCCAATCTCCTGGTGGGGGCCGAATCGGCTGACCGATCTGGCGGATACCCACAGGATCGACCCATCGCTCGCGCAGTAACTTGATCTGGCTCAAGTCTCGGTCGTGATAAAGTCGCCGCCCATCAGACCTTCTGCCTTGAGACGACGAACGCAATGACCGATTTCCAGGATGTTGATGCCCAACTTGAAGACTGGAACGCTTTGCGCGCCACCGCCTCGTTCAGCGGCCTGCTGGTGGGTAACGGCGCCAGCCGTGCGGTGTGGGACGACTTCGGCTACGACTCACTGTTTGAAAACGCCCGCACCGTCGAAGAAAAACCCCTGAGCCAGTCCGAGCTGAGCGTGTTCGACGCGATGCAGACGCGCAGTTTCGAACAGGTGCTCAGCGCGCTGAAAACCACCAGCCGCGTCAACAAGGCCCTGGCCGTCAGCTCCGCCGCGCCGCGCAATCGTTACTACGCGATCAAGGAAGCGCTGATCAACACCGTGCACGCGGTGCACATCCCGTGGCGGCTGGTCGTGCCTTCGACACTGGCGACGATCAATCAGGAACTGGGCCGTTATCGGACGGTGTTTACCACCAATTACGACTTGCTCAACTACTGGGCGATCCAGCACCAGCCTGAGGCGATCACCGATCTGTTCCAGGGGGCCGAGCCGGGTTTTGATTTGAGCGCCACGACGACTGATAAAACCCGTGTGCTGTACCTGCACGGCGGCTTGCATCTGGTACGGAATCAGGACGGCACGGCGCGCAAGTTGATGTCGACCGAGGGCACGCTGCTGGGCAGTTTTGCGATCAACAACACGATCAAGACCCTCGACGATGTGCCGCTGTTCGTCAACGAAGGCCCGACTCAGGACAAGCTCAAGACCATTCGCAGTTCGGATTATTTGTCGTTTTGCTATGACCAGTTGCTAGGCCACGGTGATGGGTTGTGCCTGTTTGGTCACTCTCTGGGCGAGCAGGACAGCCACATCATCCACGCGTTGCGCCAGGCGAAACCGAAGGTGATGGCGATCTCGATTTATCCGCGCAGCAAGGCGTTCATCCAGCATCAGAAGCGGCATTACGCGAAGGTGTTTGAGGGGACGGGGGTTGAATTGCGGTTTTTTGATTCGAAGACGCATGCGCTGGGTAGCCCGAAGCTCACGGTTCCAGTCGAGGTTTAGCGGCGACGCGGCTGACGCCATCGCGAGCAGGCTCGCTCCCACATTGGAACGCATTCCCCTGTGGGAGCGAGCCTGCTCGCGATGCCTTTACAGTCGACTCATTCCTCGGCGCTATGCACCACCACCAGCAACTGCGCCTGCACCTCGCCCACTGACCGAATCCGGTGCGGTTTCTGCGCATTGAAGTGCAACGCATCCCCACGATTGAGCAGCACTCGCTCATTCATGAAGTCCACTTCCACCTGCCCCTCGTGGACGAACAGAAACTCTTCCCCCAAGTGTTCCTTGAAGGCTTTGTCGCTGAACTCGGTCGGCGGGTAGATGATGAACGGCAGCAGGCTGCGCTCACTGACCTGTCGGGCCAGCACCGCGTAACCGGGGCTCTGCTCATCGGCTCCCAGCGACTGGCGTTCGTCGCTGCGCACCAGGCTGTAGCTGTCGAGGCTGACCTTGTCTTCGGAGAACAACTCCTCGACCTTCACGTTCAGTGCCTTGGCCAGTTTCAGGGCGGCCGCAATCGACGGCGTGTTCAGCCCGCGCTCGACTTTGGACAGATAGCTCTTGGTCATGCCGGATTTTTCGGCCAGGGCCTCCAGCGTTACGCCAAGTTTTTTTCTCAGTAATTTCAAACGGATAGACATGTGGAGCGATTAATCCATCAAGAAGGCGACGATGTGTCCTTGCCAATGACACAAGGTGTCATATAGTCTCGTTTGTGTCATTTGCATTCACCCCTGACCTTGCGAGCAACGAGTGAAAGGCAAAACCGACGTCCATTGAACCACCCAAAGGACACCGATATGGCCAAGACCTTAGCACTACCCAAAGAGCAACTGGTCAAGCAAGCGCTGACACAGATGCAAAACACCCTGGCGGATAATACGTGGACCGACCGGCAAAAGCTGGCCCTGACCTGTCGTATTCTGTTCGAGAACGGTCACGATTCCGGCCTGGCCGGGCAAATCACCGCCCGCGGCCCGCAGCCAGGCACCTATTACACTCAACAACTGGGCCTGGGTTTCGACGAGATCACCGCCGGCAACCTGCTGCTGGTCAACGAAGACCTGGAAGTGCTTGAAGGTCACGGCATGCCCAACCCGGCCAACCGTTTCCACAGCTGGGTGTACCACGCCCGACCGGACGTGAACTGCATCATTCACACGCACCCGACCCACGTCGCGGCGCTGTCGATGCTCGAAGTACCGCTGCAGATTTCCCACATGGACCTCTGCCCGCTCTACGACGACTGCGCGTTTCTCGAAGGCTGGCCAGGCGTGCCGGTGGGTAACGAAGAAGGCGAACTGATTGCCGGGGCGCTGGGCGACAAACGGGCAATCCTGCTTTCACACCACGGCCAGTTGTCCACCGGCACCACCATCGAGGAAGCGTGTGTGATTGCGCAACTGATCGAGCGCGCCGCGAAGCTGCAACTGCTGGCGATGAGTGCCGGGACCATCAAGCCGATCCTGCCGGAGTTGGGACGTGAAGCCCATGACTGGATTTCCAAACCGAAGCGCCACGCCGCCGCGTTCAACTACTACGCTCGGCAGAACCTGCGTCAACACGCCGATTGCCTGAACTGAACCCACCCCTATTCAAGAGGAGAGTCGCCATGTCGACCCCAAGCATTCACGGCATCATCGGCTACACCATCACCCCGTTCACCGCCAATGGCGAAGGCGTTGATCTTGACGCGCTCGGGCGTTCCATCGACCGCCTGATCGACGGCGGCGTCCACTCGATCGCACCGCTGGGCAGCACCGGCGAAGGCGCTTACCTGAGCGACGCGGAGTGGGATCAGGTCAGCGAATTCAGCATCAAGCACGTGGCCAAACGCGTGCCGACCATCGTCAGCGTGTCCGACCTGACCACCGCCAAAGCGGTACGCCGCGCACGCTTCGCCGAAGCCCATGGCGCCGACGTGGTGATGGTGCTGCCGACGTCCTACTGGAAACTCAGCGAAGCGGAAATCCTCGCCCACTACCGCGCCATCGGCGACAGCATTGGCGTACCGATCATGCTGTACAACAACCCAGCCACCAGCGGCACCGACATGTCGGTGGACCTGATCCTGCGGATCGTCAAATCCGTGGACAACGTGACCATGGTCAAGGAGAGCACTGGCGACATCCAGCGCATGCACCAGCTGCAACGGCTGGGCCAAGGCCAGGTACCGTTCTACAACGGCTGCAACCCGTTGGCCCTGGAAGCCTTTGCCGCCGGTGCGAAAGGCTGGTGTACCGCGGCGCCGAACCTGATTCCGCAGCTCAACCTCGATCTGTATGAAGCGGTGTTGGCCAACGATTTGAGCAAGGCCCGGGAATTGTTCTATCGCCAGTTGCCGCTGCTGGACTTCATCCTCAAGGGTGGCTTGCCGGCGACTATCAAGGCCGGCTTGCGTGCCACCGGGCTGGAAGTCGGCGATCCGCGGTTGCCGGTGTTTCCACTGGGTGAGGCGGGTATCAGTCAGTTGCAAGACTTGTTGAAAGCATTGCGTTAACGCAATGAAAAGATCGCAGGCTTCGCCAGCTCCTACATGGGAATGCGGTCACCTGTAGGAGCTGCCGCAGGCTGCGATCTTTTTACTTTCAGAGCACCGGGAGGGTCTTGTCCTTGATCACCGTGCTCGGCCCGTTGGCCTTCACACTGGCAATGCCTTTTTCCCGCGCGGCATCAGAGGTATAGGCTTCGCTGCTGCCGATAATCTCGTGGTTGGCGGCCTTGAGGTTGAAGTAGGGATGGCCATCCTTGGTGGTCTTTTTCTCGTAGCGCTCATCCAGCGGACTGTTCTTCTGCACTGAGGCAATGCCGTTTTCGGCGGCGCTGCGCGTGGTGTAGTGCTCGCTGGCCAGAATGGTTTCGGCATTGGCTGCTTTCAGCACAAACCGAAACTGGCCGTTGCTGGTTTTGCTCAACTCATACCATCCAGACATGGTGCTTCTCCTGTCGATTGATCCAACGAAAGTTGCCTGACAGTAAAGACCGTCTACCGGGTTTATCCACTGCCAGGCGATGGACATCATTTGCCAGGATGACAAATAGTAATAATTCTCGATATCATTCGAGACCTCCTGCATCGCGCTTCGTCAAGAAGGATATCCATGCCTCGCCTCACGCCCGACCCACTGTCGGCCGACTCCTTTCGCCGGTTCTACGCAGACATCCTGCATTACCTGCGCAAACGCACGGATAACCCCAGCGACGCGGCGGACATGACGCAGGACGTCTTCACCCAATGGCTCGACTATGGCGACCGGGCCAAGGTCGAGCAGCCGCGGGCGTTCCTGTTTCAGATGGCGCGTAACCTGCTGCGCGATCATTGGCGTCGGCAGAAGGTGCGCCACATCGTGCAGCCCGGTCACGACACCGATCCGGAACCCGTCACCGACGACCATCATGACCCATTGGCAGGCGCACAACGCTTGCAACGCCTGGAGCAGCTCAAAGGTGTTCTCGCCGAACTCTCGCCACGCCGCCGGGAAGCCCTTATGCTGCACCGCTTTGAAGGTCTGAGTCAGGCACAGATTGCCGAGCGCATGGGCATTTCCCTGAGCATGGTGGAAAAACATATCGCCTTCGCCCTGCTGCATTGCAAGCAACGCCTGGACCACGAGAACGGCACGGAGCAGCCAGAATGAACCGCCATCGCGACATTGAAACCGACCTGCCGGATGACAGCATCGATGCCCAGGCCGCGAGCTGGTTTGTCCGCAATCGCGAGGATCACGGCAGCGCCAACCGCAAGGCGTTCGAGCAGTGGCTGAGCGTGCCCGAACAGGCCAGGGCCTACCACGCGTTCGAACACCTGTGGGCCGATCTGGCCGAACTCCGGCAACTGAACAAACCGGTGCCACTGAAAGTGCGCCGCAAACCCAATGCCTGGCGTCCGGCCCTGGCCATCGCGGCGGTGTTGGTGTGCGCGGTGCTGGCGTTCAATCTGGGCACGCCCCACGGCGTCTATCAGCAACAGATCGCCGCCCAGGCCCAAGGGGCGCGCACCTTCAACCTGCCCGACGGCAGCGTCTTGTCGGTCAACGCCAACACGCGACTGCGCATCGATTTCAACGGCCAGCAGCGTCAGCTCTACCTCGATCAGGGCCAGCTCTATCTCGAAGTGGCCCCCGACAAAGAACGCCCGCTCTGGGTGCATGCCGGTGAGGCCACGGTGCGGGTGGTCGGCACCGGCTTCGATGTGCGGCGCACCGAGAAACAAGTGGTGGTGAGTGTCGCCCACGGTCAGGTCGCGTTTGCCCCGAACAGCAAGACACACACCTTGCTCGGCGCGCAGCAGCAGGCCTCGTTTGACCTGGCCAGCGGCACGCTGCAACAGCAAACCCTGGCTGACGGGCAAGTGGCCGAATGGCGCAGCGGGCACTTGTCGTTTCGTAATCGGGAACTGGCCAGCCTGGTGGACGAGTTGAATCTGTATCGCCCTCGCCCGGTGCTGCTGGCCGATCCGAAACTGGGTCGTTTCAAGGTGTCCGGCAGCCTCGACGTCGATGATCCCGACGCGCTGATCAGCGCGCTCCCGGCGCTGGTCCCGGTTAAAACCGTCACCCTCGCTGACGGCCAGCTGCGCATTGAAGCTCGCTGAAACAACCTCACATGAGAATATTTTTCATTCGCATGTGAGGTTTTTTTTACCTGCCGCGTCTTCCTCCGGTCTGCGTTCTGTACGCAAGCCTTTTTGGCCTTTCAGCCGCCCCGGGGGATTCAATGTTTCGCGTGTCTTCGCCTTATCCGCTTACCGGCCTTCGACCGACCCTGCTCGCCGCGTGCCTGGCATTCAGCCTGCAAGCCCACGCCGAGTCCATCAACCTGCATCTGCCGGCGCAGCCCATGGCCACGTCGCTGAGCCAGATTGCCCAGCAGGCGAAGATTCAGTTGTTGTTCGATGAAGAGCCGTTACGCAACCTCAAGGCACCGGCCCTCGATGGCGATTACAGCGCGGAAGCGGCGATTCGCCGGTTGCTCGACAACAGCCCGTTCAGTCTGATCAAGGTTAATCAGACCTACGTGGTGCGTCCCGCAGAACCGGTCACCAGCAGCAGCGAAGGGATTCAACTCGACGCCTTGAGCGTGATCGGCACTGGCACCGAGGTCGACTCCAGCACTGTCGGTCGCTCGACCCTGACCCAGGCCGACATCGATCGCCGCCAACCGAACAACATCCCCGCCCTGCTGGCGACCTTGCCCGGTGTGAGCATGGGCGGTTCGATGAAACCCGGCGGTCAGACCATCAACATCTGGGGCCTGGGCGATGCCGAGGACGTACCGCTGACCCTGGACGGCGCAACCAAAAGCGGTTTCGAGCGCTACCAGCAAGGTACGGTGTTCATCGAGCCGGAGCTGATCAAAAGCATCGAAGTCGAGAAAGGCCCGCACTCGGTGTTCACCGGCAACGGCGGCTTCGGCGGCACCGTGCACATGGAAACCAAGGACGCCCCGGACTTGCTCCAGGACGGGCGCAACAGCGGCGCCATGGTCAAATACGGCTACGCCAGCAATGACCATCAACAAACCTACAGCTCGGCCCTGTTCGGTCGCAGCGACGACGGCCGCGCCGATGCATTGTTGTACCTGACCAAGCGCGATGGCGATGACATGAAACTGGCGGGCACTCCGCCGGATCCGGACAACAGTTTCCCGATCAACCCCCAGCGCCTGCCCAACAGCGCGCAGGATCTGGACGGTCAGCTGTTCAAACTCAACATGCACCTCAATGATGAACACAGCGTCGGCCTGTCGTATTCCCATTCCGAGAGTGAACGCTGGACACCCTTTTCCTCCACCAGCTACCCGACCCCGCCGACCAAGGCGAACATCAAGCAATACGGTTACAAAAATGCCCTCAAGCGATTTCTGGCCAATCGCGAAACCATCGACACCACCTGGTCGACCAAGTACCAGTACCAGCCTCTGGACAATCGTTTGATCGACTTGAAGCTGAGCTACTCGGAGTCCAACACCGACCAGACTGACGAACGCGATGCCACGGCGTTCTTCCAGACGTCCACCGGCGGACGCAAGATGGACACCGCCTACAAGGACCGGATCGTCGAACTGCGCAACACCAGTCTGTTCGACACCGGCGACCTGGCCCACGCACTCACCAGCGGTGTGGAAATCCGCAAGCACAGCCGCGACACCGAAATGTGGATGCCGGGCACGACCTACAATGTGCCAAGGTACAACTACGGCTATTTCCAGCCCAGCTTCATGCCCCAGGGCAAGGTCGACACCAACAGTGCCTACTTGCAGGACGCAATCACATTGGGTGACTTCACCCTCACCCCGTCGGTGCGTTACGACCACGTTCGCAATCGCGGTGAAGCCAACGAAGCGCCGCTCTACGCCAACCCGGACCCGGCGTTCGGCCACGATTACAGCGACCGCACCTACACCGGTTGGTCACCGCGTCTGTCGGCGTTCTGGAAGGTCACGCCCGATGTCGCGTTCTTTGTCGACTACAGCAAAACCTGGCGCGCACCGGTGATCGACGAGCAGTACGAAGTCCAGGGTTCGGGCAGCCGCACCGCCACCAGTGTCGACCTTGACCCGGAGCGCATCACCGGATGGCGCGCCGGTAACATCAGCCACTTTTCCAATGTGTTCGTCGACCACGACAACGTACAGATCCGCACCACGCTGATGCGCAACAAGATCGATGACGAAATTTTCAAGGCCACCGGCATCGGCTGCGAAAACCAGGCAATCAAGGGCGGCACCATCGCCACGGACTGCAAGGGCTCGGGCCCGATGGGCAACTACCGCAACATCGGCGGCCTGACCATCAAGGGCTTCGAAGTGGAAAGTTTCTACGACTCCACGTACCTGTTCGGCTCGCTGTCCTACGCGTGGTTCACCGGCAAACACGAAGGCGCCTACACCAACCCGTGGGGGCCGGACGTTTGGGTACGGGACGTGCCGCCAGCCAAATGGGTGGCCGTGCTGGGGGTGAAGATTCCTAACTGGGATGCCCAGGTCGGCTGGCAGGGCGAGTTCGTGCGCCAAACCGACCGCCTGCCGAGCGACAAGTACGGCTCAGGCAAAAACACGTTGGGTGATGTGTTCTACAACCAATACGCCAACGAGCGTTACAACGTTCAGGGTTTGTTCGCCAACTGGAAACCGCAGCAGGCTTACCTCAAGGGCACTGAGGTCAACCTGACTGTCGACAACCTGTTCAATGAAAACTATCGCCCGGCGTTGAGTGGCGACCGCGCGTATAGCCAGGGGCGGAATGCCAAGGTGAGTGTGACGCGGTTCTTCTGATCCACAGTTTTTTGTTACCAGATCCGGCGCCATCGCCGGCAAGCCGGTCTCGCTCCCACAGTGGATCGCTGTGTGATCACAGTTTTGTGAACACCAAAGAACCCTGTGGGAGCGAGCCTGCTCGCGATTGGGTCGACGCGGTCTCCGCTACTTCGCAGCAGCCCGCACCACGGACAACTCCGGAGCAGCCACCCGCCGCTGCGTCAGATACCGCGTACAACTCACCCGCAAAAACGAAGCAAAATTCACCACTTCGCCGCGGTAGTCCATCACCTCTTCATACAGCTTGGCGATCAACTGGTTGGTGGTCATGCCGTCGACCTCGGCGATTTCGCTGAGAATGTCCCAGAACTGATTTTCCAGCCGCAGGGTGGTCACCACCCCGCAGATGCGCAGCGAGCGGGAGCGCGATTCGTAGAGAATCGGATCGGCCTTGACGTAGAGCTCGCACATGGAAACGTCCCTCGTTACAGCGTGATTTTGGTGCCCAACAAACCGAGGAAGCCAGCGAGCCAACTCGGATGCGCCGGCCAGGCCGGCGCAGTGGCCAGATTGCCCTGAACATGACCATCCGTCACCGGGATATCGATGAACGTACCGCCGGCCAACCGCACTTCCGGGGCACAGGCCGGGTAAGCGCTGCACTCACGACCTTCGAGAATCCCCGCCGCCGCCAGCAATTGCGCACCGTGACACACGGCGGCGATCGGTTTGCCGGCCTTGTCAAAATCCCGTACCAGCTCCAGGACTTTTTCGTTCAGGCGCAGGTACTCCGGCGCACGACCGCCCGGTACCAGCAGCGCGTCATAGTCTGCGGACTTGACCTTGGCAAAATCGAAGTTCAGGGCAAACAGGTGGCCGGGTTTTTCGCTGTAGGTCTGGTCACCTTCGAAGTCATGGATCGCCGTGCGCACAGTCTGACCGGCGGTTTTGTCCGGGCAAACGGCGTGCACCGTGTGGCCGACCATCAGCAGCGCCTGAAACGGCACCATCACTTCGTAGTCTTCGACGTAATCGCCGACCAGCATCAGAATTTTCTTGGCAGCCATGGGGAGGACTCCTCTGGGAAATACGTGGGCCTGCAGGAGTATTCAAGGTAGTCCTTAATCTGCATGGCAGGTAATACCCGACTACTACGCTGATCACCTGTAGGAGCTGCCGAAGGCTGCGATCTTTTGATCTTGGGATGGGCCGAGTCAGATTTGCGGCGCGGCGGATGAAAAGATCGCAGCCTTCGGCAGCTCCTACGCGTTGCTCGCATCACTCGCAACTGTACGGATAACTCCGCGCCTAGCTGTAGCAGAGCAACGTCCGTGGTTTATGGCTAGATGAAGGCTCTTCCCGCCACCCTCGATTCTGGTTGCCATCATGTCCTCGCGCGAAAACACCGGCATGGCCCTCGGCCTGCTCGGCGTTGTGATCTTCAGCCTCACCCTGCCCTTCACGCGGATCGTCGTGCAGGAGCTCCACCCGTTGCTCAACGGCCTCGGTCGTGCCTTGTTCGCGGCAGTTCCGGCAGCGATGTTGCTTCTGTGGCGCAGGGAAAAGTGGCCGACCTGGAAACAGGTCAAAGGCCTGACCCTGGTGATCGCCGGGGTCATCCTTGGCTTCCCGGTGCTCTCGGCCTGGGCCATGCAGACCTTGCCGGCGTCCCACGGTGCGCTGGTCAATGGTTTGCAACCACTGTGCGTGGCGCTGTACGCCGCGTGGTTGTCCCACGAACGTCCGTCGAAAGCCTTCTGGGCCTGCGCCGCACTGGGTAGTGCGCTGGTGCTCGGTTATGCGCTGATCAGCGGCGCCGGCAGCATTCAGACGGGTGATTTGCTGATGCTCGGGGCCATTGCCGTGGGCGGCCTGGGTTATGCCGAAGGTGGCCGCCTGGCCAAGGAGATGGGCGGCTGGCAGGTGATCTGCTGGGCGCTGGTGCTGTCGACGCCGCTGTTGATCGGGCCGGTGCTGTACCTGGCGCTGCAACATCAGGGCGAGGTGTCGGCCAGGACCTGGTGGGCGTTTGGTTACGTCTCGCTGTTCTCGCAGTTCATCGGGTTCTTTGCCTGGTACGCCGGGCTGGCGATGGGCGGCATTGCCCGGGTCAGTCAGATCCAGTTGCTGCAGATCTTCTTCACCATCGCCTTTTCGGCGCTGTTCTTCGGTGAACACGTCGAGCCGATCACCTGGCTGTTTGCCGCCGGGGTGATCGTGACGGTGATGCTGGGGCGCAAGACCGCAGTGAAGGCCCCTGTGGGAGCGAGCCTGCTCGCGAAGGGGCCGTAACAGCCAACATCATTGTTGACTGTCAGTCCGCCTTCGCGAGCAGGCTCGCTCCCACAGGGTCAGAGGTAGCCGTCAGATCGCAGCAGGGTTTCGAGGCAGTGTTCCGTGATCTGATAGAAATCCTTCAGCTCCTGAATCTTCACCAACAGCTGGGCCGGGTCCACCGGCTCGGCGCGTTTGACCGCCAGGATCATCTTGTTCTTGTTGGTGTGGTCCAGTGAGATGAACTCGAACACCTTGGTTTCATAACCGCAAGCCTCAAGGAACAACGCACGCAAACTGTCGGTGACCATTTCGGCCTGCTGGCCCAGGTGCAGGCCGTATTGCAGCATCGGCTTGAGCAGCGCCGGGCTCTGGATTTGCAGGCGGATCTGTTTGTGGCAGCACGGCGAACACATGATGATCGACGCGCCGGAGCGGATGCCGGTGTGGATCGCATAGTCGGTGGCGATGTCGCAGGCATGCAGCGCGATCATCACGTCCAGCTCGCTCGGTGCGACGCTGCGTACATCACCGCATTTGAACACCAGCCCCGGATGTTCCAGTTTCGCGGCGGCAGCGTTGCACAGAGTGACCATGTCTTCCCGCAGCTCGACGCCGGTCACCTCGCCTTCGGCGTTCAGGGTATTGCGCAGGTAGTCGTGGATCGCGAAGGTCAGGTAACCCTTGCCCGAACCGAAGTCCGCGACCCGCACCGGCTTGTCCAGCGCCAGCGGCGAGGTGGTCAGCGCATGGCTGAAGACTTCGATGAACTTGTTGATCTGCTTCCACTTGCGTGACATCGCCGGGATCAGCTCGTGCTTGCTGTTTGTCACACCGAGGTCGGCGAGAAACGGCCGGTTCAGGTCGAGGAAGCGGTTCTTTTCCCGGTTGTGCTCGGCAGACGGCACTTCACGCAATTGCTGAGGTTTGCTCTTGAACAGCGAAGCCTTGCCCTTTTTGCTGTATTCGAGCTGGGCTTCGTCAGTCAGCGCCAGTAAATGCGCATTTTTGAACGAGGCCGGCAACAGCGCGGCGATGGTCGCCACGCCCTCGGCAAGCGGCAGGTTCTTGGTGATGTCGCGGGTTTTATAGCGGTAGACGAAGGACAGGCACGGCTGATCCTTGACCGTCAGTTGTTTGATGATCAGCCGCTGCAAATCGGCTTCGGTGCCGACGTACTTGGCCAATACCAGTTTGATGAAGGCGTTCGCATCGAGGCTGGTTTGCAGCAGGTCGATAAATTGAGCGTGATGATCCGGCGCGAGGCTGGCGGGAGTGGCGGTGACAGACATGGAAAAACGGCCTCGGGCGGTGCGGATCGGGGAATGGCGGGTATTTTAGGGGGGATGGCCGCTGGGGACACGCAGTTATTTACCGAACGGTGCGATCTGTAGGAGCGAGCTTGCTCGCGATGGTCGTCAACGATAACGCGCAGAGGCAGTATAAACGCGGTGTTCTTGAGTCCATCGCGAGCAAGCTCGCTCCTACAGGGAATGTATTGCGGCTTGGATTTTAGCCCAACACCACCAACCGGTTCGGCAACTCATTACGCACATGCGTCACCGGCACATGCACCTTGAGCAACTCGCCGCACGCCTCGACGCAAGTGACAAACCCCTGCAAGGTCTGCCCCTGCTTCACCTGCTGAGTGAACGCCGCAACGATCGCGTCCCAGTTCTTGTTATCCAGCCGCGTGGAAATCCCTTCATCCACCAGAATCTCCACATAGCGCTCGGCCTCGGAGACGAAAATCAGAATGCCAGTGCTGCCGACCGTGTGGTGCAGGTTCTGCTCCAGAAACTGCCGCCGGGCCAGGTTCGAGGCACGCCAGTGACGCACCGAGCGCGGGATCAGGTGCGTGGTGATTTTCGGAATGCGGAACACCAGGCACAGCACGATGAACGTGATCCATTGCACCAGCAGCAGGCTGTGCATGGTCAGCCAGCCGGTCAGGTAATGCACGATCCCCGGCACCACCAGCGCCAACAGGCTGGCCCAGAGCAACGGGATGTACGCATAGTCGTCGGCACGGGCCGCGAGCACCGTCACCAGTTCGGCGTCGGTGTCGCGCTCGACCCGGGCAATCGCCTCGGCGACTTTGCGTTGTTCGTGTTCAGTCAGTAATGCCATGTTTAGAAGTGCCTGCTCATTATTATTCTCACCAGCCGCCCGACGAACCGCCGCCCCCGAAACTGCCCCCGCCGCCGCTGAAGCCCCCGCCTCCACCGCCGCCGCCAAAACCTCCACCGCCGAAACCGCCTCCCGAGCTGCCTCGGCCGCCACCACCGCCACTGGGCAGGATACCGAGCATCTGGCAGACGAAAATCGTCAGGATGAACAGCATCACCAGAAACACGAACACCCCTGGATGCCGCGAGACGAAGTCGCTCTCCTGATTGCCGCCAGAGTCATATACGGTGGACGGCTCATCCAGCGGATTGCCACCCAGCACCACCAGCATCGCCGCGACCCCGTCGCTGATGCCCTTGCTGAAGTTGCCGGCCTTGAACGCCGGGGTGATCACCTGATGGATGATCACCGAACTTTGCGCATCGGTCAGGCGATCTTCCAGGCCATAACCGACTTCGATCCGCAACTTGCGCTCATCACGGGCGACAATCAGCAACGCGCCGTTGTTCTTGTCCTTCTGACCGATGCCCCAGTGGCGCCCGAGTTGGTAACCGAAGTCCGCAATGTCGGTGCCCTGCAAGTCCGGCAGCGTGACCACCACCAACTGCTCGCCGGTGGCTTTTTCATGGGCATTGAGCTGTTGCGTCAACTGCTCGCGCACCGACGGCTCGATCATCTGGGCGTTGTCCACCACCCGACCGGTCAGCTCCGGGAACTTCAATTCGGCCTGGGCTGCCAGGGCAACTACCCAGAGCACCAGCACCAGGCCCACTTTCAACACGCGCATTGGCAACCTCATCCGTGCACCCGAATCAACACATCTCTCAAGCCTGGCCTGACCGTGTAGGAGCTGCCGAAGGCTGCGATCGTTTGATCTTGATTTTTAGGACCTCAAGAAAATCAAAGTCAAAAGATCGCAGCCTTCGGCAGCTCCTACGGGTGGTGATACTTCAGGCCAAATCAGAACTTCACTTCAGGTGCTTTTTCCGCATCCGGACTGGTGGCCTCGAAGGTTTCGCGGATCGGCAGATCGCTGTACATCACGGTGTGCCACAAACGTCCCGGAAAAGTACGGAGTTCGGTGTTGTACTTCTGCACCGCGAGGATGAAATCACGACGAGCGACGGCAATGCGGTTCTCGGTGCCTTCAAGTTGCGATTGCAAGGCGAGGAAGTTCTGGTTGGCCTTGAGGTCCGGGTAACGCTCGGACACCACCATCAAACGACTCAGGGCACCGGTCAACTGATCCTGGGCTTGCTGGAACTGTTTGAGTTTTTCCGGATTGTCCAGGGTGCTGGCGTCCACCTGAATCGAAGTCGCCTTGGCCCGGGCTTCGATCACCGCGGTCAAGGTTTCCTGCTCATGCTGGGCGTAGCCCTTGACGGTTTCCACCAGATTGGGAATCAGGTCGGCACGGCGCTGGTACTGGTTCTGCACCTGGCCCCAGGCGGCCTTGGCCTGCTCGTCGAGGGTCGGAATGTTGTTGATGCCGCAACCGGCCAACAACGTGGTCAGCAACATCAAGGCTGCGACGTGCAGGCTCGACCGATAGTGGTGTCGTACATTCATCTGGTTGACGCTCCCTTGCACAGTCCGTTGAAAAACAACCCGCGACCTTCTGACCCGACTCTTGGGGCATAATCTGCCGCCGCCACTGGATTGCATCGAGCCAATGGGCTAAAAGATGCCCCAGCGCTAAAACACTGTAGAAGTGTGCTGCATTTACCTGAACAACAATAGTCGCTCCCTAAATTTTGGCTGACCGGCGCGTATTCACTGCCGTTTAGGCCTTTGAGAAAACCATTCATGAAGAAGCTGTGTTTGCTGGGCCTGTTCGTCAGTCTGGCCAGTCATACCGTACTGGCCGCCACGACGCCCACACCTCTGGAGAACAAGGACGCTTTCATCAGCAACCTGATGAAGCAGATGACCCTCGATGAAAAAATCGGCCAGTTGCGCCTGATCAGCATCGGCCCGGAAATGCCCCGGGAGCTGATCCGCAAGGAAATCGCGGCCGGCAACATCGGCGGCACGTTCAACTCGATCACGCGCCCGGAAAACCGTCCGATGCAGGACGCGGCCATGCGCAGCCGGTTGAAGATCCCGATGTTCTTCGCCTATGACGTGATCCACGGTCACCGCACCATTTTCCCGATCCCTATCGCCCTGGCCTCGAGTTGGGACATGGACGCCATCGGCCTGTCCGGGCGCATCGCCGCCAAGGAAGCCGCGGCGGACAGCCTCGACATCACCTTCGCGCCGATGGTCGACATCTCCCGCGACCCGCGATGGGGCCGCACCTCCGAAGGCTTCGGCGAAGACACCTACCTGGTTTCGCGCATCGCCGGCGTCATGGTCAAAGCCTTCCAGGGCACGGGCGCAAACGCGGCCGACAGCATCATGGCCAGCGTCAAGCACTTTGCCTTGTACGGTGCGGTCGAGGGCGGTCGCGATTACAACGTCGTCGACATGAGCCCGGTCAAGATGTACCAGGACTATTTGCCGCCGTACCGCGCCGCCATCGACGCCGGTGCCGGCGGGGTGATGGTTGCGCTGAACTCGATCAACGGCGTGCCGGCCACCGCCAACACCTGGCTGATGAACGACCTGCTGCGTAAGGAGTGGGGTTTCAAAGGCCTGGCAGTCAGTGACCACGGGGCGATTTTCGAGCTGATCAAGCATGGCGTTGCTGCGGACGGTCGCGAAGCCGCGAAGCTGGCCATCAAGGCCGGCATCGACATGAGCATGAACGACACCCTCTACGGCAAAGAGCTGCCGGGGCTGCTGAAGGCTGGCGAAATCGAACAGAAGGACATCGACAACGCCGTGCGTGAAGTGCTCGCCGCCAAGTACGACATGGGCCTGTTCAAGGACCCGTACCTGCGTATCGGCAAGGCTGAAGATGATCCGGCCGACACCTACGCCGAAAGCCGTCTGCACCGCGCCGAGGCCCGTGACGTTGCGCGCCGCAGCCTGGTGTTGCTGAAGAACCAGGGCGAAACCCTGCCGCTGAAGAAAACCGCGAAAATCGCCCTGGTCGGCCCTCTGGCCAAGGCGCCGATCGACATGATGGGCAGTTGGGCCGCCGCTGGCCGTCCGGCTCAATCGGTGACCCTGTTCGATGGCATGACCCGTGCGCTGGGGGATAAATCGATGCTGATCTACGCCCGTGGCGCCAACATCACCAGCGACAAGAAGGTCCTCGATTACCTCAACTTCCTGAACTTCGATGCCCCGGAAGTGGTGGACGATCCGCGTTCGGCGCAAGTGTTGATCGACGAGGCGGTGAAAGCCGCCAAGGACGCTGATGTGGTGGTAGCCGCCGTCGGCGAATCCCGTGGCATGTCCCACGAATCGTCGAGCCGTACCGACCTGAACATCCCGGCCAATCAGCGCGAGTTGATCAAGGCCCTGAAAGCCACCGGCAAACCGCTGGTGCTGGTGTTGATGAACGGCCGGCCGCTGTCGATTCTCGAAGAGAAGGAACAGGCCGACGCGATTCTGGAAACCTGGTTCAGCGGTACTGAAGGCGGCAACGCCATCGCTGACGTGTTGTTCGGTGACTACAACCCGTCGGGCAAACTGCCAATCACCTTCCCGCGTTCGGTGGGTCAGATTCCGACCTACTACAACCACCTGAGCATTGGCCGGCCGTTCACGCCGGGCAAACCGGGCAACTACACCTCGCAGTATTTCGATGACACCACCGGTCCCCTGTTCCCGTTCGGCTTTGGTCTGAGCTACACCGATTTCAGCCTGACCGACATGGCCCTGTCGTCGACCACGCTGAACAAAACCGGCAAGCTCGACGCCAGCGTCATGGTGAAAAACACCGGCAAGCGTGACGGCGAAACCGTGGTGCAGCTGTACATCCAGGACGTGACCGGCTCGATGATCCGACCGGTCAAGGAACTGAAGAACTTCCAGAAAGTGCTGCTCAAGGCCGGCGAACAGAAAGTCGTGCACTTCACCATCACCGAGGACGACCTGAAGTTCTTCAACGCCCAGCTCAAGTACGCGGCGGAACCGGGCAAGTTCAATGTGCAGATCGGCCTGGATTCACAGGACGTGACGCAGCAGAGCTTCGAATTGCTGTAACCCTTAAAAGCAAAAGATCGCAGCCTTCGGCAGCTCCTACAGGGGGCATGTGTACCTCTGTAGGAGCTGCCGAAGGCTGCGATCTCTTGATCTTGCTCTTACCCTATCCCCGCCGATCCAGCAGATTTACTACCAGCCGATCCACCCATCCCCACACCCGTTGCTTGACCCGCCGCCACAGCGGCCGGCGTTGCCACGCGTCAAGACTGACTTCCTGACTCAACGCGAAGTCCCTGTCAAAACTCGCCGTCACCGCACTCGTCAACCCCGCGTCCACCGCCTCAAGGTTCGCCTCCAGGTTGAAACGCAAATTCCAGTGATCGAAGTTGCACGAGCCGATGCTCACCCAGTCATCGACCAGCACCATTTTCAGGTGCAGGAAACACGGTTGGTATTCGAAGATTTTCACTCCGGCCTTGAGCAGGCGCGGGTAATAGCGATGCCCGGCGTAGCGCACCGACGGGTGATCGGTGCGCGGCCCGGTCAGCAGCAGGCGCACATCGACGCCCCGCGCCGCCGCTTTGCGCAACGAGCGACGGACCTTCCAGGTCGGCAGGAAGTACGGCGTGGCCAGCCAGATTCGTCGATGGCCGCTGTTCAAGGCGCGAATCAGCGATTGCAGAATGTCCCGGTGCTGGCGGGCGTCGGCATAGGCGACCCGGCCCATGCCCTCGCCCATGGACGGCACTCGCGGTAAACGCGGCAAGCCAAAGTGCGACGCGGGTTTCCAGGCACGCCGATGGCGGTTGGCGATCCATTGCCGGTCGAACAGCAGTTGCCAGTCGATAACCAAGGGACCGCTGATTTCCACCATGACTTCGTGCCATTCGCTGGTGTCTTCGCCCGGTGTCCAGAACTCATCGGTGACACCCGTGCCGCCGACCACCGCCAGACACTGGTCCACCAACAACAGCTTGCGGTGGTCGCGGTAGAAGTTACCCACCCAGCGCCGCCAGCTCAGTCGATTGTAGAAACGCAGCTCCACGCCCGCGGCCATCAAACGCTGACGCAGGGTCAGGGTGAACGCCAGGCTGCCGTAATCATCGAACAGGCAGCGCACCCGCACACCGCGCTCGGCGGCCTGGACCAGCGCCTGCACCATGGCCTCGGCGCAGGCGCCCGCCTCCACCAGATACAACTCCAGTTCGACCTGTTCTTCGGCGCGGGCAATCGCGACCAGCATCCGCGGAAAAAACTGCGGGCCGTCGATCAGCAGTTCAAAGCGGTTGCCTTCACGCCAGGGGAAGATTGCGCCAGCCATGTCAGCGCGCCGTGAAGATCAGTACCGCACCCACCGGCACCGACAGACTGATGGCCGACAAACCGGCGACCTTGCGCAAACTTTCCAGGCCGGGGGCCAGGTCGAAGTCTTCGGCGTTGATCACCAGCGGCTCGAGGGTCACCACCTGAAAGCGCCGGTCATCGAGACGGGTCGCCAACAGTTCGGCGTTGTATTGGTGTTGCTTGCCGTGGAGGTTGACGGTCAGCGGCAGGCGCAATTCAAGTTGCGCACCGGGGGCGAGGTCGTTGATCGGGCGCAGATCGATTTGCGTGGTGATCAGCGCTTCGGGAAACGTCTGGATCTCGAACAGTTCCTTGCGCATGCGTTCGTCGCGCAGGGGAATACCGCTGTTCACCGAATCCAGTTCGACTTCTACCTCGGCCAGGCCCTTGGGACTGACCTTGCCGTGCAGCACCAGAAAGCGCTGCACTTCAGAGATGTTGGTGTTTTTGGTGCTGATGAACGACAGCCGCGAGGACTCGCCATCTAGATACCAATTGGCCTGGGCCGACAACGTGGCGCCGGCCAGCAACAGGAAGGCGAGGGTTTTGCAGAGGGAGCGGTTGAACATAGAGACTCGTGGGGCCGATAAACCTGAGCGAACCTTAACCGTCCGTGAGCGCATTGCAAACCGCGAAGATCAAAAGATCGCAGCCTGCGGCAGCTCCTACAAGGGTTGCATGTCCGGCCATGAGATCACGCTTCGGATGTACCCCGATCACGTAGGAGCTGCCGAAGGCTGCGATCTTTTCAAGGCATCAACCGGCAGCCCTGCCGTTCGCCGACCCACTCGGCGCTATTGCTGCGTCCCATGCCACTGACCGTCACGCGCTTGTTCGCGGCATCATCGGTAAATCCGCTGGTGGGCAGCCATTGCTTCACGTAGCCATGGCAATACTCGACATCGTTATTCATCACATACCGGCACGAGCAATATTCCTTGGCGGTGTAGGCGCTGATGATGTTCGGGAAGGCCCACAGCGCCACCCGCTCGTGCCAGATCCAGCCAAGCAAGGCGATCAGCAGGATCAACAACAGCGAGCTGAACGGTCGGCGGCGAGCAAAACCTTGGCGGTTCATGGCTGCACCTTCACGGCAAACGCCTTGAGCGCGCGTTTGAGCAATTCGTTGTGCCGGTAAGTGCCATCGCGGTCATCGCCGTAGCGGACGATCACCAGTTTTTCGCCGGGTATCACGTACATCGCCTGGCCCCAATGGCCGAGTGCGGTGAACGTGTCGGCGGGGGCATCGGGCCAGGGTTTTGCGGCGCCCTCCAGCGAGCGATTGAGCCACCAATGACCGCCGGGCACGGCATCGTCCTGGTTGGCCTGATAGCGATCAAAAGGTTCTCGGTTGAAAGCGACCCAGTCCTTGGGCAGCAACTGCCGCTCGCCCCAACGACCCTCGCGGGCCATCAACAGGCCGACTCGCGCCAGGTCCCGGGCTGTGAGGTAGGTGTAGGAGGATGCGACGAACGTGCCCGTGGCGTCGGTTTCCCAAACGGCGTGGCGAATCCCCAAAGGCTCGAACAGCGCCGTCCATGGATAGCCCGGATAACGTGCCGGGCCGACGATGGTTTTCAGCGCGGCCGACAGCAGATTGGTGTCACCGCTGGAATAACGAAACGCCTGGCCGGGCCTGGCGTATTCGTCGTGGCCAGCGGTGAACGCGGCCATGTCCTGGTGACCTCGGGTGTAAAGCATGGCCACCACCGAAGACTTCAACGGTGCATATTCATAATCCTCCTGCCAGTCCAGGCCCGAGGCCCAGTGCAGCAGGTCGGCCATGGTCAGCGTCGGGTGTTTTGACAACGCTGGATAGAATTTCAGTGCCGGGTCCTGGAGTTTGAACAAGCCTTCGCCGTAGGCCACGCCGAGGACCGTGGCCATGAGGCTTTTGCTGATGGACCAGGTCAGGTGCGGTGTGTCGGCAGTCGTTGGGCCGGCATAGCGTTCGTAGATCAATTGCCCGTCGCGGATCACCAGCAAGGCATCGGTGCGAATGCCTTGGCGGGTGGTGTCGTCGCGGGGCGGGAAAGCGTAAGCCTCCAGGGCTTGGAGGGCCGGCCCCGTCATCGTCGGGGCGGTGGCCCATTGCTCGGCAGGCCAGTTTTCGGCGTGGGCCGTGAGGCTCGGCAGCAGCATGAAAATCAGGGACAAGCCTTTGAACATGGTGGGGGCTCGGAGGGATTGGCCTGCTGAGCCTAGTCCAGTTAAATGACACTCTCTCGGTCCCTGTAGGAGCTGCCGAAGGCTGCGATCTTTTGATTCTCGGCGTCAGTGGGAACGCTAAAGATCAAAAGATCGCAGCCTTCGGCAGCTCCTACAGGGGTTGGTTCAAGATCCAGCAAGGGCCTTGGCCAGTCGCTTTCCTCGCGCCCCCGCCGCCAGATCCATCACGGCCTGATCCCGCTGCCACATCGCCGCCCATTGCGGTGGGCCATCGGCCAGTGCCTGATTGACCTCGGCCTTGAGCCCGTCGAACTGCGCGAACAATCCCCCCAGCAACACATGCCCGGCCTGATTGTTCGGCGCCTGCCGACTGACTTCAGCACACCCGGCCAGCAGCGCCAGCAAGCGCAGTTGCAAGGTTTGCGGCCAGTCACTGTCCTGCCCCACGCCATACAACCAGGCCGTCATGGCGCTCAGCACATAGATGTCTTCGAGGGTGCGGAACGGTTTGACGTAAGCATCCCAGCCATCCCCCGCCAGCAGTTCGCACAGCGCGTTGTCCAAAAATAACCGACCGTGGCTGATGTCCGGCATCAACGGGATCGCCGGGAGTTTTTCCAGGCGCACGCCCGGTTCGCCGGGATAGACCACCGCCAGACTCAGGCGCGGCGCTTCGCCGGGTTCCTCACTGCGGGCCGAGATCAGCAGCCAGTCGGCCGCATCGCCGGCGGTGACGAAATCCTTGCGTCCGCTCAAGCGTAAATCGCTCAGGCGGGTCTGCATCTCTGCCACGCGCAGGCTGCGCTGTTCGGTCGCGCACAGGGCGCCGAGGCTCAGCGGCGCGCTCGGCCACAGCATGCGCAACGCCGCCTGATACCCCACCAGAAACGCCAAACCGGGCGTCGCCATCAACCGCGCGCCAACCACTGCCAATTCAAACGGCGTGACCGTGCCCAATTGCTGCAGCAAGGTCGCGAAGCCTTCCCCCAGGTCCGGGTTGGCGGGCAGGCGATCGCGGCGGTTCAACAGGGTTTGCCAGGGCATAAGAGGCTCCTTGTGGGCTGTCATATAAGCATCACCAAAGCTTCATGGCGATGACACCGGGGCTACATAGCCTGACTTTGCACAACACGGCTGCATAAAGAAAGTCGATCGGCTGTAACCCAAGACGGGTGAGCAGCCCGCACGGAGATTCCTAATGACTCAGATCGCCCGCATCAGCGACACCGGCAATGAACGCCGCCTGCAAGCCGAACGCCTGGTGGGCGCCGAGGCCTTGCAGGAAGCCCAGGCCTTGCGCTTCAACGTGTTCAGCGGCGAATTCAACGCCAAGCTGAAGGGCGCCGAGCTGGGTCTGGACATGGATGACTATGATGTTCACTGCGCCCACATCGGCGTGCGTGATTTGAACACCGGGCGTCTGGTGGCGACCACCCGTTTGCTTGACCACACGGCTGCCAGCAGCCTGGGCAAGTTCTACAGCGAAGAAGAATTCAGCCTGCATGGCCTGGTCCACTTGAAAGGCCCGATCCTGGAAATCGGTCGTACCTGCGTCGATCCGGCCTACCGCAATGGCGGCACCATCGCGGTGCTCTGGGGTGAACTGGCCGAAGTGCTGAACCAGGGCGGCTACAGCTATTTGATGGGTTGCGCGAGCATCCCGATGCAGGACGGCGGCATTCAGGCCCACGCGATCATGCAGCGCCTGCGCGAACGCTACCTGTGCACCGAACACCTGCGGGCCGAGCCGAAAAAACCGCTGCCGAGCCTCGACATTCCGTCCAACGTCATCGCCGAAATGCCCCCGCTGCTCAAGGCCTACATGCGCCTGGGCGCGAAGATCTGCGGCGAGCCGTGCTGGGACGAAGACTTCCAGGTCGCCGACGTGTTCATCCTGCTCAAGCGCGACGAGCTCTGCCCGCGTTACGCCAAACACTTCAAGGCGGCTGTGTAATGAGCCGGTTGCGGGTGTACGCACGAATTGCGCGAGTGTTGGTGGTGGTCGCGCTGGGTTTGACGATGGCCGGTGTATTCGGACTATTCGAGCGCTTGGGAATCGCTCATTCGATGGTCCGTCGCCAGCGCTGGTCGCGGTTCTTCATGGCGCGATTGGGCAATGCCCTGCCCTTTCGCGTGACCGTGCACGGTGAATTGCCGAAGGCACCGATGCTCTGGGTCAGCAACCACGTGTCCTGGACCGACATTCCGTTGCTGGGCATGCTCACGCCGCTGTCGTTTCTGTCCAAGGCCGAAGTGCGCACCTGGCCGGTGGCGGGCTGGTTGGCGGCCAAGGCCGGCAGCCTGTTTATCCGTCGCGGGTCGGGCGACAGTCAGTTGATCCGCAAACAGATGACCCGTCATCTGGAGCAGGAACATCCACTGCTGATGTTCCCGGAAGGCACCACCACCGATGGCCGTTCGTTGCGCACCTTTCATGGTCGCCTGCTGTCGGCGGCGATCGATTCCGAAGTGGCACTGCAACCGGTGGCGATTCGTTATCTGCGCGACGGAGAGCTTGATTCGCTGGCACCATTCATTGGCGATGATGATTTGCTCTCGCACCTGATGCGCTTGTTCGCCAATGACCGGGGGGAGGTGGAGATTCATTTGCTCAAGCCGATCGCTTGTGAAGGTCGTGAGCGGGCGGCGCTGGCATTCGAGGCGCAGCAAGCGGTGCAGAAGGCGTTGTTCGGGGCGATTCCGGAAACGCAGCAAGTTCCAATGCGTCCGGCTATCGCGGCCTGACACACATTTTCTTAAGAATGAAAAATCCCCTGTGGGAGCGAGCCTGCTCGCGATAGCGGTATGCCATTCAGCATCTTCGTTGAATGTTAAGCCGCTATCGCGAGCAGGCTCGCTCCCACAATGGGTTTATGTCGTTGGATAGTGTTGGGCAAAGTCCTGCAACTGCGGATAGAACAATCTGAAATCCTCGCTCAACGGCTCATACAGCAACCGCAACTCCTGCATCGCTGCGGCCAGTTCCTCCGGCCGGGTCAGCCGCCGGGAAATCCCCCGAAGCACCTGCTCCAGCACCGCGAACTCCCGGTAAGAACCCAACCAGTCATTGGCCATCATGTGTGGCGCGATCCGCGCCAGGCGTTCCGGCAACTGTGGCTCCCTGGACAGCACCCGGTACACATCAGACGTGAACTGCTCCAGCGGCTGATCCGAATACAGCGTCCAGTCCCGCGCCAGGCAATGGTCGAAAAACACATCAAGCACGATGCCCGCATAACGCCTGCGCGTCATGGAAAACCGCGACAACGAAACATCCACCAACGGATGGCGGTCGGTAAAGACGTCAATGCTGCGATGCAGCTGAATGGCCGCTTCAACCTCCGGATCGAACTGCCCTTGCAGCCGTCCTTTGACGAAATCGCCATACAGGCTGCCGAGCAATTGACCGGGGCGCTGGCCACCGAGGTGCAGATGTGCGAGATAGTTCATGCCGCGCAGCTTAGCACTACGCCCTCAATATCGTTATAACCCGATATACCGATTTATGCGGTCATCAGACCAAAATCATATTGGTATATCGCGAAGTACCGATTTAAAGTTCGCCTCATCGCGATATAGCGTTTTACTCATCACGAGCCCAAACCCATGACCATCGACCTCGACGAAATAATAAAAGCCCTGGCACACCCAGTACGCCGAGACATTCTCATCTGGCTGAAAGATCCCAAAACCCAGTTTCCGGAACAGCTCCACAACCACGAGTACGGCATTTGCGCCGGACAGATCGATCAACGTTGCGGCCTGTCGCAGTCGACCGTGTCCGCCCATTTGGCGACCTTGCAACGTGCGGGACTGATCAGCAGCCAGAAAGCCGGTCAATGGCACTTCTTCAAACGCAACGAGGACGTGATTCAAGCGTTCCTCGACGCCATCGTTAAGGAGCTCAGTGCTCCGACGGGGAACTGACAATGCCTCTCTCGCTACTTATTCTGGCCTTGAGCGCCTTCGCCATCGGCACCACCGAGTTCGTCATCATGGGCCTGTTACCCGAAGTGGCGGCCGACCTCGGGGTGTCGATCCCCGGTGCCGGCTGGCTGGTGACCGGTTATGCCCTGGGCGTGGCCATTGGTGCGCCGTTCATGGCACTGGCTACCTCCAGACTGCCGCGCAAGGCTGCATTGGTAGCGTTGATGGGTATTTTCATCATCGGCAACCTGCTCTGCGCCGTGGCCAGTGACTACAACGTACTGATGTTTGCCCGTGTGGTGACTGCCCTCTGCCACGGTGCGTTCTTCGGCATCGGTTCGGTGGTGGCGGCAGGTCTGGTGCCGGCCAACAAACGCGCCTCGGCCGTGGCGTTGATGTTCACCGGCCTGACCCTGGCCAACGTGCTGGGCGTTCCGCTGGGCACCGCGCTCGGTCAGCAAGCCGGCTGGCGTTCGACCTTCTGGGCGGTGACCGTGATCGGCGTGATTGCGCTGATCGGCCTGATCCGCTTCCTGCCGGCCAAGCGCGATGAAGAAAAACTCGACATGCGCGCCGAACTGCGCGCTCTCAAAGGCGCCGGTATCTGGCTGTCGTTGAGCATGACCGCCTTGTTCGCCGCCTCGGTCTTCACCTTGTTCACCTATGTCGCGCCGCTGTTGGGCGAGGTCACCGGTGTCTCGCCACGCGGCGTGACCTGGACCCTGATGCTCATCGGCCTGGGCCTGACGGTTGGCAACATCATCGGCGGCAAGCTGGCTGACAAAGGCATGGCGGCCACGCTGATCGGTGTGTTCATCAGCATGGCAGTGGTCTCCACCGTACTGACCTGGACCAGCGTTGCCGTGATCCCGACCGAAATCACCCTGTTCCTCTGGGCCACCGCGTGCTTTGCCGCCGTACCGGCCCTGCAAGTGAACGTCGTGACCTACGGCAAGGCGGCACCGAACCTGGTGTCGACCCTGAACATCGGCGCCTTCAACGTCGGCAACGCACTCGGTGCCTGGGTCGGCGGCAGCGTCATCGCCCACGGCTTCGGCCTGACCAGCGTGCCACTCGCGGCAGCCGCACTGGCGGTACTCGCCCTGCTGGTGACCCTGATTACTTTCCGTCAGAGCGGTAATCCCGAACTGGCCCCTGCTACCAACTGATACCTCACGAGGGTTGTATTAAATGACGACTATTTTCGATCCGATCAAACTGGGCGACCTCGAGTTGGCCAACCGCATCATCATGGCGCCACTGACCCGCTGCCGCGCCGACGAAGGCCGTGTGCCGAACGCGCTGATGGCCGAGTACTACGTGCAGCGCGCCTCCGCTGGCCTGATCCTCAGCGAGGCGACTTCGGTCACGCCGATGGGCGTCGGCTACCCGGACACCCCGGGCATCTGGTCCAACGACCAGGTGCGTGGCTGGAGCAACGTGACCAAAGCGGTCCACGGCGCGGGCGGCAAGATCTTCCTGCAACTGTGGCACGTCGGCCGGGTTTCCCACCCGTCGTACCTCAACGGTGAAGCGCCGGTCGCACCGAGCGCCATCCAGCCAAAAGGTCACGTCAGCCTGGTTCGCCCATTGGCCGACTACCCGACCCCGCGTGCACTGGAAACCGCTGAAATCGCCGACATTGTCGACGCTTACCGCACCGGTGCCGAGAACGCCAAGGCAGCCGGTTTCGACGGTGTGGAAATCCATGGCGCCAACGGTTACCTGCTCGACCAATTCCTGCAAAGCAGCACCAACCAGCGCACCGACAACTACGGTGGCTCCCTGGAAAACCGTGCACGCCTGCTGCTGGAAGTGACCGATGCCGCGATCGAAGTCTGGGGCGCCGGCCGCGTCGGTGTGCACCTGGCACCACGCGCCGACTCCCATGACATGGGCGACGACAACCTGTCCGAGACCTTCACCTACGTCGCTCGCGAACTGGGCAAGCGTGGTATCGCCTTCATTTGCTCGCGCGAGAAAGAAGCTGGCGACAGCCTCGGCCCACAACTCAAGGAAGCCTTCGGCGGCCCGTACATCGCCAACGAACGCTTCACCAAGGAAAGTGCCAATGCCTGGTTGGCCAGCGGCAAGGCCGATGCGGTCGCCTTCGGCGTGCCGTTCATTGCCAACCCGGACCTGCCCGCACGCTTGAAAGCCGATGCGCCGCTGAACGAGGCGCGCCCAGAGTTGTTCTATGCCAAAGGCCCGGTCGGTTATATCGACTATCCGGTGTTGTAACCACTGAAATACAAAAGCCCCCGACTCGAAAGAGCCGGGGCTTTTTTGTTTATCAGCAATCGCTAGTTGCATGCAATAAACCAACACATATCTGACAGGAGTATCAAATAAAGTCCTGCTATCTTCGACAGCTCTAATTAACTCACAAGAGCTTTACATCATGGATGATATGAAACACGACGATGACAACAACAACTCTGCCAGCGAAGAAACTCATGAAGACATCGAGAATGTCTCATTTGAAAAAAACTCCCTCAAAGACACCGTCAACGCCGGAATAGTAGCTTACTTTGAGTTTCTGGCCAGTTTAACTGACTATATTCCCCAGCCTACCGAAGAAGATTTGGTGAAAGCCAGGGAACGTATGGAACTTCAAGAAGAATTTGACGAACTTACCAAAGAAGCAAGGCAAGACGAAAAAGAAACCTGGCAGTCCATCAGCAAGATTACATCTCACACCACCGTAGTTGTCTATATCTACAATGGCACCGAAGAGACATTTAAACTCAATACCTCCAGCTGGGATAACAGCGTACATCCAAAAGAAGATTATGACATCGCACCTTGGCAATATGAGTCATTCAAACTGAGCAGCGAGACACCTGCACGTCGCAGTCGCAGGTCTAATCGTCCAACGCAAGTAAAACATGGCTTTAGTTACAAAGGTGGCAACCTGGCATTTGATTTTTCAACACTGCTGAAGATAGAAACACCTTACGACACCTGGTCGTTTGAGCCGAAAAGCGTTCCTGGCAGGCAACATAACATCCGCTCCATCGGCAAGGCTCCGCTGAAGTGCAAGTCCAGCATCACCCGCAGCCTGGATGGAGCACCTTATAGCTACAACGTTGTCATTATTCTGGGCTGAGAAGGCTGAGTTCTCATCTGAAGGCAAAGCGCCCTGAAACGGCGCTTTGTTTATTGATCAGAGTTCCAACACCATTTCATGCCACGCCATTCCGCCATGATCGGAGGCTGAAGGCTTGATGTAGGCGAACCCAAAACCCGCATAGAGCGGAATGTGTCGCTCCTTGCACATCAGGTTGATGCTGGCCTTGTTCAACGCACGCATCCGCTCAATGAACTCACCCATCAAACGTTTCGCCAGGCCTTGCCCTTGAAAGTCCGGGTGCACCACCACCGACATGATCACCACATGAGGACCGGCCGGGTCGTGACCGATCAACTCCTTGAACGCTTCGTCCGACATTTCTACCTCAAACGCCGCACCAGAGTTGATAAAACCGGCTACAACGCCGCCGATTTCGGCAACGATGAAACCCTCGGGCCAGGTGGCGATGCGGGTGGCGATTTTATCGCGGGTCGCGGCTTCGTCGCCTTCGTAGGCAACGGTTTCGATGGCATAGCAACGGTCCAGGTCAGCAGGAGTGACGTGGCGAATGACGGTGTTCATGGCGGCTCGGAATCAGCGAGGGAAAGGCAGGGGATCATAAATTAATAAGGTGTTCATATCGATCACCGCTTACGCCATAAAGCCTTCGTATAGACGCTGTCATTGCGCCTCGGTTCGGATTATTGCTGTTCCCTGTCTCTGGCCATCCATAGGGGGAACACACCATGAGCAGCGTTCAAATCGGTCTTCTTATGCTGTTGGGCATCAGCACGTTGGGCTTCGTCACCTTGTCGATCGACATGATGCGGGCGCGACGAATGAAACAAAGTAAATAACCCATCGAGAGGCGGACAGCCGTCCGCCTCTCGCGGTATTCACGGTTTGAGCGGCAGCCAGATTTCCAGCACACCGGTGTTGAGCTTCGGGTTGAAGTCTTCGCTGTAGCGCTCGAATTCCGGGGCATCCGCCGCCTGATAACCGGACTGCGGCAACCAGGTTTTCCAGATGTACTGAAACGTCTGGGGCAAAGTATCCAGAGTGCCCTTGTGTTCGAACACGGCGTAGTGCTGGGGCTGAACCTCCACCCAGCGATATTTGTCGGGCAGGTCGTCGAGCTTGCTGATTTCGACGCCGGCGATGTATTCAAAGCCGCCCTTGCCATCCGGGTTGCAGCAGATGCCGTAGGTCACTTCGCTTTTCTGACCGGGAACCTGACCAATCTCGGGAATGAATTTCTCCCAGAGCTCTGGAATCCGCTTGGCAGTTTCCTGGGTAAATCGCCCGCCAAGCCCTGCAATGAGCAGGAAATGACCGTGTTCGAAACGTGGCTTGGCCGTTTCGACGCCTGTTTGCTCATCCATGACTCGACTCCTGGTACGAAAAAGTGGGTTCGGCTGGGAGTATAGAAGCCAAACCCGATTCACCCAATTACAGTGCGTGCAACTGTTCGGCGGCGCCAGAGCCGATGAACTCGTTATAACCCGATAGAATCACGTAGACCGCGAAATAGCAGAAGATCGCCGCAGATGCCATGTACGAATAACGCAGCAATTTGTCACCCAGCAACTTGCCACCATGGCTCGCAGCGAAGCACAAGCCGACACACCAGAGCACCCCGGCACAAAGAAATCCGCCGAGAAACAGCGCCGAACTGAGGGCACCATTGCCGCCCGAACGCGCGATCAGCGTGCCGCCCACCGCCGCAAACCAGAGAATGGCGCTGGGGGAGGACATGGCGAGAAAGATCCCGCGGAAAAACTCTTTGCGGTGCGAGTGGTGTCCCACTTCGGCCGTCTCGGCCAACAGCGCCTCATGGTGGATCGCCGAATAGATCATCTTCGCCGCGAAATACACGAGCAACGCCGAACCACCGATCCACAGCACCCAGCGCACGGTTTCGTATTGCAGCAAAACGGTCATGCCCGCCAACGCCAGTACCGCGTAGATCAGGTCGCCGACACACGTCCCCAACCCCAGGGCAAAGCCTTGGAAATAGCCGCGTTGCATCGCAAGCGTGATCATCGCGATGTTGGCCACGCCGATATCCAGGCACAGCGACAGGCTCAGCAAGAAGCCACTGGTGAATTCCATCAACCCATTTCCCTTCGGACAAATTTATTTATATAGACGCTGGACAGTGTGCCATACCAGCCCTTATCTTCCGCAACAGGCCACCGCAGTGGCCAGCGTCGCTCGGACGGTTCCGGGCGCTCACGTTATCCGAGGCAACAATGGCTAACCCAGGTTCGCCGCGCCGCTTTGCGCGCATAGATCGACTCCCCCCTTACGTATTCAACATCACTGCCGAGCTGAAGATGGCCGCCCGTCGTCGTGGCGAAGACATCATCGACTTCAGCATGGGCAACCCTGATGGCCCTACTCCGCCGCACATCGTCGAAAAACTGGTGACCGTCGCCCAGCGCGAAGACACCCACGGTTACTCGACGTCCAAGGGCATTCCGCGTCTGCGCCGGGCGATTTCCAATTGGTACAAGGATCGCTACGAGGTCGACATCGACCCGGAAACCGAAGCCATTGTCACCATCGGGTCCAAGGAAGGCCTGGCGCATTTGATGCTGGCCACCCTCGACCAGGGCGATACCGTTCTGGTACCCAACCCGAGTTATCCGATTCACATCTACGGCGCCGTGATTGCTGGCGCCCAGGTGCGTTCGGTACCGCTGATTCCAGGCGTGGACTTCTTCGCCGAACTGGAAAGCGCCATTCGCGGCTCGATCCCGAAACCGAAAATGATGATTCTCGGCTTCCCGTCCAACCCCACCGCCCAGTGCGTGGAGCTGGATTTCTTCGAGCGAGTGATCGCCCTCGCCAAGCAGTACGACGTTTTGGTGGTGCACGACCTGGCCTATGCCGACATCGTCTATGACGGCTGGAAAGCCCCCTCGATCATGCAAGTGCCGGGCGCCAAGGACATCGCGGTGGAGTTTTTCACCCTGTCCAAGAGCTACAACATGGCCGGCTGGCGGATTGGTTTCATGGTCGGTAATGCCGAACTGGTCAACGCCCTGGCGCGGATCAAGAGCTACCACGACTACGGCACGTTCACCCCGCTGCAGGTCGCGGCCATTGCGGCGCTGGAAGGCGATCAGCAGTGCGTCAAAGACATCGCCGAGCAGTATCGGCAGCGTCGCAACGTGCTGGTCAAAGGCCTGCATGAGCTGGGCTGGATGGTCGAAAATCCGAAAGCGTCAATGTACGTCTGGGCCAAGATCCCCGAAGCTTATGCGCACCTGGGTTCTTTGGAGTTCGCCAAGAAAATGCTCTCCGAGGCCAAGGTCTGCGTCTCGCCGGGCGTGGGATTCGGTGAGTATGGGGATGATCATGTGCGCTTCGCACTGATCGAAAACCAGGACCGGATTCGTCAGGCCGTACGCGGGATTCGCGGGATGCTCCGGGCGGATGGGCTGCTCACCAAAACAAACACCTGACACCTGACACTGTAGGAGCTGTCGAGTGAAACGAGGCTGCGATCTTTTGATCTGTTTTTTAGATCAAGATCAAAAGATCGCAGCCTCGTTTCACTCGACAGCTCCTACAGGGACTTCGATTCAGCCACAAAAAAACCGCATCGCTGCGGTTTTTTTGTGTCTGCGGCGTGCTTAGACGAACAGTGACAGCAGCAGAATGAAGCCCAGCGCAACGATGGACAGGATGGTTTCCATCGCGGTCCAGGTCTTGAAGGTTTCCGCCACGGTCATGTTGAAGTACTGCTTCACCAACCAGAAACCCGCGTCGTTGACGTGAGACAGGATCAACGAACCGGCACCGGTGGCCAATACCAGCAGCTCACGGTTCACACCCGGAATCATCCCCACCACCGGCACCACAATGCCTGCGCCCGTAATGGTCGCCACGGTCGCCGAACCGGTCGCCACACGAATCACCGCAGCCACCAGCCAGGCCAGCAAAATCGGCGAAATCTGTGCGTTCACCGCCATGTGGCCGATCACGTCACCCACGCCGCTGGTGACCAGCATCTGCTTGAAGCCACCACCGGCACCGATGATCAGGATGATCGCGGCGGTCGGTGCGAGGCTGGCGTCGAGCAACTTCAGAATCTTGCTCGAACCCATGCCCTGCTTGTGGCCGAAGGTGTACAGCGACAGCAGCAACGCCAGCAACAGCGCCGAGATCGGGTGACCGACCAGGTCCATGAAGGAGCGCGCGAAATTACCTTCCGGCAGCACCACGTCGGCAAACGTCTTGAGCAACATCAGGAACACCGGCAGCAGCACGGTGATCAGGGTGATGCTGAAGCTCGGCAGGTCAGCGGACTCCGGCTCGCGAGCCAGTTGATCCACCAGTTCCTGGTTAGGGTGGCCAGGGATGTATTTGGCAATGAACGTACCGAAAATCGGGCCGGCAATGATGGCCGTCGGCAGCGCAACGATCAGGCCGTAAAGAATGGTTTTACCGATGTCGGCACCGAACACGCCGATGGCCAGCAACGGACCCGGGTGCGGTGGAACCAGACCGTGTACGGCGGACAGACCGGCCAGCAACGGGATACCGATCTTGATGATCGACACGCCGGTACGGCGGGCAACGATGAACACCAGCGGGATCAGCAGTACAAAGCCGATTTCGAAGAACAGCGGAATGCCGACCAGGAAAGCCGCGAACATCATGGCCCACTGCACTTTGTCCTTGCCGAAGGCTCGGATCAGGGTCTGGGCGATTTGATCCGCCCCGCCCGACTCAGCCATCATTTTGCCGAGCATCGTACCCAGCGCCAGGATGATCCCGACGAAACCGAGCACGCCACCGAAGCCGTCCTGGAACGCCTTGATGATGGTGCCGATCGGCATGCCGGACGTCAGCCCGAGAAAGGCTGCGGCAATGATCAGGGCAATGAACGGGTGAAACTTGAATTTGGTGATCAGGACAATAAGCCCGATCACCGTGACCACTGCATCGAGCAGCAGGAACGTCTCGTGGGACATGCCAAACATTAGGGGTGTCTCCTGGTTGTTGTTGTTATTAAAGCGGGTAAGTCGAAAGCCATAAGGACAGCGCTATCTCTTCAAGAAAAATTAACCGGCGCGTTTCAAGCCATGGTCCAGCCACCAGGCATGAGCCTGTTTCGCCAACTGATCAACACTGTGGTTCGAGGCATCGAGGGCCAGGGTCAGTGGCTCGCCAACGGGCGATTCAAGCGTGGCGAACTGGCTGTCGATCAAGGTTGACGGCATGAAATGGCCCGGCCGGTGGGACACACGGTCGGCGGCGACTTCAGGGGTCAGCTCAAGGAAAACGAAGCCCAGGCCCGGCAAGGCGCTGCGCAGACGTTCGCGGTAAACATGTTTGAGGGCCGAGCAAGTCAGTACCGGGCGCTGGCCCTTGGCATCGACGCGGCGCAGTTCATCGCACAGGCTGTCGAGCCAGCCGGCACGGTCTTCGTCGTTCAGGGGTATACCCGCGCTCATCTTTTCGATATTGGCGGCAGGGTGGAAAGTGTCGCCTTCAATGGCGGTCGCGCCGCTGAGTTGGCACAAGGCCTCGCTGACGCAAGTCTTGCCGCAACCGGCAACGCCCATGATGACCAGGGCGGTGATGGGATGAGTCATGTAACACCTCAGCGCGCAGACAGCGCTACCTTTGCCAGTTGTGACACCAGATCAAAAGCAGAAGTTGCCGACGCCTTCTTGTCATTTTTGTGGGTTGCAGCATGTTCGTTCCCAATGCCGAAAAGCGAGGATCAGGCAAACCCCGCTCACGCATTTGCAGCTGCATCGAGACAGCGCTACCTTAGTGCCTTGAATTTTGTTTGGCAAGCCGCCCGATGACCTCTTCTAAAAACGATAAAAATACTCGCACCACTGGCCGCCCTACCCTCAATGAAGTCGCACGCCTGGCCGGTGTCAGCCCGATCACCGCCTCCCGCGCCTTGCGCGGCGTCAGCACAGTGGCCACCGAACTGGTGGAAAAAGTGCAGAAAGCGGCGCTGGAACTCAACTACGTAGTCAACCCCGCCGCCCGCGCACTAGCCTCGGCCCAGAGCCATTCGGTGGTGGTTCTGGTGCCGTCACTGTCCAACTTGTTGTTCATCGATACGCTGGAAGCCATTCATCAGGTTTTGCGCCCCAAGGGCTTCGAAGTGCTGATCGGCAACTTCCACTACTCGCGCGATGAAGAAGAAAACCTGCTGCGCAACTACATGGCCTATCAGCCTCGCGGCTTGCTGCTGACCGGTTTCGACCGCACCGAAAGTTCGCGCAGGATGATCGAGGCGAGCAACATTCCGTGCGTGTACATGATGGAACTGGACAGTGCGGCCGGCCTCAACTGCGTCGGTTTTTCGCAGCTCGCCGCCGGGGAAACCGCCGCGCAACATTTGCTGTCTCGTGGACGCAAACGCCTGGCCTACATCGGCGCACAGCTGGATCAACGCACCTTGCTGCGTGGCGAAGGTTTTCGCAAAGCCCTGCAAAAGGCCGGTTTGTATGACCCGGATCTGGAGGTGCTGACACCGCGCGCCTCCTCTGTCGGCCTGGGCGGCGAGTTGTTCCTGCAGCTGCTGGCCAGTCATCCGGATGTCGATGCGATCTTCTTCGGCAACGACGACTTGGCCCAGGGCGCCTTGCTTGAAGCGATGCGTTGCGGGATCAAGATCCCCGAACAGGTTGCGATCCTCGGCTTCAACGACCTGCCGGCCTCGGCCCACATGGTGCCGCGACTGAGCAGCATCAGCACACCGCGCGAGGCCATCGGCCGCCGTTCGGCGGAGTTGATGCTGACGTTGCTGGCGGGTAATACGGTGGCTAAACCGGTGCAGGACATGGGGTTTGAGTTGAAGGTGCGCGAGAGTACCTGACGCGATCCATTGTGGTGAAGAGGCTTGCCTGTGGCGAGGGGGCTTGCCCCCGTTGGGTCGCGAAGCGGCCCCGCTTTCTCCTCAATGACTCCGTGTCTAAAGGATTACGACTGCTGCGCAGCCGAACGGGGACAAGCCCCCTCGCCACAAGTTCCGCGTTTATTCCTGCAGATCGAGGTTATCCAGCACCCAATTCACCGCCAACTCGGCCAGCATGATGATCTGCGCAATCGCCTGTGCCGTATTGCGCTGAGTGCCTTCCAGAAATGCAGCAAAGTCACCGGTCATGACACTCGCCGAGGCCAGCGATTCGCAGGCGTGCGCAGGCGGTTTAAACAGACTTGATGTCGCCCATTGGCTGGCACACTATTAAATTCCCGAAGCCTCGAAGCGCTAACGGAGTTAGCTCATGGAACATTCACTGAAGATTCTGGGTAAAGCTTCATCCATCAACGTCAGAAAGGTCCTGTGGACCTGTGAGGAACTGGGTGTTGCCTATGAACGTGAGGACTGGGGCAGCGGTTATGAAACCACCCACAGCCCGGAGTTTCTCCGGCTCAATCCCAACGCCCTGGTGCCCGTGATCATCGACGAAGCGGGCGTGCTGTGGGAATCCAACACCATCTGCCGCTATCTGGCCGGTAAACACCAAAACACTGATCTGCTACCGCACGAGGCGGCAGCGCGTGCCCGGGTCGAACAGTGGATGGATTGGCAAGCCACCGAACTCAATGCGTCCTGGAGCTACGCATTCACGGCGTTGGTGCGCAAGGATCCGGAGTTCCAGGACCCGCATCACATTGCCGCCGGTGTGCGTGGCTGGAACCAGAAGATGGGCATCCTCGAACATCAGCTCGCGGCCACCAAAGCGTATGTCACCGGACCACGGTTCACGCTGGCCGACATTGTCGTCGGGCTTAGCGTCAACCGCTGGCTGATGACGCCCATGGAGCGACCCGACTACCCGGCCATCGACGAGTATTTCCAACGGTTGGCGCAACGCCCGGGGTTTCTGAAACATGGCTGCAATGGCCTGCCTTGATGACCGTTTCGCGGCGGTCGACCTCTGCCGACGAGCGGCAAGGATTGACCGCAACAGCTCGATCACTCGGCTGGCAATACAACAATAACCAATTGAAATTATTGACAATAATTCATTAGGCATACTATTTGCTCAAAGCACTGCACCACAAACACCTACAAGGTCTACTCGTCATGTTGGTCAGTGCTAATAAACAAACGTTAATGACACCACTCCCCAAGAAGCCCGGTGAAGATCCGACCGCCGAAGCCGCCGCCGGGCTTCAGGGCGTGATGGTGCAAGCCCTGCAAAACAACGTTCAGGCGCAAACCGCTCAGGCCAGCGCGAAAGTGCAGGAGTCCGCCACCCAAATCGCCACACAGCAAGTCAGTGAGGCGACCAAAATCAGTGACAACGTTGATGAAGCGTTCGCGAAAACCCGCGTAGGACTGCAATTAACTTACGCCCCACTACCGACCGATGCTCAAGATAAGTTCAGTGGCGGCACGGCCACGGACGCATTCAAGGAATACATGAGCAAAACCCCGGAAGAGCGCATGCAAGATGCCATTCTGGAAGAGATGGGGCTGACGAAAGAAGAAGTAGAACAAATGCCGCCGGAACAACAACAGGCGGTCGCTAAAGAAATGGCCGAGCGCATGCAAGACAAGATAAAACTGGCGCAGGCCGAGAAAGAAAACGGCAGCAGCGAAAAAGGCAGCAGCCAGGTGGTCGACAAGTTCCTCGCGTCGCTTTAACAGTATCGAGACAACGCGCGGGGCCCGTAGGAGCTGCCGAAGGTTCGGCAGCTCCTACGGGAACGCATCGCGACTCAGTTCAACTGCAACGTCGAGTTGAACTGGCTGATGGCATCCACCACATGCCGCGAGCCCTGCTGAATCTCCAGGATCACCTCCCCCGCCTCGTTCGCCAGTTCCACCCCAAGCCCGGTTCGACTCAAACTCGACTGCATGCTCGATACCGCACTTAACGACAAATCGTGGTTCTTGCGCACCACGTCGACAATCTCCAGCGTCGCCTGGCTGGTTCGTGCGGCAAGGCTGCGAACTTCATCGGCAACCACCGCAAACCCTCTTCCGTGTTCACCGGCCCGGGCCGCTTCGATCGCGGCGTTGAGCGCCAGCAAGTTGGTCTGATCGGCAATGCCGCGAATGGTCTGGACGATGGTGCCGATGATGTCGGACTGTTTGCTCACGGCATCGATGCTCAGCGCCGCTTCGTTCAGGTTTTTCGAAATGTCCTGAATGATCTGCACCGTTTGCTGCACCACCTGAGAACCTTTCTGCGCACAAGCATCGTTTTGTACCGAAGTACTGTGGGCCGATTCCGCAGCGGTTTGCAGGGTAGTGACCTGTTGGCTGATGTCGCTGGCGAACTTGACCACTTTGTACAGCCGGCCCTTGGCGTCGAACAACGGGTTATAGGAAGCTTCCAGGAACACCGTATGCCCGTGTTTATCTTTGCGCTCGAAACGGTGCGAGTGATATTCGCCGCGATTCAGCGAAGCCCAGAACGCCTTGTAAGTCTGCGATTCGGCTTCGGCGCGATGACAAAACAGACTGTGATGCTGGCCAACCACTTCATTTAGCGAGTAATGCAGGGTCTTGAGGAAGTTGTCGTTGGCCGTGATCACTTTGCCTTCGGGAGTGAACTCGATCACCGCCATGGAACGACCGATCGCAGCGAGCATGCTTTCGTTTTCGTGTTCCTTGTTGACCCTGGCGGAGATGTCAGTGGCGATTTTGATCACACTCCGGACCTGCCGGTCGGGGCCGAATACCGGCATGTAACTGGCTTCGAGCCAGATCTCCTTGCCGCTCTTGTTCAAGCGCAAAAAGGTCCCGCTGACCGGCTCGCCACGGGCCAGGTCACGCCACAACTTGGCGTAGGCTTCGCTACGATAAAACGCTTCTTCGCAGAATATCCGGTGATGTTTGCCGCGCACTTCGTCGACGCTGTAACCCATGGCGCTGCAAAAGTTGTCGTTGGCATCGAGCACGATGCCCTCAGCGGTGAATTCAATCATCGCCATCGAACGGCTGACAGCCACCCACTTGGCGTTGGCTTCGGTCAATGCGCCGCTGAATCGCTCGATTTCCAGCAGGTCAGACTTGCGATGTAGGTTAAACATGGTTGTATCACCTTAAGCGCGGTCTTTTGAATGATGAAAGTTCCTTCGGTCTTTCAACGGTCCACCACAACGTTCCTTGGAACAGGCACACGCATCCCTCCAAAGGAAGGACATGTCAGGTGATAAATGATGTTCAATCGGAGAGTCCATGCCGCAACGCTCTTATCAAGACATCCTTCTCTTGATAGCCCGGGACCGGGCCAACCCTAACGTTTTCAAGTAACTCCCTTTACCGGACAGCTCCCTGTTGTTCTGTGTCGGTGCCTTGGGTTGCACACTCTGAGGCGTGTTTCACCGTTCCTTGCCGGGTCGTGATCCTTCATATTGCGACCGACATGGTTAGCTACGCCTCAGCATAGACAGCACTGATTCGGATGCAAGGCCACTATTCAGCCACTATCGAGGACAAAATCGATTCAGCGCGGGCGTCAGTCATTTCACGGCCAGCACGCTCAACAATGCCTGTACCGCCGCTGACGGTGGCTGGTTCGCGGCGACCACCAAGGCAAACTCACGATCGATACGCGGTTTGACCGGCACCACGCGCAGCCCTTGGCGATGGGTCGGCAGCGTCATTTCCGGCACCAGGGTCACGCCGATGTTTTCCCGTACCAGCGTGAAGGCACTGCTCCACTCACGGACCTCGACCCGCACGTCGCGCAGTTGCAGCCCGGCATCGATGGCCAGGCTGCGGGCGTTGGTCGAACAACCGCCGGTGGCCAGCACAAAAGGTTGCTCCGCCAACTCCGCGAGGGAAATGCCGTCTTCATTCGAGCGGTGCGCCAGAGGATGGCCGCCCGGCAGAACCGCCACCCAGGCATCGCGTCCCAGATGACCGGCAATGCGCTCAGGTGCGGGGTTCAACACCACACCAACATCCACCAGCCCGGCACCGAGCAGGGTTTCCACTTCGTCGTCGCTGACTTCCAGCGCGACCACTTGAATGCCGGGGTAAAGCCGGCTGAACCGGCGCAGCAGCGGCGGCAGAAAGGTCGCCAGCACCATGGGGAAACTCGCCAGCCGAATTGTCCCGCGCTGAATGTCTTTAGCGGCATCGACGGTGCTGCGAATGTTTTCCAGGGCGCCGAGCATGGTTCGCGCCTGTTCGATGACGGGCAGGCCGATGGCGGTCGGAAGGGTCTGGCGATTCTCCCGACTGAACAGCTGAACGCCCAGGGTTTCTTCGATCAACGCCAGCGCCTGGCTGGCCCCTGACTGGGTCATGCCGACTCGCTCGGCTGCTCGGGTGATATTGCCCGTATCCGCCACCGCCACCACCATTCGCCAGTGCATCAGATTCATCATGGCAGTAGCTTTCCTTATGGCAGTTTTCTGAAAGATTAATTTTACCGAAGGGATCGCGCACTATGACACTGGCGCAAATCCCCAACCAGAGCCCTCCCGATGAAGTTGTATTACGCCCCCCAAGCCTGCTCACTGGCACCCCACATTGTGTTGCGCGAACTGGAACTGCCATTCGATTTGGTCCGTGTCGACAACAGCACCAAGAAAACCTTGGCTGGCGATGACTTCCTCGCCATCAACCCGAAAGGTTACGTCGCGGCGTTGCAACTGGAGAACGGCGAGGTGCTGACCGAAGGCCCGGCGATTCTGCAATACCTGGCGGACCTGCGACCCGAGGCAAAACTGGCGGCGGTGAACGGGACGTTCGAGCGAGTGCGATTGCAGGAGTGGCTGAACTTCGTCTCGACGGAGATTCATGGCGGGCTGGGTTGGCTGTTCAGTTCGCAGTTTCCGCAGGAGATCAAAGCGTTGATCAAGGAGAAACTGTTCAAGCGGTTTACAGTGTTGTGCCAGACGCTGGAGCGGCAGGATTACTTGATGGGCGACGGGTTCGGCATTGCCGATGCGTATCTGTTTACGGTGTTGCGCTGGACGTCGTTGTTTGCGATTGATTTGAATCAGTGGCCGGCGTTGGCGCGGTTTCAGGCGAGGGTTGATTCGCGGCCGGCAGTGCGGGCGGCATTGGCTGCAGAGACGGTGTAAGGCTGGAGACCATTCGCGAGCAGGCTCGCTCCCACATTGGGTTTCTGGTGTTCACAAATACTGTGTTCACAAAAGATCCCTTGTGGGAGCGAGCCTGCTCGCGAAAGCGGAAGTTCAGGCATCGCAAAACATCAGGTGAAATTACAAACTCGCACTCACCTTGGTCGCCACCTCACCCGGCACCCAACCCTTCCAGATCTGCGGCTGATCGCGCAAAAACGCTTCAGCCACTTCACGCGGCTTTTGACGTTTTTCGCTCATCTGTCCAAGGGTCTTGTTCAGCAGATCGATCGGCAAGTCGACCTTTTCAAAGAACGCCACCAAATCCGGATACTGCGCCTTGAACGGTGCGGACACGCCGATGGCCAGGCTGGCCGGCATCGAACGGGTGCCTTTAGGGTTCGGGTTGTTGGCATCGGCCAGGGTTTTCCAGGCTTCGGCATCGAATGGCGGCTCGTCGAGTTTCACCAGTTTGAAGCGACCCAACAGCGGTGTCGGCGACCAGTAGTAGAACAGCACCGGTTTGCCACGGCGGATCGACGAGGCCACCTCGGCATCCAGCGCTGCGCCGGAACCGGTGCGGAAGTTGACGTAGCTGGCGGTCAGGTCATAGGCCTTGAGTTTCTGACTGTTGACGATCTCCGACGTCCAGCCGGTCGGGCTGTTGAGGAAGCGCCCGCGGCTCGGATCTTCCGGGTCGCGGAACACGTCCTTGTAGCGCGCCAGGTCGGCAACGGATTTCAGCTCCGGGGCCAGGGGTTTGATCCCGCGCTCCGGGTCGCCCTTGATCACATATTCCGGCACCCACCAGCCTTCGGTGGCACCTTTGACCGTGTCGCCCAAGCCAAACACTTTGCCTTCCGAAGCGGCCTTGACCCACGCCGGACTGCGCCCGGCCCACTCTTCACCGATCACTTGAATGTCGTTCTTGGCCAACGCGGCTTCGAGGCTGACGGTACTGCCGGGCAAGGTGTCCGTCGGGTAGCCGTAACCCTTCTCGACGATCAGCCGCAGGATCTCGGTGATGAGGCTACCGCTTTCCCAGGTGATGTCGCCGAAGTGGATGGGGGTGGTCTTTTCCGCTGCGGGAACATGGGTTGCCACAAGGCTCAGGGCCAGCAGCGAACTGCCGAGCAGGGTTTTGATCGATCTCATGCGGACCTCTGGGTCAGGGGATTCAAGGGTTCATTGGCGCTGTGCTGGGCGCACAACGCCTGGGAGCGGGTCATGTAGACGCTGACCGAGCGTTGGGAAATGCCCAGTTCGGCGGCGATTTGCGGGTAGGTCAGGCCATCGAGTCGCGACAACAGGAAGGTCGCCCGGACCTTGCCCGGCAAACGCTCAAGTGTCTGGTCGAGGCCATGCAACGCCTGGGTCAATTGCACCAACTCCTCGGGCGACAGCGCTTGAGGCTGATCGACGTGTTGCAATTGATCGAGGTGTTGGCGTTCCAGATCGCGGCGGCGCCAGAGTTGATAAATCAACCGGCGGGCGATGGTGGTGAGCAAGGCGCGAGGCTCGCGGATCGGCGTCAGCCCCGGTGATTCGAGCAGTTGCACGAAGGTTTCGGCGGCGATGTCTTCGACGCTGGAACTGGCGCCCAGGTGCCGACGCAACCGCGTACACAGCCAGGAATAATGGTCGCGGAACAATCCGCCCACGTCATTGCGATGGGAAAGGTCGGCGCCGGACATAGAGGCTCCAAGGGTTAGGGGTCGCTGAATGTCCGGTCGTCCGGTGACGCGATCCTAGCAAGGAGCCTTATTCTTTAATAATACTTAAAAAGCATTTTTATATTCTATTAAGGAATTAAAGTTAAGGCTGACCGATTGCTTTCGCGAGCAGGCTCGCTCCCACAGGGGCCATCGAAATTCTGTGAGAGCGAGCCTGCTCGCGAAAATGGGTCTGTCGACACAATCCTCAAGACTCATCGCAACCGCCCGTACCCCAACGTCTCGGCTTCCTGCTGATAATCGAGAACAACCTGATAGTCGCTCTCGCTGGCCGGCAGCACCTCTTGCAGACCAAGGACTTCAGCGACATCCGGCAGCTCCCGCAAGGTCTGGTTCATCACTTGTCGAAGCTGTGCAGCCTGCTCATCGGTGACTGCCGCGGCGGTGATGTAGGGCAAGGTCGGACTGAATGCACTACGAACCACGACGCGCAGGCCGGCCACTTCGGCTTCGGCATGCTGCGCCAGATAGGCGAAGGTCACGCTGTCGATGGCCGCCAGGTCCGCTTTGTCTTCACGCAGCCAGCGCAGGCTTTCGCGGTGGCTGCCGCTGATACCGACACTGGCGAAGAAATGCCCGTCGTGATGCAGCGGCGCCAGTCGGTGGCGCAGCAGGTTCATGCCGCTGTTGGAGTCTTCGCCGTTGATCACACCGCGGCTGCCGCGAAAGGCCGGCAAGCTGCGCCGCGAATCATCGGCGCGACACAGCAGCAGGCTGCAATGGTTGCCACCGGTGCTGTCCGGCAGTTCATAACGAGGGCGACCGAGAACCCGAACCTGACCGCGCAACGCCGTCATCAGCGGATAGCCGCAGGTTTGGGTCAGCAGCAGGTGCGGGGACAGCCACAGGTCCATCAGCGACAGGCCGTCGGCGTCGCGGCGGGTGGCGCCCAGTCGCTCGAAGATTCGCGTCAGCCAGCGCTCGTTGGCCTGGTGGATTGGCTCGGGGGCGACGTACATCAGTAATTCAGCGAGGCGTTGGGTCATCAAAATCTTCCGATACAACGAACATCCAAATGTGGGAGCGAGCCTGCTCGCGATGAGGCCATAACATTCAATATTTATGTTGTCAGTAACACCGCTATCGCGAGCAGGCTCGCTCCCACAAGGGGAACGCAAGCAATCAATAAAACGGATGCCGCGGACTGTCGATCGCCTTCACCCCGTTCTCGCGCCACAACTGGCCATAACCCTGCAGCAGAAACCCGCCGCTGCGCGCCAGCCATTGCTCGCGGCGCGCGTGGTAGGCACGAGGCAAGTCGTACCAGGGCAGGCCCGGCAGGTCGTGATGCACCAGGTGCAAATTGAGATTCAGGAACAGCCAGCGCCACGGCCAGGCGGCTTCGTTGAGGACGGTGCGTTGCTCGGGCGCGGCATGGGGACGGTGTTCATAGTAGGAGCGAATCATCGCAACCGACAGCGCCGGCACGCTGATCAGCAACAGGTAGTGCCACACCGGCAGCACGCTGTAGCGGGCGATGAACACCAGCATCAGCAGGGTCAGTGCGCCGTGGGTCAGCCACATCAACCAGGCTTGTCGCTCGCCGGCCTGCAGTCGTTGCAGTTCTTCCCGGGCCAGCGCCAGCAAGGCCAGCGGCGCACCGAGGGCGAAGCGTCCGAGAACGGTTTTGTTCAGCCAGTGCAGACCCTGCTCGAACAGCGAACTGCCCTGCCATTGCTCGACGCTCAGGTAACGGCTTTCCGGATCACGACCGGGGAGGGTCAGGTCTTCGTCGCGGTGATGCAGCAAATGGCTGTCGCGATACAGGGTGTAGGGATACCAGACGGCGAACGGCGCGTAGCCGAGGATCTTGTTCAGCGAGGTCCAGCGGGTGGGATGCCCGTGCAGCAATTCGTGCTGCACCGACAGCCAGAGCACCACCAACGGAATCAGCAGCAACGTGCTCCACCAAAGGCCCAACCACGCACTGCCCAGCACGATGCTGAACCAGCCGACGTACGCGCCGATCAGCAGCAACCAGGTCGGCCACTCGGTGCGAGCGGTCAGGCGTTGGCGCAGGGTTTCGATTTCTTCTCGGTGGGCACTATCGAAGTAATGGGGCATGGCGTTGCTCAGATCGGGGACCAGTCCCCTTCTGTGCAATGGCGCAGGGAAATCTTGCAGATTATTTTCAGAAAGATCGCTCCCATGCTCTGCGTGGGAGTGTTTCACCGGACGCTCTGCGTCCGTCGCTGTGACGCGGAGCGTCACGGGAGGCATTCCCACGCAGGAGCGTGGGAACGATCAATCAGCGGGGATCAATGACCGAACACATCCACCTTCTTGGCCTTCTTGTCCGCGCGCTTTTCATCGGCGGTTTTCGCCGGTTTCTTCTTTGCCGCTTTTTTTGAATCCATGCCTTTGGCCATGATACGTACTCCACTCATACGGGATGTGAGATCAGGTATACACCTATCCCCGCGCCCGCGTTCTTTTATAATCGTCCGCTTTGCGCACCGACAGATCAAACCCATGCCCGACACCCAGTACACCTTGCTCGCCGAGCCGTTATGGCCGCTGATGAACAAGTTTTATCGCGCCCACCAATCGCCGATGAAAGCCGTCCGCGACGCTCAACTCTGGGTCGCCAGGCGCGACGAGATCATCGGTGCCCTGTGTTTGCGACCCGTCTCGGGCGGGTATTGGTTGACCGGTTTATTCGTCGATCCGGCCTGCCGTGAACAGGGGATCGCGGCGGCGTTGATTGCCGAAGCGGTGAAAGGTCTTGAGCACCCAGCGTGGTTGTTCTGCCATCCGGACTTGCGTGGCTTTTATGAACGTCGCGGGTTTTCCTTCGATCCGCAGATGCCTTACGCCATGGTCGAACGCTTGAGCCGGTACGCACGCAGCAAACCGATGATCGCCATGGGCTTAGAACCATTGGTGAGGTCGACCGCTGATAATGTGTGATCGGCCGGTAATTGCTGCGTGCTAGCCTCGGGGTCGACTTCGACTTCTCAGGACGCTCCATGAAACCTGCCCTTCTTGCCTTGACGCTGACCGCCCTGCTCGCTCCCGTGTTCGGCCATGCCGCACAAACCCCACCGATCTCAGCCGAGCAATACGCCAAGGTGCTGGCCGGCACCTGGCGAGCGCCCGAGAACGTGGCACGCGATAGCTATCGTCATCCGCAGCAGAGCCTGCAGTTCTTTGGTCTGGCGCCGAACCAGACGGTCATTGAAATCACCCCCGGCAACGGCTGGTACAGCGAGCTGCTGGCACCGCTGCTCAAGGACCACGGGCACTATGTCGCCGCCGTGCAAGCGCCGACGGTCAGTGACTACGCGCGCAAGAGCGAAGAAAAGCTGAAGGCGAAATTCGCCGCGGCCCCTGCACAGTACGCCAAGGCCCAGGTACTGGAGTTCGACCCGAAGGCCCCGGTGTTCGGCAAACCCGGCTCGGCAGACACGGTGCTGACCTTCCGCAACGTGCACAACTGGGTGCTGGCCGAGACCGCGCCGCAGACATTCGAGGCGTTTTTCAAGGTGCTGAAACCGGGCGGTGTGCTGGGGGTGGTCGATCACCGGGCCAAGGATGGGGCGTCGCTGGAAGACATCAAGCACAGCGGTTACCTGACCACCGAGTACGTGGTGAAACTGGCGACCGATGCGGGCTTCAAGCTTGAGGGGCAGAGCGAGATCAATGCCAATCCGAAGGACACCAAGGATTACCCGGAAGGCGTCTGGACATTGCCGCCGGCGTTGACGTTGGGGGAGAAGGATCGCGCGAAGTATGTGGCGATTGGTGAGTCGGACCGGATGACGTTGCGGTTCGTCAAACCCACGAAATAACAGCGAAGATCAAAAGATCGCAGCCTTCGGCAGCTCCTTGTATCTCGACTATCGCTCCGTCAGGAGCGATAGTTCTCGACTGATCATCGAGGGAGGGATCTGGAAGACGCGCAGCTCCTTAGGCGTTATGCCTGCAATGTAGATGGTGCTCCAACCCTCCACACTCACTCGTATAGTTCGAACGGTATCTTGGGCCCGTCTTCGGCGAGAGCCCGCATTTGCAAGGTTGGACAGAGTGCAGTGATGATCGCAATTGATCTGATTGGAGGTATTCATGTCCAGTTTCGTTGGCGTCGATGTCGCAAAAAATACTTTTGATATCGCCACTCATCTGCCTAATGGCAAACACAAAACCAAGGCCAAACTCGCTAACGATGCCAAGGGCTTCAAGGAACTTGAGGCTTGGTTGCACAAGCAGGCCGAGCCTTCGGCCCTGATCGTGATGGAAGCCACCAGCGTCTACCACCTGGCGCTCGCCGAGTTTGTTTACAACAAGGGTTATCGGGTCTGTGTGGTCAACCCGGCTACGACCCATGCCTATGCCAACAGCGAACTGCGTCGAGTCAAAACCGATAAAAGCGACGCCAAGCTGATCGCTGACTTCGCCAGAGAAAAACATGAAAAACTGTCGCTCTGGGCCCCGGAACCGCTGAAGTTTCGCCAACTGAAGGCGATGGTTCGCCGCCTCGATGATCTTCAGGAAATGCAGCAAATGGAGCGTAATCGTCTGGACGTGTCCGACGAAAGCGTCAAAGACTCGATCCAGTCGGTACTGCGCCACGTCGAAAAAGAGATCGCTGAGACGCACAAGGTAATCAAGCAACACATCGATGACGACCCCGACATGCGTCAGATGCGCGACTTGATCGTGACCATCGATGGCATCGGCGAAAAAACACTTGAGAGACTACTGGCCGAACTGGGCGACCTGCGCAAATACGACGATCCGCGCAAACTGGTGGCTGCTGCGGGACTCAACCCGAAGCTGCATGACTCGGGCATGCTCAAGGGCCGCACCCCGATCTCGAAAATCGGCTCGGTACGACTGCGCGCCAGCCTCTACATGCCAGGAATCGTGGCGCTGAAACACAACGAAGCAATCATCGCCCTCAAAGACCGCCTGAAGGCCAACGGCAAGGCTCCCAAGCAAATCATCTGTGCCGCGATGCGCAAGCTGCTGCACTTCGTCTATGGCGTGCTCAAGTCGGGTCAACCCTTCGACCCGAAACTTGCGCTTGCTCGGTGAGAGTCAAGACGGTATCTACAGGTGTACGCAAAACTCTGTAGGAGCTGCCGAAGGCTGCGATCTTTTCGCGGTTCAATCGTCTGCGTTGGGATCCAGATCCGGAAACATCACTTCAGTAAACCCGAACTTGCTGAAGTCGGTAATCCGCGACGGGTACAACCGGCCGATCAGGTGATCGCACTCATGCTGCACCACCCGCGCATGAAACCCATCGGCGATGCGCACAATCGGCTGCCCCTTTGGGTCGAAACCTTCGTAGCGAATCTGCTGATAACGATCCACCGCGCCGCGCAGGCCGGGCACCGACAGACAGCCTTCGAAACCCTCTTCGAGGATCGGGCTCAGCGGTGTGATCAGTGGATTGATCAGAATGGTCTGCGGCACCGCTTCAGCGTCCGGATACCGCTCGCTGTGCTCGAAACCGAAGATCACCAGTTGCAGGTCGACGCCGATCTGCGGCGCGGCCAGGCCAACGCCGCCGACGCTTTCCATGGTCTGGAACATGTCGTCGATCAGTTGCCACAACTCGGGGCTGTCGAACATTTCGGCCGACACCGGCGGGGCGATGCGCAGCAGACGCTCGTCGCCCATTTTCAGAATTTCACGGATCATTTGATGACTTCGTCAGTGGTCGGCTTGATCGAGTGGTCCCGACCCAGTCCCGAAACATGGTGTTTGTGTTCGTGGTCATGCTCGCCGGGGACTTTTTCACCATCATTCTTGCCCTCGGTCGACATGTGTTCGATCACGGCATTCATTTCGGCGCCGAGCAACAGCACCGCAGCGGAAATGTAGAAGTACAGCAACAGCACGATGATCGCGCCGATACTGCCATACATGGCGTTGTAGTTGGCGAACGTCTTGACGTACAGACCGAAGCCCAGCGACGCGATGATCCACACCACCACCGCCAGCACCGAGCCCGGAGTGATGAAGCGAAACTCTTGTTTGACGTCGGGCATGACGTAGTAGATCAGCGCCACCGCCATCATCAATAGAATCACGATCACCGGCCAGCGCACGATGGTCCAGAGCGTGACGATGAATTCTTCAAGGCCGACCTGCGAAGCAATCCAGCCCATCACCTGCGGGCCGAGCACCATCAGCGCGGCGGCGGCCAGCAACATGCCGGCGATGCCGATGGTGTAGAAGATCGACAGCGGAAAACGCTTCCACGCCGGGCGCCCTTCGACCACGTCATAAGCGGCGTTCATCGCGCTCATCATCAGCCGCACACCGGCAGAGGCAGTCCACAGGGCGATCACGATACCGACCGACAGCAAGCCACCCTTGGATTGCTGAAGCTGATCGATCACCGGGTTCACCTGTTCCAGCGCCTGGGGCGGCAGCACCAGTTCCGATTGCAGGCGCAGCCAGGAGAAGAAGTCCGGCAGGTGCAGGAAACCGATCAGGGCGATCAGGAACAGGATGAAGGGAAACAGCGAAAACAGCATTTGATAGGCCAGCGCCGAGGCATAGGTCGACATCTCGTCGTCGACGAACTCGGTAACCGTGCGCACCATGACACGGTGCAGGCGCAAACCTTTCATGTGTGGGAAAAACATTAGCGTCTCCTTTCGCCGCAAATTTGGTCGAAGTCGTGGCGACTCAGGGGCCGTTTTTTACATCAAAGTAGCTCACTTGGCGTCTTTGAAACAATTTCATTGCGCAAGTTCAGGCTGACACAAAAACGGCCATCCGTGGATGGCCGTTCGTTTCGCACTTCAAGGGCCGGATCAAGCCTTGTCGACGCCTTTCTTGATCGCGTCCTTGGCTTTGCCCACGGCTTGCTGAGCCTCGCCTTTTCTTTCCTGCACCACGCCTTCGGCGCGCATTTTGTCGTTACCGGTAGCCTTGCCGACGCCTTGCTTGACGTTGCCGGCCGCTTCGTTGGCCATGCCTTTTACTTTATCGCCTGTGCTGCTCATGGTGGTTCTCCTGTGAACAATTCAACGGGAAAAGTCGTTACACAAGGTTGACCGGAGGCGTTTGCGCGGAGTTTCATTTATTTTCACGGCGACATTTCATCGTTCAGTGCAGGTTGGGCTTTATGTTTGCCAACCAACCCCCGAGAATGCGCAACGTATTCAGGCCATGGCGCTGAAGATCCAATCCCGTAGGAATGTTATGAAACTCGATAAAAAGCAGGCCATTGCCCGCAGAAACCAGGAACTCGGCGGTGCTGTGCTTGGCGTCAACAACTGCCATTTCACCGAATTGAACCGCAACCGCAACATCTGGTGGTTCGACATCCCGGTGGCGCGCCTGGCCATTGGTCAGTACGAATGGGTTCACCTGCTGATGCACACGCCGGATACCGACGAACTGCTGCACCTGAAAGTGCCGACGGTGTTCCTGCGCGAGAAGCTCGAAGGCCTGGTGGTGCGCAACGAAGGCAAGCGTAAAGCGGCCCTGAGCCTGGAACTGAGCGCGGATAAGGATTCGTACTTGCAGGACATGCGCCCGGCGGGCACCAACGTCAATTTCGCGCAGTTCCGCCTCTAAAAAGCAAAAGATCGCAGCCTTCGGCAGCTCCTACGGGTGTACGCCATCCCAATGTAGGAGCTGCCGAAGGCTGCGATCTTTTGATCTTAAAAAAGCCCCGCATCTGCGGGGCTTTTTGTTGGTTACGCGCTGACCTTCTTCGCGGCGAGCTTCTTCAGCTCTTCATCACGCAATTCACGACGCAGGATCTTGCCAACGTTGGTGGTCGGCAGCGCATCGCGGAACTCCACGGAACGCGGAACCTTGTAGCCCGTAACGTTCGCGCGCATGTGCTCCATCACCTGTTCCTTGGTCAGGGTCACGCCCGGTTTGGCGACGATGAAGATCTTGATCGCCTCGCCCGACTTCTCATCCGGCACACCGATGGCCGCGCATTGCAGCACGCCCGGCAAGGTCGCCAGCACATCTTCTAGCTCGTTCGGGTAAACGTTGAAACCGGAGACCAGGATCATGTCTTTCTTGCGATCGACGATGCGCAAGTAACCGTCAGGCTGAATTACCGCGATGTCACCGGTCTTCAACCAGCCTTCGCTGTCGAGCATTTCATCGGTGGCGTCCTGACGCTGCCAGTAGCCCTTCATGACCTGCGGACCTTTCACACACAGTTCGCCGATTTCGCCCAACGGCTGCTCAACGCCAGCATCGTCGATGACTTTGCACAGGGTCGACGGAACCGGGATACCGATGGTGCCGATCTGGATGTTCTGGATCGGATTGACCGTTGCCACCGGGCTGGTTTCGGTCATGCCGTAACCTTCGCAGATGGCGCAACCGGTAACCGCTTTCCAGCGCTCGGCCGCGGCCAGTTGCAGGGCCATGCCACCGGACAGGGTGACTTTCAGCGCGGAGAAATCCAGCTTGCGGAAGCCTTCGTTGTTGCACAGCGCGACGAACAACGTGTTCAGGCCGACGAAGCCGCTGAACTTCCACTTCGACAGTTCCTTGACCATCGCCGTCAAATCGCGCGGGTTGCTGATCAGGACGTTGTGGTTGCCGATCAGCATCATCGCCATGCAATGAAAGGTGAAGGCATAGATGTGGTACAGCGGCAGCGGCGTGATCAGGATCTCGCAGCCTTCGTTGAGGTTGGAGCCCATCAGCGCCTTGCACTGCAGCATGTTCGCCACCAGGTTGCGGTGGGTCAGCATCGCGCCCTTGGCCACGCCGGTGGTGCCGCCGGTGTATTGCAGCACCGCGACATCACTGCTGGCCGGGTTGGCTTCAGCCACTGGCTGGCCATGGCCCTTGCTCAACACGTCGTTGAACTTGATGGCCTTGGGCAGGTGATACGCCGGGACCATCTTCTTCACGTACTTGATCACGCTGTTGATCAGCAGACGCTTGAGCGGCGGCAGCAGGTCGGCCACTTCGGTGACGATGACGTGCCTGACGCCGGTTTTCGGCACGACGATTTCAGCCAGGTGCGCCATGTTGGCCAGGCAGACCAGGGCCTTGGCACCGGAGTCGTTGAATTGGTGTTCCATTTCCCGCGCGGTGTACAGCGGGTTGGTGTTGACCACGATCAGCCCGGCGCGGATGGCACCGAACACAGCGACCGGGTACTGCAACACGTTGGGCAATTGCACGGCGATTCGATCGCCCGGCTGCAAGTCGGTATGCTGTTGCAGGTAAGCGGCAAAGGCACCGGACAATTCGTACAGTTCACCGTAGGTGATTGTCTTGCCCAGGTTGCTGAAAGCCAGTTTGTCGGCGAAGCGTTGGCAGGACTGCTTCAACACTGCCTGAATATTCGGATACTCGTCTGGATTGATGTCGGCAGCAATCCCGGCAGGGTACTTATCCTTCCAAAAGTCTTCGATCATGGAAGCCCACTCCTCAGCAACGCGAATTCAATACCGCATTTGATGCGATTATTATTGGTGTGTGTTTTTTATTGGTGTCTTTTGTTGGTGAGTCTGGCTTTTTACTAGGCCGAGAAGTCACAAAGCGCGCCGAGAGTAGCAGCTTTGCCAAGGGCCGACCAGAGCCAAAAGCGGCCTCTATAGTCACATTAGTGACTCTTGAATATTCAATAGTCACTTTTAGAGCAAAAATCCTATAACCCCTTGAAAGCCCCTGAAACCGGGCTTTCAAAGCAAAAGATCGCAGCCTGCGGCAGCTCCTACATGGGATTCGCATTCCCCTGTAGGAGCTGCCGCAGCCTGCGATCTTTCGGGATCGCCTCGATCTACGGTCTGTCAGGCGATATCCCGCAACTCCCGCCGCAGAATCTTGCCCACCGGCGTCATCGGCAACGACTCACGCAACACAATGTGCTTGGGCACTTTGTACGCCGTGAAGTTTTCCTTGCAGTAGGCCTTCAGCTCTTCAAGGCTGACCCCCGACTCACGGGCCACCACGAACAACTTCACCGCCTCCCCCGAACGCTCGTCCGGTACACCGATGACCGCACAGTTGGCGACTTTCGGGTGAGCCATCACCACGTCTTCGATCTCGTTCGGGTACACGTTGAAACCCGAGACGATGATCATGTCTTTCTTGCGATCGACAATGCGCACAAAACCATCGGGGTCGATCACCGCGATGTCGCCGGACTTGAACCAGCCCTCGGCATCCAGCACTTCGGCGGTGGCTTCAGGTTTCTGCCAGTAGCCCTTCATGATCTGCGGGCCCTTGATGCACAGTTCGCCGCGCTCACCCAAAGGCTGCTCGACGCCTTCATCGTTGATCACCTTCAGCGTGGTGCCCGGCACCGGCAGGCCGACCGTGCCGATCCGCGACTTGTCACCGTAAGGGTTGGTGCAGGCCACCGGCGAGGTTTCGGTCAGGCCGTAACCTTCGGTGATGCGGCAACCGGTGAGCTGTTCCCAACGCTCGGCGGTGGCCTTGACCAGCGCGGTGCCGCCGGAGTTGGTGAGCTTGAGGCTGGAGAAATCCAGGGTCTTGAAGTCCGGATGGTCCATCAACGCGACAAACAGCGTGTTGAGCCCCAGCAAACACGAGAACCGCCAGTTTTTCAGTTCCTTGATGAAGCCGCCGATGTCCCGTGGATTGGTGATCAACACGTTGTGGTTGCCGGTCACCATCATGCACATGCAGTTCGCCGTGAACGCATAGATGTGGTACAGCGGCAGCGGCGCGACCATCACTTCCTGCCCTTCGCGCAGCAACGGCTGGCCGTCACTGCCGAACTGTTCCAGACACGCCCGCACCTGCTGCATGTTGGCGACCAGGTTGCCGTGGGTCAGCATGGCGCCCTTGGCCAGGCCGGTGGTGCCGCCGGTGTATTGCAGCACGGCGATGTCGTCGAGACCGGCGTTCAGCGGCTTGATGCCCAAGCCCCGGCCCAGACGTAGCGCACTCTTGAAAGAAATAGCCTGCGGCAAGGAATAGGCCGGGACCATTTTCTTGACCTTGTTCACCACGGTGTTGACCAGCCAGCCCTTGGCGGCGGGCATCAGGTCGCCCATCTTCGCTTCGATCAGGTACTGAATGTCGGTGTCGGGCAGCACTTCCTGAACCTTCTGCCCGAACATGTTCAGGTACACCAGCGCCCGGGCGCCGGAGTCCTTGAACTGATGACGCATCTCCCGCGCGGTATACAGCGGGTTGGTGTTGACCACGATCAGCCCGGCGCGCAGCGCACCGAACACGGCAATCGGGTAATGCAGGACGTTGGGCATCTGCACCGCGATGCGATCCCCCGGCACCAGGTCGGTGTGGGCTTGCAGGTAACCGGCGAATGCCAGGCTGTAGCGCTCCAGTTCGGCGTAGGTCAGGGTGACGCCCATGTTGCTGAACGCCGGGCGGTCAGCAAATTTCTTGCAGGAACGCTCGAACACCTCGATGACCGACTTGTAGGCCCCTTGATCGATGTCCAGGGGTACGCCGGCCGGGCGTTTATCATTCCAGAAATCAGGTTGCATTGTTCTTGTCCTCTTTACCTGAACCTATCCGGGGCCGCTTTTCTGTCACTTTTAAATAGCGGGGCTTCACGGACACTAGCAGCTATGACGAATCAGGCAAATATGCCAACGGGCGTCATTGATCGTGTGAATCTTCCTGCCGTGGCGTGGCCTGATCAGACGGCAAGCGAAGGATGCGCTATACAATGCAACGAGCCCGTGCCCATGCATGCAAAGGAATCGCCATGATCCACGACACTTTCTGGCTGACCGCGAGTGACCGCAGCCGCCTCTTCGTCAACCAGTGGTTGCCCGCCGCGCCTTTAAAAGCAGTGATCCTGCTGGCCCATGGCATGGCGGAACACAGTGGCCGCTACACCCGTCTGGCGGAAAAATTCTGTGATCAAGGGTATGGCGTCTACGCGCCGGACCTGCGTGGACATGGCAAAACTGCCGAAAACGGGACACTCGGCCATTTCGCCGACGACGATGGCTGGTGCAAGGTGGTCGGCGACCTGGCGAGCCTCAACCAGCACATCGGCCAGCAGCATCCCGGCGTGCCGATCGTGCTGCTCGGTCACAGCATGGGCAGCTACATCGCCCAGGGCTATCTGCTGCATCACAGCGCCAGCCTGCACGGCGCGGTGCTCAGCGGCTCGAACTTCCAGCCCGTGGCGCTTTATCGCGCCGCCCGACAGATCGCCCGTCTCGAACGATTGCGCCAGGGGCCCACGGGTCGCAGCGCGCTGATCGAATGGCTGTCGTTCGGCTCATTCAACAAGAAATTCAAACCGGCGCGCACAAAGTTCGACTGGCTCAGTCGCGACCCGGCGGAGGTCGACCTGTACGCCAACGACCCGCTCTGCGGCTTTCGCTGCACCAATCAGCTGTGGATAGATTTGCTCGGCGGCTTGCAGCAAATCAGCAAAGCGTCCAATCTCGCCCAGATCGATCCGGGCCTGCCGCTGCTGGTGATTGGCGGTGAATGTGATCCGGTGAGCGAAGGCAAGCGTCTGAAAGATCTGGCCCATGCGCTGCGCGCGGCCGGCAACCAGAGCCTGCAACTGACTATTTACCCGCAGGCGCGGCACGAACTGTTCAACGAGAGCAACCGTGATGAAGTGATCGATGACGTGTTGAACTGGATCGCACAGGCGCTGAGCCATCGCCGGCCACCCAGATCGGAATAGTTTTTTTGTGAAATTTATTTATTCGTGACAGGAATTGAAACAGATGACCCAGGTTACCAACACCCCTTACGAAGCCCTCGAAGTCGGCCAGACCGCCAGCTATAGCAAGACTGTCGAAGAACGTGACATTCAGTTGTTCGCCGCCATGTCCGGCGATCACAACCCGGTGCACCTGGACCCCGAATTCGCCGCTGGCACCATGTTCAAGGAGCGCATCGCCCACGGCATGTTCAGCGGTGCGCTGATCAGTGCGGCCGTGGCCTGCGAGTTGCCTGGGCCGGGGACTATTTATATCGGTCAGCAGATGAGCTTTCAGAAGCCGGTGAAGATTGGCGACACCCTGACCGTGCGCCTGGAGATCCTCGAGAAACTGCCAAAGTTTCGTGTGCGGATTGCCACTCGCGTATTTAACCAGCGCGATGAATTGGTGGTGGATGGCGAAGCGGAGATTCTGGCGCCGCGCAAGCAACAGACCGTGACGCTGCCGACCCTGCCGGCGATCAGCATCGGCTGACGCCGCAAAAAGATCGCAGCCTGCGGCAGCGCCTACAGAGTTTCGCGTACACCCGCAGGCTGCGATCTTTTGATCTTAAGGCCCTTCGTGCACCTGCACACTCGCCGTCATCCCCGAACTCAAGTTGATCCCCTCGGGCACTTTGTCCAGCTTGATCCGCACCGGAATCCGCTGTGCCAGCCTGACCCAGTTAAACGTCGGTTCCACCTCCGCCAGCAACTGTCCATCCGGCGTGGTATTGCGGTCGGTAATCCCCCGGCTGATGCTCTCGACATGTCCCTGCAACGCCTCCCCCGCGCTCATCAGCCAGACCTTCACTGGATCGCCAACGCGAATCCTTGGCAGCTTGGTTTCTTCGAAATACGCCTGCACATAAAAGGTCGAATCATCAATCAACGCCATCACCGGTTGCCCGGCATTCACGTAATTGCCTTCGGCCAGACGCAGGTTGGTGATATGGCCGCTTCGGGGCGCGTGCACCTGGCTGCGGGCCAGGTTGAGCTCCGCGACCTTGGCTTCGGCCTGGGCTTCGCGCAGTTCGCCACGGGCGATACCGGCGTTGATTTGTGCGTTCTCGCGCAGCTCGGCACTGATCGCCTGCGGCCCGAGGCTGGCGCGACGGCTGGCTTCGCGTTCACGCAGATTGAGTTGCTGCTGGCGCGTCTGCACCACCGCTTGAGCCTTTTCCAGCGCCGCTTCGAACCGGTCGCGGTCGATGCTCAGCAACAGATCACCCGCCTTGACCTGCTGGTTATCGACAGCCTTCAGTTCACGGACCCAACCCGACACATCCGGGGCGATGACCACCACGTCGGCGCGGATCCGCGCGTCGCGGGTCCAGGGCGTCAACATGTAGTACTGCCACAAATGGAAGCCGGCAAAAATCGCCACCGCCACCAGGCACAGGGTTACCGCGACACGTACGGGTGTACGCATGTTCAACTCCTTATAAAGGTCCGAGGACGACGGTGATCAGGGTCAATACACAGACGTACAAGGCACAATCAAATAGCGCTTCGTGCCAGATCCAGCGGCCGACCGGCGTCAGGCGCAACAACAGGCGCAAGGCCCCGGTGACCAGCAGCGCCAGCAACACATAAATCAGAAACGGACTGAGCAGCACCCCGCCCACCGACCACTCACGCAAGCCCATGGCTTTGCTCCTGTTGACGGCACCAGGCACGCCAGCTGTTCTGCAATTGCAGCACCGCCCCTTGAGCCAGTTTCAAGGCATCGCTGGGCGGTAACGCGTACAAGGTGTTCAAGAACGCTTCGCTGGGTTGTTCCAGCGCCTCGGCCCGGCTACCGGCCGGCCCCTGCTCCAGGACTTTTTCCAGTTGCTCCAGATAACGCCGTTGCGGCGCACTGACCGGCACCTGCGCCACCGCCAGGCTCAAGCGCAAATGCAACAACTCGTCGCCGATATCCAGGCCGAGCAAGCCATCGTCCCAGCGACTGCGCGCCGGCTCCGGCAGTTCCGGATAATGCCGCGCCAGTTGCAGCAAGCGGTCAGCCATGCGACCGCCGAACCAGCTTTCGGCACCGCGCAGATTGCGTCGGGTCAGGCGAACCAAATCATCGAGGGTCGCCGCCAGCAGACGTCGACCATGCCACGTCGGGTTGCGCAGGATCAGCAAATGGAACGCCAGCACTGCGGCGCCAACCCCGATCACGATGGATTGAGCGCTGTTGAAGAACGTCGCGACATCGAATTTCATCGCGTTGAGCGGCGAGACCAGCACGATAAAGTGCAAGCAAAACGAGGTAGCCGTCGCCCCGATCTGCGGCTTGGCCATGCCCAGCGCGCCGAAGAACAACGGCACGCCCATGCCCATGCAGAGCAACGCAAAACCGCTCCATTGCGGCAGCAGAATCTGCCCGACGATAAACGCGGCCGGAATCGCCAGCAGGATCCCTCGCAGAAAACTCATGCCGATCTGCGCACCGTTTTCGCGACTGGCGAACAGACTGCAAACGACGCAGGTCAGCAGCAACGCACCCGACGCGGCGGGCCAGGCGGTCGCCAACCAGAAGCATGAGACCACCAGAAACGCCAACGCACTGCGAGCACCGAACACCAGCGCCAATGACAGGTCGCGGTGGGGTGTCAGGGTTCTCGGTGGATCCACTGCGTCCCTGCCCTCCTCGACCGCCTTCAACGCCGCGCCAGCCGCCATCGCGGTATCGAGCAGCAAGGTGAAACGGGCCAGACAGTAACTTTGCGCGGAGCTGATGTGCGGGTCGTGGGAGGCGTCGAGCAACCTCGGTCGCAATGCTTGCAGCGTCGCGGTATCCGGGCTGTCGAGCGCGTCCTGAACCTCGGTCATCCAAGGCAACAGTTGCTCGGTTTCCTGCGGTTCCAGCTGCTTCCACTGCCGACGCACCGAACGGGCGATGCGCAGCAGCATCAACAGTTTCTGGCTCAAACCGCTGATCGCCCGCGCGCGCTGTCGGCCGAGGCCACCTTCGAACCAGGCATGCTCGCGCTGGGCATCCACTGCGACGATTTTCCCGAGGATTTCCAACAACCCTTTACGCGCCTGACTGTCACCGGCCAGGGTCGCACGCGCGGCGTTCATACCGCTTTGCCACGCCGCCCGTGCGTGATCCGCCAGTTGCCGCTCGACCCGCATTGGCCAGAGCAACGCACTGGCAGCAGTGGCGCAGATAATGCCCAGGCTGATTTCGGTGCAGCGAGCCACGGCTTGATCGAACACCGTCAGCGGATGGTCAATGGCCGGTAACGCGATGATCGCCACCGTGTAGCCGGCCAGCACGAATGAATAGGACCAGGCACTGCGCAACAAGGTCGAGCTCGCGGTACACAGCCCGAGCCACAAGGCCAATGCCAGGAGGAACAACCAAGGCGTCTGGGCGAACAACCCCATGAACACCACCGACATGATCGTCCCGACCAGAGTGCCCAGCAAACGTGCCAACCCCTTCTGCACCACCATCCCGGACAACGGCTGGGCGACGATGAACGCCGTCATCAACGCCCAGGCCGGTTGTTCCAGCCCCCAGCGCAATGCCAGCCACAGCGCCAGACCTCCGCCGATCAGGGTTTTGATCGCGAACTGTAAGGCGCGGCGGTCAGGCGCAAACAAAGCCTGCAAAGTGATAGGCACGTAAGGGACTCTTGGAGGAACGGTTTAACGATAGACGGCTTCGGTCAATTCACTTGAAAAGTAAATTATTAGCTAGCTATCTATAGTCCGTCCAGTGCTAAATCCCGGGCACAAAAAAACGCCAGACTGGCTGGCGTTTTTGACAGACAACGAACGCTTACGAGCGTGCGCGAGCCTGGTTACGCAGGGCTTTTACCTGATCGTGATTGCGTTGCACGCCGTGGTACTGACGCTCAACCAGGTCACGAATGCCCACCAGGTTGTGCTTGTTGATTTTTTCCATGGCTTCTTTGTAAGCCTTCAGCGCATGATCTTCACCGCGTTCGGCTTCGTTCAGCACGGCTTCTTCATCCTTGCCGGTAAACATGGCCTTCACGTCGACCCAGCGACGGTGCAAGTCGCCGCTGACACTGGTGGAGGTTTCCGGATCACCGCCCATCGAACGCACAGCGCTCTGAAGTTCGGCAGCTGCAGTGGCGCAGTCGGCGGAACGAGTGATGAACAGCGTTTTGAGTTCTGGATGCTTGATGTCTTCAGCGCAAGTCTTGAACCCTTCCTGACCGTCTTTGCTGGTTTCAATCAGGTCGTTGAGTACAGAGATCGCTTCTTTATTGAGGTCGGTCATTTTTCAATTCCTTGCGGGTTGATGAAAGATGCAATAGGTATTGCACCCTGCATGCCAGCTTCGAATTGAATAAATACTTATTAAATTTCAATTACTTATATTTTACGACGTCATCTGTATCCGCTTTTTTTGCATGATCTGTCAATTGGCCTGCATGCAGAATGCCTGTATTTTCCAGCCTGAATGAATCAAGACGACCGATTGATGAACCCTGAAAAACTCGAACTGCTGATCACCCGCGAAATGCCCTTCGGCAAATACAAGGGGCGAATCATTGCCGACCTTCCCGGCCAATACCTGAACTGGTTCGCCCGGGAAGGTTTCCCCCATGGCGAACTCGGCGGCCTGCTGGCGCTGATGCAGGAAATCGATCACAACGGCCTGTCGGAGCTGCTTGAGCCGCTGCGCGCCAAACATGGCAAGCCCGCTCCTCGCCACTGACCTGCCCACCACTGAGTAGCCCATGCCCGATAACACCCGCCGCGCCCGTGATGAAGCCTTCTGGTTGACCTTCGCCGACCGCTACGCCGTTGAACCCGGCCCGGTGAACCTGGAAAACGGTTACTTCGGGCGCATGTCCCGCACGGTGGTCGAGGAGTATCAGCGCAACATCGAACTCATCAACCGCAGCAACTCGGTGCATGTGCGCCAGCGTTTCGAGACGGGCGAAAGCCTGGAAATCCGCGCGCAGGTCGCTGACCTGGTGGGCGTACCCGCCGAAAGCGTTGCCCTCACCCGCAACGCTTCGGACGGTTTGCAGTCGCTGATCCGCAACTACAACCAACTGAAGCCCGGCGATCAGGTACTGATCTGCGATCTGGAGTACGACACGGTCAAAGGCGCCATGCGCTGGTTGGCGCGCAATCGCGGCGTCGAAGTGATCGAGATCGAACACCGGCACCCCGCCAGTTTCGACAGTTTGCTGGCCACCTACCGCGAAGCCTTCGCGCGTTATCCGCGACTCAAACTGATGGCCCTGACCCACGTCACCCATCGAACTGGCCTGGTCATGCCGGTCAAAGCGATTGCCGCAATCGCCAGGGAACACGGTATCGATGTGATCCTCGACGGTGCCCATGCCCTCGGCCAGTTCGAGTTCAGCCTCGATGATCTGGGTGTCGCCTTCGCCGGCTACAACCTGCACAAATGGATCGGTGCGCCGCTGACCCTGGGCTTTATCTATATCGCCCCGGAGCGCCTGGCCGACATCGACCCGGACATGGGCGAGATGCACTTTCCTGTCACCGACATTCGTGCCCGCACGCCTTACAGCACGCCCAATATTCCGGCGTTGCTGACCCTGCCGCTGGTGTTCGAGGAGCATCGGGCCATGGGCGGTTCCGCCGCCAAGGGCGCTCGGCTCAATTACCTGCGCAACCGGTGGGTGAGCGCAGTGCGCGAGCTGCCGGGGATCGACGTCATGACCCCGGATGACCCACGACTGTATTGCGGCATCACGTCGATGCGCTTTACCCGACTTGCCGACCAGCAGGCGATGGTCGAGCGGCTGCTCAAGGACTACAACCTGTTCACCGTGGCACGCAGCGGGGCGGCGAGTGGTCCGTGCATCCGCATTACGCCGGGATTCACCACCACCGCCGCAGACATGGATTTACTGGCCCGGGCGCTGACCGAACTGCGCTGACGTCACACCGTGTACTTGTCGAAGTCCTCGGGTTTGATCTGCGTCGACACTGCGAACGTGTCGACGCAGATGGTCATGTGCCCGAAAAAACCATCGTCTTTCGAGTCTCGAGACAGAGTGTGAATGTTCAAGGTCGAGGCTTCGCCGCCCATGGTTTCATAGAAGAAGTCTTGGCCGTTGGTCAGCGGCGAGACGGATCGATCGCTGTACTCCATGGCGTTAAGGACCGAGCGCGAGGCCGCCTCGGGAAAGTAAAGCTGACCGACCCAGGCGACATGCCGCTCTTGCAGATAGTTATTGCCGCCCGTGATGCGTACGGCGACGTGAATGTGCAGTGTACGGCCGGCATAGAACCCCGGATAAATCGTGGTAAACCGCACGACGCCCTTCTTGTCCGTGAATTGCCCACCGCGCAGGTAGGTATCGTCGTCGGTGCGCGGGATCGAGCCGATGTCACCGATGTCGACCTCCTTGTCCGGATTGATTTTGCTCCAGCCCGAATACGCTCCGCGCGCATTGCAATGCCAGATATCCACCAGTGCGTCTGTGACCGGCTGACCGGTCATGGCATCGACGATCGTCAGCCTCAGCACCAACGGGATACCGTCCATGCCTTCGCTGATGTTTCGTCTGATCAATTTCGGATTTCGAAAATAGGGGCCGGCGATCTGTTCGGGTGATAGCAGGTAAACCGGTTGCGAGGTTGTAACCGAGGTGTTGTCGTCCATGACGTTCTCTCTTCAATAAGATGAACGCAGGTTAACGCTGGACGAGCAGCGAGATGCGGTAACTATGTATCGCATGATGTCCTGTCTCTGATGCCAGTCAGTAAAGAGACAGAATGATTGATGAGTGATCTGTGGCGGTTTGACTGACTGCCATCGGTTTTCTTGGGCAAAAAAAAACGGTGCACCGACCAAGCGCACCGTAAAGCCGTAAAGCACACAACGAAGTGTTTGGTAAATCCGGTCAGTCCAGCAACGCCAGCGCCTCGGCGGTGCATTCCTGAATGCGGGCCCAGTCGCCGTTCTTGATCCACTCGGGGTCAAGCATCCAGCTACCGCCCACGCACATGACGTTTTTCAACGCCATGTAGCTCTTGATGTTGGCCGGGCTGACGCCGCCGGTCGGGCAGAATTTCACTTCACCGAACGGGCCGCCGAGGGCCTTGATGGCGGCTACGCCACCGCTGACTTCCGCCGGGAACAGCTTGAAGCGGCGATAACCCAGACCGTAGCCTTCCATGATGCCCGAGGCATTGCTGATGCCTGGCAGCAGCGGAATCGGGCTGTCGACGCTGGCTTCGAGCAGGTCACGGGTGATGCCCGGCGTGACGATGAACTGCGAACCCGCCGCTTCGGCGGCCGCCAGCATGTGGCGATCGAGCACAGTGCCGGCACCGGTCACCAGTTCCGGACGCTGCTCACGCAGAATCTGGATGGCCTTGAGGCCGAACTGCGAACGCAGGGTCACTTCCAGCGCCGTCAGGCCACCGGCCGCGAGGGCATCGGCCAACGGCAGAACATCCTGTTCACGAGCAATGGTAATCACCGGCAGAATCCGCGCCTTCGCGCAGAGGCTGTCGATCAGGGCAACTTTGTCCGCCATGGAAACGGTCGGGGATGTGTTTTTCATAGCGGCTGATCCTTGGCTCATGGGCACCAGTAAATCTCTAACGTAGGTTGCAGAAACGCGCGAATCGGCATTGCGGCGACATCGTCACCGGCCAGTGCGGCACTCAGGGTGGTCAGCTTGGACTGACCGGAAATCGATAGAACGGTGTTCTTCGCCGACGCCAGCAGCGCGCGACTCATGGTCAGGCGCTGATGCGGCACGGTTGGCGCCAGCATCGGGTAGCAACGGCGTGTACCGTCGACTTTCAAGGCGTCGGCCAGGTTCGGGCTGTTGGGAAACAGCGAGGCGGTATGACCGTCGTCGCCCATGCCCAGTACCAGCACGTCGATCGGCGGCAACTCTCCCAGCAAGCGATCAGCCTGCTCGGCTGCCTGTTCAAGGTTGGCGGTGGCGCTATAGAGACTCAGAAACCGAGCCTTGGCCGCCGGACCTTGCAACAGGTAGCGCTTGAGCAGACCGGCATTGCTGTCGGCGTGCTCTACCGGCACCCAGCGCTCGTCCGCCAGGGTCACCACGACGTTGGACCAGTCCAGCGCCTGCTTGGCCAGGTGCTGGAAAAACGCCACCGGGCTGCGACCACCGGAGACCACAAGCGTTGCGGTGCCGGTGGCATCGATTGCGTCGCTCAATTGCTTGGCCACGTTCAGCGCCAGGCCTTCGGCCAGCAGCACCGGGCTTTTGAACTCATGGGCGCTGACGCCCTGAGGCAGTTTCAATTCAGATATCGCCATACCACGACCTCCCATCCCGCGTGATCAGAGCAATGGAGCTCATCGGTCCCCAGGACCCGGCCGCGTACGGCTTGGGCGCATCACCGGATTTTTTCCACCCGGCGATCAACTGGTCACACCACTTCCACGCGGCTTCGATTTCATCTTTACGGACAAACAAGTTCTGATTGCCGCGCATCACTTCCAGCAACAACCGCTCGTAGGCATCGGGAATCCGTGCGCTACGCCAGGTGTCGGAAAAATTCAGCTGCAACGGACCGCTGCGCAGCTGCATGCCCTTGTCCAGGCCTTGTTCTTTGGTCATCACACGCAAGGAAATGCCTTCGTCCGGCTGCAGGCGGATAATCAGCTTGTTGCTGATTTGCAGGCGCTGCTCGGGAGCAAAGATGTAGTGGGACGGTTCCTTGAAGTGGATGACGATCTGCGACAGCTTCTGCGGCATGCGTTTGCCGGTACGCAGGTAAAACGGCACACCGGCCCAACGCCAGTTGCGGATATCGGCACGCAGGGCAACGAAGGTTTCGGTGTCGCTCTGTGTGTTGGAGTTCGGTTCTTCCAGATAACCGGGAACCGATTTGCCTTCGCTGTGACCGGCGATGTACTGGCCGCGCACCACTTGCGTCGTCAGGCCTTCCGGGCTGATTGGCGCCAGTGCCTTGAGCACTTTGACTTTCTCGTCACGGATGCTGTCGGCGGACAGGTCGGCCGGCGGGTCCATGGCGATCAGGCAGAGCAGTTGCAGCAGGTGATTCTGGATCATGTCCCGCAGCTGACCGGCCTTGTCGAAGTAGCCCCAACGGCCTTCGATCCCGACCTTCTCGGCCACGGTGATTTCCACGTGGGAGATGTAGTTCTGGTTCCACTGGGTTTCGAACAGGCTGTTGGCGAAACGCAGGGCGATCAGGTTCTGAACCGTTTCTTTGCCCAGGTAGTGGTCGATGCGATAGGTGCGGTTCTCCGGGAAGAACTGCGCCACGGCGTCGTTGACCTTGCGCGAGGATTCCAGGTCCGAACCGATGGGTTTTTCCAGCACCACGCGGGTGTTTTCGCTCAGGCCGACCTTCGACAGGTTCTCGCAGATGGCACCGTAAACGGCGGCCGGGGTGGCGAAGTAGGCAATCACCCGCTGGGCGCTGCCGGCCTGCTCGGCCAGGGCGACGTAGTCGTCAGCCTTGAGGAAGTCGACGTGCAGGTAGCTCAGGCGAGCCAGGAAGCGTTCGACCACAGCTTCGTCCAGCTCTTTGGCATCGACATAGCGGCGCAGCTCGGAGGCGATGAACGCCAGGTGTTGCTGCTCGCTGCCAGGCTCACGGGCCAGTGCAATAATGCGCGTGTCCTCGTGCAAGAGGCCTGCGCCATCGAGTTGATAAAGGGCAGGAAACAGCTTGCGCAAGGCCAGATCGCCGAGGGCGCCGAACAAGGCAAAGGTGCACGGTTCAACCGTAATCGAAGGCATGATGTTTGTTCTTTTATCAAGTTAAGCTACAAATACCTTTTTTCAAGGCATCACTCAAGGGAAAATGTAGTAATAACCACAACATTTTCGCAAAATACAGATTCCGAGTGGTGGTCAGTCGGAGCCATCAGTAGGATAGGCCACCGCTTGTGGCCGCATCAAAGGCCCAATTCGCATAGCAGAGCGACTTTTTGTAGGTGAACAAGGAACAGATATGGACCGCGTGCGAAATTTACTGGAACAAATCCAGAATCGCCTTGAAGACCTGAACAAGGCAGAACGCAAAGTCGCCGAAGTGATCCTGCTCAACCCACAGCAGGCCACCCGGTTCAGCATCGCCGCCCTCGCCCAGGCCTCAAAGGTCAGTGAGCCAACGGTCAACCGTTTCTGCCGTTCGTTCGGCGTCAGCGGTTATCCGGAACTCAAGCTGCAGTTGGCTCAGAGCCTGGCCAGCGGCGCGGCGTATGTCAGCCGTGCGGTCGAGGCCGATGATAATCCTGAAGCGTATACCAAGAAGATTTTCGGCAGCGCCATCGCCTCGTTGGACAGTGCCTTGCAAGCGCTGGACCCGAACCTGATCAGCCGCGCCGTCGACCTGTTGATTCAGGCCCGGCAGATCCACTTCTTCGGCCTCGGCGCCTCGGCCCCGGTGGCGCTGGATGCACAGCACAAGTTCTTCCGCTTCAACCTGGCTGTCACCGCCCACGCGGACGTGCTGATGCAGCGCATGATTGCATCGGTGGCGCACACCGGCGAGTTGTTCGTGATCATTTCCTACACCGGACGCACCCGCGAACTGGTGGAAGTGGCCCGCATCGCCCGGGAAAACGGCGCTTCGGTACTGGGTCTGACGGCCGAGGGTTCGCCACTGGCCAAGGCCAGTACCTTGAGCCTGAACATTCCGCTGCCGGAAGACACCGACATCTACATGCCGATGACCTCGCGGATCATTCAGCTGACCGTGCTGGATGTGCTGGCTACCGGCATGACCTTGCGTCGGGGCGTGGATTTCCAGCCGCATTTGCGCAAGATCAAGGAAAGCCTGAATGCCAGCCGGTATCCAATTGGGGATGAGTTTAATTAGAGCGTTTGGCTTAAAAGATCGCAGCCTCGTTTCACTCGACAGCTCCTACAAGGAACCGCGTACGCCTGTAGGAGCTGTCGAGTGAAACGAGGCTGCGATCTTTTGATATTCAGTCACGCCCCCACCCGCGCCTGCAAACTCAAATGCGCCCTCTCCCCCGGCGCCAGGCTCAGGCTATCGGTCCCGCCGCTGGCCGCTTCCACACAGACAAACTCGGAAATCTCGTTCCAGGTTACCCCCAACAACGGTCGCGAACCGGGATGCCAGACCACCGTGTCCGCATCGTCACCCGTGTCGATGCACAATTCCCGCTGCCAGGCGTGGTCCTTGAGCTGTAATTCGCCTTCCTGCTGGAACACTCGCTGACAGCCGCCATCGACTCGCAACTCACCTTCCTGCTGACAAACCTGACGGTTCAACTGGTCGTAACCTTGCGCTCCGTCGAGCCCAGACAGCGCTACCTCACCAACGTCACCAATACGCCAATAGGCATGCAACGCCTGACTCAACTGGCACGGCAGGCTGTCCTGATGCTCAGTGCTCAGGCGCAAATCCATGCGCTCGCCAAGGTGCGCATGCAGGTCCACTTGCCAGTCACACAACTGAAGTTGCCAGTGCAAGCGCACGCCATCCTCGTCATGGCTGCTGTCCAGCAGCTTCCAGTCGAGCAATCGCGCCCAACCATGCGACGGCCAGGCGTTTTCGCTCGGATGACGGCCATACCACGGCCAACACACCGGCACGCCACCACGAATCGCACCGACGTGCGGCCACTTCGCCGCACACCAGAGCCAGGGTTTCTGCCCCTTTGGCTGGAAGTGCAGCAACTGCGCGCCCTGCCGACTGAACACCGCCTGACACAACGGATGATCGATCACCAGCACGTCGCGCATCTGATAGCGCTCCCACGCAAACACCGGACGTTCGCGCAAGGATTTGAAGAAGCGTTGTAGCGGATGCTCATGCATGTGCCACGGTCCTGAAATCACCCGGGGTGCGCCGCCCCCAAAAAAAAGCGGACAGCCTGGGCCGTCCGCAAAAATGCGCACATAGAGAGGAGCTTATCGCAACAGCGTTAGAACACCGACTGAATTTTCAGGCCGGCGACCAGCGCGTTATCGACTTCATCCACACCGCCCGGGTGAGTGATGTATTGCAGGTTAGGACGCACGGTCAGCCAGTTGGTAACGTGGAAGCCGTAGTTGATCTCGTAGTTATACTCGGTGTCACGCAATGGCGAGAACAGTGGGTCCTGGTAGTCCGCTACACCATTGGAGGCGTTGACCAGCTCGGCGTTTTTCTTCACGTCATCGTTGACATGGATACGGGCGAAACCGATACCGACGTCATCTTTTGGACGAGCATCGAACGGGCCCTTGTACACAAGCATCAGCGACTGGTAGTTGTCGACGATGTTGGTGTCCTTGTCGTGGAACGTGGCATTGGCCGAAACGGTCAGGCCGCGGCTCTTGTCACCGTTGTGGTCGGTCAGTTGCTGCTGCGCCACGAACCAGTAGCCGGACTTGCTGCTGTGGCTGCGGTAAGCGTTGCCGCTGGTTGCCGCGTCATTGCCGTTGTCGTCTTCACGAACGTCATCGGCCTTGGCCGTGCTTTTGTAGTAACCGACACGGTATTCGCCCGGCAGGTTGTTCGGGTTAGGCAACCAGACCAGTTCGACCGGCAAGACGGTGCCCTTGGTACCACTGCCGCTGAGCTTGAAGCCGTTACCGTGTTCCAGTTGCGACGGGTTCTGGTTGTACGCGCCGATCTGCGCATAGAACTCAGGCGAGATGTTGTACTTCACGCGGACCGCCGCCTGGCTGATCGGCCAGTTGTACCAGATGTTGGTCGCCCAGTTACCCACCTGGGAACCGCAGAACGCCAGGTTCTGGAACTCGCAAGGGAAGGTGTTGAAGTCTTCGCCTTCGCCGAAGTAACCGGCCTTGACGTCCAGTTTGCCGTCGAGGAACTGGTGTTTGATCCACAATTGGGTCAAACGGACCATATGGCCACGACCGTAGACTTCCTGGGAGGAACTCAAGGTGCCGGCACGCGGGTCGCCGACACGGTCATTGGAGATGTTCTCGCCGTTACGGTTGGTCAGTTGAATCTTCGCCTGGGTGTTATCCCAGCCCCACAGCTTTTGCAGGTCCAGCGCCACGCCCAGGCCAAACTGGTCGGCGTAACGCGCAGTCTTGTCGTTGTTGTAGCCACCGTGGAGGTTGCCGCCCACTTCACCGACGTAGTCCATCTTGATGTCGATGCCTTGCTCGATCAGCTTGGTCCGCTCGCCACCCCAATCACCGGTCATCCACTCGGAATCGGCGCTGAACGCGTCAGCCGCGTGCACACTACCAGCCAGCATCATTGCCGCAATCGCCGACAACTGGCAGATAAGCTGAGCGTTGTTGTTCTTCTTCATCCCTACATCCTCGTTTTATTGTTATTAACTGTTTTTATCTAACGCGGTTTACATCGGTTGCGGCGGAGGTCTCCATCCGCCGCGAATCCCCCTGTGGGAGCGAGCCTGCTCGCGATGAGGCCAGCACATTCAGCATCACTGTTGAATGTCACACCGCTATCGCGAGCAGGCTCGCTCCCACATTTTTGATCTTCAGCGGCCTTTGAATTGGGCTACGTTGGCGTTGTGAGTCTCGGTTTTCGGCAGGCCAGCCACACCCAGGCGCTCCCCGGTCTTGGCATCGAACAGCAGCACTTTCGATGGATCGAATTGCAGGGTCAGGGTCTCGCCCACGGCCGGTGCAACGTCCGGCGCCAGGCGGCAGCAGACTTTGGTGTCGTTGAGATTCACGAACACCAACGTGTCGGGACCGGTCGGTTCGGTGACCTGGACTTCGGCGCGAATGGTTGGCAAACCGTTCGGCTCGCTGCCCGCCAGCACGATCTGCTCAGGGCGCATGCCGAGGATCACTTCGCGATCTTCCAAGCCGGCGTCCTGCATGCCCAATGGCAATTCGCAACGCGCCTGACCGCTGTCGAGCAGCGCCACCAGACGACCTTCCTTGCGTTGCAAACGCAGCGGAATGAAGTTCATCGGCGGCGAACCGATGAAGCTCGCCACGAACAGGTTGGCCGGGTTGTTGTAGATGTCTTTCGGCGTACCGAACTGCTGAATGATCCCGTCCTTCATCACCGCCACCTTGTCGCCCAGAGTCATGGCTTCGATCTGGTCGTGGGTCACGTAGACCGTGGTGGTTTTCAGGCGCTGGTGCATCAGTTTCATTTCGGTGCGCATCTCGACGCGCAGCTTGGCGTCGAGGTTGGACAGCGGTTCGTCGAACAGGTAAATCTTCGGCCGCCGCGCCAGGGCACGGCCCATCGCCACGCGCTGTTGCTGACCACCGGAGAGCTGGCCGGGTTTGCGGTTCAGCAGGTGTTCGATTTGCAGCAGCTTGGCCACCCGCGCCACTTCCGCTTCGATATCGGCGGCAGGCATCTTGCGGATCTTCAAGCCGAAGGCAATGTTCTCGCGCACGCTCATGGTCGGGTACAGCGCGTAGGACTGGAACACCATGGCGATGTCACGGTCTTTCGGGCTCATGCCGCTGACGTCCTGGTCGCCGATCATGATCGCGCCGCCGGTGATGGTTTCCAGGCCGGCGATGCAATTCATCAGGGTCGATTTACCGCAACCCGAAGGGCCAACCAGGATCAGGAACTCACCGTCCTTGATCGACAGTTCGATGTTCTTGAGGGTGTCCGGCAGGCCAGGGCCGTAAGTCTTGTTTACATTGCGAAGTTCGAGCGTTGCCATGATTACCCCTTGACTGCGCCGGCCGTCAGCCCGCGCACGAAATACTTGCCTGCGACCACATAGACCAGCAGGGTCGGCAGCCCGGCGATCATCGCCGCCGCCATATCAACGTTGTATTCCTTGGCCCCGGTACTGGTGTTGACCAAGTTGTTCAGCGCCACTGTGATGGGTTGCGAGTCACCGCTGGAGAACACCACACCAAACAGGAAGTCGTTCCAGATCTGGGTGAACTGCCAGATCAGGCAGACCATGATGATCGGGGTGGACATCGGCAGGATGATCAGCCGGAAGATGGTGAAGAAACCCGCGCCATCCAGCCGTGCAGCCTTCACCAGTGCATCGGGAACGCTGACGTAGTAGTTACGGAAAAACAGCGTGGTGAACGCCAGGCCATAGACCACGTGCACGAACACCAGGCCCGTGGTGGTGCTGGCCAGGCCCATTTTGCCGAGGGTGAACGAGGCCGGCAGCAGGACGGTCTGGAACGGCAGGAAGCAACCGAACAGCAACAGACCGAAGAACAACTGCGAGCCGCGAAAGCGCCACATCGACAGCACGTAGCCGTTCAGGGCACCGATTGCGGTGGAGATCAGTACCGCCGGGACAGTGATCTTGATCGAGTTCCAGAAATACCCGTCGACGGTGGCCCAGGCCTTGACCCAGCCAATGCCGCTGACCACGGTCGGCCAGCTCAGCAGGTTGCCGGTATTGATGTCTTCCGGTGTCTTGAAACTGGTCAACAGCATGACCACCAGCGGTATCAGGTAAAGGAATACGGCCAGGATCAGCACGCCGTAGATCGCGATGCGACTCAGGCTGATAGAAGGTTTGGCAGCGAAACTAGTCATGACGCTTGGTCCTCAGCTCGGAGTACAGGTAAGGCACGATGATTGCGAGAATCGCACCGAGCATCAGAATCGCACTGGCCGAGCCCATGCCCATCTGGCCGCGACTGAAGGTGAAGGAATACATGAACATCGCAGGCAGGTCGGAGGAATAACCCGGGCCACCGGCAGTCATTGCCGCCACCAGGTCGAAACTCTTGATCGCGATGTGGGCCAGGATCATCACCGCACTGAAGAACACCGGGCGCAGGCTCGGCAACACCACTTTCAGGTAGATGCGCGGCATGCTCGCGCCATCGATCTGGGCCGCACGGATGATCGATTGATCAACGCCACGCAGACCGGCGAGGAACATCGCCATGATGAAGCCCGAGGCTTGCCATACCGCAGCGATCACCAGGCAATACACCACGCGATCCGGGTCGATCAGCCAGTCCAGGCGAAAGCCTTCCCAGCCCCAGTCGCGCAACAATTTGTCCAGGCCCATGCCGGGGTTGAGCAGCCATTTCCAGGCGGTACCGGTGACGATCATCGAGAGCGCCATCGGGTACAGGTAAATGGTGCGAATGAAACCTTCGCGACGAATGCGCTGATCAAGAAACACCGCCAGCAGCACACCGATCACCAGGGTGATGCCGATAAACATGCCGCCGAACACGGCCAGGTTCTTGCTCGCCACCCACCAACGGTCGTTGTCGAACAGCCGCTGGTACTGCGCCAGACCCGCCCACTTGTAAGTCGGTAGAAAGGTCGAACTGGTGAACGACAGGACGAACGTCCACAGGATATAGCCATAGAAGCCCACAAGGACGATGAACATGCTGGGCGCCAGCACCAGTTTGGGGAGCCAGCGCTGCAGTGCATCGAACGGCGAGGCCTTGCTGAACACAGCAACAGAACTCATGGGAAGATCCAGTACGAAGATTAAAAATTACAGTGACATCCCTTGTGGGAGCGAGCCTGCTCGCGAAGGCGGTGTGTCAGGTACTACACCTGTGCCTGACACTCCGCTTTCGTGAGCAGGCTCGCTCCCACAGGGTTGCGTCGCTAACGGTTACTTGGCAGCTTTGATCGCCGTGCCGAGTTGCTTGGCGGCAGTGGCCGGATCGGCTTTCGGGTCGTTGATGAAGTTGGTCACGACATCAAAGAACGCGCCCTGTACCGCCAGCGTGGTCGCCATGTTGTGCGCCATGCTCGGCTGCAGGCCGCCGGACTTGGCGTCCGCCAGGAAGTCCTTGGCAGCGGTCTGGGCGCAGGAGTCGAAACCGTACTTGCCCATGTCGCTCAGCATGTCGTTTCGAACCGGGATCGAGCCCTTGTTGATGCTGAAGACTTTCTGGAAGTTCTCACCCAGCACGACCTTGGCAATGTCCTGCTGAGCGGCAGCAGTGCCCTGGTCTTTCTGCTTGAACACAGCCAGGGAGTCGATGTTGTAGGTGAAGGCCTTGTCGGTGCCCGGGAACGCTACGCACTCGTAGTCCTTGCCGGCGACTTTCTTGGCCGCTGTCCACTCGCTCTTGGCCCAGTCACCCATGATCTGCATGCCGGCCTTGCCGTTGATGACTTTGGCCGCTTCCAGGTTCCAGTCCTGGCCTTTGCCGTCGACGTCCATGTAGGTCGCGACTTTCTTCAACTCGGTCAGCGCCTTGACCATTTCAGGACCGGTCAGCGCAGCGTTGTCCAGGTCGACCAGGGCTTTCTTGTAGCCATCGACGCCCATGACCGAAAGCACCACCGCTTCGAACACGGTGCTGTCCTGCCAAGGCTGGCCGCCGTGGGCAAGCGCAATGAAGCCCGCAGCCTTGAGCTTGTCACCGGCCGCGTAGAATTCCTGAAGGGTGGCAGGTGCTTTCTCGATGCCGGCTTTCTTGAAGACTTCCGGGTTGATCCACAGCCAGTTGACGCGGTGAATGTTCACCGGCACGGCCACGTAGTCACCTTCGTACTTCACGGTATCGGAGACTTTCTTGTCGAGCAGGCTGTCCCACTTCTCTGTTTTGGCAGCGTCTTTCAACACGTCGGTGTCGAGCAGGCCGGTAGACGCCCATTCCTGGATGTCCGGGCCTTTGATTTGCGCTACGCCCGGCGGGTTACCGGCCACCGCGCGGCTTTTGAGTACGGTCATGGCCGTAGCACCGCCACCACCGGCGACTGCGCCGTCCTTCCAGGTGAAGCCGTCTTTTTCGACTTGGGCCTTGAGGACATCGACGGCAGCTTTTTCACCACCGGAGGTCCACCAGTGAACGACTTCTACCGAACCTTTGGAATCGGCGGCAAGTGCACTGAGCGGGAATGCAGAGATAGGAAGCAATGAGGCAAGAGAAATGACAGTAGCGAGGCGAGAAATCGCATTCATCTAGAATTACCTTTCTTGTTGTTATGCATGCAAGTCTGGTGCTTGCGCTGCATCGGATTTTAAACAGGAGTTATCCCCTCGCAGGTAACGAAGGGACGTTCGAATGTCACCGTATGGTTACATAGAACCGCTCTGGGACAACCCCGCCAAGGCACTGGCCAGGCTCGGTGCCAGAGGCAGGCGCGGGATCAATACGGCTTGCCAGGCGTGGTAAAGGTCGGGCTTTCCAGCCCAGATATCAGCGCTCGGGCGGTTCTGCGGATCGAGTTCGTGGTGCCAACTGCCATCGCAACGATCGATGAAATGACTGTCACAAAACGCCCAGAACAGTCGGTACCAGCTTTCGTATTGCGCATCGCCGGTGCGCTTGAGCAACGCGCTGGCAGCGGCGCTGGCCTCGCAATGAGTCCAGTGCAGGCGATGGCGCACCACGGCGCGATTGTCCCAGTCGAGGGTGTAGACAATCCCCGGTGCGCCGTCAACGTTCCAGCCATGACCGCAGTTATGGTCGAAGAGTTTTTGCGCATCGGTGGCGAGCCAGCCCGGGGTGAGCATCCCCGCCCGCACCCGCGCGGCCTCGAGGTGCAACAACAGCCGCGCCCATTCAAAACCGTGGCCCGGCGTGGTGCCGTAGGGGCGGAAACCGTCAGCCGGGTTGTCGTGGTTGTACTCGCGCAGCGGCTGCCAGTCGCGGTCGAAATGCTCGACCACCAGGTAATCATTGGCGGCGGCGTGACCGTGAATGACGCGCTCGACAATGCGCTGGGCGCGGCACAGCCAGCGGTTGTCTTCGGTGACATCGGCCAATGCGAGGAAGGCTTCGGTGGCGTGCATGTTGCTGTTGGCGCCGCGGTAGGCTTCCTCCTCGCTCCAGTCGCGATTGAAGGATTCGCGCATGGCGCCCTCCTCTTCACTCCAGAAATGCGTGTCGATGATGTTGATCGCATCAATGAGCAAGGCTTGTGCGCCGGGGCGCTGGGCGACTACCGCAGAACTCGCGGCCAGTGCGACGAAAGCATGCAGGTAGGCCGCTTTGCCGGTGTTGCCGTCGCGGTGTTCCGGGGCGGCGAACCAGCCACCGTGCTCGGCATCGCGCAGCGGGCCGCTGAGGGCTTTTACGCCGTGATCCACCAGCTCGGCAAAACCCGGCAGGCCCTGAATGTGGGCCATGGCGAAGCTGTGGGTCATGCGCGCGGTGTTCATGGTTTCGGCTTGGGCGTTGGCCGGGAGACAGCCCTTTTCATCGAGATTGCCGAACCCTTCAGGGAGCCTGGAGGCCTTGGCAAATGCCAGCAGGCGCAGGCCTTCGGCGGCGAGCCACTGCTGATGAGCCGGTGCGTTCAGCCAACTGCTGAAGGCGGGTTGGAAGGTGTCCATGGGGTGCCTTTTTTGTTGTTATGACTGCGGGCAGTCTAAACAACGGGCGATGGCGGGCTTGTAACGAAGGGGGCGAGTTATGTCACTGACTTGTGACAATCAAGCAGCAAGATCAAGAGATCGCAGCCTTCGGCAGCTCCTACATTGGATGGCGTACACCTTGTAGGAGCTGCCGAAGGCTGCGATCTTTTGATCTTCTCAATCGACAGACCGAGGCAATTGAAGTGTCACCCGCAACCCGCCCTCACGCAGGTTCTGCAGGCTGACTTCCCCGCCATGGCTATGCGCAATGTTGCGGGCAATCCCCAACCCCAACCCATAACCCTGCTGCTGACCGGCCAACCGGAAGTGCGGCTCGAACACCTGCTCCAATCGCTGCTCCGGCACCCCCGGCCCTTCATCATCGACATGCAGGACGAATGCATTCTCGTCATCATCGATATGCAAATGCGCGTTCTGCCCGTACTTCAACGCGTTATCGATCAGGTTGCCAATGCAACGCTTGAGCGCCAAAGGCTTGCCGGGATACGCCGCCAACGCCCGCCCCTGCTGGGTCACGCGACCATTGCCATTGGGCGCCAGGTAAGGCTCTACCAGACAATCGAGCACATGATTGAGGTCCACCGGTTCGATGTTTTCGTGGATGTCGGTATCTTTCACGCATTGCAGCGCGCCTTTGACCAGCAGCTCCAGCTCATCCAGATCGCGGCCGAACTTGGCTTGCAACTGTTCGTCTTCAAGCAGTTCCACCCGCAGTCGCAACCGGGTAATCGGTGTGCGCAGGTCATGGGAAATGGCACTGAACAATTGGCTGCGCTCGGTCAGGTAACGGCTGATCCGTTCGCGCATCGCGTTGAAGGCACGGCCCACTTCGACCACCTCACTGCCGCCTCCTTCGGCCACCGGCTCGACTTCCGCCCCGAGGGACATGTCCCGCGCCGCCCGCGCCAACCGTTTGAGCGGCCGGCTCTGCCAGTGCACCAGCAGACCGATGAACAACAACAAAAAGCCACTGGTGAGGACGATGAACCAGACCTGCTGCGCCGGCAGCCCCTGTTCTTCAAGGCTGGTGTAGGGCTCCGGCAACAACGAGGCGATGTACAGCCATTCCCCCGGCGCCATCTGGATTTGCGTGACCAGCACCGGCGGGTTCACCGGTTCCAGGGTCAGCGCGTAATGCGCCCAGGAGCGCGGCAACTCATCGAGTTTCAGCCCGCTATTGAAGATCCGCAGATCCTCGGGGCTGACGAAGGTCACGGAGATATCCGTGTCGTGGCCGAGGGAGTCGCGCAACACTTGGTCCACCGCCTTGAGCACCGCTTCTTTGCGCGGGGTGATCGGCAGCACTTCCATGCCCAACGGCTTGTCATTGAGGGTCACGACAAAACGGGTGCCGCCCATGCTGCGCAACTGGTCGAGCACCAGCGGCCGAAACGCCACCGGCAGCGAGCGAAAATAACTGACGCTGGCCGTCATCGAATGCGCGAGGCTGCGGGCGCTGGTGACCAAGCCTTCAAGCTGCGTGGCGCGCAGTTGCGAGACCCAGATCACGCTCGACAACGTCTGCGCGAACAGCACCGCCAGCAACGTCAGCAGCAACATCCGCCCGAGCAGCGAGCGCGGCACCGGCACGCGGGCGGCGAGTCTGCGCAAGAACTCAGTGGCCATTGCTGGCAACCACATTGGCCGCCAGTTGGTAGCCGCTGCCGCGCACCGTGCGAATCAGTCGTGGCGGTTTTTCAGTGTCGCGCAGGCGCTGACGCAAACGGCTGACCGCCATGTCGACGATGCGATCCAGCGGCATCAAATCGCGGCCACGGGTGGCGTTGCCGATGGTGTCGCGGTCGAGGATTTCCTGCGGGTGATCAAGGAACAGTTTCAGCAGCGCGAAATCGGCGCCGGAGAGAATCACTTCTTCGCCGTCGATGTGGAACAGCCGATGGCTGACCATGTCCAGACGCCAGTCATCGAACGCCAGCACTTCACTGCCGGAACGCTCCTGACCGAACTGCGCGCGGCGCAACAGGGCCTTGATACGCGCCTGCAATTCACGGGGGCTGAAGGGTTTGCCGAGGTAGTCGTCGGCGCCCAGCTCCAGACCGATGACCCGGTCGGCCTCGTCGGAACTGGCAGTGAGCATGATGATCGGCACCTGGGCCTGACGCGGGTGCTGGCGAATCCAGCGGCACAGACTGAAGCCGTCTTCGTCCGGCAGCATCACGTCGAGGATCACCAGATCGCTTGGCGCGTCGTTCATGGCCTGGCGAAAGCCAGCGCCATCAGGCGTGGTACGCACCTGGAAACCGGCGCGGGTCAAGTAGGTGTCCAGCAACTCGCGTATCTCTTGATCGTCATCGACCAACAAAATCGACTTGTTGACTGAGCTCACGGGAAGGCGTCCTTGTTATTTGAATTGGGCGGATTATGCCTTAAGCACTGAATCTACAAACACCGCAGAACCAACTGTGGGAGCGAGCCTGCTCGCGATGGGGCCATTACATTCAACATTCTTGTTGACTGACACACTGCCATCGCGAGCAGGCTCGCTCCCACATTTTTGATTGTATTTCAGGCTGGGATGGATTGATCCAGCGCCACACCCGCACCCACAAGCCCGGAATACGGTGCCGTCACCAGCCACACCGGGATGCCCTTGAAGTAATCGCTCATGCAACCCTTGTCAGCGAAGCACCGGGCAAACCCGCTTTCGATAAAGAAATCGGCAAACCGCGGAATCACCCCGCCAACAATGTACACGCCGCCGCGTGCGCCCGTGGTCAGCACGTTGTTGCCGGCCACGCGACCGAGCCAGCAGCAGAACTGCTCAAGCACTTCGAGGGCAATCGGATCGCCCGCCAAACCGGCCGCCGTAATGGCTTCCGGCGTTTCAAGCACAGGCGCGTGACCATCCACCGCGCAGATCGCCCGATAGACTCGCGGCAAGCCGCTGCCGCTCAACGCCGTCTCAGCGCTGACATGACCGATCTCATTGAAGATGTGCTGCCACAGCTGAGTTTCGCGCGGACTGCTCAGGGGCAGGTCGACGTGGCCGCCCTCACCCGGCAACGCGGCGAAACGGCCTTCGCCCAAGTCGAGCAACGTGCCAACGCCCAGGCCAGTACCAGGGCCGATCACCACCGCCGGCCGCAACGGTTGCGGTGTGCCTTCGCAGACCACCCGAAACTCGTCCGGCTGCAAACGGGTCATGCCCAGCGCCATCGCCGAGAAGTCGTTGACCAACAGCAGTTGATCCACCTGCAAGGTCTTGCAGAAACCCTTGCGGCTCAGTCGCCAGTGATTGTTGGTGAACTTGAATTCATCGCCGCTCACCGGGCCGGCCACGGACAGGCACACCGAGCCGATCGAACCCAACGCCAAGCCGAGCCCGCTCAGATAGAGGGCAATAGCCTCTTCCGGGCTGGCGTGATCGGCCGTCGCCAGCACCTGGATCGATTCCAGCTGCTGGTTTTTCCACAACGCGAAACGTGCGTTGGTCCCACCGATGTCACCGACCAAAGCCAGTTTCAATTAAGCGTCTCCAGGGCAGAAGTAAAGGCGCTGGCGCCCTGCTCTGCGGAGCTGAAGGCCATGCGCATGAAACCAAACAGTTCGCGACCGCTGCCAATGTTATTGCCCAACAGGCCCTTGGCCGGCGTGCGCGCTGCGAATTCTTCGGCGTCCACCTTAAGCTCCAGAGTGCCTTTGACGCCATCGACGCGGATGATATCGCCCTCTTGCACCCGCGCCAAAGCGCCGCCCACATACGCTTCAGGGCTGACATGAATGGCCGCCGGGATTTTCCCCGACGCGCCGGACATGCGCCCGTCAGTCACCAACGCGACTTTGAAGCCGCGATCCTGCAACACGCCAAGGAACGGCGTCATCTTGTGCAGTTCCGGCATGCCGTTGGAGCGCGGGCCCTGGAAGCGCATCACGGCTACGAAGTCCTTCTCGAGCAAACCAGCCTTGAACGCATCGGCCAGATCCTGCTGATCCTGGAACACCATCGCCGGTGCTTCGACGACCTGGTTTTCCAGCGCAACGGCGGAAACTTTCATCACACCACGACCGAGATTGCCTTCCATCACTCGCAAGCCGCCCTCCGGGGAGAACGCGCGAGCGACCGGACGCAGGATGTTTTCGTCGAGGCTTTCGATAGGACCTTCGCGCCACACCAACTCGCCGTTATCAAGGAACGGTTCCTTGGTGTAACGGCTCAGGCCATGGCCGAGCACAGTGTTGACGTTTTCGTGCAGCAGCCCGGCTTCCAGCAGTTCGCGGATCAGGAACGACATGCCGCCCGCCGCCTGGAAGTGATTGATGTCGGCTTTGCCGTTCGGGTAGACGTGGCTCAGGGTCGGCACGACTTCGGAGAGGTCGGCCATGTCCTGCCAGGTCAGTTGAATGCCTGCGGCCATGGCGATGGCCGGCATGTGCAGGGTGTGGTTGGTCGAGCCGCCGGTGGCGTGCAGCGCCACGATGGAGTTGACCAGCGAACGCTCGTCGACGATTTCGCCGATCGGCATGAAGTCGCCGCTCTGCTTGGTCAGGCGGGTGACCTGGTGCGCGGCTTCGCGAGTCAGGGCATCGCGCAGCGGGGTGTTCGGGTTGACGAAAGAGGCGCCCGGCAAGTGCAGGCCCATGACTTCCATCAGCAACTGGTTGGTGTTCGCCGTGCCGTAGAAGGTGCAGGTGCCAGGGCTGTGGTAGGACTTCATTTCCGATTCCAGCAGCTCTTCGCGGGTGGCCTTGCCTTCGGCGTAGCGCTGACGGACATCGGCTTTCTGCTTGTTGGAAATGCCCGAGACCATCGGCCCGCCCGGCACGAAGATCGTCGGCAGATGACCGAAACGCAATGCGCCCATCATCAGGCCCGGCACGATCTTGTCGCAGATACCCAGCATCAGCGCACCATCGAACATGTTGTGGGACAGCGCGACGGCAGTGGACAGCGCGATCACTTCGCGACTCGGCAGGCTCAGCTCCATGCCTGGCTCGCCCTGAGTCACGCCATCGCACATGGCCGGGGTGCCACCGGCGAACTGGCCGACGGAGCCGATCTCACGCAGGGCTTTTTTGATTTGTTCAGGGAAGACTTCGTACGGCTGATGCGCCGAGAGCATGTCGTTATATGACGAAACAATCGCAATGTTCGCGGAGTTCATCATCCGCAGACTGTTTTTGTCGTCGGTGCCGCAACCGGCCACACCGTGGGCGAAGTTGGCGCATTGCAGCTTGCCGCGCATCGGACCATCGCTGGCTGCACCGCGAATCAGTGCAAGGTAAGCCTCACGCGTGGCGCGGCTGCGGGCGATAAGCCGTTCGGTGACCTCAAGGACGCGGGGATGCATGTGTAGAACTCCAGGCTAACGGATGTGGCGACCTGATTGTCTATGCTGAGCAAGAGCCGTTGTCGATGGGATGACAGACGGTTTTCTTGATCGGTCGGACCAGTTGACTCAGGTCACTCGTTGTAGATTGAACAAAATATTGCCATTAAAAAGGCTTGTTTTCTATTTTTATGCGAATAATCTTGTAATTCCAACAACAAAACGACGGCGGCCCTGTTAAATGACTCTTCGAATCGCAATCAATGGTTTTGGCCGTATTGGCCGTAACGTCCTGCGCGCACTGTATACCCAGGGCTATCGTCAGGATCTGCAGATCGTTGCCATCAATGACCTGGGCGACAGCTCGATCAACGCTCATCTGCTCAAGTACGACACTGTTCACGGCACGTTCGACGCCGATGTCCAGCACGACAACGAAAGCCTGACCGTCAACGGCGACCGGATTTCTGTCAGCGCCATCCGCAACCCGGCCGAACTGCCATGGGCTGCGGAGAAGATTGATGTCGTATTCGAATGCACCGGTCTGTTCACCGACCGGGCCAAAGCCGCCGCGCATATTACGGCCGGCGCGCGCAAAGTGATCATCTCGGCCCCGGCCAAAGGTGCCGACGCCACGGTGGTCTATGGCGTTAACCATGACATTCTGCGCCAATCGCACCAGATTATTTCCAACGCCTCGTGCACCACCAACTGCCTGGCCCCGGTGGCCCAGGTGCTGCACCGCGAGCTGGGCATCGAAAGCGGTCTGATGACCACAATCCACGCCTACACCAACGATCAGAACCTCACCGACGTCTACCACACCGACCCGTACCGCGCCCGTTCCGCCACCCAGAACATGATCCCGAGCAAGACCGGCGCCGCTGAAGCGGTCGGCCTGGTGCTGCCCGAACTGGCGGGCAAGCTGACCGGCATGGCGGTGCGCGTTCCGGTGATCAACGTCTCGCTGGTCGACCTGACCGTGCAGCTCAAGCGCGAAGCGTCGGCCGATGAAGTGAACGCGCTGCTCAAGGAAGCCAGCCAGCACTCGAAGATCCTCGGTTATAACACCCTGCCGCTGGTCTCCAGCGACTTCAACCACAACCCGCTGTCGTCGATCTTCGACGCCAACCACACCAAGTCCAGCGGCAAGCTGCTCAAGGTACTGGCCTGGTACGACAACGAATGGGGTTTCTCCAACCGCATGCTCGATAACTGCCTGGCGCTGTGCAACGCCGAATAAGCAAAGGGGCACAACGCCTCATTCTGCGTTGACGCGCACCTGTAGGAGCTGCCGAAGGCTGCGATCTTTTGATCTTGATTTTCAGCGATCCCGAGAAGAAGCCAGATCAAAAGATCGCAGCCTTCGGCAGCTCCTACCCGGTGTTAGCAAAGCCGAATAAGCGTCGTGCCATGTCGGCGTGTGACGCCAGGAGCAGCATTCGATGATCGGTATCAGCTTTACGCAAAAGACCATGGCGGCGCGCAAGCGTATCGCCCTGGTCGCCCATGATCACTGCAAAGTGTTTTTGCTGGACTGGGCCGAGCGGCAGAAAGACAGGCTCGCGCAACATGAACTGGTGGCTACCGGCACGACGGGGTTGTTGTTGCAACAACGCCTCGACCTGCCCGTGGAGAGCATGATCAGCGGCCCCTTGGGCGGCGACCAGCAACTCGGCGCGCGAATCGCCGAGCAGCGGGTCGACATGCTGGTGTTCTTCTGGGACCCGTTCGAACCGCAGCCACACGACCCGGATATCAAGGCGTTGCTACGCGTCGCGGCGGTCTGGAACATTCCCGTTGCCTGCAATGAATGCAGCGCCGACTACCTGCTCAGCAGCCCGCTGATGGAGCAGGCGCACCTGCACCGCATCCCCGATTACGCGACCTATCTGCTGGGTCGCGCGTAAACCTTCACAAATCAGTGCTTGACCACTCGAGCGGATGATAAGCATTATCATTCGCTCGAAATGGATCAGGTCCTCCCGTGAGTCAATCGCGCTTCAATCACGTCTTCATCGCCCAGCGAGTCTCTCTGCTGCGCACGCTGGAGCGGATGGTCAATAATCACAGCACCGCCGAAGACCTCCTGCAGGAGACCTACCTGCGCGTGACCCGTGCGCTCAGCGAACGGGCCATCGATCACCTTGAACCCTTCGTTTTCCAGACCGCCCGCAACCTGGCGCTGGACCATTTGCGTGCGCGACGCATCCAGTCGCGCACTGTGCTCGACGACGTGCCGCTGGACGTGATGGAAAGCGTCGCCGCACCCGTCAGCAGTGCCGAGGACGCTGCCCATGCCGAACAGTTACTGGAGCGATTGAACGTGAGCCTCAGTGAACTCAGCGCCCGTCAGCAGCAGATTTTCATCCTCAGTCGCCTGCACGGGCACAGCTACCTGGAGATCGCCGAGAAGCTGGGTGTGTCGTTGAGCACCGTGCAGAAGGACTTGAAGCTGATCATGGCGATCTGTATCGGCGTTGCCGAACGGTTAAACGGTGACTGAGCCCTCTTGGGCTCATTCTCCGTTCGCCTGTATCGACTGCGCTGACCATCAGGCTTTGCTACCCTTGCCCCTCTTTCAAGCTTCACTAAAAAACAGCCGTGCACAGACACTGCCGAGGAAACACCGTGACGGACACTCACCGCCCCCCTTCGCCTTCCCCGGCGCAGGACCCCGCAAGTGCGATGGACCAGGCCCTGGACTGGCTGATCGTGCTGGGCAGTCCGAGCGAGGAACAGACCCGACAATTTCATGAATGGCTGGCCGCCGACCCCTTGCATGCGCAAGCGTTCGACAAGGCCCAGGCCATCTGGGATGGCCCGCAAGTCGTGCAGTGCGCGCAGAGCCTGGCCGCGCAGCCGCCGAAGGTGACCGTCCTGTCACGCCTGCGACCGCACTGGATACCCCTGGCCACCGCAGCGGTGTTGATCCTGGGCCTGTTCAGCTTCAGCAACCTGCCGATGCGCTTGCAGGCCGATCACTTGACCGTGGTCGGTGAACGCCAGCGCCTGCAACTGGAAGACGGATCGAAAGTCCTGCTCAATACCAATTCGGCATTCTCCAGCACCATCAACGATCAGCAACGCGTCGCCCGCCTGTATCAGGGCGAGGCGTTTTTCGAAGTGCCGGCCAATCGCGGCCAGCCGCTGGAAATCGACGCCGGGCCGGTGAAGGCCAGCGTGCACGATACGGCGTTTGCGGTGCGCTACCTCGATGGCGTGGCGCAGGTTCGGGTGCAGCGCGGCGATGTCGACTTGCGGGCGACTCGCGACGACGCGCGGATTCGCTTGTCCGCCGGGGAAAGCATCCGCATCGGCCCGAATGGTTTTGACCGGCCAGCCAAGCTCGATGCCGCGACCGATCTGGCCTGGGTCCAGGGTCGACTGGTGTTCGAGAATTGCCCGATGAGCCAGGTGCTGGCGGAACTGCGTCGCTACTATCCAGGCTGGATCATCAACAACAACGAACAATTGGCCGACATCGCCGTGACCGGCAATTACCGCCTCGACCAACCGCTGGACGTGGTCCGCTCACTCGCTCACATCACCTCGGCACGGCTCCGGGAATTCCCGGCGCTGGTGATCCTGAACTAAATGAGAATTATTTTTACTCGATAGCCGAAGCCCGTACGTCTCGTTATAGCCAATGCAATTGATTCGCATCTCTAATGCCAATCAGCACCTATAAGATTCGTGCGACACGGAGCGCTATCGATGTCCTCTCGCCTTACCCGCCAAGCCTCTACACCTTCCCGCGTGCTCTCACTGCTGACCGCCGCCATCCTGATGGCAGGCAGCGCGCCGCTCATGGCCGCCACCGCCGCCGAGCAGCCGGCGCGCAACATGGGCGACTACTCGTTTGCCATTCCTCAGCAGTCACTGGTCTCAGCGCTCAATGCGTTTACCGCCGTGACGGGCTGGCAGGTCGGCTTGCCGGCCGAGCTGGCGCAAGGCGTGGCCTCGCCGGGCGTGCGCGGCTCGTTGCCGCCGGAAAAAGCCCTGGATCGCCTGTTGGTGGGGACCAACCTGAGCTATCGCAAACTGGGCAACAACAACATCGTGCTGGAGAAGCGTGCCAGCAGCGGCGCCCTCAACCTGGAACAGGTGACCATCAGCGCCACCCGCCAGGAACAAAGCGTGGAAAGCGTGCCGGGCACCGTCACCGTCCACACCCGCGACGAGCTGGATCACAACAACGTCAACACCATCAAGAACCTGGTGCGTTACGAACCGGGCGTTTCGGTGGGCGGCGCCGGTCAGCGTGGCGGAATCAGCGGCTACAACATCCGTGGCATCGACGGCGACCGGATCCTGACCCAGGTCGATGGCGTCGAAGTACCGAACGACTTCTTCAACGGCCCCTACGCCAAGACCCAGCGCAACTACGTCGACCCGGAAATCATCAAACGCGTCGAAATCCTGCGCGGCCCGGCCTCGGTGCTCTACGGCAGCAACGCCATCGGCGGCGCGGTCAGCTATTTCACCCTCGATCCGGACGACATCATCAAGCCCGGCAAAGACGTCGGCGCGCGCCTGAAAACCGGTTACAGCTCCGCCGACGAAAGCTGGCTGAAGTCCGCCACCGTCGCCGGCCGTGCCGATCAGTTCGATGGTTTGCTGCATTACAGCCAACGCGACGGTCACGAAACCGAATCCTACGGTAGCAACAACGGCACCGGCCTTGCGCGCACCGCCGCCAACCCGGAAGACGTGCGCACCAGCAACGTGCTGGCCAAGATCGGCTGGAACTACAACGAAGATTCGCGCCTGGGCCTGACCTACGAAAAGTACAAGGATGATCGCGACACCGATCTGAAAAGCGCCTACGGCGGTCCGTACTCCAACGGCCAGCCGGCTGTTCCGACCAGTATTCTGCCCGGCGGTATGTACCAGTGGCGCACCGGCAACGACACCATCACCCGCGAGCGCTTCGGCCTGGAACACAGCTTCGCCCTCGACAGCCTGCTGGTGGACAACGTCAAGTGGAGCCTGAACCATCAGGTCGCCAAGACCGATCAGAGTACCGAAGAGTTCTACTACCCGATCTCACGCAAAGTGCTGCGCACCCGGGAAACCCTGTACGAAGAAAAGCAGTGGGTCTTCGACGCGCAACTGGACAAGGCTTTCAGCATTGCCGACACAGAACACCTGCTGACCTATGGCACCACGATCAAGCAGCAGAAAGTCACTGGCTCGCGCAGCGGTAATGGCACTTGCCTCGAAGTCTTTGGCAGTTGCCGGGTCATCGGCGCGGTCAGCCCGAACGATGTCCTGAGAAAATCCAGCGACTTCCCGGACCCGACCGTCAACACCTACAGCCTGTTCGCCCAGGATCAGATCAGCTGGGACAAATGGACCTTCCTGCCAGGCCTGCGCTACGACTACACCGACCTCAAGCCGCACATCACCCAGGAATTCATGAACACCGTGGCGGCCGATGGTCGCGGCACCGTCAGCAACGAGCACAAGACCTGGCACCGTGTGTCGCCGAAATTCGGCCTGACCTACGCCCTGACCGATCACTACACTTGGTACGGTCAGTACGCCGAAGGTTTCCGCACCCCGACCGCCAAGGCGTTGTACGGGCGCTTCGAGAACACCACCACCGGTTATCGCGTGGAACCCAACCCGGGCCTTGAACCGGAAACCAGCAAAGGCTACGAAACCGGGCTGCGCGGCAATTTCGAGTCCGGGTACTTCGATGTGGCGGTGTTCTACAACAAGTACCGCGACTTCATTAATGAAGATGCGGTCACACCCGGTTACGACGAGCTGACCTTCCAGAGCAACAACATCCGGCACGCCACCATCAAGGGCGCGGAGTTCAAGGGACGTCTGAACCTCGATGTATTCGGCGCGCCACAAGGTCTCTACACCCAGGGTTCGGTGTCCTATCTTTACGGTCGCAACAACGACACCGGCGAACCGATCAACAGCGTCAACCCGCTGACCGGCGTGCTGGGCCTTGGTTACGACCAGGGCAACTACGGTGGCTTGCTCAGCTGGACCCTGGTGAAGAAGAAAAACCGCGTCGACGACAGCAACTTCAAATCACCGGACGGCGTCAGCACCCAGTTCAAGACACCGGGCTTCGGCGTGCTGGACCTGACCGGGTTCTACAAGGTGACCGACGACGTGACCGTCAGCGCCGGTGTCTACAACCTGACCGACAAGAAGTACTGGCTGTGGGATGACGTGCGCGGTTACGACGGCGTCGGCGAGGCCTCGGTCATCAGCCCGGCCAACCTCGATCGCCTGACTCAGCCGGGTCGCAACTTCGCAGTCAACCTGGTCTGGGATATCTGAGCCTGCCCACCTCGCTGCGCGGTTTTATGAAACCGCACAGTGAGGATTTTTTACTGTCAGGCGTCTTCTTATTCGTCTCGTTACCAAGCGCCCCTATTCCTCAAGGATTTCTCATGACCACTGCTCAACGCCCTGCTCTGCGTTCGCAACGTTTGAATCAGATCACCCACGAGCCACATTCCAGACTCGATGCGCTGGTCAAAGCCCACGCACCGTTCGAAACCCAGGCCAACTTTGCCCGTTTCGTGGTTGCCCAGTACTTGTTTCAATCGGAACTGGTGTCGCTGTACAACGATGCAGAGCTGACGGCGATCGTTGCGGACCTGCCGGCTCGATGCCGAGCCGAAGCGGCCAAGGCGGATCTCGCAGACCTGGAAACCGAAGTTCCGGCGCCCGTCGCCGGTGCAGTGAAGAACCCGACCAAAGCCGAAGCGCTGGGTTGGTTGTTTGTGTCCGAAGGCTCGAAGCTCGGTGCCGCGTTCCTGATCAAGCGTGCTGTCGGCCTGGGCTTGAGCGAAACCTTCGGTGCCCGTCACCTCGGCGAACCGGCCGGTGGTCGCGCTGAAGGCTGGAAGAGTTTCGTCAAAACCCTTGATGGCCTGGAGCTCAATGCGCAGGAAGAAGCCGATCTGGATAAAGGCGCGATCGATGCGTTCAACCGCTTCACCGTGTTGCTGGAACAGGCTTGCGCCACCACCCCCGAACTCGCCTGACTGAATGCACTCCCCTGTGGGAGCGAGCCTGCTCGCGATAGCGGATTAACATTCACCCACGGTGTTGAATGTGATATTGCCATCGCGAGCAGGCTCGCTCCCACAGGGACCGGGCAAGTCCGCAAGATCTCCGATCAAACCTCACACGCCTTCCCTTGAGCCCCATGCCCCACCCTGCCTCCTCCAAACTCGCCCGCATCCTCTTCGGTCTACTGGCTTACATCAGTCTGGGTATCGGCCTGGTCGCCATCGTCGTTCCGGGCCTGCCGACCACCGAGTTCATCCTGCTCGCCGCCTGGGCCGCGACCAAGAGTTCGCCGCGCCTGAGTGCCTGGCTGGAAAACCATCGGCTGTTCGGGCCGATCCTCTGCAACTGGCGCAACGGCAAAATCATCGCCCGTCGGGCCAAGGTCAGCGCCACCGTCAGCATGCTGCTGTGCGCCGGGTTGATGCTGGTCATGCTTGATCATGGCTGGCCGATTTACCTCGCCATCGCGGGCATGAGCCTGGGCAATCTGTGGATCTGGTCGCGACCGGAATCATTGCCGCAACCGTCCTGAGCAACACCGGGGTTTTTCCCCGTTTTAACCCGCTTTTCGGCACATTTTCCCGCGCAAACGTTCAACCATGACCGCTCGTCGGCACCCACCTCATGCAACCCCCGACCCTCGCCGATGTGCAGTGAATGGCGCTGAATGGACTCGGCGAACCGGGTCGACCACGACTCACAGCCAACACCTCATCCCTTCGCGAGTTCGCCCTATGTTCAACTCTCTGTCCATTCGCCTGAAAATCGTTCTGCTGTCCGGCCTGTGCCTGCTGGGGGTGGTCGTGTTGATTGTCGGCATGAACATCTACCAGACCAATCAGAACGATGAACTGGTCAGCGCCTCCAGCAGCAAGATGCTCACCGCCAGTGTGCAGAACCTGCTCCAGGCCAAGGCTGCCGAGCAAGCCGTGCGGGTGCAGAAGACGTTCGGTGAAAGCCTGATGGTGGTGACCGCCCTGGCCGATCAGATCAAGGACATGCGCAACATGGCCGCCAAGCGTTCGCTTGAGGCCGGTGCCCTGCGTGAAGAGTTGAACCAGAGCCTCAAAACCGCCTTCGAACGCAACGCTAAAGTGCTGGGGATCTGGCTGGCGTTCGAGCCCAACGGCCTGGACGGCAAGGACAGCGAATTCGCCAATGACGCCGCTCGCCAGTCAAACGAAGCCGGACGTTTCGCCAGTTACTGGAGCCGCGCAGGGGGTGCCGGGATCAACACGATCATGGTCGAAGACGACATGACCAAAACCACCCTGAGCCTCAGCGGCACCCCATATAACAGCTGGTACACCTGCCCTCGCGACAGCAAGCGCACCTGCCTGCTGGACCCGTATGCCGACACCGTCGGTGGCAAGGAAATGCTGATGACGACCATTTCCGTACCGCTGCTGGTGGACGGCAAATCCATCGGTGTGGTCGGTGTGGACATCGCCCTCGACGCCCTGCAAGCGGCGGCGGTCGATTCCCAGCGTGATCTGTTCAACAGCGCCGGGCACATGCTGATCGTCTCCGGCAGCGGCGTGCTCGCCGGTTACAGCATTGACGCGAGCAAGGTCGGTAAAAGCATCGGTGAAACACTGGGCGCAGATGGCAAGGACGTCCTGCAATTGCTCAGCGGTGGTTCGCCGAAGATCCTCGAACAAGGCGATCTGATCCGTGCGGTATACCCGGTCAGCCCGATTGCCGATTCCAAAGCCTGGGGCGTGGTGATCGACCTGCCGAAACAGGTGCTGCTGGCCGATTCGGTGAAGCTGCAAGCGGTACTCGATGACGCCCAGCAAAGCGGCACGATCAAAGCGCTGCTGGTGGCGGTCATTGCCGGCCTGGTCGGTCTGTTGCTGATCTGGCTCACCGCGTCGGGCGTGACCCGGCCGATCAACAGCGTGGCGCAAATGCTCAAGGCGATTGCCAGCGGCGACGGCGACCTGACGCAACGCCTGCACTACAGCAAAAAAGACGAACTGGGCGAACTGGTCAGCTGGTTCAACCGCTTCCTCGACAAGCTGCAACCGACTATCGCGCAGATCAAACAGAGCATCACCGATGCACGCGGCACGGCCGACCAGTCTTCGGAAATCGCCCGTCAGACCAGCGAAGGCATGCAGGTGCAGTTCCGCGAAATCGACCAGGTCGCCACCGCCTCCAACGAGATGAGCGCCACCGCCCACGACGTTGCCAACAGTGCATCGAACGCCGCCAATGCCGCCAAGGGCGCCGATCAATCGGCCCGCGATGGCATGTCGATCATCGAGCGCAGCACCCGCGACATCAATCAGCTGGCCGATGAAGTCAGTAAGGCCGTGACCGAAGTCGAAGCGCTGGCGGTCAACAGCGAACAGATCGGTTCGGTGCTGGAAGTGATCCGCAGCATCGCCGAGCAGACCAACCTGCTGGCCCTCAACGCCGCGATCGAAGCGGCCCGTGCCGGCGAAAGCGGTCGCGGGTTTGCAGTGGTGGCCGACGAAGTGCGAAACCTGGCCAAACGCACCCAGGATTCGGTGGAAGAAATTCGCATCGTGATCGAACGCATCCAGACCGGCACCCGCGGCGTGGTTGCCACCATGCATTCGAGCCAGACCCAGGCCCACAGCAACGCCGGGCAAATCCAGCAAGCCGTGCAGGCCTTGAGCAAAATCAGCGACGCGGTCACCGTGATCAGCGACATGAACCTGCAAATCGCCAGTGCCGCCGAACAACAAAGCGCCGTGGCCGAAGAGGTCAACCGCAACGTCTCGGCGATCCGCACCGTCACCGAAACCCTGACGGGCCAGGCCACTGAATCGGCGCAGATCAGCAGCCACCTCAACTCCCTGACCACCCATCAAATGAAATTGATGGACCAGTTCCGGGTGTAATCCATAAAAGATCGCAGCCTTCGGCAACTCCTACACCGATCTCCGTAGGAGCTGCCGCAGGCTGCGATCTTTTGATCTTTTGCACTATGCTGCCTTCTCGTTCCGGAGGGCCTTCGATGACTGATTTACTCACGTCCATTCAAGCCGCACTCGGCTTGCCTCACACCAAAATCGCCTTCACCTCGAGTGGCGCCCTGCCCTCGGCGTTTGCCGTCACCGACCTTGCCTGCGCCAGCATTGGCGCCGCCGGACAAGCCACCAGCGAACTGCTGCAGCAACACACCGGTCGCTTACCCAATCTTGAAGTCGACCGGCGTCTGGCCTCGTTCTGGTTCGCGACCTCGATCCGCCCGGTGGGCTGGAGCGTTCCACCGCTGTGGGATCCGGTCGCCGGGGACTATGCGGCCAAGGATGGCTGGATCCGCCTGCACACCAACGCCCCCCATCACCGTGCCGCTGCCGAAAAAGTGCTCGGCGCCTGTAGCGACCGTACGGCCATGGCCAGCAAGGTTGCTCAGTGGGCCAAATCCGATCTGGAACACGCCGTGGTCGATGCCGGCGGTTGCGCCGCCGAGATGCGAACCTGGACGCAATGGCAGGCCCATCCCCAGGGTCAAGCCGTGAACGCCGAACCGTTGATTCAATTCACCCCCAACAGCAGCCATGACACAAAACCGTGGCAAGGTTCGGTGGCGCAACCGCTGGCCGGGATCAAGGTGCTGGACCTGACCCGAGTGCTCGCCGGCCCGGTCGCCAGCCGGTTTCTGGCAGGTCTCGGCGCCGATGTGCTGCGTATCGACCCACCGACCTGGAACGAGCCGGGCGTGGTACCGGAAGTCACCCAGGGCAAACGCTGCGCGCGCCTGAACCTGCACGACAAGACCGATCGCGCCGTGTTCGAAAGCCTGCTCAAGGAGGCGGACATCTTGCTCCACGGCTACCGTGCCGATGCACTGGAACGCCTGGGTTACGGCATCGCTGATCGGCAGAAACTCGCTCCCGGCCTGATCGACGTCAGTCTTAACGCCTATGGCTGGAGCGGCCCGTGGCAGAACCGTCGCGGCTTCGACAGCCTGGTGCAGATGAGCAGCGGGATTGCCGAGGCCGGCATGCAATGGAAGAGCGCGGACAAGCCAGTGCCATTGCCGTTACAAGCGCTGGATCACGCCACCGGGTATTTGATGGCGGCCAGTGCGATCAGATTACTGGGACAGGGGGGATCCGCCCGGCTGTCGTTGGCGCGGACGGCGAAACTGTTGATCGAAGGTGGCGCCGCGACAAATGAACCGCTGCGGGCAGAGGATGACAACGATCAGGGCATGTTGGTCGAGCAGACGCCTTGGGGACCGGCGCATCGACTTCATGTTCCATTGAAGATCACGGGAACGCCGTTGCAGTGGGCACTTGCGGCGACCGAATTGGGTTCCCATCGCGCGCAGTGGTGGTGATCCTGAGAGAGTCATCGCGAGCAGGCTCGCTCCCACATTTTGACCGCCGCCTCACCTGTGCAAGCCTGCTCGCGATGAGGCCCGAACAGTCAGCACACCTATCGGATCAGCTCAGTCAGACCGACTCAGTGATGTCCAAAGAAGCTGAGCCGCATAACCCCGCCAAGGTCACCAGGCTTCAGCTCGCAACAGCAACTGCCGGGCCGTCACCGCGTCCCCCTCAAGCGCAGCCAACGCATGAATCAACCCCACATCCCCCGACGGAAACGCATCCCTCTCCCGCAACTGCCGCAACGGAATGTACTGCGCCGTCCAGTCGCCAATCCCGTGCAACGCCAGCAGCCGCGCAACACCGCCCTCCCGGCCGGGTTCAAACAACAACGGATCATCAAGCAACGCCTGAGCCACACCAGACAGCGTCCGGCCACGACTCTTCGGCATCCCCAGGGTCGCCAGATCCGCTGCGGCCAAAACCGCGGCATCAGGAAACACATGGGTCAACCCGGGCCGTGACGAATCCAGGGGCTCGCCATACTGCGCCACCAGTTTCCCCGCCAGTTTGATCGCCGCACTGACCGTAATCTGCTGACCCAACACCGCGCGAATCGCCAGCTCCAGACCGTCCCACGCCCCCGGCACCCGCAGCCCTGGACGCTCGGCAATCAACCGCGCCATCAACGGATCAACCGCCAGCTGCCGATGAATCGTTGCCAGATCAGCATCCAGATCAAACATCCGTCGCAGTCGCGTGACGATCTCGGGCACGGCGGTGCCATCAGGAAAATCCAGCGCCAACTCAAGGGAATCCGTCGCCACAGGCTTGATCGAAAACGTGCCGTGAACACCGTTCAAGCCAATGCTGCGCGAGTAGATACCGTCGACCACCGTTTCCATTCCAGCCACGGCCCGCGCCGACAAGAACCCCAGCATCGCCGGCCAGTCATAGGGCGGTTGGAAACCCAGCAACAACCTCACAACGACAGCAAGCCGCTGTACAACCCATACGCCGCCAGCCCGGCACCCGTGATGACACAGGTAAAAATCCCCTTCTCGAGATGAGTGAACAACGGTTCGCCCTGCTCATGTTTGGCCTTGGCGAACAGAATCACCCCCGGTGCATACAGCAACGCCGAGAGCAGCAGGTATTTCACCCCGCCGGCATACAACAGCCACACCGCGTAACACAGCGCAATGCCGCCGATCATCAGGTCCTTGGTCCGTTCAGCCGACGCGTGTTCGTAGGTTTCACCACGCCCGCTCAACAGCACGGCATAGGCCGCCGACCACAGGTAGGGCACCAGAATCATTGAGGAAGCGAGGTAGATCAGGCTGGTGTAAGTGCCGGCGGAAAACAGCGTGATCAGCAGGAATATCTGGATCATCACATTGGTCAGCCACAGCGCGTTGACTGGCACATGGTTGGCATTTTCCTTGGTGAGGAAGGCCGGCATGGTCTTGTCTTTTGCCGTGGCGAACAGGATTTCGGCGCACAGCAGCGCCCACGACAACAAGGCCCCCAGCAGCGAAACCGCCAGGCCGATACTGATCAACAACGCGCCCCAAGGGCCGACGATATGCTCCAGCACCGCCGCCAGCGACGGATTCTGCAACGTCGCCAGTTCGGGCTGGCTCATGATCCCCAGCGACAACACGTTCACCAACACCAGCAACGCCAGCACCCCGAGAAAACCGATGACCGTCGCCCGGCCGACGTTCGACCGTTTCTCGGCCCGGGCCGAATACACACTGGCGCCTTCGATGCCGATGAACACGAACACCGTCACCAGCATCATGTTGCGCACCTGGTCCATCACGCCGCCGAAATTCGGGTTGCTGCGACCCCAGATGTCCCGGGTAAAGATGTCAGCCTTGAAGGCCACGGCGGCAATGACGATGAACATGATCAGGGGCACGATCTTGGCGACAGTGGTCAGTTGATTGATGAACGTCGCTTCCTTGATCCCGCGCAGCACAAGGAAATGCACCGCCCACAGCAGGATCGAGGCGCAGCCGATGGCGATGGGGGTGTTGCCCTGGCCAAAGACCGGAAAGAAATAACCGAGGGTGCTGAACAGCAACACGAAGTAGCCGACGTTACCCAGCCAGGCACTGATCCAGTAACCCCAGGCGGATGAGAAACCCATGTAGTCACCGAACCCGGCCTTGGCGTAGGCATACACCCCGGAGTCCAGTTCCGGTTTGCGATTGGCCAGGGTCTGGAACACGAATGCCAGCGTCAACATCCCCACGGCGGTGATCGCCCAACCAATCAGCACCGCGCCGACATCGGCCCGGGCGGCCATGTTCTGCGGCAGGGAAAAGATCCCGCCGCCAATCATCGAGCCCACCACCAGGGCGATCAGCGCGCTCAGGCGAAGCTTTTGCGTCGGTTGCGACATTCCTGCGTCTCCCCTTCCCGGTGCAACCAGTGCCGCGAAACCGTCACATAGTTGGATTTAACTAAATAGATAAAGCGTAATAACGTTCATTAATTAAAGCCAATAAACCAATTTCATTTATAGCTGTTCAATCTATGGCCACTTGCCATTAAACAGTTTTGTGCGTCAATCCTGATAAATCAATTTTGTATTAAAAACCCATGTGAAAAATTTGCGAAAACGCAAAAACGAACTAGCTTCAAAACTCCAAGTGATATGCGTTATTCCTGCTTGATTTGGCCGAGGCTTCTGGAAAGGGCTTTTCCGACAATACCGTTATGCCCGGGAAAGATTCATAAGTCTTTCATTAACAATGGAATGTGCCCATGCACTGATCTAAGTCAGCTGATTGAAAAGCTAACAGAATTAATCTGTTGTCTCTCTTCTCCTGCATTGGAGTCATGCAATGTCTGAATCCCCCGGAAAACTAAAGCTGGGCGCGCTGGTTGCGTTGGTTGTCGGTTCAATGATCGGTGGCGGGATCTTTTCCCTGCCGCAGAACATGGCCGCCAGTGCCGACGTGGGCGCCGTGCTGATTGGCTGGGCCATTACGGCCGTCGGCATGCTCACCCTCGCATTCGTCTTCCAGACGCTGGCCAACCGCAAGCCTGACCTGGATGGCGGTGTTTACGCCTACGCCAAGGCCGGTTTCGGCGACTACATGGGTTTCTCATCCGCCTGGGGTTACTGGATCAGTGCCTGGTTGGGCAACGTCGGTTACTTCGTGCTGCTGTTCAGCACCCTCGGTTATTTCTTCCCGATCTTCGGCGAAGGCAACACCGTTGCCGCCGTGATCGGCGCGTCGGTGCTGCTTTGGGCGGTGCATTTCCTCGTACTGCGCGGGATCAAGGAAGCGGCGTTCATCAACCTGGTGACCACCGTCGCCAAGGTCGTGCCGCTGCTGTTGTTTGTGCTGATCGCGATTTTCGCGTTCAAACTGGACATCTTCACCGCGGACATCTGGGGCCTCAAAAACCCGGACCTGGGCAGCGTGATGAACCAGGTGCGCAACATGATGCTGGTCACCGTCTGGGTGTTCATCGGCATCGAAGGCGCGAGCATCTTCTCGGCCCGTGCGGAAAAACGCAGCGACGTCGGTAAAGCCACCGTGATCGGCTTTATCACCGTGCTGCTGTTCCTGGTGCTGGTGAACGTGCTGTCGCTGGGCATCATGACCCAACCGGAACTGGCCAAACTGCAGAACCCGTCGATGGCCGCGGTGCTTGAACACGTGGTCGGTCCATGGGGTGCGGCGTTGATCAGCGTCGGCCTGATCATCTCGTTGCTCGGGGCGCTGCTGTCGTGGGTACTGTTGTGTGCGGAGATCATGTTCGCCGCCGCCAAGGACCACACCATGCCGGCCTTCCTGCGCAAGGAAAACGCCAACCACGTGCCGGTCAACGCCTTGTGGCTGACCAACGCGATGGTCCAGGTGTTCCTGATCATCACCCTGTTTTCGGCCAGTACTTACCTGTCGCTGATCTACCTCGCCACCTCGATGATTCTGGTGCCGTACTTGTGGTCGGCGGCCTACGCGCTGCTGCTGGCGGTACGCGGCGAGAGTTATGAAAACGCCGTGGCCGAACGCAAGAAAGACCTGTTCATCGGTGCCGTCGCATTGATCTATGCGGTCTGGCTGATCTATGCCGGCGGCGTCAAATACCTGCTGCTGTCCGCCCTGCTCTATGCCCCCGGCGCGATCCTGTTCGCCAAGGCCAAGCTTGAAGTCAACAAACCGGTTTTCACCAACGTCGAGAAGCTGATTTTCGCCGCAGTGGTCGTGGGCGCCCTGGTGGCGGCCTACGGGCTCTATGACGGCTTCCTGACCCTGTAACACCTGAGTGTTTTGTCATCTGGAGGATCACTGTAATGACCACGGAAAAAGTTAAGTACGGCGTACATTCCGAAGCCGGCAAACTGCGCAAAGTCATGGTTTGCTCCCCAGGACTGGCCCATCAGAGGCTGACCCCGAACAACTGTGACGAGCTGCTTTTCGATGACGTGCTGTGGGTCGCCCAAGCCAAGCGTGACCATTTCGACTTCGTCACCAAAATGCGTGAACGCAACATCGATGTGCTGGAAATGCACAACCTGCTGACCGACATCGTTGCCATCCCTGAAGCGCTCGACTGGATTCTGGAGCGCAAGATCACTGCCAATTCGGTCGGCCTCGGCCTGGTCAACGAAACCGGTTCCTGGCTGCGCAGCCTGGAGCCTCGCAAGATCGCCGAATTCCTGATTGGCGGCGTCTCCGCCGATGACCTGCCGGACAGCTTCGGCGGCAAGACCATTCAGATGTTCCGCGAATTTCTCGGTCATTCCAGCTTCATCTTGCCGCCGCTGCCCAACACCCAGTTCACCCGCGACACCACCTGCTGGATCTACGGTGGCGTGACGCTGAACCCGATGTACTGGCCGGCGCGCCGTCAGGAAACCTTGCTGGCCACCGCCATCTACAAATTCCATCCGCAGTTCACCAACGCCGACTTTGAAATCTGGTACGGCGACCCGGATCAGGAACATGGCAACTCGACGCTGGAAGGTGGCGACGTGATGCCGATCGGTAACGGTGTGGTGTTGATCGGCATGGGCGAACGCTCGTCCCGCCAAGCCATCGGCCAATTGGCAGTGAACCTGTTCAAGAACAAAGCCGTCGAGAAAGTAATCGTCGCCGGCCTGCCGAAGTCCCGCGCCGCGATGCACCTGGACACCGTGTTCAGCTTCTGCGACCGCGACCTGGTGACCATCTTCCCGGAAGTGGTGAACCAGATCGTCGCCTTCACCCTGCGCCCTGACGAAAGCAAACCGGGCGGCATCGACATCCGCCGCGAAGAAACCAACTTCCTCGACACCGTGGCCAAGGCCCTCAACCTGAAAGCGTTGCGCGTCGTCGAAACCGGCGGCAACAGCTTCGCCGCCGAACGCGAGCAATGGGACGACGGCAACAACGTGGTGGCCGTGGAGCCCGGCGTGGTGATCGGCTACGACCGCAACACCTACACCAACACCCTGCTGCGCAAGGCCGGTGTGGAAGTCATCACCATCAGCGCCGGCGAACTGGGACGCGGGCGTGGCGGCGGCCACTGCATGACCTGCCCGATCATCCGCGACCCGATCGACTATTAATTCTTGTGCCCTGCTTCGCACTTATAAGGCGCGAAGCAGGCGGATAACCGAAACCAAAGGAGATCCAATCATGGCTTTCAATATGCGTAACCGCAGCCTGCTCTCGCTGATGCACCACACCACTCGCGAGCTGCACTACCTGCTGGACCTGTCCCGCGACCTCAAACGCGCCAAATACACCGGCACCGAGCGTCCGCACCTGCAAGGCAAGAACATCGCGCTGATCTTCGAAAAAACCTCGACCCGCACCCGTTGCGCCTTCGAGGTCGCGGCCCACGACCAAGGCGCCCACGTCACCTACATCGACCCGGTGTCGTCGCAGATCGGCCACAAGGAAAGCATGAAAGACACCGCCCGGGTGCTGGGGCGGATGTTCGATGCCATCGAGTACCGTGGCTTCGAACAGGAAATCGTCGAAGAACTGGCCAAGTTCGCCGGCGTACCGGTGTTCAACGGCCTGACCGCTGAATTCCACCCGACACAAATGATCGCCGACACCCTGACCATGCGCGAACACAGCGACAAGCCGCTGCATGACATCAGCTACGCCTACCTCGGCGACGCCCGCTACAACATGGGCAATTCGCTGCTGATGATCGGCGCCAAACTGGGCATGGACGTGCGCATCGCCGCACCGAAGGCGCTGTGGCCACACGCCGATTTCATCGCCCAGTGCAAAACCTTCGCTGAAGACAGCGGCGCACGCATCACCATCACCGAAGACCCGAACGAAGCGGTCAAGGGTGTGGACTTCATTCACACCGATATTTGGGTGTCGATGGGTGAACCGGTGGAAGCGTGGGACGAGCGCATCGAGCAACTGCTGCCGTACCAGGTCAACGCCAAAATGATGAAAGCTTCAGGCAACCCGCGTGTGAAATTCATGCACTGTTTGCCGGCGTTCCACAACAGCGAAACCAAGGTTGGCAAGGACATCGCCGCGCGGTATCCGCACCTGGCCAATGGCGTCGAAGTGACGGAAGAAGTCTTCGAATCGCCGGCCAACATCGCCTTCGAGCAAGCGGAAAACCGCATGCACACCATCAAGGCGATCCTGGTGTCGGCGTTGGCGGATATCTAAGGCTGAACATTTGTTCATGATCTGACCCTGTAGGAGCTGCCGAAGGCTGCGATCTTTTGATCTTGATCTTTTTCAAGCCATTGAAGATCAACAGCAAGATCAACAGATCGCAGCCTTCGGCAGCTCCTACAGGGGATCACCGAAACTCTGAAAGGACTGCATTATGCGTATCGTCGTTGCTCTGGGCGGTAACGCCCTGCTCCGCCGTGGTGAACCCATGACCGCGGACAATCAACGCGCCAACATCCGGATCGCCACCGAACAGATCGCCAAGGTCTATCCCGGCAACCAACTGGTGATTGCCCACGGCAATGGTCCGCAAGTCGGCCTGCTGTCGCTGCAAGCGGCGGCCTACACCTCGGTTTCGCCGTACCCGCTGGACGTGCTCGGTGCCGAAACCGAAGGCATGATCGGCTACATCATCGAACAGGAACTGGGCAACCTGCTGGATTTCGAAGTGCCGTTCGCCACCCTCCTGACCCAGGTCGAAGTCGACGCCAATGACCCGGCGTTCCAGAACCCCACCAAACCCATCGGCCCGGTCTACACCAAGGCCGAAGCGGAAAAACTCGCCGCCGAAAAAGGTTGGGCGATTGCCCCGGACGGCGACAAATTCCGGCGCGTGGTCGCCAGCCCCAGGCCGAAACGCATTTTCGAAATCCGCCCGATCAAGTGGTTGCTGGAAAAAGGCAGCATCGTGATCTGTGCCGGCGGTGGCGGCATTCCGACGATGTACGGCGCCCACGGCAAGCTGCAAGGCGTGGAAGCGGTGATCGACAAGGACCTGTGCTCGGCACTATTGGCCGAACAGCTGGACAGTGAATTGCTGGTGATCGCCACCGACGTCAACGCCGCCTTCATCGACTTCGGCAAACCGACCCAGAAAGCCATCGCCCAGGCTCACCCGGACGAAATGGAAAAGCTCGGCTTCGCCGCAGGCTCCATGGGACCGAAGGTTCAGGCGGCCTGCGAGTTCGCGCGCCATACTGGAAAAACCGCGGTGATCGGTTCACTCTCGGACATCGAAGCGATTGTCCAGGGCAAGGCCGGCACGCGTATCAGTACGGCGAAACCTGGCATCAGCTATCTATAAAAAGAAACTCCGGGGCAGATTGTAAGGTCTGCCCTTCTCCAATGCCTTCGAAGGAGAAACGCCAATGGCAACGTTCGAACCCGGCCATCTGCACATCGAGCGCCACGCGCTGACCCCGGATGATGTCAACTACAACGTGCACCTCGACTATGAGGTCACGCAGGATCCCAAGAAAGGCAAAGGGATGCTGTTCACCATGCACGGCAGCATGCAGGGAAAGGACGTGAAGGAGACCTTTTTTCTGCCCAGGGAGGAGGCTTACAACTTCGCCAACAATGTGACGAAAATCGCCGAACAATACGGAATTCCGAAAACACACAGCCAGATCGGCTCGGTTCATAAGCATTACGATTTGATGTTTGAAGACATCCGGAAGCAGTTGGACATGAAATCCGGCGACCCGATAAACCTCGAGAACTTCGAATAACCCACGCCCCCCTTGTGGGAGCGAGCCTGCTCGCGAAGGCGGTGTGACAGTGAACATCAACGTCAACTGACACACCGCCTTCGCGAGCAGGCTCGCTCCCACAGGGATCACCGATGCCCTGAAATCCCGCGCAGGATTTCACCATTGGCCCGCCCCAAGGCATACTTGCCACCCTCCGCACCCCAGAACCCAATACTGTCCCATGCGTATCCACGTCAGCTTCATCGACCGCGTCGGCATTACCCAGGAAGTCCTGGCCTTGCTCGGTGGGCGCAATCTCAATCTGGATGCGGTGGAAATGGTGCCGCCCAACGTCTATATAGACGCCCCGACCCTGAGCCCGGAAGTCCTCGAAGAGCTGCGCGATGCCCTGTTCAGTGTGCGCGGCGTGCAAGCGGTGACGGTGGTCGACATCCTGCCCGGCCAGCGCCGGCATTTGCAGTTGGACGCGCTGCTCGCGGCCATGACCGACCCGGTGCTGGCCCTGGACAGCAACGGCAAGGTGTTGCTGGCCAACCCGGCATTGATCGCCCTGTACGGTCGCGAACCGGCGGGCGAAAGCGTCGCTGATCTGTTTGCCGATCCGGCGCTGCTCGACACGCTGCTCGAAAACGGCTTCCGCTTGCCGCTGCGCGAGATCACCGTCAACGGCCAGACCCTGCTGCTCGACGCCACCCCGATCACCGATGCCGGCGCCCTGCTGACGCTGTATCTACCGAACCGCATCGGCGAACGCCTCTCGGCCCTGCACCACGATCACGCCGAAGGTTTCGATGCACTGCTGGGCGAGTCCCCGGCGATTCGTACACTCAAGGCCCGCGCCCAGCGAGTGGCGGCCCTCGATGCGCCGTTGTTGATCCAGGGCGAAACCGGCACCGGCAAAGAACTGGTGGCCCGCGCCTGCCATGCCATCAGTGCCCGACACAGCTCGCCATTCCTGGCGCTGAACTGCGCGGCATTGCCGGAGAACCTTGCCGAAAGCGAACTGTTCGGCTACGCCCCCGGCGCCTTCACCGGCGCGCAACGGGGTGGCAAACCGGGGCTGATGGAACTGGCCAACCAGGGCACGGTGTTTCTCGATGAGATCGGCGAGATGTCGCCGTACTTGCAGGCGAAATTGCTGCGTTTCCTCAACGACGGCAGCTTCCGTCGCGTCGGTGGTGATCGTGAGGTCAAGGTCAATGTGCGGATCCTCAGCGCGACCCACCGGGATCTGGAAAAAATGGTCAGCGAGGGTTCGTTCCGCGAAGACCTGTTCTATCGCCTCAACGTCCTGAACGTCGAAGTTCCGCCACTGCGCGAGCGCGGCCAGGACATCCTGCTGCTGGCCCGCTACTTCATGCAGCAGGCTTGCGCGCAGATTCAGCGACCGGTTTGTCGCCTGGCACCGGGCACCTACCCGGCATTGCTGGGTAACCGCTGGCCGGGCAATGTGCGGCAACTGCAAAACGTGATCTTCCGCGCCGCGGCGATTTGCGAAAGCAGCCTGGTGGACATCGGCGACCTCGACATCGCCGGCACCTCCGTGGCGCGCCAGAGCGACAGCGAAGTCGACAGCCTGGAGCAGGCGATGGAAGAGTTCGAGAAAACCCTGCTGGAAAAACTCTACGTCAGCTACCCCTCGACCCGCCAACTGGCCAGCCGCCTGCAAACCTCCCACACCGCCATCGCCCATCGGTTGCGCAAGTACGGCATTCCCAATAAGCCGTGAGGCTGAGAATACAATCTCGTTACCAACACAAAATCACTGTGTGCGAGCCTGCTCGCGATGGGGCACTGCCAGTTGGTATTAATGACGACTGACACACTGCTATCGCGAGCACGCTCGCTCCCACAGGTTTTGTGTCCGGCCTGACAACCTCTTCAAAAACGACCTCCATCTGTACTGAAAGCGCTACAGCGGAACGATATCGCTCCACCCTCCCCTGATCACCGCTGTGCAAGGCTTTGATCCACCTAGGCTTTTTTCTTTGCCTCAAGCTGTAGCGATTTCGCTACAGCCATTCAATTCCCGCCTTCTACCACAACACATAAATAATTGATTTATAACAATAAAATAATATTGGCCGCGATTTTGCTAAGTAACCCCCCATAAAACAGGGCTTTTGCCCCTGCATTCAATCGCGTCCACCAGACGAGTCTGCCCCCCCCCCCTTAGGAGTTTCCATGAGCGAGTTGCGTTTTACTGAAGATCACGAATGGCTGCGCACTGAAGCTGACGGCACCGTCACAGTCGGCATCACCGCTTTCGCGCAGAACGCACTGGGCGACGTGGTTTTCGTACAACTGCCAGAGCTGCAGTCCTACGACAAAGGCGCAGAAGCCGCCACCGTGGAATCGGTAAAAGCCGCCAGCGGCGTGTACATGCCACTCGATGGTGAAGTGCTGGAAGTCAACCCGGCGCTGGACAGCAGCCCTGAACTGGTCAACGAAGATCCGCTGGGCGAAGGCTGGTTCTTCCGCTTCCAGCCTGCCGACGCTTCGGCTGTTGCCAAACTGCTGGATCAAGACGCCTACGACCGTCTGATCAAAGCCAACGCCGAAGCCTGAGGAGCGCCCACATGACTCAAGTAAACCTGAACACTGCCAACGAATTCATCGCGCGCCACATCGGCCCGCGTTCCGGCGACGAGCAAGCCATGCTCAACAGCCTCGGTTTTGATTCCCTGGAGGCCCTGAGCGCCAGCGTCATCCCGGAAAGCATCAAGGGCACCAGCGTCCTCGGCATGGACGACGGCCTGAGCGAAGCCGACGCACTGGCGTTGATCAAAGGCATCGCCGCCAAGAACCAACTGTTCAAGACTTACATCGGCCAGGGCTACTACGGCACTCATACGCCGTCGCCGATCCTGCGCAACCTGCTGGAAAACCCGGCCTGGTACACCGCTTACACCCCGTACCAGCCAGAAATTTCCCAGGGCCGTCTTGAAGCGCTGCTGAACTTCCAGACCCTGATCAGCGACCTGACCGGTCTGCCGATCGCCAACGCATCCCTGCTGGACGAAGCCACCGCCGCCGCCGAAGCGATGACCTTCTGCAAACGCCTGAGCAAGAACAAAGGCAGCCACGCGTTCTTCGCCTCCGTGCATTGCCACCCACAAACCCTCGACGTACTGCGCACCCGTGCCGAGCCTCTGGGCATCGACGTGGTGGTTGGCGACGAACGCGAACTGACTGACGTCAGCGCGTTCTTTGGCGCCCTGCTGCAATACCCGGCGAGCAACGGCGACGTATTTGATTACCGCGAACTGACCGAACGCTTCCACGCCGCCAACGCTCTGGTGGCTGTTGCTGCCGACCTGCTGGCCCTGACCGTGCTGACCCCGCCGGGCGAATTCGGTGCCGACGTGGCCATTGGCAGCGCGCAACGCTTCGGCGTCCCGCTGGGCTTCGGTGGCCCGCACGCGGCGTACTTCTCCACCAAGGATGCGTTCAAGCGCGACATGCCGGGCCGTCTGGTCGGTGTGTCCGTGGACCGTTTCGGCAAGCCGGCCCTGCGCCTGGCCATGCAGACCCGCGAGCAACATATCCGCCGCGAGAAGGCCACCAGCAACATCTGCACCGCCCAGGTCCTGTTGGCCAACATCGCCAGCATGTACGCCGTGTACCACGGCCCGAAAGGCCTGACGCAGATCGCCAACCGCATTCATCACCTGACCGCGATCCTGGCCAAAGGCTTGAGCGCGCTGGGTCTGACCGTCGAACAAGAAAGCTTCTTCGACACGCTGACGGTTAAAACCGGCGCGCAAACGGCTGCGTTGCACGACAAGGCTCGCGCTCAGAAGATCAACCTGCGCGTGGTCGATGGCGAGCGCCTGGGCCTGTCCCTCGACGAAACCACCAGCCAGGCCGACGTTGAAACCCTATGGAGCCTGCTGGCCGACGGCAAAGCGCTACCGGACTTCGCTGCATTGGCCGCGAACGTTGCAAGCACCATCCCGGCAGCACTGGTTCGCCAATCGCCGATCCTCAGCCACCCGGTGTTCAACCGTTATCACTCGGAAACCGAGCTGATGCGCTACCTGCGCAAGCTTGCCGACAAGGACCTGGCCCTGGATCGCACCATGATCCCGCTGGGTTCCTGCACCATGAAACTCAACGCCGCCAGCGAAATGATCCCGGTGACCTGGGCTGAATTCGGTGCCCTGCACCCGTTCGCCCCGGCCGAGCAAAGCGCCGGCTACCAGCAACTGACCGATGAACTGGAAGCGATGCTGTGCGCCGCTACTGGCTACGACTCGATCTCGCTGCAACCGAACGCCGGTTCGCAAGGTGAATACGCCGGCCTGTTGGCGATTCGCGCCTATCACCAGAGCCGTGGCGAAGACCGTCGCGACATCTGCCTGATCCCCTCGTCCGCCCACGGCACCAACCCGGCCACCGCCAACATGGCTGGCATGCGCGTTGTAGTGACCGCGTGCGACGCCCGCGGCAACGTTGACATCGAAGACCTGCGCGCCAAGGCCATCGAGCACCGCGAACACCTCGCCGCGCTGATGATCACTTACCCGTCGACCCACGGCGTGTTCGAAGAAGGCATTCGCGAAATCTGCGGCATCATTCATGACAATGGCGGTCAGGTGTACATCGACGGCGCCAACATGAATGCCATGGTCGGTCTGTGCGCACCGGGCAAGTTCGGCGGCGACGTGTCCCACCTGAACCTGCACAAAACCTTCTGCATCCCCCACGGTGGTGGCGGCCCGGGCGTCGGCCCGATTGGCGTCAAGTCACACCTGACCCCGTTCCTGCCGGGACACGCGCAGATGGAACGCAAAGAAGGCGCGGTCTGTGCCGCACCGTTCGGCAGCGCAAGCATTCTGCCAATCACCTGGATGTACATTCGGATGATGGGTGGCGCGGGTCTCAAGCGCGCTTCGCAACTGGCGATCCTCAATGCCAACTACATTTCCCGTCGCCTCGAAGAGCACTACCCAGTGCTGTACACCGGCAGCAACGGTCTGGTGGCGCACGAATGCATCCTCGATCTGCGCCCGTTGAAAGACAGCAGCGGCATCAGCGTCGATGACGTTGCCAAGCGCCTGATCGACTTCGGCTTCCACGCCCCGACCATGTCGTTCCCGGTGGCTGGCACGCTGATGATCGAGCCGACCGAAAGCGAATCCAAGGAAGAACTGGACCGTTTCTGCGACGCCATGATCCGCATCCGCGAAGAAATCCGCGCGGTGGAAAACGGCACCCTGGACAAGGACGACAACCCACTGAAAAACGCCCCGCACACCGCGGCGGAAATCGTTGGCGAGTGGACCCACCCGTACAGCCGTGAGCAAGCGGTGTACCCGGTTGCGTCGCTGATCGAAGGCAAGTACTGGCCACCGGTCGGTCGCGTCGACAACGTCTTCGGCGATCGCAACCTGGTTTGCGCTTGCCCGTCGATCGAAAGCTACGCTTAAACCAGTGAAGGGGCGAGCTCACTCGCCCCTCTCCAGAACACCGCATCCCCTGTAGGAGCTGCCGAGTAAAACGAGGCTGCGATCTTTTGATCTTCATCAAGAGCAAGATCAAAAGATCGCAGCCTTCGGCAGCTCCTACACAAAGCATCTCCCGTGATATTTGCGCCTATAACAAGAAACCGGAGAACAACCATGTCGTTAAGCGTGTTCGACCTGTTCAAGATTGGCATCGGCCCCTCCAGTTCCCACACCGTCGGCCCGATGCGTGCCGCTGCACGTTTCGTCGAAGGTTTGCGCCGCGAAGGGCTGCTGACTGCAACCACCTGCGTCAAGGTTGAGCTCTATGGCTCGCTCGGCGCCACCGGCAAAGGCCACGGCAGCGACAAGGCTGTGTTGCTCGGCCTGGAAGGCGAACACCCGGACACCGTGAATACCGAAACCGTCGCCGCCCGTCTGCAAGAGATTCGCGGCAATGGTCGTTTGAACCTGCTCGGCGAACACAGCATTGCGTTCAACGAGAAAGAACACCTGGCAATGATCCGCAAACCGTTGGCCTATCACCCCAACGGCATGATTTTTCGCGCGTTCGATGCCGCCGGCCTGCAAATCCGCAGCCGCGAGTATTACTCGGTCGGCGGTGGCTTCGTGGTCGATGAAGACGCCGCCGGCGCCGACCGCATTGTCGAAGATGCTACGCCGCTGACGTTCCCGTTCAAAAGCGCCAAGGACCTGCTCGGCCACTGCACCACCTACGGTTTGTCGATCAGTCAGGTGATGCTGACCAACGAAAGTGCCTGGCGCCCGGAAGCGGAAACCCGCGCCGGTCTGCTGAAGATCTGGCAAGTGATGCAGGATTGTGTCGACGCCGGTTGTCGCAACGAAGGCATCCTGCCGGGCGGTTTGAAGGTCAAACGCCGGGCGGCGGCGCTGCATCGGCAACTGTGCAAGAACCCGGAGTCGTCGTTGCGCGACCCGCTGTCGGTGCTGGACTGGGTCAACCTGTACGCCCTGGCGGTCAACGAAGAAAACGCCAACGGCGGTCGCGTCGTCACTGCCCCCACTAACGGTGCGGCGGGGATCGTCCCGGCGGTGTTGCATTACTACATGCGCTTCATCCCCGGCGCCAATGAAGACGGCGTCGTGCGGTTTCTGCTGACGGCTGCGGCCATCGGTATTCTCTATAAAGAAAACGCCTCGATCTCCGGCGCCGAAGTCGGCTGCCAGGGTGAGGTCGGCGTCGCCTGTTCCATGGCGGCCGGCGCCTTGTGCGAAGTCCTTGGCGGCACCGTGCAGCAAGTGGAAAACGCCGCCGAAATCGGCATGGAACACAACCTCGGCCTGACCTGTGACCCGATCGGCGGGCTGGTGCAAGTGCCTTGCATCGAGCGCAACGCCATGGGTTCGGTGAAAGCCATCAATGCGGTGCGCATGGCCCTGCGCGGCGACGGTCAGCACTTCGTCTCCCTCGACAAGGTCATCCGCACCATGCGCCAGACCGGCGCCGACATGAAAAGCAAATACAAGGAAACCGCCCGTGGCGGTTTGGCGGTCAACATTATCGAGTGCTGATGTGCGCTCATCTGCACCATTTTTCAGGAGCTGAATATGTCCACCGAACAGTTGTCGAAAACCCCGTTGCACGCACTGCACATCGAATTGGGCGCACGCATGGTGCCATTCGCCGGCTATGACATGCCGGTGCAATACCCGCTGGGCGTGATGAAAGAACACCAGCACACCCGTGATCAGGCCGGGTTGTTCGATGTCTCGCACATGGGCCAGATCCGCCTGACCGGCGCCAATGCCGCCAAGGCCCTGGAAACCCTGGTGCCGGTGGACATCATCGACCTGCCGGTGGGCATGCAGCGCTACGCGATGTTCACCAACGAGACTGGCGGTATCCTCGACGACTTGATGGTCGCCAACCTGGGTAACGACGAGCTGTTCCTGGTGGTCAACGCCGCCTGCAAGGATCAGGACCTGGCGCACCTGCAAAAGCATATCGGCGGGCAATGCACCATCGAGCCGCTGTTCGAAGAGCGTGCACTTCTGGCATTGCAAGGTCCGGCCGCGGTCACCGTGCTCGCACGCCTCGCCCCTGAAGTGGCGAAGATGACTTTCATGCAGTTCACTCGCGTGAAACTGCTGGGCGTGGACTGCTTCGTCAGCCGTTCGGGCTACACCGGTGAAGACGGTTTCGAAATTTCCGTGCCGGCCGCCAGCGCCGAAGCCCTGGCTCGTGCGCTGTTGGCCGAACCGGAAGTGGCGGCCATCGGCCTCGGCGCGCGCGACTCCCTGCGCCTGGAAGCCGGCCTGTGCCTCTACGGCCACGACATGAACACCGAGACCTCCCCGATCGAGGCGAGCCTGTTGTGGGCCATCTCCAAGCCTCGCCGTGCCGATGGCGCGCGGGCCGGCGGCTTCCCTGGCGCTGAAACCGTGTTTGCTCAGCAGCAGGCCGGGGTCAGCCGCAAGCGCGTCGGCTTGCTGCCGCAGGAACGGACTCCGGTGCGTGAAGGCGCAGAAATCGTCAACGAAGCGGGCGATATCATCGGTACTGTTTGCAGCGGTGGTTTCGGGCCGACCCTCGGCGGTCCTCTGGCCATGGGTTATCTGGACAGCGCCTACATCGCCATCGACACGCCGGTATGGGCGATCGTTCGTGGGAAAAAGGTGCCTTTGCTTGTAAGCAAAATGCCATTTGTCCCACAACGCTACTATCGTGGCTGATTGACTGTTTCTATAAGTAACGCGGTTGCGTTAAACGTGCACTAATGTGTAACGCAACCGCCATAAAACAGTGCATGTCTTTGACTGTAAGCTTCGATTATGAACGTTGCTTATAACGATCGAAAACAATTCAACAGCGCCAGTGAATAAGACCGCTCTAGTGGACCGGCTAGTGCCAGCAACCCGAGCAAAACCGGGCCTCCCGCAGGGCTTGTTTTTTCTCCCGTAGTTGGCGTAGAGTTTGTTCACTGTGTTTGCATGGGTCGCTTGGAATCGTGACCTGGGCAGTAGCCTACAAGTTAGCTACATCCCGTTCGACGTCTTCTTACTCTCCTGCAACCAGCCCCAGTACTCTTTCACGAGAAAGAGACTGCCATTAATTTTAGCGTCAAAGGAAATAAGAAATGTCCCAACGTCAGAGCGGTACCGTCAAGTGGTTTAACGACGAGAAAGGTTTTGGTTTTATCACTCCAGAAAGCGGTCCGGATCTGTTCGTACATTTCCGCGCTATTCAGGGCAACGGCTTCAAGAGCCTGAAAGAAGGCCAGAAAGTGACTTTCGTCGCTGTGCAAGGCCAGAAAGGCATGCAGGCTGACGAAGTCCAGGCAGAAGCTTAATCTTCTGTAACGAAAAAGCCCCTGATGCTGACATCAGGGGCTTTTTTGTGCGCGTAAATCCGTAAAATGGCTTCTTTTTCCACCGAGAGCCCTGCCATGTCGAAACACCTGCTTACTCCCCAGGGCGAATTTCCTGCCGCTGGCCTGGGTCGTCGTCTGGCAGCGATGTTTTATGACTTCCTGTTGTGCACCGCCCTGCTGATCGTCACCAGCGGCATTTACAAGATGATTCAGATGGCGATAATCGGCGAAGACAAAATGCGTACCCTGACGGAAGCCGGCGCACTGGACGGTGACCCCTTGCTGTCGACGGTGCTGCTGTTCGTGTTGTTCGGCTTTTTCGCCAAGTTCTGGACCTGGTCCGGCCAGACCCTGGGCATGCAGGTCTGGTGCATCCGCGTGCAAAACGCCGACGGCTCATCCATCAGTCTGTGGCAGGCGCTGCTGCGCTTTGTGGTGTCGATCGCATCCTTGCTGTGTGTGGGTCTTGGGTTCATCTGGTCGCTGTTCGACAAGCAGAAACGCAGCTGGCATGACATGTATTCCAATACCCAGCTGGTCCGCATTCCAAAGAAAACCAAATAACGCCCACAAAAAAAAGATCGCAGCCTTCGGCAGCCCCTACACGGTTCTATGTGTACCTGTAGGAGCTGCCGAAGGCTGCGATCTTTTGATCTTACTTTTAAGCGTTCCCGGCCAATTTCATCCGCGCAGCCTGCGTAAAGTCGAGCATGCGCTTCAACGGCCTGATCGCCTGCGGGATCAACGCCGGGTCGACAAAGATCTCGTTAGTCCCTTCCTTCAAGCTCTTCAGCGTGCGCTCAAGCGTGTTCATCGCCATCCACGGGCAATGTGCGCAACTGCGGCACGCTGCACCGTTACCGGCCGTTGGCGCTTCGATGAAGACCTTGTCCGGGCACAGCTGCTGCATCTTGTAGAAGATGCCGCGGTCGGTGGCGACTATGAACGTCTTGTTCGGCAGGCTCTGCGCCGCCGCAATCAGCTGGCTGGTGGAACCGACGGCATCCGCCAGCTCGATCACTGATGTCGGCGACTCCGGGTGCACCAGAATCGCTGCGTCCGGGTACAGCGCCTTCATGTCTTCGAGCTGCTTGGATTTGAACTCTTCGTGAACGATGCAGGCACCGTCCCACAACAGCATGTCTGCGCCGGTCTTGCGCTGAATATAAGTGCCCAAATGCTTGTCCGGGGCCCAGATGATCGTTTCGCCGTTGTCCATCAGGCTTTCGACGATCTCCAGCGCGCAGCTTGAAGTCACGACCCAATCCGCACGGGCTTTGACTGCCGCCGAGGTGTTGGCATACACCACGACGGTACGTTCCGGGTGCTGATCGCAGAACGCCGAGAACTCGTCCACCGGGCAACCCAGATCCAGCGAGCAGGTCGCTTCCAGGGTCGGCATCAGCACGCGTTTTTCAGGATTGAGGATTTTGGCCGTCTCGCCCATGAACTTCACACCGGCGACCACCACGGTCTTGGCCGGGTGAGCGTTGCCGAAGCGGGCCATCTCCAGCGAGTCGGAGACGCAACCACCGGTTTCTTCGGCCAGGGCCTGAATGACCGGATCGCAATAGAAGTGAGCAACCAGCACCGCATCCTGAGCCTTGAGCTCGGCGGCGATGGCGGTACGGTAATAAGCCTCTTCCTCGGCGGTCAGCGGCTTGGGCTGCTTGGCGTCGAGGTGGGCCTGGACCAGAAGGCGTTCGGAAATTTGCGTCATGTTCGCAAGACCTGCGGGCGCTTTCGCGCGAAAGTCGAGTATACACCCGGCTCCGGACCCTTCAGGGTACCGCCGGGAGAGTGAGTATTCATCAGGCACGGACAGCGTTGAAGCTGCGCAAGGCTACAGAATATCCGGTGGATGCAAAAGATGATTCTGACCTGCGTCACGCAGTGCAGCCCCGGACTGAAGGAAGCTCAAATCGCGGGCAAAAAAAAATCCGGAAATCCTCACTTGCGTGGGCCTTCCAGACTTTTAAAACTGCTACAAAAATGGTGGGTCGTGTGGGATTCGAACCTACGACCAATTGGTTAAAAGCCAACTGCTCTACCAACTGAGCTAACGACCCGCTGTGTGGTGGCGCGTATAATACTGATTTTTAAAGGTTATTCAACACCTTATTTGAAATAAATCAGAAATAAGGTGTTGGGTCAGTGATTCCGGCCGCCGCAAAGCCTTCCGCACGCAGTCGGCAGCTATCGCATTTGCCGCACGCGTGGCCGTTATCGTCAGCCTGATAGCAGGAAACGGTGAGCCCGTAGTCGACGCCCAGTTTCACGCCTGCCTGGACGATCTGCGCCTTGCTCAGGTTCTGCAGTGGTGCCTGAATCCGGAAGCCATTCCCTTCTACACCGGCCTTGGTCGCCAGGTTAGCCATGCGTTCGAAGGCCTCGATGAACTCGGGACGGCAGTCCGGATAACCGGAGTAGTCCACGGCGTTCACACCAATAAAGATGTCACGCGCGCCCAGCACTTCAGCCCAACCGAGGGCCAGGGACAGAAACACAGTGTTACGCGCGGGCACGTAAGTCACCGGGATGCCTTCGCTCGGCGCCTCAGGTACGTCAATGGAACTGTCAGTCAGCGCCGAGCCACCGATGCCGTTCAGGTTCAGACCGATCACCTTATGCTCGATCACACCCAGATCTCGTGCAACGCGCTCGGCGGCATTCAGTTCGGCGCGGTGACGCTGACCGTAGTCGAAGCTCATGGTGTAGCAGCTGTAGCCTTCCGCACGGGCCATGGCCACGACAGTCGCCGAGTCCAGGCCGCCGGACAGCAGGATGACCGCTCGTTTTTCAGCAGTGTTCAGTTGTTCAGTCATATCAGCGCCCCGGCTCGTCATTCCAAAGATATTTATGCAGCTGCAATTGCAGGCGCACCGGCAGGTTGTCCGCCACCACCCAGTCCGCCAGATCCCGTGCATTGAGGTCATGGTGACTTGGCGAGAACAGGACTTCGCCGGCACGCTGATCCAGACCGTACTGGATCAGCTTGGAAACGGCCCAGTCATAGTCTTCCCGCGAGCAGATGACAAACTTCACCTGATCGTTGGGCGTGAGCAATTCAATGTTCTCGTAGCGGTTGCGATGCGCTTCTTTCGAGCCTGGGGTTTTCAGGTCGACGACGCGACTGACCCGGGAATCTACCGCCGAGATGTCGAGAGCACCACTGGTTTCCAGTGACACTTCGTAACCGGCGTCACACAACTGCTTGAGCAATGGGATGGAGTTGGGTTGTGCCAGCGGCTCGCCGCCAGTGACACAGACATAACGCGGACGGAAACCGGCCACTTGCTCGAGAATGTCGTCGAGCGGGCGAATGGTGCCGCCAGAAAACGCGTAGGCGCTGTCGCAGTATTGGCAACGCAACGGGCAACCGGTCAGGCGCACAAAAACAGTGGGCAGCCCGGCAGTCCGCGTTTCACCCTGCAACGAGTAGAAAACTTCGGTGATTCTCAATGTGTCTTGCATAGTCGCCACGGGCGTAACAGCTAAACAGGCTGTCCGCCTCCGTCAGGCACTTCAAGGAACCCCGTCAATGCGCAGATCCCAAAAAGCGTGTTTCATAAAAAGGGCGTGAATTCTAACGAAAAAACCCGCGGCAAGCGCGGGTTTCTTCGAAACAGGTCAAGCAGGCTTACATGCGCTGCAGATCACGCTGGGCCAGTTGAGCGGCGGAAGTGCCCGGATATTGGGACACGACCTGCTGCAGAATGCCTTTGACCTTGTCGGGATGACCGAGGCGGCGCTCTACATCAGCGAGCTTGTACAGCGAATCAGGCACTTTTGCGTGCTTTGGGTACAGCTGCGAAACCTTGGCGAATGCTTGACCTGCACCTTGCAGATCGCCTTTTGCCAGGTTGACTTCGCCCAACCAGTACTGGGCGTTGCCCGCGTATTGGCTGTTCGGGTATTTGCGCAGGAAAGCGGCGAAAGCCTGACTGGCCTTGTCGAAATCCTTGGCTTTGATCAGGTCGAAGGCTGCATCGTAATACAGTTTTTCCTTCGCCGGATCAGCCGGTTCGCTACCCGCGGCGGGTGATTGAGCGGCTGCCCCTGCACCTGCGCCTGCTGCTGCACCGGGGGCGTTGAGATCGCCACCGGTGGGAGAATTCTCAGGAGTCGCGGCTGGTGCAACGCCGGTTCCTATGCGCCGATCAAGATCCTGATATCGCTCCAGGCTCTCTTGCTTCATGCGCGCTACATCATTTTGCAGAACTTCGATGATGCCTTGTTGGCGCGAGATCTGCTCCTGCATCGATTGCAGTTGGTTGAACAGCTCGCCCTGTGCCGAGACAGGGGCCGAAACCCCTCCCCCGGCATAGGCGCCGTTCGTACCGTAACCCGCAGGCGGATAACTACTCCCGCTATTGTTATAGCCGGAGTTGTCCTCGACCACAGGAACCGCAGCCCACACCGCAAGCGGTGCGAGACTGAGAGCCAAAACAGTTACAGCACGACGGCACGTTCGCATGACGAATTACTTACGCAGTTCGACGCGACGGTTTTGAGCCCAGGACTGCTCGTCGTTACCGGTAGCAACTGGACGCTCTTCGCCGTAGGAAACCAGTTCCAGCTGAGCAGGGGAAACACCTTGCAGTACCAGGTAGCGCTGAACGGCTTTCGCACGACGCTCGCCCAGTGCCATGTTGTACTCACGAGTACCACGTTCGTCGGTGTTGCCTTCCAGAACAACGCGAGCGCCGTTTGCTTTCAGGTCTTTGGCGTGAACGTCCAGAGCGCGCATGGCTTCTGGCTTCAGGTCCGAGCTGTCGTATTCGAAGTAGAAGGTGGTGATTGCGCGCAGAGCAGCTTCTTCGCTCAGGGAGCCATCAACGGCACCAGTGTTAGCGCCGTAACCAGCGTTTGGATCAACAGCGCCTTCACCGGCGTTATCGCCGCCTTTGGACGAGCAACCTACAGCTACAGCCATGGCCAGAGCCAGCGCAGCAAATTTACCAAACTTCAGCATTTCCATCGTGAAACTCCTAATGAACCCCAGTGTGTTAAGTAAAACGTGTAGCGCCGCGTCAGTTCAGGTAAGGGGACCAGGAAGGTTCTCTGACTTCGCCTTGTGCGGTAGGAAGCGGGAGCCTTACGCGTCCATTAATGGACACGAGCATCAAGACTCCCCGGCCCTGCTGGCGGGTGGCGTAGATTACCATGGTGCCGTTGGGCGCAACAGTAGGTGACTCGTCCAGAGTGCTATCAGTGAGGATTTTTACACTTCCGCGCTGCAAATCCTGGGCCGCCACCTTGAAATTGGTGAAACCATCCTGGCGGTGAATCATCACCAGGGTCTTTTCGTCAGCCGAAAGCTTCGGGTTGGCGTTGTAGTTACCGATGAAGGTCACACGCTCCGCCCCACCGCCACCCACGCTGGTTTTGTAGATCTGAGGCTTGCCGCCACGGTCGGAGGTGAAGTAGAGGGTCGAACCATCCTTACCCCAGAACGGTTCGGTGTTGATGCCGGGACCGTTGGTAACACGAGTGATCTGACGCGAACCCAGGTTCATCACATAAATATCCGGGTTACCGTCTTTCGACAGTACGAATGCCAGACGATTGCCATCCGGCGACCAGGCTGGTGCGCCATTCAAGCCTTCGAAGTTGGTGATCTGCTCACGGCGACCGGTATCGATGTTCTGCATGAAAATACGCGGACGCTTCTGCTCGAACGAGACATAAGCGATGCGCTTGCCATCCGGTGCGAAACGCGGCGACAGGATCGGCTCGCGCGATTGCAGCAGCGTCACGGCGCGGGCACCGTCATAGTCCGAACGTTGCAGTGTGTAGCGCGTGTTCTTCTCGGAGAAACGCTCGGCCGTCACGTACAGCAGACGAGTCGAGAACGCACCTTTAATACCGGTGAGCTTTTCGAACGACTGGTCGGAGATGTAGTGCGACATGTCGCGCAGTTGATCAACGCTGCCCGACACGCTGCCGGTCAGCACTTGCTGCTCGGTGGCGACGTTGAACAGAGCATATTGAACCTGCAGGCGACCGCCCGCCGGAACAATGTTGCCGACCATGACGTACTGGGTACCCAGCGCCTTGAAGTCACGGAAGATGATTTCGCTGGCCTGACTCGGCTGGCTGATCATGTTCTGCTTTGGAATCGGCGCGTAGTAACCCGAGTTGCGCAGGTCGTTACCGATGATTTCAGCCATATCGTCCGGCAGCACACTGCCGCCCTGGAAGCCGAACGGCACTACCGCGATCGGGGTGGCCCGATCACTGCCGCTGGTGACCAGAATATTTTTTTCATCCGCTGCCGCTATCCCTGCCAGGCAGCAGATAACGACAAGCATTCCTCGAAGAAGGTTTCTCACAAGGCTAGATCCTCAGGTGTGAATGTCATCTTGAATGAACGATACGGAGCGAAATCGCTCGGCTTCATTCCCTGCATTTCTGTCAAACGTCCAATATTCTTGACCGCCGCTACAGCCGAAGCGTCAAACGGACCGTCGCCACTGGATTTGGCCACGCTGACCGAAGTCACCGTACCGTCCGGCAACATGCCGATTTGCAGCACGACCGTCATGCCTTTGCGGGCCGAAGGTGGACGAGCCCAGCCTTCCGCTGCACGCGCACGAATCAGGTCATCGAAACTGCCGGCGACTTCGTCACCCTGCTCATCCGCCAAGGCCTGCTGACGCTGCGGCGTGTCGGAAAGCAAATCTGCCAAGGCCTGGGCCTTTTTGTCTTCGGCGGATTTACGTGCCGCTTCCTGCGATTTCTTCTTCGCAGCATCGGCAGCAGCTTTCTTCTTCGCGTCTTCGGCGACTTTCTTCTTCGCCTCTTCAGCTTCAGATTTCTTCTTGGCGTCTTCCGCGGCTTTCTTCTTCGCGTCTTCGACGATCTTTTTCTTCGCTTCTTCAGCGGCCGCTTTCTTGGCCTCTTCTTCAGCAGCTTTCTTGGCTTCTTCTTCAGATTTCTTCTTGGCTATATCAGCCAATTGTTTCTCTTCGGCCTTTTTGGCTTCGGCGGTCTTCTTGGCTTCATCAGCCTTTTTGGCCTCTTCCGCTTTCTTCGTCTCGTCGGCCTTTTTGGATTCTTCGGCTTTTTGAGCCGCGTCTTCCTTCTTTTGTTCCGCGGCTTTGATCGCTTCCTGCTCGATCTTTTTCTGTTCCATCTGTTCGACTTCGGTCTGACGCGCGGCGGATTTCTTCGCCTCACCCGCAATCTTCTGATTGGTCTGGGTGGTCGCCTGACTTTTCGACTTCAGCTGGTACAGGGTCGCCTGGACAATCGGTTTGGCCGGCGGCAGCTCCGGTGTGAAGGCGAAACTGACGAACAGCATGCCGAAAACCAGCACGTGCAAGACAATCGCCCAGACACTAGGCCAGAAGTAGCTTTCCGAGGCGGACGGCTCTCGCATTTGCTGCATCAGGGTGCCTCGGTAATCAAGCCAACATTACCGACCCCGGCTTTCTGCAACCCGCCCATGGCACCCATCACGGAACCGTAATCGACGGTCTTGTCGCCGCGAATGAACACCTGGGTACGCTTGCCGCCTTCAGTCCCGGCGCGAATGATCTTGGTCACCGCGTCGGTCATTTGCGGCAAGGTCATGGCCTTGTCTTGCTGCTTTTCGGTGTCGACTTCGCTGCCAAGGTTCCAGTAGTAGGTCTTGTCAGACTTGATCGAAATGGTCAGGACCTGGGTGTTGTTGTCCTGCGGCAAGGCTTCGCTGGAAACCTTGGGCAAATCAACTTTCACGCCCTGATTGAGCATCGGCGCGGTCACCATGAAGATAACCAGCAGTACCAGCATCACGTCGATGTAAGGCACCACGTTCATCTCGGCAACCGGCTTGCGCTTTTTGCGAGCTCGAGCGATTAAAGCCATTGGAAATTACCTGCTTATTCTTCGCTGGTGTGCACTTTGCGGTGCAGGATCGCCTGGAATTCATCGGCGAAGGTGTAATAACGGCTCAGCAGGGTTTCGCTGCGGGCAGCAAAACGGTTGTAAGCGATAACGGCCGGGATGGCGGCGAACAGACCGATCGCTGTAGCAATCAGTGCCTCGGCGATACCTGGAGCCACAGTGGCCAGGGTCGCTTGCTGGGCAGTGGCCAGACCACGGAAGGAGTTCATGATGCCCCAGACCGTACCGAACAGACCGATGTACGGGCTGACGGAACCGACGGTGGCGAGGAACGGCAGGCTCTGCTCGAGCTTTTCTTCTTCGCGGGAAATAGCGACGCGCATCGCGCGGGCCACACCTTCCATGACCGCTTCCGGGTCAACGCCTGGCTGCTGACGCAGACGGGAGAATTCCTTGAAACCGGCACGAAAGATCTGCTCGACGCCCGAGTCCGGGTCAGGATTGCTGCCGGCCTGACGGTAGAGTTTGGACAGGTCGATACCCGACCAGAAGCGCTCCTCGAAGCTCTCCAGGGCACGTCGACCGGCGCGCAGCAGGTTGCTGCGCTGAAAGATCATGATCCATGAGGTCACCGATGCGGCTACCAGGATCAGCATTACCAGTTGCACCACGATACTGGCATTGCTGACCAGGCTCCACATGGAGGAATGGTCGACGACGTTAGCTTCCACGCTTTATCTCCTGCTTTGAGTGTGTACCCGCGCCGCTCACGTCGGCAAAGGCCGCACGTAGAGCTTCGGGAATGGCCCGGGGTTTCAAACTGTTAGTGCGCACACAGGCCACCAGAAACTGCCCTTCGCAGAGCAGCGCATTATCCGTGGCTCGCCTGACCTGCTGTTTAAAGCGCAGGCTGACACGGTTCAATTCGATTACTTCAGCGCTTACCAGTAGCTCGTCATCCAGTCGCGCCGGCGCGTGATAACGCGCTTCGCTGGAATGCACGACGAACAACAGGTCCTCCCCTGCCAGCTGGGATTGGGCAAAGCCCAGCTCCCGGAGCCGCTCGGTTCGAGCCCGTTCCATAAACTTGAGGTAATTAACGTAATACACGATGCCGCCCGCATCGGTGTCCTCGTAATAAACGCGACAACGATGTGCGAACGGCTCAAGCCCGTTTTGCGCGCGCATACTCTAGTGCTTACTCCTCAGGTTGCCAATCCGGCCAGGCAACTGTTTTTCATTGTTCTGCGGCTTTCTCGCGAAAGTACGGTCCTAGGACAGCACAATGCCCGAAAATTCAGCCCGCAAAAGTTAATTAATCGTCCACGGCATCGAGGAACTCGTCTACCACGGGCATCTCGCCCAATCGTGACGGAATGTTTAAACCGAAGTGCAGGTACGCATGCCGCGTCACCACCCGCCCCCGTGGCGTGCGCATGATGTAGCCCTGCTGGATCAGGTACGGCTCCAGCACATCTTCGATGGTGTGGCGCTCTTCGCTGATCGCGGCCGCCAGACTGTCCACCCCTACCGGGCCACCGTCGAACTTTTCGATCATGGTCAGCAACAAACGTCGGTCCTGGTGATCGAAACCACGTTCGTCGACATCCAGCAGGTTCAGGGCCAGGTCAGCGATCGGTTTGGTGATATGGCCCTTGGCCCGGACTTCGGCAAAATCCCGCACCCGGCGCAGCAGACGGTTGGCGATCCGCGGGGTGCCACGGGCACGGCGGGCGATTTCGAAGGCACCCTCCGGGTCCAGCGGCAAACCGAGGATGTTCGCCGAGCGGCTGACAATCGTCGCCAGGTCGGCAGTGTTATAGAACTCCAGGCGCTGGACGATCCCGAAACGGTCTCGCAGCGGGTTGGTCAGCATCCCCGCCCGCGTCGTCGCGCCGACCAGGGTGAACGGTGGCAGATCAAGCTTGATCGAGCGCGCAGCCGGCCCTTCGCCGATCATGATGTCCAGCTGGAAGTCTTCCATGGCCGGGTACAGCACTTCTTCGACAATCGGCGACAACCGATGGATTTCGTCGATGAACAGCACATCGTGTGGCTCAAGGTTGGTCAGCAGCGCGGCCAGGTCGCCCGGGCGCTCAAGGACCGGCCCCGAAGTGCTTTTGATCGACACCCCCATTTCCTGGGCGATGATGTTGGCCAGGGTGGTTTTACCCAGGCCCGGCGGGCCGAAAATCAGCGTGTGGTCCAGAGATTCGTTACGCCCACGGGCGGCCTGGATAAACAACTCCATTTGCTCGCGAACGGTCGGCTGGCCAATGTACTCGGCCAGGCTGACAGGACGAATCGCCCGGTCCTGGACTTCCTCGCGGTCGCGGGGGCCGGGCGTGGCGGCAATCAGACGATCAGCTTCAATCACTTAGATCATTCCCTTCAGGGCGCGACGAATCATGTCTTCACTGCTCAAACCTTTCTCCTTGATCGCGGAAATCGCCTTGCTGGCTTCCTGCGGCTTGTAGCCCAGGGAGATCAGCGCGCTGACCGCGTCATTTTCGGCGGTAGCGACCGGCGCCGTATCCGGCCCACCCGGCTGGTTTGGCACCAGGGCAAACATCGCCGGGACAGTTTCCCACGCCTTGAAGCGATCCTTGAGTTCCACCAGCAAGCGCTCGGCCGTCTTCTTGCCCACACCCGGCACCTTGGTCAGGGCCGACGTGTCCTGGGACTGCACGCAACGTACCAGTTCGTCGACTTCCAGACTCGACATCAAGGCCAGGGCCAGTTTCGGGCCTACACCATTGAGACGGATCAACTCGCGAAAAAAGTCTCGCTCGCGCTTGCCGAAGAAGCCATAGAGTAACTGCGCGTCTTCGCGTACGACCAAATGGGTGTGCAAGGTCAGTGGCTCACCGACCGACGGCAGACGATAAAGCGTGGTCATGGGCACTTCAAGCTCATACCCTAGGCCGTTTACATCCAGAATCAGGTGCGGCGGCTGTTTCTCAGCCAGTGTGCCGCGCAAGCGTCCAATCACGTTTCAGATCCTTGAGCGTTGGCCAGATCAGTGCTGGCGACTGACAGAACAAGGGTCTTGCGCCGACAACACAGGCGCAAAACCCTCATTCCCTAAAAAATGACTGCTGATGCTATCAGAGACGCAGGCGCCCGCCACGACTGCGTGCCGTGCCCAGGCCATGAGGCAACAGACTGGAGCGGGTGTGAGCATGACAAATGGCAATGGCCAGGGCGTCCGAGGCATCGATTTGCGGCTTGCTGATCAATTTCAGCATGTGCATGACCATCATCTGCACCTGCTCCTTATTCGCCGCGCCGGTACCGGTGACGGCCTGCTTGACCTGAGTCGCGGTGTATTCAGCGATTTCCAGGCCTTCTTCGGCGCCGGCAACGATGGCCGCACCACGGGCCTGCCCGAGTTTCAGCGCAGAGTCGGCGTTGCGCGCCATGAAGACCTTTTCGATACCCATGGTGATCGGGCCATAGGTCTGGATGACTTCACGCACGCCGCGAAAGACGATTTGCAAACGCTCATGCAACTCGCCGGAACCGGTACGAATACAGCCCGACGCTACATAAACGCAGCCACGCCCGGTATCGCGTACCACGCCATAACCGGTAATGCGCGAACCGGGGTCGATACCAAGAATTAAAGTCATAACGCCTGCGGGTTAAGTAAAAGCACGATATTCAATACACGAATAACAAATGTGGGAGCGAGCCTGCTCGCGAAAGCGGTTTCATATTCAGCAACGCTGCTGCCTGAAAATCCGCGTTCGCGAGCAGGCTCGCTCCCACATTGGATCTTAGTCGCCCTTAACCGAGCTGTGCGGCTACCGATTCCGGAATATCCGCGTTGGAGTAGACGTTCTGCACGTCGTCCAGGTCTTCGAGCATGTCGATCAGCTTGAGAACCTTCTCGGCGCCTTCCAGGTCCAGTTCGGCACTGGTGGTCGGCAGCATGACGATTTCGGCATCATCACCTTTGAAACCCGCCGCTTCCAGGGCGTTACGCACGGAGTAGAAACCGGCGAACGAGGTGAACACGTCAATGGAGCCGTCTTCGTGGGTCACCACGTCATCGGCGTCGGCTTCCATGGCCGCTTCCATCAGCGCGTCTTCGTCAACGCCGGGTGCGAAGGAAATCTGCCCTTTGCGCTCGAACAGATAGGCCACCGAACCGTCCGTACCGAGGTTGCCGCCGCATTTGCTGAACGCGTGGCGAACAGCGGCTGCAGTGCGATTGCGGTTGTCGGTCATGCACTCGACCATCACCGCCACGCCGCCCGGGCCGTAGCCTTCGTAGGTCAGCTCGACCATGTCGTCGGTGTCGGCAGCACCGGCACCGCGAGCGACCGCGCGATCAATGATGTCGCGACTCATGTTCGCACCGAGTGCCTTGTCCAGGGCCAGACGCAGACGCGGGTTGGAACCCGGATCACCACCGCCCTGACGGGCAGCAACGGTCAGTTCACGAATCCACTTGGTGAAAATCTTGCCCTTCTTGGCATCCTGACGTTCTTTGCGGTGCTTGATGTTCGCCCACTTGGAATGACCCGCCATAACTCGCTCCGAATTCTCTTTGAAACATTGCCCGCTGCGCGAATGACGCGCCAGCCAACAAATAAAAATCTCGACCTGCCTATAAAGAAAGGGCGCATCCGAAGATGCGCCCTTCAGGTCAGCCTTACTCAGCCTTTGGCGTTTCGCGCAGACGAATGTGCAGTTCGCGCAATGCCTTGGCATCCACCAGACCCGGTGCCTGAGTCATGACGCAAGCCGCGCTCTGGGTTTTCGGGAAGGCGATCACTTCACGGATCGACTGGGCGCCGGTCATCAGCATCACCAGACGGTCCAGACCGAAGGCCAGACCACCGTGCGGTGGCGCGCCGTATTTCAGGGCGTCGAGCAGGAAGCCGAACTTCTCTTCCTGTTCCGCTTCACTGATACCCAGCAGGCGGAACACCGACTGTTGCATTTCCTTGCGGTGGATACGGATCGAACCGCCACCCAGCTCGGTACCGTTCAGCACCATGTCGTAGGCACGGGACAGAGCGGTTGCCGGGTTGGCTTCCAGTTCTTCCGGGGTGCACTTCGGCGCAGTGAACGGGTGGTGCAATGCGGTGAAGCTGCCGTCGTCGTTCTCTTCGAACATCGGGAAGTCGACAACCCACATCGGTGCCCATTGGCAGGTCAGCAGGTCCAGGTCGTTACCCACCTTGATCCGCAGCGCGCCCAGGGCTTCGCTGACGATCTTGGCCTTGTCGGCACCGAAGAACACGATGTCGCCATCGACTGCACCGACGCGATCGAGGATCGTGTTCAGGGCAGCTTCAGGGATGTTCTTGACGATTGGCGACTGCAGGCCTTCGACACCTTTGGCGCGCTCGTTGACCTTGATGTACGCCAGGCCCTTGGCACCGTAGATGCCGACGAACTTGGTGTAGTCGTCGATCTTGCTGCGCGGCATGCTCGCCCCGCCCGGAACGCGCAGTGCGGCAACGCGGCTTTTCGGGTCGTTGGCCGGGCCACTGAAGACCTTGAATTCAACATCTTTAAGCTGGTCGGCAACGTCTACCAGTTCCAGCGGGTTACGCAGGTCCGGCTTGTCGGAACCGTAACGACGCATGGCCTCGTCCCAGGTCATGTGCGGGAATTCACCGAATTCTACATCCAGCACTTCCTTGAACAGGTTGCGGATCATGCCTTCGGTGATGCCAATGATGTCTTTTTCATCGAGGAAGCTGGTTTCGATGTCGATCTGGGTGAATTCAGGCTGACGGTCGGCACGCAGGTCTTCGTCGCGGAAGCACTTGGCGATCTGGTAGTAACGGTCGAAGCCGGCCACCATCAGCAGTTGCTTGAACAGCTGCGGCGATTGCGGCAAGGCGAAGAAGGAACCGGCGTGAGTACGGCTCGGTACCAGGTAGTCGCGAGCACCTTCCGGCGTGGCGCGGGTCAGGATCGGCGTCTCGACGTCGAGGAAGCCGTTCTCGTCCAGGTAGCGACGGATGCTGGTGGTCATGCGCGAACGCAGGCGCAGCTTCTCGAGCATTTCCGGACGACGCAGGTCGATGAAGCGATAACGCAGACGGGTTTCTTCGCCGACATCGGAGAACTCGTTGAGCGGGAACGGCGGGGTTTCCGCTTCGTTCAAGACTTCCAGCTCGTAGCCCAGCACTTCGATCATGCCCGAAGCCATGTTCGCGTTGCCGGCACCGGCCGGACGCAGGCGTACCTTGCCGGTCACCTTGACCACGTATTCGCTGCGCACGCGATCGGCGGCGGCGAAGGTTTCAGCGCGGTCCGGGTCGAACACCACCTGGGCCAGACCGTCACGATCACGGATATCGAGGAAAATCACCCCACCGTGGTCACGACGACGGTGTACCCATCCGCAAAGGGTAATTTCCTGGCCTTCCAGGCTTTCGTTCAGTTGGCCGCAATAATGGCTGCGCATCATGGTAGTGGTTTCACTTCTCGTAATTCGAAATTCGGTTAGAGGCCTTGCACACTGGATGATGCAAGAGCTCGCACGTGTCGTTCAACTCAGGCTCTAGACCCTAGTCAGCTTTGTCGCCGCCGGCCAGATTCTTCTTCGAACCGGTCTTGAAATCGGTTTCGTACCAGCCGGTGCCGCTGAGGCGGAAGCCCGGCATGGACAGCATCTTTTTAAGCTCTGGCGCCTGGCAGGCAGGGCAGTCGACCAGCGGTGCTGCGCTGATCTTTTGAATGGCTTCCAACTGATGACCACAGGAAGCACATTGATAGTCGTACATCGGCATGGGGGTTGTCTCGGCGATCAGATTGCTACCGCACACGCTGGGTTTTGCGGCAAAGAGCGGGATTATATCCATTAAATGCAGCCTGTGCAGCCGTAAGACTGCACAGACCGACACTCGACGCACTCCACCGCCACACGCTAGGCCATGACGATGCAACTCCCTTCCTTCAGGCTGTGCACCACGCAGACAACCCGTACCAGCCCGCTGAAATTCTTCACCCCGCCGTGGCGCAAATGCACCTCGCGGTCCACGTAGGACAACAGCGCACTGACGGAGCAACAATTAACCTTCGCCATTTCGCCCAAAATGTCCCAATAAACCTGCTCAAGCCGCAAACAGGTCGCAAAGCCATTAAGTCGCACGGAACGGGATAATGGCTGGGCAAGGCCCATATCGAATTCACTGACAAATGGATCGACTCTTATATCCTTAAGCGGGCCGACCCTCCCCTCGTTTCTCCTGTCTCCATAAACCATATCGTTGACACTCCTTTGCCATCCCTGGCCTTTATAAGAGCCATATGCTGTGTCTTATAAAAGCGCAGGTGCAAAGGTATATCCAGATGACTTTATGACCATCTACGTAGGATAAGCCAACAGCTGAAGGCAGATCATGGAGAGCGTCCTACTCCGGACAATTTCCCACACAATCAGGTGCAAAATCGCTCAACGAAAAGGCGCTGGGAGACACCACAATGACAGCGTGCGAACAACGCCTGACGGAGGTCATCCGCACGCTGGCGGGGTTACTGGTCCAGCAATGAACGCAGCATCCACGCGGTTTTCTCGTGAACCTGCATACGCTGTGTCAGCAGATCAGCCGTGGGTTCGTCACTGACTTTGTCGAGCAGCGGAAAGATACCTCGCGCAGTACGCGTGACCGCTTCCTGGCCCTCGACAAGCTGCTTGATCATGTCTTCGGCACTGGGCACGCCCGCTTCCTCCTTGATGGACGAAAGACGTGCATAAATGGAATAGGCACCCGGGGCAGGAAACCCGAGAGCTCGAATGCGTTCGGCAATCGAATCGACAGCCAGGGCCAACTCGTTATATTGCTCCTCGAACATCAAGTGCAGCGTCCGAAACATGGGACCGGTGACATTCCAGTGGAAGTTATGGGTTTTCAAATAAAGTACATAAGTGTCCGACAGCAGACGCGACAGTCCGTCAACGATGGACTTGCGATCCTCTTCACTGATACCGATATCGATTGCCATGCTTTTCCCCTAAAGGTGATGAAATTCATCCGACAGGTGCAGGACCACTCTAGCAAGCCTGTCGCCACACCGCAGCCCTGGATGCCCCACCGACCTGCGACAAATCGCCCCCATTGCACCGCTGGACTGCCTGATTTGAGTAGCCGCAGGCTTTGCTGTTAAATAGACAGTGTGTCGCTGGCACCTATTTTTCCGGGTGCTGCGCATAGGCTGATACCGGGTACGTGCCCAACGCCTCTTATTGTTCTGAAGCGAACCGTGCGCCATCAGCTCTTCCTTGTGATCCGTCTTAACGTGAGTTAATCAAAATGTTGAAAATCGTCCACCTGCTAATGGGCGCAGCGGCCCTGCTGCTGTCCTTCATCCCTAGCCTGCGATCCGAAGCCGTTCCTTACCTGCAACAACCCGATGCGCTGTACCTGGCCTTTTTCGGCCTGCTCAACCTTACCCTCGCTCCTGTCATCCCTTACTGGAACAAAGGCCCGCGTCATCAACTGCAGAACCTGGTCAGCGCCCTGCTGGTTCTGGCTGTCGTACTGCAAACCCTGACGCTGCTGGCGCCGATGCCCGTCATCGCCGGTCAACCTGCCGTTCTGTTCAGCCTGGTCGCTGCCCTGATCGCCGTTCTTCTGCACCTGGCCATCAGCTTCTACAAATCTTCACCGGCCGCCGCCTCGCCAAGCTATGACATGAGCAACCGCGATACCGGTACCGTCAAGTGGTTCAACACTTCCAAAGGCTTCGGCTTCATTTCCCGTGATTCCGGCGATGATATTTTCGTGCATTTCCGGGCCATTCGGGGCGAGGGTCACCGCGTCCTGGTCGAAGGCCAGCGCGTGGAGTTCTCTGTCATGAATCGTGACAAGGGTCTGCAAGCCGAAGATGTGATCGCCGCTCTGCCGCGACGCTGATTCAAGGCTAAAAAAAACCGCGAACAGCCAGGCTGTTCGCGGTTTTTTATTGCCTTTTTTTTGAAACAAAAGCTAGTAATGCGGCGGTGGCGCTTCTTCTTCAAACGTTTCGAACTGACCGGCCATTTCCTCTTGCCGCTTGAGCAATGCCGCCATTTGCAGTTGCAGGCGTTCCACTGCGCGCTGCTGCGTCGCCAGCACATCACTCAATGCCTGGATGGTGTCATCCTGAAACGCCAATTGGCTCTCCAGATCGGTAACGCGTGCTTCCAGGCTCATGATTCAACCCTCCAGAAACGTGAAATCTTCGGTCAGTACCAGACGCAGCCGTTCGCGAATCGTCGCGATCTGCTCTGCACTGTACGGTTTTGCCGGGTGCTTACCCCAAACGGGGGCTGGCCAGGCAGCATCCTCACGCTTGCGCACAATCACATGCATGTGCAATTGGCTGACGACGTTACCCAGGGCCGCGACATTCAGCTTGTCCGCGTCGAACGAGTCCTTGAGCATTTCCGCCAGCGCGGTCGTTTCCTGCCACAGCTGCCGTTGATCTGCGACATCCAACTGAAATATCTCACTGATATCTTCGCGGCGTGGCACCAGAATGAACCAGGGGTAGTTCGAATCGTTGGACAACAGCAACCGGCTGAGCGGGAAATCCCCGATCGGTAGCGTGTCTTGTTGAAGTCGTGGATCTAAAGCGAACACTGTGCGCACTCCCGCCGGGTCATCAATTTCAGCTTAGCGCCCATCCAGAGAGACGGCGCACCAAGCGACAGGACGGCAGCATACCTGCGATCGCCACCTGCTTCACGACGAACCACGTCAATGCGGGCCCGAGAATCCACAAACGATCGAACTCACGCCCCGACATGAGACATTTTTCGTCAAAGCGCACCATTACAGAACCGAAGAGCACACAAAAAACGCCGAAATGACTGATTAACAACGATGTGCTCGTATCCGCCAAATGGCCACGCTGTATGAATTCAGTACAGCGAATAAAATTTTTTGCACCAAAACCGCACAGTGCGTCTACGCTGAGTGCGTCGGGCATCCGCCAATTACTCACTGGCGGGGTGAACCGGTAACGTTTTTGGTTGTCACGCAGTCAGCCAAGAGGGAGCAACACGATGCAAACCATGGCGTCAAGCCCGAATGAAACGTGCTTGAACCCCCCGGTTTTATGAGGTTTTTACAGCAACAGGCAGGCCTTCAGAAAAAAACAGCAGCAGAATTCTGATTTGTGCACGCTTGTTGCATTCACACCCACATCGCCTGCAAAGCCTCCGCTGGAAGTGGAAGCCTTCAGGCAAATAAAAACAGTGGCAGGGTAGCCCGATGGAGATTCAAACGTTTCACCAGGGACTCTTTTTACCGATGCTCAAGCCTTGGAAAACAACGCTAAAGTTGTCAGTCTGCTTGCGTCGGGGCTGTAAATTTGCGACATCTACCAAGCCATTTGCGACAGGGTCGTAAAGAAGCTGAAAGGTTAGATGCGCAAGTATCGCCAACATGGTCGGCGTGATATAAGTTTGCGCCGACACAAAAAGAAAGAGCCGCCCAGATAATAAAACAGGTGGGACGGCAGTACTCTTCTAAAACCAAAGGAGCAAATCACGATGCGCGTGATGAAGTGGAGCATGATCGCACTGGCAGTTGCAGCAGCAGCCAGTACTCAATTGGCTACGGCCGCACCTTTTGTAAGTGACCAGTCTGAAGCCAAAGGCTTTGTTGAAGACGCAAAATTCGACTTGCTGCTTCGCAACTATTACTTCAACCGTGACAACAAAGACGGCGGCAACGACCAGAAAGACTGGACACAGGGTATCTGGGGCAACTTCAGCTCCGGTTACACCGCAGGTACCGTAGGCGTCGGCATTGATGCGTTCGGTTACCTGGCAGTGAAACTGGACGGTGGCGACGGCACTGGCGGCACGGGCAACATGAGCCGCGACGCCGATGGCGAAGTTAACGACAGCCAAGGCAAAGCCGGCGCAGCCGTTAAGTTCCGCGTATCCAAAACCGAGCTGAAAGTCGGTGACATGCAGCCAAGCACTGCTCCAGTGTTCGCTGTTGGCGGTTCCCGTATCCTTCCTCAAACTGCCAGCGGTTTCCAACTGCAGAGCAGCGAAATCAAAGACCTTGATCTCGAAGCCGGTCACTTCTACTCGTCTACCAGCCAGGACAGAAACTCCCGTGAGGGCGGCCTGTTTGCAACCTACGCTGGCGAAGAAGCCAACACCATCGACTATTTCGGTGGCAAGTACGGCATCACCGACAGCCTGAGCGCATCGCTGTACGGCGCCAAGCTGGAAGACATCTGGAACCAGTACTACGGTAACCTGAACTACACCATCCCAATGGGCGGCGACCAGTCGCTTAACCTGGACGGTAACGTTTACCGCACCACCGATACCGGTGATGCTAAAGCCGGCGACATCAGCAACACCACGTTCTCCCTGGCAGCTGCTTTCTCGTTCCTGAAAGCACACACCATTACCGTCGCCTTCCAGAAGGTTAACGGTGACACTCCGTTCGACTACATCGGCGTGGGCAAGAACAACCGTGGTGGCGACTCGATCTTCCTCGCCAACTCTATCCAGTACTCCGACTTCAACGCTCCTAACGAGAAGTCTGCCCAGGTCCGTTACGACCTGAAAATGGCCGAGTACGGCGTTCCAGGTCTGAGCTTCATGACCCGTTACGTGAAAGGCTGGGACATCGACGGCACCAAGGCTCCAGTAGATGGCGCTTACGCTGGCATATACGGTGAAGATGGCAAGCACAACGAAACCAACTTCGAAGCCAAGTATGTTGTTCAGTCTGGCCCGGCAAAAGACCTTTCCTTCCGTATTCGTCAAGCATGGCACTTCGCTAACGCTGACGAAGGTGAAGGCGACGTTAAAGAGTTCCGCCTGATCGTCGACTACCCGATTTCGGTTCTGTAATTACCGAAAGCTAGTTCGCGGTAATCAAAAAAAGGCCCATCTTCGGATGGGCCTTTTTTATTACCTGATGCACTGCGCTTGCAGCAAATGCCTGATCGAAAAGTCAGGCATTAGTTGAAAGACCCATCACTGCACTGCAGATTCCTGAACCACTCGAATCACCCGCTGTGGAAACGGGATATCGATACCGGCCGTTTTCAATCGATCACGGGATTGTTCATTGAACATGAACATCACATCCCAATAATCCGCAGTCTTTACCCACACACGCAGAGAAACAGTAATCGAACTGTCCCCCAGGGTAGAAATGACTGCCTGCGGAGCCGGTTCGGCCAATATGCGCTCATCATTTGCCAGGTCCAGCAGTACTTCACGGGCCTTCTGCAAGTCCGCTTCGTAATCCACACCCACATCAAACACAACCTTGCGGGTCGGCTGACGGTTAGTGTTGGTGATGATGCCGTTCGACAAGTTGCCGTTAGGGACAATGATGGTTTTGTTATCGCCAGTGCGCAGCACCGTGTGGAAGATCTGGATGCTGTCGACGGTACCGGCGACACCTTGAGCTTCGATCCAGTCACCAATGCGAAACGGGCGGAACAACAGAATCAGCACGCCACCCGCGAAATTCGCCAGACTGCCCTGCAAGGCCAGACCGATGGCCAGACCCGCTGCACCGATGGCTGCGACAAACGAAGTGGTTTCCACCCCGATCATGGATGCCACGCTGACGATCAGCAGCACCTTGAGAATGATATTCGCCAGGCTGCTGATGAAACCTTGCAGTGCAAGGTCGGCGTTACGCAACGCCAGCAGGCCGCCGAGTTTTTGCGTCACTTTATTGATCAGCCACCAGCCGATGGCCAGGGTGATCACCGCCAGCAACACGCGGCTGCCGTATTCCATGATCATCGGAATCCAGGCTTGAGATGCCTTGACCAGGTTATCCACTTCAGTATTCAAATCCATCTACTTTCTCCTGATTTCCGGCTACCCGGCACGCGAAAAATGAGCGGCAGAAAAGACCAAACCCTTGCGGGTTCAATCGTTTCTGCCGTTACTGAGGCCTCGGACGCAGAAAACGCCGAGAGGTTCCCGCCTGAAAGGTCAGTCGCGGAAGTTGTTGAACTGCAGCGGCATGTCGAAAGTCTTGGCACGCAGGGCTGCAATGGCGTCCTGCAAGTCATCACGTTTCTTGCCGGTAATGCGCACCTGCTCACCCTGAATGGCGGCCTGGACCTTGAGCTTGGCGTCCTTGACGTGAGCGACGATTTTCTTCGCCAGCTCTTTGTCGATACCTTCCTTGAGGACCGCTTCCTGCTTCATCAACTTGCCCGACGCATAGGCATCCTTGACTTCAAGGCACTGCACGTCGATTTTGCGCTTGACCAGCGCCAGCTTGAGGATCTCAATCATCGCTTCGAGCTGGAAATCGGCTTCAGCGGTCAGGTTGACGGTCAGGTCCTTTTCCTTGAACTCGAAGGTGCCTTTGCCTTTCAGGTCATAACGGCGATCGAGTTCCTTGACGGCGTTTTCGACCGCGTTGGTGACTTCGTGTTTGTCCAGTTCGGATACCACGTCGAACGACGGCATGTAATTTCTCCAATAAAAGGCGCGCCGATGGAGCACGCCTGGCTTGCGGTTAAAATCCGCGCTGATTATAACGGGTCTTTCCCATCATTCACTGCGAGCCTCCCATGTGCGCCTTAATCAGAGCAAAAAGCTGATGTCCACCACCTGGCATGTTCTGGGCGCCGGCAGCCTCGGTACCTTATGGGCTACACGTCTGGCCCGTGCCGGCGCGCCGGTCAGCCTGATCCTGCGGGACGCAGCACGCTTACAGGCTTATCAGGCAGCAGGCGGCCTGACGCTGGTGGAGCACGGTGAAGCCACAACGTATGCCATCCCTGGACAAACACCCGACAGCAGCGAGCCGATCAACCGTCTGCTGGTGGCCTGCAAGGCCTACGATGCCGAGAAGGCCGTCGCCCAACTGGCGCCGCGCCTGGCGGCCGGCGCCGAGCTGATCCTGCTGCAGAACGGTCTTGGCAGTCAGGACGCCGTCGCCGCGCAGGTTCCTCAGGCCCGCTGCATCTGCGCGTCGAGCACTGAAGGCGCCTTTCGCGATGGCGACTGGCGCGTGGTGTTTGCCGGACACGGTTACACCTGGCTGGGGGATGCCGGTCATCCGGTGGCGCCCATCTGGCTGGACGACGTGAGCGCCGCCGGCATTCCCCACGAGTGGAGCACCGACATTCTGACCAGGCTGTGGCGAAAACTGGCGCTCAACTGTGCGATCAATCCGCTGACGGTGCTGCACGATTGCCGCAATGGCGGTTTGCAGGACCATCATTGCGAAGTCGCCACCCTTTGCGGCGAACTCACCGAGTTGCTTGAACGCTGCGGACAGCCCGCCGCTGCCGAGGATCTTCAACAGGAAGTCGAGCGGGTTATCCACGCGACTGCCGCCAATTACTCATCGATGTACCAGGATGTCAGCCACCGGCGCCGGACCGAAATCAGCTACCTGCTGGGTCATGCGTGCAAAGTCGCTTCACGGCATCAGTTGAACCTGCCGCACCTCAATCAAATGCAGCAGCGGCTGATCGCCCATCTGCGCAGCCTTGGATTGCCCAGCGACTGAGCAGCGGCTACGCTGGCCACTTGTTCCTATTCAGCGATAAACCTGATGCCATTGCGCCAGCGCCTTGAAAACCTTCCCGTTGGCCAGAAACTGCTGGCCGCCCTGCTGGTGCTGTTGACCACCGTTCTGTTGGTCGCCAACCTGACCTTTATCAGTGCCGCGTATTACATTTCCCAGGAAAGCATGGCGCCCCAGGCCCTGCAGACCATCGGCCGACTGGTGTCGAACCCGAGCCTGGTGTCAGAAGCGTTGCAGTCGCCACAAAGCGCCGAACGCCTGCTCAATGAGCTCAACAGCTACTCACCACTGCGTGCGGCGGCCCTTTATGACGGCAAGGGTGAACGTCTGGCGCAGTTGCAGCATGGCGACAAGCTGAAGCTGCCGGAGCGTTACCGGCACATCGAGTCCTGGCAAGCCACGGAGTTTCGCAGCAATCAGGTGATCACCCTGCCCCGCCCCGGCACCGCGCCCGGCCACTTGTTATTGGTCGCCAGCAGCGAACTGCCCATGGCGTTCTACACCGGGACCCTGACCGCGAGCCTCGGGATCCTGATCTTCAGTGTGCTGTTGTGGCTGGTGATCGCCCGGCAGATCAAACGGCTGATTACCCGGCCGATCCATCAGCTCGAAGAGTTGTCCCGGCAAGTGACCCGTGAAGAGAACTACGCCCTGCGTGCTTCCCGCGGCAACCATGACGAAATCGGCAGCCTCGCCGAGGCATTCAACACCATGCTCTCGCGCATCGAGGCGCGGGAGCAGCAACTCAAGCGGGCCCGGGATGATTCCCAGGCCGCTTATGACCAGGCTCAGGGCCTGGCCGAAGAAACCCGCCATACCAACCGCAAACTGGAACTCGAAGTCCAGGTGCGCAGCAAGATCGAGAAGAAACTCACCGGTTTCCAGAACTACCTCAACAGCATCATCGACTCCATGCCGTCGGCGCTGATCGCCCTCGACGAGCAGCTCTACGTCACGCAGTGGAATCAGGAGGCCAGCGCCCTGTCCGGTACGCGCCTGGACGAAGCCCTGAATCAACCGATCTTCCTCGCCTTCGAACCGCTCAAACCGTTTCTGCCGCAGCTCAAGCAAACCGTCGAACAGCACACGGTGGCGAAAATTGAGCGCGTAACCTGGTTCAAGGACGACGAGCCCAAGCACTACGCCCTGACCTTCTACCCACTGATGGGCGGCGCCGGGCGTGGCGTGGTGATCCGGATCGACGACATCACCCAGCGCCTGTCCCTGGAAGAAATGATGGTGCAGTCGGAAAAAATGCTTTCGGTCGGCGGTCTTGCCGCCGGCATGGCGCATGAGATCAACAACCCGCTAGGCGCGATCCTGCATAACGTGCAAAACATTCGCCGACGCCTGTCCCCTGAGCTACCGAAGAACCTCGAACAGGCCGAGCAAATTGGCGTCGAGCTGGAAACGGTCAATAAATACCTGCAAGTGCGCGAAGTGCCGCAACTGCTCGATGGCATTCAACAGGCGGGCGCCCGGGCGGCGAAAATCGTCACCCATATGCTCAGTTTCAGCCGCCGCAGTACCCGGCAAATGGCGCCATGCGACCTGCCGGCACTGATCGATCAAGCCGTGGAGATCGCCGGCAACGACTTCGATCTGGCGATCGGTTTCGACTTCAAGGGCCAGGCGATCATTCGCCAGTTCGATCCAGCGTTGGGCCCGGTTCCCGGCACGGCCAACGAACTGGAGCAAGTGCTGCTCAACCTGCTGAAAAACGCCGCTCAAGCGATTCACCAGCGCGAAGACGACCGAGAGCCGGGGCGGATCATCCTGCGCACCAAACTGAATCCGCCGTGGGCGGAAATCCAGGTCGAGGACAATGGCATCGGCATGAGCGAGAGCGTGCGCAAACGCACGTTCGAGCCGTTCTTCACCACCAAGGAAATCGGTCAGGGCACCGGCCTTGGCCTGTCGGTCTCGTATTTCATCATCACCAACAACCACAAGGGTCAGATGGAAGTGCAATCGACCCAGGGCCAAGGCACATGCTTCACCTTGCGCCTGCCCTTGGCGGGCACGCCGCAGGTCTCTCAAGAACTCAATCAGCTATCGAGGTAACCATGGGCTTTCGCTTGTCGAAGATTTACACCCGCACCGGCGACAAAGGCGAAACCGGGCTGGGCGACGGCCGCCGCGTACCCAAGGACCATCCGCGGATCGAGGCCATTGGCGAAGTCGATACCTTGAACAGTCAGGTGGGCGTGCTGTTGGCCGGGTTAGCGGCGGAAAGTATTACGTATCCGGGACTGAACGAAGTGATTGAGGTTTTGGCGCCCTGCCAGCATCGATTGTTCGATCTCGGTGGCGAACTGGCCATGCCGGTGTATCAGGCACTGGATACAGCTGAAATTGAACGCCTGGAAACGGCGATCGATGTATGGAATGAAGAACTGGGGCCGCTGGAGAATTTCATTCTGCCGGGCGGTTCGGCGCTGATTGCCCAGGCCCATGTGTGCAGAAGCCTGGCGCGTAGTGCCGAACGGCGGTGTCAGCATTTGAATGCGATTGAACCGTTGGCCGGGGTCGGGTTGGCCTACATCAATCGGTTGTCGGATTTGCTGTTTGTGGTGGCGCGGTTGATTGCCAAGCGGCAGGGGATTTCCGAGATTTTGTGGCAGCCGGCGGCGAAGCCTGAGGTTTAGTCGGCGCCTGACAGGCCCTCATCGCGAGCAGGCTCGGTCCCACAGGGGATTTTTGGTGCGGCTTGAGTCCAATGTGGGAGCGAGCCTGCTCACGATGGCGCCAGTAAGGTCACCGCAGAATCATGGGCCAGGCCAAAACGCCCGAATCCCCGCCACACCCTGCGCCCCCGCCTCCCAAGCTTTCTGCCGCTCTGCCGGGCCAACGCCACCGAGCAAAAACACCGGTTTGCTGAAACCTTCGATCAACACCGAAGCCTGTTCCCAGCCCAACGGCTGAGCCCCCGGATGAGTCAGGGTCGGCTGCACCGGTGACAGGGTCACAAAATCCACGTCCATCTGCTCGGCCAGCGTCAGTTCTTCAGCGCTATGGCAGGACGCCGCCAACCAGCGCGACGCCGGTAACGGTCGCCCCGCCGCCGCGTATTTGCGCAACTGCTGCGAGGTGATGTGCCAACCGGCCGATGGAAAATCGCCGAGCCATTCGAACGGCCCCTTGATCATCAACTGCGCCTTGCCGGCACACAGCCCCGCGGCGTCCACCGCCAGATCGCGGTACTTCGGATCGTAGCCGTTGGGCGCACGCAGCTGGATCAGCTTGATGCCACTCGCGATGGCTTTCTGGATGCCGCGCAGCAGCGCCGGAGTTTCCAGATCTTCGGGGGTAATCAGGTACTCTGCGGGCAACCGGGCGGCCGCAACAATCGGCTGGTTGGCCGCCGGGAACTCATAGTTCAGCAGGTCACGGGGCGCTACCCACTCCAAAGGCTGGCCTTCGGCACCGTGAGGGTCGCCGGTAAAACCCGAGACCTCCCAGACATCCAGCAGCACCTGCTTGTCCGGGTAATCGTGCCGAACCTTGATCAACGGGCGCGCCGCGTTGACCACGATGCCCAACTCCTCGTGAAGCTCGCGGGCCAGGGCCGTTTCGACGGACTCATCGTCCTCGACCTTGCCCCCCGGAAACTCCCACAGACCGCCCTGATGCTGAGTGTCAGCACGACGGGCGATGAGGATCTTGCCACTGCCATCACGGATAACAGCGGCGGCTACGTGTACTCGTTTCACTGCCCGACCTCCTCCAGCCCCGCCTTCTGCCACGCCTTGAAGGCCGGCCATTGGTAGATAGTGTTGACGTAGGCCTCGTCCGCTGCGGACAGTTTCACCTGATAAGTGCGCAGGCGCACTGCGATCGGGGCGAAGTAGGCATCGGCCAGGGTCGCGCCGCCAAACAGGAATGGACCGGTTTCGGTCGCAGCGGCGCGGCACTCGGCCCACAACGCCAACATGCGCTCGATGTCCGCCTGGACATCAGCCGGTGTCGGCGACAGCGGAGCGTTGTGGCTCAGGTCGAACGGCATATTGCCGCGCATGGCGAAGAACCCGGCGTGCATCTGCGCACACGCCGACCGCGCCTGGGCACGGGCGGCGACATCTTTAGGCCAGAGGCCGGCATCCGGGAACTGTTCGGCCAGGTACTCGGCAATCGCCAGGGAATCGGCGATGGTGCCGTGTTCGGTTTTCAGCAGCGGGACTTTCCCGGTTGGCGAATGCTTGAGCAGACGCTCACGGGTGTCCGGCTGGTTCAGCTTGATGAGTTCTTCGGTGTAAGGGGCACCGGCCAGGTCGAGGGCCAGCGCGCCGCGCAGGGACCAGGATGAATGCAGTTTGTCGCCGATGATCAGGTGGAGGCTCATGGTATGGCGCCTTTTGATGAAGGGTACAGACCAGCATCTTTAATGTCTGGTCGGTCGTCTTCGCGAGCAAGCTCGCTCCCACATTGTTTTCTGCCGTACACAAAATCTGTGTTCACTGGAGATCCACCGTGGGAGCGAGCCTGCTCGCGAATGGAGCGACTCTGTTTTAAGTACGGTACTCGGCGTTGATCTTCACGTATTCGTGGGACAGGTCAGTAGTCCAGATGGTTTCGCTGCAATCACCGCGACCCAGCTCGATACGGATGGTGATCTCTTCCTGCTGCATCACCGCCGCGCCCTGGGCTTCGGTGTAGGTCGATGCGCGGGCGCCACGACTGGCGATGCACACGTCGCCGAGGAACACGTCGATCTTGCTCACGTCCAGATTCGGAACGCCGGCACGGCCAACAGCGGCCAGGATGCGGCCCCAGTTCGGGTCGGAGGCGAACAGTGCGGTCTTGATCAGCGGCGAGTGGGCCACGGTGTAACCGACGTCCAGGCACTCCTGATGATTGCCGCCGCCGTTGACTTCTACGGTGACGAACTTGGTCGCGCCTTCGCCGTCGCGAACGATGGCCTGGGCCACGTCCATGCACACTTCGAACACGGCTTGCTTCAGCTTGGAGAACAGCTCACCGCTGGCGGAGGTGATTTCCGGCAGCGCAGCCTGACCGGTGGCGATCAGCATGCAGCAGTCGTTGGTCGAGGTATCGCCGTCGATGGTGATGCGGTTGAACGACTTGTTGGCGCCGTCCAGCAGCAGGTTTTGCAGCACATCGCGGGAGACTTTGGCGTCAGTGGCGATGTAGCCGAGCATGGTCGCCATGTTCGGACGAATCATGCCGGCGCCCTTGCTGATACCGGTGACGGTGATGGTCACGCCGTCATGCTGGAACTGGCGGCTGGCACCCTTCGGCAGCGTATCGGTGGTCATGATGCCGGTGGCGGCAGCTTCCCAGTTGTTCACCGACAGGTCGTCGAGGGCAGCTTGCAAGGCGCCTTCGATTTTCTCGACCGGCAGCGGCTCGCCGATCACGCCGGTGGAGTACGGCAGCACTAGGCTGGCGTCGACGCCGGTCAATTCAGCCAGTTTGGCGCAGGTACGTTCGGCGGCGGCCAGGCCAGGTTCGCCGGTGCCGGCGTTGGCGTTGCCGGTGTTGGTCAGCAGGTAACGCACCGGGCCTTGCACACGCTGCTTGGCCAGGATCACCGGAGCGGCGCAAAAGGCGTTCAGGGTGAACACGCCCGCCACCGTGGAGCCTTCGGCACAGCGCATGACCACGACATCCTTGCGCCCCGGGCGCTTGATACCGGCCGAGGCGATACCGAGTTCAAAACCGGCAACCGGGTGCAACGTTGGCAAAGGACCAAGACCAACAGCCATGAATGCGCTCCTTAATAAATGATGTCAGCACCGTTTTCAGGAAGAACGGTGGTTTAAATGGCAAAACGCCGCGACGGCTGGTGCCGGTCGCGGCGCGGGTATTTCAGCGTATGAAACGGGCTTTACTGGATCTGCCCGTGGCAATGCTTGAATTTCTTGCCCGAACCGCAGTAGCACAGTTCGTTACGGCCCAGCTTCTGTTCGTTGCGTACCGGTGCGGTGGCCAGGGCTACATCGACCTCTTCACCGAGCAGTTCCGGTTGCTCGAGACCCGGCGCTTCGTCGTGCTGGAACTGCATGCGCGCCGCCAGTGCCTCGGCTTCCTGACGCAGGCGTTGCTCTTCTTCGATCGGATCTTCGCGGCGAACCTGAACGTGGGACAACACACGGATCGAATCGCGCTTGATCGAATCCAGCAGCTCGGAGAACAGCGTGAACGACTCGCGCTTGTACTCTTGCTTCGGGTTCTTCTGGGCGTAGCCACGCAAGTGGATGCCGTGACGCAGGTGGTCCATGGTCGACAGGTGGTCTTTCCACAAATCGTCCAGCACGCGCAGAACGATTTGCTTCTCGAAGGTGCGCAGCGCATCGGCGCCGGCCTGGTCTTCTTTCTCGTTGTACGCCGCAATCAGCTCCTGCATCAGCTTCTCGCGCAGGGTTTCTTCGTACAGGTGATCGTCTTCGTCGAGCCATTGCTGGATCGGCAGCGAAACACCGAAGTCGCTCTGCAACGCCGCTTCCAGACCGGCCACGTCCCACTGCTCAGGCAGCGATTGCGGTGGGATGTGAGCGCTGACGGTGGCGTTGAGCACGTCCTGACGGAAGTCGGCGATGGTTTCACCGATATTGTCGGCGGCCAGCAACGTGTTACGCATGTGATAGATCACTTTACGCTGTTCGTTGTTGACGTCGTCGAACTCAAGCAATTGCTTACGAATGTCGAAGTTGCGACCTTCAACCTTGCGCTGGGCCTTCTCGATGGCGTTGGTCACCATGCGGTGCTCGATCGCTTCACCGGACTGCATGCCCAATGCTTTCATGAAGTTCTTCACCCGGTCAGAGGCGAAGATGCGCATCAGGCTGTCTTCCAGGGACAGGTAGAAACGGCTGGAACCGGCGTCACCCTGACGACCGGCACGACCACGCAGCTGGTTGTCGATACGGCGCGATTCGTGACGCTCGGAAGCGATCACCTGCAAGCCACCCGACTCCAGCACTTGCTGGTGACGTTTCTGCCAGTCGGCCTTGATCTGGGCAATCTGCTCCGGCGTTGGATCTTCCAGGGACGCGACTTCCACTTCCCAGTTACCGCCCAACAGGATGTCGGTACCACGACCGGCCATGTTGGTGGCGATGGTCAGTGCGCCCGGACGACCGGCCTGGGCAATGATCTCGGCTTCTTTTTCGTGGAACTTGGCGTTCAGGACCTTGTGTTCGATACCTTCCTTCTGCAGCAGGGCAGACATGTGCTCGGAAGTTTCGATGGTGGCAGTACCCACCAGCACCGGACGGCCCTGGGTCATGCATTCCTTGATGTCGTTGATGATCGCCGCGTATTTCTCTTCGGCGGTCAGGAACACCAGGTCGTTGTAGTCTTTACGCGCCAACGGCTTGTTCGGCGGAATCACCATGACCTGCAGGCCATAGATCTGATGGAACTCGAACGCTTCGGTGTCTGCGGTACCGGTCATGCCGGACAGTTTGTTGTACAGACGGAAGTAGTTCTGGAACGTGGTCGACGCCAGGGTCTGGCTTTCGGCCTGGATGTTCAGGTTTTCCTTGGCTTCGATGGCCTGGTGCAGGCCTTCGGACAAACGGCGACCCGGCATGGTACGGCCGGTGTGTTCGTCGACCAGTACAACCTGACCGTCCTGCACGATGTATTCAACGTTGCGATTGAACAGTTTATGCGCACGCAGGCCAGCATAAACGTGGGTCAGCAGGCCCAGGTTATGTGCCGAATACAGGCTCTCGCCTTCCGCCAGCAGGCCGACGCGGGTGAGCATGTCTTCGATGAACTGGTGACCGGCTTCGTTGAGTTCGACCTGACGGGTCTTCTCGTCAACGGTGTAGTGGCCGGCCTTGGTGACTTCGCCTTCGACTTCTTCGACATGCAATTCAAGCTGCGGGATCAGTTTGTTGATCTCGATGTACAGCTTGGAGCTGTCCTCGGCCTGACCGGAAATGATCAACGGGGTACGGGCTTCGTCGATGAGGATGGAGTCGACTTCGTCGATCACGGCAAAATTGAGTTCGCGCTGGAATTTTTCTTCCATGCTGAACGCCATGTTGTCGCGCAGATAGTCAAAACCGAATTCGTTGTTGGTGCCGTAAGTGATGTCGGCAGCGTAAGCGGCGCGCTTCTCTTCCGGCGGCTGGAATGGCGTGACCACACCGACCGTCATGCCGAGGAATTCGTAGAGCGGACGCATCCAGTTGGCGTCACGGCGGGCCAGGTAGTCGTTCACCGTCACAACATGCACGCCCTTGCCGGACAGCGCGTTGAGGTAAACGCCCAGTGTTGCCACCAGGGTCTTGCCTTCACCGGTACGCATTTCCGCGATCATGCCTTCATGCAAGGTCATGCCGCCGATCAGCTGGACGTCGAAGTGGCGCATGCCCATGACACGCTTACCGGCTTCGCGGGCGACCGCAAAGGCTTCTGGCAGCAGTTTGTCGAGGGTTTCCCCTTTGGCGATGCGGGCCTTGAACTCATCTGTCTTGGCACGCAATTGATCGTCCGAAAGGGCCACCATTTGCTCTTCGAAGGCATTGACGAGTTGCACCGTCTTGAGCATGCGTTTGACTTCACGCTCGTTCTTGCTTCCAAAAAGTTTCTTTAACAAAGGCGCAAACATATCGGCAGGATCTTCCACACTAAAGGGATGGAGGGCGGCCCCGTGAGTCGCCCGTGCAGCCCTCATGGCCGCATGCGAACGAGCATTCTACCCGGAAACGGTGGTGAGGAAAGTGGCGTTATTCCACGATGCTGGCACAGCGCTGTGACGGGGCTCACTTAAAATAAGGGCTTTTTACTGAACTTCAAGCCATTCACGGCAGAAGTTACTTGTTGATTTAATGGGTAAAGCGCTCGCAAAGCAATGGGTCGGGTGCATCCGGTGCTTTCTGCTACCATGGCGGCTCTGTTACTTCAGGTGTCTGATCATGGCATTTCGCCCTCTTACGGCCAGAGCACCCGCCGTTCTGCTTCGCGAAGCCAAACCGCTGAAAGCCATCTTCGGCCACGCTCAACGCCTGGGTCATTTACAACGTCTGGTAGAAAGCCAATTGCAGCCCGCCGCGCGCGAGCACTGCCATGTGGCGTCGTGGCGCGAAGGCAGTTTGTTGCTGATTGTCACCGATGGTCACTGGGCAACCCGCCTGCGTTATCAGCAGAAGCGTCTGCAACGACAGTTACAGCTGTTTGATGAATTCGCCAGCCTGACGCGAATTCTGTTCAAGGTTCAGCCACCCACCGTTCAGCAAGGGGCGGTTGGGCATACGATGGATTTGTCGACCGATGCGGCGGCGACCATTCAGGCCACGGCCGACGGGATCACTGATCCGAATCTGCGGGCGGCACTGGAGCGGCTGGCGGCTCACGCCAAACCCAAGGTTTAACAGCAAGATCAAAAGATCGCAGCCTTCGGCAGCTCCTACATTGAGATGGTGTCCCCCCTGTAGGAGCTGCCGAAGGCTGCGATCTTTTGCTTTTAACGGCGTTTGCTGCCACCGAGTAACGAGCCCATCAACCCACGCACCAACTGTCGACCCAACTGATTGGCCGCCTGTCGCATGGCCGATTTCAGCGCCTGCCCTGCCGCCGTGCCGAGGAATTCCCCGGCCTTGTCGGTGAAGCTCGGCTCCTCTGGTGCCGATTTACCCGGCGTCGCGTCGGGCTCCGGCGCCAGGCCTTTGCGCCCCATCAGCACTTCATAAGCGGACTCACGGTCAATCGGTTTGTCATAACGCCCTTGCAACGACGAACCGGCGATCAGCGCCGCGCGCTCGGCTTCGCTCAACGGCCCGATCCGCGATTGCGGCGGTGCGACCAAAACGCGCTGGACCATCCCCGGCGTGCCTTTGTCCTGCAACGTGCCGACCAGCGCCTCGCCAATCCCCAGCTCGGTCAATACCGACAGGGCATCGAATGCCGGGTTCGGCCGGAAGCCCTCGGCCACCGCTCGCAGGGATTTCTGCTCCTTGGCGGTGAACGCGCGCAAACCATGCTGGATACGCAGGCCCAGTTGAGCCAGCACGTCATCCGGCAGATCGCCCGGTGATTGCGTGACGAAATACACGCCCACGCCTTTCGAGCGAATCAGCCGCACCACTTGCTCCAGACGCTCCTGCAAAGCCTTGGGCGTACCGGCGAACAACAAATGCGCCTCGTCGAAAAACAGCGCCAGCAGCGGTTTTTCGGCATCGCCACGCTCCGGCAGTTGCTCGAACAGTTCAGCCAGCAACCACAGCAGGAACGTCGCATAGACCTTCGGTGCTTCGTGCACCAGACGACTGGCATCGAGCAAGTGAATGCGCCCGCGACCCTCGGCGGTCGGCTGCAGGATGTCTTCGAGTTGCAGCGCCGGCTCGCCGAACAGCGCTTCTGCGCCTTGCTGCTCCAGGGTCGCCAGTCGGCGCAACAGCGCCTGGCTGGAGCCGGTGGTCATCAACGCGGCGTCGTCGCCCAGCAATTCGGGGTTATCACGCAGGTGATTGAGCAGCGCCTTCAAGTCCTTGAGGTCCAGCAATAACAGCCCTTCGCGGTCCGCGACCTTGAAAGCGGCGTACAGCGCCGACTGCTGGCTGTCGGTCAGTTCCAGCAGGGCGCCAATCAATAACGGCCCCATTTCGCTCAAGGTTGTGCGCAACGGATGACCGGACTGACCGTGGATGTCCCACAGGGTTACCGGATACGCCTGAGGTTTATGGTTCAGCCAGGGCATCCCGGCGATGCGTTCGGCGATCTTGCCTTGCGGGCTGCCAGCAGCGCCCAGGCCGCACAGGTCACCTTTGATATCCGCTGCAAACACCGCCACGCCGGCATCGCTGAAAGCTTCGGCCAGTCGTTGCAAAGTGACGGTTTTACCGGTCCCGGTAGCGCCCGCGACCAGACCGTGACGGTTCGCCAGGCGCATGGCCTGGGCAATCGGCTGTCCCGCGAGATCGGCACCGATAACGAGTTGCAATGAGTCAGGCATTTTGTCACCCATGGTTAATCTTTGATCGATCACGGCCGATATTAAAGACTGAATAGCGTCGGTAATTCCCTAAGGAGAGGACGGAAATATCAGCTTACTTTCAACACTGCCCGTTTTGCGTGCCGTTATAAAAGCACGCTCTGGACATTAAGACCTTAGCGGAACCCCAAGCCATGAACAAAAATCTGCGCTTCAGCCATAAAATCCTGCTTGCCGCCGCCCTCATCGTCATTGCCGCCTTTGCCTCGTTTACCCTGTACAACGACTACCTGCAGCGCAATGCAATACGCAATGACCTGGACAACTATCTGCAAGAAATGGGCAGCGTGACGGCCAATAATATCCAGACCTGGCTGGCCGGACGCAGCCTGCTGATCGAAAACCTGTCACAAAACGTCGCACTGAACGCCGACCTCGGCAACGTCTCCAAGCTACTTGAGCAGAAGGCGGTGACGTCGACCTTCATGGGCGCCTATCTGGGCAACAAGGATGGCACCTTCATCATCCGCCCTGACAGCAAAATGCCGGATGGCTATGACCCTCGCGTCCGCCCTTGGTACAAGAGCGCCCAAAGCACCAGCGGCTCGGCGCTGACCGAACCGTATATCGATCTCGCGTCTGGCCAGTTGGTCATTTCCATCGTTAACAGTGTGCTCAAGGACGGTCAAAACATCGGCGTGGTCGGTGGTGACCTGAGCTTGCAAGTGATCGCCGACAGCCTCAACGCGCTGGACTTCGACGGCATGGGTTATGCTTTCCTGGTCAGCGCCGACGGCAAGATCCTGGCTCACCCGGACAAAGCCCTGGTGATGAAGTCCCTGAACGAGGCGTATCCGAAAAACACCCCGCGCATCAGCAGCGATTTCAGTGAAATCGACGCCGACGGCAAGACCCGCATCGTCACGTTCACCCCGATTAAAGGCCTGTCCTCGGTGAACTGGTACATCGGTCTGTCGGTGGATAAAGACAAAGCCTACTCGATGCTCAGCGAATTCCGCGCCTCGGCGGTCGTTGCGACCATCATTGCAGTAGCGATCATCATTGCCCTGCTGGGCATGTTGATCCGCATCCTGATCCAGCCATTGCACGTGATGACCCGCGCCATGGCAGACATTGCCGACGGCGAAGGCGACCTGACCAAGCGCCTGACCATCCAGAACAATGACGAATTCGGCACCCTCGGCACGGCATTCAACCGCTTCGTGGAACGTATTCACGGTTCGATCCGCGAAGTGTCCTCGGCCACCGGGCAAGTAAACGAAGTGGCCCTGCGTGTCGTGGCCGCCTCGAATTCGTCGATGTTCAACTCCGACCAGCAAGCCTCGCGCACCAGCAGCGTGGCTGCGGCAATCAACCAACTCGGGGCCGCCGCCCAGGAAATTGCGCGCAACGCCGCGCAAGCGTCGAGTCAGGCCAGCGATGCCCGCAGCCTGGCCGAAGACGGTCAGCAAGTCGTGGATCGCAGCATTGCCGCGATGAATCAACTGTCGAGCATGCTCAGCGCCTCGAGCACCAACATCGAATCGCTGAACAGCAAAACCGTGAACATCGGGCAGATTCTCGAAGTGATCACCAGCATTTCCCAGCAAACCAACCTGCTGGCGCTCAACGCGGCCATCGAAGCGGCGCGGGCGGGTGAAGCCGGACGTGGTTTTGCCGTGGTGGCCGACGAAGTCCGCAACCTGGCGCACCGCACTCAGGAATCGGCGCAACAGGTACAGACCATGATCGAGGAGCTGCAAGTCGGCGCCCGCGAGTCGGTCAGCACCATGAGTGACAGCCAGCGTCACAGCCAGGACAGCGTGGAAATCGCCAACCTGGCCGGCGAGCGCCTGAACAGCGTGACCTTGCGCATCGGCGAAATCGACGGCATGAACCAGTCGGTGGCGACCGCGACCGAGGAACAGCATGCCGTGGTTGAGTCGATCAACGTGGACATTACCGAGATCAACACGCTGAACCAGGAAGGGGTGGAAAACCTGCAAGCGACGTTGCGCGCGTGCTCGGACCTTGAGCAGCAGGCGGCGCGTCTTAAACAATTGGTAGGTAGTTTCCGCATTTAACGTCTGATAGGGCCCCATCGCGAGCAGGCTCGCTCCCACAGGTTCAGCGCCGGACCTTGTGGGAGCGAGCCTGCTCGCGATAGCGGTCTGTAACACACCGCAAAAACCTCGCTGACACCCCCGCCACAAAACCCCAAACGAACATCTATCCTTCATAAAGGTCAACCAAGGGAGAACAACGGCCCGGAGGGATGTTCATCGTGCATATCGCGGACATAACCATGTTCTACGCCCCTGCCAGCGGTGGCGTGCGCACGTATCTGGATGCAAAACATCGTCGCCTGGGCAACAAGCCGGGCATTCGCCACAGTCTGCTGATCCCTGGGTCACACCTGAGTGAAAAGGATGGTATCTACACGGTTCCGGCTCCCGCCCTGCCGTTCGGCAAGGGTTACCGCTTCCCCCTCCGTCTCGCGCCCTGGCGCAATGTCCTGCAGGATTTACAACCCGATCTGATCGAAGTCGGCGACCCTTACCTCACTGCCTGGGCTGCCCTGGACGCGCGGCGGCAACTCGATGTGCCGGTGATCGGCTTTTATCACTCGGACCTGCCGCTGCTGGTCAGCAATCGCATGGGCAACTGGGTGACAACGAATGTCGAGGCCTATGTCCGCAAGCTCTATGGCAACTTCGACCGGGTTCTGGCGCCGAGCCAGGTCATGGCCGACAAACTGATCGGTCTGGGGGTGAAGAACGTGTTCGTACAGCCCCTGGGTGTCGATTTGCAAACCTTCCGACCCACTGCCCGAGATCCCGGCCTGCGAGCCGAACTGGGCATCAATGAAAACACTCACCTGCTGATCTTCGCCGGGCGCGGCTCCAAGGAAAAAAACCTGCCGGTGCTGCTCGATTGCATGAAACGCCTGGGCCGTCGCTATCACTTGTTGCTGGTGGGTTCGTCAATGCCGGCGGTGGTGCCGGACAACGTCACCGTGATCAATGAATTCTGCGCGGCGGCACAAGTCGCCCGGTTGATGGCCAGCGCCGATGCGTTACTGCATGCCGGTGATCAGGAAACCTTCGGCCTGGTGATTCTTGAAGCCATGGCCAGCGGTATTCCGGTGGTGGCCGTGGCGGCCGGGGCCTTTCAGGAGATCGTCACCGATCAATGCGGCTTGCTCTGTGCGCCGAATAATTCACTGGCGATGGCCAACGCGGTGCGCGAGCTGTTCGGTTCGGGTAGCGCTGTTCTGGGCAGACAGGCACGCAGCCATGTCGAGCAGCATTATTCCTGGGACACCGTGGTCAACAGCCTGCTGGGTCACTATCACGCGGTACTCGGCAGTCAATGGCCGCTGACCGCCAATGGTTGAGCCCATGAACCCTCCCAGCCTGTTACTGGTGCTGCACGACGTCGCACCGCAAACCTGGGCCGATTACCAACCCTTTGTCGAAGCCGTCGACGCCTTGGGTGAAGTACCGATGACCTGGCTGGTGGTGCCGGACTTCCATAAGCACAACGATCTGGATGCCCATCCGGGTTTTCGACGCTTGCTCACCAGCCGTATCGCCCGAGGCGACGAACTGGTGTTGCACGGCTACTTTCATTGCGATGACAACCCGAATCCCGGTAATCCACGAGACTGGTTCATGCGTCGGATCTACACCCACGAAGGCGAGTTTTACAGCCTGTCCCGGGAAGCCGCGCTTGCCCGGCTACGCGCCGGCATCGAAGTCTTCCACCGTTACAACTGGCCGCTGGAGGGTTTCGTCGCCCCGGCCTGGTTGATGAGCGAAGGTACGCGTGAGGCCTTGCGTCAGTTACCGCTGGGTTATACCAGCGATTCGCAGCATCTCTACCGTCTGCCGGATTTCACTGCGATCGATGCCCCCGGCCTGGTCTGGAGCGCGCGCAGTGCCTGGCGCCGGGGCCTGTCGAAACTGGTCAGCGATCAGCGCGAACAACGCTGGCGGCAAGCGCCGGTGATTCGTCTCGGCCTGCACCCGGTGGACATGCGCCACGAGTTCTCGCGCACCTACTGGCTGCACACCCTCAAACGCATGCTCGACGAAGGACGTGTGCCAATGACCAAGTCCCGCTGGCTGTCGCTGCAAACCGACCGCGTCGGTCGCGCCGCATGAGCCGGGGGATTGTGTTACTCGTCGCGCTGCTCGCAGCGGTGCTGATTCCGTCGCTGCTGGGTGGTAACGAAACCTGGTATCGACTGCAAAACTTTCCGCTGGTGTGGTTGCTGATCATGTTCGGCATGATTCTGCTGTGCTGGGTGCTGAACACGATGCGCTTGCGCCTGTTGTTGGGCGACCAGCGCGATAAGGTGAGCCGGGGCAAAAGCCTCGGGGTCGTCATGGCCGCCGAGTTTGCCTATTGCGCCACACCGGGCGGCAGCGGCGGCCCGCTGACGATCATGGCACTGCTGGCGCGCAATGGTGTGCGTCCGGCCAGAGGCAGCGCCGTGTTTGCCATGGACCAACTGAGCGATCTGCTGTTCTTCCTGTGTGCACTGAGCGGAATTCTGATTTATGCGCTGTTCCAGCACCTCAGCGAACGCATGGAATGGTTGCTGACCGTCAGCGCCCTATCGATGTTTGGCGGATTGCTCACTTGCGTGGTGGTGGCCCGCTACCACCGTTTGCTGATACGTCTGAGCGGTCGGTTGCTCGTTCGCCTCAATGTCCAGGGCACCACACGCCTGCGCTGGGCGCGAAAACTCCTGCACTTTCTGGCGGCTTTTACAGACACGCTGAAGTTACCCTTTCAGACATTGATCACGGTGTTTGCCCTGACCTGCCTGCATTGGCTCTTGCGTTATAGCGTGCTGTATCTGGCATTGCGGGGGCTCGGAGCGGATTTGCAGTGGGCCTGGAGCTTTCTGATCCAGATGCTTTCGCTGAGCGCGGGTCAGTTCAGCCTGTTGCCGGGCGGTGCCGGGGCAGCGGAGTTGACGTCGGCGGCATTGTTGGCACCGATGGTGGGGAAATCTACTGCGGCAGCGGCGATTCTGATCTGGCGGGCGGTGACGTATTACTTCTATTTGCTGGTCGGTGGCCCGGTGTTTTTGCTAATGCTCGGACGACCGCTGCTCAAAAAATTGATGAAATTCAAACAAGCCTGAAAGATCGCAGCCTTCGGCAGCTCCTACATTGATCGCATTCCCCTGTAGGAGCTGCCGAAGGCTGCGATCTTTTCAGGCCTGCCCGGGTTTATCGTCGGACTCATCCTGCAATTGCTCCCACAACTCGGCCGCACCGGGAAACTCCGTACCGTCCTCGGGGCTCATGTCATCCGGGTCGTAGCGACTCAAACAGCCCTCTCCCAACGTGGCGGGAGCCTTGGAAGTGGCTTTGTCCAGTGGGTCGGTCATGCTCATGTCCTCAGTGCTGAAACGGCGAAGGGCCTGAAGCGATTGAACGCCCAGGCCCTTCGAATTTCAACCGTGTTATGTCCCTGTCAGAACACGACAGTCTTGTTGCCGTGCACCAGCACCCGATCTTCCAGGTGATAACGCAGACCACGGGCCAGCACCATCTTCTCGACGTCACGACCGAAACGCACCATGTCTTCGATGCTGTCGCTGTGGCTGACGCGCACAACGTCCTGTTCGATGATCGGCCCCGCGTCCAGCTCTTCGGTCACGTAATGGCAAGTAGCACCGATCAACTTGACCCCACGCATGGAGGCTTGGTGATAAGGCTTGGCCCCAACGAACGAAGGCAGGAAGCTATGGTGAATGTTGATAACCTTGTGGGCATATTCGCTGCACAACTCGGGCGGCAGGATTTGCATGTAACGGGCAAGTACCACCACTTCGGCATCGTGCTGTTTGACCAGGCGCGAGACTTCGGCGAATGCCGGTTCTTTATCCTGCGGATTGACCGGTACGTGGTAATACGGAATACCGTGCCACTCGACCATGCTGCGCAAGTCGTCATGGTTGGAAATCACACAGGAAATTTCGCAGTCCAGTTCATCGCTGTGCCAGCGGTGCAGCAAGTCGGCGAGGCAGTGGGATTCGCGGCTGGCCATCAACACCACACGCTTCTTTTGCGCGGTATCGGTGATGCGCCAGTTCATCGAGAACTCTTCGGCAATGGGCGCAAATGCTTCGCGAAAGGCTTCGAGACCGAAAGGCAGCGAATCGGCACGAATCTCGTGCCGCATGAAGAACCAGCCACTGAGATTGTCCGAATGGTGGCTCGCTTCAGTGATCCAGCCGTTATGTGACGCCAGAAAGTTACTGACTTTAGCAACGATGCCGACGCGGTCCGGGCAAGCAATCACCAGCCGAAAAGTGCGCATGAGGGGGGAACTCCAGAACTTCGCAAAGGCCGCCATTCTAGCGATTGCGCAGCAAAACTGCAGTATTGATGATGCCTGGCGTTGCACGAAGGTGGGCGACACAGGTTTTGGCTGCGCCCGCTACCCGCGCGATGGTGCTCTTATAGCCATTCTTCAAGAGCCCAATTGTGAATATCTGTGAGGCCTGCTTGACGATATTTAACTATGCATCCAATTTGCGGCCTAGTCGCCATAACTAAATTAAATAAACCCCGGTTAAATGTTTACTTGATGAAACACCCTGACTATTATTGCCGCACTGTCACCTGCCATCCAGCGCCCAACATAAGGTAGTCCCCATGTCCTTGATCAACGAATATCGTGCCACCGAAGAAGCTATCAAAGAGCTGCAAGCCCGTTTGAAGAACCTGTCCCAAGACGACAAACTGCAAACCGAGCTGGAATTCGAAGGCAAACTGCGCACCCTGATGGGCGAATACTCCAAGTCCCTGCGTGACATCATCTCGCTGTTGGATCCAGAATCCAAAACCAAGGCTCCACGCGGCGGCGCAGTAAAAACTACTGGCACCAAGCGTGCTCGCAAAGTTAAACAATACAAAAACCCGCACAACGGCGAAGTCATCGAAACCAAAGGTGGCAACCACAAAACTCTGAAAGAGTGGAAAGCCAAGTGGGGCGGTGACGTGGTTGAAGGCTGGGCTACCCTGCTGGGCTAAGCCGCAAAGCTTGTTTTCGCGACAAAAAATAACGCCAGCATACGCTGGCGTTTTTTTATGCCCTGAATTCAGGCCGGGATATGTTCGATTTCAAAGATTCAAACGTTTGCGTAATCCCTGGACATACTTGTCCCACTCACTGAGCACCTCCCGCTGAAACGAAGTCGCTGTAATGCTCAATTGGGCCGCGGCTTCCACAAAAGTTTCCAGCGTATTTGGCGCTCCCCACTCGGGGGCTGACAAACGTTTCAGACAGAATATTCGCCAGCGTTCTTGCTCTTCGAAACTCAACGTGTCGGGAAAGTTGCGTGCGCGATACCGAAACAATAATTCCGGCAAACGTTCATCATCGAAAGGCCATTGTTCTTTCGCTAATTGGGCAGGGTCGGCAAGCCTGACTTGCTCACATAGACGCCGATCCCGATCGCCGATAAAACCATCGTATAACTGTTGCTCAGGGTCCTGGCTCGGAGTGAAGTCCTCGCTGGCATAAATAGCCTGAACTTTATCTCGCCAAACTTTTTGTGCGTCACTTAGCCGCAGCGCGCGCTCCTGATAGAGCGCCATATCCAGCTCCAGGCGTTGCTGATCTTCGGCACGAAGTACCGACAAGGGTGCCACCACCGGGCACTTGTTGATGTGTATGAGTTTGAGCGGCACCGGCAACTCGCCATCGGCCAAGTCATCACGGCGGGTGTACAAGCGCTGGCGCAAGGTGTCTGCATCCAGATCGAGCAAGCCCTGAGGATCCAGGTGCAGGTCACAGACAATCAAGGCGTTCTTGTTGCGCGGGTGCCAGGCCAAGGGCAGCACCACACCGACATAACTGCGTGCCGCCGAAAAGCGCCCGGAAATGTGCACCATCGGCTGTAACAAGCGAATCTGATCCATCACCTTTTGTTTGCCGCGTAACTGAAACAGCCAGTCGTACAGCTTCGGCTGCTTTTCCCGAATCAGACGCGCCAACGCAATGGTGGCGCGAACGTCCGACAACGCTTCATGGGCATTGCCATGATCAATGCCATTGGCGGCGGTCAGGCGTTCAAGCTTGAGCGTCACCCGCCCTTCGTCATCCGTCGGCCAAACGAGACCATCGGGTCGCAAGGCATACGCCGCACGCACCACATCGATCAGATCCCAGCGGCTGTTACCGCCCTGCCACTCGCGGGCGTAGGGATCGAAAAAGTTTCGGTACAGGCTGTAGCGGGTCATCTCGTCATCGAAACGCAAGGTGTTGTACCCCGCGCCACAGGTGCCCGGCGTTGCCAGCTGGGCATGCACCCGGGTCATGAAATCGGCCTCGCTCAGGCCTTGTTCGGCCAGACGGCCGGGCGTAATACCGGTGATCGCGCACGCTGCCGGATGCGGCAGGATGTCTTCACTGGGCTGGCAGTAGAGGTTGACCGGCTCGTCTATTTCATTGAGGTCAAAATCGGTGCGAATCCCCGCCACTTGCAGCGGGCGGTCGCAACGGGGGTTGATGCCAGTGGTTTCATAGTCGTACCAGAAGATGGAGGTCACGGGCTATTCCTGAACTGAAGATCGGCGAAGTCTAGGCGTTCACATCCCGCCCCGGCCAGTAATCTTGTCATTCAACCATCTCTCGCTACTCACCGTGCAATACATAGTTATGTCGTTTTCCCCCGTGAGGCTGCTAGCATCGGACGCACAGAGAATCCCGATCAGGCCACATCATCAGGTTGCCCATGCTCGAGACCACAGCACTGCAAAGGAAAGCGACGCTGTCCCCGCCCCTGGATACGCGGTATCAGGTCGAAACGCCGGAAGGCATCGACTTGCCACTGCGCCCGGCCGGGTTGATGGTTCGTGCGCTGGCGTTCGCCATCGACCTTGGGCTACGCGGGTTGATCCTCGGGTTGCTGTTTATTGTCCTCGCCTTCCTCGGAAAACTCGGTGCCGGGCTGGGCTCGATTCTGCTGTTCGTGGTGAGCTGGTGGTACATGGTGCTGTTCGAGGTGCTCAATCAAGGGCGCTCGCCGGGCAAGCAGTGGATGGGCCTGCGGGTGGTGCAGGACGACGGCACGCCGATCGGCTGGTCCGCGTCGCTGCTGCGCAACCTGCTGCGATTTGTCGACCTGTTGCCGTTTGGCTATTTCCTCGGGGCCATCAGTTGCCTGCAACACCCCAGTTTCAAACGCCTCGGCGACCTGGCCGCCGGCACGCTGGTGATCTACCGCGAACAACCGCTCACCCGCCCCCAACTCCCTGCCGCCGAACCACGACGACCGCCCTTTGTCCTGACGCTGACCGAGCAACGTGCCATTCTCGGGTTTGCCGAACGCCAGGGTGAACTCTCCGAGGCGCGGGCCCTTGAACTCGCATCCATCCTCGCCCAACCGTTGCAGGTTCCAGCCCCACGGGCGGTGGCCGAACTCAACGGCATCGCCCGCGGCTTGTTGGGCCCCACATGAAGCAAAGTCTTTTCGAGAGTCGCCACAAGGCCGAATGGGAGCAGTTTTCCCTCATGCTCCAAAGGCTGGAGCACAACAAGGAAACATCACCAGTCGCGAATTTCCCGAAAGACTATCGAAGGCTCTGCCAACACCTGGCCCTGGCTCAGGAACGGGGTTACAGCAGCTTTCTCATCGACTCGTTGCAGCAACAGGTCCTGCGCGGGCATCAACAGCTGTATCGGCATCGCAGCCGACTGGGTGCCAATGTGCTGGGTTTCATCCTGGCGGATTTCCCGCGACTGGTGCGTGAACAGTGGCGCTTCGTGCTCGCCGCCGGCCTGATGTTTTTTGGCAGCCTGCTCGGCATCGCCTTGCTGGTGTATCTGTTCCCGGACCTGGTCTACAACCTGATCCCGGCCGAACAGATCAGCGAGATGCAAGGCATGTACGACCCCGAAGCCGGTCACCTGGGGCGCTCGGCGGAACGGGCGGCCAGTGAAGACTGGGTGATGTTCGGTTTCTACATCATGCACAACATTGGCATTGCCTTTCAGACCTTTGCCAGCGGCTTGCTGTTTGGCCTGGGCAGCGCGTTTTTCCTGTTCTTCAACGGTTTGATGATTGGCGCGGTGGCCGGGCATCTGACGCATATCGGCTATGGGCAAACCTTCTGGTCTTTCGTGATCGGCCACGGTGCCTTCGAACTCAGTGCCATTGCCCTGGCCGGTGCCGCCGGCCTGCAGCTGGGCTGGGCATTGATCGCACCGGGGCGCCTGCCTCGCGCCGAGGCCTTGAGATTGGCGGCGCGCAAGAGCGTGCTGCTGATTTGCGGGGTCATGCTGTTTCTGCTGATTGCCGCGTTTATCGAAGCCTACTGGTCGTCCATGACCGGGGTCGCGCCCATGACCAAGTACCTGGTCGGCGCGGCACTCTGGTTATTGGTGGCGATGTATCTGCTGTTTGCCGGACGGACCCGCCATGCGCCTGAGTGACGCTACGGTGGTGATCCGCCCTCGTTCGACCTGGGAGGCCATGGACCTTGGCGTCCTGCTGAGCCAGCGGCACCGACGCCTGTTGATGACCAGTTGGGCCATCGTGACCTTGCCGGTTTTCGCCCTGCTCACCTTGCTGCTGTGGGATTCACCCTCCCTCGCCGCATTCATTTTCTGGTGGCTGAAACCGGCGTTCGAACGCCTGCCGCTGTACATCCTGTCCAAAGCCATGTTCGGTGAAACGCCCACGTTGAAACAGGCGCTGCGCCAATGGCCGCGACTGCTCAAGCCACAACTGCTGGCCAGCCTGACCTGGCGACGCCTGAGCCTGAGTCGCAGTTTCCTGATGCCGGTGATGCAACTCGAAGGCTTGAGTGGTCAGGCACGACAACAGCGATTGCAGGTGCTGTTGCAGCGCGACGGCGGTGCAGCACGGTGGCTGACGATCATCGGCGTGCATCTGGAAAGTGCGCTGTGGATCGGCCTGATGGTGCTGTTCTACATGCTCCTGCCGCAACAGGTCGAACTCGACTGGAGCTGGCAGACGTTGCTGTCCGCCGCCACACAAGACTGGCGTTGGCTGGAGCATCTGACCAATGTGTTTTACGTGTTGGTGCTGGTGGTGTGGGAACCGATCTACGTGGCCTGCGGCTTCAGCCTTTATCTGAACCGGCGCACGGTGCTGGAGGCGTGGGATATCGAGCTGGTGTTCCGCCGCCTGCGCCAACGTATGAGCAGCGCCGCCATCACCCTGCTACTGGCGGCTTTTCTACTGATGCCAACGGGGCAAAGCGTCTGGGCTGCCGAGCCGGATATTTCCCCCGACAGTCCGCGTCTGCTGGACCAGCCATTGACCAGCCAAGCGTCCCGGGACAGCATCAAGGCGATCCTCGATCAGCCCCCGTTCAAGAACAAGGAAACGGTCACGCGCTATCGCTTTGGCGAGGACAAGCCGGGCACAGAAAACGCAGACGATGGCAAAACACCTGAATGGCTGAAGGTGCTGCTCAAGCTGCTGGACAGTCAACGCTTCGGCACAGTGGCCACATTGATTGAGGTCTTGCTATGGGGTGTGGTCATCGGCGCTGCAGGTTTGGTGATCTGGCATTACCGTGACTGGTTGCAAGCCTTCGTCAGTCGTCGACCGACCTTGAAGCGTAAAGTCGCGCGACCGTTACCGCAGCATGCGTTCGGCCTGGACCTCAATCGCGAAACCCTGCCTGCCGACATCGCCGCCAGCGCCGAAAGCCTCTGGCAATCCAACCCTCGCCAGGCCCTCGGATTGCTCTATCGCGCGCTGCTCAGCCACCTGTTGCACGACTACAACATAGCGCTGAAATCCGCCGACACCGAAGGCGAAGTGCTGGAGCGCATCGAACAACTGCAACAACCCGCGCTGCTGGCCTTCAGTAAAAAACTGACCGGGCACTGGCAGAACATGGCCTACGGGCATCGCTTGCCACCCGCACATTTGCAGCAGGAACTCTGCGACGGCTGGCGTACCTTGTTCGGCCCGGGAGCGGCGCGTTGAACCGGCGACTGTGGCTGGCGACCGGCGTGTTCATCGCCGTGCTACTGGGCGCGCTGAGTGTTTATCTGTACGCCAAGGCGACGCCCTATCCCGCAGAAATCGATCACGGCCCCTCGCCCGAAGCCCAGGCCAACCCTTATCTGGCCGCCGAGCATTTTTTGCGCAAACAGGGCCTGACCGTCAGCCATGCCAACAGCCTCGACATCCTGCCCAGCCTGGAACCCCATCAGCACAGTCTGTTGCTGCTCGGAGACCGGTACAACATGACTCCGCGTCAGATTGATCAAGTGATGAACTGGACCCGGGCCGGCGGGCGTCTTTTGTTCGTCGCCCAGTCGCTGTGGGATGAAAAACTTGGCCAAAGCAATGACCTGCTGCTCGACCGGGTGCAGTTGCACCAATCACTGAGCAAAGACCTCAAGGATCCGCCACCCGACACCGGCAACGACCCCTACCCCAAACTGACCAAGCTCTATCTCGAAGACGAAGACGCACCGGCCTACGCCGGTTTCGATACCGCGTTTCATCTCGAAGACCCGAAAAACCTCGCCCAGGCGTGGGCCAACAGTGGCAAGGCCACGCACATGATGCAGCTGAGTCACGGGCTCGGGTCGATCATCGTGGTCACCGACGCCGACCTGTGGAAAACCCCGGCTATCGACCAATACGACAACGCCTGGCTGCTCTGGTACCTGACCGCAGACACAAACGTGACCCTGCTGTTCAATACCGATCACGACAGCCTGCTGACCTTGCTGCTGCGCTATTTCCCACAGGCGTTGGTCGCCCTCATTGGCCTGATCGGCCTTGGCCTCTGGCACGTCGGTGTGCGCCATGGCCCGTTGATTGAACCGGCACCGAGAGCCCGTCGGCAACTTCAGGAACACCTGCGCGCCAGCGCCGATTTCATGTTGCGCCGCAACGGTCAGGACAGCCTGCTGCAAGCCTTGCAGCAAGACATCCTGCGCCGCGTGCGGCGCCGTCATCCCGGTTTTGAACAACTCGGCGTCGCCGAACAATGGCTGGTGCTCGCACGCATGACCGGCCAACCTACACGCGCTATCAGCCAGGCCATGAGCCCGCGACCGAAGCAACGGCTATCCAGCGTTGAATTCAGCCGTCAGGTCGCCCACCTGCAAACCTTGAGGAACGCCTTATGAGTGAACACGTCGAGCCCGGCGCACCCAGCCATGCCGCGCAGCAACGCCAGCGCGCCAGTCAGTTGGCCCAGGCAGTCAGGGCTGAATTGCAAAAAGCGGTGATCGGCCAGAACACGGTGATCGACGACGTGCTCACCGCGCTGATTGCCGGCGGCCATGTGCTACTCGAAGGCGTGCCGGGGCTGGGCAAAACCTTGTTGGTGCGCGCCCTCGCCCGCTGCTTCGGCGGCGAGTTCGCGCGCATCCAGTTCACCCCGGACCTGATGCCCAGCGATGTCACCGGGCACGCGGTGTACGACTTGCAGACCGAGCAATTCAAACTGCGCAAAGGACCGTTATTCACCAACCTGCTGCTCGCCGACGAAATCAACCGCGCTCCGGCGAAAACCCAGGCTGCGCTGCTCGAAGCCATGCAGGAACGGCAAGTCACCCTCGAAGGCCGCGCCCTGCCCATCGCGCAGCCGTTCATGGTGCTCGCCACGCAAAACCCCATCGAACAGGAAGGTACTTACCCGCTGCCGGAAGCCGAACTCGACCGCTTCATGCTCAAGGTGCGCATGGACTATCCCGACGCCGAACAGGAGTTGAACATGGTGCGTCAGGTCAGCCGCTCGACACGGGCCGACATGCTCGACGTGCAGCCGCTGCGCACCGTGTTGCAAGCCAAGGACGTGATGGCTTTGCAACGCATCGCCAGTGATCTGCCGCTGGACGATCAGGTCCTCGACTACGCCATACGCCTGGCCCGCACCACCCGCAGCTGGCCCGGCCTGACCCTCGGCGCCGGGCCTCGGGCATCCATTGCCCTGGTGCGCTGTGCACGGGCGCGGGCCTTGTTGCGCGGCGGCGAGTTCGTGATTCCGGATGACATAAAGGGCTGCGCGCTGGCGGTGCTGCGCCATCGCGTGCGCATCGCGCCGGAGCTGGATATCGAGGGGCTGGAGGTTGATCACGTGTTGCGGCAACTGCTCGATCAAGTACCGGCGCCACGGTTGTGAACGTCGTGGCCCGGATAGAAGATCGCAGCCTTCGGCAGCTCCTACGCCGAACGCGCGCACCTGTAGGAGCTGCCGAAGGCTGCGATCTTTTGATCTGGCTGCACGGTGTCACACCATGAAACCCTCGCGCCTGCTACTGATCTGGCTCGCGATCCTGCTGGCCATCGGCATCGTTCTGGGCACATTGCGAGCGCTGGACATCGCGGTTCCATCGAGCCTGCTGTCAATCAACTGGGGATTACTGCTGGCGCTACTGGCCCAGGCAATACTCGACGCCATCCGCCTCAAGCGCCTGCCCTCACCCCGCGTAAAACGACAAATGCCCGGCAGCCTGGCGCTCGGCCGTTGGGGCGAAGTGCGACTGGAAGTCGAGCACGACTTTCCCCAGCCACTGAACATCCAGATTTTCGACCACGTACCGGACGGCCTGAGCTTCGAAAACCTTCCCCTGTCGGTCGAACTTCACCCCGACCAGCACAGCCTGATCGGCTATCGCCTGCGCCCGCTCAAGCGCGGTCACTTCACCTTCGAACACTGTGAAATCAACCTGCCGAGCCCGTTGGGCCTGTGGTCCGGGAAACGCCTGCTGAGCGTGACCGACCACACCCGCGTCTACCCCGACTTCGCCCGCCTCTACGGCGGCCAACTGCTGGCGGTAGACAACTGGCTCAGCCAACTCGGCGTGCGGCAGCGGCAACGACGCGGCCTGGGCCTGGAGTTTCATCAGTTACGGGAATTCCGCGAAGGCGACAGTTTGCGCCAGATCGACTGGAAAGCCACCGCCCGCCAGCGCACGCCGATTGCGCGGGAGTACCAGGACGAGCGTGACCAGCAGATCATTTTCATGCTTGATTGCGGTCGGCGTATGCGCAGTCAGGATGGTGAATTAGCGCATTTCGATCATGCGCTTAATGCGTGTCTGTTGCTGAGCTACGTGGCGTTGCGCCAGGGTGATGCCGTCGGGCTGTGCACGTTCGCCAGCGATCAGCCGCGCTATCTCGCCCCGGTGAAAGGTGCCGGGCAACTTAACGTAATACTTAACACCGTCTACGACCTGATCAGCACTCAACGCAGCGCCGACTACCAAGCCGCCACAACCCAACTACTGGCCCGGCAGAAACGGCGAGCGTTGGTGGTACTGGTGACTAATTTGCGGGACGAAGACGATGAAGAACTGCTCACGGCCGTCAATCGGCTGAGCAAGCTGCATCGGGTGCTGGTCGCCAGCCTCAGAGAAAATGTGCTCGACACTGCGCGACAATTACCGGTGCAAACCTTGTCGGAGGCGCTGATTTATTGCGGGACGGTGGATTACCTCAATGCCCGAGCCGAACTCCATGAACGCTTGAACGCCCATGGAGTTCCGGTGGTGGAGGCGCGAGCAGGGCTGTTGGGGCATGATCTGGTGACGAACTACATGGCCTGGAAGCGCGGCGGTGCGCCATGACGCCCTTCGTCTCCGGGCTCAACCAAAAACCGCTTTAACGTCGGTTTGGGATCGGGTGAAAGGGTACTCCCTCTGATCCAGCTTCAGGCTCTTGAGTTTCAATGGTGGCAAGTGGATCTGGATATCAAAATCAGTGGTCAACAGACCGCTTGACCCCCCACCTGTCGCACCATGGATTTGAAGTCCGATGTCGCTATCAGCAAGCACCACCGTGAAAACATCGTCAAGGTAATCACGCCAACTGGCCAACGAATCGGACCTTTTTTTGGTGCTCAGAAGAATCTCGTGCTCGGTACTAGCCTTGAGAATAACTTTTGCCTCTGGAAAATTACCCGCGTTTTCATATCGAAAACTTACTTTGTACTCAACTTGCTCCAGTTGAGGTTGAGTGAACGAAACTGTATCAACCGACTGTGAATAAGCCGCTTGCCCGTTCAACCGCAAGTAAAAACCATAATCCAGATCCTCGTATCGTCCCCAGTTGCCCTGCTCGCCGATCCGTGTCCAGTGACTTCCCCACTTATCAGGAAACCTCCCGCTAAGGACAAGGTTACGACCACGTTTTTTTTCTGTTTTCATGATGTTCATCTCTCTTGGCTTACTGTTTGGCGGAATACGGGCGCACCGTTGACATTTCGGCCGCCACTACGCGACTTGGGTCACTGGCAGGCAGTCTGTCAATGACCGCGTCGATATAACTGGCGTCACCGTCATTGGCCATATAACGCAGGTGGAAAATCACATCTGCCATGCTGTCGATAAATGCTTGTTGTCTGTCAGTTTTATGTAATGGCAACCCAAAGTCCCATTCGGAAACCGCTCCCGTACCTTCAAAGGGCAGATAGCGGGGATCACCAAACGCCAACTGATGCAGACCGGAGTCCTCCAGGCCATGGTTAATAACAATTTGCTGGTTATTGCGAAGGTTCAGCAGAACATCGTCTGGTGGTGCTTCAGACTTGTCGCCATACAGATAATCGAGCGAATCGACGTTGGCCTTAATGACCGTCGTGCTGGCTATTTGCGTCAAAGTCGCGCTGATATCTTGATAAGGGCCGATTACCGCAGGTATTGAGACCCCTACATTGACGATCTGGCGGCAATAGTGGCCTGGGTATCTTTCGTCGAACATCTGCTGAGGGAAACTGATATGAATTTTCCCGTTGAGCTTCAGATCGGCCTGAACGTCCGTCCAGGTTTTCTTATCAACAAAAACACCTGCCTCGTACATCTGACGCAGTGAAATCGTTTGGGTCAATTCCAGTCGCCTTGCGTTTCTGTTCAGGTACTCCTTTTCCAGGCACAACAAATCGAAACTCATCACCTCACCGCAACCCAAGCCATGGTAGTTGTCCATCCACATATTCGGTCGAATGATTCGTGTGTCGTAGATACCTGTTTCGTACTGGAAACAGTTTTCGACGCTTCTGCAAAGGTCTGCAACTACGTCATATGCCTGGAAGAACAAAGTAGACGCCTGGCTCAAAACCAGACCGTAAAGTTCGTTATTGGTGGAGCGGTTTTTGTAGAAAGAAAGGATTTCTTGCGCATGTGAACTGACTTTTTCGGCGTGCTCCAGGCTCGCTCGGGCGGCGTTCAGTGCATGCTGTTGTGCCTTTTCCTGTTCATCAAGCACCAGCATCTCTGCCTTGGCCTGGTTGAACGCCAACTGCCACTCTTCACGTCTGCGCACGTAATGGCCACTGGTTGCTGACTTGTCTGCGGCAATCAAGGCAGAATCACCAGCACCTTGCGCCACAATCCCTAACGCACGACTAGACCCACCCAATACCATCCCACCCGCGCCATAGGCAGTTCCCGCGATCACCATATTTGGCGCTGAACCAAGAAAACCATCTGCCACGAAGAAGGGCGCTGCGCCGTTTATTTCCATCCTGGCTTGCATTTGACCCTCAAGTGCAGACGCTTCCCACGGTGCGACGTCCACGACCAGCAACTGCTCAAAGTGATTCATCCGCTCCTTGGTCAATTCCTTGCTCTGCTTCAGTGACGTCAGCGAGACCTCCTGCTGCATAAGGGTTTCTTGTTGAATGGCCTTGGTAAAGCTGCCCAATTCGATCAAATGCTTATGCTGCAATTCCTCCAGGGCACCTCGATCCCGCTGCTCCATGCACTGCCGGACTTCGCGTCCCATATCAGTAAGAAACCTGACCGCCTGCTTCGCCACCTCCACAAGTTGACTGAAGCGATAATGAGGAATAATTCCCGAGCTACCACCACTGCGCGACGCGCCTGATGAGCCTCCGGCCTGAGCCGTGAGCAGCTTTACCGGGTCGGTTGGCGGCGCGTAGAGTGGCAACCTCAGCGGTTTGCCCAGCAGGCTGAGGTTGTTGCGCATGTTGTGCAGGCAATTGTCGATATACGCCGATTTGTCCAGCACCACGTGATTGGCCGTGGTGCGGAAAACATCCAATTGCAGGAGAGCAATGTCAGGTATCGCGTGAACCCGGGAAGGTAAATTCGCAACATTCACCTCCAGCGTCCGGGCAAATGTGTTCAGTAAAACTGCCGTTTCAGGCTTGGCAGCGAGAATCTCATCCACGGATTTCGGCACCCAGTAGTCGATGATGCTTGAGGTCGGACGCTCCCCCAATAGCGAATATGCACGGACGTACTGCACCTTGGCTGCTGCGAGACTGTCGCGGGTTTCGCGTCGAAACAATGAATCGGCATGTTTGACGATGCAATCCACATAAACCATGAAGATGGCTTTGCGATAGTGAATCGGTGCTGCACGCGCGATGGCATCAGGGTCTACCAGATTACGGGCAACAAATGAGATATCTCCGTCATCCGATATTGGCCGACATGGCCAGTACCGCTTCAGGCCCCCTCCTTCATGGGGCTGGTCTTCGCGAGTGTGCGGATCGAAAATGTAGTGGTACCAGTTTTGCGACTCCAGATACCGATGCTCCTCGCACAAGCGGTGAGCAATGAGGAATGGCAAGTAAAAAAACAACTCCCAATAAAACATCCCATGGGCGCTATTGAAGTCCATCTCCTCGGTGAGTGGTACTGTTGGTGAACTCTGATTTTTCTGAGGTGTTGGCTCGTGGATAAATTGAGTTGATCTTGACAGTAACTCGTCAATGGAAATTGCGCATTTGGCGCTCAGGTGACTACCAAACGTAGAATTCAATCGCACCCAGTCCAGATTGACGAGCGTTAGGGGTCGCATGTCCAGAAACTGCGCACCCGAAGCTTGTTTGCTGAGCAAAGGAACATTACTCTCGAGCGGGATTTGCTTGAGTTCAACGGCATAATGATTACGACCATAAATGCCCTCATTCAACTCGCCCCACACAATGTCCAGCGCCCTACCGACGGGATCGCCCGTCCAGGTAAAGTTGAGCCATTGCGTGCTAAACCATCCTTTCAATTCCACGGTTTCTGCCCAAGTAACCGGTTCACCGCCACTTCTATCGGTGATCTTTAGCGATAAAGGCACCTTCACCGACAATTTTTCAACCGACAACGTGTTATCAGCACTCCAGAAAGGCTGCTCCCATTTATCTTCAGGGCCATGCTGAATAAAAAAGCCGCCACCTGCCCTTATACCTTTCGTACCGCGGGACCACAGCCATTCCAGTTGCTCGTTGGAAAGTTGTATATCCTTAATTACCGTAACGCCAAAGCCACCGCCTTGAAAATCGCTGGCTTTAACCGAAGCTAAAACATCCAAAATGCCAGTTGTTTCATTTTCCATGCATAGTTTGAAATCAAAACCGTCATCAGCATTATGATGGCAAGTCAGTTTTATCCCATCACGTCCCTTTTTTGTGAGTTCAAAGTAGTTTTGTTCACCGGAAATGGATGTTTCGATGAGAAACGCTAATTCTTTCAGCTCATATTGTGCCCGTTCAATATCGCAGAGCCCCTGAACCTTTAGTTGATGCGAGACAGTCCGTGCGCCGTCGACGATAGACGCCTGACTGCTGAAACTCAGGTTCAACGACAGAAAATTACTCAAAATGCCCTCTCGAGTCGGCTCTGCAATCGCAACAGCCGATGCAGGCACCAGTGTCTCGCTAAGGGTAATGCGTTCACTCAACGGCAATTTGTGCTGCAATGCCATCTGATTTGCGAAGCGCACATTGATCAATGTCTTGAGACTGCCTGCATCAGGTGTTTGCGGGACCAACCATGCGTCGAGCGACGCAAACATCCAGCCTCTCTGATCATCTGCGGCGATACTCTGCAGATCCATCGCTGCCGATGAAGGATCGGTGGTTGTGAAGCAAACGGCCAACACATCGTCGACATGTTCATGCTCGCCTGTATAGGTCACCGCCACCAGTCGCGCGGAGCCTTCGGGTACATGGGTGAAATCTTTTTTCCCCAGGCTGATCGGTACCGCCCAGCGCTCGTCGATTCCCCGGCGTGAGTACTTCATTTCCAGATGCCAGACGCCCGGAACTTCCTCTCCATTTTCCAGAAGCTCAACCGGTTCTTGATAGCCTTCGACCCAAACAACCAGCACATGAGCCGCGAAGTACACTGGCCGAATCGCCAGCACTTGCGGTCCCGCAGGGATATCTACGGCTTCCCACTCGGACCAGGAAGCCGGGTTCAAATATTCGGAGCTCGCAATCAAATCGACATCGGCCGTACGCCATAGATAGCCAAACGGTTGCACCCGTTGTTGGGCCAGGAAAATATACTGCGCCTGTTTGAACTTTTGGCTATCTGCTTCAGTGCCATTGATAAAACCGGCAATCATGTCCAAATCGCAAATCTCTTCAAAGCGCCGCAAATGGTCATACAGTGCTTTTTGCACCGCAGACTCAGTCAAACCCGCCTGCGCCAAATTACTTTCCAGCGTTTGAAAGGATTTACTCTTCCTCAACCTCATGATTGGGTTTATGTAGTTCTCTGGATGATTTTCCAGCATCTTGAAGCCGGCCCAGTCACTGATGTTGCAATAACGTTTGTGCCAGGCTTCCAGTGCCTGTTTGCTAAACGCCTTGGTGTAACCCGGTTCCATACCGCTGTAAATTGCGCTGATGTATGTTTGCAACGCAGCGATCGCGCTGGCAACCCATGTAGTTTCCAACAAGGAAGTGTCTTGGGTATCCATGAACAAGTACTGGTATAGATCCTCCAGCGAGGTCAGATTTAATTTGGAACCTTCAGGGCGATCTTTGTCCTCTTTTGGGGCAATCACCCCCAGATAATAATCAGCTAGTGCCACGCTACGACGTTCGCTTAACTTGCCAACGATGGACTTTTCCATATCAAGCTCCAGTTCCGCACATGCTATTTCTGCATTATCGGGTGAACGCTATCGCAACAACCTTCAGAGAGCGCTGCGTTCAAAGTCTCGACTTGTACTTTTTGTACTGACTAATCCATCAACTCCGGTTCAACACCTCGATGGGATAACCTTCCTCCCAAAGTGCAGACTTGTCCCCATCCATCGTCAATTGTGGATTGAGCAGCAATTTCCCGGTCACGAGATCCGCAGTAAATTTAATCCTCCATCGACCATCTTCAGCAACGGCCCCCTTCGCCAACACTTCTTGAGTTGAATGTTTAAACACTTCAATCTCCGCCCCTGGCATACCCAACCCTTCAATCCATGACGAAGGACGAACTTTGGCGTCTCTCGGCGGACTGGTGATTTGCGCCTTAGCGATAACATTCGTCACCGTGATGGGGGTATCAGTTGCCCAAGCTTCAGTCGTATCGGCATGGCGTTGCTTCAGCGAAATAACATGCGGGCCTAATGCAAGAGGTTTAGGTAACCTTGTTGACCAGGAACCATGCTTGTCCATACTGGTGCGAGAAAGCAGCAAGCTGCCATTACGCCCCTCGAACACATAAATTTCGGCATGGGGACTGCCTGTACCGATCAGCAAGGGTTGCCTTTCGACACTTTTCGTATCCTCGCCGGATGGGGAGGTCAGTGTGGGCGACGGAGCATCAAGGCGTCCTGACAATACCAGGCGCTGGTCAATACGATTGCAGAGGAAGGTCAACGCGAAACTGCCATTGAGGACATCGCCGCATTTGATTGTCCATTTGAGGTTTTTATCATCTCCTATCAGGACATAGGCACCGGTCAGGGGATTGAAGTCCATGCCCAATCCCTGGGGAGAGTAATCTGCGGACCAGCCCAACATCGCACGGGCACCGTTCAGATTTACGTCCGATGGCAACTCAATAACAAGTTCGTACTCATGACCACGGACCAGTTGCAGTGGCAGTTCGGTGGAAGGGTTGCCAGTATCCGCCTGGTCCACCAGTGAGAATTGCCAGTCGAGGGCCTTGAGGACTTCAAGATCGAACTCTTTCGTTTCCGTTGGTTTATCCATTCGCCTCGCAGTTACCTTGTACCGACCCGACGTTTCCGCCTCAAAGGCAAAAGTGGAGCGTCCCTGTTCGTCAGTGAGCACGACCACCGGATCAAGTTCAGATGCAGCCGGCGGCGTGACAATCCATTCAATCGAACAGTTGGCAATAGCTCGGGCCTGGTTATACGGTTCCTCCCTCACTTCGACCCACAACAACGTTGGCGCGCCGGAGCCGGCTACCGGAAACAGGTAGTCCGTGGACTGGCTGTACATCACCGCTTTCTCGGCCACGTACACGGAAAGTGACTGTTCGCCGGACTCGACCTTGGCCGTGAACGTTTGCTGGCCTTGCGCAGGGCTCGCGATGTCAAACCATGCGATACCGTTGGGGTCCGTCATCACAGGGTCGGATGGGCCGTCCGCGTACTCCAGAGTAACCGGGATGTCCACCCCAGGTTTTTTGTCCAACCGAACCACATAGCAAGCCAGACGCAAGGGTGAGTCTTTCACGGCCATGCTGACAGTTTCCATCCGCAGGATATAAGGGCGATCGACGAAGTTGATGCTGCCGATGACCATGGAATTCGAGCCAGGGTAACGCGCCAGCACACTCGCATCAGTGACAGGCTCCATACTGCTGACTCTGGTTCTGGCAAAACCTTGCTCATCGGTCACAACTGCCTGGGGATTAACAATAACGCCCCGGCCGGAAAACTCGATGGTGCGGCCGCGACCGGGATTACTGCCGTGATCCACAAGCTGCACCTCGATTGGCATAAACTCCAGCCCGCCGGCCAGATACTCTTTGTTTGCGAGCGCCTTGTTGTCAAAGATGACTCCGAGCGTCGCTTCGTCGCAATCGATCAATACTTGCGCCAGCACTATCTGCTCCAGACCATAGAGCGCTTTGACGTGAGCGATTCCCATCCAGTTGGCCGCCTTGAAACGCGCCACGGCACGACCGCTTTGATCGGTATAGGACATTTCATCCAGCAGACCTGGGCGATCACAACTCCATCTGACCGTGATGTTTTCATACGGCTTGTCGGTAAGGTCGCGTATTTTCAGCTCGATCAATGCCACTTCATTCTTTTTATTGGCAATTAGCGGAGTGCCAATGCAGTTGATCTCGGCGGTACTGCTTTGGCCCAGCTCGCCGAATGATCCGGAATGCCCCTTGATCGACGCTTCGGACAGCACTTCCATCAAGTGCTCGGCGGCACTGCGGCAGTCGTCCTTGTGGCTGTCAGGAGTAAGCATCCCCAAGGCAATGATTGACTTGGCATCCAGCCCGCTGTTGATGGCCAGCCCGCGAATACGCATCAACGCTCCCAGGGTGGTCAAATCCTGAACAATCGGCCGTGAAGGGCTGAGGTACATAACGCACTCGAGTATTTCCCTGACCCCCCACTTCAATACTTGCGCCAGCCTGCTGGCCGCGGAGTCACGAATCAGACGTAGGTCCTCGTCCGTCAAGTAGGCCGGCAAGCTGTTGACCAAATGCAGGTAATTGAGCAAGTTTTCAGCGGATTGCCCGGTCTGTTTAACGGCGTTGCGATACAACATCATGTTTAACAGCGTATGCAGGGTCAGGTCTTCCGTTTGCTGGACGCCAAACCACCTCCAGTTTTGTCCGGTGGTCACGGTCATGAGCATGGCGGAACTGAGTTCCAGCTTTTTCACCACCCCGGCGCGCCGCTCCAGGTTCGCCAGAAACGTCAGTACCTCGTCGCCAATTCTGATCTTGTCCGTACCCGAAACTACAGCGTTCAACGCCCGTATCGTTTCAGTGAGCAGTAGGTATACCCCCCCCTGGTTTACCCATTTAAGCAGTGGCAGCGTCAGGTCCTGAGACAAATCCAGATGACGGGACAGGCCTTCGCCGACCAACGCCGCCTGAAACGCCTTGATTTGCAATACCACGGCTAAAATCGCCGAAACAGTCCGAACAGAGGCATCAGGATCAAGCTCTCCGTCAGGCAGGCCCTCCTGGTCTTTACTGACAGCTGCTTCGATTTCCACACGGGCCAACTGCTCGTAAGCGACGCCGTCACTGGCTGCCAGGGCAATCAACAGACCGTTGCGATCAACCACCCGTGCAAGCAAGTACATCCAGTCGTAGTGTCTGGCCTGGGGGACGCCGGCAGCCAACAATCTGGCCTCGGTGAACAACACCGGCTGTAGACGTTTGTGCATCGTTTCCAGCAGATTGATATGTGCTGCCGTTGCCAAAGGCGGGACGATCACCGGCGCAATATGTTGCACCAGCCACTGCACGCCAATGTCATTTTCCCGGCACCAGACCATGCAGTCCGCAGCGGCCCGCATGACGTGCAATACATCCCCGTCGCCAGAAGCACCGCCGATCGCAATATGGGACTCACCGGTGATTTTCTGCAGCAACCCGGCCGTGCCGCGCTCGCTGATGACTTCCAGCATTGCACACAGTTCGATGGGTGAAATCCTGAGTAAAGAGGCCAACTTCACACAACGGAAAAACGACGACAGGATGGGCAGGCTGCAGCGCAATTCGTTGATCAGTCCATGGCTTTTCGAGATCGCCCTGGCCAGGTAGCGCCATGCCTCTTGATTAAGCCCCAGGGCGCTGCAAATCTGGTCGATGGTGCGTCTGTCATCACGGGTATTACCCATGATCGAAAAAACTCTGTTGTCGATGATCAGCGGCGTATCGAACAAGGCTTTTTCGTTAAAAATCCTGTCGAATTGAGACGCTTGCTCGCCTCGGCCGAAAATGGAAATTTCATCAATCATTGCCGCAAAATCTTCAGCCGGGCATTTGAACTGTTGCCTGAACTCCCGCTCCAGGCCCAAGGCCCGCAAAGTATTGAAAGTAATGCGATACCGGTCTGGTTTGGCAGTGCCGGCAGTTTCGCTAGTCTCGATAGCTTGCGAAGGCTGGCGCTGGCGCTGCTCGGCGTGGTTTGCGGCGACTACAATCCGGTCACAATCGTGATAGCCCAATCCTGTCCAGCGAGCCAGACGCAACATCCGGTTGATCCGGTCCCAGCGATTGTTGCTGTGCCCCTCCAGTGTGCGCGTAGTGTCTTTCTGAGCGGCAGAAAGACCCAAGGCAGGCACATCTGCGTTGTTGATAAATACCGAACCAAAATTCTGTGGCCCCACCACCGTTAGTTCATCTTCTATAAAGATGTCCTGGTTTTTGGATACCGTGGGCGTGTGTTCCTCAATGGATAGAAAATCTACCAACTTCTGTGCATCAATGGATGTCTGATCACATAAATGTTTTGAGTCAGTAAGTTTTACCTGCGTGGAACCGAAGTTTGTCTTGAGGAAGTCATCTATGGTCAATGTACCGGCAGCCTCACGCTCAAACGAACGTGCTGCTTCCTCAGCCGGGGTGATCGGAAAATAAAAATTCTCTGTCAATAATGACTGCCCCATCGGGCCTATACCGCATGACTGGCGCAACGCGATATCGGCGTACATGCCACGCCCTCCCTTTTGCTTGAAGTAGGGAGCTGTCGGGTCGATAGTGCGCACCACCTCGCCTAATGTCAGGTTATTTAATGCAAGCACCTGGCTCCATTGCTCGTGATACCACTCGAACGGCATGCTTCGAAAAGGAAAACGTGTTTCCAGCATCAGATCATCGACCACCTGGTCTTTCTGCAAAGTGACAGTTTTTTTGATGATGTCTTCCAGTCCCTCATTAATCAGCGTAATGCTCGGCTTGACCTGGTTCAGGCTCATGGCATCAAGCTTGAAATCGGTAATGTCCGGACGCCGTTCCTCGAGTTTGATCGGGGTGCCGCCAGCGCCTTTTTCCAAGTCCCGGGCCAACCTGCACAAGTCCACCAAATAAGCAGTCGCTGCCGCATCCGCGGACTGACCATTTTTCGGGGCGCAGTTTTCCCAGTCGGTCTTGAACAAGTCATCATAGGTCGGCGCGTCCACCCAAGCCCGGACACCGGTACGGTGCAGGGGATTGCGTGGAGTCTGCTTCAGCAGCCGATACTCGCGATACTCACGCGCGGCATACACCATCAGGCTGGTAGCCCTGTCCAGCAGAACTTGAGCATCCCGAGTGTGCAAACCCAACCTGTCGACTATCCCTCGACGGCCCATCTTCAGCAGGTCAAATACCGAACCGCCCTGCTCAATAAATCCCTCACACCGGCTCATGATCGATGGCCCCTCGACACCGGGGGTCATATCAAATAGCTGTTTGAGGGCGGGATTCAGGGACTCCGTTCTCATTTTGTAGCTCCTGCTGAAAGGGGCGATTAGTCAGGGCGGACTGCCGTTTATTCTCGTGTTACGTCGCGGGGCGAGGCATTGAACACATGTTTGAAATCACAGATACGAAGAATGGTTTTTTTCAAGCGTCTTACCGCAACGGCAATTTTTATTCTGGCGGGGTGCGGACGTAGAACCAACCAACATGCCCCCACTCGGAATGTTGGTCACCGCCGCCGCCACCGCCGCCCACGTGCCTGCCTGCCCGTGTTTCGATCCGGTGAGGCCCTGGAGGTAGCGCTTGGGTGAATACGGCGGGATCAGATTCCTTCTTTTCGCCAATCCCCAATTCATGAAAATTGATAGTGAACCACTGCGGGAAGTACAAACCGCCCACTCCACGCTTTACGTTGACAGGCACGGGCGAATAGTACCTTCCACCCTGTATCGGGGAATTCACGATCGGGACAGCGAGGTTGGGGGCGGTCGCGACCTCATTTTCTGGTGCTGAGTTGTTTGCTTTTTGCTTCATCTCTCCATCCTCAGGCGATGGAACGTTGGAATGCTTCAGTGAGACTATTGATACGCCAACAGTTGCTGACTGACGACCTGTCAGATCTGACAGTTCCGACGAACGGTGCTACCTGTACTTCCGGAAACGCCGTGGATGCCAAGTGTTGCAACCATTGACTACAACGCCTTGCGGCATTGCCTACAGATCCGCCAGAATCCGCCGGCTTGTGCGCCTGGTGCCTGCCCCGTAACTTGATCCGCGTCGCTGCTCATCAGCGATCGGGTTTAGTCGCCCGGAGGTTTCACGTAGTCGGACTGCAATCCAGAAATTCAGGTATCTCCTATCCCTGAACTCTATGGTGGCTGTGCGCAGGGCGCCCTCGGGCGCGCCGGTTTTTCGTGATCCTCCCGGTCGACTAACCTGCGTACAGCCGCCACCCCTCGTTTAGTCGCGAGTCGGTGGCAGCTCCAATAGAGGATTCACGAAAATGTTCAAGATCACACCCAATCCCCCCGAAACCGACCCCTTGGTTTCCCCCTACGCTTCACTCAATTCAAAAAAACTCCACGCCGCCGCCGACAAGGCGCTCGACCATTACCTCAAACCCGACATCAACCACCTGCGCTCATCCAGCGACCGAGGTATGAACATGTTCACCGTCGCCCCCGATGCCAACGCCGAAGCCATTGCCATCCAGACCTACGAAACCTTTTCTTCGGTCAGCATTCTGCTGCTCGACCTGGCCGATAGCCTGGAGGACAAGCCGCGGCATCTGGCGATGGCGATTTATCAGTTGAGTGAGTTGGGGTTATTGCTGGTGGAGAAGTCGCTGGAGAACGAGCAAGCGATTGGTTCGGCGTAGTGTTTCAGCGGTTGGTTTTTTGTTGTCTGCACTGACGCTATCGCGAGCAGGCTCGCTCCCACAATTGATCGGTGGTGATCACAAGTAGTGTGTCCACAGCAGATCCAATGTGGGAGCGAGCCTGCTCGCGATGGCGATTGCAACAACACCGCAGACTTCAGGCGGAGGCAGGCAACGGCTGAAAACTGAAGTACTGCTTCAATGCCTCCACCAATTGCCCATACTCCGGCGGTGCCCGTTGCAGGCTGAACCCGGCGTCGTAATGGTGGGGGGTTGCGTCTTCATGGCACCACAGGCAATGCGCCTGCACATCGATGACCTGCATACACCCGTCGCTCGCGGGGATTTTCAGGCGCAAATCGAAATCGGCGCCGATCATCATCGGCAACTGACTGATGAGCATCAGCCCGTCTTCGGAGACGTTGCCCAGAAAGCCAATCGGTTTGTCGGTGACGCTGTTGAACACTTTCAGAAAATACGGCAGTTGATGCCGCTCGATCCGGCGGTCAGTGAACATGCTGAATTCGCTATGCAAGGCCCTTAAGCAGGACCGCACTAATGCTTCGGAACGGGCCGGCCTATAGATAGGCGATGGGCGCGCTCTCCCCGATCCCGGTGCGGCAGTCCATGAACCGCTGCCGCTTACTCCTGCCGATCACAGGTGTTACGTCGATTCAGAGGCAGGGCTCTAAACCGGTTATTCGACTATAGCTCACCGCCACCGGTGAGCCAGCCTTGGGATGACAACGGCAATCAGAATCGGGTCGGGCGCACGGCCGCCGAACTGCGCAGCGGGTAGTGACCCAGCGATTGCAGGGTTTCCAGGCGGGCTTGGGCGCGGTAGGCGTATTCGCTTTGCGGGTACGAAGCGATGATGAACTGGTAGGTTTGCGCCGCATCGACGAACAGTTTCTGCCGTTCCAGGCACAAACCGCGCAACATCGACACTTCCGGCCACACATAAGGCCGCGCACGGCTGGCGCGTTCGACTTTGGACAGTTCGAGCGTCACCTGCTCGCAATTGCCACGGTCATAAGCGCTATAGGCATTATTCAAATGATGGTTCATCGAAAAACGGGTGCAGCCCACAACACTGAGGGCAAGGGCGGCTATGAGCACGAATCGCATGGGGGGTTCTCCTGTCTTGAGCTCTGTATCGACCCGTGAGCGGAAATCTTCAGGATTGTTCGGTTAAAGAAACAAACGAATAAGTAGTGCACATGAACAATGACTACACCCGAAGACCATAGTAGCCTCACTCAGCGCTTGAACTCAGGAGTCTTTGCATGTCCGTCCGTCGTACCAAAATCGTCGCTACCCTTGGCCCGGCCAGTAACTCGCCGGAAGTTCTCGAACAGCTGATTCTGGCTGGCCTGGACGTCGCCCGCCTGAACTTCTCCCACGGCACTCCCGACGAGCACAAGGCTCGCGCGAAGCTGGTGCGTGACCTCGCTGCCAAGCACGGCCGCTTCGTTGCCCTGCTGGGTGACTTGCAAGGCCCGAAAATCCGTATCGCCAAATTCGCCAACAAGAAGATCGAGCTGAAGATCGGTGATCAATTCACCTTCTCCACCAGCCATCCGTTGACCGAAGGCAACCAGCAAGTGGTCGGCATCGACTACCCGGACCTGGTCAAGGACTGCGGCTTGGGCGACGAGCTGCTGCTCGACGACGGCCGCGTGGTGATGCGCGTTGATACCGCCACCGCCACCGAACTGAACTGCACCGTGCTGATCGGCGGTCCGCTGTCCGACCATAAAGGCATCAACCGTCGTGGTGGCGGCCTGACTGCGCCGGCCCTGACTGAAAAAGACAAGGCCGATATCAAGCTCGCTGCCGAGATGCAGGTCGACTACCTCGCCGTGTCCTTCCCGCGTGACGCCGCCGACATGGAATACGCCCGTCAACTGCGCGACGAAGCCGGCGGTACTGCCTGGCTGGTGGCGAAGATCGAACGCGCCGAAGCCGTGGCCGACGACGAAACCCTCGACGCGCTGATCAATGCTTCCGACGCCGTCATGGTGGCCCGTGGTGACCTGGGCGTGGAAATCGGCGACGCGGAGCTGGTGGGCATTCAGAAGAAAATCATTCTGCATGCACGCCGCCACAACAAGGCTGTGATCGTGGCGACCCAGATGATGGAGTCGATGATCCAGAACCCGATGCCGACCCGCGCCGAAGTGTCCGACGTAGCCAACGCCGTGCTCGACTACACCGACGCCGTGATGCTCTCGGCTGAAAGTGCTGCCGGTTTGTACCCGCTGGAAGCTGTACAAGCCATGGCCCGCATCTGCATCGGCGCTGAAAAGCACCCGACCAGCAAGACCTCCAGCCACCGCATCGGCAAGGTCTTCGAAAGCTGCGACCAAAGCATCGCCCTGGCGGCCATGTACACCGCCAACCACTTCCCAGGCGTGAAGGCGATCATCGCCTTGACCGAAAGTGGCTACACGCCGTTGATCATGTCGCGCATCCGCTCTTCGGTGCCGATCTACGCGTTCTCCCCACACCGTGAAACCCAGGCCCGCGCGGCCATGTTCCGTGGCGTCTACACCGTACCGTTCGACCCGGCATCGCTGCCACCTGAGCAAGTCAGCCAGGCCGCGATCGACGAGTTGCTCAAGCGCGGTGTCGTGGAAAAAGGCGACTGGGTCATCCTGACCAAGGGCGACAGCTACCACACCATCGGCGGCACCAACGGGATGAAAATCCTGCACGTTGGCGACCCGATGGTCTGAGTGATCGGTTGCTGAAAAACAAAAGCCCTGCCATGTGAATGGCGGGGCTTTTTGGTTTCTGATCCGGAAGATGTGTTGCCTGCACTGACGCCTTCGCGAGCAGGCTCGCTTGTATGTTTAGACTTGAAGGGGTGGGCGGGACTAAAGGCTCGATTCCGACTCTTGCCAGTACGGACCGTGGGAGACTTCTCTCCCGCCCTTTCTACCCAAAGCGCCGATAAGGAATTCATCGGTAAAACCGACGATAGAGGCAAGCCAGCGCAACGGTAGACCCCGACAAGCTCTTAAACCCTAGCTCCGAGGATTCGTCATGACAATCCTTACTTCGCCGACGGTTGTTGGCATCGATATCGCCAAGGCCGAAATAGTTGTCTATCGCGCCGATCTGCAAACCACTGAAGCCATCAAAAACGACCGAGCAGCCCTCAAACGCTGGCTTAAAACATTGCCTGCCCGAAGTGCTATCGCCGTTGAAGCCACCAACATCTACCACCTGGACACCGTCGATCTGGCTCATGCGATGGGCCATCAGGTTTATGTCGTGGATGCTTATCGGGTCAGTAACTATCGCCGCGGCATCGGCCAACGCGCCAAGAATGATCCCTGCGATGCCCGGTTGCTGGCGCGCTATTTAACGAATGAACAAGACGGACTGCGGATCTGGAACCCGCCACCCAAGGCCTACACCTCACTGAAAAGCTTGCTCCACAGACGGGCAACGCTGATCCAGAACCACACCGGTCTGATGCTGAGCTGGGCCAATGAACCCTTGTTGAAGAAAGTGCAGGTCGCTCAGCAGAAGGCATTCAAGCAAGCGGATCAGGCCATTCAGAAACTGCTGCGTAAGGTCAGCAAAGAGGCGGGTATCGAAGCGAATATCGACCGTTGCAAAGCCATCGAAGGCGTTGGCGAACTAACCGCAACCGGGTTGGCAACCACCTTTATGCGCGGTGATTTCGCCAATAGCGACGCGTTCATCGCGTATCTGGGGATGGACCTGACGGTGGATGATTCCGGGAAGAAAAACTCTCCCCGGCACCTGACCAAAAAAGGCGACCCGGAAGTACGCCGGTTGGCGTACAACGCGGCAATGGCAGCCTGTCGCTCACCTAAATGGAAACCGTTTTATGAGGCGCACCTGGCAAGAGGCCTCTCAAAAACCCAGGCACTGGTGGCCCTTGCCCGGAAACTCTGCCGGGTGGCATTTGCCCTGATGAAAAATCAGGGTGAATACCAACCGGCCTGAAGTTGCAGGGTTGCCCTACAACATAGAATCTCCCACAGGGGATTTGTGGTGAACACAGAATGTGTGGGCACTCTGGGTCAAATGTGGGAGCGAGCCTGCTCGCGATGAGGCCAGCCCGGCCACCGCAGATTCAATGCCGGCTGATAAACCCCGACAACGCCGCTATCGCTTCCGGCGAGCGCAGCCGCTGGGTGAACAACGCGCCCTCCTCTTCGATCACCTTGCGCAGCAATTCCCGGTCCGGGGCTTTCATCAATTGCTTGCTGATGCGCACCGCTTCCGGCGGCAGTGACTCGAAACGCAACGCCATCTCCCGCGCCTTGGCCAACGCCGCTTCGCCACTGCCCAAGGCTTCAGTTGCAATCCCCCACTGCGCGGCCTGTTCACCGCTGAAGCCTTCGCCCAACAGCAACAACTCGGCGGCTTTAGCGTGCCCGAGCAAACGCGGCAGGATCAGGCTGGAGCCGAATTCAGGGCACAATCCAAGATTGACGAAAGGCATACGAAGGCGCGCATCCCGGCTGACATACACCAGATCGCAATGCAGCAGCATTGTCGTGCCAATGCCCACCGCTGCACCGGCCACGGCGGCGATCACCGGTTTGCGGCATTCGAGCAGGGTGAGCATGAAGTGGAACACCGGGCTGTCGAGGCTGCTCGGGGGTTGCTGCAGGAAATCAGCGATATCGTTACCGGCGGTGAAGCACTCGGCGGAACCGGTGATCAGCACGGCGTTGATTTCAGGGTCGGTGTCGGCCTGTTTCAGCGCCTCGGCCAGGTGGCTGTACATGGCGCGGGTCAGGGCGTTTTTCTTGTCTGGGCGGTTCAGGCGCAGGGTCAGCAGGCCGCGTTCGCGTTCAAGTTGGATGGCATCGGTCATGGTCGGTCTCGCGTCTGAAAAGTCAGCGCTCAACCGCGAAGCAGGAAGACGTCGGCCAGCAGTTGGTTGCGCGGCAGTCCCGCCAGGTACAGGCGCCGGGCAAAGGCGTCGACGCTGTCGGGGGCTCCGCAGAGTAAGGCTTGGGTTTGCCGGGAAACAAGCCGCAGTTGCGCCAAAGCCGCGGGCAACTCGGCCGGGGTCCACAGCTCGATGCTGAGGTTCGGACGGCTGGCGGCCATGGCTTGCAGGGGTTTGGCCAGATAGTGCTCATCGGCATCATGGGCCAGGTGAATGACGCGGATGGCCCCTTCGTGATCCTGCCGCAGGGCTTCGCGCAAGACACCAAACAATGGGCCCAACCCGGTACCAGCGGCCATCAGCCATAGCGGTCGAGTGTTCCAGTCCGCGTCGTAATGCAATGCCCCGCCGCGCAACTCGCCGAGAAGGATCGGATCGCCGATCTTGAACTGACGGGCTGCATCACTGAATTCCCCCGGCTGGCGACAATCGAGGTGAAACTCCAGAAAGCGGTCTTCTTCCGGAAGGCTGGCCAGGGAGTACGGCCGCGCGATGCTGCCCGCCCACAACACCAGATGCTGCCCGGCGTTGTAGCGCAACGGGCGCTGCGGGGTCAGGCGCAAACGCAACACACTGGCGCTCAGCCAATCGACGGCTGCCACCTCGGCCGGGCGACCGTCCTGTTGCGGGTCGAAGGTATGCACTTGCAAGTCTTCGATCACCTGACACTGGCAGGCCAGGCGCCAACCTTGCTGACGCTGCTCCGCGCTCAGGGCATCGGGTCGGCTGTCGCTTGGCAACCCTTGCACACATTGCACCAGGCACGCATGACAACTGCCGGCGCGACAGCTGTAAGGAACGGTTACACCGTTTTGATTCAATGCATCGAGCAGGTTGCTGCCCGCCGCCACCGACCATTGACGCTCGCCGACGCGTAACTCAGGCATCGACGTTCTCCCACGCCGCCGCACAGCGATTGCGCCCGTCGCGTTTGGCGCGATAGAGCGCCTGATCGGCGCGCTGCAAGGCATCGTCGAGGTCGTCGCCCAGTTCCAGCAACGTCATGCCCGCCGACAAACTGAGGTGGTTGACGTCGAGGCCAATCAGCTCGACATCGGTGAACGCGATGCGTAACCGCTCGCAGCAGGAGGTCAGGCGCTCGGCGTTGCAGTCGGGCAGCAGCACCACGAACTCTTCACCGCCATAACGGGCCAGCACATCGCCCTCGCGCAAGCAGGCGGTGGCCACACCGGCAAAGGCTTGCAGCACCTGATCGCCGGCGGCATGGCCGTGCACATCATTGATCCGTTTGAAATGGTCGAGGTCGATCAGCGCCAGGCCATGGACGACACCGGCTTCCATGGCGTTCAGCTCGCGGGAGGCCAGGCGCAGGAAATGTCGACGGTTGAACAGCCCGGTCAGTTCGTCGGTGGCCACCAGGTCTTCGAGCTGGCGCATCATTCCGCGCAGGGTGTCCTGATGCGCCTGCAAGGCGAATCGGCGCTGGCGCATGCGTTGACGGGAAGCCTGGACATAACGGGCATAAAGCTCCAGCCAGACCAGCACGATAAACAGCACGCACACCTGCAACGCGGCCAGCGCCGGGTCGGCTAACTGGAAGTGGTAGCCCTCCCACAACGTGATCGCGCTGAAACTGAAAAACACCAACAGCGTGCAGCGCAAAAAGGCACGGCGCGACAGGTGAAACAACCCGAACAGCAGGATAAGCACGTAGAACACCAGGAACGCGCCGCGAGCCTCATCCAGATTGGCGATCAGCCAGGTTTGCCAACCCAGCCCCAGCAACACTTGCGCTTCGGTCAGGCTGGGGTCGGAAAATCGCAGATTGCAGCCGCTGTAAAACACCGTGAACAGCGCCGCCTGACTGATGACCACCAGCGCACTGCCGATGGCCACGCTGGCCAAGGGTTCATCGTAATGCCCCGTGAAAAACGCCAGCCACAGCAGCAGCAAAGCCAGGGCGTAGGTGCCGGCTGCGAGGGCAAAGCGTTTGAGCAACAGGCGCTGGATGGCGTTATGGGTCAATCGTTGACTCACCGTGCGAAAGGAGGCTGTCAGAGTGTCCTACTCTACAGGCCGAATGCCACTTTAGTGGCGTGCCTGATAAATAACCATTCAATTTTCGGGGCGAAAAACTGGCGTCAGAACACTGACTGTTTTCCCTGTAGGCGCTGTGTAGGAGCTTGTAGGAGCTGTGTAGGAGCTGTCGAGTGAAACGAGGCTGCGATCTTTTGATGTTAAAAAAATCAAGATCAAAAGATCGCAGCCTCGTTTCACTCGACAGCTCCTACACAGCTCCTACATCCGGCGTGATAGCCAATACCATCCCATGCGACCAACGATTGACTGTCGGCGCGTGTACCCGCCATCGAGGCGCGTTATACTGCCGCGCCTTTTTAGCGTCGCGCCAGCATGCCCGGCGTGCCTTGAAAGGTGCTTGCAACCGACCGATGCACCCAAGCTGCAAGCACCTTATTGAATGTTCCCGTCTTTTAGAGGAGCGCGACTCATGACCGTGATCAAGCAAGACGACCTGATTCAGAGCGTTGCCGACGCCCTGCAATTCATTTCCTATTACCACCCCGTTGATTTCATCCAGGCGATGCACGAGGCCTACCTGCGTGAAGAATCGCCGGCAGCCCGCGATTCGATGGCGCAAATCCTCATCAACTCGCGCATGTGCGCCACCGGCCACCGCCCGATCTGCCAGGACACCGGCATCGTCACCGTGTTCGTCCGCGTGGGCATGGACGTGCGTTGGGATGGCGCCACCATGGGCCTGGACGACATGATCAACGAAGGCGTGCGCCGGGCTTACAACCTGCCGGAAAACGTCCTGCGTGCCTCGATCCTCGCCGACCCGGCGGGTGCTCGCAAAAACACCAAGGACAACACCCCTGCCGTTATCCACTACTCCATCGTTCCGGGTAACACCGTGGAAGTGGACGTGGCGGCCAAGGGCGGCGGTTCCGAAAACAAATCGAAAATGGCCATGCTCAACCCGTCCGACTCGATCGTCGACTGGGTGTTGAAAACCGTTCCGGAAATGGGCGCCGGCTGGTGCCCACCGGGCATGCTCGGCATCGGCATCGGCGGCACCGCCGAGAAAGCCGCCGTCATGGCCAAGGAAGTGTTGATGGAATCCATCGACATTCACGAGCTGAAAAAACGCGGCCCGTCCAACCGCATCGAAGAGATGCGCCTGGAGCTGTTCGAGAAGGTCAACCAACTGGGCATCGGCGCTCAGGGCCTTGGCGGCCTGACCACCGTGCTCGACGTGAAGATCATGGATTACCCGACCCACGCCGCTTCGTTGCCGGTGTGCATGATCCCGAACTGCGCCGCCACCCGTCACGCCCACTTCGTGCTCGACGGTTCCGGCCCGGCGTCCTTGGAAGCGCCGCCGCTGGACGCCTACCCGGAAATCGTCTGGGAGGCCGGTCCGTCGGCCCGTCGCGTCAACCTCGACACCCTGACCCCGGAAGACGTGCAGAGCTGGAAGCCGGGCGAAACCGTCCTGCTCAACGGCAAAATGCTCACCGGTCGCGATGCCGCGCACAAGCGCATGGTCGAGATGCTGAACAAGGGTGAAGCCTTGCCGGTGGACCTCAAGGGTCGCTTCATCTATTACGTCGGCCCGGTCGATCCGGTACGCGAAGAAGTGGTGGGCCCTGCCGGCCCGACTACCGCGACGCGGATGGACAAGTTCACCCGTCAGATCCTCGAGCAAACCGGCCTGCTGGGCATGATCGGCAAATCCGAACGCGGCCCGACCGCGATCGAAGCGATCAAGGACCACAAGGCGGTTTACCTGATGGCGGTTGGTGGCGCGGCTTACCTGGTGGCGCAAGCCATCAAGAAATCCCGCGTGGTGGCGTTCGCCGAACTGGGCATGGAAGCGATCTACGAGTTCGACGTCAAAGACATGCCGGTAACTGTTGCGGTGGATAGCAAGGGTGAGTCGGTACACATCACCGGTCCTGCCATCTGGCAGAAAAAGATCAGTGAAAGCCTGGCGGTGGAAGTGCAGTAAGCTGCACTGAAACGCCCATAAAGAAACCGGCCTGTCGGCGACGACAGACCGGTTTTTTTTCGCCCTGAGAACACCGCAATTGTTTGTGGGTTAATCGAGCTGACCTGTCAGATGTGACAGGTCACAGCCGTTGCATCCCCTGATAAGTTGAATGCACTTGTGCGTCCTTGTCAGGTGGAAACAGAAATGGCCACGGAAGAACAAAAAGGCACTATCAATATTTCAGCCCCCGCCCAACCCAAAATTGGCGGCGCCATTGCAAGCTTTGGTGGTTGGGGAGCGGTGGGCACCACGGGTTCAGCCTCGCTGGCATTGTCATTGCCGATTTCCAATGCACCCAATCGTGATCTGGTGCCGTCGCTTTCGCTCGGCTACAGCAGCCATGTGGGCAATAGTCAGTACGGCATCGGCTGGAGTTTGACCGTCAACGCCATCACGGTACGCACGAGCAAGGGCGTTCCATTTTATGAAGGCAAGGATCTGATCGTCGGCCCCGACGGTGAGGTCTGGATGGTCGTGCTTGACGGTAACGGCAAGCCCAGCGAGAGAGCCGACGTCGTTGGAACGACAGATTATCGGATTGTCAGTTACCAGCCCCGGATCGAGGGCGGATTCGCCAAGATCGAACGCTGGTTCAATGAAGATGACGCGGCGGGTTTCTGGAAGATTCAGAGCGCCGATGGCAGCACCCACGTGTATGGCAAGACTCTGGCCTCGCGCCGGGCTGAACACAAAGACGAGAGCAAACCACTGGAACCCGAACGCGTCGGTGTGTGGTTGCTGGACGAGAGTGTCAACACTCGCGGCGAGCACATCGTCTATGAGTACAAGGCCGAGACAGAAGAACCCACCGCGCCACAGTTTCGCGATTATCGTGCCCAGCGATATCTGCACCGGGTGCTTTATGGCAACGCGGTGGCGGAGTCGACGCTGTATTGCCTGAACGCCGATGACCGGAAAAACGTGCACTTCCACTTTCATCTGCTGTTCGACTATGGCGAACGCAGCCACGACCTGACGGTAAAACCGGCCTACGGCCCACCATACTTGCAGGAAGGCGAACAGTACGGCGAGTGGCTCGAACGCAGCGACCCGTTCTGGAACCACGACTACGGATTCGAATTGGGCACCCGACGCCTGTGTCGACAAGTGTTGATGTTTCACCATTTCACCGCCGAGCTCGGTGATTCGCCACTGCTGGTTCAGCGCCTGTTTCTGGAGCATCACCAGAGCCCGCTGGATTACAGCCATTTGACCGCTGCTCATCTTCAGGTTTATGACGGGCAAGGCCAGGTTGAGAGCCGGCCGCCCATGGAGTTCAACTACGCGCCCTTCGATCTCGAAGGTGAACATCCGGGCTGGAGCACCTTTCCAGAGATGCCGGGACTCAATGACGGTCAGCGCTACCAGTTGGTGGATTTGTACGGCAAAGGCATGCCGGGCGTACTTTGCCGTCATGACAAGGCCTGGTACTACCGCGAACCGTTGCGGGCCGACAGCGGCGGCGATGACGTGCGTTATGGCGAATTGAAAGAGCTGCCGTACATCCCGCTGGCCGACAGCAGTAAAGCGGTACGCCAGACCCTCAGCGACCTGAACGGTGACGGCAAGCTGGAATGGGGACTGCACGCCCCGAGCATGAATGGCTTCTTTACGATGCACCCCGACCGCCAGTGGTCGACGTACGTCCCCTACAAAGCGTTTCCGCTGGAGTATTTCCATCCCCAGGCGCAGATGGCCGATCTGGTGGGTGACGGTCGCACCCATGTCGCCCTGATCGGCAGCAACAGCGTGCGTTTGTACACCAATATGGGCGATGACAACGGCTTCAGCAAAGGCAGCGATGTGCCGCACGACAACGACGATGCCTTGCCACTGCCAAGCAGTTCACAAACTGAAGTGGTGGGTTTCAGTGATGTGTTGGGCAGCGGCAAACAGCACTTGTTTCGCATCCGTCACAACAGTCTGGAGTGCTGGCCCAATCTGGGGCATGGCCGCTTTGGTAAAAGAATCAAACTCAACGCACCGGACATTCCTTACGAGAGCTTCAATGCTTCACAGGCCCTGCTGGCGGACCTCGATGGCTCGGGCGCAACCGACCTGATCTATCTGGAATCGGACCGCCTGCGAGTGTTCATGAACCACTGCGGCAAGGGCTTCGCCAGCGAATCCATCGATCTGCCCTGGCCTGAAGGCGTGCGTTACGACAGATTGTGTCAGGTCACCACTGCCGACCTGCTGGGGCTGGGATGCACCGGCCTGGTCCTGACCGTACCGCACATGTCCCCACGGCATTGGCGCTACGATTTCGTCAAAGCCAAGCCGTACCTGGTCAATCGCAGCAACAACAACATGGGCGCTCTGAGTTTCATCGGCTATCGCAGTTCGGCGCAGGAATTCCTGGACGAGGAATACGAACAACACCAGATCGATAAAGACACCGTCGTTGAATCCGGTGTGCCGTTCGCGATGCATCTGGTCAAGCGTCAAACCCAGGTCGATGAAATCACCGGCAATCAACTGACCCAGCTCATGAGCTATCGCCAGGGCTACTACGACCCCTTCGAACGAGAATTCCGCGGCTTTGGTTTGTTACTGCAGACCGATACCGAAGCTACCGAGGTAGAACGCGCGAGCTTGGGGTTCACCGCTCCGATCTGGAGTAAAACCTGGTTTCACATTGGCAAGTACATAAATCAACCAAGGAACGGTTATTACATTGGCGACACAGACGCTAAAGACCTGGAACCCACCAGGCTGGAACGTTTTCATCTGCGAGACAGAGCGGCAGAACCCATCGAGCCACCACCCGATGAGGAAACCGCTCGCGAGATCGCGCGCGCGCTCAGCGGCTCGACGCTGCGCACTGAAGTGTTCGCTTTGGATAATCCCATGGTGCCTTATGCCGTGGCAGAACATCGCTTTCAGGTTCGCCTGCTGCGCGCAAAAGGTGAGCATTACCCTTACACCGTGCTGCAACCCATGGCACTGGAGTCGATCAGCTATCAGTACGAACCGGAAATGCCGGACGACCCCCGTTGCGAACACACGCTCAACCTGAGATGGGACGAATTCGGCAGCGTGCTGCATGCCTTCGTCGTCTACTACGCACGGCGCAAAACCGACGCAACACCGCCGTTTGATGACGAACATGAAAACCGCTGGTGGACGGACGCCCACGATGACGCGCAACAGTGCTGGTACTTGACTGAGTCCAAAGCCGAATACATCCATGTTTATGACGAAGCGAGCTGGAAACCGGGAGAGCCCTATCGGCTCGGGCTGCCGTTCAGGGAGCGCAGTAATGCACTGGTGCTGAAAAAGTCAGATCTGAATATCGAGGACATCCACCACAAGAACGTCCTTGAATGGAGCGACACTGATAAATGGGCGGAGCAGTGGGTGCTCGCCGGAATGTCCATGCAGTTCTACATCGACCCCGCCACCGGTGAGACGATGGAAGAGGGTAAGGCGACTGTCCATGCGCTGCCAGGCCACGTGGAAATTGCCGAACTGGATGCCAAAGCCCTGAGCGCTTACGACAAGCTCAAGAATGACCAGCAGGAAATGCCCTTCAATCTCAAGGAAAAGCTTGAATCAGTGGGTTACCACATCATGAAGTGGTTCCTGCCCAAACCGGAACAACCTGAACCTGAACCGGCGGACCCGACCGACGCGAAGAACTACCTGTGGTCCGTGCACCGAGGCTTCCCCAGCTATCATGGTCCGGAAGGTTTCTACAACATCAAACATTTCCAGCAGACCCAAAGCCACGGCATCACCAAAGTCACCTATGACCCCCACTGGTGCCTGCACACGGCTATCGAACTGCCGGACGGTTGCATCACCCGAACGCTGAACACCGATTACTGCACGTTTTTGCCCGCGGCCATCGAAGACCCCAATCGCAATATTCAGGAAGCGCGCTACAACGCCTTTGGCGAGGTGCTGGTCACCAGTTTTTATGGTACTGAACTGGGTGAGAAAGTCGGCTTTCATTCGTTGCGTAACTATATTCCGCCCTACGACCGCAGCCCGACCAGTGCCATCAGTACAGCCCGCAAAGCCATCGGCAATTACGCCATGGCCATGTTCAGTGATGCTTTCAGCTGGATGGGCCGAATCCCGACAACTCAGCTGCCGGAGGGCGATTGGTTCGACTGGGCCCGAGCGCAAGGTTTTGTACTACCCAGTGGCCATCTCTGTGATCGCGCGCGCCAGCATCTGCTGGAGCTCGAAAACCCGAGCGCAGACGAACAGCTTTTGCAGCAATACGTTGACGCTGCCCATCGAGAACCGGTTCACGTCGCGACCTTGCAGGCGGACCGCTATCCGGGTGATCCGGAGTTACAGATTCGCATCGCCATCATCCATCAGGATGGTTTCGGCCGCGTGCTGCAAACCAAGCAGGAAGTGGAGCCCGGCAAGGCCTGGGTGGTGGCGGACGACGGCACCTTGAAACTCAATGAAGAGGGTAAACCGGAGGAAGCCGAAGCCATGCGGCGCTGGCGGGTCAGCGAACCCGTCGAATACAACAACAAGGGTGAGAAGGTGCGGATCTACCGGCCTTATTTCGCCGATCAGTTTCGTCGCATCAACGACGATTCGTTACGCGCCTTCGCTTATCACGATCAACAGTTTTACGACGCCGCCGGCCGCCCCACGCACACCATCCTGGCGAAAAAAATGGAGCAAGGAGAAAACTCGGAACTCAGACCATTGCGTCGAGAACAGCGCTATCGCTGCTGGTACACCATTGCCTTCGATGAGAACGATCTGTTTGACCCGCCACCAACCCGTCCACCGACCATTTGGAATAACTGGACACTCCATTGAACTCAAGTGTCCATGCACACACCCCACAGCTGGTGGTCATCGATAACCGCAGCCTGCCAGTACGCCAGGTGACGTACTGGCGGCGGGACATTGACCCGCTCATCCCTGAGGCGCGGGTTACGGCCCAACAGCATGACATCGCCGGCCGGTTGGTGGCGCAACGCGACCCGCGCTTCCTGACACCCAAGGCCCGACCGAATCTGGCCACGGTTTACAGCCTCTCGGGGGCGGTGTTGTTCACGGACAGTATCGATGCCGGCTGGCGTCTGGAGTTGCCCGGCGAATCCGGACAGATGCAGACACGTTGGGATGGCCGATGCAGCCACTGGACGTACAAGTACGACGAACAGCAGCGGCTGACAGCGATCCATGAACAAACGCAAGACTCGAGTTTACGAATCATCGAATGCCTGACCTACGCGGACAACTCGGCCAGGTTCGCCGAACGCAATCAGTGCGGCCAGTTGATCCGCTACGACGACACCGCCGGCACTCTGCATTCAGAGGAGTACGGTTTACTGGGTGAGCTGATCATCCAGAAGCGGCACTTTCTCAAAACCCTGCGACGCCCCGACTGGCCGCTGTCACTCGAAGCTCGCAACGAATTACTCGAGCCGTGCGAAGGTTTCCAGACTCGTCGACGCTACAGCCCGCTCGGCGAACTGATTCGGCAAGTCGACGCCCGCGGCCACCGGCAATCATGGCACTTCGACCGGGCAGGCCAGCTTCAACAGGTGCACCTGCAACTCAAGGACGACACCGCCGAAAAAACCTTGCTGCACTGCCTGAGGTACAATGCCCGGGGCCAGATCGAATCGCAAACCGCCGGCAACGGCACGACCACAAGCTCGCAGTTCGACCCGGCGAGTGGACGCTTGTTACGACTGACGACCGATCGCGTCGGTCGAGGACGGTTGCAGGCACTGAGTTACCGATACGATGCCGGTGGCAACGTAGTGGAATTGCAAGATCACACCCAACCCACACGCTATTTTGCGAATCAGCAGGTTGAGGCTATTAGCCTTTACACCTACGACAGCCTGTCCCAATTGATCAGTGCAACGGGCCGCGAAGCCTTGGGCCAGAGCATCCGCCCAGAGTTGCCTGAACTGATGCCCGACCCTGGCGACAGCAACCGGCTGCTCAACTACACCGAACACTACGAGTACGATCAGGGCGGCAACCTCACCGTGCTGCGCCACGAAAGCGGCCATCCCGGCCAGGCGCATCGCCGAGCGTTTAAAGTTGCCGAAGACAGCAACCGGGCACTGGCCTGGGATGAACAACGTCCACCCGATTTCGGTCGTGGCTTTGATGCTAGTGGCAACCTGCAAAGTCTGCATCCTCATGATCAACGCTTGCTGTGGACCGGGCAAAACCAGCTGCAACAAATCACGTTCGTCAGCCGTGATGGTGGCGAGAACGATGCTGAATATTACGTTTATGACCATCAACATCTGCGCGTGCGAAAACAGCAACGCAGCCTTGCCAGCGGCACGACGCATGTGTGTGAAGTGCGATATTTACCTGGCTTGGAAATCCGTACGCTGGATGCCAGCGAACACCTGGAAGTCATCACCGTAGAGGCCGAGCGCGATCAGGTACGTTGCCTGCACTGGGTCACGCCGCCACCCGACGATATCAAGCAGGATCAGTTGCGCTATAGCCTCTGCGACCATTTGGGCTCCAGCGCTCTGGAACTGGATGGCGAGGCTGACATCATCAGCCATGAAGGTTATTACCCCTACGGCGGCACGGCCTGGTGGGCGGCGCGCAATGACGTCGAGGCCCGTTACAAAACCATTCGTTATTCGGGCAAGGAACGGGATGCGAGCGGGTTGTATGACTATGGGTTGCGGTATTACGCGCCGTGGTTGTGTCGGTGGATCAGTCCGGATCCGGCGGGGGATGTGGATGGGTTGAATGTGTATCGGATGGTCAGGAGCAATCCGCTGAGGTACGTCGACGCACAAGGACAGATGGCAGATGAGCCACCACTGCCACCGGGTTTAGACTTTGAGGGAATGACCGATGAACAAAGACGCAATCTGTACACGTTCCTTAAGGCTAAACGCGACCTTGAAAATTTAGTAAACACAAACCCCGAGGGTCTGTGGAACGACTTTAAACACCGGGCTCAGAGATTCCTCGCAACAAGCGCAAAAACAAAGTTAACCTCGGCAGGCGGGGCACTCGGTGGTGCAGTGGGCGGCGTGATAGGAGGCATATTGAACGAAACAACCAACCCAGCTGGCGGCTCAGCAGAAGGCGGAGCGACAGCGGCGGCAGTTGGCACGGCAGTAGGCGGGATAGTCGGGGGAATTGTTGGCAACTTGGTAGCTCGAATTATTTTGCGCACATACAACATCACAATCATGGGTCGGATTCATAAGGATATCGAGAGCAGCACGGGTACCTCACAAGAAAACATCGAACTATCCACAATCAATGGAAATGCAGAGTCGCGTGAAGAGCTCGAAGCCGAAGCCAATCGCATCAGAGAGATACTGGAAGGTCCCGATGATGATTTTCACGACGCAACGCAAGATACGGAGCTTCCAGAAAACACCATAAATGCGATTACAGAAGCTATTAAGTCTCCTGAACTCATCAGTGCTCTCGGTAACAATTTCACTGTCGTGGATCTACATAAAATGGTGGGCTATCGAGCACCCATGCAGCGAAATCAGCCTGCAGCTGAAGATCGAGGACAACCTGGCTACTTCAGCGGCTTCTTGAATTTCTTTCGCAGAACACCCGCAACCAGTCAATGAAAGGCATGTCTCTTCCAGCGGGCACACCATGCTATGGTGCCCGCCCGACTTTCTATCTGTTTGCACCATCATGCTGCCAACGTCCCGAACCCTGCGCCTGACGCTCTACACCTTCCTGATCCTCGCCGGCACAGCCCTCGCAGCCACCCTGGCCACGCGCCACGCCGAGCGTCAGGCCCTGGTGGAAGACGCTGCCCGCGCCAATCAGCAACTGGCGTTGTACGCCACGTCCCTGCACACCCTGATCGAACGCTACCGCGCCCTGCCCGCCGTGCTGGCGCTTGACCCGGAGTTGCGTTCCGCGCTCAACGGACCGGTAACGCCCGAACAACAGGACGTGCTGAATCGAAAACTGGAAAAGATCAACGGTGCCGCGCAGTCCTCGACCCTGGAACTGCTCGATCACACCGGCCTCGCCGTGGCGGCGAGTAACTGGCGTTTGCCCAGCAGTTACGTCGGCCACAACTATGGCTTTCGCCCCTACTTCAGCCAGACCCGCACCCAGGGCACCGGGCGCTTTTATGCAGTGGGCGTGACCAGCGGGATTCCCGGTTACTTCCTGTCCAGCGCCGTCACGGGTGACGACGGGCAGTTTCTCGGTGCAATGGTGGTGAAACTCGAGTTTCCGGAACTGGAGCGCGAATGGCGTCAGGGCAGCGACACGCTGCTGGTCAGCGACGCGCGCGGGATCATCTTCATCGCCAACCAGCCGGGCTGGCGCTATCGCCAGTTGAAACCGCTGAACGACAGCGATCACGCCGAACTCAAAGCCACCCGCCAATACGACAAGCAGCCGCTGACGCTGCTGGACTATCAATCGCTGCGACGCTTCGACGACAACAGTGAGCTGGCGCGAGTCAATGGCCCGGACGGGAAAGCGGATTACCTGTGGGAATCCCTGCCGCTGACCGCCGAAGGCTGGACCCTGCACCTGCTGCGTCGCCCGCAGGTCGCGTTCGAAGACAGCCGCAACGCCGCGCTCGCCGCTGCCGGGTTGTGGCTGACGCTGGTGTTTCTGTTGCTGTTTCTCAACCAGCGCTGGCGCCTGGCGAAAATGCGCCAGCGCAGTCGCGAAGAACTCGAACAACTGGTGGAAGAACGCACCCGCGACTTGCGCACGGCACAGGACGGTCTGGTGCAATCGGCCAAGCTCGCCGCCCTCGGCCAGATGTCTGCGGCGCTGGCCCATGAAATCAATCAGCCGCTGACCGCCCAGCGCATGCAGCTTGCTACTCTGAGGCTGCTGCTCGATCACGGCCGGGTCGACGACGCCTACAAGGCGCTCAAACCGGTGGATGACATGCTGACGCGCATGGCCGCCCTCACCGGCCACCTGAAAACCTTCGCCCGCAAAAGCCCCAGTGGCTTGCGCGAACGCCTGGACCTGGCGGCCGTGGTGGACCAATCGCTGCAACTGCTCGACACTCGCCTGCGTGATGAACAGGTCAGCACGGTACTGCACCTGACGCGCCCGGCCTGGGTGCGTGGCGATGCGATTCGTCTGGAACAGGTGCTGATCAATTTGCTGCGCAACGCGTTGGATGCGATGCAGGACAAACCCTGCAAGCGTCTGGAAATCCGCCTCGAAGCCGACGAACAACTCTGGCGTCTTACCGTTACCGACAACGGTGGCGGCATTGCCGAAGAAAACCTGGCGAAGGTGTTCGATCCGTTTTTCACCACCAAACCGGTGGGTGATGGACTGGGTATCGGGCTGGCGGTGTCGTTCGCTATCGTTCACGAATCGGGCGGACGCCTGAGTGTGGAAAATCAAGGCAGCGGCGCGGCCTTTACTGTCATGCTGCCGATCGATCTGGAGGCTCATGGCTCATGCTGAATTCCGTGATGGTGGTCGACGACGAAAGCAGCATCCGCAGCGCCGTTGAGCAATGGCTGAGCCTGTCGGGTTTCGAAGTGCAGCTGTTCAGTCGCGCCGATGAATGCCTGGCGCAATTGCCCAGGCATTTCCCCGGCGTGATCCTCAGCGACGTGCGCATGCCGGGCATGACGGGGCTGGAATTGCTGGCCGAAATCCAACGCCGCGATGCTGATTTGCCGGTGATCCTGCTGACCGGCCACGGCGACGTGCCGATGGCGGTCGACGCGATGCGCGATGGCGCCTATGACTTCCTCGAAAAACCGTTCAGCCCCGAAACCCTGCTCGGCAGCCTGCGCCGAGCCCTGGATAAACGCCGGCTGGTGCTGGAAAACCGTGCCTTGCACGAGCAGGCGGACAACCGCGCCAAACTCGACGCGACGCTGCTCGGTGTGTCCCGTGGCTTGCAGACGCTGCGCCGGCAAGTCCTGGATCTGGCGGCGCTGCCGGTCAACGTGCTGATCCGCGGTGAAACCGGCAGCGGCAAGGAGCTGGTTGCCCGTTGCCTGCATGACTTCGGGCCGCGCGCCGACAAGCCGTTTGTGGCCCTGAACTGCGCGGCAATTCCCGAGCAGTTGTTCGAGGCCGAGCTGTTCGGTCACGAGAGCGGCGCGTTCACCGGCGCCCAGGGCAAGCGCATCGGCAAGCTCGAATACGCCGATGGCGGCACGCTGTTTCTCGATGAAATCGAAAGCATGCCGTTGGCCCAGCAGGTGAAATTGCTGCGGGTATTGCAGGAGCAGAAGCTGGAGCGTCTGGGTTCGAATCAGAGCATTCGTGTGGACTTGCGGATCATCGCGGCGACCAAACCTGATCTGCTGGACGAAGCGCGGGCCGGACGTTTTCGCGAGGATCTGGCCTATCGCTTGAACGTCGCCGAGTTGCGTCTGCCGCCGTTGCGCGAGCGTCGTGAAGACATTCCGTTATTGTTCGAGTCGTTTGCCCAAAGCGCTGCCGAGCGTTTGGGGCGCACGTTCCCACCGCTGAGCGGCCCGCAGTTGAGCCATCTGCTGAGTCACGACTGGCCGGGCAATGTGCGCGAACTGGCGAACGTGGCCGAGCGTCAGGTGTTGGGCCTCGGCGAGCCGGAACCGGTGGGCATCGATCCCGGGCAGTCGCTGGCGGCACAGCAGGAAGCATTTGAAGCGCACTGCTTGCGCGCGGCGCTGACCCGGCACAAGGGCGACGTGAAAGCGGTGCTCGAAGAGCTGCAACTGCCGCGCCGCACCTTCAATGAAAAGATGCAGCGACATGGGTTGACCCGCGAGATGTTCCTGCAAGACAGCTGATTTTTGTGTGTCTGATCCGGCCTCTTCGCGAGCAGGCTCGCTCCCACATTCGAATTGTGTACACCGGACCATTGCAAGTCTGTTCCCTCCCCATTTTTAACTGTGTACACCGGCCCATTGTGGGAGCGAGCCTGCTCGCGATGAGGCCAGTGCAGGCAAAGCAAATCCATAAGCCGGATAAGCGGTTTTCCGCTTGCCCCCAATCCAAAATAAGCGGATTTCCGCTCACCGCAAACATTCATCCCCTCTAAACCGGCCCTCCTCCCGTTGGCACAGCTCCTGCTATAGCCCCAGCAGGCTGCGTTTCAACGCGCTCCACAAAAACAATTAAACGAAGGATCCTTCAATGGATAACTCCAATACCCTGCCCCTTGGGTCGGCTGCCGTACCGGCCAGAGAAAGAACCACCGCCAGCCGCATCAAATCCATCTTCAGCGGCTCGGTCGGCAACATGGTCGAGTGGTACGACTGGTACGTCTACGCCGCCTTCTCCCTGTACTTCGCCAAGGCCTTTTTCCCGAAAGGCGACACCACCGCACAACTGCTGAACACCGCCGCGATCTTCGCCGTGGGCTTCCTGATGCGCCCGATCGGTGGCTGGCTGATGGGCCTCTACGCCGACAAGGCCGGTCGCAAACGTGCCTTGATGGCCTCGGTGTACCTGATGTGCTTCGGCTCGCTGCTGATCGCCCTGAGCCCGGGTTATGAAACCATCGGCATCGGCGCACCGATCCTGCTGGTGTTTGCCCGCTTGCTGCAGGGCCTGTCGGTCGGTGGCGAGTACGGCACCTCGGCGACGTACCTCAGCGAGATGGCGACCAAAGAACGTCGCGGCTTCTACTCCAGCTTCCAGTACGTGACCCTGATCTCCGGCCAGCTCATAGCGTTGGCCGTGCTGATCGTGCTGCAACAAGTGCTGACCACCGAAGAGCTGTACGCCTGGGGCTGGCGCATCCCGTTCGCCATCGGCGCGCTGTGTGCCGTAGTCGCGCTCTACCTGCGTCGTGGCATGGAAGAAACCGAGTCGTTCACCAAGAAAGAGAAGGCCAAGGAAAGCGCCATGCGCACCTTGATGCGCCATCCGAAAGAACTGATGACCGTGGTCGGCCTGACCATGGGCGGCACCCTGGCGTTCTACACCTACACCACGTACATGCAGAAATACCTGGTGAACACCGTCGGCATGAGCATTTCCGACTCCACCACCATTTCCGCTGCAACGCTGTTCCTGTTCATGTGCCTGCAACCGATCATCGGCGGCTTGTCGGATAAGGTCGGTCGCCGGCCGATCCTGATTGCCTTTGGTGTCCTCGGCACGCTGTTCACCGTGCCGATCCTGACCACCCTGCACACTATCCAGTCCTGGTGGGGTGCGTTCTTCCTGATCATGGCGGCGCTGATCATCGTCAGCGGCTACACCTCGATCAACGCAGTGGTGAAAGCCGAACTGTTCCCGACCGAGATCCGTGCACTCGGCGTAGGCCTGCCCTACGCGCTGACCGTGTCGATCTTCGGCGGTACCGCTGAATACATCGCCCTGTGGTTCAAGAGCATTGGTATGGAAACCGGTTATTACTGGTATGTCACCGCGTGTATTGCCGTGTCGTTGCTGGTGTACATCACCATGAAAGACACCCGCAAGCATTCGCGGATCGAGACCGACTAAGTCCACTCGCGCTACAAAAAAGGGGGCAGACCTGCGCAAGGTCTGCCCCCCTTTTTTTGGCGCTAAGAATGATGAGTTTCCATCAGCCAGTCGCTATATGAAAAATCTGTCACCTCGGATTAATCGACGGTTAATGCCCGGAACACATCCTGCCCCTGCCTGATCGATTAACGGCGATGCGCTCACTCAGTCTTTGAAAGCGAAAAAGCCTGACGGCCTTAACATCTAATTAATCGATTGTTTTTATCACTTATCAATGCATTTTAATCAATTTATTCAACATCATTGAATCTGGAGTTATGAAGATGAAAAGCAAACTTTTCCTCGCCCTGGTCTTCTCCGTACTGACCGCCAACGCGTTTGCCGCAGATGGCTATGACAAAACCAACTCGGCCTCTTTTACCTCCGAAGCCAGCGCCTCGGTCGAACGCGCCCACTCCGACTCCTATGCCGCCGACGGTTTTGATAAAACCGGCACTGCAGAAGCCATCGGCTGATCATTGGAGGAAGGTTCACAGCCCGGCTTCGGCCGGGCTTCTTCATTTCTGGAGGAACATAAATGCCGGAATCGGTACAAAACCCTGTGGGAGCGAGCCTGCTCGCGATAGCGGCTTAACACTCGCTAAAGATTTTGTCTGTTACACCGCCATCGCGAGCAGGCTCGCTCCCACATTTGTACCGCATTGCTGGAAATTATCCGCTCGTCCTTGCACCATGAGCGCCTCCCGAGAGCCCCAGGAATTCACTCCATGCCCGACGACATCCACTTCTACGAACCCGCCAAAGGCCACGGTCTGCCCCACGATCCGTTCAACGCGATCGTCGGCCCGCGTCCCATCGGCTGGATTTCTTCACTGGATGCCAACGGCCGCTTGAACCTGGCGCCGTACAGTTTCTTCAACGCCTTCAACTACATTCCGCCGATCATTGGTTTTTCCAGCGTCGGGCGCAAAGACAGCCTGAACAACATCGAACAGACTGGCGAGTTCGCCTGGAACCTGGCGACCCGGCCACTGGCCGAGCAGATGAACCAGAGCTGCGCCATGGTCGGGCCAGAGGTCAACGAATTCGAGCTGTCCGGGTTGACGCCAGCGGCCTCGAAAATCATTCAGGTGCCACGGGTCACCGAAAGCCCGGTGTCCTTCGAGTGCAAGGTCACGCAGATCATTCAGCTGCAACGGGCGGACGGCGAAGTGGTGCCGAGCTGGCTGATTCTCGGCGAAGTGGTCGCCGTGCATATCGCCAAGTGGCTGTTGAAGGATGGGGTGTACGACACCGCCGCGGCAGAACCGATTCTGCGCGGCGGCGGACCAGCGGATTATTTCCAGCTGGGGCCTGAGGCATTGTTCAAGATGTTCCGCCCAGGGGCGGTCAAGTAATTACCAGATCAGGTCGCCGTCTTCGCTGACGCCTTTAAGACGTGTCAGCTCCAGTGCGGCGGCTTCGTCCGCTTCTTTGGCGGTCTTGAAGGTCTGCTCTTCGAGCAGTTTGTTAAAGCGTGGTACACCCGGGCTGCCGATGGCTTTGGTGGCAATCGCCGCGTAGTAACCGCCTTCGCGGGGGACTACGGCGGATACGGCTTCGAAGGTTTCAAAGGCTTTGCGTGCCATGTCGCGGATCCTGGCTGATTGAGAGTTGAGCCATTAAACCCTCAACCCGCCATTTTGTGTACCCACGACCGGGACTGACCGAGCGCCTGGGCTGCCGACACATCCTTGAAGGTATGAAAATCCAGGCTGTTGACCACCAGCTCCTGCACCAGCTCGGCGAAAATCTGCATGGCCGGGGTACTGAAGTAGGCAGTCATGGCTTGCTGATGGGTCCAGAAGCCGGACACCAGCCACAACTCCGGATCGCATTGCGAATGCTGCAGGGAAAAACTCAAGCACCCAGGCGCGGCTCGCGACGGCTCGATCAAGGCGCTGAGGCGCGCACCGAGTTCCGCTGAACGCCCGGCGCGGGCACGGACAAAGGCCATATGACTGACGGGGATCTGCGTAGACATGTTCAACCCTCCCAGGTAGTCGACCGCAGCCGTGGGACGGGCTGCGACAGGATCCAAGGTTAAGCGCCCGCGCGCGGCCCCGTTAGTCGATTCCTGCCGGCTTGTTGCACAATCCTGCGAAGCTGCCCTCTGTACCTGTAACAACGTGTAAATCCTGTCACGGGGCTGAAACACGACTTTCAAGCAAGTTTTCACGGCAGTGTCCTGCCATGGCGGCGCAGCCACCCAACCCCGTGCAGAATCAGGCAAGCTTTTGGCAGGATGTGTCTACCGCTGTGCCTTGCACAAACTTAAGCTCAGCTCATCGCCAACGCTTCAAAGAGGATGCCAGGCATGTCGTCGCTCGATCATTTTCAAGCCCCGCTGGACGCTGACATGGAGAAGCGGCGCGCGGAACTGGCCGCCATCATCCGCCGCAACACGCAGGAGGATGGCAATTATGCCACTGCGGTCGGCTCGCTGTTCATGGCGCGCCACAGCCAATCCCATGAGTTCGCCCCGGTGCTGGCGCAACCGGCACTGTGCATCATGGCCCAGGGGCGCAAAGAGGTTCGGCTGGCTGACGAGTACTTCAACTACGACCCGCTGAACTACCTGGTGGTCTCCGTCTCGATGCCGCTGAGCGGGCGGGTGGTGAACGTCTCGCCGGAGGAACCGATCCTCGCGGTGCGACTGGACATCGACCCGGCGGAAATCACCGCGCTGATTGCCGACGCCGGCCCGATTGGCGTGCCTACACGTCCCACTGGCCGAGGCCTGTATGTCGAACGGCTCGACACCGCGATGCTCGACGCCGTGCTGCGTCTGGCTCGCTTGCTGGACACACCAAAAGACATCGCCATGCTCGCGCCGCTGATTCGTCGGGAGATTCTCTATCGGCTGTTGCGCAGTCAGCAGGGTCATCGCCTGTATGAAATCGCCATCGCCAACAGCCAGAGCCACCGCATCAGCCAGGCGATCAAATGGCTCAACGGCAATTATGAACAGCCGTTGCGTATCGATGATCTGGCGAAGGAAGTGAACCTGAGTGTGTCGACATTGCATCACCGGTTCAAGGCGATGACGGCAATGAGTCCGCTGCAATATCAGAAGCAGCTGCGCCTGCAAGAGGCGCGGCGGTTGATGCTGGCGGAGGGGCTGGAAGCGTCGGCGGCGGGATACCGCGTCGGCTATGAAAGCCCTTCGCAGTTCAGCCGGGAATACAGCCGATTGTTCGGGGCGCCACCGTTGCGGGATTTGGCGCGGTTGCGGTTGAGTGTCTAGCCAGGGTTTGTGCTGACAATACTGCCCTCATCGCCGGCAAGCCGGCGATGGGGCCAGTCAGTCAGGCGCCGAGTACGCGGCACGCCTCGGCAGGAAGGGTCACCGACACCGGATTGCCAATGCTCAACCCAAACCCCTGACACGGCGTGCTCAACGCGGTAAACGAAACCCCGGAACACTCCACGGTCGTTTCAATCGTCGCGCCGATATCCCGCACGAACGTCACCTTGCCCAGCAACCGATTACCCGCCGTCGCCTGCGGGTGCGACAGTTGCAGGTCTTCAGGACGAATCAGCATCTTGACCTTCTCACCGACCACGATGCTGCTGCAGATCGGCACGTCCAGCGCATCGCCGCCCGGCAAACCAACCTTGCCATTGCCCAGCGCCGTGGCCGGGAAGATGTTGCCCGAGCCAATAAAGTCCGCGACGAATTCGTTCGCCGGGTGCCGGTAAATCTCGATCGGCGTCCCCACTTGCTGCACCCGATGCTCACCCAGCACGACGACGATATCGGCCATGGTCATGGCTTCACGCTGGTCGTGAGTCACCATGATGGTGGTGATGTTCAAGCGCTGTTGCAGTTGACGAATCTCCACCTGCATCGACTCACGCAACTTGGCGTCCAGCGCCGACAGCGGTTCATCCAGCAGCAGGATTTTCGGGTGATTGGCAATCGCCCGGGCAATCGCCACGCGCTGACGTTGACCGCCGGAGAGTTTTGCCACCGGGCGATCAATCATTTCCTGTAGTTGAATCAGCTCAAGCAACTCCACCACCCGCGCCTGCTGATCAGCCTTGCTGACCCCGCGCAGTTTCAGCGGATAGGCAATGTTCTCCCCCACGGTCATGTGCGGGAACAACGCCAGGGATTGAAACACCATGCCGAAATTGCGCTGATGCGCCGGCGTGTGGCCAATGTCTTCACCGTCCAGGCGAATTTCGCCGCCGGTCAGGGTTTCGAGCCCGGCGATCATCCGCAGCAGCGTGGTTTTGCCGCAGCCCGAAGGGCCGAGAAAACACACCAGTTTGCCCTCGGGCAAATGCAGGTTTACATCCTTTACCGCGCAGGCCGAGCCGTAATGTTTCTCGACGTTTTCCAGAATCAGACCAGTCATGTTGCACCTCAAGAATCAGAACGAAACGCCACCTTCACCAACCAGCTTCTCCAACGCCCAGATCAGGACGAAGTCGATCAGCACGATCAGCACGGCAAACGAAAATACGGTGGGGTCGAGCGACGACACGGTGCGGCTGTACATCCAGATCGGCACGGTCATGACGTCGATGGTGTAGAGGAAATAGGTCACGGTGAATTCGTTGAACGAAACGATGAACGCCAGCAGCATGCCCGCCAGAATCCCCGATTTCATCAATGGCACCACCACATCAATAATCGCCCGCAGCGGTGAGGCGCCGAGCATCTGCGCGGCCTCTTCCACTTCGCTGCCGATGGAGAGCATCGCCGCCGTGCAGTTCTTCACCACGAACGGCAACGCCAGGATCACGTGGGCAATCACCAGTCGCGAAGTGGTGATCTGGAAGGGCAGGCTGTCGAACACCAGCAGCAACGCCAGCCCCAACACCACCATCGGAAACACCAACGGCAACGACATCAGTTGCAGCGCCACGGCCTTGCCGCGGAACTCGCAACGGGTCAGGGCATAGGCGGCCGGCACCGCGACAATCGTCGCGAACACCATGGTCAGGCAAGCGACCATCAGGCTGGTGCTCATGGCCTTGCCGAGGCTCAGCACATCGCTGGAGTCCGGCGAGACAAAGGTGTGCCAGGCGGCTTTGTACCATTGCAGGCTGTAGCTGCTCGGCGGGAAGTCGAGGTTCGACGCCCCGCTGAACGACATCACGATCATGGTCAGGATCGGCAACACCGCCAGCAGCAGGATGAAGCCCGAAAGAATGCCGGCAAACTTGCCGGTCTCACCGGGCAACAGCCCATAACGCTTCTTGATCACAGAGCTCATTGCGAAGCCTCCAGCATGCGCCGACGACGGCCAGTGATGAATTCGGACAACGTCATGATCGCGAGGGTGGTGACGATCAGCACCACGCCGGCAGCGGACGCGGCGGGCCAGTTCATCAGCGGCGCGATCTGGTCATGCACCATCACCGCCAGCATCGGCACACGACGGCCACCGAGCAGCAAAGGCACCACGAAGCTGCTGGCGTTGTAGGCGAAGACCAGCGTCGCACCGGTGATGATCCCCGGCATGCTCATCGGCAACACCACTTGGCGGAACACCTGCAAACGGCTGGCGCCCAACGTGGCGGCGGCTTCTTCATAGGTACGGGCGACGCCGCGCATGGCGCTGGCGATCGGCAGCACGGCCAACGGAAATGCGGTTTGCACCAGGCCCATCAGTACGCCGTTCTGGTTGTACAGCAGCATGATCGGTCGCTTGATCAGGCCCAGGCCCATCAGCGCCTGATTGAGCATCCCGCCAGGGCCGAGAATCACCAGCCAGCCGTAGCTTTGCAGCAGCAGGTTGACCAGCAAGGGCAGTAGCACCGCGGCGAGGAAAATCCGTCGCACAAACGGTGAGGTCAGGCGCGACATGGTGTAGGCCACCGGGATCGCCAGTACGACGGCGATCACTGCGCTGATCAGGGCCAGGCGCAGGGTCAGCAGCAAGGATTTGAGGTAATACGGTTCCAGCAATTGGGCGTAGCTGGCCAGGCTGAACCCGGTCCATTCCGCACCTTTGGTGCCCACGCTCATGCGCAGGACCAGGAGGCTGGCGGCAATCAGCACGCCGAGAAACAGCATCGATGGCGAGAGGAAAAACCAGGCACGCGTCGTCGGCGAAACACCGAGGCGTGGGCGCGATGCAGCGGCGCTGACCGGATGGGTCAAAGGTTGGTGTTCCATAGCAAGGGTCTCGTCAATGGAAGATCAGGTACAGGAATATCTGAATGCACAGGCCCCTGTAGGAGCTGCCGAAGGCTGCGATCTTTTGACCTTTTCAGAGCCACCGAAGAGCAGGATCAAAAGATCGCAGCCTTCGGCAGCTCCTACGGATCAGGAAGAAAAGATTTCCGTGTAGCGACGAATCCATTGGTCATGCACGGAGGCCAGGAAGGCGTTGTCGTGCATGATCGCCTTCTCGGCAATCTGCTCCGGCGTGAGGATGTACGGGCTCTTGCGCGCTTCGGCGGAGATGATCGCCTTGGCGTTGACCGGGCCGTTGTAGATGTCTTCGGCCATCTTGCCCTGCACCAGCGGGTCCAGAGAGTGGTTGATGAAGGCGTAGGCCAGGTCGATATCGCCCGGACGGCTTTTCGGCATGACCGAGAGCATCAGGTCGGTGTAGAAGCCTTCTTTCATGCCGAACGTAGCACCCAGACCGTAGGCCGGATCGCGGATCTGTTTCGGGAAAAACGCCGGTGCATACAAGCCGCCCATGTCCAGGGAACCGGTGCGGAACAGTTCGGCGATCTGGTTCGGATTTTCACCCAGGGTCACCACGCGATCCTTGAGCTCGGCGAGTTTCTTGAAGCCGGGTTCGATGTTGTGTTCATCACCACCGGCCAGTTTGGCGGCGAGGATGATCAGGTCCATGGCCTCGGTCCAGTTCGGCGGCGGCAGGAAGATGTTCGGCGACAGGTCGGCGTCCCACAGGGCGGCGTAGCTGTCCGGTGCCTCTTTTATCGTGCGGGTGCTGTAGACCAGGCTGTTGCACCAGAGCAGGTAACCGATGCCGTGGCCATTGGCGCCGGTGCGGTATTTCTCCGGTACGTCGACCAGGTTGGGGATGCGGTTGAGATCGGGTTTTTCCAGCAACCCGGCAGCGGCCAGACCTTCGGCGCCGACGCCTGCCAGGGTGATGATGTCGTACTGCGGACGATCGCCGCCGGCCTTGAGTTTGGCGACCATTTCCGAGGTACTGCCGGTGCGGTCAGCGATGACCTTGCAGCCGTACTTGTCTTCAAAGGTTGCCGCGATGTTGCGCAGTGCTGCCAGGCCGGTGTCATCGGACCAGGTCAGCAGACGCAGGGTTTTGCCCTGGAAGCGTGTGTCGCTGGCATTGGCCCGGACGAAGGGCAAGCTCATGGCCGCCGCTGCAACCGAGGCTACGCCCACAGTTTTGATGAATTGACGTCTGTTCAGATCGTGCTCGCCCATGAAGGACTCCCTTTGTTTTTTTAAGTATGAGGTTGGTCGCAACCGTTGCATCCGCGCGGTCGGATCTGCTTAAAGCCCCCGGTTTCAAAGGGCTTGCGCTGAGCCGACGGGTTCATCCTGAGGTCGTGCAAAACACCTGACTATCGATAAAAACTCATTGAAGCCATGACGCCAGTGCATGCCTCATGTAGGAGCGAGCTTGCTCGCGAAAGGCGCATGAACGACGCGGGTTGTCTGACTCCCCGCGTTATCGTTGACATCCATCGCGAGCAAGCTCGCGCCTACAGTGATAGGTACCGTCAGACGGCGCGAATCACGTGTTTGATTTCCTGAAATGCCTGCAAACCCCACGGCCCCAGCTCGCGGCCGATGCTGCTCTGCTTGTAGCCACCCCAGGCGGTCTGCGGGAAGATCACTTGCGGCGCATTGATCCACACAAGCCCCGCCTGCAAGGCGTTGGCGACCCGATCAGCGGCCTCAACGTCGCGGGTGACCACACTGGCCACCAGGCCGAACTGGCTGTCGTTGGCCAGGGCAATCGCCTCGGTTTCAGAGGCAAAACTGCGCACGCAGATCACCGGGCCGAAGATCTCTTCACACCACAGCGCACTGCCTGAGGGCACTTCGGTGAAAATCGTCGGCTGCAAAAAATATCCGCGTGGCAGGTCCGCCGGGCGATTGCCGCCGCAAATCAGCTTGGCGCCGGCACTCAAGCCGCGATCGATGTGGCCGAGCACACGCTGGTATTGCGCCTGATTGACCAGTGCGCCCATTTCCACGTTCGGGTCGAACGGGTCGGCCACGCGAATGGCTTCGGCGCGTTTTTTCAGTTTCGTTAGAAACTCATCGGCCAGTTCATCGGCGACCAATACGCGGCTGGTGGCGGAACACATCTGCCCGGCATTGAAGAAACCGCCGCCACAGGCCACTTCCACGGCCAGCTCTACGTCGGCGTCCTTGAGCACCAGCAGCGAGGATTTACCGCCCAGTTCCAGGCTCACGCCCTTCACGGTTTCCGCCGCCCGCTGCATGACCTGCACGCCCACCGCGTTGCTGCCAGTGAACGAAATCTTGGCGATGCGTGGATCGGCCGACATCGGTGCACCGACCGCCAGGCCAGTGCCGCAGACCAGGTTGAACACGCCCTTGGGCAGGCCGGCCTCGGCGATGATCGCCGCCAGTTCCAGCTCCGGCAGCGGTGTGACTTCCGAAGGCTTGAGCACTACGCAGCAACCGGCGGCCAGGGCCGGGGCGAGTTTCCACGCGGTGGTCACCATCGGGAAATTCCACGGCACGATCAGGCCGACCACACCGCAGGGTTCACGGCGCACGCGGGCGCTGAAGTCGTCGCTCGGCAGCTCAACAGCGCTGTCCTGTTTGGCATCGAGCCCTTCGGCCAAACCGGCGTAGTACTCGAACGTCGCGATCACGTCGTCGACGTCGATGGCCGCTTCGAACAGCGGTTTGCCGTTGTTGCTCGACTGCAAGTGCATCAACTGTTCGCGACCGGCCTGCACGCCCGCGGCGATTCTGCGCAGGATCGCCCCACGCTCGGCACCGGTGGTTTTCGACCAGTCCTTGAAAGCCTCGCTCGCGGCGCTTACGGCTTGATCAAGCGCTTTTTCATCGCCGCCATTAACGGTGGTCAACAGGGCTTCGGTCGCCGGGTTGATCACGCGCAAATGCTCGTTGCCGGCCGACCATTGGCCGTCGATGTACAGGCCGTCCAGTGCCGTTGGGAACGTCATGCGGAAGCTCATTGCGACACCGCCTTCATCCACGAAGCCTGATCGATTTCAATCAGCGTCGGGCCCTGGCGATCGGTGGCGGCGCGCAGTGCGCTGCGCAATTGCTCGACACCGTTGACGGCTTCGGCCGCACAGCCCAGGGCCTTGGCCACGCCAATGAAGTCCGGGGTGTAGATGTCTACGCCGACCGGCTCGATGGCGCGGTTGACCATGTATTTCTTGATCTCTTCGTAGCCCTGGTTATTCCACAGCAGGACGATCACCGGGGTGCGCGCTTCAACGGCGCTGGCCAGTTCCGGCAGGGTGAATTGCAGGCCACCGTCGCCGATCAGGCACACCACCGGTGGGCGGGCACCGCTTTCGACACTGCCGCCGAGCCAGGCGCCAATGGCCGCCGGCAAGGCGTAACCGAGGGTGCCGTAACCGGTGGACGAGTTGAACCAGCGACGTGGGCGTTCCGGATTGAAGGTCAGGTTGCCGGTGTACACCGGCTGGGTCGAATCGCCGACGAAGACCGCGTTCGGCAACTCGTGCAGCACAGTTTCCAGAAAGCGGGTCTGCGCCAGGGTCGGAGCGTCCCACGTGGCGGCGAGTTCTTCGCGCAAGCGTGCGGCACGGACCTGGCCCCAATCGTTGCGGCGCTCGGCCAGTGACTTGTGGGACAGCGCGCTCAGCAAGGCCTGGGCAGCGTTACGCGAGTCGGACACCAGCGCGATGTGCGGCGGGTAGTTGCGCACGGTCTGGTCCGGGTCGATGTCGACTCGCAGCAGTTTGCCGGGAATGTCGAAACCACCGGCGAAGGTCACGTCGTAGTCGGTCTCGGCCAGTTCGGTGCCGATCGCCAACACCACGTCGGCCTCGGCCACCAGGGCGCGGGTGGCGACCAGGCTCTGGGTCGAACCGATCAGCAGCGGGTGAGCGGATTCGAGCATGCCTTTGGCATTGATGGTCAGGGCCACCGGCGCGTCCAGCAGTTCGGCCAGTTCAGTCAATTCGGCGGCGGCATCAATGGCGCCGCCACCGGCGAGAATCAGTGGACGCTTGGCACCGGCCAGCAAATCGGTCATGCGGGAAATGGCGGTCGGCGATGCGCCGGCGCGGTCGACGTTCACCGGCACGCTGGCGAGCAGGTCATCGGCTTCTTCGACCAGGACGTCCAACGGAATTTCGATGTGCACCGGACGTGGGCGACCGGCCTGGAACAGGGCAAACGCACGGGCCAGGACGCCTGGCAATTCGGACGCCGACATCAACGTGTGGGAGAACGCCGCGACACCGCCGACCAATGCGCTCTGGTTCGGCAGCTCGTGCAGCTTGCCGCGACCGCCGCCCAACTGGTTGCGGGTCTGCACACTGGAGATCACCAGCATCGGGATCGAATCGGCGTAGGCCTGGCCCATGGCGGTGGTGATGTTGGTCATGCCAGGGCCGGTAATGATGAAGCACACACCCGGTTTGCCGCTGGTGCGAGCGTAGCCGTCGGCCATGAAACCGGCGCCCTGTTCGTGACGCGGAGTAACGTGGTTGATGCTCGAACGGGCCAGCCCGCGATACAGCTCCACGGTGTGAACACCGGGAATGCCGAACACCTGCTCAACCCCGTAATCTTCGAGTAACTTGACCAATACTTCGCCGCACGTCGCCATGTCTTTGCCCTTCTTGTTCGTTTGAGACGCCGGGCCTGCGCAGTGTTTATGATGAGTAGGCAGGTCCAGGGATGGCCTCATTGGAACGGGCGACACGTAGCCGCAACAATGGATAAAAAGTCATACTAGCCATGTCCTCACGTCATACCTTGGATCCCAATGAAACGATTGCCTCCCCTGCCGGCGCTGCACACATTTCTGATTACCGCGCAGTGCTGCAACTTCACCCGGGCCGCCGAGCAGCTGTACATCACCCAGGGCGCGGTGAGTCGGCAGATCGCCGGGCTGGAAGATCATCTGGGCTATGAGCTGTTCATTCGCCAGGCCCGGGGTCTCGACCTGACCGCCGAAGGACGGGAGTGGCTGCCACGGGTCCAGCAGATTTTCGGCTTGATCGACGAGGCGGTTGAGCAGATCGGCGAGAAGCGCGAGACCCTGCAACTCAAGGCGCCAACTTGTGTGATGCGCTGGCTGCTGCCGCGTCTGTTGCAGTGGCAACGGGAACGCCCGGATGTGCCGGTGGAGCTGACCACCACGGTCAAGCACGGTGTGGATTTCCATCGCGAGCAGTTCGATGCAGCGGTGATGTACGGCGCGCCGCCGGACAGCGCACTGACGTCTTATCTGCTGTTCGATGAGCAACTGACGCCGGTGTGTTCACGACCCATGCTGGACGGACCGATGGCCTTGCAGACACCGGCGGATCTGCAACAGCACTTGCTGCTGCACCCGACGCGGGATGAGCGGGACTGGAACGCCTGGTTGAAAGCGGCAAACCTTCAATTGAGTAATGTCAGCAAGGGTCAGCATTTCGAGACGCTGGACCTGGCGATGTCGATGGCGTCCCAGGGGACAGGCGTGGCGATCGGGGATTGGTCGTTGATTGGCGATGACCTGAGTGCCGGGCGGCTGGTCATGCCGTTTGAATTGAAGGTGAAAACGGGGCTAGCGTATTACCTGGTGTTCCCCGAGAAGCCTGGACCTTCGCCGAAATTGCGCGAATTGATGGGGTGGTTGGTGGAGCAGGCTCAGGCCCGCTGAACGGACAAACCCCGTAGGAGCTGCCGAAGGCTGCGATCTTTTGATCTTGATTTTGATCTTCAGCGGCGCCGGGAAGATCAAGGTCAAAAGATCGCAGCCTTCGGCAGCTCCTACAGGGGGCGGTGTTTCTGGATCAATACCCGACAGTAAACCGCTGACGAGAGTGCTTCGTCGCTTCCACTTCATCCAGCATCGCAATCGCATAATCGGCGAACGTAATCCAGCTCCGCCCTGCGCTGCTCACCAGCAAATCATCCTTGCCGATCCGAAACGTGCCGGTACGCTCGCCTTCGACAAACTCCGCCGACGGCGACACAAAGGTCCAGTCCAGATCCTTTTCCTGACGCAGGTTCCCGAGGAACTCCGCCCCCGCGCTGGCCTCAGCCTTGTACTCCGCCGGGAAGCCCTTGCTGTCGATAACGCGAGTTCCGTCCGGCAGCAACAGCGAACCCGCACCGCCCACCACCAGCAGTCGTTTCACCCCGGCCTTTTTCACCGGCCCGAGTACAGCGCTGGCTGGAAGGGTCGCGAAGTGCGCGGCACTGATCACAACATCATGGCCAGTAACTGCCGCTTGCAACGCTTCGGCATCGAGGGCGTCGACGTTTTTGGCGACCACACCGGCACGCTGTCCGATCTTCGACGTGTCGCGGGCGATGGTCGTGACGCTGTGACCGCGACGCAGGGCTTCTTCCAACAGTTGGCTACCGGCACGTCCGGTGGCACCGATGATTGCGATTTTGCTCATGACGCTCTCCAGTTGGTTTGGGTAAATCAATGCAAGTTGATCGTTCCCACGCAGAGCGTGGGAACGATCAGCGATCAGTTTCAGGTACGACGGGTCACCACTTCATCTCGCCCTTGGCGACTTTGGCGCTCAGCGCCAGGGAGCTTTCTTCGCCCAGTGTCGGGTAGCGTTTTTTCATCGCGGCGATCAGCGCAGCGGAGTCTTTGGCCTTGGCGGTTTCTTCGTCGAAAGCCTTGATGTAATCGGCAGTGAACTGCACGGCGGCCAGGGAACGGGCGCTCTCACCGAGGTAATGACCTGGCACGATGGTTTTCGGTTTCAGGGTTTCGATGGCGTGCAGCGTCGTCAGCCAATCGGCATGCGACTGCGGGGTTTGGGTGTCCGCCATCCACACATGAATGTTTTCGGCGACGACCACGCCACCGACCACTGCCTTGATCGACGGGATCCACACAAAGGTGCGATCCGGCTGCTTGCCCGCAAGACCGACCACCTGCAACTTCTGCCCTTCGAGCATCAGACTGTCACCCTCGAGCACGTCCGGCACGATGGTTTTGGCCGGCACGTCAGCGCCCATTTTCGGGCCCCAGAACGCCACTTTGCCGTCGACGGTTTTTTTGATGTGATCCACGGTCGGCTGCGAGGCGAGCACTTTGGCTTTCGGGAACGCAGTAGTCAGGGTGTCGAGGCCGAAGTAGTAGTCCGGGTCTCCGTGGCTGATGTAGATGGTGGTCAGTTGCTTGCCGCTGGCGCGGATTTTTTCCACCACCTGTTCGGCCTGGGATTTGCCGAATTGCGCGTCCACCAGGATGGCGTCCTTTTCGCCGCTGACCAGGACCGAGGTCACCGGAAAAATGGCCTTGTCGCCCGGGTTGTAGACCTCCAGGGTCAGGGTCGAAGCCGCCGTGGCATGAGCCGCGAAACCGAGGACGGCCGTGGCCAGCAAAATGCGCTTGAGGGAGGTGAAACCGATCATCTGTTGCTCCGTTGTCCGAATGCCGTGGTGGGGCTTTTTTGTAGGAGCGAGCTTGCTCGCGATGGCCGTTAACGATTACGCGTGCTTACCGGGTGAACGCGGCGCTCTTGCGTCCATCGCGAGCAAGCTCGCTCCTACACAGGAACAGAGCTTAGTTGCCTGACTCAGTACAAAAAATGCGATGCTTGAACATAGTTTGTTTCTGAAAGCGGGCAAATCATGGATCGTCTACAAGCAATGCGGGTGTTCGTCTGCGTGGTCGACCTCGGCAGCCAGTCGGCCGCCGCCGATCACCTGGACCTGTCACGGCCGGTGGTTTCCCGGTATCTGGCGGAACTGGAAGACTGGGTCGGCGCGCGCCTGATGCACCGCACCACGCGCAAATTGAGCCTGACCGCCGCCGGCAGTGAAATCCTGCCACGTTGCCGGCAGATGCTCGACTTATCCACAGACATGCAGGCCGCCGTCAGCGAACCGGACGATGCCCCACGCGGCCTGCTGCGAATCAGCGTCAGCACCTCATTCGGCCAGGCACAACTGGCGGACGCCATGGCCGCCTACGTCAAGCGCTACCCCGGCGTCAGCATCGACCTGCAGATGCTCGACCGCACGGTGAACCTGGTAGATGAGCGCATCGATCTGGCGATTCGCACCAGCAATGACCTGGACCCGAACCTGATCGCGCGGCGGCTGACGGTCTGCCGCTCGGTGATCTGCGCCTCCCCCGCTTACCTGCGCGAGCACCCGACGCCGTTGCGGGTGGAAGACCTGAGCCAGCACAACTGCCTGACCCACTCCTACTTCGGCAAAAGCCTCTGGCATGTCGAGCAGGACGGCGAGCAGGTTTCAGTGCCGGTGCAGGGCAACATCTGCGCCAACGAGGCCAGCACGCTGCTGCGCGTCACCATGGCCGGCGCCGGGGTGGCCATGCTGCCCAGTTATCAGGCCGGCGTGCATATCCACAGTGGCGAGTTGATCCGCTTATTGCCCCAGGCGGAACCCCGAGAGATGAACGTGTACGCGGTGTACGCCTCACGCAAACACATGCCGGCGGCGCTGCGCAGCATGCTGGATTTTCTGGTGTTGAGATTTCCGGAAGAACCGGAGTGGGATGTTGGGCTGTAACCGGCGGCGCCAACTCCCGGAGTTGAATGCATGACCCTGTAGGAGCTGCCGAAGGCTGCGATCTTTTGATCTTCAGCGACGCCGAGAAGATCAAGATCAAGATCAAAAGATCGCAGCCTTCGGCAGCTCCTACACAACTCACCACCTCTGACCTATGCTGAAAGTAGTACCGAAGGGTATTCGTTCAGAGGTCAACGCCATGAACATCAAAACAAGAAGATACCTCGTGATTTTCATCACCTGCACGGCCACGCTGGCGCTGTATGGCACCGCGGCCTGGCGCGTCGAGCAGTTGCGACAACTGCCGCGTGAATACGCGAGCTGTAACTTCGAGCGCTGCATTCCCCACAACGCGACCCTCAACGCCCTCCGGTAACGAAGGGGATCAGGCCTCGCTGTCCTGATCGGCCTTCAAGCGGTCGCGAAACGCCTTGGGCGAGATCCCCACTCGACGTCGGAACAGACGTGTGAAGTTGGTCGGATCGGAAAACCCCAACACGTCAGACATTTCGTAAATGGTCATGCTGGTGTAGGTCAGCAAACGCTTGGCCTCCAGTAACTGACGCTCGTGCATGATCTGCAACGCCGGTTGTCCCGCCAGCTCACGGCAGGTGCCGTTGAGGTGGGACACGGAAATCCCCAACCGATGCGCCAGGTCCTCGACCTTGACGTGCTGGCGGTAAGTCTCTTCCACCAACTGAATAAAACCGTTGAGGTATTCCCGGGCACGCTGCGGACGCTGGCTGGCGGAGCGGCGCTGAATCACCTGACGGCTGACCCACACCATGATCACGCTGACCAGCGAATGCATGAGCATTTCCCGTGCCGGTTGATGGCCGGTGTATTCGTTTTGCAGCGCAGAAAACAGGCTGTTGAGGTAGTCCCCGTCCTTGCCCGCCGGATAACTTTCGGCCTGGGCCAGGGCGCTCACCGAGTTGCCCAGCTGTGCCTGAAGATGGGCGACCAGCGGCGCGGCGAGGGTCACGACAAACCCTTCGACGTCCTCGGAAAAGCGAAAGCCATGCACCGACAACGGTGGCAGGATCTGGATCGCCGGTTCAGTCAGTTGCGTACGTTTGCCTTCGATTTCAAGCTCTGCCTGACCTTTGAATACGAAGAGCAACTGGCACAAATCGGCGTGGCGGTGGGGTTTGATTTCCCATTGGTGTTCGCGGCTGCGTTTGGAAATGGTTTCACAGTGCAGCAAGTCCGGGGTTGGCCAGTCCAGGCTTTCACCGTAGAGCTTGAACACTGGAATCGAAGGCAGGTCAGGCTTGTTCATCACTTCAATCCAGGCCTCAGGGGGTAGCGGGCGATAATCGCACCGATTGGCAGAATGTACAGGTATCGGCTCAGTTTTCACCTTCAATTGACGGACTCGCAAGTGAAAAATGCAAGCACTCGATCCATAAAAATCATCCACCGGCCCTGGTCGCGTGGAGCTTGCGAGTCATAAAAACAATGAAAACGCTGAAAACGCTGAAAACCCAAGTCGCCATCATCGGCGCCGGCCCTGCTGGTTTATTGCTCGGTCAATTGCTGCACAACGCCGGCATCGACACCCTTATCCTCGAACGCCAAACCCCGGACTACGTGCTCGGACGAATCCGTGCCGGTGTCCTCGAACAAGGCATGGTAGAGCTGCTGCGCCAGGCCGGAACGGGTCAGCGCATGGACGCCGAAGGGCTGGTCCATGGGGGCTTTGAGCTGGCGCTCGACGGGCGTCAGGTGCACATCGATCTGCACGCCCTGACCGGTGGCAAAACCGTGATGATTTATGGCCAGACCGAAGTCACTCGCGACCTGATGGCCGCTCGTCGGGAGGCCGGCGCAAAGACTATTTACCAAGCCGGCAACGTTGTGCCCCACGGCATGAAAACCGATGAAGCGTTCGTCACATTCGAAAAGGAAGGCCAGACATATCGGCTCGATTGCGACTACATCGCCGGCTGCGACGGTTTCCATGGCGTGGCGCGGCAGTCGATTCCCGCCGATTGCATCAAGGTGTTCGAACGGGTCTATCCGTTCGGCTGGCTCGGCATGCTCGCCGACACGCCGCCGGTCCACGAAGAGCTGGTCTACGCCCGCCACGAACGGGGTTTCGCCCTGTGCAGCATGCGTTCGGCGACGCGCACGCGTTATTACCTTCAGGTGGGAGCGGATGAGCAGGTCGAAGACTGGTCCGATCAGCGCTTCTGGGACGAACTCAAGACCCGCCTGCCAGAGGCGCTGGCTGAAAAACTGGTGACCGGGCCGTCCATCGAAAAAAGCATCGCGCCGCTGCGCAGTTTCGTGGTCGAACCGATGCAGTACGGGCGGATGTTCCTGGTCGGCGACGCTGCGCACATCGTCCCGCCCACCGGCGCCAAGGGCCTGAACCTGGCGGCCAGCGACGTCAGTACGTTGTTCAACATTCTGCTGAAGGTGTACCGCGAAGGCCGGGTGGATTTGCTGGAGAAATACTCCGAGGTCTGCCTGCGCCGGGTCTGGAAAGCCGAGCGATTTTCCTGGTGGATGACCTCGATGTTGCACCGTTTCGATGACCACGATGCGTTCAGTCAGCGCATCGCCGAATCGGAACTTGCGTACTTCGTCGACTCCGAGGCCGGTCGAAAAACGATTGCAGAAAATTACGTCGGCCTTCCTTATGAGGCTATCGAATAGCCTGCTACCGACTTACACTGGCGAGCATCCCCGCTCGCCTTGCTCCTTGCGGGTCAATCTCTGCCCACAGGTTTTCCCGTGACCAATCTCAACCAGCCTGAAACGCCCAAACCGGCCATTCGCAGCGTACTGATCGCCCTGATGCTGGCGATCTTTCTTGGCGCGCTGGACCAGACCATCGTCGCTGTTTCGATGCCGGCCATCTCCGCCCAATTCAAGGACGTCAGCCTGCTGGCCTGGGTGATTTCCGGCTACATGGTGGCGATGACCGTCGCGGTGCCGATCTACGGCAAATTGGGCGATCTGTACGGTCGTCGCAAGTTGATGCTGTTCGGCATGGGGTTGTTCACGCTGGCTTCGCTGTTCTGCGGCATGGCCCAGAGCATGGAGCAGTTGGTGCTGGCGCGGATTATTCAGGGCATCGGTGCCGGCGGGATGATTTCGGTCAGCCAGGCGATCATCGGCGACATCGTGCCGCCCCGGGAACGCGGTCGCTATCAGGGTTATTTCAGCAGCATGTACGCAGTGGCCAGCGTGGCCGGGCCGGTGCTCGGCGGTTACATGACGGAGTATCTGTCGTGGCGCTGGGTATTCCTGATTAACCTGCCGTTGGGACTGGGCGCGTGGCTGGTGGCCAATCGCACACTGGTGGGGCTGCCGGTGCCGCAGCGCAAACCGATCATCGATTACCTCGGCACGTTGCTGATGATCATCGGTTTGACGGCGTTGTTGCTGGGCATCACCGAGGTCGGTCAGGGGCATTCGTGGCGCAGTGCCGAAGTGCTGGGCCTGCTGGCCTGCGCAGTCGTCGTGCTGGGGTTGTTTGTCTGGCATGAGCGCCGGGCGCGGGAGCCGTTGCTCCCGATGCATCTGTTCGCCAACCGCAATGCGATCCTGTGCTGGTGCACGATTTTTTTCACCAGCTTCCACGCGATCTCGCTGATTGTGCTGATGCCGCTGCGCTTCCAGAGCGTCACCGGCGCCGGGGCCGACAGTGCCGCGCTGCACCTGTTGCCGCTGGCCATGGGCTTGCCGATCGGCGCGTATTTCGCCGGGCGCCGGACGTCGGTGACCGGCCGCTACAAGCCGATGATCCTGATCGGAGCCGTGCTGATGCCGATCTCGATTCTGGGCATGGCGTTCAGTCCTCCGCAGGCAGTTTTGCTAAGCAGCCTGTTCATGTTGCTGAGCGGGATCGCCTCCGGGATGCAATTTCCGACCTCGCTGGTCGGCACGCAAAACTCGGTGGAACAACGGGACATCGGCGTCGCCACCAGCACCACCAACCTGTTCCGTTCGCTGGGCGGTGCAGTGGGCGTGGCCTTGATGTCGGCGCTGCTATTGGCGTTGTTGCAGGATTCGAGTTTCGCCCACCTGGCCGGCTCTTCGGTGATTGCCGAGGGCAGTTCGGGGAATGTCCTGCTGGACGGTTTGAACGCCGCACCGGGGGATGCGCAGAACGCCTTGCGCGCCGAGCTGCTGCTGACCTTCCGACATTTGCTAATGGTGAGTGCAGCAGTGTCGCTGCTGGGGCTGGCGGCGGCGATTGCCATGCCGAACATGTTGTTGCGGGGGCGTGAGGACAAGGTTCGCTAGATAGACCGAGTCGCCTGCAATCGCGAGCAAGCCCGCTCCCACACTTGATCTCTGTCGTACACAATTCTGTGATCACTGGAGATCTACTGTGGGAGCGAGCCTGCTCGCGATAGCGGTCTGTCAGTCACCACCATTCAAGGGCTGTAATACCCAACAGCCACCAGAAAATGCCCAACCTTTTTCAGGTAGGCATGCTTGTCCTCGACCTTCCCGGTCACCGGATTTTTCCAGCGGTATTCGTATTCGCCGTAATCCTGTTTAGCCATCAACGCCAGGATCGGCTCACCCACCGCTTTGCCTTCCGGGTCCTTGATCTTGCCGAAATCGGTATTGATCAACCGCAGGTTGGTGCCGTGAGCAACGTAACGCTGGGTATCCAGGTCGACAACGAACACGTACAGGTCATCCTGCAAGTAACCGCCCTTGAGGGAGTTGATCGCCGTGAGTGTGCCTTTCTCGTTCCTGGCCAGATCGGTCGCCGCTTTGTTCAACAAGGCCATTGCCTGCTCCGCCGACGCTCGCGGCAAGTAGTAACCGACTACCAGGATCCGCTGACCGATGCGCTGGTAGAACACATGCTTGCGTTCAACCTTGCCGTCAGCCCAGTTCTGCCAGCGGTACTCCGCCTGCTGAATGCCGTTGCCCTCCGGCACTTTCAAGGCGTCCTTGAAGGCTTTCTGCAAGTCCGGCCCAAGCACATCGGAAACATCACGGCCAATCAGCGCCGAGGACGGCCCGCCGCTGGCGAGCATCACGCCTTTGGTGTCGACGACGAACACGTAACGATCCTTGTCGACAAACTCGCCCTGGCGACTGAACGCCGCGAAGGCCTTGTCGCCATTCTCGTGGTAGTAGGCCAGGGCTTTTTCCAGCAAGGCTATGGCCGCCTGGCTGTCATCCTTTTCCGTCCCGGCGGCATGAGCCTGGCCCATGCACAGCAAAAGCATCACGCCCAGCAAGGTCCATTTAGGCAAAAACCCCATTGCGCATCCCTCGTTCCTGTCGGTGTTTCAAGAGCGTAGACGGCTTGGGGATATGTACGAGTATTCAGGGAACTGTGGCGAGGGGGCGAAGGAGCTTTTATGGCGAGGGGACTTGTCGGACCGCCGCACCGTCCCGTTCGACTGCGCAGCAGTCGCACATCAGACGCTGCGGATAATCTGAAGAACGGTGCTGAATGGTTTTGGGGTGGCTTAGCCACCCAACGGGGGCAAGCCCCCTCGCCACAAGTGTGTGTTCACTGGCCGGGGGATTACGGCCGGGCGCGCAACTGCTGCTGCAGATTTTGAATCTGCGCCTGAAGGGTGTTGATGCTGCGGGTGACCTGGCTGCGGAACGCGTCGAACTCGGCGGTGTTGGACGAGCCTGGAGCTGCCGCCGGGCGGTTGTCCTGTTCGCTTTTGAGCACAATCATGTCTTGTTCCAGACGCTCGATGGCGGCGCTTGGGTTGCCTTGCTTTTTCAACGCGACGATGTCGGCGCCGAGGCTTTTGAGCTGTGCGTCGAACTTGTCGGTGTCCGCCGGGGCGCTTTTCAGTGCGGCCAGTTCGCTGCTCAAGGCTTTGACCTGGGCCTGCAATTGCGTGTTGGCGGTTTGGTGCTCAGTGCTCTGAGCGGTCATTTGTGCCAGGCGTTTATCCAGATCAGTGGTTTGCGCCGTCATCTGCGCCAAACGCTTGTCCAGGTCAGAGGTCTGGCCGACAACGCCTTGCTGTTGCTTGCTCTGATCCTGGAGTTTGCTTTCCAGCTGTTTGATTTGCAGTTTCAGCGCTTCGCTGTCACTGGTGACGTTGGACTGGCTGGCGACAACCTTGCCGGAAATGTCCTGCAAGCGCCCCGCCGCGTCCTCACTGATACGCGCGAAACTTTCCTGGGTCGCCACCAGTTGCTGTTCCATCAGCGAGATTTGCTGAAAGCTCCACCAGGCAAGGCCGGCGAAAGCAAAGAACAAGGCGCCGACCAACGCCCACAGAGGGCCGGTGCTCGGGCCTTTGACCTTGACCACGGGCGTGGTCCGCGAATGCACGGAGGTGCGAGCGGTGGGCACAAAATCATCGTCGTCGAGGCTGTCGGCACGCAGGCTCGGTACATCGTCGAAGTCGTCGTTGGCATCGTTACGCATGGACATTGAGTCAACCTTTGTGGAACGCGGTGATGGCTTGATGCGGCGAGTATAAACCCCACTGCCGCATCGATTGACCTTGAACCCCGAACTCCGTTCAGTGTTGGGGTTGTCAGTGAATATCCTGGGCCTTCCACCACACGCAGAATTCATCGAGGGCGGTCCAGAGACTGACCTTTGGATCGTAATCCAGATAATGCCGCGCCCGACTGATGTCCAGGGTGAAATTTTTGTTCATGACCTGCATGCCCAGTCGCGATAGGGTCGGCTCGGGACGGCCGGGCCAGAACTTGCACACCCCTTCGTTGAGTGCGGCGACGGTGTAGGCCAAACCGTAGGAACGGTAGCGGGTAACCTGTGGGACATCCATCTTGCGCATGACGTAATTGACCACGTCCCACAATGGAATCGGCGCGCCGTTACTGATGTTGTAAGCCTTGCCCAAGGCCGAACCGCTGGCCAGCAAACTGCTGAGCAAGGCTTCGTTGAGGTTTTGCACGCTGGTGAAATCGACTTTGTTCAAACCATTGCCGACGATCGCCAAGCGACCTTTGCGTTGCATCTTCAGCAGCCGCGGGAAGATGCTCATGTCACCGGCACCTGTCACGAAGCGCGGGCGCAGGGCCAGGGTTTCGAGGCCGAATTCCTGGGCGCCGAAGACTTTTTGCTCGGCCAGGTATTTGGTCGCGGCGTAGGGATGCTTGAAGCGCTTGGGCACCTGTTCTTCGGTCAATCCCAGATGGTCGCGGCCATCGAAGTAGATCGATGGCGACGATAGGTGCACCAGTCGTCGAACCCGCTGTTTCAGGCAAGCTTCGACCACGTTTTCGGTAACCTGCACGTTGCCTTGATGGAAGTCCTGATAACGCCCCCACACGCCCACTGCACCGGCGCAATGGACCACCGCTTCGACATCTGAACACAGGTCGCGCGCCAGTTCCGGATCGCTCAAGTCACCCTGAATGAACTCGGCGCCTCGACGCACCAGATGCTCCACACTCTCGGCCCGGCGACCGTTGACCCGCACGTCCAGGCCCTGCTCCAGCGCGAAACGCGCAAAGCGCCCGCCGATGAAGCCGCTTGCGCCGGTGACCAGAATCTTCATGAATTGCTCCGAATATTTCGTTTTGCGTATTTCGTGAGGTCTTGACGCCGCCTGTCAGTCCAACGGCACCAGCCATTGCTTCGACGAGCGCACCAATTGATCGGTGAGTAACGCCAGCAACTGACCGCCATTGCGCCAATGATGCCAGTACAGCGGCACATCGATGGGCTTATCTGGCAAAAGCTCCAGCAAAACACCTCGCTTCAGTTGCTCGCGCACCTGCAATTCAGGCACCAGCCCCCAACCGAGTCCCGCTTCTGTAAGGCGGATAAAGCCTTCGGACGATGGGCACAAATGGTGTTCGAATCCACCCTCCACGCCGACGGACGCGAGGTAGCGATGCTGTAGGAAATCGTCCGGGCCGAATACCAGCGCCGGGGTTCGGGCCAACTGATCGGCGCGCACACCGTCGGGAAAATGCCGGGCAATGAAGGCCGGGCTGGCCAGCGCACGGTAGCGCATCGCGCCCAGCAGCACGCTGCGCGCGCCGGCCACCGGGCGTTCACTGGCGCAGACACACGCCGCGACTTCACCGGCGCGCATGCGCTTGAGGCCGACGGTCTGGTCTTCGACCACCAGATCCAGCAGCAGATGTTGTTCCGCGCAAAAGTCACCGACCGCCTGGGCCCACCACGTGGCGAGGCTGTCGGCATTCAAAGCGATGCGCAGGCGTTCCGGCAGGCCTTCTTCGTCCAGCGCCGGGACCAGCGTTTGCAGGTCCCGCTCCAGCAAGCGCACCTGCTGCACATGGTTGAGCAGCCGTCGGCCGATTTCAGTCGGCGCTGGCGGCGTCACCCGCACCAGCACCGGTTGCCCGATCCGGGCTTCCAGCAACTTGATGCGCTGGGAGATCGCCGATTGGGACAAACCCAGCACCTGCGCCGCACGTTCGAAACCGGCCTGCTCGACCACCGCGGCCAACGCAGAAAGCAATTTATAGTCGAACATCAGTTTTCCTAATGAGCGATCAGTATGATTGGTTTTTCTTATACAGCCTGACACCGGAGAATGGCCAGCAAGAACTCTTCAACAAGGAACATCGACATGGCTGGCGAAACTTCACTGGCAACGCTTCTACGAAGCATGAGCCCGCAACTCAATGCCGGCGACTACGTGTTCTGTACTGTGCGCGACGGCCAGTTGCCGGCGGGCCTCGAGATCATCGGCAGCTTTCGCGAGCAGGAAGGCCTGACGGTGATTCTGGAACGTTCCCACGCCGAGAAGGCCGGTTTCAGTTTCGACTACGTCGCGGCCTGGATCACCTTGAACGTGCACTCGGCCCTCGAAGCCGTCGGCCTGACCGCCGCGTTCGCCACCGCATTGGGCAAGGCCGGCATCAGCTGCAACGTGATTGCCGGTTACTACCACGACCATTTGTTCGTCGGCCAGGCCGATGCCGAACGCGCCTTGCAAGTGCTGCGAGACCTGGCAGCGAACGCGGAGTAAAAAGTTATGTGGCAAAGCTATGTGAACGGCCTGCTGGTGGCCGCGGGGCTGATCATGGCGATCGGCACCCAAAATGCGTTTGTGCTGGCTCAGAGCCTGCGCCGCGAACATCACCTGCCGGTGGCGGCGCTCTGTGTGACCTGCGATGCGCTGCTGGTGGCCGCCGGGGTATTCGGCCTGGCGACGGTGCTGGCGCAAAACCCGACCCTGCTGGCCATCGCTCGTTGGGGTGGCGCGGCGTTTCTGCTGTGGTACGGCAGCCTGGCGTTGCGTCGGGCCTGCTCGAAACAGAGCCTGCAACAAGGTGAAAACCAGACAGTACGTTCGCTGCGCGCGGTGATGCTCAGCGCCCTGGCGGTGACGTTGCTCAACCCGCACGTTTATCTGGATACCGTATTGCTGATCGGCTCCCTCGGCGCACAACAAACCGAGCCCGGCGCTTATGTGGTGGGCGCAGCCAGTGCATCACTGTTGTGGTTTTTCACGTTGGCGCTCGGTGCCGCGTGGTTGGCGCCGTGGCTTGCCCGACCGAGCACCTGGAGAATTCTCGACCTGCTGGTGGCCATGATGATGTTCACTGTGGCTTTGCAATTAATCATCGCCTCCTGATTATTCCAAAAGGCTCTGGAACCTCTATTCCACACAGTTGTTGCGTGGTTATGCCGCACCCCCGGTGCTATGATCCGGTTCGATGCGCCGCAAAGAGTACAAACTCCCCGGCGCTTGTCTGGCCGCCCGTGATCGGCCTTGCGACCACCGCAACTGACCTGATTAGGAGAATCATCATGGCTTTCGAATTGCCACCGCTGCCTTACGCACACGATGCCCTGCAGCCGCACATTTCCAAGGAAACTCTGGAATACCACCACGACAAGCACCACAACACCTATGTCGTGAACCTGAACAACCTGGTGCCTGGCACCGAGTTCGAAGGCAAGACCCTGGAAGAAATCGTCAAATCTTCCTCGGGCGGCATCTTCAACAACGCCGCTCAGGTCTGGAACCACACTTTCTACTGGAACTGCCTGGCGCCAAACGCCGGCGGTCAACCAACCGGCGCACTGGCGGAAGCCATCAACGCAGCCTTCGGTTCGTTCGACAAGTTCAAGGAAGAGTTCAGCAAGACTTCCATCGGCACCTTCGGTTCCGGTTGGGGCTGGCTGGTGAAAAAAGCTGACGGTTCCCTGGCCCTGGCCAGCACCATCGGTGCCGGCAACCCGCTGACCAACGGCGACACCCCGCTGCTGACCTGCGACGTCTGGGAACACGCTTACTACATCGACTACCGCAACGTTCGTCCGAAGTATGTCGAAGCGTTCTGGAACCTGGTCAACTGGAAATTCGTGGCTGAGCAGTTCGAAGGCAAAACCTTCACCGCTTAAGATCGATGCCAGTCAAAAAACCCGGCTTTATGCCGGGTTTTTTTATGCCTTCGAAAACCCCTACGGAATTCGCGTACAACCGCAGGAGATTGGTCGGCTGTCAGACCGCCATCGCAGCGATGCGGCGACCCGACAAGCCAGCTCCCACAAGATCCGGGGACATCCACAACATCAAATCGGCTGTCGGGCCGCCATCGCGAGCAGGCTTGCTCCCACATTTGACCGGTGTACACCCGCTTCTCCACCACTCAACAGGCCGAGCGTTAGCTCGCCTGCAGCTCTTGATCTTGATCCACCCGCCCCTTCGGGAGGCTGAGTGGAGGTGTTCATCCGGGGAGTGGCGCACAGCGCCGTTCGACGCAGTCGAACACGCTGCATGTAGGTCGTCGCGATATAGGTGATCTGTTCCTTTCTTCCATACTGATGCTGCACGAAATCAAGGAAGGAACATGCACCTGTGGCCTACGAATAGCGTCGCGAAACACTCGATGATTACGGCTTCACCTTCGAGACCACAGGTGCGCTTGCGCCCTCTAACGAACTCTCAGGGAAAGCCACGCACGGCTCTCTATATCGCCTTCGCTGGACGCAAGCATGCATGTCCCTGCATCTACTTTAGCGTCTGTGGAGGCTTTCCATGCAAACGCTCCTGGATCAAGAATTCACTGCTTATATCGGAATTGATTGGGCTGATACCAAGCACGACATTTGCCTGCAAATCGCTGGCGAGACTCAGCGGCATTTCGATGTCATTGAACACAAGCCAGAATCGATTGATCGCTGGGCCAAGACTCTGCATCAGCGTTTTGGAGGAAAGATCGCGATAGGCGTGGAGTTGAACAAAGGGCCGTTGGTTGCAGCGCTTCAAAAATACGAGTTTTTTTGTGTGTTTCCGATCAATCCGAGCACCTTGGCTAAACACCGCAAAACCTTCGTCCACAGTGGCGCCAAGGACGACCCTACGGATGCTCAATGGGCACTTGAGCTGCTGCTCAACCACCCGAAATGGTTTCCCCAACTTATTCGCCAAAGCTCAGCGATGCGTTCACTCGCAAGCTTGACCGAACATCGTCGAGGGCTGGTGGGTGACCGAGTCAAAATCAGCAATCGCATCGTCTGCACGCTCAAACAGTACTATCCATTGATGCTCGATCTGTTCCATGACCATGACACGCTGGTGTTTTGTGATTTCCTAGCGCACTGGCCAACCTTTGAAAAACTTAAACATGCTCGGCAAACCAGCATTTTGAAGTTTCTCAACGAGCACAATGTCCGCCGGGCTCAGCTCAATCAGGCACGTTTGGATCTGATCGCCAAGGCCATGCCGCTAACCGAAGACCCAGGAGTAATTCGGCCCTCAGAGCTGTATGTTCTAACCCAGGTAGTGCAGTTGAAGGGGATCATAAAGTCGATCAAACAATTTGATAGCCAGATCGAAAAAACCGCCAATAGCTTGGCTGACTACAGCCTTTTCAAGACTTTACCCGGCGCAGGCCCCCAACTTGCTCCACGTCTCATGGTGGCTTTTGGGGAGCAACGTGATCGCTTCAAGGATGCGAATAGCGTGCAGAGATATGTCGGAATCGCTCCAGTAACAGAACGCAGTGGCAAGAAGAAAGTTGTTCATTGGCGTTATCGATGCGCGACGTTTCTGCGCCAAACATTTGTGGAATGGGCTGTGCATAGCGTCCATCAATCGACCTGGGCAAAGGCTTATTATCAGCAGCAGAGGGCTAAAGGTTGCTCATACCCGGCAGCCATCAGAGCATTGGCATTCAAGTGGATCAGGATCGTTTATCGGTGTTGGAAGAACAGTACGCCGTATGACGAAACAACCTATTTAACGGCTCTAGCCCAGCGAGGCTCTTCCCTCCTAAACGTAGTGGGGACGGCAAAACCGTGTTGACGGAAAGCCTCAGGGCGTGAAGCAGACCGGAGGGCAGTGTCCCCGGATGGATACCGGAGCGAAGGAACGCCGAGCCTTAGCGAGGGGCCGGACGCTTGGGGCGAGACTTTTTGGTTCCTTTTGTGGCGTTTGACAAAAGGGACTCGCCGTAAGGGCGAAACCCTAAGCGGCCGTTACCGCAGAAATGGATATGTACACAGTCAACACCAGCCAACATGGTCGGCCCGAAGGCCGCCATCGCAGGCAAGCCAGCTCCCACAACCGAATCGAGCACATCCGCAGAAACCAGGCCGATTTCCCACAATGAAACCAGCCTTGATCCCCTTGCCTCCACGCCACAGCCGTCTAACATCTACCTGAAGGAAAATAAGTCCAGTCCCCCCTCAAGTTGAAGGACCCAACAACCGACACAGTACTAATAGGGAATTACTCCAAACAACAGCATTTCGGCCAACCCACAGGCAAATTCCCCTGTGTTTGATTGACCCTTTGACTGCCATCACCGGATTGCCAATACTCATGGCAACTTGATGCTACCCGCACGGAACAAGGAATGACTCTTTGAAGCTGGAACTCAAGAACAGCTTGTCGGTGAAGTTGCTCCGGGTCGTGCTCCTGTCGGCATTGATCGTCGGCGTGGTCTTGAGCTGCGCGCAGATCGTTTTCGATGCCTATAAAACACGCCAGGCCGTGGCCAGCGATGCCGAGCGCATCCTCGACATGTTCCGCGACCCCTCGACCCAGGCCGTCTACAGCCTGGACCGGGAAATGGGCATGCAGGTGATCGAAGGCCTGTTTCAGGACGACGCCGTGCGCCAGGCCTCCATCGGCCACCCCAACGAAGCGATGCTCGCGCAAAAGTCTCGCGAGTTGCAGCATTCCAGCAGTCGCTGGCTGACCGACCTGATCCTCGGCAAGGAACGCACCTTCACCACCCAACTGGTGGGTCGCGGCCCCTACAGCGAGTATTACGGCGACCTGAGCATCACCCTCGACACCGCCACCTACGGGCAAGGGTTTATCGTCAGTTCGGTGATCATTTTCATCTCCGGTGTGTTGCGCGCCCTGGCCATGGGGCTGGTGCTGTACCTGGTCTATCACTGGCTGCTGACAAAACCGCTGTCGCGGATCATCGAGCACCTGACCGAAATCAACCCGGACCGCCCCAGCGAACACAAGATTCCGCAGCTCAAGGGCCACGAGAAAAACGAGCTGGGGATCTGGATCAACACCGCCAACCAGTTGCTCGAGTCCATCGAGCGCAACACCCATCTGCGCCACGAAGCGGAAAACAGCCTGTTGCGCATGGCCCAGTACGATTTCCTCACCGGCCTGCCGAACCGTCAGCAATTGCAGCAGCAACTGGACAAAATCCTGGTGGACGCCGGCAAACTACAACGCCGGGTTGCCGTGCTGGTCGTCGGCCTCGATGACTTCAAAGGCATCAACGAACAGTTCAGCTACCAGACCGGTGACCAACTGCTGCTGGCCCTGGCCGATCGCCTGCGGGCCCACAGTGGTCGTCTCGGTGCCCTCGCCCGCCTCGGCGGCGACCAGTTCGCCCTGGTTCAGGCCGATATCGAACAACCCTACGAAGCGGCCGAACTGGCCCAAAGCATTCTTGATGACCTGGAAGCGGCGTTCGCCCTCGATCATCAAGAGATTCGCCTGCGCGCGACCATCGGCATCACCCTGTTCCCCGAAGACGGTGACAGCACCGAGAAGCTGCTGCAAAAGGCCGAGCAGACCATGACCCTGGCCAAAACCCGCTCGCGCAACCGCTATCAGTTCTACATCGCCAGCGTCGACACCGAGATGCGTCGCCGCCGCGAGCTGGAAAAAGACCTGCGCGACGCCCTGACCCGCGAGCAGTTCTACCTCGTTTACCAACCGCAGATCAGCTACCGCGATCACCGGGTAGTGGGCGTCGAGGCGCTGATTCGCTGGCAGCACCCCGAGCATGGGCTGGTTCCGCCGGACTTGTTCATCCCCCTGGCCGAGCAGAACGGCACCATCATCGCCATCGGCGAATGGGTGCTGGATCAGGCCTGTAAACAATTGCGCGACTGGCATGACCAGGGTTTCATCGACCTGCGCATGGCGGTCAACCTGTCCACGGTGCAACTGCACCACGCCGAGCTGCCGCGGGTGGTCAACAACCTGCTGCAGATGTACCGCCTGCCACCGCGCAGCCTGGAGCTGGAAGTCACCGAAACCGGCCTGATGGAAGACATCAGCACCGCCGCCCAGCACCTGCTGAGCCTGCGTCGCTCCGGCGCACTGATCGCCATCGACGACTTCGGCACCGGTTACTCGTCACTGAGCTATCTGAAAAGCCTGCCCCTGGACAAGATCAAGATCGACAAGAGCTTCGTTCAGGACCTGCTGGATGACGACGACGATGCGACCATCGTTCGGGCCATCATCCAGCTGGGCAAGAGCCTGGGCATGCAGGTGATTGCCGAAGGCGTGGAAACCGCCGAGCAAGAGGCCTACATCATCTCCGAAGGCTGCCACGAAGGTCAGGGCTACTTCTACAGCAAACCGCTGCCGGCACGGGAACTGGGCGCCTATCTGAAACAGGCGCAGCGCAGCAATGCGGCTATTTTGTAAAGATCAAAAGATCGCAGCCTCGTTTCACTCTGTAGGAACTGTCGAGTGAAACGAGGCTGCGATCTTTTGATCTGTCACACATGTTCCGCGAATAAGAAATATTTCCAGCTACAACCCTTTACACATAATGCGAAAGATTTGCATTATGTCGCAGTTTTGCGCACTTGCTGCGCCATTCCACCCCCTCTCGAAGCAGGATGTTCGCCATGATTCGTATGCCTCTGGCTACCGCCAGTCTGTTGGCCATCGCTATTTCCCTCGCCGGTTGTGGCGAAGGCAAAGACAAAGCTGCCGCTCCGGCGCCGACTCCGGCCGCCAGCACCGCCGCCCCAGCCGCACCTGCTGCCGCACCCGCAGCAGCCGGTAAAGTCGACGAAGCCGCCGCCAAAGCCGTTGTCGCGCATTACGCCGACATCGTCTTCGCCGTTTACAGCGATGCCGAATCCACCGCGAAGACCCTGCAAACCGCCATCGACGCCTTCCTCGCCAAGCCGAACGCCGACACCCTGAAAGCCGCCAAGGCTGCCTGGATCGCGGCTCGCGTTCCTTACCTGCAGAGCGAAGTGTTCCGCTTCGGCAACACCATCATCGACGACTGGGAAGGTCAGGTGAACGCCTGGCCACTGGACGAAGGCCTGATCGACTACGTCGACAAATCCTATGAGCACGCACTGGGTAACCCGGGTGCCACGGCCAACATCATCGCCAACACTCAGGTCCAGGTTGGCGAAGACAAGATTGACGTGAAAGACATCACCCCGGAAAAACTCGCCAGCCTGAACGAGCTGGGCGGTTCCGAGGCCAACGTCGCCACCGGCTACCACGCCATCGAATTCCTGCTCTGGGGCCAGGACCTGAACGGCACCGGCCCTGGCGCCGGCAACCGTCCTCCTTCCGACTACCTGGAAGGCAAAGGCGCCACCGGCGGTCACAACGATCGTCGTCGCGCCTACCTGAAGTCCGTGACCCAACTGCTGGTCAGCGACCTGGAAGAAATGGTCGGTAACTGGAAGCCGAACGTGGCCGACAACTACCGCGCCACCCTGGAAGCGGAACCGGCTGAAACCGGCCTGCGCAAAATGCTGTTCGGCATGGGCAGCCTCTCCCTGGGCGAACTGGCGGGCGAGCGCATGAAGGTTTCCCTGGAAGCCAACTCCCCGGAAGACGAACACGACTGCTTCAGCGACAACACCCACAACTCGCAGTTCTACGATGCCAAAGGCGTTCGTAACGTTTACCTGGGCGAATACACCCGCGTCGACGGTACCAAACTGACCGGCGCCAGCCTGTCGTCCCTGGTGGCCAAGGCCGATCCGGCTGCCGACACCGCGCTGAAAGCCGACCTGGCTGCGACCGAAGCCAAGATGCAAATCATCGTCGACCACGCCAACAAGGGTGAGCACTACGACCAACTGATCGCCGCCGGCAACACTGCTGGCAACCAGATCGTCCGCGACGCCATCGCTTCCCTGGTCAAGCAGACCGGTTCGATCGAAGCGGCCGCTGGCAAACTGGGCATCAGCGACCTGAACCCGGACAACGCTGATCACGAATTCTGATCAACGCCGGCTGAATAAAAAGGCGACCTTCGGGTCGCCTTTTTCATGCCTGCCACACGCAGACCACTGTGGGAGCGAGCCTGCTCGCGAATACGGTATTCGCCGCACTGACGATGTTGTCTGTGATGGCGCATTCGCGAGCAAGCTCGCTCCCACAGGGATATGCGCTGAACCTGTGAGAGTGAGGCCTGCCCGTAATGGTCGCGGCTCGGTCTTCAGCAAAAACCTGCCCCACATCAACCAAACGATAATTCCTCTTATTCAATCCCCCCTGCCCTGTTAGACTTTGCGCCTTTATTTTGCTCGTCTCGCAGGATGTCTATGCCCTCGCTGCCTCTTCGCTTGTCCGCACTGTTTCTGGCCCTGGGCCTGAGTGCCTGCGATGACGCCCCGCGTTTTACCCAAGCCGAACCCGGTGAAGCCCGGTCCGGTGGCAGCGCGACCGTGCGCAAGACCGATCAGAACGCATTCTCCCTGCCCTCCGCCAACCTGCCGCCGTCACGGCGCGTGGACTTCAGCGTCGGCAACAGCTTCTTCCGCAGCCCCTGGGTGATCGCCCCGTCGACCACCACCGCGCGGGATGGCCTCGGTCCGTTGTTCAACACCAACGCCTGCCAGAACTGCCACATCAAGGACGGCCGTGGTCACCCGCCCACGCCGGATGCCGCAAACGCCGTGTCGATGCTGGTGCGCCTCTCGATTCCCGATGCGCCGGCCTATGCCAACGTCATCAAGCAGCTCGGTGTTGTCCCGGAGCCAGTCTACGGCGGTCAGTTCCAGGACATGTCGGTGCCTGGCGTCATCCCGGAAGGCAAGGTGCGCGTGGATTACACGCCGGTGCCGATCCGCTTCAAGGACGGCACCGAAATCGAGTTGCGCAAGCCGACGTTGCAGATCACCCAACTCGGCTACGGTCCGATGCACCCGGACACCCGCTTCTCGGCCAGGGTGGCACCGCCAATGATTGGCCTGGGCTTGCTTGAAGCCATCCCCGACGAGGCGATCCTGGCCAATGCCGAAGCTCAGGCAAAGGACAATAACGGTATCGCCGGACGCCCGAACCGGGTCTGGGATGACGCTCAGCAAAAAACCGTCCTCGGGCGATTTGGCTGGAAGGCCGGCCAACCGAACCTCAATCAACAAAACGTTCATGCGTTTTCAGGTGACATGGGCCTCACCACAAGCCTGCGCCCAATGGATGACTGCACCGACGCGCAAACCGCTTGCAAGCAGGCGCCCACCGGCAATGGTCCGGATGGCGAGCCGGAAGTCAGCGACAACATCCTGCGTCTGGTGCTGTTCTACAGCCGTAACCTCGCCGTACCGGCCCGCCGCGATGTCGGCACGCCTGAAGTGCTGGCCGGCAAGAATCTGTTTTTCCAGGCAGGATGCCAATCCTGCCACACGCCGAAATACACCACCCCCGCCAATGCCGCCGAACCTGAACTGGCCAATCAAGTGATTCGCCCATACAGCGATCTGCTGCTGCATGACATGGGCGACGGCCTGTCCGACAACCGCAGCGAATTCCAGGCCAGCGGCCGCGACTGGCGCACCCCGCCGTTGTGGGGTATCGGCCTGACGCAAGCGGTCAGTGGCCACACCCAGTTTTTGCATGACGGCCGCGCCCGCAATCTGCTCGAAGCCGTGCTCTGGCATGGCGGCGAAGCCAAAGCAGCGCAGCAACAGGTTTTGTCTTTCGATGCCGGGCAGCGCGCTGCGTTGCTGGCGTTTTTGAATTCCCTTTAATACCTATTCCATAAGCGGGAGCCCGACATGTTCCGTCCCAAATTGTTGTTCACCAGCCTTGCCGCGCTAGCCCTGGGCGCCTGTTCGCCGCAAGACCCGCAAGCGGTCACCTCGGCGGCCATCGCCAAATCGGTGATCCTGCCGACTTACACCCGCTGGGTTGAAGCTGATCGCCAATTGGCCGTCAGCGCCCTCGCCTACTGCGAAGGCAAGGAAAACCTCGACACTGCCCGCGCCGATTTCCTGCACGCGCAAAAAGCCTGGGCCGAGCTGCAGCCACTGCTGATCGGGCCGCTGGCCGAAGGCAATCGCGCCTGGCAGGTGCAGTTCTGGCCGGACAAGAAAAACCTCGTCGGCCGTCAGGTCGAGCAACTGGTCACCGCCCAGCCGCAAATCGATGCCGCCGCCCTGGCCAAGTCCAGCGTTGTGGTGCAAGGCCTGTCCGCCTATGAATACATCCTGTTCGACAGCAAGCCCGATGTGGCCAACGCTGAACAGAAAGCCAAGTACTGCCCACTGCTGATCGCGATTGGCGAACGTCAGAAACAACTGGCCGAAGAGATTCTGAAAAGCTGGAACAACACCGACGGCATGCTCGCGCAGATGAGCAAGTTCCCGAACCAGCGCTACGCCGATTCCCACGAAGCCATCGCCGACCTGTTGCGTGTGCAAGTCACCGCACTCGACAGTTTGAAGAAAAAACTCGGCACGCCGATGGGCCGTCAGAGCAAGGGTGTGCCGCAACCGTTCCAGGCCGATGCGTGGCGCAGCCAGTCTTCCCTGACGGGCCTCGAAGCCAGCCTCTCCGCCGCCAAAACGGTGTGGGAAGGGATCGACAACAAAGGCCTGCGCGGCCTGCTGCCGAGCGAGCAGAAACCGCTGGCCGACAAGATCGACGCCGCTTACGCCGCATCGCTGAAACTGTTCGCCAGCAACCAGCGCTCGCTGACCGAAATGCTCAACGATGACGCCGGTCGCCAGCAACTCAACGATATCTACGACAGCCTCAACGTCGTCCACCGCCTGCACGAAGGCGAACTGGCCAAGGCGCTGGGCATCCAACTGGGCTTCAACGCCAACGACGGTGACTGATGAGGGCGAGTGCCATGCTGCGACGCCAGGCTCTGACGTTAGGTAGTTTGCTGCTGGGTGCGGTGACACTGGGCGGCTGGACGCTGTTCAGGCAGAAGGACAAGAGCCCGCTGCTGCTCTCGGCGCGGGACGATGGCGACGGCAAGCATTACGCCGTCGGTTATCGGCTGGACGGCACCCGGGTGTTTGCCACCCAGGTCGGCCAGCGTTGCCACGACATCATCAACCACCCGACGCTGCCGATTGCGCTGTTTGTCGCCCGGCGTCCGGGGACCGAGAGTTACCTGATCGACCTGCGCGACGGCACGCTGCTGCAAACCGTGGTTTCGCTGCCGAATCGGCACTTCTACGGTCACGCGGTGATTCACAAGAGCGGTGACTGGCTGTACGCCACCGAGAACGACACCTCCGATCCGGGTCGCGGATTGCTGGGTGTGTATAAGTTCGAGGGTGAGCGGCTGGTGCACAGCGGCGAGATTTCCACCCACGGTGTCGGCCCGCATCAGGTGTCGTGGATGCCCGATGGCGAAACCCTGGTGGTGGCCAACGGCGGCATTCGCACCGAGGCCGAAAGCCGGGTCGAGATGAACCTCAACGCCATGGAGCCGAGCCTGGTCCTGATGCAACGCAACGGCACCCTGCTGAGCAAGGAAACCCTCGCCCAGCAGATGAACAGCGTGCGACATCTGGGGATCGCCAGCGACGGCACCATCGTCGCCGGTCAGCAGTTCATGGGGCCGTCCCACGAGTCTTCGGAGCTGCTGGCGATCAAGCGGCCCGGCCAACCGTTCGTGGCCTTCCCGGTGCCCGAGCATCAGTTGCAGGCGATGGGGCATTACACCGCCAGCGTCGCGGTACACAGCGAGTTGCGCCTGGTCGCACTGACCGCGCCACGGGGCAATCGCTTTTTTATCTGGGACCTGGACAACGGTGAAGTGCGCCTGGATGCGCCGCTTCCCGATTGCGCGGGGGTCGGGGCGGTGGCGGATGGTTTCGTCGTGACCTCGGGTCAAGGACGATGCCGGTACTACGATTGCCGTCAGACAAACCTTGTTGCAAAACCTCTGGAGCTACCTGCCGGGCTCTGGGACAACCACCTTCACCTGATGACGTGAATAACGCCGAAAAGATCGCAGCCTTCGGCAGCTCCTACATCGGAATGCGTCCCCCCTGTAGGAGCTGCCGAAGGCTGCGATCTTTTCAGGCCAACGCCAATCGATAGCCTTACACTCTGCAACTTCTACCAGTTGGAATCACCCTCCCACTCGGAGTAATGTGCCCGCCTGTCTCGCCTGATTTTCTCCAAGGAAGTGGAAATATGCTGCGTCGCCGCATGCTGATCATGTTGGGTGTTGTTCTGCTGATCGTGCTGGTCCTGGCCGGTTACAAAGCCTTCTCCATCTACACGATGATTCAAGGCTTCTCCGCGCCGAAACCGCCGATAAGCGTCGCCGTGGCCACAGCCACCGAACAGCCGTGGCAAGCCCGCCTGCCCACCGTCGGCACGCTCAAGGCGTTGCAAGGGGTGGATCTGAGCCTGGAGACTGACGGCACCGTCACCGATGTGCAGTTCCAGTCAGGCCAGAAGGTCAAGATCGGCCAACCGCTGCTGCAACTTGACAACGTGGTGGAAACCGCCCTGCTTGAAACCGCTCAGGCCGACCTGGGGCTGGCCCAGCTCGATTACGGTCGCGGCAGCCAATTGGTGGGCAGCCAAGCGATTTCAAAAGGTGAATTCGACCGGCTCTCGGCGGTGTTGAAAAAGAGCCGGGCCACGGTCAATCAGCTCAGGGCGGCGCTGGCCAAAAAACGCATGCTCGCACCTTTCAGCGGGACCATCGGCATCCGCCAGGTAGACGTCGGCGACTATGTGGCCAGCGGCACCATGATCGCCACCCTGCAAGACCTCAGCAGCCTCTATGTGGACTTTTTCGTGCCAGAGCAATCGGTGCCGAAGATCGCCATCGGCCAACCGGTGCAGATCATTGTCTCGGCCTATCCAACGGAAAACTTCCCCGGCACCATCAGTGCAATCAACCCGAAAGTCGAAAACAGCACCCGCAACGTGCAGGTCCGCGCGACTCTGGCCAACCCAGACGGCAAGCTGTTGCCGGGCATGTTCGCCAGCCTGCAGGTGATGTTGCCCGACCCGCAGCCGCGCATCGTCGTGCCGGAAAGTGCGATCACTTACACGCTGTACGGCAACTCGCTCTACGTCGTCGCGCAGAAAAAAGCCGAAGACGGCAGCCTCGAAAAAGACGACAAGGGCCAGCCGATCCTGATCGCCGAACGGCGTTTCATTGAAACCGGCGAGCGTCGCGATGGGCTGGTGATGATTACCAAGGGCGTGCAGGACGGCGAAAAAGTGGTCACGGCCGGCCAGATCAAACTGGACAACGGCGCGCACATTGCCATCAGCGACGACAAGACTTTAGCCGAGAAGAACAGCCCGCCACGCGCGGACTGATCAAGGAACCCCCATGGCTTTTACCGACCCGTTCATCCGCCGCCCGGTGCTCGCCACCGTGGTCAGCCTGTTGATTGTGCTGCTGGGCTTTCAGGCCTGGAGCAAGCTGCCGCTGCGCCAGTATCCGCAAATGGAAAACGCCCTGATCACGGTGACCACCGCTTACCCCGGGGCCAACGCCGAAACCATTCAGGGTTACATCACTCAACCGATGCAACAGAGTCTGGCCAGCGCCGAGGGCATCGACTACATGACGTCGGTCAGTCGCCAGAACTTCTCGGTGATCTCGATCTACGCGCGCATCGGCGCCAACAGCGACCGTTTGTTCACCGAACTGCTGGCCAAGGCCAACGAGGTGAAAAACCAGTTGCCCCAGGACGCCGAAGACCCGGTGCTGAGCAAGGAAGCCGCCGACGCTTCGGCGCTGATGTACATCAGCTTCTTCAGCAAGGAGCTGAGCAACCCGCAGATTACCGACTACCTGTCGCGGGTCATCCAGCCAAAACTGGCGACCCTGCCGGGCATGGCCGAAGCCGAGATTCTCGGCAACCAGGTATTCGCCATGCGCCTGTGGCTGGACCCAGTGAAACTGGCCGGTTTCGGCCTGAGCGCCAGCGATGTGACCGACGCCGTGCGCCAGTACAACTTCCTCTCCGCCGCTGGCGAAGTGAAAGGCGAGTACGTGGTCACCAGCATCAACGCCAACACCGAGCTCAAATCCGCGGAAGCCTTCGCCGCGATTCCACTCAAGGTCGATGGTGACAGTCGCGTGCTGCTCGGCGATGTCGCCCGGGTTGAAATGGGCGCGGAAAACTACGACTCCATCAGTTCCTTTGGCGGCACCCCCTCGGTGTACATCGGCATCAAGGCCACGCCCGGCGCCAACCCGCTGGACGTGATCAAGGAAGTGCGCAAGATCATGCCGGACCTGGAAGCCCAACTGCCGCCGAACCTCAAGGGTGAAATCGCCTACGACGCCACGCTGTTCATCCAGGCCTCGATCGACGAAGTGGTGAAAACCCTGTTCGAAGCCGTGCTGATCGTGATCGTGGTGGTGTTCCTGTTCCTCGGTGCGCTGCGTTCGGTAGTGATCCCGGTGGTCACCATCCCGCTGTCGATGATCGGCGTGATGTTCTTCATGCAGATGATGGGTTACTCGATCAACCTGCTGACGCTGTTGGCGATGGTGTTGGCCATCGGCCTGGTGGTGGACGATGCCATTGTGGTGGTGGAAAACATTCACCGACACATCGAAGACGGCAAGACGCCACTGGATGCGGCCATCGAAGGCGCCCGGGAAATCGCCATGCCGGTGGTCTCGATGACCATCACCCTGGCGGCGGTCTATGCGCCGATCGGCTTCCTGACGGGGCTGACCGGGGCGCTGTTCAAGGAGTTCGCCCTGACCCTGGCCGGGGCGGTGGTGATCTCCGGCATCGTCGCCCTGACCCTGTCGCCGATGATGTGCGCCTTTTTGCTGCGCCACGACGAAAATCCCAGCGGCCTCGCCCATCGCCTGGACCTGATTTTCGAAGGCCTCAAGCGCCGTTACCAGAGCCTGCTGCACGGCACGCTCAACACCCGGCCGGTGGTGCTGGTGTTCGCGGTGATCGTGCTGTGCCTGATTCCGGTGCTGCTCAAGTTCACCAAGTCGGAACTGGCACCGGATGAGGACCAGGGCATCATCTTCATGCTGGCCAACGCCCCGCAACCGACCAACCTCGACTACCTGAGCGCCTACACCGACGAGTTCATCACCATCTTCAAGGCGTTCCCCGAGTATTACTCCTCGTTCCAGATCAATGGCTTCAACGGTGTGCAATCGGGCATCGGTGGCTTCCTGCTCAAACCGTGGAACGAACGCAGCCGAACCCAAATGGCGATCCTGCCCGAGGTTCAGGCGAAACTGGAAAGCATCCCGGGATTGCAGATTTTTGGCTTCAACCTGCCTTCCCTGCCGGGCACCGGTGAAGGGCTGCCGTTTCAGTTCGTCGTCAACACCGCCAATGAGTACGAGTCGCTGCTGCAAGTGATGGACAGGGTAAAGAAGCGGGCGATGGAGTCCGGCAAGTTCGCCTTCGTCGACCTCGACCTGGCGTTCGACAAGCCGGAAGTGGTGGTGGATATCGATCGTGCCAAGGCCGCTCAGATGGGCGTGTCGATGCAGGATCTGGGCGGAACACTGGCGACGTTGCTGGGTGAGGCGGAGATCAACCGTTTCACCATTGAAGGCCGCAGCTACAAGGTCATCGCTCAGGTCGAACGACCGTTCCGGGATAACCCTGACTGGCTGAACAACTATTACGTCAAGAATACCCAGGGCGAACTGCTGGCCCTGTCGACCTTGATTACCGTGACAGACCGCGCGCGACCACGGCAATTGAACCAGTTCCAGCAACTCAACTCGGCGATTCTTTCCGGGGTCCCGCTGGTGAGCATGGGTGAAGCCATCGATACCGTGCGCCAGATTGCCCGGGAAGAAGCGCCGGCAGGTTTCGCTGTGGACTATGCCGGCGCATCACGGCAATACGTGCAGGAAGGCAGTGCGCTGTGGGTCACTTTTGCCCTGGCACTGGCGATCATTTTCCTGGTACTGGCCGCCCAGTTCGAAAGCTTCCGCGATCCGTTGGTGATTCTGGTGACGGTGCCGCTGTCGATCTGCGGCGCATTGATCCCGTTGTTCCTGGGCTGGTCGAGCATGAACATCTATACCCAGGTCGGCCTGGTGACGCTGATCGGGCTGATCAGCAAGCACGGGATCCTGATCGTCGAGTTCGCCAACCAGTTGCGCAAGGAAAAAGGCCTGACACCGCGCGAAGCGGTGGAGGAAGCCGCCGCCATTCGTCTGCGTCCGGTGTTGATGACCACCGCCGCCATGGTGTTCGGCATGGTGCCGTTGATCATCGCCACGGGTGCGGGTGCGGTCAGCCGGTTCGACATCGGTACGGTGATCGCTACGGGGATGTCGATCGGCACGTTGTTTACGCTGTTCGTGTTGCCGTGCGTGTACACGTTGCTGGCTAAACCGGATAAACCGTAAGATCAAAAGATCGCAGCCTGCGGCAGCTCCTACATTGGAATGCGTACACCCTGTAGGAGCTGCCGCAGGCTGCGATCTTTTGATCTTGCGTCACAAAAAAGGCCTCGCATCTGCGAGGCCTTTTATTTGGGCTTCAATCTGGTCAACTCTGCGGCCTCAGTCCTTGAGAAAGTCCGAACATGAACAGCAATAAATCATGATCGGGTTGGGTGGCCACGGTTGCCTTGGCAACTCGTGGCATCGGACACCGCGCGTCCCCATGCATTGAACTGAGGACTTGCGTACGGGGCTGCTCCCAAGCCGCCACCGCCAGTGAAGCAACTGCCAAGGCTCCTACCAGGAACAGACCTCGCGCAATTTCGAGTTTCATTGCTATAAACCTTTGATAGCGCTGCCAAACGCCGTCTCATAAAAGTAGACGAGTTTCTGCCAGTCCGTCGTGCTGAACGACGAATGGCGACGCAATTGCTTCAGGTCATGGGTAGCGGCGAGACGGGCGGTCAAACGCCGCCGGCATTTCTCCAGATCGATCAGGGCAACCTCGACCTTGGCCGCCTCGCCTTCACCGGAAATCCGGACGAATACATGCTTGTCGTAGAGGCAGCCGTGCTGCCAGCGATTCTTGTGCATACGGGCCAGGTTCTCGGCCAGGTCTTTCAGCACGCGATCATGCACCGCTTCACCGTGACGCTCACGACCGCCGCCAGCGTACCAGTGTTCGATTTCCTCGAAGCCGTCCAGCGCCTTGGTCACCAGCAATGCCCGCCATTTGTGAACCGGATCGCGCTGGGCACCGCAAAAAACGATTTCTGGAACACGCACGTTAATCAGCCCCATGCCGATGAGCGCATCGTGCTCGCGCAGCACCGTCGGCCGACCCAGCGGGTGCAGCCAGCTGCGATAGATATGCCCGGTCTGACGCTTGGAATAGAGCAACTGTCCATGGCTGCTCTGAACGCGTTCCACGCCACTTTCACCGCCGCGACGGACGTTGGGTTCTTCTACCCATTCACCGCGCTGATTCCAGAAACAGTCGAAGCGGTCCTGGGAAACAACGTCCGTTTCTGCTGCACATTGCACTGCCATCCATTTACCTCTTGCGTAATACATAAACCCGCCACATGGCATAGAGCGGAATGAAGTCCAGTTGTTCCTGGATGCGGAAACCCGCCTGCTCGAATTCCTTTTCTACCGTGGCAGCCGGTAACACAAATCGATTTTGGTAACCTTCCTGCTCACGCTTTTTCTCCAGGCGCTTGCGTCTCCAGGCCTTGAAATTGCCGTCAACCCACAACGAAAGGATCACGCTGTCACGGGTGACACGCTCGAACTCACGCAAAATGGTCAGTCGATGCTCGGCTTCACCGATGTGGTGCAGCAAACGCATGCAAAAAATGCTGTCGACGGCGTTATCAGGCAAGGCAATGTCGAATGCAGATGTGTGCAAGGGTTGTACCCGTTTCACCACATCGACAGGTTGTGCTTGCAAGGCAATCTTCAGCATGGACTCGGAGTTGTCGGCTCCGATGATCACACGGTTGGATTTTTCCGCCAGCAACGGCCAGAAACGCCCGGCACCGCAGGGTAAATCGAGGACCAGACCGGGTTCCCCCACCAGCGTCAGCGCTTGTCGCGCCAACTGTTCGTCACGCCAGTGGGACAGTCGGCGGCCAAGGCCATCCTGATGTTTGCGCAGATACTCCTGGGCGTGTTGATCGTCGTACTTTTCGGAAAAATCAAGTTTGATCGGGCTGGCCATCACCAAGGACTCCTGAGCTGCTGATGACAACCACCTTAGGTAGCGGCGTGTCAGCTTTAGGTCATGCCTTCGTGAAAAAATTGTTATGTAAAACCCCGAACTATTTCAAAGTTTTACAGGGCCAAAACGATGGCCGGGGGCCACCAATGAAAAGTATCAAGCCCCGGACTGATTCAACTCCACCTGAAAACGGCAGCCATGAGGCTCCATATTCGTCAGGCTGACGCCCCACCCCTGGTTCTCGCAGATCCGCTGCACCAGCGACAACCCCAGTCCCAGGCCTTCACCGCGCTTCTCGCTGCCACGCACGAAAGGCTCGAACATGGCCTCGCGTTTCTCTTCGGGAATCCCCACACCACTGTCCTCGACCATGAAACCCGTGGTCGTCAGGGTCAAGCGGATGAACCCCCGCTCGGTGTAATGCAGCGCGTTACGCAACAGGTTGCCCATGACCGCGTGCAAAAGAGTGGCGTTGTAGCAAGTGCTGGCCGGATTGCCCGATTCAAAAATCAGCGACAGTCCCTTGGACTCGATCGGCTCGCGCCATAGATTGAGCAACCCATCGGCGACCTGGCCCAGGGTCTGCTGCGGCGCCACACCGGCGTCTTCACGTTGCGCGCGGGCCAGCATCAGGAAGGTTTGCACCAGTTCACGCATCTCCCCACAAGCGCGGGCGATTCGCTCGACCTGAGCACGCCCCCGTTGATCGATGCCGGGGTTTTCCAGCAGCAGCTCGCAGGAACTGGCCAGTACCATCAATGGCGTGCGCAGTTCGTGGCTGACGTCGCTGGTGAACAGCCGCTCCCGGGTCAACGCCTGGCGCAAGCGCCCGAGGGTGGCGTCGAAGGCCACGGCCAGCTCGCCCACTTCATCGGCGGCATAATCCGGTGCCAGAGGTGGCGCCAGTCCCAACAACTGATCGCGATGACGCACCTGACGTGCCAGGCGCACCACGGGCGCCATCACCTTGCGTGCCAACACCCAGCCGAGAAACACCGCCAGCGCCAGGCTCAGAACGAAGCCCACCAGCACCACGGCAAACAGCACCCGTTCGCGCTCTTCGAAATCGCTCTGGTCCTGCAGCAGCACGTATCGTCGGCCATCGACAATTTCGACCATCGCGTGGTACGACAGCTGCTCACGAAACACTTCGTGAAAACCCGGGTCCAGGTGCCGCAGATCCTTGGGCAAGGCGAAGTCGCCCGGCCCACCACTGAAATAGAACAGCTGGTCCGGCTCAGGGCGATGGCTCCAGTCCGAGACACTGTCCATCAACAGCAGACGTTGAAGATCGCCGCCCAGACCTGCCGAAATCAGTTTTTCTTCCACCAGGTGCACAGTCGCCACAATGCCCATGGCGAAGGCCCCTGCCACCAGTGCGCTCATCAGCGCAAAGGCGATGATGATCCGTTGAGCAAGGCTCTGTTTAAACTCCATCACGGCCCTCGGCCAAGCGATAACCCACGCCGTGCACGGTTTGCAGCAGCGGCTTGGCAAACGGCTTGTCGATCACCTGGCGCAATTGATGGACGTGGCTGCGCAAGCTGTCGCTGTCCGGGCAGTCATCGCCCCACAGCGCCTCTTCGAGTATTTCCCGGCGCAGGACATGAGGACTTTTCTGCATCAACACAGCCAGCAACTTCAGGCCCACCGGGTTGAGTTTCAACAGGCGACCTTCGCGGGTGACTTCCAGGGTATCGAGGTCGTAGATCAGATCACCGACCTGCAGGGTACGGCGACCGCCACCCTGGGCCCGGCGCATGACCGCCTCGATCCGCGCAGCCAGTTCCGACAGGGCGAAGGGTTTGATCAGGTAGTCATCGGCGCCGGACTTGAAGCCTTGCAAGCGATCATCCAACTGATCGCGAGCGGTGAGCATGATCACCGGCGTGTCTCGACGGGCGTCTTCACGCAGGCGTTTGCACAGGGTGTAGCCATCGATGCCGGGCAACATGATGTCGAGCACGATCAAGTCGTAATGCTCGGTGGCGGCCAGGTGCAAGCCTGACAAACCGTCCTGTGCGCAATCGACGGTGTAGCCTTTGAGCCCCAGGTAATCGGCCAGATTGGCCAGGATATCGCGGTTGTCTTCAACCAGTAGAATTCGCATGGGCACCTTCTCCGTACACAGTAACGGCCGTCTCGGCCCGCGCAGCTTAAGGCCAAGTGTGGCTCAGGGCTAGGACTGTGTGCAGTTGTCAATCCAACCGGTAACCCCGCTCAGGCCTTAACGACTTTTTCACTATCGGTTCACACCTTGACGACAGGATCAGGCCCAAACTCCGCGCGGCTGCGCTCTTCAGAACATTTAACCGACCAAGGAACTGCCATGGTTTCGACCACTGTCCGCCCCGCTTCCCGCCCTCTCAATTTCTGGGTGTGCCTGGGTGTTCCCGCTGTTGCGGCGATCATTCTGGTGCTGCTCGAACTGACGTCCCTGGACATGGACCTTGCCAGGCTGTTCTATGATCCGGTCGCGGGGGATTTCATCGGGCGGCACAGCTATGTCCTCGAAGACATCCTGCATGACCGTGCCAAGCAGGTGGTCATCGCCTTTTCGGTGTTTTCCATCCTTGGTTTTATCGGCTCCTTTTTCATGGACCGGCTCAAACCGTTTAAACGGGAATTGGGCTGTCTGGTGTTGTCCCTGGGGCTGGCCACTTCCTTTGTCACGCCCGTCAAAGCGGTGACGGCGGTTCAATGCCCATGGAGCCTTGAGCAATTCGGTGGTCACGAGACCTACAGCGAACTGCTCAGCCCGCGCCCGCCCACCGACAAACCCGGCCGTTGCTGGCCTGGCGGTCATGCCGCCACCGGCTTCACGCTGTTTGCGCTGTTCTTTGTGCTGCGCGACCGTCGGCCGCGTCTGGCGCGCAAGGCGTTTGTCTTTGCTTTCGCCCTGGGCACGGTGTTTTCCGTGAGCCGGATGATGCAGGGGGCGCACTTCTTTTCGCACAACGTGTGGACGGCGATTTTTTGCTGGCTGATTTGTTTGGGGGCGTATTACTACATTTTGTATCGGCCGGCGGTGAAGGCTGGTCGAGTAATCAAGGCGCAAGCGATTAACGTCTAAAACAAGATCAAAAGATCGCAGGCTGCGCCAGCTCCTACAGGGTGTACGCCATGCCAATGTAGGAGCCTGCGATCTTTTGACTTTGATCTTTAATAAAGGCAATAAAAAACCCCGCCTGCTTATCGCAGGCGGGGTTTTATGTACGGGGTAAGGCTGGCTTACATCATGCCGCCCATGCCGCCCATACCGCCCATGTCTGGCATGCCGCCGCCAGCTGGACCGTCTTCCTTGATCTCGGCGATCATGGCTTCGGTGGTGATCATCAGGCTGGCAATCGACGAAGCCGCTTGCAGAGCCGAACGAGTCACTTTAGCCGGGTCCAGGATACCCATTTCGATCATGTCGCCGTATTCGCCGGTAGCAGCGTTGTAACCGTAGTTACCCGAACCCTGCTTGACCTTGTCGACTACAACGCTTGGCTCGTCGCCGGAGTTGGCAACGATCTGGCGCAGTGGCGCTTCAACAGCGCGACGCAGCAACTGGATGCCAACGTTCTGGTCATCGTTGTCGCCTTTCAGCTCGGAGATAGCCTGCAGAGCGCGAACCAGTGCCACGCCGCCGCCAGGTACCACGCCTTCTTCAACGGCTGCACGGGTTGCGTGCAGGGCGTCTTCAACGCGGGCTTTCTTCTCTTTCATTTCAACTTCGGAACCAGCGCCAACCTTGATCACTGCAACGCCGCCGGACAGCTTGGCCAGACGCTCTTGCAGTTTTTCACGGTCGTAGTCGGACGAAGTGTCGGCCACTTGCTGACGGATCTGCAGAACGCGAGCCTGGATGTCAGCCTCAACGCCGGCACCGTCGATCACGGTGGTGTTTTCTTTGGACAGGATCACGCGCTTGGCATTACCCAGGTGTTCCAGGGTAGTGCTTTCCAGGCTCAGGCCGATCTCTTCGGAGATGACGGTACCGCCAGTCAGAACAGCGATGTCCTGCAGCATGGCCTTGCGACGGTCGCCGAAGCCTGGAGCCTTGACGGCTGCGACTTTGACGATGCCACGCATGTTGTTCACAACCAGAGTCGCCAGGGCTTCGCCTTCAACGTCTTCGGCCACGATCAGCAGTGGACGGCCGGCTTTGGCAACGGCTTCCAGGACTGGCAGCATTTCGCGGATGTTCGAGATCTTTTTGTCGACCAGCAGGATCAGCGGACCGTCCAGCTCGGCAGTCATGGTCTCTGGCTTGTTGACGAAGTACGGGGACAGGTAGCCACGGTCGAACTGCATGCCTTCAACAACCGACAGTTCGTTTTCCAGGCCCGAGCCTTCTTCAACGGTGATCACGCCTTCTTTACCGACTTTTTCCATGGCTTCGGCAATGATGTCGCCGATGGAGCTGTCGGAGTTGGCCGAGATGGTGCCGACCTGAGCGATGGCCTTGGTGTCAGCGCAAGGCTTGGACAGGGCTTTGAGCTCTTTGACGATCGCGATGGTCGCTTTGTCGATACCGCGCTTCAGGTCCATCGGGTTCATGCCGGCAGCGACGGCTTTCAGGCCTTCGTTGACGATCGATTGAGCCAGAACGGTAGCGGTGGTGGTGCCGTCGCCTGCGTCATCGTTGGCACGGGAGGCAACGTCTTTGACCAGCTGCGCGCCCATGTTTTCGAAGCGATCTTTCAGCTCGATTTCTTTGGCAACGGATACGCCGTCCTTGGTGATGGTCGGAGCGCCGAAGCTCTTCTCGATGATCACGTTACGGCCTTTAGGGCCCAGGGTCGCTTTTACTGCGTCAGCCAGGACGTTCACACCGGCGAGCATTTTCTTGCGGGCGGAATCGCCGAATTTAACTTCTTTAGCAGCCATGATCGATATTCCTTAAATACTTTGTAGTAGCGGGAAAATGAGCGGGGAATCAGCCTTCGATAACAGCGAGGATTTCGCTCTCGCCAATTACCAGCAGGTCTTCGCCGTCGACTTTCACTGTGTTGCTGCCGGAGTAAGGGCCGAACACAACCTTGTCACCCACTTTCACGGCCAGCGCACGCACTTCACCGTTGTCCAGTGCTTTGCCTGGGCCTACGGCGAGGACTTCACCCTGGTTTGGCTTTTCAGCAGCCGAACCTGGCAGGACGATACCGCCAGCGGTTTTCTTTTCTTCTTCGCTGCGACGGACGACGACGCGGTCATGCAAAGGACGAAGCTTCATTGTCGATCTCTCCTAATTGTGGTTTTCATCGGCCGGTGTATTCCCGGCGGGTTTAACAAATCCGGCGGTGCCGGGTGCGGCTCGACAAGCGAGACGCGGAAGTCTGTCTGGCGTGATCGCCAGAAACCTTGCGGTGACCGTTACATAAGGGCGCATAAGCTTATTACAAGGGCGGGGATCGAAATTTTTTACGTCGATGCCCCGAAAACGAACACGGCACCCGAAGGTGCCGTGCAGGTGAAACGGTTTACTTGGAATCCCGGTGCTCGAACTCGCCTTCGATCACGTTCGGCTCGCGGCCCAGCGGCTCGCGTGGAGCAGGACCGCCACGTGGCTGAAGGTCGTCGGCGAATGCACGCTGACGGATCGCCTGCTCTTCGGCACGCTGGCGCATTTTATTGGCCAGCAGTCGACGGGAGATCGGCAGCAGCATGATCAAACCCAGCACATCAGTAACGAAGCCCGGCAGGATCAACAGACCGCCTGCCAGCGCCAGCATCAGCCCTTCGAGCATGGTCTGGGCCGGCAGCTCACCGCGGTTCAGGGCTTCACGAGCACGCAGCGCTGTTGCCAGACCGGCGATACGCAGCACGAACACACCGAGCATCGAGCCGAGAATGACCAGCAACAGAGCCGGGAAAAACCCGATCGCCCCGCTTACCTTGACGAATACGAACAGCTCCAACACCGGAAACAGTACAAAGAGCAATAAAAAAGGGCGCATCAAATGGTTCCTCAACGCAAGAATGCCTTGCCAGTCTTCCCTAGATGACGTCGCCGTTTCGTGAATTCAAGCGTCGGCCACTTCATTTTTTGGCCAATGCTCGGCGTGAGCCAGGAAAACCAAGGCTTCCCGCACTTGTGTCGGCGTATTACACGGGGCTTGAAACGGCAGCCAGTAGAGCCCCTGACCGATGCGCAAGTGCATGCCTTCGGTGTCGATGCCGACCAGTTGCGCCGGTTCGGTTTTCGGCAAGCCTGCCAGCTCGACGTAGTGGGCGATGGCTTTGGCGTGATCGGCATTCATGTGCTCGACCATGCTCACCTCGGCTTTGCCGGCGAACGGGTTGGCCAGGGTCAACTGATCGACCCAGTGAATCGCGCCGAAGCCGCCGATGTAACGATGCCGCACCGGTTTGAGCACCCAGAAATCGAAATCATGGGCCTTGTGGTAGCTCTGCGAATCCGGGAAATAGCGGTAGTAACGCTCGGCCGCCGTTTCGATGGCAGCCTCATCCTCGAGCTTTTCGGCTTCGGCGAGGTAGGTCAGGCGACCAACGGCTTGCACGTCTTCGGCCTCGCGCTCACCCACGAACAGTGAGCATTTCGGATCTTTTTGCAGGTTATGAGTGTGCTGGGCGATGCGGCTGATCAGGATCAGCGGACGGCCCTGCCCGTCCAGGCAGTACGGAACCACGGAGCCAAACGGGAAACCGGGCATCGCCTTGGAGTGAGTCGAGAGCACTCCACGGTATTCCTTGAGAAGCAATTCTCGGGCATTCTTGGCCGCTTCAACGCTCAATTTATGACTCCTTATATAGAATCCGTCGAAAAAACGGGCAGGCGCCTGGGGATAAGTTCCAGCCACGCCATCGGGGCAGTTCTCATGTGCAACCAGGCCACATCAGGTGCAGATCGAGAGGCCCTCTACAAGGAAACCACTCTGACCTGCTATTGGGGCATGCGAATGCAACTCACTGACAAAGTAATCATTATCACTGGCGGTTGCCAGGGTTTAGGCCGTTCCATGGCCGAGTATTTCGCAGGTAAAGGCGCGAAGCTGGCGCTGGTGGACCTGAACCAGGAAAAGCTCGACGACACCGTCGCCGCTTGCAAGGCCAAGGGTGTCGAGGCCCGCGCCTACCTGTGCAACGTCGCCAATGAAGAGCAAGTGACGCACATGGTCGCCCAGGTAGCCGAAGACTTTGGTGCGATCCATGGCCTGATCAACAACGCCGGGATCCTGCGCGACGGTCTGTTGCTCAAGGTCAAGGACGGCGAAATGACCAAGATGAGTCTGGCCCAGTGGCAGGCGGTCATCGACGTCAACCTGACCGGCGTGTTCCTGTGCACCCGTGAAGTCGCGGCGAAAATGGTCGAGCTGAAAAACAGTGGCGCGATCATCAATATCTCGTCGATCTCCCGTGCCGGCAACGTCGGCCAGACCAACTACTCCGCCGCCAAGGCCGGTGTCGCTGCCGCAACCGTGACCTGGGCCAAGGAACTGGCGCGCTACGGCATTCGTGTGGCGGGCATTGCGCCGGGCTTCATCGAAACCGAAATGACCCTGGGCATGAAGCCTGAGGCGCTGGAGAAGATGACGTCCGGGATCCCGCTCAAGCGCATGGGCAAGCCTGAAGAGATCGCCCATTCGGCGGCGTATATTTTCGAGAACGACTACTACACCGGCCGGATTCTGGAAATGGATGGCGGGTTGCGCATTTAAAGCAAGATCAAGAGATCGCAGCCTCGTTTCACTCGACAGCTCCTACAGGGAATGCAAAACCCATGTAGGAGCTGTCGAGTGAAACGAGGCTGCGATCTTTTAACAGGCGCCGCAATTAATCGTCGCTGATGGTGATGTTCGGCATCGCCGGCGTCGCCGCTTCCTGCAACACAATCCGCGCGCCGACATGGCGGGCCAGTTCCTGATAAACCATCGCAATCGGGCTGTCCGGCTCGGCAATCACCGTTGGCTTGCCGCCATCGGCCTGCTCGCGAATGGCCATCGCCAGCGGCAACGAAGCCAGCAGTTCGACGCCGTACTGGTTGGCCAGCTTCACCCCACCGCCCTCACCGAACAGATGCTCGGCATGCCCGCAGTTGGAGCAGATGTGCACGGCCATGTTTTCCACCACGCCCAACACCGGGATGTTGACCTTGCGGAACATCTCCACGCCCTTGCGCGCGTCCAGCAGTGCCAGGTCCTGCGGGGTCGTGACGATCACCGCACCGGCCACCGGGACTTTCTGCGCCAGGGTCAGCTGGATGTCGCCGGTGCCGGGCGGCATGTCGATGACCAGGTAATCCAGGTCGCCCCACGCCGTTTGCGTGACCAGTTGCAACAGCGCACCGGAGACCATCGGCCCGCGCCAGACCATCGGCGTGTTGTCGTCGGTCAAAAACGCCATGGACATCACTTCGACGCCATGGGATTCGATCGGCACGAACCATTTCTGATCCTTGACCTTTGGTCGGATGCCTTCAGGGATGCCAAACATGATGCCCTGACTCGGGCCATAGATGTCCGCGTCGAGGATCCCGACCTTGGCGCCTTCGCGGGCCAGTGCCAGGGCCAGGTTGGCGGCGGTGGTGGATTTACCCACGCCGCCCTTGCCGGAAGCCACGGCCACCACGTTTTTCACGTTCGCCAGCCCCGGAATCTGCGCCTGGGCCTTGTGCGCGACGATCACGCTGGTGATGTCGACGCGGGCGCTGGTCACGCCGTCGAGGCCTTCGATGGCCATTTGCAGCATCTGTGCCCAGCCACTTTTGAACAGGCCGGCAGCGTAGCCCAGTTCGATCTGGACGCTGACACGATCACCCTGGATGTCGATGTTGCGCACGCACCCGGCGCTGACCGGATCCTGGTTCAGGTAAGGGTCGGTGTATTGGCGAAGGACGGCTTCCACCGCTGCGCGATTGACGGCGCTCATGGGCAACTCCGATAGCAAGACTGGAAAATCAGGCGGGTATCGTAACCGTTCCGCGCCCAAGTCGGCATGCCTGAAGATCATTTGTTGCAAACGCATTCCTGTGGCGGGAGAGCTTGCCTGTGGCGAGGGGGCTTGCCCCCGTTGGGTCGCGCAGCGGCCCTCAAAACCAGCGCATGCAACATGACAGACACACCGCATTCACCGGTTTTACGACTGCTGCGCAGCCGAACGGGGGCAAGCCCCCTCGCCACAACAGCTGTTTTGTAACAACAAACCCTCAGGCCACAGGGGTGAAAAATATGCGCCAGCGCTTTATAGTGGCCGACCTCCGTTTCATCAAGTAGCCGAGCCCCATGTCCGAGCCACGCAAGATCCTCGTCACCAGCGCCCTGCCCTATGCCAATGGTTCGATCCATCTTGGCCATATGCTGGAATATATCCAGACTGACATGTGGGTGCGCTTCCAAAAGCACCGCGGCAATCAATGCATTTATGTCTGCGCCGACGACGCCCACGGTTCGGCCATCATGCTGCGCGCAGAAAAGGAAGGCATCACCCCGGAACAACTGATCGCCAACGTCCAGGCTGAACACAGCGCCGACTTTGCCGAGTTCCTGGTGGACTTCGACAACTACCACTCCACTCACGCCGAAGAAAACCGTAAGCTGTCGAGCCAGATTTACCTGAAGCTACGCGACGCCGGGCACATCGCCACGCGTTCGATCACTCAGTACTTCGACCCGGAAAAGAAAATGTTCCTGGCCGACCGCTTCATCAAGGGTACCTGCCCGAAATGCGGCACCGAAGACCAGTACGGCGACAACTGCGAAAAATGCGGTGCGACCTACGCCCCGACCGACCTGAAGGATCCGAAGTCGGCGATCTCTGGCGCCACCCCGGTGCTCAAGGATTCCCAGCACTTCTTCTTCAAGCTGCCGGACTTCCAGGAAATGCTGCAAGCCTGGACTCGCAGTGGCACGTTGCAAGACGCCGTCGCCAACAAGATCGCCGAATGGCTGGATGCCGGCCTGCAACAGTGGGACATCTCCCGCGATGCGCCGTACTTCGGTTTCGAGATCCCGGGCGAGCCGGGCAAGTACTTCTACGTGTGGCTGGACGCGCCGATCGGCTACATGGCCAGCTTCAAGAACCTCTGCAACCGTACGCCGGAGCTGGACTTCGACGCGTTCTGGAACAAAGACTCCACTGCCGAGCTGTACCACTTCATCGGCAAGGACATCGTCAACTTCCACGCCCTGTTCTGGCCGGCCATGCTCGAAGGCGCCGGTTTGCGTAAACCGACCGGCATCAACGTACACGGCTACCTGACGGTCAACGGCCAGAAAATGTCCAAGTCCCGCGGCACCTTCATCAAGGCCCGGACCTACCTGGATCACCTGTCGCCGGAATACCTGCGCTACTACTACGCGGCCAAGCTGGGCCGTGGCGTCGATGACCTGGACCTGAACCTCGAAGACTTCGTGCAGAAGGTCAACTCGGACCTGGTCGGCAAAGTCGTCAACATCGCCAGTCGTTGCGCCGGCTTCATCCACAAAGGCAACGCCGGTGTCCTGGTGGCGGGCAATGCCGCACCGGAACTGACCGACGCTTTCCTCGCTGCGGCGCCAAGCATCGCCGAAGCCTATGAGGCTCGCGACTTCGCCCGCGCCATGCGCGAGATTATGGGCCTGGCCGACCGTGCCAACGCCTGGATCGCCGACAAGGCACCGTGGTCACTGAACAAACAGGAAGGCAAGCAGGACGAAGTCCAGGCCATCTGCGCTTTGGGCGTCAACCTGTTCCGTCAACTGGTGATCTTCCTCAAGCCGGTCCTGCCGCTGCTGGCCGCCGATGCCGAAGCGTTCCTGAACGTCGCGCCGCTGACCTGGAACGACCACGCGACCTTGCTCAGCAACCATCAGTTGAACGAGTTCAAACCGTTGATGACCCGTATCGACCCGGTAAAAGTGCAGGCCATGACCGACGCCTCGAAAGAAGACCTGACCGCCAGCCAGACTGACACCGGTGACGCTGCACCTGCCGGTAACGGCGAACTGGCCAAGGATCCGCTGTCGCCGGAAATCGAGTTCGATGCGTTTGCCGCGGTTGACCTGCGCGTCGCGCTGATCCTCAAGGCCGAAGCCGTGGAAGGCGCCGACAAGCTGCTGCGCCTGACCCTGGACATCGGCGACGAGCAACGCAACGTGCTCTCCGGGATCAAAAGCGCCTACCCGGACCCGTCCAAGCTCGAAGGTCGCCTGACCATGATGATCGCCAACCTCAAGCCCCGCAAAATGAAGTTCGGGATCTCTGAAGGCATGGTGATGGCTGCCGGCCCTGGCGGTGAAGAAATCTACCTGCTCAGCCCCGACAGCGGTGCCAAGCCAGGTCAGCGCATCAAGTAAGGCTCTGCGGTAAATCGATCCCACAGTCGTGCCAGCCATGACTGTGGGATTTTCATATCTGGCCCACCCTCCTTCCTTGCCGGATAATGCCTAACCTTCAGGTAGACAGGCCTTTTCTTGCCGGCACGATCATGACCGAGATTCTTCTTACGCTTATCAGCACTGCCCTGATCAACAACTTCGTGTTGCACTGGCCGCTGGGCGTCGATCCGCTGCTGGGCACCGAACGGCGTCAGGTCCACGCACTGGGCATGGCGACAACTTGCCTGATGCTGATCGTCGGCGTGCTCGGCTACGCGCTCTACCACTGGTTGCTGGTGCCGCTGGAACTGACCTCGCTGCGTCTGTTCGTGTTCCTGCCGCTGAGCGTTTTGTTGATCGGACCGCTGTTGAAGCTGCTTTCACGGTTGTTTGCGAAGCTTTCGTTCGAGGGGCTCTGGCCGCTGCTGCTGGGAAATGCTGGCGTGCTCGGTTTGGCGCTGCTCAACGCCCAGAACGGCAAAGGATTTTTCCACGCCACGGCCCTGAGTATCGGTGCTGGGCTGGGTTTCTGGCTGGTGCTGAGGCTGTTCAGCGATTTGCGCCAGCGCACACTCGATAACGATGTTCCCCTGCCCTTTCGCGGCCTTCCGATCGACCTGATCGGCGCCGGACTGATCGCAGTGGCTTTTCTCGGATTCAGCGGACTGATCAAAACATGAGTCTGATTCAACGCATCGACGCCCTCTTGCCGCAGACCCAATGCGGCAAATGTGGCCACCCCGGATGCAAGCCGTACGCCGAAGGTATTGCCAGTGGCGAGCCGATCAACAAGTGCCCGCCCGGCGGCAGCGAAACCATTGCGGCCCTGGCCGACTTGCTGAAAGTACCGGTGCTGGAACTGGACGTCAGTCGCGGTTCGGCCCCGGCGCAGATCGCCTACATCCGAGAGGCCGAATGCATCGGTTGCACCAAATGCATTCAGGCGTGCCCGGTAGACGCCATCGTCGGCGCGGCCAAATTGATGCACACGGTGATCATCGACGAATGCACCGGTTGTGATCTGTGCGTGGCGCCCTGCCCGGTGGATTGCATCGAGATGCGACCGCTGCCGCTGGCCACGGTGCTGCCGATAGTCGGAGGCCTGGCGTTCAGCCTTGAGGAACAACAGGCTCGCACCGCCAAACGCAATCACGCACGGCGCCGTTTTGAACAACGCAACACCCGCCTGCAGCGTGAAGAACAACAGAAACTCGCTGAGCGCCAGGCCCGGGCACATCGCGCCGTGCAGCAGCACAGTGACGTGGCGCTCGACCCGGTGCAGGCCGCCCTTGAACGCGTCCGCGCGCAGAAGGCCGCCAATGCCGATGTGGCATTGAAAAAAGCCAAGATCGATCTGGCGATGAGCCGGGCGCAACTGAACAAGTCGCTCAAGGCATTCGGGCATCCGCCGACCTTCGAGCAGCAATCGCAATTGATCGTGCTGCAACAGCAATTCGAAGCGGCCGAACAAGCCTTGGCGCAGTTGGAAAACAGCGCACCATCCGCTCCGGCCCCCGTTGCACCGGCGAAGGACGCCGAGTTGAAACGGGCGAAAATCCAGTTGGCCATGCGCCGCGCCGAACTCAAAAAAGCTCAAGCCAGTGAAGCACCGGCTGAACAGATCGAAGCGCTGGAACGAGCACTCAGCGAAGCCGAACAGAACCTGCACGCCGTCGAAGCGGTCAGTGAACAACCTTTGCCTGACCTGGCGCGGGTCGAAAAGCGCCCCATCAACAGCCAGCTTCGACAGCTGAAAACCGAATTGGCCTACGCCCGCGCCGATGTCAGCAAACTCGAACGACAGGCCGATACCCCCGCCGAGTTGATGGACAAGGCGCGCGCCCGCTTGCAAGAAGCCGAGCGTCAGGTGAATGCCTATGTCGCTCCTTGAGTCGGTCGACGAGCGCCTTCAGCAGGCCATGAAGCTGGTGTTGCTGGCCACCTTGCCGGGAATGCTGGTGTTGTTCTGGCTGTATGGCTGGGGAGTGTTGATCAACCTGATTCTGGCGGGCATTACCGCACTGGCCGTTGAAGCGGCCGTGTTGCGCCTGCGCAAGCGCGCGCTCAAGCCGACCTTGAGCGACGGCAGCGCCCTGGTCAGCGCCACGCTGCTGGCACTGGCCTTGCCGCCTTACTGCCCGTGGTGGCTGACCGTCTGTGCAGCGGCCTTCGCGATGGTGTTCGGCAAGCACCTGTATGGCGGCGTCGGCAAGAATCCGTTCAACCCGGCCATGCTCGGTTTCGCCCTGGTGCTGGTGACCTTTCCCCAGCCAATGACTCACTGGCCATCGTCCCATGGCATGGACCTGCTCGGTGGTTTGCAGCAGGTGTTCGGTTTCAGCCTCAGTCAAACGCCGGATGCATGGGTTCAGGCCACGGCGCTGGACAGCCTGCGAATCAATAAAAGCCTGACCATGGACGAACTCTTCGCCGGCAACCCGGCGTTCGGCCACTTCGGCGGTCGCGGTGTGGAATGGGTCAACCTGGCCTTTCTGGCGGGCGGCGCGTTTCTGCTGCAACGACGGGTGTTCAGTTGGCATGCGCCGGTCGGCATGCTCGCCAGCCTGTTTATCATTAGCCTGCTGTGCTGGAACGGTTCGGGCTCCGACTCCCATGGCTCGCCGCTGTTTCACCTGCTCACCGGCGCGAGCATGCTGGGCGCATTCTTCATCGTCACGGAGCCGGTGTCCGGAGCAAAGAGCCCCGGTGCCCGACTGCTGTTCGGCGCGGGTGTGGGGCTGCTGACGTATTTGATTCGCACATGGGGCGGCTATCCGGACGGCGTAGCCTTCGCCGTGCTGCTGATGAACCTTTGTGTACCGGCGCTGGAGCGGTTTGTCGCGTCCAGGCAGGAGCAGGCTGCGTCATGAGCCGAGCGTCGAGCGTTATGATCCTGGTGTTGCTGGCAGGTCTGGGGATTGGCGCGACTTACCTTGTGCAGCACATCAGCGCGCCGCGCATTGCGGCCGAACAGCGCCTGATCGACAGCCGCAATTTGCTCGACCTGCTCCCCCCTGACAGCTACGACAATCAGCCGCTGGAACAGCCGCTCAACTTCGCAAACATTGCATTGCCCAACAGCACACTGCCGGGTGGCTACCGGGCAACCAAGGCCGGACAACCCAGCGCCGTCTTGCTGCGCAGCCAGACCCTGGGCTATGCGGGCGCCATCGACTTGTTGATCGCCATCGGCGCGAACGGCAAGTTACTGGGCGTCAAAACCCTCAAACAATCGGAAACCCCGGGGTTGGGTGCGCGGATCGCCGACTGGCCCAATACCTGGCTTCAAGTTTTCTCCGGCAAGTCCCGAACCGAACCTGCCGACAATGGCTGGGCATTGAAAAAGGATCTAGGGCAATTCGATCAGATCGCTGGCGCGACCATCACTTCAAGAGCGGTGATCAACGCGATCCATGACGCGTTGCGTTACTTCGACGAGAACTCGCAACAGCTGATCGGGAGCAATCCCCATGAATAAGTCATCGTCTCTGCAGCACTCACTGATGCTCGCGCCGCTGATCGGTGCCACGGACTCATGGATGACCGCGCTGGGCGTGTGGCTGATGTTCATCGTGGTCATCAGCGCCTTTGGCGTGAGCATGGGCGCCTTGCGATCCCGACTGATCCCGGCGACACACGTACTTGCCGGCATCGTGCTGGCGGCCACGCTGACCAGTTGCGCAGAACTCGCCGCGCAAGCCGGGTCGCTTCGATGGCATCAGCATTTGGGGATCTATGCAGGATTGATCGCCTTGCAATGCGTGGTTCTGGACCACACGGGTTTTTTCCAGAGTGCATGGCGTGATCGCCTGCGCCTGTGTGGCCTGTTCGGCGCGTTGATGGTGGGTCTGGGCCTGCTGCGCGAGCTCATCGGCAGCGGTGGCTTGCACCTCGCCACTCTGGCCCCTGGCGGGTTCATTCTGCTGGGACTGCTGCTCGCCGCCTGGCAGGCCTGGGCCCGTCCGACTCACTCACACTGACCGACTTCGAGGAAACGCACTGCCCATGAATGCCGCAAAACGTCTGGAAATTTTCCGCAGGCTGCATGAAGACAACCCGGAACCGAAGACCGAACTGGCCTACTCCTCGCCGTTCGAATTGCTGATCTCGGTGATTCTCTCGGCACAATCGACCGATGTCGGCGTCAACAAAGCCACCGCAAAACTCTACCCGGTGGCCAATACGCCGCAGGCGATTTATGCGCTGGGCGTCGAGGGATTGTCGGAATACATCAAGACCATCGGCCTGTTCAACAGCAAAGCGAAAAACGTGATCGAGACCTGTCGCTTGCTGGTGGAGCGCCATGGAGGCGAAGTGCCGCAAACCCGCGAAGAGCTGGAAGCGCTACCCGGCGTCGGCCGCAAGACCGCCAACGTGGTGCTCAACACGGCCTTCCGCCAACTGACCATGGCCGTGGACACCCATATTTTCCGGGTCAGCAACCGCACCGGCATTGCTCCAGGCAAAAATGTGGTCGAGGTTGAGAAAAAACTGATGAAGTTCGTGCCAAAGGAGTATCTGCTCGACTCTCATCACTGGCTGATCCTCCACGGGCGCTACGTTTGCCTGGCCCGCAAGCCTCGCTGCGGCAGTTGCCGGATCGAAGACTTGTGCGAATACAAGCACAAGACCTCGGACGATTGAGCCGCTATTAGGTTTATTGATTTATCGATTGAAAAAATCTTTTTTACCCGCAGAGCGATTGTCGATATAAGGAGCGCCAAAGGCAGTCTTAGCCTGGAGTTGACTTTATGAGCACTGGCAAAGAGCAATTGGACGTAGAAGACGACTTCACCCCCGTTGAAGCCGAGGACGCTGAACCGGTGGTTGAAGTGGCAAAGACCAACCTGAGCAAACGCCGCACCATCGACAATCTGCTGGAGGAGCGCCGACTGCAAAAGCAATTGGCCGATTACGATTTTGACCTATGACACCTAAAAGCCTCCCGAAACGGAGGCTTTTTACCAGGTGCCGGCCCCAAAAAACACCCGCTCATCTTGCCCTCTCAAACGCTTGCGCCATCACACCAGACCATTGCGTTGAGCCAGTTCGATCAGGTCGACCAGTGAACGAGCATTGAGCTTCAGCAACAGACGAGTCTTGTAAGTACTGACGGTTTTATTGCTGAGGAACATTCCATCGGCGATCTCTTTGTTGGTCTTGCCTCGAGCCAACTGTTGCAAGACCATCATTTCCCGTCCCGACAAACGATCCACCATATCGGCTTCACTGGCATTTCCCAGACTGGAGCGCACGGTATGCAAGGCTTGATTGGGAAAGTAACTGTAGCCTGACAATACAGCCTTTATTGCACTGAGCAACTCAGTGAGATCCTGTTGCTTGCAGACATATCCGGCGGCACCCGACTGCATGCAACGCATGGAAAAATGCCCCGGCGCCTGGGAAGTCAATATCAGCACTTTCATTGGCATCGCCGCCGATGTCAGGCGAGCAATAACTTCGAGCCCATCCAGTTTCGGTATTCCAATATCCAGGATGACAATATCCGGCATATGTTCACGAGCAAGTTGTAATGCATCCACGCCGTTATCTGTTTCTGCAATGACTTCGTAGCCATGACGCTCCATTAGCATACGTACCGCAAGACGAATGACGGGGTGATCATCCACGATCAGCACTTTATTCATGGGCAAGTCCAATTTTCGCTGTTCGAATTTTTAGAGCCCGCACAATAGCCTAGTCGTTTCACCCATGGCATGCCGTGCCCCCCGGCCACCCGCACCGAGAGACATACCCTACAAACATCACGGATTAATCCTACAAAAATTCTTTGGATACAGTTCATCAGAAGCAGTATCGGTCTCACGATACTGCATTTTTTTAAAATTATTTGTATCGACTTACAACCAAAAAACGCATAAGAACACCTCGTATCGATGATACCGACATACGCCGCTTATTGAGCTACCCTTAAGAACAGCCGGTACTTCCCGGGCCCAAGATCCGAACCATAAATATCACACACCAGGCACCATGAAAAACAATCCATACTCCCAGCACTGAAAAACAGATATATCCGAACCACAAAAATTACAGCTACTATAACAGCCAAACAACCAAGCAATTACCCATTAACCAATTGAGAAAAGACTAACTTCCATGAGTAAAAAATATGACAAGACTCAAACAAAGAATAACCAACCCCATGACCGTCATCGCGATATTCGCAACACTGTCTGAAACATCGGCAGCGGTCTCTCTGCCCTTCCTCGACGATGACGAGAGAGAGATCTATCTCTGGTTCCTGATCAGCTTTCCCTTTTATTTGCTCTTTCTGTTCTTCGCCACACTCAACTTCAATTATCGATCGCTTTACGCGCCTTCTGATTTTGAGAAAGGAAAGCAATTCATAAAAGTCATGGGCAACGCTGAGCGCCCGGAAAACAGCAACGTCAGAATGTTGAGCAACGAACCATCCCGTCACCGATCAGGGGATGCCCAGGCACCGCCAAGCAAAATCGGATTGCAGGTAAACCTCTCCGCTCAGCACCATGTTCGGCTGCCCGAGTTACTAAGAGACCTGCACATCATTGATGCAAGGTGGATGAATAAAAAAGTCGAGTTCCGCTCCCTGCTGGAAAAGATTCGAAAGCCCAAGGGAGACCCGGCGCAAGTCGTCGTGTTTCTCACGGAAACCGAATCGGACACATTATTGAAGGAAAGCGCACTCAAAAACCCGAAGAATGCAAAGAAGCGCAGCGGAACAACGTTCTGCATTGCTTACAATTTGAACTCACACGACATGACGGTCATTGATCAAACTTGCTAACTGACACGCAGCAGTCAGTAGCTCCTCAAGACCGATCAGAGAGAAGAAGACACGAAGGTATTAAAAGAAACAAGAATGCGGAACGTAATATCAGAGAGAAAGTCCCTCTTTTCAAATTTGTGGCCTTGTCGACGACAAGGCCACAAATTCAATTACGCAAAGGCCTCAGAAAAGCTTCCGGCCTTTGTTCGCTGCGATACGCATGCGCAAGGCGTTGAGCTTGATGAAGCCCGCCGCGTCGGCCTGGTTGTAGGCGCCGCCATCTTCCTCGAAGGTCGCGATGTTGGCGTCGAACAACGATTCGTCGGACTTGCGGCCAGTAACGATTACGTTGCCCTTGTACAGCTTCAGGCGAACGACACCGTTCACGTGAGCCTGGGACGCATCGATCATCTGTTGCAGCATCAGACGCTCAGGACTCCACCAGTAACCGGTGTAGATCAGGCTGGCGTATTTCGGCATCAGCTCGTCTTTGAGGTGAGCCACTTCGCGGTCCAGTGTGATCGACTCGATCGCACGGTGAGCGCGCAGCATGATGGTGCCACCCGGGGTTTCGTAGCAGCCACGGGACTTCATGCCCACGTAACGGTTCTCGACGATGTCCAGACGGCCGATACCGTGTTCGCCACCGATACGGTTCAAGGTCGCCAGCACAGTGGCCGGGGTCATTTCGACGCCGTCCAGTGCAACGATGTCGCCGTTGCGGTAGGTCAGTTCCAGGTATTGCGCCTTGTCTGGAGCCTTCTCCGGGGAGACGGTCCAGCGCCACATGTCTTCTTCGTGCTCGGTCCAGGTGTCTTCCAGCACGCCGCCTTCATAGGAGATGTGCAGCAGGTTGGCATCCATCGAGTACGGGGATTTTTTCTTGCCGTGACGCTCGATCGGAATGTTGTGCTTCTCGGCGTAATCCATCAGCTTTTCACGGGAGAGCAGGTCCCATTCGCGCCAAGGAGCGATCACTTTCACGCCTGGCTTCAAGGCATAGGCGCCCAGTTCGAAACGAACCTGGTCGTTACCCTTGCCGGTGGCGCCGTGGGAAATGGCGTCAGCACCGGTTTCGTTGGCGATTTCGATCAGGCGTTTGGCGATCAACGGACGAGCGATGGAAGTACCCAGCAGGTACTCGCCTTCGTAAACGGTGTTGGCGCGGAACATCGGGAAAACGAAATCGCGTACGAATTCTTCGCGCAAGTCGTCGATGTAGATCTCTTTCACGCCCATGGCCTGAGCCTTGGCGCGTGCAGGTTCGACCTCTTCGCCCTGACCCAGGTCAGCGGTGAAGGTCACGACTTCACAGTTATAAGTATCCTGCAGCCACTTGAGGATCACCGAAGTGTCCAGGCCGCCGGAATACGCCAGAACGACCTTGTTTACGTCCGCCATGCCATCACTCCACGGGGTTCTACGGAAAGCCGCCAAGTCTACCGGTCATGCAGGATAATTTACAGAGGCGCGACAGCTTATGACGACGAAGCGACAGATTATGTCGAGCGAGCGACGATTACAGCGGGTTCAGGAGGTCTTCCCCGCGCTCGCCGACACCGTTGCCTGAGGGGCCGGCTGCTCGGTAGGCGCGACCCGTGCGAGGTGCACATTGACCCGACGGTTCTTCGCCCGATTGGCAGAATTGGTGTTGGGCGCCAACGGATAACGTTCACCGTGAAAGCGCACGGTGATCTGCGACTCCTGAACACCGTTGGCCTTGAAAAACTCCATGACCGCCAGGGCCCGCCGCCGCGACAGGTCACGATTGGTCAGGCGGTTGCCGCTGTTGTCGGAGTGACCGTCGAGCTCGATGTGATTGACCGTCGGATCGGCCTTCATGAACTCCAGCATCACCTGCAACTGAGACCTGGCCTGCGCGTCGAGATCCAGGCCGTCACCGGGAAAGCCGATCTGCGTTTGTTTAACCTGCTCGAAATTCTTCGGCAGCAGTTTCGCGACACAGCCCTGATAATCGTTGAACGCCTTGCTGAACTTGACCGGCAGCAGGCGCACTTCCGACACCCGGCCATCACCCGAGAAATGCCGGACGACCGGACTGCGGCCATCCATCAAGCCACTGATCAGGCGCCCGGCCTGGACTTGCGAACTGTTGAACAGCACATTGCCGCTGCCAATCTGGACGGAACCGAGATTGATGTCGCCACGCCCAGGCTGCCAGGGCGCAGCGGCCGCCAGCAAGGTCGCCGAACCGCCGCCGACCATCGAGTTGTAGGCCTTCAGACGAAACGTCGCCTGTTCGCCGGCGCGACGCACGAACTCACCCGAACCGAAATCGGTAATCGGTTGAGTCAGGCGGCACTCGAACTTGTCCCCTTCGACCGTCCACTCGATGCTCTCCAGACGGGTCTGGAAAGTGAGCGCCATCGCGGGAAGGCTGGCAAACACACTGAGCAAGGCTAAATAACGCTGGCGCACGGGAGGCTCCACTGGCTTCTACAACAAAAAGACCGACACACACATGTTTACGGCATACCTGTTGGATATCGGAAGCTTCCTGCAAAACTTGATAGCGAGTGCCTGAGAGAGTCTTTTCCGGTAGCATTCCCCTCAGTTTGACCCGCCTGGAATCCCCTCATGTCCGACCGCCTGACCCTGCTGCGTCCCGACGACTGGCATATTCATCTTCGCGATGGTGCCGTGTTGACCAATACCGTTGCGGATGTCGCGCGCACCTTTGGTCGCGCCATCATCATGCCCAACCTGGTACCTCCGGTGCGTAACGCCGCTGAAGCCGACGGCTATCGCCAGCGGATTCTCGCTACACGCCCGGCCGGCAGTCGCTTCGAACCGTTGATGGTCCTTTACCTGACCGACCGCACCCAGCCCGAAGAAATTCGTGAAGCCAAGGCCAGCGGTTTCGTTCACGCCGCCAAGCTGTACCCGGCCGGCGCGACCACCAACTCGGACTCTGGCGTCACCAGCATCGACAAGATCTTCCCTGCACTTGAGGTCATGGCCGAAGTCGGGATGCCCTTGCTGGTTCACGGTGAAGTCACCCGTAGCGATGTCGATGTGTTCGACCGCGAAAAACTCTTCATCGATGAGCACATGCGTCGTGTGGTCGAGCGTTTTCCGACGCTCAAAGTGGTGTTCGAACACATCACCACCGCTGACGCCGTGCAGTTCGTCAACGAGGCTTCGGCCAACGTTGGCGCGACCATCACCGCCCATCATCTGCTGTACAACCGCAACCACATGCTGGTCGGCGGGATTCGGCCGCACTTCTACTGCTTGCCGATTCTCAAGCGCAACACTCACCAGGAAGCCTTGCTCGATGCCGCCACCAGCGGCAGCGACAAGTTTTTCCTCGGCACCGACTCGGCCCCCCATGCCCAGCACGCCAAGGAAGCCGCTTGCGGCTGTGCCGGTTGCTACACCGCCTATGCAGCGATCGAGATGTATGCCGAAGCCTTCGAGCAGCGCAACGCGCTGGACAAGCTCGAAGCCTTCGCCAGCCTTAACGGTCCACGCTTCTATGGCCTGCCGGTGAACACCGATCGCATTACCCTGGTCCGCGACGAGTGGACCGCCCCGACCAGCCTGCCATTTGGCGAGCTGACCGTAATCCCGCTGCGCGCCGGTGAAAAACTGCGCTGGCGCCTGCTGGAGGAACACGCGTGAGTGAAGACCATTTCGACGACGAACAGGACGGTCAAGGCGGCGGAGGTGGTTCCCGCCACCCGATGGCTGAGCGCTTCCGTGGATACCTGCCAGTCGTTGTCGACGTTGAAACCGGTGGTTTCAACTCTGCCACTGACGCCTTGCTGGAAATTGCCGCGACCACCATCGGCATGGACGAAAAAGGGTTTGTGTACCCCGATCACACCTACTTCTTTCGTGTCGAGCCTTTTGAAGGCGCGAACATCGAAGCGGCCGCCCTGGAATTTACCGGGATCAAACTCGATCATCCGCTGCGCATGGCGGTGAGTGAGGAGGCAGCACTGACCGATATCTTCCGTGGCATACGCAAGGCGTTGAAAGCCAACGGCTGCAAGCGGGCGATTCTGGTGGGCCATAACAGCAGCTTCGACCTGGGCTTCCTCAACGCTGCGGTTGCGCGCCTGGACATGAAGCGCAACCCGTTTCATCCGTTCTCGAGCTTCGACACCGCAACGCTCGCAGGTCTGGCCTACGGTCAAACCGTCCTGGCCAAGGCCTGTCAGGCCGCCGACATCGACTTCGACGGTCGCGAGGCCCACTCGGCTCGTTACGACACCGAGAAGACGGCCGAGCTGTTCTGCGGCATCGTCAATCGCTGGAAACAAATGGGCGGCTGGGAAGACTACAACGACTGATTGTGGGAGCGAGCTTGCTCGCGATGCTCGTCAACGATAACGCTGCAAGTCTGGCCCCCCGCGGCGCTCTCAGATCCATCGCGAGCAAGCTCACTCCTACAAGTCGCAGTTTTATCCCGCCCATAAAAAAACCGGCCTCAACGGCCGGTTTTTTATGCCTCGAACATGCCTTACAGCGCGGCAGCGTTCTCAGTCAGGTAAGCCGCGACGCCTTCGGTCGAAGCGGTCATGCCTTTGTCGCCTTTTTTCCAGTTGGCAGGGCAGACTTCGCCGTGCTCTTCGTGGAACTGCAGAGCGTCGATCAGACGGATCAGCTCCTCAATGTTACGGCCCAGCGGCAGGTCGTTGATGATCTGCGAGCGGACAACGCCTTTGTCGTCGATCAGGAACGCGCCACGGAAAGCCACACCGCCTTCGGACTCAACGTCGTAGGCCTTGGCGATTTCGTGCTTCAGGTCGGCCGCCATGGTGTAGCGAACTTCGCCGATGCCACCATTGTTGACCGGGGTGTTGCGCCATGCGTTGTGAGTGAAGTGCGAGTCAATCGAAACCGCGATCACTTCAACGTTGCGTGCCTTGAAGTCAGACATGCGGTTGTCCAGAGCGATCAGCTCGGACGGGCAAACGAAGGTGAAGTCCAGTGGGTAGAAGAACACCAGGCCGTATTTGCCTTTGATGGCCGACGACAGGGTGAAGCTGTCTACGATTTCGCCATTGCCGAGTACGGCCGGTACGGTGAAGTCAGGGGCTTGTTTGCCTACGAGTACGCTCATTGGATATCTCCTGGTGTAATGACGTGAAGTACCGGGTTCGTATCAGCCTGCCACCCTCAGGCGACAGCCCTGTGACACCAACCCGCTCCATAAGGACCGGTCATCATACACTGCGTTTTTGAGCTGCCCCCAACGGTTTTTCGCAGGCACGTTAAATTGCCGGCGCCACGGTTACTGGCAGATTGCCCTGAAGAAAACCGTTCGTCAGTCGCACTCGCTTATAACGCGAAGCTTTCAGAAACCACTTTGACAATCATTCTCGTTAACATTAAGATCCATCGCAACTGAGTCACAACCAGCGACGGTTCTCACTTTATGTATGTCTGCCTCTGCACTGGCGTCACCGACGGTCAAATCCGCGATGCAATCTATGAAGGATGCTGCAGCTACAAGGAAGTCCGTCAGGCTACCGGCGTAGCCAGCCAATGCGGTAAATGCGCCTGCCTTGCCAAGGAAGTGGTTCGCGAAACCCTGACCAAATTGCAATCCGCCCAGGCCGCGATTCCTTATCCCGTAGAATTTACTGCCGCGTAAGTAACCCATTTCAAAGAACCGGACTTGATGTCCGGTTTTTTTATGCCTGAAAATCAATCGCTTACGCTCTAGACGCGGAACACAAACATTCTTATTCCGATTAATTTTCACTTAAGTTTCAATAACTTAGGTTTGACACTCTTAATTGTGCGGCTCAAACTCTGCCTCATAGACAGCTAATACAGGGCAGGACCCCATCATGAAAGGCGACATTACAGTCATCCAGCATCTCAACAAGATCCTTGCCAATGAGCTGGTCGCGATCAATCAATACTTTCTGCATGCACGCATGTATGAAGATTGGGGTCTGAACAAGCTCGGCAAGCACGAGTACCACGAATCCATCGACGAGATGAAGCACGCGGACAAGCTGATCAAGCGCATCCTGTTCCTCGAAGGCCTGCCGAACGTCCAGGACCTGGGCAAGCTGCAGATCGGCGAACACACTCAGGAAATGATTGAGTGCGACCTGCGTATTGAACGCACCGGTCATGCGGACCTGAAAGTCGCGATCGCTCATTGCGAAACCGTTGGCGACTTTGGTAGCCGCGAACTGCTCGAAGATATCCTTGAGTCCGAAGAAGAACATATCGACTGGCTGGAAACCCAACTGGGCCTGATCGATAAAATCGGTCTTGAGAACTATCTGCAATCGCAGATGGGCGAAGAGTAGGAGCTGTGTAGGAGCTGTCGAGTGCAACGAGGCTGCGATCTTGGCGATGGCAGCGGCGACATCGACATAACTTATCAAGCGCAATAAAAAGCCCCGCCCCTCTTTCGAGGAGCGGGGCTTTTTAGTTGCTGAAGATCAAAAGATCGCAGCCTCGTTGCACTCGACAGCTCCTACAAGGGAGCCAATCGTCTTAGGCTTCGGTCTTGTTGGCAGCAGCCGCTTCGACAGCAGCCTTGATGGTGGTTTGCAGCGAACCGTCTGCAGCCATCTCGGTCATGATGTCGCTACCGCCGACCAGCTCACCACCGACCCACAGTTGCGGGAAGGTTGGCCAGTTGGCGTATTTTGGCAGGTTGGCGCGGATTTCCGGGTTCTGCAGGATATCCACGTACGCGAACTTTTCACCACAAGCCATGACGGCCTGCGCGGCTTTCGCAGAGAAGCCACACTGCGGGGCATTCGGCGAACCTTTCATGTAAAGCAGAATGGTGTTGTTAGCAATCTGCTCTTTAATCGTTTCGATGATATCCATGGAGCACCTCGGCTGAACTTTCCGACTCAGTGGTCGGCACGGTGGCGCATTGTAACGGAAACCCAAGCGCCATGCTCGGTCTCCCCGACAGACTTGATCAAGCCGCCGCCACGGTCACCGGCACGCCGTTCAACGCCGCATTTCCCGACAGCTCGTCAAGTTGACACTCATCGGTCAGGTCATTGGCGCTGGAACCCGGCTGACCACTGGCAATCGTCATCTGCACACCCGGCCGCGCATGACCCCAACCGTGAGGCAGGCTGACCACGCCTTTCATCATATCCAGACTGCCCAGCACTTCAACTTCGATCATGCCGACCCGGGAGCTGACCCGCACGCGCTGCCCATCATTGAGCCCACGACTGGCCAGGTCGTCCGGATGCATCAGCAATTGATGACGCGGCTTGCCCTTCACCAGCCTGTGGTAATTGTGCATCCACGAGTTATTGCTGCGTACATGGCGACGGCCGATCATCAACAACTCATCGGCGGCCGGCGCTTGCAAGGCTGCAAAGCGTGCCAGGTCGGCGAGGACCTCGACGGGCGCTGCCTGGACTCGCTGGTTTGCGGTTTTCAGACGCGGAGCGAGGTTGGATTTCAGCGCCCCGAGATCGACGCCATGCGGGTGATCGAACAAGGTGGCGAGCGACAACTTTTGTTCCGAGGCATCGCCGTAAAGCCCCATCCGCAGACCACGATCAATCATCTGCGCAGGCGCAATTGTAGGTTTCAACTCTTTGCCGGTCTTCGCAGCGAATGCCTTGGCCAGGCCGACGAAAATCTCCCAGTCATGCAGCGCACCTTCCGGTTTGGCCAGGATTGCGCGGTTGAAGCGCGTCACGTTACGCACCGCAAACATGTTGAACGTTGTGTCGTAATGATCGTTTTCCAGGGCCGAGGTCGACGGCAGGATCAGGTCGGCATAACGCGTGGTTTCATTGATGTACAGGTCGATGCTGACCATGAACTCCAGGCCATCCAGTGCCTGTTCCAGTTGCCGGCCATTGGGCGTGGACAACACCGGATTACCCGCCACGGTGATGAGCGCGCGGACCTGCCCTTCCCCTTCGGTGAGCATCTCTTCGGCCAGCGCCGACACCGGTAGCTCTCCACCGTACTCCGGACGCCCGGACACCCGGCTCTGCCACCGATTGAAATGCCCGCCCGAGGTGGACGCCACCAGGTCTACCGCAGGTTCGGTGCACAACGCACCGCCCACGCGGTCGAGGTTGCCGGTCACCAGGTTGATCAACTGCACAACCCAATGACACAGGGTACCGAACGCCTGGGTCGAGACCCCCATGCGGCCGTAACAGACCGCTGTCGGCGCCGCCGCGAAGTCCCGCGCCAGTTGGCGGATCTGCTCTGCGGGCACAGCGCACAACGGGCTCATGGCCTCGGCAGTGAAGGTTGCGACCGCCTCGCGCACCTCATCCAGACCGTCTACCGGCAAATGACTGTCGCGGGTCAGGCCTTCGGCGAACAAGGTATTGAGTAGCCCGAACAACAGCGCTGCATCGCCACCGGGACGCACGAACAGATGCTGATCGGCAATCGCCGCCGTTTCGCTGCGGCGTGGATCGACCACCACCACTTTGCCGCCCCGGGCCTGAATCGCCTTCAAGCGTTTTTCCACATCCGGCACGGTCATGATGCTGCCGTTGGAGGCCAGCGGATTGCCGCCGAGGATCAACATGAAATCGGTGTGATCGATGTCCGGGATCGGCAGCAGCAACCCGTGGCCGTACATCAAATGGCTGGTCAGGTGATGAGGCAATTGGTCGACCGACGTCGCGGAAAACCGGTTACGGGTCTTCAGCAGGCCTAAAAAATAATTGCTGTGGGTCATCAGCCCATAGTTGTGCACGCTGGGGTTGCCTTGATAGACCGCCACTGCGTTCTGCCCGTGACGTTCCTGGATCGCCGACAGGCGTTCGGCTACAAGGCTGAAGGCGTCTTCCCACTCGATAGGCTGCCATTCGCTGCCGACCCGCAGCATCGGTTGGCGCAGGCGATCCGGATCGTTCTGAATGTCTTGCAGCGCCACAGCCTTGGGGCAGATATGCCCGCGGCTGAACGTATCAAGGGCGTCGCCCTTGATCGAGGTGATCTGCACGCTGCCTTCGATCTCGGTGGTTTCGATGGTCAGGCCGCAGATGGCTTCACACAGGTGGCACGCACGGTGATGGAGAGTCTTGGTCATGGCCAGTCTCTGTCTTGTTCTGGGCGGGCAATGTCGCCCGCGGAAACAAAACTATGGCGCGTGACCCGCCGCCGCGCCAGCGACGTTCGTCTTGTGAATCGGCGGCCATCAGGCCAGCCGATGGCCGCTCGGGTCAGTTCGGCGAGAGCCTGGGCGGCGCCTGCAACTGGATCTCCTGAATGGTTTCGATCTGCTCGTGAGCGACATGCACCCCGGTGAGTTCGCCGATCAGGTGCCAGTGCTCGTCGAGGCCGGTGCTGATGGTGACCATGCGGTCGATCATTCGTCGGGCGGCGGCCCTGGTGACTTCGTCTTCGCTGCGCAACAACTCGAAGGACATCGAAGTCATGGACGCGGTGAGATGGGTCAGTGAGCGGGCTGTGAGGCCGAGTAACTCCATTAGCTGCTGTTCTTTCGATTCCATTCCAAAGGCTTCCTGCGTCGCTCGTGATTTAGTTATAACCCAGCACTTTGCATTAGCAAGTGTTTCAGGCAAGGCACATTGCCATCAGAGGTCTCGAATACCGGGTCAGAAACCGACCATCAGAGTGCCATCCCCGCCCCGTTTGATTGCAAAGCCCCGTGAGCCCAGTGTACAAATGACGGGCTGCTGTCAGGAAACAGGCTTCAAAAGCGCTACTGCGATCACCCCGTAGCCCCTCTGAAATCCCCTAAAAACCGTAGCCCTATTGGTAAGACGCGACATTTAATTATAAGATCGCGCCTTCCCCTATTTCGTCGCCCCGTGCGGCTTACGCCGCAGGTCTCGCCCGTTTTTCAGTTAAACAAGGCTTTGAGTATCTGCGGTCTGTTGCAAAAAGGTAGTCAATGATGAGCGCAAGGCACTTTCTCTCCCTGATGGATTGCACGCCCGAAGAGCTGGTCAGCGTGATCCGTCGAGGCGTTGAGCTCAAAGACCTGCGTAACCGCGGCGTACTGTTCGAGCCTCTGAAAAACCGCGTGCTCGGGATGATTTTCGAGAAGTCCTCGACCCGCACCCGTATCTCGTTCGAAGCCGGCATGATCCAGCTCGGCGGCCAGGCGATCTTCCTCTCGCCGCGCGACACGCAACTGGGCCGTGGCGAGCCGATCGGCGACTGCGCGATTGTCATGTCGAGCATGCTCGACGCCGTGATGATCCGTACCTTTGCCCACAGCACCCTGACCGAATTCGCCGCCAACTCCCGCGTGCCCGTGATCAACGGCCTGTCCGATGACCTGCACCCGTGCCAGCTGCTGGCCGACATGCAGACATTCCTCGAACACCGCGGCTCGATCCAGGGCAAAACCGTGGCCTGGATCGGCGACGGCAACAACATGTGCAACAGCTATATAGAAGCGGCGATCCAGTTCGACTTCCAGTTGCGCATCGCCTGCCCGGAAGGTTTTGAACCCAACCCCGAATTCGTGGCCAAGGCCGGTGACCGGGTGACCATCGTCCGCGATCCGAAGGATGCCGTGCGCGGTGCCCACCTGGTCAGCACCGACGTCTGGACCTCGATGGGCCAGGAAGAAGAAACCGCCAAGCGCCTGAAACTGTTCGCACCGTTCCAGGTCAACCGCGCCCTGCTCGACCTGGCCGCACCGGACGTGCTGTTCATGCACTGCCTGCCGGCCCACCGTGGCGAGGAAATCAGCGTCGACCTGCTCGACGACCCGCGCTCGGTCGCCTGGGATCAAGCGGAAAACCGTCTTCACGCACAAAAGGCCCTGCTCGAGTTTCTCGTCGAGCCGGCGTACCACCACGCATGAGTCATCCATTACTGCTAAACCTGCGCAACCTCGCTTGCGGCTATCAAGACCAGCGGGTGGTACAAAACCTCAATCTGCATTTGAACGCTGGCGATATCGGTTGCCTGCTCGGCTCTTCGGGCTGCGGCAAGACCACCACCCTGCGAGCCATTGCCGGTTTCGAACCGGTGCATGAAGGTGAAATTCAACTGGCCGGGGAAACAATCTCCAGCGCCGGTTTTACCCTCGCCCCGGAGAAACGCCGGATCGGCATGGTGTTCCAGGACTACGCGCTGTTTCCGCATTTGAGCGTGGCCGAGAACATCGCTTTCGGGATTCGCAAGCATCCGCAAAAGGATCGTATCACCGAAGAGCTGCTGGAACTGGTCAACCTCAAGAACCTCGGCAAACGCTTCCCGCACGAGCTGTCCGGTGGCCAGCAACAGCGTGTCGCCCTGGCCCGCGCCCTGGCGCCGGAACCGCAACTGCTGCTGCTCGATGAGCCGTTCTCCAACCTCGATGGCGAACTGCGGCGCAAACTCAGCCATGAAGTGCGCGACATCCTGAAGGCCCGAGGCACCAGCGCTATTCTGGTGACCCATGATCAGGAAGAAGCCTTTGCGGTCAGTGACCATGTTGGCGTTTTCAAGGAAGGTCGCCTGGAGCAGTGGGATACGCCCTACAACCTCTATCACGAACCGCTGACACCGTTTGTGGCCAGTTTCATCGGCCAGGGTTACTTCATTCGCGGTCAACTGAGCAGCCCGGAGTCGGTACAGACCGAGTTGGGTGAGTTGCGCGGCAATCGGGCTTACACATGGCCGATCGGTAGCGCCGTGGACGTATTGCTGCGGCCCGACGATATTGTTTATGCGCCGGACAGCGCGCTGAAGGCGAGGATTGTTGGCAAGAGCTTCCAGGGTGCTTCGACCCTGTATCGACTGCAGCTACCAACAGGGGCACAACTGGAATCGATCTTTCCGAGCCATGCCGATCATCAGGTCGGCGCTGAGGTCGGCATTCGTGTCGCAGCTGAACACCTGGTGCTGTTCCAGGCCTCCGGCAGCACGGCGGCGCAGATTCCGCCGGTCGAGTCAGGTGTCCGGCGGTACAGCACCGCCAGCTGACAAACACGAACTGAATGTGGGAGCGAGCCTGCTCGCGATGGCGGTGTATCAGTCGACATTATCGTTAACTGACACGCAGCCATCGCGAGCAGGCTCGCTCCCACAGTAAGTTTCCGTCAACCCAGCATGAGTGTGCCGCTCGCCACCAACGTCGCATTCCCGCCTATCTTCACCCGCTTCCCTTCCAGCCGACAGAACAACTCCCCACCCCGTGCCGAACACTGGTAAGCCGTCAGACTCGACTTGCCCAAACGCTTTGACCAGTACGGAATCAGGCTGCAATGAGTCGACCCGGTCACTGGATCTTCATTGATACCGATCGCCGGCGCGAAGTACCGCGACACAAAATCATGCTTGCTGCCCTTGGCGGTGACGATGGCTCCCGGCCACGGCAACTTGGCCAATGCGAGCATGTCCGGCTGACAATCGAGCACAGCTTGCTCGGACTCCAGCACCACAAACAATTCATTCGAACCCAGCACATCGACCGCTTCGACACCCAGTGCGCGCTCGACGTCCAGGGTCACGCCCACTTCCGACGGATCAATTGCCGGGAAATCCAGCCATAACTGCTTACCTTCGCGACTTACACTCAACGGGCCGGATTTGCAGATAAAGTCCAGACGATCCACCGGCTCTTTGTAGATCTCAAACAGTACGTAAGCGCTGGCCAAGGTCGCATGACCGCACAACGGCACTTCGGTCGTCGGAGTAAACCAGCGGATGTGCCAGCCCGATCCTTCACGCACCACAAAGGCGGTTTCGGCGAGGTTGTGCTCGGCGGCGATCTTCTGCATCAGCTCATCGGCGAGCCAGGCATCGAGGCGATAGACCATCGCCGGGTTACCACTGAACGGCCGATCGCTGAACGCATCGACCTGATGAAACTCAAGCTGCATAACCTTCTCCCTTGGTCAGGTCGCCGAGCATGAAGTCGTCGAAAAAAACGCACCAGTGACAGAGCGGGCTTTTTTCCACCATACAGCGCGGTGCCGAGCCTTCAGGCGCGGCCAATATCAGCGAACGTTGCCTGAGTGTGTTCGGCCAGCACGGCGGGGGCCAATTCCACTTCCAGACCACGTCGACCCGCACTGACAAAAATACTGGCAAAGGGCTGAGCCGAATTATCGATAAAAGTGCGTAAGCGCTTCTTCTGACCCAACGGACTGATCCCGCCCAAGAGGTAACCGGTGGATCGCTGCGCAGCCGCAGGGTCGGCCATTTCGACCTTTTTCACGCCCGCAGCATGAGCCAGCGCCTTCAAATCAAGGCTTCCGACGACCGGCACCACGGCCACCAACAATTCCCCTTTCTCACTCGCCGCCAGCAATGTCTTGAACACCTGAGCCGGGTCCAGGCCCAGTTTCTCCGCGGCCTCCAGCCCATAGGACGCGGCCTTCGGATCATGTTCGTAACTGTGCACGCGATGTTCGGCGCGAACTTTTTTCAACAAATCCAATGCGGGGGTCATGACAGCTCCAGACTGGTTGGCAGAGAAAAAACACAGCACTGGATTCTAGGTCATTGATCGATAAAAGGCTCTATTGCGGCGCTATTTCAAAGGCTTGGCGATGCGTCTTGCCGTTCGTCCACGTTCTGCCTGCCGCGTGAACGATACGATCATTCACATGACTAATAGTTGGATTGTGACTGACGGTTCACTTTCGACCTTTGACAGCAGTGTTTCTTGTCTATATTTTTTCGAATGTGAATGCTGTACGAATACAACAACGCGGCACCCAGCAGTAAGCCGGGAACAGGATGGGGATCCTGCCTCGGAGAAAATCGCGCTTCGGCCGTGATGAAAGAAGCGCCAGACAACAACAAAAACGAGGTTTCCAATGACAACTGCTTTACAACAACCGTCGCTCTCAAGCCAATGCATGGCCGAGTTTCTGGGTACTGCACTGCTTATATTTTTTGGTACCGGTTGTGTTGCCGCGCTCAAGGTCGCGGGTGCCAGCTTTGGCTTGTGGGAAATCAGCATCATCTGGGGTATTGGCGTGAGCATGGCGATCTACCTGACCGCCGGCGTTTCCGGGGCCCACCTCAACCCTGCCGTCAGCATTGCCCTGAGCATTTTCGCTGACTTTGAAAAGCGAAAACTGCCTTTCTATATTCTTGCCCAAGTGGCCGGCGCCTTCTGTGGCGCATTGTTGGTTTACACGCTGTACAGCAATTTATTCTTCGATTACGAACAAACTCACCATATGGTTCGTGGCACCCAGGTCAGCCTCGAGTTAGCGTCGGTATTCTCGACCTTCCCCAACCCTGCCCTGACCACGGCCCAGGCCTTTCTGGTTGAAGTGGTCATCACCGCCATCCTGATGGGCGTGATCATGTCCCTGACCGACGACAACAACGGCCTGCCAAAAGGGCCGCTCGCTCCGCTGCTGATCGGCCTGCTGATTGCGGTGATCGGTAGCTCGATGGGCCCACTGACCGGTTTTGCGATGAACCCGGCGCGTGACTTCGGCCCCAAACTGATGACTTTCTTCGCTGGCTGGGGTGAAATTTCCCTCACCGGTGGACGTGATATTCCGTATTTCCTGATTCCGATTTTTGCACCAATTGTGGGTGCCTGCCTCGGTGCTGCAGCGTATCGCGGGCTGATTGCCCGTCATCTGCCCAGCGCCATACCTGCTACAAAGGACGCAACACCGGCCATTGACGGCAAACCAAGAACTTCTTGATACCGTAGGCGCGTGATCCTGCCCATTTGGTCCCGCGCCTGACCTCACTCCCTTTTTTTCGTCCAAGGCAATCGACATGACCGACATTCAGAATAAGAACTACATCATTGCCCTCGATCAGGGTACGACCAGCTCCCGCGCAATCATTTTCGACCGCGACGCGAACGTGGTCTGCACCGCCCAGCGGGAATTCGTACAGCATTACCCGCAAGCCGGTTGGGTCGAACACGATCCGATGGAAATCTTCGCCACCCAAAGCGCCGTGATGGTCGAGGCCCTGGCTCAAGCCGGCCTGCATCACGACCAGGTCGCGGCCATCGGCATCACCAACCAGCGCGAAACCACCGTGGTCTGGGACAAGACCACCGGCCGTCCGATCTACAACGCAATCGTCTGGCAGTGCCGCCGCAGCACCGAGATCTGCCAGCAACTCAAGCGCGATGGCCACGAGCAATACATCAGTGAAACCACTGGCCTGGTCACCGACCCGTACTTCTCCGGCACCAAGCTCAAGTGGATCCTCGACAACGTCGAAGGCAGCCGTGAACGTGCGCGCAAAGGCGAACTGTTGTTCGGCACCGTCGACAGCTGGCTGATCTGGAAATTTACCGGCGGCAAAGTACACGTCACCGACTACACCAACGCCTCGCGCACCATGCTCTTTAACATCCACACCCTGGAGTGGGACGCGAAGATGCTGGAGGTGCTGGATATTCCGCGCGAAATGCTGCCGGAAGTTAAGTCGTCTTCGGAAATCTACGGCCACACCAAAAGCGGCATCGCCATCGGCGGTATTGCCGGCGACCAGCAAGCTGCCCTGTTCGGCCAGATGTGCGTCGAGCCAGGCCAGGCGAAAAACACCTATGGCACCGGCTGCTTCCTGCTGATGAACACCGGCGACAAAGCCGTGAAGTCCAAGCACGGCATGCTCACCACCATCGCTTGCGGCCCGCGTGGCGAAGTGGCCTACGCACTGGAAGGTGCGGTGTTCAACGGAGGCTCGACCGTTCAATGGCTGCGTGACGAACTGAAGATCATCAACGACGCCCACGACACCGAATACTTCGCCAACAAGGTCAAGGACAGCAACGGCGTGTACCTGGTGCCGGCCTTCACCGGTCTGGGCGCGCCCTACTGGGACCCGTATGCCCGTGGCGCACTGTTCGGCCTGACCCGTGGCGTACGCGTGGATCACATCATTCGCGCAGCGCTTGAGTCAATTGCCTACCAGACCCGCGACGTGCTCGACGCCATGCAACAGGACTCCGGCGAACGCCTCAAGTCCTTGCGCGTGGACGGTGGCGCCGTCGCAAACAATTTCCTGATGCAGTTCCAGGCCGACATCCTCGGCACTCAGGTCGAGCGTCCGCAGATGCGCGAAACCACGGCATTGGGCGCGGCTTACCTGGCGGGCCTGGCGTGCGGTTTCTGGGGCAGCCTGGACGAGTTGCGCGGCAAAGCAGTGATCGAGCGCGAGTTCGAACCGACACTGGACGAAACCGAGAAGGAAAAACTCTACGCCGGCTGGAAAAAAGCCGTCAGCCGCACCCGCGATTGGGAACCACACGAAGGAGCTGAATAAGCCAAGGACCGGACTCGTATCCGGTTGTAACTGGTCGGGAGCGGATTCCTGCGGCATCATGGGCAAATTTTTGCACGGCAGCCCAAAGGAAGCCCCATGAATCTGCCTCCCCGTCAGCAGCAAATCCTCGAACTGGTCCGCGAACGCGGCTATGTCAGCATCGAGGAAATGGCTCAGCTGTTCGTCGTTACACCGCAAACCATTCGCCGCGACATCAATCAGCTCGCGGAAGCCAATTTGTTGCGTCGCTACCATGGTGGCGCAGCCTACGACTCCAGCGTCGAAAACACTGCCTACGCCATGCGTGCCGATCAGATGCGCGATGAAAAGCAGCGTATCGGCGAAGCCATTGCCGCACAGATCCCCGATCACGCCTCGCTGTTCATCAACATCGGTACCACCACCGAATCGATTGCCCGGGCGTTGCTCAACCACAATCACCTCAAAATCATCACCAACAACCTACACGTGGCCTCGATGCTCAGCGCCAAGGACGATTTCGACGTTCTGCTGACGGGCGGCAATGTGCGGCGTGATGGCGGCGTGGTGGGTCAGGCCAGTGTCGACTTCATTAACCAGTTCAAGGTCGACTTTGCGCTGGTCGGCATCAGCGGTATTGATGAAGACGGCAGCTTGCTGGACTTTGATTATCAGGAAGTTCGGGTTTCGCAGGCGATCATTGCCAATGCCCGAAAGGTGATTTTGGCGGCGGACTCCAGCAAATTCGGGCGCAACGCCATGATTCGCCTGGGGCCGATCAGCTTGATCGATTGCCTGGTGACCGATCAACAACCTGTTCCAGCCTTGGCGCAGTTGTTGACTCAGCACAAGATTCGACTCGAAGTCGTTTAAGGCTTTCAGCCTCTAAAGATCGCAGCCTTCGGCAGCGCCTACAGGTTCACTCAATCCTGTAGGCGCTGCCGAAGGCTGCGATTTTTTGCTTTTAATGTTCGGAAATTTTCCTTTGACGGCCCTTCGATCAGTATTTTCAATCGAAGTTAACTGGCTGTTGGCAGCTTTATGGGCTACAATTTTCGCAAATGAACATTAATGTTCGAATTCCAATACAGAAAATCAAAAGAGCCCGAGGCCAGCCGATGCCCACTTCTACCTTGCCTACGCCCCCTCTCGCCGAGGCTTACGACATCGCCGTCATTGGTGGCGGGATCAATGGCGTGGGGATCGCAGCGGATGCCGCCGGTCGCGGTCTCTCGGTGTTCCTTTGCGAAAAGGATGACCTGGCCAGCCACACCTCGTCGGCCAGCAGCAAGCTGATCCACGGTGGCCTGCGCTACCTCGAACATTACGAGTTCCGCCTGGTGCGCGAAGCCCTGGCCGAGCGTGAAGTGCTGCTGGCCAAGGCGCCGCACATCGTCAAGCAAATGCGCTTCGTACTGCCGCATCGCCCGCACCTGCGTCCGGCGTGGATGATCCGCGCCGGTCTGTTCCTCTATGACAACCTGGGCAAACGGGAAAAACTTGAGGGTTCGAAAAGCCTGAAGTTCGGCCCGGACAGCCCGCTGAAAAGCGAAATCACCAAAGGCTTCGAATACTCCGATTGCTGGGTCGACGATGCGCGTCTGGTCGTACTGAACGCCATGGCCGCCCGCGAGCAAGGTGCACATGTCCACACCCAAACCCGTTGCGTCAGCGCCCGTCGCACCAAGGGTTTGTGGCATCTGCACCTGGAACGCGCCGATGGCAGCCTGTTTTCGATTCGCGCCAAGGCGCTGGTGAATGCGGCCGGCCCGTGGGTCGCCAAATTCATCCGTGACGACCTGAAGATGGAATCGCCGTACGGCATCCGCCTGATCCAGGGCAGTCACCTGATCGTGCCGAAACTGTACGAAGGCGAACACGCGCACATTCTGCAAAACGAAGATCAGCGCATCGTCTTCACCATTCCGTACCTGAACCACTTCACCCTGATCGGCACCACCGATCGCGAGTACACCGGCGACCCGGCTGCAGTTGCGATCACCGAAGGCGAAACCGATTACCTGCTCAAAGTGGTCAACGCCCACTTCAAGAAGCAGATCAGCCGCGACGACATCCTGCACAGCTATTCCGGTGTTCGTCCGCTGTGCAACGACGAATCCGACAACCCGTCGGCCGTCACCCGCGACTACACCCTGGCGCTGTCGGGCACCGGTGAAGAAGCACCGTTGCTGTCGGTATTCGGCGGCAAACTGACCACCTACCGCAAGCTGGCCGAGTCGGCGCTGGCGCAACTGGCTCCTTACTTCAAGGACATCAAACCAAGCTGGACCGCCAGCGCCACCCTCCCGGGCGGCGAAGACATGACCACCCCGCAGGCGTTGAGCTCGCTGATCCGCGACAAATTCGACTGGGTTCCTACAGAGATCTCCCGCCGCTGGGCCACCACCTACGGCAGCCGCACCTGGCGCATGCTCGAAGGCGTGCAGAACCTGAGCGATCTGGGCGAACACATCGGTGGCGGTCTCTACACCCGCGAAGTCGATTACCTGTGCAGCGAAGAGTGGGCGACCACGGCGCACGACATTCTTTGGCGCCGCAGCAAGCTCGGGTTGTTCACCACCCCGGCAGAACAGGAAAAGCTCAAGGACTACCTGAACAAGGTCGAGCAGAACCGCAGCAAGATCGAAGCGGCCTGATCGGGAATCCGGTTAAACGAAAGCCCCTGAATCGTGAGATTCAGGGGCTTTTTGCATCCCGCCAGACACCACACACTCAATGTGGGCGAGCCTGCTCGCGATAGCGGAGTGTCAGGCAACATCAATATAGGGCCTGATGGCCTCATCGCGAGCAGGCTCGCTCCCACAGGGGAACACCGAACGCATTCGGTTTTCCGAACGCGACCCATCCGTCGATTCGGTTAACCGGATTATCCATGACGAAAAATAACGCCATTAATATTTAATACCCTTACAAATCAATATGTTGATCTGTATGACCTGGCCTGGCACGAGTCATGCTCTACACTCTTGCACGAATGCTTGTTGCGCCAACCCTTCAGGAGCCGGCAGACATTCGAAGCACAAAAGGGCCGATGAACTGGCTCCATAAAAAAAACAATGTCGAGGAAAATTTGATGCGCATCGTTCCCCATATCCTGGGCGCAGCCATTGCTGCCGCTCTGATTAGCACTCCAGTTTTCGCTGCCGAGCTCACCGGCACACTGAAGAAGATCAAAGAGTCCGGCACCATCACCCTCGGGCATCGTGACGCTTCCATTCCGTTTTCCTATATCGCGGACGCTTCCGGCAAGCCGGTTGGCTACTCCCACGATATCCAGCTGAAAATCGTCGAAGCCATCAAGAAAGACCTGGACCTGCCGAACCTCCAGGTCAAATACAACCTGGTCACTTCGCAAACCCGTATTCCGCTGGTGCAAAACGGCACCGTGGACGTCGAATGCGGCTCCACCACCAACAACGTCGAGCGTCAGCAACAAGTTGACTTCTCCGTCGGCATCTTCGAAATCGGCACCAAACTGCTGGCCAAGAAAGATTCGCCATACAAAGACTTTGCCGATCTGAAAGGCAAGAACGTCGTGACCACCGCCGGCACCACGTCCGAGCGCATCCTCAAGTCGATGAACGCCGACAAGCAGATGGGCATGAACGTGATCTCCGCCAAGGACCACGGCGAGTCCTTCCAGATGCTGGAAACCGGCCGCGCAGTGGCCTTCATGATGGACGACGCCTTGCTGGCCGGTGAAATGGCCAAGGCCAAGCAGCCGACTGCCTGGGCCGTGACCGGTACTCCACAGTCCTACGAAATCTACGGCTGCATGGTTCGCAAGGGCGACGCACCGTTCAAGAAGGCTGTAGACGACGCGATCGTCGCGACCTACAAGTCCGGCGAGATCAACAAGATCTACGAAAAATGGTTCATGCAGCCAATCCCGCCAAAAGGCCTGAACCTGAACTTCCCGATGAGCGACGAGCTCAAGGCCCTGATCGCCAATCCGACCGATAAAGCGGCTGACGACAAGAAATCCTGATTTCTGACTAACCTTATCCCCTGAGAGGGCTTCTGCCCTTTCAGGGGATGGTCACTCCCTGCTGGCTTTTTTGGAAACACTCGAACCGGTGGCTGTCGAGCCGATCGTGTGTGCCTGACCGTCAACGTCAGGCGGGAACGGAGCTTCCCCAGGCGGGCATTTGTACATCGAACGATCTGAGGGGAGACCCTAATGAATTACAACTGGGACTGGGGCGTGTTCTTCAAGTCCACCGGCGTGGGCAGCGAAATTTATTTCGACTGGTACCTCTCCGGCCTGGGCTGGACCATCGCCATCGCAATTGCAGCCTGGATCATCGCCCTGCTGCTGGGCTCGATTCTGGGCGTCATGCGCACCGTGCCGAACCGCATCGTGTCGGGCATTGCGACCTGCTACGTCGAACTCTTCCGTAATGTGCCGCTGCTGGTGCAACTGTTCATCTGGTACTTCCTGGTGCCGGATCTGCTGCCGCAGAATCTGCAGGACTGGTACAAACAGGACCTGAACCCGACCACTTCGGCCTTCCTCAGCGTCGTCGTGTGCCTGGGTCTGTTCACCGCCGCTCGCGTTTGCGAACAAGTGCGTACCGGTATCCAGGCGCTGCCTCGCGGCCAGGAAGCCGCCGCTCGCGCCATGGGCTTCAAGCTGCCGCAGATCTACTGGAACGTGCTGCTGCCCCAGGCGTACCGGATCATTATTCCGCCGCTCACCTCGGAATTCCTGAACGTCTTCAAGAACTCCTCCGTCGCGTCACTGATCGGCCTGATGGAGTTGCTCGCGCAGACCAAACAGACCGCCGAGTTTTCCGCCAACCTGTTCGAAGCCTTCACCCTGGCGACCCTGATCTACTTCACCCTGAACATGAGCCTGATGCTGCTGATGCGCGTGGTCGAGAAGAAAGTTGCCGTACCGGGCCTGATCTCCGTAGGGGGTAAATGATGGAATTCGACTTCTCGGGCATCATCCCGTCCCTGCCGGGCTTGTGGAACGGCATGGTCATGACCCTGCAATTGATGGCGCTGGGCGTCGTCGGCGGGATCATCCTCGGCACGATCCTGGCCCTGATGCGCCTGTCCCACAGCAAACTGCTGTCGAACATTGCCGGCGCCTACGTAAACTACTTCCGCTCGATCCCGTTGCTGCTGGTGATCACCTGGTTCTACCTGGCGGTGCCGTTCGTACTGCGCTGGATCACCGGCGAAGACACCCCGATCGGCGCCTTCGCCTCGTGCATCGTGGCCTTCATGATGTTCGAAGCGGCGTACTTCTGCGAAATCGTCCGGGCCGGCGTGCAGTCGATTCCCAAGGGCCAGATGGCGGCTGCCCAGGCCATGGGCATGACCTACGGCCAGATGATGCGCTTGATCATCCTGCCGCAAGCATTCCGCAAGATGACCCCGCTGCTGCTGCAACAGAGCATCATCCTGTTTCAGGACACTTCGCTGGTCTATGCAGTCGGTCTGGTGGACTTCCTCAATGCTTCGCGTGCCAGTGGCGACATCATCGGCCGCTCCAATGAGTTCCTGATCTTCGCCGGTTTCACATACTTCATCATCAGCTTTGCCGCCTCGCAGCTGGTCAAGCGTCTGCAAAAAAGGTTCGCCGTATGATCTCTATCAAGAACGTCAACAAGTGGTATGGGGACTTCCAGGTACTGACTGATTGCAGCACCGAGGTCAAAAAAGGCGAGGTGATCGTGGTGTGCGGGCCGTCCGGTTCTGGCAAATCCACTCTGATCAAGTGCGTCAACGCCCTGGAACCGTTCCAGAAAGGCGACGTGGTAGTCGATGGCACGTCCATCGCCGACCCGAAGACCGACCTGCCGAAACTGCGTTCGCGCGTTGGCATGGTGTTCCAGCATTTCGAACTGTTCCCGCACCTGACCATCACTGAAAACCTGACCATCGCGCAGATCAAGGTGTTGGGCCGCAGCAAGGAAGAAGCCACCAAGAAAGGCATGCAATTGCTTGAGCGCGTTGGCCTCTCGGCCCATGCCCACAAGCACCCGGGCCAACTCTCCGGTGGTCAGCAGCAGCGCGTGGCGATTGCCCGTGCGCTGGCGATGGACCCGATCGTCATGCTGTTCGACGAACCGACCTCGGCGCTGGACCCTGAAATGGTCAACGAAGTGCTCGACGTGATGGTGCAACTGGCCCACGAAGGCATGACCATGATGTGCGTGACCCACGAAATGGGCTTCGCCCGCAAAGTGGCGGACCGCGTGATTTTCATGGATCAGGGCAAGATCATCGAAGACTGTAAGAAAGAGGAATTCTTCGGCGATATCACCGCCCGCGCCGAGCGTACGCAGCACTTCCTTGCCAAGATTCTGCAGCACTAAGCACCGGACACTCGCTCCAGGCCACACAAATCCCCTGTGTAGGAGCGAGCTTGCTCGCGATGGTGTGTCAGTTGATACGCATGTAGCTGACACGCCTTCGCGAGCAAGCTCGCTCCTACAGGGGGCCGGTGGTGGCTCGCGATCAAGTGTTGTGGTTGACCCAAGGCATCTGTGATGAAATGCGACCCCACTCTCTATCGCGCCGCGCCGCCATCACTCGCCGTGAAACCCCGTCTGATTCGCCATCTGTTCCTCCCGCCGCTGATCATCGCGCTGATGATCGGGTTGGGTTACCTCGGCTTCTGGGTCAGTGAACACTACGGGATTCGCAGCCTCAGCGAGAACGGCCAGCGTCAGCTGGAACTGCACGCCCGCGCCGTCGAGAGCGAGATCAGCAAGTACACCTACCTGCCCAGCCTGCTGGAACTCGAAACCAGTGTTTCCAGGCTGTTGGCCGACCCATCGCCGGAACACCGGCAGACGGTCAATGAATACCTCGAAGGCCTGAACCGGCGCAGCCGCAGTCGGGCTATCTATGTGATGGACACCACCGGCCGCGTCATGGCCACCAGCAACTGGCGCGATGTCGACAGTTACCTGGGCGAAGACCTGTCCTTTCGCGCCTACTTCCAGAACGCCGTGCGCGGTCAGCCGGGGCGCTTCTACGGCATTGGCAGTACCAACGGCGAACCCGGTTACTACCTGGCCCACGGCCTGGAAGAACACGGCAAGATCATCGGTGTCGCGGTGGTCAAGGTCCGCCTCGAAGCCATGGAAGAGCGCTGGCAACGTGCACGCCTGGAAGCGTTCGTCAGCGATGAGAACGGCATCATCATTCTTTCCAGCGATCCGGCACGGCGGCTGAAGTCGGTTGTTCCGTTGAGCGACGAAACAAAAGAAAAACTCGCCCGCAGTCTTCAGTACTACTGGTTTCCGCTGAATGAACTGCAACCGCTGGCCCGGGAAAAACTGGCAGAAGGCGAGGAGAAACTGACCTTCCCCGCCAACAGCGAAGTGGAATCCGATGAAGAGGACATCAGCTACCTCTCGCAAACCCGCCCGCTGAGTGACACTCCATGGAACTTCACCCTGCTCACGCCCCTGCAGGATTTGCGGCGTGAGGCGATCAATCAGGGGATTCTGGTGGCCGTCGCCTTCGCGTTGGTGGCGTTCCTGCTGATCGCCTGGAACGAGCGGCGCAAAGTGATCGCCACCCGCCTCGCCGCCCGGGAAGCCTTGCAGGAAGCCAACAATCAACTGGAGCGTCGGATTACCGAACGCACCACCGACCTGCGCGCCAGCAACGAACGGCTCAAGGGCCAGATCCGCGAACGGCGTCAGGCGGAAGAAACGTTGCGCCGGGCCCAGGATGAACTGGTGCAGGCCGGCAAGCTCGCCGCCATTGGCCAGATGTCGACCAGCATCGCCCACGAATTGAACCAGCCGCTGGCGGCGTTGCGGACCTTGTCCGGCAACACCGTGCGCTTTCTGGAGCGCGGTCAACTGGACGTCGCCAGCACCAACCTCAAGACCATCAACGAACTGATCGACCGCATGGGCCGGATCACCGCCAGCCTGCGTTCCTTCGCCCGTCGTGGCGACGACAAAGGCCAGGCCAGCCTCGGCAAAGCGGTGGACGCGGCGTTGCAACTGCTGGGCAGCCGGATGGAAAGCGCGCCTCTGCAATTACATCGCGACCTCAACGATGTGCAGGTGCAGATCGACCAGACCCGCCTGGAGCAGATTCTGGTCAACCTGATCGGCAACGCCCTCGATGCCATGCAATCACAGCCTCAGCCGGAGCTGTGGCTCGAAGGCGAAGCGTTCGATGACAAGTACCGCCTGCGTGTACGCGACAACGGCCACGGCATCGACGCCGAAGCGCGCAAGCATCTGTTCGAACCGTTCTTCACCACCAAACCCGGCGAACAGGGCCTGGGCCTCGGCCTGACCCTGTCGGCGAGCCTGGCTGCCGCCACCGGCGGGCATCTGGGTGTCGAACACCCGGCCAGCGGTGGTACCACCTTCGTCCTCAGTTTACCGTTGGTAAGCCCCCTTCACGCCGAGCCGATATGAACAACGACCTTAGTGTGCTGATCGTCGAAGACGACCCCCATGTGCTGCTCGGCTGCCAACAGGCGCTGACCCTGGAAGACATTCCCTGCGTGGGCGTCGGCAGCGCCGAAGAAGCGCTGGAGCGGGTCGGCGACAACTTTGCCGGGATCGTCATCAGCGACATCCGCCTGCCGGGCATCGACGGACTGGAATTGCTGACCCGGCTCAAGGCCCGGGATCGCAGCCTGCCGGTGGTGCTGATCACCGGCCACGGCGACATTTCCATGGCCGTCGGCGCGATGCAAAAAGGCGCCTATGACTTCATGGAGAAACCCTTCTCCCCCGAGCGCCTGGTGGATGTGGCACGTCGCGCGCTGGAACAACGCAGCCTGGCGCGGGAAGTCTCGTCCTTACGGCGGCAACTGGCGGAACGCGACTCCCTGGAAGGCCGGATCATCGGCCGCTCGCCGGCCATGCAGAACTTGCGAGAGCTGATCGCCAACGTCGCCGACACCTCGGCCAACGTGCTGATCGAAGGCGAGACCGGCACCGGCAAGGAACTGGTCGCGCGCTGCCTGCACGACTTCAGCCGCCGGCACACCAAGCAGTTCGTCGCGCTGAACTGCGGCGGCCTGCCGGAGAACCTGTTCGAAAGCGAAATTTTCGGCCATGAAGCCAACGCCTTCACCGGCGCCGGCAAACGACGGATCGGCAAGATCGAACACGCCGACGGCGGCACGCTGTTTCTCGACGAAGTGGAAAGCATGCCGCTGCCGTTGCAGATCAAACTGCTGCGGGTATTGCAGGAACGCACCCTCGAACGGCTCGGCTCGAACCAGAGCGTGGCGGTGGATTGTCGGGTGATCGCGGCGACCAAGTCCGACCTGGACGAGTCGAGCAAGGCCGGTGAGTTTCGCAGCGACCTGTATTACCGCCTGAACGTGGTGACCCTGGAGCTGCCACCGTTGCGCGAACGTCGCGAAGACATCCTGCAACTGTTCGAACACTTCCTTCAGCAGTCGTCCCTGCGCTTCGACCGCGCCGTACCGGAGCTGGACAACCAGACCCTGTCGAACCTGATGAGTCACGACTGGCCGGGTAACGTGCGCGAGCTGCGCAACGTCGCCGAACGCTTTGCCCTCGGCTTGCCGGCCTTCAAGAAGTCCGGCGCCAGCGGCAGTAATCAGGGCCTGGCCTTCGCCGAAGCGGTGGAAGCCTTCGAACGCAACCTGCTCAGCGATGCCTTGCAACGCAGCGGCGGCAACCTGACCCAGGCCAGCCAGGAACTGGGCATGGCCAAGACCACCCTGTTCGACAAAGTGAAGAAGTACGGGCTGAGCCACTGATGGACCTGATTCTCAAAGCGACTCTGGGCGCGGCGGTGGTGGTGATCCTCGCCGCCCTGGCCAGGACCAAAAACTATTACATCGCAGGCCTGGTGCCGCTGTTTCCGACCTTTGCATTGATTGCTCACTACATCGTCGGAAAGGGCCGTTCGGTGGACGACCTGAAGACCACCATCGTGTTTGGCATGTGGTCGATCATTCCATACTTCATCTACCTGGCGACGTTGTATGTGATGGTGGACCGGATGCGATTGGAGGCTTCACTCGCCGTAGCGGCCGTGGCGTGGTTGATGACGGCTACGGTGCTGGTCAGCGTTTGGGTCCGCTTCCACGCCTGACCACAATTCCCCTGTGGGAGCGAGCCTGCTCGCGAAAGCGGTGGCACAGTCAGCATTGACGTGACTGACCCTCCGTCTTCGCGAGCAGGCTCGCTCCCACAGGTATTGCACTCCACAGGATTACCTGGTTTTTTTACAACGGCGGGCCGATCATCTGACAGTGCCGCCCTTCGCTTCACTCATGATCTGCCGAATCGCCCCGACAAACGTCTCCACCGGCTGCCCGCCCGTGACGGCGTACTGCCCGTTGAAAACCACGGTCGGCACCGAACTCACCCCGCGCGATAGCCACAACTGCTCTTCCTCACGAACCTCTTTGGCGAATTCATCCGACGCCAGGATCGCCTCGGCCCGCTGCCGGTCCAGGCCAACGCCTTGAGCGATCTGCGCCAACTGACTGTGGTCGGAAGGATTCCCGCCCTCGGTGAAGTACGCCTTGAACAACGCCTCTTTCAGATTGAACTGCAACCCTTCCAGTCCCGCCCAGTACAGCAAGCGATGAGCATCGAATGTGTTGTAGATACGGCTGTTGCCATCCGTGCGAAAGGCAAACCCGACCTCGGCGCCACGGGCGCGGATCATCTCGCGGTTTTTCTGGGACTGCTCGGGCGTCGAGCCGTATTTCTCGGTGATGTGTTCGGTGATGTTCTGCCCTTCAGGCCCCATCTTCGGGTTCAGCTCGAACGGCTGGAACCGGATCTCGGCCTGGACTTCGTCGCCCAGCAAATCCAGGGCGCGGGTCAGGCCGTACAGGCCGACGACGCACCAGGGGCAGGACACGTCGCTGACGAAGTCGATTTTCAAGGGGGTACTCATCACTCACCTCGCAGACTGGAACGCGCCGTAAAGGTCGAACGATACACCTGTAGGAGCTGCCGAAGGCTGCGATCTTTTGATCTTTTCGGGACAGCTGAAGATCAAAAGATCGCAGCCTTCGGCAGCTCCTACGGTGACGGGGTTCTTAGAGAAGGTTGTGTTCGGTCACCGGATCGATCTGCGCCCAATGCGAAGTGTCTTCGCGGTGGGCCTGCAAGTACGGTAACACCGCCGCCAGCAACGGCACTTTGAACGCCTCCTGGAAACGATGAGCCAAACCTGGAATCAGCTTCAACTGACTGCCACGGATATGCGCCGCCAGGTGCACGCCGTGCATCACCGGCAACAACGGGTCGGCGGTGCCATGCACCACCAGCGTCGGCACTCGCAACTGGTTGAGCAACGCCACCCGGCTTGGCTCGGCGAGGATCGCCATGATCTGGCGCTTCACGCCTTCGGGGTTGAACGCCCGGTCATAGGACAGCGCCGCCTGATGCAGCAGTGACTGCCGATCATCACTCACGGTCGGGCTGCCCAGCGCCGCCAGCAGATCGGCCTGTTGTTCCAGGGCAGCTTCGCGATTCGGCGCCCCACGGCGCGAGAGCAACTGCACCAACGCTGCACTCGGTGCCGGCAAGCCTTCGGCACCGGAGGTGGTCATGATCAAGGTCAGGCTCTCGACCCGTTGCGGCGCCATGGCCGCCATATGCTGAGCGATCATCCCGCCCATGCTGGCGCCCAGCACGTGGAATTGCTCGACGTGCAACGCATCCATCAGCCCGAGCGCATCGTCAGCCATGTCGGTCAGGGTGTACGGCGCCGACACCGGCAAGCCGAGTTTGTAGCGCAGCACTTCGAAGGTCAGGTTGGCGTCGATGGGTGTTTGCCGCCAGGTCGAGAGGCCGACATCGCGATTGTCATAACGAATCACCCGAAAGCCCTGCTGACACAGCGCGACCACGACCTCGTCCGGCCAGTGAATCAACTGCCCGCCCAGGCCCATCACCAGCAGCAGCGCCGGGTCCGAGGCGCGGCCGATGCTCTGGTACGCCAGGCTCACCTGCGCCAGATCGACCCGTTCGGTCGCAACATTGACATCACAACGAGACGCCGCAAAAGACGGAAGGCTAAACAACAACGCGGCCAGAAAGGCCGCTGTCGAGAAAAATCGTGCACGCATGAAAAACACCGAAACGCAGAACCCCAGTAGAGCGCGAGTCTGATGAAGTTTGTTCAAGCGCGCTGCCACAGTTACGTGACAGTTTGATGAAGAGTGCTGAACGGTCATATCCGAGACCGAATTATCGTTCATCGCGAGCAGGCTCGCTCCCACAGGATTCATGCCGTACACAAATCACAATGTGGGAGCGAGCCTGCTCGCGATGGCGTTCTTAGGCCAACTGGCTACGCAACTGGCGCGCGGCCGCCACCATGTTCACCAACGCCGCCTCAGTCTCCGGCCATGCCCGGGTTTTCAAACCGCAATCCGGGTTGACCCACAACCGCTCGGCCGGAATACGCTTCACTGCTTTGCTCATCAGCTTGACCATCTCGGCCGTGTCCGGCACCCGTGGCGAGTGGATGTCGTAGACGCCCGGGCCAATGTCGTTCGGGTAATCGAAGGCTTCGAAGGCCTCCAGCAATTCCATGTCCGAACGCGAGGTTTCAATGGTGATCACGTCGGCGTCCATGGCCGCGATGGACTGAATCACGTCGTTGAATTCGCTGTAGCACATGTGGGTGTGGATCTGCGTTTCGTCGCGCACGCCACTAGCGGTCAAACGGAACGCTTCCACCGCCCAGTCGAGGTATTCCTGCCATTGCGCCCGGCGCAGCGGCAGGCCTTCGCGGAAGGCGGCTTCGTCGATCTGCACGATCTTGATGCCGGCGGTTTCCAGGTCTACCACTTCGTCACGCAGGGCCAGGGCCAGTTGTTGCGCCTGGATTTTGCGCGAGACATCTTCACGCGGGAACGACCACATCAGCATGGTCACGGGACCGGTGAGCATGCCTTTCATGACCTTGTCGGTCAGGCTCTGGGCATAGGTGATCCAGTCGACGGTCATGGCCGTCGGACGGCTCAGGTCGCCATAGATGATCGCCGGTTTCACGCAGCGCGAACCGTAGCTCTGGACCCAGCCGAAACGGGTGAACAAGTAGCCGTCCAATTGCTCGGCGAAGTATTCGACCATGTCATTGCGCTCGGCTTCACCGTGCACCAGCACGTCCAGGCCCAGGCGTTCCTGGACTTCTACGGCGTGACGGATCTCGCTGTGCATCGCGTCGGTGTAATCGTTGGCCGACAGCTTGCCCTGCTTGAAGGCCTGACGCGCCAGACGGATCGAACCGGTCTGCGGGAACGAACCGATGGTGGTGGTCGGGAACGCTGACAGTTTCAAACGAGCACGCTGTTGCTCGATGCGCTTGGCAAACGGCGAATGGCGTTGGCTGTCCGCGGTGCCGATGGCGTTGATGCGGACCTGGACTTCAGCTTTGTGAATACGCGGCGACTGGGCGCGACTGGCCCGGATCGCGCGGCTTTCGGCCAGGGCGGCTTGCACTTTGGGCGCTTGCGGGTCGTTCAGGGCATCACGCAGCACGGCGATTTCACCGCACTTCTGCACGGCGAAGGCCAGCCAGCTTTTCAATTCCGGGTCGAGTTTGTCTTCACGATCCAGGTCCACCGGGCTGTGCAACAGCGAGCAGGAGCTGCTGACCCACAGGTTGTCGCCAAAGCGTTCCTGGGCCGGTTGCAGTTGCGCGAGGACTTGCTCCAGCTCGCAGCGCCAGACGTTGCGACCATTGACCAGGCCCACCGAGAGAATCTTGTAGGTCGGCAGACGGTCCAGTACCTGGCCGAGTTGATCCGGCGCGCGCACCGCGTCGATGTGCAAGCCCTGCACCGGCAAACCGACAGCCAGACCGAGGTTGTCTTCCAGGCCGCTGAAGTACGTCGCCACCAGTTTTTTCAACGGCGAATATTGAAGGATGTGGTAGGCGCGTTCGAAGGCGTTTTTCCAGTCTTGTGGCAGGTCCAGGGTCAGGATCGGCTCGTCGATCTGCACCCATTCCACGCCTTGGGCGGCGAGGCGACCGAGGATTTCACCGTAGATCGGCAGCAGGCGTTCCAGCAGGTCGAGCTTGTCGAAGTCGTTGCCTTTGGCCTTGCCCAGCCACAGGTAAGTCAGCGGGCCGATGATCACCGGTTTAATGTTGTGGCCCAGGGCCTTGGCTTCGTCGACTTCGTCGAACAGCTGTTCCCAGCTGAGCTTGAATTGTTGATCAGCGCCGAATTCCGGGACGAGGTAGTGGTAGTTGGTGTCGAACCACTTGGTCAGTTCCTGGGCGTATTGCGCCTTGCTATGTTCGCCACCGCAGCAGGTCGCGGTAGAGCCACGGGCCATCGCGAACAGGGTGTCGAGAGTCGGCAGGCCGCGCTCATCCCTGGCGCTGTCGAAACGCTCGGGGATCACACCGAAGGTCAGGGAATGGGTCAGCACCTGGTCGTACCAGGCGAAGTCGCCGACGGGCAGCAGGTCGATGCCGGCGTCTTTCTGCAATTGCCAGTGGGTGGCGCGCAGTTCCCGGCCGATGCTTTTCAGCGCGTCCTGGTCGAGGTCGCCCTTCCAGTAGGATTCGAGGGCTTTTTTCAGTTCGCGGTCAGCGCCGATGCGTGGAAAACCGAGTGTGTGGGCCAGAGCCATGGTGAGTTTCTCCTTGTAAAAGATGGCGCCATTGTCGACAGCCAACCCAACATGAGACAAACTCAACCTTTTCGTGTTGATCACAAGTTTTACTCATGGAGCCCCCCCGGTGCTTGAAATCCGTCACCTGAAGACCCTGCACGCCTTGCGCGAAGCCGATAGCCTGGTGGATGCCGCCGACCGTTTGCACCTGACGCAGTCGGCCCTGTCTCACCAGTTCAAGGAACTGGAAGAGCGCATGGGCATGCCGCTGTTCGTGCGCAAGACCAAACCGGTGCGATTCACCAGCGCCGGTCTGCGCCTGCTGCAACTGGCTGACGCCACCTTGCCGCTGCTACGTGGCGCCGAACGCGATATCGCGCGGCTGGCCGGCGGCACCGCCGGGCGTTTGCACATGGCGATCGAGTGCCACAGCTGCTTCCAGTGGCTGATGCCGACCATCGACCAGTTCCGCGATGCCTGGCCGGAAGTCGAACTGGACCTGGCCTCGGGCTTTTCCTTCGCCCCGCTGCCGGCCCTGGCCCGTGGCGATCTGGATCTGGTGGTGACCTCCGACCCGCTGGAACTGGCGGGGATCACGTATGTGCCGCTGTTCACCTATGAAGCGATGCTCGCGGTGGCCAATCAGCACCGTTTGGCAAACAAGGCCTACATCGTCCCCGAAGATCTGCTCAGCGAAACCTTGATCACCTACCCGGTGGAACGCGATCGGCTGGACATCTTCACCCGCTTCCTGGAGCCGGCCGACATCGAACCGGCCCAGGTCCGGACCTCGGAACTGACGGTGATGATGATGCAATTGGTGGCCAGTGGTCGCGGCGTGTGCGGCATGCCGCACTGGGCATTGCATGAATACAGCTCGCGGGGTTATGTGAAGGCCAAGCGGCTCGGGGAGAAGGGGTTGTTTGCGACGCTGTACGCCGGGATTCGTGCGGACATGCTGGATGCGCCGTACATGCGCGATTTTTTGCTGACGGCCAAGGACACGTCGTTTTCGACATTGGATGGGGTTAGCGCAGTTCGCTAGGACGATACGGTCCCTGTGGGAGCGAGCCTGCTCGCGAAAGCAGTGTGTCAGCTCGCATCGATATTGAATGTCGGATCGCATTCGCGAGCAGGCTCGCTCCCACATTCGATAGGTGGTGGGCTTAGATCTCGCGCCACATGTGGATCTTGTCGAAGTAGTCCTCGCCCACCCGTACCGCCAGCGGTTCGAGGCCGAACTGGATGAAGCCGCAACGCTGGTACAACTTGAACGCGGCTTCGTTGCCGGCAGTGACGGTCAACTGGATAAGCTTCAGGCCCTGACGGGTCTGTGCTTCGGCCAGCGCCGCCTGCACCAGTTGATAACCGAGCCCGCGCTGCCGGACTTTGCCGGACACATACATGCCAAACAGTATCGCCTTGTGCCGGGCCTTTTCCCGAGGCTCGAAGGCCAGGCCGACGATGCCCGCCAACTCACCGTCTTCGAATGCACCGAACACCACGTCCAGCTTGCTGGTCAGGCGCGACTCCCACCAACTCAGCGGCATCACCGCGCGCTCGCGCACGCTGGAGGTAAACGCCTGGGGATGCAGGTCGTAGGCTTCAAGCATCAGCGCTCGATAATCCAGGGCATGGCTGGCATCCAGCCGTTCGATCCACATGATCAAGCCGTCCTGCGTTGCTCAAGCATCAACCGCACCGCCAGTGCCGACAGCACGAACCCCATGAAATAACGCTGCACCGCCAGCCAGGTCGGATTGTTGACGAACCAGGAGGCGATGCCCGCCGCGAACACGGCGATCAACAGGTTGACGGTGAAACTCACGCTGATCTGGGTCAGCCCCAGCGTGATGCTTTGGGTGAACACCGAACCGTGCTCAGGCGTGATGAACTGCGGAAACACCGACAGATAAAACACCGCGATCTTCGGGTTCAGGGCGCTGGTCAGAAACCCCATGGTGATCAGTTTGCGCGACGAATCCGGCGGCAGCTGCTGCGCCTCGAACGGTGAACGCGCACCCGGCTTGACCGCCTGCCAGGCCAGCCACAACAGGTACAGCGCACCGGCCCACTTCAACACTTCATAGGCCATCGGCACCGCCAGGAAAACCGCGGTCAAACCGGCGGCGGCAGCGAACAGATGCACGAAAAAACCTGCCACCACACCGAGCAACGACGTCACCCCGGCCTTGCGCCCCTGACAGATCGAACGGGAGATCAGGTAGATCATGTTCGGCCCCGGCGTCAGCACCATCAGCAACGCGGCGGCGGTGAAGATCAGCAAGTCTTGAAGCGGGATCATGGGGCAGTCCTGGTCGGTAAAATAAGTGCGCCATTGATGATCAGGCGGTCACTAACGAGGCTCGATAAAACGGCAGGATCAGGTCTCGTGTCAATGGTGCCAGCGTCACATCGCCGTCGGTGGCCGGGTCGATCCAGCGCACCTCTTCGATCTCTGCCGCCGGGGAGACGTCCGAGTCGATTGTCAGCTGAAAGAGTTCGGCCTGTACGACAAAACCTGGCTCATTGGCGGCCGGTGCCGAGAATTGCCCCAGGTAGATGGCGTGCGCCGGATCGATGACCAGGCCCAACTCTTCATCCAGCTCACGGGCCAGTGCGTGGACCGGCTGCTCATGGGCTTCGATTTTGCCGCCAGGTTGCATGAACGCCTCGGTGCCGCGCTTGCGGACCAACAGCGTGCGACCGTCCGGACCGATCAACAGGGCGGCAGCAATGCGGATGAGTCGGGGCGAAGCAGCGGATGAAAGAGTCATGGATCAGGATCGGCCTTGGCTAAAAGGCGCAAGAATCACATGAGTGTCGGTGCCTCGTCACGCCGAAAATCTTCTGCCGAGCACTGCCGTGCCCTTTGTGGGAGCGAGCCTGCTCGCGAAGGCGGCGACAACAATGTGACTGACACACCGCTTCGCGAGCAAGCTCGCTCCCACAGGGGATCAGTGCAGAGCCTGGAAGAGCTAACTGGCCTCTAGAATCGCGCCGTTCACTTCCTCCGGCACTTTCACAAAAATGCTGTATTTCGCGCCCTCCATGGCTTCGAAGGCGATCAGCTTCTCCACCAGCGGCCCGTTCAACACCTTGCCGGCATTGAGCAGCAGCATGCCGTTGTCGGCATTGAGGTTGCGCGCCAGGATCATGCCCGCCACGACCTCCCGCGTGGTCAGGACCTTGACCGTCGGATCGGCCAGCGAGACATCGCTCAGGTACGCGGCGCAGACCTGAATGAAATCCTCCACCATCTCGGGATCGTAGAGCTTCCCGGCATAGCTGCGGATGTACACCAGTGCTTCATCGCTGTTCATCTGCCGTTCGAGGATCAGCCCGCGCTGCAACTCGATGAAATCCACCGCCAGCTTCAGCAACCGCGAACCGAACGGAATCGCCTCGCCCCGGAGCCGGTCGGGAAAACCGCTGCCGTCCCAGCGTTCCTGATGGTGAAGAATCAGACGGGCGGCGTCCTTCATTGGATCGAGCGTCATCAACAGCGATTCGCTCTGCTTCGGATAACCGCGATAGCGCTCGCGATCATTGTGGTGCAGCAGGTCCGCCGGTGCGGTCATCATGCTGTCGGTCCAGCTCAGTTTGCCAATGTTGTAGAGCGCTGCGGCCATGGTCAGGTCGCGACTGGTGCCTTCATCCAGGCCATGAAGTTTGCAGTAGACCCGCACCAGTTCGATGATCTGGCGGTTGGTCTGTTTGGCCGGTGGCAAACGCAAGTTGGCCAGCAACGAGAACACCTCGGTGCCGGTGACATAGCTGTGCTTGAGCTCTTCGTAGGCCAGGTCGAGCATGTCGGCGGTCTGCTGGAGTTCTGCGGTGCGGGCCGCGACGTGTTTTTCCAGGGTGGTGTTGAGTGATTTCAGCTGGTCGTTCTGCTGCCGGGTCAATAGCTCCAGGCGTTGCCGTTCGCGCTCGGAATGCTGATGAGCCAAGGCCTGGCGCAAGGTCAGGAGCATTTCCTCGTCGTTCCACGGTTTGCTGATGTAACGGTGAATCTGTCCGTCATTGATGGCTTTGATGATCGTCGGCAGGTCGGCATAACCGGTGAGCAGGATGCGGGTGGTCGTCGGGTAGAGCGTGTGGACCTGCGCCAGCAGCGTCGCGCCGTCCATGTTGGGCATGCGCGCATCGCTCATCACCAGATCGATGGGTTGTTGCGCCATGATCTCCAGGGCCTGGGCACCGCTGGTGGCCAGTAGCACGTCGTAGGGCTGGCCGCGTAACAGGCGACGCAAACTGCTGAGGATCGACTCTTCATCATCGACCAGCAGCACCTTGGGTTTATCGGACAAAATCGTGGGGAGTTGCTCTTCCATGGCGTTACCTCGAGTGAAACGGTTACATCGTCGTGTCAGGCCCCGGACAAACATCCCCTATTGCCGGAGCCTGACCTACAGGCTAGATGATTTTCAGCGTGCTCCGGGAAATGATTCAACTCATTCATCTGCGCGAAGTTCCGGCCAGAGGTCTATGCTCAGCTGACTCGGATCCATAATCTGTACGTTCGGCCAGGTGATCAGGGAAAGGATGCCCCTATGAACACTCCATACCAAACTGCTGTCGGTCCCGGCGTATGTCGATGAATACGCTGCTGGCGCGGACCAATCGTCGGATTCTTATCGTCGACGACACCGCTTCGATCCATGAAGACTTCATCAAGATCCTCAGCCCGCCATTCATCGATGACGACAGCCTGACCAGCGCTGAAAAAGCCCTGTTCGGCACTGCGGCGGCCACAACGCTGCAAAGCTTCCTGCTCGATTCGGCGTTCCAGGGCCTCGAAGCCCTGGACAAGGTCGAGACGGCGCTGGCCAACGACCTGCCCTACGCAATGGCTTTCATCGACATGCGCATGCCGCCGGGCTGGGACGGGCTGGAAACCATCGAACGGCTCTGGCAGGTCGATCCCAAGCTGCAAGTGGCGCTCTGCACGGCCTATTCCGACTATTCCTGGGAAGACATCGACGAGCGCCTGGAACTGGGCGATCGCCTGTTGATTCTCAAGAAACCCTTCGATGCCATCGAAATCCGCCAGATGGCCAGCGCACTGACCGCCAAGTGGCAGATGACCGAAGACGCAGCACTGAAGATGTCGCTGCTGGAACAAGCGGTCGAGGAGCGCACCCGGGAGCTGTCGGATGCCAATATCATTGTGCAGAACAGCCCGACCATTCTGTATCGGCTGCGGGGCGAGCCGTCGTTTCCGCTGATGTACATATCCCATAACATCACCAAGTACGGTCACATTGCCGCCAACCTGGTGGCCTCGGCCAACTGGGCCCAGGAGCTGATCCATCCCGACGATCAGTCGAAGGTCGACACGGCCATGGCCCGGGTGATGGACCGCCATGCGGCGGGCGCTTCCATCGAGTTTCGGATGCGCACCGGCGAAGGTGCCTGGCGCTGGGTGGAAAACCGCTATATCCCGGTGCGCGATGACGAAGGCCGCTTGCTGGAAGTCGAAGGCATCATCATCGACGTCACCGAACGCAAGCTCGCCGAGGAGAAAATCGCCCTGCTGGCCCGCACCGACGGGCTGACCGGGCTGGCCAACCGCGCCACACTGATCGAGCGGCTGCACCAGGCGTTCGCCGCCGCTCGTCGGGGGGCCGCTCCGTTTGCCATGTTTTACCTGGACCTGGATCACTTCAAACGCATCAACGACACCCTTGGCCATCCGGTGGGTGACCTGTTGCTGCAAGAAGTTGCCCGCCGGATCAAGGCCTGTGTACGGGAAAACGATGTGGTCGCCCGCCTCGGTGGGGACGAGTTCGCGATTTTGCAGCTGGACGTCAGCGACCCGACCCAATCCGCAGGGCTGGCGGCCAAGGTCCGGGATGCGCTGGTGCTGCCCTACTCCCTGGCCGGCAATGATGTGCGGGTCTCGGTCAGTATCGGCATCAGCAGTTACAGCCCGCTCTGCACCAGCGCGGACGGCCTGCTGACCCAGGCCGACATGGCGCTCTATCGCTCCAAGGAAAAGGGCCGCAACCAGTACCACTTCCACTCCGAGGAGATCAATCGCGAGGTGGTCGAACGCATGGCCATCGCCAGCGATTTGAGAGCGGCCATCGAACACGAAGAACTCGAACTGCACTATTGGCCGGAAGTAGACCTGACCACCGGCAAGATCCTCGGCATGGAAGCGGTGGTGAGCTGGAACCACCCCGAGCGTGGTTTGCTGGAAGCCGCGGCGTTTCTGCCTGCCGCGGAAAAAACCGGCACCATCATCGCCCTCGGTCATTGGGTGCTGGATCGCGCCTGCCGGCAAATGCGCCAGTGGCGCGACGAAGGCATGGCACCGCCGGTGATTGCGATCAAGCTGTCCCTGGCCCAACTCAAGAGCGGTCCCGAACTGATCTATGACGTACTGCGCACCACCGCGCGCTGGGAGCTCTGCGCCTGGGACCTGCGCTTCGACGTCACCGAAGCGACGCTGGCCCAGACCAAATGGACTCACAACGACGTGCTGCCGCGCTTGCGTGAGCTGGGGGTGAAGATCGCCATCGATGACTTCGGCACCGAGTATTCTTCGTTCGACTACCTCAAGACCTACCAGGTCAATCACCTGAAACTCGCCCAGGCCTTCATCGACACCGCCTCCCGCGATCCGGCCAGCGCGACCACCTTGCGCGCGATCATCAACTTCGCCCGGGATGTCGGAATCGGCATCATTGCCGAGGGCGTAGAAACCCAGGAGCAGCGCAGCTCGCTGATGGCCACCGGCTCGCCGATGAACGCCCAGGGTTACTACTTCAGCAAAGCCGTCAGCAGCCAGCGGGCCGCCGAGCTGCTGAAGGCCGGCAGCATCGTGCCCCCGAGCCACGACATCGGGCCGATCCTGGACAATCCGCAACGCTCCACGGAGGATAAGGGATGAAAACGCCTTTCGTGCGAACCAACCGGCGCATCCTGATCATCGACGACACCCCCTCGATCCATGAGGATTTTCGCAAGATCCTCTGCCCCGAGACCGAAAGTGAACAGACCCTCGCCGGGACGGAAGAAGCCCTGTTCGGCACGCTGCAGCTCGATCGGCTGACGTTCCAGCTCGACTCTGCCTATCAGGGTCAGGAAGCCCTCGAACTGGTCCAGTGCGCATTGGCCGAAGGTCGTCCCTATGCCATGGCGTTCACCGACATGCGCATGCCACCGGGCTGGGACGGCCTGGAAACCATCGAACAGCTGTGGAAGGCCGACCCGCACCTGCAAATTGCGCTGTGCACGGCCTATTCCGACTACACCTGGGAAGACATGGCGGAACGGCTGGAGTTTGGCGACCAGTTGCTGGTGCTGAAAAAACCCTTCGACAGCCTGGAAATCCGCCAGATGGCCAGTGCCCTGACCTGGAAATGGCAGATGGCGCAGGACGCCGCGATGAAGGTCTTGAGCCTGGAGCAAACCATCGAGGCACGGGTACACGAACTGCTCAAGGTGTCTCACCTGTTGCAGTACGACGTATTGACCGAGTTGCCCAACAGCACGTTGCTGGGCGATCGGTTGAATCAGTCACTGGCCCTGTCCCGCCGCCATGACAAGCAACTGGCCGTGATGTTTCTGGGCCTCGATCGTTTCAAGCGCATCAACAATGCCCTCGGCCATCCGGCCGGTGACGAGATGCTCAAACAGGTCGGCCGCAATCTGGTGGCGACGGTGCGCGAGTCCGACTCAGTGTTTCGCTACGGCTCCGACGAATTCGTGGTGATCCTCGCCGATGTCCGTCATCCCCAGCAGACCAAGGGCATCGCCGAAAAACTCTTGCATGCCATCCGCGCACCCCAGCACATCGCCGGCCACGACCTGAGCGTGACCGCAAGCCTGGGTATCAGCATTTACCCCGACGATGGCTTCGATGCCATCTCGCTGATCAAAAAAGCCGAAACCGCGATGCGAAACATCAAGGAAAGCGGCCCGAACGATTTCAGCTTTTTCATCGACGAAATGAACCAGCGCGCCCGTGATCAGCAAAGCATCGAGACCGGCATTCGCCTGGCGCTGGAACGCCATGAATTTGTCCTGCATTACCAACCCAAACTGGACCTTGGCAGCGGCCAGGTGGTGGGCGCCGAAGCGTTGATTCGCTGGCAAAAGCCGGGGCACGGGCTGGTCTATCCATCGGAGTTCATTGCGGTGGCCGAAGACAGCGGCCTGATCGTCCCGTTGAGCAAATGGGTGCTGGCCGAGGCCTGCCGACAAGCCTGCGCCTGGCAGGCTGCCGGACTGCCGAAGATCTGCATGTCGGTGAACATGTCAGCCATCGATTTCCGTCAACGGGACTTTGTCCAGGGTATCGAACAGACCCTCGAACAAACCGGCCTGGAGCCGGCCTTGCTGGAGCTGGAAATCACCGAAGGCGTGCTGATGCAAAACATCGATACCACGGTGAACGCCCTGACCCGGCTCAAGGCATTGGGGGTACGACTGGCCATCGATGATTTCGGCACCGGTTATTCCAGCCTCAGTTACTTGCGGCGTTTTCCCATCGATGTGCTGAAAATCGACCAGTCGTTCATTCGCGGCTTGAGCAACGACAGCAATGACGCTGCCCTGGTCAGCGCCATCATCAGCCTGGGCCGCAGCCTCAATCTGACCATCATTGCCGAAGGCGTGGAAACCCTGGAGCAACTGGACTTCCTCAAGGCCCATCAATGCGAAGAAGGCCAGGGTTACTACTTCAGCAAAGCCGTGGAACCGGACGCCTTCGTCCGGTATCTGGGGTCGGTGAAGCCTCCTCCATTTGTCCCCACGTGATCGATGCGCAACGACACTCAGGCCATCAGCCAAGGAATCATCCGATGTCGCCGTCCTTTCACCGCGTGCTCCTGGTGCCGTTGTTCGGGTTCTGTCTGAACGCCAGCGGTGCGCCGCTGGATGAACCGCTCAAGCCTTTACCCGCGGTGCCACAGCAAAATCCGCTGCGGGTCGAGCTCGGTCGCCAGTTGTTCAACGAACCACGGCTGTCGGTCAATGGCACGCTGTCCTGTGCCAGTTGCCACCGGCTGGAAAACGGTGGCGCCGACGACAAGGCCTTTTCCATCGGTTTCGCCGGCCTTCCGGTGACGGTCAACACCCCCAGCATGTTCAACGCAAGCCTGAACTTCCGGCAATTCTGGAACGGTCGGGCCGACACCCTGGAAAACCAGATCCATGAAGTGGTGAAGAGTCCCAGCGAAATGGGCAGTAACTGGGAGCACGTGGTGGAGGTGCTGGCTGCCGATGCGACCTACCCAAGCGCGTTCCGTGACGCCTACCCGGACGGCGTGACCATGAACAATGTGCAAAATGCCCTGGCCACCTACGAACGCACGCTAATCAGCGCCAACTCGCGTTTCGATCAATACCTGCTGGGTGATACCGAGATTCTCACCAGGGAGGAGAAATACGGTTACCAACGCTTCAAGGAATACGGCTGCATCGCCTGCCATCAAGGGGTGAATATCGGCGGCAACATGTTCCAGAAGTTCGGGGTGATGGGCGATTACTTCCAGGCTCGGGGAAAGCCTCTCGAAACCGACCTGGGACGCTACCTGGTGACCAAGGATGAAGAGGACCGCAACGTATTCAAGGTGCCGAGCCTGCGCAATGTCGCCGTGACCGCGCCGTACTTTCACGACGGTTCGGCCAAAACCCTCGAGGACGCGGTGGACGTGATGTTCAAGTTCCAGCTCGGGCGCATTCCTTCCGCCGAGGACAAGACCCTGATCATCAAATTCCTCAAGACCCTGACTGGCGAATGGGGAGGCAAACCCTTATGAAAATGTCCCGTCGCCGCAGCCTGGCGCTGCTCGGCAGCGTTGCCCTGGCTCTGGCTCTGGCTTCGACGCTGTTGTTCCTGTACCTCAAGTCGAGCTCGGACCAGGCAACGACCTACGCCGAATCCCGGGACCTGATCGGCCGGATCAAGCAGCTGAACGCGCAATGGGAAACCGAAATCCTCAAGGCCAGGATCGCCACGAATCACAACTACGATCCACTGGTCACACCGCTGACCGAGATGACGCACCTTTGGGAGCGGTTCGACACCATGGAGTCGGACCACGGGCGCAACGACTCGCCCATCTGGCGCGCCAGCCATGATGCGTACCTGACGGCCATCCAGGAAAAGACCCGGCTGGTGGAGCAGTTCAAGTCGCACAACGCAGTGCTGCGCAACTCTCTGGCGTTTCTGCCCACTGCCGAGGACGACATTCAGGAGCAGCTGGCGCAGTTGGTGGATGGCGACAAACTGCAGTTGCAGAACATCGCCACCGACACCTATGACTTGCTGCTCAGCAGCCTGGAGTTCGCCCAAGTCACCTCCAACGACAAGGCCGCCGACATCCTGGTGGGTCTGAACAAACTGGCGGTGAACAAACTGCGGCTGCCGGAGCAGTTCCACAGTCCGATCGAAATCCTGAGCAACCATATCGCGCTGATTCTGCGTGAGCAGCCCGTGATCAATGGTCTGCTGGAAAACATCGAAGCCATCCCCGTGGCCGAACGCCTGGACGACATTACCAACCTGCTGAACACGGACCAGCAGCAGGCCGACGCGGTCGATCAGCGCTATCACTTCTACATGCTGGTGTTTCCAGTGCTGTTGGTGCTGTTGCTGGTATACTTGGCGATTCAGCTGATGCGCAGTTTCACGGTGATCAGTCGCGTCAACAAAGCCCTGAAAACCGCCAACGACGACCTTGAGCTGCGGGTGGAAGAGCGCACCCGTGAACTCAAGGATACCCAGAGCGAACTGCTCGACACCGCACGCCAGGCCGGCATGGCCGAGATCGCGACCAATGTGTTGCACAACGTCGGCAACGTGCTCAACAGCGTGAACATCTCGGCCGACCTGGTCACCCGCAAACTGCGCGCCAGCAAGGCCCAGGGGCTCGGCAAAGCCATGCAACTGATCAATGAACACCCCGGCGACCTCGGCACCTTCCTGACCCAGGACGAGAAAGGCAAGTTGCTACCCGGATACCTTAACCAACTGGTGGAGGCCATTGCCCAGGAACAGCAAGGCATGACCGAAGAACTCGCCCAGTTGACCAAAAGCGTCGACCACATCAAGGACATCGTCGCCACCCAGCAATCCTACGCGGGCGCCAACAGCCTGATGGAACCGCTGCACATCAGCGAACTGCTCGAAGACGCCCTGCGCATGAACTCCGGCGCCCTGACCCGGCACCATGTCACGGTGGTCAAGGATTACAGCGAAGTGCCGCAAGTCATGGGCGACAAACACCGGTTGCTGCTGATCCTGATCAACCTGATCAGCAACGCCAAATACGCCATGTCCGACCTCAGCGACCGCCCGCGACAAATGACCCTCGGCGTCAAGATCGTCGACGACGCGACCCTGCAAGTCAGCGTCAAGGACGACGGCGAAGGCATCGCCCCGGAAAACATGACGCGCATCTTTGCCCACGGTTTTACCACCCGCAAGGAAGGTCACGGCTTCGGCCTGCACAGCTGCGCCCTGGCCGCCATCGAGATGAACGGCCACCTCAGTGCCCACAGCGACGGGCCGGGCAAAGGTGCGTTGTTCACCTTGCAGATACCGCTGAAAACCGTCACGGAGGAAGCATGAGTGAGCTTTCGAACCGACGCATTTTGTTAATCGACGACACGCCATCCATTCATGTGGATTTTCGCAAGATACTCACGCCGATGCCGGTGCAGACCCTCGAACTGGACGAGATGGAAGCCACGTTGTTCGGCAGCGAAGTGAAGTCCGCCAGCGTGCTGTTCGAGCTGGACTCCGCCTATGGCGGCCAGGAAGGCCTGGGCAAACTCAACGCAGCCCTGCAGGAAAATCGCCCCTACGCCCTGGCCTTTGTCGACATGCGCATGCCTGAAGGCTGGGACGGCGCGCAAACCATCGAACACCTGTGGCAGAGCGACCCGCGCCTGCAAGTGGTGGTGTGCACCGCCTATTCCGATTACTCCTGGGATGAACTGCTGGACCGTTTGCAGGCCCATGACCGGCTGCTGATTCTGAAAAAACCGTTCGACAACATTGAAGTCCAGCAGATGGCCAACACCCTGCTGACCAAATGGGACATGACCGAACGGGCCAGCGTGCAGATGGACCAGCTGGGGCAGATGGTCGAACGCAGGACCCGTCAGTTCACAGAGGCCAGCGTTGAGCTGCAGCGGGAAATCGACGAGCGCAAGCAGCTTGAATCCCAATTGGTGCAATCGGAAAAACTCGCCTCACTGGGGCAACTGGCGGCCGGCGTCGCCCATGAAATCAACAACCCCATCGGCTTCATTTCCTCCAATCTCGGCACCCTGGATAGCTACTTCAAGCAATTGCAGGAAATGCTCGACGCCTATCGGGATGCCGAAGAAGGCATCGGCTCCCGTGAGCTCATCGAGCGCTTGCAACAGCTGCGCGAACGGGTCGAGCTGGAGTTCCTGCGCGAGGACATTCCGCTGCTGATCAAGGAATCCAAGGAAGGCATCAGCCGGGTCGGGCAAATCGTAAAAGACCTGAAGGACTTCTCCCGCGTGGACACCAGCCAGGAGTGGCAGTGGGCGAATGTGCAGCAAGGCATCGAATCGACCCTGAACATCGTCGCCAACGAACTCAAGTACAAGGCCGATGTGGTGAAGGAATACCAGGACCTGCCCGATATCGAATGCCTGCCGTCGCAAATCAACCAGGTGATCATGAACCTGATCGTCAATGCGTCACAGGCCATCGGCCCGGAACGCGGCACTCTCACCCTGCGCACCGGGCTTGAAGGTGAAAGGGTGTGGATCGAGGTTGCCGACACCGGCTCCGGCATCACACCGCAAAGCCTGAAGAAAATATTCGACCCGTTCTTCACCACCAAACCGGTGGGCCAGGGGACGGGGCTCGGGTTGTCCTTGTCCTATGGCATCGTGAAAAAACACCGGGGGGATATTTCGGTGCGCAGTGAAGTGGGTGTGGGCACCACCTTCAGGGTCGAGTTACCCGTGCGCCAAACATAACCAGCCGCCTGAACACGCCCCCTGTAGGAGCTGCCGAAGGCTGCGATCTTTTGATCTTCGGCACTTCCCGACAGATAAAAAAATCAAAAGATCGCAGCCTTCGGCAGCGCCTACAGGGGAACAATGTGGCTTAGGCGGCTTCCTGGAAGTCCATCTCCGGTGGCTGGCGACGGAAACCGCCCGTCAGCACCGCCAGGTACACCACGCCGATCGCCAGCCAGCTCAACCCCAGGTAGATCGCCAGATGATCGAGGCTGACCATCAGCCACAGGTCCGCCGCCAGGCCGATGAACGGGAACAACAGGAACAGCACGAACTCACGCAGACCTTTCTTCTCGCCGCCGATCCAGTAGTGAAAGATCACCGACAGGTTCACCAGGCTGAACGCCAGGAACGCGCCGAAGTTGATGAATGAGGTCGAGGTGGTGACGTCCAGTTTCAGTGCCAGCAAGGCCACCACCGCGCACAACAGGATGCTGTTGATCGGCGTACCGAAGCGTTCGTGCAAGGTGCCGAAAAAGGATTTGGGCAACACACCGTCGCGACCCATGGCGTACAGCAGTCGCGAACCGCTGGCCTGAGCCGACAGGCCCGACGCGAACTGGCCGACGATCAGACCGATCAGGAAGATCGACACGAACAGGTCGCCGCCGATGTTGCGGGCAATTTCATAGGCCGCCGAGTCGACACTGTCGAACTGAAACGACGGGTGCGCGATCTGCACGAAATACGACACGCTGACAAAGATCAGCCCGCCGATCAGGGTAATCAGCATGATCGCCCGCGGGATGGTGCGGCGCGGGTCGCGGGTTTCCTCGGTCAGGGTGCTGACCGCGTCGAAGCCGAGGAACGAGTAACAGGCAATGGCTGCACCGCTCATGATCAGCGGCATCTGCATGTCGCCATTGAAGAACGGTTTGACCGACCACAAAGGCGTGCTCGCGTCACCGCCGACGTAGTGGATGCACAGCGCAACGAACGCGATCAGCACCAGAAACTGCACCAGCATCAGCAAGGCGTTGATGCCGTTGGCCAGTTTCAGGCCGACGATGTTGATAGCGCTGGTGATGCCGATGAACGCCAGCACCCAGACCCACTGCGGCACCGCCGGGAACGCGGAGTTGAGGTAGGCCGCGCCGATCAGCCAGATCGCCATGGGCAGGAACAGGTAATCGAGCAACACGGCCCAACCGGCGATGAAGCCGAGTTTCGGGCTGATCGCTTTGCGCACATAGCTGTAGGCCGAGCCAGCGACGGGGAACGCCGAGGCCATTCGGCCGTAGCTCATCGCGGTGAAGAACATCGCCACCAGTGCCGCCAGATACGCGGCCGGCACCATGCCGGCGGTGGATTGAGCGAGGATGCCAAAGGTGCCGAGCACAATGATCGGCGTCATGTAGGCGATGCCGAACAGCACCACCGACCCTAATGACAGGGTGCGTTGTAAACGAGCCATGAGCGACTACTCCGAATTTATTAGATTTATGGCAGAGCCGAGTTCGGCGCAAATTACGGGTGTTGCGTTGTTGTTCTTGGGTGTCGAGCCAGGTGAGTTGTGGAGTGCTGAAAAGATCGCAGCCTTCGGCAGCTCCTACATTGATCGCATCCCCCTGTAGGAGCTGCCGAAGGCTGCGATCTTTTGATCTTCAGCCTCTAGGAATCAGCAACTCCCGAAGCCCATTGGCCTGTTCAACAATCTCCCCCGGCAACTTCAGCCGCTGATCATCCAGGTATCGATAATCCTGCCGCGCCGCTGCCAACTGATTCAGGTCCAGCTCTACCGCAAACTGCCCCTCCTCCCGCCCGGCTTCGAACAGCAGCGTGCCCAACGGATCCACCAGCGCACTGCCGCCGGCGAATAACAATCCGCCATCGCCCGCTTCCACCCGGTTGACCATCAGCGCGAACGCCTGGTTTTCCTGGGCGCGGGCCATGATGGCGGTGCGGTGGGTCGGGCCGTACGGGTCCATGTTGCCGTTGGTGACGATCAGCAATTCGGCGCCCAGTTGCGCCAAGGCGCGGGCGGTCTCCGGAAATTCGATGTCGTAGCAAATCAGCAGGCCGACCCGCACACCGTTCCACAGGCACGTGGCGTAGCGATCGCCAGGCTCGTAGACGCCGCGATCCGACGCCCACAGGTGCGTCTTGCGATAGCGCAAGGCAATGCCTTCGGGGGTAATCAGCAGCGTGGTGTTGTAGAAACGGCCGTTGTCGTTCTCGGCCATGCCGACGACCACCGCAATGTTGCGTTCACGGGCAGCGTCAACCATCGCGCTGACCGTCGGCCCCTCCAGCGGCTCGGCGATCTGGGCCACCGTCTCGGCCGAGGGGAAGCCCATCAAGTGGCCTTCCGGGAACATGACCAGTTGCGTGTCGGCGGCGCAGGCCGCAATGGCGGCAAGGGCGCGTTCGAGGTTATAAGCCGTGTCATTGTCACGGCCCGCCAATTGGGCGAGTTCGACCTTCATGGGTATTCCTTGTTCTAGTGGCCGGGCGGCAGAAAGATTGCCCGGTCGGTGTCTGTGCGCCAGTATGCGCAGCAAGCCACCGGCCGGGAAATCACGCCGCTGGGGTAACCCGATAGGGGTAGATGCATGACACTCTCGTTTGACGACATCGCCTGGCACCGCTCGGTCGGGCAACTGATCGACGCCCTGGACAAGCCTAACTTCTGGACGCAACTGGTGCGCCTGCTGGATCAGTACGTGCCTTTCGACAGCTGGGTGGCGTTGCTTTTCAGCGCCGATCAGCACCCGCAAGTGTTCGCCGAATGCCCGGGCGAGGACGGCAGCCCCGATCAGTTGTTCCAGGATTACCTGCGCGGGTTGTACCTGCTCGACCCGTTCTACATCGCCTGCCGCGAGCAGTCGCGCACCGGGCTCTATCGCCTGTCGGAAGTGGCGCCGGAGCACTTCGAGCTGACCGAGTATTACCAGCGCTACTTTCGCCTGAATGTGGTGGCCGATGAAATCCAGTTCAATTGCCAGCTCGAAGGCGACCGCACGCTGTGCCTGTCCCTGGGCAGCAAGCAGCGTTTCAGCGGTCAGCAGATTGCCTTGCTGTCGCTGATCCAGCCTTGGGTGCTCGGCCTGTTGCGCCAGCGTCTGCCCTACGAAATCAACGAAGTCGTGGCCCTCGCGCCAGCGCCGATCCAGGGCGACTGGCGGGTTCAGCTGGAAGCGTCGGTGCAGCAACTCAAAGGCGCGCAATTGACCGCCCGGGAGCTGGATGTCGGGCGCTTGATGCTCAGCGGTTGCTCCAGTAAAGAAATCGCCCGTAAGCTGGAAATCTCTGTCGAAACCGTGAAAGTCCATAAGAAACACATGTACAGCAAACTGGGGATCAAGTCCCAGTCCGAGCTGTTTTCGATTTTTCTGCAGGCCCAGAATGCCTGAAAAGATCGCAGCCTTCGGCAGCTCCTACAGGATGTACACCGATCCAATGTAGGAGCTGCCGAAGGCTGCGATCTTTTAAAAGAACCGAGTCCGAACCCAAGGAAACCGTATGAGCCTGTCACTCCTGAGCCGCTACGCCTTCTTTGCCGTCTGTGTGATGTTTACCCTCGCCAGCCTGCCCTTCCTGGAGCATGACTGGCTCTGGCCGATCACCACCGTCACCGGCGTCCTTAGCCTCGTAGGCCTGTTCGATCTGCTGCAAAGCCCCCACGCGGTGCGCCGCAATTATCCAATCCTCGGCAACATCCGTTATCTGGTGGAGGGTATTCGCCCGGAAATCCGCCAGTACCTGCTCGAATCCGACAGCGACGCCCTGCCCTTCTCCCGGGCCCAGCGTTCGCTGGTCTATTCACGCGCCAAGAACGAAAGCGCGGACAAACCCTTCGGCACGTTGATCGATGTGTATCAATCGGGTTTCGAGTTCATCGGCCACTCCATGCGCCCCGCGCCGTTGAGCGACCCGAGCAGTTTCCGGGTGATGGTCGGCGGCCCGCAGTGCACTCAGCCGTACTCCGCCTCGGTGTTCAACATCTCGGCCATGAGTTTCGGCTCCCTCAGCGCCAACGCCATTCGCGCGCTGAACCAGGGCGCCAAACTCGGCAACTTCGCCCACGACACGGGCGAAGGCAGCATCAGCGCTTACCACCGGGAAAACGGCGGCGACCTGACCTGGGAACTCGGCAGCGGCTACTTCGGCTGCCGCACCGCCGACGGGCGCTTCGACCCGGAACGCTTTGCGGCACAAGCGCAGACCCCGCAAGTGCGGATGATCGAAATCAAAATGAGCCAAGGCGCCAAGCCCGGTCACGGCGGCATCCTGCCCAAGCACAAGGTCACCAGGGAAATCGCCGAAACCCGCGGCATCCTGATGGGCGAGGACTGCATCTCGCCGTCGCGACACAGCGCGTTTTCGACGCCGATCGAACTGATGCACTTCATCCAGCAACTGCGTGAACTGTCCGGCGGCAAACCGGTGGGCTTCAAGTTTTGCCTGGGCCACCCGTGGGAATTCATGGGCATCGCGAAGGCCATGCTGGAAACCGGCATCCTCCCGGACTTCATCGTCGTCGACGGCAAGGAAGGCGGCACCGGTGCAGCGCCTGTGGAGTTCACCGACCACATCGGTGTGCCGATGCGCGAAGGCCTGCTGTTTGTGCACAACACGCTGGTGGGCCTGAACCTGCGAGACAAAATCAAACTCGGTGCCAGCGGCAAGATCGTCAGCGCCTTCGACATTGCCAGCGTCCTGGCCATCGGCGCCGACTGGGCCAACTCGGCGCGCGGCTTCATGTTTGCCATCGGCTGCATCCAGTCGCAAAGCTGCCACACCAACAAATGCCCGACCGGCGTCGCCACCCAGGACACCCTGCGCCAGCGCGCACTGGTGGTGCCGGACAAGGCCCAGCGCGTCTTCAACTTCCACCGCAACACCCTCAAGGCCCTGGCCGAAATGCTCGCCGCCGCCGGCCTCGACCATCCTTCGCAGTTGTCGGCCAAGCATTTGGTGCGGCGCATGTCAGCGACCGAAATCAAACTGTTCTCGCAGTTGCACGTATTCCTGAAACCGGGGGAGTTGCTGACCGGGGAAGTGAATGGCGAGTTTTACTCGCGGATGTGGCAGATGGCGCGAGCGGACAGTTTTGAGCCCAATGAAGTCGCTGCGGCCTGAGCCCAACGGCCCCGCCATCGCGCTTCACCAGTGAAGCGCCTTGATCCGGGCCGGTTCTTTCATGACGATAAAACCGTAATCGCCCAGAAGATAAATCCGGTAGTACGGGTTATCCACCAGCGGTGGATAACCTTGATAACCCACCCTGGTCGCGTTACGTCGCTCCTTCTCCGCCACCACGTTGGTGATGCCTGCGTTCGGCAGGTTTTCGGCCAGCATGAAAAAGTCGATGTTCAGCAGATAGTGCAGCACCGGCATCTGCTTGAACGAACCCGCGGCCCCCACCAGCCAATGATCGGAATACGTCACCGACAGGTAAATCCGCTTGGCCTCGCGCAGCTGCCGTTGGGAGGCAATGTCGTGCTCAAGGCTCAGCAGCGCGCTGGCAGCGAAGGTTTTCTGCACCGTCAGCACCCGGCCATAGGCATATGACAGCGACAGCATCGCCAACAATGGAACCATCAACAACAGCGGCAGCCGTTCGTGAATTCGGGTCAGCGCCAAATGGCTCAAATAGAACAGCAGCACCCACAGGACCGCGAAGCCCATCAGCGTCCTGGCGCCTTCATTGAAATCCCGGAAAAACAGCGCGATACCCGATACCAGCAGCACCACGACGGGCAACGCCAGCAAACACATCAGGCCGATCAGGACTTGCTTCGGTCGGCTTTCCTGACGGCCCGCTACGTTGATCCCCAGCCGGACACTGCCGGCAATGGCACACAGCAACAGTGCCGCGAACACCCAGGCAAATCCGCCGTGAAACAGCAGCACGACTTTTTCCAGCACCCTGGCGATGTTCATTTGAAGTTGCAGCAGGGGCGCTGCTGCCCAGTTCAAAAACAAGGCGCGCTGCTGGCTCATGAACGGATAAGCACTGGCGGCGTAGATCAGCCCGGCGAGTCCGGTCTGGGCGATTTTCCAGCCAAGCAGGTCGCGCAGCTGTGGCCAGGGCAACCGGTCATTGGCGCCCCTGAGCAGCTCCAGGCAACACAAGCCCAGGAACACATTGAGGCTCACCTGATAGAGCCCCAGCGCCAGCGCGATCAGGAAGGCCGGCACCAGCCATTGCAAACGGCGCGAAGGATGACGAAAGGTGATCGTGTAGATCACCGCCACCAGGCTCAAAGCCATGGTGGGGCCGTCATATTGATAAGACAGGTTCTGCAGGAAAAACGGGTTGTACCAGAGCGGTAACGGCACCAGGCAGCAGGCAAGCGTCGGCTGCGGGAAGTAATGAAACGTCAGGCTGGTCAATGCCGAGGCCATGGCCAGCACGGCAATCAACAACGGCAGCGGAAAGATGTTCGGCGCGGCATTGCTGAAGGTGAGCAGGTTGTAGAACAGCTCGGCAAACAATCGGCCCTGCTCCGCCCAGGCCATACCGGCCGACAGGGAGCGCCAGTTGTCATCGATGTACGGATAGTCCGCGAGGATCAGCGGCACGACATACACAAAAGTCGCGAGCAGAAAAAACAGCCACACCTGGCGACGTCCGAGTTCTTTGCTGAAAAAGTCGCTGAACCGGCCCATGCTAAAGCCCGCGCCGGTCTTTGCCGCCGACGATGTCTTTCACCACATAACGCGGTCGATGCTTGGCCTCGATATAGATGCGGCCGATGTACTCACCGAGGATGCCGATGCCGATCAGCTGTACGCCGCCGAGAAACAGGATGGCGGTCATCAACGACGGGTAACCGGGCACGCTGTTGCCGAAGAAAATCTTGTCCAGCACCATGTACACCGCGTAGAGCACCGCGAAGATCGAAATACCGCCACCGACGTACGTCCACAAACGCAACGGCACCGTGCTGAACGAAGTCACGCCCTCCAGCGCCAGGTTCCACAGTTTCCAGCCATTGAACTTGCTGCTGCCCGCGACTCGCGCGGCCCGCTCGTATTCCACCACCACGGTGGTGAACCCGGCCCACGACAGCACGCCCTTCATGAACAACTGATGCTCGGGCAGCGCGCGAATCACGTCGACCACCTTGCGGTCCATCAACCGAAAGTCACCGACGTTTTCTTCGATCCGGGTGTACGCGATATGGTTGAGCACATGGTAGAACAGCGATGCACTGTGGCGTTTCAGGTAACCGTCGGCGGCACGATTGCGGCGTTTGGCGAGTACCACGTCGGCGCCTTTTTGCCATTCTTCAATCAACCGCGGAATGACGCTGATCGGATCCTGCAGGTCGACGTCCATGGGGATCACTGCATCGCCGGTGGCGTATTCCAGGCCGGCGAAAAGCGCCGGTTCCTTGCCGAAATTACGCGAGAAGTTGATCAGCAACACTTGCTCGTCGACCTGTGCCAGCGCCTTGACCTGCTCAGCCGTCCGGTCGGAACTGCCATCGTTGACGAACACGATCTCGACCTCGCCCTGGTCAAGTTTCAACTCGCGCCGCACTGCCTGATAAAACAGGCTGATCGCCTGTTCTTCATTGAATACCGGAACGATCAGCGAAACCTTCACGTTCCACGCTCCTGAAAATGAAGTGTAAACGTTCGACAGAGGCCGTCAGTCGTCGTTCTTGCGCGCCATCGGCCTGGCAGACCGACGGACAGGTCCGCTCAGCCAGCTTAGGCCAGGATGGGCACTTGTGACGGTCAGTGCCTGAAACGAAAAAGCCCCGGCCATGTCGACCGGGGCTTTTGCATTTCAAGCGTAACGTCTTACGAAACCGTACGCACCGCACCTTGCGACACATTGGTCGGTTGCAGCTTGAACACGTAGAACAACACCGTCAGCAACACCAGGAACGCAGGCCCTACATACAGCGCGACGCGGGTGTCCGGGAAGTACGCCATCAGGCCGACCACCAGCACCAAAAACGCCAGCGCCAGATACGAGCTGACCGGGTACAGCCACATGCGGTACTTCAGGCCGGCACGTTCGCTGGCGCTCAGGCCTTGGCGGAACTTGAGCTGGGCCAGCAGGATCATCACCCAGGTCCAGATCGCGCCGAAGGTGGCGATCGCCGTCACCCAGACAAAGACTTTTTCAGGCACCAGGTAGTTGAGCAACACGCCCAGCAGCAAGGCACCGATCGACAGCAGCAGCGCACGACGCGGCACACCGTTGTTCGAGGTCTTGGCAAAACCGGCCGGGGCCTGGCCATTCTGCGCCAGGCTGTAGAGCATGCGTCCGGTGCTGAAGATGCCGCCGTTGCAGGACGACAGCGCGGCAGTAATCACCACGAAGTTGATGATGCCGGCAGCCGTCTTGATGCCCAGACGCTCGAACGTCATCACGAACGGACTGCCCTGGGTGCCGATTTCATTCCACGGGTAGATCGACAGGATCACAAACAGCGCACCGACGTAGAACAGCAGAATCCGCCAGAACACCGAGCCGATTGCGTTGGGGATGGTCTTCTGCGGGTTCTTCGCTTCACCGGCGGTCAGGCCGATCATCTCGACACCGAGGTAGGCGAACATCACCATTTGCAGGGACATCAACACGCCTTGCACACCGTTGGGCATGAAGCCGCCATGGGCCCAGAGATTGGAAATCCCCAGCGCCACGCCATCGTTGCCGAAACCGAAAGCGATGATGCCGATGCCGCCGAGTACCATCGCAATGATAGTGACGATCTTGATCAGGGCGAACCAGAACTCGAATTCACCGAAGGCTTTTACCGCGATCAGGTTGATCGAGCCCATGCTGACCAACGCGGCGAGTGCCCAGATCCAGCGCGGCACGTCGGGGAACCACACGCCCATGTACACCGCCACGGCCGTGATTTCCGCAACGCAGGTCACCAGCCACAGGAACCAGTAGTTCCAGCCGGTCAGAAAACCCGCCAATGGGCCGAGGTAGTCTTGGGCGTAGCGGCTGAAGGAACCAGCGACCGGGTTGTGCACCGCCATCTCGCCGAGGGCGCGCATGATCACCAGGATCGCCAGACCGCCAATGATGTAGGACAGCATGATGGCCGGGCCGGCCATTTCGATGGCCTTGGCCGAACCGAGGAACAGACCGACGCCGATACAGGCACCGAGCGCCATCAAGCGAATATGCCGTTCGCCGAGTTCGCGTTTAAGCGGGCCGCCCTGAGCGGTCTCGCCGTGGGGCAGGTGATTGCCAACTGGCATAGGGGTACAACCTCGTCTTGTTATTGGATGTGACCACCGAGTGTCGAAGCGCTGACCGATAAGCCATTGCTGTTGTGAAACCGGGCCTGCTTCGTGGGCAAACCCGTCTTGTAGGACAAAACCTCCAAGATCAGCGGGGCGTGCAGTATAAAAAGCTTCCTATAGGGGTTTTCACTCTATAAACCACAACATTTAGCGAGAACTCTCGGGAAAAGGGCGGTTTGCGGAGGGGCATTACCTGGTGAACGTAGGATTATTCGCCACTGAAACGGCGCGGAGTATTGCACAGCATTGGTGCATCGTCATGTCCCCTGCCGAAGTAGCGTTTACTCGGCAATGGCTCTAATACAGGCCTCTTAGGCAAAATCACCGCCGCCTCCCGGTAGCCGCTGGCGAAGCCTGCGTTCGGCTGCGAAGCAGTCGTCAATCCAGCCAACTCGATCTTCCTGCCACGTCGCGGTGGCTGACTTTGCGACTGCTTCGCAGCCGAACGCAGGCTTCGCCAGCTGCTACAGGGATCCTCTTGGATCCGGGGGGGGAAACCGCAACAACCTTGTTCACAATTTTTTCACCAACGCCAACCACCGACTAAGCTTCAGACAAGTCCGATCAATCTGCGTGAATGGATCAGTCGACTATGGGCGCTTTATGGCAAACCGATTCGAGTAAAACTGTGGTTCCGACTGAACGTGTGGATGAAGCGCCTTTACCTGAAAAATCTCGTCGTTCCCGGCACGGCTGGGGGGCATTCTGGTTGTTGTTGCTGATTATTCTGATCGTCGTGGGCCTGGCCGCAGCCAAGGAAATGCGCACCTCGAAACTTCAATCCCGGGAAGTCAGCAAGTACGCCGCAACCTTGAGTTACGAACTGAAACCCGGTCCCAGCGATGCCATTCGCTACCCCGGCGCGGGGCCTTTCGATCTGCGTCTGGGCTACAGCTCCCTGGATGAATTCCTGCCGCGGCTGATCAAGCGTGACTACGTGGTTGCGTCACAAACCCGCTTTTCGCAAAAACTGATGGACTACACCGACAAGGGCTTTTTCGTGCCCTACGCGGAGAAAATCCAGGCCGGGTTGTCGATCACCGATTGCCGTGCGGCGCCGCTGTACCAGTACAAATACCCACAACAACTGTATTCAAGTTTTGCGGCGATCCCTCCCGTGGTGGTCAGCAGTTTGCTGTTCATCGAAAACCGCTTTCTGCTCGACCCTCGCCAGCCCCGGGCCAACCCTGCCGTGGATTGGCCACGGTTCGGCATGGCGGCGTGGTCCCAGGTGGCCAAGATGTTGCACCTGCCGGGCCAGTCGGCGGGCGGCAGTACGCTGGCGACACAACTTGAGAAGTACCGCCACTCGCCCGATGGTTTGACGATCTCGGGCGCGGAAAAAATTCGCCAGATGATCTCCGCCAGCGTGCGTGCCTATCAGGCCGGGCCGGATACGCTGGAAGCGCGGCAAAACGTGGTGCGCGATTATCTCAACAGCGTGCCCCTGTCGGCCGTACCGGGCCATGGTGAAGTGCATGGCATGGCCGAAGGTTTGCGCGTCTGGTATGGCGCCGATTTCAACAAGGCCAACGAACGCCTGGCCAGCACCGAGACCGATCCGAAAAGTATGTCGGAAAAAGGTCTGGCCCTGCGTGAGATGCTGTCTTTGATGATTGCCCAGCGCCGCCCTTCCCACTACCTGACCAAGGGTCATGACGAACTGGCCGACCTCACCGACAGCCACCTGCGTCTACTGGCACAAAATGGCGTGATCGACGCGCCACTCGCGGCGGCGGCATTGGCCAGCAAGGTGACGTACCGCGACTGGGCAACCCAACCCACCCTCCAGCCGATCGAAACCAACAAGGGCATCAGCGTGGCGCGCAGTCGTCTGGGCGGGTTGCTCAATCGTCCGCTGTACGACCTCGACCGCCTCGACCTCTCGGCCACCAGCACCCTGCAAGGCGATTTGCAGTCCCAGGTCACCGAGTACCTCAAGCATCTGGCCGACCCGGCCTTTGCGACGCAGATCGGCTTGATGGGTGAACGCCTGCTCACCCCCACCAGCACCACTCAAGTGCGCTACAGCTTCACCCTGTTCGAGCTGACACCCGACGGCTCGCGGGTGCGGGTGCAGACCGACAGCACCGATCAGCCGTTCGACATCAACGAAGGCAGCAAACTGGAACTGGGCTCCACGGCGAAGATGCGCGTGCTGACCACTTACCTGCAGATCATCGCCGAGCTGCACGATAAATACGCAACGATGACCGTCCCGGAACTGAAGAAAGTCGATGTCCCGGATCAGGACCGCCTGAGCCGCTGGGCCGTCGATTATCTGATCCAGAACAAAGACCGCAACCTGCCGAACATGCTGAGTGCCGCGCTGGACCGCAAATATTCCGCCAGCCCCGGCGAAGCCTTTTTCACCGGTGGCGGGCTGCACACGTTCGTCAACTTTCGCAAGGAAGACAACGGTCGCATCCCGACGCTGCGCGATGCCTTGCGGGAGTCGATCAACCTGCCGTTCATTCGGCTGATGCGTGACCTGGTGCGCTACACCACCTATTCCGGACCCAACAACAGTGCCGAATTGCTCAAGGATGACCGCGACCCTCGGCGTCAGGAATACCTGGCCTCGTTCGCCGACCGCGAGGGCACTTCGTTCCTGCTCAAGTTCTGGAAGAAATACCGCAACAAGGACACCCAGGCGCGGCTCGAGACTTTCCTCGACGGCATGCGCCCGACACCGATTCGCATGGCCGCAGTGCATCGATATCTGCTGCCACAGGCCAGTCAGGAAAGCTTCAACAGCTTTGTGCGCGCGCACCTCAAAGGGGTCAAGCTCAACGAAAAACTCACCGACGAGCGCCTTGAGCGGCTCTATCTCGCCTATGGCCCTGGCAGCTACGACCTGCCGGACCAGGGGTTCATCGCCAAGGTCCACCCGCTGGACCTGTGGTTGATCGGCTATTTGTTGAACAACCCCGACGCCAAGTTCAGTCAGATCGTCAAGGCCAGCCAGTTCGAACGGCAGGAAGTCTATAGCTGGCTGTTCAAGAGCAAGCACAAAGGTGCACGCGACAGCCGCATCCGCACCATGCTGGAGATCGAAGCGTTCCTCGACATCCATCAGCGCTGGCAGAAAGTCGGCTATCCGTTCGATCACCTGGTGCCGTCGCTGGCCACCGCCATCGGCAGTTCCGGCGACCGCCCCGCTGCGTTGGCGGAATTGATCGGCACCATTCTCAACGACGGCGTGCGGATGCCGACACTGCGCATCGACAGTCTGCACTTCGCGGCGAACACGCCGTATGAAACCAAATTGATCAACGACCCGGATGTCGGCAAACGGGTGATGCCGTCCGAAGTCGCCACGGCCATGCGTGAAGCCTTGTCGCAGGTGGTGGATGCCGGTACGGCCAAACGTGTGTCTGGCAGTTTCACACTGCCGGATGGCAAACCCTTGTCCATGGGCGGTAAAACCGGGACCGGTGACAACCGTATCGAAGCGATCGGGTCGGGCGGGCGGATTCTGAGCTCGAAATCGATCAACCGGACGGCGACCTTCGTGTTCTACATCGGCGATACCCATTTTGGCACCTTGACCGCGTTCGTACCGGGGCGCACGGCCGAGGCGTTCAAGTTCACCTCGGCGTTGCCGGTGCAAGTGCTCAAGGGCATGGCGCCGATTCTCACGCCCTATCTGCAACCGGGGAGTAACACGCAGTGTCTGCCTGTCGAGGTGGCCCGGCGCTGATCTTTCCTCACCCTACTTCCGAATCCCAGATAACGGTGACCTGGCCTGAATAGTTTCGTGCAGTACCGGGCTTGAGCATCTCCTGCACCGCATCCCGAGCCACTTCGAAGTGAAGGGTGCCGGGTTTGCGATCCAGATAGAAGCCAGGCTGGAACAACTCGGTGCCGCTGCCATCGCGCCGCAATGGCCGCCTGCTGACAGACTGTCCCGTCCCATCCGTCAGGCCGCTGGGCAGGGTCACGCTGACCTCCAGTGGCACCGGATGGCCGGCGTTCGGCTCCCAAAGCGCGCAGGTGTTGCCGCTGACATACTGACACTCCAGGTTCATCTTGAAGCGACTGGATGCCGAGAGGTTGAACGTCTGATCGCGGAACAGGCGCACCGGTTTGCGTCCTTGAGTCAGCCAGGCCTGCCAGCCACCCTGCGGGACCAGTTCGACACGGTTGCCCCCGGGCGGAATGTCGACTTTCAAGGTGTGTTCGACGTCCAGGGTGAAATTCAGGGTGATCAAATCGTCGTCAGGCAACATGACGTCGCCCATGTCGAAGTCCCGGTGCGGCCCGACGGTGTAATTCAAAGTGCCCCTGTAGGTGCCCGTCGACATTTTCAGCGGGTTGGGCGTGATCAGCTCGTAGGAAAACCCGGTGTTCTCATAGGCAAACCGGTAGGCCTCGCCGATGTCTTTCTGCGCCTGTTTGGCGCACACACCCGCATTGGCCGGCACTCTCCAGAAAAACGCGTAGTACAGGGCAGTGCCATACCCCACGCCGCCAAAGAGACAAGGCGAAGGCGCATTGACCCACGAACTTTTCCAGACGCCGACAGGAAGTGGATCGATGATCGTGTAAGCCGCTCCGATGCCGTTTACCCGCATCCTGACAATCTCCGGCTCCCCGGTTTGCTCATGAGTGAGCGAGACATCCTTCCAATACGACGGCACTCGAAACATCGGCCCCTGACGCTCGTCATGCAATGCCGCAATGGCCGCGACCGACCGGAAACGAATGGGCAACGCGATACTGAACACACCCTCCTCGCAATACTCAGGATGGGCCCCACAATACCCACCCACAGGTGTTGTATTTTCGAAGGCGTTTTGCATGGGCTTCGCCGGATCCGGCCGGAACTTCGCCGTCATCTCGAGGGTTACCGCTTCTGCCGACGACGTGAATACGCCCACCAGCATCAGCGTACTCAATCGCTTTGCCACTCTTGCCCTGCTCATACTGCCAATACTCCCTGTTATCGCCTCTACAGTCGCCACTAAACCTCCGAATCCCAGATGACTGTCACGCTTCCCGCATACTGCCGTTGTTGTCCGGGCTTGATCATTTCGGCAACTTCATTGGCAGGGATTTCGAAATGCAAGGTGGCCGGTTTGCGATCCACGTAAAACCCCGGCAGAAACAACTCCGTGCCACTGCCATCAAGCCGTAATGGCCGGCGATTGACTGCTCGCCCGCCAGCATCCGTCAAACCATGGGGCAGGCTCACGCTGACGTTCAGCGGCACGGTGTGACCGGACAGCGGCTCGTGCAACGAGCAGGACTGGCCGTCCTGGCTGTATTGGCATTCCATCTGCATTTTAAAACGCGAACTGGCGGAAATATTGAAGGTCTGGTCGCGGAACAGGCGTGTCGGTCTTCGTCCTTGGGTCAGCCAGGATTGCCAGCCGCCCTGAGGCACCAGTTCGACTCGATTGCCGCCCGGTGGAACATCGACCTTAAGGGTGTGCTGGACGTCCAGTTCGAAGTTCAAGGTCAGGATCGAACTGCTGGGCTGCATGATATCGCCCATGTCGAAGTCCATCCCGGGGCCGAGCGTGTAGGTCAGATTTCCAACGTACTTTCCCGAGGACATGCCTAACGGGTTGGGGGTTACCAATTCATAGGCAAAATCAACGTACTGATAGTGCAGCCAGGGCACATTGAATTTGGCCTGCTTTTCACACGCCCCTTCAGTCGGAGTTTTCCAGAAAAACCCGTAGTAATACGCGCCGTATAAACCCACGCCACTGTAAAGACAGGGAGAGGGGGCGTACACCCAACTGCTGCCCCACAATTGATTGTGGGCAACTCGATAGTCGGTTCCTCCGCCCACCAAACTGATGACATCGTCTGTCACGAATTGGGAGCCGATACCAGCGATGCGAACCTTTACGGTTTCCGGTTCACCGGTTGTTTCATGGAGAACCGTCAATTCCCGCCACTGCGCCGGTACTTTTATCATCGCGCCCTTGCGTGGGTCCTCATGATTGGCAGCGATCGGCCCACTGGACTCGAACTGGACCGGCACCCGCAGGCTGAACATTTCGTTGTCCAGGCAGTCCTGGGGACGCGCGGCACAATAACCACTGAGCGGCGTGTCATTGATGAATTTATTGCGTTGCGGGTTCGCCGAATCCGGTTTGAACGAGGCCTGAATCGACACCTCCTCCGCCCAGGCAGATGACAGCCAACCCGAGAGCACAACAATCGCACCTGCACATCGCTGGAACACCTGAAAACGGTTCATTCCTTTAGCCTCGTAAAATCGGAATCAAGCATCCGGCATGACCGCGTTAAAGATCATGTTGACGCTGCCAAAATAATTGCCGGGCTTGTACACCCCATCGGCAGGCGGCATCGGGACGATTTCCAGCAAGACGCGTTTGCCTGCAGCTGCGTCGGTCAGGGAAACCACTTCGCTGTTCTCCTGCTCGCTCAGTAACTGGCCGTTGAACAGCACCCGCAAACCAATGTCATGGGCCTCGGTGCCGTTGGACAGGTACGGGCGGCCTTCAAGCCGGGCTTCAATCGAACCGGCCTCGTTCTTGACGTCGAAATACTTGCGCAAACCACCCAGCGTCGATGCCGTCAGATTCCACGGCAGTTGCTGCTCGCGATGGATCCAGCCGGGGTCGGCCGGGATGACGTAAAACGCCAATGTCGGGATGGTCACGAACACATCGAAACGGTGTTCCTCCCTGGCAGCAAAAACCGGCGTGGAGGACCACGCGGCGATGGTCGAGACAAGCACGAGGGTCAGTCTTTTGAACATAGTCATCACCCGGGGTTAACCCTTCACGTCCAGTTTTTTGTTGCTTTCACCTTCAACCAGGGTGAAGCGGTATTCGCGACCGGCCTGTTTCTCGAACTGAAAAGTCCGGCCGGCAAGGATGTGATGCTTGGTCGTCGGCTGGCAGTCCTGCTCGCTTTTAACCGAGCAGTCCTTGAACTCATCGATCACCACCACGGTGTTGCCGTTGTTGCGGATTCGATAGGTGCTCGCGCTGTTTTCAATCGCACTGTCGAAACGTGCGTCTTTGGGTCGCACGAAAAATACCGCGCCGTAACCGGCCAGCACGGTAACCCCGGCGGCCAACTCCTTTTTGTAGTCTTCGCGCTCCTCGCTGGAGACGGCGAATTCATCTTCTTTCTCGGGCACCACCGGTACGAACCGCACCCGGAAATAGCGCTCCCTGTCTCGCTCGCCCATGTACAACAGTCGCGTGCCCTGCATGCCGTTGGCCGGTACGATCAGCCGCGCCGGGCTGGCCATCAAGCCATCACGGGCGCTGCCATCGGCCTGGGTCTTGAGCGGCACTTCCTGTGATTTGCCGTCGGCGTCATAGAGAATCTCGAGAATGTTGACCTTCACAAATGCGGTGCTGTCGCCGCCATTGAAAACCCGTTTCAGGTAGGTGCTTTTGTCGCCGTCCAGGTAGTCGTAGACGGTGCCGATATTGATACTCGGCGCGGTGTAAGCGGTCTGGGTGAACAAACAAAAACCAAATAGTGCCAACAGGCGTTTCATGTTCCTGTACCTCATTGATTGAATGCAGCAGTCATGCAATTAACTAAATTTCCGAATCCCAGATAACTGACACGCTTCCCGAATACTGGCGTGACTGTCCCGGACGAATCATTTCTGGCACCTCGCTTGAAGGTATTTCGAAGTGCAGCGTTCCCGGTTTCCGATCTACATAAAAACTCGGCTGAAAAGGTTCGGATCCACCGCTGCCAGACAATAAGCGCCGCCGATTGACAGGCCGCCCGCCAGCGTCCGTCAAACCGTAGGGCAGACTGACGCTGATATTTAACGGCACGAAATGACCCGATGACGGGTTACTCAACGAACAGGTATTACCGTCCTGGCTGTACTGACACTCCAGCTGCATTTTGAAACGCGAACTGGAGGAAATATTGAAGGTCTGGTCGCGAAACAGCCGCGTCGGTTTGCGCCCTTGTTGCAGCCAGGACTGCCACCCCCCCTGGGGAACCAGTTCAACGCGATTGCCACCCGGCGGAACATCAACTTTCAGTGTGTGTTTCACGTCGAGGATAAAGTTTAAAGTCAGCGACGAACTGTCGGGCAACATGACATCACCCATATCAAAATCCCCGCCAGGGCCCACAGAATAGGTCAAGGCTCCAACATATTGCCCGGTGGACATCGTTAACGGATTGGGGGTTTTAAGTTGATAGGCGAACTGAAAGTTTGAATACCGGAAGCTTGGAATGGTGAAAAGTGGCCGCTTGATGCATACACCACCCTCCGGGACTTTCCAGAAGGAAGCAAACACTGTGGCGCTTCCACGGCCCGGACCTGTTCCAACACAGGGTGCCTGAGGGTATGTCCAACTGTTCCCCTTCCACAAAGCATTGTGATTACCGCCTCCGGTAAGCTGCTCTACGGGCACCGGCAGGTAATACGAAGTACCTACGCCCATTACTCGCAACTCTACGATCTCGGTTTCTCCAGTTGCCGCATGCGTTACTGGAACACGCCGCCAATCGAAGGGCACAACAAACATTGAATTTTTTCGTGGGTTATCTTCATCGGGAACAAGTGCAGTCTGCGAATAAAAGTTAACGGGCACACTCAGACTGAAGATACCCATCCCTTCACAGTCGACGTTTACCCCGTCACAGTAGCCGCTACTTTCAGTCTTGTTGACAAACTCATTATGTCGAGGATTGGACGGATCAGGATTGAACTCTGCGTTAATATCCATCGAAACAGCACTGGCTCCGACGGGGTAAAGCATACAAAATGAAATTAACAGCGTTGTAAGCGCTGCAACTTCCGTTACCCCTGTAAACTTGATCATATTGAATCCTCTGATACTGACCATCAAGTTGCCGGCGTCGCAGTATTAGTTACCTCGGCCAACGTATCCGGCGTGCAGCGCAAATCACCGATCATCAGCACGTTGTTTTCAGTGCGCCCACTGCTCGGGTCGAGGCGGAACTGGCACAGCAACTGATTGCCGTGACGCACTTCCAGGGTCGGCGAACCGGCGTTCATTTCCATGGAGAAGAAACCGTCCACTTCACTCACACCACGGCTGGCGTGGTTAATGATGTGGTGGCCCTTGAGTGGGTTGCCTTGGGGGTCGATCAGGCGACCGAGCACGGTGAGCGTTCTCATCACCCGTATCTGGCGATACTCCACGCCGCCCTTGTTCAGGTGATAGCTGGAGCGCGACGGTTGAATGGTCGCGGCGGGGACATGATTGCCCTCGAAATCGAAACTGACGGAGCTGCTTTTGTACGCCGTGATAGGCACGAAATTGCGCCCTGGCTTGAGCACCGCACTGCCACCGCTCAAGTCATCGGCGCGCAGGGCAATGTCTTCGATGTCCGATTCCACGTCGATGATCATGCCGGCACCGTCGCGGTGGTACTGGCTGGTCATGACCATTTTCTGTCCACCGACCGCTACGGTGCTGTCCAGGTTCAGGCCACCGGTGAAGTCATTGTTATAGGACGAGCGCTGGATAAAACCGTCGCCGTTGACCAGGTCCGATTGCATCGTTGCCATCGCGTTCATCCCGACGCCGTAGGTATCGGTGATGGCCGTGGCCGAAACGCTTTGCAAGATGTGATCCTGCAAGTCTTTGCGGTAAGTGATCGAGGCATTATTGTCCCGACCGCCATCGCGTGCAGTGCGCGAGCCGATGCTGCCGGAGATTTGTTCACCCGGCCCGCCCAGTGCGATGTTGATGCTCAAGTCGATACCACGATTGCGGTCGTCCCCCGAGCTGAAGCTGCCCGGCCGGTCGAACAGTGACAAGCGCCAGTTGGCGTCGCTGCCAAACAGCTGTGTGCGCTGGGTCCAGCCGAGGTCCACACCCGTGCCTTCGGTGTTGCCCTCGCTGTGGGATACCCGGGCGTTGATCGAGCTTTTGCTGGTGAGTCGATGGTTGATCGACAATGACGAGTTGCTGGTCTGGCCAATAAATACGTTGCGCTGTCGCACCCGTGTGCCATCGGGCAGCGTGTCATAGAGCCGGGTGGTGTCGAGCCAGCTGCGGTTATGGCTGGCGACGATGCTGCCGCGGCCATAGGAATACAGCCCCTGCACATCAAGACCGGTGCCGTAGTCTTCAGTCTTGTAAACGTTGGCATACAGGCTGGCGTTGTTGACGATGGCCCAGTCGACGGACGTGCCGTATTGCAGACTGTCGCGTACTTGCCGGCCGGACAAACCCAGGATCACGCGCGGGTGCAGCAGGAAGTTGAATGCGGCGCCGGCGGTCATGTCGCCATCGGCTTGCGCTTCCCAATTGCTGAGCAGTTTCGATTCGCGACCGGCGAACAGGTTGTAGCGCCAGCGTTCGTCATGGTTGCGCCAGTTATTCGGTTTGTAGACCAGTTCCTGGGTGCTGGAGGTGATTTGACCGTCCTCGATCAATCGCACTTCCACTTCATAGATGCCGCCCGGCAGCGGCCGGGTATCCAGGGTTTGCAACCCGGCCGGCACCGCCTGAGTGTTGATCAACAAGCCGTCGCGGTAGATTTCCACCGAGCCCTGGCGATTGGCCGTGACATAGATTGGATACACCGCCGGTTTCGGGTTGTTGATCGCCAAGCTGTCAGAGCTGCCGTACATGACGCCCAGCGCCGTGTCGGGGCTTGCGCCAAAGGTACGCGGCTGACGCGTCAGCCCTTCGGACGTCGGGGTGAAGTAACCCAGGCGCATAAAGTTGCCTTGCAGTTCGCGCTGGGTGAAGAGTTCATGCACGGCGTGATAGGTCTTGTTGTCCATGCCGCCCAGCCGGGACAGCTGCATATTCACGGCTTGCGTCCAGTTGCCCAGGCTGCTGCTGGCTTCCAGGCCATATCGCCCGCCAAGATCCTGGTTCTGGCCACCGTTGAGGTTCAGCTGGTTACGCACGATCAACCCGGTGCTACCGTTTTCGGGCAGTGCGTAGTAACGCTGCTCCTGTAAGTCGCGCTCGGCATTTTCCGTAAGGATCGACACCAGTGAGTTTTCAAGGCTGTAATGCACAGCCAGCAGTTGTTCCGGGCACTTTGCCTGGCAGCTGCCCAGTGCGACGCCTTGTTTCAAATAGTTCGCCCAGGTGTCGCGTTCGCTGGGCTTGATCGAGCTGTCGCTGACATCGTTGAATTCAACTAAGGTGATGCGATCGTCGCGAGTTAATACCACCATCGCTTCACCGAGAAACTGTTGGTCAAGTTCCACACGCACTGCCAACGGCACATCAAAAAAATGCTCTTCGAATTCGGTCGGCAAACCTTTGGCCTGCGCCAGCAAACTTCGAGGTGTATGACCATTATCCGCTGGCGTAGCGAGGGCCGCTGCGCAGAAAAAAAGCGCAAGCGCCGTCGCGATGGGAGTCATCGGGAACATGAACGAAATACTCTGAAAATAAATACGTTGAAACCCGATCGACAGGTAGTGATTACCCATCGACCGGTAGGCGTTGACGAAGAGGGACAAGCCTTAATTCATGACCTGTTACGGGATGCGCGGGATGGCATCGAAGATTACGACCGGATTGGCCGTGTACAGGCCCGTTTGAGCGGCAGTGGGTTTGGCCGCAGCAATCACCAGATCAGCCCGCATGCCCCCGTTGGACTCGGTATCGCCAACCACTTCTTGAGAAACACCGGTCAAGGTTACGCCGTTGAAAGAGTAAGTCAGCGCGATGTTGTTGGCACCGTTGAACAGGGGTTGCGGCCCGCCTTCCACATAAGCACCGACCGAACCATTGGTGTGTCGGATATCGTAAGTCGCACGCAACGGATTCAAGGTGCCAGCCACCAGGTTGTAGGCCATTTTTTCATCTTTACCGAAGTCAGGATTCACCGGTTGGGCGTGGAATACCTGGGTTGGGATAGTAGCGCTGATGTTGATCGACGTGCGCGCTTCTTCCGCAGCGAACGCCACCGAAGAACTCAGTGCCAGGAGGGTCATCGGAACGGCGATTGCAAACTTCTTGAACATTGTTGAGTACCTGTTTTTTTTCAAAGGATTGGTCCGTAGAAAGTCTTTACAAGCCGGGCCAGACACCAGGGTGATGGCGTTTTGGCTTAACTTTCGACGCCGGAGCATGATCGACCAATCTCTTGAGAAAGTAAGTACGTAACTTCCTAAGAACATGTAGTTACAACGGCCCATAGGAACGACGAAAAATATCACAAAAACAATAATTCGCTTGTTCAGCCGTCAGAGAAATACTACACACAGTTTTAATATAAAAAGAACACAGATATCGCTTAACAGAACTTCCGTAAGACCAATACTACTCACCCGACAACAAGCGTCTATTGATAAACAGTAGAACCTTTAAATTAGTTCAATCACTCTAAAATAGAAACCTTCTTTACCCGAAGCCGTTCATTTACGCAGGGAGCGTCGGCCCCTGCCTCCTCGACCGTTGGTCGTGACCCCTTGCCTTCTCATTAAGATATATCTTAAGTTGTATCTAAACACGACAGAGAGAAGGAACAATGAGAGACCATCATTCCCCCCACCGCGAACACGGCGACGGCCGAGACGGCTTCGAAAAACGCCCCGGTCGTGAACGCGGCGGTCGCGGCCCGCGAGTATTTGCCCCCGGCGACCTGAAATTGCTGTTGCTGGCACTGATCGCCGAACAGCCTTGCCATGGCTACGACCTGATCCGCCAGATCGAAGGCATGTTCGACGGCGCCTACAGCCCCAGCCCCGGCGTGATCTACCCGACCCTGACCTTTCTGGAGGAAAGCGAAATGATTCAGGGCGATGCCGAAGGCGGTAAAAAGCGCTACAGCGTGACCGACGCTGGACGCCTGTCCCTGAGCGAACAAGCGATTGCCCTGGACGGCGTGCGCATGCGCATCGATGTCAGCAAACGCTCATTGCGTGGCCATGATCGCCCGCCTGAAATCCATGAAGCGGTGCATAACTTGCGTCATGCGTTGCAACTGCACCACGGTCGCTGGAGCCCCGAAGAAATCCAGCGCGTCAGCACGCTGCTCAACGACACCGCCAAAGCCATCGTCGATGGCCCTCTGGTTCAACCCGCTCAGGAGAAAGCCGAATGACTGAAGTGATCGTGCAAACCATTCACCGTGTGATGCATGAAATCAAACGCCGTCGGCTGGAAGTCTTGCGGGTGGTCGACCTGACCCCGCGGATGCGCCGAATCACGTTGGGCGGCCCTGAGCTGGCAGGCTTTGTCAGTCTGGGAACCGACGACCACGTCAAACTGCTTTTCCCACAGAACGCGGCGGAACAGGCGGCACTGGAAACGCTGGTACTCGGGGCCGGCAAAGACGGCGGCCCGATGCCGGCAATGCGCGACTACACGCCGCGCCGCTATGACCTGGACACACTGGAACTGGACATCGACTTCGTGCTGCACGGCGACGGTCCTGCCTCGACCTGGGCCGAACAGGCTAAACCGGGGCAGTTCCTGCACATCGGCGGGCCACGGGGATCGATGATCGTGCCGGACATCTTCGACAGCTATTTGCTGATTGGTGACGAAACCGCCCTGCCCGCGATCGCGCGACGGCTGGAAGGTCTGGCGGCCAATCGCCGGGCATTGGTAGTCGTCGAAGTGGAGAACGGTGCCGAGCAGCAAAAGCTCGAAAGCCCGGCGCAGGTCAATGTGATCTGGGTGTTGCGCGAGGGTGGCAGGAACAACCTGCTGACCACCGTGAAACAGTTGCAGGTGCCCGGCGGCGATCTGTACGCCTGGGTAGCGACCGAGACCAAGGTGTCACGGCAGATTCGTCGGGTGTTGCTCGATGAGCACGGCCTGAACGACCAGTTCGTCAAAGCCGTTGGCTACTGGCGGCTGGATGACAGCGACGACGAGTGACAGCCTTCAGGACCTCATCGCGAGCAAGCTCACTCCCACATTTGACCGGTGTGAACGCACGCCAACCATCCAATGTGGGAGCGAGCCTGCTCGCGATTGCGATGTCACAAACACTACAAATCCAAACCCTGGCCACGACGCCCGCGCCACCGATCCAACCCGACCACCAACACCGCAATCACCACAAACCCCGCCAATAGCCCCCCGGCATTGATCAACACCTGTGGATAACCCAGCTTGTCGACATCAATGAACGGATACGGATAAGCGGCCAGCAAATGCCCGCGCAGCAGCGCATAGGCAAAGTACACCAGCGGATAGATCACCCACAGCGCGATGTGGTGCAGACGCAACGTGCCCTTGGGCACCCAGCAAAACCACCAGGCCAGAAACAGCAGCGGCATGACGTCATGCATCAGCTCATCGGCCAGCCATTGCCAGCCTTCGGGATGCCATAAATGGCGCAACAACAAGTTGTACGCCAGGCCGACCACGACGATGCTCACGGCCACCCCACTGCTCACCCATGGCTGCAAAAACCAGCGTCGCGCCGCCGATTCGCGGGACGTCAGTTCACAGGTCAGCACTGTCGCCACCAGCGTGTTGGTCAGCACGGTGAAATAACTGAAGAAACTCACCAGCCCTCCCAGCAGACTGGCTTCCAGCGTCCAGCGTGAATAGAAAATCAGGTACAGCTGGATGCTCAACCCCACCCAGCCAAGCACCGCAGCCACAGCGACAACACGACGCCTCGCGGCAGAACCTGGCGTCGATTGGGCGAGCATGCTCAGACCGGGCGCTTGGTGCGCATCAACTTCACGTACAAGCGTTCGACCTTCTCCCGCGCCCACGGGGTTTTGCGCAGGAATGTCAGGCTCGACTTGATGCTCGGATCACTCTTGAAGCAGCGGATATCGATGCGCTCGGCCAGCCCCGACCATTCGTAGTGCTCAACCAGGGCGTTGAGGATCTGTTCCAGCGTCACGCCGTGCAGCGGGTTGTTGTTCTGTTCGGTCATGCCGGGCCTTCAAGCGAGGAAAGAATTGGAAGCCGCGCACCTTAGCCGAGGGCTTCGTTGGGGGGAAGCGATCTGTGTGCGGTCAGTTAAATGTAGGTGAATCGTAAAAGATCGCAGCCTCGTTTCACTCGACAGCTCCTACATTGGAATGCGTTCACCTGTAGGAGCTGTCGAGTGAAACGAGGCTGCGATCTTTTCCCATGAACTGTTACCGAATACGAAAGAATTCATGTCGTTAAAAGGTCTTTCTCTATTTGTAACAGAACATTATCCTTGCACCCGCCCTGCTGAAACGCTTCCGCACTTGCTTCATTCCTGCTGCTTTCAGTTCATTCCCCAGAAAAAGATCAAGAATTCCTTCTCTATGCCTGATTGCCAAACCTCGCGAGACAGCGCTGTCTTCATGCCTGTTGCCCGCCGGAAAACCTTGAACCTGATCGGCGGATTCACCGCGTTGGGCCTCGCTACTTGCACCCAGGCGGCCCCGGCCTTCGACAGCAACTCGCCGTGGATGCTTGGCGACTGGAACGGCACGCGCACCGAACTTTCGGAAAAAGGCTACGACTTCAAAGTCGATTACACCGGTGAAATGGGCAGCAATCTGCACGGCGGCTACGACCACGATCGCACGGCCCGCTACAGCGACCAGTTTGGCCTCGGCACCCACCTGGACTTGCAGAAGATCCTCGGCTGGGACGACGCCGAATTTCAGCTGACCATCACCGAGCGCAACGGCAACAACATCAGCAACGACCGCATCAACGATCCACGGGTTGGCGGCTTCACTTCTGCCCAGGAAGTCTGGGGTCGCGGGCAAACCTGGCGCCTGACGCAGATGTGGTATCAGCAGAAATTTTTCGATCAGAAGCTCGACATCAAGGTCGGCCGCTTCGGTGAAGGCGAAGACTTCAACAGCTTTCCCTGCGACTTCCAGAACCTGGCGTTCTGTGGTTCCCAGGTCGGCAACTGGGTCGGTGGCATCTGGTACAACTGGCCAGTCAGCCAGTGGGCGATGCGGGTCAAATATCACCTCACGCCGGAGCTGTACGCACAGGTTGGCGCTTATGAACAAAACCCGTCGAACCTTGATCGCGGCAACGGTTTCAAACTCAGCGGCAGCGGTACCCAAGGTGCGATTTTGCCGGTGGAACTGGTCTGGGCGCCGAAACTCAATGGCCTGCCAGGCGAATACCGCGCCGGTTATTACTACAGCAACGCCAACGCCACCGATGCCTACAAGGACAACAACGGCGAACCGGCCGCCCTGAGTGGCGAGGCTTACCGCAGCGCGTCGAGCAAGCACGGTGTGTGGCTCGGCATTCAGCAACAACTGACCAGCCGCGCCAGCGACAACTCCCGTGGCCTGAGTGTGTTCGCCAACGGCACGATGCACGACAAGAAGACCAACGCCATCGACAACTATGTCCAGGCTGGCGTCGTCTACAAAGGCCTGTTCGATGCCCGGGCCAAGGATGACCTCGGCTTTGCCATGGCTCGCGTTCACGTCAATCCGGCCTACCGCAAGAACGCCGAGGCGACCAATCAGGCCCGCGCAGTCTATGACTTCGACGACCCGTCCTTCCTGCCGCCGCAAGACACCGAATACAGCGCCGAACTCTATTACGGCGTGCACGTCACGAACTGGCTGACCGTGCGCCCGAACCTGCAATACATCCGCCACCCCGGTGGCGTGGACAAGGTCGATGACGCGCTGATTGGCGGGATCAAGGTCCAGTCGTCGTTCTAACAATCACCACAAAAACCTGTGGGAGCGAGCCTGCTCGCGAATAGGCCATCACAGCCAACATCAACGTTGCCTGACACACCGCTTTCGCGAGCAGGCTCGCTCCCACAAGGCATTGCATCAACCGAACCACTTTTAACTGAACCCTGCCCGCACAGGATCGTCATCTACAGTGAACTTGCGCGGGACTACTTAAACGTCACGGAGAACCACACTATGAGCACTGATGGTGCTTTGAGTCGAAGCCGTCTGCTGCCGAGCCTGCTCGGCATTCTGCTTCTGCTAATGGGCCTGGCCATGCTGGCCGGGGGGATCAAGCTGAGCATGCTCGGCGGCTCGCTGTACTACCTGCTGGCCGGTATCGGCCTGGCACTGAGCGGCGTGCTGCTGATTGCCGCCCGCCGCGCTGCACTGGGCCTCTACGCGCTGGTGCTGTTCGCCAGTACCGTGTGGGCCTTGTGGGAAGTCGGCCTCGATTGGTGGCAACTGGTGCCGCGTCTGGCCATGTTGTTTGCGCTGGGCATCGTCATGTTGCTGCCGTGGTTCCGCCGTCCACTGTTGCGCACCGGCCCTTCGCCGATGGGCACTGGCGCGCTGAGCGTGGCGGTGCTGCTGGCGGGCGTGACGGCACTGGCCAGCCAGTTCACCAACCCCGGTGAAATCAAAGGCCAACTGGACCGCGACAGCGTGCCAGGCATGACCAACACCGCCCCGGCCATGCCTGACGGTGACTGGAACTCCTACGGTCGCAGCGCTCACGGTGATCGTTACTCGCCACTGGCGCAGATCACCCCGCAAAACGTGAACAAACTGGTACCGGCCTGGACCTACCGCACCGGCGACCTGCCGGGGCCGAACGACCCGGGCGAAACCACCGCCGAAAACACCCCGCTGAAAGTCAACGGCATGCTCTACGTGTGCACGCCGCACAGCCAGGTGATTGCCCTGGACCCGGACACCGGCAAGGAAATCTGGCGTTTCGATCCGAAGCTCTCCACGCAAAACGCGGCGAACTTCAAGGGTTGGGCGCACATGACCTGCCGTGGCGTGACCTATCACGATGATGCCGTCTACACCTCCGAACAGAGCCCGACCGGCAGCGCCAGCCCCGCGCCGGTCAGCACCGTTTGCCCACGTCGCATCTTCCTGCCGACTGCCGACACTCGCCTGATCGCCCTCGACGCCGACACCGGCAAGATGTGCGAAGACTTCGGCGACAAAGGCCAGGTCGACCTGCGCGCCAACATCGGCGGCTTCACCGCCGGCGGTTACTACTCCACGTCGCCACCGGCCGTGACCAAAGACCTGGTGGTGATCGGTGGCCACGTCACCGACAACGTCTCCACCGACGAGCCAAGCGGCGTGATCCGCGCGTTCGACGTGCACACCGGCAAACTGGTGTGGAACTGGGACAGCGGCAACCCGGACGACACCACGCCGATTGCCGAAGGCAAGGTCTATACCCGCAACTCGCCGAACATGTGGTCCATGTTCGCCGTCGACGAAAAACTCGGCATGCTCTACCTGCCGATGGGCAACCAGACCCCGGACCAGTTCGGCGGCGCTCGCACGCCAGAATCGGAACTGCACGCCGCCGGCCTGACCGCCCTCGACATCGGCACCGGTAAAGTGCGCTGGCACTTCCAGTTCACCCACCATGACCTGTGGGACATGGACGTCGGTGGCCAGCCAACCCTGATGGACCTGAAAACCGCAGACGGCGTGAAGCCAGCAGTGCTTGCGTCCACCAAGCAAGGCAGCATCTACGTGCTGGACCGCAGCACTGGCCAGGCGATCGTGCCGATCAACGAAGTGCCGGTTCCGCAAGGCGCTGTCGAAGGCGATCACACCTCACCGAGCCAACCGAAATCCGACCTCAACCTGATGCCTCCGCCGCTGCAGGAACGCGACATGTGGGGCGTCACTCCGTTCGACCAGCTGATCTGCCGGATCGACTTCAAATCCATGCGCTATGACGGCCCGTTCACCCCGCCATCGCTGCAAGGTTCGATCGTTTATCCAGGCAACTTCGGTGTGTTCGACTGGGGCGGTATCTCGGTTGACCCGGTGCGTCAGATCGCGTTCGTGAACCCGAGCTACATGGCGTTCAAATCGAAAATGATCCCGGCCGCCGAAATCGCTGCCCAAGGCCCGCGCAAAAGCGAAACCGAAGGCGTGCAGCCAAACAAAGGCGCGCCCTACGGCGTGGTCCTCGAAGCGCTGCTGTCGCCAATGGGCCTGCCGTGCCAGGCGCCAGCCTGGGGTTACGTGGCCGCGATCGACCTGACCACCAGCAAAACCCTCTGGAAGCACAAGAACGGCACCGTGCGCGACAGCTCACCGGTTCCGATCCCGCTGAGCATGGGCGTTCCTAGCCTGGGCGGCACGTTCACCACCGCCGGTGGCGTGGGCTTCCTGAGCGGCACCCTCGACCAGTACCTGCGCGCCTACGACGTGAAAAATGGCAAGCAGTTATGGGAAGGTCGCCTGCCAGCCGGCGCGCAAACCACGCCGATGACCTACACCGGCAAGGACGGCAAGCAATACGTGCTGGTCGTTGCGGGGGGCCATGGTTCGCTGGGCACCCAGCAAGGTGACTATGTGATCGCGTACAAACTGTCGGAATAAGCGGTAGCGGCAGTTAAAGAAAAAGGCGGCTCCTGTGAGGGAGTCGCCTTTTTTTGCGCCAAAAAGTCAGGGCCCAACCACCCCGACCAGAGGCTGCGGAAACAGATTATTGAGCGTCTCCAACAACCGCACGTGATAAATCGGCTTGCGAAACAGGTCGAGTACCTGCAACCGCAACATGTCGCTGACATCCTCCATATCCGCATGACCCGACGTCACGATCACCGGCAAATGCTGGCGGGAGGTGTGCTCGCGCAGGCGCTTGATCAGCGACATGCCGCTCTCCTCCGGCATCCTCAGGTCAGTGATCACCAACGCGATATCGGGATGACGCGTGAGGTGTTGCAGCGCGAGCTTGACCGAGGTGGCGGTAAAACAATTGAAGCCCTCGCCCTCCAGCAACTCCGCCAACTCCAGCAACGCGTCCTCTTCGTCATCGACCAGAAGAAGCTGTTGGCGTGCAAGTGCAGGAGAGTTCATAGGCAACACCTGTAATGGACTGAGCGCTGACGTTAGAACCCCTTCGGAGCATTGGCAAGTTGCCCAAGCGCCTGATGTCGTTATCAGAGTGCACCTTTGATTTCATTGAACAGGGTGGTGATCGAGGTGCCCATGCCCGCGCTGAGTCCGGCAATGACTACCGCGACCATCGCTGCAACGATCGCGTATTCGATACCCGACGCTCCCTCGGTGTCTTTGGCCAGCCTCTTGTAGAACGCAATTTCGGATTTGATCTTCTGAACAAGCTGGGTGAAGGACATGGCATTTCTCCTTGAATGACCTGGGGTGTTGCACCGCCGCAACATGATTCCCCTATGCCAGCATCAGCATTGTCGGCATTCCCGGTACCGACAACTGTAAGAACGAATTATCACTAAAGTATTAACTGTTTCGTTGACGCCAGAAAAACATCAAAAAAGGCTCTGGAGCACTGCTTTCCTTAGAAACTTTCCAATCACTAATGGCATTTTGCTCTACCTGCGCTACGGTCAAATAGCGAAAGAATTCCATGTTCATAGCTGCCTGATTGCGAAGTTGTCTCGTTGGGATGTAACGAGTTTTTTAAGCAGCAGGAAAGGGAGAGCCGTCATGAACAGTCGTGTCACTCTGGGCCTTGCCGGATTGTTTCTGGTGGGCGCCATCATTGCCGGTTACTGGGGCCTCGCGTTGAGTCGTCAGCCGGCGTCCGAGCCCGTCGCGCAAACCGACATCGTCACGCCTGCATCACCCGCCCCGGCGCCCGTGCCAATGGACGACCCCACCCGCCAACCGGTGGTGGTGCTGGTGCATGACGTCGCGCCATTCGTGCCGATCACCGCCGCCGACGTTGCCCTGGAAAAACTCCGTACCGTACCGGCGGGCAGCCTGACCCGCCTCGATCAGGCGATTGGCCGCACGCCCTGGCGCGCCCTCACCGCCGGCAGCTGGCTCAATGACGAAAGCTTCGAGGCGGGCAGCCAACTGGCGCGGATGATTCGTCCCGACGAACGCGCCCTCGCCGTGGCGGTGGATGAAGTGATCAATGCCGGCGGACAACTGACACCGGGGGATTATGTCGATGTGCTGCTGTTCCTGCGCATGGACGCCAACAACCTTCAGCCGTCGGCCCAGCTTGTGGTGCCGGCCCTGCGGGTGCTGGGAGTGGGCGAACAGTTGGGGTTGACCAACGACGGCCAACCCGCAAGCCCCGCTCGCAGCCACGAAGAAAAGCTCAAGCAGGAACAATTGCGCGCCAGCGCCCGCACCGTATTGCTCGCCGTCCCTGAGCCGCTATTGAGTCGCCTCATGCTCGCCGCCCAGGCCGGCGTGCTGCGCCTGGCCGTACGCAGCGCGGAGGAAAAACGCCTGTCCCGCTACTGGGCCGGTGAAACCGATTCGGCGGCCTCCATTGCCAGCGCCAACCGCGAGTTTATCCGGTTCAGCCAACTGGCCATGACGGCGCCGCCCAAACCTGTCGCCACAAGCGGCGGCGCAGCACCGCGCAAGTCGAGCGTAGAAGTCATCCGCGGCAATGAAATCACCCAACAAACCCCCTGAGTCGAGCAAGGACGCATTCAATGCGCAGACGTTCCACGCCCCTGTTCCAAGCCCTGCTCTGGGTCTCCCTGCTGAGCGGACTGCCGCTCACGGCGACAGTCGCCGCCGTCGGACATTGCGCCGCACTCGGGTCATTACCGGCGGTGCTGGAAGTGGGCGAAGGGCTGCAACAGGAATTGCAATCGCCCGTGGCAATCACTCGGGTGGCGGTGGGTGATCCGAAAATCGCCGACGTGCGGGTCAACGGCAACCAGGCGTTTTTACTCACCGGCATGGCGCCCGGCGCGACCAGCCTGATGGTCTGGACATCCTGCGCCAGCGCACCGCGCCAGAGCATGGTATTTGTGCAGGGACGTGCCACCGCGGCCATGACCTCAGCCACGCTACCGTCCAATGATCCGCTGCTGCCGTCGCAAGTGCAGACGGATATTCGCTTCGTCGAAGTCAGCAGGACCAAACTGAAAGAGGCCGGCACGTCGATTTTCGGCAAGGCCTCGAACAACTTTCTCTTCGGCGCCCCCGGCACCGTCCCCAACACCGGTGTGACGCCGGGCGTGGTGCCGCTGTTCAACATCGACCCACGGATTGCGGCGCCGAGCATTCCGCTGCTCAACGACAGCTTCAACATTGTCTGGGGCGGTGGCAGCAGCAAATTCCTCGGTATCGTCAACGCGCTGGAAGGCAGCGGCTTCGCCTACACCCTGGCGCGACCGAGCCTGGTAGCCCTCAGCGGGCAGAGTGCAAGTTTCCTGGCCGGCGGTGAAATCCCGATCCCGGTGCCCAGCGCCAACAGCAACAGCTACTCCATCGAATACAAGGAATTCGGCATCCGCCTGACGCTCACGCCGACCGTGGTCAGCCACGACCGCATCGCCCTCAAAGTGGCGCCGGAGGTCAGCGAACTGGATTACAACAATGGCGTGACCATCGGCGGCACCACCGTGCCCGCGTTCACCATTCGCCGCACCGACACCAGTATTTCCCTGGCCGATGGCGAGAGTTTCGTCATCAGCGGTTTGATCAGCACCCACAACGCGTCGGAAGTCAGCAAGTTCCCGGGGCTGGGCGACATCCCGATTCTCGGCGCGTTCTTTCGCAACTCCCTGCTCAAGCGCGAAGAGCGCGAGCTGTTGATGATCGTCACACCGCACCTGGTGCAGCCGTTGGCCGCCAACGCAAAACTGCCGTCGTTGCCCGGTGAAAAACTGCGCAACTACGACCCCAACTGGTATCGCCTGTACTTCCTCGAAAACGGCAACTTCGATAAACGCAGCGGGTTATCGCAATGAGCCAGATCCAGAACCTGAGCCAGACCTTTCTCGCCATCACGCGCAACAGCACCGACCTTGAATGGTTGCAAGGCGCCCTCGCCCCGTTGGGCCAAGTGGTCAGCGCCGGTGGCGGCAGCCTCGACGAACTGCTGGCGCTGGTGGACGTGACCTTTGCCAGCCTGGTGTTCGTCGGGCTGGACCGGGAACACGTGGTGGCCCAGAGCGCGTTGATCGAAGGCGCACTGGAAGCCAAACCGATGCTGGCAATCGTCGCGTTGGGCGATGGCATGGACAATCAACTCGTGCTTAATGCGATGCGCGCCGGCGCGCGGGATTTCGTGGCGTATGGTTCGCGCTCCAGCGAAGTCGCGGGCCTGGTGCGACGCCTGAGCAAACGCCTGCCCCCCGTGGCACCGAACACCCAACTGGGCGGCCTGACCGTGCTCTACGGCGTACAGAGCAATGCCGACGGCGCGCTGCTCGCCAGCCACATGGCGCAAGTGGTGCAGAAGAGCGGTCAGCAAACGCTGTTGCTGGACCTCGGCCTGCCGCGCGGCGACAGCCTGGCGTTGCTCGGGCTGGAGAGCTCGTTTCACTTCGGCGATGCCTTGCGGCATTTGCGCCGCCTCGACGCGACGTTGATCGACAGCGCCTTCACCAGCTGCGAGGCCGGGCTGCGAATCCTCGCCTACGCCAGCCACGATGAACCGCTGGAGCACACCAGCGCCGCCGAGTTGTACATGTTGGTCAGCGCTCTACGCCAACACTTCCAGCACATCGTGGTGAACCTCACCGGCCAGCCGGACAGCGAGGCGCTACGCACCTTTGTCAGCCATTGCGACAAGTTGCTGTGGTACACCGATCAGAACGTGCTCGACTGCCGTCGCAACCTGGCGGTGCTCAACCTCTGGCGCGAAAAAGGCATGAAGCTCGATCACGCCTGGCTGCTGGTAGACCGCTACCTGCGCAACATCGCACCGGACGCCGACACCCTGAGCAAAAGTTTCGGCATGGAGATCATCGCCACCCTCGCCTACAGCCCGGAAGTGCGGCTCAACGCCAAAAACCAGGGCGTGACCCTGTTCGAACTGGCTCCCCGCGAAGGCCTGACCCAAAGCCTGCGCACCCTCGGCGAACGCCTGGCCAAGCGCTCCGAAGGCCTGGCCAAACCCAAGGCGGGCTGGTTCAACCGACTGAGGGGCGCGCAATGAGTGGCGAAAAACTGTTCGGTACCCCGGCGCGTACAACGACCGGCAACACCGACCACGAAGGTCTGAAACTGGTGCTGCACCGCTACATCATCGACACCATCGAAGAGTCCGGGAAAAACCTGCTGGAGGGTTCGCGGCAAGTGCTGGCGCAGTTCGTCATCGACAAGGTGGCCGAGTACATCGCCCGTTTGCACCTGGCGATTTCCCGTTATGAGATGGAGCGCCTGGCTGAAGAAATCGTCGACGAACTCACCGGTTTCGGGCCGCTGGAAGTGCTGCTGCGCGACCCGGCGGTGACAGAGATTCTGGTCAACGGCCCGCACCGGGTGTTCATCGAACGCGACGGCGTGCTGCATCAAAGTGACCTGCGCTTTATCGATGCGCACCACGTCGAGCGGGTCATGCAACGGATCCTCGCGCCCCTCGGCCGGCGGCTGGATGAGTCTTCGCCGATGGTCGATGCGCGCCTGCCGGATGGCAGTCGGGTCAACGCGATCATTCCACCGATTGCCCTCGACGGCCCGTGCCTGTCGATTCGTAAATTCCGCAAGGACATGCTCAAAAGCACCGACCTGATGGCGATGCAAACCATCGATCAGGCGATCTTCGATTTCATTCAGGAGGCCGTGGGCAAGCGCTGCAACATTCTGATCAGTGGCGGCACCGGCACCGGCAAGACCACGCTGCTGAACATTCTCAGCCAGTTGATCAACCCGCACGAACGACTCGTCACCATCGAAGACGTCGCCGAACTTCAGCTCGGCCACCCGCATGTCGTACGCCTGGAAACCCGCCCGCCGAATGCCGAAGGGCACGGCGAAGTGAAGGCCAGCGATCTGATCCGCAACGCCCTGCGGATGCGCCCGGACCGGATCATCCTCGGTGAGATTCGCGGCGTCGAAGTACTCGACGTGCTCACGGCGATGAACACCGGCCACGACGGTTCCATGAGCACCGTGCACGCCAACAATGCGCAAGATGCGCTGCTGCGTCTGGAGACACTGGTGGGCCTGACGGGCCGCACCATCGCCGAACGGACCCTGCGGCAAATGATCTGCGCCGCGCTGGACGTGGTGATCCAGTTGACGCGCATGCCCGATGGCCGTCGCTGTGTCAGCGAAGTGGTGGAGGTGGTTGGCATCCGCGATGACATCTACGTGACCAACACCTTGTTCCGCCTCGACCGTCGCAGCGGTTTCGGTTTCATGCGCGAGGCGGCCAACCCCGCCGGCGACAAACTGCGCCGCGAGTTGGCGCTCTCTCCCTCCACGTACTGAAGGCCACGGCATGCTCAAACCGGTGCTGCTCATCCTCGTTTGCCTGGGCTTGCTCGGGCTGTCGATCCGCCTGTTCTACAGCGCCTTGCGTCAGACCGGCACCGATCGGGTGCTTGGCCGGCTGACCCAGGGGCAACCGCAACGGGTGGCGGAGAAGTCCTCCTGGGCCGGCGTGGATCGGGCGTTCATGCGTGCAGGCCTCGGGCGTCCTACCGAACGCATCGGGTTATGGCTGTCGCTCTGGGCGTTTGCTCTCTTGCTCGGTTTTGCCGCCAGCGGTTGGTTCGGTGTGCTGGTGCTGTTGCTGCTGCCGCCGTTGATGCTGCGGCTGTACGTCAATGGGCGTTATCAGCGCCGCCTCAAGCGCATGATCGAACAACTGCCGTCGTTGCTCGATCACACGGTGCGCAGCCTGAAGTCCGGGCGCACGTTGGCCGACGCGGTGCTGGGCGCCATCGACGTCGCCGAAGACCCGCTGAAAAATGCCATGGGCCGGGTGCAGCGCAACGTGCAATTGGGCGTCAGCCTGGCGGACGCGGCCTCGGACCTTGCCGAGTTGTATGAGAAAGACGAACTGCGTTTGTTCGCCCTCGGCTTGAAGGTCAACCACCGCTACGGCGGCAATGCCAGCGAGCTGCTGGAGAACCTGATCAAAATGATCCGCGAACGCGAGCAGGCAGCGCGCCAGCTCAGCGCCATGACCGGTGAAACCCGCGTCACGGCCTGGGTGCTGGGTTGTTTGCCGATTGGCCTGGCCGGTTATTTCCTGGCGTCCAACCCTCACTACTTGCTCGCCATGTGGCACGACAGCTCGGGGCAAGTCATGCTCGCGAGCGCGTTCGGCCTGCAAGTGGTGGGCAGCCTGGCGCTCTGGCGCATGTTGCGCAGCGTATGAAAATGCCTCTGCTGATCAGCGCACTGCTGTTTCTCGGCGCCACGCTGTTGCTGCTCGTTGGCCTGCTGGAACAGCGTCGGCGGGTGCGTCAGGTGGCGCAGCGGCTGGACGGCAAACTGCCGGGCGATAGCCGCGTGGATCAGTGGATGCAGAGGCTGGGCAGCAGTCGGATCGGTCAGCGTTCGGTCAATCTGGACAACGAAACCCAAACGCTGCTCAACCGTCTGGGCTGGCGTAGCGCCCGTCGACGTTCGCTGTTCGCCGCGTTCCAGATCGGCGTACCGGTGCTGGCGTTGGCCCTGAGTTTGCTGATCCAGGGCGTGTTCTTCCCGCAAGTGGAAAACCACTGGATCGCCCCGGCCTTCGCCACCGGCTTCGGCTACCTGTTGCCCAAACGCTTGCTGGCCAGCGCGGCACACCGTCGGCAAAAACAGGTGGCCACCGAGATTGCCACCTTCATTCCGCTGCTGCGCATCCTGTTCGAGTCGGGCATGGCGGTGGAGCAGTCGCTGCGCGTGTTGAGCAACGAAGGCCAACAACTGATGCCGGCGCTGACCCGTGAACTGCGCCTGGTGCTGGCCCGTGTCGATTCCGGGCTGGAGCTGGGCGAAGAATTGAACAAGGCCAGCCGGTTGCTCGCCGTGGACGAGTTCACCGACACCTGCGTGATTCTTCAGCAGTTGATCCATCAGGGCGGCGGTGCGATGAAATCCCTGTTGGCGCTCAAGCTGCTGCTCGATGACCGGCGCCTGACACGCCTGCAGGAATACATCTCCAAAATGTCCGCCAAAATGTCCGTCGTGATGATGCTGTTTCTCTTCCCGGCGTTGTTGATCGTGCTGGCCGGCCCGGGTTTTACCGCCCTGAGCCGGGCCTTGGCTTCTTAGAGGGAACCTGATGAAAGCAATGATTGCCGGTTTGAGTCTGCTGTTGCTGAGCGGCTGCGCGAGCAACGGTCCAACACCCTGGAGCGCCCTGACCAACACCGCCAGCTGCGGCAAAATGAGTTCCGATGAACAGCTGTCGCTGAACCTCGCCGACGACATGGCCAACGACGGCAAACTGCACGCCAGCCTCGCCAACCTGCAAAGCCTGCCCGATCACCTGGCCGACGTGCGCCTGCGCAAGGCCAAGGTCTATCGACTGTTGGGTCGCAGCGAAGCCGAGCCGTTGTACCGCAGCCTGCTCGGCAGTTGCCTGGCCGCCGAAGCCGAACACGGCCTGGGCCAACTCGCCGCCGCCCGGGGCGACAACGACCTGGCACAAGCCCACTTGCAACGGGCCGCGCGACTGGCACCCACCGACGAGAAAATCCGCAACGATTTGGGCGTGGTGTACCTCAATCAATTGCGGGTCGAGGATGCGCGTTTTGAGTTTCTGACGGCCATGGAACTCAAGCAGAGCGATCAACTGGCGGCGCTGAATCTGGTCACCTTGCTGATCTATCAGGATGACTGGAGCCGCGCCGCCGAACTGGTCAGCCGCCTCGGCCTGAGCCCCGCTCAGGTCACCGAAGCCCAGGCGCGAGCGGAAAAGCTCAAGGCACCGGGCAAGTCCGGCTCGACCGCCGCCAATCAGGTTGCGGCCATCGCCGCACCAGCCCTTCAATAGAGAGAGGCTTCTGATGAAACCGACCATCCTCTGCTGCCTCGGCCTGCTGGCCCTGCCCCTCACTGCGCACGCCATCGACCCCGGCCCCGCCTCGCCCCAACAACAGGAAACCGAAGGCTGGCTGCAACTGCAAAGCAGCAACCAGGCGGCCTCCCGGAAACCGCAGACCTCCACCGCGACCGAGCGAGAGCTGAGCATGCAGCGCTGGCTGAAGAGTTATGAACATGCGATCCCGCGGTACTTCGAGCAGGATGAGGGGGGCAAGGTCTACAGTGAGTCGGGCGGTTAATGCCTGTCAGCTAAGGACTTGAACGCCGCAAAACCTGTGGGAGCGAGCCTGCTCGCGATAGCGGCCTTACATTCAACATGTGTGTTGTCTGCCAGTCCGCTATCGCGAGCAGGCTCGCTCCCACAGGTTCTTCGGCGCATCTGATCGGGTGGTTTTTCTTTGGGTGAGCGCGCGTGTTTAAACGCTGTCAGCGTTACTTCATGAAAGCTACAAGACCTTGCGCCGTTGCCTACGGCTACGCCAGAATCCGCCGGCTTGTGCGCCTTGGGGTCGCTCGGTAACTTGATTCGTGTCACTGCTCATCAGTGATCGGGTTTAGTCGCCCGGCTAGTCCATCTACGGTTGCACAAGTGTCATCCAGTCAGGCGTTCGCCTGTACCTGATGGTGGCTGTGCGCATGGCGCCCTCGGGCGCGCCGGGTTTTGGTGGGCTTTACCGGTCGACTAACTTGCGCACAGCCGCCTCCCTTTCGTTTAGTCGCGAGATGGTCACGGCCCTACTTATAGGAAAGTCGCCATGTTCAAAGTCACACCCAACCCGCCAGACACCGATCCCGCATCCCCCTACGAACCCGATTCAAAAAAACTCAACGAAGCCGCCGAACGCGCCCTCGATTTCCACTTCCCGTCGTCCGCCGACATCAAAGCCACGCCGCGCACACCCAGCTCCCTGTTTACCGTCGACCCGGACGCCACCACCGAAACCCTGGTGGTTTATCTGGTCGAGACGCTAGCCTCGGTCGATGTGATGGTCCATCACTTGGTGGATCTGCTGGACGGCGGATCGCGCAATGCCCTGCTGGGCATTTCCAACAGCATCATGCTCGCGGAGATCACCGCGAACCGCGTGCTGGATCAAATCGATCCTCAATAAACGAGGTCAAGGTTTACCCCTGTGGGAGCGAGCCTGCTCGCGAAGAGGCCGTCAGCCTCGACATCAATGTTGACTGACCCACCGCTTTCGCGAGCAGGCTCGCTCCCACAGAGTTCTTCGGACATTTTCTGTTCGAGCAAACACCCTGAATTAACCGCAACCATTGAAACCACCCCCCACCTGCCCCATCTAAGACCCATACCCCATTGCGCAGGTGCCCCATGAGCGACCAGCAAGAATTCCCCGAAGACCCGAGCGAATACGCCGACCCAGAGAACGCCGAACACCACTCCACCGGCAAAGGCCTCGCCCTGCCCGGCCAGAACCTGCCGGACAAGGTCTACATCATTCCGATCCACAATCGCCCGTTCTTCCCAGCCCAAGTGCTGCCGGTGATCGTCAACGAAGAACCCTGGGCTGAAACGCTGGATCTGGTGAGCAAATCCGAACACCACTCCCTGGCCCTGTTCTACATGGACACGCCCCAGGAAGACCCGCGCCATTTCGACACCTCGGTCCTGCCGCTCTACGGCACGCTGGTCAAGGTGCATCACGCCAGCCGCGAGAATGGCAAACTGCAATTCGTCGCCCAGGGCCTGACCCGCGTGCGAATTAAAACCTGGCTCAAGCACCATCGCCCGCCATACCTGGTGGAAGTCGAATACCCGCACCAGCCCACCGAGCCGACCGACGAGGTCAAGGCCTACGGCATGGCGCTGATCAATGCGATCAAGGAACTGCTGCCGCTCAACCCGCTGTACAGCGAAGAACTGAAGAACTACCTCAACCGCTTCAGCCCCAACGATCCGTCGCCGCTGACCGACTTCGCCGCCGCCCTGACTTCGGCCACCGGTAGCGAGTTGCAAGAAGTGCTCGACTGCGTGCCGATGCTCAAGCGCATGGAAAAAGTCCTGCCGATGCTGCGCAAGGAAGTTGAAGTAGCGCGCCTGCAGAAAGAGATTTCCGCCGAAGTTAACCGCAAGATCGGCGAGCATCAGCGCGAGTTCTTCCTCAAAGAGCAATTGAAGGTCATTCAACAAGAGCTGGGCCTGACCAAGGACGACCGCAGCGCCGACATCGAACAGTTCGAGCAGCGCCTGGAAGGCAAGGTGTTGCCGGCCCAGGCGCAGAAACGCATCGAAGAGGAAATGAACAAGCTGTCGATCCTCGAGACCGGCTCGCCGGAGTACGCGGTCACCCGCAATTACCTCGAATGGGCGACCGCGGTGCCGTGGGGCGTGTACGGCGAGGACAAACTCGACCTCAAGCACGCGCGCAAGGTGCTCGACAAACACCACGCCGGCCTCGACGACATCAAGGACCGCATCCTCGAATTCCTCGCCGTCGGTGCTTATAAAGGCGAGATCAGTGGCTCCATTGTCTTGCTGGTCGGCCCGCCGGGCGTGGGCAAGACCAGCGTCGGCAAATCCATCGCCGAGTCCCTTGGCCGGCCGTTCTATCGCTTCAGCCTTGGCGGCATGCGTGACGAAGCCGAGATCAAGGGCCACCGCCGTACCTACATCGGCGCGCAACCGGGCAAACTGGTGCAGGCGTTGAAAGACGTCGAAGTGATGAACCCGGTGATCATGCTCGACGAGATCGACAAGATGGGCCAGAGCTACCAGGGCGACCCGGCCTCGGCGCTGCTGGAAACCCTCGACCCGGAACAGAACGTCGAATTCCTCGACCATTATCTGGACCTGCGTCTGGACCTGTCGAAAGTGCTGTTCATCTGCACCGCCAACACGTTGGATTCGATTCCCGGCCCATTGCTGGACCGGATGGAAGTGATCCGCCTGTCGGGTTACATCACCGAAGAAAAAATCGCCATCGCCAAGCGTCACCTGTGGCCGAAACAACTGGAGAAGGCCGGCGTGTCGAAAGGCAGCCTGGCCATCAGCGACAGCGCGTTGAAAGCCCTGATCGATGGCTACGCCCGCGAAGCCGGGGTTCGTCAGTTGGAAAAGCAACTGGGCAAACTGGTGCGTAAAGCCGTAGTGAAACTGATCGACGAGCCGAAAGCGGTGATCAAAATTGCGCCGAAAGACCTCGAAGCCTCCCTCGGCCATCCGGTGTTCCGCAACGAACAAGTGCTGTCCGGCACCGGAGTCATCACAGGTCTGGCCTGGACCAGCATGGGCGGCGCGACCCTGCCGATTGAAGCGACGCGCATTCACACGCTCAACCGGGGTTTCAAACTGACCGGGCAACTGGGTGACGTGATGAAGGAGTCGGCGGAAATTGCCTACAGCTACGTCAGCTCCAATCTGAAGTCGTTTGGCGGTGATCCGAAATTCTTCGACGAAGCGTTCGTCCACCTGCACGTCCCGGAAGGCGCCACCCCGAAAGACGGCCCGAGTGCCGGCGTGACCATGGCCAGCGCCCTGCTGTCCCTGGCCCGCAACCAGCCGCCGAAAAAAGGCGTGGCCATGACTGGCGAACTGACACTGACCGGGCATGTGCTGCCGATTGGCGGAGTGCGCGAGAAAGTGATCGCGGCGCGGCGGCAGAAGATCTTCGAATTGATCCTGCCGGAGCCTAACCGCGGAAGCTTCGAAGAACTGCCGGACTATCTGAAGGAAGGGATTACCGTGCACTTTGCCAAGCGCTTTGCGGATGTGGCGAAGATATTGTTCTGATAGTCATGTAGCGCCCGCACCATCGCTTTCGCGAGCAGGCTCTCTCCCACAGGTTGATCACTGTCCCCTGTGGGAGCGAGCCTGCTCGCGATGGCGTCGGCCCTCACAGCACAAATCCCCAGGCCAACTGCAAGGTGTGGCTGTCACAATTTGTCTCATCTTCAGTTATGCTCGCCGTTCGTCGTGAATGCCGGAGCCACTGACCTTATGTCCCCCACCCGCCTGTTTGTCCCCCTCGCGCTCGTCCTGCTGACCGCTTGCGCCACGCAACCGAAACAGAACGTGACCGTGGAAAAACAAAGCGAATGCCCGGTAAAACTGCACAACGGGCAGAATCTGATCCTGACCTTGCCCAGCAACCCGACCACGGGTTACCGCTGGGCCATTCAGGACTCGGCCGGTGGCGTATTGCGCGCACTGGGGCCGGAGGTTTATCGAAACCCGGAAGATGCCGGCGTCGTGGGCGCGGCCGGCGTATCGACCTGGCGTTTTCAGGCGTTCGGAGCCGGTTCCGGGCGCTTGCGCCTGACTTCGCAACAGCCTTGGGCACCGGAAGTGCCGGCGGTGGAAACCTTCGACTGCGCGATTTCGGTTAACTGATCGTGGGCTGGCTGGTTCTGGCGCTGATGGGCGCGGTGACCTTTCTCTACGGTCTGAGTGTGCACGCCGCGCTGCTGTGCCTGCTGGTCAAACCACTGCCGGTGCTGGCCCTGCTCGGTTGGCTGCATGACGCACCGCCCAGCGAGTATCGGCGCTGGATCAGCCTTGGATTGATTTTCTCCCTGCTCGGCGACGTATTGCTGGCGTGGCCGGGGGATTTGTTTGTGTTCGGCCTCGGCGCGTTTCTGGTCGCCCACCTGGCGTATCTGAAGGCCTACTTGAGCGATTGCCGGCGGCTGGCGCTGTTGCCGCTGATTATCGCGTTGGGTGTCGGCGCGGTATTGCTGGGGATTTTGATTGCCAATGGGTTGGGTCCACTGCTGATCCCGGTGATTGTCTATGGCCTGGCCATCAGCGCCATGCTCTGGAGGGCGCTGGCTCGCTTGGGCACCGACGTGCCCAAACGCTCGGCGCTGCTGGCGGCAGTGGGGGCGGTGGCGTTTGTGTTTTCGGACAGTGTGATTGGCATCGACCGGTTTGCTGCGCCGTTTAATGCGGCGCCCTACGTGATCATCCTCAGCTATTGGCTGGGGCAATGGGGGATCACAGCGTCGGCGTTCACCCACAAACCGCGTTTAGCCTGAGAAAAAGATCGCAGCCTTCGGCAGCTCCTACACTTGGAATGCGCTCCCCTGTAGGAGCTGCCGAAGGCTGCGATCTTTTGATTTACGGTTTATCAGACAACCCGCGCATCCCCGCGCCAACTTGGCTAAAATGCCGGCCTTTTCCACCTACGCCGCTGGAACCGCCGTGAGCAAAGACCCCGATCGCCTTTTCGCCCAGCCTCTGGCCCAGGTGCCTGACTTCGCCTTTAACGAGGACGTGGTGCGGGTGTTCCCGGACATGATCAAGCGCTCGGTGCCCGGCTATCCAACCATCGTTGAAAACCTCGGCGTGCTCGCTGCGCAGTTCGCCCAGCCCAACAGCGTCCTTTACGACCTGGGCTCGTCCTTGGGCGCGGTGACTCAGGCCCTGCGCCGTCACGTGCGCACCGACGGTTGTCGCGTTATCGCTGTGGATAACTCCGCCGCCATGGTCGAACGCTGCCGCGAATACCTCAACGGTCAGGACTCGATGTTCCAGGAGTTGCTGCCAGTCGAGGTGATCGAAGGCGACATCCTCGCCCTCGAGTTCCAGCCAGCCTCGGTGGTGGCGCTGAACTTCACCCTGCAATTCATCGCCCCGGACCAGCGCACCGCGTTGCTCTCGCGCATCCGCCAATCGCTGCTGCCCGGTGGCGCGTTGATCCTTTCGGAAAAGCTGCGCTTCACCGACCCCGAAGAACACGCGTTGCTCACCGACCTGCACGTCGCCTTCAAACGCGCCAATGGCTACAGCGAACTGGAAATCGCCCAGAAACGCAGCGCCATCGAAAACGTCATGAAGCCCGACAGCCTCGAAGAACACCGCGAACGCCTGCTGGCCGCCGGTTTCTCGAAAGTCGTGCCGTGGTTCCAGTGTCTTAACTTTGCCTCGTTGATTGCCTTGCCATGATTGATCTGTCCCCCCTCGCCCGCCGTCTGGCCGGCACGCCGCTGGCCGACTGGGCCAACACCCTGCAAGCGCACCTCGACAAGAAAATGGAGAAAGGCCATGGCGACCTGGAGCGCTGGCAGAGTGCGCTGGACGCCTTGCCGAAAATCCAGCCGAGCGAAGTCGACCTGCTCAATGGTCTGACCCTGGACACCGATTGCGACGATGAAACCCGCGCGCAGATGCGTACCGCGTTGATGGGTTTGTCGCCGTGGCGCAAGGGGCCGTTCGATCTGTTTGGCGTGCATGTCGACACCGAATGGCGTTCGGACTGGAAGTGGTCACGGGTTGCACCGCATCTGGACCTGAAGGGTAAACGCATCCTCGATGTCGGCTGCGGCAATGGTTACTACATGTGGCGCATGCTCGGTGCCGGTGCGGACAGCGTGATCGGCGTCGATCCGAACTGGCTGTTTTTCTGCCAGTTCCAGGCGGTTCAGCGTTACTTGTCCGAACCGTCGGCCTGGCATTTACCGTTTCCGTTCGAAGACCTGCCGCCGAACCTGGAAGGCTTCGACACGGTGTTTTCCATGGGCGTGTTCTACCACCGTCGCTCGCCGATCGAACATCTGCTGGCGCTGAAGGATTGCCTGGTCAAGGGTGGTGAACTGGTGCTGGAAACCCTGGTGATCGAAGGCGATCAGCAGCAGGTATTGGTGCCGGAAGACCGTTATGCACAGATGCGGAATGTGTGGTTCCTGCCATCGGTGCCGGCGCTGGAACTGTGGCTGCGGCGTGCCGGGTTCACGGATGTGAAGTGCGTGGATGTCAGCGTGACCACGGTCGAGGAACAGCGTGGGACGGAGTGGATGAAGTATCAGTCGTTGAGCGACTTCCTTGATCCTGAAGATCACAGCAAGACCGTTGAAGGCTTGCCGGCGCCGATGCGTGCCGTCATCGTCGCCCGTAAGTAACCCTCTGATTTCCGCCCCACTAGAGATCCCCCTGTGGGAGCGAGCCTGCTCGCGATGAGGCCCTTTCAGCCAATAAAGATGTTGGATGTCAGTCCGCTATCGCGAGCAGGCTCGCTCCCACAGGGGGTCGGTGTTTAGTCTGCGGGTTTGGCTCTACGGGCCTTGAAGAATTCGCTGAGCACCGCCCCGCACTCCTCGGCCAACACCCCGCCTTCATACAGCACCCGATGGTTGAGAAAGCCCTGGGTAAAAAACTGCCCCTGACTCTGCACAATCCCGGCCTTCGGCTCCAAAGCGCCATACACCACCCGCGCAATCCGCGAATGCACGATCAGCCCCGCGCACATGCTGCACGGCTCAAGCGTCACGTAGAGCGTGCTGCCCGGCAAGCGATAGTTGCTCGCCGCCTGAGCGGCAGCGCGGATCGCGACCATCTCGGCGTGGGCACTCGGGTCGTTGCCGCTGATCGGGCAATTGAAGCCACGACCGATGATTTCACCGTCCTGGACCAGCACCGCGCCCACCGGCACTTCGCCCAGCGCCGCACCTTGAGCGGCCAGGGCCAGCGCTTCGCGCATGAAGTCACGATCACGGCTGCGGTCGATGATCGCCGCGGGACGTATCTGACGCATCACGCCACCTCGATGGCGGCCATCAGGCCGGTTTCCATGTGGTCGATCACATGGCAGTGGAACATCCACACCCCAGGATTATCTGCGACCAACGCGACTTGCGCGCGTTCGTTCTTGCCCAACAGGTAGGTGTCGGTGAAGTACGGAATCACCTTGTGCCGGTTCGAGGCAATGACCTTGAAGCTCATGCCGTGCAGGTGAATCGGGTGCTGGTATTGAGTCATGTTCTTCAATTCGAAAATGTAGCTCTTGCCCTTCTCAAGTTTGGCAATCGGGCGGTCGGCACAGGTCTTGTCGGTGATGTCCCAGGCCTTGCCGTTGATCTGCCACAGGCTCGGCGGCTTGCCGTTGTCGACGTTCACCGACACCGAGCCGACCCATTCGAAATTGAAGTTGAGTTTCTCGGCATTGGCCAGGTCCGGCTCGGCCACCGGGTTGGCGGGCAGCGCGGGAGGCCACTCGGTGGGGGCATCGCTGTTGGCTACCGAACGAAACGTGCCCAATCTCACCGGGCCGTTGCGCAGGGACAGTTCTTCACCGACGGGTGGGGCCTTGATTGCCAGGCAAATGCGCATGCCCGGGCCGAGCCAGTATTCCTTACCCAACGGGCGTGGCTCGATGGGGTTGCCGTCCAGCGCGTAGATCTGCGCTTCGACACCCGGGATGTTGAGGCGGTAAGTCAGGGTGTTATCAAGGTTGAGCACGCGTACCCGGGTGATCTGCCCGGCAGGCAGGTCGATCACCGCTTGCGAGACACCATTGATGGTCGACAGACGTCCCGCCGTACCACCACGGGCCGCTTCGCGAGGAATGCTGAACGCGACAAACGCGCCTTGTTCATCGACGTGCCAGCTCTTGAGGCTCAAGGTCTTTTCGTACTTGAAACCGGTGGGCTCGCGCTCTTCGACAATCAGCGGCCCGACCAGCCCTCGGCCAAGTTCTTCGCTGCTGTTCACGTGCGGGTGATACCAGTAGCTGCCGGCGTCGGGCACGCGAAATTTGTAGTCGAAGTATTCTCCCGGCAGTACAGGAAGCTGCGAGACGTAGGGCACGCCGTCCATTTCCAGCGGCAGGCGGATACCGTGCCAGTGAATGGTGGTCGCCACCGGCAGGTGGTTGATGAACCGCACCCGCAGCCATTCGCCCTGACGCACGCGTAACTCGGTGCCCGGTGCCGACGAGCCAAACGCCCAGGCTTCGGTCTTGTGCCCGGCTACCAGCTCGACGTCCAGCGGTGCCGCGATCAGTTCATAGTCGTGGCCGGCATCCGCGTCGGCCATCTTGCCCAACCAGTACCGCGATGCGCCACCCGCTCCGACACCAACGACAACAAGACCGGCCAGGCCACCGAGAATTTGGCGACGGGTAAAGGACATGAACTCAACTACCTCACGTATCAGCGACAGGCGCGGGGGCCTGTAAAAGGCGAATACGATACACCTGCGGTTGAGAAACAGTAAGGGCGGCGCGGCGACTGGTCACAGTTGCTCCCAAAAAGATCGCAGCCTTTGGCAGCTCCTACATTTGATCGTCGTACACCCTGTAGGAGCTGCCAAAGGCTGCGATCTTTTCGGGGCCGCTTACCTCCCCAGCCCTAATAAAAGGTGAACAACCCCGCCATCCAACGTCATCATCCCCGGTATCCCCGCCGCCCTCAGTGCCTGCCGATCCACCCGCCCCACATCCCGCAACGCCACCCGAACCCGGGTCAGCGCCACAGGTTGCTGCGACTTGAGGTTATCCACACCGCCCAACGCCGCCACGACATTCGCGGCCAACCCGGAAGCTGGCTGGACAACCCCCTTCAGCTCATCCGCGATCAGGTCCGGGGTCAACGCCTTCCAGAACGCCCGCTGCATTTTCTCGAACATGTTCAGTTCTCCAGAACCAGTGAAGTATCGACCGTCGCCTCGTGATACAGCCGCAAGGCCTCGCGCACCTGTTCGGCGCTTTCCAGCCCCAACACCTGCTGGGCGATGGCCTGGCAGTCCACCAGGTCTACTTCACGAACCGCCGCCTTGATCGCCGGAATCAACGGCACACTCACCGACAATTCATCCACCCCAAGCCCCAGCAACAGCGGCACCGCCAGCGTCTCGGACGCCATCGCGCCACACACGCCGACCCATTTGCCATGGGCATGGGTGGCCTTCACGGTGCTGGCGATCAAACGCAGCACCGACGGGTGAAAACTGTCCGCCTGACTGGCCAGGCGCGGGTGATCGCGGTCCATGGCCAAGGTGTATTGGGTCAGGTCGTTGGTGCCGATGGAGAAGAAGTCCACCTCCGGCGCAAACAGGTCGGCCATCAGCGCCGCGGCCGGCACTTCAATCATGATCCCCAGTTTCGGCAGTTCCGTGAGGCCCAGCCCCAGCGCCTCTTCTTCCAGCAGCTGTCGGGCCAGACGCAACTCCGACAACTGCGTGACCATCGGTAGCATGATGTGCAGACGCGCCAACCCGGCGCTGCTCAGGATGGCCTTGAACTGGTCGCGCAACAGCTGCGGACGCTCCAGGCACAAACGAATGCCGCGCATGCCGAGGAACGGGTTGGTTTCGCTGTCCATCGGCACGTAGGCCAGCGGTTTGTCGCCGCCGACATCCAGCGTGCGCACCACCAGGTTGCGAGCCGGCCCCAACGCGCGGGCGATGGCGCTGTAAATGGACGCCTGTTCGTCAGGGCTCGGTGCGTGGTTGCGGTCCAGATAAAGAAACTCCGAACGCAACAGCCCGACGCCCTCGCCACCCAGGGTCATGGCCTGCTCGGCTTCGCTCAGCGAGGCGACGTTGGCCGTCACTTCGACGGGGTGACCATCGCGGGTACAAGCGGCCAGTGTGGCGTGTGCCAGCTCATGTTGATGGCGTTTCTGTTGTTGCTGACGCTTGGCTTGCAGCTGTTCGATGACCGCGAGATCCGGGTCCAGATGCAACTCACCTTTGTCGGCATCGAGCAAAACCTGAGTGCCGTTGGCCAGTGCCAGCACGTGCACGGGCAATCCGCAGATCGCCGGCAAACCGAAGGCCCGGGCAAGAATCGCGACGTGGCTGGTAGCGCCACCGCCGACCGTGGCGAAGCCCAGCACCTTGCGAGTGTCGAGCCCGGCGGTCTGGGAGGGTGTCAGTTGATCGGCGATCAGGATGGCCCCTTCAGGCAACTCCATGGCGTGATCCTGTACACCCAGGATCAGCTTCAGCACTCGCTGGCCGACATCGGCCAGGTCCGCCGCCCGTTCGGCCAGCAATGCACTGCCCAACCCCTTGAACAAGGTTGCGGTCGCCTCGGTGGCCGCTTGCCAGGCAAACGCTGCGCTTTTGCCTTCGCTGATCAGCGCCTGGGCCTGATCCAGCAGACTCGGGTCTTCGAGCAGTTCCTGGTGTGCCTTGAAGATCTCTGCCTGAGCCTCCCCGGTCGCCTTGTCACGCAACTGCTGCAAGGCCAGATCCGCCTCAACCAAGGCACGAGACAGCTGCTCGCGCTCAACATGCGCACCGACGCCGGACTCGCTCACTTCAAGCGTCTGCCCGGCGAACTGCACCACCTGACCAAACGCCGAACCCGCCGACGCGCAGACACCGCGCAACACGTTCAGCGATGACGGCTCACCCGGTTCAACGTTCGCCACCACCGTCACGGATTCCCCACAACCCGCCGTCAGCAATTGCGCCAGTGCCCTGATCGCCGCTTCGGCATCCGGCCCCGCCGCGCTGATTTGTACGATGTCGCCGAAGGCCGTCTGCAACGCCATGATCGCCACCAGGGATTTGGCGTTCGCGCTCTCCTGCTGTTTATGCAGGTAAATGCTCGCCGAAAAACTTTTCGCCGCTTGGGCGAACACCGCGGCCGGACGGGCATGCAAGCCGTTCGGGTTGGCCAGCGTCACCGGTTTTGAAAACAACGCCTCGCCCTCTTCTTGCACCGGCTCATCAGTTGTCTGGGCGACGGGATTCAAACTCAGCAGCGGCTGGCCACTGTCCACTGCACCCGTTTCCGGCGTCAGCCAGGTGAACGGTTCACCGCTGACCACCAGCATCAAGGTCAACAAACTGCGCGCGTTCAAGGCAATGTAATCGGCATCAAACTCGATCAGCGCCTGCCCCACCTCAACTCGCTGGCCTTCCTCCACCAACTGGGTGAACCCCTTGCCGGCAAGGTTCACGGTGTCGAGCCCGATGTGCATCAGCACCTGAACGCCGTTGTCGTCGGTGATGCTGACGGCATGCCCACTGGTCTGCACATTGCTGATCACTCCGGCCAGCGGCGCGCACAAGGTTTGCGAAGTCGGGTCGATGCACAGCCCGTCGCCGATCACGCGGCTGGAAAACACCGGGTCCGGCACTTGGTCCAGTGGCATCAGCACGCCGGACAGCGGCGCGAGCAGTTGCAATTGTTGGGGTGTGGCCATGACGTCACCTGCTGTTTTGTTCTTTATAAAAGACTTGCGATCTCGCGATACCGATAGGAGCTGCCGAAGGCTGCGATCTTTTGATCTTAGGCGTCCTCGATGACGCCAAAAGATCGCAGCCTTCGGCAGCTCCTACAGGTTATGCATCGCTTATTTCCACCAGTACTCGACCTGCAATCCGACGTTCGCACCGTGCCGCGCCGTGCCGGAGGCGCCGGTGTCAGACAACGCCGAACCTGCCGCCAATTGATTGGCCGCCCGTTTGGCCGCCTCGTTCCAGCTGGCATAGGTGTAATACAGACGCACCTCGGGGCGCGCCCAGAATTCCGGGCCCTTGGGCGACCAGGTCGGGGCGAAAGTGAACTTGCTCAGCTTGCGCGTGCCGCCCGTGGCTTCGACCTGATCGTGACCCAGTTCGGTCACCAGTTTGAACTGCTCGCTGATGGCGTAGGCCGGACGAACGCCCAGGGAAATCCAGTTCTGATCGCTGCCGTCCGCACGAATGTCTTTCTGGTAGACCGCCTCGACTTGCCCGCCGAATCGCGGCGTCACCTGCCAGTCGAAGAACTCCACTACCCGGTAGCTTTTGTTGCTGTCATCGAGCTTCACGTTACCGGTATAGCCCAACCCGGTACCGGGGCCTTCACCGTACTGGAAGGCCAGTTTGTTCTTGCCGCCCAGAAAACCTTTCTGCACATGCTGGGTGGTGATCGCCCAGCCGCGGTGTGCGTCGCGGCTGTCAGGCTTGTCGATGTAGCTCAGGCCGAATTCCAGCTCACCGCCGGGGTTGGTGTCGAAACCGGCGACGTTGAAGTCGTGACGGTTGATGTAGTCCTTCTGGTACAGGTTGTCCTTGCGCGAGAAGGCATAGCTGTATTTCAGATCGCCGATCAGCACGTCCTCGATACCGCCACCGGTGGCGCTCTGGTTCCAGTAGTAGAAGTCTGAAATGTGAATATCGTTCCGCTTGTAGTAACGCCGACCGGCCCACAACGAACCGCCGTTGAGGCCGGGCATGTTCGACCATTGCGCGTACAGCTGCGGCAGGCGCACCGAGCCGTTGTCGCCCTTGAACGTCAGGCTGCGGTCGTACTGGTTATACAGCGAGGCCATGCCATCGACGCTGAGCACCGAACCGTCGTCCAGCGTGTACAGATCCTGACGCAGTTCCAGTTCCCCATACTGCTCGCATTCGTTGCCCAATCGATATTTCGTCTGCGCCCCCGGCAACTGGAAGCACGACTGGGCACTGCTGTTGACCGAGGTACCGACGCCGCTGCGCAAGTAACCGCCGAAGTCCAGCGCCTGGGCCGAAAGTGGCAACGCCAGGCACATGCTCGCGGCTACAAGGCTGCGATTTATTGTTGTTTTCAAGAACCACCCCATTATTTTTATTGTGTTGTTCCGCAAATTCGGCGCGCAAAACTCCCCCGCGCAGCGTTCTGCGTGTTTTTTAACTTGGTGTTTTCTAGTGGTCGGTCAGGTGCAGAACGAACGACTCATAAGGCCGTAACAAGACCTGCCGATTTCGCACCGGACAGTCCGGGTAGTTGCTGATCACCAGGCGCTGGACCATGGCTTCGCTGATCACTTCATCCGGCAGCAGCACTTCGCACGGCGTGCCGTAGAAATTGTTCAGCACCAGCAATCGCTCGCCATTACCTTCCCGCACGTACGCCCAGATTTGCGTGTGCTCAGGCAACAACTGTCGGTAAACGCCGTCGGACATCAGCGCCTCACTGCGGCGCAGGGCAATCAACTGACGGTAGTGGTGCAGCACGGAGTCCGGGTCGTCGAGCTGGTTGGCAACGTTGATCTGCGCCGCGTTGGCCGGCACGCCAATCCAGGGTTCTGCCGCGCTGAAGCCTGCGTTCGGTTCGGCGTTCCAGTGCATTGGCGTGCGGCCGTTGTCGCGGGACTTCTGCATGATCGCCGCCATGTTGTCGGCGTCGCTCGCACCGGCTTCGCGCTTGAGCCGGAAGATGTTCAGCGTCTCGACATCACGGTACTGATCGATGTGATCGAAGCCCGGATTGGTCATGCCCAGTTCCTCGCCCTGGTACACGAACGGCGTGCCCTGGAGGAAGTGCAGCGCGGTGCCGAGCATCTTCGCCGAGACCACCCGATATTCGCCGTCGTTACCGAAACGCGAGACCACCCGTGGTTGGTCGTGGTTACACCAGAACAGCGCATTCCAGCCACCGCCGGCCTGCATGCCGGTCTGCCAGTCGGAGAGGATGCGCTTGAGTTCGAGGAAGTCGAAATCGGCGCGAATCCACTTCTGCAGGTTCGGGTAATCGACCTTCAGGTGATGGAAGTTGAAGGTCATCGACAGTTCTTTCGACGCCGGCCGCGAGTAGCGAATGCAGTGTTCGAGACGGGTGGACGACATCTCGCCGACGTTGATCAGGTCATGACCTTCGAAGACTTCGCGGTGCATTTGCTGCAGGTATTCGTGGACGTTCGGGCCGTCGGTGTAGAACCGCCGGCCATCGGTTTTGTCTTCGGGGAAATCCGCCGGTTTGGAGATCAGGTTGATCACGTCCAGACGGAAACCACCTACACCCTTGTCGCGCCAGAAACGCATCATCTTGAAGACTTCGGCGCGCACCTTGGGGTTGTCCCAGTTCAGGTCGGCCTGGGTGTGGTCGAACAAGTGCAGGTAATACTGGCCGGTCTGGGCTTCGTACTCCCACGCCGAACCGCCGAACTTGGATTCCCAGTTGTTTGGCTGGTCGCGCCAGATGTAGAAGTCGCGGTAGGGGTTGTCGAGGCTGCTGCGGGCCTGCTGGAACCAGCTGTGCTCGATCGAGGTGTGGTTGACCACGATATCGAGCATCAGCTTGATCCCGCGCTTGCCCGCCTCGGCGATCAGCAACTCGCAATCGGCCATGGTCCCATAGCTCGGATCGATGGCGTAGTAGTCGCTGATGTCGTACCCGTTGTCGCGCTGGGGCGAACGCAGGAACGGCGTGATCCACAGGCAATCGACACCCAGCCAGTGCAGGTAATCGAGCTTGGCCACGACACCGAGCAAATCACCCGTGGGGTTGCCGGCGTGGCTGTGAAAACTTTTCGGGTAGATCTGGTAGATCACCGAACGTTGCCAGTCTTGCATGGCGGGATTCCTTCTTGAATTGGGTACGAACCCTGTAGGAGCTGCCGAAGGCTGCGATCTTTTGATCTTGATCTTCAGCAAGACCGTCGAAGATCAAGATCAAAAGATCGCAGCCTTCGGCAGCTCCTACGGGCGATAGCCATCTGTCAGGCGACGCGATACCCCGGCCGGACAATCTTCATGCTCAACCCACAGGTCAGAACAAACGGCACGACCATGGCGATGACCATTCCGATCACAAACATCGGAATGAACTGCGGAATGATCGAGATAAATCCGGGCAGACCACCGACGCCAATGGCCGAGGCCTGGACCTTGTTCAGCGACAGGAAGATGCAGCCCAGCGCCGAGCCGGTCAGCGCGGCATAAAACGGAAATTTGTAGCGCAGGTTGACCCCGAACATGGCCGGTTCGGTAATGCCGAAGTAAGCGGAAATCGCCGAGGTCGAGGCCATGCTTTTGTCCCGCACATTGCGGGTCATGTAGAACACCGCCAGTGCCGCGCTGCCTTGGGCGAGGTTGGACATGACGATCATCGGCCAGATGAACGTACCGCCCTGGGTGGAGATCAACTGCAAGTCGACCGCAAGGAACATGTGGTGCATGCCGGTGATCACCAGCGGCGCGTAGAGCAGGCCGAAAATCGCCCCGCCGACCATTGGCGCCAGGTCAAACAGCGTGACCACGCCTTCGGTAATGAGAATCCCCAGATGCCGGGTCACCGGACCGATCACCGCCAATGCCAGCACACCGGTGACGACGATGGTAGTGATCGGCACCACCAGCAATTGCACCGCATTAGGCACCCGTGCCCGCAGCCATTTCTCGATGACGCTCATCACATAGGCCGCCAGCAGGATCGGCAGGATCTGCCCCTGATAGCCGACCTTCTCGATCTGGAACAAGCCAAGAATGTCGAAGTACGGCAGGCTCTGCCCGTCCAGCCCAGCCACCGCTTTACCGTAGTTCCAGGCGTTGAGCAGATCGGGATGAACCAGCATCAGGCCGAGCACAATGCCGAGGATTTCGCTGCCGCCAAACCGCTTGGCCGCCGACCAGCCCACCAGCGCCGGCAGGAACACAAACGAGGTGTTGGCCATCAGGTTGATCAGGCTCCAGAGGCCGTCAAGCTTCGGGTAGGCGTCCAGCAGGGTCTGGCCCTCGATGAACATGCCCTTGGCGCCGATCAGGTTGTTGATGCCCATCAGCAGGCCAGCAATGATCAGCGCCGGCAGGATCGGCATGAACACATCGGAAAAGACCCGTACCAGCCGCTGCATGGCGTTGATCTTGTCGGCGCTTTTCTGTTTAACGTCGGCGATGGTTGAAGCCGCGAGACCTGTCTGGCGACGCAGTTCGGCATAAACCTTTTCGACTTCGCCAGGACCGATGACCACCTGGAACAGGCCACCGGTGAAGAACGAACCTTTGACCAGGTCGATCTGGTTCAGCGTGGCGCTGTTGACCAGGCTCGGGTCCCTGAGGGCCAGGCGCAGCCGTGTGACACAGTGCGCGGCCTGCTCGAGGTTGTCGCTGCCACCGAGGCTTTGCAGCAGCTCAGTGGCGATATTCGGATAGTCGTGGCTCATGCTTGTTCTTCCGCTGTAGTTTTTTGTTATTGGCAGCACGCCGAAGCGAAAAGTACTCGTCTGTACGAGTTAAAGCAACAACTCGTACAGACGAGTTTGATTTTGTTTATCCTGAACCCGACCGGCGGCGACATTTCCTACCTCTGAAGTCAATGAAACCCAAAGCCGCATGGACAAACCCCTACCCGGCCCTTAAGGTTCAAAACCTTGAGTACATTGCGGCACAGAGCCATCCCCATGAGTAAATACAACCAGATCTACAGCGATCTGCTTGCCAGCATCACGACCGAACGTCTGGAACGCGGCGCCCGATTGCCGTCCGAAACCGAACTGATGGACAGCTATCAAGCCAGTCGCGGCACCGTGCGCAAGGCCATAGAGCAACTGCAGGAGCGCGGTTTCGCGCAGAAAGTCCACGGCAAAGGCACCTTCGTGCTGTCGACCAACCCGATCGAATTCCAGCTCGGCGGTATCGTCAGTTTCCAGGAGACCTACCCGCGCCTGGGCAACGACGTCAGCACCGACGTGGTCGAGTTCAGCCAGATCCCCCTCGAAGGTCCTTTGCTCGAACACATCCAGGCTGATGAAGGCAGTCTGATTACCCGGATCAAGCGAGTCAGGCGGATCGACGGCAAACGGGTGATCCTCGACATCAACCATTTCGTCAGCGATGTGATCCCCGGCCTGTCCCGCGACATCGCCGAGCACTCGATCTACGCCTTCATCGAGCAGACCCTGCAACTGCAAATTGCCTACGCCCAGCGCACCATCGAGGCGGTGCCGCGAAGCAAGGATGACCAGCAACACCTGGACCTCGACGGCCAGAGCCATGTGATCGTGGTCAGCAACCAGACGTTTTTGCAGGACGGTCGCCAGTTCGAGTACACCGAATCGCGGCATACCCTGGACAAGTTCTATTTTTCGGATGTGGCGCGGCGCTGACCCTACACTGCAATCGTGCAGCTCCTACACAATCCATCCAGACGTGCCATCGTCCGGTAGCTTGCGATCCTACAGATTCAAGCGAGCTGGCTTGCCATAGTTCCCTCCACCCTTAATCCCATTTCTCAAGGAGCGAGAAATGAACACATCTGAAACAAATTCCCCGTCCCTCCTCCCCGATGCGGCCGAAGAGCAATCTCTGAAAGCGCTGGCGCTGCCCTTTGCCGAGGCCTGTCCCGACCTGCATACCATGGCGCACGACGCTGCCCAAGGGATTCTCGACAAGCACCGCGTCGAGGGTATCGACCCGGACAAGGTCTGGTGGCATCGGTTCAATAACACGTCCGTCAGCAGCACCAAGGCCTTCCTGTTCTGGGAGCACTTCCCCAAACCGTCCGAGTCCTTGACGTTGCCGCAACTGGTGGTCAAGCGTTTCCGTCCTCATGACCAGGACAATGCCGACCTTCTGGATGGCGATGGTGGCTTCTACAACGAAGGCGCACATGCGTCGGTTTTCAACGAAACCAACGAGGTGCGGATGTACCCCAGCGAAGTCCTCAAGGATCTCTGGGCCATTAATTTCAGCGAACGCTACCGGGAAAAAATGGAGCGCTTCTGGACGCTCCACTCGGATGATTTTCGCACCCTCGCCAAACTCAACTTTCTGGCCAAGGCACTGGACGAGCATGACGGCGCTCGGCTGAACAACGAGAATCTCAAGACCGTGATCAAGGCTGTCGCCGGCAACGTTACCTGGCCGATCAACCTCAAGATGTTGCAGGCGACAGCGCCGACCATTGACGGGTTACACGTCTGCGCACTGGACATCGGGGGTTACAAAGCCACAGACATTCTGTGCATCACCGACCGCAATGGCGTGCAAATTCTTTACACGCCAGGCGAAACTCAACCCTTCAACATTTTCGCCACCCCTTCCGATCTGCATTGGTGGCTGCTGATGCAAAACAACCATGCGCAGAATCGGGCGCGATTCATGGCTCACTTCTCTCTGGCTGCCCAGCAACAGGATGACGGTAACATTGGCCTGAATGCCATGATCGATCTGCTCTACTCCACTTGGGGAACAAGCGATCACCACTTGATCAATCAGAAAGCTGAACCCATCTCGGGCGACGTTTTCAGCTGGTTGCGTGATTCCGTGGAAGCCCGCATGCGCAGTGATGCGGACCTGTCGTTGCGTTCCAACGGCGACCTGCGAGAGAAGATGTGGATTGGTTATCTGAATGCCTTCGTCCATGTCTTCGGCTCCATGGCCGCTCTTGGCTGGCCAGTGGCATTGGCCGCCGTCGGTGCTGGTATTGCCGACATGGGTTTGAACATTGATCAGGCAGTCAACGGCAGTACCAAGGCTGATCGCAAGGCGGGTCTCGTGGGCGCCATCTCCAGCGGCATAGAGACCTTGTTCAACCTGCCATTTCTGCGTGGAGCAGCCGAGTTCGCCGAAGTGGGAGAAGCCAGTGAAACGTTCAGCCTCCAGGAACGTTTTACCGAACCACTACCGGCAGACCCCGCGGGCATCCCACCCGTTGCCCGCTTCTCCCCCGGCCCCGCTTATGCGGAGCAAGGCACAGAATTATTGTCGTCGTTCGAAACCAATGAAATTCTGGATGGCTTATCGCCGATCACCGAAGAGGGCCAGTTTCAGGGCATCTTCCAACCGCCCACCGGCGGGAACTATGTGCAGATCAACGACAGCTTTTATCTCGTGCGCTACAGCAACGAGTTGAAAGTCTGGGCCATCATCGACCCGGCCAACCCTTACTCGTTCTATCGCAGCCTGCCCATACGGCTCGACGTGGAAGGCGAATGGCAGCCTATCAACCGGCTAGGCCTGTCTGGCGGCGGTAAATTTGATGGGCTATGGCCTTGGGGTCACGCCAGCGAACCGCTGCCGGATATCGACAGCCCTCCGACCGCTTACGATGTTCCACAGGCCTTGCGCGAAGACCTCAGAGAGATTGCCCAAGGAGGCGGGACCAAGTACGACGTCAATGACTCCTACACCAACACCGTGCACAAACCTGATGGCAGCAATCCCACCGAAAGCTTCAAGGCCCTGAGAAAAACGCTCAACCGGGATGCCATCGCGTTCCTCGAATCGAATTCATTGCCGGCCCGACCCGAGATCCCGAACCTGCCACCGAATCTGGCAAAAAAGGACATCATCAAAAAACTGTTCAGGATTGCATCCGGGTTGGTTATCGGTGAGAACCACTCCAGCGTGGCCAGTAAGCAATTCCTCATCGAAAACATGGAAGTGCTGAGCAAGCAGAAGGTCAAAACCCTTTATATGGAGCACCTGCTGACAGATTTCCACCAGGCCGATCTGGACGTGTTCAATCGAACCGGCGTGCTGTCGGAGAACCTCGAAAACTATTTGAAGACACTCGATCGAGGGTTCAAAACCGACCCTTCCGGCCAATTCAACTTTCTGGAGGTGGTCAAAGCCGCCCGCAGAAGTCATATCCGGGTCCAGGCCATCGACTGCATGGCCAGCTACAAAAGCACCGGGATGAAAGGTGTCGAGGCTAATTTTCGCCAAAGGATGATGAATTTCTTTACCCATGAGGTGATACGCACGGATCAGACAACTCGAGGTGCCCATCGATGGGTAGCGCTGGTGGGCGACAGTCATGCCAATACCTGGGAAGGTGTGCCGGGTATCAGTGAGCTTGAAGGTGGCATCGGTTTACGCATTGAAAGCACCCCGGCAGGCACCGCACGGGGGATCGAAGTAGACCCGGGGCGGATACCGACAGACAATTTTGGGCGACCGCTGGCGCCTGTCAAAAGCGATCTGCGCCTGCAACTGGATACACCTCCCGACGTTGCTCTCACTGAATCAATGGAGCACGCGCTTCGTCGCACCGGTGATTGCACCGTGATGAACATTGATGACACGGTGAAGCTCATTCATCGCAGCCGGGATGGTGCTCTGGTTCGCACGCCGATCTTGCGCGATCAGGGTTCGTACTACATTGAACGGCCCAGTTGGCCATCTATCAGCGGCCGACGCTACGCCAGCGTGGCTGAACTCTCGACGGCGTTGAGGCTCAGCGGGCTCAGACCGATTCAGATGCCACAATCCTGATACACAAAAAAGGCCCCGTGAACTCACATTCACGGGGCCTTTCAGATGTTACTGACGATCAATCAGACCAGGATCACTCCCACTCGATCGTCGCTGGTGGCTTGCTCGACACGTCGTAGGTGACGCGGGAGATGCCTTCGATTTCATTGATGATCCGGCCGGAAACAGTTTCCAGCAGTTCGTAAGGCAGGTGTGCCCAACGCGCGGTCATGAAGTCGATGGTTTCCACGGCACGCAGGGCCACGACCCAGGCGTAACGACGGCCATCGCCAACCACGCCAACCGATTTCACCGGTTGGAACACCACGAATGCCTGGCTGACCTTGTGGTACCAGTCGGCCTTGCGCAGTTCTTCGATGAAGATGTGGTCGGCGCGACGCAGCAGGTCGGCGTACTCCTTCTTCACTTCACCGAGGATCCGCACGCCCAGGCCCGGGCCCGGGAACGGGTGACGGTAGACCATGTCGTACGGCAGGCCGAGTTCCAGGCCCAGACGACGGACTTCGTCCTTGAACAGCTCGCGCAGGGGTTCAACCAGCTTGAGGTTCATTTCTTCCGGCAGGCCACCCACGTTGTGGTGCGACTTGATCACGTGAGCCTTGCCGCTTTTGGCGCCAGCCGACTCGATCACGTCCGGGTAGATGGTGCCTTGGGCGAGGTACTTGATGTTGTCCAGTTTGTTGGACTGGGCATCGAAGACGTCGATGAAGGTACGGCCGATGATCTTGCGTTTTTTCTCTGGGTCGGACTCGCCGGCCAGGTTGTTCAGGAACTGGTCTTCAGCGTTGGCGCGGATCACCTTGACGCCCATGTTCTCGGCGAACATGGCCATCACTTGCTCGCCTTCGTGCAGACGCAGCAAACCGTTGTCGACGAAAACGCAGGTCAGCTGGTCGCCGATGGCTTTGTGCAGCAGCGCGGCAACCACCGAGGAGTCCACACCGCCGGACAAACCGAGCAATACGTTGTCGGTGCCGACCTGGGCGCGAACCTGAGCGATGGCGTCTTCGGCAATTTTCGAAGGCGTCCACAGGGCTTCGCAGCCGCAGATCTCGAGGATGAAGCGCGAGAGGATGCGACCGCCCTGCTTGGTGTGGGTCACTTCCGGGTGGAACTGCACGCCGTAGTAGCCGCGAGCGTCGTCGAACATGCCGGCAATCGGGCAGCTCGGGGTGCTGGCCAGGATGTGGAATTCCTGCGGCATCTTGGTGACCTTGTCACCGTGGCTCATCCACACGTCGAGGCCGAACAGGCCGTCGGCGTCGATGTGGTCTTCGATGCCGTCGAGCAGGCGGCTCTTGCCGACAACGTCGACACGGGCGTAACCGAACTCACGCAGCTCGGAACCTTCAACCTTGCCGCCCAGTTGTTCGGCCATGGTTTGCATGCCGTAGCAGATACCGAAGACCGGTACGCCCAGGTCGAACACGGCTTGCGGGCAGCGAGGGCTGTTGGCTTCGTGCACGGACTCGGGGCCACCGGCGAGAATGACGCCTTTTGGAGCGAATTCGCGAATCGCTTCTTCATCCATATCGAACGGATGCAGTTCGCAGTACACGCCGATTTCACGCACGCGGCGGGCAATCAGCTGGGTGTACTGGGAACCGAAATCGAGGATCAGGATGCGGTGAGCGTGAATGTCGAGGGCCATGATTCAGTCTCGTCTAAGTAATTCAGAAACAGTCGTGATTCAGAAACAACTCGGGGCTGAATAAAACAGCCCCGGTTACTTAACTTTTTGCTTGAAGCCTCAACCTACGCGGTAGTTTGGTGCTTCTTTGGTGATCTGTACGTCGTGGACGTGGGACTCGGCCATACCAGCGCCGGTGATCCGCACGAACTCAGGCTTGGTGCGCATTTCTTCGATGTCGGCACTGCCGGTGTAACCCATCGAGGAACGCAGGCCGCCCATCAGTTGATGGATGATGGCGCTCAGGGAACCCTTGTAAGGAACTCGCCCTTCGATGCCTTCCGGAACCAGTTTCTCGGCGCCTGCCGAGGAGTCCTGGAAGTAGCGGTCGGAGGAACCTTGAGCCTGGGACATGGCGCCCAGCGAACCCATGCCGCGGTAAGCCTTGTACGAACGGCCCTGGAACAATTCGATCTCGCCTGGTGCTTCTTCGGTACCGGCAAACATCGAGCCCATCATCACGCAGGAAGCACCGGCTACGATGGCCTTGGACAGGTCACCGGAGAAACGGATGCCGCCGTCGGCGATCAACGGAACGCCAGTGCCTTCAAGGGCTGCGGCGACGTTGGCGATGGCACTGATTTGCGGGACGCCGACACCGGCGACGATACGGGTGGTGCAGATCGAGCCTGGGCCGATACCGACCTTGACCGCATCGGCGCCCGCTTCGGCCAGAGCCTTGGCGGCAGCGCCGGTGGCGATGTTGCCGCCGATGACCTGCACTTCAGGGAAATTCTGTTTGACCCAGCGAACGCGATCGATCACGCCTTTGGAGTGGCCGTGAGCGGTGTCGACCACCACCACGTCAACGCCGGCATTGACCAGGGCGGCTACGCGGTCACCGGTGTCTTTACCGGTGCCGACTGCAGCGCCGACGCGCAGACGACCTTGATCGTCCTTGCTGGCCAGCGGGTAGGCCTTGGCTTTTTCGATGTCATTGACGGTCATCATGCCTTTGAGGGCAAATTTGTCGTCGACGATCAGGACGCGTTCGATGCGGTGTTTGTGCAACAGCTCGCGAACGTCGTTCTTGTCGGCGCCTTCCTTGACCGTGACCAGACGCTCTTTAGGCGTCATCACTTCACGGACAGTGGCATCCAGACGGTTTTCGAAACGCACGTCACGGGAAGTGACGATGCCGACCAGGTCGCCATCGTGCAACACCGGAACACCGGAGATATTGTGCTGGCGGGTCAGTTCGAACAGCTCACGAACCGTGGCGTCGGCCTCGATGGTGATCGGGTCCTTGACCACGCCGGCTTCGTAACGCTTGACCTTGCGCACTTCGGCAGCTTGCTGCTCGATGGTCATGTTCTTGTGGATGATGCCGATGCCACCTTCCTGAGCCATGGCGATTGCCAGACGGGCTTCAGTAACGGTGTCCATTGCGGCAGAAACCAGTGGAATATTCAGCTCGATGCCACGGGTTAGGCGGGTCTTGAGACTGACTTCGTTAGGAAGCACCTCGGAATAACCAGGCACTAGGAGAATGTCGTCGAATGTCAGAGCTTCTTGGCTGATACGCAGCATCGCGGGGGCTCCCGAGCGGGAAAATGGAAGCGCGCCATTATAGTCAGACACCCCCTCGGGTTCAATGTAAAACTCTGTCTATTATTAGCATTACTGATATACGGGGATGGATGAGCGGATATGCGGGTTCTACGGTCTTTTGCAGGAGCTGCCGAAGGCTGCGATCTTTTGATCTTCAGCGATTTCATTTGCGTCGAGAATCAAGATCAAAAGATCGCAGCCTTCGGCAACTCCTACGTTGTCCCCGGCGTTTACAGTTCGACCTTGACCCAACTGACAGGCTGATCCAGCCAATCAGCGAATTCGTCGATAAAGCTTTGCTTGAACCCGGCCTCTGCCCAGTTGTTGAAAATGAATCCCAGATTGGAAAAGCCGCATTCCTGCAGGAAAAGAAACCCGTTGATGTCGTCTTCATGCCCGCATTCGGGGCAAGTGAAGTTATCGGTGCGCCCCGGCATCCAGTCTTCCAGGCTTTCGAACAGCGCTTCACCGACTTCCTTGCGACACTCGGCGCAGCCCGCCTCTTCAAGGAAACCCTTGGCCGGCGTATAGATGCAGCGTTTGGTGATGATCTCCAGACCATTGACCGGCTCGCCGAACGGCAGGGCTTCCGGGTGCAGGACCACGGCCCGCGCACCGTCGGCGATGGCGTGCCCCATGCGGTTGCCGGTACGGCCGCAGGTGGTCAGCTCTTCCTTGACGATGTTCTTGCGCACCAGCCAACGCACGACCGCCCGGGCCCGGGGTTCGTGTACCGGCAGTGTGGAGATTTTCGGGACGATGATGCTTTGGGAATTCATGATGCGGGCCTGAAACAAATACTGAATGATCACCCTTGTGGGAGCGAGCCTGCTCGCGATGGCGTTGGGTCAGGCAACATCAACGTTGACTGCAATGACCTCATCGCGAGCAGGCTCGCTCCCACAGGATTTGCGGCCGGCAGCTTAATCCCTGACGAAATCCGGTCAAGTACTCAGATAACGCCCGATCAAGGCAATCCCGCTGGCCAGCACCAACCAGGTCACCAGCCGCACGAAGGCCTCGCGAGACAATTTCATGGTCAACCGCCGGCCGGTCCACAGCCCCAATGCCATGGCGGGCAACAAACACAGTGCCAACACCAACAAGGGTAGCTCGGCATACACACCCGCGACAGCAAACAGGCTCAACCGCACGACGGTGCTGCAGCTGATCAGCGCACTCTGGGTCGCTCGGGCCGAATCCTTGGGCAGCCGGCTGTTCAGATAGATCGCATATAAGAAGCCGCCGCTGCCAAACAACGCCCCGAACATTCCGCCCACCGTGCCCATTGGCACCGCCCAACCCGCGGACAATTGCGTCGGGCGGGTTTTGACCCACAGGCTGTAAATCGCATAAGCGCTGATAAACAGCCCCATCAACAGCAGCAACAGGTCGGACTTCAGGTTCAGCAGGAAAATCACCCCCAGCGTGCAACCCACCGCCATGCACGGCAGCAGCCGCAGCAATTCCGGTTTGGCCACATCCCGTCGCGAGGGCAGCAGATTGCCGAACGCGGCGACGAAATCCAGCAGCACCAGCAGCGGAACGATCTTCGACAGCGGCATGAACAAAATCAGAATCGGCCCTGCCACCAACGCGGTACCAAACCCGGCGATGCCGAACACGATATAGGCCAGGGCAATGCCCAACCCGATCACCAACCAATCCGTCATGCCGAATGGCCATTGGTGCAACAACTCAAGCACGTTCATCTGCACGCCTTCATTAAATACCTGTGAGGACTTTAGCCAGCGTCGAGCGTTGCGACTAATATCTTCAACGTCGCCAACCCATCTCAAAAAGGCATGTCTCGTGCTTTCAATCCGTCAGTTGCGTTACTTCGTGGAAATCGCAGAGTGCGGCAGTTTCAGCGCGGCAGCCGAACATTTGTTCGTCGCACAGTCGGCCCTGAGCCGGCAGATCAAAGACATGGAAACCCGCCTGCAAACACCCTTGTTCGAACGCACCGCACGCCAGCCCCGGTTGACTGCTGCCGGCGAAGCCTTCTTACCGCGCGCCAGAAACCTGTTGAATGAACTGACCAAGGCCAGCGAAATGGCCACTCAGGTCGGCAATGGCCAACTCGGTACTTTGCGCCTCAGCCATTCCAGCACCGTGCCCATGAGCAGCCGTCTGCTGCGCGGTATCAGCGATTATCTGGATCGGCACACCGGCGTGTCGATGGACATCGTCAAACTGTCTTCCGAAGCGCAACTTGAAGCGCTGGCCGAAGGTCGGCTGGATGTCGGACTGCTGCGCCTGCCGGTACTTCGTCAGCGTGAGGGAGTGCAGATCATTCCTCTGTACAACGAACGTTTACTGCTGGCCGTTCCACCGAATCACCGATGGGCTGTGGATAAGTCTGTTCAAGGTATCGATCTGGCGCAATTGAAGGATGAAGCGTTTATCTCTATTCCTCACCCTCAGCGTGGCGGGTTGAGTTATCTGTCCGCCGAGCTGTGCATGCGTCAGGGCTTCTTTCCCAAAGCCGCTCGAGTGGTGTCGCGAAAAACCACGCAACTGCAACTGATTCAGGCCGGATTCGGCATCGCCCTGCTGCCGGAGTCAATGCAGGACATTGCGCCACCCGACATTCATTTCCTGCCCTTGGCCAACCCTGACTGCAGCAGCACCGTCGCCCTCGCCTGCCGGCAAAATCCAACGACACTGGTTCAGCAATTCATTCACCACTTCACCCAATCGGCGTAGGAGCTGCCGCAGGCTGCGATCTTTTGATCTTCAAGCCTTTCAGCCGCGCCGAAAATCAAGATCAAAAGATCGCAGCCTGCGGCAGCTCCTACAGGGGGATCGTGCATTGCGCAGGAGATTGCCTTTATCATGCGCCCCATGATTAAAGATCCCTTTGCAAGACTCGGCCTGGACCGTGAAGTCCTGACTGTCAGCCAGCTCAACGGCCGCGCGCGGGTGTTGCTCGAAGACGTGTTCAGCAACATCTGGGTCGAAGGCGAAATCTCCAACCTCGCCCGCCCGGCGTCCGGCCACGTGTATTTCACCCTCAAGGACAGCGGCGCCCAGGTGCGTTGCGCGCTGTTCCGGCAAAACGCGGCGCGGGTTCGTCAGGCGCTGAAGGATGGCCTGGCGGTCAAGGTGCGCGGCAAGGTCTCGCTGTTCGAGGGGCGCGGCGACTATCAGCTGATCCTCGACACCGTGGAGCCGGCCGGTGACGGTGCGCTGCGTCTGGCCTTCGATGCGCTGAAAGAAAAGCTCAGCGCCGAAGGCCTGTTCAGTGCCGAGCGCAAAGTGCCGCTGCCGGCGCATCCGCAACGCATCGGCATTATCAGTTCGCCCACCGGCGCGGTGATCCGCGACATCATCAGCGTCTTCCGCCGCCGCGCGCCGCAGGTGCAACTGACGTTGATCCCAACGGCCGTGCAGGGCCGAGAAGCCACTGCACAGATTGTCCGCGCACTGAAACTGGCGGACGCCCGAGGCTTCGACGCGCTGATCCTGGCCCGTGGCGGCGGCTCGCTGGAAGACCTCTGGTGTTTCAACGAAGAAGCCGTGGCCCGCGCCGTGGATGCCTGCGTGACGCCGATCGTGAGCGCCGTCGGCCATGAGACCGATGTGTCGATCAGCGACTTCGTCGCTGACGTTCGCGCGCCAACGCCCTCCGCTGCCGCTGAGCTGCTCGCACCGGATTCCAGCGACCTGATGCGTCGAGTCGAAAGCCTGCATCGACGCCTGGTGATGCGTATCCGCGACCGCCTGATGCGTGATCGACTGCGCCTTGAAGGCATCTCTCGCCGCTTGCGTCATCCCGGTGAACGTCTGCGTCAGCAGGCGCAACGTCTGGATGACCTGGACATGCGCATGCGCCGCGCGTTCGAACGCAGCCTCAACACCCGTCGCGAGCGGCTGATCCGTCTGGAAACCCGCCTTGCCGGGCAACATCCGGGGCGGCAATTGGCGATGCTCCGTCAGCGCCTCGACAGCCTCGCCGAACGCCTGCCACGGGCCATGCGCGAAGGTCTCAAGGGCCGGCGCCTGCAACTGCAAAGCCAGGTGCAGACGCTGCATGTGGTCAGCCCGCTGGCGACCCTCGGCCGTGGCTACAGCATTCTGCTGGACGAACGCGGCAATGCGATCCGCAGCGCCGCGCAGACCCACACCGGTCAGCGCCTCAAGGCCAGACTCGGCGAAGGCGAGCTGCAAGTGCGGGTCGAAGACAATCACTTGACGCCCGTCACCCTTTCTTTACTGGATTGATCCATGCCGCGTTTTCTTGCTCCGCTGCTGTTGCTCTGCCTGACCTTCAACGCTCATGCCGACAGTTACATCACCCGCCTGTTGAACAAACCGGTGCCGGGTGGTGTGGCGGTCGTGGACCTGGGCGCCGCCGCCCAAGCGCCGAAAGCCAGCTATCAGGGCAAACCGGTATTGGTGGTCAAGGAACAGAACAACTGGCTGGCCATCGTCGGCGTACCGCTGACGGTTAAACCGGGCACCCAGCAAGTCAGCTGCGGCGGCCGTAATCTGAGTTTCACGGTCGGCAGCAAGAAATACCCGGAACAGCACATCACCCTGAAGAATACGCAGCAGGTCAATCCGAACCCGGAGAATCTCAAGCGCATTGAGGCCGAATTGGCCGTACAGATTCAGGCTTACCGCACTTTCAGCCCGAACACCCCGAGCAACCTGTTGCTGGACAAACCGGTCAACGGGCCGCTGTCGAGCAAGTTCGGCGTGCGCCGCTTCTTTAATGGTGAGGAGCGTAATCCTCATGCCGGCCTGGACTTCGCAGTGCCTGCCGGCACGCCAATCAAAACCCCGGCGGCGGGCAAGGTGATCCTGATCGGTAATTATTTTTTCAATGGCAACACGGTGTTTGTCGACCACGGACAGGGCTTCATCAGCATGTTCTGCCACATGTCGAAGATTGACGTGAAGGTGGGGCAGCCATTGGCCCGTGGTGGGGTGGTCGGGAAGGTTGGCTCAACCGGGCGTGCGACCGGGCCGCATATGCACTGGAATGTCAGCTTGAATGATGCGCGGGTGGATCCGGCGATTTTTATTGGGGCGTTTCAGCCTTAGTTATTGCGAAAGGCTACTGGCCACTTCGCGAGCAGGCTCGCTCCCACAAAGTGATCGGCGTGAACCCAGATTGAGCGTGCGCCAAAAATCCAATGTGGGAGCGAGCCTGCTCGCGATGGGGACATCCCAGGCACCGCTATTCCGCCTCCAGGTCCTCAATCCCATGAATTTCCCGGTGCGCCAGACACTCTTTGATCCACGCCCGGGTTTCCTCCGAGAAACCAGCCAACTCCTCCGGCGTGATCAATTCATGAGTACACAACCCCAGCAAGTGAGCAGGCGCCTCACTGCGTGAGTGCCTGAAGACGCCAAACGCCCAATACAGCTCCTGCTGACCGGCCTTCAGCCTTTCTTCGCTGGCCTCGATCCGCTCGTAAGGTGTCTGGCTTTTATCCAGCACCCTGCGCTCAACGTCCTCCATGATCCGGATACACATCCGCTCATGGGCCACTGGACGCAACGCGCTGTAAAGCTTCCAATCCGACTCGTTCATCGCCGACTCCTGCCTGACAGTCGTCTGTTGAGCCTTTAAGAATAGCTGCACTGACCGAGTCGCAACCGCCAACTTTCAATTGCGCATCGCTCAAACCTCGCGCAAACATAGAAACAATCACCTTCATTCACCGCAATAAAATCTCGATAAAAAAGACTTTACGAGGATTCCTCTCAATTTTTTTCGACCGCTTGCCATCCTTCACTCTCGCGGTTAGGGTTGAAGGCATGAAAACCTCTCACACCCTCATTCAGCGTCGCCAGCACCGCAGCCTGTGCCTTGTCAGTGCACGACTGCCGGGCTGAATCGCGGTGCCTCGCCCCACGCTTTACCCAAGAACATTTTGATCCACCGGCAGGCCGCCTTTTTTCGGCCCACACAATAAGGATTTCCCGATGAGCATGCTCAAAGACCCGTCTTCGAAATACCGCGCGTTCCCGACCATCGACATCCCGGACCGCACCTGGCCATCGAAGACCATCACCGCAGCGCCGATCTGGTGCAGCTCCGACCTTCGTGACGGCAACCAGTCGCTGATCGAGCCAATGGACGCGGTCAAGAAGCTGCGTTTCTGGAAAACCCTGGTATCGGTAGGCGTGAAAGAAATCGAAGCGTCGTTCCCGGCAGCCTCGCAAACTGACTTCGACTTCGTGCGTACCCTGATCGAAGGCGGCCACATCCCGGACGACACCACCATTCAAGTGCTGACCCAGGGCCGTGAAGATCTGATCGAGCGCACCTTCGAATCCCTGCGCGGGGCGAAGAAAGCCATCGTTCACCTGTACAACGCGACCTCCCCTTCTTTCCGCCGCATTGTCTTCAACCAGGACAAGGACGGGATCAAGGCCATTGCCGTGAACGCGGCCAAGCTGTTCGTCAAATACGCCGCCCAGCAGCCGGACACCGAGTGGACCTTCGAGTACTCGCCGGAAACCTTCAGCGCCACCGAACTGGAGTTTGCCAAGGAAGTCTGCGACGCCGTGATCGAGGTCTGGAACCCGACACCTGCGCACAAGATGATCCTCAACCTGCCGGCCACCGTCGAATGCGCGACCCCGAACATCTATGCCGATCAGATCGAATGGTTCGGCCGTCACATCAACCGTCGTGACAGCGTGATCATCAGCCTGCACACCCACAACGACCGTGGCACCGGCGTTGCCGCGACCGAGCTGGGCCTGATGGCCGGCGCCGACCGTGTCGAAGGTTGCCTGTTCGGCAACGGCGAGCGTACCGGTAACGTCGACCTGGTGACCGTGGCATTGAACCTCTACACCCAGGGCGTCGACCCTGAGCTGGACTTCTCCGACATCGACGGCGTGCGCAAAGTCGTCGAAGAGTGCAACCAGCTTCCGGTGCACCCACGCCATCCATACGTCGGCGACCTGGTTCACACCGCGTTCTCCGGCTCCCACCAGGACGCCATCCGCAAGGGCTTCGCCCAGCAGAAACCGGACGCCCTGTGGGAAGTGCCGTACTTGCCGATCGACCCGGCCGACATCGGCCGCAGCTACGAGGCGGTCATCCGCGTCAACAGCCAGTCGGGCAAGGGCGGTATCGCCTATCTGCTGGAACAGGAATACGGCATCAGCTTGCCGCGTCGCATGCAGATCGAGTTCAGCCAGGTCGTGCAGCGTGAAACCGATCGCCTGGGCCTCGAAATGACCGCCCAGCAGATCCACGCGTTGCTGCACAGCGAGTACTTGCAGGCCAACACTCCGTACGCGCTGGTCAGCCATCGCCTGCAGGAAGAAAACGGCCACAGCGCGGTAGAAGTGGAAGTCTCCGGCAAAGGCCAGGGCGAAACCAACCTGCACTGGCGCGGCAAGGGCAACGGCGCCCTGGAAGCGCTGGTGGCCGGTCTGCCGATTCCGGTGGAAATCATGGACTACAACGAACACGCCATCGGCGCGGGCACCAATGCCAAGGCCGCGGCCTACATTGAACTGCGTGTGAACGGTGAACGTGCGGTGCACGGCGTGGGTATCGATGAAAACATCACCACTGCCAGCTTCAAGGCCCTGTTCAGCGCCCTGAACCGCTCGCTGAGCCAGCCGGAAGCGAAAGCGGCGTAACTTGATCGCTGAAATGCAAAAGGCCCCGGGGTGTGAACCTCGGGGCCTTTTTGTTTGCCTGCCATTTTTGTGTTGCCTGTTATGGCCCCTTCGCGAGCAGGCTCGCCCCCACATTGGAATGCGATCAAATGTGGGAGCGAGCCTGCTCGCGAAGGGGTCCTATCAGGCGACAACGATTTCAGGCATGGGTATCAACGCTGAACATCGCCTGCAACAGCGCCGCTTGCAGCACCTGCAAGTTGCTGCTGGTCACCGCGATCTGGTTCTGGATCGCCATGACCTGCTGGGCTTTCTGCTCGTTGTCCTGGCTCTTCTGCACCTTCGCGAGCTGGGCTTGCTGTTCGGCCAGTAACTTCTTGGCTTCTTCTATCTGCTTTTTCAATGCAGTGATCGGGTCACCGGCGGCACCATTGACCGAGTCGATGTTGGCCCCGGCGCTGTTGACGCGCAGCTTGCCGTCTTGGTCGAGTGTTTCTTCGACCGGCACCAACGTGCTTTCATCAGATTTACCGGTCACGACACTGGGCGAGGAAACGGCGTGCGAATTAATGGTGATGGTATTCACGTTGATCATGGGTCACTCCTCCTGGGCTGACTTTGCTATCGGCCTGACCGGAGGAATCTGCACCCAAAAAACATCAAAACGCTCAACGATCAGGTGAATTCAAACGTATCCGCATCCAGGTTCGCCGGAAAACGTGTGCGATAAGCCTGAAGGTCGGCAGCATTCAGAACGACCTGAAACACACCATCGGCTTCGCCGGCACTGAGCAAGGTCTCGCCCTGGAAATCCAGTACCTGACTGTCGCCGGTATAGGCGAAGCCTTTTCCGTCGGTCCCGATACGATTCACCGCCGCCACGTAGCAGAGGTTTTCGATCGCCCGTGCCGGCAGCAAACGGTTCCAGTGCTGGCGCCGTGCACCCGGCCAATTGGCGGTATACAGCAGCAGGTCGGTGTCCTGAGCATCGCGACTCCACACCGGGAAGCGCAAGTCGTAGCAAATCAGCGGCCGCACACGCCAGCCTTTGAGTTCGAACTGCACCTGGCGCTCGCCGGGGGTGTAGTGATTGTGTTCCCCGGCCATGCGAAACAGATGACGCTTATCGTAGTGCCAGACTTCCCCGTCCGGCCGCGCCCACAGCAGTCGATTGCGATGGCTGCCGTCAGCGGCCTGGACGATGACGCTACCAGTGATCACCGCATCCAGTTTCGCTGCCTGTACCCGCAGCCATTTACTGGTGGGGCCGTTTTCCGATTCGGCGAGCGTCTCCGATTCCATGGAGAAACCGGTGGTGAACATTTCCGGCAGGATGATCAGATCAGCCCCGCGAGCCTGTTCCACCAACTGCTCGAAATGCTCCAGGTTGGCCTGACGGTCGTGCCACGCCAGGGTGGTCTGGATCAGCGCGATGTTCAGATTGGGCAGCGCACTCAGATCACGCATAGTTTTTCCGCCGCTTCACGCAGGGTCTCCTCGCGTTTGGCGAAGCACAGGCGTATCAGGCGCTGGCCTTCTGGCGGCGTCTGGTAAAACACCGAGATCGGGATGCTCGCTACGCCGTGTTCGCGGGTCATCCACAGCGCCATCTCGACGTCGTTGAGGTCGGGGCGGATCTGCGAGTAATCGACCAACTGGAAATAAGTGCCGGCCACCCGGGTGAAACTGAAGCGCGATGGCGTCAGCAGATCGCAGAACAGATCGCGTTTGGCCTGATAGAACGCCGGCAGCTCTTCGACATGTTCCGGGTGTTCGGCCATGTAGTCGGCCAAGGCATATTGCAACGGCGTCACGCCGCAGAAACTGACGTACTGGTGAACCTTGCGCAGCTCGGCGGTGAGGGCTGGCGGCGCCACCACGTAGCCGGTTTTCCAGCCAGTGACGTGATAGGTCTTGCCGAAGGAACTGACCACGAAGGCGCGCTGATACAGCTCTTCGTGAGCGAGCACGCTGACGTGAGGCACGCCGTCGAACACCAGGTGTTCGTAGACTTCGTCGCACACCACATAGATGTCGCGATCACGGATCAGCGCCGCCAGTTGATCCAGCTCGGCACGGCTGATCAGTGCGCCGCTGGGGTTGTGGGGGGTGTTGAGGATGATCATCCGCGTGCGCGGGCTCAGGGCTTCGGCGAGCTTCTGGAAGTCGATGGAGAAATCATCCAGGCCCAGTTGCACATGCACGCAACGACCACCGGCCAGCTCCACCGAAGGCTCGTAGCTGTCGTAGGCTGGATCGAACACGATGACTTCATCGCCGCTGTGGATAACCGCCTGGATGGCGCAGAAAATCGCCTGGGTCGCGCCGGGTGTCACCGTCACTTCATGGTCAGCATCCACACTGACGCCATAGCTGCGGGCGATCTTCGCCGCAATCTGCTGACGCAGCGCCGGCAGACCGGTCATGGGCGAATACTGGTTGTGGCCTAAGGCGATATGCCGACCGACCGCATCACGCAAGGCTTGCGGGCCGTCGAAATCAGGGAAACCCTGGGACAGGTTCAGCGCCCCGGTTTGCGCCGCGAGCTGAGACATCTGAGTGAAGATAGTGATGCCGACATTCGGCAGCTTACTGGTGATCATCGGTGATTCCCTGCTCTACACCCGGCTCTAACGACGGCGCGGGAGAGCCCGAGGATAGCCCATCCGACGCCCATAAAAAAAGGGCGCCAATGGCGCCCTTCTTCTAAACATTCACCGCATACCTGTGGTGAGGGGGCTTGCCCCCGTTCGGCTGCGCAGCAGTCGTAAAACCTGCACTGCGGTTTATCTGACAGACCGCTGTGGATGGTTTTGGGGCGGCTGCGCCACCCAACGGGGGCAAGCCCCCCTCGCCACAACAACCCCCACACAAAATAGTGTGGGGCTGTGAATCAGCGTTTGTCTTTACGCTTCTTCTCGGCTTTCTTGTGGTGAGTCATCAAACGACGCTTCTTGTTGACCTGACGGTCGGTGAGCGTGTTTTTGTTGCCTTCGTACGGGTTCTCGCCACCCTTGAACTCGATGCGGATCGGCGTACCGACCAGCTTGAGCACACGGCGGTAAGTGTTTTCCAGGTAACGGACGTAGGACTTCGGAACGCGTTCGACCTGGTTACCGTGGATCACGATGATCGGCGGGTTCGCACCGCCCAAGTGGGCATAACGCAGCTTGATCCGGCGGTTGTTGACCATCGGTGGCGCGTGCTCACCGACCGCATCTTCCAGAATCTGGGTGAGGCGGTTAGTCGGCCAGCGGGTGACCGCGGACTTGAACGAGTTCTGTACCGACGCGTAGAGATTGCCCACGCCAGTGCCATGAAGGGCCGAGATGAAGTGGATGTCGGCGTAGTCAACGAAGAACAGTCGACGTTGCAGCTCGACCTTCACGAAGTCACGCTCGCTCGGCGTCATGCCGTCCCACTTGTTGATCGCGATGACCAGCGCACGACCCGATTCAATGGCGAAGCCCAGCAGGTTGAGATCGTGGTCCACCACGCCTTCGCGGGCGTCCATCACGAAGATCACCACGTTGGCGTCTTTGATCGCCTGCAGGGTTTTGACCACGGAGAATTTTTCGACTTCTTCGTGGATCTTGCCGCGCTTGCGCACACCGGCGGTGTCGATCAGCGTGTACTTCTCGTCGTTACGCTCGAACGGGATGTAGATACTGTCGCGGGTGGTGCCGGGCTGGTCGTACACGATGACCCGATCTTCACCGAGCATGCGGTTGACCAGGGTCGACTTGCCGACGTTCGGCCGGCCGATGATGGCGATCTTGATACCGTCTTTTTCGCTCGGGCCAGGAATGCGCTTGGCTTCCTCGCCTTCGGCAACGATCTCTTCTTCGCCGTCTTCCGGCTCTTCGTCGTCTTTCGGGAAGTCGCTCAGGGCGATTTCCAGCATCTGGGTGATGCCACGACCATGAGCACCGGCGATCGGGATCGCGTGGCCCATGCCCAACGGGGCGAATTCGGCGCGGGCCATTTCAGGGTCGATGTTATCGACCTTGTTGGCAACCACGTAAGAACGCTTGTTACGTTTGCGCAAATGCTCGGCGATCATCTGGTCGGCGGCGGTGAAACCGGCCTTGGCATCTACCAGGAACAGAACGACATCCGCTTCTTCAATGGCCAGCAGCGACTGCTCGGCCATTTTTTCGTCCATACCGTGCTCGTCACCGGAGATACCGCCGGTGTCGACCAGAATGTAGGAACGCCCTTGCCACTTGGCCTCACCGTATTGGCGATCACGGGTCAGACCGGACAAGTCGCCGACGATGGCGTCGCGAGTCCTGGTCAGGCGGTTGAACAAGGTGGACTTGCCGACGTTCGGTCGGCCCACCAGGGCGATTACGGGAACCATGCGGCTCTCCACTTCGTTATTTCAGAAAATACAAAAGCCGCTGCTAGGCAGCGGCTGGTGCTCGGGGCAATCACTGTGGGGCTTTTTGTGGGAGCGAGCCTGCTCGCGACAAACGCATAGGCACCGCGTTCATCCAGGCCGCAAACGTAATCGTTGACGTCCATCGCGAGCAGGCTCGCTCCCACATTCATTCCCACAGGTGAAGCCGCTTGGGGGTTAAACCCCAAGCATAGTTCTTACTTGATGGTCAGGGCTTCCAGTTTGCCGCTGTTGCCATACAGATAAATCGTGTCACCCACCACCAGCGGACGGGCACGCAGGCCGTCGCTGTCGATGCGCTCGCGGCCGACGAAGCGACCGTCCACCTGGCTCAGCAGGTGCAGGTAGCCTTCCATGTCGCCGACTGCAACGTAGCTGGAGAACACTTCCGGAGCCGACAGTTGACGGCGAGCCAGCGAATCGTTGCTCCACAAGGCTGTGGTGGAACGTTCGTCGACGCCTTCAACGGTGCCCGAAGACAGGCTCACGTAAACGCTGCCGAAACCCTGGGCAACGCCGGCATAGCTGGAAGCATCACGCTGCCAGAGCTGGCGACCGCTTTCCAGGTCCAGCGCTGCAACGCGCCCCTGGTAACTGGCGACGTACAGAGTACCGCCGGACAGCAGCAAGCCACCGTCGATGTCGACAACGCGCTCCAGCTCCGAACGGCCTTGTGGAATCGCAACCCGTTGCTCCCACACCGGCACGCCGTTGGAAATATCGAGAGCGACCACTTTGCCGGTCGACAGGCCAGCCACCGCGAGGCGGTTGGTAACGATCGGCGCACTGGTGCCGCGCAGGGTCAGGACCGCCGGAGTGCTGTCATATAACCAGCGCTGGGTGCCGGTGGCGGCATCCAGACCGATCAGACGGTCATCCTGAGTCTGGACCACCACCACGTCACCGTTGTTGGCCGGCGGCGCGAGGACTTCGCTGGACACGCGAGCGCGCCATTTCTCTTCACCGCTGCTGGCGTCCAAGGCAACGATTTCACCCTTGGTCGTACCAATCACGAGCAGACCGTAACCCACGCCAACGGCACCGGAAACAGGCAGTTCGAGATCTTTCTTCCATTTGACGTCGCCATTGCTGCGATCCATCGCCACCACCACACCAGTGACGTCGGCGGCATAGATGGTATCGCCATCGATCGCCGGAACCAGCATGTTGTACGTTTCGCCCTGACCGTCACCGATCGAACGACTCCACTGCTTTTGCAGAACCACTTCTTCTTTGAAGTCGGTCAACTCGGCCGGTGGCAGTTCTTTTTTGCTGTTGCTGCTGCAACCCGCGGCCAATATGGCCAGAGCCAGCAATGCTGCATGTTTCCAACGGATCACGTCACGCATCCCCTTTGGCCAGGTCGTCCAGCTTGATTTGTAGGCCACCGACCGCCGCTTCATCCGACAGTGCCGCCTTGGCTTTTTGATACGCCGTGTTCGCTTCGTCGGTACGACCCAACTGCACCAGCAGGTCACCCTTGAGTTCTTCGCGAGTGGCCAGGAATGCTTTATCGGCATCACCTTCGAGCAGTTTCAAGGCTTCGTCAGCCTTGTTCTGCGCGGCCAGCACCTGCGCCAGGCGCTGACGGGCGATTTCGCCCAGTGCCGGGTTGGCCGGTTTGGCAACGATGGCTTTCAGCTCGGTGGCTGCGTCGTCCAGCTTGCCGCTGTCGACCGCGACTTTCGCCACGAACAGGCTGCCGTACTGCGCGTAAGCGCTACCGCCGAACTCGCTGTTGAGCTTGCCGGCCAGGTCCGCAACACGGGCCGCATCAGGCTTGCCGTCAGGCGTCAGCGTGGTTTCCAGCAATTGCTGATAGAGAATCGAGGCGCCTTGCGACTGATTGCTCTGATACTTCTGAAAGGCCTGCCAGCCGAACACGATGACCAGCGCCAACAGGCCGCCAGTGACCAGGGGCTTGCCGTTGCGTGTCCACCAGTCCTTCAAATCCGCCAGCTGTTCGTCTTCGGTACTCGACACCCCAATACTCCTTAATCGCTAAATCGGCTGTTTGACAGCTTCAACCCTGCACGACGCAGGTGGCCAGGTGTGCAGCAAGCGCATCCCAGGCAATGCTTTGTTGTTCGCCCTGGCCACGCAGGGGTTTGAAACCTACCACTTGCTGGGCCATTTCGTCGTCACCGAGGATCAATGCGTACAGCGCACCGCTCTTGTCGGCTTTCTTGAACTGGCTTTTGAAGCTGCCGGCGCCGGCATTCACTTGCAGGCGCAGGTTGGGCAATTGATCACGAACACGCTCACTCAGGGCCAGACCGGCCAGCTCGGCAGCTTCACCGAACGCGCAGAGATAGACGTCGACCTGACGGGAGATCTCTTCCGGGATCTGCTCCAGGGTTTCAAGCAGCAGTACCAGGCGCTCGATGCCCATGGCGAAACCAACGCCCGGGGTCGGCTTGCCGCCCATTTGCTCCACCAGACCGTCGTAGCGACCACCGGCACACACAGTGCCCTGGGCGCCCAACTTGTCGGTGACCCATTCGAAAACGGTCTTGCTGTAGTAATCCAGCCCGCGAACCAGCTTCGGGTTGATCACATAAGGAATCCCGGCGGCGTCCAGACGAGCCTTGAGGCCCTCGAAGTGCACGCGGGACTCTTCGTCGAGGTAGTCGGCCATCTTCGGCGCGTCGACCAGGACCGCTTGAGTGTCGGCGTTCTTGGTATCCAGAACCCGCAGCGGGTTGGTCTTCAGACGGCGCTGGCTGTCTTCGTCCAGCTTGTCCAGGTGCGCGGAGAGGAATTCGACCAGCGCTTCGCGATAACGACCACGGGACTCGGCAGTGCCCAGGCTGTTGAGCTCGAGCTTGACCGCATCACGGATGCCCAGCTCGCCCCACAGGCGCCAGGTCAGCACGATCAGCTCGGCATCGATGTCCGGACCATCAAGGTTGAACACTTCGCAACCGATCTGGTGGAACTGGCGATAACGGCCTTTCTGCGGACGCTCGTGGCGGAACATCGGGCCGATGTACCAGAGTTTCTGCACCTGGCCGCCGCCGGTGATGCCGTGCTCGAGCACCGCACGCACGCAGGCCGCCGTGCCTTCCGGGCGCAGGGTCAGGGAATCGCCGTTGCGGTCTTCGAAGGTGTACATCTCTTTTTCGACGATGTCGGTCACTTCACCGATGGAGCGCTTGAACAGCTCGGTGAATTCGACGATCGGCATGCGGATCTGCTTGTAACCGTAGTTATCCAGCAGACGCGCAACGGTGCCCTCGAAATGACGCCACAGGGGAGTCTGTTCGGGCAGGATGTCGTTCATGCCACGAATGGCTTGCAGAGACTTGCTCACAATAAATCCTTAAATTCGTTCGATCAGCCGCGGGCGATTACTGCCGCGTCGGCTTCGACCTTTTCGGCCGCTTTCTGGCGGATCAAGCGTTCAAGCTCATCCACCAGATTGTCATTCGTCAGTTTCTGCGACGGCTTGCCGTCGATGTAAATCAGGTTTGGCGTGCCGCCCGTCAAGCCGATATGGGCTTCCTTGGCTTCACCCGGGCCGTTGACCACGCAACCGATGACCGCGACATCCAGCGGCACCAGCAGGTCTTCGAGACGCCCTTCCAACTCGTTCATGGTTTTGACCACATCGAAGTTCTGCCGCGAGCAGCTCGGGCAAGCGATGAAGTTGATGCCACGGGAACGCAGGTGCAGGGATTTGAGAATGTCGTAGCCGACTTTCACTTCCTCGACCGGGTCGGCCGCCAACGAAATGCGAATAGTATCGCCAATCCCTTCGGCGAGCAGCATACCGAGGCCCACGGCGGATTTCACCGTGCCTGAACGCAAACCACCGGCTTCGGTAATCCCCAAGTGCAACGGCTGGACGATTTCCTTGGCCAGCAAGCGGTAAGCGGCGACGGCCATGAACACGTCGGAGGCTTTCACGCTGACCTTGAAGTCCTGGAAGTTCAGGCGTTCAAGGTGCTCGACGTGCCGCAAGGCGGATTCGACCAGCGCAGCCGGGGTCGGCTCGCCGTATTTCTTTTGCAGGTCTTTTTCCAGGGAACCGGCATTGACGCCGATGCGGATCGGAATCCCGCGATCACGGGCGGCATCGACCACCGCACGCACGCGATCTTCACGACCGATGTTGCCCGGGTTGATCCGCAGGCAGTCAACGCCCAGTTCGGCTACACGCAAAGCGATCTTGTAGTCGAAGTGAATGTCGGCAACCAACGGCACCTTGACCAGTTGCTTGATCTTGCCGAAAGCTTCGGCGGCGTCCATATCCGGCACGGATACCCGCACGATATCGACGCCAGCGGCTTCCAGACGATTGATCTGGGCCACGGTGGCGGCCACGTCATTGGTGTCGCTGTTGGTCATGCTCTGCACAGCGATAGGCGCATCGCCGCCCACGGGCACGTTACCGACCCAGATCTTGCGGGATTCGCGACGTTTGATTGGAGATTCGCCGTGCATGACTATTGACCCAACTTCAGGCGAGCAGTCTCGCCACTGGTGAACGGAGCAACATCGACCACCTGCCCGTTGTAGCTGACCTGCGCGCCACGGGCGAAGCCCAGACGCACGGAGAACGGTGGCTTGCCGCTCACGGAAACATTTTCGCCTTTACGCTTGAGACCGCTCAACAGCACCTTGCCGGTGCCATCGGTCACTTGCGTCCAGCAATCAGCCGTGAATTGCAGTTGAACCTGGCCTTGGCCGGCAACCGGAGCAGCCGCTGCTGGAGCGGGAACAGTCGGGGCAACCCGAGCGGCGACAGTCGGTGCTGGTACAGCTGGAGCCGGAGCTGGCGTTGCAGGAGTCGCGGCAACCGGAGCGGTGCTGTGCGCCGGTGCAGAAGGTGTTGGTGCGGGTGCTGCCGGTGCGGCGGCAGGCGCAGCCGCTTCAGCTTCGGTCGGTTCGTCGGTCGAAGTCTCGGCCTGCGGCAATGCGAGCGCGGTTGTGCCTTCAGCCTGACCTTCCGCGACAGCCTGGTCTTCCGGCTCGTCCAGCGGATGGATCTGGGTGGTGCCGTCGGCGCCTTCGACTTCAACGTGTTCCGGGCTGAGACTGATCAGGTCCTTGGTGCGCAGCGAGGCTTGATCCTGCCACCAGACAAAACCGCCACCAATCACCGCAATCAGCAACAACAGGCTGACAATTCGTAAAATGGTGTGGGAAACCCGGACCGGCTCTTCGATACGACCCAGGCTGTGGACGTTGCTGCCCTGGGAGTCGGTGCCGGTGGACAGGTCGAACTGCTGCACCAGGACGGTCTGGTCCATGCCCAGCAATTTGGCGTACGCGCGAATATAACCGCGAGCAAAGGTATGCCCAGGCAGCTTGTCGAAAGCGCCGGCTTCCAGATTGCTCAGGGAATTGACGGTGAGGTTGAGCTTGAGGGCCACTTCGGCCAGCGACCAGCCATTGCTTTCGCGGGCCTGGCGCAAGGTCTCACCGGGGTTAACGCGATTCGCTGCTACAACTTCGGGATGCGCCGCTTTCATCATTGCTCCGACAGGTATTGCTGATATTCCGGCGTACCGGGATAGAGTCGTTTTAGTTGCAGGCCAAAACTGGCGGCCTTGTCGCGATCTTCAAACACTTTTGCCAGCCGAACGCCGAGCAATAGACTACGTGCATTTTGCTCGGTGAGCAGGCTAAAACGATCGTAATAGTCACGCGCGGGCACATAATGCCTGTCTTCGTAAGACAACTCAGCCATTTCCAGCAACGCACGTGGTTGCTGGCGATTCAAGCGCAAGGCTTTTTCCAGTTGCTGCCGGGCAAGATCCCGCTGGCCAAGCTTCGAAGCGGTCATGCCCAGGTTCTCGAATACCCGTGAGCGCTCAGGATACAGGGTATCGGCAGCCGCCTGTTCGAAGCGCTCGTACGCCTCTTTGTAGCGTTTCTGTTCGAAAAGAAAACTGCCGTAGTTATTCAGGATCCGCGCATCGTTGGGACGAGAAGACAGCGCCTCGCGAAAATGCTGGTCTGCCAGTTCCGGCTCCATCTCGGCCTGGAACACCAGACCCAGCGCCGCGTTGGCATCGGGGTCCGAACTGTCCAGCTCCAAAGCCTTTTTCAATGGGACTTTGGCGCGTTCGGTCATGCCTTGCTGCAAGTACCCCAAGCCCAACTGCACGTAGGCGTCGCGCGCTTCGTCACGACCCTTGCTGGTCTTCATCGGGTTGAAATCGCCCGACAGAACACAACCAGCACACAGACTGGCCAACAGCAAAAGCAGCGCGAAGCGCAGGGACATAGAGATCCTCTCTTAATTGTTGTTCGCAGCGTTCTGTGCGATATCGTTTTCGGCGCTCAATTCGCGCACGGCGATATAACGTTCGCTGCGACGGGTGCGATCCAGCACCTGCCCTACCAATTGGCCACACGCGGCATCGATGTCTTCACCGCGAGTGGTGCGTACGGTGACATTGAAACCTGCATGGTGAAGCTGATCCTGGAAACGGCGAATCGCATTGTTGCTCGGACGCTCGTAACCGGAATGCGGGAACGGGTTAAACGGAATCAGGTTGATCTTGCACGGGATGTTCTTCAGCAACTCGATCATCTCGACCGCGTGTTCGACCTTGTCGTTGATGTCCTTGAGCAAGGTGTACTCGATGGTCAGCACGCGCTTTTCGCCCAGGGACGACATGTAGCGCTGGCAGGACTCGAGCAACATCTTAAGCGGATACTTCTTGTTGATCGGCACCAATTGGTTACGCAATGCGTCATTCGGTGCGTGCAGGGACAACGCCAGGGAGACGTCGATGTGCTTGGACAGCTCATCGATCATCGGCACCACACCCGAAGTGGACAGGGTCACGCGGCGCTTGGAAATGCCATAGCCCAGGTCATCCATCATCAGATGCATGGCGGCCACGACATTGTCGAAGTTCAGCAGCGGCTCACCCATGCCCATCATCACCACGTTGGTGATGGCACGGTCGGCGGTCGCCGGGATGCTGCCGAACGATTTATTGGCAATCCACACCTGACCGATGACTTCGGCGGCGGTGAGGTTGCTGTTGAAACCTTGCTTGCCGGTGGAGCAGAAACTGCAATCCAGGGCACAGCCCGCCTGGGACGAAACGCACAGAGTGCCGCGTTTGCCCTGGGGAATGTACACGGTCTCGACGCAGCTGCCGGACGCCACGCGCACTACCCACTTACGGGTACCGTCGGTGGAAATATCCTCGCTGACGACCTCGGGACCGCGAACTTCGGCAATAGCCTTGAGCTTGTCACGCAAGGCCTTGCTGACGTTCGTCATGGCGTCGAAATCATCAACGCCAAGGTGGTGAATCCATTTCATTACCTGACCGGCACGAAAACGCTTCTCCCCGATCGAGTCGAAGAATTTTTCCATTTCCTGCTGAGTCAGACCCAGCAGGTTGGTTTTTACAGTCGATGTAGTCATGGATTCACCTTCACTCTTAAGCCAATGCTTAGCGAGTGGTTACTTCAGTAGCTGCGAAGAAGTACGAGATTTCGCGAGCAGCAGCGGCTTCGGAGTCCGAACCGTGTACAGCGTTGGCGTCGATGGAGTCAGCGAAGTCAGCACGGATGGTGCCGGCAGCCGCTTCTTTAGGGTTGGTAGCGCCCATCAGCTCACGGTTCAGAGCGATAGCGTTTTCGCCTTCCAGAACCTGAACGACAACCGGACCGGAGATCATGAAAGCAACCAGGTCGCCGAAGAAACCGCGAGCGCTGTGCTCAGCGTAGAAGCCTTCAGCTTCAGCTTTGGACAGTTGCTTCAGTTTCGAAGCTACAACCTTCAGGCCGGCTTTTTCGAAACGAGTGGTGATCTCGCCGATGACGTTTTTTGCAACAGCGTCAGGCTTGATGATGGAGAAAGTACGTTGAACAGCCATGGTGTAACTCCAGAAACGGTAATTTGTGAAAAATTAAACCCGCGAATTATACGCGGGTTCTTGGGTATTGCCTAACGGCGTAAAGGTCGCGACCTCTGCCCTCTGTAGGATCTGCCGAAGGCTGCGATCCTTTGATCCTGGTCTTGTGCTGAGATATTGGAATAGATCGCAGCCTCGCTCCGCTCGTCAGCTCCTACTCTGCTTCTTCGATCCAGGCGGCCTGAATGGCTTCAAGCACCTTCTCGCCACCGCGGGTAGGATCATCACTGAACTCCGGCAATGCCAGCACCCATTTGTGCAGATCGACGAAGTTCACGTAACGCGGGTCCACATCCGGCTTGGATTCAGCCAGCTGGATCGCGATTTCAAGCACATCAACCCATTTCAGACTCATGTCGCTTCCTTGAATCAGTGCGGCGCTTCGGCAGCATGGTTGAGCGAGTATTTCGGAATTTCGACGGTCAGGTCTTCATTTCCGACGATCGCCTGACAGCCTAGACGCGATTGCGCCTCCAGACCCCAGGCACGATCAAGAAAATCTTCTTCCAGCTCATCTGCCTCTTCCAGCGAATCGAAGCCTTCGCGAATGATGCAGTGGCAGGTCGTGCAGGCGCAGACGCCGCCACAGGCGCTTTCCATCTCGATATGGTGCTCATGAGCCAGCTCGAGGATGGAGGTACCGGGCTCAGCCTCCACAACCATGCCGTCCGGGCAAAACTTTTCGTGTGGCAGAAAAATGACCTGCGGCATCGTTATTCCTCAATCTCATTCAGGTTGCGCCCCGCCAGAGCGGCTTTCACGGTCGAGTCCAGGCGGCGGGCAGCAAAGGCATCGGTCACTTGCGACAGACGCTTGGTCTGCTGCTCGATGGCGTAACCATCGGTACCTTTCATCAGTTCGGTCAGTTCCTGCATCTGCAACTCGATGACCATGCGCTCTTCGGCGTCGAGCAGGCGTTCGCCGTCGGCATCGAGGGCAGCCTGCACCGCTTCGATCAGGCGCTGGGCATCGACCTGCTGCTCACGCAACACACGGGCGACCTTGTCGTCGTTGGCGTGCTGGAACGAATCCTTGAGCATCTTGGCGATTTCACCGTCCGTCAGACCGTAGGACGGCTTGACCTGGATGCTGGCCTCGACGCCCGAACCCAACTCGCGGGCGGAGACGCTGAGCAGACCGTCGGCATCGACCTGGAAGGTCACGCGAATCTTCGCTGCACCGGCAACCATTGCCGGAATACCGCGTAATTCGAAGCGCGCCAGGGAGCGGCAATCGCTGATCAGCTCGCGCTCACCCTGCAACACGTGGATCGCCATGGCCGACTGGCCATCTTTGTAAGTGGTGAAGTCCTGGGCGCGGGCAACAGGGATGGTGGTGTTGCGTGGAATCACCTTCTCCATCAGGCCGCCCATGGTTTCCAGCCCCAGGGACAACGGAATCACGTCGAGTAACAGCAATTCGTCGCCATCACGCTTGTTGCCGGCCAGGGTATCGGCCTGGATCGCGGCACCGATGGCCACCACTTGATCCGGATCGATTTCGGTCAGCGGTTCGCGGCCGAAGGCTTCAGCGACCGCTTCACGAACGCGAGGCACCCGAGTCGAGCCGCCAACCATGACCACGGCATGCACCTCTTCCAGCTCGATACCGGAATCACGCACCGCGCGACGGCAGGCTTTGAGGCTGCGGGCAACCATCGGCTCGATCAGCGCATTGAACGCTTCACGGGTCAGCTCGGCTTTCCAGTCACCATAAGTGACTTCGACGACCGAGGTATTGGTCAGTGCTTCTTTGGCCGCACAGGCGGTTTGCAGCAGATTGCGTTGCGCGCCTGGATCGAGGTCGGCAGACAAACCAGCGCTCTCGATAATCCAGCCGGCGATCGCATGATCAAAGTCGTCGCCGCCCAGCGCGCTGTCGCCGCCGGTCGCCAGCACTTCGAACACACCGCCGGTCAGACGCAGAATCGAAATATCAAACGTGCCGCCGCCCAGGTCATAAATGGCGACCAGGCCTTCGGCGTGCTGATCCAGGCCATAAGCCACCGCAGCGGCGGTCGGCTCATTGAGCAAACGCAGCACGTTCAGACCGGCCAGTTTCGCCGCATCCTTGGTGGCTTGACGCTGAGCATCATCGAAATAGGCCGGAACGGTGATCACCGCGCCTACCAGTTCGCCGCCCAATGTGGCTTCAGCGCGCTGACGCAGCACTTTGAGAATATCGGCTGAGACTTCGACCGGGCTTTTCGGGCCCTGGATCGTGTCGATGAACGGCATGTGCGATTCGCCGCCAACAAAGCGGTACGGCAGTTGATCGCCCAATTGCTTGACGTCGGACAGACCACGACCCATCAAGCGCTTGACCGACAGCACGGTGTTCAAAGGGTCGGTGGAGGCCGCCAGTTTGGCCGACTCGCCCACTTCGACGCGATCGGCGTGATAGCGCACGGCAGACGGCAGGATGACTCGCCCTTCTGCGTCGGCCAGAGGCTCGGAAAGACCACTGCGCAACGCAGCGACCAGCGAATTGGTAGTGCCCAAGTCGATCCCCACAGCCAGACGACGCTGGTGCGGTTGAGGACTTTGGCCGGGTTCGGCGATCTGCAGTAGGGCCATCGTTATCAGGACTTATCTGTATATCAGGCGTGCGACCGGAGCGGCACTGGGTTAATCGTCGAGGCGCTCTTCTAACTGGCGCACTTCGTAGGTGAGCTTGTCGAGGAACTGCATGCGCCGCATCAGGCGTTCGGCCTGTTCACGTTGCGCTGCATCATCCCAACAGGCTGCGAAGCTTTCGTTCAGTTCATCCTGAGCGGTTCTCAGGCGACGCTTGAACGCTGCAATACCGGCCATGTCGGCGCTGTCCTGCAGGTCTTCGAGCTCTTCACGCAGCTCCATCTGCTGCAGAAGAAACGCCGGATCATGCACCGTGACCTCCAGCGGCAGCTCGCGCCCCCCCATGGCGAGCAGGTATCGCGCACGCTTTGGGGGACTTTTGAGCGTCTGGTAGGCCTCGTTGAGGCTCGCGGATTGCTCTAGCGCCAGCCGCTGCTCACGCTCGGAAGCGTCGGAAAAACGGTCTGGATGAACACCGCGCGCCAACTCACGGTAACGCGTGGCCAGCTGATCGAGATCCAGATTGAAGCTCGGTTGCAGCTGAAATAAAGCGAAATGACAAGGAGTACCCACGAGTAGCCTCAGATATTGAAGCTTTCGCCGCAGCCACATTCACCGCGTACGTTGGGGTTGTTGAACTTGAAGCCTTCGTTCAACCCTTCCTTGACGAAATCGAGCTCGGTGCCATCCAGGTAGGCCAGGCTTTTCGGGTCGATGATCACTTTCTCGCCGTGACTTTCGAACACCTGATCCTCTGCAACCACCTCGTCGACAAACTCCAGCACGTAGGCAAGGCCGGAACAGCCTGTGGTGCGAACACCCAGACGAATCCCTTCACCTTTGCCGCGCCCGTTGAGGGAGCGTCGCACGTGTTGAGCAGCCGCTTCTGTCATGCTGATAGCCATCGGTGACTCCTTACTCGTCGCCAAATCTTGAAAGTCAGATCAAGCCTTTCTTCTGCTTGTAGTCGCGAACGGCCGCTTTGATAGCGTCTTCAGCAAGTACGGAGCAGTGAATTTTTACTGGCGGCAGGGCCAGTTCTTCAGCCAGCTGAGTGTTCTTGATGGTCTCTGCTTCATCCAGAGTCTTGCCTTTCATCCACTCGGTCGCCAGGGAGCTGGAGGCGATAGCCGAACCGCAACCGTAGGTCTTGAACTTGGCGTCTTCGATGATGCCTTGCTCGTTGACCTTGATCTGCAGGCGCATCACGTCGCCGCACGCCGGGGCGCCGACCATGCCGGTGCCGACATCAGGGTCTTCCGCGTCCATCTTGCCGACGTTGCGCGGGTTCTCGTAGTGGTCGATGACCTTTTCGCTGTAAGCCATGATTCTTAATCCTCACTCATCAGAGAGTCGCTCTTGAAGCCCTGCCAACCTTGAGTTTACAGGGCCTGGTTTGCGGCGACTTGAAATCAGTGTGCCGCCCACTCGATTTTCGAAATGTCGACACCATCTTTGTACATGTCCCACAGCGGCGACAGAGTGCGCAGCTTGGTAACGGCCTCGCAGACTTTCTGCGCGGCGTAGTCGATTTCTTCTTCCGTGGTGAAACGGCCGAAGGTGAAGCGAATCGAGCTGTGTGCCAGTTCGTCGTTGCGGCCCAGGGCGCGCAGTACGTACGAAGGCTCAAGCGAAGCCGAGGTGCAGGCCGAACCGGACGAAACCGCCAGATCCTTGAGCGCCATGATCAGCGACTCGCCTTCAACGTAGTTGAAGCTCAGGTTCAGGTTGTGCGGTACGCGTGCGGTCATGCTGCCGTTGATGTACAGCTCTTCCAGGCCTTCGACCTGCTTGAAGAAACGGTCGCTCAGGGCTTTGATGCGGATGTTCTCGGCAGCCATGTCTTCCTTGGCTACGCGGAAAGCTTCGCCCATGCCGACGATCTGGTGGGTCGCCAGGGTGCCGGAACGCATGCCACGCTCGTGACCGCCGCCGTGCATGGTCGCTTCGATGCGAACACGCGGCTTGCGGCTCACGTACAGCGCTCCGATGCCTTTAGGGCCATAGGTTTTGTGAGCGGAGAACGACATCAGGTCGACTTTCAGCTTCGACAGGTCGATGTCGACCTTGCCGGTGGACTGAGCAGCGTCGACGTGGAACAGAATGCCCTTGGAGCGGGTCAGTTCGCCGATGGCTGCGATGTCGTTGATGGTGCCGATTTCGTTGTTCACGTGCATGACCGATACCAGGATGGTGTCGTCGCGCAGGGCAGCTTCGACCATCTCCGGAGTCACCAGTCCGTCAGTGCGTGGCTCGATATAGGTGACTTCGAAGCCTTCACGCTCCAGTTGGCGCATGGTGTCGAGGACAGCCTTGTGCTCAATCTTGGTGGTGATCAGGTGCTTGCCTTTGGTGGCATAGAAATGCGCCGCACCCTTGATTGCCAGGTTGTCGGACTCGGTGGCACCGGAGGTCCAGACGATTTCACGCGGATCGGCGTTGACCAGGTCAGCGACCTGACGACGAGCGTTTTCGACGGACTCTTCAGCTTTCCAGCCAAATACGTGGGAACGGGACGCCGGGTTACCGAAGTTTCCGTCGACCAGCAGGCATTCACTCATCTTTTGCGCGACACGCGGATCAACCGGGGTGGTCGCAGAGTAATCAAGGTAAATCGGCAATTTCATGGACTATCTCCTAAATCAGGCTGGCTGGCGTGCCGCTAGCTCTTTGGCTGTCATTCGACGGCGGACGCTTCAATCTTGTCCAGGCGTGACGTCTTGCTGTTGCAACGACGCTGGTCCTGACGCTGGGCTACTTCTTGTACCTCACGGCGAGTGACAAGATCAGCCAAGCTGATACCGCTCAGAAATTCGTGAATCTGCAGACTCAGATCGCACCACAAATGGTGGGTCAGGCAAGTATCGCCTTGATGGCAATCACCCTGGCCCTGGCATTTGGTAGCATCGACCGATTCGTTCACCGCATCGATCACCTGGGCGACCTGGATGCCCTGCATGTCGCGCGACAGCTGGTAGCCGCCGCCGGGACCACGGACACTGGACACCAGATTGCTGCGGCGCAATTTGGCGAAAAGCTGTTCGAGGTAGGACAGGGAGATGCCTTGGCGCTCGGAGATATCGGCTAGGGACACCGGCCCGTGCTGCGCGTGCAACGCCAGGTCGAGCATGGCGGTCACGGCGTATCGGCCTTTTGTAGTCAGTCGCATGGACAATTACCACGGAGTTCGGAATGGGGCGAGTATGCAATTCCCGAGTGTTTAAGTCAACTATAAGACCTAGTACTTTAGTCAGGATTACCCGCAAAAGAGCGCGCGCATCATAGCAGGATCTACAGCGTAATGGCACACCGGACAGCGCAATGCCGTTGTCTGAATGCGACCTGTAGGAGCTGCCGCAGGCTGCGATCTTTTGATTTTGCCCTTAAAAGCCAAGATCAAAAGATCGCAGCCTGCGGCAGCTCCTACAAAAGCTTAACTGGCCTGACTCTGATCCTTGTCCTTCACACACGCAAAGTCTTCTTCGCGCAGCTCAGGCAGATCTTTCGCACAGTAGTTACTGCCCAAATCCTTCAACGCCCCGCACATTCCCTCCAGACGACCATCAACCGCCTGCAGGTGATCGAGCAATTGATTGATAGCACGCGCCACCGGGTCCGGCATGTCTTCGCCAACACCATAAGCATCGAAGCCAATTTTCTCGGCCATGGCCTTGCGCTTGGCGTCCTGCTCTTCATCTGACTTAACGATAATCCGCCCTGGAATACCGACGACAGTCGCTCCGGCCGGCACAGCCTTGGTCACAACGGCGTTGGAGCCGACCTTGGCCCCGGCACCCACGGTGAACGGGCCGAGCACCTTGGCACCCGCTCCAACCACAACGCCATCTTCCAACGTCGGGTGACGTTTGCCTTTATTCCAGCTGGTGCCACCGAGTGTCACACCTTGATAAAGGGTGACGTCGTTGCCGATCTCGGCGGTTTCACCGATGACAATGCCCATGCCATGGTCAATAAAGAAGCGCCGCCCGACCTTGGCTCCCGGATGGATCTCGATCCCGGTCAACCAGCGACCGAAGTTCGACACCAGTCGCGCCAGCCACTTCCAGCCCAAACCCCACAGGGCCGACGACAGCCGATGAATCCAAATGGCGTGCATGCCCGGATAGCAAGTCAGTACTTCAAATGCGTTACGCGCCGCCGGGTCACGATGGAAAACACTCTGGATATCTTCACGCAGACGCTCGAACATCATTAATCCTTCCGCTTTAGAAGCTCGCCACGGGCCGCTTTCTGGGTTTCCGTGAGGATGCCACGCAATATATTCATTTCCGCCCGGCTGACCGAGCTTCGTCCGTACAACCGGCGCAGGCGCGCCATCAAGTGCCGTGGTTTTTCCGGATCGAGGAATTCGATGGCCACCAGGGTTTGCTCCAGATGTTCATAAAATCGCTCCAGCTCATCCATGGTCGCCAGCTCACCACTCTTGATGGACGCCACTTCATCCTTCTCGACCTTGCTCGGCTGACCTTCGGCCGCCAGCCAGGACATGCGCACTTCATAGCTCAACACCTGCACCGCTGCCCCAAGGTTCAGCGAACTGAACTCAGGGTCTGATGGAATGTGCACGCGATAATGACATCGCTGCAGCTCTTCGTTGGTCAGGCCGGAATCTTCACGACCGAACACCAAGGCAATTTCGCCCCCCTGCGCGGCTTCCTCGACCACTTTCACACCGCATTCGCGGGGATCGAGCAATGGCCAGGGAATGCGGCGATCACGAGCACTGGTGCCCAGCACCAGATTGCAGCCGACCAAGGCATCTTCCAAAGTGGCGACGACTTGCGCGTTTTCAAGGATATCCCCGGCGCCGGAGGCCCGGGCATCGGCCTCATGGTGCGGGAACAACCGTGGTTCGACCAGCACCAGCCGCGACAGGCCCATGTTCTTCATGGCTCGCGCAGCCCCGCCGATATTCCCGGGGTGGCTGGTATTGACCAAGACGACACGAATGTTTTGCAGCAAGGGAGGCGCTCTCGAACACAGAATTGGGGAGCCGAATCTTACAGTTCATCCTACCGTTAAGCTATGAAAGCGAACGCCGACCTTCACCTGTAGAAACTTTCTGATAGAATGCCCGGCTTTCTTTAACAACCTTAGGTGACACATCCATGCAGCCCATGCTGAATATCGCGCTGCGCGCCGCCCGCAGCGCCAGTGAATTGATCTTCCGCTCCATCGAGCGCCTGGATACCATCAAGGTCGACGAAAAAGACGCCAAGGATTACGTATCCGAAGTGGATCGCGCCGCCGAACAGAAAATCATCGACGCGCTGCGCAAGGCCTACCCTACCCACGGCATTCTCGGTGAAGAAACCGGCATGCATCCTGGTAGCGGCGAAGGCGAAGACTACCTGTGGATCATCGACCCACTGGACGGCACCACCAACTTCCTGCGCGGCATTCCTCACTTCGCCGTCAGCATCGCCTGCAAATACCGCGGCCGCCTGGAACACGCCGTTGTTCTGGACCCGGTTCGCCAGGAAGAATTCACCGCCAGCCGTGGTCGCGGCGCTCAACTGAACGGTCGTCGTCTGCGCGTCAGCGGCCGCACCAGCCTGGACGGTGCCCTGCTGGGTACCGGCTTCCCGTTCCGTGACGACCAGATGGACAACCTCGACAACTACCTGGGCATGTTCCGCGCCCTGGTTGGCCAGACCGCCGGCATCCGCCGTGCCGGCTCGGCGAGCCTGGACCTGGCTTACGTGGCTGCCGGCCGTTTCGACGCCTTCTGGGAGTCGGGCCTGTCCGAGTGGGACATGGCTGCAGGCGCCCTGCTGATCCAGGAAGCTGGCGGCCTGGTGAGCGACTTCACCGGCGGTCACGACTTCCTTGAGAAAGGCCACGTCGTTGCCGGTAACACCAAGTGCTTCAAAGCAGTGCTGACGGCCATCCAGCCGCACCTGCCGGCCTCGCTGAAGCGATAAGCGAGCAGCCACAAAAAAGCACCCTTCAGGGTAATGCCAGTCAGTTAAGCTGACTGGCATTACCCAACCGGGTGCTTTTTTTGAATCTGAATATCAGCTATTTACTGAGCCGGCTCATTCTGCGACAGGATCAATTTACCTTCCTTGTCGACCGGAATCTGGTTACCCGGATCGCGATCCATCCGCACCTTGCCTTCCTTGCCATCCAGCGAATAACGAACGTCGTAACCTACAACCTTGTCGCTGATGTCGTTCACGGTATTACAGCGAGTCTGAGTCGTGGTGTAGGTATCACGATTCTGCATGCCTTCCTGAACCTTGTTGCCGGCGTAACCTCCGCCGACCGCACCTGCAACGGTGGCAATCTTCTTGCCCGTACCGCCGCCGATCTGGTTGCCGAGCAAACCACCCGCGACAGCACCGATGGCGGTACCGAGGATCTGGTGTTGATCCTTGACCGGCGCTTGCCGGGTCACTGCAACGTCCTTGCAAACTTCACGTGGCGTCTTGATTTGTGTCTTGACCGGTTCAACGGCTAGCACTTGCGCATACTCAGGGCCGCTTTTAACCAGGCTGTAGGTGGCAACAGCACCCCCGGCAGTCACACCGACAGCACCCAATACCGCACCAACCAGTAACGACTTGTTCACATGAACCTCCTGACCATCACATGCGGGACAAGCCCGCGCTTCTCCCAGCCTTGGAGCACAAAAAAAGGCGCGAGTTCAACTCGCGCCTTTCTGGGCTGACAGCAGGAAAAACGATAGCCGTTATGGGCGGTCGTCAACTTCCTTATCGGTAGCCACCGCAGGAATCAGATCCTCGGTGCTCAGGTTCAGCCAGATCAGCACCACGTTGGCGATGTAGATCGACGAGTAGGTACCCGCCATAACACCGACAAACAGGGCGATGGAGAAGCCGAACAGGTTGTCGCCACCGAAGAACAACAGCGCCGCAATCGCCAGCAACGTGGAGATCGATGTCGCCATGGTCCGCAACAGGGTTTGCGTGGTCGAGATGTTGATGTTCTCGATCAGCGAAGCCTTGCGCAGTACCCGGAAGTTCTCACGAACCCGGTCAAATACCACGATAGTGTCGTTCAGCGAGTAACCGATGATCGCCAATACCGCCGCCAGCACCGTCAGATCGAAGGTGATCTGGAAGAACGAGAGGATACCCAGGGTCACGACCACGTCGTGAATCAGCGAGACGATGGCACCGACCGCGAACTTCCACTGAAAGCGGAACGCCAGGTAGATCATGATGCCGCCCAGCGCCATCAGCATGCCGAGGCCGCCCTGGTCGCGCAGCTCTTCACCGACCTGCGGGCCGACGAACTCGACGCGCTTGACCACCGCCGGGTTGTCGCCACCGACTTTCTGCAGCGCTTCAGCGACCTGGTGACCCAGTTGCGGGTCTTCGCCCGGCATGCGCACCAGCAGATCGGTCGTCGCACCGAAGCTCTGCACGATGGCCTCGTGGTAACCCGCCGTCGTCAGCTGCTCACGCACCTTGGTGACGTCGGCCGGACGCTCGTAGGTCAGCTCGATGAGCGTACCGCCGGTGAAGTCCAGACCGTAGTTCAAGCCCTTGCTGAACCAGCTGAACAACGCCAGAGCCGTAAGGAGCAATGTGACGCCGAACGCAACGTTGCGAACGCCCATGAAGTTGATTGTACGTAACATGGCAGCCCCTTAAATCCACAACTTCTTGAAGTCACGACCGCCGAAGATCAGGTTGACCATCGCGCGGGTCACCATGATGGCCGTAAACATCGAGGTAAAGATCCCGAGGGACATGGTCACTGCGAAGCCCTTGACCGGGCCGGTGCCCATGGCAAAGAGAATCCCGCCGACCAGCAAAGTGGTCAGGTTGGAGTCGAGAATCGCGGTGAATGCACGGCCGAAGCCTTCGTTGATTGCCCGCTGCACGGTCATGCCTGCCGCGATCTCTTCACGAATCCGCGAGAAGATCAGCACGTTGGCGTCGACCGCCATACCCATGGTCAACACGATACCGGCGATACCCGGCAGGGTCAGCGTTGCCCCCAGCAGCGACATCAGGGCCAGCAGCATCACCATGTTCACCGACAGAGCGACGGTGGCGATGATGCCGAAGAAGCGGTAGATGGCGATGATGAACAGCGAGACAAACAGCATGCCCCACAGCGATGCATCGATACCCTTGACGATGTTATCGGCACCCAGGCTTGGACCGATGGTGCGCTCCTCAGCGAAGTACATCGGTGCAGCCAGACCACCGGCACGCAGCAACAGCGCCAGTTCGGACGACTCGCCCTGACCGTTCAGGCCAGTGATACGGAACTGAGCACCCAGCGGCGACTGAATGGTCGCCAGGCTGATGATCTTCTTCTCTTCTTTAAACGTTTGAACCGGTACGTCTTTCTCGACGCCGTTAACCACTTGCTTGGTGTAAGTGGTGACCGGGCGCTGTTCGATGAAGATCACCGCCATGCTGCGGCCGACGTTGCTGCGAGTCGCACGACTCATCAGCTCGCCACCGTGGCCATCCAGGCGGATGTTCACTTCTGGCGTGCCGTGCTCGCCGAAACCAGCCTTGGCGTCGGTGACCTGGTCACCGGTGATGATCAGGCCACGCTCGATCTGCGCCGGCGGACGATTGCCTTCACGGAACTCGAACGTCTCGGAAGTGGCTTTCGAAGCGCCAGGTTCGGCGGCCAGACGGAACTCGAGGTTGGCCGTCTTGCCGAGGATACGCTTGGCTTCTGCGGTGTCCTGCACGCCCGGCAGCTCAACCACGATGCGGTTGGCGCCCTGACGTTGAACGATCGGTTCGGCAACACCCAGCTCGTTGACGCGGTTACGTACCGTGGTCAAGTTCTGCTTGATGGAGTATTCGCGGATTTCCGCCAGCTTGGCTGGGGTCATCGCCAGACGCAGCACCGGTTGGCCATTGAGGTCAGCCGGAACAATGTCGAAATCGTTGAAGCTCTTGCGGATCAGCGTACGAGCTTGTTCGCGGGTTGCTTCGTCAGTGAAGCCCAGCTGAATGGCACCGCCCAGTTGCGGCAGGCTGCGATAGCGCAGTTTCTCTTTACGCAACAGACTCTTGACGTCGCCTTCATAGACTTTCAGGCGGGCGTCGAGGGCTTTGTCCATGTCCACTTCCAGCAGGAAGTGCACACCACCGGACAAGTCCAGACCCAGCTTCATCGGGTGCGCGCCAAAGCTGCGCAGCCATTGCGGGGTGGTTTGTGCCAGGTTCAGTGCAACGACGTAGTCATCACCCAATGCCTTGCGCACGACGTCTTTGGCAGGCAACTGGTCTTCAGCCTTGACCAGGCGAATCAGACCGCCCTTGCCGCCCGCCGCCAGAGTGGCAGCCTTGACGTTGATCCCGGATTCCTTGAGCGCTGCGCTCACACGATCCAGATCAGCCTGAGTGACCTGCAGCGAAGTGCTTGCACCGCTGACCTGAATGGCCGGGTCATCAGGATATAGATTGGGAGCGGAATAAATCAGACCGATCGCCAGCACCGCCAGGATCAGAATGTATTTCCACAGAGGGTATTTGTTCAGCATCACGCCGCCCGCTTATGACGCGGGGCGCCTTGCGCGCCCCGTCGATTGAGTAGAAGTTGAAACTTAGATCGCTTTCAGCGTGCCTTTTGGCAGCGTGGCGGCGATGGCGCCTTTCTGGAATTTCATTTCGACGGTGTCGGAAACTTCCAGAACAACGAAATCGTCGGCCACTTTGGTGATCTTGCCGGCGATACCGCCGGTGGTCACAACTTCGTCGCCTTTCTGCAGGCTGCTCAGCAGGTTCTTCTGTTCTTTGGCGCGCTTGGCCTGTGGACGCCAGATCATCAGGTAGAAGATGACCAGGAAACCGACCAGGAAAATCCACTCAAAGCCGCCACCCATTGGGCCTGCAGCAGGTGCAGCAGCGTCAGCCATGGCATTAGAGATAAAAAAGCTCATTTAGCACTCCAGTTGCAAATGTTGAATCTTGGGGTCAGAAAACTCAGTCCAAAGGCGGAACGGGAAGCCCGCGTTTGGCGTAGAAGGCATCGACAAAGGCGGCCAATGTACCCTGTTGAATAGCCTCGCGCAAACCAGCCATAAGCACCTGGTAATGGCGCAAATTGTGGATGGTATTCAACATGCTACCCAGCATTTCGCCACACTTGTCCAGATGGTGCAGATAAGCACGGGAGAAGTTCTGGCAGGTGTAGCAATCGCAGGTTGGATCCAGCGGCGAATCATCATGGCGATGGAACGCGTTACGGATCTTCAGCACGCCTGTATCAATGAACAGATGCCCATTGCGGGCATTACGGGTTGGCATCACGCAATCGAACATGTCCACACCGCGGCGCACACCCTCAACCAGATCTTCCGGTTTGCCAACGCCCATAAGGTAACGAGGTTTGTCAGCCGGCATCTGGCCCGGCAGGTAATCCAGCACCTTGATCATCTCGTGCTTGGGCTCGCCCACCGACAGCCCACCGATGGCCAGGCCATCGAAGCCGATCTTGTCGAGGCCTTCCAGGGAGCGCATGCGCAAATCCTGGTGCATGCCGCCCTGAACGATGCCGAACAGCGCCGCCGTGTTGTCGCCATGGGCGTTTTTCGAGCGCTGAGCCCAGCGCAACGACAACTCCATAGATACGCGAGCAACGTCTTCATCAGCCGGGTACGGCGTGCATTCGTCGAAAATCATCACAATGTCGGAGCCCAGGTCACGCTGGACCTGCATCGACTCTTCCGGCCCCATGAACACTTTGGCGCCGTCCACAGGAGAGGCGAAGGTCACGCCCTCCTCCTTGATCTTGCGCATCGCGCCCAGGCTGAACACCTGGAAACCGCCGGAGTCGGTCAGAATCGGGCCTTTCCACTGCATGAAATCGTGCAGGTCGCCGTGTTTCTTGATCACTTCAGTGCCAGGACGCAGCCACAAGTGGAACGTGTTGCCCAGAATGATTTCCGCGCCGGTCGCGGTGATATCCCGCGGCAGCATGCCCTTGACCGTGCCGTACGTGCCCACCGGCATAAACGCCGGAGTCTCGACGGTACCGCGCGGGAAGGTCAAACGACCGCGACGAGCCTTGCCATCGGTGGCAAGGAGCTCAAAGGACATGCGACTGGTGCGACTCATTCTGTTTCCTCAGGGCCTGATTCTTTAGGGGCAGTAGGCGCGGGATTACGGGTGATAAACATCGCATCACCGTAGCTGAAAAAGCGGTATTCATGCTCCACGGCGGCTTTATAGGCGGCCATGGCTTCGGGATAACCGGCGAACGCCGAAACCAGCATCAACAGCGTGGATTCGGGCAAATGGAAATTGGTGACCAAGGCATCGACCACATGAAACGGCCGGCCTGGGTAGATAAAGATGTCGGTGTCGCCACTGAACGGCTTGAGCACACCATCGCGGGCGGCGCTTTCCAGCGAACGCACGCTGGTGGTCCCCACCGCCACCACACGACCACCGCGAGCCCGGCAGGCCGCGACCGCATCGACGACTTCCTGGCTGACTTCCAGCCATTCGTTGTGCATGTGGTGATCTTCGATCTTCTCGACGCGCACCGGCTGGAACGTACCCGCACCCACATGCAAGGTCACGAACGCCGTCTCGACGCCCTTGGCGGCAATCGCCTCCATTAGCGGCTGATCAAAATGCAGCCCCGCCGTCGGCGCCGCCACCGCGCCCAGGCGCTCGGCGTACACCGTCTGATAACGCTCGCGGTCCGAGCCTTCATCCGGGCGGTCTATATAAGGAGGCAACGGCATGTGCCCAACGCGATCGAGCAGCGGCAACACTTCTTCGGCAAACCCCAGTTCGAACAACGCATCATGACGCGCCAGCATCTCGGCTTCGCCACCGCCGTCGATCAGGATCTTCGAACCCGGCTTCGGCGACTTGCTTGACCGCACATGGGCCAGCACGCGGTGACTGTCCAGCACCCGCTCCACCAGGATTTCCAGCTTGCCGCCGGAAGCCTTCTGGCCAAACAGTCGCGCCGGAATCACCCGGGTATTGTTGAACACCATCAAATCGCCCGGGCGCAAATGCTCAAGCAAATCAGTGAATTGACGGTGTGCCAGGGCGCCGCTGACCCCATCCAGGGTCAACAGGCGACTGTTGCGACGCTCGGCCAAAGGGTGGCGAGCAATCAGCGAATCAGGGAGTTCGAAAGTAAAGTCAGCAACGCGCATGATGGGGTTCGTCTAGCAGGGCCCGGAAGTCTAGCGGAAATAGTGAAAATTCTCCATGTACCTGATTGACCGACGGTTATCACCTCTCTATACTTCGCCGCCATTGAGCCCTGATGGCGGAATTGGTAGACGCGGCGGATTCAAAATCCGTTTTCGAAAGGAGTGGGAGTTCGAGTCTCCCTCGGGGCACCATTTGCAGTACATAGACGACTACCAGCGTCTACGCAACACCCCTAGAGCCCGCTAACTGCGGGCTTTTTGGTCTCTGGGGTTCCATCCCCGTCCCTTGCAAGCCAGCCTCTTTTTGGTACATTTTCTGTACATATTCCAGTTCGAGAACCGGAGGTGTACAGCCATGCCCCTCACTGCCTTGCAAGTCAAAGCGTCCAAGCCTGCCGACAAGCAATACACGCTGAGTGATAGTTCGGGTCTTGCCCTTCTAGTCCAGCCGAACGGCCACAAGTACTGGCATTTCCGCTATTCGTATCATGGTCGCCCGGCGCGCATGTCATTGGGCGTCTACCCGAGCATCTCCTTGCAGGAAGCTCGCGAAAGGGCTGCCGAATGCCGCAAGCAGCTCAAGGAAGGGACCAATCCTGGAGCCAAACGCCGGGATGACAAGCAGCAGCAACGGGAGGCTGGGCTCAACACCTTCAGGCGAGCTACGGAGTACTGGTATCAGTTCAAGGCCGACTCCGGCCGCAGCCATGCGACGCTAAAGAAGATTCGCGACTACCTCGACAAGGATCTGCTACCGGCACTCGGCGAGATGCAGCTGGAGCACATTACTCGCGCCGACTGCGCGAAGTTGCAGGCCAGCATCGAAAAGCGCGGGGCGTTCAATGTGGCAGACAAGGCTCGGACCTGGCTCAAGCAGATTTTCAGTCAGGCGATTGCGCGGGGGTTGTGCGAACACAATCCGGCTTCAGAACTTCATGCCATCGCGTTGGCGCCGCCTTCCCCTGAGCACTATCCGCATTTGCGTGAAAGCGAGCTGCCGGAATTTCTTCAGGCACTGAGCAAAACCACCAGCCGGTTGCCGTCGAGGATTGCTTCGTGGATGGCAATACTGACGGCGAGCCGACCCGGCATGGTTCGGTATGCGACGTGGGATGAAATCGACTTTGAAGAAGGGACGTGGACCATACCGGCTGAACGCATGAAGATGCGCCGGGACTATGTCAGTCCCCTGCCCCATCAACTGATCGCGATGCTGATCAAGCTGCACCAATGCACTGGACGCAGCCGCTACCTGTTTCCGGGTAGTGGCGAGAAACGGCCCGTCATCAGCGAGAACACGATCAATCTGGTGTTTGCCAAGATTGGCTATAAAGGGCGGATGGTGAGCCATGGCGTTCGCCACACCGCGAGCACGCTGCTGCGCGAGCATGGGTGGCTGAAGGATCATGTTGAAAGTCAACTGGCTCATGTCGAGGGTGGCATTGCTGGGGAGTACAACCAGGCGCTGTACCTGACGCAACGGCGGATCATGATGCAGTGGTATGCCGATTATCTCGATGCGCTCAGGGTTGGGATTACGGCGAGCCTGCGGGATCAGTTTGATACGCGGGTTAATCAGTTTCTGTCGCGTAAGTCTTCGGAGCTTCTCGGGGTCAACGCGGTCGGTGGCGGCATCAGCACCTTGGAAGATGAGCGTGGCGCATTCCAGCACTAACACGTCAGTGAAATCTCCACAGCCTTGCCTTCCACGCAGGCCCTTCCAAGCAGGGCTGCAAAGCCGCCCTGCTTGGAAGGGCCTCACTTGAAAAATCTAAAAATCAGCGTAACCGTCTTCTAGAAACCACGGATTTCCATAGACGGCTTACGCCATTCGCAGCCGCAGAATTCTCAAAAAATCGAGCCTTGACCCTGTCTATCGGCGAGCGTAGAAAAGATCGTGCAAGTGCTGTCGTTGACAGCAACCCAGGTAGCCAGAACCTTCAAGGCTACGCCACGCCGTGGTGGTTCTCCCAAAATGCGATTAGCGTCCGGCGGCTCGCACGGTCACTCACCGAGTGATGGATGCCTACTTCAGATCGTTGCCATTGCGGCAAATACATCCCCCTACCCAGCTGCCCTGCAGCAACCTTTCCGCTTGGCCATTTCACTGCGCCAACCTGCGCCCGTCTCTTTCTTCTGGAAAGAGACGGGCGCTCCTAGCGCTGCTGCAGCCCATCTCGTACAAGGCTTTGCGGCATTCCCCCTCGTGACAATCGGCGTGACAAACACCGAAGTCACCAGCAACAGCGATGCAGATGATGGTGCCGCAGCCCAAGGAATGGACTGCACCTGACTGACAGTCAGGCATGCCCCGGTCATCGCCTCACTGCCTTCACCCGACTCACGATCTCGCGGCGCCGGTCTCGTCAGCCAGTGCAGCCTCCACCCGCCCACTTCTTTGGAAGTGTTCAGGAAGTCAGATCATGAGATGCCCAAGCTCCCGGTCGTAAAGAGCCGCCAGTCCCGCGTTAGTGGACACCCTCACAGGTCGCAGGGGCCTTGATCCCTGATAACACTCAACATCCGTGGCGGGATGACGTGGGGAAAGCTTCAAGGATTTTGGCTTCGAGAGGAGTTGGATCATGGCACTGGTAGGTAAACGTGACGGGCGGAATTTTGGCTATGGCCGGCAATTGAGCTATACCGGGCCGCAAGCGCTGAAAGATCTATTTGGCTGCGGACATTACGGCACGGTCAAAGCGCACAGTGATCGGTGGCGGGCATTCGTGCGGTGGTGTCGGTCGGAGGATGGACCGGGGTTTAACAATGCGCGACAAATTGATCGGCAGACCTTGCTGGACTACGCCGAACATCTGCGTCAGCAAGTTGAACAGGGCGTGCTCGCTATCGCCACAGCACAAAACCGGTTATCCAGTGTGAATCGAACCCTGGCAGCGCTTCGCGGTGACCAGCATGTGAAAGTGCCGAGTCCGAGCAAGGCGCTGGGAATGCGGCGCACCAGTGTTCGCTGCTCGGTGCCGCAAGGCCAAGACCCCGAACACGTGAAGCAGATCGTCGACGCGCCCTGCGAACACCAAATGCCGCGCGCGGCGACCATCGTTCAGTTAGCGAGAGCCACCGGCATGCGCTTACGCGAGGCCATTTTGGCGGACCTACCGCGTTTAAAACGTGAGGCCGAACACTACGGCAAGATCAACATCCAGAATGGCACCAAAGGTGGCCGCGCAGGCGCGTCGGCACCTCGCTGGATCGCGGTGAACGATTACATCTGCGGTGCACTGGCATTCGCCCATCAGGTCTCGCCCGACGGTAGCCGCAACCTGCTTGCACCGAACGAAAGCTACCTCGATTTCCAACGGAGAATCGTCCGTCCTGCACGGGACATCCTCCATAAGCACAACCTCAAAGGCTTCCACGAATTGCGCGCGGCCTATGCATGCGAACGCTATGAACAAATCACCCATCATCCCGCGCCTATCAACGGTGGCAGCTGCTACCAGCTGGAACGACGCCTAGATCAGGATGCCCGAATGCAAATCAGCTATGAGCTGGGACACGGCCGTATCGGCGTGGTGTCGGCTTACATTGGTAGTCGAGCATGAGCAAGCCATTTGACATGGAGCCATTCCTAGTAAGCCTCTTGACCGGGTCGTATTCCACGCGCCATCGCCACATTTGTCAGGCGAAGACAATCCAAACAGCAATCGCTGAGCGTTGGCAATGCGGCAATCCATGGACTTGGAAGAGAAAATACCTTGCGTGGTTTTTGAATCACCATCTAAACCAGCGCACTGAATCGACGCGCTATTACTATTTGCTGACCATGCAATTACTCACTCATCGTCTAGGAAAACCCTGGCAGTTCAACCCCTAAACGAAGGTCAGAAAACGGCCGATTCTGTTGAAAAAGTAAATCTCCTGCCTGGCCTGCTGCAAAATCAGGTCATCGGCCAGCGGGAGGATTCGCAGCATGATGGGACAATTGTCGAGGGACAAGAGCGACTGTTTTACTCGTTCAATATTGAAGATCACATCCCAGCCAATCACCTCCTGCGCAACATTGATCGATGCCTCGATCTAAGCGATCTGCGCCATTATCTCTCCGATTTTTATAGCCCCATCGGGCGTCCATCGATTGATCCCGAACTGATGATTCGCCTGTTGGTCGTGGGCTACTGCTACGGCATTCGTTCCGAACGTCGGTTGTGCGAAGAGGCTCATTTGAACCTGGCGTATCGCTGGTTCTGCCGTTTGAGTCTTGAAGACGAAGTCCCCAACCACTCTACATTTACCAAGAATCGCCACGGTCGTTTTCGTGACAGCTCGCTGTTTCGCTGGCTGTTCAACGAGGTGCTGCGTCGCTGCATGGACGCAGGTCTGGTCAAGGCGAAGGTTTTGCTGTGGACGCCAGCGTCGTCAAAGCGGATGCCAGTCGACAACGAGGCGTACCCGGCAACGAAGAGGTCAACTGGAGCGATCCGTCGCTGAGTACTCGCGCCGTGCGTGAGTACCTTGAAGCTCTGGATGAAGAGGCTTTGGCCGAAGCACTGCCCAAGCGCCTGTCGCTGACCGATCCACTTGCACGTTGGACCGCTGCGCCAGGAGGTCCAGCGTTTTTCGCTTATTCGACGAACTATCTGATTGATGTCGAGCATGGTGTGATTGTGGACGTGGAGCCGACACCCGCCCATCGAACCGCCGAGGTCGAAAGCACCAAGACCATGATCGAGCGGGTCGAAGAACAGTTCGACACCAAGCCGGATCGGCTCATCGGCGATACCGCTTATGGAACCGCGCCGATGCTGGCCTGGATGGTGACCGAAAAAACATTGAGCCTCATGTGCCGGTTTGGGACAAAACCGAGCGTAAGAACGACAGTCTCTCGAGCAGCGATTTTCAATGGAATGAAGAGACGCAGGAGCATCGCTGTCCCACCGGACGCGCATTGCGTAGCGAGTGGCGGGCCTTCAAGAACCAGCGCTCACATGTCACGAAAGCCGGCACCATCATCTTTCGATCCCGGCTTCGTACAGCCGGACTAGTGGGAAACTCTCTTACCTTGGTTTTCTGTATGTTTGAGGATCCAGCATTGGAAGTGGAAACACATCAATCGTGCTTCTTTAATACCCGATAAAGGGTATTTCTAGAAACGCCGAGAATCTGCGCAGCCTTACTGACATTGCCTTTAGTCTTGGCTAATGTTTCAAGAATATGCAGCTCTGATCGATCTCGCAAAGTGGCCATCTTGCGCACCACAAACGGCGCACTGATGTCAGCGCCGCTACCGGGCAGCATTCCTCGGGTGTAGAACACGATGCCGTTCTTGAGTTGGGCCTCGAAGCACTGACCATCGATCAGCAGATCATCCAGGAAGAGATCCGCCAGATTGCAGCGCTGGTGAAAGGGATCAATGTTATCCAGCATCTCGGCAGCACAGCGTGTCAACGACAGGATGTCCCCATAGCCGTTAATCGCTACTAGACCCGCGTGGTGCGTGTCGATGAATTCGAAGTCGTAGTGGATCCTGATCACTTGATTGGAGCGATGAGCGTCCATGAACAGCCTGTTCTCGACCTTTACCGCTGCGCTGAACAGTTTCTTTTCTACCAGGCTAGATTTGAACTCCTCACTACCGGTGATGTTCATGACCCCCATGACCGTTCCCCACGGGCCCCAAATCGGGACCGCGCAACAAAATAGACGAGAAAATTCCGACAGGTAATGCTCAGCCCCAACCAAAGTCAGAGGCCGCCGTTCCTGCAGGGCGCATGACGGTGCGGTCGTGCCGATGTCCGACTCGCTCAAGCGCCGGCCAACTTGCAGCGCGAAGGATCTCGACGCCGGGTTCGATCCGTGCCGAGCGCGGATGATGACCCCTTCTTCGTTGGTGACATAGACCACCCAATTTTCACCGCCGAACGAATTCCAGATCGAATCGATCGCCTGACCGACAACCGCGCTCAAATAGCGGTCCTGGTCGTCGATCAGGAACAACTGGGAATCTGGTGAAGCCAGCAACTGGTCCGAGGGGTGAATGCCAAATCCATGACTGCGCCGCCACGACTCCACCAGGTATTCAGGGATGCCCATATGCCCTGCATCCCCGCCGCTAACGATGGCTTCCTTAGCGGTCCTCAGTCGGTCTGAGTAATCATCAGAAAATGCCCCAAATGCGTGCGACTTATCCATTATCGATTGATCAACCTTTGAACTGTTCAGTTTTGTAACACGAAAATCGTTAGCTGTACCAATAAGTGTCATCTTTGGGCTTTCGGATCAGACCCTAGCCCGATGGCCGCATGCGTCATCCTGTCGCACCATGCTTGAAAGCAATCGATACTCTCAATCGACGGTGAACAAGCATGACAACGCAAAGTTTTGACGTAATTGTGGTGGGTAGCGGCGCGGCTGGATGCGTAGTGGCGAGCTACCTCGCCGAGCAGACCAAAGCCAGCATCGCGATCATTGAGGCCGGCGGAAAAGACGGCGACCCCCTGATCCACATCCCCGCAGGTTTCGGAAACATCCTTGCCCATGACAAGCATGTGTTCAAAGACAACACGATCCCCCAACACGGCAGCGAGCGGCGCTTTCGCTCTGGCAAGGTGTTGGGCGGCGGTACATCGGTCAATGCGATGTGCTACGTACGGGGCCAGAAGCGCGATTTTGATGGCTGGGAACAAGCGGCGCGCGGTGAAGGTGGGTGGTCGTACGCCAACATGTGGAAAGCGTTCATCGAACAGGAGAGCAATGACACCTTTCACAACGAGCATCATGGCATTCATGGCAACCTTGCCGTCCAAATGCCCAATGGCATCAATGAGCTCAATCAGTATTGCCTGAAAGCATTCCAGGAATATGGATTGCCTTACAACCCCGACTACAACGGTGACACCCAGATCGGCGTCGCACCGGTGCAATCGAACATCAAGAACAAACGCCGCTGCAGCGCCGTGGAAGCGCACTTGCGTCGGCATCTGGACAGCGGTCGAATCACACTGTTGACCAAGACCACCGTCACTCGGGTGCTGTTCGAGCAAAATCGTGCTGTGGGCGTGCAAGCGCTGGTTGGCGGCCGCAGTACCGAGATCCACGCCACCCACGTGGTGCTGAGCGCAGGGGCGGTGCACAGCCCCAAAATCCTCATGCACTCAGGCATTGGTCCACGTGCACACTTGGAAGAGTTCGGCATCCCGGTAAAGATCGACCTGCCGGGCGTGGGCGAGAATCTGCACGACCACCCTATCGTTCCGCTCAGCGCCTATGTAACCGGCAACCTGGGTTATCAGAAAGCAGCCCAAGGCCTGGGCACGGTCAATGCCGGCCTGCGCTACATCCTGACCAAGGATGGCCCGGCCGCTGGCAATGGCATCGAGACGGTGACCTACTGGGACCCTCTGGATTTCAGCGCCGAGCCCACCGTGCAGTGCTATCACGTGCCGATCATTTCCAAGGATGGCCTGAGCCCGACGGGTAGCCGCTCCGGCATCACCTTCGAGCTGGTGGTGCTGCAACCCAAGAGCCGGGGGTACATCCGTCTGGCCGACAGCGATCCAACCTCCATGCCCCTCATCCACCCCAACTTCATCGGCCATGAGTACGACCTCAAGGTCGCGGTGGAGTCGGTCAAAGCTATGCGTGAAGTCATGAAACAGGAATCACTGGCGCCGGTCATTGATGAGGAAGTCTCACCCGGCGCCCAGGTGCAGACTGATGAGCAGATCGCCGAATGGGTCAAGAGCGTCGCGACCACCATGTGGCACCCCGTGGGCACCTGCCGCATGGGATATGACGATGATGCTGTAGTCGATGCGCAACTGCGGGTCCACGGGGTCGACAACCTGCATGTGATCGACGCCTCGATCATGCCCAACATCACCAGTGGCAACACCAATGCACCGACGCAGGCGTTGGCACTGCATGCCGCGAAAATGCTCGTAGCCTCTTATTTCAAGCACTGAGGCCCGCGCGGCTTCCTGCAGCAAGGAGATCTGCCCTATGAAATCAATAAGGAACCCGCTTGCCCACGCTGGGGCCTTGGCGTGCCTCACGGCACTGGTCCCGGCTAAGTGCATGGCGCTGGATGTCGACGGCGGTGACTACAATCCACTGTCGCCGGGCAGCAATATGGCCCTGCTCTACTACCAGCATGGCTACAGCCACAGCGCCTATGCCCATGGCAACAATGTCGGGGGTGGCACCCATTTGACTCAGGACATCGGCATTTTGCGGATGATCCACTTCATGGAAATCGGCGGGTTCACCATCGACCCGCAATTTCTGCTGCCGTTCGGTCACGTCAACGGCAAGCAGGCCGGCAGCGACCTCGGGACTGGCAACGGCGTTGGCGATCTGATTCTCGCTAACACGATATGGTTGGTGAACCGGCCGGCATCGGGAACCTTTTTTGGGGTAACGCCGATGGTGACGCTGCCCACCGGGAGCTACGACAAGGACGACCCACTCAATATCGGCGAGAACCGCCACAAGTACACCTTGCAACTGGGCTTCAGTCAGCGACTGGTCGACAAGGTGACCTTGGACCTGGTGTTCGACGGCACCCATTTCAGTGACAACGACCGTTATGGCAGCACCGGGGCAACGCTCTCGCAGCGCACGCTGTACCAAGGGCAGACCATCCTGCGCTACAACCTTACTCCCAGCCTGGACCTGCGCACCTCCTATTCCCATGAGTGGGGTGGCGAGCAGTTTGTCGACGGTTTGAGTCAAGGCCGACCAGGGATCAACAAGTACACGATCGGCGCCGCCTACATGCTCCCCACCAAGACCCAACTCATTTTCGGCTGGGGCCGTGACACGAGTGTCGACAACGGTTTCAAGACTCAAAGCCAACTTAACCTGCGCATTGCGCAAGTCTTTTGAAAATTGACGAGGTAATCGATCCATGAGCTTCCCGGATAACCACACCATCGACGCGATCTTCGCCCGTCAGAAAGCGTTCTTCGCTTCGCGCCAGACCTACGACATCGCTTTTCGCAAGCAAAGTTTGGAGCGCCTCAAGCAAGCGGTGCTCGACAATCGCGAACTGCTCTATGCTGCCCTTGACGCTGATCTGGGCAAACCCCGCGAACACGTCGATCTGGCGGAAATAGGCGCGGTACTGCACGAAATAGACTTCGCCCTGGAGCATCTGGACCAATGGGCCGTACCCAAGGAAGTGCCGACCGCCGACATCATTGCCCCGTCCACCTGCTACGTCACCCAAGAACCCTTCGGTGTGGCCTACATCATCGGACCTTTCAATTACCCGATAAACCTCACCTTGACGCCTCTGGTGGGCGCGATCATAGGGGGCAACACCACTATTTTGAAACCATCGGAGACCACTCCTGAAACCTCAGCGGTGTTGAAAAAGATCATCACCGAAGCGTTCGAACCTGACTACATTGCCGTGGTGCAGGGTGGGCGTCAGCAGAACACCCATCTGCTCAGCCTGCCTTTCGATTTCATCTTTTTCACCGGCAGCCCCAACGTCGGCAAAGTGGTGATGCGCGCGGCCGCCGAGCACCTGACCCCGGTAGTGCTGGAACTCGGAGGCAAGTGCCCACTGATCGTGCTGCCCGACGCCAACCTGGATCAGGTGGTCGAGCAGTTGCTGTTCGGCAAGTTCATCAACAGCGGTCAGACCTGCATTGCTCCGGACTATCTCTACGTACAGGCCGACGTAAAAGAGGCGTTGCTGGCCAAGCTTGCGCACGCGGTCAAGCAGCAACTGCCCGATATCGACTCCACCGGCAAACTGGTGACCAGCCGCCAGGTCGAAAAACTTCAGGCACTGCTCGCCGACAGCAAAGGTCGCGTGCTGGTGGGGGGCGAGGCGGATCCTGCGCGCCGGGTGTTCAGCGCAACCGTAGTGGACCAGGTGCAGTGGAGCGATGCGCTAATGTCCGAAGAGTTGTTCGGGCCTATCCTGCCAGTGCTCAGCTTTGCATCGGCCGACGAGGCAATTGCCGCGGTGAATCTGTATCATCCCAAGCCTTTGGCGGTCTACGTCTTCACCCACGACCAGGCACAAGCTCAGACCGTCATCGACCAGATTCAAGCGGGCGATGCGCAGGTCAACGGTGTAATGCTGCACGCCTTCTCCCCTTACCTGCCTTTCGGTGGTGTTGGTAACTCGGGGATGGGTGAATATCACGGGCATTACAGTTTTCTGACGTTCACCCACAAGAAGTCGATACGCATCGTTCCTTAATCAAGGGTGCTATCAGATGTGGCGCAGTTGGTAATCATCCCGCTGCGTCACCGCTGCATTGTGGAGGGCTCTTGTTGGCGTGTTATGCGATAGCAGTAGGTTGATACGCCAGTAAGGGCTTGCTCCCGGAAGGCCGAGGCTTTTTCTACGTCCCTCTTAACTTGATGAAATTTGGATTTGCTTCTCCGGCGACGGGAGTTGAATAGGACGCGACCGAAACAACTGCGTAAAAGCGCTCGTACTAAATCGTAGCGACGCGTGCCATATCCCTATGTCTATTTTTCACGCCTGTTCGATCATCTTGCATATCTAATCTTGAGACGCACAGGTGAACAGCGTCATGCTCCAAGCATTCTCGCCTTACCTGCCCTTCGGCGGTATGGGGACCTCAGGCATGGGCGAGTACCACGGCCATCACAGCTTCCTGACATTCACTCAGAAGAGGTCCGTGCGTATCGTCGCCTGATCGCCCCCTGCGCCCAATCGACCCTCCGTGCCTGATTCATCGGGCACGGAGCCTCTGCGGCCCTGCGTCGTCCCTGCCTGATCCCTCTCTCCAAGCGCGTAGCACACCTTCCTGCTTCAATCGCCGAGCCTTCCTTCGCTAAAACTCCCTCGATTACCCGATCACGATCCTGATTGTTCAGATACTGGACAGCTCCCCAGCCTCCGATCGTCCAGCTTTCCGACAACTGCTTTTTGAAAGTCCCGCGCCAGTGCGGTTCTGCGGTGTGGCACGGCACCTGCAATAGTCCACGTAGCACCTCCAACAACTGCACAATAAGAAGGAAGTGAACAATGAATCGATTGCTACCCAACGATCTGTGGCAGGAGCGCCTGTATGCCGGCGACTGGGAAGCCGGGGCGCTTCCATGCGTGGACGTTTTGTCGCCAGGCAGCGGACAGATACTCGGCACGCTGGCAATGGCAGACGGCGCGCAGGTACAACGCAGTTGCGAACGGGCCGTCGAAGCCCAGCGACAATGGTTTGCACTGCCCTATGACCAGCGGTCTTCAGTTCTGCGTCGAGCCGCACAGTTGGCCGAACAGTATCAGGATGAAATTATCGACTGGATCGTCCGCGAGAGCGGTTCGACGCGTCCCAAAGCAGCATTCGAAACCGCTGTCACCATCAAAGCGCTTCACGAAGCCTGCGCCCTGCCCTCACGCAGCCAAGGGGAAGTTCTGCCATCGCCAGCGGGTCGGCTGAGCCTGGCTCGGCGGCGCCCACTTGGCGTAATCGGGGTCATTTCACCGTTCAACTTCCCGCTCTATCTGGCCATGCGCGCCGTAGCTCCGGCACTGGCAACCGGCAACGCCGTGGTCCTCAAGCCGGACCCCCGCACGGCAGTGTGTGGCGGTTTTATCATTGCTCGCCTTTTCCAGCTGGCTGGCTTGCCCGCCAACACCCTGCATGTACTCCCTGGAGGCGCCGACGCAGGGTCCACACTCACAGCGTCTCCTCAGGTAGCGATGATCCAATTTACCGGTTCCACCGCAGCGGGCCGTAAAGTAGGGGAAGCTGCTGGGCGCCATCTGAAAAAGGTGTCTCTAGAGCTTGGAGGCAAAAACTCCCTGATCATTTTGGATGATGCCGACCTAGATCTTGCTATCGCGAATGCAACGTGGGGGGTGTACCTCCATCAAGGGCAAATCTGCATGTCAACCGGCCGCGTTTTAGTACAGCGCGGAATTTACGATGCTTTTCTAAAACGACTCGTTGCCAAAGCTCAGAGCTTGACCGTGGGTGATCCTACGACAGCTCAAGTACACCTAGGCCCACTTATCAATGCTGCGCAGCGTGACAATGCGCTGCGGATCGTCGAAGCCTCACGTGCCGCAGGGGCAAAAGTAGAGACTGGCGGATCGGCTGAAGGGCTTTTCTTTAAGCCGACGGTAATCAGCGGCGTGACACGTGGCAACCCTGCATTCCACGAAGAGATCTTTGGGCCCGTCGCCGTGGTTGTTCCTTTCGAGACTGACGAAGAAGCCGTCCAGCTTGCTAATGATACCGAATATGGCCTAAGCGCCGCCGTCCTTTCCCGTGATACCGGCCGGGCGCTTCGCCTCGGCGAGCAACTGCGCACTGGCCTTCTGCACATCAACGATCAGACAGTTAACGATGAAGTTATCAACCCATTCGGTGGCGTGGGCGCGTCGGGCAATGGCACCAGCATCGGCGGCGCTGCGAACTGGGAAGAGTTTACTCAATGGCAGTGGCTGACCCTCAAAGGCGAAGCTCCTGCATATCCGCTGTGACCTCGGAGAACAATAAAAATGACGACTACAATTTTTCGCCCTATTCAAGCTGCTGTCACACGTGGCAAAGGCGCACCTTTCGTGCTGGAGCAGGCCCGCATTCGCGCGCCCGAAGGTGACGAGGTGCTGGTGCGCATTGTCGCTACAGGCATGTGCCACACCGACATGATCGTGCGTGATCAATATTATCCGGTCCCCCTTCCTGCCGTGCTGGGCCATGAAGGCGCAGGCATCATCGAAGCGGTAGGTCCTCTGGTCGTGGATCTGGCCGTCGGCGATCACGTCGTGATGACCTACGGCTACTGCGGCCACTGCCTCTCCTGCGACACCGGTCAGGCGGCGTACTGCAAAGAGTTTTTCGGGCGCAACTTCAGTGGCGCTGGACCAGACGGCCAGAATGCGCTGCAGGATGAGCACGGAGCTGTACTGCACGATCACTTCTTCTCTCAATCGTCCTTCGCAACCTATGCCTTGGGCCGAGAAAACAACACGGTCCGCGTTCCTAAAGAGGCGCCCATCGAACTGCTCGGCCCTCTGGGGTGCGGAATCCAGACGGGCGCCGGTGCCGTCATCAACTCGCTTCGTGTCACACCTGGCAGTGCATTCGCCGCGTTCGGCGGCGGAGCTGTGGGGCTTTCCGCTGTGCTAGCAGCGCAAGTCGCCGGAGCTGGCACCATCATCGCAGTCGATGTCGTGCCTTCGCGTTTGAAGCTGGCGCTGGAGTTGGGCGCCACGCATGTGGTGAACAGCCGTGAGACGGACCCGGTTGCCGCGGTTCGCGAAATCACCGGTGGTGTGCAGTTCGCTCTGGAATCGACAGGTCGTCCTGAAGTCCTTCGCCAAGCTGTAGACGCCCTTGGCAGTCGAGGCGTGCTGGGTGTGGTCGGCGCGCCTCCACTGGGGACCACTGCGCAATTCGACGTCAACGATCTACTGCTGGGGGGCAAGTCCATTCGGGGCATTGTTGAAGGCGACAGCATTCCCAAGAAATTCATTCCGGAACTTGTTCACCTGTACCTGCAAGGCCGATTCGCCTTCGACAAACTCGTCAAGTTTTACAACTTCGAGGAAATTAATCAGGCCGCCGAAGACAGCGAGAAGGGGCTCACGTTGAAGCCGATTATCCGCATTCAGCGCTGACAGATAGTGGCCGTTCGACAGGGCGGCCATTTCAAACAAGAAGAAACAGGACCTTTCCCGTGAAGCACACATCTCGCTATGCATTTGGCCTTGCGGCCTGCACCCTTCTGACTGGCAAAGCCTTTGCGGTCGATGTCAACGCTGGTGATTACAACGCCGCCCCACCCGGCACCAACATCGCGGCCTGGTATCAACAATGGGGGCATGCCAATCGGTTCAACGGCGATGGCAGCCCTGATGCGACTCGCTCAACCGGGCTGCGGTCCAACATCAGCATCCTACGTCTTATTCACTTCATGGATTTGGGCGGTATCACCATCGACCCGCAGATCCTTCTGCCCTTAGGCCATGTTTACGACGTCAAAGTCGGTGGGCAAAAGCTGGGCAGCAACAGCGGTATGGCCGATCCCATCGTCGGAGCGACCTTCTGGCTCGTCAACCAGCCTAATGCGGGGGCCAGTGGCCGTTATTTCGGTATCACGCCGCTGATCTACCTGCCATGGGGTCAATACGACCGCCATAACCCGGTGAACCTGGGAGAGAATCGTTTCAAGGGTGACCTGCAAGTCGGCTGGGTCGAACCGCTATGGGGCAAATGGGGGATGGAGCTCTATGGCGATGCGGTTTTCTATGGGCCTAATAATGATGCGGGCACGGGCAGCCAGACGCTGCGTCAAGATCCGACCTATCAGATTCAGGCCAACCTGCGCTACGACTTCAACCCCACCCAACGGCTAGCTCTAGGTTTCTCCGCGACCGATGGTGGCAAGCAATACATCTCTGACGAATACACCGGGCAGAAAACCGAAGTGCAACAAGTGCGTTTCGAATTTCAGCAGATGGTTACCTCGAACCTGCAGCTCAGCACGCAGTTGACCCATGACACGCGCGTGGTGGGTGGGTTTCGCGAAGACACGGGAGTAAATTTGCGCGCTCTGCTATTGTTTTGAGGCCTAATCCCGCGCCTTGACTGAGCACCGCGATGCAGCAGAATCAGCTGATGCTTCTACTGCTGTGTCGCCATAACAATAAGGTCTGCCCATGGATACCCTTCAATTCGACTTGCAAACCGCTCGGGCCCTTTTCTCCGAGGGGGCCCCTCTCCCCGCCGGGCTTCTGCCTGATAGCATAGCCCGCTCTTGGACCCGCTCGCGTGACGCAGGATTGTTGCCGCACACCCCGGGCCTTTGGGGGGCGGACCTTGATTTTGCGGCGCTGACTGATCATGACCATCGTCTGGCCGAGTACGCACGGCCGGAAATGGAACGGCTCTGGCAACTGATTGGAGACACCCACTGGATGTTGTTCTGCGTCAATCCGCAGAACCGGATTGTGCATACGCGGCAGCCCCAGGGCAGCCAGGGTCCCTTACTACTACTCCAGCCTGGCCGCCGCGTCGCTGAATCGGACGTCGGCACGACCGCGCCCGCCTGCACGCTGGCAGAAGGCATCCCGACGGCGGTGGTAGGCAATCAGCATTACTTGCAGGAATTCGAGCGTTTTTTCTGTGTCAGCGTCCCGGTGCATGGTTTAAGCGGAGAAGTGCTAGGTGCTCTCGACTTGACAGGAATCGGCAGCCGCAACGCGGGCACGATGCTTGAGCGTCTGAATCATGCGGCGATGGCCGCTGAAAATCATATGTTCGACGGGCTGGTCGGCTGTCGGGTCATCGCCTTGCAGCACGACCCTCGCCTGTTGGGCACGCCGTTGCAGGCATTGCTGGCGATCCGCGAAGACGGCAGCATCGAGGCGGCCAACAGAGCCGCGCAACGGTTGTTGGGCATCGAACATTACCGCCCTCACGCACTGACTCTTCACGACCTGTTCGAACCGGCCAGCCAGCGCCAAATAGATCAGGACATCCAACTGCTGACACTCACCGCTGGCGTACGGGTATACGGTAAGATACAGACGCCGGCGGCCATCAAATCCAGGCTTGCACGCCCCTCTCGCTCGCCACTGGGTGGCGATCCCAGGGTCAACGAACAGTTCGACGCAGCAGGAAAAGCCTTCCTGGCAGATCTCCCGGTGCTGATTCTAGGAGCGACGGGGACGGGAAAAGAGGTATTTGCCCGCGCCCTGCATCAACGCTACACGCCCAACGCTCCGTTCATTGCAGTGAACTGCGCAGCCATCCCCGACAGTCTGATCGAAGCGGAGCTTTTCGGTTACAGCGAAGGAAGTTTCACCGGCGCGCGCAAAGGCGGCTCCACTGGCCTGCTGGAGGCTGCGAACGGGGGGACGTTGCTGCTCGATGAAATCGGTGACATGCCGCTTACCTTGCAGACCCGCTTACTGCGGGTGCTGCAAGATCGGCGCATCACGCGCTTGGGAAGCAGCGAGGCACGCCCTTTCAGTGTACGGATCGTTGCTGCCACCCATTGCGCGCTTTCCGAGCAGGTTGCTCGCGGTTTGTTTCGCGAGGATCTTTATTACCGGCTCGACGGGTTCCGCGTGGAATTACCTCCTCTCTCTCAGCGTGTCGACATTGTTCAATTGATCGACAGCGCAATTGCCCGACATGGCACCTTGCAACCAGATGACGCCGCCCGCGCGTTGCTATGCGATTACGCCTGGCCCGGCAACCTGCGTCAGTTGGATAACGTGATTCGCAGGGCCGTTGCGCTGTCTACCGGAGAGCTGTTGATCCGTACGCACCATTTACCCCCTGAGTTACACTGCTCTGGCCAGCCTAATGCGGCCATGCAGCGGCTCGCGGACACCACTCGACAAGCCATCGAGCGAGCCCTGCTGGCCAATGCGGGCAACGTCAGCGCGGCGGCGACCCAATTGGGCATTTCACGCACTACCTTGTATAAACGGCTGGGCCGCTAGCCGCAGCCCGGATGTTAACGCGACGCCGTGGTCTCAATGCAGCTTCATACGGGGGTGATTCTTGCACCCGATGCGGTCACCGAGCATCAGCAAGCCTGTACGGGAAACACCGTACAGCACGAGCGGGTGCATGCGGTAAAGCGATACATAGAACATTCGGGCAAGCCAACCCTCCACTTTCACTGTCCCCATCACACGCCCCATGAGGTTGCCAACGGCGCTATCTGTCGAGTGAAACCAGCGAGCCGTAATCCTCACACCGATAGTCGTCGATGGGTTTACCCGCAGAGCGGTTCTTCAACGAGATGGCAAGCAACGATGCCTGTTGGTGCGAGGTTTAAGCTCTGAGCGGGACATTTTTCGCTGCCTGATGCCATCAGGCACGCGGCCCAGTCGCCCAGGGCGAAGACGCTCTGGTGGTACGTGGTCTGCAGGTTCTGTTTGACGATCAGTTGATTGATGCGGTTGGTCTAATGGCCATCCAGTTGCGCAGGATACCCTGGCCCGCGAATGCCCGCGGCTCAGCCCTTTAGCGTTGCCGGAATAAACGTCCCGTCGCTGATCACCATGTCTCGGGCGTTGATTTCTTTTACGGGCGAGGACGTGCGCACCAGAACGCCGAGCTTCTCCGGCTCACGCAGCACCGAATAACCAAAACGCTCCGGCAGCGCCGACAGAACCCGTGGGCCGTCCTCAACGAGGTTGATGCGCATGTTTTGCGGTTCAATCGTATGCGTCTGGCCAAGTCATCTACCCGGCCCCGCAAAGCCAAGACATGGTGTGCACTTAAATTTAAGTGGGCACCAGTTCTAGCCTTTTAAGCGGGTATTTCATGCAGCCAACACGCCGTTCCTATTCAAAATCCTTCAAGGCCCAAGTCATTCAAGAGTGTGTCCAGCCCGGCGCGTCGATTGCCAGCATCGCACTCGGCCATAGCCTCAACGCAAACCTCGTCCATAAATGGATTCGGGTACACACGCAGAACAGTACCGCGCTGCAACCTGCATTTATTCCGTTACCCCTACCGTCGGCCGGAGCAAACTCTCAAGCGACATCGTCGAACATCTGCGTTGAGATCCAGCACCCGCGTGGCACCGTCAAAGTGAACTGGCCAACCGACAATGCCGCTGCCTGCGCGACCTTTCTTCGAGACCTGCTGCGATGATCCGCATCGACTCCATCTGGCTCGCCACCGAGCCGATGGACATGCGCGCAGGCACCGAGACTGCATTAGCCAGGGTGATAGCGGTGTTCGGTGCGGCGAAGCCGCACTGTGCCTACCTCTTCGCCAACCGCCGCGCCACACGCATGAAAGTTCTGGTGCATGACGGGTTCGGCGTCTGGCTGGCGGCTCGCCGGTTGAACCAGGGTAAATTCCACTGGCCAGGCATTCGCCATGGCTCTGAAATGCAGTTGGATTCCGAGCAACTCCAGACTTTGGTGTTGGGCCTGCCATGGCAACGAGCAGGCTCCGGCGGCGCGATCACACTGCTTTAACGGCTGCCATTAGCCTATCGGTCTATCGCCGGGAACCGCCTGCCCTGGCAAAATCCGGGGTATGACTTCTTCGCCCAATCTCGACTTAATGTCCCCCGACCAACTGCGTGCTTTGGCAGAGCAGTTGTTGGCGCAAGTCGACACCATGGGCAAGAAGATCAACCGCGACCAAACGGTGATCGAGAAACTGACCCACGAAATCGCACAGCTCAAGCGGTTCAAGTTTGCCAAGCGCAGCGAGCAGATGAATCCCGAGCAGGCCAGCCTTCTAGATGATCTGATCGATACCGATATCGCGGCGATTGAAGCAGAGCTTCAGGCATTGCAAACAGTGCCAGCGGCAACCGAGAAAAAGCAAAAGCCCAAGCGCACTGCATTGCCGGCAGATTTTCCACGCACGTTGATCCATCACGAACCGGACAATACTCACTGCCCATGCGGCTGCGCACTCAAACGCATCGGTGAAGACGTCAGCGAGAAGTTGGACTACACGCCCGGCGTGTTTAGTGTTGAACGCCATGTCCGTGGCAAGTGGGTCTGTGATGACTGCGAAACGCTGATCCAGGCGCCGGTTCCGGCACAGGTCATTGATAAGGGCATCCCGACCGCTGGGCTCCTTGCCCACGTCATGATTGCCAAGTTTGCCGACCATCTTCCGCTTTACCGCCAGGAGTCGATTTTCGGTCGAGCGGGCTTGGCGATTCCACGTTCAACATTGGCTCAGTGGGTTGGCATGACTGGCGTGCAGTTACAGCCTCTGGTCGACGCGCTACGCGATGTGGTGCTTGGCGAGCATGTCATCCACGCCGATGAAACACCGGTGCAGATGCTTGCGCCAGGCTCGAAGAAAAACCACCGTTCCTATGTTTGGGCCTACACCACCAGCCAGTTCTCGGACTTGGCAGCGGTGGTTTACGACTTCAGCCCCAGCCGTGCCGGTGAGCATGCTCGCAACTTCCTGCAAGACTGGAAGGGCAAGTTGGTCTGTGATGATTTTGGTGGCTACAAAGCCAGCTTCGAACTCGGCGTGACCGAGATCGGCTGTATGGCCCATGCGCGGCGCAAGTTCTTCGAATTGCACGCTACCAACAAGAGCACGCTCGCCGAGCAAGCCTTGCGCTATATCCAGTTGCTTCACGAAATCGAGAGCGAAGCCCGCGACCTGGAGCCAGATTTACGGTGCCGAATACGGCAAGGAAAAGCCGTACCGGTGATGGAGATGCTGCATGCCTGGATGATCGCCCAGCGCGACCTCGTGCCCGAAGGTTCGGCTATCAGCAGAGCGTTGGATTACAGCCTGAAACGCTGGGCAGCGCTGTCGCGCTACCTCGATGACGGTGCCGTCCCCATTGACAACAACTGGTGCGAGGTGCGACACGAAGTCGCTTACAGAAGTTGTTCCCCTTTGAGGGAACCACCCGTGTCACCGGGTGAATCTAGAAGGCTGAATCAAGAGCGCCTTCGACAATGTGACGAGGCATCGCAAGGTGCTGGGTACTAATCGTGAGAGGCGTACCCTTCTGGCAGCCATGGCCGGACAAGGGCTAGATAGTCGGTATGGTGAACACATGTGAACCTGCGTAAAGATCGTTAAGTTGAACGAGCGGAAATGGCTTATACGCTCGAACCAAAATGGTAATGGAGGTGGGAACAGCGTTTTTCTGCACGCGCGTTCGTGACCCACATGCCTCCCGGTCGATAGCAGGCACCTAACCTGACGTACTTCAGTAAGCGGAACGTGGAAATCCCGTATCGCTCCCCTAGGGAAAGCCATTTGTAAGAATGGCCCATGGCGGTGCGGGCGAAGGAACGAGGAAAAAGCGAACGCCATCCTGTAACGGGCTGGATAGAAGTTGAAACATCACTTCACGCGAAAGCGAGCAGACGTCCTCATGGTCTCTCTTCACAAGAGAGTAGGTAGAACCCTTTCAACGGAAGGAGAGCAAATGAACGCAGCAGCATTGGCGTGTGCACCTTCCGGCACGTCGTGGGACGGCATCAACTGGGCCAACGCTCAACGTCGTGTAAGAGGGCTGCAAGCGCGTATTGTGAAGGCTTTACAAGACGGCAGGCTGGACTTGCCCCTACCAAACCGGACACCAACTCCCCGTTAAATTGATGCTGCCGCTAAGCGCCTGAACTCCCTCGGTGAACGATATTTCAAGGCGCTGTGCGGATGCTGCTCGTTGTAATGCTCGAAGGCAATTGCCAGATTGTGCAGCGCCGTTTCTCGATCCGGCTTGGGCATATGCGCCACATAATCGCGCTTGATCGTCTTCACGAAGCTCTCGGCCATACCATTGCTCTGAGGGCTGCGCACTGGAGTGGTCACCGGCTGCAAACCGATCTGTCGAGCAAACAGGCGTGTCTGTTCGGCGGTGTACGCCGAGCCGTTGTCGCTTAGCCATTGCACCGGCGTTGCAGGCTGTTGATCACCGAAGCGTTTCTCTACGCTCTCCAGCATTAAGTCGCGGATGTCATCGCCGCTGTACCCGGTCGGACTCGCGACCCAGCCGATGGCTTCGCGGTCACAGCAATCCAGGGCAAAGGTCACGCTCAGTTTGGCGCCGTCCTCACAGCGGAACTCAAAGCCGTCCGAGCACCAACGCGTATCACTGGTTTCCACGGCAATACGGCCTTCGTGCCGACGCGGCACGCCGGGCTGTTTGATCCGGCGTTCAAGCAAAAGGTTGTGGTCACGCATCACCCGGTAAACCCGCTTCACGTTGATCGCCGGCAGCGACCGCTTTTCACGGGCGCGACGCAGCAATCCCCAAACACGACGGTAGCCATAGCTGGGCAGCTCGCTGATCTGTTGCTGGATTTCAACCACCAGATCAGCGTCGTTCAGGGCCCTGCTTCGCCGGACTTTGGGCGATACCGATTGCTTGATTCGAACCGTTAATTGCGAGCGCGCCACACCGAGACATTCGCTGACCAGTTTCACTGGTCGTCCCCCGGCAACAAGGGTGAGTGCGCAATCCATTTTCGCGACCGGGCGATCTCCACCGCCTCTTTGAGGATTTCCGCTTCCATCGTCTTCTTGCCGAGCATCCGTTGCAGTTCACGGATCTGCTTGAGCGCATCGCTCAGCTCCGAGGCGGGCACAACGGCTTCACCGGCACTGACCGCCGACAGACTGCCGTCCTGATATAACTTGCGCCATAGGAACAGCTGGTTGGCATTGATGCCGTTGCGTCGAGCGACCACCGAAACGCTTTGCCCGGGCTCAAGGCTCTCGCGAACCATGGCCAGTTTTTGCTCCGGACTCCAGCGCCGTCGCCGCTCCTGGCCCAAAAGCTCCCCACTCTTGTCGTTGCTATTAGTCATAAACATAACCGTTTGCCTATCCCTTATCGTAAGGGGGAAACGGTGTCCTGTCTTCCATGGGGCTCGTTCACAGGCATAACAAGGCGAAAGCCCTGCAATGGCTGCTGACTCACTCGTTTAGCGGCAAAGCTTTAGCCGTGAAACGGGTCTCTGAAAACAAAGGCAAGAATACCCCCGGTGTGGACAAGGTCACTTGGAATACACCGGGGGCCAAGATCGGTGCGATAGCGTCATTGAAGCGGCGAGGCTACTCGCCGCTTCCGCTTCGGAGGGTGCTTATTCCGAAGAAAAACGGCAAGACGAGACCTCTCGGAATTCCCGCGATGAAATGCCGGGCCATGCAGGCGCTTCATTTGCTGGCTCTGGAACCGATAGCGGAAACTACCGGTGACCCGAACTCTTATGGGTTCAGGCCGGAACGCTCAACTGCGGATGCCGCCGCACAGTGCTTTGGTGTGCTGTCACGAAAAGCAAACGCGGAGTGGGTGTTAGAGGGCGACATTCAAGGCTGTTTCGACAATATCAGCCATGACTGGTTGATCGCGAACATCCCCATGGATAAGGCGATTTTGCAGAAATGGCTCAAAGCCGGTTACGTCTACCAGAATGAGCTGTTCCCTAGCCACACCGGAACCCCGCAGGGAGGCATCATTTCTCCGGTGTTGGCCAACATGACCCTGGATGGTTTGGAAGCGATGCTAGCGAAGAAATTTCCCAATGCAAAGTGGACAGGCCGAAAGATGCGCGTGGTGCGTTATGCAGATGATTTCATCATCACTGGCTTTTCGAAAGAGTGGCTGGAGAATGAAGTCAGGCCCGCTGTGGTTGAGTTTCTGGCAGCGCGTGGACTTGTCCTCTCTCCGGAAAAAACCAAAGTAACGCACATAGGGGACGGGTTCGACTTCCTTGGATGGAACTTGCGCAAGTACAACGGCAAGCTCCTGATCAAGCCATCGAAAGCGAACATCAGGGCTCACCTCGCCAAGCTGCGGGAAGTGATCAAGACCAACAAGGCGATCAAACAGGTCAATTTGATCGGGCTGCTCAACCCGATTTTGCGGGGATGGGCGAACTATCATAGCCACGTGGTCGCCAAGAAAGTCTTCAATCAGGTGGATAGCGAGGTCTGGATAATGCTCTGGCGCTGGGCGGTGAGACGACACCCGCGCAAAGGAACACGGTGGGTCAAGGACAGGTATTTCAAAGTCCGAGGATCGCGCCGGTGGGTGTTCACCACCGTTGAAAAATCCGCAGACGGTAAGGTAAGGGAATACACCTTACTGAAGGAATCGGACACGCCGATAGTGCGGCACATCAAGATCAAGTCTGCTGCCAACCCGCATGACCCCAATTGGGATGAGTATTTCGAGTTCCGATGGGACAAGAAAATGCTCAAATCAACGAAGGGACGAGCGAAGCTTTATCGCGTCTGGCGACAGCAAGGCGGTCTATGTTCTGTTTGTCATAAGCCCGTTACCAAAGATACGCCGTGGCATAGTCGCCACATCGTAAAGTTGGCCGACGGGGGAACGGACGCCGCAGTCAATCTTGAGATCTATCACCTGCGTTGCCCCAGAGATCAGCAGTACGCCAATGTTAAAGAGGTATAACCGGGTACTTAACAGTGCCTTTGTAGAGGCTTGAGCCGTGTGCTGGGAAACTCGCATGCACGGTTCTTAGGGGGTTGGACGCGGGTAACCGCGTCTGACTACCCGACAACCAGATCCGACCATGGGCTCTTGGACGCAAGAACTGGCTCTTTGCAGGGTCGTTACGCAGCGGAAAACGGGCGGCTGCAATTATGAGTTTGATCCAATCTGCGCGGCTCAACGGGCATGATCCCTATGCTTATTTGAAGGACGTTCTTACACGCCTGCCGACGCAGCGGGCGAGTGAAATCGGCAAGTTGTTGCCACATCAATGGATACCTGCCTGACTTATCAAAGTATGTACCTCGTCAGCCTACTGAAGATCAGCCCTACTGCCGGGATATGGGGGCCACTCTCTCTCTGTATTCACGAGGCGAACACGTCATAATGCGCTTGAAAGCGTGGCTAAAAGCACTGTCGGAGTCATAGCCCAGCTTTTGTGCTATGGACGAAATGGTAGTGTGGTTTGTTTTCAACAATCTCGTAGCTAATTGCATGCGCCAGCGCAAGACGTACTCTAAAGGGGCGACACCAGATTTTTGCTTGAATCGCAAAGCGAAGGTCGAGCGAGAAACACCCGCGATTTTGGCAAGGTTCTCTACCGACCAAGAACGCGCCGGATCGGCATGAATGGCTTGAATGGTTGCCCCGATACGTGGATCGGATATGGCAAGCAACCAGCTCGGTGCGCTATTTCCTTCTTGGATCAAATAAATTCGTAAAACCTGCACCAGCATGATGTGGCCGAGATACTGAACCACAATCGAGTTACCAAGAGACGGATTGGTGAGTTCATGAGCGATGCGCTGCAAGGCCCAATTCAGCACGGATGCTTGATCCGAACCACTTTTGATGACTGCGACAGGAGGCAATCCGCCAAATAGAAGGCGCGCTTCCTCACCGAAGTCAAAACGTCCCCCGATCAGGAAAAACGCATCGGCTGTCCCACAACTGGCGATGCCATTGACGGCATGGCGATAAATCGCATCCGAGTGGATGGCCGGAAATGCTAAGTCGCTGCGGAGTGAAAACGCCCGCTTTCGCGGCAAAAGAAAGCAATCTCCGGCCGTCAATCGGATAGGTTGCTCCACGCCTTCCACCACTAGCCAACAAGTACCTTCAAGGATTGCATTGAACTTGATGCCGTCGGGTGGCGGAAAGTCGATGGCCCAGTCTCCACCAGCCTTCAGACCTGCAAAAAAGGAGTTATGAGCATTTAGGAGGGAGAGGGCTTCGGACAGGGGATCCATAAGGTATATAGGACGATCTCGACAGATAATTGGACTCTGCTGCATTCACAGTCCTAAGTCTAGCCTAGACAATAGTGGACGTGGATTTTGCCCCGACTACAAGTCAGAAGCACAAGGAAACGCCATGACCAGCAAACAGTCTCCCATCCGCTCCGGTTTCGGAGCGGTAACCACCGCATCAGAGCTACTTGAAGGGTGCGATCTGTCCAACACCACCGCCATCGTCACCGGGGGGCACTCCGGCCTGGGTCTGGAGACGACAAGAGCACTGACGAAGGCAGGCGCGAGTGTCGTTGTCGCAGCGCGTGATGTAGAAGCTGCTCGCGCAAAGACTAGCGGAATCTCCAATGTAGAAATCGAGCGACTGGATCTTTCCGATCTGACCAGCGTACGCGACTTCGCTCAGCGTTTCTTGGCAAGCGACCGACACGTCGACATCCTGATCGGCAGCGCGGGAATCATGGCTTGCCCGGAAACCCGCGTAGGGGCGGGTTGGGAGGCACAGTTCGCCACCAATCATCTGGGGCACTACGCCCTCGTGAATTTGCTATGGCCTGCGCTCAAGGGTCGAGCAAGGGTGGTAGTAGTGTCATCGGCGGGGCATCACCAATCGGGTATCCGCTGGAACGATGTGCAATTTACGCAGGGCTACGACAAGTGGTTGGCATATGGGCAGTCGAAGACGGCCAATGCATTGTTTGCTGTCCACCTTGATCGGCTTGGTCAACACGAGGGTGTCCGGGCTTTCTCCCTTCACCCCGGCAAGATTCTCACTCCGCTCCAGCGTCATCTGGCGCAGGATGAAATGATTGCCGCCGGCTGGCTAGACGTCAACGGCCACCTTGCCGATCCGACTTTCAAGACGACGCAGCAAGGTGCGGCAACCCAAGTTTGGGCCGCAACAGCTCCACAGTTGAATGGCATGGGAGGCTTATATTGTGAGGACTGTGAGATCGCTTCGCTGGATGCAAGCGAACCACCATCCTTTGTCGGCGTTCGGCCTTATGCCGCCGACCCTGATCAAGCCGAACGCCTTTGGGCACTATCCGCTCAACTTACAGGGATTGACGCTTTTGAAAGGAAATGAGTGATCGGTACAGAACGTCCATACCTATGTTGCTCTCTGTCCGAGGCTGAAGAACTTCTTTGGCTGCGCAGCGGAGAAACTGCCCATCGAGTCGCCGCCGCTGTCGCGCACGACGGAAGAACTGGGCAAAGACCCTGGGCGAACAGTTGTTCATCCGCACTGGCCGGGATAGGGAAGGCGACTTCGCTGGACGGTTACGTTCAATCGACTGTCAGCTTTGGGCCGATTCTGTTGAAAAAGTAAATCTCCTGCCTGGCCTGCTGCAAAATCAGGTCATCGGCCAGCGGGAGGATTCGCAGCATGATGGGACAATTGTCGAGGGGCAAGAGCGACTGTTTTACTCGTTCAATATTGAAGATCACATCCCTGCCAATCACCTCCTGCGCAACATTGATCGATGCCTCGATCTAAGCGATCTGCGCCATTATCTCTCCGATTTTTATAGCCCAATCGGGCGTCCATCGATTGATCCCGAACTGATCGTACATAATCTAAGAAGACTGGCAAAACTGACCTCACAAGGGCCGCCGACCACGGGATAGGTACGCCCGGAATCAGCAAAAACCCTCAAATTAACCCACTGACCAAGTTGCAATAAGCTAAGCAGAACCGAAAAGCCACTCAACGTGGCGAACAGGTTCTGAAGAGACAATCAGCCTCGAAGTCTTCCGGTCTGAAATTCCGACTTTTTCAACAGAATCGGTCGACTGCGGCCCTTCGTGACTTTTGGCAGACCAGGGAGTCTATCCGTAACCAGTTTCTTGTAGAAATTATTCACAGCTCGTCGGAAATTGGATGGAGAAATTCGATCAAGCTTCCATCCACACCAGTCCTTATTGGAGGCAGGTAGGGTGTACACTTCACGGTACAACGTGGAAGTGTACACATGCAAAAACCATGTTAATTATAAAGTTATGCTATTATTCGAGTCTCCCTCGGGCACCAAAATTAAGAAAGGTCTTGCTTTGCAAGGCCTTTTTTTTCGCCCACAGAAAAGCGCCTGACACCCCGCCGACCTGTCGGAATTTGGTTGCTGGCGATGCTTTCGATCTTCTCGTTCTCGGTTGATACGACAATTCTCAAGGATTCATCCCATGGAACTGCTGCTGGAAACTGTTGCTTTGTTCTGTCTTAAGCTGGCGTATGAGACGGAGGGGTCGAGTCCGATTTTGCGGGAGGATCCGGTTATGAGTGATTATGAGCGGGAGGTTTTTGGGTTGCTGGTGCGGCGGGGGGATGTTGAGGGGATTCAGGCGAAAGTGGGTGAATGCCTGAGTTTGGCGCTGACCGCCCTCGGAGGTATTGATACAGTTCTGGGCCGCGAACTGCATAGATTAGCGGAAAGTTTCAGCGCCTCGCGGACGACGGAGCATCTTCATGCCCCACTCCTCGCGCTTAAGCAGTATTTGAATGACATTCAGTGAATAAAGAGGACTACATGAAAACAGAGTACGCCCGATGGACGCCCTGACTCTTGTCATCATACGTAAATGAATATTCAATCTTTTCCCTTTTCTCTTGTTATGGAAGACTGCCCCTTCAGACGTTGCAATTTCTCCAGCGCTGTATCAGTAAACGAGGAATAAAATAGAACGTAACGTACGCACATAACGTAACCACGTAGAAACACAACAACATGGCTGAGGCAAATGTCGAATACATGAATGTACTCAGCCCAAAAAGGCGAAATTTGCGATTATGCTCGGCCAAGTCTACCGCCTCGAAGTAATTAATAGAGATAAATATTGCTAACAACACCGCCAATACCAACAATGCAAAAAAATACTTTTTTAGCGTCAGGTTCTTATATTGCTCTGGATCTATTACTATTTTAGCGCGAGCCAAGTAGATGGCAATAGCCGCAAAGATCGGACCAAAGAGACTTATATAGCTAGTACTCAACCTGGAACTAAATGGAAAAAGTGAAGACCAGAACCCTACTGTCCCAAACAGATATTGGTTTAAGAAATTATCGATACGCAAATAAACCCCCGTACTGGCATGTGCGGGCAGAAGATTAGCTATCAAGAATAAAGGTATAAGGCTAAATGATATCAGCAGATAAGGAATGGGAATAACTTGAGTAATATTTTTATTCATTGAGGCTGCCCTGTCTTTAGGTACAGATCGAAAAGCTTTGAAGACTTTGTGATGTTCATCGCTTTCGGAATTAAGCCCGATGCAACGAAGCACCGGGCCATTTTATCGTAACAAGCTTGTTCGATTACTGCTGTGGAAGTGCATTGAGGACAGCGGCATTGATCTCATCAACCTTTTTCGCATCAAAATAAGCGCCTGCCAGAGCCATCAATACTGCCACCGTGACTACCCCGGCTGCAGATCCGACAAACACCGGCATGATCAGCACCATGACACCAGCAAGTACTGCCCCGGCTCCCAGGCCAACGGCTATGCTCTCCAACTCAAGACCGAGGGGCTTCCAGTCGCCGGTCTCCACACCGACGATAGCCTGCTCACGAACTGTGTTTATTTGGACAGCTTTGCCTGCTAAACCGAAAGCCTTGCCCAATCGTGTGAAATTGTCGGCCAATGAAGCTTGGTCAAGAGCCTTGAGTGCGCTCGCCACAGCTTGCGCGTCTTGCTTATTAAGCTTGGCGCTGGGATTTACCCGCACCTTCTCGAACGTTTGCATGGCTTCGGCATAGCTTCGCACTTTCTTGCCCGAAACATTCTCCTGCAGACCGAGGGCGACCTTGCTCATGTGTTCGCCGTACTTGCTCAAAATATCTTTATTGACGTCGGAGAGGAATGTCACTGCTGCTTTATAGGCGGCCTGTTCTGCTGCAACGCGAGCAGCCTCATCTGCCAATCTACTGGCTTCAGCCTCCGCTGCCTGCCGTGCATCCTCTTCCGCTTGGGCAGCGGCAACGACCTGAGACAAGACTGCCGATTTTTCCGTGAGAATCCGGATTTTTTCCGCCAGTAATCTTGCTCGATAAGCGGCCGTCGCGGACGCCTCCCAGCGTTTGTAAACGTCGAGGGGGGTACCAGGAACACCGCGACCTTGAAGTATATTTACAAAATCCACCGCACTTTTCCTAACCTCCACCGCCAGTACATTCCTGCCAAAAAAAGCGTTGGCGGCTACGTTACTCTTAGCCAGTTCAGCGTTGCTTTGCGTGATCAGGCTATCCACGACGGACTTTGCTGCCTCAGCCTTCTCCAATGCAGAAAGTCGATTAGTCCCAACCGCTCCAGCGATTTCCATATCGATGTCTGTCGGCAATTGCGGCAAATAAGCGAGGTAAGACTGTTCTATATTTCGTTGGGCTGTAGCAACAGTGACTATCACAGATATCGTGTAGAGCTCGCCCTTAATGCCCTTCTGACTGAAGAATACGTCGATTTCGAAACTGCTTGGGACGTTACCGTCCCAAGGCAGGGGTTTAGCGATGAAGCCAACACCGGGGAGTGGCTTCGGAGGTAGGGGCAGTTTCGGCTCAGGGGTTACAACAATAGGTGGAAGGGTCATAGTTCCTTGTTGCATGTAATTACTCCTTAATATTTTAAAGGGCAGCCCCTCTGAATCGATCCTGATCCAAAGTTGTAAAAGGGCTATCTTCATCGAGCCTACTCTTGCTGCTAAAACGTCAAGGGCAAGCAACAACTGTATAAAAACACAGTATTATTCTTTGTGAAGTACCGTTTGCGATGACATGAAGTTCAGCAATACGGGGTTACATCTGCATGGCGAAATGCTTCCACGCCCTATCTGGTAAATCATTGATGGTTCAATTGAAGCACCGTAACAAACTGGTGGTTATGGATCTTCGTTAGAGGATGTTGCTCATCTTCAGAAGTTGCAAGAAAAGGGTCTACACGATACCCTCCCACCGTCGCTGCCAAATCAGCGACCGGGTGTGGAAACCCGTGTAATTCAAGGCGCAACAGCGCCCCCATCACGTCTGCCGGCGCTTTTTTTGTGTCTGCGGCGTGAGTTATGGCGGCTGTGCGTGGGACGTCTTCGGGCGTGCCGGTTTCCTTGATTCCCGGTTTTCCACCCTGCGCACAGCTGTCACCCATTCGTGTGGAAACGAATGTGGCAGCTCCATATATCAAGGAGTCTGATAATGCGCAGTATCAATCCGTACAAAATTTGGCTTTTCCCTCTACGCAATCCCCAATCGTGTAACGCCCTCCCCCACCACCTCTCCCTCATCGGAGGTGGCAAATGACCCATCAACCCGAACTCAAAACCATCGGCCTTACACCCGCCATCTACTGCGGCGACCAAGCCCTATTCCACGTCACCCGCAACGTGCCGCTCGGCGATGCGCTGGCCATGGCGTCCGATTTTCTCTTCCTCGCCAAGAAGCTCACTGAAGATGCCGCTTACGCCAAGGACGCTGACCGGCATGCCTGGGCTGCGCATTATTTGACGTCGATGAGTAAGGCGGTGGTGGATGATGCGGTGAAGGTGTTGAATCGGGATCGGGATAATGAGGTGGCGAATAAGCGGGCGGAGGCAATGGCTGAGGGATAGCTCGCGACAGGGCCGGAGTTTGTCTGGTGTTTGGAGATAGGTAGGGCACTTGCAGGAGCTGGCTTGCTCGCCAAGATTGCGGCCATTTAGCGGGAATGGTGATTGGTTGGGTTTTCGCGAACAGGCTCGCTTCTACAGGGATTGCGATTCAATGCAGGAGTTTGTGGTGAGCGGGCTGGCGCCTTCGCGGACAAGCCCGCTCCCACAGGGATTTCGGGGGCCTTTAGCCCCGCGGCTCAGAGCAAATGCTGGGAAATCAATTTTGAGATTTCTACCATCGACGTCCTGCCGGTGAATTCGAACTTCACTCTCCCCAACGACGAAAAATAAATCTCCAGTTCCGAATCCAGGTCAAACGTCCCGGACGTTTCCACCGAATACGCAACGATGTTTTTGTACGGCAACGAGGTGAAGTCTTTCTTGCTGCCGGTGAGGCCCTGGACGTTGACGGCGATGATGCGTTTGTTGGTAAACACCACGCCATCGCGCATGGATTTGTAGGCGTCGATGACTTGTTCCCCGTCCAGTAGCAACGCGGTGACGCGTTCGGCGTACTCGTCGTTTTGCTTGAGTTTGAAGAAGCCTTTGTTGTTGAAATCAATCATCTGCTATTCCCTGTTTTTCAAATGAACATCTAAGCCGGATGCACGGGCAACACCACCAACGCTTCCAACCCGCCCTTTGATCGGTTACGCAGTTTCAATTCCCCGCCATGCTCCAACACTATCGCCCGCGCCGCCGATAATCCCAAACCAACACCGCCGGTGCTTTTGTTACGAGAGCCTTCCATGCGAAAGAACGGTGCAAAGACCTGTTCAAGGCTGGCCTCGGGAATACCCGGTCCACGGTCCAGGATTTTGATCCGCACCTGCCCAGCATTCGAAATCAGTTCAACCGCCGATTCAGTGCCGTACTTGATCGCGTTATCAAGCAGATTGGTAATCACCCGCTTAAGCCCCAACGGTCGCCCGAAGTACACCCACCGCAACGGTCCACTGAAAGCAATATCGACACCCTGATCCCGATAATCATCCAGCAACGTCTGCAGCAGTTCCGCCAGATCAAACTGAGTCGCCGGTTCTAGCCGAGCATCGTCGCGGAAGAACTCCAGCGCCGAGTTGATCATCGCCTGCATTTCATCCACATCACGAAACAGCCGCTGCTGTTGCTCGCTGTCTTCAATGAACTCGCCCCGAAGTCGCATCCGCGTCAGTGGCGCGCGCAGGTCGTGGGAGATGGCGGCAAGCATTTGCGTGCGGTCGCGGATGAAGTGCTGCAACTGGGCCTGCATGGCGTTGAACGCGAGGATCGCCTGACGGATTTCGTGGGGGCCGAGCGGTTCGATGGGCGGTGCACGGAAGTCTGCGCCGAAACGTCGGGCGCCTTCGGCAAAGCGCTGCAAAGGGGTGGCGAGGCGGCGGGTGGCGATCAGCGCGACCAGGGCGGTGGAGATCAGCACCAGAAGAATCACAATCAGGTAGCGTGGCACTTCGTCGAGGCCCCAGCTGCGCGAGGGCGCGGCGAACATCAGCCATGTCGAATCCGATAGCTCGATCAGCAGCGCGTAATGCGCGTCTGCCGTGTGCTCCGTCCAGTCGGCCGGTTCATAGGCTTCGATGCGCCGGCCCGGGGATTTGAGCATGGGCTGCAGGATGGTCGAGCCGATGTCGGACTTCGGATCGTCCACTGGCGGCAGATTGAGGTCGTGCCGATCAGGGTGCCAACTGACGGTGAAGCCGCTCTCGCTGGCGGCTTGCGCCAGTGGGTTACGCAGTGGCGCCGGGGCGGCCTCAATGATGCGGACGATGGCGGCGGCTTTTTCCAGCAAGCCGATTTCGGTCAATGACGGGCGCGCCCACACGCCGGCCAGTTGGATGAACAGCCCGTTGAGCACCAGTGAAATGAGCATGGCCAGGATGATCGTCAAAGCAATCCAGCGCGCCACCGTGTCTTGCGGCCAGTCTCGGCCGCGAACCCGCTTCAGCCAGCTCATCGCCGCGTCACGCTGGGCGTAAACAGGTAACCGCCATTGCGCACGGTGCGAATCATCGCCGGGCGCTTGGTGTCGGATTCGAGTTTGCGCCGCAAGCGGCTGACCTGAACGTCGATGCTGCGATCGAACGCCTCATGGCAATGCCCGCGCGCCAGGTCCAACAACTGTTCGCGGGTGAGGATGCGTTGCGGGTGTTCGACGAAGACCAGCAGCAAGTCGAATTCACCGGCCGAGAGCGGGATCATCACGTTGTCCGGCGAACGCAGTTCGCGGCGCGTGACATCCAGGTGCCAGTCGGCGAAGTCGATCAGCGGCCGTGGGCGCTCCTGCAATACCGAGCGTCGCTCATCCACGCGCCGCAGCACGGCGCGCACCCTGGCCAGCAGTTCACGGGCGTCGAAGGGTTTGGTCAGGTAATCATCGGCGCCCAGTTCCAACCCGACCACCCGATCACTGAGTTCACCCATGGCGGTCAGCATGATCACCGGTATGGCGTGTCGAATCCGCAGTTGCTGGCACAGGATCAGCCCGCTGTCGCCCGGCAACATCACGTCCAGAATGATCAGGTCCGGCGGCTGTCGTTCGATGGCCGCCCACAGCGACGCGCCGTCGGTGGCGGCCTTGACGCTGTAGCCGTGCTGTACAAAGAATTTTTTCAGTAGATCGAGGACCTCAAGGTCGTCGTCGACAATTAAAAGACTGTTCACCGAAGATCACTTAAGGGGCGAATGGAAGCGTCATCTAAAACCATTCACGGCGGCGCGTCATTTATTTCAATTGTGCAATAAAACGTCATCGCTGCAATAAACCAGACATCTTTGCGCAAGGCTTGGGGGCCAGCATCACGGCGAATTCCTCCCCCGAGACTCGCGTCCATGTTGCCTTTCAAATGTGCTCCCTGGCTGGCCCGCAACACTTCGATTGCCGTGTTGGCCGCAGGGCTGGCGGGTTGCAGCAGCCAGCCGCCGTCCAGCCCCAGCGTGACCTGCGCCGAAATCACCTATTCGGTGTACGACCCGGCGGAACCGTTCAATCGGGGCGTCTTCGCGTTCAATCGGGTAGTCGATGACTACGCCCTGGCGCCGGTCGCTCGCGGTTATCGCTACTTGCCGGACTTTTTCCAGACGGGTGTGCATAATTTCGTGGCGAACTTCGGCGAGCCCAAGGTCTTTATCAATGACCTGCTGCAAGGCAACCCGATGCGCTCGGTCAATACCCTGGGGCGTTTCGTACTCAACACCACGGTCGGCGTGGTGGGCTTGATTGACGTCTCCGGCATGGCCGGCATCCCGCGGCACGACGCGGACTTCGGCCAGACCTTCGGCGTGTGGGGCATCGCCAACGGCCCGATCGTCGAACTGCCGTTGTTCGGCACCTCCAACAGCCGCGATGCCGCCGGTCGCGTGCTCAGTTTTGTAGTGGATCCGTTTGGCAGCAACAGCGATACCGTGGACACGCTGTCCACTATCAACACGGTCGGCGGCATCGTCGATGGTCGAGCAGAAGCCTTGCCGCTGACTGACAGCCTGCAAAAACTGCCGGACTACTACAGCGCACTGCGCAACGTGGTCGCCGAGCATCGTGCCGCTTACGTCGCCGATGGCAAACAAGGCTCACCGGAGAAAACCAACCCTCAATGCACAGGAGCACCCGCCGATGGTTTCTGAACGCAATGGTCTGATTCTGCAGCAACGGCTGATCCAGCAAGACCCGGCCAATCTGCACTGTCGGGAGATCACCCTGCGCCTGTCACCCGACTGCCGCCAACTGGTGCTCAGCCGCTACACCGAACACTACGGTCCGGCGCTGGTGCGCTGGATCGAGCGTAGCCACACGGTGTCGGTGACCGATGTGTTCCGATGGCTGGTGGCCAATGGCGAGGTGGATGTCATGCAGGTCAGCCAGCGCTTATCACCGTCTCCAACACCCGCGCCACGCACTGCACCGCCACATCCTCATCTCGCCGTTTATGCCAGGCCAGATGCACCGCAAACCCCTCCACCTCAATCGGCGGTTCCACCGTGTGCAGCGCCTTGGCGATCGGCATCGACAGACACTGACTGGGCAGCATTGCAATCAAGTCCGACCCTGCCAGCAGATCCGGAACCATGACAAAACTCGGCACAACGATCCCGACTCGTCGCGACAGTCCCATTCCTTTCAACATCTCATCGAGTGGGCCCCAGGTTGCGCCCCGGCCAGACACCAGCACATGTGGATAACTCAACCAGCGGTCGAGATCGAAGTCTGCAATTGCAGGATGCCCGGCACGCATCGCCACCACAAAATGTTCGTGCAACAGCAGGCGTCGGGTGAAGTCGGGGCCAAGGCTCGGGAAGACGGACATGGCCAGATCACTTTGGCCGCGACTCAAGCTTTCCTGAGCCGCCTCGCCGCCCTGCCAGGGTTGAATCACCAGGTCGATCCCCGGTGCCAACTCCGCCAGGCGTTGGTGTAGCTGCCGCGCCACGATGATCGCCGGGAAGTCAGCCATGACGATGCGCACGGTTTGGCGCAGGGTGCTCAGGTCGGCATTGGCTGCGCCGACCAGCGTGCTCACCGAGCCCAATATCTGCTTCAGCGGGCTGCGCAAGGCCTGGGCCTTGGGGGTCAGTTGCATTCCGCCCGGCCCCCGTTCGAGCAGGCGGTCCTGGAACAGATGCCGGCAACGCTCCAGGGCATTGGACGCCGCCGGTTGTGACAGGCCGACACGCTCAGCGGCACGGGATACGTGGGCTTCGTCGAGCAACGCATCCAGCACGGTCAGCAGGTTAAGGTCCACGGAACGCAGATTCATTGAATCAATACCTAATTAGACAATTCATCCATTGGAGCAATTTATAGCACGCTGGCACGCTGGGGCTCCTTCACTTGAACAGGCCATGCCATGAACGACACCACGCTGATTCTGAGTTTTCACCCTGACCTGGGCCGTTCCCACGCCAACCGCGCCTTGCTCGATGCCGTGAAGGATCTGGAGGGCGTCTCCATCGTCGATCTGTATGGGCTTTATCCGACCGATGAAGTGGACATCGCTGCGGAAGTGCAACGCTTGTTATCGGCGCGACGGCTGGTGCTGCAATTTCCGGTGCAGTGGTATTCGACGCCGGCGCTGCTGAAAACCTGGCAGGACAGTGTGCTGACGCAGATGTACTACATCGCCTACGAAACTCAGGGCATGAAGCTTGAGGGACTGCCGGTCATGATTGCGGCCACCGCAGGTAACACGCCCGAGGCCTACAGCGAAACCGGCGTAAATCTGTTTCCCCTTGAGCAACTGCTGCAACCCTTGCGCGCCACTGCGCACCGCTGCCAATGGGCCTGGAACGATCCATTCCTGGTCTATCGGGCCAATAAACTGCCGGGCCCGGAACTGAACGTTATCGCCACTCACTACCGTGCCAGGATCGAGCAGTTTCAACGCGCCAATGCGTCACAAACACCGATAGAACAGGCGAACCGCAAGGTTACTCACGAGGCTTGACTGGTAACAGCGACCACCTGCGTTATCATCGCCGGCCTGTGCGCCAAGAGTCTTGAACCCGGATGTCCGAATCACTGCCACTGCCTGACGATTGCACTTCACTGCCACCGGTTCTGGTCGGGCCGCTGTTGCGGCGGCTGGAGCCTGCACGCCTGGTGTTGTGGCTTGTAGGATCGCGGGCGCTGTCCCTAACCCTGCGTCTGCAAAACCGCGATGACATCCGACTGGATGCCGGGCAGTGCACCGTTATCCCGGTCGGCACCCATGCTTTTATTCACTTGATCGATGTGCCGCTGGAGGCTGCACTGCCTTGCGACACGTTGATCGAGTACGACTTGCTGATCACCGAGGACGACGGCTCTGAGTCTGGCATCGCCGACTGGGCTCCGCACTTGCTGTACGGCGACGCCCGTTGCCCGAACTTCGTGCTGCGCTCGCGGATTGATCAACTGCTGCACGGCTCCTGCCGCAAACCGCACTTCCCGGCGCCCGATGGTTTGCTCTGTGTCGATCGCTTGTTGGCGACGGAGCACGAGGCGCAAGATCGCCCGGCACTGTTGATGATGAGCGGCGATCAGGTCTACGCCGACGATGTTGCCGGGCCAACGCTGCGGGCGATCCATGCCCTGATCGAGCGGCTGGGATTGTTCGGCGAACACCTCGAAGGTGCGGTGGTCAGCGACAGCGCCAAACTCTATGAACACGCCGCCAGTTACTACCATCGTGCGGATTTGTTACCGGCGCTGCAGAGCAACGAAACCTTGCGCGAGCGATTTTTCGGCGGGGCGCGTAAGCCGATTTTCACCAGCAGCAGTGCCGACAACCATCTGGTGACGTTCGCCGAAGTCATGGCCATGTACCTGCTGGTGTGGTCGCCGACGCCCTGGACGTTGATCGCGCCAAAACCGCCGAAATTGATTCCGGAAAGACGCGAACGTTATGCGTTGGAGCAAACACGCATCGATGGCTTCAAGGCCGGCCTTGGCGGCGTCGCCCGAGCGCTGGCGCATCTGCCGAGCCTGATGATCTTCGACGACCACGATATTACCGACGACTGGAATCTTTCCGCGCAATGGGAGGAAACGGCCTACGGCCATCCGTTCTCCAAACGCATCATCGGCAATGCGCTGATCGCCTACATGCTGTGTCAGGGCTGGGGCAATAATCCGGATGCGTTCGACGGCGTGCTGGAGAAAACCCGTTTATTGAGTGCCACCGGGCAGGACCGTTATCTGGACAGCGACGTTCAGGACGGCTTGATCGATGAACTGTTGAGTTTTCAGAACTGGCATTACGTGCTGCCCACCCGCCCGGCCATGGTCGTGCTCGACACTCGCACCCGGCGCTGGCGCAGTGAGATGACCCTCAAGCAACCCTCCGGCCTGCTGGACTGGGAAGCCCTCAGCGAACTGCAACAGGAACTGCTGGATCATCCGTCAGCGATCATCGTTTCGCCGGCGCCGGTGTTCGGCGTCAAACTGATCGAAACCGTACAGCGCGTCTTCAGTTGGTGCGGTTTTCCGTTGCTGGTGGATGCTGAAAACTGGATGGCCCATCGCGGCGCGGCCCAGGTGATCCTGAATATTTTCCGACACTCGCGCACACCCGGTAACTACGTGGTGCTGTCGGGCGATGTGCATTATTCCTTCGTCTATGAAGTACTGATCCGACACCGCAAGGCGGGTCCGCGAATCTGGCAGGTCACCAGCAGCGGCATCAAAAACGAATTCCCACCCGCGTTGCTCGAATGGTTCGACCGCCTCAACCGCTGGCTCTACTCGCCGCGCTCACCGCTGAACTGGCTGACCAAACGTCGGCGCATGCGCATTGTTCCGCATGTTCCCGAGCACGCTGAAGCCGGTGAGCGGCTGTGGAATTCGGCGGGAGTCGGGCAGGTGTTCTTTAATGAGAAAGGTCAGCCGCAGGATATTTATCAGCTGAATGCGGATGGTTCGCCGAAGACGCGGATGGTGGCGCCGGAGAATGAAGACTGAGGGTCACACGCAAAACCTGTGGGAGCGAGCCTGCTCGCGAATGCGGCATGCCAGTCACCATAGCAGTGACTGACAGATCGTATTCGCGAGCAAGCTCGCTCCCACAGTTGATTGGTGTTGCTTATGGACCTCACCCGAACGCTGATCATCGGCAACTCCGGCTCGGGCAAAAGCTGGCTGGCCGGGCGGTTGGCCGAACATCTGCAAGTGCCGAGGGTTGATCTGGATACCCTTCACTGGTTGTCCGACGAATGCAGCATCGCCCGCCCCCGAGCCGAGGCGCTGGGGATGGCACGGATCGCAGCGAGTGAAGAACGCTGGGTAATCGAAGGCGTTTACGGCTGGATAGTCAGCGAACTCATCCACCGGGCGACGGCGCTGATCTGGCTGTGTGTTGAAGAGGAAGAATGCGTCGCCAATATTCGCCAGCGAGAAGCCGGGCGTGATGACCATGACGAGTTGTTGATTGCCTTGCTGGAGTGGGCTGGCAGCTATCGGACGCGCGCAGGGTCCAGTGGATTTGCTGCGCATCAGCGGCTATTCGAAGGATTTATCGGTTCAAAACTTCAGTTGATGGACCGCCTTGAAATTACGGCTTTTGTACGCTCTATGCGAAAAACCAAATGATCTGGCGATCACTTTGGAAAAGGCTCTGCGGCCAGTTCCAAAACAATTGATGAAACCGCTTACCTTTTAAGCTCGAAAGAAAATGCGAAACGATTGCTCAAGTCGATCGCTAACTTATGGGCTGGAAAGCTGATGGCACTGAAGGAGACACCAATCCTGTAGGAGCTGCCGAAGGCTGCGATCTTTTGATCCTGGCGATTCCAGCTCCGCCGACAATCAAGATCAAAAGATCGCAGCCTTCGGCAGCTCCTACAGGGGGATCGTGAGAGCCCGAGATATTCAGGCCGCTTTCACCGCCCGACAAACCCCTCTGACAATCATCTCCACTTCCCGCTCATCAATCGTCAGCGGCGGTAGCAGGCGGATGGTCTTGCCCCGTGTCACGTTGATCAGCAAACCGTGATCCCGTGCGGCGATCAATGTCAGGTCGCGAATCGGCTGCTTGAGTTCGATACCGATCATCAAGCCTTGGCCGCGAATCGCCAGGACGTTCGGGTCGTCCGCCAACTCAATGCGCAATCTGGCCAGCAAACGTTCGCCCTGCAGTTTCGCGTTTTCCAGCAGGCCCTGTTCTTCGATGATTTCCAGCACGGTGCACCCGACTCGGCACGCCAGTGGATTGCCGCCGAAAGTGCTGCCGTGGCTTCCGGGGGTGAAGAGATAGGCGGCTTTGCCCCGGGCCAGGCAAGCGCCGATGGGGATACCGTTACCGAGGCCTTTGGCCAGAGTCATCACGTCCGGGACAATGCCTTCGTGCTGGAACGCAAACCATTGGCCAGTGCGGCCGATGCCAGTCTGGATTTCGTCGAGCATCAGCAACCAGGCGCGCCGGTTGCACAGTTCGCGCACGGCGTTGAGATAACCGGGCGGCGCCAGTTGCACGCCGCTTTCGCCCTGAATCGGCTCCATCAAAATGGCCACGATGCGCGGGCCGTGGGCTTGCTGCACCTTGTCCAGCGCCTTGAGGTCGCCAAACGGCACTTTGACGAAATCCCCCGGCAGTTCATTGAAACCCAGGCGCACGGCAGGACCATCACTGGCGGACAACGTGCCGAGCGTGCGGCCATGGAAAGCGTTCTCCATAACCACCACCAGCGGCTGCTCGATACCTTTGTGCCAACCGTATAACCGCGCCAGTTTCAATGCAGTCTCGTTGGCTTCGGCACCGGAGTTGTTGAAGAACGCCCGCTCCATGCCCGCCAACCGCGTGAGTTTCTGCGCCAGCCTCTGCTGCCAGTCGATGCTGTAGAGGTTGGAGGTGTGCAACAGCAGGCCGGCCTGTTCACTGATGGCGGCAACGATTTTAGGGTGGGAATGACCGACATTGGTCACCGCCACGCCCGCTACCGCGTCCAGGTATTCACGACCGGCCTGATCCCACAGGCGTGTGCCCAGGCCCTTGTTGAAACTCAGGGCCAAGGGTTGGTAAGTGCTCATCAGGCAGGCGGCGGTCATGACATCAGGCTCCATCAATTGTCGGTGTTTTTGCAGTATGGTTAGCCACCTGAACTGGATAAACGCTGCAACACTTCAATCATTTTAAAGTCGAGCTTGATAATGGATTTGTTCCAGGCAATGACTGTTTACGTAAAAGTAGTGGAGGCCGGCAGCATGACCGGCGCCGCTTCGCAGTGCCAAATGTCCACGACCATGGTCGGCAATCATCTGCGAGCGCTGGAGCATCGCCTGGGTGTGCGCTTGCTCAACCGCACGACACGACGCCAGCGCCTGACGGAATTCGGTACGGCTTACTATCAACGCTGTCTCGAAGTACTGGGGCTGGTAGCCGATTCCGAACGCCTGGCCGAGCAGGCCCTCGACGAGCCGAGCGGCACTCTGCGCATCACTGCTCCACTGACGTTCGGCACCGAAAAACTGGCGCCGGCGCTGAGCGAATTCGCCCTGCTTTGTCCGCGCGTCAAACTGGACGTAGTCCTTACCAACCGGCGCCCGGACTTGCTCGAAAATGGTTTCGACGTCGCTTTTCGCTTGGGCTTTACCGAACAGACAAACCTTATTGCTCGCCCACTTCTTCCCTACACCCTGACCATGTGTGCATCACCGAAGTACCTGGCGCGTCGAGGCGTACCGGAAAAACCTGATGACCTGCAACACCACGACTGCCTGTCCTTTGCCTATCCCGCTGGCGATGACTGGCACTCAGTGGAAAAACAATGGCGCCTGAGTGGCCCTGAAGGCGAAGTCGCTGTAGCGGTCAATGGCCCGATGCTGATCAACAGCTCGGCAGGGCTGCATCAGGCGGCGCGAACCGGCATGGGCATCGTGATGCTGCCGGATGCGTTGGTGGAGCAAGATCTCAAGGATGGAAAACTGATGGCCTTGATGCAGGGTTATCAGCTGCCGAGCCGACCAATGAATCTCATGTACGCCCAGGACCGCTACCGGCTGCCGAAGCTGCGTAGTTTCGTCGACTTCGCGTTGCAGATGTGGGGTCAGTACTAGCCGGTTCAATACGCCATGGACTAATCTCCTCGGCAGGCGGAACACGTTGATATCAGTGCGGCAGGGAGAGCGGTGATGGGTGAGGCATCGAATATCGAGCCGTTGAAATTCAATTTGTCTGATTTGAATGAAGACATGCTGCACACCATTCTGGAACTGGTCAGCGATGGCATCTGGGACTGGAACGCCAATACCGGCTTCGTCTACCGCAATCCGGGTTGGTACGAGATGCTCGGCTACGCCCCGCACTCCCTCGACAACTCAGTGTTCACCTGGGAAAACGTCATCCACCCTGACGATTACCAGCAGGTCATGGCGCTGTTTGATGACTACCTGAATCAACGATCGCCCGGCTATCAGGCCGAGTATCGCTGCCGCATGCACGATGGCACTTACACCTGGATCGAAGATCGCGGCTACGTACTGGCACGTAATGCCGACGGCTCGGTGGCACGAATGGTCGGTGCGCACCGCAGTATCGAAGACAAGAAACGCCTGTTCGAAGAGCTTGAACGGCGTAATCAATCCCTCGAAGCCATCGTCGAAGAACGCACGCGAGAGTTATCCCGGGTCAATCACCAACTGCAGATTCAACTCGAAGAAAACCGCAAACTGGCGGAAACCGACACCCTGACCTCAATCGCCAACCGCTATCGCCTGGAAAAAGCCCTGCCCCAGGAATGCGACCGCGCCCAACGGTTTCGACAGCCGCTGTCACTGATCGCCATGGACATCGATGACTTCAAGAACATCAACGACCACTACGGCCACGCCTTGGGTGATGCCGCGTTGGTGCAGGTGGTCGAGGGCGTGAAAAAATGCGTACGCGACGGTGACCTGCTGGCGCGTTGGGGCGGCGACGAGTTCATCATGCTCCTGCCCAATACCCCCTTGGCCGCTGCCAGGGCCCTCGCCGAGAAAATACGCGATGCCCTGGCAAACTTGCCGCCGGTGGGGGACTTTCAAGTGACCATGAGTTTTGGCGTGGTTCAGCGCTTTGAAGAAGAACAGCAGACCGGACTGCTGGCCAGGGCTGATCAGGCGCTGTATCGGTCGAAGATAGCGGGCAAAAATGTGATTTCGGGATGAGGGCCATGCCCTCTTCCTCTATTCACATCCCCGCCTTCACCAACACCGGTTTTTCCTGATACCGCTGCGGATACAGCTGCTTCAACTGCGCCACCTTCGGTAGATCGTTGATCACGATGTATGGATAGGTCGGATGCTCGGTCAGAAAGTCCTGATGCTCCTCTTCCGCTGGGTAGAAGCCGTTGTAGGTTTCCAGTTTGGTGACAATCGGTTTGTTGAATGAATGTGCGGCGTCGAGCTGGGCGATGTAAGCCTGAGCCACGCGTTGCTGTTCACTGCTTTGCAGGAAAAGCGCCGACCGATACTGGGTGCCGGTGTCCGGTCCCTGACGATTGAGTTCGGTCGGGTTGTGGGCCACCGAGAAGTAGATTTGCAGCAAGGTGCCATAGCTGACCTGAGCGGGGTCGAAAGTGACTTCTACAGATTCCGCATGACCGGTATCGCCATCGCTGACCCGTTCATATCGAGCGGTATCGGCAGCACCGCCGGCGTAACCAGAGACGGCTTTTTTCACACCTTTGACATGCTGGAACACCCCTTGGACGCCCCAGAAGCAACCGCCAGCAAAGACCGCGGTTTCGCTGCGAGCCTGGGTAATTTCGTCGAGGGTCGGTGGAGGGATGATGGCCGCTTCCTCAGCGGCGCCGAAAGAGAACGCCGAGCATTGGCCGATGACGCCAGCGGCGACCAGCCCCAACAGGGCGCGGCGCCAGGTGAACGAGGTTTTCATGGGGCTAACTCCTGGAAAAATGAAAGGGCGATCAACCGAACGTAAAGGCATACGCCGAGACACCCGGATCGAGAAACTCGATGCTGAAGGTTCGGTCGGTCACACCACCGGGCTGGCGCACCAGTTGATACAAGCGCTGCTCGGTCACGCTGCCGCTGCCATCGGGCGCTACGTCCGTGCCGTGGGCATCGCCCGGGGCTTTGCCGTCAATCAGCACTTTGAAACGCACCGGTTTACCGTCGGCGCCGGGACCCAGCACCAGATGCAAGTCGCGAGCGTGGAAGCGATAGACGATGCGACTGGCCGGTGCACTTGAAGTGGCCCGCTCCGAACCGACATTCCACTGACCATCCAGGCTCCAGTCGTTGAGTGCCAATTGCGACGGTGGGCTGTAGGTCGTCACCTTGTCGGACACGAGGCTGGTTTCAGGGACAAAATGCTCCGAACGCTGGTAGCCGACATAGGTTTCCGGCGATTGCACTTCGTTCATGTCCGGCGCGAGTTGAACCCCCTCGGCGTTGGCATTGATCAGGCCATCGGCCACCTTCGCGGCACCCGCCTCACGCAGCAGTTGCTGGATGACCCGCTCTGATTCGGCGTAATCGCCTTCACCAAAGTGGTGATAACGAATGCGGCCCTGCGCGTCGGCAAAATAGTGGGCCGGCCAGTACTCATTGTTGAAAGCACGCCAGATCCTGTAGTCGTTATCGATCGCCACCGGGTAGTTGATGCCCAGGTCTTTCATGGCTTTGGTGACATTGCCTACATCCCGCTCGAAGGCAAACTCCGGTGCATGGACGCCGATCACCACCAGGCCCTGATCGCGGTACTTCTCGGCCCAGGCCTTCACATACGGCAGGGTTCGCAGGCAGTTGATGCAGGAGTAGGTCCAGAAATCCACCAGCACGACTTTGCCTTTCAATGCCTGCGCCGTAAGAGGTGGCGAGTTGAGCCATTGCACCGCGCCGTCCAGCGGTGGGAGGTTGCCCTCAATAGGCAACGTGCCCGGCGCCTTGTCAGCCGCTTTCATCGCACCGCCGGGGTCTCGCGCCATCATCGCACCGCCAGCGCTGGGTGACTTGCCGGCCAATCGCCCCACCAGCGCCTGCTCGATTCCGCCGGTGGATGCCGTCGAAACCCGCGCCAGAATCCCGGTATCCAGCCCCAGGGCAATCGCCGTCACACCGGCCAGCATCGCAGCCCCCAGACCTCGACGCACCCACTCGCCAGCACCGATGGAACGCTTCATCGCTGCGAACACTTTACCGCCCAGCAGCAGCGCCACGGCAAGGGAGGTGGCAGCACCTGCTGCGTAGGCCAGCAACAACAACGTGGTCGCGATGCTTGCCCCTTGCAACGCCGCCCCGGTCAGCACCAAGCCCAGAATCGGCCCGGCGCAGGGCGCCCAGAGCAGTCCCGTGGCGACGCCGATCAGGAATGACGCGCCGGGACGCGGCCGGGCATCGGCACCCGCGGCTTCCGACAACCGACTGCCCGCCGCCACCAGTGGGCGCGTCAATCGCTCGGCCAATCGCGGCAACAACAACGTCAGCCCGAACAGTGCAACAAACAGCAACGCGAGCCAGCGGCCGTACTGATTGAGTTGCACCACCCAACCACCGCCGACCGCTGCCAACGAAGCAACCAGCGCGAAGGTCAGCGCCATCCCCGCCAGTAGCGGCAAGCCACTTTTCATGAACGGCTGCCCGGTGCGAGCGAAGACGAACGGCAGGACCGGCAAAATGCACGGGCTGACAATCGTCAGCACACCACCGAGATAAGCGAGAACCAGAAGCCACATAGCGTCGACCTGCAAAAAGTGAGTGAAAGGATCAAGCCGCCTGCGGTTCGAAGGTCAGTGCCAGACCGTTCATGCAGTAACGCAGACCGGTGGGCTTGGGCCCGTCGTCGAAGACATGGCCCAGATGACCGCCACAACGTCGGCAGTGCACCTCTTCGCGCAACACGCCGAAGGATCGGTCCTGACGGGTGGCCACGGCCTTGTCCAGGGGTGCCCAGAAACTCGGCCAACCGGTGCGGCTGTCGAACTTGGTGGCGGAGAAAAACAGCGGCAGATCGCAGCCGGCACAGGCGAACGTACCGTCACGGTGCTCATTGTTCAGCGCGCTGCTATAGGCCCGTTCGGTGCCTTCTTCACGGAGGATTTCGTACTGCTCGTCGCTCAAAATGGCGTGCCATTCGCTGTCGCTGTGGGTCACCTCAAATACCTGCGCCGCACTGGCATCACTGATCAGCACGGAACTCGCGGAAAATTTTGGCAATACACCGATTGCCAGGGCTGCAACCCCCAGCCCACCGCTCGCCCAAAGAAATTGCCGTCGTGAAAACATGGTCGTCTCCGAAAAATCCAGGTGCCTGACATGGAACACAGCCTAGGCTTGGGTTGATCGCCAAATCCTCACGGAGAGTTAAACAATTCGTGATAACTCAGGCCCCGAAAAACCCGCACAATGCGCTCATTGCGCCGAAGGATTGAGCTGGATGGAACAGACCAAACGTGTCCTCGTGGTCGAGGACGACCTGCATATCGCCGACCTTATCTGCCTGCATCTGCGCGATGAGCAGTTCGAGGTGGTGCACTGCGCCGACGGCAATGAAGGCATGCGACTGCTGCAGCAAGGAAGCTGGGATGCACTGATCCTCGACCTGATGCTGCCCGGCGTCGACGGCCTGGAAATCTGCCGCCGCGCCCGCGCCATGACCCGTTACACACCGATCATCATCACCAGCGCGCGCTCCAGCGAAATGCACCGGATTGTCGGGCTCGAACTGGGCGCCGACGATTACCTGGCCAAACCTTTTTCCATGCTCGAGCTGGTAGCCCGGGTCAAAGCACTGCTGCGGCGGGTCGACGCCATGGCCCGCACCCTGAAAATGGACGCCGGCAGCCTGATCACTGATGGCCTCTCCATCGACCCGATCACCCGCGACGTATCCCTCGACGGACGCCGCCTCGACCTCACGCCACGGGAGTTCGACCTGTTGTATTTCTTCGCCCGTCAGCCCGGCAAAGTGTTCTCGCGCATGGACTTGCTCAACGCTGTGTGGGGTTACAGCCACGAAGGTTATGAGCACACCGTCAACACCCACATCAACCGCTTGCGCGCGAAGATCGAGACCGATCCGGCACAACCGGTACGCATCCTCACGGTGTGGGGTCGTGGCTATAAATTCGCGGTCAGGGAGGAGCAGCCATGAGGCTGACCCTGACTCAACGCCTGTCTCTGGTATTCGCCGTGCTGTTGCTGGTGTGCTGCGGCACCTCGGCGTGGATGCAGGTGCGCTCCAACCAGATGCATGAACAGGAAGTGGTGCAAGGGCTGTCGCGGGATCTGGCCCAACACATCGCCCGTGACACGGTGCTGATGGACACCAAAGGCCTGATGCCCGATGCCGTGCGCAATTTGTTCAGCCAGCTGATGCGGGTCAACCCCAGTGTCGAGGTCTATCTGCTCAACACCGAGGGCAAGATTGTCGGCAGCGCCGCCCCCGAAGGTCGGATTCATCGGGAGCGGGTCGACCTCGCGCCCATCCAGCGCCTGCTCAAGGGCGATGCCCTGCCGATTCTCGGCGACGACCCGCGCAGCATCGATGCTCGCAAGGTGTTCAGCGCCGCACCGTTGAAGGTCGACGGCAAGCCGGTTGGGTATCTCTACGTGGTGTTGCTCGGCGAAGACCACGATCGCCTGGCTGAACGGGGCGCTACCAGCGCGGCACTCAATACCGCCCTGTTGTCCATCGGGCTGGTAGCGTTGCTGTGCCTGATCGCCGGTCTCACGGCATTTGCGCTGATCACCCGACCTTTGCGTCGTTTGACCGAAACCGTCAGCCAGTTCGACATCGATGGCATCCCGGTCACGCCGCCTGCATCAGCACCGGTGGAAAAAGCCGCCAGCCACGATGAAATTGCCGTGCTCGACGCAGCCTTCCGGCAGATGCAAGCGCGCCTCAGTGAACAATGGCGCTCGCTGACCCGCCAGGATCAGGAGCGCCGCGAACTGGTGGCAAACATTTCCCATGACCTGCGCACGCCACTGGCCTCGCTGCATGGTTACCTGGAAACCCTGTCGCTCAAGGACGCCACGTTGTCCCCCGCCGACCGCCGTCGCTACCTGGGCATCGCCCTGGATCAAAGCCGCAAGGTCGGAGGTCTGGCGCAATCACTGCTGGAACTGGTGCGCCTGGAACACGGCTTCGTACAACCGGTACTGGAGCGCTTCTCCCTGACCGATCTGGTGCAGGACATCTTCCAGAAATTCGAACTCACCGCCGAGGCGCGCCAGGTCGAACTGAAGGCCAGCTTCGCCCCCAACGTGGCAGCCGCCTGCGCCGACCTGGGGCTGATCGAACGGGTGCTCACCAACCTGTTCGACAATGCCCTGCGCCATACCCCTCAGGGCGGAGAAATTGAACTGAGCCTGCGTCCACAGGGACAATTTGTCGAAGTCACCGTCAGCGACACCGGTCCCGGCATCGCTCCCGAACTGCGCGAGGGCCTGTTCCTGCGTCCGTTCAACATTGGCGGCGCACGGCGCGATGGCGGACTGGGGCTGCGAATCGTCCACCGGATCCTGCAATTGCACGGCCGCGAAATCCAGCTGATCGATGTTCCCGGACGCGGCGCGACCTTCCGCTTCTCGTTACCGCTGGATGAGCAAACGGCAGAGCAATGGGCGGTTCGGTCGATGAATCTGAATTCGCTGGGCAAATAGCCGGCGGCTCCAGCCGCAGCAACGGCTAAAACGCCGGGCGCTCAATCAGGTTTTATCCGGTGTTCCTGATCACTGAAGACCGCCCCTCTGTAGGAGCTGGCGAAGCCTGCGATCTTTTGATCCTGATCTTCAACAAATCCAGCATCGCCACAGATCAAAAGATCGCAGGCTTCGCCAGCTCCTACGGGTGGCATACAGGTGGAATTCGGGCAGATATTTCCCCCGTTCGCCTGTTCATCCGTGACAACGCAGCGCAGGTCCAATAGATTAGGCGGCCTGAAAAGGCCCTGTGCTTTCTCGCCTCAATCCAAGTTAAAAGAAGTAGTGAAATTTCAATGTCCGATTCCAATACCGCTGAATCCGTAGTCACCTTGTCGTCCAAAGCGGAATACGAAAACTCCATCAATCTTTCACAGCACGTGCCCCAGGCCAAGACCATCAGCGAGATGGTCCTGGACGCTTTCCAGTCTACCCGGGAAAGCGACCAGCTCCGCGAGCTGCGCGCCGCGATTCGCCAGGCTCACGATCGCTTCGACGACGATAAAGCCTACGAACTGATGGGCGAACTCAAGCAACTCAAGGACGCCGAGGCTGCCGATATTGCGGCCCTTGAAGACCTGAGCAGCAAATTCCCGATCAGCCGCATTCTGTCCAGCTTCAAGGACGACCCGGCGTTTCAGGAAATCGTCTACGGTCTGGCGCTGAAATTGCTGAACCAGACCCACCAGGCGATCAGCAACCCAACCAGTGGCAAGAGCAAAGCGGCTCGTGCCAAGAAAGACGCCGAAGTGTTCACCATCAGCAAGGACGGCATCAGTGTCACGCTGCCGCTGCGCACCCCGCGTTCACGACTGAACGTTGACCGTAAGGCCCTGGAGTTCCTGGGCTTCACCTTCGTGGGCGAAGGCGATGAAGCGGAGCTGGAGAGCGAGACGTTCCTGGACAATGCCGGGGCCGAACAAGCGGTTAACCGCAAAAACATCATTACCGCGCTTCAGCAGCAAACCGCGTTCGATGGCTACAGCATCGCCGCGCAGTAACACGACCTATCAGCAGCGCCTCGGGCGCCACTGACCTAAAAGCCCCGCCCTAGAGCGGGGCTTTTTATTGCCCGTGATTCCGGCAAAAGCGCGATTACTCTCACAGTATCGACACCAGAAAAACACTTCCCTTAACCCTTGAGCACCACGGGTCCGCCTGCGGGGAGCGTCAACTCACTTTCCAGCCCAAGACTTCAGTGGTGCGATTGCTGAGGTCATCATGCACACGCTCCCCTTGTATCGTCAGCTAGCCAACCACTACCTCGACGCGATCCGCAGCGGCACCTTGAAAACCGGCGAACGGTTCCCCTCCATTCGGCTGATGATGGAAAAACACGCCGTCAGCCTGTCAACCGCGGTGCAGGTGTGCCGGGAACTCGAGGTCTATGGCGTTCTCGAAGCCCGGCCGCGCTCCGGCAACTACATTCGCCAGCCCGACACATTGCCCAAACCTGCGGCGATCGCGCCTCCCCCGCCCCTCGACACCGGCGTCTACGTCGGCATTCACGAACAGGTGTCATCGGTACTCAAGGCCAGCCAGCGTGCGACGATCAAGGTCAATTTCGCCAGTGCCTACTGCGCGCCGGAACTCTATCCGTTGAAAACCCTGCAGGATCATATGATCAAGGCATTGCGCCAGGATCAGCATTTGCTCGGCGCACAGGGTTCGACCTGCGGCAACAGCACATTGCGCAGCATCCTTGCCCGACGGGCGCTGACCGCCAAGGCCAGCCTGACCGCGGAGCGGATTGTGATCACCAACGGCGCGACCGAAGCCATCAACCTGGCCTTGCGCGCGGTCACCCAACCCGGCGACACCGTGGCCGTGGAGTCGCCGACCTTTTACGGTTTGCTGCAAATTCTCGAAAGCCTGAACCTGCGGGTGCTGGAAGTCCCCGCGACCACTCACTCGGGGATCAATCTGTTTGCCCTCGAACAACTGTTGCAAGGCCCCGAACGGGTTCAGGCGTTGATCGTCATTCCCAACCTGCAAAACCCGCTGGGCAGCATCATGCCCGACGCCAACAAGGCGCGCCTGGTGCAACTGTGTGCCGAGTACAACACGGTGCTGATTGAGGACGACACCTATGGTGACCTGGTAGATACCGAGCAGCCGTTGTCCACACTCAAACATTGGGACCGCACCGACAACGTGATCTATTGCGCCTCGCTGAACAAAACCCTGGCACCGGGCATGCGTCTGGGCTGGATCAGCGCGGGGAAATGGCACGACCGCGTGGAAATGCTCAAGCACACGCAGACACGGGGCTGCGAAGTGTTGTCGCAACTGGCAGTCAGTGCATTCATGAGGACACCGTCCTACGAGCGTTACCTGCGTCGGTTGAGGAAAATCCTGACGCAACAACGCCAACAGACGAGCGCGGCGATCACGCGCTATTTCCCCCCAGGCACCAGCGTGACCAATCCTCGAGGAGGCACGTTATTGTGGGTGGAACTGCCTCGCCACCATTCATCCATGGCGTTTTTTCATGAGGCATTGAAGGCCGGCATCCAGATTTTGCCTGGGGATATCTTTTCCAACGCCAAGCGCTTCGATCACTTTGTGCGGATTGGTTGCGGTGCGCCGTATTCACCGCGGATCGATGACGCGCTGGCGACCTTGGGCCAACTACTCAAAAACCAAGGCTAGGTACACCTCCGTGTAGGAGCTGCCGAAGGCTGCGATCTTTTGATCTTGAACATCAAAATCAAAAGATCGCAGCCTTCGGCAGCTCCTACACGGGGCGGGGGCGTTCAGAATGGCTTTTCGTGCAGGCAGATGATGTGCGGGTCGTCATTCCAGTGCGGGAAGCGTTCGGCGATCAGAGGATCGTGGCCTGGAATGACGTGGTCTTCGCTGTCGGCCAGACGGTCGATTTCGATGAACGCTTCAAGCGTCTGCGCCAGATCATCCAGAATCGGAAACGGACTGCGCTCACGGATGTTTACCCACAGATGCGCAGCATCCGAGGCCAGAACGATCCACCCCCGCTCGGTATTCACCCGCACCACCTGGCTACCGGGTGTATGCCCGCCCACCGGGTGCAGTGTCACACCGGGAATCACCTCGACACTGCCGGTGTGCAGGCGCATCCGCCCTTCAAACAGCGGTGGCAGCGCCGACATCACATCGTCGACCTCGTAGGTTTTGTTCACCGTGCGATGGGCCATTTTCGGCCCGGTGCAGAAGCGCAATTCCGCTTCCTGCAAATGCACCGTGGCTTTTGGAAACAACCCCAGATTGCCAGCATGATCCCAGTGCAGATGGGTCAGGATCAGGTTGTCGACCTGTGCCGGATCAATGTCCAGTTGGCGTAGGGATTCTTCCGGCAGGCGATACATCTGACGGTTGCGCCGATCCGCCGTGGCCGGTTGAAAACAGGTATCGACCACAATCACTTGCTGCTCGTTGCGAATGACCCAGAAGTAATAGTCCAGCGGCATGGACGCATTCGGATCACCGCAGCACGCGTCGTAAAGAAAGTTCTCCCGAGCGGTGCGCTGGGCATTGGCGCCGACACGGATGGCGAACACTTCGTACACAGGAACGGACATGGGCACCTCCTGATTCAGGCCACAGCGGTAGCTTTGAGGGTCGGACGGAAGTCGAAATCGATCTCGTCGGTAATACCCAGATCCTGAGCCAGACGATGCAAGCCACTGTAGTCACGCATGATCGTGGCGTTCTTGTTGCTCTCCCGGGTGTCGGCGATGATCAGCGAGGCCTCCTCAACCCCCAGTTGCGTCAGAATCGCCTCCCACATCGAGTAGTCCTGGGCGACAAAGGCACTCAGCGCAACCGACAACGTCTGTGCGAAAAATGCCCGTTGGGTCGGCTGCATATTCGCGTACATGACCTTGGCCACTTCAGCGAGAATCTTGCTGTGGGCATATTCGTCGCGGTTGTGCAGCTCGGCCACGCGACGGTTTTGCGGTTGAATGCTCTGGTCGTCGGCCAGCAGATCCAGATAAGCGTTGACGCTGATCTCGGCCACCACCGCAAACGTGATCGCGGCCAGGTCGCGCTGCCACTGCTCGGGCAGTTCCTCACGCAGGGCGATCAGCCGCAGGTAGGTCACCGATGGCGGCAAGTCCAGATCCTGATCGAGCGCCCGCTCTTCCTTGGTTCGCTCAATGGCCCGCAGGTGCATGAGCGTGTGGTAGTGCTCGTCGATCAGCGTCTGCTGCATCGCCTCGCGAAAATGCCAGTCGTTCTTGCCCAGGTACTGATTGGCGATGACGCTCAGCGCCGGGTTCACCACATGCTCTTCGGCCGTCACCGTGCGCAGGTTGTAGCCGATCCAGCCCCAGGTCACCACGGTGCTTTTGAGTTCATCGCTCAGGGCCTGGAATTTCGGGTGATGGAAAAACGGCACCATGCACTCCGGATAATCCGGGCGTGTCGGATCAAACGCTTCGCTGACTCCAGCCTTGTCCGGAGCACAGACTGTGGCTCTTTTAGTCCACGCCTGATTCAGGCGTATCACCAGTTGATGATCGACCTTGGCGATCTCGATTGCAGTTTGCATGACGCGATACCTGTAGGGCGCGTACCCGCCATGGGGTACGCCAATGGAAGAGTGGGCGACGGATGAATCAGGCCAGCCAGTAGCGGGTCAGGTTTCGCGCCGGGTCAGTGTAACGACTGCGGGCGTGGATCATTCGCCAGTTGTCCCAAATCAGCATGCACCCGTCGGGAATCAGCACCGGGGTGTTGTGCTGCACGAAGTACGCCTCGCCCAGGACGGCAAACCTGGCCAGTGGCGACGCGCTGTTGGCGACCTGGGAAAGAAGCAGGGCCTCCTTGGAAGGATTCACGTCGCCGTAGTGAAACTGGTTGTAGCTGAAGCGGAAAATGTCCCCGTCCTCTGTAGGCGTCAGGATGTACTCCTTGACCCGGGTTTGCGCCGCCTCACCCGGTTTGGCGGTGGCGACGAACTCCACGGGGGTGTCGTCGATCCATTCACGCAACTCGGGCTCGGTGCGTTCGAGGAACGCCAGGAATTCATAACCGTCCACCAACCCTGTGTGCCCGCCACCGCACGTGGCCTGTTGATGACAATGCAACGCCAGGTAGCGCGGCGGCGGTCCGTACACCGGCGCTTCGGTGTGCGGGCCGATGCCGTTCATGCTCTGGGAGTACGGCAAGTCTTCGTACCCCGGCTTGCGGGTGATGGCGAAAGCGGTCTGCCCGTTGAATTGCGGAAGGACCGGGCCGAACTCATGCAGCGTGCCGAGCACATCGTCAGCGAACTCGTCCGGCGTCAGCACTGTCCAGCCTCGCGCCGACAATTCTTCATGGCGGTGGCCCAGTGCAACGTAAGGTTTAGACGCAACAATCCCTTGATCTGACATGGTGAAGTTCCTGGCTGTTTATCAGGCGTTGACGGTTGAGGTGTAGGCGGTAATGAATTCGCTGCAGGCGCGGCCCGGTCGATAGCGCTGGTGATCGATGCTCTGCACGGGCGTGATTTCGGCGGCGGTGCCGGTGAGAAAACACTCGTCGAAGTCGCCAAGCTCCGTAGGAACAATGGTTCGCTCCACCACCTGGTAATCCAGCGCCCTGGCCAGTTCGATGACAGTCTGGCGGGTGATGCCGTTGAGGAAGCAATCGGGCACCGGGGTGTGCAGCGTCCGGCCTTTGACGAAGAACACATTGGCGCTGGTGGCTTCGGCGACGTTGCCGCGCCAATCGAGCATCAAGGCATCGTGGTAACCGCTGTTCTCGGCATCGTGCTTGCTCAGTGTGGCGATCTGATAATGCCCGGACGCCTTGGCTTCGAAGGGGCTGCTGCTCGGTGGCGGACGACGCCACTCGGCGGTCTTCAAACGAATGCCGGCCATGTGCCCTGCCGGGTCGAAATAGCTGGGCCATTGCCAGCAGGCGATCGCCACATGGACGCTGTTGAAGCGGGCCGAGGTAGAAATCATTTCACTGCCACGCCAGGCCACCGGCCGCAGATAGCCGTCGACTACATTGTTGCGTTGCAGCAGTTCATGGCTGGCCGCCTCCAGTTCGGCGAGCGCATAGGGGATGGCAAAGTCCATCAACTGCGCCGAGCGATACAGCCGCTCGCTGTGCTCACGCAGCTTGAAGATCTTGCCGTTATAGACCCGCTCCCCTTCATACACCGTGCTCGCGTAGTGCAGACCGTGGGTCAGCACATGCAGCCGGGCCTGGGACCACTCGACGAACTCGCCGTCGAGCCAGATGAAACCTTCTCGCTGATCAAACGGAATGCCACTCATATCCCTATCTCCTAATGAATCGTCCTACGCCGTTTCGAGCAGGACCGGTATCAATTCAGGCGCAGCCACAGGTTCGGGCTGAAAGAAGAACAAGCGCTCGCCGAACGCCGGCCGCAACTCATCGAACCAGGTCGCTTGCGGATCGAATCGCGCATAAAACGTGCGCAACACCCATTGCGGGTCACGGGCCTGGAGGAACTGCAGCACGAAGACTTTTTCCCCGGCGACGGTTTCGATGCCGTTGATCAGCACCTTGCCGTAGAAGGTGCTCATGGATGGCCCGCGCACCGTGCGCGCCAACCCGGACACCGTGCGGTAAGCCGCCTGAAAAATATCGAACGCCCGGGCCAGCGGCATCGCGAAGTAATGACTGGGCCCGGTATCGCGCTCCACAAACATGTAATAAGGCACCGCCCCGAGTCGTACGCCTTCGGTCCAGAGCGCGGCCCAATCAGCGGGGTTTTCGTTGATGTGCCGAATCACCGGTGCCTGCATGCGCAAGGTCGCCCCGGTGGAACGAATGCGCTCGATGGCCTGACGGGCGATGTCCTGGTGGATCTCCACCGGGTGGTTGTAGTGCCCCATGACCGACAGGTTTTTCCCCGCTGCGACGATCCGTTTAAACAGTTCGAGCAGCTCGGGCGCGTCCTTGTCACTGACAAACCGTTGCGGCCAATACGCCACGGACTTGGTGCCGATGCGGATGCTTTTGAGGTGTGGCAGCTCCAGCAGCGGCTCGATGTAACCGGCCAGCGAACGGGTGTTCATGATCATCGGATCACCACCGGTGATCAGCACGTCGGTGACTTCGGGGTGCACCCGCAAGTAATTCACCAGCTCCTGGGATTCACGCGCGTTGAACTTGAGTTCTTCCTCGCCGATAAACTGCGCCCAGCGGAAACAGAACGTGCAGTAGGCGTGACAGGTCTGACCGGCGCCGGGGAAAAACAGCACGGTTTCGCGATACTTGTGCTGAATGCCCGACAGGACTTTTCCGTCGAGGGTCACGCCGTTGTGTGTCAGCTGCCCGGCCGGGTGCGGGTTCATGCGCAGCCAGATCGCCTCGATCCTGCGTTTGATGGCCACGGCGTCATCCAACTCGATCAATTGCTTGAGCGACGCGTACTCGTCCGGCAACAGCATGTCCTTGTGGGGAAAGGTCATGCGGAAGATCGGATCGTCCGGGATGTTGCTCCAGTCGATCAGCGTGCTCAGGACGTATTCATTGGTGCGAAACGGCATGACCCGGGCGACCACGGTCATGGCTTCCTGCAATGCCGGCGTCAGTTTCTGCCAGTACGGCGTCTCGCGGATGGTGCGTGAGTTATAGGGTTTGTATCTTTCCTGCTCCGACATTCCCTGCATGGCAACGCTCCTGGTGATTGCCTGGGATGGTTACTGAACGGCCGGCGCTACGCGCTCTATGTCCATCCATGCCCGAACGCTGTCGAGATCCCATTGCCGACGGACATAGGCCTCCAGCCGCGCGGGAACCTGATCACCATTGGCGACCAGTCGGTTGAGCATGATCGCCAGGTCGGTGTCGGCAATGCTCCAGTCACCGAACAGGTGATCCGCGCCCTCCTCCAGCAACCGATCGGCCACAAAGAACAGTCTTCCTGCGGCGGCCAGGGCGTCGTCGGACAGCGGGGTATCTTTTTTGCCGAAGTAAATGAGATCGGCCGGACGCTCTTTGCGAATCACCAGCAAATCACTGCGCAGCCAGGCCTGGAGTTGACGAGCGCGGGCGCGTTGCTTGATGTCCAGCGGGAATAGTTTTGTATGCCCTGGCGCCACTTCCTCCAGGTATTCGGCAATGGCCGAAGATTCCGACAGTGCAAAACCCTGGTGAACCAGCGTGGGGATCTTGCAGGTCAGCGATACATCACGATAACTCGCTTGATAGTTCTCACGCGATTTCAAATCCAGCGTAACAAGTTCAAATGAAAGTTGTTTCTCCTTAAGCGCCACAAATGCCGACATTGCAAAAGCACTGACAAAATCCGCGCCAACATACAGTTTAAGCTTCGTACTTTCCATAGAACGCTCCCTTGCATTAACCACATTAATCCGTTGCATTGGAAGCGATCGTAGTAAGTTGATTAAGCGCTGAACAGATACAGAAATTATTTGTTTCTATCGATACAGAAGTTCAAAAAAGCAAATCGCCAGGAGGGTTCGAGAGGGAATGACAGAAAAGAAAAAGGGAGTCAGCGAACGCGGACTCCCTGGTGTGCAGCGCGGGATTACAGCTGGCGGGTGATCAGGTCACGGCGGTAGCGGCATGGGAGAGCAGCGCCATTTGCGGCATGTTGCTCATGTTCAGCATGGCCAGCGGCTCAGTGGCGCTGGTGTTGACGAAACCGTGCCGGGTCCAGGCCGGCACCAGCAACACGTCGCCGGGGCAGACGCTCACTTCATCGGCATCGCCCAGGGTCAACGTGCCGCTGCCGGACTGAATGATGAACAGGTGCCACCACGAATGGGCATGGCCATTGAGCGCCGAGCCCGGTTTCAACCATTGCATGGACACCGCCATCCCTGGCGTCAACTTGCAACCTTCGATGCTGTTGTCGTGGGCCAGCGCGACAATATCGATATCGGTGGCCTCAAGGTTTTTACGCATATCGTTAAGTTCACCCGCTTTCCACACCCGTGCACTGACCGGCGGCTGGTGCAAACTCTGGCGAAAGTCCTGATAGGGAAAAAACGCACCTTGAACGTTATTCATCCGCGAGTTCCAACTTATCTTGTCGACTTGAATGAGCGAACCTTAGGCCAACAATCCAGTACTGTAAAGCCGAACAACTAACACTTATAACGCTGACGGTCTCAGCGCGGCGATCATGTCAACTTCTATCGCGGCATTTTTCGGCAATTGATAAACGCCCACGGTCGTTCGCGTATGTTTACCGGCATCCCCCAGGACATGGCTGAAGACATCCGACGCACCGTTGGCCACTTCGCTGAGATCGACAAAGTCCGCCGTGGACTTCACGTAGACCGTGATCCGGATCAGTGACTTGATTTTATCCAGCGAACCGATGGCATCCACGATCAGCGCCAGCCCGCGCATCGCGCTGATACTGGCGGCCGATTGGGCATCCGTGAGGCTGAGTTCCAGCCCGACTCTGCCGGGGTACTGGATTTTTCCGTTCATGCGCGGCACCAAGCCACTGATATAGAGTTCATCGTGATGCCGAACCAGCGGGGCGTAATGGCCGCCGGCGGTGTTCTCGCCGTAGATGTCATAACCCAGCTCTTTTGCCAGGTCGATGAAACGCTCATCACAGCTCTTTTGCTCAATCATTTACCCACCCTCTCTGAATCAATAATGCAAAAATCACAGACCCCAGCGACTCAGCCAAAAGCCCTCGACGACGGGACCAGACAGGTCACCTCGACGCGTGACTCGATCGCGTCTGCCAGTCGCAGCAGGTTGTCGCTGAGCTGCCCGTAGTCCTCGTTGAACAGCACGATGTGGCCGATGAACGAGGTGTTGTCTTTCACCAGTGCCGTGACCGAATCACTGAGGCGCTTGGCGTACACCGCTTCCACCAGGTTGATGTTCAGTTCCCGGGCCAGGGACTCGATGTCCGGCAGGTACCGCAAAAGGCCGCCGGCCGGTGCCCGGAGCAGGCGAATGCCGCAATAACCCCGGGCGACGGGATCGTGATGATCGGTCTTGCCCTCCACCGCCCACCTGACCCAGCGCTCCCACGGATCGAAATCGACGAACGCCAGACGGGCCAGGTCCCAGATGTGCATGCCGCCGGGGCGCATGTTGGTTTCCACCGCCGAGGTCAGGCCGTCGCTGCGCAGGAAAACCTCGTTGTGATAAGCGCCGTTATCCAGCGAGACCAACCCGGACATGTGCCGGCCGGCAGCCGCCAGTCGAGCCTGCACGTCCGCTGGCAACGGGGCCGGCACCACTTGCTGGATTTCCGCGCGATAGGCGCCTTCAGTGGTGGTTTTCTCGGTAACCCAGGTGCTGCCGGCGACGTAATCCCAGCTGTATTCCCGGGCGTTCTGGATCAGTTCTTCGAGGACAATGCCGCCTTCACGATACGGCTTGAGTGCCTGCCACGCCTCGTCGCATTCGGAGGGATGATGGATAACGCGGCAGCCTCTGCTCGCGCCCTCACAGGCAGGTTTGATGAAGGCTCGACCACCGAGCTCGACAACCCGCTGGCGCAGCTCGCCCAGGCTCTCGACGCGTGCGGAAAACACCGGACGGTAGTCTTCCGGCGAATTGCCGGCAGCCGCTTCCAGCTTGCGGAAAATCTGTTTATCCAGCCCCGCGTGCGCCTCACCGGGGGTAATGCCTGGGAGGCCGAAATGAGTGGCCAGCGCGGCGCCGAGCAGCACACCACGGTCGGAAAAGGGCAGAACGCCGATCAACTTCCAGCTATCGGCGCTGAGGCAGCCCACCACCAGTTCAACGGAATCGGCGATGTCCTGCGCCGCCATCGAGGTGGTGCAGACGTGGTCCGCCACCTGTTCGTCATCGGGTTGAATCTGCTCGACCAGCAGGATCAACCGGGCGTTGTAGAGGGTTCTACAGAGGTCGCGCAGCTTCTGGATATCGTTGACACGATTGCCGTTGTACCCGACCACCACTACGCAAGATGTCGTATTCATGAAGCACCCGACCTGTGAAAAAAAAAACGAAAACGCGATGACTCAGTCGTGCAGCGACGCGTTGGATTTACGGTTGAGCCAGTACCAGGCCAGAATCCCGCCCGCGCCGATGGCGGCCAGCACCAAGGCGTTGTAGGGCGCAGGCACGACTCGCATGATCAGCACCGTCAGCCCGGCGCCAACGCCCAGGGACACTTCCTTGACGAACATGTTGTTCTGCTTGACCGAGAAGTAGTCGAGGTAGCTGAACGCGCACTCGGCGATGGACAGCAGCGCCACCCAGATCAGCGCGCCGACGAGGGTCTCGACGTGAAACGCGGCCGGAGACGAGAGCACCGCAAAGCCACCGACAATGATCCCGATCACGGCGACCACCTTGAAGCGCCCGGTACGTTCGATCAGTTTCATCACCGGTACCTGAGCGAACACCACCACCGCGCTGTTGAGGATCAGCATCAGGCCATACCAGGCGGGTAATTCACCGGTTTCCAGCAGGATGGCTTGCGGCAGGATCGAGAACACGCCAAACAGTTTGATCCCCATGATGATGCCGGCGATCACCCAGGGCAGTTTGTTGCGCCAGCCGCTGCCGTCCTGGGTCGCCGGGCGGGCAACCACCGGTTGCGTGGTGAACGTTGCGCCCATGGCGATCGGCAGGCACAGCAGCACGAAGCTTGCGGCACCGAGGAAAAACATGGTTGGGGTCAACAATGGCGAGAGCAGGATCAACCCCGCCAGCAGGCTGCCCATGTTCATCGCCACCCGGTTGTAGGCCGCACCCTCTTTGGTCTGGGCCGCCTCGCTCTTGATCAGGTAACCGGCGATGGCAATGCCATAGGCAAACAACGCGGCGGCAAACATCACCATGCCCTGGTTGCTGGTGACCGCCAGCAGCACCAGCCCGAGGGCGGCGCACAACAGCGTGACGCTCAGGGAACGGCGGCCCAGCATCAGCAAGGTCAACGGCAACAGCAGCAACAAGGCCCGATAACCGAGGGCAAGAATGCTGTTGGTGGCAGTGTCGAGCCAGACGTTGGCCTTGCCCAGCACCGCAAACAGCGACACGGCGGTGATGATCCGGATCAGGAACAAGCGAACGTTAATCACCGGTTTGGCGATGGCGACCGTTGTTTCAACACTCATGTAACACCTCTGGAACCAAGCGATTACCGGGACCACAGGCGCCGACAATCAGGAAAGTCTGTAAGGTGATGGTAGAGAGAGACGCTTGTTTTCATCAGAGCAAGTTCGTATAGAATCAAACGAACTTTACTGCCGGAGAGACCAGTAAAATGCAGGTTCAGCGCGCAGTGATCGCCGCCATCCAGTTCCAGTCCGGCATGCCGCTGGTTCAGCAGATCGTCGATCAATTGTCGGTGGCGATCAGTCAGGGCGGCCTGCCCCACGGCTCCAGATTGCCGCCGATTCGCGAACTCTCCGAGTTGATGAACGTGGGCAAGTCCACGGTGGTTGATGCCCTGGACCGCTTGCGGGCCAAGGGCCTGGTGGTTTCACGCCAGGGGTCGGGGCATTACGTGCACCGTTCCACTAGCACGATCCAGACCGATGCCGGCCCGGACCTGCAACCTCAAGACACGCTCAGCGTGGTCCGCCGCGCGGTGCTGCTGGACAATGGCGCGCTGCGCCCTGGTGCCGGTTTCCTGCCTTCCTCGTGGCTGCCGGCGGAAGAGTTGCTTAAAGCCGTGCGCGGCACCCTGCGCGCAACCTCCCTGCGCATGGGCGAATACGGCGTCGCTGCCGGTTACCTGCCGCTGCGCGAGGCGTTGCGGGTCAAGCTGTCGGCCTTCGGCATCGAAGTGCCGGTGGACCAGATCATCACCACGGCCAACACCGTGCAAGCCATCGACATGCTGATGCGCCTGCTGGTCAAACCCGGCGACACGGTGCTGCTCGACGATCCGTGTTACTTCACCATGCACACCAATCTGGCCTTGCATGGTGCCAAGGTCATCACCATCCACCGGGGCAGTGACGGCATGGACCTGGAGGCCCTCGAGCAGTTGCTGATTACCCATCGTCCCGTTCTCTACATGACCAACAGCACCCTGCACAACCCGACCGGGCATTCGTTCTCCCCGGCGCAGGTTTATCGCTTGCTGGAGCTGAGCCACCGCTATGGTTTCCACATCGTCGAAGACGACTTGTATTGCGACTTGCAGCAACGAAGCACTCCACGTCTGGCAGCGGGCGGGCTGGACAACGTCAGTTATGTGTCCGGTTTCTCCAAGACCCTGACGGCTAACAGCCGCGTCAGCTATGCGGTGCTTTCACCGCAACTGGCCGCGCGGCTGGTTGCGCTCAAAATGGCCGCCGGTGGCATGACCTCGGAACTGGCGGAGCAGATTATCTGCACAATGCTCAGCGATGGCAGCTACGCCAAACATACCCGGCGCACGGTGGATAGGCTTTACGAGTCGAGCAGTCGGGTGACAAGGTGGCTGGTGGAGGCCGGTTGCACAATGTCATCGCTGCCCCATGAAGGGTTGTTTATCTGGACGCGATTGCCCGAAGGGCATCATGCCGAAACGCTGGCGAGGAAAGGTCTGGACATCGACCTTGTGCTCGCGCCCGGCACCCTGCTCAGCAAAGCGCCGGATGCCAGTCACTTCCTGCGGTTCAACGTGGCGCACAGCGATAACGTTCAGGTGCGGGAGCGGTTCTTGCGGTTGCTCGACAATTACAAAAAGTAACCGCCCCACCATCCCCTGTGGCGAGGGATCTTGCTCCCGCTGGAGTGCGAAGCGCTCCCCTGCACTTCTTCCAATACTCCGTATTTACAGGCTTTTGCGACTGCTGTTCAGCCGAGCGGGAGCAAGCTCCCTCGCCACAGGGATCGCGTCCGGCGAAGCGTTTGCTGGCCGCATGACATCCACCGCCACCAGATCGCTACGATTGTGATCCCCGCCTCCCGCACGCTAACTTCGACCCGTCGCTGCCAATTCAGCGACCGGGCCTGAGAACCCAAGTAAGATACAGGCGCACACGCGCCCCAAATCACGATTGCCGGCGCTTTTTTGTGCCCGCATTTCCGTGTAATGGCGGCTGTGCGTGGGAGACCTCCGGGTCTGCCGGGTTCCTGTATCTCCGGTTTCTCAGCCCGCGTACAGCTGCCACCCATTCGCCTGAGAACGAACGTGGTAGCTCTAACTTTGATTCAGGAGTTTTTGCTAATGCCCGCCATCGTTCCGTCCAAAATTTGCATCTCTGCTTTATCGGTCACCACCCACCACCGCCCAAAAATCGGAGGTGCTCAATGACCAACCCTCAAGACCTGGAAACCATCGGCCTCACCCCCTTCTCTTACCACGCCAACCAACCGCTGTTCCGCATCAACCATGGCGTCCCGATAATCCAGGCGCTACACCACGCGTCCGACCTGCTCCATATCGCCAAACTACTTGCCTCAGACGCCGCCATGATTCGCGATAGTGACCGGCATGCCTGGGCGTCGCATTTTCTGCAGGATATGAGCAAGGCAATCATCGATGACGTGGCGAAGGTGCTCGACGCACCGTGTAACAACCGCGTGTGAATGAAAAAGCCCCGCAATTCTTTTGAATGCGGGGCTTTTCAGAAGTCCATTAGTTCAGGAAAACATCGCGCGCTGCTCTGCCTCATAGTGCCTTGTCTGGTAAGGCATCAGAATCTGAGCCTTCAGCCCAAGACCTTCACTCAATCCCCAAGAGACGGCAAGCTCATCGCGACGTCGGCGCAACGGTGTGACAGCTTGTGGCGTGACCTCTTCACTGGAAGTCGAATGCGCAAAAAGCTCAAGAGCATTGAGGGCTTCCGAAACGCGGCTATCGGATACGCACGCAAAACGAGTGAACCGCTCAAGCAAGTAGCCAGCGCGTCGAAGCTCTACCTCGTCAGTATGGCAATTCAGAAAGGCCGTAACTTCACTCTCAAGATTCGAACTGGAATACCAGACCGCTTTGGCGGCGTTCACCAGCGCAGCGTCATCTGCTTGATTTAATGGATTCTTGACCAGTGTGTCCAAGGCCGATGAGAGGACGTGGCCATCAACGGGACTCTTCATCCCTACTCTCCAGGTAATCTTCCAGAATTTGAGTTAGAACCGAGGTTGGAGGCTCTTGGTTCCCAACATATACATCAATTGCCTGCAATGCCAGCCGATGGAAATCGGCACTCAGTATGAAGCCGCTCCGCAGAAGCGCCATGATATCGCTGATGTCCTGCTCGGTCGCTCTGCCCAATTTTGAAATCGCAATATCGATCAGTGCGGCAATGTGCACGTACAGAGGGGATTCAATCGGAAACTCCGCGAGCGGAATGCTGCGATCCCAATAATCCTCGTGAATGGGGCCGAAGCTGGTGTTGTATTGGAGGTCATAGTTCAGCTCCATTAGCCGACCTGACTGCTCATCTACAAATTGCTCGGGTATCTGCGCAAGCATGGTTTGAAGGTGAAGCGCTTCAGGCACATTTGCCTCGTAAATCTCTGCGTCGACGTCTGTCGAAAAACGATGATTTGTATACAGGTGAACCGCACAACCACCAAACACGATAATTTTGACTGCCCCGGGCTCTGCGCTCTCGAGTACCAGTTCCGCTTCGAGGGATTTGAACATCGAAATCAAAGCTTGGCCCAATGCTTTGCTCGTATTAACGCTCGCGGTAATCGCGTCCTGCTCTGCCATTGTCGGTCCTCTAATATTCTTGGAGCGTGCCGCGGCGCGCGAATATTTCTGCCGCTGAATTGCGCACGCCCCGAAGTTAGAGAGGCGACTTCCGACCGACAACCTGAAAGCTGTGTGGGAATTTTCTGCAGTTTTACCGATCGATCGTTGTCGTCTGTCAGACCACCATCGCGAGCAAGCTCGCCCCCACAGGGTTCTTTGCCGTGCTCAACATCGGCGGCAACCGCAAGCCAGTGTGGGGGGGAGCGAGCCTGCTCGCGAATGGGACGACCCGGCTCACCAAAATTCACCCAATAAAAAGCCCCGCTCTCCTCTCGAAGGCGGGGCTTTTCTTTGCAGCATCCAAATCTTAAGGCGCGTAAGTCAGCAACAACTCACTCGGCACCTTGAAATCCAGCGACATCATCACGCTCAACGCGGTAATGGTGAAGATCGAGAACACGAACAGCTTGCGTGCCCAGACCGTATCATCCACTGCCTTGTAGCCGGTCCAGGCCATGTACAGCCAGTACATGCCCATGGCCGCGGCGACGGCGAGGTAGCTCATGCCGGCGTAGCCGCTGAAGGTCAGCATCAGGGTCGCGACGAGGAACGCCAGGATGTAAATCAGGATGTGCTTCTTCGCCACTTGAATCCCGCGCTTCACCGGCAGCACCGGAATCGATGCGGCCAGGTAATCGTTGAAGCGGAAGATCGCGATGGCGTAGGAATGCGGCATCTGCCACAGGCTGAACATCACCAGCAGCGTCAGCGCAGCCATGTCGAAGCTGTTCGTCACAGCCACATAGCCAATCACCGGTGGCATCGCCCCCGACAGGCTGCCCACCAGCGTGCCGTGAACCGACTTGCGCTTGAGGTACAGGCTGTAGAAACCGACGTAGATGACGAAACCGATAACGGCAAACAAAGCGGCCAACGGGTTGGCCACCTTGTACAACAGTGCAACGCCGAGAACACCAAGGACGGTCGCAAAAGCCAGGGCCAGTTTCAGGGAGATCAAGCCCTGGACCAGCGCTCGGTTCTTGGTGCGTTCCATCTTCAAGTCGATGTCGCGGTCGATGCAGTTGTTGAACACGCAACCGGAAGCCACCACCAGGGACGTGCCGATCATCGCAGCCAGGAAAATGGCCAGATCGACATGCCCTTTGGAGGCCAGGAAAAATCCGCCTGCCACTGAAAGCACGTTACCGAAAATGATCCCCGGTTTGGTGATTTGGATAAAGTGCTTCAAGGACATCCAGACTTACCTCAGTGCGCCATCATGTTGGTGTGGATGCTGAACATGATCCACAGCGACAGGCCTACCAACAGAACAATTACCAGTGCAGCGAAGACAAACGCGATCACGTTGTTACGCTGGGCGGCGGAGCGGTCCAGGTGGAGGAAGTACACCAGGTGCACCAGCACCTGGACTACTGCGAAGGCCAGTACGATCCACAGGGTCAGGGCTTTCGGCAGCGACGGGTACATCACCAGGCCGAAAGGAATGACGGTCAGGATCACCGACAGGATGAAGCCGATAGCGTAAGACTTGACGCTGCCGTGGCTGGCGTCGTGGCTATCGTGGCCATTGTGTGAGTGAGCTGCGTTAGCCATTTACATAGTCCCCATCAGATAAACAACGGTGAATACGCAGATCCACACCACGTCCAGGAAGTGCCAGAACAGGCTCAGGCAGCTCAGACGGGTCTTGTTGGTCGCCGTCAGGCCGTTTTTCTGCACCTGATACATCATGATCGCCATCCAGATCAGACCGCTGGTCACGTGCAGACCGTGGGTGCCGACCAGGGTGAAGAACCCGGACAGGAAGCCTGAGCGGCTAGGGCCGAAGCCTTCGGAAATCAGTACGTGGAACTCGTTGATTTCCATGCCGATGAAGCCGGCGCCGAACAGGAAGGTCATGCCCAGCCAGCCCAGTACAGCTTTCTTGTTGCCCTTGAACAACGCCAGCATGGCGAAGCCGTAGGTGATCGAGCTGAACAGCAGCAGAGCGGTTTCGCCCAGTACGTATGGCAGTTCGAAGATGTCGTGGCCCGACGGGCCACCCGCTACGTTGTTAACCAGTACCGCGTACACCGCGAAGATCGACGCAAACAGAATGCAGTCGGTCATCAGGTAGAGCCAGAAACCGAATACGGTCATCTCGCCCGAGTCGTGGTGATGGTCATCGTGCCCATGTCCATCGACATGGGTGTGTCCAGCATTGGTCACTAAGTTCGACATGGTTTAAGCCTGTTCCAACGAGGTTTCAACACGGGTGGCGGTGGCTGGAACTTTCCCGGCCGCTACCAGACGTTTGTGCTGCTCGGCTTCGATGCGCTCGATGACATCCACCGGCACCATGTAGCCTTGATCGTCACGGGCAGCATGGATGGCGAAATACACCACGGTGCCAGCCAGACCGACGATGGCCAGCCACCAGATGTGCCAGATCATCGCGAAACCGAACACGGTCAGCAGAGCCCCCATGACCACACCGGTCGCGGTGTTGTTTGGCATGTGGATCGGCTCGTAACGGGCCGGAGCCTGGTACGCGGTACCGTTTTCCTTGGCTTCGGTGAACGGGTCGATGACTTCGGCTTTCGGCAGCACGGCGAAGTTGTAGAACGGTGGTGGCGACGAGGTCGACCACTCCAGAGTGTGGCCATTCCACGGGTCGCCGTGTTCGCACATGTTTTCTGGCTTGTTGCGGTCACGCACGCTGACGTAGAGCTGGATCAGCTGGCAGGCGATACCGACGGCGATCATCACCGCACCGAACATGGCGACGTACAGGTACGGCACCCACTCAGGGTTGGTGGTGGCGTTCAGACGACGGGTCATGCCCATGAAGCCCAGTGCATAGAGCGGCATGAACGCGACGAAGAAGCCCGAGATCCAGAACCAGAACGCTGCCTTGCCCCAGCCTTCGTGCAGCTTGAAGCCGAACGCTTTCGGGAAGTAGAAGCCGAAGCCGGCGATGTAACCGAATACCGCGCCGCCGATGATCACGTTGTGGAAGTGCGCGATCACGAACAGGCTGTTGTGCAGGACGAAGTCCGCACCCGGAATGGCCAGCAGTACGCCGGTCATGCCGCCGATGGCGAAGGTCACCATGAAGCCCAGGGTCCAGAGCACCTGGCTGGTGAACCGCAGACGGCCCTGGTAGATGGTGAACAGCCAGTTGAATAGCTTCACCCCCGTCGGGATCGAAATCAGCATCGTCGCCAGACCGAAGAAGGCGTTGACGCTGGCACCCGAACCCATGGTGAAGAAGTGGTGCAGCCAGACCATGAAGCCCAGGACCGAGATCGCGCCACTGGCGTAGATCATCGAGTGGTGGCCGAACAGTTTCTTGCCGGTGAACGCCGAGATGACTTCCGAGAAAATGCCGAACGCCGGCAGGATCAGGATGTAAACCTCAGGGTGACCCCAGGCCCAGAACAGGTTGACGTACATCATCGGATTGCCACCAAGTTCATTGGTGAAAATGTGGAAATCCATGTAACGGTCAAGCGTCAGCAGTGCCAGGGTAGCGGTCAGGATCGGGAACGAAGCCACGATCAGGACGTTGGCCCAGGTGCAGGTCCAGGTGAAGATCGGCATGTCCATCAGCTTCATGCCCGGGGTACGCATTTTCAGCACGGTGGCCAGGAAGTTGACCCCCGTCAGCGTCGTACCGAGTCCGGAGAGCTGTAGCGCCCAGATGTAGTAATCCATCCCCACGCCCGGGCTGTATTGCAGGCCCGACAGTGGTGGATAGGCAACCCAGCCGGTCTTGGCGAATTCGCCAACGCCCAGGGACAGGTTGATCAGCACCACACCAGACACCAGCAGCCAGAAGCTCAGGGAGTTCAGGAACGGGTAGGCAACGTCACGCGCGCCGATCTGCAGCGGCACTGCAAGGTTCATCAGGCCGGTGAAGAATGGCATCGCCATGAAGATGATCATGATCACACCGTGGGCGGTGAAGATCTGGTCATAGTGTTCAGGTGGCAGGTAGCCAGGCGAACCCTCGGTGGCCATGGCCAACTGGGTACGCATCATGATGGCGTCGGCAAAACCGCGCAGCAGCATGACCATGGCGACGATGATGTACATCACGCCGATTTTCTTGTGGTCAACCGAGGTCAGCCACTCGGTCCACAGGTAGGTCCACTTCTTGAAATAGGTGATTGCAGCGAACAGCGCCAGGCCGCCGAGCGCGATCATGGCGATGGTTATCATCACGATCGGTTCGTGGAACGGGACCGCTTCCCAACTTAATTTACCAAACATCGTTTACTCCTCTGCCCCGGCAGCTGAATGCGAGTTCATGTCCATTCCTTGCGTAGCGGCCACTTCTTTCTCTTTCTTCTCGTGCTTGACCTTCGGACCCGGTTTCATGCCTTCGTACTTGTCGACGATGATCTGGAACAGGTTCGGAGTAACCGAGGAGTAGAGCTCGACTGGGTTGTTCTGGCTCTGCTTGGAAAGGGCTGCGTATTCAGCTTCTTCAAGCTGTTTAGGTGCCTTTTTGACTTCACTTACCCAGGCGTCGAAATCTTCCTGGGAAGTTGCGATAGCCTTGAATTTCATGCCGGTGAAACCCGCGCCGCTGTAGTTGGCGGAGATACCGTCCATTTCAGCGTTCTCATTGGCGATCAAGTGCAGTTTGGTCTGCATACCCGCCATCGCGTAGATCTGGCCGCCCAAGGCCGGAATGAAGAACGAGTTCATCACGGCGTCCGAAGTCACCTTGAAGTTGATCGGCGTGTGCGCCGGGAACACGATCTTGTTGACGGTGGCGATGCCTTGTTCCGGGTAGATGAACAACCACTTCCAGTCCAAGGCGACCACTTCAATGGTGATCGGCTTGACGTCGGATTCCAGCGGACGGTACGGGTCCAGGGCATGGGTCGACTTGTAGGTGATGTAACCCAGGGCAATGATGATCAGGATCGGAACGGTCCACACCGCGATTTCAATTTTGGTGGAGTGGTTCCATTTCGGGGTATAGGTCGCGTTGGCGTTCGACGCGCGATATTTCCAGGCGAACAGGAAAGTCATGACGATGACCGGGACCACGACCAACAGCATCAGCAGCGTTGCGGTGATGATCAGGTTTCGCTCGTCGAGGCCGACCTGGCCCTTGGGATCGAGCAAGGTCATGTTGCAGCCTCCCAGCAACAGCGTGCCGAGCAGCGGCAATATGCCTAGTAGTCTTGGGTACCTGTTTTTACTCATCTCACGACCTCTAAAGCAGCTTGCGCAATGCAGTTGGGTTTTGATCGCCAACACTTCACCCTGCCAAGGGTTGGCATTTTTCTTGGATTGAATAAGGGCCTGCCCGTCGCGCGTCAGACGCTGTTCGACAAATCCTGGGCTAGCGGTGAGTTCTTATTCGAATTCGTGGTCAAAGGCCTTGTTACAGACCAATTCCATTTGGTGCGGATAGTTGGAAGGCACCGACACCTGGGAGTCGCATGAAGCCAACCGGCCTCTCGACGCCCTATTCCTGCTCAGGGATGAGCAGTGCCGGGAATTCAGTGCGGGCGATTGTAGTTACGTAGCGATTCATAAACCATGTCTCATCCAGAAATAATTTTTATCCATTCCAGCAACAATCAATAACGTATTTCGCAAAAGCCCCGCATGTTATCGAAATTCATTCTCAACAAAAACACCAAAAATAGTAGGTCTACCACGCCCAGTTCAGACAGTATCGAAGGCTCTGTGCCCTCCCTCGACTCGGCCCAAGCCCCTATGTCACAAGGGCTCTGGCCATTCGCCAGCGCCTGTTAAAACTGCCTGTTCGTGTTTGTCGAGACCGATGCCGCGCCACGTTAAAAAAGCCTCATTTTGTTGCGTAGCCATGCACCAATTCGCCACGTTGAAATGCCTTGCGACACTCCTACTGTGACAACATGTCGCACATGTGCCGCACCCATTCTTGTCGGGCATCAAGGTCTTATTCCCTGCCCCCTGAAATGCAAAACGCCCCGGCCCTCTCAACGAGGACCGGGGCGTTTTTTTGTGTGACGCAGCGAGGCGGCGAATGGCCTCAGCGTAGCGCTTTGCGATTACGTGAAGTGAGCAGCGGCACCAGCACCACGACCAGCACAAAAGCTACCAACGCCCATTGCGCGAGGGACAGGCCGAGGATCGGCGGGTACGGCGTCGAGCAGAAGCCGTCGACCTGGAAGCCCAGCGGGAAGATCTTCGCCAGTGGCAAACCGTCGACAATCGGTTGCAGCACATCAATGCCGCAGCTGACCGCCGGATAGAACTGCGTGTAGACGTGATGCCCGGCTACCCCGACGCCTGCAAGGGCGCAGATGACCACCAGGGTTTCAAATACCGTGATGCTGCGGCGGGTGCGCATGGCCGCGCCGATGAACGCGAAGAGCGCGATCAGCAGTAATGCATAACGTTGCAGGATGCACAGCGGGCAAGGCGCCTCACCCAGAACAATTTGCATGTACAGGGCACCACCGATCAGCGCCAGGCAGATGATGCCCAGCAACACCAGATAGCGTCGTTCGCGGCCCAACCGCATCGTTTCCTCGCTCATTGCGTTTCCCTTCTGAATATCGATTGCCCAAAGTCTACACGCTGGCCCTGACCTTTGAGAGTCTGGCGAGCATGAATCAGGTTTCGGGAAATAAACGATAAAGCGGTTAAGAAGGGATTAACTTTCAAGCGTTTTTCAGGATTCGGTGCCGCTGTGGGGCTTTCTTGCGAAAGCCCGCGAAGGCGCTCGATCAGTCGCCGTAGATATCAGACTTGAAGTACTTCTCTGAAATCTTCTTGTATTCGCCACTGGCGCGGATGCCGTCGATGGCCGTGTTCAGCTGGCTGACCAACTCGGTGTTGCCCTTGCGCACGGCAATCCCGGCGCCCTCGCCCACGTATTTCGGGTCCTTGAGTTCCGGCCCGACAAACGCATAGCCTTTGCCACGGGGCATCGTCAGGAAGTCATTCAGCGGGATGGTGTCGGCGAAAATGGCGTCGAGGCGACCGGCCGCCAAGTCCATGTAGATCTCTTCGTTGTTGCCATAACGCTTGACGTTGATGCCCTTCGGTTCGAAAACCTCGGTGGCGTAACGGTCGGTGGTGGTGGCGCGCTGCACGCCGACCGTCTTGCCCTTGAGGCTGGCGTACTGGTCATCCACTACTGCGCCTTCCTTCATCACCAGACGTGATGAGGTGAAGTAATACTTGTGGGTGAAGTCCACCGACTTCTTACGGTCTTCATTGATGGTCATGGACGACAGCGCCATGTCGATTTTCTTCACTTTCAGGGAAGGAATCAGACCATCGAACTCACCTTCGACCCATACGCACTTGACCTGCATCTGCGCGCACAGGGCATTGCCGATGTCATAGTCGAAACCGACAATTTCGCCTTTGTCGGTTTTCGAGGCGAACGGTGGATAAGCCGCTTCGATGCCGATGCGCAGGGTTTTATCGGCGGCGAACAGAGTGCTGCACGCCAACAGGCTCAAAGCCAGACCGGTGATGAGGGGGAATTTCTTCATGTTCGTTCTCTCGCGGGTTGTTGTTGGTTTGGCAAGACAGAAGAAAAACTGAAACGGGGAAACACCTTCTTTTGTACTTATAATTCCATACTGGACTTTTTATGTATTAGTCGTCAATCGGGCAGACGGGGTTAAATCGGCCTCTGGTCGGGAGGTGAGTCAGGGAGTTTTTTAGTGGAGCGAATGGCTCCATCGCGAGCAGGCTCGCTCCCACAGGGGATCTCGGTCGTACACAGAATTTTTGTACGTGGAGATCAAATGTGGGAGCGAGCCTGCTCGCGAAGGCGCCAGAACAGCCAACAATGGAATTGCAGGCTACTTACTTCTTCCAGCGATCCGCCGCCGCATGATCACTGTCCCGCCCTTCAACCCAACGCGCGCCATCACTGGTGTTTTCTTTCTTCCAGAATGGTGCGCGGGTTTTCAGGTAGTCCATGACAAAGGCGCAGGCGTCGAACGCCGCTTGGCGGTGGGCGCTGGCGGCGCCGACGAAGACGATCGGTTCGCCCGGTTCCAGGGCGCCGATGCGGTGCAACACTTCCAGCTTCAACAGCGGCCAGCGCTGTTCGGCCTCCGTGGCGATCTTGCCGAGGGCTTTTTCGGTCATGCCCGGGTAGTGCTCAAGAAACATCCCGGCGACGTCGAGCCCGTCATTAAAGTCGCGCACGTAGCCGACAAAACTCACCACCGCACCGACGCCCACGTTGGCGGCATGCATGGCGTTGACTTCAGCGCCGGGATCGAACGCCGTGGACTGCACGCGAATAGCCATGGCTCAGCCCCCGGTCACGGTCGGGAAAAACGCCACTTCATCGCCATCGCTCACCGGCTCGTCGAGCTGGCAGAGGTCTTCGTTGCGGGCGCACATCAGGTTCTGCTCGCTCAGCACCTCGGCACCATCACGCTTGGCCAGCAGCGCGCGAACGTCATCCACCGTGGCGAAATCACCTTCAACCTTTACCGAGTCCACGCCAATCGCTTCACGGTAACGGGCAAAAAACTTCACCGTGACGTTCATGGCTGATCCGCCTGGAAATGGCCGCTCTTGCCGCCGAGTTTCTCCAGCAGCCGCACGCTTTCGATGGTCATGCCGCGATCCACAGCCTTGCACATGTCATAGATGGTCAGCGCCGCGACGCTGGCCGCGGTCAAGGCCTCCATTTCGACGCCGGTCTGCCCGGACAACTTGCAGCGCGCGACGATGCGCACGGTGTCGTCGCCTTCGGCACTGAGCTCGACCTTGACGCCGGTGAGCAGCAGCGGATGACACAGGGGAATCAGATCGCTGGTTTTCTTCGCCGCCTGAATGCCGGCGATGCGCGCAACGGCAAACACATCACCCTTGGGGTGGCCGCCACTGACAATCATCTGCAGGGTTTCGGGCAGCATGCGCACCAGCGCTTGGGCCGTCGCTTCGCGGAACGTCACGGCTTTTTCGGTGACGTCGACCATATTGGCGCGACCTTGGGAATCGAGATGAGTCAGCACAGCGTTACTCCTGATCAGGAGCCTCGATTGTAAACCTGTGGGTCAAAACTGCGCACGTTTGATTACGAGATCACCCCATATCCCCTGTGGGAGCGAGCCTGCTCGCGATGGCGGTGTGACAGTCGGCATCAATGCTGAATGACAGACAGCTATCGCGAGCAGGCTCGCTCCCACAGGGTTATGAGTTGCGCATAAAAAAACCGGGCGACCTGAAGGCCGCCCGGTTTGGTGAGGGTTACAGATGCGATTCGGCGTATTCGGCCAGAATCGAACGTGGCACCCCTTGCAGGGTGATGTGCACACCATTGGGGAAATCCTTGAAGCGCTCTGTCAGGTACGTCAGCCCCGAGCTGGTCGCGGACAGATAAGGCGTATCGATCTGTGCCAGGTTGCCCAGGCACACCACTTTGGAACCGGTGCCGGCACGGGTGATGATGGTTTTCATCTGGTGCGGGGTGAGGTTCTGGCATTCATCGATCAGGAGTCTTCTCCTCTGCTTGACCAATATTTGGTATTGGCTGAAGTCCCAAAAAAGACCATTACGTAACTAAATACTACCGATTAAGACGGTCTCAGAATGCATAGGAGCAAATGGGATTAAAGTGTATATCCGCAATAATTTGATTACCTTAAGAAAATAGCTGCAAGTAGGAATTCAGCGTAAGAACTATCAATCCATTAAACACGAACCTTCCTACAACTCGAGCTATTGACGAGCAATTACGAGCTATTGACGAGCTATTGACGAGCTATTGACGAGCAATTATAAGGCGATTAGCTTCGCAAATGAAGTCAAATGACTTCAACCCAAACAAACTAAGAGGTTCTTATTATGCGCAAAGCAAATCTGCAAACTCGATTAACTGTTCTTTCCAATAACGCTTACAACATCCTAATTACGCCTGCAAAATTGGAATCAAAACTGGTCAATTAATTTCGGCCAATGCCGAGGGAGCCACCACACTCTCTCGGCACAACTTTCGCGGAGCATGTGAAGATGAGTGAGTTTAAAGTCAATGAAAACCTAACAATCACCTTGAACGAAGGAATCTTCGGATTATGGAACTTGGAAACAGGTGAACAGTACGAAATATTCGATCGACGCTATCTTGACAGAATTTTCGAGCTAAACGAATCAATTGGTATGCCGTACACATCAAAACCCGAGGATGGAATACTCATTGAAGCTGGAGTATTACTAATTGACGCAAAAGCTGAACAGCATCAAAAAATACAAAAATCAAATGGCCCTTGGGGTTGGGACCTTGTTTCAAAAATATTTCATCTTGGAAGCAAGCACAACTTTCCGAGTGATTTGGCAAACACAGAAGAAAATAAAGAGACAGGCTATGTGAGCTTTTGCGAAAGCATCGCCGAGAGCGCCCCAAACCTCGACATTGAGCGAGAAGGAGAAATAGTAAAACTCCCTTCTTGGAACAGCAGCGCAATTGACTCTTATAGCTTGAAAAAAGCGTTATGGGAGAGAATTACAAGTCGAAATTTCAATGGGGAGCCTGTCCCGCTGGAAATTGTATCTAACATACTATTCACTACATTCGGAAAAGTCCACGGTAACTCGCATAAAAAAAATCTCGCAGAACGCGGTATTCTGACTGTTGGTTATCGTAGATCTTCACCGAGTGCAGGGTGTTTACAAGCAACCGAGGCCTACTTGGTTGCTTTAAATATTAGCAACCTAGAGCGAGGCATTTATCACTACAGGTCTCATCAACATGTGTTAACAAAATTGGATAGCGGAATAAACGCCGACTTATCACAGATTTTATGCCATCAAAGCTTCGCCGTAGATGCAGGATTCCTGATAGTAATGAGCTCGCGCTTTGATAAGCTCTGGTGGAAATACCCACACTCACGTGCCTACAGATCGGCTTTAATGGATGTTGGACATTTGTCTCAGACATTCAACCTCGTAGCCACAGCTCATAAACTTAACACTTGGCTAACCGGATACTTTATAGATGACCTACTAAATAAACTTATAAAAATTGATGGATTCAAGGAGCATTCCTTGTTTGTTTTAGCAGGAGGACATGGCCTGCAAGACCCTCTTAGTCCTGGAGTCGTAAAACTGCTGAAGGCAACAACATAAAACAAAATTATCCTTAGGTGCTCACATGCACGATGATACATTGAGAAAAAAAGAATACTCCGAAATAACCAGAAAAATGGCGGATTTCAGCTTCAAAAACAACGATCTCCTAGAAGCGGCGCGGCTATACGAACTGAGTATAAAAAACAATTCAAACAACGTAAAAGCGCTGAATAATTTAGCAGCTTTATCCGAGGAACTGGGCGACAAAAAGAAGGCAGAGTACCTTTACAAGCTTGCTTGCGACCTACCAGAAACATCAGCAGTAGACAAACTTAAATTTCATCAAAACCTAGCATCCATTCAAGAAGAAAATGGGAAAGTCAATGCAGCACTCTGGACATACCAATCAGCCACAAAAATAGAAGGCTTCACAAAGAGCGCCATTGCCTTTAACTATCTTGACTTACTTCAATCGATCCACCTTACCTCATTTGATGCCGCAACATTCGCCAGCTTAGCAGCACTTTTTAATACCGAAGGAATAGATAACGATGCACTAACCCGAGTGTACTTTTCACAACTCGCACTCAAACCTGTAAAGACGATACAAGCAAAAGAAGACTACCCCGCACTTGTGCTGGACATTATCGAATCAGAGCAAATTGCACTAAACCTTCTGAGCAACAGCCTAATTTCGAACCATACTATAGAGGAAGCCATTATAACAATAAGAAAGAAATTTATAGCATCCATACTCAGTAACAACTACAACGAAACACACGAAGCGTTCCTTACCGCCCTAAAAAAGCAATGCAAGCTAAATAACTTCATCTATTTTGCTGATAACGAAGAGCTGTCGAACGTTGAAAAATTGAAAGCAACAACTCTAAAAGAGTCGCCAACAATACAAACTGATGCACGATTAATATTGGAATCCTACTCAGAGGCGGACATCATAAACTCGTTAAAAAGCCCATACCATTTAGATCGCCACACTCCCAATAAGCCAAACAAGGAAATTACATCGCCCGCCATCTTGAAAAGCAAAACACTTATCCAGAATTTTTATGAATCAAATCCATACCCAACATGGACATCAAAACCAAAACATGCTGAATCGACACTTGATCAACTTTTCAAGAAGCTAAACTCAAAGCAAGCACCTCCAAACAACAACATATTAGTTGCAGGATGCGGAACAGGACGACACGCAATCCAACTTGCCTTAACTTACCCACATGCAAAAATTATAGGACTGGATGTCAGTCAAGTAAGCTTGCAATATGCCACGAGCAAGAGAGACGAATACAAAATTCGAAATCTAGAACTCATCCACGGCGACCTAAACAACGTTCTCTCTTTAAATATGGGGTTCAGCCTTATTGAGTGCATTGGAGTTTTGCATCACTTACAAGATCCTTTGAATGGATGCCAAGCGATTCTCTCCGCCCTCCAAGATGGTGGCATTGCTAAAATAGGGCTGTATAGCGCATACGCTCGAACTCCTATAGCAGACTTGGCTAAACTTGCGTCCGAAAACGAAATCCTCTACACACCAAGCAATTTAGAAAGAATACGAAACCTCGCAATTCAAAACTACAAATACAAAAGAACAAATGAAATAGTTAACTCACAAGATTTTTTCAGTAGAAGTGGTTGTATGGATTTACTTTTCAACCCGCTGGAAAAAACATTCACAACCCGTGACATTCACTCACTTATACGAACCTTAAATTGTGAGTTCGCAGGCTTTGAAAAGGGAGGACAAAAAAAATCTCCTGCATTTAGAAAATTCAACGAGCAGCCGAACATAGATTTTCTTTTTAACGCCTGGGAGTTGTTTGAAAACTCCAACCCAAACTTTTTCAGCGAAATGTACCTATTTTGGTTAAAACCCATAAGGAAATAACGATGAAAATACTAGGTATTAACACCGGTCATGACGGCCACGTATGTCTAATTGAAAATGGAAAATTGGTTTTCAGTTATGAATCGGAAAAGAATGGCGGCAATAGATACGCCCCTCTTTCCCTGAGCTCTGCAATAATCCATGCCGTTCAAAACATAGAAGATCTGGACGCAATCGCTGTAAGCGGATGGGCTGAAGGTATGGACCCCAGAAATCACCCAACTGAAGGCGGGTATCTTGGCCTTAATATCGAACAAACGACCTGCAATTTTGGTGGAAAAGATATAGCGTGGATTAACTGCAGCCATGAAATATCCCACATATTCGCCTCTTACGCACTATCCCCCTATGCGGACAAAAAATCTTGCTACGTATTACTTTGGGAGGGTTTCATAGGCAATTTTTATAAAATCAACCCAGATATGACGATTCAAACAATAGGTAACATTATGCAAGGACCAGGTCTTCGCTATGCATTTGCATATGGCTTAGCCGATCCAACTTTCAATCTAAAAAAAGGTTATTGCAGGCTTGGTGACGCGGGAAAAATTATGGCGTTGGCTGCATTTGGGAAAAACGGTGAGCCAGACGAATTCGAGTCAAAGGTTATCGACTACATAATAAGCTGCGAGTCAGCAATCGACACACTTAACAAACTCGACCTAAAGGATAGCGGCTATTACAACATAGGTGTAAACACAACAAAATTCTGCAACTTAGCAAGAAAGCTATCAGATAAACTTTTTAACAAATTCTATGACTTCATTAGTGCAAGCGTCACTGAAAAGCTACCGCTTTTAATAGCAGGCGGATGTGGATTGAACTGTGAATGGAACAAGAAATGGGAAACCTCCGAATTGTTCGAAGGAGTCTTTATCCCACCTTGCACAAATGATACCGGTGTCGGTATCGGGGCGTCCTCCATTGCACAAAATCTATTAACTGGTAACGCCAAACTTAAATGGTCTGTATATTCAGGACAACCTTTCATTGTCAACCACACAGAGAAATCCTCATTCTCGCCAAGTCCATTGGTACTTGAACACGTATGCGATGCACTTTTAGCTGGAGAAATTATCTGCTGGGTTCAGGGGAATTGTGAAATAGGACCTCGGGCCCTAGGAAATCGATCGATAATAGCAGCACCATTTTCTGTGGATACCACTGAAAAACTAAACTCCATAAAAAAAAGAGAACACTATCGTCCAGTAGCTCCTATCTGCATAGAAGAGGATGCCAAACTTTACTTTGAGAACTGCACTCAAAGCAAATTCATGCTGTCATTTCATCATGTAATTGACAAACGACTCAAAGCAATTACCCACATCGATGGAACAGCAAGAGTTCAGACTGTCAGCCCTCAAGACAACATCAAAATGTATCAGCTGTTGCTGGAGTTCAAAAAACAGTCGGGAGTCAGCGTTCTTTGCAATACCTCATTAAATTTCAAAGGCAAAGGATTTATAAACACACTTTCAGATCTCGAGTTGTTTTGCTCAACCAATAATATATCTACATTTGTTGTAGACAACGTAATGTATCGCGCCAAGGGGATAGAGCAGTGAGCTTTCCCCAGGTGAATGGGTACGGCTATTTATGTGGAGTTCGACTTAGTAGCTCTGTAACACTTTGGGTAGACTTCATTTTAATTTTTACCGTACTTACATTTGTATATGATGCTTCTCCACAGACTTTGGGATATGCAGCGGTATTGTATGGCTTACCAACACTTTTCCTGGGGCCATTGATCGGTGCGCTAGCAGACCATACTAGCCCTGTAAAATTTTTATTAATAAGCTTCACCTTTAGACTTATCGTTGCCTGCCTTTTATTTGGAGCGGACTCTGAATCTATTTTCTTAACATTAGTCTGCCTTAAGGGAATATCGAACCTTGGCTCTGGTGCGGCAGAAATAATCTTGACGAGAAAGCTGCTTACAAATAAAGATCTGGTCAGCAATATTTCCCTGATCACGGTAATGGATCAATTTATCAAGGTCTGTTCACCTTTAGCAGCAGGTGTTATTGCAAGCATGTCAGACAAGGCATACGGCTTTTTGATTTCCGCGTTTTTTTCATTGCTAGGGATATTCTGTGTAATTTTGCTTTCTATGAATAACCGACAGAAAAAGATCCACGAATCCGAGGAACGATCCTTTGGGAGTTTAAAGGCCCTAAAAGTGTTATTAAGCACCGGCCCTTCCACACAACTATTTTTTATCTGTGCTTTAATCCAATCTGCCGTACTGGGATGCTATGATTCGCTACTGAGTCTACATATAAAAAACATAGGGCTTGATGCATACGCATTTGGAGTCATCGTTAGCTCTACCGCAGTAGGTGGAATTATTGCGGGCCTGAGCTTCAAATTAGTTTACCCCCAAAAAATCTTCTTCTGCTCGACGCTCTCTCTACTTGCATTCGGTGTAATGATAGCAACGGCAGGGTTATTAACTGAACCAGGTGATTTGGCAACACTAGCAATACTAATACTAGTGTTTTCCATTGCAGGTTACGCATATGGGCTGACATCTTTAGGGTTTGGCGTAACCCTTCAGAAATACTGTCCTTTATCTAATTTAGGAACAGTGTCAGCAACCGCCCGCAGTTTGATGTTGATATTTATGATTACCGGGCCGATTTTTGGAGCATGGCTGTCAACATTTGTTTCAATCGGTGGCGTACTTGTTGTCTCTGGTGTTAGCGCAATATTTTTCGGCGCGTTATTACATATAAAGTACCACGATGTTTTTTCCTCAGAGACAATTCGCATCTCCAACGAATAAAATAGCCCCCGCAATAGTTCGCTCTAAATCCTACTGCCTTGGCTTAGGAAATTTGGAGATTTGTAAGTTTCATCTTGGAAAATATAGGTAAGGAATGCCTGAAGGACGTTAGGCGCACAATCAAGTTTAATACTAGATAAATGCGGCGGATAAAAACCGGGCGACCTGAAGGCCGCCCGGTTTGGTGAGGGTTACAGATGCGATTCGGCGTATTCGGCCAGAATCGAACGTGGCACCCCTTGCAGGGTGATGTGCACACCATTGGGGAAATCCTTGAAGCGCTCGGTCAGGTAGGTCAGCCCGGAGCTGGTCGCGGACAGGTAAGGGGTGTCGATCTGCGCCAGGTTGCCCAGGCACACCACTTTAGAACCGGCGCCGGCACGGGTGATGATGGTTTTCATCTGGTGCGGCGTGAGGTTCTGGCATTCATCGATCAGGATCAGGCTCTGCTGGAAGCTGCGGCCCCGAATGTAATTGAGGGATTTGAACTGCAACGGCACTTTGCTGAGGATGTAATCGACGCTGCCATGGGTGTTTTCGTCATCCATGTGCAAGGCTTCGAGGTTGTCAGTGATGGCGCCGAGCCAAGGCTCCATTTTTTCCGCTTCGGTGCCGGGCAGGAAACCGATCTCCTGGTCCAGGCCCTGCACGCTGCGGGTGGCGATGATCCGGCGATAGCGCTTGCTGACCATGGTCTGCTCGATCGCCGCGGCCAGCGCCAGGATGGTTTTACCCGAGCCTGCAGCACCCGACAGGTTGACCAGGTGAATGTCCGGATCGAGCAAGGCGTACAGCGCCAGGCTCTGGTAGATGTCGCGCGGCTTCAGGCCCCAGGCTTCCTGGTGCAACAGCGGTTCCTGATGCAGGTCGAGAATCAGCAGCCGGTCTTCCTCGATCTCCTTGATCCAGCCGACAAAACCCTGTTCGTCGATGATGAACTCGTTGATGTGCACGGCCGGCAGGTTGTCGATCAGTTGCACCTGGTGCCAGGTGCGACCGTGGTCCTGACGGGTTTCGACCTTGCTCACACGGTCCCAGAAGGAGCCGGTCATGTTGTGGTAACCGTTGGGCAGCAGCGATACGTCATCAACCAATTGGTCGGTGCTGTAGTCCTCGGCCGCAATCCCGCAGGCCCGGGCCTTGAGGCGCATGTTGATGTCTTTGGTCACCAGCACCACGGGCAACTCTGGCTCGCGCGCGTGCAGGTCAATCAACTGGTTGATGATGATGTTGTCGTTCAGGTGCTCGGGCAGAATGATGTTCGGTTCGGCACGTTTGCTCATCAGAATTGACAGCAAACCCTTGGGCCCACTTTTGCCACGCTGGATCGGCACACCGAGCTCGACGTCTTCAGGGCTGGCATCGCCCAGCGTCTTGTCGATCAGGCGAATGGCCTGGCGACATTCCGCGGCCACGCTGTGATGCCCGCTCTTGAGCTTGTCCAGCTCTTCAAGCACGGTCATCGGGATCGCGACGTGGTGTTCTTCGAAGTTAAGCAGGGCGTTTGGATCGTGAATCAATACGTTGGTATCGAGTACATAAAGGATTGGCTGGTTGGAGGAAGAACTACGTCCGTGATCATCCATACTCGGTCACCTTTGTGGGAGCCAGTCGACGCAATACCGTGACAGTGCTGCGCCTCGAAGTGGCCACCGAATTCACCTGCGGGGACTCAAGTGAACTACACACACAAACTGGGTCTTGGGAGACGCCACCTGTGTTGCAGGTTTCGGCGGTCTGTCTTCGTAATACTCCAAAACCCATGACAGAAAAAAGTACTTTGACGGTTTTTTGAAGTTTATTTTTCAGAGTGACCAATAGCACTAGGCGGATGGCCATCACCCCGTTAAAGTCGGAAGTCCGCCTGCATCGAAATCTCTCCCAAAAACACCCCTCGCCCAATGTTTACGGGCTTTTACCGTTTCAGCGAAACGCGTCCTGACAGTCTTCCCAACCGATCCCGCTTTGCGCCGTTTGCGTGATCAGCCAAGGTATCGTCGATTTCACCCCATCCTGCTTCACGTTGAAGTTGATCACCCCATGCCGCCACAGCAGCATCAGGGTCAACACGCGCTGCGCGCTCTGGTTGGCCTTGAGCTTGCCGGCGCCGTCCTGGGCATCAATATCCCACAACGCCACCTGCAAGCCCTGGGAGGTGAAGAAGCCTCCAGCGTCCGAGCGACGCTGACCGTCAGGCGGACGAAACAGCGGCACGAAGTTCTCCGGCAGTTTGCTTTTCACCAGCTCGACACTGCGCCGCACCGAATCCTGCCAGTCCTGCCAGTAGCTGTGGGAGCGGAACTCCCAGCCTTGTACGCCAATGCACTGCGTCGAGTAGGTCGCTTGCAGGCTGGCCACCGAACGATCGGCCAGACGAGCCTGAATGTCCTTGCCGAGAACAAAGAACGTGCCGTTCATGTTCGACTTGCGCAGGTACTCCGTAACCCAGTCAGTGTTATCCGGCGTGGCATTGGCGGCACTGTCGAAGGTCAACAGAAACAACCGGTCATGCATCGCCTCGCCGTTGCGCTCATAGTCGCCAAAACGATCGATTTCGCTACTGGTTTGCGGAAACAGCGCTGCCTTGCGCAATTGCTCGTCCAGGTACTGGGCATGAAACAGCCGGCTCGGCTCGGCCCACTTGGTGTAATAGCTGTCCTCGCTGACTTGGAACTTGGCGGCTTGCTTGCGCAAGGTGTCCATGTCCTCGACCAGAAAACAGAAGGAGGCGTCCTGATCGCAGCTCTGCTGGGCGAAGTTGTAGTTGGCCAGCAAGCGCTGCCACAGGTGCTGGCGAACGCGGTTGATCGACTCCAGATTGATGGTGCGCAGACCCAGCCGTTGGGCCAGGCTCGCTTCATCGAGGGATTCGCTGGCCAGCAATACACGCGCAAACATCAGGATTTCGGCCCGCGACGCAACGTCGAACAGGGTCGGGTTGCTGAGCTGTTCAGGCCAGGTGCTGCGATCAAGTGTCGCCACGTCGCCCGGCGCCGCCAGGGCACCGAAACTCAATAGCCACGCAGAGAAGAAAAAAACGATACGCAATGGGATGTCTCCATAACAAAACCCGCGCGGCACTATATCGCGGGAAGATCAAAAGATCGCAGCCTCGCGTTGCTCGACAGCTCCTACAGAACCCGATTCCATTCCCGTAGGAGCTGTCGAGCAACGCGAGGCTGCGATCTTGTTCCATGACACCACCGATCACCTATGACACCCATAGCTGGAGTCAACACGGACAACCCCCTAGAATCGCCCCCACGATTAAAGGAGACGACTTCATGCTGATGGTGATTTCCCCCGCCAAGACCCTCGATTACGAAACACCGCCGGCGACCCAGCGCTTCACCCAGCCGCAGTACCTCGACCATTCCCAGGAGCTGATCCTGCAACTGCGCGACCTGACCCCTGCGCAGATCAGCGAGTTGATGCACGTCTCCGACAAGATCGGCGGGCTCAACGCCGCGCGTTTCGGCAGCTGGACGCCGGCCTTCACCCCGGCCAACGCCAAGCAGGCACTGCTGGCATTCAAGGGGGATGTCTACACCGGGCTGAACGCTCAAACCTTCAGCGAAGCCGATTTCGATTACGCCCAACAGCATTTACGCATGCTGTCCGGCCTGTACGGCCTGCTGCGTCCTCTGGACCTGATGCAGCCCTATCGGCTGGAGATGGGCACCAAACTGGCCAATGCCCGTGGCAAGGACCTGTATGCCTTCTGGGGCACACGGATCAGTGAATGGCTGAACGAAGCGCTGATCGATCAAGGCGACGACGTGCTGCTGAACCTGGCGTCCAACGAGTATTTCTCGGCGGTCAAACGCAGTGCCTTGAACGCGCGCATCATTAATACCGAATTCAAGGACTTGAAGAACGGCCAATACAAGATCATCAGCTTCTACGCGAAAAAAGCCCGGGGCATGATGAGCCGTTTCGTCATTGAAGAGCGCGTCAACGACCCGGCAACCCTCAAACAGTTCGATGTGCAGGGCTATCGCTACAGCGCCGAGCAGTCTAAACCGGACAATCTGGTGTTCCTGCGCGATCACGCGCCAGAGTAGGCACCTGATCGGTGCACGACCCCCATGATCCGTCGTGCACCACCCTCTGATCGTCGAACAATCCCCCGCCTTTTTCGTCGATTTATTGACGCCAAAATACAAGCGCTCGGTTTTCTAACTTTTGTTTCACTCGACTTTGATGATTTTTTTCAGTAGTGGCACTGAAATTTTTTATCGGTAGTGGCATATACCCATCTAATTCCGCTAATGCCCTATGTATCAAGGGTGAAACAGCCGTTGCTATCAATATGAAAGCAGTGCCATCTTTTTCAATATTTCAATAAATTTCAGAATTCGCGATGGGCGGACAGGAACTATGTCCAAATGCGTAGCTCATACCACCGGTAACCATTCTCATATTGTTTGTACGAGATAACTTACGCAGAGAAGAGATTCACGTAGCAAAGTTGTCATATTAACTTCTGCTTACTAATCCCTGATTTGGGCAACACATGAAGGACAGGAGATAACGCATCAATACTATCCCCTACAAGGCCAAGGCCGCGCCCCTATAAACGTGCTCACCTGAGCACCCGACCGCTTGATTCACGGGCTCCTGCCTGGCATCGAGCGCGCAAGACTTTTGCACGAACGGCTTCTGATTTAGAAGATCAGCTGCATAACAGGGCACGCCATAATAATAAAAGCCTAGTTGCGCACATCTTGAGTGCACTTATTTAGACACTCGGAACTTATATGCCTGCACGCGGCATTGTGGCGCCTGTAAGCCGCACTTCCGAGTGCTCTATGACCGCTGAACCCCATTAACTCCGGCCATGTAATGGCTTGATCAACACAGAGGTAAATGCGATGCGCATCAGCATATTTGGTTTGGGTTACGTCGGTGCAGTATGTGCCGGTTGCCTGTCTGCACGAGGCCATGACGTCGTTGGCGTCGATGTCGCCAAAGACAAGATCGATATGATCAATGCCGGCAAATCGCCGATCGTTGAACCGGGTCTGGGCGAACTTCTGAAGAAGGGGATCGAGACAGGCCGCCTGCGCGGTACCACCAACTTCGCCGAGGCGATTCGCGACACCGACCTGTCGATGATCTGCGTCGGCACGCCGAGCAAGAAAAACGGCGACCTGGAACTGAACTACATCGAAGCGGTGTGCCGCGAGATCGGTTTTGTCCTGCGTGACAAGACCACCCGCCACACCATCGTGGTTCGCAGCACCGTGTTGCCAGGCACTGTGGCAAACGTGGTCATCCCGATTCTCGAAGACTGCTCCGGCAAGAAAGCCGGCGTCGATTTCGGCGTGGCGGTCAACCCTGAGTTCCTGCGTGAAAGCACCGCGATCGCGGACTACGACTTGCCTCCGATGACGGTCATCGGCGAGTTCGACAAGGCTTCCGGCGACGTACTGCAATCGCTGTACGAAGAGCTCGACGCTCCGATCATCCGCAAGGACATCGCCGTGGCCGAGATGATCAAGTACACCTGCAACGTGTGGCACGCCACCAAGGTGACCTTCGCCAACGAGATCGGCAACATCGCCAAGGCCGTCGGCGTCGATGGTCGTGTGGTGATGGACGTGGTCTGCCAGGACAAGACGCTGAACCTGTCCCAGTACTACATGCGCCCTGGTTTCGCGTTCGGCGGCTCCTGCCTGCCCAAAGACGTTCGCGCCCTGACCTACCGCGCCGGTTCCCTGGACGTGGAAGCGCCACTGCTGAACTCGCTGATGCGCAGTAACGAATCCCAGGTGCAAAACGCCTTCGACATCGTTTCCAGCCACGACAAGCGCAAAGTCGCCCTGCTCGGTCTGAGCTTCAAGGCCGGCACCGATGACCTGCGCGAAAGCCCGTTGGTTGAACTGGCGGAAATGCTGATCGGCAAGGGTTTCGACCTGAGCATCTATGACAACAACGTCGAATACGCCCGCGTCCACGGTGCGAACAAGGAGTACATCGAGTCGAAGATTCCCCACGTCTCGTCCTTGCTCAACTCCGACTTCGACGAAGTGATCAACAACTCCGACGTGATCATCCTCGGCAACCGTGACGAGAAATTCCGCGCTCTGGCGGAACAGGCTCCACACGGCAAGCAAGTGATCGACCTGGTCGGCTTCATGTCCAAAGCCACCAGCGTCAGCGGTCGCACCGAAGGCATCTGCTGGTAACACAGAAACTGCGCGGCGACGCGCTGCAACTGTGTGAACGCGATGTAGGAGCTGACGAGTGAAACGAGGCTGCGATCTTTCCAGGATCACTTGAGTTCCAAGCGAACGATAAAAGATCAAAAGATCAAAAGATCGCAGCCTTCGGCAGCTCCTACATGACCTTCGTCAGTTTTTGTAAGCCTGCCTTAACCCCATCGGGCCACCCCACTGGCTCGCCCGAGATAGAGACGGATGCAGATTATGCACAGGCTAAAGCACGGCCTACTTCAGGTCGCCGGTTGGCTGTTTTACTTAAGTATTTTGATGGGCATCGCCATGGCGTTGCCTGTGTCCACGTTCGACTCCGAGTCGAAGGACTTCATCCTTCTGATCGGTATCGTCGGTATCTGGCGTTACTCGATGGGTGCCACGCACTTTCTGCGCGGCATGCTGTTTCTGTACGTGGTCTACCCGCACCTGCGGCGCAAAGTGCGCAAGCTGGGTAAAGCGGCGGACCCGTCCCACGTGTTCCTGATGGTCACCAGTTTTCGTATCGACGCGTTGACCACGGCGCAGGTCTACAGCTCGGTGATCCGCGAAGCGATCGACTGCGGCTTGCCGACCACCATGGTCTGCTCGATCGTGGAAATGTCCGATGAGCTGCTGGTCAAGAGCCTCTGGTCCCGGATGAACCCACCGGAGCGCGTCAAGCTCGACTTCGTGCGCATTCCCGGCACCGGCAAGCGTGATGGCCTGGCTTATGGTTTCCGCGCCATTTCCCGGCACATGCCGGACGACCGCGCCGTGGTCGCCGTTGTCGATGGCGACACCGTGCTCGCCGAAGGCGTCGTGCTCAAGACCGTGCCGTGGTTCCAGTTGTTCGGCAATGTCGGCGGCCTGACCACCAACGAGTTCTGTGAGGTGCGCGGCGGCTACATCATGAGCGAATGGCACAAACTGCGATTCGCCCAGCGCCACATCAACATGTGCTCCATGGCCCTGTCCAAGCGCGTATTGACCATGACCGGCCGGATGTCGGTATTCCGCGCCACCGTGGTCACCGACCCGGACTTCATCGCCGACGTGGAAAGCGACTCGCTGCAGCACTGGCGCCTGGGTCGCTTCAAGTTCCTTACCGGTGATGACAAGTCGAGCTGGTTCAGCCTGATGCGCCTGGGCTACGACACGTTCTACGTACCTGATGCCGCGATTCACACCGTGGAACACCCGCCGGAAAAAAGCTTCATCAAGGCCAGCCGCAAACTGATGTTCCGCTGGTACGGCAACAACTTGCGCCAGAACTCCCGCGCCCTGGGCCTGGGGATGAAACGCCTCGGCCTGTTCACGTCGGTGGTGCTGTTCGATCAGCGTGTGTCGATGTGGACATCGCTGCTGGGCCTGACGGTCGCGATCATCGCCACCGTCAAGTACGGCACCGCGTTCATCCTGGTTTATCTGCTGTGGATCGGCATTACCCGCCTGATCCTGACCCTGCTGCTGTCCTGCTCCGGTCACACGATCGGCCCGGCCTACCCGGCGATTCTCTATTACAACCAGATCGTCGGCGCGCTGGTGAAGATCTATGTGTTCTTCCGCCTCGACCAACAATCCTGGACTCGCCAGGACACCAAATTGACCCGTGATCTCGCCAGCTTTCAACGTTGGTTCAACACCTGGTCGTCTCGGACCATGACCTTCTCCGCCGGCAGCATTTTTGTCGCCGTGCTGCTGCTGATGGTCTGACCGAACTCGCCTGAATTAACTAGGAAATCGCCCATATGAATACCGCCGTCAACGCCAACGTAGTGCATGAGTCTGAAGCCCAGCGCCAACACGCCCGAGTGAAAATTCCGGCCAAGCTGCGCTTTTACGGTCCTGACCGGATCCCGGTAGAAGCCCGAGTGATCGACCTCTCCGCTGGCGGCCTGGCCTTCAACGCCGGTCAGTTGCCACTGAAGATCGGTGATGTGTACAAGGCTCGCCTGCAATTCGTCATCGATAACCTCGGCCTGGCCATGGACGTTGAGCTGCTGGTCCGCTCCCACGACCGCGAGACCGGTCGTACCGGTTGCCAGTTCCAGAACCTGGAACCTCAGGACATTTCCACCCTGCGCCACCTGATCACCTCGCACTTGGCCGGCGACATCGTCAGCATGGGTGAAGTGCTGGCCACCTTGCAGCGCGACAACTTCACCAAGGCGCGCAAAGTCAAGGATGGCGGCCACGGCATGACACCGTTCGGTCGTCTGCGTGCCGTGACCTTCAGCTTCGCGATTTTCCTCGTCGGCCTGACGGCCTTCGGTTTCATCTTCAAGTCGGTATATGGCATGTACTTCGTCAGCCACGCCCAGGCCGGTCTGGTCAGCGTGGCGGGCATGAACATCACCATGCCGCGTGACGGCACCGTGCAAAGCCTGATCAAAGCCGACGGCGTTGCCGCCAAAGGCGCCCCGCTGGCGACCTTCAGCACCAGCATGCTCGACGTGCTCAAGGGCCACCTTGACGAAGATCAACTGCAACCGGCCAAGGTTGAAGAGCTGTTCGGCAAGCAAATGACCGGCACCCTGACTTCGCCGTGCGATTGCACCGTTTCCCAGCAACTGGTCGCCAATGGTCAGTACGCCAGCAAGGGCGACGTGATCTTCACACTGGTGCCGCGCAACAGCGAAGCCAACGTTGAAGCGCGCTTCTCCTATCGCCAGTTCGGCGACGTGCTTCCAGGCAGCACGGTCAGCTTCCAGATCGCCGGCGAAGACAAAACCCGCACCGGCACCATCGTCAGCAGCACCAGCCTGAAAAGCGCCGACCTGTCGTCCGACATCCGCGTGCAGATCAAGCCTGATGAGCCGCTGGACAGCGCATTCGCCGGTCGCCCGGTTGAAGTGAACAGCACCCGTGGCCCGAACCTGAACTGGCTGATCAACAAAGCCATGGCCGCCGGTCTTTAAACAGAGGACATGCCCGTGACGACTCCAACTTTCCTCACAACACCGCAAACCCTGTGGGAGCGAGCCTGCTCGCGAAGGGGTCAACTCGGTTTGTCTGATACAGCGAGCCGCCTGTTTCGCGAGCAGGCTCGTTCCCACATGGGCTCACTGTGTGCAATAGCATTGGCAGTCAGCCTGGCCGGTTGCGCCGGCCTGCCCGACCAGCGTCTGGCCAACGAAGCCCTCAAGCGCGGCGATACCACGCTGGCGGCGCAGAACTACCAGCAACTGGCAGACCTGGGCTACAGCGAAGCACAGGTTGGCCTGGCCGATATCCAGGTCGACAGCCGCGACCCGGCGCAGATCAAGCAAGCCGAGGCGACTTACCGCGCCGCGGCCAGCGTCTCGCCGCGAGCCCAGGCTCGCCTGGGTCGTCTGCTGGTGGCTAAACCCGGTTCCACCGAAGCCGAACAGCACGAAGCCGAAGGCCTGTTGAAAAAAGCCTCGGCTGCAGGTGAAGGCAACACGCTGATCCCGTTGGCGATGCTGTACCTGCAATACCCCCACAGTTTCCCGAACGTCAACGCGCAACAGCAGATCAGCCAATGGCGCGCCGAAGGCAAACCGGAAGCGGGCCTGGCCCAAGTGCTGCTGTATCGCACACAGGGTACTTACGACCAGCACCTGGACGAAGTCGAAACCATCTGCAAAGCCGCGTTGAACACCACCGACATCTGCTACGTCGAACTGGCCACGGTCTACCAGAAAAAAGCCCAGCCTGAACAACAGGCCGAGCTGATCAAGCAGATGCAAGCCGCCCAGGCTCGTGGCGTGGTTTCCGCTCAGCGCGTGGACAGCGTGGCCCGCGTACTGGGCGATGCAACCCTGGGCACGACCGACGAGAAAACCGCCCAGTCGCTGCTCGAAGGCATCGCACCCGGCTACCCCGCTTCCTGGGTCAGCCTGGCGCAACTGCTCTACGACTTCCCGGAACTCGGTGACGTCGACACGATGATGAAGTACCTGGACAACGGCCGCGCCGCCGACCAGCCGCGCGCCGAACTGTTGCTCGGCAAGCTCTACTACGAAGGCAAAATGGTGCCGGCCGACGCGAAGGTCGCCGAAGAACACTTCAAGAAAGCCGTCGGCAGAGAAGTGGCCGCTGATTACTACCTCGGCCAGATCTATCGCCGTGGCTACCTGGGCAAGGTTTATTCGCAAAAGGCCCTGGATCACTTGCTGACCGCTGCACGTAACGGCCAGAACAGCGCCGACTTCGCCATCGCCCAATTGTTCTCCCAAGGCAAGGGCACCAAGCCCGACCCGCTCAACGCTTACGTCTTCAGCCAATTGGCCAAGGCTCAGAACACCCCGCAAGCCACCGAGCTTGCGCAAACACTCGAAGCCCAACTGCCGCCTGCCCAGCTCGCCGAGGCCCAACGCCTGTTGAAACAAGAACAGGCCGTTCGTGGTGCCTTGAGCCAGAACACGCTGGAACTGCATGCCCTGGAAGAAGAAGACGGCGAGGAATCCCTATGAAGTTGAATCCATTCGTTAAGGCCGGTATCGGCCTGTCATTCGCCCTGCTGTGGTCGTGCCCGACCCTGGCGGCCCTGACCGAAAGCCAGAACTACGGCCTTGATGTGAAAGTCACCGCCCAGTCTGAAGACGACACCGACCTGGGTACGCAGAGTGGCGGCGACGTCAACGGCATCGGCCTCGACCTGCGTCCATGGATCTATGGCGAGAGCGGCGCGTGGAGCGGCTACGCCATGGGTCAGGCCGTGACGTCCACCGACATCATCGAGACGGACACCCTGCAACAGTCCGACAGCGACGGCACCCAGGCCACCGACAACGGTGATCGCAAGAGCAAGAAAAACTACCTGGCGATGCGCGAATTCTGGGTCGGCTACAGCGGCCTCACGCCGTACCCCGGCGAGATCCTCAAGCTCGGTCGTCAACGCCTGCGCAACGACGACGGCCAATGGCGCGACACCAACATCGAAGCCCTGAACTGGACCTTCGACACCACCCTGTTGCGCGCCAACGCCGGTGTTGCCGAACGCTTCAGCGAATACCGCACCGACCTCACCGAGCTCGCGCCGAAAGACAAGGATCGCCTGCACGCTTACGCCGATGCGGCGTACCAGTGGAACCCGGGCAACTGGGTCGGCATTCGCGGTCATCACACCCACGATGACGGCAAGCTCGACTACCCGACCCCGGGCGTTGCCGCCGATTCTCTGGACAAGAAAGAGAACGGCGACATCAGCTGGATCGGCCTCACCGCCGACAGCGATGCCTACAACTGGCGCAACACCAACACTGTCAATTACTGGGGCAGCGTCACCGGCATGAGCGGCGACCGCGACACGGTCAACCCGCTGACCGCCGAAGGCACCGCCCCGGCCCAGGCCAAAACCAGCGGCGACGTTGATGGCTGGGCCACTGACCTAGGTGTGCGTCTGCGCCTCGATCCGCAATGGCAAGTCGGTGCAGCCTATGCCCGTGCCAGCGCCGATTACGAACAGAACGGCCTGGAAAGCAACCGCTCGAACTACACCGGTACTCGCTCGCGGGTTCACCGTTTCGGCGAAGCCTTCCGTGGCGAAATGAACAACATGCAGACCGCCACTCTGTTCGGTTCGTGGATGCTCAACGACGAATACGATGCCAGCGTGATCTACCACAAATTCTGGCGCGTCGACGGCAACAAGCCGGTCGGCAGCAACGGCATCAACGCCGTCCAGAACGACACCGACGACGTGACCGGCGCGGTGCTCTCCAGCACCTCCCTGCCGCTGGAAGATGGCAACAAGGATCTCGGCCAGGAAATGGACGTGGTCGTCACCAAGTACTTCAAGCAAGGCCTGCTGCCAGCAGCCTTGAGCCAATCGATCGATGAGCCTTCGGCCCTGGTGCGTTTGCGTGGCGGTGTGTTCAAGCCCGGCGATGCTTACGGCAAAGGCGTCGACTCGTACATGCACCGCGCGTTTGTCGACGTGATCTGGCGCTTCTGATGCGAACCGCTAAGGGAGTTCCTGACATGAACAGTCCGAAGAGAGGCTCGATCACCTTGCTGGCCGGCGCGATGCTGCTGGTCAGCGGGGTGGCCTTCGCCAATGTGGAGCCGGCCCCGCCAGTCCAGAAGGCGCAACCGGCAACCATGGCCAAAGGATTGCAACAGGCCAAGACCTACACCGTCAGCAGCGCACCGACCGAACCGCTGGAGCTGGCCAAACCGAAGCTGCCGGACACCTCCGGCTATACCGCCGAAGCCATCGCCGCGAAAGTCGTGCGCACCAAGGCCGGCAAAATCAGCGTGCGTCGGATGATGCAGGAAAACGCCCTGAAGGACTTCATCGGCGGCGACAACAAAATGGCCGAATGGGTGGTGCGTCAGCACGGCATCCCGCAGGCGATTTTCATCGACGACGGCTACATGAACCTCAAGGATCTGGCCAAGAAGTTGCCCAAGCAGTACTTCAGCGAAACCTCGCCGGGCGTCTTCCTGGCGAAGCTGCCGATCGTGGTCGGAGAGAAGGGCATCCTGGAAATCGACAAGCAGACCCAGGAACTGCGCCTGTCCCAAGAGGCCGGTTCGTTCCTGGTCAACGACGGCCAGCTGTTTGTGCGTGATACCAAAATCACCGGCTGGCGCGAGAAGGAAAACGGCCCGGCAACGTTCAAGTCGCCGAAGGAATTCCGTCCGTTCCTGCTGTCCTGGGGCGGCACCCAGACCTACATCGCCAACAGCAAGATCGCCAGTTTCGGCTACGCCAACAGTAAGTCCTACGGCGTGAGTATTTCCCAATACACGCCGAACATGGCCAAGGTGCTCAAGCGCCCTGAACCGACCGGCTGGATCGTCGGTTCCGAGTTTTCGGACCTGTGGTACGGCTTCTACTGCTACGAAACCGAGGGCTTCGTGGTCAAGGGCAACACCTACAAAGACAACATCGTCTACGGCATCGACCCGCATGACCGGTCGCATGGCCTGATCATTGCCGACAACACGGTGTACGGGACCAAGAAGAAGCACGGGATCATCATTTCCCGTGAGGTCAACGACAGCTTCATCTTCAACAACCGCAGCTACGACAACAAGTTGTCGGGGCTGGTGATCGACCGTAACAGCGTCAACAACCTGATCGCCTACAACGAGATCTACAAGAACCACACCGACGGCATCACCCTCTACGAGAGTGGCGACAACCTGCTGTGGGGCAACAAGGTGATCAGCAACAAGCGCCACGGCATCCGGATTCGTAACAGCGTGAACATCCGTCTCTACGAAAACCTGTCCATGGCCAACGGCCTGACCGGCGTCTACGGGCACATCAAGGACCTGACCGACACCGACCGTGACATCAAGCTCGATCCGTTCGACGCCCAGGTGTCCCTGATCGTGGTCGGCGGCGAACTGGCCGGCAACGGCAGCGGTCCGCTGTCCATCGACTCGCCGCTGAGCGTCGAGTTGTATCGCGTGTCCATGCTTGCACCGACCAAATCCAGCGGCATCAGCTTCTCGGGGATTCTCGGCGAGCGCCAGGATGAAATTCTCGACCTGCTGGTACGCCAGCAGAAAGCCGTGCTGATCGACCCTGTCGAACGCCAGACCGAAATGCAGGACTGAGGATAATTTTATGCACCCACACTTGATCAAATTACTCAGCCTGTCGGCCCTGACCGCTGGCATTCTCGCGGCCAGCGCCGGCGCTCGTGCCGATGAAGCCAAGGCCCCCAGCTTCAGCGCCGAACCGTGCTGCAGCCTGTGCCCGGCAGCCCACGACGCGAAGAACTACACCACGCGTTACCAGCAGAACTTCACCACGCTGGTGCAGGCTCAGGGCGACTGGTTGTTCCGTACGCAAGAAGACTTGCGCACCGAGTTCGACACCACGCCCGCCGGCTACAAACGCATGAAAGAACTGCACGATGCGTTCAAGAGCAAAGGCGTGGAACTGGTCGTCGTTTACCAGCCGACCCGTGGCCTGGTGAACCGCAACAAGCTCAACCCGGAAGACAAGGCCAAGTTCGATTTCGACAAGGCCTTGAGGAACTACAAGACCATGCTCGGACGTTTCGCCGCCATGGGCTACACCGTGCCGGACCTGTCGCCGCTGACCAACGAGTCGCTGCCTGACACCCTGCCGGCCCACGATTTCTACTTCCAAGGCGACCAACACTGGACGCCGTATGGTGCCCAGCGCACGGCGAAAATCGTCGGTGAGCAAATCAAGAAAATGCCGGCCTTTGCCGACGTACCGAAACGCGAATTCGAGAGCCATAAGTCGGGTCGCATGGGCAAGACCGGAACGTTACACAATATGGCCGGTCAACTCTGTGGCACCAGCTACGCGATCCAGTACATGGATCAGTTCACCACCGAGCCGAAAGGCGAAGCAGCTGATGGCGATCTGTTCAGTGATTCCGGCAATCCGGAAGTCACCCTGGTCGGCACCAGCCACAGCGGCAAGAATTACAACTTCGCCGGTTTCCTCGAAGAGGCCATCGGCGCCGACATCCTCAACGTGGCGTTCCCCGGCGGTGGCCTGGAAGGTTCGATGCTGCAGTACCTGGGCAGCGAAGAGTTCCAGACCAAGCCGCCGAAAATTCTGATCTGGGAATTCTCGCCGCTCTATCGCCTGGACCAGGAAACCATCTACCGCCAGATGATGGCGCTGCTGGACAACGGTTGCGAAGGTAAGGATGCACAGATGACCGGCAGCACCACGTTGAAGCCGGGCAAAAACGAATTGATGGTCAACAGCAAGAACCTGAACCTGCAAAACAGCAGTCACCAGGTCGACATCCGCTTCGCCGATACGTCGGTGAAAACTCTGCAAGCCACCCTCTGGTACATGAACGGTCGCCACGAGGACATCAAGATCGATAAACCGGAAACCTCCGACACCGACGGGCGTTTCGCCTTTGAGTTGCGCACGGACGAAGACTGGGCCTCGCAGAATTTGCTGGCCGTTGAAATCCAGGGCCCTGAAGCAGGTGCCGCGCCGCAGAAAGTCGAAGCGAAAATCTGCAAACGCAACGTGTTCCCTGGCACTGGGCAGCGTACCGCTCAGGCCGGGCAATGAGGCAATTATGCAAACCCGAACTCTGAAAAAGTTACTCGCGCCCTCCCTGCTGACTCTGGCGATGTTCGCCGGGGCCACTCAGGCCGCCGCGCCACTGCGCCCGCCCCAGGGTTACTTCGCGCCGATTGAAAAAGTCAAAACCGGCGACAAGAGCGAAGGCTGTGACGCCGTGCCGACGCCGTACACTGGCTCGCTGCAATTTCGCAGCAAGTACGAAGGTTCCGACAAGGCTCGTTCGACCCTGAACGAGGCCTCGGAAAAAGCCTTCCGCGACACCACTGCAGACATCACCAAGATTGAGCGCGGCACCAGCAAGCGCGTGATGCAGTACATGCGCGACGGTCGTCCGGAACAACTGGAATGCACCCTGAATTGGTTGACCACCTGGGCCAAGGCCGATGCGTTGATGTCCAAGGACTTCAACCACACCGGCAAGTCCATGCGCAAATGGGCGTTGGGCAGCATGGCGTCGTCCTATATCCGCCTGAAGTTCTCCGACTCCCATCCGTTGGCGAACCATCAGCAAGAGTCGCAACTGATTGAGGCCTGGTTCAGCAAAATGGCCGATCAGGTCGTCAGCGATTGGGACAACCTGCCGCTGGAAAAAACCAACAACCACTCGTACTGGTCCGCCTGGTCAGTGATGGCAACGTCCATCGCCACCAACCGCCGTGACCTGTTCGATTGGGCAGTCAAGGAATACAAGGTCGGCGCCAATCAAGTCGACGCCCAGGGTTTCCTGCCCAACGAACTCAAGCGCCAGCAACGCGCCCTCGCCTATCACAACTACGCCCTGCCGCCGCTGTCGATGATCGCCAGTTTCGCCCAGGTCAACGGTGTGGACTTGCGTCAGGAAAACAACGGCGCTCTGAAACGCCTGGGTGACCGCGTGCTCGCGGGGGTTAAAGACCAGGACGATTTCGAAGAAAAGAGCGGCAAGAAACAGGACATGACCGACCTCAAGGTCGACTCGAAATTTGCCTGGCTCGAACCGTTTTGCACGCTCTACACCTGCACGCCGGATGTGCTTGAGAAAAAGCACGAGATGCAGCCGTTCAAAACCTTCCGCCTCGGTGGGGATTTGACCAAGGTCTACGACCCGGCCAATGAAAAGGGCAAAGGTTCCTAGGACAAACGCAAAACCCTGTGGGAGCGAGCTTGCTCGCGATGACTGAGTGTCAGTCGACATCGATGTTGAATGTCAGACCGCATTCGCGAGCAGGCTCGCTCCCACTCTGAATGCAATACATCCTCCCGAAATTCGTGGGGGGGTTTGGGGGGGCTGCGGCCCTTGACTGTTGGTTAAACACGGAGAGATCGGGATGGTATTTTCGTCCAATGTGTTCCTGTTTTTGTTCTTGCCGATCTTTCTCGGCATGTACTACTTGAGCGGAATACGCTATCGCAACCTGCTGCTGCTGATCGCCAGCTATGTGTTCTATGCCTGGTGGCGTGTGGACTTCCTTGCGCTGTTCGCAGCCGTCACGCTGTGGAACTACTGGATCGGCCTGAAAGTCGGGGCGGCAGGCGTTCGGACCAAACCGGCACAACGCTGGTTGCTCCTGGGCGTGGGCGTCGACCTGTGCATTCTCGGCTACTTCAAGTACGCCAACTTCGGTGTCGACAGCATCAACGCGATGATGACCTCGGTCGGTCTGTCGCCGTTCATCCTGACCCACGTGCTGTTACCGATCGGGATCTCGTTCTACATCTTCGAGTCCATCAGCTACATCATCGACGTCTACCGTGGGGACACCCCGGCGACCCGTAACCTGATCGACTTTGCAGCGTTCGTGGCGATCTTCCCGCACTTGATCGCCGGCCCCGTGTTGCGTTTTCGCGACCTCGCCGACCAGTTCAACAACCGCACCCACACCCTCGACAAGTTCTCCGAAGGTGCCACGCGGTTCATGCAGGGCTTCATCAAGAAGGTCTTCATCGCCGACACCCTGGCGGTGGTGGCCGACCATTGCTTTGCCTTGCAGAACCCGACCACGGGCGACGCCTGGCTCGGCGCACTGGCCTACACCGCGCAGCTGTATTTCGACTTCTCCGGTTACAGCGACATGGCCATCGGCCTGGGCTTGATGATGGGTTTCCGCTTCATGGAAAACTTCAAACAGCCGTACATCAGCCAGTCGATCACCGAGTTCTGGCGTCGCTGGCACATCAGCCTGTCCACCTGGCTGCGTGACTACCTGTACATCACGCTGGGCGGTAACCGTAAAGGCACGTTGATGACCTATCGCAACCTGTTCCTGACCATGCTGCTCGGTGGCCTGTGGCACGGCGCGAACATCACATACATCGTCTGGGGCGCCTGGCATGGCATGTGGCTGGCGATCGAAAAGGCCCTCGGCCTGAACACCTCGCCGCGCAGCATCAACCCGATCCGCTGGGCGCTGACGTTCCTGCTGGTGGTGATGGGCTGGGTGATCTTCCGCTCGGAAAACCTGCACGTCGCCGGTCGCATGTACGCCGCGATGTTCAGCTTCGGCGAATGGTCGCTGTCGGAACTCAACCAGGCCAGCCTCACCGGCCTGCAAGTGGCGACTCTGGTGGTGGCTTACGCAACCCTGGCGTTCTTCGGCATTCGTGATTTCTACAGCAACCTGCCGCCGGAGAAGACCAAGCCTGCCGTGAATGTCGAGGCCGATGGCCCGGCCACTGCACAGCCAGGAATGATCAAGGCCGTACCGGGCGACAACCCGGCCAGCATCCACGAACCGGGCTACACCGTCGGCGTTGAAGCGACTGTGCAACCCACCTACTGGACTGCGGACTGGTCGCGTTACGTGATGCGCACGCTGGTGCTGGTGCTGTTCATCGCCTCGATTTTCAAACTCTCGGCGCAAAGCTTCTCGCCGTTCCTTTACTTCCAGTTCTGAGGGATCTGATCATGACCCGCTCATTACGTATCTTCTACATCGCCCTGTTCATGGTGACCTTGTTGGTCCTGGGCCTGTGGTCCACGCGCAGCTTCCTCGGCTTCAGCACCAACGCCGATGCGACGGTGCTCAACGGCCGCTGGACCAAAGCCGTGGAGACGCACTACGACGAAGAGTTTCCGATCAAGCGCCTGGGCACAAACCTTTGGGCCGCGCTGGATTTCAAACTGTTCAACGAAGGTCGTCCGGGCGTCGTGCTCGGTCAAGACCAGTGGTTGTACAGCGATGAGGAATTCCATCCGGTCGTCAACGAAGAGCTGAACCTGCAAGGCAACTACGCGCTGGTCGAAGGCGTGCGCCAGACCTTGAAAGAGAAAGGCGTGAAACTGGTGATGGCCATCGTGCCGGCCAAGACTCGCCTGTACCCGGAACATCTGGGCGAAGTGAAACCTTCGAGCATCCACGCCAACCTCTATGAGGACTTCCACGCTCGAGTGGCGGCCACCAAGATCCTCGCGCCCGACCTGCTCGTCCCGCTGCAAAAGGGCAAGCTGAACGGTCAGCAAGTGTTCCTGCGCACCGACACTCACTGGACCCCGGAAGGCGCGCAAATCGCCGCCGAGACCCTGGCCAAAACCATTGCCGAGAAATCCCCGCTCAGCGGCGAACCGCAACGCTTCGTCACCGAACCCGCGGAGAAAGTGACCCACAAGGGCGACCTGCGGTTGTTCCTGCCGCTGGACCCGCTGTTCGAAAACATGATGCCGGCAACCGAGCCGTTGCAGAAGCGCAACACCGTTGCGGCTGAAGATCAGGCCGGCGGTGACGACGCGCTGTTCGCCAACACTGAAGTGCCGGTGGCCCTGATCGGGACCAGCTACAGCGCCAACCCTAACTGGAACTTCGTCGGTGCGCTGAAAGAGGCGCTGCACAGCGACGTGGTCAATTACGCCGAAGACGGCCATGGCCCGATTCTGCCAATGCTCAGCTATCTCAAAAGCGATGCTTTCAAGAACAGCCCGCCACAAGTGCTGATCTGGGAGTTTCCTGAACGTTATCTGCCTGTGAACAACGAAATCGGTGACGCCGACCCGCAGTGGGTCGCAGAGCTTAAACAAGCCGGCGCTCGCCAACAAAACGTAGCCGCAAACACTAAATCCGAGACGCCCGACCGGGCGCAAAACTGAAAGAGAGGTACACCATGACTTTCACTACTACTCCTCGCCGTCTCGCCAAGACCCTTGCTCTCGTTGCCGGCATGAGCGTTCTGTCCATGCAGGCCTTCGCCGGTGACGCCGCGCTCTACGGCCCGACCGCACCGAAAGGCTCGAGCTTCGTGCGTGTCTACAACGCGGGTAACGCTGAAGTCAGCGCCACCGTTGGCAGCACCAACCTGAGCGAAGTCGCGCCGCTGTCCAGCACCGACTTCAGCTTCATGCCGGGTGGCGACTACAGCGCCAAGGTCGGCAGCCAGACCCTGCCGGTGAAACTGGCCGGTGATCACTATTACACCCTGGTCAACAACGCCAGCGGCACGCCACAACTGATCGAAGAACCGCCGTTCAAGAACAAGCAGAAATCCCTGGTTCGCGTGCAGAACCTCAGCGACAAGGCCCTGACCCTCAAAACCGCCGACGGCAAGACCGAAGTGGTTCCGACCGTGGCGGCCAAGGGCCGTGGCGAACGTGAAATCAACCCGGTGAAAGTCAGCCTGGCGCTATACGATGGCGACAAGAAAGTCGGCGATGTGAAACCGGTTGCCCTGGAACGTGGTGAAGCGGCGGTGCTGTACGTCACCGGCAACGGCAGCAGCCTGTCGCCAGTCTGGGTAAAACGCCCGGTTTCGACGCGCTAATCAAATTTACGCAGGGATCAATGCGATCCCTGTAGGAGCTGCCGCAGGCTGCGATCTTTTGATCTTCGGCGTCATTGAAAACGCCAAAAGATCGCAGGCTTCGCCAGCTCCTACAGGGGACCGCTTTCAGCCCTGCGACACGGAATAAGAACAAGAGTGAAACGACAGAACGCAGTAGCTCTGACCCATACGATTTTAAGGAGTAACAACATGATTCCGGTGATCTTGTCAGGTGGTAGTGGCTCACGTCTTTGGCCGCTTTCGCGTAAGCAATTCCCTAAACAGTTCCTCGCCCTGACCGGCGAACACACACTGTTCCAGCAAACCCTGGAACGCCTGGTGTTTGAAGGCATGGACACCCCGATAGTGGTCTGCAACAAAGACCACCGCTTCATCGTCAACGAACAGCTGAGCGTCCGCAAACTGGAAACCCAGCGCATCCTGATGGAACCGTTCGGGCGCAACACTGCGCCTGCAGTGGCCCTGACCGCGATGATGCTGGTCAACGAAGGTCGCGACGAGTTGATGCTGGTGCTGCCGGCCGACCACGTGCTGGACGACCAGAAGGCCCTGCAACGCGCCCTGGCCCTGGCCACCGTCGCAGCAGAAAACGGCGAAATGGTGCTGTTCGGTGTCCCGGCCACCAAACCGGAAACCGGCTACGGCTACATCAAGTCGACCAATGACTCGCTGCTGCCCGAAGGCGTCAGTCGTGTTTCGCACTTCGTCGAAAAACCCGACGTGAAACGCGCCACCGAGTTCGTCCAGTCCGGCGGCTACTTCTGGAACAGCGGCATGTTCCTGTTCCGCGCCAGCCGTTTCCTCGAAGAACTGAAAAAACACGATCCGGACATCTACGACACCTGCCTGCTGACCCTTGAGCGCAGCGAACAGGACGCAGACACCATCTCCATCGACGAAGCCACCTTCGCCTGCTGCCCGGACAATTCCATCGACTACGCGGTAATGGAAAAAACCCAGCGCGCCTGCGTCGTACCGCTGACGGCGGGCTGGAGCGATGTGGGCTGCTGGTCGTCGCTGTGGGAAGTGAATGAAAAAGACGCCAACGGCAACGTCACCAAAGGCGATGTGGTCATCCAGGACAGCAAAAACTGCATGATCCACGGCAACGGCAAACTGGTGTCGGTAATCGGCCTGGAAAACATCGTGGTCGTCGAAACCAAGGACGCCATGATGATCGCCCACAAGGACAAGGTCCAAGGCGTGAAACAGATGGTCAATACCCTCAACGAACAGGGCCGCAGCGAAACCCAGAACCACTGCGAGGTCTATCGTCCGTGGGGCTCCTACGACTCGGTGGACATGGGCGGCCGCTTCCAGGTCAAGCACATCTCGGTCAAACCGGGCGCGTGCCTGTCGCTGCAAATGCACCACCACCGCGCCGAACACTGGATCGTGGTCAGCGGCACCGCCGAAGTGACCTGCGACGAGAATGTGTTCCTGCTGTGTGAGAACCAGTCGACCTACATTCCGATCGCGTCGGTTCACCGCTTGCGTAATCCGGGCAAGATTCCGCTTGAGATTATTGAAGTGCAATCGGGGAGCTATTTGGGTGAGGACGATATCGAGCGGTTTGAAGATATCTATGGTCGGTCTACGCCGATTGAGCGTGGGGTTTCGGTGAAGACCATCGCGCAGTAAACAATCGGTAAAACGAGAAGCCCCCGTCCAGGTCACTGCGTTCCCTATCCGCAGTGGGTTGGGTGGGGGCTTTTTCAGTTTAAAAATTAAAGTACTTCATTTGAACTTCATCGACGTTCAAGGCATGAATCAGACTTTCCACGCTGGATGCGTTAAGGAGGTTAACTTTTATTCGCAATGAAGGATTCGTCTTATACTTTTCCAGACTCGCCAAAAGCACCGGTTCGACACCCTGAACCATAATATTCGCGACGGCACCCATGCCCTCGATCGCTCCAATCAACAGCCCTTCGTCCAATCTGCTTCCGGCTGAGCGCGGATCTTTTGCAATTCTTGCTGCCTCTTGCCTCTCGAGATCCTGATAGTGCTTCAGCCCGGTGCTTGCCATAGGCTGGTTTTTGTATGACCAGATGTCCTGAGTCCTATTATATGAATGACTACTTTCATGACTGATCATTCGAAAAAAAGAAGCACCACTCGCCCTATCATTGACTTGGGACGTTATGTAAATTCTGGGATCATCTTGAAATGTAAACACTGGACCATTCCCACTAAATTCGACCATCAGTATATCTTCCCCCGCTGTTTTTTCATGATGACCGACGCCTTCACCAAGTACTTTTAGAACATCAATTGTCGCGCTCGCGGCTTCACGCACATCAATTTCACTCTCAGGCGTATTACCGAAATAGTCTCTAATAACGCCCTCCACAAATTCAGACTGAGCCGAACCCTGTAATTTACTGATAGCTGTGGCGATAAACTCCTTACTTCCAGCCACCCCCTGATAAATACTTCCCTCAATTTTCGGATATGTTTTACCGATTTCTTTCGCGCCTCTTTTTCGTACATCAATACCTCGTTCCTTAAAATAATCGGTTTCTGCGGAATCACCTCCTACCAACCCCTCCATGTCTTTTAAAACTAATGGGCAATATTGACCATCGAGTAAAAGTTCAGGCCATCAACCCGTCCCGCTGGATCCGGATTCAGCCACCGCTGCAACCACGGTACGTAATATCGGAACCCATAGTAATAAAGCCCTGTCACGTCACACTCTTTTCCCGAATACCGCACGGTTTTGTAGCTGACCTGCACCGCCTCACCGTTCGACCACGCCGTGCCGCCAAAGGGGTAATACCTTTCCTGGGTGATGATGCTGGCGTACTGGTCCAGTTCCAGCGTGCTCGAACCCAGATGGTCCGTCAGGCTATAGCGCTGCTGATTGTTGGCGATGTCCTTTGGACCCTTAGCCTTCCAGTGCAAAACCCGCACATTGCCACGACCAGTCGCCACTTCAATCACATGCAGCACTTCGCCGGTGCCACTGTGAGTACGGATTTCCAGGCCGGGCAAGTAGCGGGTTTCGATGATTACGGTTTGCGCATTGGTTTGCAGCGAGCAAACTTTGCGTACGCGCATGCCGTCGGCACCGTAGATGTAACGCTCACAATCATGCTCGGTGCGGTCACGCTCTACCGGTCGGACTTCGCGTAATTGATTGCGTAGGCCCCAGTGCAAGGATTGCCCCGGTTGCAGCATCAGCAAATTGCCGTTGGCGTCGAAGCCGTTGCGGAAGTCATCTTCGTCCGGCTCGATGCCATCGCGCACCGGCAGGCAGCGGTTGCTGTGGACGGCGGCGACCAGTCGATGACCATGGTTTTGTGGGCCGCTGTGGATCAGTTCGATCAGGTTGTTACCGTCATCGTAGTGGTAGGTTTGGCGGTAGTTGCCGGGCATGGCGGGATCCGCCGTCATCGCCGACGCCGGGCCGTGTTTGACCGCACCGGCCTCCCAGCCCGTCGCCTCGATCAACCGGTAGAGGGTGTCGTAACAATAGTGACTGACCGGCTCAATACACTGGTTGGCGAAGTAACGGATCGGCAGCGCCGCGTCCTCGATGCTCAGCACATTGCCGACCGGGTCGTAGGTGTAACGCAGATCCTGCAATGGCTCGCTCTGATCGTACCGGGACAACAGCCGTTGCAGACGCCCGTCCTCGGCGGTGTATTCAAGGGTGCTGATCACGCCATTACCCGCAACTTCCTGCTCAACCTGGCCGTAGGCGTTGTAGGTGATGGCGTTGACCATCAGCAGGCGTTCGGTCGTATTGCTCAGGCGCAACTCCACGGCGCGTAATTGCCCGTCGAGAGTCTGGCTGAAACGTTGTTCGTTGCCTTGGGCATCCGTCCGGGCCAGCAAGTCACCCAGCGGGTTAACCTGCGAATGCGTAACCAGACCAGGAAGCGCTTCATAAGCAAAACGCCGCTCTTGCTCGAGCACTGCACCGGTCAATCCGTAGTCATTGAATAGCTGTACACCCGCGGGATCACAGTGACGGATCAGTCGGCCGTATTGGTTGCGGTCGGCAGAGGCCTGTTCGTTCGCGCCATAACTCAAACGCTCCGCGCACATCGCTTCGTCCCCCACCTCCTGCTCGAACAGCGCACTCAGTCGCAACTGATTGTCGTACTGCATCCAACGCTGCGAACCTTGACCATCCCAGCTGAAAACCGGCTGACCCGCCTCGCCAAACAGATTCACTCGTAGCCCGGCATCGACGCTGACACTGCACAAAGCAGTGCCGGAGAGTGAATGGATGGTACTCAGGTTGGCCGGTGCCGATACATCCTGGAACAGGCGTGGACCCCACAAAGCAATCGCCCGCCCTGCAGGGTCATAGACCGTGCGATTGACCCGCGCTTCGACCGTATCTCCGGGGCCGGCACGGTAGTAATCCACCGAACGCACAGCCAGACCGCGCGGTTCAATAACCGTCAATTTTGGGGTGTGGCGGTGTATGGACAATCGGTGAGTCTGCATCGGGTGTTTTCATGTTGATTTACACTAGCTAATGCTGAAAACCCGTGCCTGGCTACTGTCAGAAATAACAGTGCCGACCATTGGAGGTGTGGACAAACGAGGCATACGTCCACCGGTGGGCGCCAACACCCGTGCGGAACACCGGATCGTGGTCAGCGGCACCGCCGAAGTGACCTGCGACGAGAATGTGTTCCTGCTGTGTGAGAACCAGTCGACCTATATTCCGATCGCGTCGGTTCACCGCTTGCGTAATCCGGGCAAGATTCCGTTTGAGATTATTGAGGGGTAATCGGGGGATCTACCTCGACGAAGACGATATCGAGCGGTTTGATGATATCTACGGGCGTTCCACGCCGATTGAGCGTGGCGTGTCGGTGAAAACCATCGCGCAACCATTGAATGGCATCACTTCAAGGTAACAAACGGATACCAATAACATCGAAGGACAAGTAATTTGAACCCGTAGTTCATGCTTATCGAAATCCTAACTAATGTTCTTAACGAGAAAAAATCGATGTTATTTTTATTGCCTTTGGCTCAGACCAATATTGAACACGAGTAAGCTTATCCTAATAAGAGACAACGGACCTGGTTTTTACCAGTTTTACACCACTCATGGGATTCGATTTCAACAGTTCATAATTAGCGCTAGAGACATGTTCAACTTCAAAAACCTCGAGAATACTTTGTCTTTCAACCTCATTTCCAACAAGAACTTCTTGAGACCCCTTGGCAAAGTTAAAGACTTTAGAAGCACTCTTCTCACTTACATTCAATTTATTTTTTTCATTATGTCGCCTGAGCAGCTTCTGCCTATCCAACTCATTGGTAAGATCGTACACCTTTGATGACCTCGGTCTTTCAAACCTAACCACTTTCCCACTGTTTTCACTTGCCCATGCCGCCGCAACTTTTACTGAGCGAGAAGCGGAAATCCACTTTGACTTTCTTTTAGCCGTAGTTCCATGAGCGACGTGATCAAAAGCAGTTATTTGTGGATCATGATTATCTGGAGCTCTTAAGCCTGAATATTCCGGATCCTCATCTCCCCTAATAGCTCTATAGAAAATATCTGGATTCCCGCTATCCGAATCGCCTTCAGAGTCAACATGGAGCGTTCTAACTCTTGGCCTCCCCTTTGGAGCTTTGTTGAATAAACCAGCCCTACTGGCAATCTTGTACCTTGGCGCCCCCCAACCGTTGAGTTATTTGCTTCTGTTTTTCTTGTAGGGCTTAAACCTATGTTATCCGAATGAAAAACCGGACTATTTCTAACCATTTTGAACATATTTAATCCATCTATATCACCAGCCGGATCCGGATTCAGCCATCGCTGCCGCCACGACACGTAATATCGGAACCCATAATAGTAAAGCCCCGTCGCGTCACACTCTTTCCCCGAATACCGCACCGTTTTGTAGCTAACCTGCACCGCCTCGCCGTTTGACCAAGCCGTGCCACCAAAGGGGTAGTACCTTTCCTGGGTGATGATGTTGGCGTGCTGATCCAGTTCCAGTGTGCTCGATCCCAGGTGATCCGTCAGGCTGTAACGCTGCTGATTGTTGGCAATGTCCTTCGGTCTTCCCTCCTCCCAATGCAACACCCGCACGCTGCCGCGACCGGTCGCCACTTCGATGACGTGGAGCACTTCGCCGGTACCGCTGTGGATACGAATTTCCAGACCGGGCAAGTAACGGGTTTCGATGACGACCGTTTGGGCGTTGGTTTGCAATGAGCGGATTTTGCGCACGCGCATGCCGTCAGCTCCGTAGGTATAACGTTCGCAATCATCGAGATCAGAGTCGCGTTCCACCGGTCGCACTTCGCGCAGTTGATTGCGCACATCCCAACTCAGCGTTGCCCCCGGTTGCAACTTCAGCAGGTTACCGTTGGCGTCAAAACCGTCGCAAAAGTCTTTCTCGTCCGGCTCGATGCCATCGCGCACCGGCAGGCAGCGGTTGCTGTGAGCGGCGGCGACCAGTCGATGACCATGGTTTTGTGGGCCGACATGGGTCAGTTCGAGCAGGTTGTTGCCGTCGTCGTAGTGGTAGGTTTGGCGGTAGTTTCCGGGCATGGCGGGATCCGCCGTCATCGCCGTTGCCGGGCCGTGTTTGACCGCACCGGCCTCCCAGCCCGTCGCCACGGTCAATCGGTAGAGCGTGTCGTAACAATAATGACTGACCGGCTCGATGCGCTGATTGGCGAAGTAGCGAATCGGCAGCGCGGCGTCTTCGATGCTCAGCACATTACCAACCGGGTCGTAGGCATAACGCAGATCCTGCAACGGATCATTCTGATTGAGTCGGGATATCAGGCGTTGCAGGCGCCCGTCCTCGGCGGCGTATTCAAGGGTGGTGATCACCCCATTACCCGCGACTTCCTTTTCAACCTGGCCGTAGGCGTTGTAGGTGATAGCGCTGACCATTGATAGTCGTTCGCTCGTATTGCCGAGGCGTAAATCCGCCGCACGCAAAAAGCCGTCGAAGGTCTGAGTAAATCGCTGTTCGTTGCCTTGGGCATCGGTTCGGGAAAGCAGGTCACCCGCCGGGTTGAAGCGTGAATACGTTGAGAAAGTCTGCGCGATGTCATCGAAATGCCGCTCTTGCTCGAGTACCGTGCCGGTCAATCCGTAGTCGTTAACCAGCAGAGCACCGGCAAGGTCTTCGTGGTTGATCAGTTGGCCACATTGGTTGTGATCAACGAACGCCTGATCATTGGTCGCATAAGTCAAACGCTCCGCACAAGTGGCGTCGCCCTCTGCGGCTTGCTCGAACAGTGCAGTCAATCGAACCTGATCGTCATAGTGCATCCGGCGCTGCGAACCCCGGCCATCCCAGTTGTGGAGTGGTTGCCCTGCATCCCCCAACAGACTGACACGCAGCCCGGCATCCACGTTGACCGTGCATATGACAGTTCCGGCCAGATCATGAACCGCGCTCAGGTTCGCCGGAACCGTCGCATCCATAAATAGACGCGAATCCCACTGCGCGATCGCTCGCCCCGCGGGGTCATGGACCGTGCAATTGAACCGAGCCTCAGCCGAGTTGCTCGCCACGGCACGGTAGTAATCCACCAAGCGTAAAGCCAGACCGCGCGGGTCGATGGCAACAAGCTTCGGGGTACGGCGGTGCATTTCCTGTAGCAGCGTTTGCATAGCAATTGCCCCGGAAATTTTTAAGATAATAACGCCCGAAATAATTACGAATCACGACAATACGACTAATTTCCAGGCCAATAAACTTGTGTTTGATATTTAAGGCGCTGCGGATCCTCCGGATCATACTCAGGGGCCTTAAAAATATCTCCCCCCCCTCGTTTTTTATAAAAATCATCAGCCCTATAAAGTTCAGCACCATCAAAATCCGGGATAATAGGAGATTTCAGATCTCCGGGCACTGCATGCACCATCAAAATCCGCTCAGAAATAAAAGTGCTCGATAGATCAACACCTGATTGCTTAAGAAAGTGTAGCGTATGAATTTTTTGCTCCATATTAGGTTTATAGTGACCACTTTTACTCTCAACAAATACGACCTTACCCTCGTAAATTGTCATCATCCCCACGTCAATCACTCTGCCACCGCCAAACCCACTAGAATGATGAAGTTCGTTTGCCTTGTGTGGATATACAAGTAGCTGCCTTTCACTTGGCAAATCAGTATTCCAACCAAGAACATAAGCCATTTGCGTAAGTTTCCAGTTAACAAACGAGGTGGTCTTTGGCGTTTCCTTACTTACAGCTCTTCCTCTAACCATAGTGCTTGCAGAAGAGGTCAGCAGTTGGCCGCCCGCCGTGTGAAGCAGTCCGTTTTTTACCGAAACCACATATTTTTTTCGCTCTTCTAATGAAAAATATTTCACCCCCCTGAACTTGTGGGAGCGTTCAGTTATACGTGATGGGTCATCCAAAACCTCTGTCGCGTCTCCGGTTGCGCGCTTACTCCCCAACATAGGATGTATCAAACCTTTCGGACGCGTTTCAGGAAATAGTTTCCCACGAAGTGTAAAAACTGCACTTTTCCACTTTTCACTGCTCGGCCCATATCTACTTTCGTTACTTCCAGAGCCATCAACTTCTCCTCCAGACAAGCCATCACGATCCAACTTGTTAATCGGATCATTTATCACCATCGAGTAAAAGTTCAGACCATCGATATCTCCAGCTGGATCCGGGCTTATCCACCTCTGCCACCAGGGCACGTAATACCTGAACCCATAATAATAGAGCCCCGTCGCATCCCGCTCTTTCCCCGAGTACCGAACAGTTTTACGACTCGTCTCAACCTCCCCTCTCCCGGCAAACCAAGCAGTAGTACCAAATGGGTGATATCGCTCCTGACTGATCACTTCACCGTCGCTGTCGAGTTCCAGGGTGCAAGAACCCAAATGATCATTCAGGCTGAACCGGTATTGATCGTTGGCACTGTCCTTCGGGGGCGCCGACTCGCAGTGCAACACCCGAACACTACTGCGTCCGGCCTGGACGCTGATCACATGAAACACTTCGCCAGTGCCACTGTGGGTACGGATTTCCAGACCGGGCAAGTAACGGGTTTCGATGACGACCGTTTGGGCGTTGGTTTGCGACGAGCGGACTTTGTGCACACGCATGCCATCGGCGCCGTAGACGTAACGCTCACTGTCATTCTCGGCACCGTCACGCTCGACCGGTCGAACTTCGCACAGTTGATTGCGCACATCCCAACTCAGCGTTTGTCCCGGTTGCAACTTCAGCAGGTTGCCGTTGGCGTCGAAGCCGTTTCCGAAGTCTTCTTCACCCGGCTCGATGCCATCGCGCACCGGCAGGCAGCGGTTGCTGTGAGCGGCGGCGACCAGTCGATGACCATGGTTTTGTGGGCCGACATGGGTCAGTTCGAGCAGGTTGTTGCCGTCGTCGTAGTGGTAGGTTTGGCGGTAGTTTCCGGGCATGGCGGGATCCGCCGTCATCGCCGTTGCCGGGCCGTGTTTGACCGCACCGGCCTCCCAGCCCGTCGCCTCGATCAATCGGTAGAGCGTGTCATAACAATAATGACTGACCGGCTCGATGCGCTGATTGGCGAAGTAACGGATCGGCAGCGCCGCGTCCTCGATGCTCAGCACATTACCAACCGGGTCGTAGGCATAACGCAGATCCTGTAATGGATCATTCTGCCCGAGCCGGGACACCAGGCGTTGCAGGCGCCCGTCCTCGGCGGCGTATTCAAGGGTGGTGATCACGCCATTACCCGCGACTTCCTTTTCGACCTGGCCATGGGCGTTGTAGGTGATGGCGTTGACCATTGGCAGTCGTTCGGTCGTATTGCTCAGGCGCAACTCCACGGCGAGTAAATGGCCGTCGAGGGTCTGAGTAAATCGTTGTTCGTTACCGTGAGCATCCGTCCGGGACAGCGGATCACCCAACGGGTTAACGCGTGAATGCGTGGCCAAACCGGGAGGCGCTTCATTCGTAAAACACCGCACTTGTTCGAGCACTGCGCCGGTCAATCCATAGTCATTGAACAGCAGAACACCGGCAGGATCATCGTGACGGATCAGTCGACCGCACTGGTTATGATCAGCGAAGGCCTGATCGTTTGCCGCGTAACTCAAATGCTCAGCGCAAATCGCTTCACCCTCCACGGCTTGCTCGAACAACGCACTCAGTCGCAGTTGATTGTCGTAGTGCATCCAACGCCGGGAACCCCGTCCATCCCAACGGTGAACAGGTTGACCCGCCTCGCTGAACAGACTCACACGCAGCCCGGCATCCACGCTGGTCGTGCACAAAGCGGCACCGGACAGCGAATGGATACTGCTCAGATTGGCTGGGGCCGTCGCATCCAGAAACAAGCGCGGATCCCATAGATCAATCACTCGTCCCGCCGGGTCATGGGCCGTTCGATTAACCCGTGTTTCTGCGGTGTCGCTGAATTCCATGCGGTAATAATCTACCGAGCGTACAGCCAGATCGCGAGGATCGATGGCAGTCAACTTTGGGGTATAACGGTGCATTGCCGTTGCTTGAGCATCCATGACGAGTCGTCTCGAAGAATGGCGATCAGCTAATGCTCAAAATCCATGTTTGGCTACTGTCAGAAATTACAGTAGCGATCACTGGTACGAAAACCAGTCGACCTACATCTGATCGCCTCGGTGCGAACTCGGGCAAGATTTTGGTGAGGACGATATCGAGCGGTTTGAAGATATCTATGGTCGGTCTACGCCGATTGAGCGTGGGGTTTCGGTGAAGACCATCGCGCAGTAAACAATCGGTAAAACGAGAAGCCCCCGTCCAGTCCACTGCGTTCCCTATCCGCAGTGGGTTGGGTGGGGCTTTTTGCACTAGATACAGGGATAGGTGTTCAATTACTTATGACTGTATATCCAGACATTTCGAAACGTCGAACAACAATAACCTGATATTTTTTTGAAAGAACGTAATCACGCTGCTCTACGCCAGGATTACCCAAGTGGTACTTCGAAATAAAAGAGGCATGTTCAGGATTTAGTGTTCTTGAAGTCCATTTCAAGCGAATGACGCCGTCGGACCGTTTTATTCCTGAAAACCCAATATAGTTCTCGTTTTTCCCCGAAAGCATTTTGACCATCATCGCATGCCCTGTGAAATCAAGTTCGGAGCCATCTGCCATTTTTCCAACAGAATGCAAAGCTTCAAGCGGAAATGAAAAACTGGGGCTCTTAGGCCCCACCTTATAGGTAACTCCTCTAGGCATCTGCCGCTCAACATCCGACCCAGGTACACCCAATTGTGAAGAAACAGCAATATCTACCCTCTGTTTTTTTATGGACATGACGGCGACAAACTGACGATTTTTTTCCATTGCTAGCAGGTTGCTTTTCGCCTCAAAAGATAGCCCTTTGCCCTTTGAGGCTAATGAGTTTATCTCTTGGGGATGACTTGCATCATCCCTCTCGACTGAGACAGCTTTACGGCCTTTTTCCTGAAAATTTAGTGCCGACTGTCTCGACTCAGCAGCTGTTGGAAGAGAAACTAACGAGTAAATAGAATTAGTATTTGTACTTCCTGGCATAGTTTCAGATGAAGTATCTGTAGAGACCAAACCATCCTCATCCCGATAACGCAGTGGGTTATTTCGCATTGCCCTAAAACGGTTAGGCCCATCAATGTCTTCCGATGGATCCGGATTCAACCACCGCCGCAACCACGGCACGTAATATCGGAACCCATAGTAGTAAAACCCTGTCGCGTCCTGCTCTTTCCCCGAATACCGCACCGTTTTGTAACTGACCTGCACCGCCTCGCCGTTACTCCACGCTGTGCCGCCAAACGGGTAATACCGTTCCTGGGTGATGATATTGGCGTTCTGATCCAGCTCCAGCGTGCTAGACCCCAGATGATCCGTCAGGCTGTAGCGCTGCTGATTGTTGGTGATCTCATTCGGTTTTCCAGCCTTCCAATGCAACACCCGCACGCTACCGCGTCCGGTCGTCACTTCAATGACGTGTAGCACTTCGCCGGTGCCGCTGTGGGTACGGATTTCCAGGCCGGGTAAATAGCAGGTTTTAATCTCGACGGTTTGCGCATTGGTTTGCAGCAAGCGAACTTTACGCACACGCATGCCGTCGGCACCGTAGTCGTAGCGCTCGTAATCGTCGGGACCAGCGTCGCGTTCGACCGGCCGGACTTCGCGCAGTTGATTGCGCAGGTCCCAACGCAACGTTTGGCCCGGTTGCAAGCTCAGCGGGTTGCCGTTGGCGTCGAAGCCGTTGCGGAAGTCTTCTTCGCCCGGCTCGATGCCATCGCGCACTGGCAGGCAGCGATTGCTGTGGGCAGCGGCGACCAGTCGATGGCCGTGGTTTTGTGGGCCGAGGTGGGTCAGTTCAAGCAGGTTGTTGCCGTCATCGTAGCGGTAGGTTTGGCGGTAGTTGCCGGGCATGGCGGGATCCGCCGTAGCCGCTGACGCCGGGCCATGTTTGACCGCACCGGCCTCCCAACCGGTCGCCTCGATCAACCGGTAGAGCGTGTCGTACCAATAATGGCTGACCGGGTCGATAAGCTGATTGGCGAAGTAGCGGACCGGCAGCGCGGCGTCTTCGATGCTCAGCACATTGCCGACCGGATCGTAGGTGTAACGCAGATCCTGTAATGGATCATCCTGACCGAGCCGGGATACCAGGCGTTGCAGGCGCCCGTCTTCGGCAGCGTATTCAAGGGTGCTGATCACGCCATTGTCGGCGACTTCCCTTTCGACCTGGCCGTAGGCGTTGTAGGTGATGGCGCTGACCATCGGCAGTCGTTCCAGCGAGTTGTTCAAACGCAACTGTGCGGCGCGTAATTGACCGTCGAGGGTGTGACCAAAGAATTGTTCGTTGCCTTGGGCATCGGTTCGGGAGAGCAAGTCGCCTGGCGGATTGAAACGTGAACGCGTCGCGAAGACGTGCGCGCTCTCGGCAAAACGCCGTTCCTGTTCAAGTACCGCACCGGCCAATCCGTAGTCGTTGAACAGCAAAATCCCCGCCGGGTCCTGGTGACCAATCAACCCACCGCATTGGTTGTGATCAACGAATGCCGGATCGTTCGCCGCGTAGGTCAGACGCTCCCCGCAAATTGCCGCGCACCCCACCGTTTGCTCGAAGAGCGCAGTCAATCGCACCTGATTGTCGTAGTGCATCCGGCGCTGCGAACCCCGGCCGTCCCAGCTGTGGATCGGTTGGCCCGCCTCACCGAACAAAATAATATCCAAGCCTGAATCGACACTGACGGTGCACAAGACGGTGCCAGTGAGCCCATGGAACGTGCTCAGGTTGGCGGCCGATGCATCCTGGAGCAAACGCGAATCCCGTTGTGCAATCGCCCGCCCCGTCGGATCATAAATCGTGTGATTAATCCGCGTTTCAATAGATTCATCTACGGCGGCACGGTAATAGTCCACCGCACGCACAACCAATCCGCGAGGTTCAACGACCGTAAGACTTGGGGTATTGCGGTGCAGGGCCAATAAACGAGATTGCATCGCGCGCTTCATTTCGATTTATTTTCGGACATACTCAGACCATGCCGCCCTTCATATAATTTGAAAGATCATTCATCCGTTCAACAACATAACGCTCAGGAAGCTTATTAAATCCACCACTGCGCCCGAAAGAATAATATTCCAATCCACGCTGGCTATCCTGCACTGAAAACAATTGCAGATAAGTTCCACCAAGGCGCCGTATTTGCTCCACCCTCCCGTCAGGTGGAACGTCAGGAAATACAACTTCCCCATTCTCAACTAACAGCGCATCATCCAACTGATACCTGGGATCCGCGGCAGCTGGAGCAGTTGCTTTAATATTACCAACTTCAAACATCCCGACATCAGCCAAATGAGGTAGGGGAAATGTTGGCCAAGCATCGGCGACTATAATTTTTCCGTTCCTACCTTGTGGCTCACGATAATCACCTATAACGACAAATGCGTGATCAACTCCATTTCCCGCAGAAACCTTAACAACTGGCTGGTGTGTCTCGGTACTGGCGAGAAGATTAAATAATACATCTGCATGCTCTCCACAGTTTCCAATCCCAAACCTAAGCGATGATCCCAAGGGATTTATGTCTTTGCGAACTACTTCACTTAGCATATAAACCATATCAGCCGGATCATCAATCGACCTCATCAAGTCAAGAACTTGATTGGGCGAGCCCTTTCTCAGCAGCGTCTTCGTGATCAAACTCCCAGCCCGCACCTGCTCAAGAGAAGTATAGGTTTGATCATCAACTCCCTGAAAAAAAATAGTCGGCGCACTCGTCAGCCCAAAACCTGTTTTATACACTTCCACGACAGGATCAAGTTTCGGCCCATCAATACCAATAGCCTGACGTTGTTCTGAAGTCAGTGCATTAACGTCAATACCCGTTGTTCCTTGCTCGTCCTTGTAGCTCAGTGGATTACCACTAACAAAGGCAAGCAAGTTGTTCCCATCTACATAACCCGCCGGATCCGGATTCAACCACCGCTGCTGCCAAGGCATGTAGTAACGCAACCCATAGTAATAGAGCCCCGTTGCATCCCTTTCCTTACCCGAATAGCGCTGCGTCCGGCGACTTTCTTCAGATGAATCCCCGCTGTCGCAGGATGCCGTTGCGCCAAACGGATGATAGGTTTCCCGGCTGATCACCCGCGCCTGGCTATCGAGCTCCAGCGAACAGGAACCGAGGTGATCGGGCACGCTGTAGCGGCAGGCGTCGTTGGCCATCCCTTTCGGCGTCTCGGTTTCCCAATGCAGCACTTGGGTGGTACCGTATCCCGCCTGAATATTAATGACATGGAGTGTTTCACCTGTGCCGCTATGGATTCGCAGCTCCAGCGTTCCCAGATAACGCACTTCGGCCACGACCGTACGGGCGCCGGTGTGCGTCTCGCTGACTTTTCGTACACGCATGCCGTCGGCGCCGTAGATATAACGCTCACGATCATTCAGCCCTCCGCTGCGCACCACGGGCTGAACCTGCTGCAACTGATTCCTTGCGTTCCAGCTCAATGTTTGGCCAGGCTGCAGTTGCAATGCATTTCCGCTGGCATCAAAGCCGTCGCGAAAATCTTCCTCGCTCGGCTCAAGGCCATTGAGTACCGGCAGACAACGGTTGCTATGACGGGCCGCGATCAGGCGGTGACCGTGGTCTTGCGGGCCTTCGTGCGTCAACTCCAGCAGATTTTCGCCGAGATCGTAACGATAGGTCTGGCGGTAATTGGCTCGGGCAAGCGGATCTTCGACGATGACCGGGCCTTTATTGTGGCTGCCTCTCTCCGAACCGGAGGCTTCGATTAAACGGTACAAGCTGTCGTAAACAAATTGGTTGGTCGAGTCGACGCGCTGGTTGGCAAAGTAATGAATGGGCTGGACTGCGTCCCGGATGCCGAGCACATTACCAACGGGGTCGTAGGTGTAGTTCAAATCCAGCAATGGATCTTTCTGGTCTGGGCAGGACAACAAACGCACCAGACGTCCGTCTTCGGGTTGATAGTACAGCCGGGTGATGACACGGTTACCGGCCGTTTCCTGCTCAACTTTGCCTTCGGCGTTGTACTGGATCGCGCTGGCCAATGTTTTTAGCGTCGAATCCCCGCTCAGTTGAAGCCGAACCTCGCGTAACTGGCCGGCAATTGTCTGGCTGAAATACTGTCGATTGATCCTGGCGTCGATCTGCTCAATCAGGTCGCCCGTTGGATTAAATCGCGAACGAGTCGTTGCCCCCTCACCTGGCTCGAGTAACAACTCGCAATCCGCCACCGGTTCCGACCAATCAGGTGGTGTCAGGGCTGCCAGAAAATGTCGAGTCTGCTCAAGCACAACCCCTGTCAAAGCATACTCTTTGAAATGCACAATCCCCGCCGGGTCATGGTGACGAATCAGGCGACCGCACTGGTTTTGCTCCACGAAAACCTGGTCGTTCGCCGCGTAACCCAAATGTTCCGCACAAATGGCATCTCCTTCTGCAGCTTGCTCGAACAGCGCAGTCAGTCGCAATTGATTGTCGTACTGCATCCGGTGTCGCGCACCCCGACCATCCCAGCTGCAGACCAACTGACCCGAGCTTCCAAACAAACTCAAACGCAGCCCGGCATCCACACTGACAGTGCGTAAAACAATGCCGCCCAAACTGTGGATCGTACTCAGGTTGGCCGGTGCCGATACATCCTGGAACAAACGCGGATCCCGTCGTGCAATCGCCCGCCCCAGCGGGTCATAAGTCGTGTGATTAATCCGCGTTTCAATCGGTTCATCTACGGCGCCACGGTAATAATCCACCGCGCGCACAGCCAATCCGCGCGGTTCAACGACCATCATTTTTGGGGTGTTGCGGTGTAGGGCCGATAAACGAGGCTGCATCGCATACCTTCATGCCGATTTGCATCAGCTAATGCCGAAAACTCATGCCTGGCTACTGTCACAAATTACAGGCTAGACAAACGGTCACCCGCGCATCGCCCATCGCCAAGCCCACCTCCCCTTAGGTAGGATGACCCTCTCTCCTGCGAGGTTTTGCGTCATGTTCATCGGTGTCCTGCTGGTCATTACCTGGTTGATCCTGCTACTGCGCTATCCCGCCAAAGCCTTGCCGGTTTCACTCGCGGCCGCCGTTGGATTGGGTCTGGTGGCAACCTGGGTGATCTGGATGGATAACCGCGAGGTCAAGCAACTGGCGCGGCTTGAGTTGCGCATCACTTATGCGCCGGAGCGCTGCCCGGCGGACCGTCCGTTGCAATTGACCATGAACAATGGCAACGACGTACCGCTGACCGAGTTGCGTTGGCGCGTCGCCGCTTACGCACCGGGTGATACGGTCAACCTGGCCGACAATCAATATGCCGCACCGCGTTATCGCGGCCCAGGCGAACTGCAGGCCGGCGCCAATTGGGAAGACTGCTTGCCGCTACCGCCGCTGCGTCCCGGTTATCGCCCGCAAACGCTGGAGTTTCGCGCCGAGCGTTTGCAGGGTAGTTTCTCCGACTGAATCCCTTCTCTCTTTTGCACAAGGACCGCGCCATGCCCGTTGCGTTGATTACCGGTTGTTCCAGCGGCATTGGCCGCGCCCTGGCCGACACCTTCAAAGCGGCCGGTTACGAAGTCTGGGCCAGCGCCCGCAAGACTGAAGATGTGGCCGCTCTGGCGGCGGCCGGTTTCACCGCCGTGCAACTGGACGTCAACGATGGCGCGGCGCTTGAACAGTTAAGTGAACAGATCAATCAAAAGCATGGCGGCCTTGATGTGCTGATTAATAACGCCGGTTACGGTGCCATGGGGCCGCTGCTTGATGGGGGTGTGCCGGCCATGCAGCGGCAATTCGAAACCAATGTGTTTGCGATCGTCGGCGTGACGCGCGCGCTGTTTCCGGTGCTGCGCCGGGCCAAGGGCCTGGTGGTGAATATCGGCAGTGTGTCCGGGGTGTTGGTCACGCCGTTTGCCGGTGCTTATTGCGCCTCGAAAGCGGCGGTGCATGCCTTGAGCGATGCCTTGCGCATGGAACTGGCGCCGTTCGGCGTACGGGTCATGGAGGTTCAGCCCGGGGCCATTGCGTCCAGTTTTGCCAAGAATGCCGGGCATGAAGCGGAGCAGTTGATCAGCGAACAATCGCCTTGGTGGCCGTTGCGTGACGGCATCCGTGCCAGGGCGAAAGCGTCCCAGGACAACCCGACCCCGGCCAGTGAGTTTGCCGCCGGGTTGCTCAAGGCTGTGCAGCAGAGCAAACCGCCACGGCTGGTTCGTCTGGGCAATGGCAGCCGGGCGTTGCCGTTGTTGGCGGGGTTGTTGCCCAAGGGGGTGCTGGAGTCGGGGTTGATGAAGCGGTTCGGGTTGAGTGGGCAACTTTGAGACTGCGGTGACCCTATCGCGAGCAGGCTCGCTCCCACACTGGATCGCCTTCGTGCACCTGTTTTGTGTTCACTGAAGATCTAATGTGGGAGCGAGCCTGCTCGCGATGGGCACGACACGGTCTGACAGTTACTCCACGCCGTCCTGTTTAACCACCACCGTGCAAGTAATCCCCGCCGCCAACAGCACCCCCTCCGGCACTTCATCAATGTGAATCCGCACCGGTACCCGCTGAGCCAAACGCACCCAGTTAAAGGTCGGGTTCACATCAGCGATCAGCTCACGGCTTTCCGGGTTATCACGGTCATAGATGCCGCGAGAAATACTCTCCACATGCCCCTTGAGCACTTCGCCGCTCATCAGTTGCATATCGGCCTTATCGCCGACCCGCACGTGGGGCAATTTGGTTTCCTCGAAAAAGCCATAGACCCAGAACGAGTTCATATCGACCACGGCCATTTTTGCTTCGCCGATGCGCGCGTAGTCGCCGCGATGGACGTTGAGGTTGGTCACGTAACCATCCACCGCTGCACGCACCTCGGTGCGTGTGAGGTTCAGTTCAGCGGCTTCCAGTTGCGCTTGTGCGTGCTGATAATCGGCCAGGGCCGAGTCGGCGATGTTGCTGGCGTCGTCGCGGTTTTCCTTGGAAATCACCAAGGCGTCCATGTCGGCGCGGCGATGGGCGTTGACCTTGCGCATCTCCCACGTCGACTTGCGTGAGGCCACGAGGGCCTGCGCCTGTTTGACCGCGATGCGGTAGTGCTCGGGGTCGATCTGCATCAGCAGGTCACCCTTCTTCACCAACTGGTTGTCACGCACCGGCACGTCCACCACTTCTCCGGTAACGTCGGCGGCGACGTTGATGATGTCGGCGCGCACCCGGCCGTCACGGGTCCAGGGGGTGTCCATGTAATGCACCCAGAGGGTCCGGCCGATCCATATCGCGAGGGCCAGCACCAACAGGGTGGCGAGCAGGCTGAAGAGCTTTTTCATCAGGGCGTTCTCAACGGTAAACAGTCAGCGCCAGGGCGCCGAACAGACAGGTAAACAGACTCAGGCGCAGCAGCGCCGGGTGCCAGAAAAAACGGTACAGATCGAACCCGGACAGGAACCTGTCCAGCGCCCAGGCCAGCGCCGCGGCGATGAAAAACATCAGCGTCATGGTCGGCATGTACACGCCGTGGAAGGCGATTTCACGAGGCATGTTCAAGTCCTTGGGGTTTGGCATAGGCAGCAAGCGGCGATTGCGGGTCGAGTAACGAGGTGCGGATGAAGTGCAGGTAGCTCTTCACCCGGCGCAAGGCAGAGGTGTCGAAGTGCGGGGCGAAAGGTTCGTCGGTGGCTTGCACGCGGCTGATCGCGTGGTCGACCGCGACCAACCCGCGTTCAAGATTGCTCTGGCTCGGTTGCAGAAACAGCCGCACCAGCGAGCGGCCCATCACCCGGATCGCCTGGCGCCACGGCTGGGATTCGGCATAGGCCGGATGCACCGGCAAAATCGCCTGTTCCTTGCGCAACTCGATGATCGCGTGGCCGACTTCCAGCACCACGAACATCCAGCGCAGCAAGTCCCGTTGCACCTGCGGCTGGCCCGCGGCTAAACCGTAAGCCTGGTGCAGCAAATCCCGCGTGCGGCTTTCGAAACTCGACGCCAGGCCCTTGAGTTTGCCGCTGATCGCATACACCACTTGCCCGCGCAGATCCTGCTCCAACCGGCGCCACAACCAGCGGCTGTTGGGCGGCAGGATGATCGCCCCGGCCGCTGCGCACACCAGCATGCCGAGCACCATGGCGATGTAGTCGTTGATGAAGGCGTAGGGGTTGTAGACGGTGAGGTTGTCCGGCACTGAACCGGTGCTGAAGAAGATCAGCAAACCGAGGCCGACACCCGCGTATTGCGGTCGCGAAGTCAGAAACGAACCGAGCACGATCACTGGCGCGAGCATCACGCAGAGCAAGGGGAAACCGTCGATCCACGGGAAGATGAAAAACATCTCGACGAAGCCGATCAGCGCGCCGAGAAACGTCCCGCAGGCCATCTGGAACGCCATGCGTTTCGGGTTGGGTGTCGCGGCGGACAGGCCGACAGTGGCGGCAGCAATCAGCGTCATGGTCGCCCCGCTCGGCCACGCCGTGGCGACCCAATAGCTGCCGAGCACCACCAGAATGAACGCGGCGCGAATCCCCGACGCGGCCGACGCCAGCCAGTTGGTTTGTGGGGTGAAAGGTTCGTCCCAGCGTTCACGTTCATGGCTGTGATCGGCCAGGGAGGCGTGGGTCTGTGCATAACTGTGCAGGTCGTCGACGAAGCGATACAGCAGTTCGTACGCGGTGTGGAAATCCAGCTGCTCGGCGTCGCTTGGATCGCTCTCTTGAAACCTTGCCCGCAGGCTGCGAACCCTTGTCGGCAACCCTTCCTTGTAAGCGCTCAGCGCTATCACCAAACGTGCGGCGTCGGGGCTGGTCAGGGCGCGACCGCTGAAACCGTCGAGCACTTCCGCGAGGTCTTGCAACCCCGGTTTGATCGCCGCGACAACGTGGTCGGCGCCGCTGCTGCGCAAGCGTTCGAGCAACTGGTGCAAGGCGTTGAAACGGGTGGTGATGCTCATGAACTCGCTGTTCAGGCGACTGAGCCGACCATTGCGCCGACGCATGTGCGGGTCTTCGAACACGGTGACGCTGCGCAGCCCTTCCAGGCCGACCGCCTCGGCGATAAAGCGCACGTTGCTCGCTTCAAAAGCCTCGCGTTTGCTGCGACCGCGCAAGCCGTCGGTGACGAACAACGCAAACACGCCGAAGCGCTGATACAACGCGTTGTGCATCGCAGCGCTGGCGGTTTGCGGGAGGATTGCGGCGCTGACCAGCGTGGCGCAAAGAATCCCCAAAGAGATTTCCAGCACCCGCCAGACCGCCGCCATGAACGCGCCGTCCGGGTGTGCCAATGCCGGCAACCCGACCATCGCGGCGGTGTACCCGGCGAGCACGAAACCGTAGGCGCGGAAGTTGCGATAACGTGCCGCGCCGGCCGAGCAGATACCGACCCAGATCGCCAGTGAGCCCAGGAACAGTTCGGTGTTTTGCGCAAACAAGGCAATCAGCGCGACCATCACCGCCGACCCGGCCAGCGTGCCAAGAAAGCGATAAAAACTCTTGGCAAACACCTGACCGCTTTGCGGTTGCATGACGATGAACACGGTGATCATCGCGGTGCGCGGTTGCGGCAATTCCAGGCGCATGGCCAGCCACAGGGTCAGGAACGCCGCGAATAAAACCTTGAAAATGTAGACCCAGGTCACGCCGTCGCTGCGTGCCCAGTCAAAGAAACCCCGGCGCCATTCAAGGGAATACAGCCAGCGCAAAGGTGCGGGCAAGGGAGTCATGGAATCCTGCTCATTGGTCGAAGGTTGTGCGGCGAGCCGGACCTTGTGGGAGCGAGCCTGCTCGCGAAAGCGGTGTGTCAGGCGACATCATCATTGACTGACACGCCCTCTTCGCGAGCAGGCTCGCTCCCACAGGTTTTGTATTCAATTCGAGAGGCTCTTAAGCAGGGCCGGAGTTTTCGGTATAGCGGTCTGGCTGTCTTTCGGCACATCGTTGCCCGCGCCAAGTCCACCGCCGAGCGCCGTCACCAGTTCCGCGTGAGCACTGAGGCGTGCGGCCTGAACCTGTTGCTGAACCTGCTGCTGCTTGAACAACAGGGTCTGGGCGTTGAGCACATTGAGATAATCGGTGAGCCCGCGCTGATAGGCGATCATCGCGATGTCGTAGGTTTTCTGCGCGGTGGCCACCGACTCGGCGGCGAAGGTTTGCTGCTTGTCCATGGACTCGCGGCGGATCAACTGGTCAGAGATGTTTTTCAGCGCGTTGACCAGGGTCTGGTTGTACCGGGCCACGGCGATGTCGTAACCGGCGGAGGCTTCGCCCAACTCGGAACGCAAACGGCCGCCGTCGAAGATCGGCAACGAGATCGCCGGGCCGACGCTGTAGTTGAGCTTCTTGCCGGTCAGAAACTCCAGCGCCCCACCGCCGGTGGCCATGTAGCCGAGGCTACCGACCAGATCAACGTTGGGATAGAAACCGGCGTGAGCGACATCAATACCCCGCGCCTGGGCTGCCACTTGCCAGCGGCTGGCGACCACGTCCGGGCGTTGACCGAGCAATTGCGCCGGCAGTGTCGACGGCAGTTTCAACGCCGTACCCAACGACAGCGCCGGCCGCTGCAACTGCGCGCCCTCGCCCGGGCCTTTGCCGGCGAGTGCGGCCAGTTGGTTGCGGCTCAGGGCGATTTCTTCGTCCAGTGCATCGATCTGCCGATGGGTTTCCGGCAACGGCGTTTCGGCCTGGCTGACTTCAAAGTGGGTGCCGATGCCGCCGTTGAGGCGCTTCTGCGCGAGGTCGAGAATTTGCTGTTGCTGGTGCAGGGTCGCTTCGACAATGTCCCGTTGCGCGTAATGCAACGAGAGTTCGATATAGGCGCGCACGATGTTGTTCTGCAATTCGAGCTGGGCCAACCGCGCTTCGGCGGCGCTCATGTGGGCCATGTCCACGGCGCGCTCGGTGGCGTTGCTTTCGCGGCCCCAGAGGTCGAGGGCGTAGCTGAAGCCCAGCGCCGCGTTGTTGTCCCAGGTCGTGGTGTTGGCCAGCTCGCCCGGCCCGTAGAACTGGTCGGTGGGCCAGTTGTGGCGCTTGAGGGTGGATTCGCCGTTGATCTGCAGCGACTCGGCGGACTCGGCGATGCCGGCCATGGATTTGGCCTGACGCACTCGCGCAGCCGCCATGGCCATCGTCGGGCTACCTTGTATGGCGAGGTCGATCCAGCGGTTCAGTTGCGGGTCGCCATACGCCTGCCACCATCGGGCGGTGGGCCAGTGAGCGTCCTGCGCGGCGCTCTGGATCGCTTCGTCGGTGGCCAGTGAATTGGCCTCCAGTGCCTTGCCCTGTGGGGCAATACCTCCGGTTCCGATGCAGCCGCTGATTGTCAGGGTTAAAGCCAAAACACTGAGCGTCTGAAGCGCTCTGCTGATGCGACGCGGCACTGCTGAAAATTCCTGAGGTGGGAGAGATCCCCGTAGGAGCTGCCGAGTAAAACGAGGCTGCGATCTTTTGATCTTCGCTTTTAAAGGCAACATCAAAAGATCGCAGCCTCGTTTCACTCGGCAGCTTCTACAGAGGTGGGCGCAATTCTAGGGGTGGGTTTTGATGGCGATAAGCTGGGATTCTTGTGAATCTTTGTTACCGTTCGCGCGATAATCCGTTAGTCGGGGTCTCAGCCCCTGAAACTTCGTGTCACAATTTGCCATCGCACCCGAGAGCACCCCATGGACACTTTGCAAAACATGCGCGCCTTCAGTTACGTCGCTGAGGCAGGCAGCTTCACCGCCGCCGCCGTGCAACTCGACACCACCACGGCTAACGTCTCGCGCGCGGTCTCCAACCTGGAAGCCCACCTGCAAACCCGCCTGCTCAACCGCACCACGCGTCGCATCGCCCTGACCGAGGCCGGCAAGCGCTACCTGTTGCGCTGCGAGCAGATCCTGGCCTACGTCGAAGAAGCCGAAGCCGAGGCCAGCGACGCCCACGCGCGCCCGGCCGGGCAGCTCAAGGTGCATACCATGACCGGCATCGGTCAGCACTTCGTGATCGACGCCATCGCCCGCTACCGCAAGACCCACCCCGACGTGACTTTCGACCTGACCATGGCCAACCGCGTGCCGGATCTGCTGGACGAGGGTTACGACGTGTCCATCGTGCTGGCCAGTGAACTGCCGGACTCGGGCTTCGTCTCCCAGCGACTGGGCATCACCTACAGCATCGTTTGCGCCTCGCCCGCTTATGTGAAGGCCAACGGCTGTGCGCACAAACCCAGCGATTTGCTGAACCACGCGTGCCTGCGATTGGTGAGCCCGGTAATCCCGCTGGAGAAGTGGACCTTCGACGGCCCTGAAGGTCAGGAAATGGTCACCATCAATAGCTCACCGTTTTTGGTGAATTCGGCCGACGCAATGAAAACCGCGATCATCAGCGGCATGGGCGTTGGCGTGTTGCCGGTGTATGCGGCGATTGAAGGCTTGCGCAACGGGACGCTGGTGCGGGTGATGCCGAACTATCGGTCGCAGGAATTGAATCTGTATGCGATCTACCCGTCGCGGCAGTACCTGGATGCGAAGATCAAGACATGGGTCGAGTACTTGCGCGGGTCGTTGCCGGAGATATTGGCGGCGCATCAGGCGGAATTGGTGGCGTATGAGTTGAGTGGGAGTATGGGTGGGGCTCGGCTGGCGAATTGAACCTCCCGAAGTGAACGGATACCTCTGTAGGAGCTGCCGAAGGCTGCGATCTTTTGATCTTTACGCTCTTGAAGACGCCGGAAGATCAAAAGATCGCAGCCTTCGGCAGCTCCTACAGACGTGGTGATTTTTGAGGATGTTTCCGACAGGTTTTGACGGTTGTCGGTCGGAAGTGGGGTGGATAGGCTTTGGGGGTCGCGGCCCGACTCCCTAAGGCATAATCGCACCACCTAACAGCAGCTCCTTTGGTGTCTGTCGTTTCGTGTTATGGCGCTGTGCGCGGGATACCTTCGGGTATGCCGAGTTCTCGGGGTCGGTCCGCGAACCCGCGTACAGCTGCCACCTCAAATTGCGTCGCGGCAATTCGGAGTGGCTCCATTTCATCCCCGAGGTGTCACCATGTTCAAAGCAACCCCCAATCCCCCTGAAACCGACAACGTTCCCCCCCTACGAATCCCTCGACTCAAAAAAACTCCACGAAGCCGCTGACCGCGCGCTCGATCACTACCTCAATCCGTCGGCCCTTAAAAACCCCGTAGAGCGCAAGCCGAGCACGATGTTTGTCATCGCACCCGATATCGATGATGAAAGCCTGCTGGCGCACGCCTGCGAGTCACTGGCCTCGGCGAGTGTCATGACCAGTGATTTTGCGGGGTACCTGGAGGGCCCTCACCGTCACACCGCGATGGCGATTCAGCAGATCATCATGCTGGCCGAGCTGGCGGTGAATCGGGTGCTGGATAACGTGGACGTACCCGAATCTACGCCGCACAGCTGATCCCACAGTTTTTGGATGGTGTACACCCGGCAATCCGTGCGCTCGCACAACAGCGACAAAGAATGTTAGCGTGCTTGGCATTCTCCACGCCCGACGAGCCCTCCTCCCATGAAAAAGACCGTCCTCGCCTTCAGCCGTGTCACGCCCGAAATGGTCGAACGCCTCAAGCAAGACTTCGACGTCATCGTGCCGAATCCGAAAAACGGCGACATCAATGCCCAGTTCAACGAAGCCCTGCCCCACGCCCACGGCCTGATCGGCGTCGGCCGCAAACTGGGCCGCGCGCAGCTGGAAAACGCGAGCAAACTGGAAGTGGTTTCCAGCGTCTCGGTCGGCTACGACAACTACGATGTCGCCTACTTGAACGAACGCGGCATCATGCTCACCAACACCCCGGACGTCCTCACCGAAAGCACCGCCGACCTGGCCTTCGCCTTGCTCATGAGCAGCGCCCGGCGCGTGGCTGAACTGGACGCCTGGACCAAGGCCGGTCAGTGGCAAGCCACCGTCGGCGCACCCTTGTTCGGTTGCGATGTGCACGGCAAAACCCTGGGCATCGTCGGCATGGGCAATATCGGCGCCGCCATCGCCCGTCGCGGTCGGCTCGGTTTCAACATGCCGATTATCTACAGTGGCAACAGCCGCAAGACCGAGCTGGAACAGGAACTCGGCGCGCAGTTCCGCAGCCTGGATCAGTTGCTGGCCGAAGCCGATTTCGTCTGCCTGGTGGTGCCGCTCAGCGAGAAAACCAGGCACCTGATCAGCCATCGCGAACTCGCCTTGATGAAACCGAGCGCCATTCTGGTGAACATCGCCCGCGGCCCGGTAGTGGACGAGCCGGCGCTGATCGAGGCGCTGCAAAACAACCGCATTCGTGGCGCCGGGCTGGACGTCTATGAGAAAGAACCGCTGGCCGAATCGCCGCTGTTCCAACTGAAGAACGCGGTGACCTTGCCGCACATCGGCTCAGCCACCCATGAAACCCGCGAAGCGATGGCCAACCGGGCCTTGGCCAACCTGCGCAGCGCCTTGTTGGGTGAGCGGCCGCAAGACTTGGTGAACCCACAAGTCTGGCAAGGCTGATTGAATCACGGCACGTCGTGCTCGACGTGCCGCTTGCCACAACGATCGCACACATGTTCGGCTACTAACAACAGCAAAACTTCCTATTTCAAATCACCACTCGCTCATGGGAACAATAACAAGCGACACAACTTGCACTCAGTCCTCATCAGCCCTTATGCACAAAAGCTATAAACTCCGAGCAACTTTTAAAGCACCACAAAACGTATATTCGGAGAACACCCACATGAACAACTTCACCGCCGTCTGCACAATCAGGCGGAGTAAAGTACTGATTGTTTTTATGGCGGCAATATTCGGCCTAGTCACTCTCTTCAATAATTTTACCGACTACACAGCCTATTCCGAGTATATCGGGCTGATCATCAGTATGAGCACTACCGAGGGTAACGACTCCCGCCTCTACCGGGCCGTCGGCTCACCCTTGTTTCACCACCGGTTTTACTGGATGATCATAACCCTTGAGATCATATATACGTTCAGCTGTCTGTTCGGCACTTATCAGCTTTACCGAAATATCAATGCGTCGCGCAACGATTTTCACGAGGCCAAGAAGTTTGCCATCGTGGGTTTGACCATCGCTATTTTTGTTTACTACATCCTCTACATCATCATACTTAACGAGTGGTTCGACATGGAGTATTCCGCTCAGCGCAATGCCTTTGATTGGGCACGAAGTAATATCGAATACATGTTCCTGGCGCTGATATACCTGGCCCTGACAAACGACAAATAAGCACTGTAGTGTTCATGCCAACTTGCCTGCTACCGGTTTGACCCTTGCACTGGGTTTTCGAAAAACCAGCACGTTACCCAGCATGACCATCACCAGCCCTGCCAGCGCCGGAGCGGTCCACTGGTAACCTTCGGCAAACGCCGACACGTTGAGCGCCACCACCGGGAACAACACGGTGCAATAGGCCGCACGCTCAGGCCCCATGCGCCCGACCAGCGTCAGGTAGGCGGTGAAGCCGATCACCGAACCGGGGATGACCAGATACAACAGCGAGCCGATGTAGCGCGCATTCCATTCCATGTCGAACGGTATGCCTTTGACCAGGCACCATACTGACAGCATCGCCGCGCCATAAGCCATGCCCCAGGCGTTGGTCGTCAGGGGCTTGAGCCCGGCCTTCTGTTGCAGGCTCGACAGCATGTTGCCTGCCGAGAAACACAGGGTGCCGAGCAGCGCCAGGCCCAACCCGAGTAATGTTTCCGGGCTGGCGGTGTGGCCAGCCAACTCCGGCCAGAACAGCAGGCCAAGCCCGAGCAAGCCGAGCGCACCGCCCATCAGCACGTTGCGAGCGATTTTCTGGCCGAAGAACACCCGAGCGTTGAAGGCGTTCCACAGGGTGGCGGTGGAAAACACCACGGCGACCAGACCGCTGGGGATCCACTGGCTGGCGGTGAGGAAGCACATGAAGTTGATGCAAAACAGGCACAACCCTTGCGCCAGGCAGATCAGGTGCCCGCGGCGGTTCATCACTTGCAGCTTTCTGCTGAGCAGCAGCATCACGAACAGCACCAGCGCAGCGAGGCCGAAACGATAGACGATCGACACCGGAATGGCCACCACGCCCAGTTGCCATTTCAAGGCAATCCAGGTGGTGCCCCAGATCAGCACGGTCAGCAAGTACAACGAAAGGTTCATGACAAGGCTCCTCGATAGGGGTTCAGTGTCCCGCCTCAAGCCTCGCCGCACTTGCATAAACTTGCGCTTTTGTCGAAGCGCAGGCTGGCAGCGCAATTTCTACGGAGTAGGATGCAAGGCGTTGGAGAGAACAGATCATGCCCGCACTGGAAACCCTGCAAGTTTTTCAAGCCCTCAACCGCTCGCCCAATGCTCGCCTCGAGCACAGCGCCGAGCTCGGTGACGGCATGGCTGCAGCCTTGTGGAGCAACCATCACGACGCCCAGGACTACGAAGCACCCAGTCACCACACCTTGTCCTGCTACATCGCCGGCGGCACCGGTACCTTTCGCCGCGACCAGCCCGGTACCAAGGGCGGCCCGGACAAGCTGTGCATTCTGCCGGCCGAACATCAGTCCGGCTGGGTGATCAACGGTGACATTCGCCTGGCCCATATTTATTTCAGCCCAGAGCAATTCGCCCTCGGCTGCGTCACGCTACTGGACCGCGAACCTCGCGAACTGCAATTGCGCGAAGGCACGTTTCTCGACGACCCACTGCAAGCCCGGCGTTTTCGCCAGATGATCACACTCAATTGGGAGGAGCCCGGCGAACGTCTGCTCACCAGCAGCCTGGCTCACGAAATGCTCAGCCACGTGTTGCTTGGCCAGGTCGGCCTGCGCGAGGGATTGCGGCTCAAGGGCGGATTGGCGGCGCATCAGCGACGGCAGTTGGTGGAATTCATCGACAGTCAGCTGGCCGAGGCCATCAGCCTGGGGCAATTGGCGGGGTTGTGTGCGCTGTCGGAGTATCACTTTGCGCGGATGTTTCGTGAGAGCTTTGGATTGCCGCCGCATCAGTACGTGCTGGCACGACGACTGAGCCGCGCGCGGGAGTTGCTGCGCTCGACGTCGCAGCCGTTGGGGGAGATTGCGTTGGCGTGCGGGTTTGCCAGTGCCAGTCACTTTACCAATCGGTTTCGGCAGGCAATGGGTGGGACGCCTGGGGAGTATCGGCAGGCGTTTTTGCGGTAGTCCTGAAATTTTCAGCGTCCGTCATGCCGCCATCGCGAGCAGGCTCGCTCCCACAGGGGAATGCATTCCAAATGTGGGAGCGAGACCGGCTTGCCCGCGATGAACGATGACGCGGTCTACCCTCAGAATTCCAACGTGCTGGACAACGAAATCTGCCGTGAATCCCCCATCGACACAAAGAACCGGCTCGCCGCCGAGGTGTAGTAAGTGCGGTCAAACAGGTTTTTCACGTTGAGTTGAAACTTGACCTTCTGCCCTTCGACCTTGGTGTCGTAGGTGGCGAATGCATCGGCCACGGTGTAGCTCGGCAGATCGAAATCGTTCACCGCATTGCCCGCCCGTTCCCCCACATACCGCGCCCCCGCGCCGACCCGCAGCTGATCGCCGCCGACGATGGTGCCAAAGTCGTAGACCGCCGACAACGAGCCGGTGTTCTTCGCGACGTTTTGCAGTTTTTTACCCTTGTAGTCCGGGTCTTCGGTGACTTCGGCGTCGGTGTAGGCATAGCTGCCGATCATGCTCCAGCGGTCACTGAGCTGGCCGGTCAGGTCCACTTCCAGGCCACGGGAACGCACTTCACCCGCAGCGCTGTAGATCGTCACCGGGCCTTCGGAGTTGGCCACCAGCACATTGCGTTTCTTGATGTCGAACAGGGCGACGTTACCGGTCACACGCCCCGGAATATCAAGCTTGGCCCCCACTTCCCAGGACTTGGCTTCTTCCGGTGCGACGCTGCCGTCGAGCACGGTGCTGCTACCGCTCAGCGGGGCGATGGTCGAGTTGGGTTTGAACGATTCGGTGTAGCTGCCATAGAACGACAGCGCGTCGGTGTAGCGATACACCAGGCCGGCGCGCGGCACCCATTTCTGGCCGTTGCTGTCGGTGTTGGCCTTAAACGGTACGCCTTTGCCGGCGTACTGGTCGTACGCCTGGAAACGTCCGCCGGCCACCAGAATCCACTGATCAGTGAGGTGGATCGAGTCCTGCAGGAACAGCGAGTCGCTGCGCAGCAAATCGGTCTGGGCGCTGTCGGCCGGGCTGACGGTGGAGCCTTCGACCTCACGGCCATAAACCGGGTTGAGGTAGCTGAAGGTGGTCAGGCTTTTCTGGCGGATCAGATCTTCGCGGTAGATCTTGCGGTACTCGTCATCGACGCCGAACACCAGGTCATGCTGCATGCCCGCGACCTTGACCTTGCCTTCGAGGCTGGCGGTGGTGAAGCGGTCGGTGCTGATCGCGTTCTGGGTGCCGTCCATGCTGCGGGTCAGGGTGCCTCTGGCGGTGTTGATGGCCGTGACGCGCACCTGACTGGCGTCGTAGGTTTCGCGGTTCCAGCTGTAGCCGAAGTGGGCTTTCCAGTTGTCGTTGAGCTCATGGTCGGCCTCGAAGTGATAGAGGTCCGAGCGCCCTTCCATGTTGTTGAACGGCTCGTCGAGGCGACGATCACGGGAGATGTCCAGCGGATGGTTGTCACGCGGGTCGATCAGCGTGCCACGGTCGAACGGGGTCAAGAATTCGCGGTGTTCATAGGCGAACAACAGCGTGGTGCTTTCGCCGAACCAGGCCAGCGATGGCGCCACCAGCGTCTCGCGATGGGTGCCGAAGCTGCGCCAGTAATCTTCGTCTTCGTGGTCCAGCACCATGCGGTACGCCAACCCGGAATCACCGAGCGCGCCCATGCTGTCGAGGCCGCCACCGCTGCCGTTTTTGCCGTTGCCGTAGGTCGAGCCACGCAGGGTCAACGCGTTGTACTGCTCAAGTTCAGGCTTCTTGCTGACCATGTTGACCACACCCCCCGGGTCCTGGATGCCGTAGAGCAAGGAGGCCGGCCCCTTGAGCACTTCGACCCGATCCACGGTGGCGTTGAGGCCACGGCCCTGCACCACCGGCATGCCGTCGCGCATGATCGAGCCGTTGCGGTTGTCGCCAAAACCGCGCGTCATCACCGAGTCCTGAGTGCTGCCCAGTGTATTGCGCTGGGTGATGCCGCTGACGTTGGCCAGCGCATCATCCAGATTGCGCGGTGCCTGATCGCGAATGACCTGGGCCGGGATCACGTTGACGGTCTGGGGGATTTCCTGGAGCAAGGCCGACGAGCGCATCACCGAGCTGGTGGGCGGCGGCTGGTAGCTCATGGTTTGATCCATCACCGAGGTGATGGTGGTCGCGCCGAGGTTCAAGGTGCCTTCGGTGGGCAGCGGTTCCAGGACCAGCGTGTGGCCGTCGGTGCGACGGAAGGTGAATCCCGAACCACTGAGCAAACGCTGCATCGCCTGTTCGGCACTCATCTGCCCGCTGACGGCTGGCGCCGTAAGGCCGTAGGGCGCTTCATCGGTGTAGACCACGCTGATGCCGGTGATCCGGCTGAAGTCGCTCAAGGCCTGGGGCAGCGGTTTGGCGGCCATCGCGAAGCTGAACTGCGTACGCTGCTGCGTGCTGCCGGCCTCAGCCGCCACCGCCACACTCAACGGCAACAGCGCCAACGCCGAAAAGCTCAACGCCGACACACCCAACCATTGTTTGACCAAACCCGATTTTGCCCTGGACTTCATTGCTCATGACCTGTGTAGAACCGCTACGAATGCGAATGACTCGCAGTTTCAGTCACTACACGGATGGGCCTCGGGTTTACCTCACCAGAAAGTTGAAAATATTTGAAAAGATCAAAAGATCGCAGCCTTCGGCAGCTCCTACAGAGGAACGCGTACTCATGTAGGAACTGCCGAAGGCTGCGATCTTTTGATGTTGCCTCAACGCAAAATAATCAGATGCCCCAACACCGTCTGCTGCTCAAACCCCAACACCCCCTGCAGCGAACTCAGTACCGCCTGCGGGTCCTTGCTCGGAAAGCTGCCACTGACTCGCCGCGCCGCGAGGTCATCGTTGAGCAACACGATCCGCCCCGGGTAATAACGCCCCAGATCCTGCACCACCTCGGCCAGCGTCGCCTTGTAATAATTGAGCCAGCCCTGACGCCACGCCAACTGCGCTTCGCTGTCGACGGCATGCAGTTTTTCCACCACGCCATCGCCATACGCGACTTGCTGGCCAGCGGTCAGAATTTGCTGTTCCGTGTGTTTGTCTGCCGCCACGCCGACCCGTCCGGACAACACCGTCACCTGAGCGCCACGGGGTTGCAGGCGCACTTCAAACTGCGTGCCCAACACCCGCGCCTGACCCTTTTCAGCATCGACCACAAACGGCTCGCCGGTGTGCGTCACGCTGAAAAAACCGGCACCGCGACGCAGCTGTACATGCCGTTCACCGCGGCTGAAATCCACGGCGATTGCACTGTCGGCATCCAGGGTGACTTGCGACTGATCGGCCAACGTGACGGTGCGGATTTCTCCCGGAGCCGACACATAGTCAGCACCCAGATCATCGACCCAGCGCATCGGCTGCCAGCCTGCCCCGAGGCTGATCATCAACAACAGGCACGCGGCCATCGCCAGCGCACCGGACCAACGCCGGACATTGCTGCGGCGCGAGCGATTCATGGCGTTGAGGTAGCCCTGCAAGGCAAATGCATCTTCATCGGCCAGGGACCGCGCCGGCACTTCGGTCAATTCCCACACCACTTGCGCCTGGGCGTAAGCCTCGGCGTGGGCAGGATCGGCCTGCAACCAATGGCTGAAAGTGGCCTGATCGCCGCTGCTGGGCTGGTCATGCAACAGGCTCAGCCAAGCGAAAGCGGCCTGCTCCTGGGCGGGCGTCGGGGTGACGCGCTGGATGTGGTTCACGGTGCTTTCCCTGGCGTGCGCGGTTCGGGTTCCCGCAGGCTGGCCTTACAGGCTTCGAGCGCGCGCATCATATGTTTTTCCACGGCACTTTGGGACAAACCCATCGCCTTGGCGATCTCGGCGTATTTGCGGCCATGGATGCGGTTGAGCAAAAAAATCTGCCGCGTGCGCTCAGGCAACGCGCGCAACGCCGCTTCGACGTGACGTAAATCGTTGCCCGCCTCCAGCGCGGCTTGCGGTTCACTGCCCTGGCTGTCTGGTTGATCCGGCATCCAGCCTTCATTGACCCGCACCCGCGTACCTTCGCTGCGCAAATGGTCGATGGCGATGTTGCCGGCGCAACGCAGCAGATAAGTGCTGAGTTCTTCGACCTGCACCAGCGGCCGACGCCAGAAACGCAGAAACAAGTCCTGCACCAGGTCCGCCGCCGTTGCCCGGCAACCAACGCGACGACTCACCAGCGCTTCCATCTGCGAGCGCTGGGACAGGAACACTTGCAGGAAATGCGCACGCGCTCCGCGAGGTTCGTCGTCGTGGGAATCGGGTGGGCTGGTGATCATCGGGTCAATACTGCGCAAATGCGGCAAGGGGGCTGGCCAGCAGGCCCAACCCGGCCAATGACAACGCCAGACGCGGGCGATACGGCATCAACAGCACCAGCACCAAAGCGCTGAGCATCAACACCGCGAACCACTCGACCAATCCAAGGCCCCAGCCCGTCGCCGACACCGCCGCCCACAGCGACAATGCCAGCAGCAGCCAGCCACCGAGTTTCATATTCTGGCGGCGACGGGAAGACGGCTTGCGCCCCAGCAGTTCAACATGATGCCGATCCATCGACAAACACAGCGCGGTGAAACCGCCATAGCAGAGCAACAGGGCCAGCAACATTCAGTTCGCCTCGCGCTCAAGGGTGATCGGTTGCGCACGTTCCCGGATAACGGCATCAGCCTTTCCCGAGCGCTGCATTTTCCACGCAGCCCACGCGAAAAACAGACCACTGCCCAGGCACGTCAGATCGAAACCGGCCATGGCCCAATCGCCCTGTACCAGCGTGACGCCCAAGTGATACGGCGTGGTCAGGGCGTTCAGCAACGGCACCGCGCCGAACAGCAACGCCGCCAGCGCCAATTGTTCGACCCACGCCGCGCGACCTCGGCGAACCATGGCATGCAATACGCTCAAGCCCCAGACAATGAAGAAGCCGTTCACTTCCCAATCCGCCCGCCCGGCCATCCCGACCGGCAGCAATCGATTGGCCCAGAAAAACGCCGCCACGGCGACCATCAACCCCGCCATGCTGGCGATGTTCAGCACTTCCACCAGCCGCAGTTCGAACGGCATGACGCCACTTTTCGTGTGTTTGAGCTGACGTTTACCGAGCCAGATCACCAGCCCGGTGCCGATCATCGCCGTGCCCGCCAATCCGCAAATGAAGTACAGCCAGCGCAACACCGGACCGGCGAAATGGCCCATGTGCAAGCCATAGAAACTGCTAGCAATGGCCCTCGGCAGCGATTGCTGCGGGGTCGTGCCAATCAGTTGTCCGGTGACGCCGTTGAAGGTCACTGCGCTGCCAAAGTCGTGGACGACCCGGTCGGCGCCGTCACGCACCAGCACGACCGAGGCATTTGCATCGCCCGGATTGTTCACCGTCAGCCGCCCGACTCGCCCGCCCGCCCACTGCTCGCGAGCCCGTTCCAGCAAGGGCGCCAAAGGTGCCAACTGACCCGGTTTGCCTGCGAGCGCGGGTGTATTGGAAGCCGGAAATACCTCATCGTAAAACGCCCGGACATCACCCTTGTAGGAGGCCAGGATGCTCGCGGGCATCACCATCGACATGAAAATCACCAGGCTGCTGTAGGTGATCATCAGGTGAAACGGCAGCACCAGTACGCCGACCGCGTTGTGCCCGTCGAGCCAGGAACGCTGGCCCTTGCGCGGTCGGAAGGTAAAGAAGTCCTTGAAGATTTTCTTGTGCGTGATGATCCCGCTGATCAGCGCGATGAACATCACCATGGCCGCGATGGTCGACAGCCAGCGCCCCCACGGGTAGGGCATTTGCAGTTGGAAGTGGAAGCGGTAGAAGAACTCGCCGCCCGTGGTTTCCCGGCCCTGCACTTCAGTGCCGGTTTGCGGGTCGAGGAGTTTTTCAGTGAATTGGCCACGCGTGCCGGGTTTGGCCGGAGCCTGCTGCCACCGCACCGAAAGGCCGGGTTCCCGGGTGTCGGGCAAATCGATGAGCCAGCGCGAGGCACCGGCGGCGTGTTGCTGAAGATAATCCTGGGCCAGTGTCAGACTGGCTTCGGACGATACCGAACGGGCAGGAATTTCCGGCTGCATCCAGTGGCTGATCTCGTCCTTGAAATAGGCGAGTGTGCCGGTCAGAAAAATCGCGAACAGCAGCCAGCCGAAGGTCAAACCGGCCCAGGTGTGCAGCCAGGCCATGGCCTGCCGAAAGCCCTCTTTCATGAGTGCCCCATCCAGTAAGCCAACCCCGAAACAGCCGCCAGCACCAGACTCGGCACAATCAACCCGAACCAGGCCTGCCACGCACTGCGACAGGCAAAGCACCAGAGCACCGCGATCAGGTAGGCCAGAAACGAGGTCATCATCCCGGTCACCACGGCGTCGGCGCGGGCCATCGGCAACCACATCGTCAGAGAAACACTGGCCAGCGCCGCGACGAGGTAACCGCCCAGCACAGCGGCCAGCACCCGCGAAGTGACCGCCAGTCGGTAGGAAACGGGGAGCGTGCTGATTTTGCCTTTCATGTTTCGACCTTGAAACGGGTGAGGCCGCGAGAACGTTACGGGGCCAACAAGGCCGCAATATTAATGATAAATATTCTCATACGCAAAAAAAGATCGGATGAGATTGTTTGTTGACACCACCACAGGCAAGTACGAAGGGCCCCGATCACAGATATCTTTAGTCGAGCACACTTGTGGCGAGGGGCTTGCCCCGTTCGGCTGCGAAGCAGCCGCAGACCGGCTCTTACGGTTTTCTGATAAAACTCGATAGGAGGTTTGGGACTGCTGCGCAGTCCAACGGGGGCAAGCCCCCTCGCCACAATGAAATGAGTAAGTCCACAAACAAGAACGGGCCTGCAATGGCAGGCCCGTATTTTTGGTGGATGGTAAAAGTAAATCAGGCTTCAGCCGTTTTGCGCAGCCTGTTCGTTCTCGAGAAACTCGTCTTCCAGCAGCGCATCGGCCGCGCCCCTCTCGAACGGCACCACAGCGGCACGTGGTTTGCCCCGCAGTTTGCCGAACAGATGCTCTAGCGCATGCTCGAGTTTTTCGGCGGCACCATCAATGGCCAGTTCCAGGTTAGCGGCCTTATGGGTTACAGAAATCGGTTGGTGGCCTTTTGGCCGCGCTTCCAGTTGGCAGCGCATGTCGTGCGGTCCGGGCTTGTCGCCGTTTTCATCCCGCAGGTGAACCTCGACACGGGTCAGGTCCTCTTCATAACGTTCGAGCGTGCTCTCAATGGTAGTACGTACCCACTCCTCCAGTCGGATGCTGCTTTGAATATGGTTATCGCTGTTGACTTGGATTTGCATAGTTCATCCCTTATTTCAGCTAGCTCGCTAGAGGCCCTTCGGCTAGCCCTTGGGCGTCATCACCGTGACCTCTTACTTACACAATCGGTCTGTGCGCAGAACAATTCAACCCCTAAAAAAAGATAAATTTTGATTCGCAAAAAAAGCCGGACAACGGACAAAAGCGCTGTTAAGGTCGGGAGTTGGGTCGCCCCTCTCTTCTGTAATAGTTGCTCACATCTGCCGCTGCCCCAGCGGGTGCAGGCTGCGAAAAATCCCCGCCTCTTCCACCAGCCAGTCATGCACCGCGCGTACGCCCGGATGGCTCAGCGCGCCCGGCGCATAGAGCAACATGTAACGCTTGTGATTGGGCACCGCCAGGCCAAACGGCACGATCAACGCCCCGCGCTCCAGTTCATCGTTCAGCAACGTTCGCCGCGCAATCGCCACGCCCATGCCGGCGATCGCCGCTTCGATGGTCAGGTGATTGCGATTGAAGGTGTGCCCGCGCCGTACGTCCGCGCCCTCGAAACCGATGGCGTTGAGGTAGAACTCCCATTCCGCATACTCGTAACTGCCGCGCCAGGCGGTGATGTCGTGCAGCAAAGGGAAATGCACCAGGTCCGCCGGGCCATGCAGCGGTGGCCGGCCACGCAACAGGCTCGGGGCGCACACCGGGAAAATCTGCTCGTCGAGCAAGGCTGTGGATAACAACCCCGGATAACTGCCGTCATTCAGGTCGATGGCCAGATCGAAGTCGCCCTCGTGCAACGGCACGCTGCTGTCCTCCGCCACCAGGCGCAATTGAATGTCCGGAAAGCGCTGCTGCAACCGCGGCAACCGCGGGGTCAGCCATTTGCTCAGGAACGACGGAATCGAGCGCACCCGCAAAGTCCCGCTGATTATTCCCGCGTCCAGTCGTCGCAATTCTGCGTCGATGCTGCCATAGGCCTCGTTGACCGTAATGGCCAGTCGCTGGCCCTCCGCGCTCAGTTCCACGCCGCGAGCGCGTCGGTGGAAAAGTCGAAACCCCAGCCGCTCCTCCAGTTGCCGGACTTGCTGACTGACCGCACCCGGCGTGATGTGCAGTTCTTCGGCGCATCGGGTGAACGACAAGTGCCGCGCGGCACAGGAAAACACGTGCAGCCAGACGTAAGTCTGGGCATGCAATTGACGGCTCATCGTTTAGTCCTGCTAAAGGCTGTCTTAGGAAGTTTCGTTGGTCACACTGGACTGAGGTTGGCAGTATCGCTGAAATTGCGCTTGTCCTACAGAAATGGCAGCGATTCCTCTTCCATTGCTTGTATAGGCTTTAGCATGGCTATCAGTGTTTTCGATCTCTTCAAAGTCGGTATCGGTCCGTCCAGTTCCCATACCGTCGGCCCGATGCGTGCCGCTGCGACCTTCGCCCAGACACTGATTGACCAAGGTTTGCTGGACGCCGTACGTCGAGTAGAAATCCGCCTTTACGGTTCCCTTTCCGCCACGGGCGTCGGCCACGCCACCGACCGTGCCTGCGTCATGGGCCTGATGGGCGAATGGCCGGACAGCATCGATCCCACGTCCATCGACAGCCGCATCCAGGCCCTGCTCGAAACCGGTGAGTTGTCCCTGGCCGGCAAAACGACCATCGCCTTCAACTGGCAACGCGATCTCCTGCTGCTCGACGAGAGCCTGCCCTACCACCCGAACGCCATGTCCCTGACAGCCTTTGGCGAAACCGGTGAGTTGTCGGAGCAAACGTACTATTCGATCGGCGGCGGTTTCATCGTCGAAGCAGCCGAAGCCGAGTCCGGCATTGCGCCGACCAGCGACGTGGTGCTGCCGTACGATTTCTCCAGTGCCGCCGAATTGCTCAAGCTCTGCCACCAGCACGGGTTGCGGGTTTCCGAGTTGATGATGGCCAACGAACTGGCTTGGCGCAGCGAGGCCGACATCCGTCAGGGCTTGCTGCACATCTGGTCGGTGATGCGCGAGTGCGTCGAGCAAGGCCTGCGCCACGAAGGCATTCTGCCGGGCGGTCTGAATGTTCCTCGCCGTGCGGCGAAATTGCACCGCAGCCTGTTGGAAATCGGCAAGCCGAATGTCATCACCTCCACGCTATCGGCCATGGAGTGGGTGAACCTGTTCGCGCTCGCCGTGAACGAAGAAAACGCTGCGGGCGGGCGGATGGTGACGGCACCGACCAACGGCGCGGCGGGGATCATTCCGGCAGTGCTGCACTACTACATGAAATTCAACCCGGACGCCTCGGACGATGACGTTGTGGCGTTCTTTTTGGGCGCAGCGGCTGTCGGCATTCTCTGCAAGAAAAACGCGTCGATTTCCGGCGCCGAAGTGGGCTGCCAGGGCGAAGTGGGTTCGGCTTGCGCCATGGCCGCCGCCGGTCTGGCCGACGTCCTCGGCGCCACGCCGGAGCAACTGGAAAACGCCGCAGAAATCGGCCTGGAACACAACCTCGGCCTGACCTGCGACCCGGTCGGCGGTCTGGTGCAAGTGCCTTGCATCGAGCGCAACGCAATCGCCGCCGTGAAGGCGATCAACGCCACGCAAATGGCCCTGCGTGGCGATGGCAAACACTTCATTTCCCTGGACCGAGTGATCCGCACCATGCGCGATACCGGCGCCGACATGCACGACAAATACAAAGAGACTTCACGGGGCGGCCTGGCGGTCAGCTGGGTGGAGTGCTGATCGATTTGACTGCACTGTCAGCGGTCATCCACTCATTGATGCCCTGAAACGGGCAGGCAAAAAGAAGGCGGGCCACACTGCCCGCCTCTTTTTTGCCGTGTCTATTGTTCGACAAATTTTCCGGCATGCCCCTTGCTACGTCCCTCCTGAGACAAAAAGGACTTTTGAAGACCTCCGCGAACGGCTTGCCGATGGTCCGGTATTGCGAACCAACCCGATCATGGCCGGTCAACAACTGCACGTTCAATCAGGCGGTGACGCATCATGGACAACCCATTTCAGCTCATTACCGATGCTTTTGCACCGGATTACCAGATCAACCTGAGCATTCAGGGTCTGGATGGCAGCATCATGCTGACCCTCTCCAACAGTGGCCGCGTGGTTGCCAAACGGATGATCAGCGCCGAACAACGCAACGACCCCAAGCGCCTCAAACGCTTGGTGCAAAGCATCCAGTTCGGCATTGCCATCGAACAGGGCCACAGCGCCATGACCATCCTCGAGGCCATGACCGACGGCGACAATCGCAACCTGCCGCCGCCACAAATCAAAGGCCAGCCCCGACCCTCCATAAGGCTTTAAAGCTCGCCCTTCTCCACTTCAGGATATTCACCGGAACCCGCACCGCTCTTGCGTTGCGGGTGTTCGATCTTCACTGAAGGGAATTGCGACGAGGCGTAGCGCACCACCAGAATCGCAAACGCCAGCAGCAAAATCCCGCCGCACAAGTAGATGATCCCCAGGTCCGGCGGATTGTGGTGTGAGACGTTGGAGATCAGCAAACGTGTCAGCGCGGTGATCGCCACGTAGATCAGGAAACGCACCGGCATGTGATTGGTCTTGAAATAAATCCCGACCATCGCCCCCAGTTCCAGGTAGATGAACAGCAGCAAGATGTCGTCGATCTTGATGTGCCCCTCTTCAATCATCCCCAGAAACTCCATCACCGCCGCCCACGCGGTCACCGCACCGATGGCGAACAACGCCAGGTAATGGAAGGTCTCGACGAACAGGTTGCCCAGGGACTCGGCCAGTTCATGCACGTTCTGCCGCAGCTTCTCGGCCCAGTTGATTTTCACGATGGTTCTTCCTTAGCTCGGTTCGAGCGGATGATGCGGGTTGGACGTGACGGTTGTTCTGCATGCAGAAAAAAGGCCAGAGGCACCTGCGACATGATGGCGAGGTGCTCTAAAACGCGCTCCGTGGCGTTTGGTCGCACCCTGTGGGGATGGGTCGGCCTGACAAACCCTGAATTCGGTCTACATTAAAAAGCCACTACCCAAAGCGCAGGGATTCGCTTATCCTTTCGCTGTATATAAATACAGTGGTCGAAACAGACAACTAATGTGAAGGCATGTGAGGTGGTGAATGGCCGTCGAAGTGGTATACCGCAGCAGCCGAGATCTGGAGCGCTTGTTCATGGATAAAGCCGAAGCTGACCGTCATGACAAAATGCTCGAACTGGCCGAATTGCTGGCTGAAGTGTTGCAAAAAGCCGTTCCGTCCCTGAGCGAGCAGCAAGTGGAAGAAGCCGGGATCTACATGGCGAAAAATCGCGATGTGTTCGCCAAGGCGTTCAAGAGCCAGCCGGATGCACTGTCCGAATTGCTCAACGTACCTGTCGAAGTGATTGAACCCGTGGAAGCGACCGAAGCCGCCGAGCCGACCAAGCCGACGAAAGCAGCCAAGTCCGCCAAGTAAGCGACACCCGAATTGAATAGGCCCTGAGTCAAATGGCTCAGGGCCTTTTTCATGTCCGACAAAAATGCGCGGCTCAACGGTACAACACTCTCTCCGCCAACTCGTCCGCCACCCGCGCCGGGGAACGTTTTTCCGCCTGGGCATGGGCGAAGACTTCGGTCAGCCGTGAGCTGATTTTCGACAGGTGCGCGGTGATGGTTGTGAGTTCTTCGCCGCGGTGTTTGAGCGAAACATAGATCAACCCACCCGCATTGATCACGTAATCCGGTGCATACAAAATGCCTCGCCGCTCCAGTTGATCGGCGACTTCCAGATGAGTCAGCTGGTTGTTCGCCGACCCGGCCACCGCCGAGCAGCGCAGTTGCGTCACGCTGTTGCTGTTGAGCACACCGCCCAGGCCGCAAGGCGCGAGGATGTCGCACGGTGTGCTGAGCAACGCATCGTTGGCAATCGGGTGAGCACCGAGTTGCTCCATGGCCAGTTGCACCTTGCCGTGATCGATGTCGCTGACCAGCAATTCGGCGCCAGCGGCGTGCAGCTGTTCGGCCAGGGCAAAGCCAACGTTGCCCAGGCCTTGAATCGCCACGCGCAGGCCTTCAAGGTTATCGCTGCCCAAGCGGGCCATGGCAGTGGCACGAATGCCGGTGAATACGCCCATCGCCGCGTGGGGCGCAGGGTCGCCCGCCGAGGTGGTGCTGGTGACGTGTTGAGTCTGTTGGGCGATGCAATCCATGTCCGCCACCGAGGTGCCGCTGTCGATGGCAGTGATGTAGCGGCCGTCGAGTTGGTTGATGCAGCGTCCGAAGGCTTCGAACAGCGCGGCGCGGTTTTCCACATGCACCGGACGGACAATCACCGCCACACCGCCGCCTTGAGCCAGCCCGGCCAGGGCTGCCTTGTAGCTCATGCCTTGGGCGAGGCGAATGGCATCCTCGACGGCGGACTCGTCGCTGGGGTAGGCAAGGTAACGACAGCCGCCCAAGGCAGGCCCCAGGCGGCTGTTATGAATGGCAATGACCGCCTTCAACCCGGTGACAGGGTCGACGCTCAGATGCAGCGATTCAAGGCGAGTGCTTTGCATGAGAGCGAACATCGTAGGGGCTCCCGAATCACTTCTTGTAGTCGCCAGTATAGGCTTGCGCCCAAAAATTGCAGAAGCGCACCGGAATAAGCGCCGCCGCTATTCAGACTTTCGGACATAACCTGCAACCGTCTACGCACGGCACTGGACGAATGCCGGAGACGGGGCTAAAACGAGGCATTCGCCGGAGATTTTGATGACGCCCCGCCAATGCTTCTTCGCCTGTCTGCAACGTTCACCGCCCGCGCTGTTCGAGGCGGCGCTATGGATGGCGGCCGAACACGACACAGAGGTGAATCCCGAGGCGGTGCTGGCTGACTTCAAGGACCTGCAACAGCGGGTCAGTTATGGCTTGCCGATGTTGCCGGTGAGCGAATTGGCCCAACCGCTTTTGCGGCGCATGAATGACCTGGGCTTCGCTCAGGACGACTTCACCCCCTTGCGCCCGCAAGCGGCATTGGTCAACAAAGTGCTGGAACGCAGGCGTGGCCAGCCGCTGGCCCTGGGACTGATCGCGCTGGAGCTGGCCAAGGGTCTGGAAATCCCCATGGTCGGGGTCAACTTCCCCGGGCATTTCCTGCTGCGGGTACCGGGCGCCGATCACCTGCTCGACCCATGCGGTGGCCGTCGTCTGTACCCCAACGATTGTCGGGAACTGCTGCAACGCCAGTACGGCCCGAACATGAAACTCAATGCCGAGCATTTGCTGACAGCCGAGCCGGTGCAAATGCTGCAGCGGTTGTCGCGTAACCTGCGCCAGTTGCACCTTTCTCACGATGACTACATCGGTGCCCTGATCGACGCCGAACGTGTGCTGGAACTGGGTAACGCCAGCGCAGCTGATTACCTGGCGCGGGCAAGTCTCTATCAGCGATTGGATTGCCCGAATGCCGAGCGCTTCGACCTGGAGCATGCGTTGCTGCTCAGCGACGACCCGATCCAGCGGATTCGCCTGACTGAACGGCTGGGGCATTTGCCGCCAAATTCCATCGTCCATTAAAAGCAAAAGATCGCAGCCTTCGGCAGCGCCTACAGGGTGTACGCCATCCCAATGTAGGAGCTGGCGAAGGCTGCGATCTTTTGACCTTACTTCTGATTCAAGGGGTGTCTGGCTGGTTCGCCGGATGGGCCTTGATGAAGGCTGGATGTGTCGCTGCAAGCGCCGCCACCCGGCGAATCCGTGGATACGCCTCAAGCGAAATATTGAAGCGCTCGGCCGCGTACAGCTGCGGGATCAGGTAGGTATCTGCCAACCCAGGCTGCGGGCCGAAGCAATAGCCCTCATCACCCATCAACTGCTCCACCGTCGCCAATCCCTGGCTGATCCAGTGCCCGATCCACTCCACCACCTGCGGCTCATCGTGGCCCAACTGACGCAGCTTATTCAGCACGCTAACGTTGTGCAGCGGATGAACGTCGCAACCGATCACTGCCGCGACGCCGCGTTCATGGGCGCGAGCGGCGAGGTCTTTTGACAACAACGGGACCTGTGGATAACGCTCTTCCAGGTACTCGATAATCGCCGGTGACTGGATCAGCAGTTCGCCTTCGTCGGTGCGCAGCGCCGGAACCCGGCCTTGCGGATTGATGGCGAGATACGGCGGCTGCCGATGTTCGCCACCTTGCGGCGCGATCAGGTTGATCGGCAGCGCCTGGTAGTCCAGGCCCTTGAGCGCCAGCGCGATTCGCACCCGGTAAGACGAGGTGGAACGGTAGTAGGTATAGAGTTCCATGACCCGATCCTCTTAGCGCGCCGGCAGCACTTTGCCGCGGCATTCACCGAAACCGATGGAAGCAAACCCGTCACGGCTGCAACGGGCGCGCAGGATGATTTCGTCGCCGTCTTCGAGGAATTTACGCACCTCGCCCGAGGCCAGCTCGATCGGTTTTTTACCGCCTTCGGTGATTTCCAGCAGGCTGCCGAACTGACCGTTTTCCGGTCCCGACAACGTGCCCGAACCAAACAGGTCACCGGCCTGCAACTGGCAACCGTTGACGCTGTGGTGCGCGACCATTTGTGCCACGGTCCAGTACATGTGCTTGGTGTTGCTCAGGGTCAGGCGATGGGCCGGCAGGTTCTGCTCGCGCAGGCCTTCGGTGAGCAGCAGCACTTCCAGTTCGATGTCGAAGGCGCCAGCGGCTTGATCGCGTTTATCGAGCAGGTACGGCAGCGGCTGCGGATCGCCTTCCGGGCGTGCAGGTTGAGCGCGACGGAATGGCTCCAGCGCTTCGACCGTCACCACCCACGGCGAGATGCTGGTGATGAAACTCTTCGACAGGAACGGACCGAGCGGCTGGTATTCCCAGGCCTGGATGTCCCGCGCCGACCAGTCGTTGAGCAGGCAAAAACCGGCGATGTGATCGGCGGCGTCACCGATGGCAATCGAGTCGCCCATCTCGTTGCCCTGGCCGATCCAGATACCCAGTTCCAGCTCGTAGTCCAGACGTGCGCACGGGCCAAACGTCGGCTCGGTCTGACCGGCCGGCAGGGTCTGGCCCTTCGGGCGGCGAACGTCGGTGCCGGACGGGCGAATGGTCGAGGCGCGGCCGTGGTAGCCGATCGGCACGTATTTGTAGTTCGGCAGCAACGGGTTGTCGGGACGGAACAATTTACCGACGTTTTGCGCGTGCTCGATGCCGACGTAGAAGTCGGTGTAATCGTTGATTTTCGCCGGCAGGTGCATCTCGCAATTCGCCGCCAGTGGCAGCAGTTTCGCACCTTGGGTTTCGATCTTGCCGTGCAGCGTGCTGCCTTCCTTGAGCAGTTCCAGCAGACGTTCGCGCAGGGCAACGCGAGCTTCGCGACCCAGCTCGAAAAAAGCATTCAGCTGGCCGCCACGGGTGGCTTCGACCGCAACTTTTGCAGCGCCGTCGAACAGGCCGGCGTCGAGCGCCGCTTCCAGATCAAAAATATGTTCGCCGATGGCCACGCCACTGCGCGGTGCCGAACCCTTCACACTGAATACGCCCAATGGCAGGTTTTGCAGCGGGAAATCCGCATGGCCGTTGGCGGAGGCAACCCAGCTACGAGTGATGGAAGTCTGAGTCATGGATTATCTCCGGGTCGGGTCGAAAGTGGCGGGCAGCGTGGCCCAGCAAGCATCGTAGTTGTTTTGCAGTTGCGGGCAATCCAGCGCGAAACGGCTCGGGCGCAGCACTTGGCTGGTCTCGAACATGAAGGCCATGGTGTTGTCGATTTTCGCCGGGGCCAGTTCGGCGTTGATCGCCTTGGTGCAGGTTTCGCCGTCCGGGCCGTGGGCGCTCATGCAGCTATGCAACGACGCGCCACCGGGTAAAAAGCCTTCGGCCTTGGCGTCGTATTCGCCCTGGATCAGGCCCATGAATTCGTTCATCAGGTTGCGGTGGAACCACGGTGGCCGGAAGGTTTTTTCGGCCACCATCCAGCGCGGCGGGAAGATCACAAAGTCGAGATTGGCCAGACCGTGAACGCTGGTCGGCGAGGTCAGGACGGTGAAAATCGACGGATCCGGGTGATCGAAACTGACCGTGCCGATGGTGTTGAAACGGCGCAGGTCATACTTGTACGGCACGTTATTGCCGTGCCAGGCGACCACGTTCAGCGGCGAATGATCGAGCTCGCACCCCCACAACTGGCCGAGGAATTTCTGCACCAGGGTAGTGGGTTGCTTGAGGTGTTCGTAATGGGCGACCGGGGTCAGAAAGTCCCGCGGGTTGGCCAGGCCATTGCTGCCGATCGGCCCCAGGTCCGGCAGACGCAGTGGCGCACCGTGGTTTTCGGCGATGTAACCGCGGGCTTGCGGGTCGAGCAGTTCGACGCGGAATTTCAGACCGCGAGGCAGTACGGCGATTTCCAGCGGTTCGAGGTCCAGCATGCCCAGTTCGGTGGCGATGCGCAGGCGACCCAGTTGCGGAACCAGCAACAGTTCGCCGTCCGCGTTGAAGAGCACCCGCTCCATGGAGCGGTTGGCGCAGTAGTTGTAGAGGCTGATCCCGGCCGGTTTTTCCCCGCCCGAGTTGGCGGCCATGCTCACCAGCCCGTCGATGAAATCGGTGGGTTCGGTCGGCATCTCCAACGGGTTCCAGCGCAGCCGATTGGGGGTGACTTCCCCCAATGGACCACCAGCCAGTTGCCGATCCAGTTTGACGAACGCCGGGTGATTGGCCGACGGCTGAATGCGGTACATCCAGGTGCGCCGCGCTTCACTGCGGGCCATGGTGAACGCGGTGCCGGAGAACAGTTCGGTGTAGAGGCCGTACGGGACTTTTTGCGGGGAGTTCTGGCCGACGGGCAGTGCGCCGGGCAACGCTTCGCTGCTGAACTCGTTGCCGAAGCCGGACTGATAAGCCAGCGCGGGCGCCGTTGAATCGAGGTTCATGGAGCCTCCTGAACAGGGAGTAGGCCGTGGCCTGTCACTCCGTTGAGAAGGTACTGGCACGCCTTGGTTATTTTTATCGTAATTCAATTACGCATAACGTAATTTGATTGGTATTGACCGTCAAGCTATAAAGACGCCCATTCGTCCCGGGATCACACCGCCTCCATGGAAAAGCCGCTCAGCAACGGTAAACAGAAAGTCCGCTCGGCCGAAGTCGGCACCGACATCCTCAAGGCCCTGGCCGAGTTGTCGCCCTCGACTTCGTTATCGCGTCTGGCCGAACATGTGCAGATGCCGGCGAGCAAGGTTCACCGCTATTTACAGGCACTGATCGCCAGTGGTTTTGCCGAGCAGAACACCGCCACCAACCATTACGGTCTGGGCCGCGAAGCCTTGCGCGTGGGTCTGGCAGCGCTCAACAGTATGGACGTGCTGAAAGTCGCCGCCCTGCCCTTGGCCGAATTGCGCGATGAGTTGAACGAGACCTGCTTTTTGGCAGTGTGGGGCAATCAGGGTGCGACGGTGGTGCATATCGAACCGGCGGTACGTGCCGTCACGGTGGTGACGCAATTGGGCTCGGTGTTGCCGTTGCTCAGTTCATCCACCGGCCTGGTATTTGGCGCGTATCTGCCAAAGCGCGAAACCGTCGACCTGCGCGAGCAGGAACTGCAAATCGCCAGCGCTCATGCCCTGTCGGATGATCACGTCTACAAGACCTTGTGCGAACAGATCCGCGATCGCGGCCTGCATCATGTGCATGGTTTGCTGATGCCGGGGGTCGATGCGTTGTCGGCGCCGGTATTCAACGCGGTCGGGCACGTGGCGGCGGTCATGACTATCGTCGGCCCCGCGTCGCTGTTCCACGCCGACGAAAACGGCCCGGCGGCGCAGCGATTGCTGGCGGCGACCCGGGCCGTAAGTTGGCGGATGGGGTATGAGCCACCCGTTTAAATTATTTGGCTGCCTGCTGAGAGCAATTATTTGTTTCGGTAGGACTCGACCACGATACGGCCTACATGATTAAGGTCGATCATATCCAGTTCGATAATTCGATAAGCAGGATCAAAAGTCCATCGTTCGGAGAAAATACCCGCATAAGTATCATCGAAAGCCGGCAATTCATCCGCCTGCACTTTCTCCATGATCGCCCAACTTAGACTTTCGGAGTAATCAACGACCTGCTTACCCTCATCGTTGGTCACTACCGAAGTCAGAAAAGTTTCATCAACATTGATCGCATAGCCCATGTCGTTGAAAATCTTGCCGAGCTTCTCGCTCACTTCTTCCAGTAAATAATTTTTCACAAATAGCATCCTTACTATAAATAGGGGTCGACCAACACACGTTCAAAAAGACAAATACAAATTGACGGGCCGACACCGACTTTATAATCACTCCAACTAACGAAGTACACCCCGTAACTTGTATGAATTCGTAAACAAACAACTAAAAAATCTCAAACAACAATTCCCAAGACTTTTGCCTTCGCTACAGCCTGAGTCCTCCGCTCCACTCCCAACTTCCCGTTAATCCGTCGCGCGTGAGTTTTTACCGTATGTAAAGATATGAATAACAGATCGGCGATTTGTTGATTCGAGTTACCTTGGGCCACTAACTTGAGCACCTCTATTTCGCGCTGACTTAACCGATTCTGGGCAAACGCCATCGCCTGCGGATCATCACACGACTCGGCACGCCCTACGGCCTCCAGCAACCGTGGCTGGCGCAACTGCAAATCGCGCAAGGCCTGGTGAACGTTGCAGCGCTCAACCAGTGCCAAACCTTCCTGCAGCGACTGCCGGGCCGTGGATGAGTGCCCCGTCAGCCAGGCCACTTCAACCAGCGCCAACTGCAATTGCGCTTGCAGCCCCGACATCCCCCGCTGCCTGGCCCACTCCAGCAGAACTTCAAGCCGAGCCAAGGGAGTTTGCGCCGCCCCCAGATACACCTCGGTCAGCACCAGCAGATATTCCAGACCCGGGATCAACTCCAGCGTTGCCGGCGGAGCCTGCCGCGCATGGGGCCCGTGATAGTGGCGCAGCACCCGCGTCAGGGCTTCATGCGCCAACTCCGGGCGACCCTGCTGCAGCCAGAAATGGCAGCTGAAGTACAGCAGCACACCGCGGTAGACCGTGTCTGGAATCCGTCGTTGTTGCATCAACCGTTCAGCGTCACGCAACAGGACGAAGGCCTGGGCGTAATCCAGTCGATTGGCGGCCAGTTGCGCCAGACCGAGGAAACCATACAGCGCTCGCTTGTCCTGGTTGCGCAGGCAGATTTGCAACCCGCTCTCAAAATACGAGGCCGCCTGCGCTTCCTGGCCCTGAGACAAACTCAGCCGCCCACGACGCAGGGCAATTCGCCCCAGCAAGGGTTCGGCCAGCGGTTGCTGACGGGTGAGCAGCCCGTGCATGTTAGCGAGCAGGCTCTCGGCCCTGCCGGACGCTCCGCGCTGTTCGAGCAATTGCGCGTGATCGAGCTCCAGCACGCCTTCAAATACCAGTGAACCCTGCGCCCGGGCCAGGCACAACGCCTCACGGTTAACCGCCTGCGCAACATCGAGTTCGCCCCTGAGCAACGCCTGTTGCGTCAAGCCGGACAGGCACATCAGTCGGGCGGTCCAGAGCTCGGGGCCGAGGTCGCTGAGCGCATCGAGAAAATGTGCGCGCGAGCCGTCCATGCGTCCCTGCAAATGCAGCAACCACCCCTGCAGCGCCTGCCAGCGCGCGATCAATTGCCGTTGCTGCAACGCGGACGGCTGAGGGGTGAAGCGCGACAAATGCTCAATGCATTCCCCCGCTTGCTCGAATCGTCCGGCAAACAACAAGGCCGCAGTCACCAGCCCGACCAATTGCGACGAGCCGAGCATCAATTCCTTGCCTTGCTGTTCATGCAGACGCAACAAGAGCACCACCGTCTGCTCCTCGAACAGGTGCTCGAAACTGAAATGCTGCAACAGGCTGACGGCGACCTCGAACTCTTCGGCCAGCAAGGCCTGTTCAAATGCAGCCTTCCAGTCCAGTTCCGCCGCAAACCACTGACAGGCGCGACGATGCCAGGAGCGTCCCGCCGGCCATGGTTCTTCGCGCACCAATTGCGTGAGAGGGGCGAAAATCTGCAGCCAGTCTGTCGAGTCTTGCCAGGGTTCAATGAAACACCCCAACGCCAGCAACGTGCCCAGGCATTGAGCACCCTCGCCTGCTCCGAACAGGTGGTCGCACAGCCGGGCATTGAATCGCGGCAAGTGGGCCAGCACGCGCCAGGCTTCCGTCAGTTCCGGGGTCAGACTGCCAAACAGCTCGTGTTCCAGATAGTCGTGCAGGGTGTCCGCCCGGCTGTGGGCCGTGTCGTTGCGTGACCAGTCGCATTTTTGCAGCAGCGCCATCCGTACGCCTGCGCACCAGCCGCCACTGCGCTCGATGATCCTGCTGGCACCTTTCGCAGCCAGGGCCGGCTCCAGGTGATGCAGCAGTTTTTCGACTTCACCTTGATTGAACGCCAGCGTGGAAGGCGCGCAGTCGTACAGCTCGTCATCGAGTAACAACCGTGGCCAATTGCATTGCGGACGGCGGCGACCACTCAGCCACCAGGTGATCATCGGGCTACTGATGGCCAACATCCGGTCGAGCAACAGGTCGAGGTCCGAGTGGGGGATACGGCAATAGTCATCGAGAAACAGCCACGTCGGCGTCTGTGCGCGAGCCAGAGACTCCAGCAATGCGGGTTCGGCCGACGAGCCCAACCCCAGCGCTTGAGCCAGTCTCTGTCGAAAGTCGACCGCACTCATCGGCGCCCCCGCCAACGGCAGCCAACAGACCCGACACTGTGCAGGCGCCTGCAACAGGCATTCGACGAGCAGCGCACTCTTGCCGCTGCCAGCGGGCGCACAGAGCAATTTCACCCGCGCCGTCGATGCCAGCAACGGCTCGATCAACCGCTCGCGAGACAGATGATGGGAAGACAAACGGGGCAGGAGTCCAGGACGGTCCAGACACGGAGTCATGGCAGTCATTGTGGTGCGCCTTTTTATATTTATGGCGCCACCCTAGCCCTCTCCACACGGCTTGTTGAAGAAGTATTCAACACACTGATCGACACCTATAAAAAAGGTGACCACGAGGTCACCTTTTTCTGTAGGAGCCTGTAGGACTGATTACCTCACCCCTGTACTCCGCAGGGCTGCCGGCGTGTAGTCCCCTGATTTGGCATCGATACCGAATTCAAAACTGCGCTTCTCCTCGTTCTTCATCCCCAGGGCAATGTAGCGACCGGCAATCAGGTCATACAGCGCTTCAACGGTATACGCCGGAACCTGGTGATCGTAGTAGTACTGAGCGTGCCCTTCGGCAACACGCCAGAGCTGACCGCGACCGTCGTAGTGATCGGCCAACGCCACCTGCCAACTGTCTTCGTCGATGTACATGTGACGCTTGGCATACACGTGTCGTTCGTTCGGCTTGACCGTGGCGACGATCTCCCAGACCCGGTGCAACTCATAGCGGGTCAGGTCCTGATTGATATGCCCGGCCTTGATCACATCGGTGTACTTGAGGTCCGGCGAGTCGAGTTTGTAGCTGTTGTAAGGGATGTACATTTCCTTCTTGCCGACCAGCTTCCAGTCGTAGCGATCCGGTGCACCGGAAAACATGTCGAAGTTGTCGGTGGTGCGCAGGCCATCGGACGAGGTGCCCACGCCGTCATAGGCCACTTGCGGCGCACGCCGCACGCGTCGCTGGCCAGCGTTGTAAATCCAGGCCTTGCGCGGTTCCTTGACCTGGTCGAGGGTCTCATGCACCAGCAACACGTTGCCCGCCAGCCGCGCCGGCGCAGTCACTTCCTGCTTGAAGTAGCTGAGCACGTTCTCGTCGCTGCCGGGTTTCAAATCACCCAGCAGCGAGGGCACAGCGACCTCGTCCTTGAAGCGGATCACGGTGAAATCGCCATTGGATTGAGGCGTTGCCTGGGTGATGGTGCGGCGCAGGTTACCGCCGTGATAACGGGTGACGTGGTTCCAGATCACCTCGACACCGTTCTTCGGAATCGGAAAGGCGTAGTAGCGATTGCCGGTGAAATTGGCCAGACCGTTGCCGTCGTTGATCGGTGTCACGTTCAGCGCGCTGCGCTTGGCCGATTCATAGATTTCCGATGGCACAGCCACGGTACGATGGGTCGGGTAGACCGGAATCTTGTAGGTCTCGGGGTAGCGCTTGAACATCGCTATCTGACCATCGGAGAGCTTGTCCTTGTACTTGTCGACCGTCGCCGCGGTGATGGTAAACAGCGGCTTTTCAGTGGCGAACGGGTCGGCCAGGAAACCTTTGCTGTCCACCGCACCGGCGTTTTTCGGGATGCCGCCGGTCCAGGCCGGGATCGAGCCGTCAGCATTGCCGGCCTTCTCGGCGCCCAACGGGGTCAGGCTGGTGCCGAGCTTGTTCGCTTCTTCCGGCGACACCGCGGCCATTACGTTGGTAGCGAGCAGGCTCAGGGCCAGGGCGCTGCATTGCAGAATCATCTTGCGCATTGAAATCATCCTTCTCAGCCAGATCAGAAGTTCACACCAAAGCTCAACGCCAGGAAGTCGCGATCTTCCAGGGTGTTGTAGTCACCGCCGAAGAAATCGGTGTAACTCAAGCTCGCGGTATAGGAGTTGCGGTAGTCGGCATCGACCCCGACGCTGATTGCCTTGGCGCCTTCGTTGAACAGCCCGTTGGGGCCGTAGCCAGCGACGTCGTGGGACCACGACAGGTTGGGTTTGAAATTGATCCCGGCGATGACGTTGTTGTAGTCAAGGATGGCGCGGGCGCGGTAGCCCCACGAGGTCGAGGTCACGAAACCGTCCCTGTCACCGCGAAAACCGTATGCGCCATACACCGAGTCACGGCCATAACGCAGCTTGCTGCGGGCTTCCAGACCACCGACGTGGACAACCGCCGCCTCGCCCACCAGGGTCAGTCGGTCGGCCCCTGCGACCTGATCGATGAAGTGCGTCAGGGTGCTCTGGATCTGCGTCACTTCCTTGCGGCGATAACCCTTGTTGTCGGCGCCGGGCCGCGTGGCAATCGGCGAAGCCGCGCCGCCCGCGATCGGGTTGAGCAAGGCCAGGGTCAGGTCGGTACTGTTGACCTGCACCGGCAGGTTCGGGCGATAGCTGATCTCGCCGGTCCATGCGGTGCCGGTAGGCAATGTGGTGGAGAAACTTGCGCCGTAGAGGCGAATGTCTTCCGGGTATTCGAGGTAATACTGGCCGCGACCGAGCATCACGCTCTGAGCCAGGGCCGACCCGGTGCCGGGCGCAATAGCGTTGGCGGTAGCGACGATGCCGGGGATCTGTGCCAGCGTGCCGAGGCCGGCGGTGGTGGTGCCGACATTCGGTGTGCGGCTGTGGTAATTCATGAAGTACAGACCGTACTCGGTGTCGTCGCCCAGCCAGCGCAGCGCCGTGCCCCATTGCCCGGAGTCGCGGGCATCGCGGTCGCCGCCACGGGGCACGATCACGCCTTCCCTGCCGACCTGGAAGCCCTGGCCAAATGCGGCGGCAATCGGTTGCAACGGCGCGATGGCCGGGCTGGCAACGGTGTATCCCGTGGTGCAACCGTCTGCCGCCACGTCACCGCCGAAGAAGGTGCCGCAATTGTCGAGAACGGTCTGGTCCCACTCCAGTTGATAGAAGCCTTCCACCGTGAGCTTGTCGGTCAAGCCTTGCGAAGCGAACAGCATGTTCACCGGAATCAGGCCTTCCTTGATCTCGGCGCCAGGACGCCGGAACGCTGAAACGTCGACCGGGTTGATGCTGTTGATCGAGTTGCCGATGAACGTACTTTCGCCCCAACTGACCACCTGTTTACCGGCACGCACAGTGCCCGGCAGATCGGCGATGGAATAGTTGTGATAGACGAACGCATCGAGGATCTGCGCGCCGGAAGACTTGGAGCCCTCTTTGCGATTGTGATCGCTGATCGGCTTGAACTCGCGGTCTTCGTCCTTCAGCTCGAAGTCGTACCAGTACTTGCCACGGACGAACACCCCGGTGTCGCCGTACTTCAGTTCAAGGTCGTGAATACCCTTGAAGATCTTGGAGAACGTTTCGCCCTTCTTGAAGTTCAGTCGCCCGTCATCACCGGTCGACGCCTGGCCGGTCCCGCCGTTGACGATACCCACCAGAGATTTATCGGCATCGCGCATGCCCCAGCTCGCGCCGACGGATAGCGAGGAGTCGAACGTCCCCTCGATTTCGCCAATGTTGAATGAAACGGCCTGTGCCTGGGCACAGCAACCCAAGGCAACCGCAGCGGCCAGCGCCTGCGGCGTGAAGATGGCGCGCATTGTTGTTTTTGTCATGCGTCTTCCCCGGTGAGTGACAGAAGGCCACACCCTACTGCCGCAGGTCGGGGTCGATAAGCGCACGAAGGAGGTATTTGGGGTGTAGCTCTAAAGGATGAATGGCCATAGGTGACGTTGGTTTACGCCGGGTATGGGTGGGCTGGATTGAGGGTTATCAGTCAGATGCATGTAGCGCTGCGAACGCCCCCTGTAGGAGCTGCCGAAGGCTGCGATCTTTTGATCTTGATCTTCTTGCGATGCTGAAACTGCCTAAGGTCAAGATCAAAAGATCGCAGCCTTCGGCAGCTCCTACACCTGAGAATCAGGACTGTTGCTCAGACTGTAACACTGCATGTCTGGAATCGCTCTTTTTCCTTTGAACTCAGGCACTTATTCTTGCCGGGCTTTCACGGCAAACGGCCTGAAAGCACGAAACAATGGCGGGTGACCCGTCCATGCCATCGGCGACAGATTTCAGATGAATTGAAGATTTTCGACTCATCGCCCCGTGTTCACTGACGTTGATTTATAGCTCCTGATCAATCGTCTTACTTTGGCCGCTGCTTTTGCAGCGGCCTTTTTTATGTGGGTTTATTTCCGAGATAAAACTTCTTGTTTCCTACATCACTGTCGGAAACGCTCACCTGCCTGCATTAAGAAATCGAACTTATAGTTTCCTTGGTCGCCCTGGATGGGTGACGACATAAATAGCCATGAACGACCGCACGTGTTGAATACCGACGTGGCTATTCAGATATTCGAATAGAAAGGAACTCGATATGCAGCAAGAAAAAAATATCCTTGTTAATAGAGGTATACCCCGTACGCCTTCGTCGTCTTCTGGTTTCGGATTTAGCGCAGGGGGCGTGTCAAACCCCGACCACTCCGACCGTGCATACGACGCAGTAGATTCTGCCTTTGAATGGCTGAATGAAAGCAACACTTCTACCGAAGAGCTCTTCAACAAAAACATCAAGAACATCATGTATATAACCGAAGCCGAACTCGCAAAAACGAGAGCGGCTGTTGCTGCAGTGGTACCCCCTGGAACCGATGCTCTCGAGATTGAATTACGGACGCTTAAGCTACAACTTTTCAAAGCCAGGACAGATCATCAAGAACACATAGGAATAGCCAATCTTTATCATGGCCATGACCCACTGACCCACAAAGCTCCAGATTCTAATCATAAGGGTTTCGAACTCATTGGTCGTCGCGGAGGGCAAAGGGCTTATTACAACGCAATTACCAAATGGAATGTCTCTTATGCCGCGGCTTACGAGGCAAAGTTTCTGGCTGAGCAGATCAAGCTGTTGGATGCTCGCTTAGCCACACAAAACAAAGCCATTGCCGATGCCAACGCAAAAGCAGCAGCAGCAGCGGCAGCGGCTCAGGCAAGAGCCCAGGCTGAAGCCAAACGCGTGGCCGAGGAACAGGCGCGATTGGCAGCGGAACAGGAAGCCCAACATGTTGCCGCAGAAAAGGCGCGCATACAGGCGGAAGCTGACGCTTATGTTGAGGCTCAAGCTAAATCTAAAGCTCAGCTTCAGGCTCTGGTTCAGCTTGAGGCTCAAGAAAGGGCACGAATCTCAGCATTGAATACAGCTCTGGCCGAGGCTGAAGCCAAGGCAGAAGCAGCCGCGGCTCAACGCCAAGCTCAACTGGCGAATCTGAAGATACAGCAACGGAAAGAAAGGCAGGCGCAAGAACGCGAGCGGCAACAGGCTCGTCTGGCAGTAGAGGCTGAGGCCCAACGACAACTCGAGCAGGCACGCCTCTTGGCGCAATGGCGAGAGGAAACAGAGGCTCGGTGGCAAAACCCCACGTTTGCCAATGTCGGTTCGATGGCGGCATTCGGCCCGGCGTTTACCGGAACTACCGGGACCTTCGGCGTTAGTCCAGCAACCTCCTTGGCGCTCAGGACTGCGCTTCGCGCAGCGGTATCCGCGGCTATCGCAGCTCTTGCGACTGCAGCAACGCCGGTCTTGGTCGGGTTCGCCGCCCTATTGGCGCCCTCCAGACTGGGTAACGGTGATCTTTTCTCTGTCAGTGTTCCGCTGTCAGAACTCGCTCCTGATTCAACCGCCGACCTGTATGGATTGGCAGCCGTCGGAGGGGAAATCGACCTGCCAGTGCGACTCGGCTCGAGGACGATAGGCAATAGGGTAGAGATTGTCGTTCTTACCACTGACGGAGTGACAGTACCCGCCAGTGTGCCGGTAAGGTTCGCTCACTTTGACGCGCGCAAGAATGTATACGTTTCCGGTAGCACCGTCTCCAACGGTCCCGTCATCACCTGGACGCCGCTGGTAGAACCGCAGGATCCTTCAACGGAATTTCCGCTGATCGACACTGACCTGCCGATCTATGAAGGCGCTACCGTCACCCCCGACGCGGGACGAATCGATCCGTTTCCGGAACTGGATCGCTACGGGTTTGGTGGCTTCATCACCGTCTTTCCGATCGACTCCGGGATCCCTCCGACATTCACGATGTTCAGGGATCGGCGGCAGGATCCCGGTATTGCCAGCGGGAGCGGACAGTCGGTTTCAGGAAATTGGTTGGGTGCTGCCTCAACGCTGGAAGGAGCGCCGATCCCCAAGCAGATTGCGGATAAACTTCGGGGGCGGGAGTTTTCGAGTTTTAAATCGTTTCGTAGAGTATTTTGGAAGGCCGTAGCAAGTGAGAGAACTTTGAATGGACAGTTCACTCCACTCAATAAAATTGATTTGAGAGATGGCTTATCACCAAGTGCCAAGTCTTCGGAACAAGTGGGCAGACGGAAAAAATTTGAAATACACCACGTTAAACCTATCAGCGAAGGCGGCGCAGTCTACGATATAGACAATCTTCGTATACTGACACCAAAGCAGCACATCGAAGCCCACTCCAAAAAAGGAGAAATGTGAAAATGACACTTAAAGATAGATATGAAGATTACACAGAGTCTGAATACCTTAATGTTATAAATCGTTTGTTCCAAGGGAGGTTCTCATCAGAGAAAGAGCACGATGCTTTTGTGGACAACATCGTAAGCACTTCAGAACATCCAAACGGCACCGATATTTTATATTATCCCGAGGAGGGTGTTGAAGACGGCCCTGCCGGCGTACTAAAGGCCATCAAACAATGGCGAGCAGCCAACGGCAAACCAGGTTTCAAATCTGAAGCACAGTAATCCAAACAAAGAAGCAAGCATTCGTGCTTGCTTCTTATACTGCCCATCCCCCGCCAGAACTTATACAAACTCGCGAGAGACTTCCTACCACCTACACACTTCTCGGAAAGCGACTACACAGTTCTGTAATCACACGAAGCGCCCCAGCGATTAAGGTTAATCACAAGTCAGCCATTCATTTAAACCCTGCTGATTTCAACTTAATTCACTGCGAGCATTCTTTTCATGAAACCCATTGACTACAACAAGTACCGCTCTACTAAAAGTTTTAACACCCGCGTACGTTTTCTGATTTTCCACTACACAGCCGGCAACTTCTCCAGTTCGGTCAATGCACTGACCGGCCCGAATGTCAGCGCCCACTATCTGGTTCCCGACATCACCGATCCGAGCTACTTGAAAGCAGGTTATACCGGGCAGGAAGTGTTCAATCTCGTCGACGAAACCAAGCGCGCGTGGCATGCGGGCGTCAGTACCTGGGGCAATCGAAGCAATCTGAACGACACGTCTATCGGCGTTGAAATCGTCAACCTTGCAACGTTTAGCCAAGGGGTTTTCAACTTTCCGCCGTATCAGCCAGAACAAATTGCCGCCATTGAAGAGCTGGCGTTGAACATCCTTGAACGCTATCCGGATATCAGCCCGACCCTTGTTCTGGGGCACTCGGATATTGCGGTCGGCCGCAAGAGTGACCCAGGGCCGAAATTCCCCTGGCATGCCCTTTACCTGAAAGGCGTCGGTGCCTGGTTCGACGATGCCACCCGAGACACCTATCTGCAGCAATATTGCGAGACCGGCATTCCTGCCCGAACCGAATTGCTAAAACTGTTCAAGACTTACGGGTACGACGTTTCCGGCGCGTCAACCGAACAAGGCTTCACACACCTTGTTCGGGCCTTTCAGTTGCACTTTCGCCCGGAGACTTACGACGGGATCATGGATGCACAAACGGCAGCGAATCTGGCGGCATTGGTCCACAAGTATTTTTCTTGATCACCGCTGCAAACCAGACTTCAGGTCCAATCATTAAGAACCAGCAAGGTCAAAACGGTGACCTTGCTGGCTTCATTAAAGCGAGTACTTCTGCAAATTCCCCATCATTTCCTTCAGCGCCTCAATATTATCCTTCGGATGCGCCGCCCCCTCGAAATCGCAAATCTGCTGCCAATGCGCCGCCACATCTTCCGGCGAGAACCCCACTCGCGGATCAAACCCGGCACCCAGCCTACGCTCCCAGCGCACCTTGCCCATCCAGCCGCCACCCACTTCAAACAACCCGGACGTTTCCTGGCAATTCTCACTGGCGAGGTACACCACCAACGGGCTGACCAGTTCCGGTTTGAGTTGTTCGAACACTTGCGGCGGGATCAGGCCTTCGGTCATGCGGGTGCCGCCGGTGGGGGCGATGGCGTGTGATCCGTCCATGCCATCAGCGACAGATTTCAGATGAGTTGAAGGTTTTCGATTCCTCACCCCGTGTACGCAGATGTTGATTTGTAGCTGCTTGATTTAACGTCTTGCTTTGGCCGCTGCGTTTGCAGCGGCCTTTTTTATGGGCGCGTTTTTTCCATTGCTGAACAGTCTTCGTTTATGCAAGTTACTTTATGAACTAGAGAATATTCCTACATCAATTAAGGATCAGTCTTTACATCCACCAAACAGTACACACTTGCGTACCTTCCAAACGGAAAACGCCTACAACTTTCCCGGATCCAGCCTCAACGCTCCTGACGTAATCTTATTCGGCACCACCGATTAATTACGTTCATGGAAGATTCATAATGTCAGAAAAACAAGGTCCCCCGCTTGAGATATCGACAACTAATGTTGTCGGAGAAAGCAATGCCATCGAACTGGACACAACTTATGTTGGAGCGCAACCGAAACCCGGGAAAAATCCAAAAGGCGGCGGTTTTAGTGTTCCGCCGACGCGAGCAGGAGGAATAGGCTCCCCTCAGACCCTGAAGCTACACTTAAGAGAACAAACTCTGAGGAACGTCCAGGCTACGGAAAAATCAATAAAAAACGATTACGCGGCGAAGTCCAAGGGCTTGGCAAAATCAACCGATGTCGAATTCGAAAACTTTAGAACCAGATACCCCAGTGAAACTTCTACACAGGCACAGGCATACCAACACGAACTAAACGTCAGAAACATTTTACTTCAGCAGAAAACAACCGAACTGCATGTACAAACAGGACTTGCCAATGCCTTCTACGGGCAGAGCCCTCTCAATACGACATCGATAGACTACATCGCCAGGGTTACGACCCTAGAGAAAGCTGTTCGACCTCATGGAGCAGCTTATAAGACATGGGCTAGCGCCTATCAAGCCGCTTACTCTGCAAAGTTACTGGCAGAGCAAATTCAGTTTTTAAATATTAAACAAGTACATGTGCAGAGCCTTCTAGCCGCTGCGCACGCGAGAGAGGCAAAACAACGAGAAGAGGCGGCTGCCAAATGGCGTGCAGAACAGGACGCTAAATTAAAAGCTTCGTTAGAGGCGACCAAATCCAATCGTCCGTTTCCCGTAACGGGCTCGGTGGCGGCAACCGATCCGGTGTTCACCGTAGCGGAGGGAAATCTCGCCACTGATGCAGCGATGACCCTCGCAATCAAGTCGGCACTGAAAAGAGCCGTGGCAGCAATAATTGCCAGGTTAGCCGCGTCGGCCGCTCCAGTAATTGGCGGATTTGCGGCGCTGACCTTTCCCCCACCATTAGGTAACAGCGATCTCTATGCCTTGAGCGTACCGCTCTCGGATCTCACGCCCCACAATCTCGATGATTTGTACGCCATCGCCGAGGCTAATGGCGAAGTCGATCTGCCGGTCGCGATCGGCTCCAGAACTGTGGATGACACAACACAATTTATTGTCGCCCCCACAGACGGTACGGCAGTTCCTTCCAAAGTACCGGTGCGGCTCGCCACTCTCGATCCCAATATCAACGTTTACAGATCCAAGAATCCGGATGCCCCGTCCATCGGCATGACCTGGACGCCGATTGTTAGTCCGAACAATGCATCAACAACGCTCCCAGCGAGGGAGCTCAATGTTGTCGTCTATAACGGCACTATTCCCACCGCGCTGGATGGAAGGCTTGATGAGTTTCCGGAGCTGGATCTATACAGCTTTGGAGGCTTCGTCACTGTATTCCCGACGGAGTCAGGGATCCCTCCGATCTACACGATGTTCAGGGACCCGAGGGACGATCCTGGAGTGGCTAGTGGTTATGGGGACGCGGTATCGGGTATTTGGCTAGGAGCGGCCTCGCAGGGTGATGGCTCAGTGATCCCGAATCAGATTGCGAATAAACTCCGAGGACAGAGCTTTTCGAGCTTCAGGAGGTTTAGAGAAGCGTTATGGAGAGCTGCAGTTGACGATCCTGAGTTGGCTAAACAGTTTACCGCCAACAACATTAAAGAAATGCAAAACGGAAGAGCCCCTTTTTCGCGTAAAAACGACAGGCTAGGCGGTCAAGTAAAGTTTGAATTACACCATGTGAGTCGTATTTCTAGAGGTGGCGAAATTTACGACATCGACAATCTCCGAATTGTCACCCCAAAACGACACTCCGACTTACACAAAGGAGGAATCTAATATGAGCAACTCTAATATTTCTGACTACACCGAAGAAGAGTTCCTTGAGTTCTTGACTGGAATCTGCAATTCGGAGTACGCGACTGAAAAAGAGCAAATAGACGCAGTACTCTTGTTTGAGGCGCTGACCGAGCATCCCGACGGATCTGACTTAATTTACTATGCAGACTCAGACGATGACTCCACACCCGCAGCCATCATTAAAAAAGTAAAAGCCTGGAGAACTGCAAACGGCAAACCAGGTTTCAAAATCGAGTAGCTATAAACAAGAAGGTCAAGTCTCGTTCTTGACCCTCTTGGAATATTTACAGCGAATACTTCTGCAGATTCGCCATCATTTCCTTCAGCGCCTCAATATTGTCTTTCGGATGCGCCGCACCTTCAAAGTGCCGCCACATCTTCCGGTGAAAAACCAACCCGCGGATCAAACCCCGTGCCCAGGCTGCGTTTCCAGCGCACCTTGCCCATCCAGCCGCCACCCACTTCAAACAACCCGGACGTTTCCTGGCAATTCTCACTGGCGAGGTACACCACCAACGGGCTGACCAGTTCCGGTTTGAGTTGTTCGAACACTTGCGGCGGGATCAGGCCTTCGGTCATGCGGGTGCCGCCGGTGGGGGCGATGGCGTGTGATCCGTCCATGCCATCAGCGACAGATTTCAGATGAGTTGAAGGTTTTCGATTCCTCACCCCGTGTACGCAGATGTTGATTTGTAGCTGCTTGATTTAACGTCTTGCTTTGGCCGCTGCGTTTGCAGCGGCCTTTTTTATGGGCGCGTTTTTTCCATTGCTGAACAGTCTTCGTTTATGCAAGTTACTTTATGAACTAGAGAATATTCCTACATCAATTAAGGATCAGTCTTTACATCCACCAAACAGTACACACTTGCGTACCTTCCAAACGGAAAACGCCTACAACTTTCCCGGATCCAGCCTCAACACTCCTGACGTAATCTTATTCGGCACCACCGATTAATTACGCTCATGGAAGATTCATAATGTCAGAAAAACAAGGTCCCCCGCTTGAGATCTCGACAACTAATGTTGTCGGAGAAAGCAATACCATCGAACTGGACACAACTTATGTTGGAGCGCAACCGAAACCCGGGAAAAATCCAAAAGGCGGCGGTTTTAGTGTTCCGCCGACGCGAGCAGGAGGAATAGGCTCCCCTCAGACCCTGAAGCTACACTTAAGAGAACAAACTCTGAGGAATGTCCAGGCTACGGAAAAATCAATAAAAAACGATTACGCGGCGAAATCCAAGGGCTTGGCAAAATCAACCGATGTCGAATTCGAAAACTTTAAAACTAAATATTCCAGCGAAACATCTACACAGGCACAGGTATACCAACACGAACTAAACGTCAGAAACATTTTACTTCAGCAGAAAACAACCGAACTGCATGTACAAACAGGACTTGCCAATGCCTTCTACGGGCAGAGCCCTCTCAATACGACATCGATAGACTACATCGCCAGGGTTACGACCCTAGAGAAAGCTGTTCGACCTCATGGAGCAGCTTATAAGACATGGGCTAGCGCCTATCAAGCCGCTTACTCTGCAAAGTTACTGGCAGAACAAATTCAGTTTTTGAATATTAAACAAGTACATGTGCAGAGCCTTCTAGCCGCTGCGCAAGCGCAAGACCAATTACAACGAGAAACGGAGCAGGAAGCACAACGTGTTGCCGCTGAAGAGGCCCACGCGCAAGAGGCAAAGGCACGGGAAGACGCTGCCCAAGCCAACAGGCCATTTTCCGTATCAGGCTCGGTGGCCACAGCAGGTCCGGTGTTCACCGGGGCGGCGGGAAGCCTCGCCACAAACACGGCCACCACCCAGGCAATCCAGACCACTTTGCGAGCCGCCGTCTCGGCTGTCATTACGGCAACAGCTACGTCGGCAGGGGCAATTATTGCCGGGTTTGCGGCGCTGGCATTTCCCTCACAGCTGGGTAATGGCGATCTCTACGCCTTGAGTGTGCCGCTCTCGGATCTTACACCCGAGGATCTCCAGGACTTGTACGCCGTCGCCGAGGCCAGTGGGGAAGTCGAACTGCCGGTCGCTATTGGCTCCAGGACTGTGGACAACACCACGGAATACTTTGTTGCCGCCACGAACCGCGCGACGGCGCCTGCCAAAGTGCCGGTGCGGTTCGCCACTTTCGATCCAGTTCTCAACGCTTACAGGTCCTACAACCCGGGAGCCCCGTCCATCGGCATGACCTGGACGCCGATTGTCAGGCCGGACAACGCGTCAACAACACTGCCAGCGAGCGTACCGAACATTGCCGTCTACAACGGCACGACCTTAACCGCGATCGAAGGAAGGATAGATACATACCCGGAGCTGGACCTCCACAGCCTGGGTGGGTTTATCAATATATTCCCGGCAGATTCAGGCATGCCGCCCCTGTATGTCGTTTTCAGCAGCCCCTACGAGGGTGCAGTGGTCAAAGGGGAACACAGTGGGCGTGACTTTAATCCTGAGCAAACGGGTAGCCCGACTATGGATTTGGAGTGGACCTCTGCAATCGCTTCTCAAGAAGGAGTCGATTTGGTCAAGCTGCACACATCTAGATTTCCTTCCTCTGCTGCCAACAAGGTGATGATTGATCGGCTGGAAAGGATTCTCAGAGGAGAGCTCGATATGACTGATACGGAGAAGCGTTACTACACTCATGAAATCAGAGAGCTCGAAAGATTCAGGGCCTTGGGATACAGCGACACGGAGATGCCAGACAAAAACTCTCCCATTTGGAACAACGTCCACACAGCGACTCTAGAAGACTACAAGCTAAAAGACGATGAGACACTTCTCTACACGGCAGAAGCGTTAGCCGCGGCAGAGGAACAGGACAGGCACTACTACGAAAGTCTTCTGAAGGAGATGTGGCAATGAACACCATTGAACAAATCGTCAAAAATGAATCTCTGGATGACATTGTCACGGTTTTCGCATTGTTTAAAGCGACACCTCATTTGGACATGATGATCAGGCGTTATAACCGCGAAGCGATTAAATATGGAGACCTTGAAAACGCTTACACACGACTTTTTGCTACCGGTGTACTGGCTAATGGCGAGAAAGGGTTGGCAATCAAGGGACCTAACTGGAAAGCACCTAAATTCGTGATAGAAAAAAGATACATCTAAGGTTGGAACCTACCAAGCCGTTGCAACCTGACGGCTTGGTACTGATCCTCCTTACTGTCATTCCAGCACGATACGATCAACGCTAAGATCCCCCGCGAAATTGAAATCACGCAGGAAGCGAGCACGCCAATGACCGATAAAGAAAAAACCGAACAACTAAAGTTTCACCTTCTTCGAGCGGACAGCTCTGACGCCGACAGCATCATGATCGAGCGTCTCGAAAACATCCTGCAAGGCACACTGGAAATCACCGACACAGACCAGCGTTTTTTACGCCCATACGCTGCAGGTGCTTGAGAGATTTCGAGCCATGGGCGTCGATGACAATTTTGTTCCCAGGAAAGACACCTCGATCTGGAACAATGCCCACGCAGCTGCACTGGAAGACTTCCAGCTCAGCGACGATGAAGCGTTACGTTACACAGACGAAGCGATAGAGGCCGGCAAACGGCAAGAGATTCAAGCTTTTGAAAACGTCTGCGAAGCGAAAGTTTTGCAAGTTACTCTCGAACAGGCGGTGAAGAGCGAATCCGTGAGAGACCTGCTTTCAGTTGTGGCAATCAGCCTGGCCTTTCCTTCTATTGACAGAATGTTCGGCCGATATCGATTTGAAGTGATTGCCAATGGTGAGCTGGTGAATACCTACGAGCAGCTTTTCGAGGAAGGAGTGCTGGTCGAAGGTGACGGCGCGGTCGCCATCAAAGGCCCGAACTGGAAAGCGCCCACATTCGTCACGAACAAAAAATACGTCTGATCCTCCGACGGCGCCGCAAGCCGCGTCCCAGTGGCTTGCAGCACCCGTAACGCTTACAGCGAATACTTCTGCAGATTCGCCATCATTTCCTTCAGCGCCTCAATGTTGTCTTTGGGATGCGCCGCCCCTTCAAAATCACAAATCTGCTGCCAATGCGCCGCCACATCTTCCGGCGAGAACCCCACTCGCGGATCAAACCCGGCGCCCAGGCTGCGTTCCCAGCGCACCTTGCCCATCCATCCGCCACCCACTTCAAACAATCCGGACGTTTCCTGGCAATTTTCGCTGGCGAGGTACACCACCAACGGGCTGACCAGTTCCGGTTTGAGTTGCTCGAACACTTGCGGCGGGATCAGGCCTTCGGTCATGCGGGTGCCGCCGGTGGGGGCGATGGCGTTGACCAGGATGTTGTTTTTGCGGCCTTCGATGGCCAGTGTGCGGGTCAGGCCGTAGAGGCCGAGTTTGGCCATGCCGTAGTTGGACTGGCCGAAGTTGCCGTAAATGCCCGAGGTCGATGCCGTGAAGATTACGCGGCCATAGTTTTGCTCACGCATGTGCGGCCAGGCCGCGCGGGTGACTTTGTAGGCGCCTTCGACATGGACGCGGTAAACCAGGTCCCAGTCGCCGTCTTCCATTTTGTGGAAGGTCTTGTCCCGCAGAATGCCGGCGTTGTTGACCACCACATCGACACGGCCAAAGGCGTCGAGGGCGTGCTGCACGATTTTGTCGCCGTCGGTGACGGAGTCGTGGTTGGCCTCGGCGGTGCCGCCGGCCTCGCGAATTTCCGCCACCACACGGTCTGCCGCTGAAGCGTTTGCACCTTCGCCCTGAGCCGAGCCGCCAAGATCGTTAACCAACACTTTGGCACCCTGTCTGGCGAACAGCAGCGCATGCGCCCGTCCGAGGCCGCCACCGGCCCCCGTGACGATCACGACTTTATCTTCGAAGCGCACAGACTCATTCATGGGGGGAACTCCAGCGGGCCAGGGACAATGAGTCCGAGTGTCAGGCACGGCGCGGCTGGTCACAATGAACCCGGGGGAGGCTGAATGGTGTGCGATAAGGCTGGGGGATGATGAGTTGAAATTTGGCGGGAATGTTAAAAGATCGCAGCCTTCGGCAGCTCCTACACCGACCGAGTACACCCGCGACATTGTGGCGTACGCTTACCCTGTAGGAGCTGCCGAAGGCTGCGATCTTCTCGGCGCGACTCAGGAGCAGGCCACCCTGCGCGGCGGCGAAACCAGCCGGTCGCGAAACTCCAGATAGTGCTTGAGCACCTGCCCCGGCGCTTCGGTCTGCGGGTAATGGCCGATACCGGGCAACAGAACCGTGTCCGGGTTCGGGATCAGCTCCCGATAACGCTCGACCATGTGCGCGCCGGAGATCGGGTCGACCTCGCCATCGATCACCCGCAGTTGCACGTCACCGCGCTGCATCGCGCTGACCCAACGCTCGCGCTGGACACGTCGCTCGGGGATATAGGCGATCAGTTTATGCATGATCCGTGGCCCGTGATTGCTCTCGACCAGGCTCCAGAAATCATCCATCTCGCTCTCGGTGGGGCGGCTTTGCGGGCCGAAGATCTGCCGAAAACTCTTCACCAGACCGTCACGACTGAAGGCACGCCCAATCATCCAGCCCAAAGGGCTGAGCAGCAGTTTTTGCATCAGTACCGGACGATGGGTTTCGGGAAACAACCCGCCATTGAGAAACACGCAACTGGCGATATGAATGTGCGTTTCGTAATGCCGGGCCAACAGTTCCTGAGCCACGCTGTCGCCATAATCGTGGGCCAGCAGGTGCACCGGCTGCTCGACATTCAAGTGCGCCAGCAAGGCCTGTTGCAGATCGGCCTGCTCCAACAGGCTGTAGTCGTGGTTCACCGGTTTGGCCGAATCACCGAAACCGAGCATGTCGCAGGCAATCACCCGATAGCGCTGGGTCAGCGGCTGCCACAAGTAATGCCAGTCCCAGCTGGCGGTCGGGAAGCCATGAATGAGCAGCAGCGGTTCACCCTGCCCCGCCGTCCAGTACCGGATGGTCTGCCCACGGAACACGAACGTCTGGCCGCGCTTGCGCCAAACACACAGGGGGATCTCGGTGAGTGGCATTAGAGTTTATACCCCGGGTCTTGTTTATCGAGCTTGCGCAGCAGCGCCGGCCAGGCCAGCGCGCCGCCCATCCCTTGAGCACTTTTGGTGACGCCGGCGATCATGGCTTTGGCGCCTGCCAGAATGTGCGGTTCGATCGCGATCAGCTCGGCACCGCCGTTTTGCGCCAGCACCTGGATATCGCAGGCACGCTGGAAGATAAACATCATCAGGAATGTGTCGGCGATGGTGCTGCCACAGGTCAGCAGGCCGTGGTTATGCAGCATCAGGAAATTGTTTTCACCGAGGTCGGCTTGCAGCCGCGCCTTCTCTTCATGGTTCAGCGCAACGCCTTCGTAGGCGTGATACGCCAGGCTGGACAGGACAAACAATGACTGCTGGCTGATCGGTAGAACGCCTTGCTTCTGCGCCGACACCGCGACGCCCGCCGCCGTGTGAGTGTGGAGCACGCAGACGACATCGTGACGAACTTCGTGCACGGCGCTGTGGATGGTGTAGCCCGCCGGGTTGATCTCGTAGGGGCTGTCCATCAGCTTGTTGCCGGCCTGATCGACTTTGACCAGGCTGGACGCGGTGATCTCGTGGAACATCAGCCCGAACGGGTTGATCAGGAAATCTTCAGTGCCTGGCACCTTGGCCGAAATGTGCGTGAAAATCAGATCATCCCAGCCATGCAGGGCGACCAGACGGTAGCAGGCAGCCAGGTCGACGCGGGTCTGCCATTCAGCGGCACTGACCTGGTCTTTGACACTGTTGGGCGATTGAACGGGGGTTACGCTCACGGCAAGGAACCTCGGCTTTTTTATTATGGGTTGTTTCCAATGATTATCGAGTCTAGTCAGCCTCCAGAGTTCGTGTAGTTGCATTGGCAGCCAGCTTGATGGCCGAGCGAGTCAGTACGTCGACAAGCCTGGATCCATGTCAAAGTACCGCCGCCAGCAACGGCGCAGCGAACAGGTTCAGCAGCCCCGTCAGAACCATGACTAACCCCGCCACCGAGCCTTCTTCACCCCCGACTTCATGCGCCCGACTGACACCGGCGCCGTGCGCCCCGACACCAAACAATGCACCCCGGGCCAGGGCACTGCGCAGGGGCAGCCACTTGAGCAGAATGCCGCCGAGCATCGCGCCGAAAACGCCGGTGAACATGACAAATACCGCGGTCAGTTCCGGCACACCGCCCAGATCGTGAGCCAGTGGCATGGCAAAGGGTGTGGTGATCGAACGCGGCACCAGCGACATCGTCACCGAGCTGTCCAGCGCCAGCGCCCTGGCCAGACCGAACGAACTGCCGATGGACGCCGCGCTGCCCGCCAGCATCCCGAGCAACAACGCCGACCAATTCCGCATCAGCATTTGCCGCTGCTGCCAGATCGGCACGGCGAAGGCGACGGTGACCGGCCCCAGCACCAGCATCAGCCAATGGGTATTGCTTGAGTATTCGGCATACGCGGTGTGCAGCGGCACGGCGAGCGCCAGCAACAGGGCCGGCACAAGGATGAGTGGCGACAACAGGTAGCGACCGGTGCGCCGATAGATCCAGCGGCTGAACAGGTAGGCCAGCAGCGTGAGGGTCAGCCAGAACATCGGCATCAGTTCAAGCTTCATGGGACCTCCTCAACCGCACTACCAGTTCCACGGTAAAGGCCGTCACCAACATCACCATCAGCGTGCTGACACCGATCACCAGCAGAATCCGCCACCCGTCGCTGCGCAGCAGGCTGCCGTAGTCGAGCAGGCTCATCAGTGCCGGAATGAAGAACAACAGCATCTCGGCCATCAACAGTCCCGCGCCCATTTGCAGTGCCGCCGGTTTGACCAACCCCAGGGCGAATGCCAACAGCAACAGCACCATGCCAATGACACCACCGGGAATCGGCCAGCCAAACCACACCGCCATTTGGCAGCCCAGCAGGTAGATAGCCAGGAGCACGGCCAATTCAGCCACCAGTCGAGCCAGGTATTTCAGGGTTGATGCGTTCATGTTTCGGTCCTCACAGGTGCTCATGTTACGGAGCGGGCTGCTATCCCCGAAGCGAATTGTTAGACTCAAAGCCATTCCAAAATGGAATCAGGCCCATGGAATTCAAGCAGCTACGCAGCTTCGTCGAAGTGATGCACCAAGGTGGTTTTACTCAGGCCGCCAAAACCCTGTACATCAGCCAATCGGCAGTGAGCAAGCAGGTCGCTCAGCTGGAACAGAGCCTCGGCACACCGCTGCTCGAACGGCTGGGTTCACAACTTCGCCTGACGGCCGCCGGCAGCGTGGTCCTGCAACGGGCCGAAGGCATGCTGAGGCTGCGCAACGAACTGCTCAGTGAGCTGGATGATTTGAGCCAACTGGCCCGTGGGGAGTTGCGCCTGGGCTTGCCGCTTCTGGGCAGCGACGCGCTGTTCGCCGGACTGTTCGCCGAATACCGGCGACGCTATCCCAACATCAGCATTCAGTTGCTGGAGGGTGGCAGCCTGAACATCGAACAGGCCGTGTTGAGCGGTGAGTTGGAATTGGGTGGAGGCCTGCTGACCAAGGACCCGCAGTTTGCCTTTCAGCCGTTCTGCGATGAACCGCTGGACGCCCTGCTGCCCGCCGATCATCCGCTGGCGACGCAGTCTGTGATCGGGCTGGAGGAATTGGCCGATACGCCGTTTCTGCTGTATCAGCGCAGCTTCGTGCTCAACGACCGATTGCTGCAAGCCTGCCAGCAGCTGGGGTTTACGCCGAAAGAAGGCGGTCGTAGCGGCCAGGCGGATTTTCTCGCGGCGCTGGTGGCGGCCGGTCAAGGCGTGGTGTTGTTGCCGCGTGTGGTGGCTCGCGGGCTGGAGCGGCCAGGCGTGGTACGCCTGACCTTGAACGCGCCGAGTTATCTGCGCTGGGATATTGTCTTCATCTGGCGTCAGGGCGCGTACCTGTCAAAAGCGGCACAAGCCTGGCTCGCCTTGCTGCGCGAGCGTCCGGTCAACCCTGCAGAGCAGTGACCAACTCGGCCAGCCAAGGCTCCGCATCGGTTTCCGGCGTCACGCTTTCGCTGGCGTCCAGGCGCAGCATCGGCAGCACTTCACGCATGCCCAATTCGCCGAACAGTTCACGCATCAGTTCACCGCCGCCACAAAACGTATCGCCGTAACTGGCGTCGCCCAGGCCGATCACCGCGCCTGGCAAACCACGCCAGGCCGCCGGCAACTGGTCGCGAATGGCGAAATACAACGGTTGCAGGTTGTCCGGCAACTCGCCCATGCCAGTGGTCGAGGTCACCGCCAGAAAGGCTTCAGGGCCAAAAGCCTGAACATCGGCCAGGCTCGCGCGCGGGTTATGGAAGGTTTCGAAACCCGCGTTTTTCAAAATGTTCGCGGCGTGACGGGCGACTTCTACAGCCGTGCCGTACACCGAGCCGGAAAGGATGGCGACTTTCATCAATCTGATCCTGAAGCTGAGTAAAAAGAGGGGGATATTAACAGCCGCAGCAAAAAAGCTGCGATTGGCTCTCATTAAGCATTGATGGCCGGTAGAGTTCTTTTAGAATGCAGCGCTCAATCAATCTGGAAAGGACTCTCCGATGATCAACGCCCAACTGCTGCAAATGGTGATTAACGCATCCAACGACGGCATCGTGATTGCCGAAAAGGAAGGCGAGCAAGACAACATTCTGATTTACGTCAACCCGGCCTTCGAACGCCTGACCGGTTACACCAGCGAAGAAATCCTCTATCAGGATTGCCGTTTTCTTCAGTCCGGAGACCGCGATCAGGAAGCGCTCCCGCTGATTCGCGAGGCGTTGAGCGGCGGCGGGTCCTGCCGGGAAATCCTCAGAAATTATCGCAAGGACGGCACGCCGTTCTGGAATGAGCTGTCGCTTTCGACAGTGAAAAACCCGAGCGACGGGCAGACTTATTTTGTCGGCGTGCAGAAAGACGTCACCGTACAGGTCAAGGCGCAGCAGCGGGTCACGCAGCTCGAAGCGCAAGTGGCTGAACTCCAGGCCGAACTTGCCAAACTCAAAGCGACGAACGGCAAAAACAAACCTGCTAATTAATTGTCATTAACTACAATCACCGATGACTTTGTAACTATTTCTTTCGAGCAGATCATGCAACGCGACGCACTCCTGACCCAGGATGAGCTGGATTTCATCCAGACCATGCAACACAACCCGCAGCTCAATGTGCGGGATGCGACGTCGAGCCTGCTCGTCAACGGTGGTTCGCAGATCCGTGACTTGCTCACGCGCCTTGCCGCTCATGAGCAAGTCACCATCCAGGCCAACTTCGAAAACCAGCAAATGACGTTCCCGCTGCACTTGGTGGAAGACGAGTTTCATGCGCTGCATTTACGCCTGGGGGTGCCCAGCATCTATGAAGATGGCCCGATGGTCCGGCCATGGCGCTTGGTGCTTGAAGAGCCGGTCGCGCTGGAAAATGCCAGCGGTCAACCTTGCACAATGTGGGTGCACGAAGTGTCGTTCAAAGGGGTTTTGCTGGAAGTTCGCAACAAGACCAAACCGCCAAAACATTTTGCCTTGTGGTTCAGCCCTTCAGGTTATGAGCGGATCGCGTTGCGCGGCACCTTCGAGAAAGAAACCGAGAACGGCTTCTACGCCTATCATCTGAGTCAGAGCGACAAGGACGAAACCGAGCGCCTGCGCCAGTACATTCTCCAGCAGCATCGGCTGACGCATCCGGCCCTGCATCTCTGATTCAAGTATCCAGGCTGCCGGCCAGGAACTGTTTCAAACGCTGACGCATCACCATCCCCTCGTTACCCAGACACCCGACCGACGATCCGGCCAGGCTTTCCTGCGCCAGATCGGACGCATCACCTGCCAGCATCAACTGACAATCCAGGCTCAAGGCCAGGCGATTCAGACGCCGAGGCAACTCGAGGGCAGGCAAGTGATTGGAAAGCAGTACCAGCGCCTGGGGCTTGATCCTTTCGCAGACCAGGGTCAATTCATCGAATGGCTGACCGATAGCCAGCACCTGAATAGCCGAATCGACACTGCTCAGAAACAGCGCAGTGAGCAACAGTTCGAGCTCACGACACTGATCGTTCAGGGCGCAGACAATCACCCGTCGCGGCTGCATGACACGCACCAGCAACAGGCGTTGCAACACTCGGGATCGCAAAAAACCATCAAAGAAAAACCACTCGCTGGCCTGGCCGAACGCTTCATGACGCTGCAGCAATTGCTTCCAGAGCGGAATCAGAATGTCCTGAAACACGACCGTCAGGGGGTAACTGGAAAAGATCTGTCCATAGACCTGTTCCAACAGGGTTTCGTCAAAGGCACTCACCGCCGCTTGAACCTGCTGTTGCCATTGCGCGTAGTCAGCTTGCACGAGCTCATTCGGAATGATGTGCGACAGCGCCTGAAGCGGTGCGACCCTGGCCAGAATCTTGCCGACTTTACTGACGGCAACGCCGCGCTCGATCCAGCCAAGAATACTGCGGACTCGTTCAATATCGCCCATTGAGTACAATCGATGCCCACTTTCGGTGCGCGTAGGCTGAATCAGGCCATAACGTCGTTCCCATGCTCGTAGCGTGACTGGATTCACACCGGTCAGGCGTGCCACCTCACGAATCGGAAACAGCTCTTCCCGTTCGAGGGGAAGACCGGGCTGCAAACCCGTGACAGCGTCAGTCAAGACAGGCATAGGGAGGTCAACGTCCTTGTTTTAATTGGATCCCATTCTACCTCTCCTGCCCCCTAACCATTCAAGGCATTGATGAGCGACGAATATCGCTGACGTTACTGGCAGAATCAGGAATAATCCTTGCTTATCCCAAGACGCAGCCCATCACCCCGGCGCTGCGCCTGGCGAAACTCCTATCCGGAGCGACGCGTTTGTTATACGGAGATGCACAATGTCTACCTCACCCGTCACGCTGATGGTTGCGCGCCGCGTCGCCGATGGGCGTTATCAGGACCTGATCGCCTGGTTGCGCGAAGGCGAACAACTGGCCACCGACTTTCCCGGTTATCTCGGCTCTGGCGTGCTCGCTCCGCCGCCCGACGATGACGAGTTCCAGATTATTTTCCGCTTCGCCGACGGCAAGACGCTGCATGCCTGGGAGCACTCCGCCTCGCGCACGGCCTGGCTCGGACGCGGCAGCGACCTGTTTGCCCACCCTACCGAACATCGGGTCAGCGGGATCGAAGGCTGGTTCGGCGCTGTCGGCCAACGTCCACCGCGCTGGAAACAGGCCGTGGCGATCTGGCTGGCGTTCTTTCCGGTTTCCCTGCTGTTCAACTTTGTCCTGGGGCCTTTGCTGAGCGATATGGGCCTGTTGAGCCGAGTATTCATCAGCACCTTGTGCTTGACCCCGTTGATGGTCTACTTCTTCATTCCCCTGTCGACCCGCCTGCTGGCCAACTGGTTGAACGGCACACCGCAACGACCGTTGCCCGCAACATCCTCTACCCAGAACCGCTGATAACCCTTGTGGGAGCGAGCCTGCTCGCGAAGACGCCGGAACATTCAACTCTTTTGTTGACTGACACACCGCCTTCGCGAGCAGGCTCGCTCCCACAGAGGATGCCCCACCAATAGGTATCCGTCTCCCGTCGCTGGTATAGTTTTGCTCTTACCGCGACGCGAGCCGTTCATGACCTCTTCCGCAGCCCCAATCCTCATCACCGGTGCCGGCCAGCGTGTCGGCCTCCACTGCGCGCAGCGATTGCTCGAAGACGGCCATCCGGTAATCTTCAGCTACCGCAGCGAACGCCCCGGCGTGCAAACATTGCGCGACCTGGGAGCGATCGCGGTATTCGCGGACTTTTCCACTGAAGCCGGGATTTTCGCCTTCATCAGCGAACTGAAAACCCACACCGACCGCCTGCGCGCGATTGTCCACAACGCTTCCGAATGGCTGGCCGAAACCCCGGACACCGACGCCGCGGCGTTCACCCGCATGTTCAACGTGCACATGCTCGCGCCTTACCTGATCAACCTGCACTGCGCCGACTTGCTGCAACGCTCACGCCCGGCCGACATCGTGCACATCAGCGATGACGTGACCCGCAAGGGCAGCAGCCAGCACATCGGCTACTGCGCCAGCAAAGCCGGGCTCGACAGCCTGACCCTGTCCTTTGCGGCCAAATACGCGCCGGACATCAAGGTCAACGGGATCGCGCCAGCCCTGCTACTGTTCAATCCTGACGACGACGCGGCGTACCGCGCCAAGGTCCTGGCCAAGTCCGCGCTGGGCATCGAACCCGGTAGCGAAGTGATCTACCAAAGCCTGCGCTATTTGCTCGACAACCCTTATGTCACTGGCACGACCCTGACCGTCAACGGCGGACGGCACGTCAAATAAGTTGCCCCGCGAGGATGTTCCATGACCTTATCCCTGCCCCAGAACTATCGCGAGATTCTCATCGGTCTCGGTGAAAACCCCGATCGCGAAGGCCTGCTCGACACCCCTGCGCGTGCGGCCAAGGCCATGCGATACCTGTGCCATGGCTACGACCAGAGCGTCGAAGAGATCGTCAACGGTGCGCTGTTTGCTTCCGACAACGATGAAATGATCATCGTCGACAACATCGAGCTGTACTCGCTCTGCGAACATCACATGCTGCCCTTCATCGGCAAGGCGCATGTGGCTTATATTCCAACGGGCAAGGTGCTGGGTCTGTCGAAGATTGCACGGCTGGTGGACATGTTCGCCCGTCGCCTGCAAATCCAGGAAAACCTCACCCGGCAAATCGCCGACGCAGTGCAACAGGTGACCAACGCTGCGGGCGTTGCAGTCGTTATCGAAGCCCAGCACATGTGCATGATGATGCGCGGCGTCGAGAAACAGAATTCGACCATGAACACCTCGGTGATGCTCGGCGCCTTCCGCGAGTCGAGCAACACCCGTCAGGAGTTCCTGCAATTGATTGGACGGAGCAAGTAGCAATGCCACAACTTCAACCAGGAACGGCGCGCATCCGGGTCAAGGACCTGTGCCTGCGGACCTTCATCGGAATCAACGAGGATGAAATCCTCAACAAGCAGGATGTGCTGATCAACCTGACCATCCTGTATGCCGCCCAGGAAGCGGTGCGTGACAACGACATCGATCACGCGCTCAATTACCGAACCATCACCAAGGCGATCATCGCTCACGTGGAGGGCAATCGATTCGCCCTGCTCGAACGCCTGACCCAGGAAATTCTCGATCTGGTCATGGCCAACGAATCGGTGCTGTATGCCGAGGTCGAAGTCGACAAACCCCACGCCCTGCGATTCGCCGAGTCGGTATCGATCACGCTGGCCGCGAGCCGCTGACTGCGTCTGGCGCATTGTTCGCCAGACTTTTATCATCCGCGCCACACATTGATTCCACAGAGTCCATCATGACCGAGCAACAACGCCTCGAACTTGAAGCCGCCGCCTTCCGCCGACTGGTCGCCCACCTGGACAGTCGCAAGGATGTGCAGAACATCGACCTGATGAACCTCTCGGGTTTCTGCCGCAACTGCCTGTCCAAGTGGTACAAGGCCGCCGCCGACGAACGCCAGATCGAGGTCAGCCTCGATGACGCCCGCGAAGTGGTCTACGGCATGCCGTACGCCGAGTGGAAAGCCCAATACCAGCAAGAAGCCAGTGCCGAACAACAAGCGGCGTTCGCCAAAGGAAAACCCAATGAGTGATCTGAACACCCTGCGCGCCAGCCTCAAGAGCGGCGAACACGTTTTTGCCGACACACTGGCCTTCATCGCCACCGGTTACGACTATCAGCCACAGGCCTTCAACAATGGCGGCGTGGAAAACGCCGCCGGGCAGAACGAAGGCTCGTGCAAGACGTTGGGTCTGGCACTGCTTGAAGGCCTGAGCGATGAAGAAGCACTGTTGGCGTTTGGCGAGCACTACCGCTCGGTGGTTGCGACGCCTGAAGGCAGCGACCATGGCAATATCCGCGCATTGATCGCTCATGGATTGGCCGGCGTGAAGTTCACCCAACCACCGCTGATTCGCCGCTGATTCGCGACGATCAAGATCAAAAGATCGCAGCCTGCGGCAGCTCCTACAGAGAAATACGATCGGCGTAGGAGCTGGCGAAGCCTGCGATCTTTTGATCTTTGCTATTTCAGCCCCACGCCACATCCCGACTTTTAAGATTGACCCGGCAACTTTATTTCGTTTGCCGGGCACCACTGCTCGCGGCTTAGATAAAAGAAGCATCCCTTCTTCAGAGTCGGTCATCCATGAGCAGCGAAACCATCAGCCGGTCGATCAACATCGTTCATCCCGTCACGCTCAGCCACGGCAAAAATGCCGAGGTCTGGGACACCGATGGCAAACGCTACATCGACTTTGTCGGCGGCATCGGGGTGCTGAACCTCGGCCATTGCCATCCGCGCATCGTCGATGCCATTCGTGAACAAGCCACCCGCCTGACTCACTACGCGTTCAACGCCGCCCCCCATGCGCCCTACATCGAACTCATGGATCGTCTGACGGCGTTTATACCCGTGGACTACCCGGTCAGCGGCATGCTCACCAACAGCGGCGCGGAAGCTGCGGAAAACGCCCTGAAGATCGTTCGTGGCGCCACCGACCGCACGGCCGTCATCGCCTTTGACGGTGCCTTCCACGGCCGCACCCTGGCCACCCTCAACCTCAACGGCAAGGTCGCGCCTTACAAACAAAAAGTCGGTGTGTTGCCGGGCCCGGTGTATCACCTGCCCTTCCCGAGCAAGGACAACGGCGTGACCTGTGCCGAGGCGCTGAAGGCGATGGATCGACTGTTCAGCGTCGAGATTGATGTCGAAGACGTGGCGTGCTTTATCGTCGAGCCGGTACAGGGCGAAGCGGGTTTCCTGACAATGGACGTGGAGTTCGCCCAGGCGCTGCGGCGTTTCTGTGATGACAAAGGCATCCTGCTGATCGCCGATGAAATCCAGTCCGGCTTCGGTCGCACCGGCCAGCGTTTTGCGTTCTCGCGGCTGGGCATCGAGCCGGACCTGATCCTGCTGGGCAAAAGCATTGCCGGCGGCGTGCCGCTGGGTGCTGTGGTCGGGCGCAAGTCGTTGCTCGACACCTTGCCCAAGGGCGGACTGGGCGGCACCTATTCGGGCAACCCCATCGCCTGCGCCGCGGCGTTGGCGACCCTGGACGAAATGACTGACGACCATCTGCAGGCCTGGGGTGCGCAACAGGAAGAAGCGATTGTCAGCCGCTACGATTCCTGGCGCGCCAGCAAGCTGTCGCCGTACCTGGGCCGCTTGACCGGCGTGGGGGCAATGCGCGGCATCGAGCTGATCAATGCCGACGGCACACCGGCCTCGGCGCAGTTGACGCAACTTCTGGCGCTGGCGTGCGACGCCGGTTTGCTGCTGATGCCCAGCGGCAAGGCGCGCCACATCATCCGGCTGCTGGCGCCGCTGACCACTGAAGCGACAGTGTTGGAGGAAGGGCTGGATATTCTTGAAGCCTGCCTGAAGAAACTGGCCTGAGCCAAAGTCCACACAGCCCATGTGGGAGCGAGCCTGCTCGCGATAGCGATCTACCATTCAATATTGATGTCGACTGATACACCGCTATCGCGAGCAGGCTCGCTCCCACACCGGAATGTGATCAGGCATTAAATCGTGAACAAAAAAAACCGGCCGAGGCCGGTTTTTTTCATTTCAACGATTTCAGAACTTGGCGTTCTGCAGATCGTCGAGGTAACGCTCGGCGTCCAGTGCTGCCATGCAGCCAGCGCCGGCCGAGGTGATCGCCTGACGGTAAACATGGTCAGCCACGTCACCGGCGGCGAAGATGCCTTCGAGGCTGGTGGCCGTCGCGTTGCCGTCACGACCGCCCTGCACCACCAGGTAACCGTCTTTCAAGGTCAGTTGACCTTCGAACAACGAAGTGTTCGGGGTGTGGCCGATGGCGATGAACACGCCGTCGACTTTCAGTTCGTCGAAGCTGCCGTCGTTGTTCTTCAGGCGGGCACCGGTCACGCCCATGTTGTCACCCAGGACTTCGTCCAGGGTCGCGTTCAGCTTCAGGATGATCTTGCCTTCGGCAACGCGGGCATTGAGCTTGTCGATCAGGATCTTCTCGGCGCGGAACGTTTCGCGACGGTGGATCAAGGTCACAGTGCTGGCGATGTTGGCCAGGTACAGGGCTTCTTCGACAGCAGTATTACCGCCACCGACCACGGCCACTGGCTTGTTGCGGTAGAAGAAACCATCGCAGGTCGCGCAGGCCGAAACGCCTTTGCCCATGAATGCTTCTTCCGACGGCAGGCCCAGGTAACGAGCGCTGGCACCGGTGGCGATGATCAGTGCGTCGCAGGTGTAGGTCGCACTGTCGCCGGTCAGGGTGTACGGCTTGGCAGCGAAGTCGACGGCATTGATGTGATCGAAGACGATCTCGGTTTCAAAGCGCTCGGCGTGTTCTTTCATGCGTTCCATCAGCGCCGGGCCGGTCAGGCCGTGGACGTCGCCCGGCCAGTTGTCGACTTCGGTGGTGGTGGTCAGTTGACCGCCGGCCTGCATGCCGGTGATCAGCAGAGGCTTGAGGTTGGCACGGGCGGCATAGACCGCGGCGCTGTAACCGGCAGGGCCGGAACCGAGAATAATCACTCGCGAATGACGGACTTCAGACATGACCTGCTCCTGTTGACCGGCCCGAAACACCTGGCGCGGAACGCCGGGTTGCCGGCGGGAATAAAAAAGGACTGTTGAAAGCACTTGGGGAAGGCTTGAGCTCGACAGTCCTGTAAAAGATTGGGTGCAGCGTATCGAGGGGGCGAAGATTAAGGAAATACGGTTTAACAATCCAGCTCATAGGCGGTCTCTATCCCGTTACGGTGAACATATAGACGCCTTTGTTACAGTTAATGTCGATGCCGATGCCGCGCTTTCACCCCTGTGGCAAAGCAGGTAAGGTCGGCGCGTTTCCCCTTTGCTTGGAGCACGTTATGCCCGCCCCTGTTCTGTCCGGCCCGCAATACCTGCGCGAGGGCCTCAAGCTGGTCCTGAGCCCAAGCCTTCGCTTGTTCGTGTTGTTGCCACTGGTGATCAACCTGGTGCTGTTCGTCGGATTGATTTATCTGGCCAGCCATCAATTCAGCCTGTGGGTCGATACGCTGATGCCATCCCTGCCCGACTGGCTGAGTTTCCTCAGTTATGTCCTCTGGCCGATTTTCGTGGTGCTGGTGGTGTTGATGGTGTTCTTCACCTTCACCATGCTCGCCAACGTCATCGCCGCGCCGTTCAACGGCTTCCTGGCGGAGAAAGTAGAAGTGGTGGTGCGCGGCACCGACGACTTCCCGGCCTTCAGCTGGGGCGAACTGATCGCCATGATCCCTCGCACCCTGGCCCGGGAAATGCGCAAACTCGGCTACTTCCTGCCACGGGCGATCGGGCTGTTCATTCTTTCGTTCATCCCGGTGGTGAACATCATCGCCGCGCCGCTCTGGCTGTTGTTCGGGGTGTGGATGATGGCGATCCAGTACATCGACTACCCGGCGGACAACCACAAACTGGGCTGGAACGAGATGCTCGCCTGGCTGCGCGAGAAGCGCTGGCAGAGCATGAGCTTCGGCGGGAGTGTTTACCTGGTGTTGCTGATTCCCGTGGTCAACATTCTGATGATGCCGGCCGCCGTAGCGGGGGCGACACTGTTCTGGGTGAGGGAGCGCGGCGCAGAGAACCTGGTGACCCAACGCTGAGCCGGTCACAAATCCATCATCGAAACGCCACAATGACGACATGGCCTCAGCCGACACTGAGGCCATGACGACAGCTCTGCATATCACCCTGATCACCGAAACCTTCCCTCCCGAAATCAACGGCGTGGCCAATACCCTCGGCCGCTTGTGCGACGGCTTGCGCGCGCGCGGGCATCAGGTCGAGCTGGTGCGGCCACGACAAGGCTGCGATCAACAGAGGGTCAGCGACGATGAGTTGTTGCTGTGTCGAGGCTGGCCGCTGCCGGGCTATCCAGGTCTGCAATGGGGTCAGTCGTCGATGCACAAGCTGATGCGGCGCTGGAAGCGGCATCGCCCGGACGTGCTGTACATCGCCACGGAGGGACCGCTGGGGTTGTCGGCATTGCGTGCGGCACGGCGTCTTGGGATTTCGGTGGTCAGCGGCTTTCACACCAATTTCCAGCAGTATTCCAACCAGTACGGACTCGGATTGATCACGCGCCTGCTGACCCACTACCTGCGCTGGTTTCACAATCGCTCGACCCTGACATTGGTGCCGAGTGTCAGTCAGCGGCTGGAACTGGAACGTCGGCATTTCGCGCGCCTGGCGTTGTTGTCCCGTGGGGTCGACAGCCAATTGTTTCACCCGACCAAACGGTTGAAGTCGTTACGCGAACAGTGGGGCATGGCCGAGAGTGACATCGCCGTCATCCACGTAGGACGTCTGGCGCCCGAGAAAAATCTTGGCTTGCTCAAGCGTTGTTTCGACACACTTCGTGCGACTTATCCACAGAAAAACCTGAAATTGGTGGTGATCGGCGACGGTCCGCAACGCGGGGCACTGGAGAAGGAATTGCCCGAAGCGATTTTCTGCGGTTCACAACGCGGCGAAGCCCTGGCCAGTCACTACGCGTCGGGGGATGTGTTTCTGTTTCCGAGCCTGACCGAGACGTTTGGCAATGTGGTGCTTGAGGCACTCGCCTCGGGGCTGGGTGTGGTGGCCTACGATCAGGCCGCAGCGGCCCAGCATATTCGCCATGGCTACAACGGCGTACTGGCGATGCCGGGGGATGAGGAAGCGTTTTGCGATGCAGCGGCGTGGCTGCTGGAAGAGGATGAAACCTTGCGTTGCGTGCGGCTCAATGCGCGACAACATGCGAGTCGGCAGGGTTGGGCGGCGATTATCGAGCAGTTCGAGGGGCAGTTGCGGGGGGCTTGTGTTGGGGAGCAGGTGGTGCCGAATGCACCGACTTTGCCTTGAATCTTTGGTGGTCTTGAGACTGCCATCGCGAGCAGGCTCGCTCCCACAGGTGACCGAGTTCTCAAAGAGATACGGTCGAATGTGGGAGCGAGCCTGCTCGCGATAGCGTCCGTCCAGTCGCCGCTTAAACCAGCGTCATCAACGCCTCACGGCTGAACGGCAGAATGTCTTCCTCACGACCGTCACGCACTTTCTGCGCCCAGTCCGGGTCCACCAGCAGCGCACGACCTACCGCCACCAGGTCGAACTCGTCGTTATTCAAACGCTCCAGCAGTTTTTCCAGGCTGGCCGGCTGCGCGATCTTGTCGGTGTTGACCATGAACTGCAGGAACTCGCCATCCAGACCCACGCTGCCCACGGTGATGGTTGGCTTACCGGTCAGTTTGCGGGTCCAGCCGGCCAGGTTCAGTTCGGAACCGTCGAACTCCGGCTCCCAGAAACGGCGCGTCGAGCAGTGGAAAATGTCCACGCCTGCGTCAGACAACGGCTTGAGGAACTCGCCCAGCGCTTCCGGGGTTTGCACCAGACGCGCGGTGTAATCCTGCTGCTTCCACTGGGAGAAACGGAAGATGATCGGGAACCCTTCGCCGACCGCTGCACGCACGGCCTGAATCAGCTCGATGGCGAAACGCGAACGGTTGGCCAGGCTGCCACCGTATTCGTCGGTGCGCTGGTTGCTGCCTTCCCAGAAGAACTGGTCCACGAGGTAGCCGTGGGCGCCGTGGATTTCCACGCCGTCCATGCCGATGCTCTGGGCATCTTTGGCGGCCTGGGCGAACGCGGCGATCACGTCCTGAATATCTTGTTTGGTCATGCCGTGAACCACGACCTGACCGTCCTTCAGTTTTTCCGACGGGCCGTAACCCGGCACGCTGGCATCGGGCTCGGTGCCGATGCGGCGCACGCTGCCGACATGCCACAGCTGAGGAACGATCTTGCCACCCTCGGCGTGCACCGCATCGACGACTTTTTTCCAGCCGGCCAGCGCGGCCTCACCGTAGAAATGCGGTACGTTCGGGTAACCGTTGGAGGCCTTGTGGCCGACGGTGGTGCCTTCAGTGATGATCAAGCCAACGCCGGCAGCGGCGCGGCGACGGTAGTACTCGATCACTTTGGAATTGGGTACGCCACCCGGCGAAAACGAGCGGGTCATCGGCGCCATGACGACGCGGGTCGGCAGTTCGAGGGTGCCGAGGTGGAACGGTTTGAACAGGGCTTTGACGGGCATGGGGCACTCCACGAAAACGATATCGACGGGATGTAGATTTTATGACGGCGATAATATGCGCAGTGGCGAGCGATGCACAGCACTATTGATCTTGGTGATTAAGGGTCAAAAGATAGAGGCACCTGTGGGAGCGAACTTGCTCGCGATGAATTTGAGAACGCCGCGGGGTGTCAGGCTTGCAGCGTTATCGTTGACGATCATCGTCGGAACGCCGCCCGGAGCAAGCTCGCTCCTACAGGAGGGAGATATCAGCTCAGGGCTTTTTCAATCGCCTGGATGACAGCAGGATCATCCGGCGCCGTACGCGGCGAGAACCGCGCCAGTACGCGACCATCCTTGCCCAGCAGGAATTTCTCGAAGTTCCAGGTAATGTCACCCGGAAACTCCGCACCCTCGCCTGCCAGCAGGCGGTACAACTGATGACGTTCATGACCGTTGACTTCCAGCTTGCTGGACAACGGAAAGGTCACGCCATAGTTGAGGCTGCAAAACTCCTGGATCTCTTGCTCGGTACCCGGTTCCTGCCCGGCAAACTGGTTGCACGGTAGGCCGAGAACGCTGAAACCTTTACCTTTGTATTGCTGGTAAAGGTTTTCCAGCGCCGCGTACTGTGGGGTCAAACCACATTTGGAGGCCACGTTGACCACCAGCACGACGTTCCCCTTGAAGGGTGCCAGCGGTAGCTCCTGACCATCCAGGGCTGTCAATTTAAGGTCGTGAAAAGCACTCATGACGAACTCCAGATTCCCGTGTTCTTCTCGAAACAGCCACTTGGCGGCGTCACCAGGGACAGCCGCGGACTAAAAAGGCGCCCTCGGGCGCCTCTCCAGTACTCGAAAGCTTAGCGCAGAAAATCAGTGGTGATGGCCACCTTCGCCATGGACGTGACCATGAGCGATTTCTTCCTGGCTGGCATCACGGATGTCGATGATCTTGACCTGGAAATTCAGGCGCTGACCGGCCAACGGGTGGTTGCCGTCGACGGTGACATCGTCGCCGTCCAGGTCGCGAATGGTGACGATCTGCATCTGGCCGTCCGGAGCGGAAGCGTGGAACTGCATGCCCACTTCCAGTTCGTCGACGCCTTCGAACATGCTGCGGCTCAGGGTGCTGACCAGTTCGGCAGCGTATTCGCCGTAGGCGTCTTCAGGTTCTACGGCGACAGTCAGTTCGTCACCGACTGCTTTGCCTTCCAGCGCCTTTTCCAGGCCCGGGATGATGTTACCTGCGCCTTGCAGGTAGACCAGCGGCGCGCCGCCGGCGGAGCTGTCGATGACCTCACCAGCGTCGTTGGTCAGGGTATAGTCGATGGAGACAGCCTTATTGGCGGCGATCAGCATGGGGCGAGACCTTTTGCATAAGAATATAGAAAGGCCAAGTTTAGCGAAGCAATCGTCCGAAAGCGAACACAACCCGGACAGACGGGGTACGACAAAAGGCTCGACGGTCACAGGCTTCCATCAGGACGAGGACGGGCATTGGGTGGCCGAGCTTTCCTGCGGCCACACCCAGCACCTGCGTCACCAGCCACCCTGGCAATCCCGGGCCTGGGTCATGGACCCTTCGCTGCGGAATGAAAAAATAGGCCAGCCCTTTGATTGCGGTTGGTGCGCACAAGGCTCGGTTAGCGATAACCTTGGCGACTGAATTTCGGTAGACGGCCAATCATAGGCCGCCACCATTGCCATGCACCTCTAGAGAATCCGCATGCAAACTTTTTTTATCGCGCCCACCGATTTTGGTGTGGGTCTGACCTCCATCAGCCTCGGGCTGGTACGCACCCTTGAGCGGGCCGGCCTGAAAGTCGGCTTTTTCAAACCGATTGCCCAGCCCCATCCGGGCGATACCGGGCCTGAGCGCTCCACCGAGCTGGTGGCCCGTACCCACGGTCTGAAACCACCGCAACCGCTGGGCCTGGCCCATGTCGAACGGATGCTCGGCGACGGTCAGCTCGATGAGCTGCTCGAAGAAATCATCACCCTCTACCAGCAAGCCGCTGTCGGCAAGGACGTGCTGATCGTCGAAGGCATGGTCCCGACCCGCAGCGCCAGTTACGCCGCGCGGGTCAATCTGCACTTGGCCAAGAGCCTCGACGCCGATGTGATTCTGGTCTCGGCGCCGGAAAACGAAGTACTGACCGAACTGTCCGGCCGCGTGGAATTGCAGGCGCAATTGTTTGGCGGCCCGAAAGACCCGAAAGTCCTCGGCGTGATCCTCAACAAGGTCAAGACCGATGAAAGCATGGACGCCTTCGCCTCGCGCCTGAAGGAACACTCGCCCTTGCTGCGCAGCGGTGATTTTCGCTTGCTCGGCTGCATCCCGTTCCAGCCGGAACTGAATGCACCGCGCACCCGGGACGTCGCTGATCTGATGGGCGCGCAGATTCTCAATGCCGGCGACTACGAAACCCGACGCATGACCAAAATCATCATCTGCGCCCGCACCATGCGCAACACCGTGGAGCTGCTCAAGCCTGGCGTGCTGGTGGTGACCCCCGGCGATCGCGACGACATCATCCTCGCCGTCAGCCTCGCCGCCATGAACGGCGTGCCCCTGGCCGGGCTGTTACTGACCAGCGACACCCTGCCCGACCCGCGCATCATGGACCTGTGCCGCGGCGCGTTGCAGGCAGGCTTGCCGGTGTTGTCGGTGAGCACCGGCTCCTACGAGACCGCCAACCAGTTGAACGGCCTGAACAAGGAAATCCCGATCGACGACCGTGAGCGTGCGGAGATCATCACCGACTTCGTCGCCAGCCACCTGGACGCCAACTGGCTGCACCAACGCTGCGGCACGCCACGGGAAATGCGCCTGTCGCCAGCGGTGTTCCGCTATCAATTGATCCAGCGCGCCCAGGCCGCCAACAAACGCATCGTCCTGCCCGAAGGCAGCGAGCCGTTGACCGTGCAGGCGGCGGCGATCTGTCAGGCGCGTGGTATCGCCCGTTGCGTGTTGCTGGCGAAACCGGCGGATGTCGAAGCCGTCGCTCGCGCTCAAGGCATCGAGCTGCCGCCGGGGCTGGAGATTCTTGACCCGGACCTGATCCGCGAGCGCTACGTCGAGCCGATGGTCGCCCTGCGCAAAACCAAAAGCCTCAACGCGCCGATGGCCGAGCAGCAACTGGAAGACACGGTGGTGATCGGCACCATGATGCTGGCGCTGGATGAAGTCGACGGCCTCGTGTCCGGGGTCATTCACTCCACCGCCAACACCATCCGCCCGGCCCTGCAACTGATCAAGACTGCACCGGGCTGCACGTTGGTGTCGTCGGTGTTCTTCATGCTGTTTCCCGAAGAAGTGCTGGTCTACGGCGACTGCGTGATGAACCCGCACCCAAGCGCCAGCGAGCTGGCCGAGATCGCCCTGCAAAGCGCCGACTCGGCAGCGGCATTCGGCATCACCCCGCGCGTGGCGATGATCAGCTACTCCAGCGGTGAATCGGCCAGCGGTGAAGAAGTCGAGAAGGTTCGCGAAGCGACGTTGCTGGCGCATGAACAGCAAAACTCATTGTTGATCGACGGTCCGTTGCAATACGACGCCGCCGCCAACGAAACCGTGGCCCGGCAACTGGCGCCGAACAGCCAGGTGGCCGGTCGTGCCACGGTGTTCGTGTTCCCCGATCTGAACACCGGCAACACCACCCACAAAGCCGTGCAGCGCAGCGCCGACTGCGTCAGTCTCGGGCCGATGCTGCAAGGCCTGCGCAAACCGGTGAACGACCTGCCGCGCGGCGCGCAAGTCGACGACATCGTCTACACCATCGCACTGACTGCGATTCAAGCTGCCAATCGACCTTTGGATCTTTAAATGCTGGATTTTCTACCTGCACCCGTGCGCGGCGTGATCGCCTCGCTGTTGTTGGCACTGAATACCCTTTTGCTCTGCTCCTTTTTGTTCTGCGTGGCGATTTTCAAGGTGTTGCCATTCGCCCTCACCCAGCGTTTCACGCGCTGGCTGATGAGCCATACCCATGAAGCCTGGATCAGCAACAACAAAGCCTGGATGAATCTGGTCTGCCGCACCCGCTGGCACCTCAGCGGCCTTGAAGGCCTGGATTATCAGCACTCCTACCTGATCACCAGTAACCATCAGAGCTGGGTCGACATCATGGTGCTGCAATACGTGCTTAACCGTCGTATCCAGCCACTGAAGTTCTTTCTCAAGCAAGAGTTGATCTGGGTACCGGTGATTGGCCTGGCCTGGTGGACCCTGGGTTTTCCGTTCATGAAGCGCTATTCCAAGGCCTATCTGGAAAAGCACCCGGAGAAGAAAGGCAAAGACCTGGAAACCACCCGCAAGACTTGCGACAAGTTTCGCAACAACCCGGTGGGGATTTTCAATTTCGTCGAAGGCACACGCTTCACCAAAGGCAAGCATGCGCAGCAGCAATCACCGTTCCGCTACCTGCTCAAACCCAAGGCTGGTGGCATTGCGTTTGTGCTGGACGCGATGGGAGAGCAGCTGGAAGCCATCGTCAACGTGACTATCCACTATCCGGCCGGGCGTCCGGGTTACTGGGATCTGCTCTGCGGGAATGTGAAGGACGTGGTGGTGCATTTTCAGGAGCTGAAGATTCCGCCGCAGTTCATTGGCAAGAATTACGACCAGGATGGGGAATACCGATTGCAGTTTCAGGGCTGGATCAATCAGCTTTGGGAAGACAAGGATGCGCTGTTGACGCAGATGCATCGCGAGTATCCAGCGAAATAAGATCAAAAGATCGCAGCCTTCGGCAGCTCCTACAGGTGTACGCCAATCCCATGTAGGAGCTGCCGAAGGCTGCGATCTTGGCGATCTCAAAAGCACAAAAAAACCCGCCGATGATCACTCATCGGCGGGTTTCTTGTTTGCAGCTAACGCTTAGATCGCGCCGCGCTTACGCAGCAGATCCAGCACTTGCTTGACGCTTTCTTCCAGCGACAGCGACTGGGTGTCGACCACAAGGTCGGCGTCCAGCGGCACGTCGTACGGGAAGGAATCGCCCGGGATGTTATCCCCGGCCGCCGCGTACAGGCCTTGTGGGTCACGCTCGGCACAGACCGTCGGAGAGGCCTGGACATAGACCGTCAGCAGACGCTCCTTGCCGATCAGGTCCCTGGCCTGCTCACGACCTTCGGCACTCGGTGCAACGAAGGCTGCCAGCGTCAGCAGACCGGCTTCGTTGAACTGACGCGCAACGTGCGCCGCACGACGCCAGTTCTCGGTACGCCCGGCGCGATCCTGTGGCAGACCTTTGTTCAGGTCGTGACGCAGGTTTTGCCCATCGAGTACATACACCGCACGGCCCATGTCGAACAGTTTGCGTTCAACCGCGTAGGCCAGCGTGCTTTTGCCCGCGCCCGACAAGCCGCTAAACAGCACGGTGGCCGGCTGCTGGCCGAAGCGCTGAGCGCGTTCTTCGGTAGCGACGTGCGCCAGTTTGCCGTGGTGCGTACTGGTGCCATGCGCCAACGGCTGAGCGATGATCATGCCGGCAGCGACGGTGCCATTGGTCAAACGGTCGATGACGATGAACGAACCGGTGGTGCGGTTGCTCGCGTAACCGTCCAGCGCGATAGCTGCGTCGAGGCTGACCTTGACCCGACCGATTTCGTTCAGATGCAACGAACTGGCCGGACCTTCTTCCAGCGTGTTCACGTCAACGCGGTTGACGATGCTGGTGATCGAACCCGGCACGTAACTCGTGGCGCGCTTGATGTCGTATTTCTTGCCCGGCAGCATCGGCTCTTCGGCCATCCACACCAACATGGCGTCGAAGGCATCAGTCACTTGCGGCTGGTTATCGGCGTGTACCAGCAGGTCGCCGCGGGAGATGTCGATCTCGTCTTCCATGGTCAGCGTGACCGCCTGGCCAGGACCTGCGTGCTCCAGCTCACCGTCGAAAGTGACGATGGATTTCACACGGCTGCTCTTGCCCGACGGCAGCACAACGACTTCGTCGCCCTTGTGCACGATGCCGCTGGCCAGGGTGCCGGCGAAGCCACGGAAGTTCAGGTTCGGACGGTTGACGTACTGCACCGGGAAACGCAAGTCGGTGTAGTTGCGGTCGCTGGCGATTTCGACAGTCTCGAGAATTTCCATCAGCGACTGGCCGGTGTACCACGGCGAGTGCTCGGACTTGTTCACCACGTTGTCGCCTTTCAGTGCCGACATCGGCACGAAGGCCATGGTGGTCGGCTTGAAGGCGATGCCCTCGGCGAACTTCAGGTAATCGGCCTTGATCGACTCGAAGACTTTTTCGTCGAAGCCGTTGAGGTCCATCTTGTTGATCGCGACAACGATGTGCTTGATGCCGAGCAACGAGGCAATGAAGCTGTGGCGACGGGTCTGGGTCTGCACGCCGTAACGGGCGTCGACCAGGATGATCGCCAGGTCACAGGTGGACGCACCGGTGGCCATGTTGCGGGTGTACTGCTCATGGCCAGGGGTGTCGGCGATGATGAATTTGCGCTTGGCGGTGGAGAAATAGCGGTAGGCGACATCGATGGTGATGCCCTGCTCCCGCTCGGCCTGCAGGCCGTCGACCAACAATGCCAGGTCGATGTCTTCGCCCGTGGTGCCGACTTTTTTCGAGTCGCGGGTAATGGCTTCCAGGTGATCTTCGTAGATCATCTTGGAGTCGTGCAGCAGGCGCCCGATCAGGGTGCTCTTGCCGTCATCGACGTTGCCACAGGTAAGAAAGCGCAGCATTTCCTTGCGTTCGTGCTGGCCCAGATAGGCGAGGATGTCCTCGCTGATCAAATCAGATGCGTGCGACATGACAACCCCTTAGAAATAACCCTGACGTTTCTTTTCTTCCATCGAGCCTGCGCCATCGTGGTCGATGACTCGGCCCTGGCGCTCGGAAGTTCGCGTCAGGAGCATTTCCTGAATGATGTCGGTCAGGCTGGTGGCCTCGGACTCGACCGCACCGGTCAACGGGTAGTCGCCCAATGTACGGAAACGCACCTTCTTCTTGACGATGCGCGCCTTGTCTTCATCGCTCAGGTGATTGAGCAGGCGTTCGTCGTCGATCATGATCCAGGTGCCATTCATCTCGATGACGTCGCGCTCGGCGGCGAAATACAGCGGCACGATCGGGATGCCTTCGAGGTAGATGTACTGCCAGATGTCCAGTTCGGTCCAGTTCGACAGCGGGAATACGCGGATCGATTCGCCCTTGTTGACGTTGCCGTTGTAGACGTTCCACAACTCGGGGCGCTGGTTTTTCGGGTCCCAGCGGTGCTTGGTATCGCGGAAGGAATACACGCGCTCTTTGGCGCGGGACTTCTCTTCGTCGCGACGGGCACCGCCGAAAGCGGCGTCGAAACCGTACTTGTCGAGGGCCTGCTTGAGGCCTTCGGTCTTCATGATGTCGGTGTGTTTGGCGCTACCGTGGGTGAGCGGGTTGATACCCTGCGCGACGCCATCGGGGTTGACGTGCACCAGCAGGTCCAGGCCCAGTTCTTCGACCATGCGGTCGCGGAACGCGTACATTTCCTTGAACTTCCACTGGGTGTCGACGTGCATCACCGGGAACGGAAGCTTGCCCGGGAAGAATGCCTTGCGCGCAAGGTGCAGCATCACGGCGGAGTCTTTACCGACGGAGTACAGCATCACCGGGTTATCGAACTCGGCGGCGACCTCGCGGATGATGTGGATGCTTTCGGCCTCCAGCTGTTTCAGATGCGTCAGTTTGTCGACCATGGCTACTCACGAAAACGATCTTATGGACGGCCAGCGGGCCGTGTTCGAGCGGGGAATCCTAGCACAGCGACCTCTTCTAATCAGGACGCGGGCTAGATCGAAAGGGTATATGAATATACCTGTGGGTTCGGGTGTATGAGGTCCTGTGGGAGCGAGCCTGCTCGCGATAGCGGTGTGTCAGTCACCTCAATGTCGAAGGCAACGCAGCAATCGCGAGCAGGCTCGCTCCCACAGTTGAATCGCGGTGTTCAATGAACATCTGCACACCATCAAATCGGATTCGGGCAATCGATGAAGATGTGCTCCAGCGCAAAACGCCGTGCCAGATAATCCCCCAACGCCTGAATACCATAGCGTTCGGTGGCGTGATGGCCGGCGGCGATGAAGCTGATGTCGTTTTCCCGGGCGCTGTGGAAGGTTTGTTCGGACGCTTCGCCGCTGAGGTACAGATCGACGCCGGCCAGAACCGCCTGATCGATGTAACCCTGGCCACCCCCGGTGCACCAGCCGACCCGGCGAATCATCTCGCTGCCTTCGATCAGCAACGGCTCGCGGCCCATGACTTCCTGCACGCGGCGGGCGAAATCACGGGGCGTTGCCGGTTCGCTCAGGGAGCCAACCAAGCCAACGACTTTAAGGTTATCCGGATCGAGCGGCCCTTCTACGGTGATGTCCAACTGACGCGCCAGCTGCACGTTGTTGCCGACTTCAGGGTGCAGATCCAGCGGCAGGTGATAGGACAACAGACTGATATCGTGCTTGAGCAGGGTTTTCAGTCGACGCTGCTTCATGCCGGTGATACACGGGTTCTCGCCCTTCCAGAAGTAGCCGTGATGCACCAGCACCAGGTCGGCCTGAGCTTCGACGGCAGCGTCCAGCAAAGCCTGGCTGGCGGTGACGCCACTGACGATGCGCATCACCTGCGGCCGGCCTTCGACCTGCAACCCGTTGGGGCAATAATCGGCAATTTTGGCACTGTTCAGGTAACGGTCGGCTTCTTCGACCAGGGTGCTCAGGGCGACGGCCATAAAAGACTCCTAAATATCCCGTTCAGAGGCGCGCGCGGCCTCGTATAATGCGCGACATTATGGGCGGTCTCATACCGCCTGCAACCTCTCAGGACGTGCTTAATGCTCAAGGCGCTGCGTTTTTCCGGCTGGCCGCTGTTAGCCGGCGTGCTTATCGCTCTGTTGATAATCCAGCGTTACCCGCAGTGGGTCGGGCTCCCGAGCCTCGACGTCAACCTGCAGCAAGCCCCGCAAACCACCACCATGCAACAGGGGCCGGTGTCCTATGCCGACGCGGTCACTACGGCGGCACCGTCGGTGGTGAACCTGTACACGACCAAGGTCATCAACAAACCGACCCACCCGCTGTTCGAAGATCCGCAGTTCCGCCGCTTCTTCGGCGACAACTCGCCCAAGCAGAAGCGCATGGAATCGAGCCTCGGCTCCGGCGTGATCATGAGCCCGGAAGGCTACCTGCTGACCAATAACCACGTGACCAGCGGTGCCGACCAGATTGTCGTGGCGCTCAAGGATGGCCGCGAAACCCTGGCCCGCGTGATCGGCAGCGACCCGGAAACCGACCTCGCGGTCCTGAAGATCGATCTGAAAAACCTGCCATCGATCACCGTCGGCCGCTCCGACAACATCCGCATCGGCGACGTGGCGCTGGCCATCGGCAACCCGTTCGGCGTCGGGCAGACCGTGACCATGGGCATCATCAGCGCCACCGGGCGCAATCAGTTGGGCCTGAACAACTACGAAGATTTCATCCAGACCGACGCCGCGATCAACCCCGGTAACTCCGGCGGTGCGCTGGTGGACGCCAACGGCAACCTGACCGGCATCAACACGGCGATCTTCTCCAAGTCCGGTGGTTCGCAAGGCATCGGCTTCGCGATCCCGGTCAAACTGGCCATGGAAGTGATGAAGTCGATCATCGAACACGGCCAGGTGATTCGCGGCTGGCTCGGTATCGAAGTACAGCCGTTGACGCAGGAACTGGCGGAATCGTTTGGCCTGTCAGGGCGTCCGGGGATTGTGGTCGCGGGGATTTTCCGTGACGGTCCGGCGCAGAAGGCCGGCCTGCAACTGGGCGACGTGATTCTCGCCATCGACGGCGAACCGGCCGGTGATGGTCGCCGCTCGATGAACCAGGTCGCGCGGATCAAGCCGACCGACAAGGTGACGATTCAGGTGATGCGCAACGGCAAGGAGCTGAAGCTCACGGCAGAAATCGGCTTGCGTCCGCCGCCGGCACCGGTCAAGGAGAAAGAAGAAGAATAAGCCGCCAACACAAAACCACTGTGGGAGCGAGCCTGCTCGCGATAAGGCCACAACATTCAACATCATCGTTGACTGTTAAACCGCCATCGCGAGCAGGCTCGCTCCCACAGGGTCAGTGTTGACTTACAGGTCGCCGAGGCCGTCGATCAGTGCCTGATTCTGCTCCGGCGTGCCAATCGAAATCCGCAGGAACTGCGCAATCCGCTCCTGCTTGAAGTGCCGAACGATCACACCCTGCTCGCGCAACTTCGCCGCCAACCCCGCTGCATCGTGCTTCGGGTGACGGGCGAAGATGAAGTTCGCCGCCGACGGCAGCACTTCAAAGCCCTTCTCTTCCAACTGCCCGACTACCTTCTCGCGATGCTCGATCACCAAGCGGCAGGTCTTGTCGAAGTACTCGCGATCTTCGAACGCTGCCGCTGCCCCGACATTCGCCAGACGATCCAGCGGATAGGAGTTGAAGCTGTTCTTGATCCGCTCCAGCGCCTCGATCAGGTCCGGGTGCCCCACCGCCAAACCGACCCGCAGACCGGCCAGCGAACGGGACTTGGACAGCGTCTGAGTCACCAGCAGGTTCGGATAACGGTCCACTAAAGTGATCGCCGTCTCGCCGCCGAAATCGATGTAAGCCTCATCCACCACGACCACCGAATCCGGGCTGGCCTTGAGCATTTGCTCGACGGCGTCCAGCGCCAACAGGCGACCGGTCGGCGCGTTCGGGTTCGGGAAAATGATCCCGCCGTTCGGTTTGGCGTAGTCCGCCGGGTTGATCTGGAACTGCTCATCCAGCGGCACCGCGTCGAAGTTGATGCCATACAACCCGCAGTAAACCGGATAGAAGCTGTAGCTGATGTCCGGGAACAACACGGCTTTGTCGTGTTGCAGCAAGCCGTGGAAAATATGCGCCAGGACTTCGTCCGAGCCGTTGCCGAGGAAAACCTGATTTGCCTGCACGCCGTAGTAAGTAGCCACGGCGTTCTTCAGCAGATCACTGTTCGGATCCGGATACAGACGCAGATTGTCATTGAGTTCGGCCTGCATCGCCGCCAAAGCTTTAGGCGATGGGCCGTACGGATTTTCGTTGGTGTTGAGCTTCACCAGTTTCGCCAGTTTCGGCTGCTCGCCCGGCACGTAAGGCACCAGATTCTTGACGAACGGGCTCCAGAATTTACTCATGTTCACTCCCCCTGCCCTTCATTAAAGAGCTCGTCGACGATACGGTATTCGGCGCTGCGGGCGTGGGCAGTCAGCGACTCGCCACGAGCCAGCACGGAAGCGGTCTTGCCCAGTTCGGACGCACCCTGCTCGGAGCAGAAGATGATCGACGAGCGTTTCTGGAAGTCGTACACACCCAGCGGCGACGAGAACCGCGCGGTACCGGAAGTCGGCAACACGTGGTTCGGGCCTGCGCAGTAATCGCCCAAGGCTTCGGAGGTGTGACGCCCCATGAAGATCGCACCGGCGTGACGAATCAGCGGCAACCAGGCCTGCGGATCGGCGACCGACAACTCCAGGTGTTCCGGCGCGATGCGGTTGGCCACCTCGATGGCTTGTTCCATGTCGCGAACCTTGATCAGCGCACCGCGGCCATTGATCGACGTCTCGATGATCTCGGCACGCTCCAGGGTCGGCAGCAGTTTGGCGATGCTGGCGGCGACCTTGTCGAGGAACTCGGCGTCCGGGCTGACCAGAATCGCCTGGGCGTCTTCGTCGTGCTCGGCCTGGGAAAACAGGTCCATGGCAATCCAGTCCGGATCCGTCTGACCATCGCACACCACGAGGATTTCCGACGGGCCGGCGATCATGTCGATACCCACCTGGCCAAACACGTGGCGCTTGGCGGTGGCGACATAGATGTTGCCCGGGCCGACCACTTTGTCGACCTTTGGCACGCTTTCGGTGCCATAAGCCAACGCGGCAACGGCTTGAGCGCCACCGATGGTGAACACGCGGTCGACGCCGGCGATGCACGCCGCGGCCAGCACCAGTTCGTTGATTTCACCGCGCGGGGTTGGCACGACCATGACCACTTCGGTCACGCCCGCCACCTTGGCCGGAATCGCGTTCATCAGCACCGAAGACGGGTACGACGCCTTGCCGCCCGGCACATACAGGCCGGCACGATCCAGTGGCGTGACCTTCTGGCCCAGCACGGTGCCGTCGGCTTCGGTGTAGGTCCAGGAATCCTGTTTCTGTTTTTCGTGGTAGCTGCGCACGCGGGCCGCGGCTTTTTCCAGGGCTTCACGCTGGGGCACGGTGATCCGGGTCAGGGCCAGTTCCAGGCGTTCGCGCGGCAGGATCAGGTCCGCCATGGAGGCGACTTGCAGGCCGTCGAACTTCTGGGTGAATTCCACCAGCGCCGCATCGCCGCGCTCGCGCACAGCCTTGATGATGTCCAGCACTCGCTGATTGACCGAGTCGTCAGACACACTTTCCCAGCTCAGCAGATGATCCAGATGATGTGCGAAATCCGGGTCAGCAGCGTTGAGTCGGCGAATTGCAGTCGGTGCGGTCATAGCGAGAGCCTCATAGGAATGGCGAAAACTCAGGTACCCGAAGCTACCATCGATCCGCTTGGGCACCTGAGAATTCTGGCTATGAGGCGGATAGACGGGCGCGACTTAACGTCGCGCGGGTGAATCAGCCGCGGTGTCGAGACTCCACTGCCTTGCGCAGGGTGTCGATCAACGCCTGGATACGGGCGTGCTGCATTTTCATCGAAGCTTTGTTCACGATCAGACGGGAACTGATGTCAGCAATGAAATCCTGTGGCTCCAGGCCGTTGGCCCGCAGCGTGTTACCGGTGTCGACCACGTCGATGATCTTGTCTGCCAGACCGATCAGCGGCGCCAGTTCCATCGAGCCGTAGAGCTTGATGATGTCGACCTGACGACCCTGCTCGGCGTAGTAGCGCTTGGCAACGTTGACGAACTTGGTCGCCACCCGCAAGCGGCCCTTGGGCTCGACATCACCGACACGGCCAGCGGTCATCAGCTTGCAGAGGGCAATCCGCAGGTCCAAAGGCTCGTACAAACCCTGGCCACCGTATTCCATCAGCACATCTTTACCGGCGACGCCCAGGTCCGCGGCACCATGCTCGACATAAGTCGGCACATCGGTGGCACGCACGATCAGCAGACGCACATCGGCCTGGGTCGTGGGGATGATCAGCTTGCGGCTCTTGTCCGGATTCTCGGTCGGCACGATACCCGCTTCAGCCAGAAGCGGCAGGGTGTCGTCAAGGATGCGGCCCTTGGACAGTGCGATGGTCAACATGGGAAACGTCAGTCCTTATCAGGCTACTGATGCCCGGTCGCAAATGGCGCCGGACACACATCGAGGGTGTCACCACCCTCGACTTGAAACAAAACCAGTGGGCACATCCGTATGCCCATGAAGCAGAAACTAGCCCGGTACGCGGCGGATCTTGGCGCCGAGCATCTGCAGTTTCTCTTCGATGCACTCATAACCACGGTCGATGTGGTAGATGCGGTCGATCAGGGTGTCGCCTTCGGCGATCAACGCCGAGATCACCAGGCTGGCCGAAGCACGCAGGTCGGTAGCCATCACTGGCGCGCCCTTGAGCTTTTCGGTACCGGTGACGATGGCGGTGTTGCCTTCGACCTGGATCTTGGCGCCCATGCGGTGCAGTTCGTAAACGTGCATGAAGCGGTTTTCGAAGATCGTCTCGATCACGGCACCGGTGCCTTCGGCAATGGCGTTGAGGGAGATGAACTGCGCTTGCATGTCGGTCGGGAACGCCGGGTACGGAGCGGTCCGCACGTTGACGGCTTTTGGCCGCTTGCCGTGCATGTTCAGCTCGATCCAGTCTTCGCCCGAGGTGATTTCGGCGCCGGCTTCACGGAGTTTTTCCAGAACGGCTTCGAGGATCGTCGGATCGGTGTCCTTGACCTTCACACGACCGCCGGTCACGGCAGCTGCAACCAGGTAGGTCCCGGTTTCGATACGGTCAGGCATCACTTTGTAAGTGGTCGGGTGCAGGCGCTCAACGCCATCGATGGTGATGGTGTCGGTGCCGGCGCCGGTGATCTTGGCACCCATGGCGATCAGGAAGTTCGCCAGGTCGATGACTTCAGGCTCGCGCGCGGCGTTTGCCAGAACGCTGCGGCCCTTGGCCAGCGCGGCGGCCATCATGATGTTTTCGGTACCGGTCACGCTGACGGTGTCGAAGAAGAAGTGCGCGCCGCGCAAGCCACCTTCAGGCGCCTTGGCCTTGATGTAGCCGCCTTCGACGTCGATGACCGCGCCCATGGCTTCGAGACCACGGATGTGCAGGTCCACCGGACGCGAACCGATGGCGCAACCGCCAGGCAGTGCGACTTCGGCTTCACCGAAACGGGCAACCATCGGGCCCAGCACCAGGATCGACGCACGCATGGTTTTAACCAGTTCGTACGGAGCGATCAGGGTCTTGATGGTGCGCGGGTCGATTTCGACGCTGAGTTTCTCGTCGATCACCGGCTCGATACCCATGCGACCGAACAGCTCGATCATGGTGGTGATGTCGTGCAGGTGCGGCAGGTTGGCCACGGTCACCGGGCCATCGCACAGCAAGGTTGCAGCCAGGATCGGCAGGGCAGAGTTCTTTGCCCCGGAAATGCGGATTTCGCCATCAAGGCGAACGCCACCGGTAATAATCAATTTATCCATAAGAATCTCGACGCCCTTGGGCTCAGGTGCGCTCGGCCCAGGCCGCGCTGCTGAAAAATTTCATAGTGACCGCATGGATGCTGCCATCGGTGATCCATGGGTTCAAATGGGCATAGACCTGCTGCTGACGCTTCACCGGGCTCAACGCCGCCAGTTCATCGCTAATCACGTTCAGCTGAAAGTTGCAGCCTTCGCCTTCAACTTCCACCTGTGTGTTCGGCAGCTTTCCTTCAAGGAAGCTCTTCACTTCTACGGCCTGCATGCTCAACCTCAATCGGCGCCCTGTGCGCGCGGGTCGGACATCATACAAAAAAGCCCCGCGCCTGCGAACCCCGCGAAGCAGGACTCTGACGGGGGGCTTCCTTGCAGATGCTGTTAGGGATGCGCCAACAGCTCGGTCAACTCGCTGACCTGAGCGATTTCGCGCATGTCTTCGGGCATCGCACGGATGCTCAGCGGCTTGCCGGCCGCCTCTGCATCACGCATGAAGCACAGCAGCAGCGACAAGCCGACACTGCTGGACTTCAACACCGCCGAACAATCAACCACCAATGCAGCCGCCTTGCTGGACTTGATCAGCGCCTGGCCCTGCTTGCGCAGGCCAGGGCCGGTGCGGTAGTCCAGCATGCCGCTGAGCATCAGCTCGCCGGATTCGCTCATGCGAATGGCCGACACACTCATTGGGCTTGCTTCTCGGTGCTTTGTTTATCGGTGGCTTCCTTGGCTTTGGCGACTTCCCCGGCCCAACCATTGATGGTCTTGTCCAGGTCATTGCCATTGCGCTGCATCGCATCTGCGAACTGATCACGGAACAGCTTGCCGATGTTGATGCCGTTGATGATCACGTTGCGCAGCTTCCACTCGCCATTGATCTTTTCGAGTGTGTAGGACACAGGATAGATTGCGCCGTTGCTGCCTTTGACCGTCATGCCAACGCTGGTACGGTCTCCCGACTCATCCTTGGCAGGGTCGACGACGATGCCCTGATTGTTGTACTCGAGCAAGGCATTGCCATAGAACTGGAACAGACCCTTCTTGAAGTTTTCCTGAAACGTCTTCATTTGCTCGGGCGTGGCTTTGCGCGAGTATTTGACCGTCATGATGCTCTTGGAAATGCCCTCGGCATCCACAACGGGGCCGACGATGCTATCCAGCGCCGTATAAAAGTCCTGCGGATCCTGTTTGTACTTTTCTTTGTTGGCGGCCAGATCCGCCAGCAACCGGTTGGTGGTGTCCTGTACCAGACCGTGCGCGGAAGTCGCCGCCACGGCGTTAGCCATCAACGGCAGGGCCGCGAGTAATACCAACAGGCCACGTCGCAAGGTAGAGATCATTCAAAAACTCCTCATTTGGCGTCTTTACTAACGGTATTGAGCAGAAATTTACCGATCAGGTCCTCGAGCACCAGCGACGACTGGGTGTCGTGAATGGTTCCACCATCCTTGAGCAAGGCTTCTTCCCCGCCCACGCTGAGACCGATGTACTTCTCGCCCAACAGGCCGGCGGTCAGGATAGATGCAGTGGAGTCAGTCGGCAGGTTGTCTACGCGCTTTTCCAGCTGCATGGTCACTCGACCGGTGAAACTGTCGCGGTCCAGATCGATCGCCGTGACCTTGCCGATAGTCACACCGGCCATGGTCACTTTAGCTCTGACCGTCAAACCGGCGATATTGTCGAAATAGGCATAAAGTTTATACGTATCGGTGGTTGCGCTCGGGGACAGGCCACTCACCCGCAACGCCAGCAACAGCAAAGCCAGGATGCCAGCCAGCAAGAAAAGGCCGACACCGATTTCCAGGGTGCGGTTTTGCATCAGAAATCTCCAAACATCAAGGCGGTCAGAATAAAGTCCAGGCCGAGCACAGCCAAAGAGGCATACACCACGGTCTTGGTAGTGGCACGACTGATCCCCTCGGAAGTGGGCTCGCAGTCATAGCCTTGGAATACGGCGATCCAGGTCACGACAAAGGCAAAGACGATGCTTTTGATGATGCCGTTGAGCACATCGTCGGCAAACGTCACGCTGTTTTGCATGTTGGACCAATAGGAACCTTCATAGACACCCAGCCAGTCGACGGCCACCCAGGAACCGCCCCAGATACCCACCACGCTGAAGATCATCGCCAGCACCGGCAGGGAAATGAAGCCGGCCCACAGGCGCGGGGCAATGATGTACTTGAGCGGGTCGACACCAATCATTTCCAGACTGGACAACTGCTCGGTGGACTTCATGTTGCCGATTTCAGCCGTCAGGGCCGAACCGGCGCGCCCGGCGAACAACAACGCCGTGACCACGGGGCCCAACTCTCGCAGCAGCGTCAGCGCAACCATCTGCCCCACCGCCTGCTCCGAACCGTAGCTGGAAAGGATGTTGAACCCTTGCAGCGCCAACACCATGCCGATGAACACCCCGGAGACCACGATGATCACCAGGGACATCACGCCCACCGAGTGCAACTGCTTGATCAACAGGCCAAAACCACCGCCGATGCCGCCACGGCCAAGCAAGGCATGAAACAGGAAAATCGCCGAACGGCCGAACACCGCCAGCACATCAATGCCCGCGTGGCCGAACCGGCGTACTCGTTCTAATAGTGAAATCTTGCGCATCAGCGCTTCCCCAGAAGATCTGCGCGGTAATCCGTCGCTGGAAAGTGATAGGCGACCGGACCATCGGGGTCGCCTGTCATGAATTGACGGATACGCGGTTCGTCCGAGTTCATCAGTTCGTCAGGCGTGCCCTGCCCCAGCACCTGCCCGTCGCCCACCACATAAATGTAATCGGCGATGCTCGCGGTCTCGGCCAGGTCATGGGAAACCACGATGCTGGTAATGCCCAGTGCATCGTTGAGCAGGCGGATCAGGCGCACCAATACGCCCATGGCGATCGGGTCCTGGCCGACAAAGGGCTCGTCATACATGAGGATCTGCGGATCGAGGGCAATCGCCCGGGCCAGCGCGACACGGCGCTTCATGCCGCCGGACAGCTCGTCAGGCATCAAATCGATGGCGCCACGCAAGCCCACGGCCTGCAATTTGAGCAGGACGATGTCCCGGATCATTTCTTCCGGAAGCTCGGTATGGACCCGTAGCGGAAAGGCGACGTTCTCGAACACGTCGAGATCGGTAAACAGTGCGCCGCTCTGAAACAGCACGCCCATATGCTTGCGCGCATCGAACAGATCGCTGCGCGACAGCTTCGGCAGGTTCTGACCGTTGACCCAGACTTCGCCCTTGGTGGGCCGCAATTGTGCGCCAATCAAACGCAGCAGCGTGGTCTTGCCACACCCGGAAGGCCCCATGATGCCGGTGACCTTGCCGCGCGGAATACGGATATCGACGTTATTGAAAATGCTGCGCGCACCGCGCTTGAAGGTCAGTCCCTTCAGCTCGACCGCGTAGGCGTTATCGGCACTCATCTAAACTCCTTGCGATGCAGCCTCTCACTCGGACGCCTGACTTTCTGACGAAAGCACAAACCTCCCGGGCAGGCCGAACTGGCGGCGAACTATATCACCGCACAGGCCAAGCGCCAAAGGCCGAAGCCGGGCCATATGCAGCAACATGGCAGACAAAAAGCTTCATTTAGAGGGATTTGGTAACAGGGAATGACAAAGCGCGACGAACTTGCGTGAGGGTTTCGATCATTACCGCTATAATCGCCGCCTTTTCATCAGGCTATACGATTTCTGACATGAGCCAATCCAGCGACCTGATTCAATCAGCACAACGCACCATCCGCCTCGAACTGGAAGCCGTACAAGGCTTGCTGCCCCATATCGACGCAGATTTCGTACGCGCTTGCGAGATGATTCTGGCCAGCAAAGGCCGCGTGGTAGTAGTCGGCATGGGCAAATCGGGGCACATCGGCAACAAGATCGCCGCGACCCTGGCCAGCACCGGCACCACGGCCTTTTTTGTGCACCCGGCCGAAGCCAGTCACGGCGACATGGGGATGATCACCCGCGATGACATCATCCTGGCACTGTCAAACTCCGGCTCCACCAACGAAATCGTCACCCTGCTGCCGCTGATCAAACGTCTGGGCATCAAATTGATCAGCCTGACCGGCAATCCCGATTCGCCGCTGGCCAAGGCTGCCGAGGTCAACCTCAACGTTCACGTCGAGCACGAAGCCTGCCCGTTGAACCTGGCGCCGACGTCTTCGACCACCGCCGCCCTGGTCATGGGCGACGCCCTGGCGGTGGCACTGCTGGAAGCCCGCGGTTTTACCGCTGAAGATTTTGCCTTTTCCCACCCGGGTGGTGCGCTCGGCCGACGCCTGCTGCTGAAAGTGGAAAACGTCATGCACGCCGGGCAAGAGCTGCCGCAGGTTCAGCGCGGCACCCTGCTCAAGGACGCGCTGATGGAAATGACCCGCAAGGGCCTGGGCATGACCGTCATCCTGGAAGCCGACGGCAAACTCGCCGGGATCTTCACCGACGGCGATTTGCGTCGCACCCTCGACCGCAGCATCGACATCCACAGCGCGACGATCGACCAGGTCATGACCGCACACGGCAAGACTGCCCGCGCCGAAATGCTCGCCGCCGAGGCCCTGAAAATCATGGAAGACCATAAAATCAACGCGCTGGTCGTGGTTGACAGCGAAGACCACCCGGTCGGCGCCTTGAACATGCACGACTTGTTGCGCGCAGGAGTAATGTAATGAGCACGGACCTGCTGCAACGCGGCAAACAGATCAAACTGGCGGTATTCGACGTCGACGGCGTCCTGACCGACGGGCGCCTGTACTTCCTTGAAGACGGCAGCGAATTCAAGACATTCAACACGCTCGACGGCCAAGGCATCAAGATGTTGATGGCAGCCGGCGTGCAGACCGCTATCATCAGCGGCCGCAAGACCCCGGTGGTCGAGCGACGGGCAAAGAACCTCGGCATTCCACACCTGTACCAGGGTCGCGAAGACAAACTGGTGGTGCTCGACGAGCTTCTTGCCCAACTCAACCTAAGCTATGAACAAGTCGCCTACCTCGGCGACGATTTGCCAGACCTGCCGGTGATTCGCCGCGTCGGCCTGGGCATGGCGGTAGCCAATGCCGCCAGTTTCGTGCGCGAACACGCCCACGGCATCACCCAGGCCCGTGGTGGCGAGGGTGCCGCTCGCGAATTCTGCGAATTGATCCTGCGCGCCCAGGGCCGCCTCGATGCGGCCAACGCCGCGTACCTGTGAGCCAACTATGCTGAGCAAGAAAATTCGCAACATCCTGGTGTTCGGTTGCATCGCAGCGATTTTTGCGGCGGTCGGCTACTGGAACATCAGCCCTGAACGCTTCCTCGATAAACCCGTAGTCAAGGCCGACGAGACCAAGATCGACTGGTACGCGACCAAGACACACACGATGCAATACCTTGAAGACGGCAAATTGCAGTACGAAATGACGTCCGACAAGGCCGAGCACGTGAAAGCAACGGATGTCACCCTGGTCACCAAGCCAGACCTCAACATGTTCCGCGGCACTGAATTTCCGTGGCACGTGACCAGCGAGCGCGGCGAGGTGAATTCCGGCGGCACCGAAGTTGAACTGATCGACTCGGTGCGCGTGAAGCGCACCGACGAAAAGAACCGCGACACCCTGATTACCAGCACTCGTATGACAGTGTTCCCACAGCAGCAATATGCGCAGACCGATCAACCCGTTAGAATCGACGGCGCTGGTGGTGTGTCGACTGGCAAGGGAATGAAAGCGTATTTGAAAGAAAGCAGGATACACCTGCTATCGAACGTAAGAGGACAGTATGAGGCTCGTTAAAACTCTCCCTATTTTGCTCGGTCTGAGCGCAGCACTGGGAAGCGTGAGCGCCTGGGCTCTGCCGACCGATAGAGATCAGCCTATCCGCATTCAGGCCGACGACGCCCAACTGGACGACAAGAACGGTGTTGCCACCTATAAAGGTGATGTGATCATCACCCAGGGTTCGATGAAGGTCACCGGCAATACCGTGACCATCACCCGCACCGCGAGTGGCGATATCGACGTGGTGACCTCGGTGGGCAATCTGGCCTACTTCGAGCAGGTGCAGACTGCTGGCGACACCAAACCGGTTCAGGGGTACGGCATCACTATCCAGTACCACGCTTCGCAAGATCGCGTCGTGCTGATCGATCGCGCCAAGGTCATCGACAAGGATGGCAACGTTACCCAAGGCGAGAAAATCGTCTACGACACCAACAAAAAGCTTGCGAGCGCCGGTCGCGCCACAGGCAGCAAGGTCACCGAGTCGCGTCCGCGCATCGACATGGTGATCCAGCCGAAAAAGAAAACCGACGAGCAAAAGGCCCAGTAATGGCAACTCTGAAAGCTCAGCATCTGGCCAAGAGCTACAAGAGCCGCCAGGTCGTGCGCGACGTAAGCCTGTCCATCGACAGCGGTCAGATCGTGGGCCTGCTGGGTCCCAACGGCGCCGGCAAAACCACTTGCTTCTACATGATCGTCGGATTGGTGCAGGCCGATCAGGGCCGCGTACTGATCGATGACCTGGACGTCAGTCACCAGCCGATGCACGGTCGCGCAAAGGCCGGTATCGGCTATCTTCCGCAAGAAGCGTCGATCTTCCGCAAACTTTCAGTTGCCGATAACATCATGGCGATCCTCGAGACCCGCAAAGAACTCGACAAGGCCGGTCGTCGCAAGGAACTGGAAAGCCTGCTGCAGGAATTTCACATCAACCACATCCGCGACAACCTCGGCATGAGCCTGTCCGGTGGCGAACGTCGTCGCGTGGAAATCGCCCGGGCACTGGCCACCAACCCGAAGTTCATCCTCCTGGACGAACCTTTCGCCGGTGTGGACCCGATCTCGGTGGGCGACATCAAACAGATCATCTATCACCTCAAGGCCAAGGGCATTGGCGTGTTGATCACCGACCACAACGTTCGTGAAACCCTGGATATCTGCGAAACCGCCTACATCGTGAACGATGGCCAACTGATCGCAGAAGGTGACTCTGCCACCATCCTGGCCAACGACCTGGTCAAGGAAGTGTATCTGGGCCATGAGTTCCGCCTGTAAGCGCTCAGGTGCCTGGCCAGTCGCCGAGAGCTTGTCTCGATAAAAAAATCAACCGTTTTTTATTGTTACAGCGCGCCAGGCAAACGTTGCGCCTCAAAGATGTTCAGCTACCAGCAAGGGCAATGCGTCAATAAAACTTTAAACGTTTTTATTGTTACAGCGCTCTAGGCAAACGTTGTGGTTTCAGGCATATAATTTGCTTATGTTTGGCGCTCCGGCGCCCTGTAGTGGATGGCGCATGTGCGCCGGCGAATAAGGTGTTAAGCCCCTGCCATGAAACCATCGCTAGTCTTGAGAATGGGCCAGCAGCTGACGATGACACCTCAGCTGCAACAGGCCATCCGCCTGCTCCAATTGTCGACCCTGGACCTGCAACAGGAAATCCAGGAGGCCCTGGAGTCCAATCCGATGCTCGAACGCCAGGAAGAAGGCGACGACTTCGATAACGCCGACCCCTTGGCCGACAAAGCCGAACAGCAACCCAACGCCGATGTTTCGGAACCCTCCTACCAGGAAACCGCCCCGACGGTGGATAACCTCGAGGAAGGTGACTGGAACGAACGCATTCCCAACGAGCTGCCCGTCGACACCGCGTGGGAAGACGTCTACCAGACCAGCGCCAGCAGCCTGCCAAGCAACGATGACGACGAGTGGGACTTCACCACCCGTACATCGGCCGGCGAAAGCCTGCAAAGCCACCTGCTGTGGCAACTGAACCTGGCGCCGATGTCCGACACCGATCGCCTGATCGCCGTGACCCTGATCGACTGCATCAACAATCAGGGCTACCTGGACGAAACCCTCGAGGAAATCCTCGAAGCCTTCGATCCGGAACTGGACATCGAACTGGACGAAATCGAAGCCGTCCTGCACCGCATCCAGCAATTCGAGCCCGCCGGCATCGGCGCCCGCAACCTGGGTGAATGCCTGCTGCTGCAACTGCGCCAGCTGCCCGCCAAGACCCCTTGGCTGGCCGAAGCCAAACGCCTGGTCACCGATTACATCGACCTGCTCGGCAGCCGCGACTACAGCCAGTTGATGCGCCGCATGAAGCTCAAGGAAGATGAACTGCGCCAGGTGATCGAACTGGTGCAGAGCCTCAATCCGCGCCCAGGCTCACAGATCGAGTCCAGCGAAGCCGAATACGTCGTTCCCGATGTCATCGTGCGCAAAGACAACGAACGCTGGCTGGTAGAGCTGAATCAGGAATCGGTGCCACGGTTGCGGGTCAACGCCCAGTACGCCGGCTTCGTGCGCCGCGCCGACACCAGCGCCGACAACACCTTCATGCGCAATCAGCTGCAAGAGGCTCGCTGGTTCATCAAGAGCCTGCAAAGCCGCAACGAAACCCTGATGAAAGTAGCCACCCAGATCGTCGAGCATCAGCGCGGCTTCCTGGAGTACGGCGACGAAGCCATGAAACCGTTGGTCCTCCATGACATCGCCGAGGCGGTTGGCATGCACGAATCGACGATTTCCCGGGTAACCACGCAAAAATTCATGCATACCCCTCGGGGCATATATGAGCTGAAATACTTTTTCTCCAGCCACGTCAGCACCTCCGAAGGCGGTGAATGCTCGTCTACGGCGATCCGCGCGATCATCAAAAAACTGGTTGCAGCGGAAAATCAGAAAAAGCCGTTGAGTGACAGCAAGATCGCTGGTTTACTGGAGGCACAAGGCATTCAGGTGGCTCGCCGCACCGTCGCCAAGTACCGCGAATCCCTTGGGATCGCGCCTTCGAGCGAACGTAAGCGGTTGATGTAACGGGCCACGCCACAGCGTTCCAGTGGCAGGCATTTCTGCCTGCCGCTTTATGCACTGGCAACGAAGGAGAAGCTGTATGCAAGTCAACATCAGTGGACACCAACTGGAAGTGACCGAACCCCTGCGCACCTACATCGGCGAAAAACTCGAGCGATTGGAAAGGCACTTCGACAAGATCACCAACGTGCAAGTCACGATGAACGTCGAGAAGCTGCTGCAGAAAATCGAAGCCACGCTGCATATTCCCGGCGGAGAAGTGGTCGCCAATGCCGAGCATACGGACATGTATGCCGCCATCGACCTGCTGACCGACAAGCTGGATCGCCAACTCAAAAAGCATAAGGAAAAGACCCAGAGCCTCCTCCAGGGTGCAACCGGTCGTTAACACTCCCAACCCATGATCCGACTTGAAAGCATCCTGACCCCCGGCCGTTCCCTCGTGAATGTGCCGGGCGGCAGTAAAAAGAAAGCCCTCGAGCAAATTGCCAACCTAATCCATCGCGAAGTGCCGGATCTGGAGATGCAAGATGTCTTCGAGGCTCTGATTGCCCGTGAAAAACTCGGTTCCACCGGTTTTGGCAACGGCATCGCCATCCCTCACTGCCGCCTCAAGGGCTGCAATTCGCCCATCAGTGCCTTGATGCACCTGGACGCCCCCATCGATTTCGACGCCATCGACGGTGCTCCGGTTGACCTGCTGTTCGTTCTGCTGGTCCCGGAAGCCGCCACCGATGCGCACCTGGAGCTACTGCGCCAGATCGCCAGCATGCTCGATCGCAAGGAAGTGCGCGAAAAACTGCGCAGCGCTCCGAGCAATGAAGCCTTGTATCAGGTTGTCCTGGACGAGCAAAACGGGCAGTAATCATGCGTTTGATCATCGTCAGTGGCCGCTCCGGCTCAGGTAAAAGTACCGCACTCGATGTTCTCGAGGACAACGGCTACTACTGCATCGACAACCTGCCCGCCGGCCTGCTGCCAGAACTGGCTGAACGCGCGCTGATTCACACCGAACTGGCACAGCCGCTGGTTGCCGTTTCCATCGATGCGCGCAATTTGCCGAGTCACCTGACGCGCTTTCCGGAACTGCTGGCAGAAGTCCGCAGCCGGCATATCCAGTGCGATGTCTTGTACCTGGATGCCGATGAAGAAACCCTGCTCAAACGTTTTTCGGAAACCCGCCGCCGTCACCCACTGAGCAGCGCCAATCGCTCGCTGGCCGAGGCGATCAACGATGAAACCAGCCTGCTCGGGCCGATTGCCGACCTCGCCGACCTCAAGGTCAACACCACCAACCTGAACCTGTACCAACTGCGCGACACCATCAAGCTGCGCCTGCTGAACCAGCCGGAGCCCGGTACTGCGTTTCTGGTGGAGTCTTTCGGGTTCAAGCGTGGCATGCCGGTGGACGCCGACCTGGTGTTCGATGTGCGCTGCCTGCCCAACCCGTACTGGAAGCCGGAGTTGCGCGATCAGTCCGGACTTGATCAACCGGTTGCCGAGTACCTGGCGGCACAGCCGGACGTCGAAGAGATGTTCCAGGACATTTCCTCGTACCTGCTCAAATGGCTGCCCCGCTTTGCCGCCAGCAACCGCGCTTATGTGACCATTGCCATTGGGTGCACCGGCGGACATCACCGCTCCGTCTACCTGACCGAACGTCTGGGTCAGGCTCTGCAAAAATCCCTGAAGAACGTCCAGGTTCGCCACCGCGACCTCAGCTAAAGGATTCACACCGCGATGCCTGCTCTGGAAATCGAAATCATCAACAAGCTGGGCCTGCATGCCCGTGCGTCTGCCAAGTTTGTCGGCGTCGCCGGTCAGTTCAAGGATTGCTCGATCAGGGTAGGACGCACGCCGGATTCCACGGTCGATGGCAAAAGCATCATGGCCATGATGATGCTCGCTGCCGGCAAGGGCACCAAAATCCACCTGAGCACCGAAGGCGAGCAGGAACAGGAAGCGCTGGATGCGTTGGTGAAGTTGATCAACAACTACTTCGACGAAGGCGAATAAAGTCATAAGATCGCAGCCTCGTTTCACTCGACAGCTCCTACAGGACCGGCACACACCTGTAGGAGCTGTCGAGTGAAACGAGGCTGCGATCTTTTGATCTTTTTTCAGGCGAGCGCGGTATCCATCACCATCATCAAACAAAACCCGATCAGCAGCCCAAGACTTGCAAGCTTGTCGTGACCATTGCGGCGCGACTCGGGGATGACTTCGTGGGTGACCACCAACAGCATTGCCCCGGCCGCCAGCGCGAGCCCCAAGGGCAAGAGCAACTCGGCCAGGCTCACCAGCCAGGCACACAGCAGCGCAAAGACCGGCTCGACCAACCCTGACGCAGCACCGATCAGGAACGCCTTGACCCGCGACATCCCTGCCCCGGCCAACACCAACGCGATCACCAATCCTTCAGGCACATCCTGCAAGGCGATGCCCATGGCCAGGCTGTCAGCATCAGGCATGCCGCCACCCGCCGAGACACCCACCGCCATGCCTTCAGGGATGTTGTGGGCGATGATGGCAAACACAAACAGCCAGATCCGTGGCGGAATGACCGGCCGTTCCAGCGTCCCGACCAGCATTTCTGGCGAAGCACCGGACACCTTGCGATCCACCAGAAACAGCCCGAACGCGCCGAGCATGATGCCAAAGCTGATCAGACCACTGGCCGCCCAGGGCGTGAGCCCAAGGCTTTCAGCGGCGGTGATACCCGGAACGATCAGCGAAAACGCTGTCGCCGCAAGCATCACCCCGGCCCCGAAGCCAAGCAGCGTATCGCTGACCGCCTGAGGCATACGCCGAATCACCAACACCGGCACCGCGCCCAAGGCCGTACCCAAGGCGCAGATCGCCCCGCCTTGTAGCGCACGCAGCAGTTTCGGCTCAAGGTCCAGCCACGCCAGCCCTTGGGCAACCAACAAGGTCATGCCCGCCAGCATCAGCAGCGATCCCAATGCGTAACGAAACATTCGTCCACTTCCGATCGCCAGTGTTTCAGTGCCCATAGTCAGCCTTGGATTGTTTTTATAGAAGACTTAAACCAGTGCAGCCTGATAGCGCGCAGTGACTTCTGGCCAATTGATCACGTTGTAAAACGCGTTGATGTATTCAGGGCGACGGTTCTGGTATTGCAGATAATACGCGTGTTCCCAGACATCCAGACCGAGGATTGGCGTATTGCCGTTCATCAATGGACTGTCCTGATTACCGCTGCTTTCAACGACCAGGGTCTTTTGCGGGGTCACACTTAGCCAGGCCCAGCCGCTGCCGAAACGGGTCAATGCCGCTTTGGTGAAGGCTTCCTTGAAACTGTCCAAGCCGCCCAGTTGCTCATCGATTGCCGTGGCCAGCACACCCTCGGGTCTGCCGCCACCGTGAGGCGCCATCACTTCCCAGAACAGCGAATGGTTGGCGTGACCGCCGCCCTGATTGATCACGGCAGCACGGAGTTTCTCTGGCAGTTGTTGCACTGCGGCCACCAGTTTTTCCACCGGCCATTCGGCAAACTCGGTGCCCTCGACGGCGGCGTTAAGGTTGTTGATGTAGGTCTGGTGGTGCTTGGTGTAGTGGATTTCCATGGTTTGCGCATCGATGTGCGGTTCCAGGGCATCGTAGGCGTAAGGCAAGGCAGGCAAGGTAAAAGCCATTTCAATGGACTCCATGATGTAGGGGTGCAGGCGAGGCGGCATCGATGCGCAGCAACCGATGGGTGCGCGGATACTCGCCGTGTTCGCTGATGAAATTCAGCAGCTCGACGTAGGTTTTGCTGCTCTGGCGCAGCGCCGCTTCACGCAGGGCCGGCGCCAGTCGCGGGTCCTGCATGGTCTGCAACAACCGCTGATGGATGGCGCACAGGTACTCGGCGCTCTCCTCCGGCTGGTTCAGACGCAAATGCAGGTCCGCCAGGTTGTGATGGGAAATCACGCAGGCCGCCACCGCTTCGTCGGCATCCGCCCAGCGCTCGAACAACACTTGGGCCAGTGCCAATGCCTGCAAGTAAGCCTCGCGGGCATCGACCAGTTCGCCCAGCATGAAAAAGCGATTGGCTCTTTCGATCGTGCGTTTCCAGTGCTCCATGGTGAACCTCCAAAGCGGTAGCGTTGATTACACGCCGCCTGCGGTGAGCTTTTCCGGGTTGAGTAACTCTTCCAGTTGGCTACGCGACAGGTCGGTGTGTTCCAGAGCGACATCAATCACCGGACGGCCCTGCTGATAGGCCTTCTTGGCGATCTCGGCGGCTTTTTGGTAACCAATGATCGGGTTGAGTGCGGTGACCAGAATCGGATTGCGCGACAGCGCTTCCTTGAGCCTGGCCTCGTTGACCTTGAAGCTGGCGATGGCTTTTTCACCCAGCAGGTGGCTGGAGTTGGCCAGCAACTCGATGCTGCTCAGCAGGTTCTGAGCGATGATCGGCAGCATCACGTTCAGTTCGAAATTGCCGGACTGACCGGCAATGGTGATGACCGTGTCGTTGCCGATCACTTGGGCGGCGACCATGGCAGTGGCTTCCGGGATCACCGGGTTGACCTTGCCAGGCATGATCGAAGAACCCGGCTGCAAGGCTTCGAGCTCGATTTCACCGAGACCGGCCAGGGGGCCGGAGTTCATCCAGCGCAAGTCGTTGGCGATTTTCATCAGCGAGACCGCCGTGGTTTTAAGCTGCCCGGAGACAGCAACCGCAGTGTCCTGAGAGCCGATCAGCGCAAACAGGTCCTCGCCCGGCGTGAACTGCACCTCAGTCAGCTTGCTGAGTTGCTGGCTGAAACGCGCCGCAAACTCAGGATGGGCATTAATTCCGGTGCCCACCGCGGTGCCGCCCTGAGCCAGAGATTGCAGGCTCGGCAGCAGATCCTGCAGATGACCGATGTTGGCTTTCAGCTGTTGCGCCCAACCGTTCAGCACCTGGCTCATGCGCACCGGCATCGCATCCATCAAGTGAGTACGACCGGTCTTGACGTGGTGATGAACCTCTTCCGCCTTGCGCTCAATGACCTGCACCAGACGCACCAGCGCCGGCAGCAGTTGCTCGTGCAACGCCAGCGCGGCGCTGACATGAATGGTGGTGGGGATAATGTCGTTGCTGCTTTGGCCGCAATTGACGTGATCGTTGGGGTTCACCGGCTCGCCGAGCAGACGGCTGGCCAGGGTGGCGATCACTTCGTTGGCGTTCATGTTGGAACTGGTGCCGGAACCGGTCTGGAAAATATCCACCGGGAAGTGTTGCATGAAGTCGCCTTTGAGCAGCTCCAGCGCCACATCGACGATGGCATTGCCCTGGGATTCGCTGATTTGCTTGAGCTCGATGTTGGCTCGGGCGGCGGCAGCCTTGGCCAGAATCAGCGCGCGAATGAACTGCACGGGCATCGGTTTGCCGCTGATCGGGAAGTTATCCACCGCACGTTGGGTCTGTGCGCCGTAGAGGGCGTCCACCGGGACTTGAAGCTCGCCCATGCTGTCGCGCTCAATACGAGTCTTGTTCATCAGAAAATCCTTGCACCAGTTCTATGAGAGGAATCGAGGGTTGCAACTCGCAGGTCGCCAGTTGCCAGGTGTAGCTCTGCCAGCGCTTGAGGCGGCATTTGCAGAGGGAAAGGCGTTCCAGTTCTCGCAGCGGACGCCAGGCCTGATCCAGGCAGTAGGTCCGCCAGTGCCAGGGCAGGGCGACGTCGGCGGCAGTGTCGAGCAACAAACGGAAGGAAGTTTCGGCGATGGTCCAGGGTGAGGTCGCCGTGCAACACGCCAGATACCGGCCTTCAGCCAGGTAATGTTCGATCAGGCGCGGCTCGTCGGGATCCATCGCGCAACGGATCTGGCGACTCATCCAGCGCCAGCTTTCGAGGTAAGGCTGCTCGTGCAAGGCAGAACTCATGATCCGGGCTCATTCGGTAATGAGATTTATTATTAGATGATAATGAGAACCAAAACAACCCCGACTGTGTATGCAAGACCTATTGTGGGAGCGAGCCTGCTCGCGAAGGCGGATGCACATTCAACATTGATTTCGACTGACACGACGTCTTCGCGAGCAGGCTCGCTCCCACAGGGGACCACGCCAGACTCAAAAAAAAGGCGCGCCACCCGATGGGGTGACGCGCCTTTTTGTGGAGCGGTAAGGGTTAGCTGCCCGCCACCGTCATCCGCTCGATCAGTACCGAACCGGTGCGGATGTTGCTGCGCAGTTCCAGATCATTACCCACCGCAACGATCTGCTTGAACATGTCGCGCATGTTGCCGGCGATGGTCACTTCCTGGACCGCGAACTGGATTTCGCCGTTCTCGACCCAGTAACCCGCCGCGCCACGGGAGTAATCGCCGGTGACCATGTTCAGGCCCTGGCCCATCAGTTCGGTCACCAGCAGGCCGCGCCCCATGCGGCGCAGCAAGGCGGCCTGGTCTTCGTCGCCATGAGTGACAAACAGGTTGTGCACGCCGCCTGCGTTGGCGGTGCTCGGCATGCCGAGTTTACGACCGGAATAGGTGCCAAGGATGTAGGACACCAGTTCGCCTTTTTCGACGAACGGTTTGGCATAAGTTGCCAGACCATCGCCATCGAACGCCGAACTGCCCATCGCACGCATCAAATGTGGACGCTCATCGATCGTCAGCCATTCCGGGAACAGTTTCTGACCCAGCGTGCCTTCAAGGAACGACGACTTGCGATACAGGCTGCCACCGGAAATCGCCGAGAGGAAACTGCCGAACAGGCCACCGGCCAGCTCTGCAGAAAACAGCACCGGCACTTCACAGGTCGGCACCGGACGCGCGCCCAGACGGCTCGCCGCCCGTTGCGCGGCACGTTGGCCGATGCTCACCGGGTCGGCCAGCAAGTTGCCCTGACGGTTGACGTCGTACCAGTAATCACGCTGCATCTGGCCGTCGGCCTCGGCGATCATCACGCAGCTCAGGCTGTGCCGGGTCGACGCGTAACCGCCGACAAAACCGTGGCTGTTGCCGTAGACGCGGCAACCCTGATGAGTGCTGAGGGTCGTGCCATCGGCGTTCTTGATCCGGCTGTCGGTGGCAAACGCCGCCGCTTCACAGGCCAGGGCCATTTCGATGGCTTGTTCCGGGGTGATGTCCCATTGGTGGAACAGATCGAAATCCTGCAGGTCCTTGGCCATCAACGCGGCATCGGCCAGGCCGGCGGCTTCATCTTCCGAGGTGTGCTTGGCGATGGCCAGTGCAGCCGCGACGGTTTCGCGAATCGCCTCAGGGCCACTGGCCGACGTGCTGGCCGAGCCCTTGCGCTGGCCGACGTACAAGGTGATGCCAAAGCCCTGATCGCGGTTGAATTCGACGGTTTCGACTTCACGCTGACGCACCGAGGTCGACAGGCCCTGCTCCAGGGATACCGCCACTTCACAGGCACTGGCACCCTGACGCTTGGCTTCAGCGATGATCTGCTCGACTTGTTCTTGCAGTGCCGGCAACGCTTGTGGGCCGACGCTTTCAACTGCACTCATGCTGTTCTCCACTCAAATTCTGCTTTCGGCTGGGGCCTTCGAGCGACCGGGCCGGACAAGCGGCCCCCGACTGGTTATCATGGCGGCGTTTCTTTGCGGACGGCCACCATGGTTGATTCTTACGACGACTCCCTCGATACGGGAGAAAAAAGCAAATCCCAGGTCAAACGTGAGCTTCATGCTCTGGTTGACCTCGGCGAGCGCCTTACAACGCTCAAGCCTGACTTGCTGGCAAAACTGCCGTTGACCGACGCTATGCGCCGGGCCCTGGCTGATGCGCCCAAGCACACCGCGAATATCGCGCGTAAACGGCACCTCATGTTCATCGGCAAACTGATGCGCGATCAGGACACTGACGCCATTCTGACTCTGCTCGATCAACTCGATGCCTCCACCCGGCAGTACAACGAACGCTTCCATGGCCTGGAACGCTGGCGTGATCGCTTGATCGCGGGCGACGACGGCGTCCTGGAGAAGTTCGTGCTCGACTACCCGGAGGCTGATCGTCAGCAATTGCGCTCCCTGATCCGTCAGGCCCAGCACGAACTGGCGACCAACAAGCCACCAGCATCGAGCCGTAAAATCTTCAAGTACATCCGTGAGCTGGACGAGACTCAACGCGGTCTGCGTTAAACCTCGTATCGGGTGGGTTGCCAGGCAACTCACCCGAAGCTCCATCCCTTAAGATCCTGTGCCACCCACAGTGATCGCATCGATTTTCAGCGTTGGCTGGCCGACACCCACCGGCACCGACTGCCCATCCTTGCCACACGTCCCCACGCCGCTGTCCAGCGACAGATCGTTACCCACCATCGACACTTTGCTCATAGCCTCCGGACCGTTGCCGATCAACGTTGCTCCTTTGACCGGGGCAGTGATCTTGCCGTCTTCGATCAGGTACGCCTCGCTGGTGGAGAACACGAACTTGCCGCTGGTGATGTCCACCTGACCGCCGCCAAGGTTGGCGCAGTAGATACCGCGCTTCACCGAAGCAATGATTTCCGCCGGGTCGCTTTCGCCCGCCAGCATGTACGTGTTGGTCATGCGCGGCATTGGCAGGTGGGCGTAGGATTCACGACGACCGTTACCGGTGCGGGCCACGCCCATCAGGCGGGCGTTGAGCTTGTCCTGCATGTAGCCTTTGAGCACACCGTTTTCGATCAGCGTGGTGCACTCGGTCGGGGTGCCTTCGTCGTCGACGCTCAAAGAGCCACGACGCCCGGCCAGGGTGCCGTCATCGACGATGGTGCAGAGCTTGGACGCAACCATCTCGCCCATACGCCCGCTGTACGCCGAGCTGCCCTTGCGGTTGAAGTCGCCTTCCAGGCCGTGACCGACCGCTTCGTGCAGCAGCACGCCGGACCAGCCGGAACCCAACACCACCGGCAACGTACCGGCTGGCGCAGGAATGGCTTCAAGATTGACCAGCGCCTGACGCAACGCTTCACGGGCATACCCCATGGCACGGTCATCACTGAGGAAATAACGGTAATCGGTACGACCGCCGCCGCCATGGCCACCGCGTTCGCGGCGACCGTTCTGCTCGACGATTACGCTGACATTGAAGCGCACCAGCGGTCGAACATCGGCTGCCAGACTGCCGTCGGTAGAAGCCACGAGGATTCTTTCCCAGACGCCAGCCATGCTCACGGTGACTTGCTGGATACGCGGGTCGAGCGCGCGAGTCGCGACATCGATGCGTTTGAGCAGTTCGACTTTCTCGGCGCGCGTCATCACTTCCAGCGGGTTATCCGGCCCGTACAACTGGGCGACATCCTGAGTCGTGAACGCCTGCACCGTGCCGTTCTGCCCGGCGCGGGAGATCGAACGTGCCGCGCGAGCCGCAGCCCCCAAGGCTTCCAGGGTGATCGCATTGCTATAGGCAAAACCGGTTTTCTCACCCGATTGCGCGCGTACGCCGACACCTTGGTCGAGGTTGAAGCTGCCCTCCTTGACGATGCCGTCTTCCAGCGCCCAGGACTCGGAAATCTGCCCCTGGAAATACAGGTCGGCGGCATCGATGCCGGGGCCGGCCAGATCGCCGAGCACACCTTGCAGGCTCTCGATCGTTACGCCGCCGGGCGCCAGGAGGTGTTCACTGACTGAGGACAACAACTCGCTCATATGCTTTACGCCTTAAATTCGTCGTTCTGAGGCAGGTCGCTGGGCGCCCTGCGAGAAAAAGCGCCGGTGACTGGACACCGGCATCCGCGCCCTGATGGACGCCTGTTCGCTGCTATCGCGTTCGGCCAGCAGCACGGCCTCGCCTTGATCCTGTTGCGCCAGCACACGGCCCCACGGGTCGATGATCGCGGCATGACCATACGTTTCACGCGGTCCCGGATGGGTTCCACCCTGGGCGGCCGCGAGCACATAACATTGAGTCTCGATGGCCCGCGCGCGAATCAACACATCCCAATGCGCCGCACCGGTCACCGCGGTAAAGGCCGACGGTGCGGTAATCAACTCCGCCCCGGCAGCGCGCAATTCGCTGTACAGCTCGGGGAAGCGCAGGTCATAACAGACCGTCAGGCCGACTCGACCGACAGGCGTGTCCGCCACGACCACCCCGCTGCCATAAGCATAGTCATCGGACTCGCGATAACGTCCGCGATTGTCCGCCACGTCCACGTCGAACAGGTGCAGCTTGTCGTAGCGCGCCACTGTCTCGCCCTGATCGTTCACCAGCAACGAGCAGGCATGCACTTTGGTTGTCGGTTGATCCACCGGCGGCAACGGCAGCGTGCCAGCCACTATCCATAACTTGAGGTCGCGTGCGGTCTGTTTCAACCATGGCAGGATCGGACCTTCGCCCAACGCCTCGGCGCGGCCGATGTCGGCAATGTCACGACGGCCCATGGCGGCGAAGTTTTCCGGCAGCACGGCAAGCTTCGCGCCAGCGGCCGCTGCTTGTTCGAGCAGCCGACGGGCCTGGGCCAGATTGGCCAGCACATCGCTCTGGCTGACCATTTGAATCACCGCGACTGACATGGCCATTTCCTTATCTGAAATCAACACATACTTGTAGGAGCTGCCGCAGGCTGCGATCTTTTGATTTTGGGTTCTTCAAAATCAGAGGCAAGATCAAAAGATCGCAGCCTGCGGCAGCTCCTACGGGGACTTACGGCCATGCTACTCCATAGGCCTGGAGAGTGCTTTTTCAAAAAGGGCTCAAAAAGGCTTATCAAAGGTAATTTTCGGATCTTTCCACGGCCCTTTGACGGTGTACTTCACGCTGGCGAAACGCGCCACGCGGTCACCGATCAGCTTGTCGATCAGGAACAACGCGCCGCCGATGGCCGGGGCGCCGACAATCAGCGCGGCAATCGGCAGATTGTTGGTCACCGGCAAAGTCACCAGCAACTTGGCATCGACCTGATCACCAACGAGATCCAGGGTGCCATCAAGCTCAAGATTGCTTGACGGACCGGTCAGCCGGATCGGCTCACGGGTCACGTACACCCCGTTGGTTGCAACGAGCAGGCCTTTGACCCGGTCATAGCTCAAGCCTTTGCCAAACAGGTCCGAGAAATCCAGGCGCAGGCGACGCCCGATGGAGTTGAAGTTGAGCAGGCCAAAGACCCGCAACGCCTGGGCGCTGCCCTCGACTTCAACAAACTGGCCTTTATTCAACGAGGCATCGAGGGTTCCGGAGAAGCGCTTGGTGGCCAACCACGCCGGTGAGCCCGGCCAGCGACCGTCGACGTCCATGTGAAACTCTTCGCTGGTGACGCTCGGCGCAAACCCCCAGCCCTTCAATACATCGGCCAGGTTCTTGCCGCTGACCCGGCCCTTGTACCAACTGGTGGATGAACCGGGGGTACCTTCCCAACCGCCGCTGCCCTGCAACAGAATGCCTTTGAGGCCCAGATCCAGCGCATTGAGCGCAATGCCCTTGGCGGTCGGACGAACCTTCAGCGACCAGCCGCCCACCAGATCCTGCCCCTGGAACAGTTGATTGATGGTGATATCCAGCGCCGGGATTTTCGTCGGGTCCACCGAGGCCAGCGGATCCGGCGAGTTTTCGTCGGCCAGGACCGTCGGGTCCGGCGCCGGCAAACGCACGTATTGCAGATTGACCGCAATCGGCGCGGCTTTCGCATCGGGGATGCTCGCGGTGCCCTTGACTTGCTGACTGTCGAGCTGCAAGGCCCACCCAGTCGGTTTGCGGTTCAACTGCACCGAAGCCTGATCGAGGGTGGTACCGATGCCGCTGAGCTTGCCGACCTTGAAGTCCGTACTGCTGAGCAGCTGTTTGGCACTGCCGCCTGGATCCTGGCCGGCATACTTGTCCACCAGATCCTTCCACGGTCCGACATCCAGCTCCGACAACACGCCGCGCACCCGCAGGCCTTTGGCACCGGGCAGCACGGCATTGCCGCCGCCGAGGAACAGTTCACCGCGACCGTCGGCAAAGTTGCCGGTCGGCGCTGCAAACGTAAAGTTCGCCAGCTCACCATAATTGACCCAGTAGCGCCGCTCCGGCCCTTGCAAGGTCATGCGGAACGTCGTGTCGCGCCCCACATCGGCCGCCATGCCGAACGGCGCCGGCAAATCGACCGCCACGCCTTTGAGGCTGGAACTGACCATCAACTGGCTGTCGGCACCCTCCAGGTTCAGTTGCAGCTGATACGGGATCAACCCGGACACGGGCAACGGCTGGGTAACGCTCAACCAATCAGTGAGTTTCTTGACCTCGATCTGACCGGACGCGTTAACGCGTGTCTTGAGATTGCCCGGGCTGCCGTCGGCGAAAATCTGCGCGGCGACAGGTTTATCGAAAGCGCGCGCGGTGATGTTCTGCCCGCTCAACCCCTTGGAGCTGTCGAAACGGAAATCGCCTTTGAGCTGAGTCAGTTCAAGGGCTGGCTCAGCGAGTTTCAGGCGGGCCTTGGCAGTCTTGAAGTCGACCAGGATCTTGGGCTGCTCGCCTTTGACCAGCGGGATGTCCAGTTTCAGCTTGCCCTGCAGATCGCCCTCGCCTTCCCAGTTGGCAAAGGTGTCGGCGGTGCCGATCGGCGCCTCCTGAAGAATTTTCAGTCCGTCGCCCAACCCGCCAGCGAATGCGCCGTCGAGGAACAGGTGGACGGTTTGCCCGGAAGGCACATGGGGAATATTGACGTAAATGTCGCGAACCTGGGTGTCGAGCAACTGGCCCTTGCTGGCCAGGATCCGCACACCGCTGTCTTCGACAAACACGTCCCCCGTGACGTTGCTGACAGGCGGCCAGCCTGGCTGGAACGCCAGCTCGGCATCGTGGACCTTGAAGAACAGGCTGATGCTGCGGGCAGTGTCGGCGGCGCCGTGGTTCAGCGATCCCTGGTACTGGAAGAAACCTTCGTCCACCGCACCTTTGAGAATCGCCGTACGCAGCCATTCGTCCAGCGCCGGGCTGAGCATCTCCGGCAAGTACTTGGCGGTGTACTTACCATCACCATCGACCAGGCCGACCCGCAGGTCCATGTAATCTTCCTGGGTGTGATCGAAATGCAGGCGGATCAGGAAGTCGCCGGCAATCTTGCCCTCTTCGCCCAGCACCTTCAGGTACGGCGCGATCAGGGTGAAGCCTTCTTTGTCGAGCTTCCAGGTCAACCGGGCGTTCGCTTGAATGTACTGCCATGGCTTGGCGAAAATCGGGTCAAGGTGCAGGACAAAGTCCTTGCTGTCCAGGCGCAGCTCGCCTTGGCCCAGGTCACCGCTGATGCTGCCGCTGACATTTCGCGCAGCCGGAGCGCCGCTATAGGCATCGAAGCCGACCCGATCCAGGTTGGCGGCAAAGCTGAATTTACTGTCGTCAGTGGCATTGGGCCTGAAGTCGACCAGCACGTTGCGCAAGCCACCGGTCACCTTGAGCCGCTCGACCGCCTTGGCAACGCCTTCGGGCAGCGGGCCCAAGGCATTGAGCAGCGGCGTGATCGGCGTGAGGTCGAGGCGGTCGGCTTGTAGATGCCAAAGCTCTTCGGTCTTGTCGGTGGCCGCGCTTTGCTTGAGTTGCAGACGCGATTCCCAGCGAGTCTCGCCGAGGTTCATGGCCAGGGAATCCAGGGTCACCAGGACGCCTTCGGCACCGCGCTGGAAATAGCCGTTGAGCGCGAGGTTGTTGATCTGGATCGGCTTGCGCTCGGCGTAGGCGCCCTTGAGTTGCGGCGCGTTCAAGCGGATCGCGGCGCTTTGCAGGGCACCCTTGTTCCAGTTGACCCAGAGCTCGCCGCCGGCCTTGATCTCGGAGAAATTCCACTGCCGGGTCAGGCGCTCGGGCAACCATTTCGACCAATCGCTTTGCGGCAGGCTCAGGTAGGCATCCGCCTCGCCTTCCTTCCACTGACTGGCGCGGATACGGGTGCGCAGGCTCATGGCCACTGGCTGACCGTCGGGCAGGGTCAGCCTGGCGTCGAGTCGCTGGCGAGAGGCGCCGGTTTTCAGATTCAGACCCACGTAGGTCAGGGTCAGGGGTTGCTGATCCAGAGGCTGCAAGGTCACCTGGCTGTCGAGCACCGACAGCTGCTGAACCCTCTGCATGCGATTGAGCAACTGCTCCGGATCCAGCGGCTGATCTTGCTGGACCGGCAAACCTTCCAGCGCCCAATGCCCGTCCTCGCCTTCCTTGAGGCTGATTTTCAGGCCGTTGAGCTCAAGGTGAGCGATGCGCACCTCGCGCGCCATCAGACTCTCCCAAAGATCCGGCACCGCGCGCACCTGATCCAGGCGCAGGGCATTGACGCCCTCGCCGACCATCACATCGTGAGCCAGCAGGATCGGCGCAAAACCGCTCCAGTTACCTTCCAGTTCACCGATATGCAGCGGCATACCCAAAGCAGCACCGGCTTTGGATTCGACTTCGGCACGGTACTCGGCCACCAGCGGCGTCAACTCTCGGCCGAGGCTGACGTAAAGCGCCATCAGCACCAAAACCAACGCGCACAGGCCCAGACCCCAACGGGTCAGTGCGGCCAATATGCGTGTCAGACGGTCCATGTCAGTCGGCTCCCATGGCAAAAATACTGCAAAAAGCTGAGGCCAGCTGTTCTAGTGGGGTTGAAACACAGCGATTCAGAGCAGCACCACGTCGTATTGTTCCTGGGAATACATGGTTTCCACCTGGAACCGAATGGTGCGTCCGATAAAACCTTCCAGCTCGGCGACGTTGCCCGACTCTTCATCGAGCAAACGATCGACGACTTTCTGGTTCGCCAATACACGATAGCCTTCCGCCTGATAGGCGCGAGCCTCACGGAGGATTTCACGGAAAATTTCGTAGCACACTGTTTCCGGGGTCTTGAGCTTGCCGCGGCCCTGGCAACTGCTGCACGGTTCGCATAGCACTTGCTCGAGACTTTCGCGGGTGCGCTTGCGGGTCATCTGCACCAGGCCCAACTCGGTGATGCCGATGATGTTGGTCTTGGCGTGATCGCGTTCCAGTTGTTTCTCGAGCGTTCGCAGCACCTGACGCTGGTGCTCTTCATCTTCCATGTCGATGAAGTCGATGATGATGATCCCGCCCAGGTTGCGCAGGCGCAACTGACGGGCAATGGCGGTCGCGGCTTCGAGGTTGGTCTTGAAGATGGTTTCTTCAAGGTTGCGATGACCGACGAACGCCCCGGTGTTGACGTCGATGGTGCTCATGGCTTCCGCCGGGTCCACCACCAGGTAGCCGCCGGACTTCAGCGGGACTTTACGCTCCAGGGCTTTCTGGATTTCGTCTTCGACGCCATACAGGTCGAAAATCGGCCGCTCGCCCGGATAATGCTCAAGACGATCGGCGATTTCCGGCATCAGTTCGGCGACGAACTGCGTGGTTTTCTGGAAGGTTTCCCGGGAATCGATGCGGATCTTCTCGATCTTCGGACTGACCAGGTCACGCAAGGTACGCAACGCCAGACCGAGATCTTCGTAAATCACACTCGGCGCGCTGATGGTTTTGATCTGCTCGTTGATCTGATCCCAGAGCCTGCGCAGGTAGCGGATGTCCATGAGGATTTCATCGGCGCCGGCCCCTTCGGCGGCAGTACGCAGAATGAAACCACCGGCTTCCTTGATGCCTTCTTTGGCCACGCAATCGGTGACCACTTGTTTGAGACGTTCGCGCTCGGCTTCATCTTCGATTTTCAGCGAAATGCCGACGTGGGCGGTGCGCGGCATGTACACCAGATAACGCGATGGAATCGACAGCTGAGTGGTCAGCCGCGCACCTTTGGAGCCGATCGGGTCCTTGGTGACTTGCACCACCAGGCTCTGGCCTTCGTGAACCAGCGAGCTGATGCTCTCGACCGCAGGGCCTTCGCGCAGGGAAATTTCCGAGGCGTGAATAAACGCGGCGCGGTCCAGGCCGATGTCGACGAAGGCCGCCTGCATGCCTGGCAATACCCGCACGACCTTGCCTTTATAGATGTTGCCGACGATCCCGCGCTTTTGCGTGCGCTCGACGTGGACCTCTTGCAGCACACCGTTTTCGACCACCGCCACGCGCGATTCCATCGGCGTGATGTTGATCAGGATCTCTTCACTCATGGCAGGGTCTCGTTCAGGCATGTTCACGATAATGGCCGCATCTTGTCAGTACGACGCTTAGCGCGCGTTAAGGGTTTGCCAACAGGGTATGCCGAAATGGCCGAGCAGCTCAGCGGTTTCGCACAGCGGCAGTCCGACCACCGCCGAGTAACTGCCATTGAGCCCGGCGACAAACACCGCGCCCAGTCCTTGAATGCCATAGCCGCCCGCCTTGTCCCGCGGTTCACCGCTGGCCCAGTAGGCCGCCGCTTCATCGCGACCGATGTGACGAAAACGCACCAGACTGCGCACCACCCGAGACTCGCAACGCTCACCATCCAGCACCGCAATGGCCGTCAGCACTTCATGCTCTTGCCCGGCCAACATCATAAGCATGGCGCACGCTTGCGCTTCATCAACCGGCTTGCCGAGAATTTTTCCATCCAGCACCACGGCGGTGTCGGCGCCCAACACGCAAAAATCCGCGTCGGGCACGACAGACCCGCGCCCGGCCTCGGCCTTGCCGCGCGCCAGGCGCTCGACATAGGCCGACGGGGATTCATCACTTAAAGGGGTTTCATCGATGTCCGCACTGATGGTGCGGAACGGCACGCCGATCTGCGTGAGCAGTTCACGCCGACGTGGCGAGCCTGAGGCGAGATACAGCTGTTTCATCAAGACATCTCCCTGTCGAGATACGGGCAAATGCCTGACCGAATCAATTGATTTTGTAGCGTCGACGCAAACCGCGCAAACCGTAGCTGATCCACGGCCAGAGCAACGCACTGACCAGTGCCGGCAAGACCAGCGCCAGCGTCGGTTGACGATTGCCGGTCAGGGCGCTGAGCCATAGTTGTACAAGCTGTGCGAGGCCGAAGATCACCAGGATCACCAGGCTTTGTTGCCACATCGGGAACATCCGCAGGCGTTGTTGCAGCGACAGCACCAGGAACGTAATGAGCGTCAGGATCAATGCGTTCTGCCCCAGCAGCGTGCCGTAGAGCACGTCTTCGGCCAGGCCCAGGCACCACGCGGTGACCATCCCGACTTTCTGCGGCAGGGCCAACGCCCAGAACGCCAGCAGCAAGGCCAGCCACAACGGGCGGAGGATTTCCATGAATTGCGGCAGCGGCGACACGCTGAGCAGCATGCCGATGGCGAATGTCAGCCAGACCATCCAGTCGTTTCGGGAGGCAGTAGCACCGACCATTATTCTCTTCCCCCAGTGGTGGCCGGCGCGGAGACAGGCGGCTTGGCAGCAGGTTTCACGACAGCGGGTTGCGTCGCCGGTGGTTTAGCGGCTGCCGGTGCAGTCGCGGGCGGCTTGGCGGCGGCGGGATGTGCGGCGGCAGGCTTGGCCGGGGTTGTGGCAGCAGGTGCAGCCACCGGAACGGCCGGAGCCGCAACGGCTGCCGGGGCGATGACGGCGGCAGGTTTCGGCACAGTCGCTGGAATGATGGGGCCGCCACCCTGCGCATCCAGGCTTTCCTGGGCCTGCGCGGCGTCGTTGGCACGTTCTTCCGGGGTTCGGGTGTCGCTGAACACCAGCAGCAGGTAACGACTGCGGTTCAATGCGGCGGTCGGCACGGCGCGAACAATGGCGAACGGCTGGCCGGAATCGTGAATCACTTCTTTGACTGTGGCCACCGGGTAACCCGCCGGGAATCGCTGCCCCAGACCGGAGCTGACCAGCAGATCGCCTTCCTTGATATCAGCCGTGTCTGCGACGTGACGCAATTCCAGGCGTTCCGGGTTGCCGGTGCCGCTGGCAATCGCCCGCAGGCCGTTACGGTTCACCTGTACCGGAATGCTGTGAGTGGTGTCGGTGAGCAACAGGACGCGGGAGGTGTACGGCATCAACTCGACCACTTGGCCCATCAGGCCACGGGCATCGAGCACCGGCTGACCGAGGACCACACCGTCGCGCTCACCTTTATTGATGATGATGCGATGGGTGAAGGGGTTGGGGTCCATGCCGATCAATTCGGCCACTTCGACCTTCTCGTTGACCAGCGCGGAAGAATTGAGCAACTCGCGCAGCCGAACGTTCTGCTCGGTGAGCGCGGCAAGCTTTTGCATGCGCCCCTGCAACAGCAGGTTTTCAGTCTTGAGTTTTTCGTTTTCGGCGACGAGTTCGGTACGGCTGCCAAATTGGCTGGCCACACCTTGCCATAGCCGCTGCGGCAGGTCGGTGATCCAGTAAGACTGCATCAGCACCAGCGACATTTGGCTACGCACTGGCTTGAGCAGTGTGAAGCGGGCATCGACCACCATCAGCGCGACCGATAGCACGACCAGCACCAACAAGCGCACGCCCAGTGAGGGGCCTTTGGTGAAAAGCGGTTTAATAAGCCGCTCCTCCCAGGCAAATGTTCTCTTTATTCATACGGCATCAAACCGGCCTGGATGCAGACTGACAGAAGATAAACGCCAACAGGCAGCACTGCAAAGTGCTGCCTGCGCGCCAACAGCATAGATGCAACCGGCGAGATCACTCGCTCGACAGCAGGTCCATGGTGTGTTTATCCATCATTTCCAATGCACGGCCACCGCCGCGAGCAACGCAGGTCAGCGGGTCTTCGGCAACGATGACCGGCAGACCGGTTTCCTGGGCCAGCAACTTGTCGAGGTCACGCAGCAAGGCGCCACCACCGGTCAGCACCAGGCCACGCTCGGCGATATCGGAAGCCAGTTCCGGAGGCGATTGCTCCAGCGCGCTTTTCACGGCCTGAACGATGGTAGCCAGGGACTCTTGCAGAGCTTCCAGCACTTCATTGGAGTTCAGGGTGAAGGCACGTGGAACGCCTTCGGCCAGGTTACGGCCACGAACGTCGACTTCGCGAACTTCGCCGCCCGGGTAGGCAGTACCGATTTCCTGCTTGATGCGCTCGGCGGTGGATTCGCCGATCAGGCTGCCGTAGTTGCGACGCACGTAGGTGATGATCGCTTCGTCGAAGCGGTCGCCGCCAACCCGTACCGATTCGGCGTAAACCACACCGTTCAGGGAGATCAGCGCGATTTCAGTGGTACCACCACCGATATCGACAACCATCGAGCCGCGCGCTTCTTCAACCGGCAGGCCGGCACCGATCGCAGCAGCCATTGGCTCTTCGATCAGGAACACTTCACGGGCACCGGCACCAAGGGCCGATTCACGGATGGCACGACGCTCGACCTGGGTCGATTTGCACGGAACGCAGATCAGCACACGAGGGCTAGGCTGCAGGAAGCTGTTTTCGTGCACCTTGTTGATGAAGTACTGCAGCATCTTTTCGCAGACGCTGAAGTCGGCGATCACGCCATCCTTCATCGGTCGAATCGCCGCGATGTTGCCGGGCGTACGACCGAGCATGCGCTTGGCCTCGGTGCCGACAGCAACGACACTTTTCTGGTTACCGTGTGTCCGAATAGCCACAACCGATGGCTCATTCAGGACGATACCGCGCTCGCGCACGTAAATAAGGGTGTTGGCAGTGCCCAGGTCAATGGAAAGATCGCTGGAAAACATGCCACGCAGTTTCTTGAACATGGGAAAGGGACCCTAGGCAACGCGTGGGTAAAAAAGTGCGGCAAACTCTAACAACGACAGGGATTTTGGGCAAGGCGCCAATATGTTAAATTGGCCGCTTTTCTGTGCACCAACCCCCACAATCGCGGCCTTATGACCGTAGAAATGCGGTAGTGTTCCGACAATCTAACACACGGATAGCATCCGTTCTGTTTTCCTTCCACTGGAGAATCCCATGGCGCTTGAACGCTCCGACGTGGAAAAAATCGCTCATCTGGCCTGTCTTGGCCTCAATGATGCCGATCTTCCACACATCACTTCGGCCCTGAACAGCATTCTCGGGCTGGTCGACGAAATGCAGGCGGTCAATACCGACGGTATCGAGCCGCTCGCCCACCCACTGGAAGCCAGCCAGCGCCTGCGTGCAGACGTCGTGACCGAGACCAATCATCGCGAGGCTTATCAGTCCATCGCGCCAGCGGTCGAAAACGGCCTGTACCTGGTTCCGAAAGTCATCGACTAAAGGGAAAGAGCCTGCAATGCATCAATTGACTCTGGCCGAGATCGCCCGCGGACTCGCCGATAAAAATTTTTCTTCCGAAGAGCTGACCAAAGTCCTGCTGGCGCGCATCGCGCAGCTCGATCCGCAGCTCAACAGTTTCATCAGCCTCACCGAAGACCTGGCGCTCCAGCAGGCGAAAGCCGCTGACGCACGCCGGGCCAACGGTGAGAGCGGCGCCCTGCTTGGCGCGCCGATCGCCCACAAAGACCTGTTCTGCACCCAAGGCATCCGCACCAGCTGCGGCTCGAAGATGCTCGACAACTTCAAGGCTCCGTACGACGCCACCGTCGTCGCCAAGCTCGCTGCTGCCGGGGCCGTGACCCTGGGCAAGACCAACATGGACGAATTCGCCATGGGTTCGGCCAACGAATCGAGCTACTACGGCCCGGTGAAAAACCCGTGGAACCTGGAACACGTTCCGGGCGGTTCGTCCGGCGGTTCCGCGGCTGCGGTTGCCGCGCGCCTGTTGCCTGCAGCCACCGGCACCGACACGGGCGGTTCGATCCGTCAGCCCGCCGCCCTGACCAACCTCACCGGCCTGAAACCGACGTACGGTCGTGTTTCGCGCTGGGGCATGATCGCCTACGCCTCCAGCCTCGACCAGGGCGGCCCTCTGGCGCGCACTGCCGAAGACTGCGCGATCCTGCTGCAAGGCATGGCCGGTTTCGATCCGCAGGACTCCACCAGCATCGACGAGCCCGTGCCTGATTACAGCGCCGGCCTGAACGGCTCGCTGCAAGGCCTGCGCATCGGCGTGCCGAAGGAATACTTCAGCGCCGGTCTCGACCCGCGCATTGCCGAGCTGATTCACAACAGCGTCAAGGAGCTGGAAAAACTCGGCGCCGTGGTCAAGGAAATCAGCCTGCCGAACATGCAGCACGCGATCCCGGCGTACTACGTGATCGCCCCGGCAGAAGCCTCTTCCAACCTGTCGCGTTTCGACGGCGTGCGTTTCGGCTACCGCTGCGAAGACCCGAAAAACCTGATCGACCTGTACAAGCGTTCCCGTGGCGAAGGTTTCGGCGCGGAAGTGCAGCGCCGAATCATGGTCGGTGCCTACGCGCTGTCGGCCGGTTATTACGACGCCTACTACCTGAAAGCGCAGAAGATCCGTCGCCTGATCAAGAACGACTTCATGGCCGCCTTCAATGAGGTCGACATCATCCTCGGCCCGACCACGCCGAACCCGGCTTGGAAGCTCGGCGCCAAGAACAGCGACCCGGTCGCCGCCTACCTGGAAGACGTCTACACCATTACCGCCAACCTCGCCGGCCTGCCGGGCTTGTCCATGCCAGCAGGTTTTGTCGATGGCCTGCCCGTCGGCGTGCAACTGCTCGCCCCGTATTTCCAGGAAGGTCGCCTGTTGAACGTTGCCCATCAGTATCAGCAGAACACTGACTGGCACACCCGCACCCCAACCGGCTTCTGAGGAGAAACACATGCAATGGGAAGTCGTGATCGGGCTGGAGATTCATACCCAGCTCACCACCCGGTCGAAAATCTTTTCCGGTAGTTCCACCACCTTCGGTTCCGAGCCGAACACCCAGGCCAGCCTGGTAGACCTCGGCATGCCCGGCGTATTGCCGGTGCTGAACCAGGAAGCGGTGCGCATGGCGGTGATGTTCGGTCTGGCCATCGATGCCGAGATCGGCCAGCACAACGTGTTCGCCCGTAAAAACTATTTCTACCCGGACCTGCCCAAGGGCTACCAGATCAGCCAGATGGAATTGCCGATCGTCGGCAAGGGCCACCTGGACATCGCGCTGGAAGACGGCACGGTCAAACGCGTCGGCATCACCCGCGCGCACCTGGAAGAAGACGCCGGTAAAAGCCTGCACGAAGAGTTCAACGGTGCCACCGGCATCGACCTGAACCGCGCCGGCACGCCGCTGCTGGAAATCGTTTCCGAGCCGGACATGCGCAGCGCCAAGGAAGCCGTGGCTTACGTCAAGGCCGTCCACGCGCTGGTGCGTTACCTGGGCATCTGCGACGGCAACATGGCCGAAGGCTCGCTGCGTTGCGACTGCAATGTGTCGATCCGTCCGAAGGGCCAGGCCGAATTCGGCACGCGCTGCGAGATCAAGAACGTCAACTCGTTCCGCTTTATCGAGAAGGCGATCAACACCGAAGTGCAGCGTCAGATCGAGCTGATCGAAGACGGCGGCAAGGTGATCCAGCAGACCCGCCTGTACGATCCGAACAAGGACGAAACCCGTCCGATGCGCAGCAAAGAGGAAGCCAACGACTACCGTTACTTCCCCGATCCGGACCTGCTGCCCGTGGTCATCGAAAACTCGTTCCTCGACGACGTACGCGCCACCCTGCCGGAATTGCCGCCGCAGAAACGCGAGCGTTTCCAGGAACAGTTCGGTCTGTCGGTCTACGACGCCAGCGTCCTGGCCACCAGCCGCGAACAAGCCGATTACTTCGAGAAGGTCGTGAGTATCAGCGGCGACGCCAAGCTGGCGGCCAACTGGGTGATGGTTGAACTGGGCAGCCTGCTGAACAAGCAAGGCGTGGACATCGACCAGTCACCGGTCTCGGCCGAACAACTGGGCGGCATGCTGCTGCGCATCAAGGACAACACCATCTCCGGTAAGATTGCCAAAGTGGTGTTTGAAGCGATGGCCAACGGCGAAGGCAGTGCGGACGAGATCATCGACAAGCGCGGCCTCAAGCAAGTGACCGACACCGGCGCGATCTCGGCGGTGCTCGACGAAATGCTCGCCGCCAATGCCGAACAGGTCGAACAATACCGCGCGGCAGACGAAGCCAAACGCGGCAAGATGTTCGGCTTCTTCGTCGGCCAGGCCATGAAAGCCTCCAAAGGCAAGGCCAACCCGCAACAGGTCAACGAACTGCTCAAAAGCAAGCTCGAAGGCTGATGAGAATGGAGCCAGATTCAAAGCCTGGCTCTACCCCTGTGGGAGCGAGCCTGCTCGCGAAAGCGGTGTCACAGCCGACAGTAATGTTGAATGTGACGCCCCCTTCGCGAGCAGGCTCGCTCCCACATTTGTATGTGGAAACCTTTGAATGAAACGTCTACTTGGTGCCTGCGCCCTGATCTCTCTGCTGGCCGGTTGCGCCAGTACGGATGTCGTCGATCCACACGGCTACGACAAGACAGGCGTAGCGTCCTATTACGGCGCCAAACACCAAGGTAAACGCACCGCCAGCGGTGAGCGTTTCGACAAGAATTCATTGACCGCCGCCCATCGCCAGTTGCCGTTCGGCACGCGGGTGAAGGTCACCAACCTGAGTAACGACAAGTCCTGCGTGGTTCGCATCAACGATCGCGGCCCGCACACTCGCGGGCGCCTGATTGATCTGTCTCATGAAGCAGCCGAACAGCTGGGCATGCTTCGCAGCGGCACCGCGCGAGTTCGCGTACAAGCACTCGACTGATAAACGGAGCGCCGACCATTTTCGGACTTGCCGATTTACCCCTGCTCAGTGTGATTGAACTGCTCAGCGGCCTGGTATTACTGATCGCCGGCGCCGAGCTGATGGTGCGCGCCGCCGTGCGCCTGGCCGCGCGGCTGCATGTCAGGCCATTGATCATCGGCCTGACCGTCGTCGCCCTCGGCAGCAGCGCCCCGCAGATGGCGGTCAGCCTGCAAGCGACCCTGGCGCAAAACGCCGACATCGCCGTCGGCAGCGTGATCGGCAGCAGCATCTTCAACATCCTCGTCACCCTCGGCCTTTCGGCGCTGATCATCCCGCTGCGGGTCTCGCGGCAATTGGTGCGCCTGGACATTCCGCTGATGATTGGCGCCAGCCTGCTGGTGTTCGTATTGGCCTGGAATAAAGAGCTGAACCGAACCGACGGAATGCTGCTGCTGGCGGCCCTGGCGTTGTATCTGGGTTTGTTGCTGCGCCAGTCGCGGCACTCGACGCGTCCACAATCGGATCATGACGAAACGCCAAAAACCCTCTGGTTCAGCAGCCTGCTGATGATCGTCTGCGGGCTGGCGATGCTAGTGTACGCCGGGCACTTGTTGTTGGGCGCGGCGGTGACGGTCGCGACGGATCTGGGGCTGTCGGAGCGGATCATCGGCCTGACCATCGTCGCCGTCAGCACGTCCTTGCCGGAACTGGCCACCTCGTTGATCGCCGCATTGCGCGGTCAGCGGGACATCGCCGTGGGCAACGTGATCGGCAGCAACCTGTTCAACCTCCTGGGCGTGCTGGGGCTCACTGCACTGATCGCACCGACACCGCTGTCGGTGTCGCCCAACGCCCTGGAATTCGACTTGCCGGTGATGCTCGGCGTCGCCGTGCTGTGCCTGCCGATGTTCTATACCGGCTACCGGGTGACCCGCGCCGAAGGTCTGCTGTTTTTGGGTTTGTACCTGGCTTACGGTCTGCACGTGGTGTCGTTCACCACCGGCATGCCGCTGGCCGGCAAGCTTGAACACCTGATGCTGTTTTTTGTGCTCCCGGCGCTGGTGGCGTTTTTGCTGTTTACGTCGCTGCGCGCCTGGCATCGCCAACACCACAAGAGGGAATTGCCATGACCGATATCAAAAAGCCTGGCGTTGAAGTTCGCCGCCAAGTGATGGGTGACGCCTTCGTCGACCGCGCGCTGGGCAATGCCACCGAGTTCACCCAGCCGCTGCAGGATTTCGTCAACGAGCACGCCTGGGGCGGTGTGTGGAATCGCGAAGGCCTGCCGCTGAAAACCCGCAGCCTGATCACCCTCGCCGTGCTGACCGCATTGAAGTGCCCGCAGGAATTGAAAGGTCACGTGCACGGTGCGCTGAACAACGGCTGCACCGTGGAAGAGATTCGCGAAGCGTTGCTGCATTGCGCGGTGTATGCCGGTGTGCCGGCGGCGGTCGATGCGTTTCGGGCGGCGCAGGAAGTGATTGATAGCTATCAGAAGCCTGAGTAACAAGCAGACATTTGTATTGGCAGTGAGATGGCTATCGCGAGCAGGCTCGCTCCCACATTGGCAATGCATTCCAAATGTGGGAGCGAGCCTGCTCGCGAAGAGGCCCTGAAGAACACCGCAAAACTCTCGGTTAAATCCACCCACCCCACTGCAACAAAAAGATCCCGATATTGGTGGTGATCGCCGCCATCAATGTGGTGATCACGATGATCGCTGCCGCCAGTTCATGATTGCCATTGGCCGCCCGGGCCATGACAAAACTGGCCGCTGCGGTCGGGCTGCCGAAGTACAGGAACAGAATCCCCAACTCCGCCCCACGAAAGCCCCACAGCCACGCACCCAGCGTCGCCAGCACCGGCAGGCCGATCATCTTCACCAGGCTTGAGCTCAGCGCCATATTGCCGCTTTTGCGCAACGCCGCCAGCGACAGCGTGCCGCCGATGCAGATCAGTGCCAGGGGCAAGGTGGTTTGCGCCAGATACTGGCCGGACGTTTCCAGCCAGCCCGGCAAGCCGATCTGAAAGTAGGCAAACGGCGCCGCCGCAATGACGCTGATGATCAACGGGTTGATCATCACGCTTTTGCAGATGCTCCACGGATCGGACTTGATCACCGGGCTGTACACCGCCAGCACGATGGTCGAGAGCGTGTTGTAAAACAGGATGACCAGCGCTGCGAGAATCGCCCCGAGGGAAATCCCGTAATCGCCGTACATGCTCGCCGCGAGCGCCAGGCCGATGACCCCGTTGTTGCCGCGAAACGCGCCTTGGGTGTAAATCCCCCGGTCTTCACGCGGACACTTCCAGATAGCCCAGCCCCAGGCGATGGCAAAACACGCCAGCGTGGCCAGCGAAAAATAGATCAGCAACGCCGGTTGCAACGCCGCGTGCAGGTCGGCATGCAGGATGCCCAGAAACAGCAACGCCGGCATGGTGACGTTGAACACCAGGGCCGACGCGGTGTGGATGAAGTTGTCGTTGATCCAGTCGATGCGCTTGAGCAGCACGCCCAGAAACAGCATGGCAAACACCGGCGCGGTGATGTTCAGGGTTTCGAGGAAAATAGCCAGCATGCCGGGGGCAACCTTGGGTGAGCGTCGTTAGGAGGCTAATGATAAGCCACCCAGGACCTTGGTGTCTGGTAGACCGCTATCGCGAGCAGGCTCGCTCCCACAGTTGATCTCCAGTGTTCATGAGATCAGTGTGGGAGCGAGCCTGCTCGCGATGCAGTCGACGCGGTCTCAGGTGATCGGCGCCGGGTTGAACAAGGTGATGTCGTTATGCAGCTTGTGCTGCTCCGCCCACGTCTGCTTCTTGCCGCTGGCCACGTCCAGGTAGTAGTGAAACAACTCCCAGCCCAGCTCCTCGATTGAAGCCCGCCCGGTCGCAATTCTCCCGGCATCGATGTCAATCAGGTCCGGCCAGCGTTGCGCCAGTTCAGTCCGGGTCGACACCTTCACCACCGGCGCCATCGCCAAGCCATACGGCGTGCCACGCCCGGTGGTGAACACATGCAGGTTCATCCCCGCCGCCAACTGCAACGTCCCGCAGACAAAGTCACTGGCCGGCGTCGCGCAGAAGATCAGCCCTTTGCGCTTGAATCGTTCGCCAGGGCCAAGCACCCCATTGATCGCGCTGCTGCCGGACTTGACGATCGAGCCCAAGGACTTCTCGACAATGTTCGACAACCCGCCCTTCTTGTTCCCCGGCGTGGTGTTGGCGCTGCGGTCCGCTTCGCCCTTGGCCAGGTAACGGTCGTACCAGTCCATTTCCCGCACCAGTTCCTGGGCGACTTCTTCGGTTTCCGCTCGGGAAGTCAGCAGGTAAATCGCGTCGCGCACTTCGGTGACTTCGGAAAACATCACCGTCGCGCCGGCCCGCAGCAACAGGTCCGAGGCGTAGCCCAGGGCCGGGTTGGCGGTGATCCCGGAAAATGCATCACTGCCGCCGCACTGCATGCCCAGGATCAGTTCAGACGCCGGCACGGTTTCCCGGCGACGTTGATCGAGCTTCTTCAAACGGGTTTCGGCCAACGCCATGATCTGCTCGATCATCTCGGTGAAACCGTGACTCGAATCCTGCAAGCGGTACAACCACGGCTCGCTCAAATCCACCGAGCTGTCGTCCTCGTGCATCACCTGCCCGGCCTGCAATTTCTCGCAGCCCAGGCTGATGACCAGTGCTTCGCCTCCCAGGTTCGGGTTGCGCGCCAGGTTGCGCACGGTGCGGATCGGGATGTACGCGTCGGTGGCGGTGATCGCCACGCCACAGCCGTAGCTGTGGGTCAGCGCCACCACATCATCGACGTTCGGGTACTTGGGCAGCAATTCTTCCTTGATGCGTTTGACCGCATGATCGAGCACGCCGGTGACGCACTGAACCGTGGTGGTAATCCCGAGAATGTTGCGCGTGCCGACGGTGCCGTCGGCGTTGCGATACCCCTCGAACGTGAAGCCTTCCAGCGGTGCTTGCGCGGCCGGCACGTCGGTGGACAGCGGCAAGCTGTCCAGCGGTGGCGCCGTCGGCATGCGCAGTTGATCTTCCTTGACCCAGCTGCCGCGCGGAATCGGCTGCAAGGCGTAGCCGATGGTCTGGCCGTAACGAATCACCTGCCCGCCCTCGGGGATATCCTCAAGGGTGACCTTGTGGCTCTGCGGCACAAAGTCCACGGTCACCAGACCGTCAGGAAACTCGGTGCCGGCCGGTACGCCCTGATCGTTGACCACGATCACCACATTGTCCCGCTCGTGCAGGCGGATGTAGCGCGGCGAGTCGGAATGTTCAATCAACTGCATGACGCCGCTCCTCAGGAATGCGCTTCAGATAATTTGGTCAGTTCAGGACCGGTGCTTGGCGGCTCTTTGAGCACCACGCGTTTGATCGGGCCCACGATAACCAGGTAACTGAATACAGCCACCAGCGCGTTGCAACCGACGAACACCAGGGCCCATTTGAATGAACCGGTGGAGCTGATGATGTAGCCAATCACGATCGGGGTCGTGATCGAAGCAATGTTGCCGAAGGTATTGAACAGGCCACCGCTGAGACCGGCGATCTGTTTCGGCGACGTGTCGGACACCACGGCCCAACCCAACGCACCCACGCCTTTGCCGAAGAATGCCAGGGCCATGAAGCCGACGACCATCCATTCAACGTCCACGTAGTTACACGCCACGATGCTGCTGGAGACCAGCAGGCCCGCAATGATCGGCGCCTTGCGGGCGAAGGTCAGGGAATGGCCCTTGCGCAGCAGGTAATCGGAAATCACGCCGCCGAGCACGCCACCGATGAAGCCGCAGATCGCCGGCAACGAGGCAATGAAACCGGCCTTGAGGATGGTCATGCCGCGTTCTTGCACCAGGTACACCGGGAACCAGGTCAGGAAGAAGTAGGTGATGCCGTTGATGCAGTATTGGCCGAGGTACACGCCGAGCATCATGCGGTTGGTCAGCAACTGGCGGATGTAGTCCCACTTCGGCCCGTCGACCTTTTTGCCTTTGCCTTTGTCCTGGTCCATGTCGACCATGCCGCCGTTGTCGGCGATATGTTTGAACTCGGCGTCGTTGATCATCGGGTGTTGGCGCGGGCTGTAGATCACCTTCAGCCAGATCCCCGAGAAGACGATGCCGATCACGCCCATGACGATGAACACGTGCTGCCAGCCGAAGCTGTAGACGATCCAGCCCATCAGCGGCGCGAACAACACCGTGGCGAAGTATTGCGCCGAGTTGAAGATCGCAGACGCCGTACCGCGCTCCGCGGTCGGGAACCAGGCCGCGACAATGCGTGCGTTACCGGGGAAGGATGGCGCTTCGGCCAGACCCACCAGGAAGCGCAGCATGAACAGCGCAACCACCGCCGTGGACATGCCGAATTCGCCGACATAACCCTGCAGCACGGTGAACAATGACCAGGTGAAAATGCTCAACGCATAGATTTTTTTCGAGCCGAAACGGTCCAGCAGCCAGCCACCGGGAATTTGCCCGGCCACGTAGGCCCAACCGAATGCAGAGAAGATGTAACCGAGGGTGACCGCGTCGATGCCGAGGTCTTTTTGCAGGCTGGAGCCCGCGATGGCGATAGTGGCCCGGTCGGCGTAGTTGATCGTGGTCACCAGGAAAAGCATGAGCAGAATCAAATAGCGGACGTGAGTCGGCTTGGTCGCTTGCATGTAGATGTACTCCCACTGATTATTTTTATGCGCGGGTGGAACGGGTGTGTTCCCTGTAGGAGCTGCCGAGTGAAACGAGGCTGCGATCTTTTGATCTTTAACAGCAAAGATCGCAGCCTCGTTTCACTCGACAGCTCCTACAGGGGTTTGCGGTATCGGCGCCACCGAGGTAGCGCCAGACACAGCGATAAATCAGGAACCGATGTAGCTGGTCTTCACGACCGTGTAGAACTCTTGCGCGTAGCGACCTTGCTCACGTGAGCCATAGGATGAACCTTTACGGCCACCAAATGGAACGTGGTAATCCACGCCAGCGGTCGGCAGGTTGACCATCACCATCCCGGCCTGGGAGTGGCGTTTGAAGTGGTTGGCGTACTTCAACGACGTGGTGGCAATGCCCGCCGACAAACCGAACTCGGTGTCGTTGGCCATTTCCAGTGCGGCTTCGTAATCGGCCACGCGGACGACGTTCGCCACCGGACCGAAGATTTCTTCGCGGCTGATACGCATCGCGGCTTCGCTGTCGGCAAACAGGGTTGGCGCGAGGAAGTAGCCTTCGGTGTCGCACGTCACCAGACCGCCGCCGCTGACCAGACGTGCACCTTCGGACTGGCCGATGTCGATGTACTTCAGGTCTTGCTCAAGCTGAGCCTGGGACACGACCGGACCGATGTCGGTGCCGGTTTTCAGCGCGTGACCGACCTTGATCGACTTCATGCGCTCCGCCACGGCTTCGACAAACTTGTCGTGAATCCCGGCGGTGACGATAAAGCGGCTCGAAGCGGTGCAACGCTGGCCGGTGGAGTAGAACGCGCTCTGTACCGACAGTTCGACCGCTTGTTTGAGGTCGGCGTCGTCGAGAATGATCTGCGGGTTCTTGCCGCCCATCTCCAGTTGAACCTTGGCCTGGCGCGACACGCAGCTGACGGCGATCTGACGACCGACACCAACGGAGCCGGTGAAGCTGATGCCGTCGACTTTCGGGCTCTGGACCAGCGCATCGCCAACCACACGACCGCTGCCCATGACCAGGTTGAACACGCCGGCCGGGAAGCCTGCGCGGGAGATGATTTCTGCCAGCGCCCAGGCGCAACCCGGCACCAGATCGGCCGGTTTCAGCACGACGCAGTTGCCGTAGGCCAGGGCCGGGGCGATTTTCCACGCCGGGATCGCGATCGGGAAGTTCCACGGCGTGATCAGACCGACGACACCCAGCGCTTCGCGAGTGACTTCAACGTTGACGCCCGGACGCACCGACGGCAGGTAATCGCCGGACAGGCGCAGGCATTCACCGGCGAAGAACTTGAAGATGTTACCGGCGCGGGTCACTTCGCCAATGGCTTCGGGCAGGGTCTTGCCCTCTTCCCGGGCCAGCAAGGTGCCGAGCTCTTCGCGACGAGCGAGGATTTCGCTGCCGACTTTATCCAGTGAATCGTGGCGAGCCTGAATGCCCGAAGTCGACCACGCCGGGAACGCGGCGCGAGCGGCGTCGATGGCGGCGTGAACCTGAGCCAGATCGGCCTTGGCGTATTCACCGATGGTATCGGTCAGTTCGGACGGGTTGATGTTGGCGCAGTAGTCGGCACCGGCGACCCATTGGCCGTTGATGTAGTTATCGAAACGCTTTGTATCAGCCACAACGCTTTCCCCTAAAAAGAAGTCCTCACACAAAAGGCCGCTGATTGCTCAGCGGCCTTGTTTAATCGGGTTGTTACTGTGCACCTTGCTTGTCAATCAGCGCGGCCAGAGCTTCGTACTCTTCCGGCAGCAGATCGGTCAGCGGCGCACGCACAGGACCTGCGTCATAGCCGACAATTTTTGCCCCGGCCTTGACGATGCTCACGGCGTAACCGGCCTTGCGGTTACGGATGTCCAGGTATGGCAGGAAGAAGTCATCGATGATCTTGCCGACGGTGGCGTGATCTTCACGGGCAATGGCGTGGTAGAAATCCATCGCGGTTTTCGGGATGAAGTTGAACACCGCCGAGGAGTACACCGGCACGCCCAGCGCCTTGTAGGCTGCGGCGTAGACTTCAGCGGTCGGCAAACCGCCCAGGTAGCTGAAGCGATCGCCGAGGCGGCGACGGATCGACACCATCAACTCGATATCGCCCAGGCCATCCTTGTAGCCGATCAGGTTCGGGCAGCGCTCGGCCAGGCGTTCCAGCAGCGGCGCGGTCAGGCGGCACACGTTGCGGTTGTAAACCACCACGCCGATTTTCACCGATTTGCACACGGCTTCAACGTGGGCGGCGACGCCGTCCTGGCTGGCTTCGGTCAGGTAGTGCGGCAGCAGCAACAGGCCTTTGGCGCCCAGACGCTCGGCTTCCTGTGCGTATTCGATGGCTTGACGAGTCGAACCGCCGACACCGGCCAGAATCGGCACGCTGGTTTCGCAGGTGTCGACGGCAGTCTTGATGATTTCCGAGTATTCGCTGGCCGCCAGAGAGAAGAACTCACCGGTGCCGCCCGCGGCGAACAGTGCCGAGGCGCCGTATGGGGCCAGCCATTCGAGACGCTTGATGTAGCCAGCGCGGTTGAAATCGCCCTGGGCATTGAAATCGGTGACCGGGAAAGACAGCAGGCCGGAAGAGAGGATGGACTTCAGTTCTTGTGGATTCATTATTCGAACACCCTGGGTAGCGACGTATGTGTGTGAGAAAACCGTTCAGCCTTCGCCGAAGTTGTAGGTCATCGTACAACTTAAATAATAACCGTCAACTGCATTTCATCGCCGCCCTCGAAATTCGAATCAGAAAAGTAATTTCTTGACGTAGGAAATATCTCCTCTATGCTCGGAATAGCTGTATATACATACAGTTATTTTTTAGATCGTACCGACGACATATCAAGGAGATAGAAATGTCAGGTCTACACACGCAACCGCTGGAAAAACCGAAACAGGTCATTGCCGGGCTGGATGATCTTTTTACCGAGGATGGCATTGCCATCACTCACGGCGATGCGCTGGTTCTGCGCCTCGCCGAGCTTCGTACCGAGACGCCTCACCCCTCTGCCTCCGTCCCCGGAAAAGCCTTGAAAGGCCAGCCGCAGCTGAGGTTCGAGGGAGGTGAACACACCGCGATCGGCGACACTACGCTGCTCGGCTTCGTCAAGAATGCACCCGCCATACCGGCCTCACAGGTCGAGTTGCACTTACCTAACGGGTTGGCGCTGACCTACGGTCAAGTCGTTGCACTAGGCGGTGATTTCTATGGAATCCCCGATCAACCGATCAGCGAAGGCGCGACCCCCACCGATCGAATTCAGCGGTTTACCAATGCCTTCAACTCCCTGGCCGTACTGCCGGCGTCCAATGCCGAGGCGAAGCTGATCCTGGGTGTCATGCAAAAGGAAATCGCTGCGGTTAAACAGGATATCAAGGACGGCAAACAACCTCACGAGGCCTATGACGCCCTGGGTGATACGTTATCGGAAGAGTGGAACAAGATCACCGGCGGCGGCAGTTTCGCTTCGGCGCTGTTCCCGTTGGGGCGTTATCTGAAACTCGCGGCGAACAACGCGGACCACTTTGGCGAATGGGCATTGCTGGCCTATGTCGCCGGTCACACCGCGGCGCTGCAACAAGCGGTGCTGGCCCACCATAGCGGCGATGAAAAGCAGCTGGAGCTGGCCTATGCGATGAACGCGTTTGCCGATCATTACCTGACCGATCTGTTTTCCGCCGGTCACCTGCGAGTGCCACGCAAGCAGCTAGCGGCGGTCGTTACGCCCAGCGATCTGGGCTCGTTGATCACCCGTTTCATGCACGACGAAGACAGCAAGTTCGGCCTCAATGTGCGCAACGGCAATGGCGATCAGTGGCACGCCTACGGCGACAAGCGTTACTTCGATGCGATCGACAGCGCCAATCGTGTCCAGGTTAATCAGGCGGTTCAGGTGTCTGCGGATGAAGTGTTCGCAGCGTATCTCAGTGGCATCGCCCCCTCGCCCACCAGCTTCGCTGCGTTGAAATGGCTGCCTGATCTGCAAGCGGTGTTGAACCCGACGGGCAATTTCTCGCCGCTGTTCAAGGTCGAGGGCAGCAAGGTGCTGCGGCGCAAGGACGTCAACAACCTGAACGATACCGCCACCGTTGATGACTGGTGGGGCTGGAGCACTTACCTGCTGCTCAAGGACTACAACCCGACTGGCAATGTCGCCTGATAAGGAGATCGAAGATGACTATCAAACTGAAACTGGAACTGGCCTCGGGCCAATCGCTTGAGGGTGCGCCGTTGGAGTTGTTGGCTGATGGCAAGCCGATTGCGCGAGGCGTTGTGGATAAAAACGAAAGGGTGACGTTCGATGTTAAATCTTCGGCTGCCAAGTTGGCCGTGAGAGTGGATCGCTCGATTCTGAAAACCGGCTGAGGCAAATGCCCCCATCGCCGGCAAGCCAGTCTCGCTCCCACATTTGATCGAGAGTGAACATCCATACTGTGTTCACTACAGATCCCTGTGGGAGCGAGCCTGCTCGCGATGGCAATCCAGAGGACAATAAAATTGCCCAGCCTGGAAATTACCCCCGCTGCGCCTCTGCTTCTTCATGCGCATGGCGCAACCGCTCGCGGCTGTTCGTCAAATGCAGGCGCATGGCCGCGCGGGCCGCATCGGAATCCTGCCGTGCAATCGCGTCGTAAATCTCTTCGTGCTCACGGCTCAGGCGATTCATGTAGTGCTGCTGGTCGTCATGGGCCAGGCGCGCGGAGTTGAGGCGCGTGCGCGGAATGATGCTGGTGCCCAGGTGGGTCATGATGTCCGTGAAGTAGCGGTTGCCGGTCGCCAGGGCGATTTGCAGGTGGAACTGGAAGTCGGACGCCACGGCATCGCTGGCGTGGGAGACGCTTTCACTCAGCGCATCCAGCGCCGCACGCATCAACGCCAACTGCTCGGGGCTGCGGCGTTGCGCGGCGAGGCCGGCGGATTCCACTTCGAGGCTGATGCGCAGTTCCAGAATCGCCAACACGTCACGCAAGGTGACCACGGTCGCCGGGTCGATGCGAAAACCGCTCGGGCTCGGGGTATCGAGCACGAAAGTGCCGATGCCGTGACGGGTTTCCACCTGCCCGGCCGCCTGCAAACGGGAAATCGCTTCGCGCACCACGGTGCGGCTGACGCCATGGGCATCCATGATCGCCGACTCGGTGGGCAACTTATCGCCGCGCTTGAGGTGACCGTCGCGGATCTGCTCGGACAGCACCGTCACCAGTTCCTGTGCGAGGCTGCGGCGCTTGCGAGGGAAGCGTGGGGCGTCGATCGGGTTTTCCATGGTGAACGTCTTTCTCGAAATTGCGGCTGAAACCGCATCATAGCGCAAGCGGGTTGTACGATCACCCGTCGACCTGTGGGATCAAATCGCCTGATCGCTGAAAACCTTGTAGGAGCTGTCGAGTGAAACGAGGCTGCGATCTTTTGATCTTCGGTTTTTGATCAGAAGATCGCAGCCTCGTTTCACTCGACAGCTCCTACAGAAGGTAGCGTTGCTAGGCGGTCACGGTCTGGTCCACCAGATGCCCATTCTCGATACGAACATGCCGTGGATGGAAACGCTTCAGGCTGCTGCGATGCCCGACGCTGACAATGCTCAGCCCCGGTATTTCATCGATCAACGCCTGATACAGCGACGCCTCATCCTCTTCATCCATCGCCGAGGTCGCTTCATCCATGTACAGCCATTGCGGCGCAAAAAGCAGTGCGCGGGCAAACGCCAGACGCTGTTGCTCACCCGGCGACAACATGCGCTGCCAGTGATTCGCTTCATCCAGACGCGAAACCAGGTGCGGCAAGCGGCAAACTTCCAGCACATGCGCATAGCGTTCGTGCGGGTAGGTATCGCCGGACTGTGGATAACTCAGCGCTTCACGCAGCGTGCCAATCGGCAAATAAGGCTTTTGCGGCAGGAACAGGTAACGCGCCGTCGGCAGGCGAATACTGCCGTGACCCGCTGGCCACAGATGCCCCATCGCCCGCAGCAAGGTCGACTTGCCGCTGCCGGAGCGGCCGCTGAGCATGACGCGCTCGCCCTCCTCCACAGTCATGTCGGCGTTGGTCAGCAGATGACGACCATCCGCCAGGTCGAGGCCGAGGTTGTGCACCTTCAACGCTGAACCAGAATTTTGCACGTCGATGGCCGGCACTCGCTCTTCGTTGTCACTCATGGCCTGGCGGAAACTCAGCAGACGATCACAGGTGGCGCGCCACGCGGCGAGATCCTGATACGCACTGATGAACCAGCTGAAGTTCTCCTGGACGTTGCCGAAGGCGGAGTTGATTTGCATCAGCTCGCCGAGCTCGATCTTGCCGGCGAAATAACGCGGCGCAGCGACCATGAACGGAAAGATGATTGCGATCTGGCCATAACCAGACGTAAAGAAGGTCAGGCGCTTGGACACTTTCATGATGTCCCAGAAGTTGTGCCAGACCAGCCCGAAGCGGCCGCTCAATCGACGGTTTTCATTGGGCTCGCCGTTATACAGCGCGATGCTTTCGGCATTCTCGCGAACCCGGACCATAGAGAAACGCAGGTCGGCTTCGAAGCGTTGTTGATTGTTGTTGAGACCGATCAGGCGACGACCGATCACATGCGTCAGCCAACTGCCGACGGCGGCATAAACCAGTGCGCACCAGAACATGTAGCCAGGAATGGTGAAGCCAAACACTTCGATGCTGCCCGACACGCCCCACAGGATGATCGAGAACGACACCAGGCTGACGATGTTGCGGATCAGGCCCAGCCCCAGGCCAAGAGTGTTGGAGGTGAAGCTGTTGAGGTCTTCGGAAATCCGCTGGTCCGGGTTATCGGTGTAGCCGCCCTGCTCCAGCTGGTAGTAGTTCTTGTGGCCGAGCCAGCGGGAGAAGTGCTGCTCGGTGAGCCAGGCCCGCCAGCGAATGGTCAGCATCTGGGTCAGGTAGAGCCGGTACACCGCGCCGAGAATCGCCACCGCTGCAATGCCGCAGAAATACAGGATCAACTGCCAGAAGGCCGCTTCGTCCTTCTTTTGCAGGGCGTTGTAGAAATCCTTGTACCAACTGTTGATCCACACCGAAATCGCCACGCTGAACAGCGACAGCGCGATCACGGCGATCAGCAACGTCCAGGCCTTGCCCTTCTCTTCGCTGCGCCAGTAAGGCGTGGTCATCGCCCAGACTTTGCGAAAAAACTGCCCGCGCACAGCATCGTTGACCGCGGAATACTCAGCGTTCTGATTCATGGATAAGGCTCGATAAAGAAAAGAACACGCACGAACCGATCATAGATGATCGGTTCGGGTTATCGCGAGGCACGGCCGGCATTCGTTCAGCGCAGGTTCAGCGACGAACGGGGCGCTTCTGCAGTTTGCGCTGCAGCGTACGGCGGTGCATGCCCAGCGCACGGGCCGTGGCGGAGATGTTGCCCTCGTGTTCGGTCAGCACGCGCTGGATGTGTTCCCACTGCAGGCGGTCCACGGACATCGGGTTTTCCGGCACCAGGGTGTCGAGGTCGGCGTGCTCGGAAAGCAGCGCGGCCAATACGTCATCGGCGTCCGCCGGTTTGCACAGGTAATTGCAGGCGCCGCGCTTGATCGCCTCGACGGCGGTGGCGATGCTCGAGTAACCGGTGAGGATCACCACGCGCATGTCCGGGTCGAGCTCAAGCAGTTTGGGCAGCAACACCAGGCCCGAATCGCCGTCCATTTTCAGGTCCAGCGCGGCGTAATCCGGGATGTCGGCCTGAGCAATGGCCAGGCCTTCTTCGGCGGAACCGGCGGTACTGACGCGAAAACCACGGCGGGCCATGGCGCGAGCCATCACGCGGGTGAACGTGGCGTCGTCATCTACCAGCAGCAAATGCGGCAGTTCTTCGCCTTCGACTTGGATATCGTCACTCATGTTCGTCTCCTCGGGCGACACGGGGCAGGCGCAGCTCGGTGAGCGTGCCGCCTTCCTCATGACTGTAGAGTTTCACTGAGCCGCCGGCGCGTGTCACGCTGGCCTTGCTCAAAAACAGGCCCAGGCCGAAACCTTTGCCCTTGGTGGTAAAAAACGGTTTGCCGATCTGTTCGGCAATGGCCAGCGGCACACCGGCGCCGTGGTCGCGAATGCTGATGGTCAAATCCTCGGCATTCCAGTCCAGCGTCACTTGCAGCCCTTCAGGGCACGCATCGGCGGCGTTGTTGAGCAAATTCAATAGCGCCTGGGTCAGGTCCGGCGGTGGCGCCATGCGCGGTACCGTGCCTTGGCCCAGGCGCTGGAAGCGGTAACTGGCTTCCGGGCGCATCAGGTGCCAGCGGTTCAGCGCTTCGTCGAGCCAATCAGTGACGTCCTGCATCTCCACTGCCAAACGACGATTGGCCTCGGCGGCGCGCACCAGTTGCTGCAAGGTTTCTTTGCAGAGTTTGACCTGATCCTGCAGCACGCTGAGGTCGTCCTGCAACATCGGGTCGTGATGGTCCTGGCGCATTTCCTTGAGCAACACGCTCATGGTCGCCAGCGGCGTGCCCAGTTCATGGGCGGCGCCGGCCGCCTGGGTCGCCACGGCCAGCAATTGCTGATCGCGCAGACCTTCTTCACGACGGATGGCACGCAGTTCTTCCTGACGGCGCAGCTCTTCAGCCATGCGAGCGGCGAAGAAGGTAATGACCGCCGCGGCCAAGGCGAAACTTAGCCACATCCCGTAGACCTGCAGGTTTTCCCGGGCGATCGGGAAGGTTTGCAGCGGGTAGAAGCGCGCCAGCAGCAAGGTGTACATCGTCAGCGCGATGCCGGACAGAATCACCGAATAACGCCATGGCAGCGTCACAGCGGCGATGGTCAGCGGCACCAGGTAATAAGAGACGAAGGGGTTGGTCGAACCGCCGGAGAAATACAGCAAGGCACTGTGGATAAACAGGTCGCAGGCCAGTTGCACGGCGTATTCGAGTTCGGTGACGGGCCATGAGGTGCGCAGGCGAATCGCCGTGAACGCGCACAGCAGCATCGAGCAACCGAGGGTCGCGGCCAATTGAAACCAGGGCAGCGGCAGCAAGTCGAGCCAGTAGGCCAGGCCCACGGAACCGGCCTGGGCGGCCAGCACCAACGTGCGGATGAACGTCAGCCGCCAGAGATTCTGGCGGGTTGCAGAAGTGATTTGAACGGGGGCGAGCATGAGCTCTCCTGATGAGCGCTCCAGGCGGATCGCACGGAGTATAACCAAGCACGGGGGCTGGCAGGCAAAAGTGCGGCAAACGGCCACATGGCAGAAAGGATTGTGGCGTCTATAAGGCCGCCATCGCGAGCAGGCTCGCTCCCACATTAAATCTGCGTCGTGCGCACGATCTGTAAACACAACTCATACCTTGTGGGAGCGAGCCTGCTCGCGATTGACCGCGCAGCGGTCACTGCAATCCATCTGTATAGAAGTTGTAACTGTGCGAACCGGATCATTAAAGCTAGAGTCTGATGGTTTCACGCAGGCTCGGACCTAACCCCTGCGCATCGTCCAAGGAGTTTTCATGCACACTTTCCGCCGCAGCGCCGCCCTTCTTGCCCTTAGCGTTGGCACCGTCGCCAGCCTTCCGGCCCTGGCCGCCGACGAGCTTCATTACAACCAGATTTCCCTGCGCGCCGAAGTCAGCCAGGAAGTGGCTCGCGACCTGATGATCGTGACCCTCTACACCGAAGAACAAAACACCGACCCGGCCAAACTCGCCGCCGACGTCAGCACCACCATGAACAAGGCGCTGGCCCAGGCCAAGCAAGTCAAAGACATCACCCTGCGCCAGGGCAGCCGCAACAGCTACCCGATCTACGACACCAAGGGCCAGAAAATCACCGGCTGGCGCGAACGCGCCGAACTGCGCCTGGAAAGCTCGGACTTCGCCGCACTGTCGAAGCTGACCGGCGAACTGCTCACCGACCTGAAAATGGGCGGCATGGACTTCGCCATTGCAACGCCGACCCGCAAGGCCAGCGAAGACGCCCTGCTCAAAGACGCCGTGACCGCATTCAACGCCCGCGCCCAACTGGCCACCGACGCCCTCGGCGGCAAGGGTTACAAAATCGTTAACCTGAACCTGAACAGCAACGGTTACCCACAACCGTACATGCGCGGGCCGATGATGATGAAAGCCGCCAGCATGGACGGCGCACCGGTGACGCCGGAAGTGGAAGCCGGCACCAGCCAGGTCAGCATGACGGCGGATGGGTCGATTGAAGTGTTGATGCCTTGATTCGATAACCGGCACACAGAAACGGCGATCACCGAAGTGATCGCCGTTTTTTATTGCCTGCCCGAAACCGGGTGGGCGTGTCTGATGATTTTTTGGTGATTGATCCGCCGCCATCGCGAGCAGGCTCGCTCACACATTTGATCTGTGTTGCACACAAAATCCATGTACACATTAAATCCCTGTGGGAGCGAGCCTGCTCGCGAAGAACGATAACGCGGTCTATGCCGGATCGACGTTATCTCACGGTCGATCGCTGAGTTATAGAAAACAAATCTATACGCGCACCAACACTTCTGAAGGAAACAACTTACACGCCTTTAGGAAACTTCCCTCAACAAATTAAAGCATGCCGTTCAGGCACTGTAAGATGGATCTGTTTTTGCTACGCACTATTTCCAACCCACTTTAACCGAGCTAATATTCAGCTATAGATAGCTCTTGTTGCACACCAACAGCCCAACCAACTTACTATATGCAACTGAATTCAACCCATTAAAACCTAGTTCATGCCTTACCTAAAAGCATGAACAACCTTGACAATCGACCCCACTCGCCATCAATGGAACTCTATGAAAAACATTGTACTGATAGGCGGACATGACGAAACCTTCATGCATTTCGAAGGTTTAGGCATTAACTTCATCGTGCTGCAACTTCCTGAGTTACAGGGTAAAAACCTCGCAAAACTTACCAACCATATTCATCTCGTCAGTGATTTCTCCGAAATCACCATCATCGAAGAAATGAATGAAATACTAAAAATACAACCTATCGATTTCATTTTTTCATTCACAGAGGATGGGCTGCTTTCCGCCGCACGTGCCAGTCAACATTACACCATCCCGGGCATCGATTACGAAACCTGCGAAATATGCATACGTAAACCTTTGATGCGATCTAGGCTGAAACATACCGAATTCGCCGTTGCCAGCAAGATCTGTAGGACCAGAAGGGACGTCGAAACGTTTTTCAACTGCTACCCAAACGGAATGGTCTTAAAAGACCCAACGGGCTCCGGTAGCGAAAACGTTTTCATCATCAAAGACTCTGTGTCCCTGCTCGATACGTTGGAGAGACTCAATCAGGAAAATTTCGTCATGCTGGCGGAAGTCTTTTTGAACGGGCGGGAAGTTAGTGTCGAAACACTGACCATCAATTCACGACACCGAGTCCTCGCCGTTACCAACAAACAACTATACAAAACATCGCTCGCAGAAGAGCAGCACATCATATCGCCGGACAATCTCGACAGCGGCACACTCAGCCAGTTGAGTCGTTATTGCGAGCGTCTGCTAACCGCGATCAATCACACACATGGTCCTTGCCATATTGAAGTAACAATAGCGGATGGAAAATTTTACCTAATAGAGATCAACAACCGGGTCGGTGGAGATTACATCGGCTTGCTGGTTGAGCTGACAACAGGTGTAGATCTCTTTAGAGAAACACTACGCGTCTATAGCCACCAAACCGAATCAGACACGACCAACACTCAACTGACACACTACAAATTCGCGGGTTCTCATCTTTTTTATGAACCACTGAACCCGAACCTTATCAGGGATTACATGCAGGAAGTGGACATCATCAGGCTAGTAATGGGTGAAGCCAATCCCCCGCAGGGAAGACCGCACATCAACGATGACAAGATCGGCCTAGTGGTCATTGCCAGTAATGATCGAAAAAAGTTCTATACCGCCATTGACCACCTGAACAGACTAAGTTCCGAAAGTTAATTACCAACAATAGGAATAGACAATATGGAAGTTATCTCTAGAAGTGACATCACCCCCCTCAACAGCGTGGTGGTGAATGGCGCCTTACACGACTTGGGTGTTGTAAAAATATTTTCCCAACATCCCGCACTAGCCCAGTTCATTCCGTCCAAAAGCGAGCTGGCCCTTAGCTGGGTCAGACTCGAAAAGGACCAGGAATTGTCGGTTCACCAACACCCCGAGGCGAGCCTGATCCTGATTTGTGACGGCTCGGGGAAAACCCTTGGCGATACAGAACGAAATATCGAGGCGGGCGATATGGTGCTGGTCCCGCCCCACTCGCGGCATGGTTTCAAAGGCACCAACGATGGTTTCTGGGCACTATCTATCCAGTTCAACGGTAAGGCCCTGTACGAGGACACCCTTCAACCGAATGTCGTCTTCAAGGCTCAAGAAACAGTCCATGCCAAGCCCGCCGACGCGCTGTTAAAAGATAACGAGGGTTATCTGGAGAGCTTCAGGAACAGTCGGCTGCTTTCACTGATCAATTCGCCGTCGATCGATCAGCCCGAAGTACGCGAAAGGCTTCTCGATTGCCTGCAGACCTGGTCAGACATGTTTCAGAACCTGCTGCATATACGTGTGGCGATGACGCTTGATCCTGCACACAAGAAAATCGCGCTTGAACACCTGGTGGAAGAACTGGGACACAACAACAACCTGCGCAATCAGCGCGATGCCACTCACTCGCCCATATGGGACGCGGCATTCCTGTCAACCATGGAATGGTTCAGGCATCAAATGCTCTACAAAAACGACATGGTCAAGACATTGCTGATGCACATCGTGCTGGAAGGCAGCGGCGAGATTTTCCATAGCGAGGCGGCCCGCGTGTTTACCAGCATGCCGCACTTCCAAGAGCACGGTGAAGATGATGGCAGCCACGTCAGCATGGGCATAGAGCTGTTGAATCAGGCATCACCCAAGGAAATCGAAGAGCTGCGTGAAACCCTGAGCGAAGGTTGGATCATGATCACCCTGCTCTGTGACCGGTTCGCCGACATCGCCCGCGCTGATCACCCGCATCGTGCAATGGATACAACACCTCCAACCAAGCCGGCATACAACTGACCTCATGAAGATTGCAGAAATCCTGAACACAATTTTATGGTTTCAGATCCCTGAACCCGGACGCCATCGAGGCGCGTGTTCCGTCCACGCGTCCCGCTGGCAGCGCTGGCGTGGCGCTGCGATACAGGATGCTGGGAAAGAAAACGGGAAGGACAGGCTTCACCTCAGGATTTTTGCAGCCCTCAGACAAGATATCGTGTTGGCGTTTGTGGCCATCGGTGTGCATACCGCAGCGGCATTTGGCGCCGCCATTACCCTCAAGTCGTTGCTGGCGCAGCTCATACAAGACGACTTGGCGGTAATGTCGAACATCGCACTCGGTGCCACCTGCATGGCGCTGACCTACTGCGCCTGGCTGACGCTCAACCACTCGTTTTTTCTGGCTGAACTGGTGGGTGTCGGCGGTCGCTCTTATGTGGAACAACGCCTTCTGCTCAAAAAGAACAGTGCACTGGGTGGCTCGTCTCCACTCAGCCTCAATACGTTGTTTGACCGCGAAGCGGCACGTGTCGAATCTTCATGGTCGGGACTTATAACAATCTCGCTGGCACTCGCCACGGTCATCTTTACCTCAACATTCTTCTTCTTTGCCTTAGGTGTCAGTGCATTGGCCGCGTTGGCAGTCATTGCCGTCAGTTCACTGGTCGTGTTCTGGGTGGCCCAACGACTAAGCATGACCTATGCACAACTATCACTGAACGCCACGCAACGCATCGAGATAGGCGTGTTCGCTACAAAAAACCGACGCCAGGCCTGGCTTAAGAACTGGAATGCCAAACTGATAAGCGACTACGCCGACAAACGAAACCTCGAAGCTGCGTCGCTGAAAAAAGCGGCCCGCCTGGTGGCGGCGATCAGCTTGATCTCGACGATGACACCCATTGCGGCGCTGCTGAGTGCGGCACTATTGCAGCTAGTCTATTTGGGTCACGTCGATGCGCCGGGAGTATTGGCAGCCATTGCATTGATTGGCGGCTTGAGATCCGTCGCCAATAACATTCCGGATATTGTGCAAAGCATCTCTCAAGGATTTGTCGGGCACAAAAACATCGAGCATTTCCTTCGTGCCAATCACGCCGACTCGTCCCCCCTTGAACCGGTACAGCTACCGACCACCCAAGCTAAACATATTGCGATTGTCGGGACCCCGAGCAGCGGCAAGACCTCGGCGCTGCGAAACCGAGCACAATGTCTTGACGCCACTGACGGCCGAGCAATCTTCATTCCGGACGAGCCGTGGATATTTGCCGGTGGGCTTCGCGAGAACCTGAGTCTTTACCGCAGAGATTTTTCAAACGGCGAGGCCTGCCGTGCCCTCGCTCTGTCTCGCTTGCCCGAGCACTTCTACGTTGATTACCTGAGTGAGCTCACCCATGGCGCAGAGGGCAACTGGGACGTTTCCAGAGGCCAGGGAAAGCGCCTTGAGTTGGCCAGAGCCTTGGTCGCACAGCCGCAGTGGATCTTCATTGACCAACCCACCTCAGGTCTGGACGAAAACCTCACGGAGGGCCTGCTTGTTTCACTTCTGCAAGGTCCATGGCGCGATACCAATGTCATTTTCGTCACAGACAAACAGGAAGAGAAAGCGGCCGCGCAAGAAATCTGGACAGTGGCGGGCGGCAACATTGCGCACGTGCAAACCAATCAACTTGCAGCGCGTTCGAGACCTGTTGGCACCCGCACCGAGAACCTCACCCCGGTTGTTCCGGCAGACGAAGCAGAGTCTCTCTCTGTACCCGAGCAGTCAGAACCTGCTGCGACACGCTCAAGGTCAATCACAAGAAGCCTGCTGGATTTCGGCCTATGGAGAATCTCGTTGGTAGCCTTCGTGCTATTCGCCTTTAAAGAAGTGTTTACCATTGCGGGTGATTACATTATTGCCAGCGGTTACCTGGCGACACACTTGCAGCTGTCCTTGATCGGGCTGGGCAGTGTTTTAGTGGTGAGTGCTGTCCTGTCGATTTTCGGGGCACTGAATACCGTCAGGAAAAGTATTGATGCAGCCTCAACCCAATGCATTCATTACTTCTCGAATTTGATGAATCCAGGCCTGGACCACACTCTGGCTCAAGAAGTTAATCGTGACAGCCAGAACAAGCTGACCTGGGATCAGCGTCGCATCGACGAGGTTCTGCCGGTGTTGCTACTGGAAACAGTTGGCGCTGCAACCTTGCTGTCGATAACAATCGGCTACGTCATGCTGAACAACCTCTATGTACTGCTGCCGTTCATTGTCATCGGTCTTTGCTACTGGTATGGCGCAAAACAATCCGGCGAACTACTACAGCGATTCAACACAGGGGAAATCGACGCCACGTCCACCTTGTTTTCAAATGTTCAGGCACTGAATTGGGCGGGTGGTCGATTTATTAATGCACACGACAATTCGATGATTCTGGATTGGTTGTCACCCAGCTTGGCCACTCGGGCATTCGCCTCGTTGGACAATGCTGCAACGCGACGCTGGTATAGCTACAAGCTAGATTTGATGGGTGTTTTTTTCCTGTCGAGCATCGTTGCGTCAACGATTTACTTCCACTCAACGGGCACGGTCAGTATGGCGAACGTTTTGGCGATCAGTCTCTCCTACAGCCTGATTGCGATTTTTTCACGACTTGGCAGATGCCTCGTTGAACTCAGACAAGTCCTGGACAGTGCTGATCGTCTGGGGGTTGCCAGCCTTCAACCGCGAACTTCGTCGGAGCAGACAAAGGTCGGTTCAAATACCCCATTGGTGTCCTTTTCCGATGTCACGTTCGTAAACCCGAGTAGCGGTTCAACGGTGCTCGAACAGTTCAACCAATCGTTCCATGAGAATGAAGTCATTGTGGTCATGGGTACCAGTGGCGTCGGAAAATCCACGTTTGCCAACCTGATAGTGGGTAGTTTGCTCCCGAGCCAAGGGGAGATATCCACACTGGGTGACACCGATAGGTATCTGACACGCCAGCATGCGGAAGACGTCCAGTTACTGACCTCCAACCCCGTGTTTAAACCAGGTTCGTTGGCGCAGCACTTTAACAACCCGTCACTGGAAGAACTCAATCAACGCGCGGCCTATCTCGGGCTCTCGGATGTTGTCGAGCAATTGCAGGATGGCTTTAATCAACTTATCCCCTGGAGTGGTGAAATAAACCTGAGCAAGTCAGAACTGCAACGACTGGCATTGCTTGACCTGACCATCAACACCCCGGCGATTGTCATCCTTGATGAAGCAACTTCAGAGTTGAACAGCGAGGATGAAGTTCAGTTGATTCGCAAGCTGATTTCTGCGCTGCCAAATACGCTGTTCTTCATCATTACTCACAACCCCGAGCTTTCCCCACTCGGCAACAGAAATTTCAATTTCAATCATGAAAAACGGCTGGTTGAAAAAACGGCGTAAAAAGCCCCCGAATAAATCCTCACGAGTGGTTATACAAGGATCGTAAATATGGAGTTGCACGCGCAACGAGATGCGTTTTGTATCAGCTATGGTGTCTCTCGCCCACAACTACCCCTGTGTGGAATAGCCCATTGGGAAGCAACACTCAAAGGAACGGTGGTCCAGCACAACGCCCTGCATGAGGAACAGGCTTATGTAGCCTCGGGCTTCTTTTACCTACCGGTTTCCGAACGCCCCGATCCGCATTATCTGAATACGCTTGCACAAGAGGCACACACGGCCGACTGGCTGTTAGTACCGTCCCTGGAAAAGTCGACAGAGTCGATACGGCAGCAATATGAACAAGAAATTATTCCGGTGCCCTTCATGCAAGTCGCCTACCTGCAAGTTGAGGGGACTCTGGATGAGTGTTTGCTCACGTCCATGGGCAGAAAACACTACAAAGAAATGATACGCCTGACACGCCGGACCGAAGACCTCTGTCATACACAGGTATATCGTCTTGGTGAATTGTCCGAGAACAGCGAGGAGCTGGCGGCGTTTTCACTTCTTCAATCCTTCAATGTGGATAAATACCAGCATGTCAAAAACCTCTATTCGCTGGAGGCAATACAGGCACTGGCACGGTCGACGGAAGGTTCAAAGTACTACATTAAAATGAACTACGACAAAACTACTCATGCACCGGTCTATGGCTCACTCAGTTACGCCGATGAACAACGCGGAGTTTTCTCGCAACTTGTTCAAGGTCAAAACCGAAGCCAGGTTCCGGCGGGGCTGAACCTGTACGTCAGCGACTACTACCAACTGTACAAAGTGGCAGAATCACTCGGCTTCAAGAACAACTGCCTGGGGCGGGGAGCAATCGATATAAAGATACGGATGGGCGCCAACCGGGTGATGGACGTGGAGAACTGGCTGATTCCGATCCGAACAAACAATCCGCATCAGATGCATGAATTTTCAAGTACGAGAGACAGCTAACAAGGAGTTTTAAATGTCTTTTTTCAATATTAACAAGCAACTTTGCAGCGCTCACAGGATAGAGAACGGCGTTTCTATCCTGGATTACTCAACGTCGAACTTTGACTTGGCAGGGACACTCCAGAAAACCTTGGCCAGTCGCTACAACCTCAAAGCCGACTTTGCACTGAACAAAATACATGAATACCTGAGCCGGGAAGAAATCAGCAATCATCTGGAAGACTCCGGCCATTGGCATGACCCTCTACAAACACTCGGGTCGCCGATGATCGAGGCGTATTACAAGTTTGTTCATTGGCTCAGCGACCATCTGGGGTTTGATTTCGTGTTCGAACACAACCCATTGGTCCGCTATCACATCCCCACCAAACTGGATGATCGATATAGGTTGCCGGATGGCGAACTTTTCACCCATCACTCGGACACGCTACTGGGCGATTATTTTCAACAAATCAACATGTGGCTGCCATTTTGTGACGTGAAAAATACCGGCGCGCTCAGCGTTTGCTCCAAAACTTCCAGCATCAACACCCTTAAAGCCTTCGCCCAAGAGCAGGGCTATACTTACGACGAATACAAAGAAAGTCGGGTCGCTTTTTTTGACTATGCGAAGCAACGTCCGCAACTGATGGCCGACCTGCGCACGGACGCCATGCCGACCAATCTTCGTTACGGTCAATGCTTGATGTTTGACCCCAGGATTCTGCACGGGACTGCAGAGAACATGGAAAACATGACGCGAGTCAGCATGGACTTCAGGATCGTCCCAGTGGACGACTACGAATCCATCATCAAGGAACTCGAACGCCAAGGTGGACGCCCTAATAGCTATGAAGGTGAAGGCTTGATCAAGGGCGAGTTCTACAACCCACTGACCGCGCGCGAAATCATACAAAATTAATGTCCCACTTCGCCCTAAAACATCATAAGAACATCAATCAGGGAATAGATTATGACCACGGCCCTCGCCTGGCTGGACGGCGAATACCTCCAGCACGACCAGATAAACTTGTCGCCCGTCACACACTCGCTGTCCTATGCATCCTCAGTCTATGAAGGCATGCGCAGTTATGGCGGTAAGGTATTCAAGTGCGAGGAGCATTTACAACGGTTACAACAGTCAGCCCGTTTGTTCAAACATGACCTGTATTACACCAATGCAACGCTGACTGAGGCGTGCAATGAACTGCTCAAGCGCAACGAACTGCAAGACGCGTACATAAAAATAATCGTGTTTTATGACGAAGCCGACGTCAGCTTCATGGGCCGAGGTTGCTGCAGCAAAGTGTTGATATTTGTCCTGCCATTCGCTCCGAAGGCAGCGACCACACCTTATAGACTCACGACCGCCAGTTGGAGACGCGCGCCCGCCGATTGTCATCCCTACCAAGCCAAAACCTCTTCTACCTATGCGCTTAGTTTCTTGAGCTTTCGTGACAAAGGCGAGGCGTTTGACGACGTGCTGTTTCTCTCGACGAGTGACACAGTCTGCGAATCCAGTGGTTCCAACATTTTTTTTGTGAAGGGCAACGAGCTCATTACCCCGACAACCGAAATGGCACTGGCAGGCATCACCCGCCGCGTCATCATTGACGAACTGGCCCCGGCACTGGACCTGCAAGTCATACGACGAGATATTTCAAGTTCGGAGCTAAGCCAGTTCGACGGTGCCTTTTTATGTGGTACGGCGATGGAAATCACCGAGCTGTGCGGCATCGATAGCGTTTTTTATGAAAAGAACCCATGGGTCGAGTTGTTGGCCGCGAACTACAAAAAAAGCGTTATACAGACCTTATCCTGACTATCCGGGGAGCCATATGGCGGGTGCGGAGTCTGGTCGCTTCTACCCCCCTAAACTGGCTGATTATACTGAGATAGAGGGGTTGACTTAAAAAACGATATTTCCTTCAAACCGGTCTAGAACGCTACCCTGAGGAAAACACCGCTACCCAAACCCTCGGGGACTCCATGGAAAGAACCACCGTCAAACCACTCCTGCTCGCTCTCGCCCTCGCAACAACCGCCCCATTGGCCCAAGCCGCCACCACCCTGGTCTACTGCTCCGAAGCCAGCCCCGCCGGCTTCGACCCCAGCCAATACACCAGCGGCACCGACTTCGATGCCTCGGCCGAAACCGTCTTCAACCGTCTCACCCAATTCAAACGCGGCGGCACCGAAGTCGAACCCGGGCTGGCCACACGCTGGGACGTGTCCACGGACGGCCTCACCTACACCTTCCACCTGCGCGACGGCGTGAAATTCCACACCACCGACTACTTCACCCCGACCCGCGACTTCAACGCCGACGACGTGTTGTTCACCTTCCAGCGCCTGCTCGACCCCGAAAACGCGTTCCGCAAGGCCTACCCCGCCGAATCGCCGTACTTCACCGACATGGACCTGAACAAAACGATCAAGAGCGTCGACAAAATCGACGACCACACCGTGCGCTTCAGCCTGAACAACATCGACGCCGCGTTCGTGCAAAACCTGGCCATGAGCTTCGCCTCGGTGCAGTCTGCCGAATACGGTGCCCAGCTGCTAAAAGAAGGCAAAGCCGCGGACATTAACCAGAAGCCCATTGGCACCGGCCCGTTCGTATTCAAGCGTTATCAGAAGGACTCGCAAATCCGCTTCGCCGGTAATAAGGCGTACTGGAAACCCGAGGATGTCAAACTCGACAACCTGGTGTTTTCGATCACCCCCGACGCTGCCGTGCGCTTGCAGAAACTCAAGACCGCCGAATGCCAGGTCAGCGGCTACCCGCGCCCGGCCGACATCGAAGTGATGGAAAAAGACCCGAACCTGACGGTGCTCAAGCAGGCCGGGTTCAACCTCGGCTTCCTGGCCTATAACGTCACCCATCCGCCGCTGGATCAGCTCAAGGTCCGTCAGGCGCTGGACATGGCCATCGACAAGCCCGCCATTATCAAAGCGGTCTACCAGAGCGCCGGCCAACTGGCCCAGAACGCCCTGCCACCGGCGCAATGGTCATTTGATCCGAACATCAAGGACGCGCCCCACGATCCAACTAAAGCCAAGGTGCTACTGAAAGAAGCAGGGGTTGCACCCGGTACCACCATCAACTTGTGGGCCATGACCGTGCAGCGCGCATCGAACCCCAACGCGCGGATGTCGGCACAGATGATCCAGCAGGATTGGGCCAAGGTCGGGATCAACGCCAACATCGTCAGCTATGAGTGGGGCGAGTACATCAAGCGCGCCAAAAACGGCGAACACGACGCAATGATCTACGGCTGGACCGGCGACAACGGTGACCCGGACAACTGGCTCGGCGTGCTCTACAGCTGCGCCGCGGTGAAAGGCAGCAACTACGCCAAGTGGTGCGACCCGGCGTACGACAAACTGGTCCAGCAGGCCAAGGTATCCACTGACCGGCAGCAGCGGGTCAAACTCTACCAACAGGCCCAGCAAATCCTTAAACAACAAGTACCTATCACACCGATTGCGAACTCCACGGTGTTCCAGCCACTGCGCAAGGAAGTCACCGATTTCAAGATCAGCCCGTTCGGCCTCACCCCCTTTTACGGAGTGGGTATAAATAAGTAACACCGCGCTCCAACCGGGTGCACCAAGCACCCCGGTCGCCCCTTGCCGGTGCGACATTTGCACCGAAAAAACCATGCGCAAACGGTCAAATGCGCGCCATTTTATACATATGCGACATTAAGGTACGTTCGTGCCACTGTTTAAGGCTTGTGGCCGCTCAAGATCTTGCAATGGGTATGGCCCCTGCATAAGTATCCGCAGGCACGACTCACGAGGTCGTCCTCAAAATCAAAAAATGACAACAAATCATGAGGCCACCATGCTTAAACACGCGGTCATTCCGTTTTTAGTCGGCGCAGGCTTGTTAGCTAGCGCACCTTTCGCCCAAGCGGCGACTAACCTGGTGTTTTGCTCCGAAGGGAGCCCGGCCGGTTTCGATACCGCGCAGTACACGACGTCGACCGATAACGACGCCGCCGAACCGTTGTACAACCGACTCGCAGAGTTCGAAAAAGGCGCCACCAACGTCGTACCAGGCCTGGCAACGAGCTGGGATATTTCCGAGGACGGCCTCAAGTACACCTTTCACCTACGCGAAGGGGTGAAATTCCACACGACCAAATACTTCACGCCTACTCGTGATTTCAACGCCGATGACGTGCTGTTCACGTTCAATCGCATGCTCGATCCGCAGCAACCTTTCCGTAAGGCTTACCCAACCGAGTTCCCGTATTTCAACGGGATGAGCCTGAACAAGAACATCGCCAAGGTCGAGAAGACCGGGCCGCTGACCGTGGTCATGACACTCAACAGCGTCGACGCCGCGTTCATCCAGAATACCGCCATGAGCTTCGCCGCCATCCTGTCCGCCGAATACGCCGACAAACTGCTGGCCGAAGGCAAGCCGAGCGACATCAACCAGAAACCGATCGGTACCGGGCCGTTCGTGTTCAAGAGCTACCAGAAAGACTCGAACATCCGTTACAGCGGCAACAAGCAGTACTGGGATCCGAGCCGGGTCAAGCTCGACAACCTGATTTTCTCGATCAACACCGACGCTTCGGTGCGGGTACAGAAACTCAAGGCCAACGAATGCCAGGTGACCCTGAGCCCGCGCCCGGCCGACGTACCGGCACTGAAGAACGACACGAAACTGCAACTGATCGAAAAGCCCGGTTTCAACCTCGGCTACATCGCCTACAACGTCCGCCACAAGCCTTTCGACCAGCTCGAAGTGCGCCAGGCGCTGGACATGGCGGTGAACAAGCAAGGCATTCTCAACGCCGTGTACCAAGGCTCCGGTCAATTGGCAGTCGGCGCCATGCCACCGACCCAGTGGTCCTACGACGACACCATTAAAGACGCTGCCTACAACCCGGAAAAAGCCAAGCAACTGCTCAAGGCTGCCGGTGTGAAGGAAGGGACCGAAATCACCCTGTGGGCCATGCCGGTCCAGCGTCCGTACAACCCCAACGCCAAGTTGATGGCCGAGATGCTCCAGGCTGACTGGGCGAAAATCGGCCTCAAGGTCAAGATCGTCAGCTACGAATGGGGCGAGTACATCAAGCGCACCAAGAATGGCGAGCACGACATCAGCCTGATTGGCTGGACCGGTGACAACGGGGACCCGGACAACTGGCTCGGCACGCTTTACAGCTGCGACGCCATTGGCGGCAACAACTACTCCATGTGGTGTGATCCGACTTACGACAAGTTCATCAAGCAGGCCAAGGTCGTCACCGATCGTGACCAGCGCACCGTGCTTTACAAACAAGCGCAACAGTACCTCAAGCAGCAGGTGCCGATGACGCCAGTCGCCCACTCGACGGTCAACCAGCCGTTGAGCGCCAAAGTCGAAGGGTTCAAGGTCAGCCCCTTCGGTCGCAACGTGTTCTCGGGCGTCAGCCTGGAAAAATAACCGATTAGCCTGAAACGCCGGAGGGCGGATTTCCGCCCTCACGCAAGCGTATTGCCGTAATTCGCCGATCAGGCCTACAGCAAACGTTTGCCAAGCCTTGAATGAGTTGTAAACCAAATAGCCGGATCACCAAAAAAGACCGGCATTAAAAAAAGAAAGTAAGGAGCTTCACCCATGAAACTGAGCAGCACCGCGTTACTGGCCTTGGCCATCAGCAGCGTTACCGCCACGGCGTACGCAGAATCCCAGAGCCAGGCATTCACCCCGGTTACCGTGAAAGAAAAAAGTGCTCAGAGCGAAGCCACTGGTTTTGTCGAAGGCCAATCGGTCACCGGCTCCACGCGTAACTGGTATGCAAATGAGCTGTTCAAGCGCGGCGCGACGCTCCGCTACAGGGACAACGGCGTACTGAAAGAAACGGATCGCCGTATCAACTGGGTACAGGGCACCATCGTCAAGTACAACTCGGGCTTCACTGAAGGGACTGTCGGTTTCAGCACCGAAGTTGCGGCTTACAACGCCATCGCCCTGGATCGTGATCGCAAGGATCTGGCTTCCGGCAATGGCGGTGCGCCTGAACCTGGCCGCGCACGCCCTGGCAACAACCGTACCCTGACCGAGAATGGTGGTGACGCGGTTGATCAGTGGAGCAAACTGGGCCTGGCCAACGTCAAGGCACGTTTCTCCAACACCACACTGACGGCCGGTCGCCAGAACTTCAGCAGCCCGCAAGTGGATGTCATCGGTAACCGTCCTCTGCCTTCGAGCTTCGAAGGTGTGACGCTGCACAGCGAAGAGCTGGAAAACCTGTCCTTCGACCTGGGCACCTTCGACCGCAACTCGCCGCGTACCGAACAGAGCCAGCGCAAGTTCCGCTCCGAATACGGCGACAGCAGTGCCGAAGCCGATCACGTCAACACCGCCGGTATCACTTACCAGCCGTTCGCCAGCCTGACCACCAGCCTCTGGGGCACCCAGGCTGAAGACCTGTGGAACCAGTACTATTTCGGCGCCAGTCACGTATTGGGCGACAGCTCGATCCTGAGCCTGACCACCGGCCTGAACTACTACAAGACCGTCGACGAAGGCAAAAAACTGCTGGGCGACATCGACAACGACACCTACTCCCTGTCGTTCGGCCTGACCCACCAGGCTCATACCGTGACCTTCTCCTACCAGGAAGTGAACGGTAACGAGTACTTCGATTACCTGCACGAAACCAACGGCATCTACCTGGCCAACTCCCTGCTGTCGGACTTCAACGGCCCGAACGAGAAATCCTTCCAGATCGCCTACGGCCTGAACATGGCCGAATACGGCGTTCCAGGCCTGAAGTTCAACATTTACCAGGCTCGCGGCTGGGGCATCGACGGCACCAAGTACAAGGGCGGCGGCTACGACGGCGTGCAGTTGATGGACGGCGAGCATCACTATGAATACGGCATCGGTGCGGCGTACGCCGTGCAGAGCGGCCCGCTTAAAGCCACCGCTATTCGCGCGACCTACACCACTCACCGCGCCAGCGAAAACCAGGCCGATGGCAGCCTCAACGAGTTCCGTCTCGTGACTACCATCCCGTTCAACATCCTGTAATGCACCTGCCGAACGGCTGATTCAGTGACGAATCGGCCGTTCGGCTTTTGTCCTTTTAACCGATTGCAGAGGGCTCTTGATGAAAATGCTTCCCCTACGTGCGGCCATCGCTGCCGCGTTGCTGAGTGTCGCCGTTGGCGTCTCGGCCAAACCCCTGGTGGTTTGCACCGAAGCCAGTCCGGAAGGCTTCGACATGGTCCAGTACACGACTGCAGTCACAGCCGATGCGGTGGCCGAAACCATCTTCAATCGTCTGGCGGATTTCAAGCCCGGCACCACTGAAGTGATTCCGGCACTGGCCGACTCCTGGGACATCAGCGAGGACGGTCTGACCTACACGTTCCACCTGCGTAAAGGCGTCAAGTTTCACACCACCGAATACTTCAAGCCGACCCGCGACATGAACGCCGACGATGTGGTCTGGAGCTTCCAGCGTCAGCTGGACCCGAACCACCCATGGCACAAACTGTCGAGCGTGGGCTTCCCGTACTTTGAAAGCATGGGCTTCAAAGAACTCCTGAAAAGCGTCGAGAAAGTTGACGACAACACCGTCAAATTCACGCTGACCCGTCGCGAAGCGCCGTTCCTGGCCGACATCGCCATGGCCTTCTCCTCGATCTACTCCGCCGAGTACGCGGATCAGTTGCTCAAGGCCAACAAGACCGGCGACCTGAACAACAAGCCGGTCGGTACCGGCCCGTTCATCTTCCAGCGTTACGCCAAGGACGCCCAGGTTCGCTTCAAGGCCAACCCGGACTACTTCCGCGGCAAACCACCGGCTGAAGCGCTGATCCTGGCCATCGCCACTGACAACAACGTGCGCCTGCAGAAGCTCAAGGCCAACGAGTGCCAGATCGCGCTGTACCCGAAGCCGGATGACATCCCGAGCATCAAGAACGACACCAAGCTGAAGGTCGACGAACTGAACGCGATGACTGTCGCGTACATCGCCATCAACACCACGCACAAATACCTGAGTGACGTGCGCGTACGTAAAGCCATCGACATCGCCTTCGACAAGGAAGCGGCCGTCAACGCGTTGTTTGGCAAAGGCAATGCGACCGCTGCGGTCAACCCGTTCCCCGACACTCTGCTGGGTTACAACCACACCCTGAAAAATCCGGCCCGCGACCTGGACAAGGCCCGCGCCCTGCTCAAGGAAGCAGGCGTACCGGAAGGCACGGTATTCACCCTGTTCACCCGCAATGGCGGCGGTGCGACCAACCCGAACCCGATGCTCGGCGCGCAGATGATGCAGGCCGACCTGGCCAAGGTCGGGATCAAGATCGACATCCGCGTAATGGAATGGGGCGAAATGCTCAAACGCGCGAAAAACGGCGAGCACGACATGGTTTCCGCCGGATGGGCGGGCGATAACGGCGACCCGGATAACTTCCTGACGCCTATGCTCAGTTGCGAAGCGGCCAAGAACGGCGAAAACTACGCGCGTTGGTGCAATGAAAAGTTCCAGGCACTGATCGACCAGGCTCGCGCCAAAGTCGACCCGGCCGAGCGCGCAGCACTCTACGAACAGGCCCAGGTTATTTTTAACCAGGACCAGCCATGGATCAGCATCGCTCACACTAGAATGTTCACCGCAATGCGCAACAACGTAGAGGGCTATCACATTAGCCCCCTCACCACTAATAACTTCGCCACCACCCAGGTGAAGTAGATAAGAAACTACCGGCATTCCTGACCCAGGAATGCCGGGCACGCCTAACCGGCTGATGAGGTACACCACAAGATGTTTAGTTTTATTGCCCGCCGACTGGGGTTATTGATTCCCACGTTCTTCGGCATCACCTTGCTGACTTTCGCGTTGATTCGCATGATTCCTGGCGACCCCGTGGAAGTGATGATGGGCGAACGTCGAGTCGACCCCGAAATGCATGCTCAGGCAATGGAACGCCTTGGCCTTAACAAACCGCTGTATGCCCAATACCTGGACTACATCGGCAAGTTGGCCCACGGCGATCTCGGTGAATCACTGCGTACCCGTGAAAGCGTATGGACCGAGTTCACCTCTCTATTCCCCGCGACCCTGGAACTGTCCATGGCCGCCCTGTTGTTCGCCGGCATTCTGGGCCTTCTGGCCGGGGTGATCGCGGCACTCAAGCGAGGATCCCTGTTCGACCACGGGGTGATGGGCGTCTCCCTGGCGGGATATTCGATGCCGATCTTCTGGTGGGGCCTGATCCTGATCATGTTCTTCTCGGTGTCCCTGGGCTGGACCCCGGTGTCCGGGCGGATCGACCTGCTCTACGACATCGAGCCGCGAACCGGCTTCATGCTCATCGATACGCTGCTGGCCGATGACGTCGGTGCGTTCTTCGATGCCCTGCATCACCTGATCCTGCCGGCCATCGTGCTGGGCACCATCCCGCTGGCGGTGATCGCGCGGATGACCCGTTCTTCGATGCTCGAAGTGCTGCGTGAAGACTACATCCGTACCGCTCGCGCCAAAGGCCTGTCGCCGTCGCGTGTGGTGTTCGTCCACGGCCTGCGCAACGCGCTGATTCCGGTACTGACCGTGGTCGGCCTGCAAGTCGGCACATTGCTGGCCGGTGCGGTTCTGACCGAAACCATCTTCTCCTGGCCCGGCATCGGCAAATGGCTAATCGAAGCCATTGGCGCACGGGATTATCCCGTGGTGCAAAACGGCATCCTGTTAATCGCCTGCCTGGTGATTCTGGTCAACTTCGTAGTGGACATCCTCTACGGCTTTGCCAACCCACGCATTCGTCACCAGCGCTGAGATCATGACCATGACCACTCCAATTCCATCGGTAGCAGTCGATCAAAGCCTGCTGTACCCGTCCCCGTACAAAGAATTCTGGCACGCGTTTTCCAGGAACAAAGGGGCCGTCGCCGGCCTGATGTTCATGCTGCTGGTGATTTTCTGCGCCCTGTTCGCCCCGTGGGTTGCCCCGCATAACCCGAGCGAGCAATACCGCGACTTCCTGCTGACCCCGCCGGCCTGGCTGGAAGGCGGGCAGATCCAATTCCTGCTCGGTACCGATGAACTGGGGCGCGACCTGCTGTCGCGCCTGATCCAGGGTTCGCGCCTGTCGCTGCTGATCGGCTTGTCGTCGGTGGTGATGTCGCTGATTCCAGGCATCCTGCTGGGTTTGTTCGCCGGGTTCTTCCCGCGCCTGCTGGGCCCGACCATCATGCGTCTGATGGACATCATGCTGGCCCTGCCGTCCCTGCTGCTGGCCGTGGCGATTGTCGCCATCCTCGGCCCTGGCCTGATCAACACCGTGATCGCGATCGCCGTGGTGTCCCTGCCGTCCTATGTTCGTCTGACCCGCGCCGCGGTGATGGGCGAGCTGAACCGCGACTACGTGACCGCCGCGCGCCTGGCCGGTGCCACGCTGCCACGCCTGATGTTCATCACCGTGCTGCCCAACTGCATGGCGCCGCTGATCGTTCAAGCGACCCTGAGTTTCTCCTCGGCGATTCTCGATGCCGCGGCACTGGGCTTCCTCGGCCTTGGCGTACAACCGCCAACCCCTGAGTGGGGCACCATGCTGGCTTCGGCTCGCGACTACATCGAACGCGCCTGGTGGGTCGTCAGTCTGCCTGGCTTGACCATTTTGCTCAGCGTGCTGGCAATCAACTTGATGGGCGACGGCCTGCGCGATGCGCTGGACCCGAAACTCAAGAACGCCGCCTGAGGAGATTCAAATGTCACTGTTAGAAATCAAGAATCTCAACGTTCGCTTCGGCGACAAGAACGCCGTTCCGGTGGTCGACGGTCTCGACATCTCCGTGGACAAGGGCGAAGTCCTGGCCATCGTTGGCGAGTCGGGCTCCGGCAAGTCCGTGACCATGATGGCGCTGATGGGCCTGATCGAACATCCGGGGATCGTCACGGCCGACGCGCTGAATTTCGACGGCAAGAACATGCTCAAGCTCAGCAACCGTCAGCGTCGGCAAATCGTCGGCAAAGACCTGTCCATGGTCTTCCAGGACCCGATGACCGCGCTGAACCCGAGCTACACCGTCGGCTTCCAGATCGAAGAAGTGCTGCGTCTGCACCTGAAAATGTCTGGCAAGCAAGCCCGTGCGCGCGCCATCGAACTGCTGGAAAAAGTTGAAATCCCGGGCGCCTCCAGCCGTATGGATGCTTACCCGCATCAACTGTCCGGTGGTATGAGCCAACGCGTTGCAATCGCCATGGCGATTGCTGGCGAACCGAAACTGCTGATCGCCGACGAACCGACCACTGCGCTGGACGTGACTATTCAGGCGCAGATCATGGACCTGCTGCTGGCCCTGCAGAAAGAGCAGAACATGGGCCTGGTGCTGATTACCCACGACCTCGCGGTCGTCGCCGAAACCGCTCAGCGCGTATGCGTGATGTACGCCGGGCAAGCGGTTGAAGTCGGTCAGGTGCCACAATTGTTCGACATTCCGGCGCACCCGTACAGCGAAGCGCTGCTCAAGGCGATTCCGGAACACAGCCTGGGCGAGTCGCGTCTGTCGACACTGCCGGGCATCGTTCCCGGTCGCTATGACCGCCCGCAAGGTTGCCTGCTGTCGCCGCGCTGCCCGTACGTGAAGGAAAACTGCCGCACTCAACGTCCGGCCCTCGACCCGAAAAGCAACAGCCTCGCCCGCTGCTTCTACCCGCTGAATCAGGAGGTGGCGTAATGGCCGTCGTACTTACCGCCCGCGACCTGACCCGTCACTACGAAGTGTCCCGTGGCCTGTTCAAGGGCCATGCGACCGTACGTGCCCTGAACGGTGTGTCGTTCGAACTCGAAGCCGGCAAGACCCTCGCCGTGGTAGGCGAGTCGGGTTGCGGCAAATCCACCCTGGCCCGCGCCCTGACCCTGATCGAAGAGCCGTCCTCGGGCTCCTTGAAAATCGCCGGCCAGGAAGTCGCCGGTGCCGACAAGGCCCAGCGCAAACAACTGCGCAAAGACGTGCAGATGGTGTTCCAGAGCCCGTATGCCTCGTTGAACCCACGGCAGAAAGTCGGTGATCAACTGGCCGAACCGCTGCTGATCAACACCAACCTGAGTGCCTCGGAACGTCGCGAGAAAGTCCAGGCGATGATGAAGCAGGTGGGTTTGCGTCCCGAGCACTACCAGCGTTATCCGCACATGTTCTCCGGCGGTCAGCGCCAGCGGATCGCCCTGGCCCGGGCGATGATGCTGCAACCGAAAGTGCTGGTGGCGGATGAACCGACCTCGGCACTGGACGTGTCGATTCAGGCGCAGGTGCTGAACCTGTTCATGGATCTGCAGCAAGAGTTCAACACCGCCTACGTGTTCATCTCCCACAACCTGGCCGTGGTGCGTCACGTTGCCGATCACGTGATGGTGATGTACCTCGGTCGCCCGGTGGAAATGGGCCCGAAAGAAGACATCTACACCCGTCCTCTGCACCCGTACACCCAGGCACTGCTGTCGGCAACGCCGACCATCCACCCGGACCCGGACAAGCCGAAAATCAAGATCGTCGGCGAGCTGCCCAACCCGCTGAACCCGCCGTCCGGCTGCGCTTTCCACAAGCGCTGCCCGTACGCGACCACACGCTGCAGCACTGAAGAGCCGGCCCTGCGCCTGCTCGACAGCCGCCAGGTGGCTTGCCACTACGCCGAGCAATTCCTCGACGGTACGGCCTAACAGTGGAGTGAAAAAACCTGTGGGAGCGAGCCTGCTCGCGAAAGCGGAGGGTCAGTCAGCATCACTTTTACTGACACACCGCCTTCGCGAGCAGGCTCGCTCCCACATGGGAAACTCGACCTGTTCTAAAACCCTTTCTTCCTCGATGTGCATCAATCGAAGAAGAAGGGGTTTTCTTTTGCCTGTTACTTAAGCCCCGTCATCTTCGTCGGTGTCCGGTTCGTCGGTCGTCGAGTCGTCATCGTCCGCGCTGCCACCCTGCCCTTGATCACCAGGCTCTGATTCGGATGCGGCGATCATCAGCGCACTGTGCGCCACCTGCCCGCTCGAAGCCTGCTCACCATGATCCGGGCATTCCGCCAACGCCGCCGCCGAAACGCCGGCGCACAGCATTACTAAAACCTTCAGCAACAACACAATGCGTTGGAAAATGCTCATAGCCGATTCCATCCTTTCTTGGTGAAGCATGGATGTGCCTGTCTGGCGCTCAGTAAAATTTAGTTCCGACTGGCTGGGTTCTCCAGATAGGACCCTAACGAATGGACGGAATGCCGTTGGCGGGGAGATTGGTTTTGAATAGGGGTTATTCCGAAAAGATCAAAAGATCGCAGCCTCGTTTCACTCGACAGCTCCTACATTGAAATGCGATCCCCTGTAGGAGCTGTCGAGTGAAACGAGGCTGCGATCTTTTGATCTTCCATAAAAAAAGCGAAGCCCGAAAGCTTCGCCTTTGCTGTGACCGAACAGCTAACGCTTAGTGATGCTCACGCGTCGCACGGAATTTCACGTCCGGCCAGCGCTCTTCCATCAGCGCCAGGTTGACCCGGGTCGGGGCCAGGTAGGTCAGGTGACCACCGCCATCGACCGCGAGGTTTTCCACGGCCTTGACCCGGAACTCCTCGAGCTTCTTCTTATCGTCGCAATCGATCCAGCGCGCGGAATACACGGTAATCGGCTCATACGAGCACTCGACCTTGTATTCCTCTTTCAAGCGGCTGGCGACCACATCGAACTGCAGCACACCGACGGCACCGAGGATGATGTCGTTACTGCGTTCGGGGAAGAACACCTGAGTGGCGCCTTCTTCGGCCAATTGCTGCAAGCCCTGACGCAGTTGCTTGGACTTGAGCGGGTCACGCAGACGTACGCGACGGAACAGTTCCGGAGCGAAGTGCGGGATACCGGTGAAGCCCAGGACTTCCCCTTCGGTGAAAGTGTCGCCGATCTGGATGGTGCCGTGGTTGTGCAGGCCGATGATGTCGCCGGCAAACGCTTCTTCCAGCTGCTCACGCTCGGAGGAGAAGAACGTCAGCGCATCGCCGATCCGCACGTCTTTGCCGGTGCGCACGTGGCGCATCTTCATGCCTTTTTCGTACTTGCCGGAGCAGATACGCATGAAGGCGATGCGGTCGCGGTGTTTAGGGTCCATGTTCGCCTGGATCTTGAACACGAAGCCTGCAAACTTCTCTTCAACCGGCTCCACGGTACGCTCGTTGGCCACACGGGCCAGCGGCTTCGGTGCCCAGTTGACCACGGCGTCGAGCACGTGATCGACACCGAAGTTGCCCAGCGCAGTACCGAAGAACACCGGGGTCAGTTGGCCGTCGAGGAATTCCTGTTGATTGAATTCGTGACAGGCGCCCTGCACCAGTTCCAGCTGTTCGACGAAGCGATCGTACTCGTCGCCCAAATGAGCGCGAGCTTCATCAGAGTCGAGCTTCTCGATGATTTTCACATCGGTGCGCTCATGACCATGACCGGCGGTGTAGACAATGATGTAGTCGTCGGCGAGGTGGTAAACACCCTTGAAGTCGCGGTAGCAACCGATCGGCCAGGTGATCGGCGCCGCCTTGATCTTCAGGACCGCTTCGATCTCGTCGAGCAGTTCGATCGGGTCGCGGATGTCGCGGTCGAGTTTGTTGATGAAGCTGACAATCGGCGTGTCACGCAGACGGCAGACGTCCATCAGCGCAATGGTCCGTGGCTCTACACCTTTACCGCCATCGAGGACCATCAAGGCCGAGTCCACTGCAGTCAGGGTGCGGTAGGTATCTTCGGAGAAGTCTTCGTGGCCCGGGGTGTCGAGCAGGTTGATCATATGATCGCGATACGGGAACTGCATGACCGACGTGGTAATCGAGATACCACGCTGTTTTTCCATTTCCATCCAGTCGGAGGTGGCATGGCGGTCGGACTTGCGAGACTTCACCGTGCCCGCAATCGCAATCGCCTTGCCCATCAGCAAGAGCTTCTCGGTGATGGTGGTTTTACCGGCATCGGGGTGGGAAATGATGGCGAAAGTGCGGCGTTTCGCGACTTCGGCGGCCTGTTTGGTCATGGGAAATCGCCTGGCGGTGATTCAAAAAAGGGCGGCGAGTATAGCTTAAAACGTGATCTACGGACCACCGTCCGTAGGCGCTGCCGAACGCCGTATCCCCTGTAGGAGCTGCCGAAGGCTGCGATCTTTCGATCTTGATCTTCGATGGCCTTTAAAAAATCAAGATCAAAAGATCGCAGCCTTCGGCAGCGCCTACGTCGTTAATTATTGAACCTTTTAAAAGGTGGAGGCGTCCACTCCCCTGTTATGGCACTCGTACCAGGGGCTGAAAAATCAGCAAGTTGGCCTGACGAGGCTGCGCTTATGGCTCGATAAGCCGTACGCCTTCCCCTGTAGGAGCGAGCTTGCTCGCGATGGACGTCAACGATAACGCGTGCTGTCTGGATGAACACGTTATCTGGACTTTTTTCGCGAGCAAGCTCGCTCCTACAGGTGAACGCGCTCGGCATGAAGAGCTGCTTCTCGCGAACGCTTTTTATCCCGGCAGCCAGGAATGGCATGCCCCACGGGACTGCGTTCGCCGACAAAGAAAAAAGGAGTCCGCCTGTGGCTATTCGCTATGGCAAGGGGCTGATAGGAGGTGCGGTTGTCGTCGCTCTCCTGGCCCTGCTGGTCCACTGGATTGGCATCAACACGATCGAACATTACCGCGACGATTTGTTGTTTTACCTGCAAGCTCATCTGATTCTTGTCCTTGTCTCCATGCTGGCCGCCCTCGTCGTGGGCATACCCGCCGGTATCTTCCTCAGCCGCCCGACCATGGTGGGCCGCGCTGAACGCTTCATGCAGATCTTCAACATCGGCAACACCGTGCCGCCTCTCGCCGTACTCGCCATTGCCCTGGGCATCCTCGGCATCGGCAGCGGCCCCGCGATTTTCGCCCTGTTCCTCGCCTCGCTGTTGCCGATCGTGCGCAACACCTATGAAGGCCTGAAAAACGTCCAGGGTTCGCTCAAGGAAGCCGCCGTCGGCATCGGCATGACGCCCACTCAAGTGCTGTGGCGGGTCGAATTGCCGAACGCCGTGCCGATCATCATCGGTGGCGTGCGCGTGGCCCTGGCGATCAACGTCGGTACCGCACCGCTGGCGTTCCTGATCGGCGCCAACAGTCTGGGCAGCCTGATTTTTCCCGGCATCGCCCTGAACAATCAGCCGCAACTGCTGCTCGGCGCGGCTTGCACCGCCCTGCTGGCCTTGCTGCTCGACGGTCTGGTGACACTCGCCAGCCGCCTCTGGCTCGAACGCGGCCTGCGCCCGTCTTAAGCCTCGGCAAAGGAATTTTTATGAAAGCTCTTTTTTTAAAAGGCAGTAGCTTATTACTAGGCTGCGTTCTGCTGTTCGCAGGAATCGCCCAAGCCGCTGAAAAACCCGTGATCCGCATTGGCGCCCGGGTGTTCACCGAGCAGACCCTGCTCGCGGAAATCACTTCCCAATACCTGCGCACCAAGGGTTACGACACCCAGGTGACCGGTGGTCTGGGCAGTAACCTGGCCCGCAGTGCCCATGAGAGTGGTCAACTGGACATGCTCTGGGAATACACCGGTGTGTCGCTGGTGGCTTACAACCATGTCACCGAAAAACTCGACAGCGCTCAGTCCTACGCCAAGGTGAAAGAACTCGACGCGAAAAAAGGCCTGGTCTGGCTCACACCGTCGAAATTCAGCAACACTTACGCCTTGGCCCTGCCGGAAAAAACCGCGAAGGCCTACCCGCAGATCAACACCATCAGCGAACTGAACACGGTGCTGCAGGCTGAGGCGAAGACCAATCACCTCGTCGCCCTGGACACCGAGTTCGCTAACCGCTCCGACGGTCTGGGCGGCATGGTCGACCTCTACGGCATGAACCTGACCCGCAAAAACATCCGCCAGATGGACGCCGGGCTGGTCTACACCGCCCTGCGCAATGGCCAGGTGTTTGCCGGTCTGGTCTACACCACCGACGGTCGCTTGAACGCTTTCAAACTGAAACTGCTCGAAGACGACAAGCATTACTTCCCGGACTACACCGCCGCGCCCGTGGTGCGTCAGGCGTATCTCGACGCGCATCCGAAACTCGCGGAAGAACTCAAGCCTCTGGCCGAACTGTTCGACGACACCACCATGCGCCAGCTCAACGCGCGGGTCGATGTCGATCACGAAAGCCCTTCATCCGTTGCCGCCGATTTCCTGCGCCAGCATCCAATCAAATAAAGAGGAAAAGACATGGAATTTCTGAACGCCTTTTCCCATCTCGACTGGCCGCTGGTGCTGCAACTGACCTGGCAGCACATCACCCTGGTCGGCATCGCCGTGTCGCTGGCGATTGTGGTCGGCGTGCCGCTGGGCATCCTGATGACGCGCTTCCCGACGCTTGCCGGGCCCTTGCAAGCCAGCGCCACGGTGTTGCTGACCGTGCCGTCGATTGCGCTGTTCGGCCTGCTGCTGCCGTTCTACTCCAAATTCGGCCAGGGCCTGGGCCCGATGCCGGCGATCACGGCGGTATTTCTGTACTCGCTGCTGCCGATCATGCGTAACACCTACCTGGCGCTGACCGGTGTCGAACCGGGCATTCGCGAAGCCGCCCGCGGCATCGGCATGACCTTCGGCCAGCGCCTGCGCATGGTCGAACTGCCGATTGCTGTGCCGGTGATTCTCGCTGGCGTGCGCACCGCCGTGGTCATGAACATTGGTGTCATGACCATCGCCGCCACCATCGGCGCCGGTGGCCTGGGTGTACTCATTCTCGCTTCAATCAGCCGCAGCGACATGTCGATGCTGGTCGTCGGCGCCGTGCTGGTCAGTCTCCTGGCCATCTTCGCCGACCTGCTTCTGCAATGGCTGCAACGCACGCTGACTCCAAAAGGACTGCTCAAATGATCGAACTTCAAAACCTCAGCAAGACCTTCCAAAGCAACGGCAAAGATGTCAAAGCCGTGGACTCGGTAAGCCTGACCGTCAATGAAGGCGAGATTTGCGTGTTCCTCGGGCCATCGGGCTGCGGCAAAAGCACCACGCTGAAGATGATCAACCGCCTGATCAAGCCGACCTCGGGCAAGATCCTGATCAACGGCGAAGACACCACCGACCTCGATGCCGTGACCTTGCGTCGCAACATCGGTTATGTGATCCAGCAGATTGGTCTGTTCCCGAACATGACCATTGAAGAAAACATCACCATCGTTCCGCGCCTATTGGGCTGGGACAAACAGAAATGTCATGACCGCGCCCGCGAGTTGATGAGCATGATCAAGCTTGAGCCCAAGCAATACCTGAATCGCTACCCGCGTGAACTGTCGGGCGGCCAGCAACAGCGAATCGGCGTGATTCGTGCGCTGGCGGCGGATGCACCGTTGCTGTTGATGGACGAACCGTTCGGCGCGGTCGACCCGATCAACCGCGAAATGATCCAAAACGAGTTCTTCGAGATGCAGCGGGCGCTGAACAAGACCGTGATCATGGTCAGCCATGACATCGACGAAGCCATCAAACTCGGCGACAAGATTGCGATCTTCCGTGGTGGCAAGTTGATTCAGGTCGATCACCCGGACACGTTGCTAGCCCACCCGGCAGACGAGTTCGTCAGCAGCTTCGTCGGTCAGGACAGTACGCTCAAGCGTCTGTTGCTGGTAAAAGCCGAGGACGCGGCGGACAACGCGCCGTCGGTGAGCCCGGAAACTCCTGTGGCCGATGCGCTGGAATTGATGGACGAGCATGACCGTCGTTATGTGGTGGTCACTGATGGTGAGAACAAGGCGCTCGGTTATGTACGACGTCGCGACCTGCACCGTCAGACTGGCACCTGCGCGCAGTACTTGCGCGAGTTCAACGCCACCGCGGCGTACGACGAGCATCTGCGTATCCTGCTGTCGCGCATGTACGAGTTCAACCGTTCGTGGTTGCCGGTAATGGATGCGGAGCGGGTGTTCCTGGGGGAAGTGACTCAGGAATCGATTGCCGAGTACCTGAGCTCGGGTAAGTCCCGTGGTGGCAAGACCAGCATCATTTCGCCAGCCGAGACTGCCGTCGCTTGATCTGACGCGTTCGCGAGCAGGCTCGCTCCCACATTTTGATCTGTGATCTGCATGCAATCTGTGCATCAACAAAAATCTACTGTGGGAGATTCTATGTTGTAGGGCAACCCTGCAACTTCAGGCCGGTTGGTATTCACCCTGATTTTTCATCAGGGCAAATGCCACCCGGCAGAGTTTCCGGGCAAGGGCCACCAGTGCCTGGGTTTTTGAGAGGCCTCTTGCCAGGTGCGCCTCATAAAACGGTTTCCATTTAGGTGAGCGACAGGCTGCCATTGCCGCGTTGTACGCCAACCGGCGTACTTCCGGGTCGCCTTTTTTGGTCAGGTGCCGGGGAGAGTTTTTCTTCCCGGAATCATCCACCGTCAGGTCCATCCCCAGATACGCGATGAACGCGTCGCTATTGGCGAAATCACCGCGCATAAAGGTGGTTGCCAACCCGGTTGCGGTTAGTTCGCCAACGCCTTCGATGGCTTTGCAACGGTCGATATTCGCTTCGATACCCGCCTCTTTGCTGACCTTACGCAGCAGTTTCTGAATGGCCTGATCCGCTTGCTTGAATGCCTTCTGCTGAGCGACCTGCACTTTCTTCAACAAGGGTTCATTGGCCCAGCTCAGCATCAGACCGGTGTGGTTCTGGATCAGCGTTGCCCGTCTGTGGAGCAAGCTTTTCAGTGAGGTGTAGGCCTTGGGTGGCGGGTTCCAGATCCGCAGTCCGTCTTGTTCATTCGTTAAATAGCGCGCCAGCAACCGGGCATCGCAGGGATCATTCTTGGCGCGTTGGCCGATGCCGCGGCGATAGTTACTGACCCGATAAGCATCCACGACATAAACCTGATGGCCCATCGCATGAGCCAGATCGACGGTGTCCAGGTGGTAGATGTTGGTGGCTTCAACGGCGATAGCACTTCGGGCAGGCAATGTTTTAAGCCAGCGTTTGAGGGCTGCTCGGTCGTTTTTGATGGCTTCAGTGGTTTGCAGATCGGCGCGATAGACAACTATTTCGGCCTTGGCGATATCGATGCCAACAACCGTCGGCGAAGTAAGGATTGTCATGACGAATCCTCGGAGCTAGGGTTTAAGAGCTTGTCGGGGTCTACCGTTGCGCTGGCTTGCCTCTATCGTCGGTTTTACCGATGAATTCCTTATCGGCGCTTTGGGTAGAAAGGGCGGGAGAGAAGTCTCCCACGGTCCGTACTGGCAAGAGTCGGAATCGAGCCTTTAGTCCCGCCCACCCCTTCAAGTCTAAACATACAAGCGAGCCTGCTCGCGAATCGGAGTTCACACCAATCCCCCTGATACCCTCAAATACCCCTGCAACGGGAACATCACACTGTCATGCAGGTCGGTTACATCAGTAGCTGTCCGGGACCGCACGACGGAAGCGTGCAAAAACGCGACATTTTTTGTTGATCTCAAGCCCCTCACGCCCTAAAGTTCGCGCCGAACGTCCATGCTGGAAACGATCCATCCGGCTCAAGTACTGACGACGAGACAGCAAGGCCAAGGGAAAGCACCGCTTCCCATGGCCTTTTTGCTTTCGGCGACATGCCTTGGGAAGTAGGCGAACCAAAGTGGGGATACGGAGGACGTTCATTTGCACCCATTGATCAATCTAGTTTGCCAGTAGGAGTTCCCAGCATGTCGATCAACGTCGAAGACTATTTCGCGCGCGATACCTTCAACAAAATGAAGGCCTTCGCCGACAAACAAGAAACCCCGTTCGTGGTGATCGACACCGCGATGATCAGCCAGGCCTATGACGACCTGCGCGCCGGTTTCGAATTCGCCAAGGTCTACTACGCGGTCAAGGCCAACCCGGCCGTCGAAATCATCGACCTGCTCAAAGAGAAAGGCTCGAACTTCGACATCGCTTCGATCTACGAGCTCGATAAAGTGATGAACCAGGGCGTCGGCCCGGATCGCATCAGCTACGGCAACACCATCAAGAAATCCAGGGACATTCGCTACTTCTACGAGAAGGGCGTGCGTCTGTATGCCACCGACTCCGAAGCCGACCTGCGCAACATCGCCAAGGCCGCACCGGGTTCCAAAGTCTACGTGCGCATCCTCACCGAAGGCTCGACCACCGCGGACTGGCCGTTGTCGCGCAAATTCGGCTGCCAGACCGACATGGCCATGGACCTGCTGATCCTTGCCCGCGACCTGGGCCTGGTGCCTTACGGCATCTCGTTCCACGTCGGCTCGCAACAGCGCGACATCAGCGTCTGGGACGCCGCGATCGCCAAGGTCAAAGTGATCTTCGAACGTTTGAAAGAAGAAGACGGCATTCATCTGAAGCTGATCAACATGGGCGGCGGCTTCCCGGCCAACTACATCACCCGCACCAACAGCCTGGAAACCTACGCCGAAGAAATCATCCGCTTCCTCAAGGAAGACTTCGGTGACGACCTGCCGGAAATCATCCTGGAACCGGGCCGTTCGTTGATCGCCAACGCCGGTATCCTGGTCAGTGAAGTGGTGCTGGTTGCGCGTAAATCCCGTACCGCCGTCGAGCGATGGGTGTACACGGATGTGGGCAAGTTCTCCGGCCTGATCGAAACCATGGACGAAGCCATCAAGTTCCCGATCTGGACCGAGAAGAAAGGCGAGATGGAAGAAGTGGTCATCGCCGGCCCGACCTGCGACAGCGCCGACATCATGTACGAAAACTACAAGTACGGTCTGCCGCTGAACCTGGCGATTGGTGATCGTTTGTACTGGTTGTCGACCGGTGCTTACACCACCAGTTACAGCGCGGTTGAGTTCAATGGGTTCCCGCCGTTGAAGTCGTTTTACGTGTAAGCGCTACACGCAGGAAACAAAAAGCCCATGACGTGTCATGGGCTTTTTTTTATCTGAGACCGCTCGATATCTTCGTCAAGCTTTCAGACATGTACTTGACCTCCACGAGCGATTCGCTGACAAGGATCAATGTGACGTTCGAGCGGACTAAAGTCTGCGCCGGATGGTTCGTCTGCAGTTCACGCCGAGCATCTGCCAAAAGGTACTGGAGCCGATAGCAAAAGTCGGTGAGGTTATCCACAGCGCAGGATGCTCTGATGCGCATATTCCTTAAATGGGCAATATGCTCGCGAGCCTTTGCCAGCCTCTCAGTTTCTGAATAGGGTTGCTGGGGGTCATATCGCATGCCCGGCAATCCAAATTTGCCAAGGGTGTAATACGCTTCGATTTTCGGTATCGGGCCATCACAACTGCACAAGCCCAACATCAGCGACTCGATAAACCTGACGAAAATACTGTGAAGTGTGTTGCCAATTGACGTTACGGCAGCCCTGAACTCCAGGATCGAACGCTCGCATTGCCGCAGACCGTCAAACAGAGCACGCATCAGGTCTATCACGTCCCGGGGCGGTGAACTTCCCCAACGTGGGGAACTGGACAGACTGAAGCGCTTGATATCAAGGCTGATAAGTTTGGATCGACGATCCTCGACGCCTTTGGTAATGGCACGAAACTCATCGATAAAAATATGGGTATCGCGCAGCACTTCTCTGGTGCCGACACCCATCATCGGCATGGCTATTTTGATTGCCCGCCAAGCGCAGGCATTTGCCATAGCGGCTTGTGCAAGCATTTGGGCGTTTGGCGGTGTAATCATTTTATGACCTTGCCGACGAACACTCTCGGTAAAGCCTTCAACAACTTTCAATGCGGGTGGAAGATCACTTAAAAAATCAATATATTTTTTGAGAGAATGGAAATCCTCTTCATTCAACAAGTAGTTAAGCAACGTTCATTATCCTTTTATTGCACAACCCTAAAGACGTCAACAAGCTCAAGGTTTGTTGACGTCAGTGGAAAGTAACTTAGTGATATTTAGCCGTTAGGCAGGGACAACGGCGCAACAAACTTCAGGAACTTCGGCACCTCGGATAAAAAACGATCAACGCGCTCAGCGATTGCGTCGGGCCCAGCTTCAACAGACAACATAAACTGACTGAAAGCCGCTACCACTTTCTTAAATTCAACGCCATACAACGTGTTCTGCTCATCAATCAGATAAACAGTCTCAACAAACTGAACTTTCTGTTTTGATATGGTAACAATGTCATCCTGACGAGCTATCTTTTCAAGAGTACCGTTCACTTTCGCCCGAAGTTTCTTGCTCTCAGCGATCATAAACGAGAACGAAATACCTTTAGTAACATTGCCAATGGATTTCTGTAATTGCTCGACTGCCAGCATCACCACCTGAATTTGCGGAGGTGCCACACCCAAGCCTTTGAGCTTGTCGATGGTCAGGTTGATGTCTTTGCTTACGTCATCGAGGCCGCTCTTCTCTACGACACTGATGGCATCGGCAACGACTTTCAAAGCGGCGCGTTGTTGCGTCAACGCCTCCTCAAGTGTTTTTTTAGCCTGCTCGGCAGTTTCTACGTCCTTATTCAGACCAGCGATAAAACCGGTTGTCTGTTGCCTGTCAAACTTGGCTGAAATACTAGTATAGGCTGCCTCGATAGCCGAAGCGTTTTTCGAAACCGAACGATAAGCGCTCGTCAGTTCTTCGTGACACTCATCAATAATTTCGCTAATCGTTTCCTCGTCAGCACTACCGTTCAACTCTCGCTCAAGTTGAACCTTGAGTCGCTTGATAGCCCGGACTGATCGCACAAGTTCATGATTGCTGTCGAAGGTGGAGCCCTGAAGTACACGAGCACTTGAATAAACGTTATCCACCAGTCGTGCGAAACGGTCATGCACACCTGGCAGATATTTCAACATTTTAAACAAGGCATCAAGGGTGGCTCGATCATGTCGCATCTGCTGTTTGGTTTTCAACAGCATCTCATGATCAACATGTGGAGAACCTGCCTGCCCAACTAACGTCAGTTTTGAAACCTGCGCCATACGTTTCACTCCATGTTCTGCTTTATATTCCTTATCTGCCTGGTCGAAGACGTCGACCAATTGATCTGCCACGCGAACCACGTCCTTCCATGAGTCGACCACCGCTTCAAACTTTGACATGAACTGATGAAGCTTCAGCGCGTCATTTATCGAGCTCATTGATCTTTGGGAGTCATTGACATACGTACCAATAACATTCCATACATATCTGAGGTTGTTAGTTGCCACTTCCGCATCAATAGCAACGACTTTGGTGTTCTGCAGATCATGTTCAACCCGCTTCAAAGAAGCCAGTGTCATTTCCTTACTATGAAGGCTCTGAATGTCAGCATCCTGCTGAGCATTGATCTTCTTTCTTTCGGCCCGTACGTTTTCCGCCTCGACTCCATGATAAATCGCCATCCCCAAGCCAACAATATTCATACCAGCCGCTGCGCCCAAGGCTTTATCAACCAGTGCCTTGTACTTGGAGTTCAATTCTTCAATCTGAACAGCTCGCTCGGTAATCTTCTTATTAAGAACTGCCACCTCACCGGTATATTTATTATTCCCGATAAGCGCTAACCGGCGCTTGATTTCAGGAATAACCTTATTCTCGAGGACGTCACCAAAGGCATCCAGATCAACTTTAATACCATTGGTCCTGACTTGATATTCGTTGATTCTGTCACTAATTTCTCGCAGGTATTCATTCAGATCCGGGACCGTATCAAGCGCCAGCTCAATGCCGGGAAATACACCTGACCAGCCGAGTTTCAGTTTCTTCAGATCTTCAAGGGTTTTAATTTTGTGCGTCTTGATCAGTTGTACGGCCTCGTCACTGTCGTACACCCTTTGCATCGCCCTTCCCCACGTCTGCATTTTGGTCCCGAACAGTTTAAGGTCGGTGCCGGTCAGCATGATTCGGTGCCGCAGCGGAGTCCAAGAGCTGGCATGCCTGGCAATGAGCGTGAACGTTGCCAGAAAGTCCTGCGCTTTCAAGCCGGGACCGCCGTCTTGCCCCGGGCCGTAACGCAAATAATCAGACACACCTTTTAGAGTATTCGGGAAGGCCAAACCGATCGCCACGTACTTTTTAATACTGATGATTTGCTCTTTCGTCAATATCAGGCCAGTACTGCGAACAACCTCGTCGTCAATACCCGTTGAGGCTTGAGCGAAGACTTTCGGCACTTCGACTGCAAACTCTGAAATTTTTTCGTAATCGGCACCCTTTAATGCCTCACCCCACAACTTACTATCACTCATATATCATTCCTTTGATTAATAACCACAATAACTCATCATCATGACAAGCAATATACACGGCCAACTCAACAGCCTTATTAGAAGCTAAATCAATTCATTTATTTCTGCAAACAAGCAGCCAGCATCAACCATTAAAAAATAATACACTCATCAGCATTAAAACCAAAAAATCTAGCTCAACGCTGCATTGCGTAATAACGTTGATTGGACGCGATAATCTGTGGCTAATTGCTCTAAACCCAATTTTTGCAATGTTTGGGCATTGACCCACAAAAAATTCGAATTACCTGCCAACAATGCCTTATTCAACCAAAACAACGCCTGATCCGCCTTCCCTTGTTCGAACAGGCAAGTGCCATAACTAAACTGCCCGCGAAAGTCACCGCCCTCCGCCGAACGGCTATACCACGCCATGGCAGATGCAGGGTCAGCAGTGCAACATCGTCCCTCTTCAAGATAACGACCGAGCAAGTTCATCGATTTGGCATGACCCAGCTCGGCCGCACGGCGATAAAGTGCCAACGCCTGAACCTGATCCTCAACAACGCCACGCCCGGTCGCCAGCAGATTGGCGTAGTTGTACATCGCCCAATCCAGCCCGGCGTCGGCGGCCTGGCGGTAATGCCCTGCGGCAATTGCGGCGTCAGCGGTGCAACCCCAACCATGCTCATGACACCGGCCAAGCATGTTGCGCGCCATCAGATGCCCACGCTGTGCGGCGATCTCGAACCAGCGCACGGCCAGCGACTGATCCTGCTCGATCCCTCGCCCGTCCAACAGTATCTGCCCGAGCAAGGCCTGAGCATCGAGGACACCTTCGCGGGCGGCGATCAGAATCACCTGGGCCGCTCGCGCAGGACTTTCTTCCAGCATGGTTTTGAGCCGGTCACCATCGAGAACTTCCTCCCGACGCAATGGATAACTCATTACCTACACCTCGACCCAGCGGCGCAACAAGTTGTGATAGGTGCCGGTCAGGCGGATTAGCGAAGGATGGTCGGGCATGTCTTGCGTCAATTGCTGAATCGCCCCGTCCATCTCGAACAGTAAAGCGCGCTGGCTGTCTTCGCGGACCAGGCTTTGGGTCCAGAAGAATGAGGCAAACCGTGTACCGCGGGTGACGGCGTTGACCTTGTGCAGGCTGGTGCCTGGGTACAGGACCATGTCGCCGGCGGGCAACTTCACACGCTGGGTGCCGTAGGTGTCCTGGATTTCCAGTTCGCCGCCGTCGTAGTCGTCCGGCTCGCTGAAGAACAACGTCGCCGACAGATCGGTGCGAACCCGTTCGATGCTGTTCTTTGGCTGGCGTACGGCGTTGTCGATATGAAAGTCGAAACTGCCGCCCGCCGTGTAACAGTTCAGCAACGGAGGGAAGACCTTGTGCGGTAAAGCCGCCGACATGAACAGCGGATTTTTCCACAGCCGCTCAAGCATCGCCGCGCCAACCTCCTTGGCCAGCGGATGCCCTTCCGGCAATTGCAGATTGTGCTTGGCCTTGGCCGACTGGTAGCCGGCGGTGATCTTGCCATCGGCCCAATCCGCCTGTTCCAGAGCCTCGCGAATGCGTTGCACTTCTTCTTTCGCGAACAAGCCAGGAATGTGCAGCAGCATGAGGAAGACACCTGAAGGCAAAGGGGCGGAAATGGTATTGATTCTTATTTCGAGTGTAAAACCTGCGCGACGAATGAATCATCAAAAACCGTAAGGGCAAATTGTAAAGAATGTAAATTCAATGCAAATAGTAACATTTCTCAATTGATACAAATACGCGTCTACCCTATATTCCGCGGCCTCAAATCCTTGGGGAGGGGAATTCGCATGTCACGTCAACAATCACAATTACCGGTCAGTTCACCACGTTTGCTCGCCTCTGCGATTGGCGTGGCAATCACGGCAGGCTCCGCGGGCCACATGGTTTTCGCCGCCGAAAAGACCGACGAAAAAGCACCAAGCAATGCGATTTCCCTGGACGCTACCAGCGTTGTTGGCGAGGAGGACGACACCTCCTACAAGACCGACACCTCGACTTCCAAGAAGTACACCGCGCCGCTGCGCGAGACGCCGAAAAGCGTCACCGTCATTCCGCAACAAGTGATCCGCGACACGGGCGCCACCAGCCTGGTCGACGCCTTGCGCACGACACCGGGCATCACCTTCGGTGCCGGTGAAGGCGGTAACCCGGCGGGCGACCGTCCGATCATTCGTGGCTTCAACGCTGAAAGCGATACGTTCGTCGACGGCATGCGCGACCCGGCATCCCAAAGCCGCGAGATCTTCAACGTTGAATCGATCGAGGTCAGCAAAGGTCCGGGCTCGGCCTTCACCGGTGCGGGTTCCACCGGGGGCAGCCTGAACCTGGTGAGCAAGACGGCCAAGCTGGGCAACTTCTACAACGGCGGTTTTACCTGGGGCTCGGATCAGACCAAGCGCACCACCCTCGACCTGAACCAGCAAATGACCGACACCTCGGCCTTCCGTCTGAACTTGATGAAGCACGAAGCCAACGTTGCCGGGCGTGATGGCGTAGACGTCAGCCGCTGGGGTGTGGCGCCGACTTTTGCCTTCGGCCTGGGCACCGATACCCGAGTGACCGTCGGTTACTACCACGTCGAAACCGACGACATGCCGGACTACGGCATTCCGTTGACCCTGAACCCCAACCGCAGCAAGTACAACGTCGACAAACCTGTGAATGTCGATCGCGACAACTTCTACGGCGTCACCAACCGCGACTATCGCGAAACCACCAATGACAGCGGCACCTTCAAGATCGAGCACGATCTGAATGATGACCTGACCCTGTCCAACAGCTTCCGCATGTCGCGCTCGACCCTCGACTACATCGTTACCAACCCCGACGACAGCAAGGGCAACGTGGCCAGGGGCAGCGTGTACCGTGGCACCAAGAATCGTAACTCCACATCCAGCGGCTGGGTCAACCAGACCGACCTGAGCGCCAAGTTCAACACGGGCGCCATCGAGCACAGCCTGGTCACCGGCCTTGAGTTTTCCTATCAAGACACCCACAACCGCCCGTACATCCTGACCTCGGCCGCCAGCGGCACCACGTGCAACGCGGCCCTCTTCAGATCCGGCGACTGCACCAGCCTGTACAATCCGACGCCTGGGGATAACTGGAACGGCACGATCACCGACAGCGCCGCGTTCACCGACACCGACACCAAAACCGCTGCGGCCTACGTGTTCGATACGCTGAAGTTCAACGAGCAATGGTCCTTGAACCTGGGCCTGCGTTATGACAACTACAAGACCGAATCCAGTGGTTTCAGCACCGGTGGCCGAGGCTCGGTGGCGGGTAACTTCTCCCGCGAGAACACCAGCGACCTGGTCAACTACCAGATCGGCGTGGTCTACAACCCGTTGCCGAACGGCAGCGTCTACGCAGCCTACTCGACCTCCAGCAACCCGGCGGGTGAAACCAGCGGTAACGGCAATCTGGAACTCGCGGCGAACAACAGCGACCTGGACCCGGAAAAGAACCGCAACTACGAAATCGGCACCAAGTGGGACTTCTTCGGTGATGACCTGTCGTTGACCGCCGCGCTGTTCCGCACCGAAAAAACCAACGCCCGTATCGACGATCCGGATGGCGCCACCACTCAAGTGCTGGATGGCGAGCAGCGGGTCAATGGCCTGGAGCTGACCTACACCGGCAAACTGACGCGCAACTGGAAGGTCTACGGCGGCTACACCTACATGGAAAGCGAAGTGGTCAAGACCACCCTCGCCGCCGATGAAGGCAATCACATGCCGAGCACACCGCGAAACAACTTCACCCTGTGGTCGACCTATGACCTGGTACCGGAAAAGTTGACCATTGGCGCGGGTGCCACCTTCGTCGATTCGCAGTTCGGTAACGTCGCCAACTCGGTGGAGATCCCGTCCTACTGGCGTTACGACGCGATGGCCAGCTACCGCCTGACCAAGAACGTCGACCTGCAACTCAACGTGCAGAACCTGACCGACAAGCGTTACTTCGATCAGGTGTTCCAAACGCACTATGCCCACGTGGCGGCGGGTCGTACCGCCCTGCTGAGCGCCAATTTCCACTTCTGACCGGCAAACACTGTAGGAGCGAGCTTGCTCGCGAAGAACTCGAAAACAACGCGGGGTATCAGGTTTGCCGCGTTATCGTTGACGACCATCGCGAGCAAGCTCGCTCCTACAGAATCGGCATCAGGCCCGACCCCGTTCATCCAGGTGTACGGGGCTTTTGTGCGTAAAAAAGAATGCTTCTCGACAAGCCACGGCATAATGCGCGCCGTGATGATTATTTTTGAACGAACAAGGCGAGCGACGTGTTGAAGAAAACCCTGTTCCAGTTGCACTGGTTTTTCGGCATCAGTGCCGGGCTGGTCCTGGCCCTGATGGGCATTACCGGGGCCACGGTATCGTTTGAGGATGAAATCCTGGCGGCGTTGAACCCCTCGGTGCTGCAGGTCGAAAAACAGGTCGCCGGTGTGCTGCCGCCAGCGGAGCTGGTGGAGAAAATCGAAGGCGCCTCGGGCAAGAAAGTCGCGATGATCTGGGTCGATACCGACAGCGGCAACGCCGCGCGGGTGTCCTTTACCCCGCCACCGGGTGAGCGCCGCGGCGAGATGCGCTACTTCAACCCGTACACCGCCGAATTCATGGGCGATGCCGTCGGCCAGGACTTCTTCGGCTTCATGCTGCAACTGCACCGCTTCCTCGCCATGGGCGACACCGGTCGGCAGATCACCGGCGCGTGCACGCTGATCCTGGTGTTCTTCTGCCTGTCCGGCCTGTACCTGCGCTGGCCGCGCCAGTGGAAAAACTGGCGCGCCTGGCTGACCCTCGACTGGAAGAAAAAGGGTCGCAGCTTCAACTGGGACCTGCACTCGGTGGCCGGCACCTGGTGCCTGGTGTTTTACCTCCTGGCGGCGCTGACCGGGCTGTCCTGGTCCTATGAGTGGTACAACAAGGGCCTGACTCAATTGCTCTCCGACTCGCCGCAGAACGAACGTGTTCGCAGCGGTCGCGGCCCCGCACCAAGCGGTCCGGCGCCGACCGCCGATTACGCCGCGATGTGGAGCAGTATCTACAGCGCAGCCGGTCCGGCACTGAGTGCCTACAACATCCGCATGCCGCCCGTGGCAGGGCAACCGGCCACCGTGTTCTACCTGTTGAACACCTCGCCCCATGACCGCGCGCTGAACCAGATCACCCTCGACCCGGCCACCGGCATCGTCAAACGGCATGATCGCTACAGCGACAAGAGCCTCAAGGCACAACTGCTGACCAGCATCTATGCGCTGCACGTCGGTAGTTACTTCGGCATCGTCGGGCGGATCATCCTGACGATCAGCGCGCTGACCATGCCGTTGTTTTTCGTCACGGGCTGGTTGCTGTACCTCGACCGTCGCCGCAAGAAAAAGCAGATCAAGGATGCTCGCAAAGGCCTCGCGCAACCGGGCAGCGATGCGCCGGCGTGGTTGATCGGCTTCGCCAGCCAGAGCGGGTTTGCCGAACAACTGGCGTGGCAGACCGCCGGGCAATTGCAGGCGGCGGGACTGCCGGTGAAGGTTCAACCGTTGGCCAACGTCAGCGAGCAGGACCTGCGTGATTCGAGCAACGCGCTGTTCGTGGTCAGCACCTTCGGCGACGGTGAAGCGCCGGACAGCGCCCGGGGTTTTGAGCGCAAAGTGCTGGGGCGGGCGTTGAGCCTGGAGAGCCTGAATTACGCGGTGCTCGGACTCGGTGATCGCCAGTATCAGCACTTCTGCGGCTTCGCCCGCCGCTTGCACACCTGGCTGGGCGAACATGGCGGCAAGACCCTGTTCGCCCCGGTGGAAGTCGACAACGGCGACCCTTACGCCTTGCGTCACTGGCAGCAGCAACTCGGTCTGCTGACCGGTCAGGCGCCCGTGGATACCTGGCAAGCGCCGAGCTACGACAACTGGACCCTGACCCGCCGGGATTTGCTCAACCCGGACAGCAGCGCTTCGGGTGTGTACTTGCTGGGCCTGACCGCGCCCACCACCAGTAGCTGGCTGGCCGGTGATCTGGTGGAAGTCTTGCCGCGCAATTGCCCGTGGGCGATCGAGCATTTCCTCGATGGCCTGGGGATCGATGGTCGAGCCACCGTTAAACTCGATGACCTGTCGCAACCACTGGAACAAGTCCTCGCCAGTCGCCAATTGCCCGAGAACCGAGCCCATCTCGTCGGTCTGCATGCGCAGGCATTGGTGGATGCCCTGGTGCCGTTGGCCATGCGCGAATACTCCATCGCCTCGATCGCCGCCGACGGTGTGCTGGAACTGATCGTGCGTCAGGAGCTGCATCCCGATGGCAGCCTCGGCATCGGTTCCGGTTGGCTGACCGAACACGCACCGGTGGGTAGCACCATCAGTCTGAGGGTGCGGCGCAACAGCGGTTTCCACCTACCGGTTGAACCCGTGCCGATGATCCTGCTGGGCAATGGCACCGGGCTCGCCGGGCTACGGAGTTTGCTCAAGGCGCGGATTGCCGATGGGCAACAACGGCATTGGCTGTTGTTCGGCGAGCGCAATCGGGAGCATGACTATCTGTGTCGCGATGAGCTTGAGGACTGGTTGATATCGGGGGATCTGGAGCGTCTTGACCTGGCGTTTTCGCGGGATCAGGCCGAGAAGGTCTACGTGCAGGATCGACTGCGTGATTCGGCCAGTGAGCTGAAGAAATGGTTGGCCGATGGCGCCGTTATTTATATCTGCGGCAGCTTGCAGGGGATGGCTTCAGGCGTAGATCACGTGCTTAACGAAGTGCTTGGGATTGAAGAGGTTGATCGGTTGATCGAACAAGGTCGATACCGGCGGGACGTGTACTGAAAGCATGGAGCATCAATGAAAAACCTGACGTCACGCTCTACATGACGTCAGGTTTGATGAGGGGTTGGCTCAAGACGACTTCAATGGATCGCTGGCCGGAAACAGACGTTTAGTTTTGAGACGCTTTTCGAGTTCGTCTACCCGCTCTTTGCTTCCGCAATCAACCTTCGAACAATTGTTATTCATACTGCACATCTTGTTGCAATCAATAGGCGCCATGTCTTCGTTGCCGTCAACGATGCATTGATCACTGGTGCCACTTTGATAGACGCCATTACGATCATTGTCCTTCCCGAAGAACACACAGAACACCGGGTTCCCGATCGGGAGCCAATCGCACATGTATGCGCCTACCATCCCCCAGTTCCCATTACATAAACCAGCATTGGTTTCGTTGGTTTCTTTACAGGCCGAGAGAAAAAACGTAAAGAAGATCAGGGATAAAACTGTCTTCCATGATGACTTTAGTTGTCCGTTTATGAGTTTCATCAGCTGTTACCCCGGTTGGTTTTAGGTTCAGCCTAAATAAAACCCGGCAAAAAACACCTGTAAGAAATGACAGACAACTATATTGATTGGCGATAACCGGACTATATCGGCGACAACTTCTGCTCAAACACACTGACCCCATCCAGATCCCGTAACACCACACTCATCTCCCCCGTCTGCCCCTCGATATTCACCTCACCAAAAAACTGAAACCCGGCAAACGGCGAGGTGTTCTGCGCCGGTGGTGCTTTCTCGAACACCACTTCAGGGCCGAAGGTTTTATCCAGCGGATTAGGCCCGAAGCTTCCCGCATTCAACGGCCCGGCGACAAACTCCCAGAACGGTTCGAAATCCTGAAACGCAGCACGATCCGGATGGTAGTGATGCGCCGCGCAGTAATGCACATCCGCCGTCAGGAAAACGAAATTGCGTACCTGTTGCGCCCGCAAAAAACCCAACAACTCAGCGATTTCCAGTTCACGTCCCTGCGCCGCTCCCGGATCGCCGTTGGCCACCGCTTCCCAGCGCGCCACACCGGAGCGGACTTCACCGTCAGGTACGCCGAGGCCGATCGGCATGTCGGCGGCGATGACTTTCCACTGAGCACTGGAGCCCTTCAATTCACGCTTGAGCCAGTCCAGTTGTTCACGACCGAGGATCGGTTTGGTGGCTCCCAGATTGTCATCATTGGCCTCGCGGTAGCTGCGCATGTCGAGCACGAACACATCGAGCAACGGGCCATAACCGAGCTTGCGATAAATCCGCCCGCCACCATCGGCGCTCTGCAACCGCATCGGCGCGTATTCGAGCCAGGCCTGACGTGCGCGCGCCACCAGGCTGTGGATATCTTTGCTCTTGTAACGCTCATCCAGTGGCTTGCCCGGCGACCAGTTGTTCACCACTTCGTGGTCGTCCCACTGCCAGATCTGCGGCACTTCGGCGTTGAAGCGACGGATGTTTTCGTCCATCAGGTTGTAGCGGTAGTTGCCGCGATAGTCGTCGAGGGTTTGCGCGACTTTGCTCTTGGCTTCGCTGGTGACGTTGCGCCACACACGGCCACTTTCGGTGGTCAGTTGTGCAGGCACCGGGCCGTCGGCGTAGATGGTGTCGCCGCTGTGGATAAAGAAGTCCGGCAGGCGCAAACGCATGGCTTCGTAGATGCGCATCCCGCCGATGTCCGGGTTGATACCGAAGCCCTGGCCGACGGTGTCGCCGCTCCAGACGAAGCGAATGTCGCGCCGGATCTGCGGCACGCTGCGCAGGTGACCGAACCAGGGCTCACTGGCGACACCGCTCTGGGCGCCTTCGAAATACACGCGATAGAAAATCGCCTGGTCGGCGGGTAGCCCGGTGAGTTCGATCCGAGCGGTGAAATCGGTGCGGGCATCGGCCAACGGCGAGACGAATCGACGAGGGTTGGTGAACAGGCTGCGAGTGTCCCACTCCACCACCATCCGCGCCGGGCGGTCGCTGCGGCTCCAGACCATCGCCCGGTCGCCCAACAGATCGCCGGACTGCACGCCATCGGTGAGTTGCGGACGATCCTTGACCGACGCGATCACCGCCGGCGCGAGGCCTGGAAGCAGAAGCCCGGCACCGACGGCTTGCATGACACGACGGCGGCCGAGATCGAATTCGCTCATGGTGTTCTCCCTGAAAAAAGGAAAACTAAAGCATGCCCGTGTGACTCAGGCATGACACAAAACTCGTCAACGCCGCGGCCCCTGTGGGAGCGAGCCTGCTCGCGATAGCGGTGTAACAGTCACCATTTCTGTTGAATGTCAGGCCGTCATCGCGAGCAGGCTCGCTCCCACAGTGTATGACGACTAACGGGGTGGATCGAGGTTCCCGACTCACCGCCAGTTCTCCGAGCGATGAACACTTGCGCGACTCAGTTACGGCGGGCGACTAAAACCGATCACTGGGGATCAGTAACACGAACCAAGTTACCGACGGCCCCCAAAGCATACAAGCCGGTGGATTCTGGCGCCGTTGTAGGCAACGACGCAACGTCGTGTAGCCCTCAGGGCATCGGGATTTTGATGCAAAACGTCGCGGCTCCCCGTCCTATCAAAGAATAGGAAATTTCAGCGCCGCATTGGGGAAACGTCCTAACGTCAGCGCCTGAGCGACCCAAGTAGTGTCGAGGCTCCCTCCGGCTCATTTCCTGTCGAAGCAGATGTAGAGCCGATCGACATTTTGTTGAACGTCTTGCCGGGGATCACACCTCGACAAGTTCAACTCGGAAACCGGGGCGCAGACAAAACCAGCAAACAGAACCAGGAAGGTTGAACCATGAAATATGAATTGAAGTTTCAGATTTACGGAATAGATGAAACCAGCGACTTGGCTGAATTCGAGATCGATTTGCCCCCGACCGTTACCACGGACGCCCTGATGCCGATAATGGCCTGGCATAAAGAAGAGGATGCCATGGCGAGCCATCGTCTAACCCCCTGGCAGGTTACGGCAATAGAACGGCTCACCATGATTAAACTACCCAGGAAGCTAATGCTGTATCTCAGCAGCTACATGTGAGCCTTCGGCATCCCCTGCACATTTAAAGAACGGCAAGCAGCTCAGGACTTGCCTGGATAAATGACACACATTTCTGCCAACGCCGCAGACCCTTGTGGGAGCGAGCCTGCTCGCGATAGCGGTGTAACAGTCACCATTTCTGTTGAATGTCTGTCCGTCATCGCGAGCAGGCTCGCTCCCACAGGGTTGGGTGTCAGGCGTTGACGGGCTCTATGGCCAACTCTGCCACTTCCGGCCGCTTGAGCAGCGCATACGCCACCGCCGTCAGCAGACTCCCGGCCACAATCGCCAGCAAATAAAGCAGCGCATGGTTGATCGCATTCGGGATCGCCAGCACAAACAACCCGCCATGCGGCGCCATGAGTTTGCAGCCGAAATACATCGACAACGCACCGGTCAGTGCACCGCCGGCAACGCTCGCTGGAATCACCCGCAACGGGTCCTTGGCAGCAAACGGAATCGCGCCCTCCGAAATGAAGCACAACCCCAACACCAACGCCGCTTTACCCGCCTCGCGTTCGGTCTGGGCAAACTTGCGACGCGCGATAAACGTGGCGATGCCCAAGCCAATCGGCGGCACCATTCCTGCCGCCATCGTCGCCGCCATTGGTGCATAACTCTGCGACGCCAGCAGCCCCACCGAGAACGCATAAGCGGCCTTGTTGATCGGCCCACCGAGGTCGACGCACATCATGCCGCCCAGCAACACACCGAGCAGAATCGCGTTGGTGGTGCCCATGCTGTCGAGGAAGTGCGTGAGCCCTGCGAGCATCCCCGCCACCGGTTTGCCGACCACGTAAATCATTACCAGACCGGTGAACAGGCTCGCCAGCAACGGGATGATCAGGATCGGTTTCAGCGCCTCAAGACTTTGCGGCAAGCGCGCATAACGATTGATCGCCTGCGCCGCGTAACCGGCGATGAAACCGGCAATGATCCCGCCGATAAAACCGGCGCCCAACGTGCTCGCCAGCAAGCCACCGATCATCCCCGGCGCCAGGCCCGGACGGTCAGCGATCGAGTAGGCGATGTACCCCGCCAGCAGCGGCACCATCAGCTTGAACGCGGTCTCGCCGCCGATCTGCATCAGGGCTGCCGCCAACGTGCCCTCTTCCTTGAACGCGGTGATGCCGAACACGAACGACAAGGCGATCATCAAACCGCCCGCCACCACCATCGGCAACATGAACGACACACCGGTCAGCAGGTGTTTATAGGCACCGGTCTTCTCTTGCTTGACCGGGCCTTTGCCACCGGTTGCAGCGCTTTCCTGCCGGCCTTCGGCCAGGGCTTTGTTCAGCGTGGCTTCGGCTTGCTTGAGCGCAATGCCGGTGCCGCAACGGTAGATTTTCTTGCCGGCAAAACGCTCGGTGGCGACTTCGATATCCGCCGCCAGCAACACCACGTCGGCATCGGCAATTGCTGCGGCGCTCAATGGATTACGCGCGCCAACCGAGCCCTGGGTTTCCACTTGCAGGTCATAGCCCAATCGCTTGGCCGCTTGCTGCAAGGCTTCGGCGGCCATGAAGGTGTGAGCGACGCCAGTCGGGCATGCGGTCACGGCAACCAATCGAGGTGCGTTTTTAACGACCACGGCAGGTTCGGCGACGACTTCGGGGGCGACGTAAATCTCAGCCTCTTCAGCACCGCGCCGCAACACCGCTTCGACGTCTTGCAGGGCCTGAGCCGGGGTGCTTTGGAAGACGCGCTTACCGACGAATCGCGACATATCCACCGGCGCGCTGGTCACCAGCAACACCCACTCGGCCGCCTCGATCATGGCCGCCGACAGCTGACGCTCCGGGTGCGCGGCATCGGTGACTTCGACGCTGGTGCTCCAACCCTGACGCTGGGCCGCGGCATCGAGCAGCCGGGCGCACAGCACACTGGTGACCATGCCGTTCGGACAGGCCGTAACAATGGCTAACTTCATTACAAACCCTCTTATTGTTCTGTCAGGGTACGCATGCGCACACCCTGTTCGAGCCGCGCCAATTGCGCGGCGTCACCCATGCCGAAACCGATCTGGGTGACCGCCATCGCGGCAATCGCCGTGGCGGTGCGCAAGGTCTGTTCAGGGGTGTCGGCGCTGAGCAAACCGTGGAGCATCCCCGCCAGCAACGAATCGCCTGCACCCACCGTGCTGACGACACTGACCTTGGGCGGCGTGGCATGCATCGCCGAGCCGACACTGAACCAGTTCACGCCATCGGCACCGTGGGAGATCACCACGTGTTCGATGCCTTGGGCATGCAAACGGCTTGCGGCTTCAGCCTGGGCGGCGACTGAAATCACTTCGCAGCCCAGCACCTCGGCCAGCTCTTCGGTGTTGGGTTTGATCAACCAAGGACCGGCCTTGAGCGCGGCCCGCAACGCTTCGCCACTGGTGTCCAGCGCAACGTTCAAACCGAGATTTTTCAAGCGCAGGACCAGCGCCCGCAACCACTCAGGACTGACACCCTGAGGCAAGCTGCCGGCAACGACGACCGCGTCATGCCCCGGTGCGATTTGGTCGAGACGATCAAGCAATGCCTGCTGCGCCGCCTCGCTGACCATCGGCCCCGGGCCGTTGATATCGGTGATGCGTCCATCGCTTTCCGCCAGTTTGATGTTGCTGCGCGTTTCACCGGCGACGCGGATAAATGCATCGGTAAAACCGCGCGTGGCGAACAACGTTTCGAACGCTTGAAGATTGTCTTCCCCGAGGAAACCGCTGACGGTGAGCTGATGCCCAAGATCCGCCAGCACCTGCGCCACGTTCACGCCTTTACCGGCTGCGTGGGTGTGCATCTCGTCGCTGCGATTGACTTGACCCGGCGCAAGTACGGGCAATTGCACCGTCAGGTCCAGCGCCGGGTTGAGGGTCAGGGTCAGGATCTTGGCCATTACAGGGCCTCCACTAATGCGCGCACTTCATTCGCGCTGCCCACGGCCAGGGCCTGTTGGGCAAGGGTTTGAGACTGGCTCAGGCTGAGTTCGCGGATGCGCGCCTTGACCTCGGCAATGCTGCGGCCCGACACGCTGAGTTCATCCACACCAAGACCGACCAGAACAGGCACTGCCAGCGGATCGGCCGCCAACTCGCCGCACACGCCGACCCATTTGCCATGGGCATGGGCCGCGCGCACGGTGATGTCGATCAATTGCAGCACCGCCGGGTGCAAGCCGTCAGCCTGAGCCGACAACGTCGGATGACCACGGTCGATGGCCAGGGTGTATTGGGTGAGGTCGTTGGTGCCGACGCTGAAGAAGTCGACTTCCTTAGCCAGCACCGGCGCCAGCAAGGCGGCCGACGGCACTTCGATCATGATCCCCAGTTGCAGGTCGGCGACCGGGATCTCCAGACGCAGGCGCTCGGTCATGTCCCGCGCCTGACGCCACTCATCGACGCTGCCGACCATGGGAAACATGATGCGCAACGGACGGTTATCGGCGGCACGCAACAAGGCGCGCAATTGCGCTTCCATGATGTGCGGACGCTGCAGGGTCAGGCGAATGCCGCGCACGCCGAGGAACGGGTTTTCTTCTTTAGCGATCGGCCAGTACGGCAGTGGTTTGTCGCCGCCGACGTCGAGGGTGCGCACCACCAGCGGCCGGCCGGCCAGGCCATCGAGAACGCGGCGGTACTCGACTTCCTGGGTCGCCTCGTCCGGCGCTTGCGAGTGGGCCATGAAAATCAGTTCGGTGCGCAGCAGACCAATGCCTTCGGCGCCCTGCTCCACTGCGCTGGTGACGCCGGCGCTTTCACCGATGTTGGCGAACACTTCCACCGCGTGGCCGTCGGTGGTCAGCGCCGGTTGATGGCGTTGTTCGGCAGCAGCTTTCAGGCGTTGCTCGCGGGTGTCGCGCTCTTCGGTGGCGCGCTGCAACGTCGCGGCATCGGCGTCCACGTGCAGGCGACCGCGTTGACCATCAATCAGCAACGGTGTGCCCGGCGCCAGCAGCAACACGGCCGGACCGGCGCCCACCAATGCAGGAATGCCGAGGGCACGGGCAACGATAGCGCTGTGAGCCGTGGCGCCGCCACGGGCGGTGAGAATACCGGCGACGCGAGCCGGGTCGAGACGCGCAACGTCGGACGGACCGACTTCGTCCATCACCAGAATGTACGGCTGATCAGGCTCGCTCGGGGTTTCGACGCCGCTCAACTGCGCCAGCACTCGACGACCGATGTCGCGCAAGTCGGCGGCGCGCTCGGCGAGCAAGGCGTCCTGCAATGATTCCTGTTGTGTGGCCGCTGCTTCAATCACCGCCATCCAGGCAGCTTCGGCGCTTTCGCCCTGCTTGAGGCGGGTCTCGACTTCATCGGTCAATTCCGGGTCGTCGAGCATTTCCTGATGGGTGATGAAGATCTCGCGAATCGCCTTGGATTTGCTGCGTTCGATCAGCCCTTCGATGTCGCGACGCACGTCCGCCAACGCTTGCTTGAGACGCTCGCGCTCGATGGCGGCGGACTCACCACGCAGCGGGTAATCGATGGTTTGCAGCACTTGAATATGCGCCGGGCCGATGGCGATGCCCGGTGCGGCGGCGATGGCCTGAACCAGACTGCCGGACGTTGGCGCAAGCAGGACTTCGGCCACCTCGGTGAGCACTTCGCGCTGTTGGCTCACGGCCGGCAACGGCTCGACTTCTTCGCCCAGGCCTTCTTCGATGGCCGCCAGCAAGGCTGGCAAAGCATCGGCGGCGATGACGGGCTCGGCGATGAATTCCAGCACCTGACCGCGACGGGCACCCAGGCTGAGCAGTTTGCTCAAGCTCTTCACCGACACGGCGCTGTCCTGTCCATCGACGATGCGCACGCGAATTTCGCCTTCAAAACTTTTCGCCAGTTGCGCGAGGATCTTCGCCGGGCGCGCGTGCAAACCGTGGGCGTTGGCCAACGCAATGCGAGCGCTCGGCCAGTCCGCCGGCAGTTCACCACCGAGGACTTCCAGCACCGCGCGGCTGCTGGTGGCGCGGCCCAGTTCATGGCCACGACCTTCAATCAGCAACGCGCAAAGGCGTTCGAGCAAGGCTTGATGTGCTTCACCGAGGCTGGCCAGACAGAACAGGCCACTCAACGGCTGACCGAGGTAACGCATCGGTTTATCCGGGGTGACGAAGGCCAGGCCCGGGCGCTTCACCGTTTGTTCGCTGTGCAGCCACCACAAGCCATCGCCCAGGGGCAGCGCGTCGACCTGTTGCAACACCGCGGAGAAACCGTTGCTGACGCAATCGGCCTGACGCAACAAGCGTGCACCGCGCCAGACCAGCTCTTCGAAATCGTCGGCCGACACACCGAGGCCGATCATCTGTGCATCCAGCGCCAGCTCTTGCGGCGCGCCTTGCAACAGTTTCAACAAGGCTTCGGCGGAACTGGCGCGGCGCAGGGCCTGGCCCAGATCAGTCTCGCCGAGGGCACGGGTCAGCAGTTGCAACAAACGCAGGTGTTCGTCGGATTTGGCTGCAATACCAATCGCCAGGTAGACGATCTGACCATCGCCCCAGTCCACGCCTTCAGGAAACTGCATCAGCCGCACGCCGGTGGAAAACACCTGATCGCGGGTTTCCGGCGTCCCGTGGGGGATGGCAATACCTTGACCGAGAAAGGTCGAGCCCTGGGCTTCACGCGCCTGCAAACCGGCGAGATAACCCTCGGCGACCAGACCATCCGCAACCAGGTGCTGGGCCAGCAAGTGCAGCGCTGCGGACTTATCCACAGCCGATTGGCCCATGGATATCTGCTCTATGGTGAGCTCGAGCATGCTTTCTCCTTTTTGGCACCTTGAGGTGCCAGGTATTGTTTTGAATGAATCAGCTTAAGCTCTTAGTCATCACTTTTGGCGGTTTCGCGGCAGAACCGGCCAAATGAACCTATAACGTAGAAAATACGCTTGCTGAAACGTTTAATCTAGAATGATTGGCACGTTACTCGATAATGTCCCATCCTTGAAGTCCAACTTGTCGGATACGTTGTGACAATAGTCGCCTGCCTGAATCGGGTAGGATTGGCGAAAATGTCGGGGCAAGCTCGAACAAACAAGGAAATCCCGAGTTGAAACTCAGTGATATCGCCCAGTTGGCCGGTGTGTCCGTTACCACCGCCAGTTATGTCATCAATGGCAAAGCCGAACAGCAACGCATCAGCAGTGCCACCGTCGAACGCGTGCGCGCGGTCGTCGAACAACATGGCTTCACACCCAATCCTCAAGCGGCCGGGCTGCGCAGTCGGCACACCCGCACCCTGGGTTTCATTCTGCCGGACCTGGAAAACCCCAGTTACGCGCGAATCGCCAAACTGCTGGAACAAGGCGCCCGCGCTCGCGGCTATCAGTTGCTGATCGCCAGCTCCGACGATGCGCCGGACAGCGAGCGGCAATTGCTGCAGCTGTTCCGTGCCCGGCGCTGCGACGCGTTGATTGTCGCCAGTTGTCTGCCCGCAGGCGATGAAAGCTATCGCCAGTTGCAAGCCAAGGGCATTCCGATCATCGCGATCGACCGGGTCATGGAGCCTGAGCATTTTTGCTCGGTCATCAGTGACGACCGTGAAGCCAGCCTGCAACTGACCCGCAGTCTGCTGGACCCGTTGCCCAAGCAGATCGCGCTGATCGGCGCACGCCCTGAACTGAGCATCAGCCAGGAGCGAGCGGCCGGGTTCAAAGAGGCATTGACCGGGTTCAAAGGCGAGATCCTGATCGAGCACGGCGAATCATTCAGCCGCGAGTGCGGCAAGCAGTTGATGGAAGAAATGCTCCAGCGTCTGGGTCATTTGCCGGATGCGCTGGTGACCACGTCCTACGTGCTGCTTCAGGGCGTCTTCGACGCGTTGCACGACTTCCCGTTGAAAACCCGTCCGCTACGCCTCGGGACATTTGGCGACACACAGTTGCTGGACTTCCTGCCGCTGCCGGTCAACGCCATGGCCCAGCAGCATCAGCTGATCGCCGACAAGGCCCTGGCGCTGGCGCTGGCCGCCATCGAGCAATCGGATTACCAGCCCGGTGTGCAGGCCATCGCGCGGACCTTCAAGCAGCGTATTCGCCAGGACTGAACCGTGGAGCTGATCGACAGCCACACTCATCTGGATTTTCCGGACTTCGACGAGGATCGCGCGGCGCTGCTGGCTGAAAGCCGCGCCCTCGGCGTGCGGCGGATGGTGGTGCTGGGGGTTTATCAGGCTAATTGGCAGCGGGTCTGGGATCTGGTGCAAAGCGATCCCGACCTGCATGCGGCGTTCGGCTTGCACCCGGTGTATCTGGATGATCATCGCCCTGAAGACCTGACGGAACTCGGTGACTGGCTGACCCGCTTGGCCGGTCATCGGCAGTTATGTGCGGTGGGCGAGATCGGTCTGGACTACTTCATCGAAACCCTCGACCGTGAACGTCAGCAATCGCTGTTCGATGCACAACTGCAACTGGCGGCGGACTTCAATCTGCCGGCGCTGATTCATGTGCGACGCAGCCATGCGGCGGTGATTGCCACGCTCAAACGGTATCGGTTGAAACGCGCGGGGATCATCCACGCCTTCGCTGGCAGCAAGGAAGAGGCCCGCGAATACATCAAGCTCGGTTTCAAACTGGGCCTGGGCGGCGCCGCGACCTGGCCGCAGGCGTTGCGCATGCACCGCGTGCTTGCCGAGCTGCCGCTTGAATCGGTGGTATTGGAAACCGACTCACCGGACATGGCGCCCGCCATGTTTCCCGGTCAACGCAACAGCCCGGCTCACTTGCCGGCGATCTGCTCGGCACTGGCCGGGATCATGGCGATCAGCCCGGAGCGATTGGCTGCCGTCAGCACCGCCAATGCCTGTGAACTGTTCAACTGGTAGTTAGCCGTTGCACACATCCCCTGTGGGAGCGAGCCTGCTCGCGATAGCGGCATAAGAGCCGACATGGATGTTGAATGTCAGTCCGCAATCGCGAGCAGGCTCGCTCCCACATTGGTTTCTGTGTGTTCTCTAGACCCGGAACGCGCTGATCAACTGCTTCAACTCCACCACCTGAGCCGACAACGCACGGCTGGCATCCTCGGTCTGGTGTGCACCTTCGGCCGTACGCTCGCCAGCGCGGTTGATCTCAACGATGTTCTGGTCGATGTCGTGCGCCACAGCGGTCTGTTGCTCCACCGCGGCGGCGATCTGCTGGTTCTGGTCGACGATCATGCCGACGGCACCGAGGATGTTTTCCAGGGCTCGCTGGACCTTTTCCGACTGCCCCACGGTGCCGTTGGCCATCTGATGGCTGATACCCATGGCCTTGACCGCCGCGCCGACGCCACCGTGGAGCTTGGCAATCATCTGCTCGATTTCTTCGGTCGATTGTTGGGTGCGCTTGGCCAGGGTCCGGACCTCATCCGCCACCACCGCAAAACCTCGGCCCTGCTCGCCCGCCCTCGCCGCCTCGATAGCCGCGTTCAGAGCCAGCAGGTTGGTCTGTTCGGCAATGCTTTTGATCACTTCCAGCACACGGCTGATGGACTGGCTGTCGCTGGCCAGTTGATTGATCACCAGCACCGATTGATCGATCTCGCTGGCCAACTGCGCAATGCTGCCCTGTTGGGACTCCACCAGTCCGCGACCGCTGATGGTCTCGTCGTTAACGCTGTGCGCACTGCTGACCGCCGCGGCGGCACTGCGCGCCACTTCAAGTGAGGTGGCCGACATCTGATTCATGGCCGTGGCGACCTGCTCGATCTGCGAACGCTGCCCCGCCACCGCGTGGTTACTCTGGGCAGAAACACTTTCGACCTGACCGGCCTGACGCTCGACTTCACTCACGGTCTGGCCGACACGCTCGATCAGGTCATGGATTTTTTTCACGGTGCCGTTGAACACCTCGCCCAACTCGCCCAGTTCATCACGGCTGTTGGCGCTGAAAGTCACCGTCATGTCGCCGGCCGCCACCTTGTCCATCACCGCGCCAAGGCGCTTGAGGGTGGTGCGGGTCGAGGCGTAGAAGCCGCCATAGAGGTAAAAGATCAACACAAACACCATCGACAGCGCCACGGCCTGCAAGACCATGTGGGTGCGGTTCTGCTCCAGTCGCTGCTGCAACTGGGTGCCGAGAAACTTCAGGGTGGCTTCGTTGAGCTGGTAGGTCTGGTCCATCAGGCCGGTGACTTGATCGTAAAAGGCCTGCCACGGCGCATCGAGCGTATCGGCCATCACCACCTGTTCTTCGAACAGTTCGCTGGCCTTTTTCAGCGACGCTTTACTGCTCTCGGCCTGGACCGCCAGGGTTTCGCGTGCCGCTTTGCTCGAGGCCAGCGCATCCTGCAACTTCAGACCGTATTCGGCCTGCAGCTTTTCGATCTGCGCCAGCAACTCATCGAAACGCGTGCTTGAAGACGAATTGAGGAACCCTTGCCCCAGCGAATAGGAGCCCATCGCCCGGCCATCACCCAACGTCTGGGTGACGGGTGGGGTAACGTTGGTGATGAGTTCGCTGAGCTGACGCATGTCGCTCTGATTGTCGCGAGTCAAACCGGCCTGGCTGGCGATGATCTGGCTGAAAATCTGTGCGTTGCCGAGCAACTTGCCGATCAGCGCACTTTTGCTTTGCAGGGAGTTTTCCGTTTGCTGGGCCTTGAACGCGGCGATCATTTCATCGCGTTTGCCATCGAAAACCGTGATCTGCTCCGGATCGGTGGTCATCGCCGCCAGCCCTTGCAGGCGGGCCAGAACACTCTGCTCTAGGGTACTGATCTGCGATTCGACATTGCCGGCCTTGCCGGATTGACCGAGGGTGACGTTGATCTGCACCAAGTTGTTCAGGGTTTCCAGATCCCGTCGCAGGGTCAGGCTGCTACCCAGCAAATCGAGGCTCTGCAGTTCGACCTGCGTGCCCTGGAATTCACGATAGGAATCGCGCACCAGATAGAAGTTGGTCACCAGCATCGGCACCAGGAACAGAACGCTGATCAGGCTGAACTTCATGCCGAAGCTCAGGCGATTCATTAGCGCGACGGCGGGATAGAGCAAGCTCTTCACTGGAAGTCTCCCTTGGATTTCTTATTTTTATTGGCAGGCGCAGGTCGACGGCAGATAGCCACTATTTAGCGCTATCTCTGTATAGCTTAAATCGGCGGGAGTTTTTGTAACTTAAGGTTAACGGGGGGGATGCCATTTCTTCAGGAAGAAGATGTCCATTGAGACGAGTGATATCCCTGTGGCGAGGGGGCTTGCCCCCGTTCGGCTGCGAAGCAGTCGCAAATCCAGACAACTCGGTCTGGCTTAACGGGCGCTGGGGCCGCTTCGCGACCCAACGGGGGCAAGCCCCCTCGCCACAGGTTGTTCGCCATAGGTTCGGATTACGGCAACACCGTCCACAACGCAAAACCGGCGTACCAGAGCACCGCCGCACGCAACAGCAACTCCCAGATCCGGTCGAGACTGTTGATGCCGTCCGGTCCGACCACCGGTGCCGGGATTTCACCCGCCACCAACCCGACTTTCTCGATCAATTGGGCGGCGCTGATGTTCCAGTTCAGCAGCTCATGCAACATGACCCGGCTGACCGCGACAAAATTGCCGACCAACGCAAAACTCGCCGCCAGCAGACGCACCGGTACCCAATCGAACGCATGACGCAGTTGTGCGGCGCGCTCGACCACGGCCGGGTTCTGCCCGTGCACTTCGGCCAGGGCCAGCAGTCGATAGCTCAGGGCTGCGACCGGCCCCAACAGGAAGTACCAGAAAATCACCGCAAAAAAGCTCTGGTAAGCCTCCCACAGCAAATGCCCTTCGACCCGTTCCAGCAGTTGCTCGCCGCTGTCGGCGCAGATATCCAGGTCACGCTGTGCCACATGCGCGGCGGCTTGCAAGTCTTCCCGGCGCCAGGCATCGCGAAACGGCCCGAGACCGGCCAGCAGATCGCCACGGCCCAGACTGTAAATCACCACCAGCAAATGCACCGGCAACGCCAGCAGCCCGTAGGCCACCGGGTCCAGCACCAGCAGCAGCAAACCCAGCAGCGCCACCGGCAACAACACCAGCACCACTAAAACCAGCCATGGGCTTTTCGCCAGACGCGGACTGGATTCAAGCTTGTGCAACTCGCGTATCCAACCGCCGTCACATTGAACCCGATGGCGCAGGGCCGAGAACTTCTCGATCCACACCGCCAGCAGCAACACCAGAAAACTCATTGTCCTTCCTCTTTTGCCAGGGCAGCGCGATAGCGTGCCCAGTCGAACGCGGGGCCCGGATCGGTCTTGCGCCCGGGTGCGATGTCGCTATGCCCGCAGATGCGCTGTGCGGTGATGGCCGTGAACGTGTTTTGCAGCTGTCGGGTCAGGGTCGTCAACGCTTGATACTGTGCATCGGTGAATGGCAGATCATCCGTACCTTCAAGCTCGATGCCCACGGAAAAATCGTTACAGGTTTCCCGCCCATCGAAACACGACACACCGGCATGCCAGGCGCGTTCAAGACAAGAGACAAACTGAGTGACAGTGCCATCACGCTCAATCAGAAAGTGCGCAGACACCCGCAGGTCAGCGATCCCTTCAAAGTAGGGATGCTCCGTGACATCCAGACGATTCTGGAAAAATTCCTGCACCTTGCCGGTGGCGAACTGCGCCGGCGGCAAGCTGATGTTGTGGATCACCAGCAGAGAAATTTCATCCGAGGGGCGCGCATTGAAGTTGGGCGAGGGGCATATGTTTACACCCTGGCACCAACCGCTCGCGGGGTCCAACTGCATACAGGTTCCTTCAACGACGACTGTGTTGGCGCCCAGTATGCCGCGATAGACCCTCGGGGCGCGATCACTTGCCGCGATTGAGACGCCGCAGGTTGCCGATCACCGACTCCAGGGCCCGGTCGAACAGCAAGGTGTCGTCCAGGGTTCGCACCGCGCCACGGCGAAACTCCAGGGCCAGCCCGGTGCGGCTGCGCTCCAGCACCTTCATTCCGGTACGGTCGACAAAAATGTACCTGCCGGTGGCTTCAATGATTGCCGCGAGCTTGCAGCGCAGGGCGTTTTCCTCGTCTTCCTGAAACTCGACCCAGCCACCCAGGCGCAACCGATCGACTTCAAGCAGACCCGCATCGTCTGCGGGCAAACGTATTGAAGTCGTCTCGACCGGCCCTTCGTCGGCAGTGCGTAAAACGACTTCCTCCAACACTGGGACCAATTCGGGAGCATCGGCACGCGGCTCAAGCGTCTGGCCCGGACGCTCGAACAGTTGAACATGCAAGCCTTCCAGCTCGCTGAAAAACTCGCCGGTGGCGAACGGATCGAACGCCGAACTGCTCAACCCGTCACGCAAAGACTTGAGCAACCCTGGCACCAACGCCAACAGGCGCAGGCTCGCATCGGACTCGTCGTGGCGTTGTACGCTCCAGACCAATTGCTCCATGGTCTGCACATCGGCGTGCCACTCGGCCGATTCATCGCCGTGCTTGAGACAGGTCAGCAGCAGTACCTGGCTCCAGGCCTCCTGGACAAACACCACCACCCGTTGCGGCAGGACTTTGCCCAGCAGGACCTGATTCAGCGCCTGTTCGACGCGCTGGCGGGCCAGTTCGGTTCTGGCGCGGCCCTCTTCGGCGTCACGGGTACGTTGCTCCAGCAATTCGCTGCGACGGCGTTCGTCGCTGGTGAACGCAAGAAAGTCCGCCAGCAGTTCGGAAAAGATCGCCGGGTCATCAACAAAATCGTTCAACAAACGCTGCACCACTTGCTCGATGCGCAGGTAGAGGCTGTCGCGCTGATGGTCATCGCACTCGCCCCAGCCCATGGCTGCGGCGGCGATTTCGTTGAGCAGGCGCCGGGCCGGGTGACTGCTGCGGCTGAAGAAGCTCTTGTCGAGTACCGCCACTTTCAGCATCGGGATCTGCAAGCGGCCGATCAGCGCCTTGAGAGAATCCGGCAGGTTGCGGTCATCAAGGATGCATTCGAAGAGCATGGCGATCAGGTTGATCACGTCCTCGTCAGCCACCCCGACCACGCGTGACTTGCCGCTTTTGACGCTGACCCGGGTCAGCAATTGTTCGAGTTGATTTCGCAGGTCGAAGTCGTCCTGAGCATTCGACGCCGGCACGTATTGCTGCAAGTGCGAGAGCAGGCGCAGCAGGTCGCGGGTGGAAATCGGCTGCGCCGGGGTACTGGCTTCCAGCGTCGGCGCAACACTGCCGCGAACGTGGAACAGTAGCTCCTGCAACGCCGCGAAGACTTCCTGCACGCTGTCGTCGATCTGCGTGCTCCCGGAGCGGGTGCCGACTTCGACGGATTCGGCATGGACACTGGCCTGCGCACGATCGATGCCGCGCCGCGCCGGGGCGGGTTTCAGGTCGGGCAATATGCCAGTAGCGATCAGCAGTTGATTGGTTTCGGTATAGAGCTGATCGGCGTCGCTGAGCACGTAGCGTTCGAACAGTTTCAGGATGATCAACTTGACCTTGATCTCTACCCCCAGGTTACGCCCGGCCTGCATGAAATACTCACAGAGCATCGCCGGACCCAGCGGGTTGTGCTGAGCCACCAGCTTCTTGCCCAGCAACATGCTGAGTCGGGCGGTCAGTTGGTCGAGGGCGAAACCGTCGCGGTTCAGCACTTTATTGACCATGGCGTCCACCGCCACGCTACGTTCCAGGTCATCACTGGACTGCGTCACCGACGCGTCGTGGGCCAATGCCTGGGGCAAGGCCTGCGTGCTGTCGAATTGGGGGAGGCTGACAAATGCTCCGACGAATTGTTCGAGAAAACCGCGCTCGATACTTTTGCGCTTGAGGCGCAAATCGCGCATGGCTTCAAAGAAGAGGTTCTGTCCGACGTCATTACGGGCACGGTCGGCCATTTCGAACAGGGTGTCATCGGCGTTATCGAACAACTCCTGCAAACCCTGCCTGAGCTGTTGAGCAGCCTTGTCTCGAACCTGAAGCAGAATCACAGGCAGGCGGGCGAGCGGCGAGGGAGTCGCCTGATCGGTAGCCGCCTTGTGCAAAGGCACTACATTCCCGTCGTTGTGCATCCAGCCCTCCTGAAACGGTGATTCTTCGGTTCCGTAAGAAAGATCGAGTGTGCAGGCCTCACAGCCGCGCTCAACGGGGAACAAAGCCCACCCGCTGTCATTCAATATTCGGGGATCCAAAGGTACGTCAAAGCTATGACGTCAAATGCAAGGCACATTATCTTGCAAAAGATGTCCCGAGTACCAGCAGACTCTGCGCCTCCCATTGAAATAGACGTTTCTCAAAGACCTTCGCTTAACGCCGATTGCTCATGCGAATCGACCAAATGCAGGTTTCAGAGCGACTGGAAGGTCTCCAACGCCTTGGGTTGCCCCGCGCCATGGCCCTATAATCGGGCCACTTTGTTTGTGGAGTCCGTTATGCCGAATCTACGTCTCGCCGATTTGACCGCCGAAATCGAAGCCAACGTGCGCCGCGCGTTGCTCGAAGACATCGGCAGCGGCGACATCACCGCGCAGCTGATCCCGGCCGAACGCCTGGCCAAAGCCACCATCATCACGCGCGACGCCGCCGTCATCGCCGGCACTGCGTGGGTCGATGCGGTTTTCCGGCAACTGGACCCGCGGGTTGCCGTGCACTGGCAGGTGCGTGACGGCGAACGGGTTAAACCCAATCAGGCGCTGTTCCACCTCGAAGGCCCGGCGCGCTCGCTGCTCACGGGCGAACGTTGTGCGCTGAATTTCCTGCAACTGCTTTCAGGCGTGGCCACCCGCGCGCAATACCTGGCGGATTTCGTTGCCGAGACCCGGGTGAAGTTGCTCGACACCCGCAAAACCCTGCCGGGGCTGCGTCTGGCGCAAAAGTACGCCGTGACCTGCGGCGGTTGCCACAACCACCGCATCGGCCTGTACGACGCCTTCCTGATCAAGGAAAACCACATCGCCGCCTGCGGTGGCATCCCTGAGGCCATCAACGCCGCGCACAAGATCGCCCCGGGCAAACCGGTGGAGATCGAAGTGGAAAGCCTGACGGAGCTGAAAGAGGCCCTGGCGGCCGGTGCCGACATCATCATGCTCGATGAGTTGAGCCTGGATGACATGCGCGAAGCGGTGCGCCTGAACGGCGGCAAGGCAAAACTGGAGGCCAGCGGCGGCATCAACGAAAGCACGTTGCTGCCGATCGCGGAAACAGGGGTGGATTATATTTCGATTGGCGCGATGACCAAGGACGTGAAGGCTGTCGACCTGTCGATGCGACTGAGCCTCTGATCGAGAAAACGCCCGTGCCAAATGTGGGGTGGGAGCGAGCCTGCTCGCGAAAGGGGTGGCCAGGCGACAATTACGTCGACTGACATGGCCTCTTCGCGAGCAGGTCGGATCGCCGCATCGTCGCTCCACAGGTCAGACCACCAGATTATTCATCTCGCAGTACTCTTCCCACTCGACGCCCAAAACCTCGGCCGCCTCCTTGTGCAGTACCAGGCGCGCAGCTTCGAACTCTTCAGGGGTCGAGGTGTACTTGAGCGTCAGCTCCCATGGCTGCAAGCCCTGGGATTCAGCCTCATCCTCGAACGCCCACTGAACCTGGTCCTTCTGATCGTCGGCGGGCAAGTCCTTGATCTCTTCGGCTAGCTGGGGCGACTCAAGCAGGTATTTTTTAAGCGCTTCTTCGTGTCTGGCTTCTTGACTCAATTCTTTAACGGTCATGTCGTTCTCGCTGATCTGGGGAATGGAAGATGGATCTGGATCATCAAGGATCTCTCTGACGCAGAAAAACCGTTTGAAGCCCGGTTTGTCTGGCCTTCAGAACCATTCGTGGATCATTTGAAAACTGCAGGGTGGTGCTTATGCAAGGTCCGAATATAGGACGTTTGAACGACGATTTATATGGACTTTTACATCAAATCTACAAAAAAACTGTCGATCAGGTTTTCTGAAAATATTCCCTCGCCATTCAGGAACAACCCTCAAAAGGCAAAGTCATAGCGATGTGCCATCTAGGCACTTCACAAGGATCTCAGGTGATGCGCATTTTCTCGAAACTTCCGTCTACCCTGTTTGCAACCGGCATGGCCGCCCTTCTGCTTGGCAACCTGGCACTGGCCAATACGGCTCAAGCCAGTCTGGAATTCACCTCCGACAACCCTTCTTACTCTGACAAATTCCTCGTCTTCCACAACCTGTACGGTAAAGACGTCATGGTCAGGAGCAATATCAGTATTGAGGGGGTGGAAACACTGCTGCGCACCGTTAAAACCAACACAGATGACATCAAAGAACTACAGGAAAACCTCAAAGAGCAGGCGCGCTTCATTGAAGAACTCAAGCGCAACAACGGAACGAGTTCCAGTTCGAGTGCCAGTGAAATAGCCAACCTCAAACAGACTGCCAGCGGACAGGACAAAGACCTGAAAGAGCTCACCAAGCAATTAGAGGAGCTCAAACGCAACAGTGGTTCGAATTCCAGTTCCAACTCCAGCGAAGTGGCTAACCTCAAGCGTACCGTCAGTGAACAGGAAACCGGCCTGAAGAATCTCGCCAGCCAGATAGACGATCTCAAACGTAGCGCCGGATCAAGTTCCAGTTCGAGCTCGAGTGAGCTGTCCAGCCTCAAGCGGGACGTCAGCAATCAGGACAGTCAACTGGATCAGCTGAAACGCACCGTGGATGATCTGAGGAGCAAGGTGAAATAACGGAGTAATTTTTGCCCGAGACAGGAATCGAACCTGCGACCTTCGCGTTACGAGTGCGCTGCTCTACCGACTGAGCTACACGGGCGGTGAGCTAAACCTAGCACCGGGATTGAGGACGGGCAAATCCACAAACCGTTTCCACTTTTCGCAGACAAAAAAATGCCCCGCAGCTTTCACTGCCGGGCATTTTTTATAACGTTGAAGCGGTCAGGCGTGGGGGTAATTAAACGCCCGAAGCCTTGGCAGCTGCCACGTCTTTGATGGACAGCTTGATACGGCCGCGGTTGTCCACGTCCAGTACCAGAACTTCCACTTCCTGGCCTTCTTTCAGGATGTCGGTCACTTTCTCAACGCGAGCGTCGCTCAGCATCGAGATGTGAACCAGACCGTCCTTGCCCGGCAGGATGTTGACGAATGCGCCGAAGTCGACGATGCGTTCAACTTTACCCACGTAGATCTTGCCGATTTCAGCTTCAGCGGTGATGCCCAGAACGCGCTGACGTGCAGCTTCAGCCGCTTCCTTGGTTTCGCCGAAGATCTTGATCGAGCCGTCGTCTTCGATGTCGATCGAAGCCTTGGTCTCTTCACAGATCGCACGAATGGTCGCGCCGCCTTTACCGATGACATCACGGATTTTGTCGGTGTCGATTTTCATCGCGATCATGGTCGGAGCGTTTTCCGACAGTTCGGTACGCGACTGGCCAATGATCTGGTTCATCTGACCGAGGATGTTCAGGCGCGCTTCGAGGGCTTGGCCCAGAGCGATCTCCATGATTTCTTCGGTGATGCCTTTGATCTTGATGTCCATCTGCAGCGCGGTAACACCTTTGGCGGTACCGGCTACCTTGAAGTCCATGTCGCCCAGGTGGTCTTCGTCACCCAGGATGTCGGTCAGGACGGCGAATTTCTCGCCCTCTTTAACCAGGCCCATGGCGATACCGGCAACCGGTGCCTTCATCGGAACGCCGGCATCCATCAGAGCCAGGGAAGCGCCGCAGACCGAAGCCATGGAGCTCGAACCGTTGGACTCGGTGATTTCCGACACCACACGGATGGTGTACGGGAACACGTCGGCAGCAGGCAGCATGGCCTGAACCGAACGACGGGCCAGACGGCCGTGACCGATTTCGCGACGACCAGCGCCACCCATGCGACCACACTCACCAACCGAGAACGGAGGGAAGTTGTAGTGCAGCATGAACGGGTCTTTTTTCTCGCCTTCCAGGGTGTCCAGCAGTTGTGCGTCACGGGCAGTACCCAGTGTTGCAACTACCAGGGCCTGGGTTTCGCCACGGGTGAACAGCGCCGAACCGTGGGTCTTTGGCAGAACGCCGACTTCGATGTTCAAAGGACGTACGGTCTTGGTGTCGCGGCCGTCGATACGTGGCTTGCCGTTTACGATGTTTTCGCGAACGGTGCGGTATTCGATTTCGCCGAAAGCAGCTTTGACTTCAGCGGAAGTCGGCTGACCTTCTTCACCGGACAGTTTCGCAACTACCTGATCTTTCAGCTCGCCCAGACGTGCATAACGGTCGGCTTTGACGGTGATGGTGTAAGCCTGGGAGATCGACTCGCCGAACTCGGCGCGAATAGCACCCAGCAGAGCGGTAGCTTCTGGCTGTGGAGCCCAGGTCCAGGTTGGTTTGGCAGCTTCAGCGGCCAGTTCTTTGACGGCGTTGATCACAACCTGGAACTCGTCGTGAGCAAACAGTACCGCGCCCAGCATTTGGTCTTCGGTCAGCTCTTTGGCTTCCGATTCAACCATCAGAACGGCTTCCGAAGTACCGGCAACGACCATGTCCAGGCTCGATGCTTTCAGTTGTTCGTAAGTCGGGTTCAGCAGGTAGCCGGTGCTTTCGTGGAACGCAACGCGGGCAGCGCCGATCGGGCCATCGAAAGGAATGCCGGAGATGGCCAGCGCAGCCGAGGTACCGATCATTGCAGCGATGTCCGGATCGGTCTTCTTGCTGGTGGAAACGACGGTGCAGACGACCTGCACTTCGTTCATGAAACCTTCTGGGAACAGCGGACGGATCGGACGGTCGATCAGTCGGGAAGTCAGGGTCTCTTTCTCGGAAGGACGGCCTTCACGCTTGAAGAAACCGCCAGGGATCTTACCGGCAGCGTAAGTCTTTTCCTGATAGTGAACAGACAGAGGGAAGAAGCCCTTGCCTGGATCGGCTTGTTTGGCACCGACTACGGTCACCAATACGCTGACGTCGTCGTCAACGGTGACCAATACTGCGCCGGAGGCCTGACGGGCGATACGGCCAGTCTCGAGGGTAACGGTCGACTGACCGAACTGGAATTTTTTGATTACCGGGTTCACGGTGTCCTACCTTCTTTTGTGGCTCTTGGGGAACTTGTCTTCTTGCGAAATTCTTGGGCAATGTCGGGAATCGGCCCAACGCCTGTCCAGGGTAAAACGTGTATCCAGATAAAACTTGAGGCTGGGAGCCTGCCATCCGTCAGTGGAAGACCCACTGACGGACGACAGACAACCAACCTCTAGCGCAATCGCTTATTAGCGACGCAGACCCAGGCGACCGATCAGAGCCTGGTAACGGCCCAGATCCTTGCCTTTCAGGTAGTCCAGCAGCTTACGACGCTGGTTTACCATGCGGATCAGACCACGACGGGAGTGGTGATCTTTACCGTTGGCCTTGAAGTGACCTTGCAGCTTGTTGATGTTGTGGGTCAGCAGTGCAACTTGCACTTCTGGCGAACCAGTGTCACCAACAGCTTGCTGGTAGTCAGCTACGATTTGAGCTTTTTCTTGAACGTCGAGAGCCATGAGGCAATCCTTTTATCAGGAAGCTGTTTCAAGGAAACAGCTTCAACAGGCCAGGGACAAATCCCTGTATCTAAAAATGAGTAGTGACCGTGCCTGTTAACAGCCACCCTCGTCCGGTCATTCTGACCGAATCAGTCGACGCGGCGCGATGCGCCCGTCTTCGCTCACTTCACCGATACCGATGAAGCGACCGTTGTGATCCTGTACCCGTACCATGCCGAACTTCGGTGCATCCGGGGCGCGTACCGGTTGGCCGTTAAGCCAGTAGAACGAGCTGTGCTCCGAGAACTGCAACAGTGGCCAATCCAGCAGGCCGCTGTCCGATGGCATCAGGAAGCGGTCGACCGCTTCGTTGCCGCCTTCGGCATGTACCGCTTCCAACTCTTCAAGCGTGACGGTCTGCGCCAGCGTGAAAGGCCCGGCCTGGGTACGTCGCAGTTCAGCCACGTAAGCGCCACAACCGAGTTGCTCACCGATATCCTCCACCAGGGTGCGGATATAGGTGCCTTTGCTGCAATCCACCGCAAGCCGCGCAGTATCACCTTCAAAGGCCAGCAATTCCAAGCGCGCAATAGTAACAGAACGCGGTTCGCGCTCCACTACTTCGCCTGCACGCGCCAGCTTGTACAGCGGCTGGCCATGACGCTTGAGCGCCGAGTACATCGGCGGTATCTGACTGATTTGCCCACGAAATTTCGGCAGTACCACCTCGACATCGGAGCGACCAACGGTCACCGGGCGCTCCTGCAAAACTTCACCTTCGGCATCCGCCGTGGTGGTGGTTTTGCCCAGTTGCGCCAGGGTTTCGTAACCCTTGTCGGAATCGAGCAGGTACTGCGAGAACTTGGTGGCCTCACCGAAGCACAACGGCAGCACGCCGGTGGCCAGCGGATCGAGACTGCCGGTGTGTCCGGCCTTCTCGGCGTTCAGCAACCAGCGGACCTTCTGCAACGCCGCGTTGGAGGTGAAGCCCAGCGGCTTGTCGAGCAGGATGATGCCGCTGACGTTACGACGGATACGTTTGACCTGAGCCACCGATTACTCCTTGGTGTCTTCGGCTTCAGCCGCAACCGGGTGCTGATTGTCTTCAGCCACCGCGCGCTCGATCAGGGCCGACAGGTGCGCGCCACGCACGACGCTTTCGTCGTAGTGGAAGTGCAGCTGTGGAACGCTACGCAACTTCATTTCGCGAGCCAACTGCATGCGCAGGAAACCGGCGGCGGAGTTGAGCACCTTGATGCTTTGCGCGATGTCTTCGGCGTTGTCCTGGCCCATCACGGTGATGAAGATCTTGGCGTGACCGACGTCACGGCTGACTTCCACAGCGGTAATGGTGACCAGGCCTACGCGCGGGTCTTTGACTTCACGACGGATCAGCTGTGCCAGCTCACGCTGCATCTGATCGCCGATACGTTGGGTACGGCTGTATTCTTTTGCCATGTCTTGTTACCTGTTACTGCCTCACGGTGAAACCCGTGGGGTCTGAAAGCGGCAAACGCCCGGCCTGACAAAAGCCAGACCGGGCGTTGCGTTTAGAGTCCTGACGCTGTGCCGCGCACTTGCATGCGACGGCTCGGCGTGGCCCTTGAAGTGCGCGAGTTAGAGGCTGCGAGCAACCTGAACCTTCTCGAAGACTTCGATCTTGTCACCGACTTTGACGTCGTTGTAGCTCTTAACGCCGATACCGCATTCCATGCCAGCACGCACTTCGGAAGCGTCATCCTTGAAGCGGCGCAGGGATTCCAGCTCGCCTTCGAAGATAACGATGTCTTCACGCAGTACGCGGATTGGACGGTTACGGTGAACAACACCTTCGATAACCATGCAACCGGCGATCGCGCCAAACTTCGGCGAACGGAACACGTCACGCACTTCAGCGGTACCCAGGATGTTCTCGCGAACATCGCTGCCCAGCATACCGGTGAGGGCTTTCTTGACGTCTTCGATGATGTCGTAGATCACGTTGTAGTAACGCATATCCAGACCTTCCTGCTCGACGATCTTGCGAGCGCCAGCATCGGCACGCACGTTGAAGCCGAACAGTACAGCGTTGGAGGCCAGTGCCAGGTTGGCGTCGGATTCGGTGATACCACCGACACCGCCACCGACAACACGCACTTGCACTTCGTCGTTACCCAGGCCGTTCAAGGCACCGTTCAACGCTTCCAGCGAACCACGGACGTCGGATTTGAGGACGATGTTGAGCGTCTTCTTCTCTTCCTGGCCCATGTTCTCGAAGATGTTTTCAAGCTTGCCGGCGTGAGCACGGGCCAGCTTGACTTCGCGGAACTTGCCTTGACGGAACAGAGCCACTTCACGGGCTTTCTTCTCGTCGGCAACCACGCTCATCTCGTCGCCAGCGTCCGGGGTACCGTCCAGGCCGAGGATCTCGACAGGGATGGAAGGACCCGCTTCCTTGATTGGCTTGCCGTTCTCGTCGAGCATGGCGCGAACGCGGCCATAGTTCGAACCGACCAGCACCATGTCGCCTTGGCGCAGGGTACCGTCTTGAACCAGAACGGTAGCAACCGGGCCACGACCTTTGTCGAGACGCGATTCAACCACAACGCCACGGCCTGGAGCCGAAGGAGTCGCTTTCAGTTCCAGAACTTCAGCTTGCAGCAGAACAGCTTCAAGCAACTCGTCCACGCCAGTACCGACTTTCGCCGAAACCGATACGAACGGGGTGTCGCCGCCCCACTCTTCCGACGTCACGCCGTGAACCGACAGTTCGCTACGGATGCGATCGAGATCAGCGCCCGGCTTGTCGATTTTGTTCACGGCAACAACCAGCGGAACACCGGCAGCCTTGGCGTGCTGGACCGCTTCAATGGTCTGCGGCATTACGCCATCGTCCGCTGCAACGACCAGGATCACGATGTCAGTTGCCTTGGCACCACGAGCACGCATTGCGGTAAACGCAGCGTGACCCGGGGTGTCGAGGAAGGTGACCATGCCGCGATCAGTTTCAACGTGGTACGCACCGATGTGCTGGGTGATACCGCCGGCTTCGCCTGCAGCTACCTTGGCACGACGGATGTAGTCGAGCAGCGATGTCTTACCGTGGTCAACGTGGCCCATTACGGTCACAACCGGTGCACGGGAGAACGCTTCACCTTCAAACTTCAGGGACTCGGCCAGGGAATCTTCCAGGGCGGTGTCGCTGACCAGGGTCACTTTGTGGCCCAGCTCTTCGGCAACCAGTTGGGCAGTTTCCTGATCCAGTACCTGGTTGATGGTCGCTGGGGTACCCAGTTTGAACATGAACTTGATGATTTCAGCAGCCTTGACCGACATCTGCTGGGCGAGATCGCCAACAGTGATGGTCTCGCCGATCTTCACTTCGCGCACTACAGGGCCGGTTGGGCTCTGGAAACCGTGAGCGTTGCGTTTCTTCAGCTTGGCCTTGCCGCGACCACCACGACGGAAGCCATCGCTTTCTTCGTCGGTAGTACGTGGAGCAACGCGTGGAGCAGGCGCTTTTTCCTTGACCGAAGCACGATGCGGAGCGTTTTTGCGCTCACCATCGCCACTGCCACGACGATTATTATCGTCGGCACGTGGTTTGTCCGGACGGCGCTGTTCGTTCTGCTTGTTGCGAACGTCTGCAGACGGCGCTGGAGCAGCAGCCACGACCGGTGCGCTTTCGCGTACAGGTTCGGCAACTGCAGCCGGCGCTGCGACAGCATCGTTGGAAGCGGTTTGCGCAGCAGCAGGCTGGCGACGCGCTTCTTCTTCGGCGCGACGCTTGGCTTCTTCTTCAGCCTTCTGACGAGCAGCATTTTCTACTGCGCGACGTTCTTCCAGTTCGCGTTTGCGCTCGGCTTCGATTTCTTCCGGGCTGCGCTGTACGAAAACTTTCTTTTTACGTACTTCAACGCTGATGCTTTTGCTGCCAGCAACACGCAGGGTACTGGTGGTTTTGCGCTGCAATGTAATCTTGCGCGGTTCTTCCACTTTCGCCTTGTGGCTGCTCTTCAAGTGAGTCAGCAAAGACTGCTTCTCACTATCGCTCACACCTTCGTCGGCGGCGGTGTGCGGCAGACCTGCCTCACGCATCTGCTGCAACAGGCGCTCTACCGGTGTTTTGACCTCATCGGCCAGTTGTTTCACCGTGACTTGCGTCATGCACTTCTCTCCTCAGGCCGCGCCTAATTACTCGAACCAGTGGGCTCGGGCGGCCATGATCAACTTGCCGGCACGATCATCGTCAATGCCGTCGATGTCGAGCAGGTCGTCAATAGACTGCTCGGCCAGGTCTTCGCGGGTAATTACGCCGCGCACCGCCAGTTCCATCGCCAAATCCTTGTCCATACCCTCAAGTGAGAGCAGGTCTTCGGCCGGATGGGCGTCTGCCAGCTTTTCCTCAGTAGCGATGGCTTTGGTCAACAAACGATCCTTGGCGCGAGCACGAAGCTCGTTGACGGTTTCTTCGTCAAAGCCGTCGATGTTGAGCATTTCTTCCAACGGTACGTAGGCAATCTCTTCCAGGCTGGTGAAGCCTTCATCTACCAGCACCTGTGCCAGGTCTTCGTCGACTTCCAGCTCGTCGATGAAGTTGCGCAGGATGTCGCCGGTTTCTGCTTGCTGCTTAGCCTGGATGTCCGATTCGGTCATCACGTTCAGGGTCCAGCCGGTCAACTGGCTGGCCAGACGCACGTTCTGACCACCGCGACCGATGGCCTGAGCCAGATTGTCTGCGCCAACGGCGATGTCCATTGCATGGGCATCTTCGTCAACGATAATTGCCGCCACTTCAGCTGGCGACATTGCATTGATCACGAACTGAGCCGGGTTGTCGTCCCACAGGACGATGTCCACGCGCTCACCGCCCAACTCACCCGACACTGCCTGGACGCGCGAACCGCGCATACCGATGCAAGCGCCTTGCGGGTCAATGCGTTTGTCCTTGGAGCGAACCGCGATCTTGGCACGCGAACCCGGGTCACGGGAGGCAGCCATTACTTCGATCAGGCCTTCAGCGATTTCCGGCACTTCGATGCGGAACAACTCGATCAGCATTTCCGGCGCGGTACGCGACAGGATCAGCTGCGGGCCGCGGTTCTCGGTGCGGATTTCCTTGAGCAGCGCACGCAGACGCACGCCAACCCGGAAGGTTTCGCGAGAGATGATGTCTTCACGAGCCAGCAACGCTTCAGCGTTGTTGCCCAGGTCGACGATCACGTTGTCACGGGTCACTTTCTTCACGGTGCCGGAGATGATTTCCCCAAGGCGCTCGCGATAGGCATCAACGACTTGAGCGCGCTCGGCTTCGCGAACTTTCTGCACGATAACTTGCTTGGCAGTCTGTGCAGCGATGCGGCCAAACTCGATGGATTCGATCTTTTCTTCGACTACATCACCCACCTTGGCGCCAGGATGCGTTTCTGCAACCTTGCTCGGCCAGGTTTCGATGGCCGGATCATCCAGGTCTGCTTCTTCAACAACCGTCCAGCGACGGAATGTCTCGTAAGCACCGGTGTGGCGATTGATTTCCACACGCAGATCGACTTCGTCCTCGAAACGCTTTTTGGTAGCAGTGGCCAGAGCCAGCTCCAGCGCTTCAAAAATTACGTTTGCCGGTACGCCCTTTTCATTGGATACCGACTCAACAACCAGCAGTACTTCTTTGCTCATCGTACGCCTCGCCTTTCGCAAGCCATTGGATCCGCGGGATCCGCGTCTCAGTCAAAACTGGGAATAATGTTGGCCTTGTCGATCATATCGATCGGCAACAGGAACTCATGGTCTTCTACCTGCACCACGACGTCCTGCTCTTCTACACCGCGCAGAAGGCCCTGAAAGTTGCGTCGTCCTTCAAAAGGCGAGCGCAGCTTGATCTTCACTTGTTCACCGGCAAATTTTGCAAACTGCTCAATAGTGAACAGCGGGCGTTCCATGCCAGGCGAGGAAACTTCAAGGGTGTATTCAACGGCGATTGGATCTTCAACATCCAGAACACCGCTGATCTGACGGCTGACGATGGCACAATCGTCCACCAGCACACCGCCCTCTTTATCGATATAAACGCGCAACATTGAGTGGCGACCTTGAGCCGAAAACTCAATACCCCAGCATTCATAGCCTAGGGCCACGACCACCGGGGCCAGCAAGGCCTGCAACTCTTCTAGCTTGCTCGACACCTGAACCCCCTCGTGCATGTATGTGCATGCTATGCAAAATAAAAAAATGGGCGAAACGCCCATCCTTGAAACGCCGTCGAACAGCGGCGTTATAAAGTGTCCAGCTAACAAAAAGCCCCTGAAAAGGGGCTCCTTAAACTGGTTGCGGGGGCCGGATTTGAACCGACGACCTTCGGGTTATGAGCCCGACGAGCTACCAGACTGCTCCACCCCGCGACAAAGCTGGGGCGGAAGTATACGACCGATCCCTAACAGGGTCAATGTAACCTTCCACCTACAAGAAAGCCCGCAACAGCGGGCTCTCCTGATAATTGGTACCGAGAAGGGGACTCGAACCCCTACACCCTATGGGCACAACCACCTCAAGGTTGCGTGTCTACCAATTCCACCACCTCGGCAATACTACGTTTGAAACCCTTCTTACTTTTGCTCTTGAGCTGGAGGCACGTCAGTCGCTGGAGTAGCCGACTTTTGCTCTTGAAGCACCGGTACATCATCAGAAGCCGGTTGTTGCTTTGGAACTTCCAACACTGCCGGGTTTGGCAAACCTACTTGAGTCAGCTGATGAGCTTTCTCTTTAGCAAAGTAACCTAACCCCAAGCTGGTTATGAAGAAACCGGCGGCAAGTATAGCAGTAAACTTACTAAGAAAGGTAGAGGAACCTTGGCTTCCGAACACAGTATTTGAAGCACCTGCTCCGAAAGACGCGCCAGCATCCGCACCTTTACCCTGCTGCAGCAATACCAGAGCAACTACGCCCAATGCACCCAGCAGATGAAAAACGACTACGACTGTTTCCAGCATTTTTTCAGTTTCCCGCGGCGCGACAAATCGCACCGAACTCATCTGCATTCAGGGACGCTCCACCAATGAGCCCCCCATCGATATCCGGCATGCCGAACAGTTCGACCGCATTGGCCGCCTTCACGCTGCCGCCGTATAGAAGCCGCACACCTCGTGCGACTTCAGAATTCTCTGCCGCCAACTGAGCGCGAATGGCTGCGTGCACATCCTGCGCCTGTTGCGGCGAAGCAGTCAGCCCGGTACCAATAGCCCAGACCGGCTCGTAAGCGATTACTGCCTTTGCAAAGGCACCGACACCCAGCTCCTCTATGATACTGCCAAGCTGACGCCCGACAACCTCAAGAGTTTTCCCGGCTTCACGCTGCTCCAGGGTTTCCCCTATGCACAACACCGGAATCAAGCCACATGCCTGTGCCGCTGCGAACTTGCGATTCAGCATACCGTCTCGCTCGCCCATTATCTGGCGGCGTTCGGAGTGCCCGACAAGCACGAAGGAACAACCTGCATCCACCAACTGACTCGGCGCAATTTCACCGGTCAATGCACCTTGCATGGATTCCACCGCAGAGTTCTGCGCGCCGACCGAAATCGACTTGCCTTTCAAGCCATCAATCACTTGATTGATATGCAAGCAAGGCGGGAATACCGCGACATCAACACCGCTCGGTAAGGCCAGATGACGAAGGCCATTGATCAGCTCAGCGACGCTGGCGCGGGTACCGTGCATCTTCCAGTTACCAGCTACCATAGGGCGACGCATGCTGTACCTCGTCGGTCAAAGTGGGCGCAGATGTTACCCAACACAACCATGGCTGGCAAGCCGAATTCAGGCAGAAACTTCAGTAACCAGTTTTGCCAGCTCTTCGGCGTAGCCGCGGACCTGCGTTTCGTCCTCGCCTTCAACCATGACCCGTACCAGCGGCTCCGTTCCGGACTTGCGCAACAGCACGCGCCCACGACCCGCCATGGCCTTGGTAACACGCTCGCTAGCCTCTTTGACCGACGGATGATCGAGAGGACTCGCACCGCCGCCGAAACGCACATTGATCAGCACCTGAGGGCACTTGCGCAATGCCTGACGGGACTGAGCCAGCCCTTCGGAGCGAGTCTTCAGCGCCATCAGGACCTGAAGCGCAGCGATGATTGCATCACCGGTAGTCGTGTGATTGAAGCAGACGATATGGCCTGAATTCTCACCACCTACCAGCCAGTTGCGTTCCAGCAGGTCGGCGATCACGTAACGGTCGCCAACGTTGGCACGCACAAAAGGAATCGACAGATCCGCCAGGGCCAGTTCCAGCCCCAGGTTGCTCATCAAGGTCCCGACCACGCCGCCCTGCAATTTGCCACGCTCATGCAGATCGCGGGCAATGATGAACAGCAGCTCGTCACCATCGACGATTGCGCCGGTGTGATCGACCATCAGAACCCGGTCGCCATCACCGTCAAACGCAATCCCCAGATCGGCGTGTTCTGCCAATACGGCGGCTTGCAGCTGCCCCATGTGAGTCGAACCACAATTGTCATTGATGTTCAGGCCGTTCGGCTGAGCGGAAAGCACAACAACATCAGCGCCCAGCTCACGGAATACGCTAGGAGCAACTTTGTAGGTTGCACCATGAGCGCAGTCGATCACGATCTTCAGGCCCGCGAAGCTGGTGCCCGTCGGGACGCTACTCTTGCAGAATTCGATATAACGACCCGAGGCATCGTTGATTCGCGACACCTTGCCGATCTTGCTCGACTCAACCACGGTCATCGGGGTATCGAGCAATTCTTCGATCATATGCTCGACTTCATCCGGAAGCTTGGTGCCCTTTCCGGAGAAAAACTTGATGCCATTGTCATCGTGAGGATTGTGCGAGGCACTGATCACTATTCCGGCTTCGGCATGAAAGGTCCGCGTCAGGTAGGCAATGGCTGGCGTCGGCATCGGGCCCAGGAGCATTACATCGGCACCTGCCGAAGTAAGCCCGGCCTCGAGTGCCGATTCGAACATGTATCCGGAAATCCGGGTGTCCTTGCCTACCAATACTTTGCAGGCGCCCATCTTGCGGAACGCCATGCCCGCAGCCCAACCGAGCTTGAGCATGAATTCAGGAGTAATCGGGTATTCGCCGACCCGACCACGAATCCCGTCGGTGCCAAAGTATTTCTTAGTCATAAGTGCTCCATCATTCTTATTCGGCTGATTCCACTGCGGCGATCATCCGCACCACATCGACGGTTTCGGCCACATCATGGACGCGCAATATACGCGCACCCTTGAGCGAAGCCAGCGCCGCGAGTGCCAGGCCACCATGCAACCGCTCTCCGACCGGGCGATTCAAGGCCTGACCTATCATGCTCTTTCGCGAAACCCCGACCAACAGAGGCCGCCCCAAGGCATGCAGCGCTTCCATATGTTTGAACAAGCTTAGATTGTGCTGCAAGGTTTTGGCGAAACCGAAGCCTGGATCAAGAATGATCCGCTCAGCCGGAATTCCTGCCGACGCACACTGCACCATGCGCTCGGCGAGGAACTCACCCACCTCTTTGGTCACGTCCTGATATTGGGGGTTGTCCTGCATGTCACCCGGCTCACCGAGCATATGCATCAGGCAGACCGGCAGGCCGGTGGCCGCCGCCGCGTCCAGAGCACCATCGCGGCGTAGCGCGCGCACGTCATTGATCAACCCCGCCCCCAGTCGTGCGGTTTCGCGCATGACGGCAGGCGTGGACGTATCGACCGAGATGATCACATCCAGCTCGCGATTGATGCGCTCAACAATCGGCGCTACGCGCTCCAGCTCTTCGAGCGGCGAAACCGCCCTGGCGCCGGGCCGGGTCGACTCGCCACCGACATCGATCAGCGTCGCGCCGGCCGCCACCATGGCTTCAGCGTGGCGCAGGGCCGCATCGAGCTGGCTGTATTGGCCGCCATCGGAAAAGGAGTCGGGAGTGACATTGAGAATACCCATGACATGCGTCTGGGCCAAATCAAGAACCCGGTTGCCGCAAGGCAACCGGGTCGAGGACTGAACAGAAGTCATTTCAAACCTTAAACGTCGGCAGCCGGACCGCCGATCGGTGTTTCCGGACGCTCGTCCTGCACTGCCGGAGGGGTTCCGGAAGTACCGGTGCCGCCCGACCAGTCGCGAGGTTCGCGAGGCGTACGACCCGCCATGATGTCGTCGATCTGATCGGCATCGATCGTTTCGTACTTCATCAGGGCATCGGCCATGGCGTCGAGCTTGTCACGGTTATCCGTGAGGATCTGCTTGGCCGTGCCATAGCACTGATCAATGATGCTGCGCACTTCGGAGTCGATCAGCTTGGCTGTCTCACCAGAGAAGCTTGCACCCTGACCACCGCCGCCGCGACCGAGGAATACTTCACCCTCTTCTTCGGCATACATCAACGGGCCGAGTTTTTCCGACAACCCCCACTTGGTCACCATGTTCCGTGCAATCTGACTGGCACGCATGATGTCGTTGGACGCACCGGTGGTGACGCCATCGAAGCCCAGGGTCATTTCTTCAGCAATACGACCGCCATACAGCGAGCAGATCTGGCTGATCAACGCACGCTTGGACAAGCTGTAACGATCTTCTTCCGGCAGGAACATGGTCACACCCAGCGCACGACCGCGTGGAATGATCGACACCTTGTAGACCGGGTCATGCTCAGGCACGACGCGACCCACAATGGCATGGCCTGCTTCGTGATAAGCGGTGTTCTGCTTCTCTTTCTCGGACATGACCATGGATTTGCGCTCGGCGCCCATCATGATCTTGTCTTTGGCCAGCTCGAACTCTTTCATTTCGACGATGCGCTTGCCGGCACGGGCCGCGAACAACGACGCCTCGTTCACCAGGTTGGCCAGGTCGGCACCGGAGAAACCAGGGGTACCACGAGCAATTACGGCCGGGGCGACGTCGTCACCCATTGGCACTTTGCGCATGTGGACCTTGAGAATCTGCTCGCGACCACGAATGTCCGGCAGACCGACCACGACCTGACGGTCGAAACGGCCCGGACGCAGCAACGCAGGGTCCAGTACGTCCGGACGGTTGGTCGCAGCGATGACGATGATGCCGTCATTCATTTCGAAGCCATCCATCTCTACCAGCAACTGGTTGAGAGTCTGCTCACGTTCATCGTGTCCGCCACCCATGCCGGCGCCACGGTGGCGACCGACGGCGTCGATTTCATCGATGAAGATGATGCATGGCGCGTGTTTCTTGGCCTGCTCGAACATGTCGCGAACACGACTGGCACCAACACCGACGAACATTTCGACGAAATCGGAACCAGAAATGGTGAAGAACGGCACTTTCGCTTCGCCGGCAATCGCCTTGGCCAGCAAGGTTTTACCGGTACCCGGAGGCCCCACCATCAGCACGCCGCGTGGAATGCGACCGCCCAGACGCTGGAACTTGCCCGGATCACGCAGGAACTCGACCAGTTCACCGACTTCTTCCTTGGCTTCGTCGCAACCGGCAACGTCACCCAAGGTGGTTTTCACCTGATCTTCAGAGAGCAGGCGCGCCTTGCTCTTGCCGAAGCTCATCGGCCCGCCCTTGCCACCGGCACCGCCCTGCATCTGCCGCATGAAAAACATGAATACGGCGATGATCACCAGGATCGGGAAGCTTGCAACCAGGAGTTGAGTCCAGATGCTTTGCTGTTCAGGCTGCTTGCCTTCGACCACAACGTGGTTATCCACGAGGTCGCCGATCAGACCGTTGTCCTGGATTGCAGGACGAATGGTCTTGAAGCTGTCGCCATCGTTGCGTTTGCCGGTGATCACATAGCCGTCAACTGCTACGCGCTCGACCTTGCCATCCTTGACCTGCTGGATGAAGTCGGAATAGTTGAGGGTCTGCGGCTCGTTAGGGCTGGAGAAGTTGTTCATCACTGTCACCAGGACAGCCGCGATGATCAACCACAGGATCAGATTCTTTGCCATATCGTTCAATTAACTACCCTCTGAAGCAAGCTCCGCTAATGGCGCGCGCTTCGCATGATATTCACCGGCCTAACTTACTACATTACCTACGGCTCTGGCAGGCGCCGTCTGTAACCCTTTGTGAAACACTTTCTACACAATATTCGCTAATGCTCACGGGGCGAAATACGAAAAACCTATCACCCCGGTCGAAAAACCTCTTACTCCTCACTGCGTCCGCGGAAACCACGGCCCAGCAAGTACTGCTCACGGGAGCGATCGCGCGACGATTTCGGCTTACGCGTCGTGACCTTCTCGAACTGCTTGCGAACGCTCTTGTGGTATTCGTCAAAACCTTCACCCTGGAAGATTTTGATCAAAAAATCACCACCTGGCTTCAGCACCCGAGTCGCAAGATCCAGCGCCAACTCGCACAGGAACATCGATTTCGGCATATCAACAGATGCCAGTCCACTCATATTGGGGGCCATATCGGAAATCACAAGGTCCACTTCTTTATTTCCGACCGCTTCAAGGATCTGTGCCAATACGGCGTCCTCGGTGAAGTCACCCTGAATGAAGGTCACATCGGGGATGCTGTCCATTTCAAGGATGTCGGAAGCAATCAGCGTACCCTGCCCGCCAATCAGACGACTGGTCACCTGGGACCAGCCACCCGGGGCCGCACCGAGGTCGATCACGCTCATGCCCGGACGGATCAAACGATCCCGTTCCTGAATCTCCAGCAATTTGTAGCTGGCACGGGAGCGATACCCGTCTTTTTGCGCCATTTTGACGAATGGGTCGTTGAAGTGTTCTTGCAGCCACTTAAGGCTTGTCTTGGAACGGGCCACGGGCCACCTCGAAAATAAAACGGGTCGTGATTAACTGGGCGGTCCCGGACTCGCTCGGGTAAACTGGCCGCCGCTTTTTACAAGATCAGACGCAGGGGTCAGATTATGCCGCTCACTCAAGAGCAGAAGAAACAGTACAAATCCATTGGCCACCATCTGAAACCAGTTTTGATTGTGGCTGACAACGGTTTGACTGAAGGTGTGTTAGCCGAACTTGAACGCGCTTTGGCGGATCACGAGCTGATCAAAATCAAGCTCAACATCCTCGATCGCGAATCGCGCCTGGCGTCCATTGCAGAACTCTGCAAGGCCGGCAAAGCGGATCTGGTTCAGGTCATCGGCAAGATGGCACTGATTTACCGCAAGAACTTCAGCGTCAACAAGCAGCTGTCGAACGTTCATCGCTTCAAGTGATGGCAAGGGTCAAGGGTGTGCTTCGCGCACCCTGCCACTCCACCCAGGCACCGGTTGCAACACCAGCACCAGCCCGGAAAAGCCCAGAACAAGATAGCTGAACACCTGCCAACGCACCGCATCCGGCCAGCCGACACGCGCCGCGACATACATCGCACACGCATACAGCGCCATCAGCAGCAGTTGCCCACGAATATCGCGCCATAGACTGGCAAGGCCCTCGGCCTGAACCAGCACCAAAGCCTGAAAAATCACACACGCTGCGGCGAACCCCACCATCAGCGCATTCAGCGTGCCTGCAATTTCGTCAATCAGCAGCGGTGCCAGGCCAATTCGGCCCAGCACCGGCAGCAGACCGATGTGCAACAGCCACAGGCCGCCAACCCACAACATCTGAGTCAGCTGCCAAAGCATGGCGCCCGCACGGAGCGGGCGCCTGTTTTTAGATGTGGCGTACTTCGACAATCTCGTACTCGATAACGCCACCTGGCGTTTTCACGGCGACCACATCACCCTCTTCCTTGGCAATCAAGGCGCGGGCCAGTGGCGAACCCACTGAAATCTTGCCAAGCTTGAAGTCAGCCTCATCCTCACCAACGATGTGGTAAGTGACGCTTTCATCAGTCTCGACGTTGGCGATTTCAACGGTGGTGCCGAAAATCACTTTGCCGGTGTGAGGAATGGTCGTGACATCGATGATCACCGCGTTCTGCATGCGGCCTTCGATGTCGCGGATCCGCGCCTCGACCATACCCTGCTGCTCGCGAGCAGCGTGGTATTCGGCGTTTTCTTTCAAGTCACCCAACTCGCGGGCCGTACCGATGTCCTGGCTGAGCTTCGGACGGACGACCTTGGTCAGGTGAGCGTGTTCTTCTTCCAGGGCTTTGGCGCCCTGAACGGTCATTGGGTACTTGGTTATGCTCATGCCTTCAATCCTGCGTGTAGATCCTGCAAGCGGCGCACGGTCTTCTCGGGACCGAACTTCAGCGCTTCGCAGATAGCTTCGCCAGCAGCAATGGTGGTGGTGCAGTAGATCTTGTGCTGCAGGGCATTACGACGAATGGAGTACGAATCAGCGATCGACTGACGACCTTCGGTGGTGTTGATGATCAGGGTGACTTCGTCATTCTTGATCATGTCGACCACGTGCGGACGACCTTCGGTCACCTTGTTCACACGACGCACTTTCAGGCCTGCGGCTTCGATCAGCTTGGCAGTACCGGCGGTGGCGACCACTTCGAAGCCCAAGTTGATCAGATCACGGGCCACGCCTGCAACCAGTGGCTTGTCGTCATCACGCACGCTGATGAACGCAGTACCGCCGGTCGGCAGTACCTCGCTGGCGCCCATCTGGGCCTTGGCGAAGGCTTCGCCGAAGGTGTCGCCCACGCCCATCACTTCACCCGTGGACTTCATCTCTGGGCCCAGGATCGGGTCCACGCCAGGGAATTTGGCGAAGGGGAACACCGCCTCTTTCACACTGTAGAAGTTCGGAATGATTTCCTTGGTGAAGCCGATTTCCTTCAAGGTTTTACCGGCCATCACGCGAGCCGCGATCATCGCCAGGGAAACACCGATGCACTTGGACACGAACGGTACGGTACGGGAAGCGCGCGGATTGACTTCGATGACGTAGATATCTTCGCCTTGCAACGCCAACTGAACGTTCATCAGGCCGACTACGCCCAGCTCCAGGGCCATTTTCTTGACCTGTTCGCGCATCTCGTCCTGGATGTGTGCAGGCAGCGAGTACGGCGGCAGGGAGCATGCGGAGTCACCGGAGTGAACGCCGGCCTGCTCGATGTGCTGCATGATCGCGCCAATCACCACGTCGGTGCCGTCGCAGACCGCATCCACGTCCATTTCGATGGCGCAGTTGAGGAAGTGGTCGAGCAGCACCGGGCTGTCGTTGGACACTTTCACCGCATCACGCAGGTAGCGCTTGAGCTCTTCTTCTTCGTAGACGATTTCCATCGCACGGCCGCCCAGTACGTAGGACGGACGCACCACCAGCGGGTAACCGATCTTGGCAGCGGCACGAATCGCTTCGTCTTCGCTGCGCACGGTGGCGTTTGGCGGCTGACGCAGGTTCAGACGCTCAACCATCTGCTGGAAGCGCTCACGGTCTTCGGCACGGTCGATGGCGTCAGGGCTGGTGCCGATGATCGGCACGCCGGCTTCTTCCAGGGCACGCGCCAGTTTCAGCGGAGTCTGGCCGCCGTACTGGACGATCACGCCTTTCGGCTTCTCGACTCGGCAGATTTCCAGCACGTCTTCCAGGGTCACTGGCTCGAAGTACAGGCGATCGGAGGTGTCGTAGTCGGTGGAAACGGTTTCCGGGTTGCAGTTGACCATGATGGTCTCGTAACCGTCTTCGCGCAGGGCCAGTGCCGCGTGTACGCAGCAGTAGTCGAACTCGATGCCCTGGCCGATACGGTTAGGACCGCCGCCGAGGATCATGATCTTGTCGCGGCCCGACGGCGCGGCTTCGCACTCTTCCTCGTAAGTCGAGTAGAGGTAAGCGGTGTCGGTGGCGAACTCGGCCGCGCAGGTATCAACGCGCTTGTAGACTGGGTAAACATCGAGCTTGTGACGATGGCGACGCAGAGCCTTCTCGGTCACGCCCAGCAGCTTGGCCAGACGCATGTCGGAGAAGCCTTTACGCTTGAGGCGGAACATCACGTCGCGGTCGATGCTGGCCAGACCCAGGGTCTTGACCTTCTCTTCTTCCTTGATCAGATCTTCGATCTGCACCAGGAACCACGGGTCGATCATGTTCATGCCGAAAATGTCTTCGACCGACAGGCCGGCGCGGAAGGCGTCAGCCACGTACCAGATGCGCTCGGCGCCCGGCACGGTCAGTTCGCGCTTGAGCACGCTCATGCTTTCCGGGTTGCTCAGGTCGAGCTTCTCATCCAGACCGCAAACGCCCACTTCAAGGCCGCGCAGGGCCTTCTGCAGGGATTCCTGGAAAGTCCGGCCGATGGCCATGACTTCACCGACCGACTTCATCTGAGTGGTCAGGCGTGCGTCGGCTTTCGGGAATTTCTCGAAGGCGAAGCGTGGCAGCTTGGTGACGACATAGTCGATCGACGGTTCGAAGGACGCCGGGGTCTTGCCGCCGGTGATGTCGTTCGACAGCTCGTCGAGGGTGTAGCCCACAGCCAGTTTGGCCGCGACTTTGGCAATCGGGAAACCGGTGGCTTTCGACGCCAGTGCCGAGGAACGGGAAACCCGCGGGTTCATCTCGATGACGACCATGCGACCAGTGTTCGGGCAGATGCCGAACTGGACGTTGGAGCCACCGGTTTCCACGCCGATCTCGCGCAGTACCGCCAGGGAGGCGTTACGCAGGATCTGGTATTCCTTGTCGGTCAGGGTCTGTGCCGGAGCAACGGTGATCGAGTCGCCGGTGTGCACGCCCATCGGGTCAAAGTTTTCGATGGAGCAGACGATGATGCAGTTGTCCTTCTTATCGCGGACAACCTCCATTTCGTACTCTTTCCAGCCGATCAGGGATTCGTCGATCAGCAGCTCTTTGGTCGGCGACAGGTCCAGACCGCGGGCGCAGATTTCTTCGAACTCTTCGCGGTTGTAAGCGATACCGCCACCCGTGCCGCCCATGGTGAAGGACGGGCGGATAATGCATGGGAAGCCCAGACGCTCGAGAACCGCGTTGGCCTCTTCCATGCTGTGGGCGATACCCGAACGCGGGCAGTCCAGACCGATGGACTTCATGGCTTTGTCGAAGCGCGAACGGTCTTCAGCCTTGTCGATGGTGTCGGCGTTGGCGCCGATCATCTCTACGCCGAACTTCTCCAGAACGCCTTCGCGCTCCAGGTCCAGGGCGCAGTTCAGAGCGGTCTGGCCGCCCATGGTCGGCAGCAGTGCGTCCGGACGCTCTTTCTCGATGATCTTGGCAACGGTTTGCCATTTGATCGGTTCGATGTAGGTAGCGTCGGCCATGGCCGGGTCGGTCATGATGGTCGCCGGGTTGGAGTTCACCAGGATGACACGGTACCCCTCCTCGCGCAGGGCTTTGCAGGCCTGGGCGCCGGAGTAGTCGAATTCGCAGGCCTGGCCGATCACGATCGGGCCAGCGCCGAGAATCAGGATGCTTTTTATGTCTGTACGTTTTGGCATGGGTTTGTCACTCAAATCCGCAGGTCAGTCGGCAAGCCGTCTTGTTCAATCTCTGAAGCCTTGAGGGGGCCACCGGTGTCGGGACCGCCCTCAAGCTTTGCAACATCAAGGCGAGCGATTAGCGTCGCTTGGCCATTTCGTTGATGAAGCGATCGAACAATGGCGCTACGTCGTTCGGGCCAGGGCTGGCTTCAGGGTGACCCTGGAAGCTGAAGGCGCTCTTGTCGGTACGCTCGATACCTTGCAGGGTGCCGTCGAACAGCGATTTGTGAATCGCACGAACGTTGGCTGGCAAGGTCGCTTCGTCTACCGCAAAACCGTGGTTCTGGCTGGTGATCATCACCACACCGCTGTCCAGATCCTGGACCGGGTGGTTGGCACCGTGGTGGCCGTGACCCATTTTCAGGGTCTTGGCGCCGGAGGCCAGGGCCAGCAGTTGGTGGCCGAGGCAGATACCGAAGACCGGGATCTCGGTTTCCAGCACATCCTTGATCGCCTGAATCGCGTAGTCGCAAGGCTCCGGGTCGCCAGGACCGTTGGACAGGAACACGCCGTCCGGCTTCATCGCCAGGACGTCGGCGGCTGGCGTTTGAGCCGGCACCACCGTCACACGGCAACCGCGCTCGACGAGCATGCGCAGGATGTTCAGCTTGACGCCATAGTCGTAGGCAACCACGTGATACGGCAGCTCGGAGGCGTCGATGGTCGCGTGGCTGTCGGTTTTCAGATCCCAGACAGTCGAGCGCCACTCGTACTGTTCTTTGGTGCTGACGACTTTCGCCAGGTCCATGCCCTTGAGGCCAGGGAAACCCTGAGCGGCAGCGATGGCGGCTTCTTCGGAAATGTTGTCACCGGCCATGATGCAGCCGTTCTGCGCGCCTTTTTCACGCAGGATGCGTGTCAGGCGGCGGGTGTCGATACCGGCGATTGCCACAACGTTGTTGGCTTTCAGGTAGTCGGACAGGGACATCGTGTTACGCCAGTTGCTCGCAACCAACGGCAGGTCACGGATGACCAGGCCAGCGGACCAGACGCGGTCGGACTCGGCGTCTTCCGGCGTGGTGCCGGTGTTGCCGATGTGCGGGTAAGTCAAGGTAACGATCTGTTGGGCGTAGGAAGGATCGGTAAGGATTTCCTGATAGCCGGTCATTGCGGTGTTAAACACCACCTCACCAACGGTTTGACCGTCGGCTCCAATGGCTTCGCCGCGAAAAATGCTGCCATCAGCAAGGGCGAGTATGGCTGGCTTAGTCAAGAAGACCTCCCGTAAATAAAGCCTGAAAGGGCGATCGCAGGTTGTAAAAAAGCGGAGTGACGTATGGACACGTCACCCCGCTTCTTCACCGAATAATTCTGCGCGCTTTTAGTGGACACACTAAAGCTGTAGCTTACAGAAAAAGGCATTTTTGGTCTACCGCCAATGAGCCTTAAAGGCCGGGGAATGCGACAGGACGTCGCTTGGCGGAGTAAAACCGGGCTCAAACGCTGGGTTTGAACCCGATTTCGGGCGCATCTTAACGCAGATCGAGCACGTCTTGCATGTCGTAGAGGCCTGCCTCACGACCATCCAGCCACAAAGCTGCGCGTACGGCACCCTTGGCGAAGGTCATGCGACTGGAGGCCTTGTGCGTGATTTCCAGGCGCTCACCCTCACAAGCGAACAGCACGGTGTGATCGCCGACTACATCACCACCGCGAACAGTGGCAAAGCCAATCGTTTCACGCTCGCGTGCACCAGTGTGCCCTTCACGACCATACACCGCGACCTTCTGCAGATCACGACCCAGTGCGCTGGCGATCACTTCACCCATGCGCAGCGCCGTACCTGAAGGCGCATCGATCTTGTGCCGATGGTGAGCCTCGATGATTTCGATATCCGCGTCATCGCCGAGCACACGAGCCGCCATATCCAGCAGCTTCAACGACAGGTTCACGCCAACACTGAAATTGGCCGCGAACACGATAGGGATATCCTTTCCCGCCTCCGCCAGCAAGTGCTTCTGCGCAGCGTCCAATCCAGTCGTGCCAATCACCATGGCCTTGCCCGCCTTACGGCAGAATGCCAGGTTTTTCAACATGACTTCCGGCAGCGTAAAGTCGATCAACACATCGAACTCATCCGCTACCGCGTCCAGATTACCGGACAACGGCACACCGATACGTCCCAGCGATGCCAGCTCACCGGCATCCACGCCTATCAGCGTGCTGCCAGGCCGCACGACGGCCGCCGTCAGGCCGGTCAGCGGCGCGCGTTGCTGCACCGCTTCGACCAGAATCTTGCCCATGCGCCCGGCAGCGCCCATCACAGCTATACGTCGCATGCCGACTCCTTACAAATCGCCGAAGAAGCGCTTCACGCCTTCGAACCAACCAGTGGTTTTCGGCGAATGGCTGTTGTCGTCCGCCAGCGAACTACGGAACTCTTCCAGCAATTCGCGCTGACGACGCCCCAGGTTGACCGGCGTTTCGACCGCCACACGACACATCAGGTCACCGGCACCGCCGCCACGAACCGGCGCAACGCCTTTGCCGCGAACACGGAACTGCTTGCCGGTCTGAGTCCCCTCTGGGATCTTCAGTTTGACTCGACCATCAAGGGTCGGAATCTCCAGTTCGCCACCCAGCGCCGCGTCGACAAAACTGATCGGCACTTCGCAGAACAGGTGCTTGCCGTCGCGTTGGAAGATCGCGTGCTCGCGCACATTGATCACCACGTACAGATCGCCCGTCGGACCGCCCTGCGCACCCGCCTCGCCTTCGCCGGACAGACGAATGCGATCACCGGTATCAACACCGGCCGGCACTTTCACCGAAAGGGTTTTGTATTCTTCGACACGGCCTTCGCCGTTGCAGGAGTTGCACGGGTCGGAAATGATCTTGCCCTGGCCATGGCAACGCGGGCAGGTCTGCTGCACCGAGAAGAAGCCTTGCTGCATGCGCACCTGACCGATACCGCCGCACGTCGGGCAGGTGATCGGCGAGGAGCCTTTCTTGGCACCCGAGCCGTCGCACGGCTTGCAGTTGACCAGCGTCGGAACGCGGATATTCACGGTCGTGCCGCGCACCGCTTCTTCCAGGTTCAGCTCCAGGGTGTAACGCAGGTCGCTGCCGCGCTGAGCGCCGCCACGAGCACCGCCGCGACCGCCACCGAAGAAGTCACTGAAGACATCGCCAAAGATGTCGGAGAAATTCTGACCGCCAAAACCGGCACCGCCGCCACCCATGCTTGGGTCGACACCGGCATGACCGTACTGGTCGTAGGCCGCGCGCTTACTGGAATCGGACAGCACTTCGTAGGCCTCGTTGGCCTCCTTGAACATCTCTTCCGACGCTTTGTCATCGGGATTACGGTCCGGGTGGTGCTTCATCGCCAGGCGACGGTAGGCCTTTTTCAGGTCCGCTTCGCTAGAGCTGCGCTCAACACCCAATACTTCGTAATAGTCACGCTTTGCCATAAGTCTTTGCACTCTTAAGGACGCTCGACAAACCTCTCCTGAGCCTCGCCGAACTCGTTGAGCCCCAATACAGGCCCGGACCCAACTCACGTCAATTCAACGATCCTGGTCTTTGATTCATTGCGGTACTTTTGGCTCGAAAAGCAGGAGCATTCCCGGCCATACCGCCAGCACCCGAACGCTGTCGCATGCTGTAAAAATTCGCTAACTCCAGACACGCCAACGCGGGAGCAAGCTCCCGCGCGGCGACATCCTACCAGTCACCACCTAAAGGCAGTCAACCGGGCGACCAACAACTTACTTGTGGTCTTTGACTTCTTCGAACTCGGCATCAACGACGTCGTCGGCTTTTTCAGCTTTTTCGTCGTGCGGTGCCGCGCCTTCAGCAGGCTGGGCCTGTTCGGCGTACATCTTCTGTGCCACTGGAGCGGATACTTTCGACAGCTCTTCAACCTTGGCTTCGATTGCAGCTTTGTCGTCGCCTTTAACAGCGGCTTCCAGAGCAACAACAGCAGCTTCGATCGCAGTCTTCTCTTCAGCAGTCATTTTATCGCCAGCGTCAGCGACCATTTTGCGCGTCGAGTGAACCAGCGCGTCGCCCTGGTTACGGGCCGTTGCCAGCTCTTCGAACTGGCGATCTGCGTCGGCGTTGGTTTCAGCATCGCGAATCATCTGCTGAATCTCTTCCTCGGACAGACCGGAGTTGGCCTTGATCACGATCGACTGAGTCTTGCCGGTGGCCTTGTCTTTGGCGCCCACGTGCAGGATGCCGTTGGCGTCGATATCGAAGGTCACTTCGATTTGTGGCACGCCACGTGGTGCTGGTGGAATCTCGGCCAGGTCGAACTTGCCCAGGGACTTGTTCTGTGCGGCTTGCTTACGCTCACCTTGCAGCACGTGAATGGTCACCGCGCCCTGGTTGTCATCGGCAGTCGAGAACACTTGCGATTTCTTGGTAGGAATCGTGGTGTTTTTCTCGATCAGCGCGGTCATCACGCCGCCCATGGTTTCGATACCCAGGGTCAGCGGGCTGACGTCGAGCAGCAGAACGTCTTTCACGTCACCGGCCAATACGGCGCCCTGGATAGCAGCACCCATGGCAACGGCTTCGTCCGGGTTCACATCTTTACGCGCTTCTTTACCGAAGAATTCGGTCACCAGCTTCTGAACCAGTGGCATACGGGTCTGACCGCCTACCAGGATCACGTCGTTGATGGCGCCAACGTCGATGCCGGAGTCTTTCAGAGCGATGCGGCAAGGTTCGATGGTGCGTTGAACCAGGTCTTCTACCAGCGCTTCGAGCTTGGCGCGGGAGATTTTCACGTTCAAGTGTTTAGGACCGGTGGCGTCTGCAGTGATGTACGGCAGGTTCACGTCGGTCGAATTGCTCGAAGACAGTTCGATCTTGGCTTTTTCAGCGGCTTCTTTCAGGCGCTGCATGGCCAGCGGGTCACCTTTAAGGTTCATGCCGCTTTCTTTCTTGAATTCGTCGACGAGATAGTCGATCAGACGAATGTCAAAGTCTTCACCGCCCAGGAACGTGTCACCGTTGGTGGCCAATACTTCGAACTGGTGCTCGCCATCGACTTCAGCGATTTCGATCACGGAAACGTCGAAAGTACCGCCGCCCAGGTCGTAAACGATCACGGTGTGATCGCCTTTCGCCTTGTCCATACCGTAAGCCAGAGCGGCTGCGGTTGGTTCGTTGATGATGCGTTTAACGTCCAGGCCCGCGATGCGGCCGGCGTCTTTGGTCGCTTGACGCTGGCTGTCGTTGAAGTAGGCCGGAACGGTGATCACCGCTTCGGTCACTGGCTCGCCGAGGTAGTCTTCGGCGGTCTTCTTCATTTTCTTCAGAATTTCAGCCGAGATTTGTGGCGGCGACATTTTCTGGCCGTTCACTTCAACCCAGGCGTCACCGTTGTCAGCCTTGGCGATTTTGTACGGGACCATCTTGATGTCTTTCTGTACGACTTCTTCGTCGAACTTACGACCGATCAGACGCTTCACCGCATACAGGGTGTTGTGCGGATTGGTCACAGCCTGACGCTTGGCCGACTGGCCAACGAGGATTTCGCCATCGTTGGCATACGCGACGATCGACGGCGTGGTACGCGCGCCTTCAGCGTTTTCAATAACTTTGGCTACGCCGTTTTCAAGCACGGAGACGCAGGAGTTGGTAGTCCCCAGGTCGATACCGATAATTTTGCCCATGTTCACTCTCCCGAAACTTTGGATTTGGTTGCCGCAGCAGTGGTGGCTAACTGCGGTAGCACTTAAACGCTTGACTTCTAAATGGGGGCCTTGCGGCTAATTTCAAGCCTGCTCGTCAATCGAAGGCGAAACTGGCGCCGGGGCCTTGCTGACCACAACCATGGCCGGGCGCAACAGGCGACCGTTGAGCTGGTAGCCCTTCTGGAACACCTTGAGCACGCTGTTCGGCTCGACGTCGGCGCTCTCTTGCATGGCCATCGCCTGATGCTGAACGGCATTGAAGGGTTCGCCGTGCGGATCAATCACTTCCAGCTGATAGCGCTTCAGGGTGTCCTGGAACATTTTCAGGGTCAGTTCGATCCCTTCGCGCATCGGCCGGATGCTTTCGTCATCCGGGTTGGACAACTCCAGGCCACGCTCCAGGCTGTCGATAATCGGCAGCAGGTCGCCGGCGAATTTTTCCAGCGCGAATTTGTGAGCTTTCTCTACATCCTGCTCGGCGCGACGGCGGACGTTCTGCAGATCGGCGGCAACACGCAAAGCCTGATCCTGCGCGCCAGCCAATTGCTCTTCGAGCACTTGTACACGAGCCGCCAGTTCATCACCCGAATCCTGGGCAGCCTGATCGGCGTCTAGATTTTGCGTATCCACTGTCTGTTCGTCAGCCATAGATTTCTCCTTTCAATATCGTCCGCGAGCTCAACTCGCGCTTCTGCCCAGCTATATGGGGCCGCAAAATTCAGCTTCAAGGGGCGTTTCTTGATTAACCCTACAAAAAACAGCTGCATTGTCATTCCCGGACGCACTAAGAATTTCGTCGGATCAAGCAAATCGAGCTAAGGGAGGGCATTGTCAGCCAGAAACAAAACACTGTATAAATAACCAGACCTAAAGCCTGGGAGCGGCCTTTATGCTGGTGCACCTGTCCGTACATAACTACGCCATCGTTGAACATCTCGATCTCGAACTCGATCGCGGGATGAGCGTGATCACAGGGGAAACCGGCGCCGGCAAGTCGATCATGCTCGACGCCCTGGGCCTGACCCTGGGTGATCGCGCCGACAGCGGCGTGGTCCGTCCCGGGGCCGACAAGGCCGATATCCTGGCAACCTTCGACCTCGTCGACATTCCGGAAGCCAGCGCCTGGCTGGCCGAGCGCGACCTCGAGAGCGACGGCCCGTGCATCCTGCGCCGGGTGATCACCGCTGAAGGTCGTTCGCGCGGCTATATCAACGGCACGCCCTGCCCCCTCGGCGATCTCAAGGCCCTGGGTGAGTTGCTGATCGATATCCACAGCCAGCACGAACACCAATCCCTGCTCAAGACCGACACCCACCGCCGCCTGCTCGACGAGTACGCCGGCGCTACGGATCTTGCCCGTCAGGTACAGCTGGCCGCCCAACGCTGGCGCCAGACCCGCCAGGAATTGGAGCGCCTCTCCAACTCCGGCGACGAGCAGCGTGCCCGCCATCAGTTGCTCAGCTATCAACTCGAAGAGCTGGAAAACCTCGGCCTCGGCGAAAACGAGCTGGAGCAGCTGGAACAGGAACACAAGAACCTCACCAACGCCGAAACCCTGCTGGGCATCTGCCGGCAAGTGGTCGAACAATGCAGCGAAAGTGATTCCGGCAATGTGCTCAACGCCCTCACTGCCAGCCTCAACCGCCTGTCGAGCGTGAACAACTCGATCGGCGCGCTGGGCGAGGCCAGCAGCCTGTTAACCAGCGCGCAGATCCAGGTCGAAGAAGCCGTAGGCGAGCTGAACCGCTTCCTAGACAACTTCGACGCCGATCCGGCGCGCCTTCAATACCTCGAAGAACGCCTTGATGCGATCTACACCATGGCACGCAAACACCGCATCCAGCCGACCCAGGTCGCCGAGATGCAGCAGAAGCTGCTGGATGAAATCGAAAACCTGAATGCCAACGACGAGTCCATCGAGCGACTGAGCGATGAGCTGGCGTCCTACGCCCGCCACTATCAGGAGAAGGCTCGGGATCTGAGTGATCTGCGCCATCAAGCCTCGGGCAGCCTGGCCGGTGCCGTGGAGCAGGAAATCCAGCGCCTGGGCATGCCCGGTGGCCGCTTCACCATCGAATTGCACCCCAACAGCAGTGATGAACTGCTGCCCAACGGGCTCGAACAGGTAGAGCTGCTGGTCAGCGCCAACCCTGGACAACCCCTCAAAGCCCTGGCGAAGGTGGCATCCGGCGGTGAGCTTTCACGGATCAGCCTGGCGATTCAGGTGATCACTGCGCAGACTTCCCGCGTCCCCACCCTGGTATTCGATGAAGTGGACGTGGGCATCGGCGGCCCGACGGCCGAAATTGTAGGCCAGTTGCTGCGCAGACTGGGGGAGCGCGGGCAGGTACTGACGGTGACTCACTTGCCGCAAGTGGCGGCGCAGGGGCATCAGCATCTATTTGTGCATAAGGTGCGCGGCGACGATGCCACTCACACGGCCGTCTCCAAGCTGAGCAAGAATGATCGCGTCGAAGAAGTGGCGCGCATGCTGGGCGGCATCGACCTGACCAAGGAATCCTTAGCTCACGCCAGGAAAATGGTCGTTACCGCAAAAATTTAAGAACAGCAGAAAGCACGAAGGCGACCTTGGGGTCGCCTTCGCTCGTTTCGCGAACTTTATGTTCGCGCGACATGCTTACTTTTTCTTGCGCACGTACAGCACAAGATTGTGATCAACCATCTCGAAGCCATACTTGTCGACGATTGCCTTCTGCAGACGCTCGATTTCTTCGTCGAAGAATTCGATCACTTCGCTGGTTTCGACGTTGACCATATGGTCGTGATGCTTGCCGTCGTCCAGCTCGAAGACCGCATGGCCTCCGTCGAAGTTGTGCCGCACCACAAGGCCAGCTGCCTCGAACTGGGTCAGTACACGGTAAACCGTGGCCAGACCGACGTCCTCACCAGCCTCCATCAGCGCCTTGTAAACATCCTCGGCACTCATGTGGCGTTGCTCGGCGGAATCGAGCATTTGCAGAATTTTGACCCGTGGAAGGGTCACTTTGAGGCCGGCTTTGCGTAGTTCGCTATTTTCAACCATGGTCAGCTTTCTCGCGATGCTGCTTCGCAGCTTCTCTTAATGCGGGTATGATCGGCGTTTACGTTGTCCCAGCCAAGATAGTGGAAGTCGCCCACCGATGCAAAACACCAAGCTCTTGCTAACCAGTTTCACCTTTGTGGGACTGCTCGCACTCGCCGGTTGTTCATTCCCCGGGGTTTACAAAATCGACATCCAGCAGGGCAATGTCGTCACGCAGGACATGATAGACCAGTTACGCCCGGGAATGACCCGTCGGCAAGTACGGTTTATCATGGGCAACCCTCTGCTGACCGACACGTTCCATGCCGATCGCTGGGATTATCTGTACAGCCTGCAACCGGGTGGCGGTGAACGCCAACAGGAACGCATTAGCGTTATCTTCAACCCAAATGACCAACTTGTCAGCCTCTCTGGTGATTTCATGCCAGGCGTGAGCCGAGACGAAGCCATTCTCGGCAAGGACAGCGGCACTAGCGTGACCGCGCCTGCTGAAAACGCCGAGAAGCCGAAACCGGAAAAACCGGTCAAGCCAGGTTCGTTGCTGGATCAGATCCAGAAGGACGTGGACGGTGTAGAAACCGTTCCAGTCCCGACGCCAGAACCGCTGGAAACCTCGCCGCAATAATTTGCGACGCAATAAAAAACCCGGCATGTCCGGGTTTTTTATTGTCTGGCGTTAGCGAATCATTGATTCCGCGCCTTGGCCTCGGCAGCCTTGGCGGCGCGTAACCGGCGAACCTCTTTCGGATCGGCCAGCAATGGCCGGTAAATCTCGATGCGATCCCCCGCCTGAACCGGGCGACTGTCCGCATCGACAATCACTTTGCCGAAAATCCCCACGGGGCAATCGGCCAGATCCAGCTCCGGAAACTCTTTATCTACACCCGACTTCAGCAACGCTACCCGCACTGTCGTGCCTGTCGGCACCGTCACGCAGAGCAGCACCTGACGATCAACGGCGGCATATACCACCTCGACCTCAATCACGGCCTTAACCCTGCATCTGCTTGGCACGCTGGCAGAACGCATCGACCAGCGTATTGGCTGCCTGATTGAACAACGGCCCCAAGGTCGCGCGAACAATCGGCCCGGCGTAATCAAACGACAGGTCCAGACTGATCTTGCAGGCCTTTTCGCCCAACGGTTTGAATACCCAGATACCGTGCAGTTGGGTGAACGGACCTTCCTCGAGGTTCATCTCGATGGAATGGCCGGGCACCAGCGTATTACGCGTCACGAAATGCTGGCTGAGGCCACCCTTGGCCACGCCGACGCTGGCGCGCATATGCTCGGGAGAGCTTTCCAGGACTTCCGCGGACGAGCACCACGGCAGGAACTCCGGATAACGCGCCACGTCGTTGACCAGGTCATACAGCGCTTGTGCCGGGTACGGCAGCAGGGCCGAACGTTGAATGTGTGTCGTCATGTCAGCGTCACTTCCACAGCTGGGCGGCAAACACTACAAGAATGCCGATGGGCGCCACATAGCGCATCAAGAACAGGGACAGGGCGAACAACACAGGGCTGCGGATCGACAATTCGTCGCGCACCGTTTCACGCCCCATCACCCAGCCCGCAAACACCACGAAACACAAACCACCGAGTGGCAGCATGATCCGCGAGGTGAAGAAGTCGATCACACCAAAGAAGTCCAGGCCACCGGCCGCCCCCCATTGATAGAGATGGAACATCCCGCCTTCGTTCACGAAAAACTTGGCTTCCTTCCAGATATTGAAGGAAAATACCGTGCCCAGACCCACAAACCAGCAAATGAAGGCCAACCAGAAAGTCACCCAGGCACGACTGACTTTTGTCCGCTCAACCAGGTAAGCCACCATCGGCTCAAGCAGGGAAATAGCCGAACTCCACGCAGCAACCGCTACCAGCACGAAGAACACTACGCCCATCAATTGTCCGAACGCCACGTTACCAAAGGCAAAGGGCAGACTCACAAACATCAGCCCTGGGCCTTCGCTCGGGTTCAGGCCGGCGGCGAACACAATCGGAAACAATGCCAAACCGGCCACGAGAGAAACGAAGGTATCGAGCAGCGCCACACCGACGATGGTGCCGGAAATCGACGCATTCTTCGGCATATAAGCGCCGTAGATCATGATCGAACCCACCCCCACGCTCAGGGAAAAAAACGCGTGCCCCATGGCCGGCAACAAGCCGTCGAGGACTTTTTCCGGGTGGAAATCGAACATGAAATGTACGCCGTCCATGAAATGGCCGGTGGTCATGCTGTAGCCCAGCAGGACAATCACCATCACGAACAGCAGCGGCATCATGATCCGCAGGCTGCGCTCCAGACCAGCGACGACGCCCTTGGCAATCACGACGGCCGACAGCAGCATGAAAATCGTGTGCCAAAGTGTCAGGCGCCATGGATCGGCGATCACATTGCCGAAGTACGCGCCGACCTTGTCGGCTGTCACGCCCTGGAAGTCGCCGCGCCCCATATCGATGATGTAATCCAGCGACCAACCACCGACCACACTATAGAAAGACAGGATCAGCAACGCCGTGATCATCCCGGCGAATGCACCCCATGACCACTTCGCCGAATGCCCCGCCTCCAGCGCCAGCACTTTCAAGGCGTTGGCCGGGCTCTGCCGGGCGCGACGGCCAATCAGGGTTTCCGCCAGCATGACCGGCACACCGATCAGCGCGATACAGGCCAGGAACATCAGCACGAAAGCGCCGCCGCCGTAAACACCGACCATGTACGGGAATTTCCAGATACTACCCAAGCCCACGGCCGAACCGGTCGCGGCGAGTATGAAGACCCAGCGGCTAGCCCAACTGCCGTGGACAGAAACCTTGTCTGTCGACATCGTTATCACGCCCAAGCGTTCAAAAAAGAGGGCGCATTGTCCGGGATTCAATCAACCTGCTCAAGCACGTAGCGATACCGTAGCCGACTCGCTTGCAACTCCCTATAATGCCGCCCCTATGGCTAAACAGAAGAAACACCCAACAGGGACCATCGCGCAAAACAAAAAAGCGCGACACGATTACTTCATCGAGCATAAGTTCGAGGCTGGTCTGGTCCTGGCCGGCTGGGAAGTAAAAAGTCTGCGGGCAAGCAAGTTACAACTGGTTGACAGTTATGTACTGCTCAAGGATGGCGAAGCCTGGCTGCTCGGCAGCCACATCACGCCCCTGACGACCGCCAGCACCCACGTCATTGCTGATCCGACCCGTACCCGAAAATTGCTGCTCAACCGGCGCGAACTGGAAAAACTCGCCGCTGCCGTGCAGCAAAAAGGTTACGCCTGCGTGTGCCTGTCCTGGTACTGGAGCAAGCACATGGTCAAGTGCGAGATCGCTCTGGGCAAGGGCAAGAAGGAATACGACAAGCGCGATACCGAACGCGAACGCGACGCCGGTCGTGAGTTGCAGCGTGCGGTGCGCAACAAGGGCAAGGAAGATTAATCTTCTAGCCTGAGTGTTGTGGCGCTAGCGAAAAGATCGCAGCCTTCGGCAGCTCCTACAGGTTTTGTATTTTCCTGTAGGAGCTGCCGAAGGCTGCGATCTTTTGCGCTTGAACGCGATTACATCCCCTTGCGCCGCTCCGCCCGGGCCATGCGCTGTACTTCCTGACGCACTTCTTCCAGCACCTCCTGCACATACAAAATGTGTCGACTGGAGACTTCCCGCGCCTGTTCCGCCCTTCCTTCGATAATCGCCAGGTACAACTCTCGATGCTGTGTGATCAGCATGTCGCGGGTTTCGGTGCGTTGCTTGTACATGCCGCCGATGTTGGTCACCACGTTGCGCTTGAGCAAATCGAACAGCCCGCGAATGGTGTGCAGCAACACCGCGTTGTGACTGGCCTCGGCGATCGCCAAGTGAAATTTCGCATCCGCCGCGCCCTCTTCCGCGCGGCTCACTTCATCGTGACGCGTGTAGCAGTCCTGCAACTCGTTGAAGGCTGCGGTGAGTCGCTCGCGATCTACATCCGTGGCACGCAACGCCGCGTAATAGGCGCAAGACGCTTCCAGGGTGTGGCGAAACTCCAGCAGATCGCGCTGGGCCTCGGGATTGCTTTCCAACAGATGCAACAGCGGATCACTGAAGGTCGTGCCCAGTGATTCCACCACATAATTGCCGCCGCCCTGACGACTGACCAGCAAGCCCTTGGCTGCCAGTTTTTGAATGGCTTCGCGCAACGAAGGGCGTGACACACCGAACTGCTCGGCCAGCGCGCGCTCGGCCGGCAAGCGCTCACCCGCCCTCAACGTGCCCTCGAGAATCATCCCCTCGAGCTGCTCGACAATATCGTCAGACAAACGGCGCTGACGAATTTGATCAAACCCCATAACTCACTTCTCCACGATCCCGACGGCTCGCCGGGCTCTCTATTCTGGCCTATCGGCGCTGCGCCAGCACCTACCAGACAGCATTTGATCGAGCGGTCCAGATGACCGCTGCGGCGCGTATTCGACAAAAGTTTTAGGGCGGCAAATTGACACGCCACCTGTAAGGCTTTTACCCTAGCCAACAGCGATTGTAAATTGGTATTACCAATTATCCAGAACGCTGATCAGTGCCTACCAACAACAATTAGGGGCCACCCCATATGCAAACCTGGCAACAGCTCTATACCCCGCTCGGCAGTCTTGGCTGGTCCGCACTCGCGGCCGTTATCCCTATCGTGTTTTTCTTCCTGGCTTTGGCCGTGTTTCGCCTCAAAGGCCATGTGGCCGGCAGCATCACGCTGGCCTTGTCCATTGCGGTCGCCATCTTCGCGTTCCAGATGCCGGTCGACATGGCTTTTGCCGCCGCCGGGTATGGCTTCGCGTACGGCTTGTGGCCGATTGCATGGATCATCGTCGCGGCCGTGTTCCTCTACAAACTGACGGTCAAGAGTGGCCAGTTCGAAGTGATCCGCAGCTCGGTGCTGTCGATCACCGACGACCAGCGCCTGCAAGTGCTGCTGATCGGCTTCTGCTTCGGCGCCTTCCTGGAAGGTGCAGCCGGTTTCGGCGCGCCGGTAGCGATTACCGCCGCACTGCTTGTAGGCCTGGGCTTCAACCCGCTGTACGCCGCTGGCTTGTGCCTGATCGCCAACACCGCACCGGTGGCCTTCGGTGCCTTGGGGATTCCGATCATCGTGGCCGGGCAAGTCACCGGTATCGACGCGTTCAAGATTGGCGCCATGACGGGCCGTCAACTGCCGCTGCTGTCACTGTTCGTGCCGTTCTGGCTGGTGTTCATGATGGACGGCCTGCGCGGCGTTCGGGAAACCTGGCCGGCAGCGTTGGTAGCCGGTTTGAGCTTTGCCATCACCCAGTACTTCACCTCGAACTTCATCGGCCCTGAACTGCCCGACATCACCTCGGCCCTGGCCAGTCTGATTTCCCTGACCCTGTTCCTGAAAGTCTGGCAGCCCCAGCGCGCCGCAGGCCAGCACATCGCCGGTGCCGTCTCGGCCTCCGTCGTGACCGCCAGCGCCGGCGGTTTCGGCCAGCCGCGCAGCAGCGTGGCGTCGCCTTATAGCCTCGTAGAAATTTTCAAAGCCTGGTCGCCGTTCCTGATCCTCACCGTACTGGTCACCATCTGGACCCTGAAACCGTTCAAGGCGATGTTTACCGCCGGCGGCTCGATGTACAGCTGGGTGTTCAACTTCGCGATCCCGCACCTGGATCAGTTGGTGATCAAGGTCGCACCGATCGTGACTGCCCCGACCGCCCTTCCTGCCGTGTTCAAACTCGACCCGATCTCCGCGACCGGCACGGCGATTTTCTTCTCCGCGCTGATCTCGATGCTGGTCCTGAAGATCAATCTCAAAACTGGTCTGACCACTTTGAAAGAGACCTTCTACGAGCTGCGCTGGCCGATTCTGTCCATCGGTATGGTGCTGGCGTTTGCCTTCGTCACCAACTACTCGGGCATGTCGTCGACCATGGCGCTGGTATTGGCAGGCACCGGTGCAGCATTCCCGTTCTTCTCACCGTTCCTCGGCTGGCTTGGCGTGTTCCTGACCGGTTCCGATACCTCGTCCAACGCGCTGTTCAGTTCGTTGCAAGCGACTACCGCGCACCAGATCGGCGTGAGCGATGTGTTGCTGGTAGCGGCGAACACCAGTGGCGGCGTGACCGGCAAGATGATCTCGCCCCAATCGATCGCCGTGGCCTGCGCCGCGACCGGACTGGTGGGCAAGGAATCGGATCTGTTCCGCTTCACCCTCAAGCACAGCCTATTCTTTGCAACGATCGTCGGGCTGATCACCCTGGCTCAGGCCTATTGGTTCACCGGCATGTTGGTGCACTAAGAACCACAAGAAAAATCGACGCCGGACCACGATTCCGGCGTCAGCTATTCACAACCCGGTCTGTAAGTCTGCTGAAAGCGTCCCTCTCTATATTCAGCAGCCTTAGCGGACGGATAACCGGCCGAGAGACACGCCTGATGAGCGAGCTTTTTTACAACGCCGTGCCGAATGCGACACGTGTCGCCCCACCACTGCCCAAGCCTCGGCAATACCCCAGCGAAAAACCGTCACGGGTCTACCTGTTCGGGACCTGCGTGGTGGATTTGTTCTACCCCGAAGCCGGGATGGACGCGATCCACCTGCTGGAACGCGAAGGCATCCGTGTCGAGTACCCACAAGGGCAGAGCTGCTGCGGGCAACCGGCCTACACCTCCGGTTACACCGAACAGGCCCGGACCGTGGCGCGCTCGCAACTGGCGCTGTTTGCCGAAGATTATCCGGTGGTGGTGCCGTCGGGATCGTGTGCAGGCATGCTGCGCGAACACTATGCCGACTTGTTCAAGGACGAGCCGCAAACGTTGAAACAGGTTGAGGCGCTGGCCGCCCGGACCTATGAACTGGCCGAGTTCCTGCTGTTTGTCTGCAAGGTGCAGCTCAAGGACGGCGGTGCACCGGTGAAAGTGGCGTTGCACACATCGTGCTCGGCACGCCGTGAAATGAACACCCACCTGCACGGCCGCGAGTTGTTGTCGCAGCTGAGCAACGTGGAGCGAGTCGATCACAGTCACGAAAGCGAATGCTGTGGCTTCGGTGGGACTTTCAGCGTCCGTATGCCAGACATTTCCGGCGCGATGGTGGCTGACAAGACCCGGTCGTTGAGGGAATCCGGCGCGCACAAGGTACTCAGTGCCGACTGTGGTTGCCTGATGAACATCAATGGCTCGCTGGAGAAACAGAAGGAAGCGTTGCGCGGCCAACACCTGGCCAGTTTCCTCTGGCAGCGAACCGGAGGCGCCCAATGAATGCTTCCGCGATTATTCCTACGGTTGCCGTAGAAGAAGATTTCCGCACCCGGGCTCACGAGGCGTTGGGTGACAAGCAACTGCGAAATAACTTTCGCACTGCGATGGATTCACTGATGACAAAACGGGCAGCGTCCTTCAGCGATGCCCATGAAAGAGAACATTTGCGAGTGCTGGGCAATGCTGTCCGCGCCCGTGCGTTATCCAAGTTGCCTGATTTACTCGAGCAACTTGAACAGAACCTGACCCGCAACGGTGTGACAGTGCACTGGGCGGAAACGGTGGACGAGGCCAATGGCATCGTCTTCTCGATCATCCGCGCTCACGAGGGGCGGCAAGTGATCAAGGGCAAATCGATGGTCAGCGAAGAGATGGAGATGAACCATGTCCTCGCGGCTCAAGGCATTGAATGCCTGGAGTCGGACATGGGTGAGTACATTGTCCAGCTCGATCACGAGAAGCCTTCACACATCATTATGCCGGCGATCCACAAGAATGCCGGTCAGGTCGCGTCCTTGTTCCACGACAAACTTGGCGTGGAATACACCAAGGACGTTGACCAACTCATTCAGATCGGTCGCAAGGTCTTGCGGCAGAAATTCTTCGAAGCGGACATCGGCGTCTCCGGCGTCAACTTCGCCGTGGCCGAAACCGGCACCCTCCTGCTGGTGGAAAACGAAGGCAACGGCCGCATGACCACCACGGTTCCACCCGTGCACATTGCTGTCACCGGCATCGAAAAAGTCGTGGAAAACCTGCGCGACGTGGTGCCTCTTTTGTCGCTACTGACCCGCTCGGCGCTCGGCCAGCCGATCACCACCTACGTCAACATGATCTCCGGCCCGCGCAAGGAGCATGAACTCGACGGCCCGCAGGAAGTGCACCTGGTACTGCTGGACAACGGTCGCAGCCAGGCCTTTGCCGACAGCGAATTGCGCCAGACCCTGAACTGCATCCGCTGCGGCGCGTGTATGAATCATTGCCCGGTCTACACCCGAATCGGCGGCCACGCCTATGGGGAGGTTTACCCCGGGCCTATCGGAAAAATCATCACGCCGCACATGGTCGGCCTGGCGAAAGTCCCGGATCACCCGAGCGCTTCGTCGCTGTGTGGTGCCTGCGGCGAAGTCTGCCCGGTAAAAATTCCTATTCCCGCCTTGCTGCGTCGCCTACGGGAAGAGAACGTCAAAGCGCCGGACAGCCCTCATCAAGTGATGCGCGGCCAGGGCAGCAAGTACTCGCGCAAAGAGCAGTTTATCTGGAACGCCTGGGCCAAGCTCAACAGCTCGCCGACGCTGTATCGTCTGTTCGGTTTCTTCGCCACTCGCTTGCGTGCCCTCGCCCCGAACAACGTCGGCCCCTGGACGCAAAACCACAGCGCACCCAAACCCGCTGTCCGCTCACTGCATGACATGGCCCGCGAGCATCTGGCCAAACAGGGAGACCGTTGATGAGCGCCAAGCAAAATATCCTCGCCAAATTGCACAAAAGCCTGACGGGCACAACGCCGGTGCCTGACGATTTCAACGTCGAACTGGTGACTCAGCCCTACACCTACACACCCGAACAACGCATCCCGCAGCTGCGCAAACTGATGGAAGCGGTACACACCGAAATCCATCTGACCTCCAACGAAGATTGGCCCGAGTTGCTTGCTCAGTTACTGCATGATCGTCAGTTGCCGAGCGTATTGATCGCACCGACTACGCCACACGGTCAACGCGTCACTCAGCACTGGGCGAAAAATCCTGGCCTGCCGGCGCTTAAAACCTACGAACGTCCGGTTGAGGAATGGAAAGCCGAGTTGTTCAACGACACCCCGGCCAGCCTGACCTCGACCCTCGGTGCAATCGCCGCGACAGGTAGCCTGATTCTCTGGCCGACGCGAGAAGAACCGCGCCTGATGAGCCTGGTACCACCGGTGCATTTCGCCCTGCTCAAGGCCAGTGAAATCCGCGACAACTTCTATCAGGTACAGCAGGAATTCAAATGGGCCCAGGGCATGCCGACCAACGCCTTGCTGGTGTCCGGCCCGTCGAAGACGGCCGACATCGAGCAGGTTCTGGCTTACGGCGCCCACGGCCCGAAAGACCTGGTGGTTCTGATCCTGGAGGACCAATGAGTCTACCGACGGCTTTCCTGCGTGATGCGCAGCAATTGATTCCCCAGGAGCGACGTTTCGACGACCCACTGTCGACCCTGGCCTTCGGCACTGACGCGAGTTTCTACCGGCTGATTCCGAAACTGGTGATCCGCGTCGAATCCGAAGATGAAGTGGTGGCGCTGCTCAAACTCGCGCAACGGGATCAGGTCCCGGTGACCTTCCGCGCCGCTGGCACCAGCCTGTCCGGCCAGGCCATCAGCGATTCGGTGCTGATCGTCCTGGGGGACAACTGGAACGGTCGCGAGATCCGCGGTCAAGGTACGCAAATCCGTTTGCAACCGGGCGTGATCGGCGCGCAGGCCAACGCCTGGCTGGCACCGTTCGGACGCAAGATCGGCCCGGATCCAGCCTCGATCAACGCCTGCAAAATCGGCGGCATCGTCGCCAACAATGCCAGCGGCATGTGCTGCGGCACTGCGCAAAACACCTACCACACACTGGCCGGCATTCGTCTGGTGCTGGCCGACGGCAGCCGTCTCGATACCGAAGAGGCGGCGAGTGTTGCAGCGTTTCGTAAGAGCCACGCTTCGCTGCTTGAACGCTTGGCGACTTTGGGTCGCGAGACCCGCGCAAACACCGAACTGGCTGCAAAAATTCGCCACAAATATCGTCTGAAAAATACCACCGGCCTGTCACTCAACGCCCTGGTGGATTTCGACGAGCCTGTGGATATCTTGAGCCACTTGCTGGTGGGTTCCGAAGGCACCCTCGGGTTCATCAGTGCGGTGACTTACGACACGGTGATCGACCACCCGAACAAGGCGTCGGCGCTGATCGTGTTCCCGGACGTGGAAACCTGCTGCAACGCGGTCACCGTGCTAAAAAGCCAACCGGTGTCAGCCGTTGAACTGCTGGACCGCCGCAGTCTGCGCTCGGTGCAGGACAAGCCCGGCATGCCGGCTTTCGTACAACACCTGTCGAATAATGCCTGCGCATTGCTGATCGAATCCCGCGCCGCATCGTCCACTTTGCTGCATGAACAACTGGCGCAGATCATGGCGTCGTTGACCTCCTTTCCGGTGGAAAAACAAGTCGATTTCACCGAAGACCCGGTGGAAAACGCCCGGCTCTGGGCGATCCGCAAGGACACCTTCCCCGCCGTCGGCGCGGTGCGCAAAACCGGCACCACGGTGATCATTGAAGACGTAACCTTCCCGGTGGAACAACTGGCGATCGGCGTGAACCGCCTGATCGAGCTGTTCGACAAGCATCACTACGACGAAGCGATCCTTTTCGGACACGCCCTGGAAGGCAATCTGCACTTCGTCTTCACTCAAGGCTTCAACAACCCGGAAGAAGTCGCACGCTATCAGGCGTTCATGGACGACGTGGCGCAACTGGTGGCCGTGGAGTTCGGCGGCTCGCTGAAGGCCGAACATGGCACGGGCCGCAACATGGCGCCCTTCGTCGAACTGGAATGGGGCAGCGATGCCTACCAGTTGATGTGGCAGCTCAAACGCCTGCTCGACCCTAACGGCATTCTCAATCCGGACGTGGTGCTCAGCGACGATCCGCAGATCCACCTCAAGCATCTGAAACCGTTGCCGGCCGCTGACGAGATTGTGGATAAGTGCATCGAGTGCGGCTTCTGCGAACCGGTCTGCCCGTCAAAAGGGCTGACCCTGAGCCCGCGCCAGCGCATCGTGATCTGGCGGGACATTCAGGCGAAGAAACGTGCCGGCGTGGACACCACCGAACTCGAAGCCGCTTACGAATACCAGGGCATCGACACCTGCGCCGCCACTGGCCTCTGCGCACAACGTTGCCCTGTAGGAATCAACACCGGTGAGCTGGTGAAAAAGCTCCGTAGCCGTAACGCAACTCATACGAAAACCGCCAACTGGCTGGAAGGCAATTTCGCTACTGCACTGCAAGGCGCGCGCTTCACCCTGCACGTGGCCAACGGCGCGCGGATGCTGCTGGGGGCACCGCGTCTGGCGAAGTTGTCGGCGACGCTGACGCGCGTGTCCAAAGGCCAGGTCCCGCAATGGACCAACGCCATGCCGCAGCCGGAAAAAGCCATTCGCTTCAGCCCGGTAGTGTCGGACGAACGTCCTCGGGTGGTGTACCTGGCGGCGTGTGTGTCGCGGGTCATGGGCCCGGCAGCGGGCGATAAAGAGCAAATGTCGCTGTACGACAAAACCCGTGGGCTGCTGGAAAAAGCCGGTTACCAGGTCGTCTTCCCAGACAATCAGGACAGCCTCTGCTGCGGTCAGCCGTTCGCTTCCAAGGGCTACGCCGAGCAGGCCGAACACAAACGCCAGGAACTGATCGGCGCATTGCTGCACGCCAGCCGCGGCGGGCTTGACCCGATCTACTGCGACACCAGCCCCTGCACCTTGCGACTGGTTCAGGACCTGGGCGAAGTTCGACTGGACCTGTACGACCCGGTGCGTTTCATCCGTACGCATTTGATGGATCGGCTTGAATTCACACCGCAGGAAGCGCCAATCGCGGTGCATGTCACGTGCAGCACCCAGCACCTGGGGGAAAGCCAGGCGTTGATCGATCTGGCGCGCAAGTGCAGCAAAAACGTGGTTGTTCCTGAAGGCATTCACTGCTGTGGGTTTGCTGGCGACAAGGGCTTTACCACGCCGGAATTGAATGCTCATTCCCTGCGCACGCTCAAGGACGCGGTGCAGGAGTGCAGCGAGGGGATCTCTACCAGTCGCACCTGTGAGATTGGTCTGACGCGACACGGTGGAATCGACTACCACGGGTTGGTCTATCTGGTGGACAGGGTCACACAGCCGAGGGCCCTCTGAAGAAAAATAGAACCCTGACGCGCCACCGCAGTCCACAGATTAAGCCCGGACATTGCCGGGCCTTACCCAAACTCGGCAGCCCGTCCTGATGGCCAGCGAATGCCTGGACCCTCAGGTCAAGGAGATACACATGAAACGTTCTGTACTGTTAGGTCTGTTCGTTACTGTCTCGCTGATGGCGTCCACCTCGTTTGCCGCCGAAGACCTCTGTGCGGTCAACTTGAAAACCATCGAAAATGCCAAGGCACAAACTCCTCCGGAGATGACTGATCAGGTAATGGACAGCGTCAAGAAAGCCCAAGCCGATCAGGCAAAAGGCACCAAGGAAGGGACTAATGATTGCATCGCGGAGACCGAACAAACTATCCAGCAAATCAAGAACGCGAACAAAGGTGGGAAGTAACCCGGCACAATGCCAACCTTCGGGTTGGCCTTCTGCTCCCTCCGGCGCCACCCAATATGAAGCAATCCAAAACCCGCCAAGTGCGGGTTTTGCTGCATCTGGCTTTGGTCATGTGTGAGCCGCCCGCGTCACTGAGTAAAAAGCTCGACACCTTGCCCAAATCCGCGGAAGGAGCGAAGCCCGCAGGAGCGAGCGGTGCGGCGATCTGACTTGCCGCGAAGAGGCCACAGCGAAAGGGGTAATCTCGCCCCTTTTTACTGCCATTGCTTCTATTAAAAAGTTTCCCCATAGCTATTTTTGCAAAAACCGAATTCCTGCGCAGCGTCGTAGTCTTTTAAATAGGCCTCATCAATCGTGGCTTATTTTCCGACCTCGGCCGAGCCGCACGTTCATACGGCAGCACCGAGACCATCAGTTCAAGGAGATATCCATGAAACGTACCGCGCTCGCTGGTCTGTTCATTTCTGCTGCAATGTTGGCCTCTCCCGTATTTGCCGCGGACAACAACCTTTGTACGAGCAAGCTGCAAGAGCTCAAAAGTAAGGTGAGTTCACTGCCGGCGAGCGCCAGCAACACCGCAATGGAGATCAAAAGACTGATGTCCAGCGCCGAAGCTTCCCAAGCTTCCGGGGACGACAAAAAATGCATCACCGAGGCCACCCAGGCATCGGCACTCGCTGACAAACAGCGCAACGAACCCAACCCATAATCTGTGGTGGCCAACCTTCGGGTTGGCCTTCTGAGCCACGTTAGCGTACACTGCACAGGCTTGTTGCTCACTTGGATTCACAGAGCAACAGGCTCGGGGCCGTTTAGGATTCGACGCCGGTTGCGAAACTTTAGGTGCATGCCGAGTTGGTAACAGAACTCGTAAATCCACTGTTGCAACTTCTTATAGTTGCCAATGACGAAACCTACGGGGAATACGCTCTCGCTGCGTAAGCAGCCTTAGCCCTTCCCTCCTGGTACCTTCGGGTCCAGCAATCATCAGGGGATGTCTGTAAACCCAAAGTGATTGTCATATAGAACAGAATCGCCGTGCAGTACGTTGTGGACGAAGCGGCTAAAACTTACACAACTCGCCCAAAGCACCCTGCCCGTCGGGTCGCTGAGGGTTAACTTAATAGACACGGCTACGCATGTAGTACCGACAGCGGAGTACTGGCGGACGGGGGTTCAAATCCCCCCGGCTCCACCACTTCATCATCTAAAGACGTCCACGGACGTCTTTTTTTGTGCCTGAAATCCAGTGAATACAGGGGTTTCAGCGCTTGTGGGGGCTTTGCAGGGTTTCTGAGTTCCAGGCGCTTTGGTATCCCAGGTGGTATCCCGGACTGCCAAATGCTATTTTCAGGATACCAAAACGGTGCTGGAGGTAGCCCTCATGCCTACTAACGCAACCCGCCTCTCCGATCGCCAGCTCAAGGCAGTCAAGGCAACTGGTAAAGACTTCGTCCTCAGCGACGGCGATGGCTTACAGCTTCGAGTACGCGCCAGCGGCTCAATGATGTGGAATTTCAATTACCGCGAGCCGTTGACCAGAAGCCGTATCAACATGGCGCTTGGTCCATACCCCGACCTCTCGCTAGCCAACGCCCGGAAGAAAGCCGCAGAGGCGCGTGAGTTGCTCGCTTTGGGCACTGATCCCAAAACCCAGCGTGATGAGGTAAGGCAAGCCAAACTTGCTGAGACTGAACACACTTTCGAGAAAGTGGCCACTGCCTGGTTCGAGCTGAAGAAAGACTCCGTAACCAAAGCCTACGCCGAAGACATTTGGAGATCGCTGACGCTCCATGTTTTCCCAAGCATGAAAACAACGCCGCTCTCTCAAATCACTGCTCCGATGGTTATCAAGATCCTTCGCCCAATCGAGGCCAAAGGGAGCCTCGAAACCGTGAAACGATTGAGCCAACGACTCAACGAGATCATGACCTACGGGGTCAACTCCGGGCTGATATTTGCGAACCCCCTAAATGGAATTCGGGCGGTGTTCAAGAAACCCAAGAAAGAGAACATGGCTGCGCTACCACCTGAGGAGCTTCCCGAGCTCATGATGGAAATCGCGAACGCCAGCATCAAGCGCACGACCCGCTGCCTGATCGAATGGCAGCTACACACCATGACCCGCCCAGCCGAGGCGGCGACCACTCGATGGGCAGATATCGACTTCGACAAGCGTCTTTGGACCATCCCGCCAGAACGCATGAAAAAGCGCAGGCCGCACACAATCCCGCTTACCGATCAGGCACTTTCGTTGCTGGAGACGCTCAAGCCCCACAGCGGCCAAAGAGAATACGTATTCCCGTCAGATAGAAACCCGAGTACCCATGCCAATAGCCAGACCGCCAACATGGCGTTAAAACGCATGGGCTTTCAGGACCGTCTCGTCAGCCACGGCTTGCGCTCGATGGCGAGCACCATCCTGAATGAGCATGGCTGGGACCCGGAGCTGGTTGAGGTCGCGTTAGCGCATGTCGATAAGGACGAAGTTCGGAGCGCTTACAACCGAGCGGACTACATCGACCGCCGGCGCCCGATGATGGCGTGGTGGAGCGAGTACATCCAGAAGGCGGCGACCGGCAGCCTGTCGGCGTCTGCCATCAATCAAACCAGGGACCGCAACGTCGTGCCGATACGCTGAGCATCCAAAGGTTGGCGACGCCGGCGACAATCCGTGTCGTGCAGCAGGGCGACAGAAGTGACGACTGTCGCTAAATCTGTCGCATGCCTGCGCTTCTTCGGCCAAGCCCCTGAGTATGGAAGGCTCCGCATTCCCATACTCAGGGGCTCACGCTTAAAAGGTCTATCAGGCAACCACGAATTTCGCGTTTCTGCGGCGGATCAACCCTGCTGTTAATTCGTAGTAGTAGACGGTCGCAGGTGCTGAGTCACGCAGATAGTGCTCTAAAAACCATCTAGTGTGCTTTTCCTTCCAGGACCAGGGGGTCGCACAACCCCAGCGCTCACAAATCGCCTCGTGCATCCTTTCTGCCTGTCTGATATGCCGCTGCCGCGTTGCATGCGCACCTTTAATAACAGGGCTTAAGTGCGACACGAAGTCGCTTACAGAAGTTGTTCCCCTTTGAGGGAACCACCCGTGTCACCGGGTGAATCTAGAAGGCTGAATCAAGAGCGCCTTCGACAATGTGACGAGGCATCGCAAGGTGCTGGGTACTAATCGTGAGAGGCGTACCCTTCTGGCAGCCATGGCCGGACAAGGGCTAGATAGTCGGTATGGTGAACACATGTGAACCTGCGTAAAGATCGTTAAGTTGAACGAGCGGAAATGGCTTATACGCTCGAACCAAAATGGTAATGGAGGTGGGAACAGCGTTTTTCTGCACGCGCGTTCGTGACCCACATGCCTCCCGGTCGATAGCAGGCACCTAACCTGACGTACTTCAGTAAGCGGAACGTGGAAATCCCGTATCGCTCCCCTAGGGAAAGCCATTTGTAAGAATGGCCCATGGCGGTGCGGGCGAAGGAACGAGGAAAAAGCGAACGCCATCCTGTAACGGGCTGGATAGAAGTTGAAACATCACTTCACGCGAAAGCGAGCAGACGTCCTCATGGTCTCTCTTCACAAGAGAGTAGGTAGAACCCTTTCAACGGAAGGAGAGCAAATGAACGCAGCAGCATTGGCGTGTGCACCTTCCGGCACGTCGTGGGACGGCATCAACTGGGCCAACGCTCAACGTCGTGTAAGAGGGCTGCAAGCGCGTATTGTGAAGGCTTTACAAGACGGCAGGCATAACAAGGCGAAAGCCCTGCAATGGCTGCTGACTCACTCGTTTAGCGGCAAAGCTTTAGCCGTGAAACGGGTCTCTGAAAACAAAGGCAAGAATACCCCCGGTGTGGACAAGGTCACTTGGAATACACCGGGGGCCAAGATCGGTGCGATAGCGTCATTGAAGCGGCGAGGCTACTCGCCGCTTCCGCTTCGGAGCGGTGCTTATTCCGAAGAAAAACGGCAAGACGAGACCTCTCGGAATTCCCGCGATGAAATGCCGGGCCATGCAGGCGCTTCATTTGCTGGCTCTGGAACCGATAGCGGAAACTACCGGTGACCCGAACTCTTATGGGTTCAGGCCGGAACGCTCAACTGCGGATGCCGCCGCACAGTGCTTTGGTGTGCTGTCACGAAAAGCAAACGCGGAGTGGGTGTTAGAGGGCGACATTCAAGGCTGTTTCGACAATATCAGCCATGACTGGTTGATCGCCAACATCCCCATGGATAAAGCGATTTTGCAGAAATGGCTCAAAGCCGGTTACGTCTACCAGAATGAGCTATTCCCTAGCCACACCGGAACCCCGCAGGGAGGCATCATTTCTCCGGTGTTGGCCAACATGACGCTGGATGGTTTGGAAGCGATGCTGGCGAAGAAGTTTCCCAATGCAAAGTGGACAGCTCGAAAGATGCGCGTGGTGCGTTATGCAGATGACTTCATCATCACTGGCTGTTCGAAAGAGTGGCTGGAGAATGAAGTCAGGCCCGCCGTGGTTGAGTTTCTGGCAGAGCGTGGACTTGTCCTCTCTCCGGAAAAAACCAAAGTAACGCACATAGGGGACGGGTTCGACTTCCTTGGATGGAACTTGCGCAAGTACAACGGCAAGCTCCTGATCAAGCCATCGAAAGCGAACATCAGGGCTCACCTCGCCAAGCTGCGGGAAGTGATCAAGACCAACAAGGCGATCAAACAGGTCAATTTGATCGGGCTGCTCAACCCGATTTTGCGGGGATGGGCGAACTATCATAGCCACGTGGTCGCCAAGAAAGTCTTCAATCAGGTGGATAGCGAGGTCTGGATAATGCTCTGGCGCTGGGCGGTGAGACGACACCCGCGCAAAGGAACACGGTGGGTCAAGGACAGGTATTTCAAAGTCCGAGGATCGCGCCGGTGGGTGTTCACCACCGTTGAAAAATCCGCAGACGGTAAGGTAAGGGAATACACCTTACTGAAGGAATCGGACACGCCGATAGTGCGGCACATCAAGATCAAGTCTGCTGCCAACCCGCATGACCCCAATTGGGATGAGTATTTCGAGTTCCGATGGGACAAGAAAATGCTCAAATCAACGAAGGGACGAGCGAAGCTTTATCGCGTCTGGCGACAGCAAGGCGGTCTATGTTCTGTTTGTCATAAGCCCGTTACCAAAGATACGCCGTGGCATAGTCGCCACATCGTAAAGTTGGCCGACGGGGGAACGGACGCCGCAGTCAATCTTGAGATCTATCACCTGCGTTGCCCCAGAGATCAGCAGTACGCCAATGTTAAAGAGGTATAACCGGGTACTTAACAGTGCCTTTGTAGAGGCTTGAGCCGTGTGCTGGGAAACTCGCATGCACGGTTCTTAGGGGGTTGGACGCGGGTAACCGCGTCTGACTACCCGACAAATAACGCCATATCGGACTCGGCCGTCATCGCCGACCTCCGATGTAGGCACTCACTACATCGATTCGGTTATGTCCCAATTCGTGGCTGATCTGCTGTCGCGCACGCTGATCAAGCTCTCGATCTTCTCGATGAACACGACCGCCATTGACGGGTGTATTCAAGCCAGTCAGTTGCTCATAACGCTCACAGGCGTAAGCCGCCCGCAGCTCATGAAAGCCTTTCAATCCCTGCTCATGCAGGAGGTCCCGTGCCGGCCGCACGACTGATTGCATAAAGTCTCTGTAGCTTTCATCGGGTTTTAACAGATTCCGACTGCCAGAGGGTGAGGCCTCGCTGGCCCTATCTAGGGCAACGCGGGCTTGATCAGTGATCGCTATCCAACGCGGTGCTGACGCGCCTGATCGACCGCCTTTAGTGCCGTCCTGAATGTTGATCTTGCCCAGTTGCCCGGCCTCACGTTGCAGTCGGGGCAGGTCCGCCAAGATCGCTTCACGCAGGCGCATACCAGTCTCCCGGGCCAGATGCACAATTGCGGCCACTCGCTGCTGACCTCGCTCTGACAGTGCGCGTGCGATCAACTCGATCTGAGCACGATCTTGGCCTTGCGGGGCCTCCCCGCGCACGCTTGAGCGCTGCAAACCCAGCGCCTTGCTCGGACTGGGGATTTTGACGTACTGATCACCGCGCAGCGCAGCCATCGTTCGGTTCACTGTGGACAGTCGGTTCTGCGCGGTGGCGATGCCGACGTTACCCTGATCAACCTGCTCCCGCACATAAGTGGCGTACCGCATGAGGATGTCACGGTCGATCTGTCGCGCGTCATTCATCCTCGGCCCTTCATCGGATCGACACCAATTTACGAAGGCCTGCCAGCGATCGCTGTGTGCTTTGACGGTAGCAAAATGGCCATCGCCAAATAGATCTTTCAGGGCTTGCGGTCCGGCATAGCTAAGCTGGCGACCGAAACCAAAATTACGCCCCGCTCGCTTACCGACCCGAGCCATTTTTCTGCTCCTGATCGACTGCCGTGAGATCATGCAAGAGGGCTCGCCAGTGCGCGCTCACGATAGCGAACTGAGCCCAATCCGTCGGGCGAAAACACAGCGTGTTGTCGATGACGTAAAGGTGCGCGCCCTCCTCTTTCAACCACTGAAGGATGGCTGTCGTCGAGATCATAGTTTTACGGAGGGTGGCGACAGCGGCGACACTGGCGACAACCCTTGCCCTGCCTGGCTTTGAGCGTGGCGACAAAGTGGCGACACTCGCGGCGACAAATCGCGTTTTTGGCTCCTTTTGGCGCTGAGCCAGATGGTTGCGTAGCGCTTCATCAAGATTGAACATGGCGCACCTCAAAGGTGTGGCCATCGGTAATCAACCACTGATGATCAAGCAACTCGACCAGCAGCTTGGCTGCATGACGGCTGCTCTTGCGGGCAAAGCGGGGACCGTTGCGGTTCAGGTCGCGAATACTGAAGCGCTTCCAATCCTTGACCTGCAGCCAGCGCAACAGCCGGTCAGCCTCCTCCTTAATTCGACACACTGCCTCCTGCTCAGTCAAACGCTGGATCTCGGTGAGGTAGTATCCAACTAAGGCCGAAGCCCGTTGGATATGGTCGACCTCCACGACGCTGCTCTCCTCCACAACTGCCAGGATGCCGGCGACGCGCAGCAGGTTGTCGGCGGCCTTCGATCCGCTGGGCCGTACGCTGGCCAGTTCGCCAAACTCACCCAACTGGGCTTCGATGGCGTCATGCAGATCAATCCAGCGGCGGCGCGCCAACGGACTGAGTGCCAGCGGTGATAGCTGCAAAGCACCATCAGTAGACAGTGACCAAGGCTGATGAAACAGGGCGGAGAGACGATGGTGATAGCGCTTTAGGGCGGCGTCTTTGGACAAGTCGACAGCCTGATAGCTACGTTGCCCTGCCAGGCTGGAGGGCCAGGTCATCAGACAGCGACCGAGAATGCCTTACCCCTGTAGCAACGGATCACTGAGTAACTGCATGGCCAAATACGGTTGCAGCATCAGGTGCAAGCTCACGCGCCTATCATAGGCTCGTAAGCTTTCACCAACCATGGAGCGAGCACGATCAATCGGGCTGCCGTCCCAGAGTGACGACAAGGTCGTGACCGCTTTCAAACGGTTATCCCGACTCATGGTGCTGCTACCGAGGAATTGTCCGCCCTCGTCACAGAACAGTCCCATGCTCGGTAAGTCATAACAGAGTCCCTTGATCAGGGCTTCGATAGTCGGGTCCGTGGTGATCAGCCTAGGGGCTGAGGGCTCCGCTTCGAGCTGCATTCCGTTCGAGGATTCGGGATCTGCAGGATTAATACGCTGCGCCTGCCGCTGCGCGACACGGTGCCGAGCAAGCTGTTCGCGGTAGCGCTGCCCCTGTTCACGCTCCCATTGTCGTGCAGGCAGTAATGCACATCGATCTGCCGCCGTCTTGCGATCACCAGACGCGGCCACCGTGATCAGGTACAACGACAGGGGATAACTTCTCCCATCGAGGTGTAAGCCCGCATGACCTTGAGTGGCCAGCGCTGAGGCGGCCAACACCGACTGAGCGGCCAGTGCATGGGGCACGCCAATCACTTCGGCCATGCGCTCCACCGCAGGTCCAAGAATTCCACCCAGCGCCTGCACCGGATAAGGTTCGGCCTCCGGATTCGACTCGATTAACGGTCGAGGGGATCGTGGTAGTTCAAGCTTCGGATCTAACTGCTGCATGGGCCCTCTCCTCGTTCATTGCTGGTTGTCCTCACGTAGTCCCGCCACGGCTGTTGAGTGTTATCAGGGATCAAGGCCCCTGCGGCCTGTGAGGTGTTCACTGACGCGGAACGCACAGCTCCTTACGACCGGGAGCGAGGGCATGAACCCATGAATCTGGCCTCCTTAGACGCATCCGAAGATGCGGGCGGGTGGAGACTGTGCCGACTGACGAGATCGGCACCTGGAGATCCTGAGCGGGAGAAGGCAACGACATGAACACCTGGCGCATGCCTGACTGTCAGTCAGGTGCAGCCTGTCCATAGGCTGCGGCACCGGTGCCCGTGTCGTTGCGGATGGCGACACATCGGAGTTGTCACGCCGATTATCACGAGGAGAGTTGCGGCAATGCCTTGTAAGACGTGGCTTGCAGCAGTGATACGAGCGCCCGTCTCTTTCCAGAAGAAAGAGACGGGCGCGGTTTGGCGCAGCGAGATGTGCCGAGAGGTGAGGTTGCTGCAACGCAGCGAGGTAGGCCCATCGTCTGCCGCTATGGACAGATCAGTCGAGTAGGCATCCATCACTCTTGGGGAGTGACCGTGCGAGCCACCGGACGCTAATCGCACTTCGGAAGAACCACCACGCAAGTGGCGTAGCCTTAAAGGTTCTGGCTACCTGGGCAGGTGCTGTCAACGACAGCGATCCGTGCGCCAATTTTTATACTCACTCGAAAAGGCGGTCAAGCGTCACGGCCAAAGCGTGCAAAAAGTGGCGACTATCGCCACTTTTGTCGCCATGCTCCAGACCCCGTTCTGCATGGGTTGTCGCCACTGTCGCCACTGTCGCCACTCCTCCATCCATGGCCCCACGAAAAGATTTGCTCTGACAATGAAACGGCACTGCGCTCGATAGAGATCGCGGTGCAATTAATGGCATGTAAACAACGGCGTTGAACGCTAATCAAATTTGAAATAGGAGGGCGGAATGAGCTGGCTTCGAGAAAAAGCGAGTGAACCCTCCGATCGGTGCGATCAAAGATCGCTGGATCGGAGGGTTTGGCGGGAAAAGCAAATCTCAAACGTCAAGTACAGCCTCAAGCATCAGAGTTGGCTGATTGAGAGGTGGCGGCTTCACGCCGCATGATCAGTGTCTCCTGCAAGCGCAGCAGAAGCCCGGCCTCAAACGCTTCCTGAGAATCCCCTGGCGGTACCTCAATGGCCGGCAGGAAATCGCGATCGAGCGACTAAACGAGTTTTTGCGGGTTTATGACCTACCGTACTTCATCATCAAACCCGTATGGGAGCATTGGGAAGAGGATGACAACGGGTACGCTCGCCAGGGTATGAGGCTTCGCGAGCAGGCCAAGATTATACCGAAGGACAGTGAAGTGATCCATGAGACAGCGGTAGAGCCTGCGCTTCAGTTGTTGCTAAAGCCCGCCTTTCTGAACTCCAACGCCAAGTTCATGGCCGCGCAGGAAGACTACAGGCATGGGAAATTCGGTGACTGCGTCACCAAGTGCCATAGCAGCTATGAAAGCGTGATTAAGGTGATTTGTGGCCAAAAAGGCTTTGGGTATGCCCAAGTGGACACTAGTACGTCAATTTTTTGTTAAAGGGCTCTGGCGGCATTGTAGCTAAATGCATGATAGCTTCGTTGCCTTGGAACTCCTTTGAGAATACCACCTGATAGTGGGTTTACGCTGGTCATGGATGCTCTAATCCTTGTAATTCCTTCGTGGCTGCTGGATGTTAGTCTTCTGAAAATCCCAATCATAGTGATCATCCGCGAGCGCAAGGGCGGCCAGGGCATGTCCTTACTGCAGGTCCAGTTGTTGCAACATTGTCAGTACACGCTCATCACGTGCCTTAATGTCCAGATCACCCAGGTGTGGCAAGGGCTTGATGGTACGCCGGAGGGGGGATGCACCACCAGCATCCTAAAACACCATCTGCACGGTACGGCGAATGTCCGTTCAGGGTCGATTGTGTTGAAAAAGTAGGCCTTGGCTTTCATAGCCATAGGTATCTACACATCTCTAAAGTCTTCGGCTGGGTAACCAGCCGATGGATTCTTTCGCAAAAGCCGCCAGTTCCTTCGGGTTGTACTGCTCCAATGTCTCGCACATCGCTAAAAGCATGTACAGCCCGGCCAGCAGCGCAGAGGCGGTCACTGGCTGCGAACGCTTCATCTGCCGACCCGATAAACGGACCAAAAAGCTTCGGGTCTGCTCGGCAAACTCACCCTCTGCCCGCATTAGACGCCAGCTCACCGCGCACGCCTGGCTGGCAATCAGAAGCCGTTTGAACACGGGGTTACCGATTTCCTGCTGCCAGCTTTCCAACTGATGAGCGCCCTCTTTGAGCAGTTTGAAGTAGGACTCGATACGCCAGCGCCAGTAATACCAAAGCGCCAACCGTTCACCCGCACGCTCGCCTCAAGATTGCTAAGTAAATACCACTCTGCCAACAAACGGTCGTCTGCGTCCCTGATTTGGCTAATGATCAGCCTCGCCGGCAGAGGCTCCCCAGATTGACGCAGTGCTCGACGCGCCTGCGGGTTCTTGGCTGATGGTTTGGCTGTGCGGGTCAGTACTACCGCCGTTTCAGACAACCACTGCGTGGCGGGCTTGCCCTTGTGCTGGACTGTGCGCACTGCGCTGAACGTCAAGCCACTACCGATCTCGCTCATGGACCTGGGTCGGCCTTCATAATGGGCCGTAGAGTTGGCTTTGACCCGTACCAGCCAAAGATGGCCGCCGGCTTGCCACTGCCTCAAATGCCCCACCGAGTCGGCCTCTCGATCCACTACGTGGAAGAGTGGCTTACCAAAACCCTGCTGCTCCAGCCAGGCAATACGCTGCGTCAGTTCATGCAGATGCTTGTCATGAGCCAGCACTTGCTCGGTGCGGGTACTGAGCACACCGTCCCGAGTGGCCAGGTTTTGCGCGGGCGTACAAATCGAGACGCCATCACGGTCGGTGACCAGCAGGCTGCTTTGCAGCTCGTAGCCGATATCGCCACGGTGGGTCATTTGCAGGCGATCAATCTTGCTTTGATGATGCATGTAATTGAGCCGGGACCAGTCATGCATGACCAGGGCGTAGTCATCGCAATCCTCTAGGCACCCTTCATGGGCCAGCGCCAGCAATGGCTTGACCAGATCAACGGGCCTAACCCGGTCATTACTCAATAATCGCCAAAGTGCCTACGTCTGTGCAAAAGCCTTGTCGCTGCGCGGCAATGCCTTCATCCCGGCGGCCAACGCCGGTAGTCCATTACTGTGTCCCATAACCAACTCGTCGTATCGTTTTGTCAGTCGGGCATCTAGCCCAGTCATTTGATATCCATGCCGTCCCTTTATAGACCAAGATCGGGAGATGTGTAGATACCTATGCGTTCATGGCAGAAAGTACGCGTCCGAGATTGAAATCCTGAATCTTCGCAAAGTTCGTCGGGCTGAGATTTTATATAGCAGCGTGCTAAAAAGGTGTTTTCATCGGCCAATGTTCCGGCAGATTGGGAAAACCGACTTTTCAACAAAATCGGTCTAAAGCGGTCAGTCGTGTACGGCAGCAATCGGTCCAGAGTGCGTAAAAATGCATATCAAAAATCGACGTGCGCGCTCCTACGTCAATTCTGAAAAAAGTGCGGCTAGCCCAACCTGAAATTTACGTAGGGACGCGCTTTTCAGATCGATTTTTAATCAGTCGAGTACTCGCGGGAGTTTTCACACAGCTTGGGCCAGAAGCAGTCACCGCATGGAGCGCGATAATTTAACTTTTTACGTGTCTCGGAACCCAATTTCGATAATCAGTGTCTCGTTGATAAAAAATATGACTACCGCTCACGCGAAACTTTAATATTGCCGCTGCGAACTGTGTACAAGTTGTTATTTAACTTATTGAACGAGCCATGAAATTTTCAAATTTTTCTGTAAGCACAAAAACGTACTCACAAATCACCGTGACAAAATCCAGTAGATCAATGGCGTCCTGCGGATTAATTTTTCTGATCACCCGCGTGGGCCGCAATATTACGGTAATTTTGAAGTTCTTTCCCCCATTCCAAGCCGCCTCAGATGACCGCGTATACCTTGCGTACATAAACTTCGCTGCCCCATTGAGACGGTGCATCCTGGACTACTAATACCGTATCGCCCTTCTCTACCCTGATGCGATCGTCAGTCCCGTTGCCCAGCACAACGGTTCCATCCAGTAAATGCATCCATTCGTGGCATTTGTGTGGCCGCACAACACGGCTGTAGGGCGTCGAATCCCAGATGCCTATCTTGACCGCAGGCGCAGCTTCGAAGATGCCCTTCGCTCGGCAATTCGGCACGTCGCCGGTCAACACTTCAATCGCCGGTGGTGCGGAGGGTTGAAGAACGAGCAGGGGATCAATACGGCGAATGCCTGCCTGATTAACCTTTTCTGCCAGGAGGACAAAGAACGCAAAGCGCACGGTAGCGTCAGGAATCAGCTGGATATTACTGTTTTTACCGATGACTACGCTATCGCCCGCACGCAATTCAAGGCATGCGTCGCCGTCATACAAAGTCAGCCGCCCGCGGTGTACTACCAATAGCTCGGAATAGGGGTAACTCGCTACAGTGACGTGTCTGTTCAAATCCGCGAGCCCGGCGACGTAGCTGCCTTCCTGGTAGTGAACGAGGCGGCGCATACCCGTCAGCGGGTCTGGTCCCTCAATGCTCCCCAATGGTAGATCCTGGTAAGCGCTTTCGCCGTTGGCACGACAAATCACTATTACGGATGAGTCTTGCATATTGTTTTCCTGTGAGGGGTTGAGGGGGTTAACCGATGGCCTGTGTCACCAGCACGAACTGTCGGGCTTCGGCCGCCGGCACCGGTGATTCTCCGCGCGCCATCTGCTGCACGGTATCGACTTGCGCAAGATTCAGACTGGTGAGCCAGGCGCTCAAGCCGCAGCTGGCCGTTACATCCAAGCGCACGAATGCATCCGGCACCGAAGCCAACAGGGTCGAAATGAGCCGCTTGGCCTGTTCGGCGCTCTCGGCGATCACCGGGCCGATACTGAGCCCACGGCCAAAAGGCCGCAGGGCGGCGAACGCGCAAGCGCGGCCATCACGCTCGATCACCGCCCCTTGCTGGGCGACAGCGAATACCTCTCTGATTGGCCAGGTCCGGTCCATCCCACAGGCAGCTGACGTCAGGGCCATCAGTTCGAACTGATCTTCGCCGGTCAATTCACGCAACTTTTCACCAGGAGCAAGCCGCCCCACCGGCACCACAGGGCCAGATACGCCCTGGTGCTGGTGAATCGCGGAATAAACGACAAAGCCGAGTTTTTCGTAAAGAGGCTTGCCTGCTACTGTCGCGGTCAACACCGGGATCGCCGGCTCGGCGGCGGCTAATACGCTGTCCATCAGACGCCGTCCAAGGCCTCGACCTTGATGTCGATCGCTGACGATCACCAGGCCAATCGAGGCATACGCGCCCTGCGGGCACGCGAAGGCGGTACCAATTACCTGGCCGCTTTCTTCGGCGACAAAGCCACGACTCAGGCGCAGCATCATTGCCCAATCGTCCAGGCGATGGGGCCATTTCAAGTTCAGCGAAAGCTCGTGCGCGGCTCCCAGATCATCAAGGGTCATGGGCCTTATGGTGCATTCGCCTGCCGTGGTTTCAACGTTCATCGGGCGCCTCGTTAGCGAGTGTGATGAGGAGTGGATTCGCGCTGATAACGCGCCATCGGGCACCTATATCCCACCTTCACCCCTGAGACTTCAAGACCCGCCAATAAATTCGGCACAAACCTCAAGTGCAGGGCTTCGAGACCAAAGATAGTGCTCTGGCATCACGGAAGGTTGGCAGCAAATGCTGGGCGTTTTTTCCTAACATAGAAGATCTGGAAACACGGCTATTCGTGATTTGGCATGCCTGGGAGATAGGCCTTGATGGACAGCTTCGAACCACAACAGATCAAAGGGCGCTGCGCCCACTTCATCGGTGGACAATACCGCGACGATAAAGCCGAGATGGCCGTGCAGCGACCTTCAGACGGACAGGCTTATGCCGAGTTGCCGATCGCAGATGCCACCAAGGTTGACGAAGCCGTTGAAAACGCACGCATGGCGTTCGTGCAAAGCGATTGGGCAAGCCGGCCTCCGCGCGAGCGTGCACGGGTAATGCGGCGTTGGGCCGACCTGGTAGAAGCGGATCAGGCGACCCTGGCGCCGCTGGAGGCGGTGGGCTCGACGCGGCCAGTACGCGATGTCTGCGGCTGGGACATTCCCTATGTCGCTGAAGGGATTCGCTTCTTCGCCGAGCTCGCGGACAAGCATGGCGGCCAGGTCGCCGCTACTCAGGCTGATCGCTTGGGTATGCAGATTGCTGAACCTTACGGGGTGGTCGGTGCGATCGCCCCCTGGAACTTCCCCCTGAGCATGGGCCATTGGAAGGTCGCGCCCGCTCTGGCGGCTGGCAATGCCGTGGTGCTTAAACCCTCGGAGATGACGCCCTACTCCAGCCTGCGCCTCGCCGAACTGGCCGTGCAGGCGGGATTGCCCGCTGGCATGTTCAACGTTATTCAGGGCGACGGCAGGCAAACAGGAGATGCCCTGTGCCGCCATCCGGGCATCGGCAAGGTTACCTTCACCGGCTCCACCGCGACCGGCTCCAGCATCATGTCCACCTGTGCCCTCACCGGCCCGAAGCCTGTGACACTGGAGCTGGGCGGTAAAAGCCCGCAGATCGTGTTCGCCGACGTTCCTGATATCGAACGTACCGCGCGCACTGTGGCCATGGCGATTACCGGTAACGGCGGGCAGGTATGTGTAGCCGGCTCGCGCTTGATCATCGAGCGCACGATCCTCGAACCCTTCATGCAGCTATTGGAGGCGTATTTCATCAACCTGGTGGCCGGGCCAACCTGGCGCGCTGAGACCACACTGTCGCCGATCATTTCGCAGCAGCAGGCGCTGCGAATCGACAGTATCGTGAAACGCAGTGTCAAGGCCGGCGCCGAAGTGATCACCGGCGGCACCCTGATAGAAGGCCTGGGCGGTGCTTATTATCAGCCAACGCTGTTGATGGGCGTCACAGCGGATAATCCTGCCGTGGTTGAAGAGATCTTTGGCCCCGTGCTGACCGTGCAAACCTTCGATAACGAGGAAGAAGCGTTGCAACTCGCCAATCACTCGATCTACGGACTCGCCGCCGGGGTGCATACCCGCGACATCAACCGCGCGCTGCGAATGGTACGTCGCTTGGAAGTGGGCACGGTATGGGTCAACCGGTATGGGCGAAGCAACGACAATATTCTGCCCACCGGAGGATTCAAGCGCTCCGGCATCGGCAAGGACCTCGGCCGCGAAGCATTCGAAGCCAACATGCGCTTCAAGTCAGTGCTGATCGACTTCGAACTTTGAGGCCTACCACAGTCTGCGACGGCGCCTCCAGACGCCGTTTTCGTTGATGAAAGGTTCCAGCGAGATATTCCGCGCGGTTGCGGCCGCCCTCCTGGAAACATGTATTTCCAGCGCGGAAAAGGCGCAGAAACCGGGCCTTTGCCCCATAGACGCGCACTCCGCAATCTGTGCTGTGACGCCCTCGCAAAACAGCGTTTTGTTTCTTCAAGGTCGCGCTTTAAACGTCATGTGCTGAGGCATCGATGGTGTAATGAGTTCGCTGAATGACTGGATCCGCCGAGCAGATCCGACCCCGGCATCGTTGACGCCGCACGACTTCAATGACCCACATGGACCGCCCAATGAGCATTATTCGCCCCAAGTACATCACCTTCGACTGCTATGGCACCCTCACCAACTTTCATATGGGCACCATGACCCGTGAAATGTTTGCCGACCGCGTTCCGGCTGATCGCATGGACCAGTTCGTCAAGGACTTCTCGGCCTACCGCATGGACGAAGTCATGGGCGCCTGGCAGCCCTACGATGTGGTTCTGAAGAACGCCCTCGAGCGCACCTGCAAACGCTGGGGCATCGCCTTCAAGGAAGCGGAAGGCCAAGCGTACTACGATGCCGTTCCCACCTGGGGGCCGCATCCGGACGTGACCGCAGGCCTGTCGAAGATTGCCGACAAGATCCCCTTGGTGATTTTCTCCAACGCCAGCGACTCACAGATCATGTCCAACGTCGACAAGCTCGGCGTACCGTTCCACAAAGTCTTCACTGCCGAGCAAGCGCAGATCTACAAGCCGCGCCTAGCCGCCTTCGAGTTCATGCTGGACAACCTTGGTTGCGGCCCGGAAGACGTCCTGCACGTGTCTTCGAGCTTTCGCTACGACCTGTTCTCGGCCCACGACATGGGTATCAAGAACAAGGCGTTCGTGGCCCGCAACCATGAGCAACCAGCTCACCCGTCGTACAGCTATCAGCAGATCGACGATATCGGCGGCCTGCCAGCACTGGTCGGGCTGTAAGACAACTATCTGCGGTAGGCCATGACGGTCTATTGCCCTTGGGTGGAGAGCAACATGCACAGCGAATCATACTGGCTGGATACGGCACCTGCGTTTGATACGGCGCAGATCGGGCCGGTCGAAGGCATGGTCGATGTCGCCATCGTCGGCGGCGGCTTTACCGGGCTATCCGCAGCGCAAGCGCTTTCCGCCAAAGGGGCAAGCGTCGCCGTGCTGGAGGCCAGCCGTATTATCGGTGAGGCATCCGGGCGCAACGGAGGCCAATGCAATACGGGGGTCGCACAGGATTATGCGGCATTGATGAACAAGGTTGGTCCCGAACAGGCGCGCAAGTACTACCTGGCCTATGAGGCCGCGGTCGGAACGGTGCAGCGCTTGATCGAGACAACGGGTATTGCCTGTGATTTCTCCCGCAATGGCAAGCTTAAGCTGGCGGCCAAACCACAGCACTATGACGGACTGGCCAAGTCCTACGAGTTGATTAAACGCGAAGTGGACCCGGACATCGAGCTACTCGACAGACAGCAAGTGCGAAGCGAGGTCGGTTCCGACCAGTTTCATGGCGGCCTGCTGCAGCGCAATGGCATTCAGATGCATGTCGGGCGTTTCGGCGTCGGGCTTGCCCATGTGGCTGCGCGCAATGGCGCACTGATTTTTGAGAATGCTGCGGTCAGCACCTGGCGGCGCAACGCCACCGGCTATCGCGTGGAAACCTCGCGTGGCGTGATCCAGGCCAAGCAGGTTCTCCTTGCGTCCGGTGCATCACAGGTAGGTGCGCTCAATTGGTATCGTCGCCGTATGGTGCCAGTGGGCAGCTTCATCATCGCCACCGAGCCGTTGACAGCCGCGCAGGTTGCCCAGCTATTCCCTCACCAGCGCTCCTATGTCACGAGCCGGATCATCGGCAATTACTTCCGCGTAACGCCGGACAATCGCCTGCTGTTTGGCGGGCGGGCGCGTTTCGCCATGTCGGATGGACGCAGCGATCTGAAAAGCGGAAAGATCCTGCAAACCGCCCTGGAAAAGATGTTTCCGCAGTTGCGCGACGCCAAGATCGACTACTGCTGGGGCGGCCTGGTCGACATGACCGCCGATCGCCTACCCAGAGCTGGCGAACACGACGACATCTTCCACTCCATGGGTTACAGCGGCCACGGCGTGCAGATGTCCGTGCACATGGGCCAGGTCATGGCCGAGGTAATGGACGGCCAGGGCCAACTTAACCCTTGGCGCGACCTGGACTGGCCCGCTATTCCCGGCCACTTCGGCAAGCCCTGGTTCCTCCCAGCGGTAGGTGCCTGGTACCGGCTGCAGGACCTGCTTCATTAACTGCCCGCAACACCTTTTTGCTTTTCACGCCACCTCGCCCACGGGGTGGCTTTCAATGATTATCGACGGGTGAATGGATATGACGGACAAACGAGACGAGTCTTTGCTGGTGAGCGGTCAAGAAAGCATGCGCGTGTTCGAAGGCCTCAACAAAGGCATGTCGCGCCGCGATGCGTTGCGCATGCTCGGGGTAGTTGGCGTGGTGGCGGCCAGTAGTGGCGCACTGCTCGGCGGTGGTGCATCAGCCTTCGCCGCCGAAAGCGATGGCCCGGTAGTAGGCAAACGCGGCGGTAAAATTCGCGTTGCCGGCATGTCCTCATCGACCGCTGACACGCTCGACCCAGCCAAAGGCGCACTGTCGACCGATTATGTCCGCCATTTCATGTTCTACAACGGCCTGACCAAGTTCGACAGCCACCTGGTACCGCAACTCGAACTGGCCGAGCGCATCGAGCACACCGACGCCAGCCAGTGGATTATCACCTTGCGCAAAGGCGTTACCTTCCATAACGGCAAGCCGTTGACCGCCGACGATGTGGTGTTCTCCCTGAGCCGTCACAAGGACCCGGCCACCGGCTCCAAGGTCATGCCGCTGATGGCGCAGTTCGCGGAAATCAAGGCTACCGGGGCCAGTGAGGTCACCATCCGCCTGACCGCGCCCAACGCCGAGCTGCCTTCCATCCTGGCGGTGTCGCATTTGATGATCGTTCCCCAGGGGACTACCGACTTCAGCCAAGGCATCGGTACCGGCCCATTCAAGGTCAAGGAGTTCCGTCCGGGGGTGCGCTCGATCTCGGCACGCAACGAGAGCTACTGGAAGCCAGGCCTGCCCTACCTCGATGAAATCGAGTTCATCGCCATTTCCGATGAGCCCTCGCGCGTCAACGCCCTGCTGTCGGGCGACGTGCATCTGATCAACGAGGTGAACCCGCGCTCGACCGCTCGCATCAAGTCGAGCCCCAAGCACTATTTCGTCGACGCGCCGTCGGGCAACTACACCGACCTGATCATCCGTCAAGATCAGATGCCCGGGCAGAACGCCGACTTCAGCATGGCCATGAAGTACCTGCTTGATCGCGAGCAGGTGAAATCCGCGGTATTCCGCGGCTTCGCGGTGGTCGGCAACGACCATCCGATTTCCCCTGGCTCACGCTATTTCAACGCCGACCTGCCACAGCGCGCCTACGATCCGGAGAAAGCCAAGTTCCTGCTGAAGAAGGCCGGGATGTCCGACATCAAGATGCCATTGGTGGCCTCGCCCGCCGCCACTGGCTCGGTGGATATCGCTGTACTGCTGCAGCAATCGGCCAAGCAGGCCGGCCTGGACCTTACCGTCAACCGGCTGCCAAGCGACGGCTACTGGTCCAACCACTGGATGAAGCACCCGATCAGCTTCGGCAACATCAACCCGCGCCCGAACGCCGACATCGTCTTCTCGCAATTTTTCCAGTCCACTGCGCCCTGGAACGAATCGGCCTGGAAGAACGAGCAGTTCGACCAACTGCTGATGCTCGCCCGTGGCGAGACTGATGATGCCAAGCGCGCAAAAATGTACGCGGACATGCAGACCCTGGTTCATGAGCACTCGGGCATTGGCGTGCCAGTGTTCATCAGCAATATCGACGGCGTCGACCAGCGCATCAAGGGCTACGGCAGCAACCCGCTGGGCGGTTTCATGGGCTACATGTTCGCCGAGAAAATCTGGCTGGATGCGTGACGCGTTGGTATCAAGGGCGGGAGAGCTTCGATGCATAACAAGATGTTTTGGTTGATTGCCAAACGCTTGGGGACTTCGGTGGTGACACTGTTGATCGTCTCCATCGTCGTTTTCGCCATTACCGCGGTACTACCTGGCGACGCTGCGCAGCAGGTGCTCGGGCAGTTTGCGACGCCAGAACAGGTCGCGGCCTTGCGTATCCAACTGGGCCTGGACCAGCCAGCGATAGTGCGTTACGGCCATTGGCTGCTCGGCGTGTTCACTGGTCACTTGGGCAACTCGGTGACCAACGCCATGCCGGTCAGCGAGATGATGGCTGGCAGGATGCCTAACACACTGATGCTCGCCGGAGTAACTGCGGCGGTTTCGGTGCCCGTTGCGCTGACGCTCGCTACGCTGTCGGCCATGCGCCGCGGCGGGCGACTGGATGCGGTCATCAACGTCGGGACGCTGACACTGGTCGCCGTGCCGGAGTTTCTGGTCGCCACCTTGGCGGTGCTGGTTTTCGCGGTCAAGCTCGGCTGGCTTTCGGCGTTGTCATACTCCAGCGGCGTCAGTACGCCGCTTGAGTTTCTGCGCATCTACGCGCTGCCAGTAATGACCCTGTGCTGCGTGATCGTCGCGCAAATGGCGCGGATGACGCGTTCAGCCATCATTGATCAACTGGACAGCCCCTACGTCGAAATGGCTCGCCTAAAGGGCGTGTCGCTGAGCCGGATCGTGCTGCGCCATGCACTGCCCAATGCCATCGGGCCGATTGCCAACGCCGTGGCGTTGAGCTTGTCGTACCTGCTGGGTGGCGTGGTAATCGTCGAGACCATCTTCAATTACCCAGGGATCGCCAGCCTGATGGTCGATGCCGTGACCAACCGCGACATGGCACTGGTCCAGGCCTGCACCATGCTGTTCTGCGCGGCGTATCTGCTATTGGTGCTGGTCGCCGATCTCTGCGCCATCCTTTCCAACCCGAGGCTCAGACTGCGATGAACAAGATCATGGAAAAGTCGCCGCCGGTGCTGGCAGCCTCCCGTCCCCGAGCCTCACGTTGGCGTCTAGGGCTATCCGTATCCGGCATGATCGGCGCAGTGCTCTGCGTGTTCTGGCTGTTCATCGCCTTGTTTGGCAGCATGCTGGCGCCCCATCAAGTGGGGGCCGTGGTCTCCGACAATGTCTTCGACGGGCTCAGCGTCAGCTACCTGCTGGGTACGGATTATCTGGGCCGCGACATGCTCAGCCGAGTATTGGTGGGCGCGCGCTTCACCGTGACTCTGGCGCTAGTCGCCGCATTGCTGGCCAGCAGCATAGGCGCCACTCTTGCCTTGTTTGCCGTGGTGTCGCCGCGCTGGATGGATGACGTCGTCAGCCGTCTGATGGACGCGTTGATTTCAATTCCAAGCAAGATGCTTGCGCTGGTGCTGGTATCGGCGTTCGGATCCTCAGTGCCTTTGTTGATTGCGACGGCGGTATTAAGTTTCACGCCGGGCGCCTTTCGCATCTCGCGCAGCCTAGCGGCCAACATCGAAGCGCTGGAGTACGTACAAGTCGCCAGGACCCGTGGCGAACCCCGGTTGTATATCGCACTGGTCGAGATCCTGCCAAACATGCTCAACCCGGTACTCACCGACCTCGGTGTGCGTTTTGGTCTGATCGTGTTGCTGCTCAGTGGCCTGAGCTTCCTGGGGCTGGGCGTACAACCACCGGATGCCGACCTCGGCTCGCTGGTGCGCGAAAACATCGGCGGCCTGAGCCAAGGGGCTCCTGCATTGGTGATTCCGGCGCTGGCCATCGGTTCTCTGACGGTGGGTATCAACCTACTGATCGACAGTCTTTCCAATCGGCGCGGCAAGCGTGGCGGAGGTCATTGAATGAGCGAGCTCATACAGGTTAGCCATCTACGGGTCAATGCGACGACAAACGACGGTGAAGTGGAAATCGTCAAGAACGTCAGTTTTAGCCTGCGTAAAGGCGAAGTGTTGGCGTTGATTGGTGAGTCGGGTTCGGGCAAAACAACCATCGCCCTTTCGTTGCTGGGCTATGCCCGCCAGGGGTGCCGCATCGCTGGCGGCCAGGTAAAGGTCGACGGTACAGATCTCCTCGCGCTCGGTGAGGATGGCTTGCGTATGCTGCGTGGCAATCGCGTGTCCTACATCGCCCAAAGCGCGGCGGCCGCGTTCAATCCAGCACAGCGCCTGATCGACCAGGTGGTCGAAGGGGCAATGATCCACCAGTTGGGGTCGCGCAAGGCGCTGGAAGCCAAGGCCATCGCGCTGTTTCGTGACCTAGCGCTGCCCGATCCGGAGAATATCGGCCAGCGCTATCCGCACCAGGTGTCTGGCGGGCAGTTGCAGCGGGTCATGGCGGCCATGGCGCTGATCAGCGATCCGCTGCTGGTAGTGTTGGACGAACCCACCACTGCGTTGGACGTTACCACTCAGATCGACGTCTTGATCGCCTTCAAGAAAGTTGTGCGAGAACGCGGCGCTACCGCGGTCTACGTCAGCCATGACTTGGCGGTCGTGGCGCAGATGGCTGATCAGATCGTGGTACTTAAGGGTGGTCAGGTCATGGAGCACTGCACCACCGCACAGATCCTCGACGCCCCCAGCCATGAATACACCCGCAGCCTGATTGCCGCTGCACGGCACGAAGCAACCGGCGATCACGACTACATCGCTACCGGCGATAACACCGCGCCCCTGCTGAAGATCGAAGGCTTGATTGCAGGCTACGGCCCACGAGACATGAAGGGCTTGCCCTCGATACGGGTGCTGGAGGATGTCGACCTGGTGATCGGTCGTGGCCAGGCAATCGGTGTAATTGGCGAGTCTGGGTCGGGCAAGTCAACCCTTGCCCGCGTCGTTTCCGGACTGCTGGAACCGGCCCGCGGCACTGTCACTTTTCAAGGTTCGCCCCTGAGCGGCAGGCTGGAAGAGCGTACGCCGGACCAGTTCCGGCGGATCCAGATGGTGTTTCAGAATGCCGATACGGCGCTCAATCCCATGCACACCGTCGCGCGCATCCTGGGCCGTCCTTTGCAGGCTTACCACGGGCTAAAAGGCCGTGCGCGTGCACAGCGAATCGACGAGCTACTGGACCTGGTCAAGCTGCCACAGGCCTTGGCCGAGCGCCGGCCTAGCGAGCTGTCCGGCGGCCAGAAACAGCGGATCAACCTCGCCCGCGCGCTCGCCGCAGAACCAGACCTCATCCTCTGCGACGAAGTGACCTCCGCTCTGGATACGGTGGTTGGCGCCGCGATTCTCGAGTTACTTGAGGACCTGCGCAAGAAACTTGGCGTGTCATATCTGTTTATCAGCCACGACATCTCCACCGTCCGCGCTTTGTGCGATGAGGTGGTGGTGATGTACAGCGGCCATCGCGTCGAGTCCGGTCCCAAGGCCGCGTTGGCACAATCACCGTTCCACCCCTACACCCACCTGCTGGTGCACTCGGTGCCGCAATTGCGCCAGGGATGGCTGGAAGCCACCGATATCGTCCAGACCTTGCCGACCGTTTCCGCGGCGTCGACCCATGGGGAGCTGTGCACCTTCCTTGACCGTTGCCCGATGCGCGTCGAGGGATTGTGCAACCGCACGGCCCCAGGGCTGCGTTTTATCGCCGGCGGCAGCCAGGTGCTATGCCATCTGGACAGCGATCAACTGCTCGAAGGACAACGGACCAAAGCACAAGCGACAGAAGGAGTACCGGCATGACCGCAAGATTTATCCGCCTTGCCGAACTGGACCGGCCAACGGTGGCGTTTACCGTCGACGGCCAAGACGTACAGGGCCTAGCTGGCGACACCTTGATGGTCGCCTTGCTGACCCAAGGCAGCGCGTTGCGCACCTCCGAATTCGATAGTGGCAAACGCGCCGGTTTCTGTCTGATGGCTGCCTGCCAGGACTGCTGGGTGTGGACCCGCAGCGGCGAACGGCTGCGCGCTTGCTCGGTGGAAGTGCGCGACGGGCTGGACATCATCACTTCACAACCGGAGCTGACATGGCCAACCCACGCGTAGTGATAGTCGGCGCGGGCCCCGCGGGTATACGTTGCGCCGAGATGCTGGTGGAGTACGGCATCCAGCCGGTGCTCGTCAATGAGGGCAGCCGTGATGGCGGGCAGATCTATCGTCGCCAACCGGTGCATTTCCGTCGTTCCTACGAGCAGCTCTACGGTGCCGAGGCGGACAATGCCAAGGCGCTGCACCAATGCTTCGATGCGCTGCGGCTAAGGGTGGATTACCGACCCGACACTACCGTGTGGAACCTGGCCGAAGGCGAACTGCATTGCGCGAGCGACGGGCAGCACAGCAGCATCGCCTTTGACCGCCTGGTGCTGTGTACCGGCGCCACGGATCGGCTGATGCCGGTCAAAGGCTGGCAGCTCGCCGGCTGCTACAGCCTGGGCGGCGCGCAGATTGCACTCAAGGCCCAGGCAGTGTCCATTGGCCGCGCGGTGGTATTCATGGGGACCGGGCCGCTGCTTTATCTGGTGGCCAGCCAATACGTCAAGGCGGGCGCGCGGGTCGCGACGGTACTCGATACTTCACCGTTCTTCAACCGTGTCAGGGCCATGCCAAAGTTGCTGGCACGCCCGGCCCTGGTGGCCAACGGCATGGGGTTGTTGGCGGCCTTGTATGCGGCCAGGGTACCCGTGCATTTCGGGGTGGAGCTGAACGAGGTGCAGGGCGACCCGATTTCCGGTGTCAGCGCCGTGCGCTTCAAGACCGCCCAGGGCGCTGTGCAGACCATTACCTGCGATGCCGTCGCCATGGGCTACCACCTGCGGCCGGAAACCCAGCTGGCCGACCTCGCCGGCTGCGCCTTCAGCTTCGACACCGTGCAGGGCCAGTGGGTGCTGGAACTCGATGCCGACGGCCGTACTTCGGTGCCTGGCATCTATGCCGCCGGCGATGGCGCACGCGTCCGGGGCGCCGACGGTGCACAGCGGGCTGGGCGAATCGCGGCGCTGGCGGTGCTGGAGGATTTGCGCAAACCCCATGATCCCGGGCTGAAAGCACAGCTATTGGGTGAAATGGTGCAGATGGACAGGTTTCGTGAAGGCCTGGCGCAGGCCTTTCCCTGGCCGGCACAACGGCTGGACCCCCTACCCGACGATGCCATAGTGTGCCGCTGCGAAATGATCAGCGCCGGCGAGCTGCGCGATGCGGTGCGCGCCAAAGGCGCCTGCGAAGTCAACCGTGCCAAGGCCTTCAGCCGCGTCGGCATGGGCCGCTGCCAAGGCCGCTACTGTTCCCAGGCGGGCGCGCAGATCATCGCCGACGCCGCGGGGATCGATGTCGTCGAGGTCGGCCGCCAGCGCGGCCAAGCCCCGGTAAAACCCCTGACGATGGACCTGATCCGGAGCCCCCAATGAACGAGCGTCAGAGTGACGTACTGATCATCGGTGGCGGCCTGATGGGCGCCGCTTCAGCCTTCTTCCTGCGCCAGCGCGGCCAATCGGTAACCTTGCTGGAACGCGATCTGGTGGGTCAGTACGCCAGCGGTGTGAATTTCGGCAATGTTCGGCGCCAGGGTCGCTTTCTCGGCCAGCTGGAGCTCGCCAACCGCTCGTTCGCCCTGTGGAAACGCCTGCCCGAGCTGATCGACGACGACCTGGAGTTTCTACCTAGCGGCCACATGCGCGTTTGCTACCGCGAAGACGAGATCGAGGAGCTGCGTGCCTACGCCGCTCGCCCCGAGGCGCGTGAACTGGATCTACAGATCTACACCGGTCGCGAACTGCACGAGCGCTTTCCGTTTCTGGGGCCTCGGGTAACGGGAGGGTCTTACGCGCCACATGATGGCCATGCCAACCCACGCCTTGCCGCGCCCGCTTTCGCCCGCGCCGCCGTACGCGCCGGCGCGTCGGTCGAAGAGCACATAGAAGTCGAGCACGTGGAGAAGGTCGGCGACGGCTTTCGCGTGACCACCACCACAGGCGCCGTCTATCGCGCGGCCACTCTGCTGGTGACCGCAGGGGCCTGGGGTGATCGCCTTTCCGCGCAGTTCGGTGAACCGGTTCCCCTGGACACCCACGGCCCGCAAATGGCGGTCACCGAGCCCGTTCCCTATGCGCTCAAGACCGTGATCGGCGTCTACACCAAGATCCCCGAGGAAGTGATCTACTTCCGCCAGATTGCCCGCGGCAACATCGTCATCGGCGGCGGCTATCGCAGCAAGCCGGATATGGACCGCCGCCGCGCCCATGTCGAGCCGCGCAGCATTCTTAACCAGATCGAGCAGATGCGCGAGCTAGCCCCTGGGCTGGCCCATCTGAACATCATCAGGGCGTGGAGCGGTATTGAAAGCTACCTGCCCGATTCCCTGCCGATCATGGGGCCAAGCTTTACCACGGATGGGCTCTTCTACGCCTTCGGCTTTTGCGGCCATGGCTTCCAGCTAGGGCCTGGAGTGGGTGACGTCATGGCAGAACTGATCAGCACCGGCAGCACCTCGACCTTGATCGAACCCTTCCACATCCGCAGATTTGCCCCCACCCCCTCGCTATGGAGCCAGGTGTGATGAATACCCGCGTGCAGCAACTGCTTGATCGACTGATCGCCTTCGATACCGTCTCAGTGAACTCTAATCTTGACCTGATCGAATACGTTCGCCTGATGCTGTCGGCACACGGCATCGAGTCGACTTTGGTCAAAGATGAAACCGGCAGTAAAGCCAACCTGTTCGCCAGCGTTGGGCCTGAGGGGGTTCCCGGCATTCTCCTTTCCGGACATACCGACGTGGTCCCTGCGGCCGGCCAAGCATGGACTGTAGCCCCCTTCAAGGCAACCCAGGCCGATGGACGCATCTATGGTCGGGGCACTTGCGATATGAAGGGTTTCATTGCCGTGGCGATTGATACCCTGCTCACAGCTAAAAACCTACCACTCAAGCGGCCTCTGCAGTTGGCGCTGTCCTACGATGAGGAAATCGGCTGTGTGGGCGTACGACGCCTGCTTGACCTGCTGGAAAAATCCCCGAGGCAGCCATTTCTCTGCGTAGTCGGTGAGCCGACGATGATGCAGTTCGCGGTGGGGCACAAAGGCAAGACGTCGTGCCGCGTGCATTGCCATGGGCAGGAGGCGCATTCGTCGTTGTCGCCCTTGGCAACCAACGCCATTCACCTGGCCAGCGACTTCGTCAGTGGTTTGCGCCGCGAACAACAGCGCCTAGCCAGCGCGGGGGCCCGAGACGCCGAGTACGACGTACCCTACACCACTTTGCATGTCGGCACCATCAACGGCGGCAAGGCTCTGAACATCGTACCGAACCTGTGCACGTTGGACTTTGAAATCCGCAACCTGCCCGCGGACGACCCGCAACCTTTACTGGACCACCTGGAAAGCCTCGCCGAGTCCATTGCCAAAGAGGCCCGTACGCTTTCTCCCGTGTCCGCCGTGCATATCGAAACGCTCAACGACTATCCTGGCCTGGATACCTCACCCACGCTGGACGCCGTCCGGCTGCTGGAGCGCTTCGTACCTCCGAGCACGCGGCGCATCAAGGTCGCCTTCGGCACCGAAGGCGGAATGATCAGCGAACGGCTAGGCGTACCCGTGGTGGTGTGCGGGCCGGGCTCGATCGAACAGGCACACAAACCCGATGAATACGTAGAGATCAGCCAGCTGAAGGCTTGCGAGGACTTTCTCGCCAAGCTTGCTCAGTCGCTATGCTAAGCCATATTTGCGCTGTAAACAGGACACCGTTCATGCTAAAAGAACTGCTCAAAGACCCTTCCCTGCTGCGCCAACAGGCTTACGTCGACGGCCAATGGATAGCGGCTGACGATGGTCAGACTCTGGCCGTGACCGACCCGTCCAGTGGCTTGGCCATAGCATCGATTCCGCTGCTGCAAACGGCGGAGGTACGTGGCGCCATCGCCGCCGCCGACCGTGCATGGCCAGCATGGCGCGCTATGTCCGCTGCCAACCGTTGCGAAATCCTGGAGCGATGGTATCAACTGGTCGTCGAGCACCAGGACGACCTCGCACTGATCATGACCGCCGAGCAAGGCAAGCCGCTAGCCGAAGCCAAAGGCGAGGTGCGCTATGGCGCTGGCTTTATCAAATGGTTCGCGGAGGAAGGCCGTCGCACTTATGGCCAGACCATTCCTTCACCTGCAAACGACCGCCGGATCCTCACGCTAAAGCAGCCGGTAGGCGTGTGCGCTGCGATTACCCCCTGGAACTTCCCGATCGCCATGATCACGCGCAAATGCGCACCGGCGTTGGCTGCGGGCTGCACCATCATCGTCAAACCTTCGGAGCTGACGCCATTATCGGCGCTGGCATTGGCGGAACTGGCCGAACGTGCTGGCTTACCTGCCGGGGTGTTCAACGTTGTGACCGGTTTGCCTAAAGCCATCGGTGACGAACTGACGGCCAACCCGACCGTGCGCAAGATCTCGTTTACCGGGTCGACGGCCGTAGGCCGCCTACTCATGAAGCAATCGGCAGACGATATCAAGCGTCTGAGCCTGGAGCTGGGCGGTAACGCGCCCTTTATCGTGTTCGATGATGCCGATATCGATCTGGCAGTCGAAGGTGTGATGCAGAGCAAGTTCCGCAACGCCGGGCAAACGTGCGTGTGTGCCAACCGCGTGCTGGTACAGGCGGGGATCCACGATCGCTTCATCGCGGCGCTGCTGCCAAGGGTGCAAGCGTTGAAGGTCGGTCCGGGGCTGGAACAGGGCACCACGATCGGGCCACTGATCAATCTTGCGGCGGCGCAGAAGGTCACTGCACATCTGAAGGATGCCGTTGCCAAAGGCGCGCAGGTTCTGTTTGGCCAAGAGGCAGCCCCGGGATCGCAGTTCGTGCCTCCCACGGTGGTTGGCGGGGCCACTACCGAAATGCGCCTGGCCAAGGAAGAGACTTTCGGGCCTCTATTGCCACTGTTCAAATTCGACACAGAGCAACAGGCGCTGGACATCGCCAACGCTACGCCTTATGGCTTGGCGGCCTACTTCTTCACTACGGATATCGCCCGCGCCTGGCGAGTGGGCGAGGCACTAGAATTTGGCATGGTGGGTTTGAATACCGGTTCTGTATCCATGGAGGTGGCGCCGTTTGGAGGTATCAAGCAATCCGGGCTTGGCCGTGAAGGCGCCAGCCAGGGCATCGATGAGTATCTAGAAATCAAAGCCTTCCACATGGGTGGCCTGTAACGGAATGGAGCGCGCTGCGCCCTTTTCAATAGCCTCTGCGGCGATCGACCAGGCCATTCATTGGCTCACCACGTTGATGACGCCGGATGTTGGCCAGCAACACCTCGAATGCACTCTCGGTCTGGGTCATGGCAGCGATGTGCGGGGTGAGTCGGATGCGCGGATGGTCCCAGAAGGGATAGTCCGACGCCGGCGGTTCATCCTGCAGTACATCCAGAATTGCGCCGGCCAGTTGGCCGCTGTAGAGCGCCGGAATCAGATCCTCTTCCACCAGGTGGGCACCACGCCCCATGTTGATCAGCGCGGCACCTTGGGGAAGACAGGCAAACAGGTTCTCATCCAAGATCCCACGCGTTACCCGGGTCAACGGCAACATGCGCAGCAGAATGTCACATTGGCGCAAGAACATTTCCCGCTCGGGCTCCCCGGCATAGCACTGCACACCCTCCATCTCGTATCGGCTGCCCGCCCAGCCCAGCGACTCAAACCCGAACGGCTTCAAGGCAGCCAGGACCCGCTTTCCCTGCTCGCCCGGGCCCATGACCCAGACTCAGCGTTTCGCCGCACTGTGCACGGGGTGAACCTGCCACAGGCGTACCCGCTGTTGTTCGCCATACAGCAACATTGTCGTGATGCAGCGTGAGTACGGCATGGCAACGAACTCGCACATGCCGCGGGTGATGCCAGGGTCCAGCATGCGCACCACTTGCAGTTCGGCAGGTAACCGCTCCAACGCCATATGGTCGATCCCGGCAGAAGTTGCGAACAGCACTTGCACGTTGGGCAACAGAATATCCAGCGCATGGGGGGCTTCCCATGCAGCGAGGTACCGTATCTGTGCCGGATCACCTATGTCGGGCCACAAGCGTACCTCTATGTCCGCCGCCAGGGCTTGAAAAAGGCGCTGCCACTCGCGCCCGCGTTGCATATCGGCTTTGTAAAGCAGGGCCACCCGGCGTCTCTCCCACAGTTATTTGACCCTGCCCATGGTGCGTCAAACCCACAGGTCGATTCTGCCGTTTGTGCACCTCAAAACAGTTTATCCGTTCAAAGGAAAGGGGAACTTCGGCGTCGTCATTTTTGCGAACGCCGTACTCTATTTCTGACGCGACCACTGCCTGGGTTGCAAGATTCTGGAGAGGACTAATGAACAGCAAGGTCAACGAGACCGCTCGTATTCTGAAGCAACGTGAACAGTACGTTGCACAAGGCATCGTCACGGCTCACCCAGTGGTGGTTGACCGTGCGCAAGGCTCGGAGATCTGGGATGTTGATGGCAAGCGCTATCTGGATTTCGTCGGTGGCATCGGCGTACTCAACGTCGGTCACAATCATCCGCAGGTCGTTGCAGCCGTCCACGCTCAACTGGAAAAAATTGCCCATCCCTGCTTTCAGGTAATGGCGTATACGCCCTATGTGGAATTGGCTCAGCGCCTGTGCCAACGGATCGGGGCCGATACCCCCTATAAAGCGGCCTTTTTCACCTCCGGCGCCGAAGCAGTAGAGAACGCGGTGAAGATTGCCCGTGCCCACACCGGCCGCCCGGCAATCATCAGTTTTCAAGGCGGCTTCCATGGGCGCACGCTGCTCGGTACCACGCTGACCGGCATGAGCCAACCCTACAAGCAGAACTTCGGCCCCTTCGCGCCCGAGGTCTATCACAGTGTCTACCCGAACAGTTACCGCGGCATTTCTTCGCAAGATGCGCTGAATGCCATGCAGGAACTGTTCGATACCCGTATCAGTGCTGACCGCGTGGCAGCGATCATTATCGAACCCATTCAGGGCGATGGCGGCTTTCTCTCCGCTCCAGCAGAGTTCCTGCAAGCGCTACGGGCCCTCGCCGACCGGTACGGCATCGTGCTGATCCTCGACGAAATTCAGGCAGGCTTCGGACGCAGCGGCAAGTGGTTCGGCTACGAACATTCGGGTATCCAGCCAGATCTCGTCACCGTCGCCAAGAGCCTTGCCGGTGGCCTGCCGCTGTCCGGCGTGGTCGGGCGCAGCGAGATGATGGATGCACCGTTACCAGGTGGTCTTGGCGGTACCTATGGCGGCAACGCCCTTGCCTGCGCAGCCGCCCTGTCCATTCTCGATCTGTTCGAGAGCGAGAACCTGCTGGATCGGGCCAATGCCCTCGGCGAGCAACTGAGGGCCGGGCTACAGGAATTGCAACGGCGACATGAGTGCATCGGTGACGTGCGCGGGGTCGGCTTCATGGTGGCGATGGAAATGGTCGCAGCCGGTGAAGGCGCCATGCCCGACGCTGACCTGGCGCAACGGGTGATCAACGAATGCCGCCAAGGCGGCCTGCTGGTCATCAAATGCGGCGTGCAACGTAACGTAGTGCGCTTTCTGGCACCACTGGTGACCACACAGGCACAGGTCCAGGAAGCGCTGCATATTCTTGGTCAGGCGCTAGAACGCGCGGCAGCGTATTGAATGGCGGATCTCCCGAATGCCCCCCCCTAACAGACAACCAGAGGAAGGACTCATGGCCCTGACGGATTATCAGGTATTGATCTTCGAATGCGACGGGGTATTGGTGGACAGCGACAGTGGGCTCTGGGCAACCCTTCAGACCCTGCTCGGCGAAGCCGATATCGCCCCTGATCGCAGTACCATGCTGTCGCGCTTCTACGCTGAACAGACACGATTAGAGGCATCACCCGAGGACCTCGGCTTCAGTGGGCGGCTTTGCTTTGCGCATCGTAATTTGTCGAAGGCTCTGGGGCTCGAAGTGAGTTGGGACGACAGCCTCGAGTTCTCCCGTACGGCCCAAAATTGGCCACTGTTCGAAGACGCGCCGGGAGCGGTGCAGTACATGCGCAAGTTCTACCAGGTTGCGGTACTCAGTGACCGAGGGACGGAGGACCGTGTTGAGCTGACCACAAAGTTGGGCCTCGATGAACAGGACATGTTCAATCAGGGGGAGCTTTCAGACTGGCTGGCAGAGCGTGAAATTCAAGCTCATAGAGTGCTGAGGGTGAGTACTAAAGCTGCAGAGCCGGGCGAACCTTTCGATCTCTGCCATTTGCGCCGCGAACAGGAAGGACTGCTCTGGGAATGCAGCGCGCCCGTATGCGCGGACAGCCTCGCCGATTTGGTGAGTCAGCATCAGAGCTCGCTACGCCAGTCTTGATTTGGTCACCAAAAACGCTGGAGGTTGCATGGCAGAGACAATAAAGCTGGACCGAATAGACATTCGTATTCTCAGCGAACTGCAGAAAGACGGGCGCATGACAAATGTCAGCCTGGCCGATGCCGTCGGGCTCTCTGCCAGCCCCTGCTTGCAGAGGGTCAAGCGGCTCGAAGCATCGGGCTACATCATGAGCTATAAAGCGCAGATCAATCTTTCCAAAATCAGTGAGTCGGTCACTGTCTTTACCGAAGTGACGTTCGAGCATCATCGACGGGAAGACTTCGCCCATTTCGAGGCCAGCATTCGCAATGTCGACGAGGTACTCGAATGTCACCTTATCAGTGGCGGCTACGACTACCTGGTACGCTTCATGACTCGCAGCATTCAGCACTACCAGGAAGTCATGGAAAGCATCCTGGACAAGAACACCGGTATCGTTAAGTACTTCAGCTACATCGTCATCAAATCACCGGTAATGAAAGACGCCGTACCCCTGAAAAAACTCCTGGCGGGAACGCCCTGAATGGCCTCTGAAACGCACTGGAAATGGTCATCGGCCAAGTTGCAGGCCCTATGCAGTGCACTCAGCAGATCACACTGTTTTATCTCCATAAAACAACTTAAATCTCCCTACCCCCTTTGATTTCAACAGATCCCGCACCCATCGCAGTGGTGTAATTCTTCTTGCACTACAACCTTTCCGAATCACTGCCCTTCCAAGAGCCACGCGTTTATCAACGTGGCGCTCGGTCGTGGCTGCCGAATACTGGGGGCAATCATTTTGAAAAGAATAGCAAAAGGCAGTCTATTACTGACGCTGGGCAGCACATGCCTTATGGCAACTGCTGGCGATCAGGATTCGGCAACTGGTTTCTTGGAAGGAAGCCAATGGACACTTTTCAACCGTGTGCTATACGACCGCAGAGCCTACCAACATGGTTCGCTGAGTAATGGCGCACGAAATGCTTACAAACCACGTGTTCAGCGTAGTGACTTGGCAGAGGAATATGCCTACGGACTGATGGCGGACTTTGTCTCGGGTTACACCACCGGTACGGTGGGCGTCGGAGCTGATGCGCACGTTTACGCGGGACAGCAACTGGACAGTGGTGGAGGACGGGCAGGCAAGGCGCGGTTGCTACCGATCGATAACGAGGGTTACCCCAAGGATCAGTTCAGCCGCGGCGGGGCACTACTGAAGTTAAGGGTATCGTCGACTGAACTGCGCTATGGCGAACAACGGGTAAAGACGCCGGTATTTGGTTCCTCTGACAGTCGGCTACTGCCAGAGACTGCTACCGGATGGCTACTCACCAGCCGAGAAATCAGTCGTACGACCCTTTATGGGGGCCACTTCACCGAAAGTACCGACCGCAACGCTACCAGCCATGATCGAGGGTTTGTGGTCAATTATTCCAACGCCACGCAAGGTAACGCATTCGACTTTGTCGGTGGCAAATACACCGGTTTGAAAAACCTAAGCATTAGCTTATTTTCGGCGCTCTACGAAGATACTTGGCGTGAGCAATATCTAGGTAGCACCTATACCTGGACCCTATCGGACAATCAATCGCTGATAGCCGACCTCAACCTGTATCACACCCAAGACACCGGCCGAGCGCTTTCGGGCCGAATCGACAATACTACTTTCAGCTTGATGGGGACCTATACCGTCGGCGCTCATAGCTTGGGACTGGGCTACCAGAAGGTTGATGGCGATACTCCCTTCGACTACGTCACGCGGGGGGCAATATTCCTGAGCAACGCCGTCGCGCTTTCCGATTTCAACGGGCCAGAAGAAGCCTCATGGCAACTGCGTTATGACCTCAACATGGCACCCTACGGCGTGCCGGGATTGACCTTCATGGCCCTTTATGTGCGCGGCAGCGATATCGACGGCACCCATATGGACGCCAGCGGCGGATACGGGTGGCTGGGCTATGGCGACAACGGCAAGCACTGGGAACGCGATATTCAGGGCAAGTATGTGGTGCAATCCGGAACCTTCAAGAACCTCGCTTTAACCCTGAGGCATGCGGTGCATCGCGGCAATACCGCGCAGGCCGAGCTGGACGCCGACCAGATCCGCCTTGCCATCGAATACCCGCTGGGTGGCAAGTGGTAGCTCGATAGCTCAGCTAACGCCAGAGCCCCGCCGAGTGTGGGGCTTTTTTTACGCATGCTGGATACACGTTGCGCAGGCGATAAAAATCTATGGTAACCCCATTTTTTGCAATACCGATTAACGGATGAAGTGGTTGGCTTGCGTAAATCTATCCGGCGTCAAATTGGGGCAAGCCCCGCGCCACGATGAGAGTCGCGCCTGACGATCCTTAAAAAAACGCTCGGTTTCTTGAGCCTGATTTTTAAGGATCGTCAGGCCGGTAGGCCGTTCATTTCATCTGTTGCTCAGTTATCGCAAACCTGAAAGGTGAATCGTGGTACAGCAACAACCGCAGGGTCAGGCGTTTAAGGCGCCTGGCCCTGTCTCGTATTGGGTATGGTGTGCGGCAATCGCCCAGGCTATCCGAGCTAATTTGTTCGCCAAGACACAGGCCACCACATTGGAGTGGCGCCGCGTCAACAGCATCCGGACCCAGTCAGTCAGGGCCCCTTTCTGCAGCTCCAAATGTTGCATGTAAACCCTGGCGCACTGCACCAGCAGACGCCTGAGATTCTTGTCTCCCCGCTTGCTTATACCCAACAAATTCGCCCGTTCACCTGTGCTGTATTGTCTGGGCACCAGCCCGACGGATGCCGAGAAATCGCGGCTGCAACCGTATTGCTGGCCATCGCCTATTTCTACAGCCAACAGGCTGGCGGTGATCGGCCCCACACAAGGCATGCTCAGCAAACGACGACCCAGATCATCGTCGGCCAGTTGGCCGGCCAGCTCTTTATCGAGCGCCTGATCTGCTCGTCCAGATAAACGAAATGATCGTGCAAACGCTGCAGTAGCACTGTTAACCGAACAGGCAACTCGTACTCCGCCAGAACGGTGGACAGGCGCTTCATGACTGTCAGTCCTTGCGGCAGGCTGATGCCGAACTAAAAAGCCATGCATCTGATTGACGGCCTTGGTGCGGTCGCGGATCAGCGACTCGCGCATACGATGCAATACTTAAAGGGTTTGCTGGGCTTCGGTCTTGGGCGACACAAAGCGCATCGTCGGGCGCGAAGCTGCCTCGCAGATAGCTTGCGCATCGATGAAGTCGTTTTTGTTGGCTTTGACGAAGGGCTTAACGAATTGCGGGGAAATCAGCTTGGCCTGATGGCCCATGGCGGTCAGTTCGCGAGCGACGAAATGCGCTCCGGTGCACGCCTCCATCACCACGGTGCAGGTAGGCAGGTTGGCAAAGAACCGCATCATCTGCTGTCGTGAGAGCTTCTTGCGAAACAGCTCGCGGCCGGCTTTATCCTGGCCGTGCAGATGGAAGGTGTGTTTGCCGATGTCGATACCGACCAATGCCAAATCGCTCATGGTGATGGTCTCCGAATTAAAAACACCCTGCGAAAGCGTAGCCTTCGCAGGGTGTCGGGGAGACCATCTCATTACCCGCCAGGCTCTCGCCGGGCGGGGTTTGATGTCTAAGCGCAAGCCTTCAGAAATACCTGAGCCAGGTCAGGTCACGACGACGCTGCTTCAAGCGGGCGAACCAGGCCGCCGGGAAATACAGCGTAACAGCCAGAATCAGCCACCACATCCAGATTCCGGCCAACCCGTCGAACCCGTATAACTGGCCATAGTTAGGCCCCCATACTGCCAACGCGATCAGGTACATGATCTTCAGCACGTACAGGTGGAGGATGTAAAAGAACATCGGCGCCCCGCCCAGTACAGCCAACGCCGCCGTTGCCTTCGACGCCTCGATCTTCTCGAACAACGCCATTAGCAAGATAGACAGACCGATGGTTGGCATCAGGAACATCAGCGAAGGGGGATACTTGCGAGCGCACAGGAAGCTCATGAACGTCTGCAGCGATTGCCCGGTATGAACCCAAGGTTTTTCACCGTAGAAGTTGAGGTAGCGGATCATCAGGAAGCCGACAATCAAGCCGCCACCCACTTGCACCAGACGCTTGATACGTGTCGGCGAATCGACTTCTTTGGAAAACCACGGCCCCATTGCATAACCGAGCATGATGACGCCGATCCAAGGCAACACCGGATAGGTGGTACGTGCGCGAGTGATACCGCCCAAGTCAATAAAGACTCGTTGATGGAGAATTGACCATGGCACGAACAATGGCGAATCCGGACCGATAACGATGCCATCAGTGAGGTTGTGCAGCGCGACAATGGCCACTCCGCCAATCACCAACCAGCGCCGAGGCAGATGCAACAACACGGCCAGGGACAGCATACAGATGCCTATGCACCAGATAACCTGCAGCCACAGCGTGCTGGGCGGAAACTCAAAGGTCCACGCGAAGCAGACCACAGTGACTTCCAATACGATCAAGAACAGACCACGTTTGAACAGAAACGCTGAAGTCTCTTTCATGGTGTGGGATTGACCGTACAGATAAGCGGAGAGACCTGTAAGGAAGATGAACGCCGGGGCACAGATTTCACTGACCATTCGAGTGAAAAATAGCTCGGGCGGTGTGGTCATGGGATCCATGGGATCCGATACCTGACGGTGCAAATAAAACGTTTCTCGAACATGGTCGACCAACATGCACAGCATGACAAAGCCACGCAATGCATCGATCGCCAACATCCTGGTCCGCGCTTTTACCGCGCTGACCGCCCCGGCAACCGGAATTGCTCCCGCCTGCCGCAACGTGCCTGACGTGCCTGACGTGCTAGCCATAAAGATCCCCTGATGTGTGAAGTGGTGTGTCGAGCAGTAAACTCAAGCGCCTGGGTTGAACAGGCGCTCGTAGAATCCGTCGGTCTTGACAGTAATGGTCACGGGTTCTTCGCCGCGGTTGCGCCAGTACCAGCCGTGAGTGCCAGCGAAAGGTGCGGTGAAAGAACCCTGCGCGGAGGTCTGATCTGCCTCCTTCCAATAACGAGTGAAAGCCTTGCCGGCGTGAGGTTTTTCGCCATGCATGTCTACCGTCAGCGGTCCCGAGGACTCCCAGCGAAAGACGTAGTGGTCTCCCGCGAGCATTTGTGCCTTGATCTCGACACCCGCATTAGGTTGCAACACCAGCGTCATTTCGTCCGCACGGTATGCCGATGTCTTGACGATGCTCTGTTTGTCGGGGATGGGAAGGTCACTTGCTGCCGTGGGACTGGCGCTAGCAACCGTGACCTGCTCCTCAGCCGGTTGGGCCATACGCGTCAAGCCGATCGCTTTGCCAAGGCCGGTGATATCGATACCGCGCTCGGCTGGCAATACAAACAAAGCCAAAATGACCGCAGCTGCAATGGCCGCTGACAGTGTCGCTTTGGTTAATGTTTGTGAAGAAACTTGATACGTTGCTTCCATCATTCACACTCCTGGATAAAAGTACCCGGACAATTGCCACCCGGCGAGCACTAAGCCAGCCGTCATTAGTACGCCATTAGCGAAAATGGCACTTCGTTGAAAACTTGCGGTTTGCCGCCACAGGGTCATGACCAGTAAAATCAGGCTAAGCGCTAACAATTGACCGAACTCAACACCGATGTTGAATGACACCAGATTGGTGAACAGGCCATCTTTGGAAATACTGAGCTCTTGAATCTTGGTCGCCAATCCGAAACCATGAAAGAAACCAAACACCAGCACGGCCACTTTAGGATTCGGCTCGAAACCAAGTACAGTTTTGAAGGCGCCCAGGTTATCGAGGGCTTTATAGACTACTGAGAGCCCAATAATCGCATCAATAATAAAGGCATTGGCCTTGATATCGAGCATTACACCGGCAAGCAAAGTGACGCTATGGCCAATTGCAAACAACGTTACATACTTCCCTACATCTTTCAGACGATACAGGAAAAAAATGACCCCAAACAGGAACAGCAGGTGATCATACCCAGTGACCATGTGCTTGGCGCCTAGGTACATATAGGGAACTATATTTACTCCCCGAGCACTTTCGACGAAGCTTTGGTCGCCCTCTGAAACCCCGTGCGCATAAGCACCGCCGGCGGCGAAAGCGCATACTACGAGCAAAAACCCTTTCAAGCAGCGGGCAAGCGCTCCGCGCAGCAGAACAGATGTTAATCCGTCTTTCATGATAGTTTCCGAATAGATGCTCGCAATCGTAGAGAACGACTCTCTCTAGAAGAGTTGTTCACTACGATGGCGAGGAACGTGACGAAAGTTACTGCGGAATTTTAAACCGAGCACTGACTTTAGTCTGGCCGTCAGCCAACGTCAGCAGTGCACTGACGCGCGCACCTGGTGCCACGGTAATACCGCTGCTCTTGAGTTGATTGCCAGTTACGGGAACGATATCCAGTTGCTTGCGATCGTCACCGGAGGTCACAATGAGGACACCCTTGACGTTACTCGCGCTCACGGGCTGGTCATCATCGGTCAAGTACAGCTCAACGGTATTGCCTTTGGTGACCATCTCGATGGCCACCAGGCCGGCATCGTCAATCAGGCCGCCATGCTGAGGCTGAGGGATTCCATGCGCTGATGCCTTGGCCCCCAACAGCAATACAGCTGCGGTCAAAAGAGTTCGGGTGATCGTCTTCATGGTGTTTCTCCTGCGTTGTCCTGCGGAATGAATCACTTCTTGTTCAGACGCGCGATTTCCGAGGCGGGCAGACTGGAATCGGCACGAACCATCGGCGAGGCACCGGAATCTTTGCGGAACGACAACGTAGTGCTATAGGCAAGAATGTCGTATTTCTCTTTTGCGCCATTCACGTCTACACGCTCACCACCGCCATTACGCTCGCGATATTCGATGCCCAGTACATAGGTATCTTTCCATGGCAGTTTGAAGGCCACTTTTCCTTCACCGTCGGTTTTCGCCAGGCGTACCCAGCCGGAACCGGAAGACATTGTCACAGGTACGTTACTGAGCGGATCTTTCAAGTACAAAACTTGAAACTCAACTTGATCGCCCTTGACCACGCCGGTTGGAACGAGATCGAGATCGAGTTCCGGTTTACGTGCACTAAAATCGCTGACCCAACGAGTAGCCGGGGTCCAGTAAGCATCAACTGTCTTACCCTCGTCCTTGACCTGGAAGATGGGGTACTTTTTATCTACCGCCAACAGTGAGTCGCCCTTGGCAGGCTTTTCTGCGACGGAGAAGTTGTCACGATTCAGCTTCATGGTTAGCGGCGCGACACCGGATTTTTTCAACCACTCGCCCTGCAGCTCTTTAAAGCGGTCCATGCCTCCTGGCGTCACTTCCAACATATTGTTGTCGTACTCACCATAATAGAAAGTCACGGTACTGCTGTTAGGGGCCTGCTCAAACCAAATCTGGTGCGCTTGGGTAACGCCAGCGGCCAATATCAAAGCGGAGCCCGCTACCAATTGGGTTACTTTCTTCATTACGGCTTCCTTAAGACTTCATACGTTTGGATGATGCGCCATTGCGCGTTCTTAAATAGCTGACAGCGGTGAGCATGCTGCTCAAAGCATTACTCTGCGGCGGTTCACGCTGTGTCAGGGCCGTTGAAATTACAGCACCATCGGTTGCGACGTTTTCGCTGAAATGGCACTTCGCAGCGTAACAATCTGTCTTTTTAAGGAGGGAGACAGTGTTTTATGCCGCCTGCACATGGCTGGAGCAATAACAGCAGGTTTTGTCTGCCTCGACTCGTTTTGGTGCAGACGGCAGGTGAAAAACGAGCTGTCGATACGTGAGAAATAACGCGCAAAATGCATTCAGTGGGGGGCGAGCAAGAGAGAAAACGTTGCTCCCTGAACGAGCCCCATGGAAGACAGGACACCGTTTCCCCCTTACGATAAGGGATAGGCAAACGGTTATGTTTATGACTAATAGCAACGACAAGAGTGGGGAGCTTTTGGGCCAGGAGCGGCGACGGCGCTGGAGTCCGGAGCAAAAACTGGCCATGGTTCGCGAGAGCCTTGAGCCCGGGCAAAGCGTTTCGGTGGTCGCTCGACGCAACGGCATCAATGCCAACCAGCTGTTCCTATGGCGCAAGTTATATCAGGACGGCAGTCTGTCGGCGGTCAGTGCCGGTGAAGCCGTTGTGCCCGCCTCGGAGCTGAGCGATGCGCTCAAGCAGATCCGTGAACTGCAACGGATGCTCGGCAAGAAGACGATGGAAGCGGAAATCCTCAAAGAGGCGGTGGAGATCGCCCGGTCGCGAAAATGGATTGCGCACTCACCCTTGTTGCCGGGGGACGACCAGTGAAACTGGTCAGCGAATGTCTCGGTGTGGCGCGCTCGCAATTAACGGTTCGAATCAAGCAATCGGTATCGCCCAAAGTCCGGCGAAGCAGGGCCCTGAACGACGCTGATCTGGTGGTTGAAATCCAGCAACAGATCAGCGAGCTGCCCAGCTATGGCTACCGTCGTGTTTGGGGATTGCTGCGTCGCGCCCGTGAAAAGCGGTCGCTGCCGGCGATCAACGTGAAGCGGGTTTACCGGGTGATGCGTGACCACAACCTTTTGCTTGAACGCCGGATCAAACAGCCCGGCGTGCCGCGTCGGCACGAAGGCCGTATTGCCGTGGAAACCAGTGATACGCGTTGGTGCTCGGACGGCTTTGAGTTCCGCTGTGAGGACGGCGCCAAACTGAGCGTGACCTTCGCCCTGGATTGCTGTGACCGCGAAGCCATCGGCTGGGTCGCGAGTCCGACCGGGTACAGCGGCGATGACATCCGCGACTTGATGCTGGAGAGCGTAGAGAAACGCTTCGGTGATCAACTGCCTGCAACGCCGGTGCAATGGCTAAGCGACAACGGCTCGGCGTACACCGCCGAACAGACACGCCTGTTTGCTCGACAGATCGGTTTGCAGCCGGTGACCACTCCAGTGCGCAGCCCTCAGAGCAATGGTATGGCAGAGAGCTTCGTGAAGACGATCAAGCGCGATTATGTGGCGCATATGCCCAAGCCGGATCGAGAAACGGCGCTGCACAACCTGGCAATTGCCTTCGAGCATTACAACGAGCAGCATCCGCACAGCGCCTTGAAATATCGTTCACCGAGGGAGTTCAGGCGCTTAGCGGCAGCATCAATTTAACGGGGAGTTGGTGTCCGGTTTGGTAGGGGCAAGTCCACTCCCCCTGCCGTTGCGGTGGGGGATGACGAGAATTAAAGCAGCGAGACTCGCGCCCGCTCAGTGCTCTATCGGTAGGTCAGAGCTTGACCAAGCTGCGCAGCGGCGCAGCGCTCTTGACCACGGGAGTCTTGATCACGATGTAGCTGAAATACTTTTCGATGCCGATTTCCCTGTCGAGAATGCTCTCCATCAACTCTTGATAAGACTGAATGCTGCTGGTCAGGAACCTCACCAGGTAGTCATATCCGCCGCTGATGAGATGGCACTCGAGCACCTCATCTAACCCTCGAATGGCGGCTTCGAATTTCACGAAGTCAGCACGCTTGTGGTCGTTCAAGGTGATCTCGGTGAAAACCGTCACCGAGCTCGCAAATTTTGCTAGGTCCACATGGGCCTCATACCCGCTGATGTATCCTGCCGTCTCCAACCGCTTGACCCGCTGCAGGCAGGGGCTGGGGGATAAGCCAACGGCTTCGGCAAGGCTGACGTTGGTCATCCTCCCGTCCTTTTGCAACTGCACGAGAATACTCAAATCGATTCGATCCAGCTTCGCAGACGCATCCATTTCTAGCTCCTACTTTCCAAGTCTCGCGGGTAGAAACACTCGGCAGACGCGCTGTCGCGCTGACTCGTTCAGAGACAAACGATGAATTTTCTTTCATGTTTGTTGGAGCAAGGAACATGCCATGTGTCCGCCTTATGCAAAGCCCCTCTTGATGTCTAAAACGTATACTCAACCGTTACAGGTCAGTTTTGGGTCAGCGGCAACAGATGGAGGTTTCCTCGTCAGCGGTGCGCTGAATCTCAGCCAGATTCGCGAACACATCGGCTTCCAAGCGCAAGCGACTGATGACTATCAAACGCTCGCGGGGTTAGTCATGAGCATGCTGGATCGTCTGCCGACCATTGGAGACAAGCTTACTTGGCAGGAGTGGAGCATGACCGTTGTCGAGGTCGAAGAGCGCCGCGTAACGAGGGTTTTGTTGCGTAAACAATGATGCAAAAAACGAGGCCGCGATTGCGGCCTCTTTTTTTACACGGGGTTATTCGTGTGAATGCCCGTGCTTAGCGCTTTCGGAGGTGGTGCCTTTTTCACCGCCTCCGCATGCCGTCATCAGGCCAAGTAAGCAGACCAAGATCATCGAACGGATCAGAGTTGTAGGGGTTTTCATGGGAAGACTCTTCAAAAAATGGATGAAATAAATGGTCTGTGGTCAGGTTGAGCAGCGCATTTTCGGCGGCAGGACAGCCATCGCTGTTTCGGACTACTGTTTGACGCCCAAGTAATCGCCAGTTGTTTTGAGTGAGATGGTCACGTCGTTGTTGCTGCGGTTACGCCAAAACCAACCATGGGTGCCGTCAAAAATGGCGGTGAATTCACCTTTATCACTTTTGACCTGCTTGCCCTTGTTGTAGCTGTGGAAGTAACCCTTTTCACCGTTGTAGGGCTCGCCATGGGTGTCGTAGTTCACGGGCCCACCAGCCGCTGTCCATTCATAGCTAACAGTCTTGTTCTTCAGCACTTCCAGTTTTATTTCTGTCCCTTCACCGGGCTTGAGCGTGACGGTCATTTGATTCGTTTTCAGGGCAGGGTTAGGAGTCGTCACAAGTTGAGCAACAGGTTTCGCAATAGGTTGGACTTTTGCAACCTGCGGAGCCGGAGCTGCTGCTTGCGGCGGGGCTGCGTCCGCCAACGCTTCTTGGGCAAGGGTGATCTTCAATTCGCCCATCTGGGTCAGTCCCAGTGCGCGGCCCACACCTGTAGGATCAACGGCATATTCTGAAGGCATGACAACAGTCACCAACAGGCCAACCGCAGTCAGCAGTGCAATGACAGTCGAGCGCACCAGTTTGCGGGTGCTGGGCAATTCGTTGACAGTTGGAAGTGGAGTATTAAACATGGTCAAAATTCCTTACGCGGAGACAAACAGGCCGGTGATCTGGTAACCCATCAGCAGGAAGCCGGCACTCATCATGGCGACGTTGGCGGTATAGGCGTGGCGCCAGAAACCGCCGGTGCGCCGCCAATACCCCATCAGAATGAGAATCGCGCTAAGGGCCAGCAATTGGCCGATCTCTACGCCGACGTTGAAGGCGATCAGATTCGGAATCAGGCCATCAGGCGAGATTTCGTACTCCTGGATCTTGGTGGCTAGACCGAAACCATGGAGCAGGCCGAAGATCAGCGTGGCCACTTTGGTGTTGGGTTGGAAACCGAACCAGCGCTGGAAGGCACCCAGGTTATCGAGCGCCTTGTACACCACCGAGAAACCGATGATGGCGTCGATGATGTAGGAGCTGATGCTGATCTCGGTCAGCACGCCCAGCAGCAGCGTGACCGAGTGGCCTACGGCGAATAGCGTGACGTAGAGCCCCACGTCCTTCAGGCGGTAGAGGAAGAAGATCACCCCGAACAGAAACAGCAGGTGGTCGTAGCCCGTCATCATGTGCTTAGCGCCCATGTAGATGAAGGGCAGCAACATGACGCCGGAACTTTCCTGGATAAAGCCCTTGTCACCTTCCGCGACGGCGTGAGCCATCGCCTCGGGCATCCCGAGGAAAAGTGCAGCGACAAGTAAAAACAACAGCAATAGCGGGCGGTGCGTTGGCGCAGTGAATGCGATAACACCGCTCATCGAGTGCCAATGCATAGGTCAATCCTACGTTGCAGGGATCAAAGGCCGCAGTGCGGCCATGGTCAGGATGCGAACGTTGGACGGGGTGGCCGCTCGATCAGGAAAATCGGCGGACGGGGAACGGAATAGCGTGGTGCATCGACCCGCATAGCGAACTTAGGCTGCTCGGCCAAACTCAACGCGGACGTGAGCTGTGGCGTTTCGTGCTGATGATCAGGGGTCAACGGCGAGTGATAGTGATCTGAGCAGCTCGCACACGACATCTCGGCTTGCTCTTCATGGGAGTGATGGGCGTCTTGCGCAATCTCCCAGGCTGGCTGTTTCGATGTCACTGACAACGTATAGGTATGCCCGGCCCAAGCCACAAACATGGCGAGAACAAGTACGAATACCACTGTGGTTGTCAGGGATCTGCTGAGCATAGTGTCCGGAGTTTCTAAATCGTTCGTTGTGGGCGCGATACGTTTGACCATATCCCCCTAGGGGGGATAGGATGCCAGCGTAATTCATTGAGGCCCGAGGCTCAAGTCATGAGTGAGCAAGAACACGAACACAGCCATCCCCATACCCACCAAAGTCACGAGGCGATCATCAAGCGCCTCAAGCGGGCGGATGGCCATTTACGCGGCATCATCACCATGATCGAAGAGGGTCGTCAGTGCGTGGACATTGCTCAGCAGCTGCACGCAGTTGAAAAGGCAGTGTGTCAGGCCAAACGCACACTCATCCAGGATCACATTGATCATTGCCTGGAGGACACCGTCTCGGCGTTGAACAATGGCGAGCGCGCACCACTGGAAGCCTTCAAACAAATCACCAAGTACCTCTAGGCCTGACATGCCCAACTTCGCTGAACTGCTGCAACAAGGCGGGGCTCATGCCTGGCTGTATTTCCCGAGCGCTATTGTGCTCGGTGCCTTGCATGGACTGGAACCAGGCCATTCAAAAACCATGATGGCGGCCTTCATTGTGGCCATCCGTGGCTCTGTAAAACAGGCCGTACTGTTGGGCTTGGCCGCGACGCTGTCGCACACCGCCGTGGTGTGGTTGGCTGCCATCGGCGGCATGTACTTGGGCCAAGGCCTGGACGCACAAACCAGTGAGCCGTATTTCCAGCTTGCATCGTCGGTACTGATCATCGTGATTGCTCTGTGGATGCTGTGGCGTACCTGGCGCGGTGAGCAGATGTTCAAGTTCGAGCAAGGTGATGATCACCATCACGGCGAGCACGACCATGGCCATCATGATGAGACCCAGCGAATCGATACCGGCCATGGCCGTGTCGAATTGTCGATCTTCGAAGAAGGCATGCCACCGCATTGGCGTTTGAAGACATTGGCCGGACACGCCTGGGCGGCCTCAGACGTTCGCCTGGTCACTACCCGTCCTGACGGCAGCACTCAAACGTTCTCTTTCGTTGAGCGCAAAGGCTTCCTGGCTTCGGCGGTCGATATCCCGGAGCCTCATGAATTCAGTGCTCGCTTGAGTCTTGGGCATGCGGGCCACTCCCATGATTACGATCTGGCGTACCAGGAACATGATCACGGGCACGCGCATTCCGAACTGGAAGGTCTGGAGTTGTCGATTGACGGCTATCAGGATGCGCACGAACGTGCACATGCCAATGATATTCGTAAGCGCTTCACTAACCGAGAGGTCACCACAGGCCAGATCGTTGTGTTTGGTTTGACGGGTGGTTTGATCCCTTGCCCTGCCGCCATCACCGTATTGTTGCTATGCCTTCAGGTCAAAGAGGTCGCATTAGGAGGCATGCTCGTCCTGTGCTTCAGCATCGGTTTGGCACTTACCCTGGTGACGGTGGGAGCAGCCGCTGCCATTGGTACCAAACAGGCGTCCAATCGCTGGCCTTGGTTGGGCACAGTGGCTCGTCGTGCTCCTTACCTGTCCAGCGTGTTGATCATCGGTGTTGGTCTGTACGTAGGCTTCCATGGCTGGATCGGCCTGACAGCATAAGGCGACTTCCGATTGTTTGAACTCACCAGTTACGTGGGATTGTTCTTGGCAGCATTTGGTGCCGCCACATTGTTGCCAATGCAATCTGAAGCCGTGCTGGTTGGGATGTTGCTCTCCGACCGATACGTCGCGTCTACGCTTCTGGCGGTCGCCACCTTCGGCAACGTTCTCGGCTCTACGCTGAATTGGTTATTGGGTCGCTCCATTGAACGATTGCGCCACAAGCGCTGGTTCCCAGTGAGCGACAGCAAACTCGAAAAGGCCCAGCAATCTTATCTACGATTCGGGCGCTGGTCGCTTTTGCTGAGTTGGGTGCCCATCATTGGCGATCCACTGACGGTGGTTGCTGGAGTCATGCGTGAGCCGTTCTGGAGTTTCCTGCTGATCGTTACCCTGGCTAAGGGAGTTCGTTATCTCGTGCTGACCACCGTCACGCTGGGGTGGGCATGACGGCTGCTCATGCTGCCCAGCACTCCTCGCTCAAAAGCCGAAGCAGCAGCCTGGATCTGATCAAGTGGCTGGCGATGCTGACCATGGTCATCGACCATTTGCGATTGGTGTGGCCGGAAATGACCTATCTGTTCATTCCCGGACGGCTGTCTTTTCCGCTGTTCTGTGTCGCCATTGCGGCCAACGTGGCGCGCTCGAAACCGGGTGAGTTATTGACTGCCGCGAACGGTCGGTACCTTGCGCTGATGCTGTTGTTCGCTGTCATTTCAGAGGTGCCTTACCGCTACATCAGCACTTCAGGCTCATTCAACGTGCTGGTCACCCTAGTGCTAGGGTTGGTGATCGCTTGGGGATGGCAGCATCGTACCTTGTTGAGCGGTGCGGTGGCAGTGATCGCCACGGCAATTGCCTATGTACTGGACGATCCATTGATGTATGGCGTCTACGGAGCACTCGTTCCGTCAGCGATCCTGCTAGCGATCAAGAGGCCCGGTGTTCTTTGGCTACTGCCAGCGGCTCTATGCCTGTTGAGTAATACCCCTAGCAGCATCGTGACCAGGGCATTGGACATGGAGATCTATTCAGTGCTGGCCTTGAGTGCCGCGTTCGCGGCTCCCTTGATCGGACTCTGGCTTCTGCGACAGACCTTCACCTTAAAAGTCTGGCCCGTGCAACAATGGGGCTACTGGTTCTATCCGGGCCATCTCGCCGTACTGCAAGCGCTACGGCTTCTGAGCTGAAGGTTGACCGACCGGCTTTGCAAGTCCCCATCGCTTAACGTCGGTCATTGGGCCACCGGCGATGCTGATCATCTATTACATAGGGGTGTTCGTGCTCCACACTGTCTTGGCCATCAAGGTGAGTGTGATCGTCTAGCAGGCTCTCATGGGTGTGTCTGATCGACTCTTGATCGTGAGCAGGACGCCAGATCACAATGCTGATCACCAGTGCGCTACCTGCTACAACAGCGAGCCCAACGAACGATGCGGTAAGGCTGATGTGGGCCCCAAGCCACCCGGCCAATGGATACGTAATCAACCAACAGGCATGGGATAGAGCGAACTGGGCCGCAAACAAAACCGGTCGATCTTCTGCATGTGCCGAGCGACGTAGAAGTCGACCACTGGGGGTCTGGGCTAACGAGTACCCCACGCCGAGCACCATCCACAGAGGCAGCAGGAAGTCGTAAGTGGTCAGGTTGATACCAAGAGCCAAACCAGCGACCAGTATTCCCCCACCAAACAGCATCGCTGTACGGTCTTTGATGTTTTTCAACAGCCTTGGCAACACCAGGGCGGCCACCATAGAGCCGCTACCAAACGCTGCCAACGCCAATGCAGTAGAACTCTGAGGCAGGGCGAAGCGCGACTGCACCAGTACCACCGTGTTGACGATCACCATGGCACTGGCGGCGGCTACCGTCAGATTGAGCACGAGAAGCCCCCTCAAGCGGGGTGTGGCCAGGAATATGCGCATGCCTCGGGTGGTTCGTTCGTAGATGCTGCGCCGAGGCGTCTACTTCGCTTTCGGCAGTAGCACCGTGGTGACCAGCGCCGCTGAAGCGAGAAATCCAATGACAGTGCCTGCAAACAGGTTGTGGAAACTGATCACGGTCAGCAACGCGGCGGCGAACATCGGGCTGACGACACTTTCAAGATCATAGGCCAGACGTGATAGAGACAAGGCGCGCGTGTAATCGTCCTCATCTGGCAGGATGTCTGGAATCGTCGCTTGAAATGTCGGGGTGAACGCCGCTGAGGCCGATTGCAGGACGAAAATCAGCACATAGATCTGCCAAACCTCCGTCACAAACGGCAGAGCAAGCGCGACCAATGCTCGCACCAAATCCAGCGAGACCAACATTGCTCGACGGGGCAGACGCTCTGCAAAAGCCGCCGCAATCGGTGCAACGCCGATGTAGGCCGTCATTTTGATCGCCAACGCTGTCCCTAGAACGGCACCTGCTTGTGCTCCTGCAAGATCAAACGCCAGTAGTCCCAGCGCGACAGTGGCAAGACCTGTTCCTACGAGCGCAATCACTTGGGCCAGAAAGAGGTGACGGTAGGTTCGATTGGCCAGGATTTTCAGCATAGGAAATCTCACATGGAGAGGCGTGCAACCGTCAGGATGTCGAGTTTTCTAGTAGAAAGAGAGCGACACACTATCCGTTTATAGATGATCTTATATCCCCCCTAGGGGGATAACTAGCCATCCTAAACTAGAGCCAGTGGTAGCTCAAGAAGTAGGCGCTCAGCCTTTCATCGAATGTCGGGGAGACAGTCAGGAAGTCGCTTGCCCAATAGAGGCAATTAGCCATACGCTGCGAAGCGTGAGAGGTCTCACGGATATAAAAACATGAGCATGGAGCAAGCCCTGATGAAACTGTCTGCCCTTTTGATCGCCGCTTTACTGTCGATCACCTCCGTCGCTGCCTTCGCGCATAGCGGCGGTACTGATTCAAAAGGTTGCCATCGCAACCATAAAACGAACGACTACCACTGCCACTAAACAGCAAAAGCCCAGCGCTAGGCTGGGCTTTAGTGCGGGCTGGTCTTTTTACTTTAGGGGAGGCCAGTTCTCAGCAAAGAACTGCTAATAAGTTGCGCAGTCAGCGCAGTCAGCGCAGTAGGTGCACCGCTAAACCTACAAGTGCGCTGGCCATTAGCACCTGGATCACACCTCGCTTGAAGCGGAACAAAGCGATCGCGGCCGCAACGGCGATTATCGCAGAGGGCCAGTAGCTGGGAATACCATTGGGAATACCAAATCGCCTGGAACTCCAAAAAACTCGAAAGCCCCCAATAGCCCTGAAACCCCCGTATTTACTGGATTTCAGGCACAAAAAAAGACGTCCGTGGACGTACGGCAAGAAAAAGCGGTACCAGTGATGGATATGCTGTATGCCTGGATGATCGCCCAGCGTGACCTCGTGCCCGAAGGTTCGGAACGTGGTGCCGATACGCTGAGCATCACCGGCGACAATCCATGCCATCCGTGTCGTGGAGCATGGAGACAGAAATGACGACTGTCGCTGAATCTCTCGCATGCCTGCGCTTCTTCAGCCAAGCCCCTGAGTATGGGAAGGCTTCGCATTCCCATACTCAGGGGCTCACGCTTAAAAGGTCTATCAGACAACCACGAGTTGCGCCTTCCTCGTGGTACTCCCTGGGTTCTTCTTGCACGTCGTCGATTTTACTTTGGAACAATGGTTGCGGCTGTTGCATCGAATGGTTAAGCCCACAGTTACTCGCAGCCACTCGTAGAGTTTGATTTTGGCGCTAGAGCGACCACAAGGCGGACGCATCAAGTAACCTCGTCTTTTCAACGACGCTTCGCTTTTGCCAGCTCAGCGATCAGAAAATCCCTGAATGCAGAAACCGCCGCCGGTAAATTGCGTCCAGCCATGCTTTGCAGTTCGATGCGCCGCGCCTGCATGCCTTCATCCAGGATCGGCAAGCATTGCAGCTGCTTGTCCGCTACCTGTTTGTGCAAGGTCATTTCGCTGGCCAGGCTAATCACACCTTCTTCGCGGACGAAGCTATAGAGTGCGGCAACGTAATTAGTGGTCAAGACTGGGTCGAACAACAACCCCTGTACACCGCAACAGATGTCGAACAGTTGCCGTATCGTGGTATCGGCCTTCGGTAACGCTATGGGCCAGGGTTGCAACTCGGCGAGGCTGACCGCTTCACGCCCGGCCAAGGGATGGGAATTGGAGACCACAGCAAAAATAGCCCCGCTTAGGAAATGTTCGACCTTGACTTCCTTTTGCGGCGTCAGACTGAAGGTCATCGCCAGATCGGCTTCCCCGGAACGAACCTTCTCAGTCGCCTCAGCAGGCGCACAGACCTCCAACGTGAAATGAATGCCCTGATACTCACGCCTGAACGCGCTAATGCTCCTGGGCATGTATTCCAGTGCAAAACCTTCCGAGCAGGCGACATGCACATGTCCCCGTTGCAAGCCGTGCAGCTCGGTAATTTCCAGCACCACCTGCTCGGCCTCAAGCTGCGACTTGCGCGCATAAGCCGCCAATCGCGCCCCCGCCTCGCTGAGCACCATGCCTCGGGCACGACGCTCAAACAGGCTGGCATCCAGGGCCAACTCAAGCTTGGAAATTTGTCGGCTTACCGCTGACGCCGCGACATTCAGCCGCATTGAGGCTTCGCTGATCGATCCGCATCGCGCTACTTCAAGAAAATAGCGCAGTGCCGTGGACTGCACGCCATGCAGCTGCATAGAAGCCCCCAAGAGTTGCCTTTTCGGCAAAGGAAGTATCGAAATATTGAGCTTGCGGCATTGATACCCTTTCCCTACATTCGTGTCCAGACCAAAAAAAACATTGCCTGACCGCTTCATCCTCCTTTGCGCATTTGCGATTCGCTGCCCTTTGATTCAACCACTCTCGCCAACGGAGACGACGGCATGGGCATCAAAGGTTTCGCCTGCAGTATTGCGCTGATGGGCCTCATCAGCAGTTTTCCGGCTCATGCCGGTAAAGCCAACGACACCCTGGTTTACGCTTCCGACAGCGAGCCTGAAAACATCAGCCCCTATCACAACGATTTACGCGAAGGGGTGATTCTCGGCCGGCTGATCTGGGACAACCTGATCTACCGCGATCCCATAAGCGGCGAATACAAACCCATGCTGGCCACCAGCTGGAAACAGGTCGACGACACCACCATCGACTTTGAGCTGCGCAAAGGCGTCAAATTTCACAACGGCGACGCCTTCACCGCCGACGACGTGGTGTTCACCCTCAACTACGTGGTGTCGCCCGAAGCGAAAGTCGTTACCGTGCAAAACATAGACTGGATCAAGAGCGCCGAAAAAACCGGTGACTACAGCGTCCGCCTGTATTTGAAGAAGCCTTTCCCTCCGGCACTGGAATACCTGTCCAACGCCGTTCCGATGTTCCCCAAGCAGTACTTCGAGAAGGTCGGCCTGGCCGAATTCAGTCGCAAGCCAATTGGCACCGGGCCGTATAAAGCTGTGTCGGTGGTGGCTGGCGAAGGCGTGACCATGGAGATCAACAAGGACTACTTCCCGGACAGCCCACAAGGCAAGCCACATATCGGCCACCTCACGTTCCGGGTGATCCCGGATGCAGAAACCCGCCTGGCCGAGTTGATGACCGATGGTGTCGACTGGACCTGGCGTGTGACCTCGGACCAGGCAGTCGACCTCAAAGGTATGCCGAACTTGACCGTGTCCAGCGGCGAAACCATGCGCATCGGCTTCCTGATTCTTGATGCTCGGGGCACCTCCACTGAAAACTCGCCGATGAAGAACCTCAAGGTGCGTCAGGCCATCAACCACGCGATCAACCGCAATGCGCTGGCCACGCAATTGGTGGGTGGCGAAGCCAAACCCTTGCAGGTTGCCTGTTATCCAGGCCAGTTCGGCTGCGATACTACCGCGGCCACGGTCTACAACTATGACCCGGCCAAGGCCAAGGCGCTGCTCGCCGAAGCCGGTTACCCAAATGGCTTCGAGACAGAAATCTTCGCTTATCGCGACCGTGATTACGTCGAAGCCATCATCGGCAACCTGCGCGCTGTGGGCATCAACGCCAAGCTGCGTTACTTGAAGTATGCCGCCCTGCGCGATCAGCAACGTGGCGGCAAGGTGCCAATGTCGTTTCAGGCCTGGGGTTCGTTCTCGATTCTCGACACCTCGGCGTCGGCTGGGACCTGGTTCAAAGGCAACCCGGACGACAACATCAAGGATCCGCAAGTCCAGGGCTGGTTGCAGACTGCCGACAACGCCCTCGACCCGCAAGTGCGCAAGAACAACTACCACAAGGCGTTGCAGCGCATCAGCGAGCAGGCCTATTGGGCGCCGCTGTTCAATTACTCGATGAACTACGCCTATACCTCCGACCTGGCGTTCACGCCCTACCCGGATGAGCTACCGCGTTTCGCTCTGTCCAGTTGGAAGTAATCGACAGGTGCCGTGACGCGCAGTTTTAAACGCGCTACGGCAAGCCCCCCACATATATCAGCCAATGGATACGAGGAAACTTGCCATGCTTGGATTCCTTCTGCGCCGTCTGGGTATCGCACTTTGCGTTGCGATTACCGTGTCGGTGATCAGTTTCTCTCTTTTGCATCTGTCCGGCGACCTGGCCACTGCCATTGGCGGGCCGGAAGCCAGCAGCGAACAAATCGAACAGATCCGCGTGCAGTACGGTTTGGACAAACCGCTGCCAACCCAGTACTTCAACTGGCTGGGCGATTTACTGCGGCTGGACCTGGGCAACTCTTTTTTCTTTCAGGAATCGGTCTACAACCTGATCGCCAACCGCCTGCCAATCACCCTCGGCCTGGGGGCGATGGCGTTGGGCATTGCTCTGCTGGTGGCGATTCCGCTTGGGGTGCTGGCCGCAGTCAAACACGACACCTGGATTGACCGCCTGGCGTTGAGCATTGCCGTACTGGGTCAGGCAATGCCAAGTTTCTGGTTTGCGCTGATGTTGATCGTGGTGTTCGCGGTGACGCTCAAGTGGCTGCCGGTGTCCGGCAACTCGACCATGCTGCACTTTGTCATGCCGGCCATTGCCCTGGGCTACTACGCGACCCCGGCAATCATGCGCCTGACCCGCGCAGGCATGCTTGATGTGCTCAGTTCCGATTACATCCGCACCGCCCGCGCCAAGGGCCTGCGTCCTGCCCGCGTGTTGTTCAAGCATGCACTGCGCAACGCCTTGATTCCGGTAGTCGCGTTGGCGGCGGTGGAGTTCGGCTTCATGCTCGGCGGTTCGGTGGTGATCGAAACCGTGTTCTCCCTGCAAGGCATCGGACAACTCGCCTGGGACGCCATCGCCCGTGACGACTTTCCGGTGGTACAGGCCGTGGTCCTGCTGATTGCGGCGATCTACATCATCCTCACCTTGCTGGCCGATGTGCTCAACGCACTGCTCGACCCGCGCATTCGCGTGCGCTAGGAGGCTTACATGAGCACCCCCACTACCCTCGCGATCAATGACTACCTGCCACCACCGAGCAGCCTAAGCCGAGTACTGGGCAAGAGCTTTCACCACCGTGGTTTTGCCATTGGTGCGGTGCTGTTGCTGTTAATCATGGCCGGCGCACTGTTCGCCCCGTGGGTGGCACCTTATGACCCTTACGCTCAAGACGTGATGCTGCGTATGAAGCCGCCAGTGTGGATGGCCAACGGCACCTGGGAATACGTGCTGGGCACTGACAAACTGGGCCGAGATTACCTGTCGCGACTGCTCTACGGCGCACGTATTTCGCTGTTCATCGGCATTGCCGCGGCGCTGATTTCCGGTTTTATCGGCACAGTGATGGGACTGCTGGCCGGTTACTACGGCGGCAAGGTGGATGCATTCATCAGTTACTTGATCACTACCCGGCTGGCGATGCCGGTCGTGATGGTCGCGCTGGCCTCAGCCTCGCTGATGGGCGGCTCACTGAAAGTGGTAATCGTGCTGCTCGGTTGCCTGTTATGGGATCGCTTCGCGGTGGTGGTCAGGGCCTCGGTGCAACAGATTCGCGATGCCGAATACGTCGCCTCGGCCCAAGCCCTGGGTTGCTCGACGTTGCGCATCCTGGCCAGTGAAATCCTGCCCAACTTGATCGGCGCGTTGATCGTGGTCGCCACCCTGGAAATGGCCCACGCGATCCTGCTGGAGTCGGCGCTGTCGTTCCTCGGGGTTGGCGTGCAACCGCCGACACCATCCTGGGGCTTGATGATCGCCGAAGGCAAACCCTACATGTTCTTTTCCCCGTGGGTCATCGCCATTCCCGGTGTTGCCCTGATGATTCTGGTGCTAGGTATCAACCTGGTCGGCGACGGCCTGCGCGATCTGATCCTGCACGATGGCCGCAACTGATAGAGGAGTACCGAACATGGCACTACTCCATGTTGAAAACCTGCGCGTGGACATCCCCATGGGCAACAGCCCGACACCGGAGAACATGCTGCACGCTGTGCGCGGCCTGAACTTTGAAGTCGAACACGGCGAAATGCTGTGTATCGTCGGCGAATCCGGCTGCGGTAAATCCCTGACCTCCCTGGCGCTGATGGACCTGTTGCCACGCAAAGCTAAACGCACCGCGTCCCGGCTGACTCTGGACGGTATCGACATGCTCGGCCAGAGCGAACGGCGCATGTGCGACCTGCGGGGTAACCGCCTGGCCATGATTTTTCAAGAACCGATGACCTCGCTGAATCCGGCCTACAGCATTGGCGATCAGCTCAGCGAAGTGCTGACTCAGCATCGCAAGGTGTCACGCAAGGATGCCCTGGCTCGCGCCGCGCAGATGCTGGAGAAAGTCGGTATCAGCAATGCCACCGAGCGCTTGCGTCAGTATCCGCATCAACTTTCTGGCGGTTTGCGTCAGAGGGTGATCATCGCCATGGCGTTGATGTGCGAACCGGACCTGATCATCGCTGATGAGCCAACCACGGCACTGGACGTGACCATTCAAGCGCAGATCCTACGCTTGATCCGCGACATTCAGAAAGAACTCGGCCTGGCGGTGATCTTCATCACCCACGACCTTGGGCTGGTAGCACGGATCGCCGATCGGGTCGCAGTGATGTATGCCGGGGAAATCGTCGAAACCGCTCCTGCCCTGCAACTGTTCGAGAACCCGCAGCATCCGTACACCCGTGGTCTGTTGGCCAGTATTCCAATCCCTGGCCGGAGCAAACCGGGTGAAGCGCTGGGTTCGATTCCAGGCCTGGTGCCGAGTCTGGTAGGCGAACAGCAAGGTTGTGCGTTCCGCAATCGTTGCGGACAGGCGATACCAGCCTGCGCGCAAAACATCCCCGAAGTCGAACAGGACGGACACATGGCGCGCTGCCTGTTCGCCGCACCAGACCCGGCACCGATTCGTCTTCAGGAGAGTGTAAGGTCATGAAAAAAGACATCACTTTGGAGCTGTGTGACATCCGTCGCGAGTTTCGGATCAACAAGGGCTTTTTCAAACCCGCCGCCACCCTGAAGGCTGTCGACGGCGTTTCCCTGCGTCTGATGCGTGGCGAGACCCTCGGTCTGGTAGGCGAGTCCGGTTGTGGAAAAAGTACCCTGGCAAAGATGCTGCTCGGTCTGTTGCCGCCTACCAGCGGCGATGTGCTGGTCAATGGCAAACATCTGGCGGCGACTGATCGTAAGGAAATGTCCCGGCACATTCAGCCGATATTCCAGGACCCGTATTCCTCGCTGAACCCACGCAAGACACTGCGCGAAATCGTTACCCTGCCGTTGATCGTGCATGACATCGGCAGCACCGCCGAGCGGCGCAAGAAGACCGAAGAGATGCTTGAGGTGGTCGGCCTGCCCAAACGGGTCATCGACAGCTATCCGAGCCAACTGTCCGGCGGCCAGCGGCAACGGGTGGCAATTGCCCGTGCGTTGATCATGCGCCCTGACGTGTTGATCTGCGACGAACCCACCTCGGCGCTGGACGTTTCGGTGCAGTCGCAGATTCTCAACCTGCTGCAAGACCTCAAGCGCGAATTCAGCCTGACCTATCTTCTGATCAGCCACAACCTAGCGGTCATCGAACACCTTGCTGATCGGGTAGCGGTGATGTACCTGGGCCGTATCGTTGAAGAGCGCACTCGTGAGTCATTGTTCGCCGCACCCGGTCACCCTTATACCCAGGCCTTGCTGGACTCGGTGCTCACCCCCGATCCGCGTCTGGGCATTCCCGATATCGGCCTGCACGGGACCTTTCCCAATCCGATGTCACCGCCGCCCGGTTGCGCTTTCCACCCCCGCTGCCCGAGTTGTTTCGCACCGTGCAAAACGGTCTACCCGGCCAATGATTCGATTATCGGGGGCAACGTGCGTTGCCACCTTCACGACAATCCTGCCCAACCACTGGAGCTTGTCCACTCATGAGTCGTTCACTGGCCATCAGCAACACCACAGAGCAATTTGACAACGGCGCATTTTTCAATCTGCTCGAACGTAGCGTCGCCTTGCACACCGAAAGCCAGGCAACGGACAGCCAGCCTGAGTTGTACCGCTACCTCAATGACTTCATCACCCCGCATGTCGAGGCGATGGGCTTCAGCGTCAAGATCTATGACAACCCGGTGGCAGAGCGCGGTCCCTTCATGATCGCCACACGCATTGAACATCCAGAACTGCCGACCGTTCTCAGTTACGGCCACGGTGATGTGGTGCGTGGCTATGAAGCGCAATGGCGTGAAGGCCTGTCGCCGTGGCAAGTCACTGTCGAAGGCGATCGCTGGTACGGTCGTGGCACGGCAGATAACAAAGGCCAGCACCTGATCAACCTGACCGCGCTGGAGCAAACGCTCAAGGCTCGCGATGGCAAGCTGGGTTTCAACGTCAAACTGCTGCTGGAAATGGGCGAAGAAGAAGGCTCGCCGGGCTTGAATGCATTCTGTGCCGCGCACAGTAAAGAGCTCGCGGCGGATATTTTCATCGCCTCGGACGGCCCGCGCCTGGCGGCATCACGACCGACGATTTTTCTCGGCTCACGCGGGGTGTTCAACTTCGAACTGGCGGTCTATTTACGCGAAGGTGCTCATCACTCAGGCAACTGGGGCGGGTTGCTGGCCAACCCCGGCATTATTCTGGCCAATGCCATCGCGAGCATGGTCGATGAACACGGTCGGGTGAAAGTTGCAGGCCTGATGCCTGAGACAATACCCGATCCAGTTCGACAGGCACTGGCCGATATTGACGTCGGTGGAGGGCCGGAAGATCCGGAAATCGACGCCAACTGGGGTAATCCGGAGCTCTCGCTGAGCGAAAAGGTGTTCGGCTGGAACACCCTCGACGTCATTGCCTTCAAGACCGGCAACCCGGACGCCCCCGTGCATGCGATCCCCGGCAAGGCCAACGCCCACTGCCATATCCGCTTCGTGGTGAACAGCGACTACACGACCTTTATCCCGGCTGTGCGCACCCACCTGGATGCTCATGGTTTCAGCAATGTCGAGGTCAAGCAAAGCCGCATCGATGTGATGCATGCCACTCGGCTAGACCCGCAAAGCCCATGGGTCAATTGGGCGCTCAGCTCCTTGGCACAGACCACCGGCAAAAAACCTGCGCTGCTGCCAAACCTCGGTGGCTCGCTGCCCAACGACGTGTTCGCGGACGTGCTCGGCCTGCCAACATTGTGGGTGCCGCACTCGTACCCGGCATGCTCACAACATGCGCCGAACGAGCACTTGCTGGCGCCGGTGGTCAAGGAAAGCCTGCAAATCATGGCCGGGCTATTCTGGGACCTGGGCAACGACGCGGCACGCCTGACTCAGGAACATCAGTTACGGGAGCAGGCGCAATGAGCGCCACTCCACAACAGGCGCTGGACTGGCTTGCTGACCAGCGCCAAGCCATGGAAGCGCTGCTACAGCGTATCGTCGACACCGACTCCAACAGCTATGACAAGGCGGGCGTCGACGCTGTGGGCGCGCTGCTCGCGGCTGAACTGGAAGCCGACGGCATCCTGCTCAAGCGCATGCCGGTCGATGGTTTTGGCGACGTGATACTCGCCGAAGTGCCTGGCGCATCTGGAAAGCCGGTGCTGTTGCTGGGCCATCGCGACACGGTGTTCCCCAAAGGCACCACCACGACTCGCGGCTACAGCCGCGACGCCAACCTCGCCTATGGCCCCGGCGTCGCTGACATGAAAGGCGGCTTGGTGCTCAATTGCTTCGCCCTCAAGGCACTCAAGCGCGCCGGTCAACTGCCCTATCCGGTGCAGGTTCTGTACACCGGTGACGAAGAAATCGGCTCCGGCAGCGCCAGAACCCATATCGAAAGCGCAGCCCGAGCCGCCTGCGCCGTGCTCAATACCGAACCCGGCCGGGCCAGCGGTAACGTGGTCAGCGCACGCAAAGGCGGTGCCACGCTGATCATCGAAGTCAGCGGCCGCGCGGCGCATGCCGGGGTCAACCATGCCGACGGAGCCAGCGCCATCGAGGCCCTGGCACGCAAGATCGTCAAGCTCCATGCCTTGACCGACTACCCGGCAGGCATCACCACTAACGTTGGCCTGATATCCGGTGGCACGTCCAGCAACACCGTCGCGCCTAGCGCCTGCGCCCGGCTGGACGTGCGCTTCATCGAACTCAAGCACTGGGATCAGATCTTTACCGCAATCCAGGCCATCGTCGCAGAAGAAGAACTGATCGGTACCAGCGCTATCCTCAAGGAAGCGACGACCTTTCTACCGATGGAAGCACATCACAGCGAACGGCTGCTGAACATCTACCAACAAAAAGCGCTGGCGCTGGGTTTCAGCGTCGAAGGCGAATTCACCGGCGGTTGCGCCGACTCCGGATTCACCGCTAGCCTGGGCATTCCAACCCTGTGTGGCCTCGGGCCGGTTGGTGGCAAGGTCCACACAGATCGTGAATATCTGGAACTGGACACGCTGGTGCCTCGCGCTCTGGCCTTGGTGGCGACTATTCTGGCTGTCGGCGAGAGCAGTTGAGCTAATGGATCTCTACGAATCGCCGGGGATAGGGTGTTCATGCAGTCACGCCCCGGCGTTGAAGGTTGACGTCATCACCTGATGGCATACCACCGACGAGATGAGATCGCGCGCCAACATGAACGTGCAGGAGCTGATTAACCCAGCGCCATAATGCGGACTCAACAACCCCGGACAAGCGACAATATCCAGTGTTTACCGACGAGATGACATTCGAGCATCCGACTGTGAGAGAGCATGGTCATGACAATTCCAAGAGTCCAACGCTACTGTCCGGAATTGGTGGACGGCCCACCACTTCAACATCTAAAGACGTCCACGGACGTCTTTTTTTGTGCCTGAAATCCAGTGAAATCAAGGGTTTCAGCGCTACGGGGTTCCTCAAACATTTTTTGAGTTCCGGTCGTTTGGGTATTCCAAATGGTATTCCAAGCATCACCGATGCTATTTTTTGGAATGCCAAAACGGTGTCAGAGGTAGCTCTCATGCCTGCTCCAGCCCTTCGCCTCTCTGACCGCCAGCTCAAGGCAGTCAAGGCAAAAGACAAGGATTACGTACTCAGCGATGGTGACGGCCTTCAGCTCCGGGTCAGGAGTAATGGCTCGATGCTGTGGAACTTCAATTACCGAGAGCCGGTAACAAAAAACCGTATCAATATGGGGCTGGGCCCATATCCTGAACTCTCGCTAGCGAACGCCAGGAAGAGAGCAGTTGAAGCACGCGAATTGCTGGCTCAAGGCATCGACCCCAAAGCGCAGCGCAATACGCTTGTTGAAGCCAAACGAGCAGAGACGGAACACACGTTTGAAAACGTGGCCACCGCCTGGTTCGAACTGAAGAAAGATTCCGTCACGCCGGCGTACGCCGAAGACATCTGGCGCTCGCTCACGCTGCATGTATTTCCAGACCTGAAAACAACGCCGCTCTCAAAAATCAGCGCGCCAATGGTCATCAAGCTCCTTCGCCCCATCGAGGCAAAAGGCAGCCCCGAGACAGTGAAGCGATTGAGCCAACGGCTCAACGAGATCATGACCTAAGGGGTCAACTCCGGGCTGATTTTCGCGAACCCTCTGAATGGCATTCGGGCGGTGTTCAAGAAACCCAAAAAACAGAATATGGCGGCGCTACGACCCGATGAGCTGTCCGAGCTCATGATGGAAATCGCGAACGCCAGCATCAAGCGGACGACCCGCTGCCTGATCGAATGGCAGCTTCATACCATGACACGTCCTGCCGAGGCGGCCACCACCCGGTGGGCAAACATCGAATTCGACAAACGCATTTGGACCATCCCGCCGGAGCGCATGAAAAAACGTCGTCCGCACAGCATCCCGCTGATCGAACAGGCACTCGCGTTACTGGAGACGCTCAAGCCCTACAGCGGCCATAGGGAATACGTGTTCCCCGCAGATAGAAACCCGAGCACCCACGCCAACAGCCAGACCGCCAACATGGCGTTGAAACGCATGGGCTTCCAGGACCGTTTGGTCAGCCATGGCATGCGCTCCATGGCCAGCACTATCCTGAACGAGCATGGCTGGGATCCGGAACTGATTGAGGTCGCGCTGGCGCATGTCGACAAGGACGAAGTCCGAAGCGCCGACAACCGAGCGGACTACATCGAACGTCGGCGTCCGATGATGGCTTGGTGGAGTGAGCATATCCAGAAAGCTGCCACGGGCAGTTTGCTGGCGTCTGCGATCAATCAAAGCAAGGACCGGAAGGTCGTGCCGATACGCTGAGCGCTCACCGGATAGCGCCGGTAGCCCCAAAAGAAGCCCCTAATGCGGTGACAGTTCTTCTGGCGACACCGGCGACAACCCGCGCAATCCGTGGTGTGCAGCATGGCGACAGAAGTGGCGACTGTCGCCAAATCTCCTGCATGCCTGTGCTCCTATGGCCAAGCCCCTACGCATGGGAAGGCTCCGCATTCCCATGCGTAGGGGCTCACATTTAAAAGCGACGAACGGCCATCCGGCTATCGAACGCCACCCACGACCACCACCTTTCAGCCCTTGTGACTGGCGCAAACAACTGCGCCCAACTCGATTGACCCGCCATATGCGGGCGATAGAAAGAAGCCTCAAAACGCTACCAGCTAGGTGACCGGGATCTTAAACGTCACGCCACTCCCTTGGTGTTCCTCCCAAGTGCGATTCGCGTCCGGAAGCTCGCACGGTTACTCGCCAGAGTGATCGACGCCTATTAGAACCTTTGCCCTGGGGCAGCTTCACCCCGGAGTGATGAGTGTTTCGAGCCTGTTCTTAACGCTACCTGATCGACGCGCAGCCAGTTTCCGTGCAGAGCCTATGTGTTTAAAGCCGGAAGTGGCTCACCATCATCTGCAATTGATTACCCAGTCGCGCCAGCGCCACACTGGAAGCTGCGGTTTCGTTACTGGCTTCAGCCGTTTGCTCGGATACATCCCGGACGTTCAGGATGCTGCGACTGATCTCGTCAGCGACCGAGCTTTGTTGCTCGGCTGCAGCAGCGATCTGCTGGTTCATTGCCTGAATGTTAGAGACCGTGCGGGTGATGTTTTCCAGTGAGGTACCAGCCTTACGTGTCAAGGCGACGCTGCTATCGGTCAGATTGCGGCTGCCGAGCATGATGTCGGAGACCTGTCGTGTACCGTTTTGCAGAGCAGCAACCAAGTATTGGATCTCTTCAGTCGATTGCTGGGTACGTTGTGCCAACCCGCGAACTTCGTCGGCAACCACCGCGAATCCACGGCCCGCATCGCCCGCCCGCGCCGCTTCAATGGCGGCGTTCAACGCCAACAGATTGGTCTGCTCGGCCACGGTCTTAATCACATCCATGACCTTGCCGATCTTGCTGCTCTCCTGCTCCAGCACGGTCATGGCATCTGTTGAGCGTATGACTTCAGCGGCGAGCTTTTCAATCTGGTGGATAGCTTCGCCCACGACTTTGTCACCGGAGCGGGCTTCTTCGTCGGCAGTGGAGGCTGCAACCGATGCTTGTTCGGCATTACGTGCCACTTCGTGCACCGTAGCTGACATCTCCTGCATCGCAGTGGCCACCTGATCGGTCTCAACTTTCTGACTGTTGACCCCGACGCTAGTCTGTTCTGTCACTGTGCAGAGCTCTTCGGCGGCGCCGGCAATCTGGGCCACGCCATCGCGAATCCCAGTGATCAGGTCGCGCAGAGTCACACCCATACGCTGGATACCCTGTTGCAGCATGCCCAATTCATCCCGACGAATAATAGCAATGGTGTGGGTCAGATCCCCCGAAGCAATTTGGTTGACGACTTCCAGTGTCTGCTGCAATGGACGAGTGATCTGACGCGTAATGAGTATCGCCGCCACGATACCCAGCAGCAGAGCGAGCAACGTACAACCGATCTGCAAGGTACGAGCCTGTGAGGTGTCAGCTTCGCCCAGATGCAGTTGAATGCTATAGAGCTCATCCCCCACTTTCAGGATCTCTGCGCCCTGTGCTTTCATGTCCTTGCGCGCGTCATTAATGGCTTCCTTCGCCATCTTCAACGCCTGTAGCGAAACCTGATATTTGCGCAGGGCCGCATCTAACTGTGCAACCTTGTCGCTATGAATAGGACTGAGAGCGGACTTGAGTTTATCTACACCGCTGATGGCTATGTCCAACTGATGAAACGCTGCCTGCTCGGCCTTGTCGGTAAGATTTCCGGTATAACCGCGCACTTCGTAGCGAACCAGCTGGAGATCCATCCGGGCATTGGCAATGAGCTGGGCTTGGTCGAAACGAGCAGGATCAGAAGGCTCTAGCTTTATCATGGTGTCAGCGATCGCCGTGATCATCTCGGCCGCCCTACCAGCATTGACGCCCATTTCAGCGCGCAATTTTGCGCGGTTCACATAAGCGCTACGCATCTTGTTCAGTGACTGTTCGTAGTCCCTGATGACGTCAGTCAAATGCCCTAGCGGTTTCAGGTTGATCGGGCTAGTGAAGGTCGCAAGCAGGAACTGCTGGTGCTGTTTGAAACTGTCCAGATTGCTTTGAACGCTTTGTGCGACTGCATCATCACCGTCGGCGAGCATGTATTGCAGGCGTGCCACCCGCAGCGCTGTTAACTTGTTGCCCAGTTGGACGATGTCGCCAATTCTGTCCGTGCGATAAATCAGTTTGTCGAGACTGGTCCAACCGACAAGCGCCAGCAACGCCGTGAAAATCAGAACAATCCCGAATCCCAAAGCCAACTTCATGTTAACGCTGATATTCGAAAAACGGCTATTCATAAAATCCCCTTGACCTGTCTTTTTATACGCGATGAAAAAGCTGAAGATTTATTTTTTGTCGAACCGCAACCTGCGGCAGATGACTATCGACCCGGCGACCTTCAAACTTGACAAGAAATGAAGATTCACCTGAGCAAAATCGTTGAACAACACGCACCTAATGCTCGGCCCAGGCAAACCGTCGATTTGCTGCCATCTAAGAGGGCTACTCCTCAGTTTCAAGGCTGACGATGCGGATTACTCTCGTTAAACATTGGCTGCGCAGATGTCATGCGACGCGGTCTTAACGCAGAGATAGCCTCTTGACGAACTTTGATTATTTCAGCGCCCATCAACTGCGCGTGCTTGTCGTCGAGCCCCACGCTTTTCAGCTGTTTGATGTGCAGAATGTATTCTTCGAGATGGGGTGTTATCGCGTCCTCCCAGTGATGGGTCTTGAAGACCTCGACACGACGCTGAACGATTGCAAAGAGGCCTTCGACCTGGCGCTGTGCACCAGCGGCGCATTCGATTTAAGCGATCAGGAGCTGGCGCAACGGGTGTGCGCCAAAAACAAGGTGGCCAATCTGATCATGCTGACGGGCTCCCCGCATCAGGAGCCTATGCGGCCGCTGCATAAACCCGATTTTAAACACATACCGCTGTTGGGTTTTTTGCCCAAGCCGTTGTCTCCCATGGCATTGCGGGCAATGGTCGAGCGCATGAATAACCCGATTGCCAACGTCCTGTCTGCGTGAGAAGAACGTGCGCGACGGTTTAAGCGTCGTTGCGCTGAGTCCGACCGTCCGGGCCGTACAATTTGTTGCCGACGACACTATTGAGAAAGCTGACGATGCGCTGGTTACACGCCATGCGCAGACTGAGCACCCCACCGTTCGAGGTATTGATCTCCCTGGCCCGCAGCGCCAACGCCCGCAATTGCCGCCAGGCCGCCAGGCAATCGGCGTCTTGAGCCGCTTTGAGCGCCCCTTTGCGACCAGGGCCATAGCCGAGCTTCAACTGCGCTCCGTAACGGATCGCCTCCAACTGCTCCAGCTTCTGCAACGCCGCCTGTTTGCACGCCGTCAGCTCTCTCAGTTTTTCGCCATCAACCCTGGCCTGAGCCAGGGCCCGACGTTCTTGCTCCAAGAGTTCGACCAACTGCACGATGGCCTGCTGCTGCAACTCCAAATGTTTAGTCAGACTCATAGGTATCTGAAGCTCATCGGTTTCGGCCTTTCGTATCGCTCATTCCGGGTCGCTGCCGAGGGTTTCTCTGACACTCGACACCAAGCCTTCATAGATTGATTCCGAGCTGATCTGAAAGGTGCCGCTATCGATGGCCTGACGCAAGGCGGCGACTTTTTCCATATCAACATCCGATGCACTTTCAACATCCGCAATGGCGCTGATGCTTGAGACCGGCGCCTCATCATCGAACGTCGCTTCCAGCGTCTGCAGCTCGGTTCGCTGCGAACTGGTGCCGGCCACTTTGCTGTCAGTTGGCGGAAGGGTATTGGTCAGGTTAGCGCTTATGATTTTCACGTTAGAGGCTTCATTGGCTGTTGTTGGGTCACTATCGGCAATCGAAAAGGCAAACTTTGACCAGCGATCGGGAATCGACAAAAAAATTAATAACGCAGTAACAATTCATTCTGGCCAACGACTTGCGCGTTCAGCAACTTGCCGTCACTGCTCAACACCCGGACACTGCTCCCCAGGCTGCCATTGTCCAGCGCCTTGCCATCGCGACTGATCGTGAAACCCTCACCTTGAGCCTGTAGCATGACCCGCTGATTGCGCTCCACCAGCCAACGCTCGCGGAAATTGTTCAGTGCCAAGGCGGCGCCCCGGCTGAAACTGCGACTGGCCTGACGGCCAATGACTTGCTCCGGCTTCAGCACGCTGCTTTTGGGCAAACGCTCCAATGGGCCGCGCTTGATTTCTAGCATGTTGGCTTTGATGACGTCACCCGCCGCAATCCTCTGACGACTGACTACATAATCACCGACAACACCCACGCTGACTTGCAGATAGCCGGCCACCCCCTCCTCACCCTCACAACGCACGCCTACCGCCACGCGGCCGAACGCGTTCTGCTCAGGACGCACCAGATACGGCTGAGGACTTTCGCACGCCGATATCCGTGCGGCTGGCTGACCAATGTCGATCTGCAGCTGTTGGATGCGAGGCGGCAATCGCAGCGCAATCAAATGACGCACCTTATCTTGCAGCACATCCGGTTGAGCCACGGCGATGCCGCTTTGCAGCAAGCACATCAAAGCCCATCCGCCGAACCGCGGATGATGCCGGAAAAACCCTGTCATCGAGCCAATCCTCTGAGATAGCCAGTGGAGAATTTTAGGCTCCCCGGCGACGAGGCAAGGCCAGAACTGGTCGCCAAATAGCGGCCTGTTTCGGCCTTTGCCTCGACGACCTTGGGACTAATCTGCGAGCCGTTCAATTATTTGATGCACAGGTCCGCAGACATGATCGACAAGCTCGACAACGAGCTGCGCTTCCAGCAGGACGCAATGAGTTTGCGGGCTGAGCGCCAGCAGGTATTGGCCAACAACATTGCCAACGCCGACACCCCCAACTTCCGGGCACGTGACTTTGACTTCTCCACCGAACTGGCCAGCTCCCTGCAGAACGGGCGCACCAACGAGCGAGGCATGACGCTGGCGACCACCTCGGATCGCCATCTTCACGCCGCCTCCGACAGCCTGTCGAACCGTGCCCTGCTCTATCGGGTCCCGGACCAGCCGAGCCTCGATGGCAACACCGTGGACATGGATCGCGAGCGCGCGCAGTTCACCGATAACGCCGTCCGGTATCAGGCGAGTCTGACGTTTCTGAGCAGCCGGTTGCAGTCGCTCAAGACCGCCATGCAGTCCGAATAACGCAGGGAAAAACACTATGTCAATGTTCAGCATTTTCGATATCGCCGGCTCCGCGCTCAGCGCTCAGTCCCAGCGCATGAACGTAACCGCCAGCAACCTGGCCAACGCCGATACCACCAGCGGCCCGGATAACGAGGCCTATCGCGCACGCCAGGTGGTGTTCGAGTCGCAATACCCGAGCGGCAGCCGCATTGGGGGGGTACGGGTCAGCCAAGTGATCGAAGACGACTCCCCCATGCGTCAGGAATACCGTCCCGGCGACCCGCTGGCCAACGAGGAGGGCTACGTGACCATGCCCAACGTCGAGCCCGTGGGCGAAATGGTCAACATGATCTCCGCTTCGCGCTCCTACCAGGCCAACGTCGAAGTCATGTCCACCAGCAAAGAAATGATGCTGAAAACTTTGACTCTAGGTGAGGCGTAAACCATGACTAGCACGATTTCCAGCTCGGTCCTTTCGAGCGTCAACAGCAGCAGTACCACCTCTGAAAGCACCGCTTCGGCGTCAGAAGAACTGCAAGATCAGTTTCTGACGCTGCTGACGACCCAACTGCAGAACCAGGATCCGACCGATCCGATGGACAACAGCGAAATGGTCACGCAGCTGGCACAGATCAGCACGATCAGCAGCATCGAGGATGTGACCACCACGCTGGAGGGCATCTCCAGCCAGATCAGCGCCAGCGAGACCCTGCAAGCCTCGGCGCTGGTTGGCAACGGCGTATTGGTCGACGGCAGCACCATCCAAGTCGCCAGCGGCGTAGCCACCACCTTTGGCGTCACCCTGGCCAGTGATGCAGACAGCGTCACCGTCACCATCAAAGACAGCAGCGGCACGGTGGTTCGCACCCTGGATGAAGGCGACATGAGCGCCGGGACCCAAGCCTTGTCCTGGGACGGTTTACAGGACGACGGCACGACCGCAGCCGATGGCGCTTACACCTTCTCTGTGGCCGCCACCGCCGAGGACGTAGCCGTCACAACCACAGCGCTGAAATACGCACTGGTAACCGGCGTGACCACCGACAGCAGCAACGAAGTCGCGCTGGATCTGGGGGGGGTCAACGAAAACGTCGGGCTAAGCGATATCAGCCTGGTGCTTTGACCGCAAACGCAGCTTCCACTCACGCCCAGCAATCCTTCGCAGTTGCCAAGACTGCTCAGTCATCGTTCGCATTCCAGGAGAAATACCATGGCTTTTTCCCAAGCGCTTAGTGGTCTGGCTGCTGCTTCCACCGACCTCAACGTCGTCAGCAACAATATTTCCAACTCCCAGACTGTAGGCTTCAAAAGCTCGACGACGCAGTTCGCCGACGTGTATGCCGGCGCGGACGTCGGGTTGGGGACCTCGGTTTCAGGTGTGGTTCAGAACTTTGCATCCGGCAGCCTGACCACGACCGATAACGAGCTGGACCTGGCGATCAGCGGTGAGGGTTTCTTCACCTTCACCGACGGCACACAGACCGTGTATTCGCGCAACGGCCAATTGACCCTGACCGCCGATGGCTATCTGGAAAACGCCGCGGGCGACCAGTTGCTGGGGGTCAATGGCGTCATCCAGATTCCGACGACGGGTATGCAAGCCAGCGCCACTACCGAACTGGATGCCGAGCTGAACCTGGACTCCAGTGAAGACATCATCACCGATACCTTCGACCAGACGGACTCGTCGACGTACTCCTACTCAACGACCGCGACCCTCTACGACTCCCTGGGCAACAGCCACACCAGCACGCTGTATTTCAGCAAAACCGCCGAGAACACCTGGGAAGTCCACACCGCGATCGATGGCAACCTGCTGACCGAGACACAAACCGTGGCGTTCAGCTCCAGCGGCCTGATCACCAGCGGAGAGACCGGCACTTACACCTATGACCCGGACAACGGTGCCGCGGACATGAGCATCACGCTGGACCTGACCGGCACGACGCAGTTCGGCAACGACTCCGAGGTGTCCGACATTTCTCAGGATGGCTACACCTCCGGCAGCCTGGTGAGTTTCACCATCGACGATACCGGAACGGTCATTGCCACCTACTCCAACGACCAGACGCAAAGCATCGACCAGATTCAACTGGCGACGTTCAGCAATGAAAACGGCCTGCAATCCAACGGTGACAACACCTGGCTGGCCACCTCCGCATCCGGCCAGGCCTTGCTGGGTGTTGCCAGCAGCGGTTCTCTGGGCTCGATCCTGAGTGGCACGACCGAGGACTCCAACGTCGACCTGACCACCGAACTGGTGAACCTGATCATTGCCCAGCGCAACTTCCAGGCGAATGCCAAGTCGGTGACGGCGCAAAGCGAAGTGCTCCAGCAAGCCGTCAACATCGGTTCTTAACCCATGGATCGCATGCTTTTCACGGCGATGAGCGGGGCCAATCAGGCGCTCGAACAGCAGGCCGTTGTAGCCAACAACCTGGCCAACATCGTGACACCGGGCTTTCGTTCGCAGTTGGTCGAAATGCAGTCCTCGCCTGTCGCGGGCGAGGGCTTGCCCACACGGGTTTCGGTCGCCGCCAACGGCGTGGGTGTCGACTGGACCGAAGGACCGATCACCCATACCGACCGGGCGCTGGATGTCGCGCTCGGCGAAAACGGCATGCTGGCGGTGCAGACCGCGGACGGCAAAGAGGCCTACACCCGCCGCGGTGATTTGCAGGTCGACGGCACCGGTGCAATGACCGTCGGTGGCCGTCCGGTCATCGGTGACGGCGGTCCGGTCACCGTGCCACTGGGTAGCGAAGTCACGTTGGGCAGCGACGGCACGATCAGCGTCCGTGAGCTCGGCATGGAGCCCCGGGGCCTGAGCCCGGTCGGTCGGCTGAAGCTGGTATCGGCCTTGCCCGGCACGCTGCAGGCCGGCACCGACGGGTTATTCCGGCCACAGCCCAATGCCAATGGCACCGTGCAGCCACTGCCTGCCGACGAAACCATGCGCGTGACGCCCGGTGCACTGGAGGGCAGCAACGTCAGCCCGACCAACGCCATGGTCGCGATGATCGACAACTCGCGGCGCTACGACATGCAGATGAAAGCCATCAGTACCGCCGACGAAAACGCCAAGACCGCCAATAGCCTGCTCTCCCTGCAGGGCTGACCTCACGGTTGAATGAATAAGGAACCGATCGATGATCAGATCACTGTGGACGGCCAAAACCGGCCTGGAAGCCCAGCAGGGCCAAATGGACGTGATTGCCAACAACCTGGCCAACGTCAGCACCAATGGCTTCAAACGGTCGCGGGCAGTATTTGAAGACCTGGTTTACCAGAACGTGCGCCAGCCGGGCGCGCAAAGCAGCACCGATACCCGCCTGCCATCCGGCTTGCAGGTCGGCACAGGGGTGCGTGAAGTCGCCACCGAACGCCTGCATACCCAAGGCAATCTGGAAGAGACCAGCAACTCCAAGGATCTGGCGATCAATGGCCTCGGTTTTTTCCAAGTGGATATGCCGGACGGCACCACAGCCTACACCCGTGACGGCAGCTTCCAGCTCGACTCGAACGGTGAGATGGTCACCTCTAACGGTTACAAGCTCTCGGCAGGGGTCACTATTCCCGCCAACGCCACGGCCATCTCAATCAGTACCGACGGCATCGTTTCCGTGACCCAGCCCAGCAGCTCCACCTCGACCCAGGTCGGCCAGCTAAACCTGGCATTGTTCATCAACCCGGCGGGCTTACAGAGCATCGGGCAGAACCTCTATCTGGAGACCGACGCCTCGGGCTCACCGACCGAAACCACACCGGGTCTCAACGGCGCTGGAACGCTGTCCCAGGGTTACGTCGAAACCTCCAACGTCAACGTTGTGGAGGAAATGGTAAGCATGATCCAGACCCAGCGCGCTTACGAAATCAACAGTAAGGCCGTCGAGAGTTCGGACGAAATGCTACAGCGTCTGACTCAGCTCTGACCGCTATGTTCGAGACACACAAAATGGCTCATAAGCCCTCATCGGTATGGCCGATGTCCGTGGTATTGGCCGGCATGCTGGCGACCGCAGGCTGCGATCAACTGCCCCACAAGCCCGTCGTGCCTGACGAAGAAATGCAGGTGCCGGCCTTACCGGCTCGCCTGGCGAACGGCTCGATCTATCAGAGCAGCCGCGGATCGCAGCCCCTGTTCGAGGATCGGCGTCCACGGATGGTCGGCGACACGCTGACCATCGAACTGGAAGAACAGGTCAGCGCCAGCAAGACCTCTTCCTCCAATGCCAACCGTGCCGGCTCCATGGGGTTGAGCCTGGCGACCACCTCCAGTCGTGCGTCCCAGGTCGCCGACTTTGGGCTGGATGCCTCGACGACCCACGACTTCAGTGGTGGCGGCGGCTCTCAGGCCAAAAACTCTTTCACTGGCACGATTTCCGTGACGGTCATGCAGGTGATGCCCAATGGCAACCTGCGGGTGCGCGGTGACAAGCAGATTGCAATCAACCAGGGCACCGAATTCATCCGTTTCTCCGGCGTGGTTAATCCTCGAACCATCACCGGCGAAAACACGGTGTCATCGATCCAGGTCTCACAGGCCCGGATCGAGTACGTCGGTGATGGCTACATCAACGAAGCGCAGCGCATGGGCTGGCTCCATCGCATCCTCCTTAACGTGTCTCCTTTCTGAGTACGGGAACCATGGCTGACTCGGTATTCATTCAACCTCTTTTGCGCGCAGCCAAATCCGCCGTTCAAGCGTTCTGTACCCTGTTGTGCGCCGGCACGTTGTTGCTCGGTGGCGCGGCACAGGGCGAGCAGATACGCGACATTGCCGATTTTGCCGGAATACGCCCCAACAACCTGGTGGGCTATGGCCTGGTGGTCGGCCTGGATGGCAGCGGCGACCAGACCACCCAGAGTCCCTTCACCGAACAAGGCCTGACCAACATGCTGTCGCAGTTGGGGGTCACCCTGCCTGCGAACGCCAACATGCAGATGCGCAATATCGCGGCAGTCATCGTCACTACCAACCTGCCGGCACTCTCGCGCCCGGGGCAGCAGATTGACGTGGTCGTGTCGTCGATCGGTAACGCGCGCAGCCTGCGCGGCGGCACCTTGTTGATGACGCCGATGAAAGGCGCCGATGGAGAGGTTTATGCCGTGGCTCAAGGCAACCTGCTGGTCGGCGGAGCCGGTGCTTCGGCGAACGGCAGCAGCGTGCAGGTCAACCAGCTGGCCGGTGGGCGTATCAGTCGCGGCGCCATCGTCGAACGCGCTGTTCCGCTGCACCTGAGCAGCGACAACGGCTTGCTCAGCCTCTACATGCATGAGCCTGACTCCGCCACGGCCCAGCGTGTCGTCTACGCCATCAATTCCGAAATGCGCCGTACGGTGGCGTCGGCCATGGATGGCGGGATGATCCAGATTCAGGGGCCGCTGTCACCCAACGAGCGGGTCAACTTCATGGCCCGCATCGAGGGCATCGAGGTCTTGCCGATCCAGAGCCGTCCCAAGGTGATTCTTGATTCGCGCACTGGCTCTATCGTGCTCAACAGCTCGGTGAAGCTGTATCGCGCCGCAGTCGCTCACGGCAATCTCTCGGTCATCATCGACACCACCAACACCGTCAGCCAACCCGGCGCACTCAGTGGCGGCCAGACGGCCGTGACCTCCCAAAGCAACATTTCCATCGAATCCCAGGGTGGTTCGCTGCACTTGCTTGAAGGCACGGCGAATTTGATGGACGTGGTCAAGGGATTGAACGCTCTGGGGGCTACGCCGCAAGACCTGATGGTCATTCTGCAGGCCCTCAAGGCCGCCGGTTCCCTGCGTGCAGAGCTGGAGATCATCTGATGAACAGGGCTGGCAGCACTGATGGCTTTGCCCTTGATGTCCAGGGTCTGGAGCAACTCAAGCGGCGCTCGCACCAGGACGCCGGGGCGGGGCTGAAAGAGGCCAGCAAACAGTTTGAAGCTCTGTTCCTGCAGATGATGCTCAAAAGCATGCGGGGCGCGATTCCGAAATCGGAAATGTCCAGCGACTCGCAGACCGAGATGTACACCGAGATGCTCGATCAGCAGTGGGCGCAGAGCCTGTCGGGAAAAGGCCTCGGCCTGGCCGAGCAACTGACCCGACAGCTCAGCGGCTACTCCGCCAAACACGGCGATGCCAACACCGGCATTGATGCGGCAGCGGCCTTGTTCCTTGATCTGCCGCCCTCACGCCCGGCCGGCACTGCATCACCCTTTGCAAACACGGCTTACCAGACTCAGGCATTTGAAGCCTGGAAACGCCGCGAGGTCAGCGGTGCGCAAAACGAACGACCCGAGCATGTGCTGGCGTTCGTTTCACGCTTGAACGAACCGGCGCAAAAAGCCGCGCTCAGCAGTGGCGTGCCAGCCGAGCTGATCCTTGCCCAGGCGGCACTGGAAACCGATTGGGGACGACGCCAGATCACCACCCCGAATGGTGCCGACAGCCACAACCTGTTCGGGATCAAGGCCGGCAGCCAATGGCAAGGCGCGACGACGCAGGTCATGACCACTGAATACGCTGAAGGTGAGGCGCAAAAACAGGTGGAGCGCTTCCGCGTTTACCCGACCGATGAGGCGGCCTTCAACGATTACGCCCGATTGATTCGCACCCGCCCCGGTTATGCCGCCGTGCGCAACGCCACCGATGCGCCACAGGCGGCCATCGCGCTGCAACAGAGGGGTTACGCCACCGATCCGCGATACGCGCAAAAACTGATTTCAGTCATGGCCACCATCGGCCCGCTACGACCTGTCCCGCCCATTGCGCAGCTGGAAAATTGACGGACAACCCAATGCCGAGGGCCCCGAACGCGCCGGTCATGGATCTGTCAGCAAAAGGTTGTTGAAAAGAATCGGGGTCACAGGTCAAGTTGCACTTTCGCGGAGCCGATAGTGCGCACTATGTAGCGTAGGAGCTTCTCGATGAGCATTATTTCCATTGGTGTCAGCGGCCTGTCCGCCGCACAGATCGCCCTCAGTACCAGCAGTAACAACACCACCAACGCCTATACGGATGGCTATACCCTGCAGGTTGCCACCTTCTCCGAATCCACTTCGGGCAGCGGTGTGCAGATCTCCAGTGTCGACCGTCAGTACAACCAGTTCGTCACCACCCAGCTCAACAGTTCGATCAGCGCCGAAAGCGCGCTGTCGACCTACCAGACCGAAGTCGATCAGATCGACAGCCTGTTGGCCGATGGCGATGCCAGCCTCGATACCCTGCTGCAAAGCTTCTTTTCAGCCATCCAGACGCTGACCTCCGACGCCAGCGACACCGCCGCGCGGGAAGAAGTCGTTGGCGCGGCTGAAACCCTGGCGTCGCAGTTCACCCAGTTGGGCAGCTACCTGGACGAAATGGCGGACGATGTGAACAGCCAGATCGACGATCAGGTCACGCAGGTCAACGACCTCACCGAGCAAATTGCCGATCTCAACAAAAAAATCAGCCTGTCCGACGCACTGGGCACAACCTCCAACGACCTGCTCGATCAACGGGATCTGCTGGTCAGTCAGCTCAGCGAATTGGTGGATGTCGATGTCACCACGCAGGACAACGGCAGTTACAGCGTGTCCCTGAGCAACGGCCTTGCGCTGGTGTCCGGCAATGACAGTTTCGAACTGCAAACCAGCGTCTCGGCCAGCGATCCAACCCAAACGGTGGTCGCCTACGTGGACGCCGCCGGCAACACCACCGTGCTTGACGATTCAACGTTCGAAGGCGGCTCCCTGGGCGGGCTGATGGACTTTCGCGACACCACGCTGACCGAAACGCAAAACCAGCTGGGGATCCTGGCGGTCACGTTGACACAAGCCTTCAACACCCTGCAGGCATCCGGTATTGACCTGAATGGCGACACGGGCACCGACTTTTTCTCGGTCGACGACCCCAGCATTTACGGCAATACCAACAACACCGGCGACGCGACATTGACCGCGACCTTCACCGACGATGTGAGCGCGCTGAGTGCCAGCGACTACACCGTCAGTTACTCCGCCACCGACGGCTACACCGTGACCCGCAACGACACCGGCGCCAGTGTGGACTCAACCTACGACAGCGACAGCGACACCCTGACGTTCGCTGGGATGAGCGTGGCCATCAGTGGCACCGCCGATGACGGCGACAGCTTTCTGGTGTTGCCGACGCGCAACGCCGCCAGCAGTTTCAGTACCCTGACCAGTGACGGGAGCCTGATCGCCGCGGGCACCTCGACCGGCAGCAGCGATAACACCAACGCCCTGGCGATGCTCGACCTGCAAACCGACAGCCTCGTGGGCGGCACTTCGACCCTCAGCCAGACGTACTCGGCACTGGTCAGTGACGTGGGCAGCACCGCCAGTAAAGTCGCCGGCCAACTGGAAACCCAATCGAGCCTGACCGAGCAACTGACCACGCTGCAGCAATCGGAATCGGGGGTCAATCTGGATGAAGAGGCGGCCAACCTGATTGTCTATCAACAGTATTACCAGGCCTGCGCGAAGGTCGTCGAAGTGGGCACCACCCTGCTCGACACCATTCTCGACATCAGCTGATAAACGTCTGAAAGGAGCGTCACGCCATGCGCCTCAGCAGTGCGACGATTTACAACCAAAGCTTGAACTCTATGCTCGCTCAGGAAAGCGCCTATCAGGACGCGGCCCAGGAAGTCGCCAGTGGCACCCGAGTGGTCAATCCTTCCGACGACTCGCTGGCCGCCGCCCAGGCCGTTAACGTCCGGCAGGCAATCTCGGCCAACGAGCAATACGCCGACTCGCGCAGCACGATCTCGACCTCGCTGTCCCAGGAAGAAAGCACGCTCGACAGCATCAACGATGCTATCAGCAGCGCCATGGCCCTGCTCGTTCAGGCCAACAACGGCACCTTGAGCGACGCCGACCGCGAGTCGATCGCCACCTCGTTGCAGGGCGTCTACGACACCCTGACGACATTGGCCAACGCCACCGACAGTAACGGCAACTACCTGTTTGCCGGCTATCAGAGCCAGAGTCCGGCGTTTGCCGAAAATGCCGATGGCGAGCTGGTCTATCAGGGCGACGACAACGTTGTCACGCAGCAGGTCAGCTCCACCCAGACCATGGCCAGCGGCGATACCGGCGCAACGATCTTCCTGTCGGTCAGCAGCTCCGCAGGTTTCATTGCCGAAGCCGGCGACAACACCGGCAGCGTGACCTACGACGGCCCTGACATCACTGACACACAGGATGCGAATTACGGAACAGGCTTTACCGTGACCTTCAGCACCGCCACCGACGGCACAGCCCAATACAGCATTGATGGCGCCGATCCGGTCGCCTATTCCTCGGGCGACACCCTTGAAGTCAACGGCCTGTCCCTGACCCTCAGCGGTACCCCGGCCGACGGCGACACCATCACGGTCAGTGCCGCCGCCGATGCCGACCCAGACCTGTTCGCAACGTTGAAAAACCTGATCTCGGTGTTGCAGACACCGGTGGATACCGAGGCCGATCAAGCCAACCTGAGTAACACCCTGTCCACGGCCAGCCGCGAATTGAGTAATGCCCAGGACACGGTGCTCACCGTGCAGACGTCGGTTGGTTCACGGCTGAATCAGCTGGAAGTGCTCGACACCATTGGCGATGACCTGGCGCTCAGCTACACCGAACGCCTGTCCGGCCTGGTCGATGCCGACTACACCGAGTCAGTCACTGAATACACCGCACTGCAAGTGGCGCTACAGGCCGCCCAGCAAACCTTCGTCAGCATTCAGAAGATGTCGTTGTTCGAGTACATCTGAAGCCGCGTTCCAGGTGCCGCCCGGGAAAAACCTGGTGGCGCCTGAACCGTTTTAGGGTCGTGCCATGTTATCGATCAGGTACTGCATGAATTGCAGTGTGTTGGTCATCAATCTTTCGAGAAACTGCCCCAGATCGCCCATCACCACCATCAGCAACACCAACCCCACGCACAACGTCGCCGGGAACCCCACGGAGAACACCGTCAACTGCGGCGAGACGCGGTTCAGGATGCCCATGGCCAGGTTGATGATCAGCAGCGTGCCGACCATTGGCAGTGCCAATAGAAGGCCAGTGAGGAAGATCGTGCTGCCATAGCGGGCAATCAGGTTCCAGGCATTGGGGTCGAAATGCAGGTTGCCGATCGGCAAGGTTTTGAAGGTGGTCGCCAGCAGCTCAAGCACCATCAGGTGACCGTTCAGCGCGAGAAACATCAGGATCGTGATCATGCTCAGAAAGCGCGACAGCACCATGCTGTTAGTGCTGGTATCGGCGGAAAAAAAGGTGGCGAACGCCAGGCCCATTTGCATGCCGCAAATGTCGCCGGTCATCTCGACCACCGCCAGCGTGATACGCATGACCATGCCCAGGGACATCCCGATCAACACCTGTTCCACAATCACCCCAAGCCCCGCCCACGAGAACAGGGTGACATTCGGCAAGGGCGGCAGATTGGGTGCGAGCAGGAAGGCAAGGAGCATCGCCAAGCCCACCTTCACCTGACTCGAAACGTTTTTATGACCGAGAATCGGGTCGCTCATCAGATACGCCAGCACTCGGCAAAACGGCCAGAAGAAGCTAGTCACCCAGAGTTGCAACTGTGCCGAACTGACTTCGATCACGGGCGTCAGCCGATCAGCATGGGCAAGCTGCTGAACAACGCACGCGTGTAGTCCACCAGCATCTCCATGATCAGCGGCCCCGCCAGCACCAGCACCACGCACACCCCGACAATTTTGGGGATGAACGACAGGGTCGATTCGTTGATCTGCGTCGCGGCCTGAAACAGGCTCACCAACAACCCGATAAACAGCGTCACGAGCAGCACGGGCGCGGCCACGATCATGCTCATGCGCATGCCTTTGTAAGCCAGGTCCATGACCATTTCCGGCGTCATTGTCTACGTCCTCGAAACCACATCATCAGGTGTAAAAACTTTGCGCCAGCGAACCGAGCAGCAGCTGCCAGCCATCGACCAGCACAAACAGCATCAGCTTGAACGGCAGCGAGATCGTGGACGGCGGCACCATCATCATGCCCAGCGCCATCAACACGCTCGCCACCACCAGGTCGATGATCAAAAACGGAATGAAGATGGTGAAGCCGGCCTGAAACGCGGTCTTCAACTCGCTGGTGACGAAGGCCGGAAGCAACACCCGCATCGGCACATCTTCAGGCCCCTGCAAGTCCTCGATCTGCGCCAGACGCGCAAACAGGGCGAGGTCGCCCTGCCGCGTCTGGGTCAGCATGAACGTGCGAAATGGTTGACTCGCCTGGTCGAGAAACTGCTCGACCGTGATCTCGTCTTTGGAGAACGGTAACCAGGCTTTTTCGTAAGCCTGATCGAGGGTCGGGGACATGACGAAAAACGTCAGGAACAGCGACAGTCCCAACAACACTTGATTCGGTGGCGCCGACGTCGTGCCAATGGCCGTGCGCAGCAAGCCCAGGACAATAATGATGCGGGTAAACCCGGTCATCATCAGCAACACCGCCGGCAGGAATGCCATGGCACTGAGCAGCAACAGGGTTTGCAGGCTCAGCGACCATTGCTGGCCTCCCGCCTGCCCGGTGAAGGCGGCCAGCCCTTGCATCGCCGGTTCTGCCTGAGCATCGGCCATCGACGCGAGCAGCAACACGGCCGACAGCGTCGCCCGTTTCAACCCGTGGCGAACACACACCAGGACGCTCATGACGGGCTCCCCGATCCTTTGTCCGCGCGCTGAATATTGCGCTTCAGAGCACTGGCCAAGCGCTCGGTAAAACTGTCGCCGGTAACGGCAGTGGCGATGGTGGGTTCGGTTGGCGGAGCGTCCATCTGCGCCAGCGCACTGACCTGTTGTGCGGTCACGCCAAGCACCAGCCACTGGCCTTGCACTTCGATGATCACCACTTTCTCGCGCTGGCCCAGGCTTGTGCTGCTGACGACACGCATCACTTTCCCGGGGGACAGCGGACGCGCACCGACACGCCGCACAACCCAGCCACAGAGCAAAACACAGACAACCACCAACGCCAGCGCCAACGCCGTCTTGCCGAGCAACGCCAGGTTCATCAGGCTGTCCGAAGGGACGCCGAGGGCCACGGGCGGCGGAGTCTGACTGACGAGGCTCATCGGTTGATCTTTTGAACGCGTTCGGAAGGCGTAATGATTTCCGTGATTCGGATACCGTACTTGTCATCCACGACCACCACCTCGCCTTGGGCTATCAGGTAGCTGTTGATCAAGATGTCCATCGGCTCCCCCGCCAGGCCATCGAGCGCCAGCACCGAACCCTGGGCCAGTTCCAGCAACTGCTTGATCGTAATTCGCGTGCGGCCCAGCTCTACACTCAGCTTGACCGGAATATCCATGATCATTTCCAGCTCGCGTGCGGCGGCCGTGGGCTGCGGCGCCGTCAACGGCTTGAACAGGCTGGTGCCGACGCTCGGTGCCTGGCTGTCGGGCGTCGACTCGGCTTCGCCCTGTTCGGCCAGGGCCATGGCCCAGGGATCATCGGCATCAGTCCCGGCGCCCTGCTCGGCCAGCGCGTCAGCCCAGTCATCGGCCTCTTGCGGCTCGGTAGTGTTTGAATCAGTCATGGTCGGATTCCTTGGCAGTGGACACGTGGCCCTTCACGAATCGGCTGGTAGAAGAGGAGGAAAGGCTCAGGGAGTGATCGACCAGTTCCTTGACGAGCAACGCACGCATCCCGTTCTGGCTGCCATATTCGCAACTCATGACAGGCACGCCGTCGACACGCGCACAGACGATGTCGGGCAGTTCGATGGGTAAAACATCACCAACTTTCAGCGCCATGACCTGCCCTACCCGGGCATCCATTTCGACAAAGTCAGCGATCAGCTCAATCTGGGAATGGGTAATCTCGCCGGCCATGCGCTTGTTCCAATGCCGCTCCTCTTCAAGATTGGTATCGGTCAGCGGGCCGTTGAGCAGCTGACGCATCGGCTCGATCATCAGGTAGGGAATCACGATATTGAAGTCGCTGGACAGGTTGCCGACCTCCAGATGGAAGGTCGCATTCACCACGATTTCATTGGGCGAACTGGTGATATTGGCGAACTTGGCCTGCATCTCCGAACGCAAATATTCGATTTCCAGCGGGTAAACGGACTTCCAGGCATCTTTGTAAGCGTCCACCGACAACCCCAACAAACGCTGGATGATGCGCTGCTCGGTATGCGTAAATTCCCTCCCTTCGGACTTGGTCACAAAGCGGCCGTCACCGCCAAACAAATTGTCCACCACCATGAACACCACGCTCGGCGGAAACACCACCAACGCGGTGCCTCGCAGCGGCTTCATCGCCAACAGGTTGATGTTGGTGGGCATCGGCATGTGCAGGGAAAAGTCGCTGTAACTTTGATAGCGCACGCTTTTGACGGTGATGTCGATGCTGCGCCTGATCAAGTTGAACAAGCTCATGCGGAAGTAGCGCGCGAAACGCTCGTTGATGATATCCAGCGCGTGCAAGCGCTCGTGGATCACCCGGTGCTGTGTCGCCGGGTCGTACGGACGGACCAGGGCATCCTTGAGCATCCCGACATCGTCATCCGGAGCATCGCCGTCGTCGCCCCCACGGAGCAACATGTCGATCTCGTCCTGGGAGAGCAAATCGTCAATGGCCATGGGTTACTGCACGATAAAGTCGGTGTAAAGAACGTTCAGCACCGAGAGTTCAGGCTGCTGTGCCGCCAGGGACTGTTTGAGTGTTCCGAGAATTTTCGCCGCCAGGATTTCCTTGCCCTGAGGGTTGACCAGCTGTGTGCTGTCTTGCCCGCTCAGCAGTGTCAGAAGCTGACTGCGAATCTGCGGCATGTACTGCTGCAAGAGCTTCTGCGTCGCATCGTTTCCGACTTCCAGCGCAAACCCCACATACAGCAGGCTTTGCTCATCGCGTTCGTTTTGAAGATTGACCGTCATCGGCGCAATCGTGACCAGCCGTGGGGCCTGGGGTTTGTTCTCGACGGTTTCAACGTTCACCGCCGCGTCTGCATGCGCTGTGTTTTTGCTCATGTAGAGGTACATGCCGCCGGAACTGGCCGCCGCGGCGACCAGCGCCATCAACAGAATCAGGAGCCAGGGAAATTTGCGGGTGGTGGTCATTGGCTGGAACCATGCAATGAAGGAGAACGGTTAGGCAGGGCTCCAGTATGACCAGCACCCTGATCTTCCCATGGGGCGATAAGACCAGGGTAACGGCGGTATCTCGCTGTTTTGATTTGCTATTCAGACGTACAGGTCGACACCCGAACTGCGCACAACGATGCTCTGCACCGACGCCTGATCAACGTCCGGCACGGCATCGGCGCTGCTCATCGGGGCGTCTGCGCGGTTGCCTGGCGAATCGCGCCGCGCCTGATCGCCAGAGGCCTGGCGCGCAGACTCATCGCTGACCGAGGCCTGCCCAAGGGAAATACCCTGGGACGCGAGGGCCTCGCGCAACTGCGGCAATGCCTGTTCCACCGCGGCACGCACCGACGCATGCGCCGACTGGAACTGCGCCTGGGTGTTGCCGTCATTGAGATTGAGGCTGATCGACAGCGGGCCGAGCTCGACGGGGTTCAGTTGCAAGTCGACCTGCTGCTCGCCGCGCGTGATCATGTCGATGACCTGCTGGCCAAGGCCGTCCTGCCATTGGGCCGTGCCAACAGCGGTCGCGAGCACCAGACCATTGCTGGCGACTTTATCGTTGCCGCTCAGGCCGACCGTGTTCAAGGTGAGCGGCGCCAGGCTAAAGCCGCTCTGGGTATCGCTACTGACGAAGCCATCGGCCTGGCTGTCGACAGGTGTGTTGTCGGTTTGCGCGCGCAGGTTTTGCAGCGCATCGGTAACTGGCCCGGTCAGCGCCTGCGCCGCGTCCTGTCTGTCGAGCGGATCAGAAGTGTCCTGATCGGCATCAACGCCTGTGTCTGCCGACGTCAGGTTCGGGGCCGGCAGGTTGTTGTTGGCGCTGATCAACGTATCGGGGGTCGCGGGCACAACACCCTGATTGGGGATCGCGACGGGTAAAGGAACCGCCGGCGCAACGACCAGCGAATAAATATCGAGTTGGCCAGCGCTCTCGATCAGCGCCATGCGCTGACGAATGTCCTCCAACGAGCTGTCGACAGCACTCGAACCGTCCGAGGCCTTCAGATCGGCATCGGTCACGAGATCGTCTGCCGTGGCGTAGAGGTCCAGGCCAAGGTCATCGTCCGTGAGCGAGGCATCCGGCTCGGCGGAGGTGGCAGCCAGTGGCGAGTTCAGGGATGGTATGACTGATGTCGAAACGGCTGGAGCCGGCAGTTCGACCGGTTCGGGGACGACACTTGCCATTTCGGAGGACGGCAACGTCGGCGCGAGGTCGGCGTCATCAACCGGGTCACGGGTTGCGGTCTGCGCCGTACTGCCGACAATCGACGGTGCAGAGGTTGGCGTCGGTGGCTCGGCGCTCGGTTCTACCGCCTCCGCTTGAGCCTTGGCGCTCCCCATCGCAGCGGTCGGGCTAGCCGAGTCCTTGCTCGCTGGCGCCTCGCTCACCTGACTCAGCACAGACGAAAACGACTCGCTCGTCGTGCCTGGCTTCTGGCTGGAAGCGCTGGCCTGAGTCGATGCAGCGGACGATGGGGCAAACGAAGCGATGATATCCATGGCGTCCCTTAGTGGCGGCTATCGATGGAGGACGAAAAATGGCCGGGCCGCCGACGTAACTGGCTGGCCATTTCATCGGTTTGGCGCTGCTCGACACGCCCGGCCTGCAGCCGCTCCTGTTGGGCCCGACGACTCAACAACGCTTCTATGGCATTGACCTTGTGCCATTGCTCCAGCCAGGTCTGTTGGTGCAGGGCCACCTGTTTGCGGTGGCGCTCCAGGCTTTTTTGCGCGCGATCGACGGCTTCTTCCAGTGAATGGAGAAAGCCACGATAGTTCGTGAGCGCAGAAGGGCTCATGCCGTCCTTGAGCAACTCCTGCTGCAGGTTCTGGCGGTACTCCTGTTGATACTGGTCCAGCGTGCACAGCTGATTGACTACCTGCTGTTCGGCGCGACGGCTCTGCGCTAAAGCGCGTGCCGCGACGTCCCGCGCTTTGCCGGTCAGCTCGATCAGCAGGTCAAGCGATTGATTAGCCATCGGTGATTACTCGCCAGGGACAAGAAAAAAGTTATTTGCCAGGGAACAAGAGGTTGAGCCCGGACAGGGTCTCTTCCACGCTGGCGCGATCATTGATGCGTTGTTGCAGAAACCGCTCGATGTGCGGGTACAAACCGACGGCGCGGTCGAGCTGGGCATCGTGTCCCGGCGCGTAGGCACCGACACTGATCAGGTCGCGATTGCGCTGGTAACGGGACAAGGTCTGCTTGAGCTGTTGCGCCTTGCGCTGCTGCGATTCACTGACGATGGCGGTCATCGCCCGGCTGATCGAGGCTTCGATATCAATGGCCGGGTAATGCCCGCTTTCGGCCAGATGACGCGACAGGACAATGTGCCCATCCAGGATCGCCCGCGCCGCATCGGCGATCGGATCCTGCTGATCGTCGCCCTCGCTGAGCACCGTATAAAACGCCGTGATCGACCCGCCGCCGGGCGGACCATTGCCGGTACGCTCGACGAGCTTGGGCAGCTTGGCAAACACGGATGGCGGATAGCCCTTGGTCGCTGGCGGCTCACCCACGGCCAACGCGATTTCGCGCTGAGCCATGGCGTAGCGGGTCAACGAATCCATGATCAGCAGAACGTCCTTGCCCTGATCGCGAAAATCCTCGGCCAGGCGCGTCGCGTACGCCGCGCCCTGCAAACGTTGCAGCGGCGACGTATCGGCCGGCGCCGCAACGACCACAGAACGGCGCAAGCCTTCTTCACCCAGGATGTTGTCGATGAAATCCTGCACTTCCCTACCCCGCTCGCCGATCAATCCGACCACGATGACGTCGGCCCGGGTGTAGCGGGCCATCATGCCGAGCAGCACCGATTTGCCGACGCCGGAACCGGCAAACAGCCCCAGGCGCTGGCCACGACCGACACACAGCAAAGCATTGATGGCGCGGATGCCGACATCGATCTGACGATCGATCGGGGCACGCTTGAGGGGGTTGAGCGGCTGCGTGTGCAAACTGGCGTGATGGGCACCCAACAACGGTCCCCTGCCGTCCAGCGGCTGCCCGCTGCTGTCCAGCACCCGGCCGAGCAGCGACAGGCCCAGCGGAAAATAACGACCGCCGGCCGCGCCCGTCAGGCCGTCGTCCGAGGCAAAGACCCGCGCACCCGGTTGCAGGCCCTGGATTTCTTCCAGTGGCATCAGGTACAGGATTTCTCCCGCAAAACCGACCACCTCGGCCTCGGCATAAGCGGGGGTCGGGCGTGCGTGACTGTGCGTCGCCAGCTCGATGCGGCAGGCACCGCCCAACGGCAGGCGCAGGCCCACCGCCTCCAGCACCATGCCGGTGGCGCGGGTGATGCGCCCGCTGCGCAGGTAGTCCGCCACCCTCAGCGGCTCACCCTGAAACGTGTCCAGCACGCCGCTCCAGCGCTCGACATGCAGGTTGCCCGGGATCATGGCTGCTCGCCGAGGATCGCCACGGCATCCTCCAGCACCCGCGCGGTGCTGCGATTCAGCATCCCCAGGCGTGACTGGCGCGTGGCGTCCAACTCGCCGCTGGCGCTGACCACTCGACAGCCGCCAGACAACATCGTCGGATCGGCATGCAAGGCCCAACCCGCCGCATCAATCTGCTCGCCAAGGCTGCTTTGAACCAACTGCAAGTCATCGGGGTTCAGCCACAGGCGCGGCTTGCCGGTCAGCTCGGGGTCGCTGTTGAGCATTTTCTGCACAATGGTGATCACCTGCTCCGGTTGGGCGGTCAGGGCTTCTCCTGCCAATTGCTGCGCGGCGTCAAGCGCGATCCGGGTCAGTTGGCGGGCAATATGCCCATCCATTTGCTTGAGCGCCTGATCGAAGTTCCGGCACAGCTCCAGTAGCGGTTGCAATGTCTGTACAACCTGCTGCTGCAACTCCACGGCGGCGGCCTGGCGACCTTCGCTCAGGCCTTGGGCATACCCCTGTTCCACCCCTTGCGCATGGCCGACCTGCTGCGCCTCGCTGAGGGTCTTTTCGCGCAGCACCTGCATTTCCAGCCGGTGCTGAAAGGCTTGCTTGCGCAGCCGTTCCCGATGGCTCAGGTCCGGATCATGGGCAGGCAATTCATTGCTGCCCAACGGGTCCATTTGCCAGGGTTGCCAACGGTCGCTGTCCGGTGCGCGAGAGGACTCAGACATAAGCGTCATTACCGCGTGCTGTCACGATTTCACCGCTGTCGGACAAGCGTCGAACCACCTGCAGAATGGCCTTCTGTTCAGACTCGATCTGCGACATGCGGATCGGTCCGCGCGCCTCCATGTCCTCACGGAACAATTGCGCGGCGCGTTGCGACATGTTGTTGAGGAAGCGCTCGAGCAAGGCCGGCGGTGCGCCTTTGAGGGCAATCGCCAGCGAGTTGTGTTCGACCTGCTGAAGCAGCGTCTGAATGCCGCGATCGTCCACCTCGATGAGGTTTTCGAACAGGAACATCTCGTCGAGGATCTTCTGCGCCAGGTCTTCGTTGTGCTGGCGCACGGTTTCGATGGCCAACTCTTCGTGCGTGGAACTCATCAGGTTGAGGATTTCCGCCGCCGTTCTGACGCCGCCCATTTTGCTGCGTTTGAGGCTTTGGCCATCGAGCATGACGCCCAGCACTTCCGTCAGTTCCTGCAACGCCACCGGCTGCACGCCACTGAAGGTCGCGATCCGCAGAATGATGTCGTTGCGCAGACGGTCAGGCAGCAACTGGAGAATGTCGGAAGCCTGATGGCGCTCCAGATGCACGAGGATGGTCGCGATGATCTGTGGATGCTCGTCACGAATCATCTCGGCCACCATCGACGCTTCCATCAGGTTCAGCTTGTCGATGCCGGAACCGGTGTTGGTGCTCTCCAGAATATCGTCGATCAGACTGGCCGCGCGTTCGCTGCCCAGGGCCTTGGTCAAGACCGCGCGAATATGATCACTGGTCTGGATATTGATGGCCGCATATTGATCGGTCTCGTCCATGAACTCTTCAAGGACCTGGCGCATTTCCTCATGGGACACCTGGCTCAGACGCGCCATCTCCATGCTGATGGCTTCGACATCCGTGCTCGGCAGGAATTTGAACACTTCGGCCGCGCTGTCGGCATCGAGCGACAGCAGCAGGATGGCGCTACGGCGAGACCCGCTCATTTTGTTAGTCATTTTTCTTCATCCATCCGCGCACGATCATGGCGACCAGTCTCGGGTCTTCGGCAGCGATCTGCTGCAAGCTCTGCATGTTCTGCTCATACACGGCCGACTTGCGTGGCAGGGCGTGCGGCGCAGGGTCCTGGCCGGCGACCATGACAGCGGTGCCCATGGCCGTCGGGACCAGTGCCGTCCCCGGCTCAGACACGCTCGCCAGCGCCGACCGGTTCATGTCGCCATTGCGCCGTTGCATCGGTCTGAGCACCAGCCACCACAGCGTCAGCGCGGCAAAGCCGACCAACAGATAGCGCATGGCGCTCATCAGCAGGTTGTACGCCTCGGGGGTTTTCCACCACGCCGGCTCGACCACGGCGACGTCTGTTTCAACAAACGGGCTGTTGATCACTTGCAGCGCATCGCCCCGACTTTCCGTGAAGCCCATGGCCTGGCGAACCAGGTTGTTGATGTTCTCCAGTTCGTCCTTGCTCAGGGGCTCAGGGGTCGGCGTGCCGTCCTTGAGCACCGTGCGATAGTTGACCACCACCGCCGTCGTCAGGCGCTGGATGTTGCCCAGGCTCGATTTGACGTGCTCGACATTGCGGTCGACTTCGTAGTTGATCATCCGCTCGCTCTGCAGCGACTTTTCGTTCTTGCCGCCCTTGGTGTCGGCTGCGTTGGCCGCGTTGGCGGCTGTCGTGTTCGTGGCGTTGGCAGCGGGCGTTGGTGCGGTGGCGCGCGTCGGCGCGGGGGTGTTGGGTGGCGAGTTGGTCAGCGCCCCGGGAACGCCTCGACCGGCGTCGTCGCCCTCCAGCACATGCTCGGACGTCTGCTTGCTGCGCACCGCCGCCTCATTGGGGTCCTGATTGGGGGCGTAACGTTCGGCGGTACTTTCGCGGCTGGAAAAATCGATCTGCGCGACCACCTGCGCATGAACGTTCTGATTGCCCAGCAGCGGCGTCAGGATGTCTTCGATGCGCCGCTGGTAGGAGCGCTCGACCTCACGCACATAACTGAGCTGCGAGCCATCCAGGCCCGGGTTGTCACCGCGGGTCTGCGACAACAGGCGACCGTTCTGATCCACCACGGTGACGGCATCGACGTTCAGCTCCGGCACGCTGGAGGTCACCAGATGCACAATCGCGTTGGCCTGACTCTGCCCCAGCTCTCGACCGGGTTGCAGGGTCAACACGACAGACGCGCGCGCCGCTTCGCGGTCGCGAACAAACACCGACTGCTTGGCCATGACCAGATGAACACGCGCCTTGGCCACCGGTCCCAAGGACTCGATGGTGCGAGACAACTCGCCTTCAAGGCCGCGCTGATAATTCAAATGCTCGGCAAACTGACTGACACCGAAGGCCTGCTTGTCCAGCAACTCGAAACCAATGCTGCCCCCCTTGGGTAACCCTTGCTCGGCGAGTTGCAGGCGTAACGCGTTCATCTTGTCGCTGGGCACCATGATGGTGTTGCCACCCTCGCCCAGCCGATAAGGAATGGCGCGCTTGTCCAGCTCACCGATGATTTGCCCGCCGTCCGCTTCACTGAGACCGGAAAACAGCACGCGATACTCCGGTTCGCGCGCCCACAGCAGCAGTGCCACGACGATCGCAATGACCACCGCGCCCGCCAACAGCAAGGGCAACAGGGGCTGACTGCGAAACAGCGTCGACAACGCCTCCAACGGCCTGGCCGGAGCACGGGTCGGAAGGTTTTTTTGCGCGCCTTTGGCCAGGACTGCGGTACTCACGAACACCTCGATAGCGAGGATAGGGCCTGTACGAAAGACATTGCAGAGTCCGGTAGCAGTAGTAGTCGATCAGCCTCCTGTTTCAGGCGGCACCCAGGGGTACCGCAGCGAATCGGGACGGCCGGCAGGACTTCATTCTGGCGAAAAGGGCGGAAGCTAAAGGCCGGAAAAGCCGTCGGTTTTGTGGTCAATTGAGCGAATGTGCAGGCCGGCAGGCTTGGTAATCTGCTGGCCTAATCGCAACATACGGGTCTCGCGCCATGAATTCGTCCGCCCTTACCAACGCCTTGCAGCAACTGACGCTCCTCGCCGAGCAGGCCGAAGGCGCGAACACACATAGCTTCAGCAGCGGGCCCGCCAGTGGTTTCGCCGGTGAACTGCAGGCTTCGCTGCAGCGCATCAACCAACTGCAACAAACCGCCAGCAGCCAATCCAACGCCTTCCAGACGGGCAGTGCAGCGGTGTCGCTCAGTGACGTGATGGCGGACTCGCAGAAAGCCAGCGTGGCCTTTCAGATGGGTGTGCAAGTGCGCAATCGCCTGCTCACCGCCTACAAAGACGTGATGGCCATGCAGGTCTGAAGCCGCGGTGCCTGGCGGGTTTCGTGGCACGGCGCTCGGCAGCCTTGTTGATGAGATCGTTGAAAACGGCGAGCAAGCCCTAAAGTCGGGTTTGCCGGTTGCCGATGTTGCGTTCAAACGCACCCCTTTGAGTGTGAACACAGCACCTTGCTCAACGAGCAAGGCCAGGCACAAACCAGGACAGGCACGCACATGGCAACGACCACCTCCACCAGTTCGACCGCAACCATCACCTCCCTGGGCGTCGGCTCCGGGCTGGATCTGGACAGCATTCTGGAAAGCCTGGAAGACTCGAAAGAGACCAGCCTGCTGGACCCGATCACCGCACAAGAGGACTCGGTGGAGGCCGAAATATCGGCCTACGGTACCTTGACGAGTGCCCTGACCACCCTGCAATCAGCGGTTGAAGCCCTGGCCGATGAGAGCCTTTACGAGTCATTGACTACGACCCTGTCCGGCAGCGGTGTGACGGCGGCAACCACCAGCGAAGCCGAGGCCGGCACCTATACGCTGGAAGTGACACAACTGGCCCAGGCACAAAGCCTCACCACCGATGGCATCGCGGACAAGACCACCGCTCTGGGCACCGGCACACTGACCCTGCAAGTGGGTACGGAAGATGCGGTATCGATCACCCTCGACAGCAGTAACAACACACTGGAAGGTATCCGCGACGCAATCAACGCGGCCGATGCCGGCGTGACTGCCTCGATCGTCAATGACGGCAGCGACACCCCGTACCGCCTGGTGCTGACATCCGACAGCACCGGAACCGAATCAGCAATGACCGTGACCTACACCGGCACGGACAGCACCGACGAAGCGTCGAGCCTGCTTGGCTACGACGGCACCACCGGCAACATGACCGAGACGGCCGAAGCCCTGGACGCTGAACTCACGATCAACGGCATCGCCATCAGCAGCCAAAGCAATACCGTCGAAGATGCCTTGCAGGGGGTCACCCTGAACCTGTCCGCCGTCGGCAGCTCGCAAACCCTGACGATTGCCCAGGACACCGACGCGATACTCGATGCCATTACCGCTTTCGTCGATGCCTACAACGATTACATCACGACCGTGGATGAGTTGACCTCCTATGACGCGGATGCGGATACGGCAGGTGAACTGCTGGGAGACTCGACCACCCGGCGAATCAGCAGTGAATTGAGTAGCGATCTCTACAGCGCTATCGGGAGCGGGACTTACAGCTACCTGTCGCAGCTGGGTATTTCCCTGGAAGTCGATGGCACCTTGCTGATTGATGAAGACGCCCTTACGACTGCGCTCGAAGACGACATTGATGCTGTCTCGGAGTTCTTTATCGGCACCGATGACACCACAGGCTTTATTACCCAGATGTCGACCGATCTGGACAACTATCTGGACGAAGATGACGGCCTGATCGTCGCCAAAACCGACAGCCTGGAATCCAAACTGGAGGAACTTGAGGAGCGTTATGAAGAGAAACAGGCGCTCATCGACTCCGAAATGGCTCGCTGGACAGAAGAGTTCACCCAACTCGATACCTTGATATCGTCATTGAACTCAACTGCTGATTATCTGACGACCCAGTTTGATGCACTTAACAGCGATGATTGACGACCCTACTGCGGAGCAAATTAGATGAGTTCCATTCGAGACGCGAATGCTTACGCCAAGGTGGGCGTAGAAAGCGGCATTTTGGCGGCCTCTCCCCACCAACGGATCGTGATGCTGTTCGACAGCTACCAGACGTCGATTCGTGTCGCACGCCTGCATCTGCAGGCCGGCAACATCGCCGAAAAAGGCAAGGCCATTACCAAGGCAATCAATATTGTCAGTAAGGGGTTGCGCGCCTCGCTGGATCTCGAAAAAGGAGGCGACATTGCCGTGCAACTTGATCAGCTCTACGACTACGTTGTTCGTGTGTTGCTTCGGGCAAATCTCAACAATGACGAAACAGCGCTCACCACTGCCGCCGAGTTGCTGGAGAGTGTCGCCGCAGCCTGGCTAGCCATTGGTTCGCACATCGAGGAAGAGCGGTAGACATGATGCAAGCACAATTGATCGCCGCTTATGAACACCTGCTCGAACAATCACAACGCATACTCGAATGTGCAGAAAAATCCGACTGGGATGGCATCTTCGCCTTAAAATCCCAAGGGCTGATCGATGCGGCCTACTTGCGTCGTGCCGAAGATCAAGTCGACCTTGACGATGCCGGCCAGCAACACAAGTTTGAACTCATCAGCCAAATCCTGATGCTGGAAGAACAGGTCAATTCGTTCTTGCATGCCCGCCAGAATGACTTGGGTGAGCTCATGCAGATCAATCGTCGAAAGAGCGATCTGAACACGGCTTACCGGGTATCAACCAACAGCGTGATACCAATCAGCCGCTATTTGTATCGAAAAAAATAACAGGCACGTACAAGCCGCATCAAGTCACGACACATTGATGTGAAATTATCTTTTAGGTGCGAAAGAACCCTGACAAAAGATAACAAATAGTCTGCCTCAGTCGGTTATCGTACGTTTCAATTGATACTTTAGAAAAAATTAAAAACCGGTATTCACGACCTGCGAGCGGATGGTCGAGCGTGTGAATAACCGAATAAAAAAGATGCGACAGGGTGCTTGCCTGCAAAGCAACAGCACCCTGTTTTACGTACTTGTCGATTTGCGGCACCTGTCTGCCAGAGGTCACGCCGCCAAGGCGCGCCGAACTGTAGTACCCATCGGGAGGGTAGAAGTTGCCAAATACCAACACTGAGCTTGAAGACATCCAGGACCTGAATCTTTCCTATTTATTACTGGCCCAAAACCTGTTGCGTAAAGATCGGGAGATCGCCATTTTCCGCCTGAAACTCAGCGAAAAAATGGCGGACCTGCTAACCAAACTGAGCAGCAAGCAAATGACCCAGCTAGCCCGGGTCAATCAATTGATTTGTCGCCCCGTTTTCGAAGAGACAGACCGTTTGTCCAAGGTCCTGGGCAACTCTCGCGAACTGGGCATGGTGGAAATTCATTCTGCACTGCTGATGGCCGCCGCCGATCGCTCAGGCGATATGCGAATCGGGGAAGGCTGATCCATGTCAGAAAAAAGCCTGGTTACCGAAATGCAGCAGGTGCAACTGGCAATCGAACTGATTGAACTGGGTGCGCGACTGCAGGTGCTGGAAACCGAGACCTCGCTCAGCCGGGGTCGACTGATCCGCCTGTATAAAGAAGTTCGAGGAGCCTCCCCCCCCAAGGGCATGCTGCCCTTCTCCACCGACTGGTTCGTGACATGGTTACCGAACATCCACTCGTCCCTGTTCTACGGCATGTATCGCAGCATGATCGAAATCGGCGGATACCGGATCGATGCCTTCGTCAAAGCCTATCGCCTGTATCTGGAGCAGGTGGGTGATCAAGAAGGGGAACTGGTACTCGGCCTTACCCGGGCCTGGACCCTCGTGCGTTTTTTTGAAAGCGACATGCTTGAGCTGATCCGTTGCTCGTGCTGCTCTGGCGAGTTCGTCGCCCATTCTCATGCGCCAACGCAACACTACGTCTGCGGCATTTGCCAACCGCCTTCGCGCGCCGGCAAAACCCTGAAACGTCGAGACCTCGACGCCCAGCTACTCGACAGTCTGCCGCCCGTACGCAAGGCGTAAAACGATCACAGCGTTGCGCACCAACGCCCTCACCTCACGCCAAAAGAGCGGGTAAATCCGACGGATCGGGCTTACCCCTTTTCACCTCGCCCCCTCCCCATCGCTCGCCCCGAAAGAAATAATTTCAAGTTTTCGATACCTCTGCCGATATCCAGCGGGTCATCTATTTCTTAAATTTAAGGAACGACCACGTGCTCATCGCATTAGGGCTTATCGTTGTACTTTTGTCGGTGTTCGGTGGCTTCGTCCTGTCCGGTGGCAGCCTCGGCCCACTGTATCAACCGACCGAGCTGCTGATGATTGGAGGGGCCGGTATCGGTGCATTCATCGCCGCGAATAACGGCAAGGCGATCAGGGCCACGCTCAACGCGGTCTCGCGATTTAAGCGCAGCGCCAAGTACGACAAAACATTGTATTTGGAACTGATGGCAATGATGTACGCCTTGCTGAGCAAAGCACGACGTGAAGGCATGCTGTCCCTGGAACGGGATATCGACGAGCCCGATCAGAGCCCGATTTTTGCCCAGTATCCACGGCTGGTCTCCGACCCGATGATCATCCATTTCATTACCGATTACCTGCGCCTGTTGGTCAGTAGTGCGATGCAGGCCCATGAACTCGACGAACTGATGCTGCACGAAATCGAAGAGTTCGAACACGAAGCCCATTTGCCCGCCGACGCCCTGTACAAAGTCAGCGATGCCTTGCCGGCCTTCGGTATCGTCGCGGCCGTCATGGGGGTGGTCAAAGCCCTGAGTGCAGTCGACGTCGGTCCGGATTTGATGGGGCAGATGATTGCTCATGCCCTGGTCGGAACCTTCCTCGGGATTTACCTGGCCTACGGCCTGGTTGCGCCATTGGCCAGTCGTATCGATCGACAGGCCGCCGAATCCGCCAAGATGTTGCAGTGTATCCGCGTCACGCTGTTGGCGAGCGTGCAAGGCATGCCTCCACAATTAGCGGTGGAGTTCGGTCGCAAGGCCCTGCACACCAGCGAAAGACCCGGCGCACTGGAGCTGGAAAGCTATGTGCGTGGCGGTAACAGCCAGCCTGGGCTCGAATGAGTATGAATGATCAACCGATCATCATACGACGCAAGAAAAAGGCCGCTCACGGGCACCATGGCGGCGCCTGGAAAATTGCCTTCGCCGACTTCATGACCGCCCTCATGGCGCTGTTCCTGGTGTTGTGGGTACTGTCCAACGCCAGCAAAAGCGATAAGGAAGCGATTGCCGAATACTTCAGTACGCCGTTGCTGGTCGCCATGAGCAAAGGGGATCGAAACTCGGCAAGCACCAGCGCCATTCCCGGCGGAGGCCCCGACCAACGCTTCTCTGAAGGCGAGCGAGCCCGGAGGGATCAACGCCCACAACGCCTGTCCAGCGAGGAGCGTCGTCATCTGGAGTCACTCAAGCATCGGCTGGAAAGCGCGGTGGAACGCGATCCACAACTGAGGGAGCTCAAGCAACAGATCTCTATTGAGCTGAGCCCGGAAGGTTTGCGCGTGCAATTGCTCGACACCGACAAACGCCCGATGTTTGAACTGGGCAGCGCCAATGTCGCGCCGTATTTACGCAAACTTCTGAGGACCTTCGCGCCGGTGCTCAACGAACTGCCCAACCGTATTCAAATCAGCGGACATACCGACAGTCACCCATATCCAGGCGGTGAGGCCGGCTACAACAACTGGGACTTGTCCGCCGACCGCGCCAAAGCCTCTCGCCAGGAACTGGTCGCCGGCGGCCTGGACTCGGACAAGCTATTGCGTGTCTCAGGCATGTCCGATCGCATTCGCTTCCACGGCGCCGGCCCCTATGACGCCGCCAACCGCAGGATCGAAATCATCGTTCTGGACAGCCGAGTTGCGCAGAAGATTCTGTCTCAGGACGAATACGGCCCATTGGAAGTGCCGGAGCCGACAACTCCCGAGCCCTCCACAAGCAAACCGGCGGAACAAACCCGACATTAGCGCTCGATTGTGCGTGGTGTTTCCACGATCAGTACTCTTGGCTGCTGCGCACAATAACGACCTTTGACATGTCGCGCGGGGTCGCCGCAGGCGCCCGGAGAGCCATGGCCGAGACCAGCAGAGAGGACAAGACCGAAGCGGCGACGCCGCGACGAATAGAGAAGGCCCGTGAACAGGGTCAGGTCGCCCGGTCTCGTGAAATGAACACCTTCGTCATGTTGCTGGCCGGCATCGGCGGGCTGTGGATCATGGGGGGCAAGCTGTATGACAGCCTGGGACAGGTCATGGAGCAGGCGTTGCTGTTCGACCGGGCCCAACTGTTCGACACGGCACGCATGCTCAGTGGACTCTGGTCATTGAGCCAGATCGCGCTGTTCGCCTTGATCCCATTCTTCGCCCTGATGACCCTCGCAGCCCTGGCCGCCCCGGCGCTGCTGGGCGGATTGGTGATTACCCTGGCGGCGGTGCGTCCGCAGTTTTCACGGGTTAACCCGATCAGCGGGCTGGCGCGGCTTTTTTCCGTGCAGGTGCTGGTTGAGTTGGCGAAAGCCATCGCCAAGGCAACGCTAATCGGTACGGTGGTCTATTTCTTCCTCAAAGCGCACATCGGCCAGCTGCTGGCCTTGCCGCAAATGCCGGTGCAGCAAGCCCTGACAGCGGTCATGGGGTTAACCGCCAAATCCTGCGCAATGTGCGTGGCCGCCTTGATTATCGTGGTTGGCATGGACGCGCCTTATCAGTTGTGGACTTACGCGAAGAACCTGCGCATGTCCAAGGAAGAGCAGCGCCAGGAACACAAAAACGCTGATGGCGACCCGCATATCAAGGCGCGGATTCGTCAGCTGCAACAGGCTCGCGCCCGGCGACGCATGATGAGCAAGGTGCCCAAGGCCGACGTCATCGTCACCAACCCCAGCCATTTTGCCGTTGCCCTGTCTTATCAGAAGGATCGGAACGGCGCTCCCCGAGTGGTCGCCAAAGGGGCGGATGATGTGGCGCTGCGTATTCGCGACATTGCACGGGAACATCACTTGCCCGTGCTCGAAGCTCCGCCACTGGCCCGTGCCCTTTACTTCCACGTCGATCTCGACCGTGAAATTCCCATTGAGCTGTACACCGTTGTCGCGGAAGTCGTGGCCTGGGCCATACGCCTCAAGCGCGTCAGTGAGCATGGCGGTGACGTGCCACCGACCCCGGTGAACCTGTCCGTGCCGCCGGGTATGGACCAGCGTGGCCCGCGTAACGCTAAACCTGAGGATGAACAGAACGAATGAAAGGAATGACCGATTTACTCGGCCCTGACTCCTGGCTGGCCAGAACCGACCTGAAGATCATGACCGGGCCCGTGCTGATCGTTCTCATCCTGTCGATGATGATCCTGCCGCTGCCGACGTTTATTCTGGACTTGCTGTTCACCTTCAACATCGCGCTGGCGATCATGGTGTTGATGGTCAGCATGCTCACGGAGAAACCACTGGATTTCTCGGCGTTTCCCTCCGTGCTGCTGTTCACCACGTTGCTGCGCCTGTCACTCAACGTGGCCTCGACGCGGGTGATTCTGATGGAGGGCCACACCGGCACCGACGCCGCCGGGAAGGTCATTGAGGCCTTCGGCGAGTTTCTGGTGGGCGGCAACTTTGCCGTGGGTCTGGCGCTGTTCCTGATTCTGGTGACCATCAACTTCATGGTGATCACCAAGGGTGCCGGACGAATCGCCGAAGTCGGCGCGCGCTTTACGCTGGACTCGATGCCCGGCAAGCAGATGGCGATCGATGCCGACCTGAACGCCGGCCTGATCGGCGAACCGCAAGCCCGTCAACGCCGCAAGGAAGTCGCCCAGGAAGCCGATTTCTTCGGTTCCATGGACGGTGCCAGCAAGTTCGTGCGAGGCGACGCCGTGGCCGGTTTGGTCATCATGGGCGTCTGCATCATTGGCGGCCTGGCCATCGGCATCCTGCAACACGACATGGCCTTCGCCGACGCCGCCCACACGTACACCATGCTGACCATCGGCGACGGTCTGGTGGCGCAGATTCCTGGCCTGGTGATCTCGATTGCCGCCGGTGTCACGGTGTCGCGGGTCAATACCGAACAAGACGTTGGCCAGCAGATGATGGGCCAGCTGTTCAGTCGGCCCAAGGTGCTGATGATGACGGCGGGCGTGATGGGATTGCTCGGGCTGGTACCGGGCATGCCGAACCTGGTGTTTCTGATTCTCACCGGCCTGTTGGGCGGGCTGGGCTGGTGGTTCTCCCGACAAGAGGAGCTGCCGCAAGAAAGTGCCACCCAGACCCTGCTGCCCAAATCGGCATCACAAAGCTCCGAAGCCTCCTGGGATGATGTGCAACTGGTGGACACGCTGAGCTTGCGCGTCGGCCACCGGCTGATTCAATTGGTGGATGCGCGCCAACAAGGCGAGCTGATCACCCGCATCAAAAGCCTGCGCAAAAAGTTCGCCCAGGACGTGGGGTTTCTGCCGCCCGTGGTGCATGTGCGCGACAAGCTGGAGTTGTCTCCCAACACCTACATCATCAGCCTCAAAGGCGTCGAGATCGGCCGTGGCGAAGTCTTTCCCGGCAAGTGGCTGGCGATCAATCCCGGCAAGGTCACCAACGAACTTGAAGGCACGGAAGCGGTGGACCCGGCGTTTGGTTTACCGGCCATCTGGATCGATCCGAACCTGCGCGAGCACGGGCAGATTTATGGCTACACCGTGGTCGACGCCAGCACCGTGACAGCCACCCACCTCAACCATCTGTTGCATCAGCACGCCAAAGACATGCTGGGGCGCGGTGAAGTCCAGAAGCTTCTGGACAAGCTCGGTCCCGACAGCAAAGGCCTGATCGACGAAGTCGTGCCCAAGCTGGTGTCGCTGACGGTATTGCAACGGGTGCTGCAGAACCTGCTGGAAGAAAACGTCTCGATCCGTGACATGCGCACCATTCTCGATGCCCTGGCCGAACATGGCGGTGTGCAACAACCACCCGATGTTCAGGAGCTGACGGCCGTCGTGCGCATCGCCTTGGGTCGCTCGATCGTCAATCAGTTGTTTGCCAACAAATCCGAACTGAAAGTCATCGGGCTGGACTTCAACCTTGAACAGGTGCTGATGCAGGCCGTCGGCAATGGCGGGTCACTGGAACCCAGTCTGGCGGACAACCTGATGCAACAAACCTCACTGGCCCTCAAACGCCAGGAAGTCAGCACCGAGCCGCCCGTGTTGGTGGTGCCGAACAAGCTGCGCCCGGTGCTGTCGCGTTTCTTGCGCCGACGCCTGCGTCAGTTGACGGTGATCTCACTGAGCGAAGTACCAGATGACCGCACACTTCGAATGATTAACGTGATCGGAGGAACACCTAAGTGAGTGCTCAACGATTTATCGGTGCCAACAGTCGCGAGGCCATGAATCAGGTGCGTCTCGTCCTGGGTGAAGAGGCCCTGATCCTGTCGAGTCGCATGACTGACGAAGGCGTCGAGATCATGGCGCTGGCCGAAGACGCACCCGCGCAAGCTGTCGCGCCGCACCTTGCCACCCCGACGGAATCAGACGACGGCCCAGTGCCAGTCAGCCTTCACCACGCCGCGGCCGCTTACGCCCACCAGATCAGCCCATTTTCGACACGCCCCGAGCCTGTCGATACACCGGTTGCGGCGCCCCCGACGCCCGCAACCGCCCTGGATTTCACCGCGCTAAGTGAACGTCTGCTGAACGAAATCCAGGACATGCGCCAGCTTATCGATCGCCAGGCAGAACGGGCAGTCAGCGACCAGAGTGGCCGACCTCAACTAATCCAATGGCTGCTCGATGCAGGTTTCAGCGCACGTCTGAGCGAGGAGTTGCTCGGCACGACACCGCCGCAACTCCACGGGCCCGACGCCACATCCGCAAGGTTGCACGCCTGGCTGACGCAAAAACTGGACAGTCAATTGAACCAGCTTGGCGATGAGGCCGAGTTGTTCGACCACGCGAGCATCATTGCCCTGGTGGGGCCGACCGGGGTCGGCAAAACCACCACGACCGCCAAACTGGCGGCGCGTTATGTCATGCGTCATGGCGCCAGCCAGGTCGCCCTGGTCACCACCGACAGTTTCCGTATCGGCGCCCACGAACAGCTGAAAATCTATGCCCAACTGCTGGGTGTCGACCTGCACACCCTGGGGCCTGCGGCGGCGCTCGGCCCGTTGCTGGCCAAACTGGCTGACAAGCGACTGGTGATCATCGACACCGTGGGCATGAGCCAGCGTGACCAACGCCTGCTGACGCAAATCAATCAACTGGGTTCCAGCGGCCGAGCGTTGCGCCTGATGCTGGTAATCAACGCGGCCAGCCATGGCGATACCCTCGAAGAAGTGGTGCACACCTATCGTGATGCCGCGCAGGCGGCCGGCTGCCCACTGGATGACTGCATCATCAGCAAATGCGATGAAGCCGCACGGCTGGGCCCGGCACTGGATACCGTGATTCGTCACGGTCTGCGGCTGAACTACCTGTCCGTCGGCCAGCAAGTCCCTGAAGACTTGCAACTCCCCGCGGCCTCGACCTTCCTGCAACAGGCACTGGATGTCTCGCGCCCTTCCCTGTTTGCCGCAAAACCGAGTGCCTCGACGGCCCAGCGACTGGATGCGCTGGTACGCGGTTTACTGGGTCAGAGCCGGACGGTCTCGACCTTGCGCGACAGCCTGATCCATCGGATCGAGGGCTTTGAGCAGTTGCTCGATGTCTGGCCCTTGGTGGGCATGCCCCAAGCGGTGCAACACCAGCGCTGGGCTGCGTTCCTGAGCGTGCAGGAGCGTTGGGTGCCGGCCAGCCCGAACGGTCTGCTGTTGTGGGGAGCGCCGCACCCGGCGGCCGGAGCCTCATGGCGCATGCCCTTGTTGACGGCGGACAACGCCGGTCAATTGAAGGCCCGCCCCTGGCTGACGCATCGCATGCCGATTGGCCCGCAGCCACGCCTGAGTTGGTGTCAGCCTCGCTGGCCGACGCACCGTCATGTGTGGGCAACCTGCCCGAGCGGCGCCACCCTCGATGCGCTGCATAACAACGGCCAGTCGTGGCAGAGCGCAGTCAAGGGCAGCCAGCGCGTCATGTATCAAGGCGAACATCAGCGCCTCGGCACACTGACCCCACACGGCGAAGACTTCGGCGTTCGTGAACTGCGCTACCGCAACCGTAACGTGCGTCTGAACCTGAGTCATCTACCGGTCACGCTCAAGGGCTCGACTCAAGCCCCCCTGCGTGCCTGGTTCGGTACGCTGCATGACAGCCATAGCGGCCAGTGCCTGGGGCAACGCACGTGGCTGGCAGGGGAAAACACACAAGGCGCGTTGAAGGATCAGGTGGCCGACCTCATCCTGCAGCTGAAACACGACGAACTGGCAAAGCTCACCGGGCGTGGCTGGGCGCTATTGGTCGACATTCAGCCGCACCTGCATGCCGAACTGCGCTTATACCTGGCGAGCGGACTGGCCGCGACCGCCGTGCGACTGACCAATGCCAGCGATGACTGGGCCTTCCAGGCTCGCGCACAACTGCTGGGGCTGTTGCCTGAAAAGCGGGCCGGTCATGCTTCGGGCATTCTTGAAGGTTTGCTGCATCTGCTGACCGTCAGCGATGCCTTTACACGCATGGGCAGCACTCAGAACAGCACCTTCACATGAACGACTCGGGTACGCGGCCGGCGGTGGACACACTGGATCAGGCTGCCGGCCTGCGCCGCTGGGCCGAACAAAACAAGACTTATCCCACCGCCACCGCCCACGAAGTCGCCCCGTTATCGCCGCCCGCGCCGGATCGCACACTGATCCTGTTCGGCCCAATGCAGGCGGCAGGCCCGGCGCATAAAACTCTGGAGCGCTGGCATCAGCAAGGCCATCAATGGATCGGCCACCCCGCCCGCTGGCGTGTGTGCCCTGTGGATAACAATCATCGCGACCTGCAAACCCTGACTCGCCAACAACCGCGCTGGGGGCTGTGGATCGACAGCGACCTTGACGCCTTCCGCCGAGCCTTCCAGACCTTGCGCCAACTCAGCGAACAAGGCGGTCCCGACCACGTGCTGGCGCTGCACGCCGGTTTTTCCCGGCAGGGCCTGCTCAACAACTTGCGAGAGGCCGCCCACCGTTATCTCGGCGTTCGGTTGTTGCTCATTGATGAAATCAGTGACTGAGCCATTCGTCATTCGCCGCCGCTAAGCGGGGAACATGTCGTGTAGCGCATGGCTGTTCCGCGCTTAAGGGGCTCGGGGGAGCAGTAATAATCCTCACCATACGACTCCAGGCGTCACGCGGCTTCCAACTGTGCGGATGCCTCATTGCCATTTTTTGTCTTTCGCAGGCGCGCACGATGTATACGGCACAGGGCAAGATGAACCAGCAGGAAGTGCTCCAGCAGTACCTACCCTTGGTCCGGCGGCAAGCACTAGGTCTGAAAACCCGGCTGCCAGCCAATATCGAGCTGGACGATTTGATTCAGGCCGGCAGCATCGGCTTGCTCGATGCCATGACCCGATATGACTTTAGTGTCGGGGCGACGTTCGGCACCTTCGCCTCGCAACGTATCCGTGGCGCGATGATCGATGAACTGCGCACCCGTGACTGGGTACCCCGCAGCGTGCGGCGCAATGCACGTGCGCTGGAGGATGCCATGCACCGCGTGGAACAAAGCCTGGGGCGACCGGCCAAAGAACGCGAAGTCGCTTCCGCGATGGGCCTGACGCTGGCTGAATACCATCAGGTGCTCAATGACACCAATGGCAGTCAAATGCTGCCCATCGACGATGTCGGCGAAGAGCATATCGATGCGATCAGTTCCCGGCACCTCACCCCCTTTGCCGAACTGGTTAATGATCGCAACCGCGCCCAACTCATGCGCGCCATTGACGCCCTTCCTGCACGGGAACGACTGCTGCTCGCGCTGTGTCATCACGAAAAACTCAACCTGCGCGAGATTGGCCTGGTGCTGGAAGTCAGCGAGTCGCGCGCCTGTCAGTTGCACAGCCAGGCCATTGCCCGGCTGCGCGCCAGCATGACGGAATAACGACACATGAAAATCAGTGTGTTCGGTTCCGGTTATGTGGGTCTTGTGGCAAGCGCGTGCCTGGCCGATGTCGGCCATCAAGTGATGTGCATGGACATCGACCCGCAACGCATCGAACGGCTGCAGGGCGGTGAAATACCGATTCACGAGCCCGGCCTGAGCACGCTGATCCACACCACCATTCAGGCCGGGCGCCTGCTCTTCTCCACCGATGCCGCGCAAGCCGTCACCTTCGCCGACCTGCTGTTCATTGCCGTGGGTACCCCGGCCGACGAAGACGGCAGTGCCGACCTGCAATACGTCCTGGCCGTCGCACACACCATCGGCCAGCACATGCAGGGCTACAAAGTGGTCGTCGATAAATCGACTGTCCCGGTGGGCACCGGGGAAAAAGTCCAGGAGACCATTCGCAAGGTACTGGCCGATCGCGGTGTACAGCTGTCGTTCGATGTCTGCTCCAATCCGGAGTTTATGAAGGAAGGCGCCGCCATCGAAGACTTCACCCGTGGCGCGCGCATCATCATCGGTACCGCATCGGAGCAGGTCAAAACCCTCATGCGCGAGTGCTACGCGCCCTACAACCGTAATCACGACAAGCTGATGTTCATGAGCCTGCGTGCCGCCGAACTGACCAAGTACGCCGCCAATGCCATGCTGGCGACAAAAATCAGCTTCATGAATGAAATGGCCAACCTCGCCGAATACCTCGACGTGGATATCGAAGAAGTCCGTCATGGCATCGGCAGCGATCCACGGATCGGTTATGACTTCATCTACCCCGGTTGCGGCTATGGCGGCTCGTGTTTCCCCAAGGACATTCAAGCCCTGAACCGCACCGCCCAGGAAGTGGGCTACGACCCGCAACTGCTGAGGGCGGTCGAAGCGGTGAACCAGCGACAGAAAACCACCCTGTTCAAAAAGCTTGAACGGGCGCTGGACGGTCAGCTGGCGGACAAAACCATTGCCGTCTGGGGACTGGCGTTCAAACCCAATACCGATGATATGCGCGCAGCCCCCAGCAGAGACCTGATGGAATCCCTGTGGAAGGCCGGCGCCAGAGTGCAGGCCTACGACCCGGAAGCAATGCAGGAGTGTCGGCGCCTTTACGGTGAGCGAGACGACTTGTTGCTGGCCGGGGATCGCATCCAGGCAGTCAAGGGGGCCGATGCGCTGGTCATCTGCACGGAATGGAAAGCCTTTCGCAGCGTCGACTTCACCTGGCTCAAACAGCAACTCAAGTTGGCCGTGGTGATCGATGGGCGCAATCTGTACGAGCCGAAGGCATTGGCGCAAGCCGGTTTGACCTATTTGGCCATCGGCAGGTCCTGAGCCCTGCGCGTCCCTACCCGCCGACGCGCACGGCTCAGCTCATCAGCGCCTGATTCTCACTCGGCGTAAGCCACCTCGTTATAACTGGCGACCAGCCAGGTCAGTTCTGACCGGGGGATTTCGGCGAGAGGACGCAGGTCGAATCGCGCCATTCGACCGACGAACTCGGTCGGTGCCAATAACCGCTCGACCACGTGATAGTGAGGACGGTCGAGGTAGTCGTCGAACAGCACGATCATCGGTTTGGCCGCCCGCAGGTAGGCAGTCACGAAGCAAGCAATCCGAAAACGCCCGTCGATCAGGATCACATCCGGTTGTTCAAAGAACGGTTCATCCCAAACCTTCAGCGGGTAGGTGTGGAATTTTTTCCAGGCCCGGGCATTTTTCGGACGCGCCCATTGACCGGTCTCGCCGACATCGATCGGGTAAATCACCGGCGGCGATGGCAGCGAAGCGCTGGCAATCCAGGCCTGCATGTCCTTGGCCCAGCGGGCGTCGTTCTCGACCGAAATCACCGACTTGTCCGGCATTCTGGCGGCAATGATTGTCGACCCACCGCTGCCGTACTCCAGAATCACCGAGGCCTCTGCATAGATCGTCTTCAGGTAAACGGCGACTTCTTCCGGGAATGTCACCTGGGGTTCCTGCATCGGCGCCCGCAGGTCTTCATCTTGTCGAGCGGCAAGCGTTTCGGCCTGGTTTGACCCGGGTTTCGAGGCCGATGACGTGCTCTGACAATGCTTGAGGTACTGCTCGGCCAAACCGCTGTTTAGTTCACTGAGGAGTTGCGTTGCGACGTCGTGAGCGCCGTAAACCGTGTGCAGGATGAACGCCAGCTTCAGCCGCTGGTTGTCCGACAGTGCCGCCAAGCGCGCCGAGTCGGGTAGAAACAAGGCATCGGCACAGACCAGAGGCGAGGCCCGAAGTTGATCAGGGCTCTCACCCTGCGGCCGATGGCTGACGTGTTGAAGCTTATTCAACCGATAAAAGCTGAAACCCAGGCGAGCAAGGCTTTGACTGATCAGGCCCACATCGGGCTGCTGGCGATGGGTCGGCGCGAAATTGACACGCGCCTGCACCAACAGCGTATCGGTCAGCGTACGTTGCCCGTGTTCAATAACGGCCAGGCTGTCGTTCAGATTGTCCAGCACCAGCCAGTCAACGGACTGCAACCCGTTGATCGCGTCCAGCTTCAGGGTTGGCAACGCAAGCCTGGCCAGCACGCTCGAACCGGTCCCCGGATGTTGCGCGGTTAGAGGCTCCAACGTCGCCGTCATCGTCGGATCGAGGCACGCGTAGAGGGTAGTCGCCTGGCCATTGCCCAGCGCCGCATGCGGGTAATAATGCAGCTCGCCGAGTTGTGCCAATTGCCTGGCATTATCGATGCGACTGGCCGGGTCGAACGCTATCGTCGAGAAGGCGCCCAGCTTTTGTAGCGCGACAAACTGCGCCGAAGCCACCAGCGTCGCGCCATGATCGAGTGTGACGATCTTGCCCTGAAACTTGAAACTAAAGCCCTCCTCCTTGACTGGCTCAACCGGGTGCTGGATGTCCACGGCCTCCGCTTCGTCCTGGAACCGGGCGCCCCCATCCTTGCTCAGCGTCAATGCGGCAGTAGGTTTGCCCTCGCAATAGCGCTGCCAGATAGCCCGCATGGCCGTGCTGAAATGGCTCGCAAAGCGCTGACTGTCGCAGACCGGCGAACGCATCAGCACATCGCGCAGGTGGCCGCGAATGCGGGAGAGACTGTTCAGGTCCCCCGTCAGGCCGATGACGCGCTGACGGTATTCATCCCAACTGTTAACCACCAGCTCTGGCAGCCCGGCATTGACCAAGTGCGTGGCCGAGTGACGCCCGGCGAATGTCGGGCCGGGCAACGTGACCACCGGCACGCCCATCAACAACGCCTCGCAGGTCGTCAGTCCGCCGGAATAGGGCCAGGGGTCAAGCGCGATATCGACGCGGTTGTAGGTCTCGAGCAAGGATTTGTGGCCGACCGGCCCTTCGACCAGCACACGTTCAGGCGCAACTCCCTGGGCAGCCATTACGGCCTGCACATGTTCGCGCAGTTCACTGTTGCCGAACGCCCCACCCTTGAGCAGCAAGCGCGAATCCGGCGTAGCCCGCATCAATTCGGCCCACTGGACCAGCAGGACATCGTTGACCTTGGTCGGGTTATTGAAGCACCCATAGGTGATGAAGCCATTCTCCAGCGCCGGCAATGGCTTGATGTCCGGTGTGTAGGGCGGCGGGTCGTAACAGATGTAGTCGTCGGGCAGACGGATGAGTTTTTCGGTGTAGAACGCATCCTCGCCTTCAGGCGACTCGATACTGTCGCTGAGCAAATAATCGATCGCGTCCAGCCCCGTCGTATTGATCAGCCCGCCCACCCACTTCACCAGCAACGGTGCCGGTTGCAGCGCCATGGCGCCCATGCGGTTACCGGCGTTATGGCCGCACAGGTCGATCAGGATATCGATCCGGTCATCACGAATGCGCTGGGCCAGCGTGTGCTCGTCCATGTGTTTGATCGCGAGCCACTGATGAACCGTTGCTTGAATGCGCCGGGTCAGATGATCGCTGACCTGGCTGGTGCTGTAGGCGAACAATTCAAACTGATGACGCGGCAATTTTTCCAGCACACCCACAATCATGTTGCCCACCGGATGCTGGCGCAAACCGTCGGACACCAGACCGATGCGCAGGCAGCGGTTCAATGCACGGTCCTGCACGTCTGGTCGTGCGGGAACGGATTTCGGACCGAAGCGTGACTGCCACTCCTTGCAGACCTCGAAGATATAGTCGCGGCTGCGGTCAGGATCATAGTGCAGCGACGTCAGGCGATTGGAGTACGGCAGCACATCCTTGCGCCTGGCCAGCGACACTGCCTTTTGATAGTACTTGTCGGCCTTGGCTAACTGGCCGATGTCCTTGTACAAGTTGGCCGCGTTGTTCCAGTGACTGTAATCCCCCGGCTCTCGTTCGATCAGCTTGTCGAACACCCCGATGGCGTCGCCGTGGCGCTCCAGCCGGTTGAGGATCAAGCCTTTCCTGGAGAGCATACGGCAGTCATCAGGGACACTGTCCAGCGCCTGCTGAATGTGCTGCAGGGCGGGGGCGAACTGGCCTTTCTCAAAGTAGAGCGTGGCCAGACGATGATGGGCCGGAGGGAAATCAGGGTTTATGCCCAAGGCCTTGAGGGCAAGCTCCCGGGCACGATCTGCCTGACCGAGTTTTTGCGCCGCCTTGGCCACCAGCTCCAACGCTTGTGGGTCGTCGGGCAATAGGCTCAGCGCTCGCTCGAAACTGGCCAGTGCGCGTTCAGGCTCGGCTTTGAGCTCCAGATTACCAAGGTCTATCCACACTTGCGGGTCGCGCGGACGCTGTTGGCTGAGCCGTCGCGCCTGGGTGAGCCCGCGAGCGTCAGCGGCGCGGCTCGACGCCGGGGTGAGGGGTTTCTGGTGCGATCTGGGGCGCTGGGGTTTGGGCATGGAAAGGCAGCCTTGTGAAGGAAGGGTCTGCCCTGAATGCTATCGCGGCACCTACAGCGGCAAAGCCCGGATAAGCCCACCGCAGCTGTGGGATTAGAGGGTATTGCGCGTCGAGCACCCAACAAAAAAAGGGGCTCAGCGTGTGCTGGCCCCTTCGTGTCGCGTGCTACGGTTGAGTAGCGATTACTGCAGCAGCGACAGCATTTGCTGAGGCATGGAGTTCGCTTGTGCCAGTACCGACGTACCCGCCTGTTGAAGGATCTGGGCACTGGTCATCGCCGACACTTCAGTGGCGTAGTCCACGTCCTGAATACCCGAACGGGCAGAGGTCAGGTTGGTGGTGGTGGTCGAGATGTTGGTGATCGCCGAGTCGAAGCGGTTCTGCACCGCACCCAGGTCCGAGCGCATCGAATCGACGGTGTTCAAGGCACTGTCGAGGGTGGTCAGGGTGTTTGTCGACTTTTTGGTGACGGCATTATCCGTGTCGATGCTGATGCTGGCCGTGGTGGTGGTGCCACTGGTCGTCAGGGTGACTTCGGCCGCATAGGTTTTACCGCCTACAGTCAGGAAGGCGTTACCGTCAGCGTCTGTGGAATAGGTGCCGCCACTGATGGCAGTACCGGACTTATCGACATAGCTGGTGTTGGTCGAGGTGATTGCGGTACCCGAATCGTCCGACAGGGTTGTCGCGGTCAGCGTGGTGTCGTAGCCGTTGACGTTGAAGTCACCCAGGCCGAGCGTGTCGGCGTTGATTTCGCTCAGTTTGATGTCGATGGTCTCGCCATCGTTCGCACCGACCTGGATGGTGATGGTCTGGTCGGACGCCAGTACATCCACGCCGTTGAACGCGGTTTGCTCGGAGATACGATCGATCTCGTCCAGACGCTGGGTGATCTCGTCCTGGATCGATTGCAAGTCGGACTGGGAGTTGGTGCCGTTCGAGGCTTGAACGGCCAGCTCACGAATACGCTGCAGGTTGTCGTTCACCTGGTCCAGGGCGCCTTCAGTGGTCTGCGCCAGGGAGATACCGTCGCTGGCGTTGCTGCTCGCTTGTTCCAGACCGGTGATCTGCGAGCTCATACGGTTGGCGATCGCCTGACCGGCGGCGTCATCCGAGGCGCTGTTGATTTTCAGACCGGACGACAGGCGTTCGATCGAGGTACTCAGGCTGCTCTCCGAGGAGTTCAGGTTTTGTTGAGCAATCATCGAGGTGATGTTGGTATTGATAACTGACATTTTTCAGTTCCTTCTCGTGGGTGAGGTGCTTATGACAAATTCAGAGTCCGGTGCCCGTTACTTTCAGCGCCGTTGCCGTACAGACATTGCGAACATCGGCGACCCGATCACCCACCTTTAGCCAGCCCTTAAAAAATTTTCACACACGCTTTTCTGCTGCCCACCGATCCGACAGCCATTTCCCGTAGTGCTGATTTCGCCAGGGAATGTGGCTGTATTAACGGATTTGAATCGACCCCCGCCAGGTTATAAAGCCTCCCTTTATCTCAATCGCACCAACGCCCTCGGCGTGGGTGCCGAGTGCTGTTTCAAGGAGTGCTGCATGAACCCCTCGACCCTGATCGGTATGCTCGCCAGCCTTTTACTGCTGGCGGTTCTACTGGTGTTCTCCGCGCAACAACCCGGATTGTTCATTGATCTGCCGAGCCTGGGCATTGTGGTCGTCGGCACTTTTGCCGCGACCTTCATCAGCTATCCGCTGAGCGAAGTGCTGCGCATCTTCAGCCTGATCAAGACCGTCATTCGCAACGAGCGCGAGTACACCCAGGAGGACATCAATGAATTGGTCAGCCTGTCGCGTCTGTGGGTTGACGGCGACTTGCGAGCGGTTGAGGAGGCACTGGATCAAGCAAAAAATCCCTTCCTGCGCTCCGGTGTGCAATTGGTGATCGACAAGACACCTGAAGACGACATCCTCGAGCTGCTGCAATGGCGAATTTCCCGACTGCGCGCCAAAGAACACGCCGAAGCACAGCTGTTTCGGGTCATGGCCAGCTATGCCCCGGCCTTCGGCATGCTGGGCACGCTGGTGGGGTTGGTGAACCTTATGTTCGTGCTCGGCGATGGCGACATGGTGACCATTGGCAGGCAAATGGCCGTAGGCCTCATGACCACCCTTTACGGCGTGCTGTTCGCCAACCTGGTGTTCAAACCCGTCGCGGTCAAACTGGAGCGCCGCACTGAACAGCGGGTGGTGGTGATGAACATGATCCTGCAAGGCATTTCCATGATGTCCAACAAACGCAGCCCGGGCCTGATGCGTGAAACGCTGAAATCCTTCGTCGCCGAGCATCAGAACGAATTGCGTGACGAACCCGTTCGCCTAAGCCGTAAATTGATGCCCCTCAAGTGGAACCCGCGAGTATGAGGGCGTCCAACAGCGCCGCCTCAGTGGACGTTCTAGCCGACCATCAGCACTGGCTGGCCCGTCAGCCTGCCCTTGAAATCGAGCTCATGCAGGCTCGCCAGAATCATCGCGGCCTGAAACGGAAAACCGCAACAGCGGCGGCGGTTGCCGGCGCCCCCCCAGTGGACGACGCCGGGGGCGAAGCATGGATGATGACCTATCTGGACATGATGACGCTGTTGCTAGTGGTCACCATGGCAATGCTGGCCATGGCTGGCAAGGGCCATGACCACACCCGCAAGGCCGACCTCAACCTGAACCCGATCTTCAGTGGCAAAAACCTGGCCCAACTGGATCCGCCAGGAAAGTTATTGCTCGTGCCACAGGCCAAAACACCGATCGAACCAGAACCGACACCTGAGCCGATCACCTCAACTGAAATTGCATCACTGGCCGCAGCCGCCTCAGTCGCCGCAACGACTGAGGCTCCAGCGCCCGAACCCGCCATTGCAAACCAACCCACGCCCCCCGCCACCGCTAAGCCAAGTGTTGATAACCTGCTCAAAGAACTGCCGCTGGACAAACTGGGCAGTGATATTGAAGTCGTCACCAGCGAAAGCACCGTCAGCTTCCGGATCAACAGTGAAATCCTCTTCCCCTCCGGCCAATCCGACCTCAACCTGGGCGGCCTGAGAGTCCTGCAACACCTGATACCGGTACTCGACAGCGTCCCGCACAAAGTCATCGTCGCCGGCCACACCGACACACAGGACATTCGCAGCTCCCGCTTCCCCTCCAACTGGGAACTCTCCGGCGCTCGCGCCGGCAGCGTCGTGCGTTACCTTCAAAGCAACGGCATCAAGAGTGATCGCCTCACCGCCGTCGGCTACGCAGACACCCACCCCTTGGGCGATAACACAACAGCCGAAGGGCGCGCGAGCAACCGCCGGGTGGAATTGATTCTGGAGCGCTGAAACTTGAGTTAACTGTGGATAAAAAAATGCAGCCGAGTGTTTGTTAGAGTTAATAGCCCCCCACTGATCTACGACGCCAGGAATGGGGCGAGGTCAACTTCAGCAGCGGCAGCTGGATTTCCTGGGCACGAGATGAAGGGGCTGACGATAGCCCAGCATGATCGCCTCGTCCCGCTCAGTCATCAGCCTTGGACATCTTGCGCGACCTGCATCCGCTGACTGGCCAAACAAAGACGTTATGTCTTCCCCCTGTGCTAGTGGTGGTAATCGCTCGCTGTCCGACAATGCTGTACTCAGTGCCTTATGGTGCATGAGCATCAGCAACGACGAAATGACCGGTCACGATTTTCGGGCAACAGCAGGGACCATCGGCACCGACGTGCTGAACTTCCGCCAGAACCTGTTGGAGCACCATCTCGCACACGCCAAGCACCGCCTGGCGCCGTGTGCCGCCACCGTAGATGATCCGCAAAGCACCAACCACGAATTGACAGTGCACCGGCATAGATCGTCGGCGCATGCGGGCTCAGCCACGCAACGACGAGCAGCCAGGTATCTGATTTGTCGGGCATGCTGGGCATCTCGGGTTCCTCCCTTTCGCCGACGCCCCACTGCTTGCCCACGCGAACCGCTGGCTGCTTGGCTCCGTAGTAAAGCCAGATCATGTCGCCCATCTGTTGTTCGCGCTTGCACAGTCTGGCAACAGCAGCGTCAACCAAGCCGGCAAGTTCGTCAGTGATGACATAGGCCTTCGAAGCACTCGGCATCACGTCGCGCATAAGCGCAAGCGTCGGTGGTGTAACTCGGAATGCCCATCCACCGATGCCTGTGTCGTTACGGATGGCGACGAATCGGATTTGTCAGGCCGATTGTCACGAGGAGAGTTGCGGCAATGCCCTGTAAGACGTGGCTTGCAGCAGTGATACGAGCGCCCGTCTCTTTCCAGAAGAAAGAGACGGGCGCGGACTGGCGCAGCGAAATGTGCCGAAAGGTGAAGTTGCTGCAGCGCAGCGAGGAAGGTCCATCGTCTGCCGCAGTGGGCAGATCAGTCGAGTAGGCATCCATCACTCTTGGGGAGTGACCGTGCGAGCCGCCGGACGCTAATCGCACTTCGGGAGAACCACCACGCAAGTGGCGTAGCCTTGAAGGTTCTGGCTACCTGGGCTGGTGCTGTCAACGACAGCGATCCGTGGGCCAATTGTTATACCCGCTCGAAAAGACGGTCAAGCGCTCCGGGGACAATGGACAATAAGTGGCGACTGTCGCCACTTTTGTCGCCACCTGCCAGGCCACCTCCGATGTGGGTTGTCGCCGGTGTCGCCACTTCTCTAGTCACGCCCGACGACAAGATCCGCTCCGACATTGGAGTTGTACTTGATAACAATCATGAGTAATTTTTGACGGGCAAAAGACGGCGTGATGCTAATCAATTTGAAATGGGAAGATGGGACGAGGTGGCGTCGAGAAAGAGCGGGTGAACCCTCCGATCGGCGCGATCAAAGATCGCTTGATCGGAGCGTTTGGCGGGAAAAGCAACTCTCAAACGTCAAGTACAGCCTCAAACATCAAAGCTGGTTGATTGGGAGGTTGCGGCTTCACGCCGCATGATCAGCGTCTGCTGCAAGCGCAGCAGAAAACCGGCCTCGAACGCCTCCAGATAATCACCTGGGCGATGACGCTTTCGGCTCTGCGCCAGTGCCCACCATAGCGGTAGTGATGAACCATCAAGCCAAGTCTGCGCACAACGAACGCCGTCCTCAATCACCGAGCGGAATTCATTGCCCCAAGGCGTTCGGGTACGGGGACAGCCTCCAGCGGACGTGACTGAGTAGTACTCACCGATCTGTTGATGGACACGTTGAGCTGGGATACCGGGCAGATATCGGAATGCCTTGTCGAACAACACTGCGGCATCATCAGCAGCTCTACAGCCAGCTCAACGTTCTTCGAAAATTAAGCAGCATGCCCTGTGTTCCATTAAGCCGAAGAGTGGCAGCCTGCCGTAGTTTAACCGCGGCATCTTCAGGGGTGAGCGATGCAGTATCGATGGTATCGGGCTTGGGAAGGTCGATTAGAAACGAAAGATGAAACATCACGAAATCCTCCAAGATAGTTTGCAGCTTGAACCCAATCGCCAGGGTTGCGCACGAGCTAAGAAAGGGGCGCATGCTATTTTCTTTATCTCCTTGGTTTGAATAAGGAATGCCATCCACCGTTGCGGTACAAATGGGTGGCACACCGTAAGGTCGCAACCCGAAAATCAAGGAACCCGGCCGGGCCGAAGCCTACCCTGCACGGTGCACCATAGAAAAGCACCAGCTAACACTGAAGTGCTGACTGTGCGATATAGCATATACCGCGCCTTGGATTCGATTCAGGTTGCGACACCCAGGCTACCACTCAATATTTGAAGACGTCCAAGGACGTCTTTTTTATCCTCCACCAACAACCGTAATGGCCTGGATATTGCTTGTTACAATAGCCGTTCCACTCCTCGGGCATCTGCCCGTCGCATTTGCGGAAGTCCGATCATGAACAACTGGAAGGTCTGCACTGCGCAGCACCCGGCCGAACAGCGCGAGGACATCTGGCAGCAGGCCCTGCAACAGATATATCTGTCGGTTTCCCACTGGCCCCGCGATGGGGCATTGCTGGGCGAAGTAACCTACAACATCTCACCCCAAGGGATCGAATTCGTCACTCTGTCCGGCTCGGCCCAGCGGCTGGTCGGCGACTGCCCGCTACAGCCGGAGAGTCTCTGGCTCGCGCTGGTCATCGCCGGCGAGGCCCACGTGCAGATCGGCGAACAGATTACGCGGCTACAGGCCGGGGAAATCCTTTATGGCGCTACGGGCGGGGAACGGGTTGCGCTCGATCTACGTAGCGACTTCCTGGTGCTGACCCTGGAAATTCCACATGCGCTGTTCTACAAGCGCTTGCTCAATCCACTGTCGATTCGCGCCGGGACCCTGGCCTGCGAGTCAGGGGTCAGCCGTCTCCTGGCGAGTCTGTTGAGCGGCGTGGCCCAGGAGCTGGGCAGCCTCGATGCGGTGGCGTTCCACCCGGTGGAATTGGCACTGACCGAATTGTTGATTCATGCCCTAACAGAGCAGACGTCGATCAATACGTTCCGGATTCCGGGCCATGCCAAACATTTTCAGGAAATCTGCCACTGCATCGAGCTGCACCTGGGCGATCCACAGCTCAATCTCGCAATGATCGCCGGGTATTGCCATGCATCGGCGCGCTATATCCAGAAAATATTCAAGGAGGCCGGGCTCGGTTTCAATCAGTACCTGCGCCGCCGACGTCTGGAACGCTGCAAGCGGGATATGTCGAGCCAGCTCAATGGTGGCCTGTCGATCACCGAAATCTGCCTGCGCTGGGGCTTCAACGATCTGGCGTACTTCAGCCGCTCGTTCACTGCCGAATATGGCATGGGTCCGAGGGCGTATCGCGCCCGCCAACTGGGACAGCAGGACCCGGCGTGAAAAGGCCCGGGACGGCGGGGCACCGTCCCGGCGGAGGGATCAGGGCACGAAGCGCCCCGCGTAATAGACCAGTGGGGCGCTCTCGGGCATAACCTCGACCCGCACCGGACTGCCAATCAGAATATCGTGATCGCCGCCGTCATGGATTGTCTCCAGACGGCACTCGATCCGTGCGCAGACCCGATCGAGCAGCGGGCATCCGAGGACGCCCCGGGTATGGGCGATACCGGCGAACTGATCCTCGCCCTTGCGTCCGAAGTTGAGGGCCAGTTCGCCCTCACCAGCCGCCAGCATATTGACCGCGAAACATCCGCCATGACGAATAGCTTCGAGCGTGCGGCTGTGCCGATCCAGGCAGACAAGCAGCAATCGGGGCCGCAGGGACAGACTGGAAAAGGCACTCACCGTGGTGCCCACCGTCCGCCCCATGGCATCGAGCGCGGTAATCACCGTAACACCCGCGGCGAACTGGCCCATGCTGCGTTTCCACTCATCCAGCGCCTGTTCTTCATCCTGGTAAACCCTGGCTGGGCCCTTGTGGATTGTGGTTTGCGTCATTAGTCCCGTCCTCCTGCCCGACCGCAAATGGCCAGGGCCGTCAATGCATAGATACGCGCGCTTTTTACCAGATCTTCCGGCGTCGGCAGGACTCTCGGCATGCCGCATGTCACCGCAGGAATACGCTGCATGTTGAATACATTGTGGTCACGCCACATGCTCGAATACACCGGATGGGCGCGCCGTAACGGCTCTCCGCATACACGTTGCGTCGCCCCCTGAAGCGCCGCTACCAGCGGCTCTACGGCGCGCTGATCGGCCTCGAAGCCATGTCGCAAGACTTGCGGCAGCACCGCGAATTCGCCCAGGTTCAGGCCGCGCAACAGAGCTTCGATATCGCGCATGACGGGCGCCAGGGTCTGGCGCGGCGTCAGGCCTATTTCCAGATAAAGCGAAAACACCTCGCTGCCGGCGCCAAAGGTATGTGGCATCCCGGCGCGCACCGCGTCGATCTGCACCTTGGGCACCGAGATACCGCCCGCGGACTCATAACGGTGTTCGCGCTCGTACTCGATCCCCCAGGCATGCAGTGCTTCGATCAGACGGCCACTGCGATAGATCGGGTTGGGATGCGCCAGCAGATCCTGTGGATGCTCCAGGGCCGGAGTAAAGGCGCCGTCACCGAGCAGATCGATACGCAGCAGTGCATACCCGCAACCCTGCCAGGTCACGCCAAAATCAGTGCCCTCGGCGGCAATGGCGTAGTCCGCTGCGACACCGCCGTGGTGGAACAGATAATGAGCACCAATGTCCTTGCCCAGGTTATCCACCCCGCGATGCTCCTCGATGGGTTCAGGGCCGATCTCGCCCGGGCAAGCGGTCAGATAGAGACGCCCGGCCAGCTCAATGCCGGCCTTGCGCAAGGCCTTGGCCGCAATCAGAAAACAGCTCATTGGCCCGCGATCATTGCTGATCGGGTAGCCATGCAAGCGATTATCCTCGAGCCAGCAACGGGTCCACTCGGGGCGCAGGACACTGGCGTCACGGTACTTGTAACGGTCCAGATCAGGGTCGAAGGTCGGGCTTTCGGTGTCTAGGTGCGCGGTAAACAGTAGATTCGCGCCCACTCCGCGACCGCCGTACTCACCGATAATATTCGGCCGCTGCGGATTGATACCGACCGCGCGCGTGGCGAACCCCTCGGCCTGCAACCAGTCGCGAACGAATTCGGCTGCCTGCAACTCCTCGCCGGAGCGGCTGGGGATATTACCCAGCGTCAGTGCCAGCTCGGTCAGTTCGTCCATATCAATGGCTGCCTCGATGGCCGCCAATTCCTGCTCGCTAACGTTATAGGGCGCCGGGCAACCGGTTTCGACAATCGGTTGGTCAGCACTGTTCAGGTTATGCATGGTCATGGCTCCAGGCCTGGATAAGCGCATCCGTTTCAAGATTTATCGCAAAACTTTCGGCCAGCACCGCCAGACTGTGCCGATGGATCTGTGGGTCGTAGGCTGCACAGGCATCACTGACCACGAACACCGCGAAGTCCTGATGGAAGGCATCGCGCACAGTAGAGTCCACGCAGCATTCGGTGGTGAAACCGCAAACAGCCAGGGTATCGATCCCCGTCGCGCGCAATCGAGTTGCCAGATCGGTACCGTGGAAGGCGCTGTAGCGATGCTTCCACACCACCTGCTCACCCTCGTGCGGCTGCACGCCGAAGAACTCGGCGCCGGGCGAGAGCTCTACGCACAGGCTGTTGGCAACCTGCAGATCCTTGTCGCTACGCAGCAGCCATTGCTGCCAGCTAGGTGGGCAGCCCTCCACCGACTGGGCCAGCCCGATGAAGTACACCGCCACCCCGCTGGCCCGGGCCTGCTCCAGCAACCGCTGGATTCTGCCCAGAGGGGCGGCCAGAGGCGCGACATCGACACCCAGGTTGGCCAAAAGACCATGAGGAGCGATGAAGTCGACTTGTGGATCGATGATGCACAAGGCCGTGCGGGCTGGTGCCAGCCATTCCTGCAGGCTGTGGAGGTTCACGCAAACTCCGCGCGCAGTTGCGGCAGGATCTGCTCGCCGAACACCGTCAGACCCTCGACGTAATCAGGGAAGATCAGCATCACGCCGTCCAGTTCGGCATCTCGCAGCAGCTCGGACAATTGCCGGCGGCAGGTTTCCGGACTGCCGATGGCGGTATGGGTCATGAAGGCATTGCTGGCTCGTTCCACCATGGCGTTTTGGCCGTCTGCCTCTATGCCAAAGCTGCGCATCATGCCGCGCACGGCCTCGACATCGAGGCCCGCACGATAATGCTCAGCAAGTTCCTGGGCCTCTTCATCGGTCGACGCGCAGACAATGGTGGACATGCAGAAGGTCTTGATACTGGTTCCGTACTCGGCCGCCAAGCGCTTGGCGAGCAGGCTGATCTCGCGGGTCTGGGCATCATCCTTGCCGCCGATAAAGCACACATCGGTATGCTGCACGCTAAAGCGCAGACCACGCTCGGACTGGCCAGCACATACCAGATAGGGACGCGGACTCGAGACCGGTCTGGGCAGCAGGGTACAGTCGTCGAGGGTGAAAAATTCGCCCTGCTCGCTGACATGCTCCTCACTCCACAGGCGCTTGATCATTCGCGTCCATTCCTGAGTCATGGCGTAACGCTGGTCGTGAGACAGCGATGCGTCCCACTCGCCCATCTGGCTGAACTCTTCCTTGAACGAACCGGAGACTATATTCAGCCCGGCGCGGCCATTGCTGATCTGGTCCAGGGTGGCGATCATTTTCGCGGTGACCGCCGGGTTGTGCAGGCCGGCATGCATGGTGGCAATGATCTTCGCGTTCCGGGTGACCTCGGCGATACCAGCCATCATGGTCACCGACTCCAGCGACGTGCCCCAGTGGCCGGTTTCACCGCCAAAGCCGCGCCACTTGGCCATCGACATAATGAAGTCCATGCCGATTTCATCGGCCAGTATTGCCGCTTCGCGGTTCTGCCTATAGGACGCATCCAAGGGGGGCGTGGTGGTGGAAATGATCCAGCCTCCCTTGGCGATAGGCAGGAAGACGCCGAATTCTTTGGTTGATTGGTTCATGGTTTTTACCCCGTTGCAAAAGTGCCCGTAGGCAGTGTCAGGAAAACGCCGCTTGGGCCGAAGACGCCTGAGCCAGGCGCGGCGGACGCATCGCCAGCGTAGCCAACAGGACCAGCGCCGGCACAATGGCGATAATCAGGAATGCCAGGCTGAAGCTGCCGGTGCCGTCCTTGATAGCACCCGCCAAAAAGGGCGAGAAGCAGGCCAGAGTGGAAATCAGGTTCATTACCGAGAACAGTTCCAGGTACGGACCGCGACCGAAGTAGTTCGACAACAGAATGCTGGTTGCCAGAAAGGTCATGCCGTAGCCAATGCCAATGCCGGCCGTAAACAGAATCAGGCTGGGCCAAGAACCGCCGGAGCTCAGGGCCAGCACGCCGATGATCATCAGCGCCAAGCTGCCGGCCAACAGCTTCTTCGGCTCGAAGAACTCGCCGACCACTCCACCGCTGACCCGCGAGAAGGCATTGATCAGGGCCTGGGCGCTAAGCAGGCTGGCGGCTATCTCGGCGCTGAAACCGCGGTCAGTCAGGTGCGCCACGGCGAAGCTGTTGACGGTGATGCCGCAGAGTAGAAACGAGGTGTAAGCCGCCGCAATCACATAGAACTGCCATGTACGCAGTGCTTGGCTCGCGCTCCAGACCTGGACAGTGCGATAAATCGAGCCGCGGTAGCCGACCTGACTTCGCTGGCTGATAGCATCCGCGTGGGCCTTCTCGCGCTCACCTTCCTGCAGGACCAGGCAGGTCAGCAACCCGGCGCCGGCAAGCAGACCACCGCACAGTCCCCAGTGCATGCGCCAGCTCCCCCAGACCTCGACCGCCAGAAAGTAGATCCACGGTCCCACCACGCCGCCCAGCCCGCCCAGGGTGAAATAGACACCAAAGGCCAGCGATTGCTTCTCGAATAACCGACCAATCACGTGGGTGCCCGGCACGGTCGCGACAAAGCTGAAGCCGATGCCGAGCAGGGTCGTCCCCGCGAAGTAGGCGCCGATACCGTGAGCCGTGTACAAGCTGCCAAAGCCGGCCAGCAGAATCAGCGTGCCCAGAAACAGCGTGGCCCGGACCCCGACTTTACGAATGAGCAGCGCAGGCAAGTAGCTTGACAGCCCGCAGGCCAGCCCCAGCAGGGTGAAGCCCAAACCCGCATCGGCCCAGCTCCACTGCAGCTCCATGATCATGCTGGGCAGCACCACGCCCAGCGAAGTAAAAGTGGATGCGGTAATCAAAAAGAACAACAGGCTGAACAACAGCAATATGCTCCACTGATATATTTTAGAGTAAGGCCTGTGTTGCGTATTCATATATAACCCCCTCCGACACCGATAATGGGTGCAGACTTTAATTCAAAAAAAACTGTAACGAATCAGGGCGCCATAACTGACCTGATTAGTTGAAAAGTCATCACTATCTTCGATCTTGTATTTATTCTTGATAGGGTTCAAAACAATACCCGTCCACAAGTGCCCCGGCGCCTGCCCGAATGCCTTACCCAAGTCGTAGTGAAGTTCTGGCTTGAAGTCGGTCACCTTGGCCTGACCACGACCGCCGAACGTATGATCGAAGGTCCCTACCACGCGGAAATCGCCATAGCGAGTACTGAACGGATAGCCGTAGTCGATATGGATGCGCCGATCGTTCCAACCCAGCTCCTTGTTGTGCTCGAAATAGTACATAGTGCGCAGCCAGCTAAAGCCGGGAACATCCCAGTCCAGCCCGAGACCTGGCATGTATTCATGGTGATAGCCCTTGGTTCGGGAGATCCACTGGGCGAAGCTGATATCCTTCAAAGGCCCGAAGGACAGGTCTTTGCCGAGAATTTTGCCAAAACTCAGACGTGGTACGAACTTGTAGTAATAGGTGCTCGATGTGCCTTGCTGGTTCGGCTCCATGGCGTTCTGCCAGATGCTATAAACATACATATCGCCGATGCTGTAGTCGCCAAAGGCTTCGAAAATCGGCGAGATAGTTTTCTCTGGATCGATTTCATTGCCCGCCTGGGCATACAGGCTGGCATCGAACATCTGGAAATTGACGAAATCTCCCGCCTGAGCCTGATACGAGCCGACCAACGCCGTGCACGCCATTGCCATCGCCGCTTTTCGGGCTCTAATCATATTATTCATTGGCTCACCCACAAAGTTACAAACACTCCACTTATGGAGCATTAGGATCATTCAACGGCAGGCGTTCTTGATGTTCGGATCCTTGGTTTATCGACAGTGGCTTATTATTCTAATACATATCGAAATTACTCTGCGTCCTGCCATTTAATATTAGCCAGACGTGCAGAGGAAAACTTGTCCAAATCCGCATCACGATTTGCACTGTCTAGACCACGTAAAGGGTGTTATCCCTATTCCCCTCGTGATCGCGCGCCTACCCGTCACGGCTCGGTTCTTGCACTTTTGAGGCATAAAGGTGTGCTTTGGTGGCAACACGCTGGAAAGTTTCTATTGAGGATGATGGATGTTGATCACACGCTTGCATCGCACGATCGGTGTATCGAGTCGCTGGCTGGCGCCGTTGGCCAGACTCCCGCTGATCCTGTTCTCGGTCGCTGCGATGATTTTCGTGCTGCTGCGCCTGCTACCGCTGGATCCGGTTGCCATGCTGTTGCCGCCCAATGCCACGCCCGAACAGAGCACTCATTTAAGGCAGGGGCTCGGGCTCGACCGCCCGATAGCAGTGCAGTTTCTGTTCTGGTGTCGGCAGTCCGTCAGCGGTGACCTGGGGCAGTCGATCCAGTTTGGTGAAAGTGTCGCAACACTGATCCTGCGCACCTTGCCCGTGACTCTGCAACTGGTGTTCTGCAGCCTGGTCCTGGGGATCGGCCTGGGCATCGCCAGCGGGCTGGTGGCCTTTCATTACCGGCAAACACCGCTGCGCGGCGCACTGGATCTGTGTAACAGCCTGACTCTGGCCATCCCGGAATACCTCTGGGCCATTCTATTGATGCTCCTATTCGGTATCGCCCTGCGTTGGTTGCCCTTCTTCGGTCAGATCGATCCGCTGTTGATAGTGCCCCGACGCAGCGGATTTCTACTGCTCGATACCCTGCTGGCGGGCAACGGAGCGGCGCTGGGTAGCGCCCTCGCCCATCTTCTCCTGCCCGCAACGGCTCTGGCCATGGGCATCGCCCCGCCATTGATGCGAATTCTCTATTCAAGCCTGGATCAAGCCTATGCACAGGAGTACATCAACAACGGCCGGCTACGCGGCCTCTCGGAAAGCCGCCTTCTGCTGCGCCATGCGCTGGGCAATGCCTGGCTGCCGGTAGTCACGCTAATGGGCGTCCAAGGCGGATTACTCATCGGCGGCACCTTGCTGGTCGAGGTTATCTTCGGACTGCCGGGGCTCGGTAGCCTCATGATTGACGCCATCACCAGCCAGGACCTACCGCTGATCCAAGGCGTAAGCCTGGTCTATGCACTGGCGGTACTGCTGAGCAATACGCTGATGGAACTGTGGCTGATCCGCCTCGACCCACGCCTGAGAACGGAATGAGGACGGCACCTGGATGGCGGGTCTGGCTGGCTTTGGGCTATTGGCTGACCCTAGGGCTGATCGCCTGGCTGGCACCGGATATCGTCCCGCACCCGCCACAATTGCAGGATCTCGACCGGCCATTGTTACCGCCAGCCTGGCTGCCCGGCGGCGACTGGGATCTGCCGCTGGGCAGCGACTCCCTCGGCCGTTGCCTGCTATCGCGCCTGATCTTCGGCAGCCGCGTGGTGTTTGTCGTGGCACTGCTTGCTGCCCTCGGCAGTGCGCTGATCGGGACCACGCTGGGGCTGCTGGCCGGCTATATCAAAGGCTGGCCGGGACGGCTGATCGCCCTGTTGATGGATACCTGGATGGCGTTTCCCGCCGTGGTTCTGGCGATGCTGCTGATGGTCGCCCTGGAGCCGGGCTTCGCCAATGTGATACTTGCGATCATCCTGGTCGACTGGACCCGGTTCTGCCGAGTGATCCGCAGCGAGACACGGCAACTGGCGACTCGTGACTATGTATTGGCCGCCCGGATCACCGGGGCGTCACCGCTGGCGGTGATCGGTCGCGATTTGCTGCCGGGGGTGATGCCTACGTTGATCGTCATGACCAGCCTGTCCATGGGCAGTGCGATTGTCACCGAAAGCATCCTCGCCTTCGTCGGTATGTCAGTGGACCCCGGCGTGCCCTCCTGGGGCACAATGATCGCCCAGGGCCTGGACAACGCCCTTAGCGCGCCGTGGCAATTGTTGCCGCCGCTGCTCGCGACCGTCAGCGCAATTCTTGCCAGCATCATGCTCGGCACTGGTTTACGCTATGCAAGCCGCGGTCCGGCAGCCTCCGGCGGAGTAACCGCGCCATGACGACCGCGCCTTTTTCCCTGCCTGCCGAAGTTCTTCTTGAAGTACGGCGGCTAAGTGTTCGCGGCCCGGTCAGTCTGGCCCTGCAGGACATCAGCTTCCGCCTGCCCAAAGGCCGGATTCTGGGGCTGGTCGGCGAGTCCGGCGCGGGCAAGAGCCTGCTTGGCAAGGTCCTGGCCCGTGCCCTGCCCCAGGGTCTGCGGGTGGTCGAGGGCGATGTGCGTTTCGCCGGCGGCGACCTACTGGGTGACCCGCCAGCCGAACACCGGCAACGACTGGGCAAGCATATCTGTTTCGTGCCCCAGGATCCGGTTCAGGCGCTCGACCCGGTACTGCGTATCGGCCAGCAACTCGATGAGCACTTCCAGCGCCTGGGCCATTGCGCAACAAGTCGTGCCGCGCTAAGCCTCGGGGCGCTGAACAGCGTACGCATCGCCGAGCCGCAGCGAGTACTGCAGCAGTATCCGCATCAACTATCGGGGGGCATGTGCCAGCGGGTACTGATTGCCATGGCCTTCGCCAGTGGGCCCGACCTAGTGATTTGCGATGAAGCCACCACCGCGCTGGACCCTCCGAGCCGGCAGCATATCGTCAGCCTGCTACGCGACCTGCAGCGCCTGCACGGCACCGCCGTGCTTTTTATCACCCACGACCTGGACCTGGCCTCGCAGCTCTGCGACGACCTGCTGGTGCTCTATGCAGGAACCACAGTCGAGTACGGCAGCGCCCGACAACTGCTCGATAACCCTCGTCATCCCTATACCCGCGCCCTGTTGCGCGCGCGGCCCTCGTTGCGCGGCCCTTGGCAGGCGCTACAGCCACTGGTGGGCCAGATGCCAGGGCTCGAGGGTCTGGCTGGACTGTCGGGTTGTCGCTTTGCACCGCGCTGTGCCCAGGCTTCCGATCATTGCTCCCAGGGGCCGATCGCACTGCAACATGAAGCCGACGGGCGTCGCCTGCGCTGCAATGGAGGGGTCGGCCATGAGCCGGCACGGCACGACGTCAACCGGCTGAACGAACATTACGCCTTGGGCCTGCTGGGTAGCGAGACACCCTTTCTGCGGGTCGAAGGGCTGGCCCAGCAGCTTCGTCATGGGCGTTGGCCCTATGGCCGGCAGGTCCAGATACTGGAAGATATCGACCTGACTATCGCGCCCGGCGAATTCGTCGGTCTGATCGGTGCCAGCGGCAGTGGGAAAACCAGCCTCGCACGACTGTTGATGGGCTTGCAGGTGCCCAGCGCCGGACGCATCTTGCTCAACGAGCATCCGCTCAAGCAGGATCGTCATTCCTGGGAGCGGCGGCGCCAGGCGCTACAGCTAGTGTTCCAAAACCCGACAGCCGCCCTCAATCCGCGTCGTACCCTGGGCGATCTGCTGACCCAGCCGCTGGACCATCGCTCCGTGCTGCGCTCGGAGCGCGCCCGTCGAGCACTGGCCCTGCAGCAAGCGGTCGGCCTGCCCTCAGGCATGCTCAAGCGCCTGGCCGACCAGCTTTCCGGCGGCCAGCGCCAGCGTGTCAACATCGGCCGAGCATTGTGCGTACTGCCACAACTGCTGATTGCCGATGAAATCGTTTCCGGACTGGACGCGTCGGTACAGGCTCAAATCCTCAACCTGCTGCTGGAGCTGCGCCGCGAACACAAGATCGCCCTGTTGCTGATCTCCCACGACTTGGCCGTAGTGCGCTACCTGTGCAGCCGTGTATTGGTCATGGACCAGGGACGCATCGTTGAAAGCGGCGAAACTGCTCGAGTGTTCGACCAGCCCCGGCATCCCGTGACCCAGGCGCTGCTACGCGCCGCCGATAGCGAGACCGACCATGCTTGAACGCCGCGCCCTGCTTCGCGGGACCCTGCAGGGCCTGGCCCTGGCCGCACTGCCCAGGGCCGTACTCGCCGAAAGCAGAGGCACGCCCGATGAACTGAGCATCGCCTACCCGACCGATATCAACAGCTGGGATCCGCTCGGGGTCAACCCGCTGCAATCGGCTCTGATCAAGTGCCTGTTCGACCAGCCGCTGACGGTCGACGACCAGTTGCGCTACGGTCCCAGCGTGGTCACGTCCCACCGCTGGCTGGATGCCCACTGCCGCACGCTGGAGCTGTGCCTGCGTGACGGAATCCGCTTCCATAACGGCGACCGATTGACCACTCGGGATCTGCGTTTCTCCTTCGTCGATCGCGCACGCCTGGCACCGGGATCGTTGCTGGCCGGTGTCTGGAGCGGTATCGAGGAAATAGAAATCCTCAGCGAGCAAAAAGCGATTTTCCACCTGCGCTATCCCATGGCTTTCGCCCCGGCAATGCTCGCCGATGTACCGTCATACCTGGTTCCCGCCGACTATTATCAGACCGTGGGCAGTAACGGATTCGCCAAGGCCCCGGTGGGTTCTGGTCCCTATCGCCTGGTCGAGTACCGGCAGGGCGAGCGGATCGTCCTGGCGGCCAACCTCGACTACTGGCGCGGCCCGCCGCCGATACGCCGACTGGTCTTTCTAATCAGCCGCGATGCGATTGCCCGCGCCGCCACGCTCCAGGCTGGCAAGGCCGGGCTGACGATGAACCTGTCGGTCCGGGAAACCCGACGCTTGGGCAACCTGCCGGGGCTTGCCCAAAGCATTCGCCCCAGCACGGCCATCGTGCTGCTGCAAATGGTCAACCAGGGAGCCTTGCGCAATCGCGATGTACGACTGGCGCTGCACCATGCTCTGGACAAGCCGGCGATTTCCTCGGGGCTGTTCGGTGGTTGCGCGGTGCCTATCTGGGTACCCTCCGGCCCCGACATGCCAGGCCACGTCGAAGGTTTTCGCATCGACCACGATCCCGAGCGCGCACGGCAACTACTCGCCAGCGCAGGTCATGGCCCGCAACGGCCCCTGCAGCTCAATCTCTACACCACCAAGGGCGCCCTGCCCGCAGATCTGGAAATGGCCCAGGCAGTCCAATACATGTGGCAAGCCATCGGCATTGAGGTACACCTCAAGATCCTGTCACCCAGTCTGCTGATTGCCTACCAGAACCAGGGCCGCCTGGACGGACCGGTGCTGCGTGGCTGGAATCCTGCCGCCGGCGACCCGGCCACCTACTCGGGTTTTCTAATGCACCCGGCGATGAGCTTCGCCCTGTTCAAGAGCGACGATATAGCCTCACGCCTGGACCCGCTGATGGCTGAGCCTAACGATGAAATCCGTTTTGCCGGGTTCAGAAACTTTGATCGCTGGCAGGTAGAACAGGGCTACTCCATCCCGCTTTTCCAAAGCCCCGCGACCTTCGTCTATCGCGACGACCTGCACTTTACTGCCCATCCGAGCGGGCTGTTGTTTCCCACCGCGCTGGGCTGGTGCCACGACTAGAACACTCACGTATCACGATACCTCTACGCGCAGACCTCGACGAAAAACCCATGGCATTCCGGACGATACGGGAGAGGTACAGGTTGAGGATTTGTTAAAGCGCGGATCGTCTCGGTCGGTGGGGAAGATGAGGAGTTCCACCTGGTAGAGCAAGGCTACCTTGGTGAAGCTTTGAAGGCGGAGCTCACCCGACTGCGCTCGATCACGCGCCTCGACACCGAGCTGACCAGCTTCGACGCAATCGATTGTCAGATCGAATGCAAATGGGCGGTCAACTGCAGTGCGATTTCGCAAAGGTATTCCAGTTGGTATTCCAACCAAAAATAAAAAACCGCATTAATCTTATAAATCAAGATGATACATATCGGGTTCAGATTACCCCGACCACCAAATAAACGTTACAAATAAGGCACTTAGCGATTATCGCAAGTGCCTTTTTTGTGCCTGAATGGGTGGTTTTTGCTCGGTTATGTCAGCGTTGATGACAGCATCAGAGCAGCTAGACACGGGGGGAGAATCCACGGCTGAGTTTCGGCCTGGAAAGTCACGCAAACCCAGCGTCTGAACATGTCCAAGCTTGAGATCGGCACCAAGAAGAATGGGCTACCTTTGTCGAGATCCAGGAGCAACAGATTTTGATCTTGGGTCATGTGTTTTGGTGGGCGATGTATTCGTGCTAACAATAGAACGACAGAGCAATGCCCTGCAGAAGGGTTACTGAATGCAGAAGAAACAGCCGGAAAGTAAAGAAGCAGCAACTGCCGTTGAAATTGAGCGCTCTATCCAGGCCCTGAATAAGATGGCTGAACGCCTTTGGGGAGATGGTCGAGAGACCGAGGCGAAAGCCCTCCTGGATGCCTTGGATGCTCTGAACCGGGCGCTGGACCGGATCAGGATTGGCGAAAGTCGCAGGGTTGTGACTCTTCATTGAAGACCGCAGGAAGGATTGTGCGGAGCAAGTCACAGATTTGTAGGACGCACCTGATTAAGGGTTAACCCGGTTAACAGTTGTCGCGACAACCATTAAAGGCGCAGCGGACCACCTGACACTAGGGAGTCCCTGACTGATCTGGATCGAGGGTTGATGACATGGCTCACTCACTTCAATACCAGATTACTGAATCCGTTCGAGTCGTTGAGATCGAGGTAGGAAAACTGCTCGATCTGGCCGCAACGCTTAGAGACGATGGGAATGATGACTTGGCTGCCGCCGTCTCGATCCAGGCGCACAAGCTGCTTGAGGCTGCGGTAGCGCTGAGAATTGCAATAGCAGGCTGACTGCTTACGCTGATGAGGTGAAGGTGGCTTCAACCGATCGACCGAAGAAGCATTCTCGGGACGACTTGATAGAGCTTATTGGCCTACCGGCATCAGTCTGAATCTTCGCCTTACTTCAGCCCGGCCCAGTGCCGGGCTTTTTCATTCCTGCCGCTCGTCAGACGCCCAGCACGCCTCCTCTCCTCTGTCTTCCAATGCAGTACACCCCCCGAACGGAAGACGTAGAAAATGAACAAACAGATCGTGGCTCTTACGCTTGCAGGCCTCCTGTCGACCTGCTCGCTCTATGCGCTTGCTGCCGAGAAGACGACTGCAGGATCTGCCGTTCCGCCCGCTGCTCTTCCCGGGCTCAACCAGGCTCAGGGCTCTGAATCCAATGAGGACAAGGCCAACAAAAAGGGAGAGGAATCTTCGGGCTCGAACTCCGGCGCCGATTCGCAAACCCTGGAGAAAGACTCAGGCTCCTCGGACAGTTCGACAAATGAGGAAAACAAACAAGGCGGTAGCGGCTCCGGAAGCTAGGCGTCACCGACGTCCGTTCTACGCCATGCTGTTCTTTCCGTCCGTTCACGCTTTCTTCACATTCTGGCGCGTAATGTCGATTCTGCTCCTTGCAAGACCTTAAGCCCGCTAATCCCCATCGCGGGCTTTTCTTTGCCTGCAATTTACTGCGGCTCGCCAACCTCTCTCCTGGACTACGCTTTCCTTCTCTATGGAGGAAGCGCTATGCCTGATGATCCTACCCCCGCTCTGCTCTACCGTATCAACCAGAACGTCATGGCTCTTGGATCTGCTATCGAGGAAATTGGCATCTGGATCGACCAACGTGGCTCTTCGGAAACATCCAGCCGAATCAACGCGCATCTGCAGGTACTGGAAGGCAACACTGACGCCATTGCTGAGTTGATGGCTGACCTGATGGCCAGGTGGAGGCCAGAAGAAGAGGAAGATCCAGAAGACTGACTCCTGCCCAATGAATGCAGCCCAGCATCGGGCGCTGTGGGAGCGAGCCTGCTCGCGATTGCGGCGTGCCAGTCGACATCAATGTTGAATGACCAATCGTTATCGCGAGCAGGCTCGCTCCCACTGAAGCAGCCAGGTGAATGACCGGGAATCAAACCACCTTCAAATCCACTGAAACGTGCCCACGCGTCATACGCGAATAAGGGCAGATCTCGTGAGCGGCCTCGGCCAGTTGCCGTTTCACATCGCCCTCCAATCCAGGAAGGTTGATGTTCAACCTCACCGCCAATTGAAAGTTCCCATCACTGATCTTGCCCAAATCCACCTCAGCATCCACAGAGGTGTCCTCCGGCAACTTGACCTTCAGCTTGCCGGCAGCCACCTGCATCGCGCCGATGAAACAGGCCGAATAGCCGACAGCGAACAGTTGCTCAGGGTTGGTGCCCGGTTTGCCCGAGCCCGGAGAGCTGAGTTTTACGTCGACCTCACCATCGCTGGATTTTCCGCTACCCGTGCGGCCGCCGATGGTGTGTGTTTTTGCGGTGTATAGAACGGTTTCCAGTGCAGTACTCATGACAGTGACTCCTGATAAGGATTGAAAAGTCGCGGGTCATTCGACGGCTCGCCCAAGGTGTCGGTGTCGTGCGCCAAGAGATCTGGCACGTCGTAGATGTCGCCTGGAAGCGACAGAATGTGAGGGCGGAGGACGGCTTGATCGATCGTGAGCGATCCTGGATCAAGAGGGAGGCCGTAACAGGTCGCAGTGTGTCGACAGCTCCGACTGTTCAAGCCTAGCAGCGCAGCATCGGCTTTCAAGTGACGTCAGTCGGACCAAACCAGCCCAAAAAAAAGCCCGATCTCGCTAAAGCGTTCAATGGCCCCAAGCAGTCTCTACGGGCGTCGTAAACGATACCAATACTGGACGCCATGACGTTCCGAATGCCGCGCATCTCGTGCAATTCTGGCCACAGCCCGGTTTTCCAGGCCGTTCACGATACTCTGACGCAAATCACTCCCAACACCGCCATAGGGTGTACCATCAAAGTCTGTCAATCGGATATCAGTTAGCCATGTCCACGCTAAGCGAAGAGAGCCGTCAGATCGTAGCTTCTCTGACGCACCGCGTTGGCCCCAACGCTGACATTGCAAAAGTCGCACAAGCGATCACCTCGATATTGCGGGATATGGACGCAGCCCTCACGCCCATCATTGGCCAGCAAGGGGTTGCCGCGCTTTATCGCCGCAGCCTTCGTCTGTGCGCCGCCAACCATCCGCGTCTGGCCGGCATCTATGACAGTGTGCAGGCCTCCTTGGATCTGACTGCCCTCAAGTCCGTACTCGTCGAGCAAAGCGAAGCCGATGCATTGTTTTTCGGTGAAGTGTTGCTGACCACTTTTTACGAGCTGCTGACCACGCTGATCGGGCCCTCGCTCACCGCACGTTTGCTTCGTGGCGTGTGGGAACCTTCTTTGAGCGACACCCCTTCGCAGGAAACTTCGCCATGAGCACCAAAGTGACTATCAACCGCCTGGCCACCGGCGTGCCAGGACTGGACGAAGTGCTGGGCGGCGGATTGCCGGAATTTTCGTTCAACCTGATCGCCGGCCCGCCTGGCTGCGGCAAAACCACCCTGGCACATCAGATGATGTTCGCCCTGGCGACACCCGAGCGTCCGGCGCTGTTCTTTACCGTGCTGGGCGAGCCGCCGCTGAAGATGCTGCGTTATCAGCAGCAATTCGACTTTTTCGACAGCGAAGCGATCAACCAGTCGATCCGCTACATCAACCTGGCCGACGACACCCTGGCCGGGAATCTGGACGAAGTGCTGCGGCGCATCGTCAGCGAGGTCGAGGCGCACTCCCCGGCGCTGGTGTTCGTCGACTCGTTCCGTTCGGTGGTGCTGGCCAGCCAGACCGAAGACAACCCGAACAACAACTTGCCGCAGTTCGTACAGCAACTGGGCATGTTGATGACCACCTGGCAGGCGACGACCTTCCTGATTGGCGAATATTTCACCGAAACCGACACCAACCCGATTTTCACCGTGGCCGATGGCCTGATCTGGCTGCGTCAGAGCGTTCAGCGCAATTCCATGGTGCGCAAGATGGAAATCATGAAGATGCGCGGCCAACCGACGCTGCCAGGCCTGCACACCTTCCGCATCGCCACCTCGGGGATCAAGGTCTTTGCCCCAGCCGCCAGCAACCCGGTTGAAGCGCCGCTGGAGTTCCCGATCAAGCGCCTGAAGATGGGCGTTGCGCAGCTCGACGAAATGCTCGGCGGCGGTTTGCCCCGTGGCTACTCCTTGCTGGTGGCCGGGCCGTCGGGCTCGGGCAAAAGCATCCTGGCGGCGAGCTTCCTGGCCGAGGGCGCGCGCAGCGGCGAAACCGGCGTGATCGCGGTGTTCGAACAACGGCCCAATCACTCCCAGAACGCCACTCTCTCTGGCCTGATCCAGAGCGGCCAGGTGGGTCTGGTGGACAGCCGCGCCCCGGACCTCTCCATCGACGAAGTCGTGCAACTGTTGTTGAGCGAGATAAACCGACTGAAAGCGACCCGCGTGGTCATCGATTCGCTGTCGGGTTTCGAACTGGCGCTGGCGCCGACCTTCCGCGAAGACTTCCGCGAGTCGCTGTCGCGCATGGTCACCGCGCTGACCATCATCGGTGTCAGTGTGTTACTGACCTCGGAACTGGAAGACCGCTACACCGACCTGCGCTTCAGCCCTTACGGTACGGCGTTCCTTACCGACGCAATCATCGTCCAGCGCTACATCGAAGTGCAGAGTCGCTTGCTGCGGATCATGGCCGTGGTCAAGGTGCGGGCCAGCGCCCACTCCGATGAACTGCGCCTGTACCGCATCGACAACAACGGTTTGCAGATCGGCGAAATGTTGCCGGACCAGGAAGGTTTGCTCGGGGGCCGGCCTACCCGGCATCGGTTGGGCAAAGACGACGGATGAGCAAATAATCATGAATGAGGCCAATGGCAAGAACGAGCAAGCGGTGACCACGGCCGCTCGCGAACTGTTTCTGCTCGGCCAGAAAACCGTCGAGGCACGCGCGGTGCTGGCGGCGCTGAACAAGGAGCTGAGCGACGCCAACACCCAGCTCGCTGACAGCCAGCAGATCGAGCAACTGATCGAGGCCAATCAACAATTGGTCCTGGCGATTCTATTGGCGCAGTCGGATGCGGAAAAACCCCTGCGCACAGTCAAAGAGCAACAGCGTTACCTGGAGATGCGCGAAGCCAACGAGCAATTGGTGCTGGCCGTCCTCAGTGCGCAACACTTGCAGGCCTCGGCCAAGCACAGCCTGGCACAGCAACGCAACATCCTCACCCTGGTGGCTCACGAACTGCGCAACCCGCTGACGCCCATCAGCATGCTCGCCGGCCGACTGGTGCGGGTGCCGAGTGAAGAGCTGCCGCGAATGCAGGCACTGATCGAAGGCCAGGTGCAGCACATGTCGCGCCTGGTGGACGACTTGCTCGACGTTTCCCGCGCCAGCACCGGCAAGCTGCGTCTGGATTGCCGGATCGTCGACATGGCGCAAATCATTCAGGAGGCCATCACCGTGTGCAGCCCGCTGATGGCTGCTCAACATCTGCACTTCACGGCTGAGTTGCCCGAGTGCGCACTGGCGGTGAATGGCGATCCGGTACGACTCACGCAGATTCTCGGCAACCTGCTGGGCAATGCGAACAAGTACACACCGGCGGGCGGCACGGTCACGCTTTCGGTGACCACCAAAGCCGATCTGCTGCAGATGAGCATTTGCGATGACGGCATCGGTATTTCCGCCAAGGCGCTGCCCTTCATCTTCGAGCCATTCGTGCAGGACGTTCACGCCGTTGGCTTCAACGGCGCAGGTCTGGGCATTGGCCTGACGGTGGTGCGTGAGCTGGTCGAAGCCCATGGCGGCACGGTGATCGGCATGAGCGACGGCGACGGCAAGGGCAGTACCTTTATCGTAACCTTGCCGCTGGCGGTTTGAGTTTTTCCGCAGGCCTTGCGATTCGCAAGACACGTCCTACCTTCGTTGGAAACGCGAAGAAAAATCCCACAGGTCTTTAGGGTTGTCGGTCGGAAGTCCGCTCAATAACCTCTGGCTGTCGCTGAAAACTCAGTGATCGGGCGTGAGATCCCCGGATGAGCAATTGGAAACTAGCGCTAGCCCCCCCATAATTGCCGCCAGATTATTCGCTGTCCGCAACACTTTATGGCGGCTGTGTGCGGGCAGACTTCGGTCTGGCCGGGTTCCTTTTGCCGGTGATCTCACTCCGCACATAGCTGCCACCTCTCGCCGTGTGAGATCGGCAACTGATGGCTCCAATTACAAAAGGACCTTCAAGTGGATAAATTAATCCCCGATCCCCCCTCCAACACCACCAAACCCTATAGCCCCAGCACCCTGTTCATGATCGTCCCGGACATGGACACTGAAACCCTCCTCGCCCACGCCTGCGAGTCACTGGCGTCAGCCAACGTCATGACCAGTGATTTCGCCACCTGCCTGACAGGCCCCCAGCGCAACACGGCCCTGGCCATTGCGCAGATCATCATGCTGGCGGAGCTGGCAGTGAACCGCGCGCTGGATAACATCGATCCGCAGGGATAGGCAGGCACTCCGCGTCATCGTTCATCGCGAGCAGGCTCGCTCCCACAGGTACAGTGGCGTCCTTGTGGGAGCTTGTTCGCGATGACGGCCGACCAGCCTCTGGTGATGTCATCTGCCCCACCGGCATCTCCAGCCGCGCTCGCCCATAAAACGCCAGCGCCGTCAGCAAACACGCCAGCCACACGAAGATCCCGGCCCAGAACGTGTGGGACATGTAATGCCAGCCCTGCAGAACCCGCGTCGTGCCATAGACGAAACCAAGCAGCAGCGAGCCGTACATGACCGCTCTGGAATAGCGCCAGCGGTAGCGGCGCGCCACGAAGTACAACGCCAGCAGGGTAAAGCCACCCGAGGCATGCCCGCCCGGCCAGCAGCGACCGTCCCCCGCGACCTTCAGCAGATCGAAATTCTGGTACCACTCCTTGTGTTCGATTTTCCCGGCGTACTGGATCGTTTCAACCGGGCAATACACGCTGGTGTGACCCTTGAGGTAGTGGATGACGCCGGTACTGATGGAAAACGCGAACACCACATAAAGGAAATCACGACGGTGCTTGCTGGCAAACCGCAGTACCGGGGCGACTTTGATTTTTTCCAGGAACGCGACGATTTTCGAATGTTTTTCAGCCTTCAGACGTGGCCAGAGAAACGACAATAACGCACCGATGATCGCCACTTCGCCGGTCCAGTTCGGAATGATCCGAGCCCACTTATGGGTGATCTTTTCAAACAGGTGCACATGCTCAAGCGGAAATACCCGGGTGACCGGGTCATAAAAAAGATCGCTGAACGCGATATCGATTCTGGTCAGGTCGAACAGCAGGAAAACCACGACCGCGCAGGCCAATGGAATACCGAAGTTCAGCCAGTAAAAACGGTAGCAGGAAGAAGTCAGCATCGTGCGTCCGGATCCAGAGAGTGAATTCATTGGGTACTCACCGAGCGCCAGTCCGAGGCTTCGATGAAACCGAGCATGCGCGGTGCCTGAGGCGTTTCGGTTGAAATGAACAAGGACGCGCCATACCCCAACGTGGAAGCCGGCAACTTGAGGTCTTTTTCAAGTTGCGACATGCATTCGCTGTGGGTCACCAGAATCAGGTTGTGCCCGGCCACCTTGTGCACCAGCGCATCGCGCAGCATGGTGCCCCTGCAGTTGATCAACCAGTCCTCACCCGCACCGACCCTGTTGAACATATAGCCGGCGGTCTGCGCGGTACGGATGACCGGGCTGTTGTAGATATCGGCCTTGTCCAGGCCCAGCCGTTCGAACTGCGCACCAACCCCGACCGCGACACTGCGGGAACGATCCGTGATGCCATCGTTGCCACTCAGGCACGCGGCGGTGGAGTGATCGCAACGCTCGACATGGCGAACCAGCACGATCATGTCGCCCCTCGCCCAACCCGCCGCCAACGCCCGGGCACCAGGCACATTGCCGTGGGCCAGGTCCGGCACGGCGGCGGGGCGCAACAGAAACGCCGTCAAAGGGACCACCAGCAACGCCGAGGCCAGCACCACCGCCGTATTTCGATATCGGGTCCAACGGCTCAGATCAATCGAGCGTTTTATCCCGAACAGGCTCAGTCTCAATTCCACATCAGGCCGCCTCGCCGGCATGCATCACTTTCATTCGATGCCGCGAGGGTAGAGAGGCGCGCGTCGCCTGCCGGTGAAACCCGTGTGAAAAAAAGCTTAAGGCCTGCCCAAAAACCTTGTTACAGATCAGTCCTGCAAAAACCTTTCAGCTCTCGGGATCGCTGCCGATACATACCTTCTACATATCTGCTGGCTCCCAAGAACAACAATCTTCCAGCCAACCAACGATGAAATGCGCAACGTTCCTGGAGGAATTTGATGAATAGCTGGTTCGGCAACATCAGCGTGAACCTGAAACTGGGCCTGGGATTTGGCCTGGTCCTGGCACTGACCTGCGTCCTGGCCCTGACCGGCTGGACGAGCCTGGGCGGGTTGATTGACCGCAGCAACTGGATGAGCGATATCACCCAGCTCAACGCCGGCCTGACCAAGCTGCGCGTGGTTCGCCTGCAGTACATGCTGACCAACGGCGACGAAACCGCCGCACAGAACGTACAGACCACCCTTGACGCGTTCTCTGCCCAGCAACAAGCGCTGCTGGTGAAGTTCAAGAGCCCGGAAAACCTCAAGCTGCTCAAAGAGCAAGGCGCCGTCATTGAGGCCTACAAGACATCCCTGAACAAAATGCGCAGCGCGTACCGCACGGGTAACAGTGCCCGTGACGCCATGGGCAGCAACGCCGAGACCGCGAGCAAGCTGATCGACGCGATCAGTACCAGCGTGAAACAAATGCCGCTGAGCGATCAACGTGCGGAACAGTTCCAGGCCATCACAGCCACCAAGGAAGCCTTCTTGCTGGCCCGTTACGAAGTGCGTGGCTACACCGCCAGCGCCAATGCCGACACCGAGCAAAAAGCCGTCACTCAACTGGACGCGGCCATCAGCGGTCTGAAGCAACTTCATACCTATTTCGCCGACACCCAGCAGGACGCGCTGCTTCAACTTGAAACAGCACTGACCAATTACCGCAGTGCCTTGCAGGCCTTTAAAGCCGCCACCAACGATACCGTTCAGTCGCGCAAGGAAATGACCGACCAGGGCACCACCATCGTGACCCTCAGCGATCAGCTGTATCAGATCCAGCTCGATCGCCGCGACGCCGAAAGCGCACAAGCCCGCACCCTGCAACTGATCAGCACCTTGCTGGCATTGTTGGTGGGCATCATTGCTGCCGTCATCATCACCCGTCAGATCACCGGCCCGCTGCGCGATACACTGGCGGTGGTCGAACGCATCGCCAGCGGCGACCTGTCCCAGGACGTCAAAGTGACTCGCCGCGACGAACTCGGCGTATTGCAACAAGGCATCGCGCGCATGGGCGTGACCTTGCGCGACTTGATCAGCGGCATCCGCGATGGCGTCACCCAGATCGCCAGCGCCGCCGAAGAACTGTCGGCCGTGACCGAGCAAACCAGCGCAGGCGTTAATAGCCAGAAGATCGAGACCGATCAGGTGGCCACCGCCATGCACGAGATGACTGCCACCGTGCAGGAAGTTGCGCGCAACGCCGAACAAGCTTCCCAGGCGGCAGCCGCCGCTGACGGCGAAGCTCGCGAAGGCGACAAGGTGGTCAACGAAGCCATCGCCCAGATCGAACGACTGGCCACCGAAGTGGCACGTTCCACCGAAGCCATGAGTGTGCTGCAACAGGAAAGCGACAAGATCGGCAGCGTGATGGACGTGATCAAGGCAGTGGCCGAACAGACCAATCTGTTGGCACTCAACGCAGCGATTGAAGCGGCCCGTGCCGGTGAAGCCGGTCGTGGTTTTGCCGTGGTGGCCGACGAAGTCCGTGGCCTGGCCCAGCGAACTCAGAAATCCACCGAAGAAATCGAAGGCCTGGTGGCTGGTCTGCAAAACGGCACCCAACAAGTGTCGGCGGTGATGAACAACAGCCGCACCCTCACCGACAGCAGCGTCGCGCTGACCCGCAAAGCGGGTGTGTCACTGGAGAACATCACCCGCACGGTGTCCAACATCCAGTCGATGAACCAGCAGATCGCCGCCGCCGCCGAGCAACAAAGCGCCGTGGCCGAAGAGATCAGCCGCAGCATCATCAACGTGCGCGACGTGTCCGAACAGACTGCCGCCGCCAGCGACGAAACCGCCAAGTCCAGCGTTGAGCTGGCGCGGTTGGGCAATCAGTTGCAGATGATGGTGAGTCACTTCAGGGTTTGATATTCACTTTGCGGTAAATGACAGATCCCATCGCGGGCAAGCCCGCTCCCACAGAATATGTGTCGTGCCAACATTCTTTGGCACTCACAGAACCCTGCGGGAGCGGGCTTGCCCGCGATGCTATCTAACAAACAACTGATATTTCGGATCAGCCCTGGCCTCGCATTGATTGCTGACCCTGGCGATGTCGCAGATCCAGCTCTGAGCTGCCATTTGTCCGGCTTCCTGGCGCCTTACACACTAATCGCATTGGTAAACACCAACCGGTTCCCGAACGGATCGGCCACGGTCATGTCCTGACTGCCCCACGGCATCGCCTGAATCTGTGGATGCGCGAAAGGATATTCCTTGGCCAGCAACTGCTGCTGGAAGGCCTCCAGCTCATCGGTCTCGATTCGCAGCGCCGAACCCGGTGTGCTGTCGCCGTGGTGTTCGGACAGGTGCAGCACGCATTCGCCGCGCGAGACTTGCAGGTACAGCGGAAAGTTGGGTTCGAAACGATGCTGCCAGTCGATCTTGAATCCCAGGAAGTCGACGTAGAACTCCACTGCCTTGATTTCATCGAAAATCCGCAGGATCGGGGTGGTTTTACCGAAGCTCATCGCGTTGCTCCCAGACAGAGAAGGCCCAGAGTGTAGCCGGGCCGGATGTCAGCACTTCGGCTTGGTGGTGGCTTTCTTTAATCGCAATGTGCCACTACTGTGACGCAGCACTCGGAATACTTACTCAAACCCGTCACGCAAATTCCCTTCCCGCGCCAGAAAGCGCCCCTCCCTTCTTCCGTTTGCCTGCCCTTCGCTGTAACTCAAGACACCGTTGACCCAAACCCCATCAATCCCTTCCGCCGCCCGTTGCGGATCATTGAAGTCCGCCACGTCGCGTATCGTTGCAGGATCGAACAACACCAGGTCCGCCCAATGCCCTTCGCGGATTTCGCCACGTCCCTTCAAGCCAAATCGCGCCGCCGATAGCCCGGTCATTTTGTGCACGGCGGTGTGCAGTGGAAACAGTCCGACGTCGCGACTGAAATGTCCGAGCACACGTGGGAATGCACCCCACAGGCGCGGATGCGGAAACGGGTCTTCCGGCAATCCGTCAGAGCCGACCATCGACAACGGGTGCGCGAGGATTCTTCGTACATCCGCTTCGTCCATTCCGTAATACACCGCACCCGCCGGTTGCAGTCGGCGGGCGGCATCCAGCAAAGGCACGCCCCACTCGGCGGCAATGTCCATCAGGTCGCGACCACCTAGTTCCGGGTGCGGCGTGGACCAGGTAATGGTGATGCGATGGGCATCGGTGACTTGTTTGAGGTCCAGGGTCGAAGAACTCGCGGCGTAGGGATAGCAATCGCAGCCCACCGGATGGGTTTTCGCTGCATGTTCGAGGGACGCCAGCAGTTGTGGACTACGCCCCCAGTTACCGGCGCCGGCGCATTTGAGGTGGGAAATGATCACCGGTGATTTTGCGTGACGGCCGATCTGGAACGCCTCGTCCATGGCCTCCAGCACCGGTTCGAATTCACTGCGCAAATGGGTGGTGTAGACCGCGCCGAAGGCACTCAGCTCTTCGGTCAGTTGCATCACTTCATCGGTGGAAGCCGAGAACGCACTGGCATAGGCCAGACCGGTCGATAAACCCAATGCACCGGCTTCAAGACTTTCGCGCAGTTGCTCGCGCATCGCGCGGATTTCATCATCAGTCGCAGTACGAAACAGGTCGTCGAGGTGGTTGCTGCGCAGCGCGGTGTGCCCCACCAGCGCCGCCACGTTCAATGTGGTGTTCGCCGCTTCAACGGCTGCGCGGTAATCGCTGAAACGCGGATACACGAACGCGGCAGCCGTGCCGAGCAGGTTCATCGGGTCCGGCGGATCGCCGCGCAAACTCACTGGCGAAGCACTGATCCCGCAGTTGCCGACGATCACCGTGGTCACGCCCTGGCTGAGCTTGGGCAGCATCTGCGGCTGGCGGATCACCACGGTGTCGTCGTGGGTGTGCACGTCGATGAAACCCGGCGCCAGTACCCGGCCAGCGCCATCGATTTCTTCACTGGCGCGAGCATCGTGCAAGTCACCGATGCGCTCGATGCGACCGTTCAGAATTGCCACGTCGGCGGGGTAGCCAGGGCGGTTGCTGCCATCGATGATCAGGGCGTTGCGAATCAGCGTGTCGTACATCATGTCAGTCTCCCAGCGGCAAGTGATCGTCGCCGCCGCGGTAATCGTCCAGGGCGAGTTTGATCCGCCGCAGACGCTCTTGATTGTCTTCAGGATTGGCCAGCGCCAGCTCGGTGGCGAGCACATCGATGGCCAGCAACATGCCGTAGCGAGCCGCCGTCGGTTTGTAGATGAACGAGGTCTCGGCGATTTGCAGCGGCAGCAGCACATCGGCCAATTGCGCCAGCGGCGAGTCGGCCCGAGTGATGGCGAGAATCCGGGTGCCATAGCTGCGGGCCAGTTCCACGGCTTCCAGTAATTCGGGGGTGATGCCGGTCAGCGAGCAGGCGATGACCGCGTGTTCGGCGCCGAGGCTGGCGGCGGTGACGCGCATCATCACCGGGTCGTGGCACACCGCAATCGGGTAGCCGAGCCGCACCAGGCGCACTTGCAGTTCATCGCTGCACAACGTCGAGCAACCGCCCATGCCGAAGGCGTGAATCATCCGCGCCTTGCCCAGCAGCTTCACCGCATCGGCAAAGCGCGACTCGTCGAACGCCGAGAGATGCTGACGCAAGGTCGTTTCGATATCGCCAACGATCTGCCCATAAAACGCCGATTGGTCGGGTGTGCCCGCCGGGTCGAGAAAACGGCTGCCGACGCCGCTGGCCTGGGCCAGTTGCAGGCGCAGGTCGCGCAAATCCCGGCAGCCAACGGTGCGGGCAAAACGCGAGAGCGTGGCGGTACTGACTTCGGCCCGCTGCGCCAGTTCGTCGAGGCTGGCGGCAGAGGCAAATCCTACGTCGTCGAGCATCAGGCGAGCGATGCGTCCTTCACCGGCGCTGAAGGAATCCTGACGGGCGCGGATCTGGTAGAGGATATCCATGGCAGGCGGCTCCGGCTAAATCAGGTAAGAAAGGCCAACAGTCAGACCGAAGGCGACCACCGAGATGATGGTTTCGAGCACGGTCCAGGTCTTGAAGGTCTGGGCGACGGTCATGTTGAAGTATTCCTTGATCAACCAGAAGCCGCCGTCGTTGACGTGGGAAAAGATAACCGACCCCGCGCCCGTCGCCAGCACCAACAACTCCGGGTGCGGATAACCCAGACCAATGGCCACCGGCGCGACGATGCCCGACGCGGTGGTCATGGCCACGGTCGCGGACCCGGTGGCGATGCGCATCAACGCGGCGAACAGCCAGCCCATGATCAGCGGCGACAGGTGAAATTCGTCGGCCAGGCTGACGATCTGGTTGGTCACGCCGGCGTCCACCAGAATCCGGTTCAAACCGCCACCGGCGCCCACCAGCAAGGTGATGCTGGCGGTCGGCGCCAGGCATTCGTTGGTGAATTTCAGGATCGATTCGCGGCTGAAACCCTGGGCGATGCCGAGGGTCCAGAAGCTCAACAAGGTCGCCAGCAGCAAGGCGATCACCGAGTTGCCGATGAACAGCAAAAACTGGTTGAAACCGCTGCCCGGCGTGGAAATCAGGTTGGCCCAGCCGCCGATCAGCATCAGCACCACCGGCAGCAAAATGGTCGCCATGGTGATGCCAAAACCCGGCAGGCTGTCGCGCGGTTCGCGGTCGAGGAACTGATGCTCCAGCGGGTTATCCGCCGGCAGTTGAATGCGCGGCACGATGAACTTGGCGTACAGCGGGCCGGCGATGATCGCGGTCGGAATGCCGATCAGAATCGCGTAGAGCAAAGTCTGCCCGACCGACGCCTGATACACCTGCACCGCCAGCATCGCCGCCGGGTGCGGCGGCACCAGCGCATGCACCACCGAGAGCCCGGCGACCATCGGCAAGCCGACCATCAGGATCGACACCCCCACGCGTCGCGCCACGGTAAACGCGATCGGCACCAGCAACACAAAACCGACCTCGAAGAACAGCGGCAGCCCGACCAGAAACGCGATGCAGACCATCGCCCAGTGCGCGTTTTTCTCGCCGAAGCGGTCAATCAAGGTGCGCGCCACCTGCTCGGCGCCGCCGGACTCGGCCATCATCTTGCCGAGCATCGTCCCCAGCGCCACCACCAGCGCAATGTGCCCCAGGGTTTTGCCGACCCCCGCTTCGTACGCGCCGACCACGCCGGACGGCGGCATCCCCGCCAGCAGCGCCAGGCCGATGGACACCAGGGTGATCACAATGAACGGATTGAGTCGGTAACGGGCGATCAGAACGATCAGCGCGATGATGGCAATGGCGGCGTACACCAGCAGCCAATAGCCGAAAGACAGGGTCATGCGGTACTCCTCGAAAGGGTCACGTCGAATGGGTTGTGAAACTCATAAATCATTTCGAGGCGTGATTTTCAAACGAGGTGAAAGTAATTTTCGTACAGAGGTAAGGGATGTCGCTGAGAGGTATGCGAGGTCGGTCAATATGAAAATCAGGCAGGCGGATTTTCATCCACTTCCCTGTGGGAGCGAGACCGGCTTGCCGGCGATAAGGGAGTGTCAGTCAACAGTGATGTGGCTGATACACCGCTATCGCGAGCAGGCTCGCTCCCACAGGATTAGGGCGTCAGTCGTGGGTCATGTGGGCACGTTTGAGTAGTTTTTTGCAGCGTTCCGACAAGTGCAGCACCCGCAGGTGCTTGCCGGCCTTGTCGTAGCGCTCACGCAGGGTCTTGAGCGCGGCGATGGCCGAGTAGTCCACGAAGCTCAAGTGGCGACAGTCGATCGTGACCACCGAAGGGTCGTTGGCGGGATCGAACTGGTTGAGAAAAGGCGTAGTCGAGGCGAAGAACAGCGTGCCATGCAGGAGGTAAAGCTTACTGCCGTCGGCTTCGAGGTGACTGTCGGCATAGAGTTCGCGAGCCTGCTGCCAGGCGAAGTTGAGCGCCGCAATGATGATCCCGCACAGCACGGCCGTGGCCAGGTCGGTGAACACCGTAATCACCGTCACGGCGATGATCACCAGCACATCGTTCAGCGGCACCTTGTTCAGCACCCGCAGCGAGGCCCAGGCGAAAGTCTGTTGCGACACCACGAACATCACCCCCACCAGCGCGGCCAGCGGGATGCGCTCGATCAACGGCGACAAAAACAATATGAAAAGCAGAATCAGCACACCGGCCACCACGCCGGACAATCGACCGCGACCACCGGAACTGAGGTTGATCACCGTCTGGCCGATCATGGCGCAACCGCCCATGCCGCCGAACACACCAGAGACCATGTTGGCCGCGCCCAGCGCCACACACTCGCGATCCGGATAGCCACGGCTCTCGGTGATCTCGTCGGTCAGGTTCAGGGTCAGCAGGGTCTCCAGCAGACCGACCAGCGCCATCAATATCGCGTAAGGGGCGATGATGCGCAGGGTTTCCAGGCTCCAGGGCAGGTCTGGCAACGCAAAGGTCGGCAAGCCTCCGGCAATGTGCGCCATGTCACCGAGGGTGCGGGTCGGCAGGCCGAGCAGATACACCGCCAGGCCAACGCCCAGAATCGCCACCAACGCCGGGGGCACGGCGCGGGTCAGGCGCGGCAGCAGATAAACAATGGCCATGGTCACGGCCACCAGCCCCGTCATCACGTACAACGACGGGCCACTCAGCCAGGCGTCACCGCTCTTGAAATGCTCCAACTGAGCCAGGGCAATGATGATCGCCAGGCCGTTGACGAAGCCGAGCATCACCGGGTACGGCACCATGCGCACCAGCTTGCCCAGCCTCAGCAACCCGAACGCCAGCATGATCAACCCACCCAGCAACACGGTGGCGAGCAAGTACTGCACGCCGTGCTGCACCACCAGCGCGACAATTACCACGGCCATCGATCCGGCGGCGCCGGACACCATGCCCGGCCGCCCGCCGAAGAGCGCAGTCAGGGTGCAAATGATGAAAGCGCCGTAAAGCCCCATCAATGGATTGAGATGGGCCACCAGCGCGAAGGCGATGCATTCGGGCAGCAGGGCGAAAGACGTGGTGAGTCCGGCCAGGACATCGGCGCGCAGACGTTGTGGTTTCATGGTTTACCCAACAATACGGGCCGCAGGAAATGGCCGGAAAAGAGGGAGCGGATGTTACGGAATTGAAGACGGCCCGGCCAGTTGTTGGGACTTCTGGAATGCAATCGCGAGCAGGCTCGCTCCCACAGTGGATCTTCGTCGCAAAAAAAATCTGTGTTCTGTGAAGATCAAAATGTGGGAGCGAGCCTGCTCGCGATGAACGATGACGCGGTCTAAAGCGAACTCAAACCATCTCGTCCCGAATCCATTCAACCACCGAAGTCCGCTTCGGCACCCACCCCAGCAATTCACGCGCATGCTTGCCGCGAACCCGACTGTTGGAACCCAAACCATAGTTGGCCATTTCATAACCCCACTCGGCTTCGGCCTCTTTCAGCGGCCAGTCTTGTGGCTCACCCAGCTTCAACGCGTAGGCAATCGCAGTGGTCATCTCAATGAACGACGCTTCACCGCTTTCCACAAAGTAGAACGTGCCCGGAATGTTCTTGGTCAGCGCCAACAGGTACAGGGAAACCACGTCTTCGATGTGCACGTTGGACCAAATGTTCTGACCGGTGCCAACATGCCGAACCACGCCGCTTTTACGCGCCTGTTTCAGCAAGCGCGGCAGTTGCACGCTGTCACGCTTGACGCCCAGGCTGTGGCCGTAAATCAGGGTGTTGCAGATCACCGCCGAGCTCACCCCGTCCTTCGCCGCAGCGAGGACCAGGTTATCGATGGCCACGCGGGCAGCCTTGTCGACGGTCGGCTCCGGCAGGCTGTCTTCGTAATAGATCACGTCGCTGGACTTGCCGCCCGACGCATCGCCAACGATGCTCGAACCGCTGGTGTGCAGAAACACTTTGTTGGAACCGCGCAGTGCATTGAGCAAGGATTCCACTGCGCCGCGATGGTCGCTGCTGGCGGCGTTGATCACGCCATCCGCAGCTCGGGCCTGTTCGGCCAGTAGTGCGCTGTCGTCAAGCGTGCCGATCACCGGGGTGATACCCAGTGCGCTCAGTTCATTGGCTTGTTCGGCGCTGCGCACCAGACCGGTGACCTTGTGCCCCGCCCGGACCAGGCCGGTGGCGATGGAACCGCCGATAAAACCGGCGGCGCCGGTGACGAATACGTTCATGGAGAAACTCCCTGCGTTAATAAGTGATGCAACGAGTATCAAGGAGTCATCACTGACGAAAAATCCCCGTTGACCCAATTCACTCTTGCGCAGGGATCACGAATCAGCCCTTGAAGTCCGCATTCGCGTAAGCCGCCAATTTGCCCTGGATGAAGTCCAGGAAGCATTGAATCCGTAGGGCAAGTTGCGAGTTACGGTAGTACACCGCGTTGATCGGCTGACGATAGCCGCTGTTGAATTCCGCCAGCAGCACTTTCAAACGCCCCGCGCGGATGTCCTCGATGGTCATGAAATGCGACAGACTGGCAATGCCCTGACCTGCCAACGCCAGGTGCCTGATCGTCTCGCCGCTGGACGCGCTGATCGACGCCTGGATCGGCCAGCGATCGCCATGAACATAGCGCAGCGGCCATTGGTTGAGGCCTTCGTTCTGGGTAAAGCCCAGCAGCGTGTGCCCGGTCAGATCCTCGACCACTTTCGGTGTGCCGTGTTGCTCAAGGTAGGCCGGGCTGGCGACGATGTGCAGCGGGCTGCATCCCAGGGAGCGGGCATGCAACGTCGAGTCGGCCAGCGTGCCGATACGGATGGCGATGTCGGTGCTTTGTTCAAGCAGGTCGATAATCAGGTCGTTGCTGTTGAGTTCCAGTTGGATATCCGGATAGAGCCCGCGGAACTCATCGATATACGGCACGATGGCGTGCAGCATGAAGGGCGATGCGGCGTTGATCCGCAGGCGCCCGGAAGGCGTTTGTTGGCGCGAGTTCAGGCGCTCTTCGAGCTCGTCCATCTGGTCGAGAATCAGCTTGGCATGCTCGAAGAAGTACTTGCCCTCCTCGGTCAGGTCCATGCGCCGCGTGGTGCGGTTGATCAGCGTGGTATCCAGTTTCGCCTCCAGCCGCGACAGCGTGCGGCTGACCGCCGAAGGCGTTTGCCCGACCTGCTCGGCCGCAGCGGAAATCGACCCGCATTCAATTACACAGACGAAAATCTGCAACTCATCGGATCTGGCTTTCACGTGTGTCCTCTTTCGCGAATCGGCGTGGGAAGAACCGCCAAGATCGCAGCCTTCGGCAGCTCCTACAGGTGTATGCAAAACCCTGTAGGAGCTGCTGCAGGCTGCGATCTTTTTAGCCGTTGCGACGGATAGTAGCCCGAAACGCTTACGCCGGCAGGCCAAACACCTCGGTCAAATGCTGCTCGTAACGCGCCACATCGGCTTCGATGTTCGGGCGCTTCATCACGTCAACGCACAGAAAAGTCGGCAAACCGGTCATGCCGAGGAACTCGTTGGCCTTGTGGAACGGGAAGTACACCGCGTCCACACCCTTGGCTTCAAAGAAGTCGGTCGGGTCGTCGAAAGCTTGCTGCGGCGCGTTCCAGGTCAGAGACAACATGTATTGCTTGCCCTGCACCAGACCGCCGCTGCCGTACTTTTGCGAGGCGTCGGAACGGGTACGGCCGTCACTGGCGTAGAGGCTACCGTGACCTTCGGTGAAGACTTCATCGATGTACTTCTTGACGGTCCATGGCGCCCCCATCCACCAGCCGGGCATTTGATAAATGATCACGTCGGCCCAGAGGAATTTGGCGACCTCTTCAGCGACGTCGTAACCCTCGTCGATGAAAGTGGCTTGCACATCCACACCACCGCGATCCAGCACGCTCAGCGCGGCTTCATGCAGGGTGGCGTTGTAGCGGCCATCGGAGTGAGCAAACTTTTTGCCGCCATTGAGCAACAGGACTTTTTTCATGTGAGTCTCGAAAGGTTAGAAATCTGATGGCGGCAGGTTATCGGTCCGACTCGCGCGGAATAAGCGCCCATTGGGCAAAATTAATTTGACCAATACGCACGAATCGATGAGCGATTGTTGCCATACACTTGCGCCGATTCCGAACTTGAGGAGATGTTCTGATGAGCGAATTGCAAGGCTTCATCCTGCACGCCAAGACCCGCCCGGAAAAATCCGACGCCTTCGAAGCGTTTTTCAGCGGCTATGTGCAAGCGAGTCGCGCCGAGCCCGGTTGCATCGAGTACCACATGCTGCGAGACAAACAGGACCCGACGCTGTTTATCTTCTATGAGATCTGGCAGTCCCAGGCCCACCTCGATGTGCACTCGAACCTGCCGCACATGCAGCAGTTCCGCGACATGCGCATGGAGTATCTGGAACGGGATTTCGATATTCGCGCCATCGACATGCTCAGCCCGTCGTCCGCTACCCGCTGATCAACAAGTGGCCGCCGAGCACGCCGAGGCCGATGAAGAACACGCGCTTGAACAACACGGCGCTGATGCATTGACGCAGCCACTGGCCCAGTAACATGCCCAGCACCGCCGGGATCAGCGCCAGCAGCGACGCGCTCAACTCGCCACCGCCGAGGGCGCCGCGCCACAACAGCCCGGCAGCCAAGGCGAGGGTCGAGACGGTAAACGACAGGCCCAGCGCCTGCACCAGTTCATCCTTGCTCAACCCCAGCGCTTGCAGATACGGCACTGCCGGAATCACAAAGACGCCAGTGGCCGACGTGATGACGCCGGTCAGCACACCGCACAGCGGACCGAGCCAGCGCTCGGTGCAACCACCGACACGCAAGGTCGGCAGGAGCAGACCGCTCAACGCGTAGAGCAACAACGCAGCCCCCAATCCCCGCACCACCCAGTGACCACCCGCCATGCCGATCCACAACGTGCCGGCGCCGGTGCCGATAAAAATCGCCAGCAGCATCGGCCACAGGCGCTTGACCAGCCCCTGCAAATGCCCGCCGAATGCCAGTTGCCAGACGTTGGTCAGGGTCGCGGGGATGATCAACAACGCCGCAGCCTGTAACGGGGCCATAGCCAGACCGAGCAAACCCATGGCAATCGTCGGCAGGCCGAGCCCGATCACGCCCTTGATCATGCCGGCCAGCAGAAAGGTGGCGATGACCAGCAAGGAAAGGGTCAGCCCGAGGTTTTGGTAGAACGCGGCGAGTGTATTCATGGGGCTATGGTGAGCCTGGATGGGCGGCTTGGAAATCTGCCATATACTGAGGCAGCCTCTTGAATTGACAGAGGCTGTAATGTTGGGGTGGCGACTGACGCCTTCGCGAGCAGGCTCGCTCCCACAGGGATCTCTGTTTTCCGCAAAATTCAGATCCTCCGAGATCCAGTGTGGGAGCGAGCCTGCTCGCGAAGGCGTCAGCCCAGATAACAAATTTCCAGAGGTAGCCTCGATGCACTTCGACCTCACCGACCTGCGCCTCTACCTGAACATCCTCGACACCGGCAACATCACCGCCGGCGCCGCGCGCAGTCATTTGTCCCTGGCGGCGGCCAGTGCGCGAATCCGCGCCATGGAGGCCTCGCTGGGTATCGGGTTTCTGGAACGCGGCCGTCGCGGGGTCACACCGACACCCGCCGGCAAAGCGCTGGCGCAACACGCCCGAGTCCTTCTGCAACAGGCTGAACGCATGCAACAGGATCTCGCCGAGTACGCCAACGGCGTCAAAGGCCAAGTGCGACTGTTGTGCAACACCACCGCGATCACCGAGTACCTGCCAGAGCTGCTCGCCGACTTCCTGCGCGGCCATCCAAATCTCGACATCAACCTTCAAGAACTGCCCAGCGCACGCATCACCCACGCCTTGCGCCAGGGTGCGGCGGACCTCGGTATCGTGTCCGACGCCGTGGACACCGATGACCTGCAGACCCGCCCGTTTCGCGACGATCCGCTGGTGCTGATCATGCCCCGCGATCACGTCTTGGCCGACGCCGGATCAGTGAGTTTCAGCGACACCTTGCACCACGACTACGTTGGCCTGAATGCCAACAGCGCCTTGGCGGTGTATCTGGAAGAACAGGCGCTGCACGCAGGCGGACGCCTGCAGATCCGCATCCGTGCCGACGGGTTCGATGGCGTGATGCGCATGGTCGCTCGAGGTGCGGGGCTGTCAATTGTGCCCCTGGCGGCGGTCGAGCGATGGTCCGGTGAAAAACCCTTCAAGAGCCTCGCCCTGCAAGAACCCTGGGCTCAACGCAAACTCCTGCTCTGCACTCGGGACTTCACCGCACTGCCCGGTTATGCCAGGGCACTGCTGCACGCCTTGACTCTCCCCTGAGGGGCAGACTTTACCCTTGAGCTTTCCTCTTCAAGGACAGAGACGATGGGCAAACGAATTCTGGTGATTCTCGGTCATCCGTCGAACGACAGTTTCTGTGGCGCACTTGCCGAGCGATATGCGCAGTCGGCATTGCGCGCTGGACATGAGGTGCGCCAGTTGTTTCTGGGCAGAATGGATTTCGACCCGGTGCTGCGTGAAGGCTATCAATCGGTCCAGCCGCTGGAAGCCGATTTGCGCCAGGCGCAGACGGACATTCTGTGGGCAGAGCACCTGACCCTGGTTTATCCGATCTGGTGGGGCGGCATTCCGGCCTTGCTCAAGGGCTTTTTCGATCGGGTGTTCCTGCCCGGTTTCGCCTTCAAGTACCGCGAAGGCAAAGCCTTTCCCGACAAACTCCTGCACGGTCGCAGCGCGCATGTGCTGGTGACCATGGACACGCCTCCCTGGTATTACCGCTGGGTCTATCGCATGCCGGGGCTGCACCAGATACGCAAAACCACCCTGGCGTTCTGCGGCATCGAACCCACGCGAACGCTAATGTTCGGCCCGATTCTCGGCTCCAGCGCCGGCCAGCGGGAAACCTGGTTGTTGCAAACCCAGGCTATCGCCAGCCGCTAAGTCTGCCGATAATGCGTCGGGTTGTACCACGGCAAAAAAGGGACTTTTCATGTACATCGGCCAAGCCGCGGAGCGCTCCGGGACCACGATCAAGAGCATTCGCCATTACGAATCGATCGGTCTGTTGCCTGCCGCTCAGCGCCAGGGCAAGTACCGCGTCTATGACCAGCAAAGCGTCGACTTGCTGATCTTCATCAAGTGCGCTCAGCAGCTGGGTTTCAGACTCAAAGAGTTGCAGGCGATCTTTGCCGGACATCAAGGCCAGGCGATGCCGTGGGAGCAGGCGCATCAGGCCATCGCCGCCAAGAAACAGGAAATCAGCGAACGGATCGCCGTACTGTCGCAGCAGCACGCTCAACTGATCGGGTTCGAAGCCAGCCTCGAACAGGCCAGAGTCGATTGCCCGCTGGAAAGTCTTTGAGGGCAATGCGCGTTTCTGGACAGGTCGATGTCGAGCACAGACAACTGACCGGAGAACGGGCGCTATAGGGTGCGACTTCAGTTCTTAGTCCCACTGCCCGGAGTCCACATGACCGCACCTATCACCGTTCTTCGCGACACTCATCCGCTGCCGGTGCTCGACGCCTGCAAATGGGAAAAACTCGAAGGCGACCCGCACACCGTCAACCTCAACGCCTACACCAGCGAAGATGGCAGCAAGATCATGGGCACCTGGATCTGCACGCCGGGCAAGTGGTATGTGGAATACGTGAAGTGGGAATACTGCGATTTCCGCGAGGGGTACTGCATCATCACCCCGGAGGGAAAGGAGCCGATCCATCTGCGCGCCGGTGATATTTTTGTCATCGAGCCGGGGATGAAAGGCACGTGGGAAGTGGTTGAGACCGTGCGCAAGTATTTCGTGTTTGCCTGATGAAAAAAAACCGGGAGATCACCCGACGTGATCTCCCGGTAAATACGCATTACTTAGAGCGAAGACTTTGTGGCGAGGGGGCTTGCCCTCGTTCGGCGGCGAAGCCGTCGTAAACCTGTCGGCCCGGTACGGTTAAAGGAATGTAGGGGAGTGCTACGCACTCCAACGGGGGCAAGCCCCCTCGCCACACTCCCGGAAATACCCCTTATTGGGGCTTGCGATAGCTGTTGATGATCGCCGAGAAGTCCTTGCCACCTTCCCCACGCTGACTCATCGCCTGATACAACTGCTGCGCCACCGCGCCGAGCACCACCGGTTGGTGCGCCTGACGTGCCGCTTCAGTGGCCAGCCCCAGATCCTTGAGCATCAGTTCGGCACCGAAACCGCCGGTGTAGCCGCGCGAGGCCGGCGCCGTTTCGACGATGCCCGGCCACGGGTTGTACATCTCCGAACTCCAGCAACGCCCGGTGGAACTGTTGATGATCCCCGCCAGCACCGTTGTGTCGATCCCGAGGGCGTCGCCCAGCGCCATGGCTTCGCTGACGCCGACCATGGAGATCGCCAGCAGCAGGTTGTTGCAGATCTTGGCAATTTGCCCGGTGCCGACTTCGCCGCAATGGACGATGTTGCGGCCCATCTGCGCCAGCACCGGTTGCAGGGTGGCGAACAGTTCAGGCGTGGCGCCGACCATGAAGGTCAGCGTCCCGGCCGCTGCACCGCCGGTACCACCAGAGACCGGTGCATCGGCCATGGCCACGCCCTGTTTGGCGGCAGCCGCGGCAACATCACGCGCCGTCTGCGGATCGATGGTGCTGCAATCCACTGCGGGCACACCTTTGGCGATTCCCGCCAGCACACCATCTTCACCCAGCCAGACGCTGCGCACATGCACAGCGGCTGGCAACATGGTGATCACCAGCTCTGCACCTTGCGCCGCTTCACGTGCCGAAGCGCTGATGCTGCCGCCCAGTTGCTCCAGTTCTGCCAAAACGGTTTTGTTCAGATCAACCAGTCGTAGCGAATGGCCGGCCTTGATCAGGTTGCGCGCCATCGGGGCGCCCATGTTACCGAGACCGATAAAAGCGATTTTCATGTCCGGCTCCTTAACGCAAGTTGATGGTGGTGTTCACACCGTCATTGACGCTGTCGTCATCGAACCAGCGACTGGTGACCGTCTTGGTCTGAGTGTAGAACTGCACCACTTGCTTGCCATACGGACCGAGGTCGCCGAGTTTGGAACCGCGCGAACCGGTGAAGCTGAAGAACGGGACCGGCACCGGAATAGGGATGTTGATGCCGACCTGGCCGACGTCGATTTCGTTCTGGAATTTACGCGCCGCTGCACCGCTCTGGGTGAACAGGCCGGTGCCGTTGCCGAACGGGTTGGCGTTGACCAGTGCGATGGCCTCGTCGAGCGTATTCACTTCCAGCACCACCAACACCGGACCGAAGATTTCCTGGGTGTAGATCTGCATCTCGGGCGTCACGCCGGAGAACAGGGTCGGGCCGACAAAGTTGCCCTTCTCGTAGCCAGGAACGATGATATCGCGACCATCCAGCTCAAGCTTGGCGCCTTCCTTGATGCCGCTTTCGATCAGATCGAGAATCCGTGCCTTGGCCCGTTTGGAAATCACCGGACCGACGTCAGTGCCTGGCTCGCTGCCAGCATTCACTTTGAGTTTCTGCGCCAGCGCTTTCAGGTCCGGCAGCCATTGCTTGGCCGCCCCCACCAGCACCACCACGGACGTGGCCATGCAACGTTGACCGGCGGCACCGAAACCGGCGCCGACCAGCGCATTCAGCGCTTGTTCGCGATTGGCATCCGGCAGCACCACGGCGTGGTTCTTCGCGCCCATCATCGATTGCACACGCTTGCCGTGTTTGCCGGCCAGGTCGTAGACGTGAGTACCGACGGCGGTCGAACCGACGAAGGAAACAGCCTTGATGTCTTTATGAGTGCAGAGCGCGTCCACCACGTCCTTGCCGCCGTGAACGACGTTGAGCACGCCCGCCGGAACGCCGGCTTCGATCGCCAGTTCCACCAGCAGCATGGTCGACATCGGGTCCTGTTCGGACGGCTTGAGCACGAAGGTGTTGCCGCAGGCGATGGCCATCGGGAACATCCACAGCGGAATCATCGCGGGGAAGTTGAACGGGGTGATGCCGGCGCACACGCCGATCGGCTGACGCAGGGTGTAAGTATCGACACCGCTGGCGACGTTTTCGGCGAATTCGCCCATTTGCAGGCTGCCGATGGAACAGGCGTGCTCGACGACTTCCAGGCCGCGGAAGATATCGCCTTCAGCGTCGGCGATGGTTTTGCCCTGCTCGTTGCTGAGCACCACGGCGATGCGTTTGGAGTGTTCGCGAATCAACGCCTGGAGCTTGAGCATGATGCGCATCCGCGCGCCGATCGGGGTCAGCTTCCAGGTCTGGAAGGCGCGATGGGCGGCGCTGATGGCGGCATCGACTTCGGCGGCCGTGGCAAACGGAACCTTGGCCAGCACTTGCTGGGTCGCCGGATTGACGATGTCGTGCCACTCGGTGGTCTGGGACTCGACCCATTCGCCGTCGATCAACAACTTGACCTTCTGCACGGTGGTTTCGTTTGGCGTGAGCGATGCGTTCATGTTTGGTCTCCTGGACGTTGTTCTTATTAAGAGAGCTATCTTGGGAGCCAAGGCGAGAAAGTCGCCTTGAGATGAGGCTTGGGTCGCGAATTGGTTGTCGGACTGTTTTTGGAGTATAGATGTGCAAACTTCTAATAAGAACGCACATAAAAGCCGGTCCATCATGCAAAAAAACATCACGTCACTAGGCTCGTTGAACTGGGATGACCTCAAGTTTTTCCTCGAGGTCGCCCGCACCCGCAAGGCCAGCACGGCGGCCAAGCGCCTGGCGGTCGACTACACCACCGTGTCGCGGCGCATCAGTTCGCTGGAAGCGGCATTGGGCACGTTGTTGTTCGAGAAGTCCCGGACCAGCGGTTTCGTCCTGACCGCCGAAGGCCAGCGATTGCTGGGTTATGCCGAGTCGATCGAAAGCACGCTGCACATGGCCTGTGAACAGGTTTCAGGTTCCGGAGTGGCGTTGTCCGGGCACGTGCGGATGGGCTGCACCGAAGGTTTTGGCAGCTTTTTCATCACCCCGCAACTGAGCCACTTCGTCGACGCCTACCCGGCGATTTCGGTGGACATCCTGCCGCTGCCGCACTTCATCAGCCTGTCCAAGCGCGAGGCGGACATCGTCATCGCCCTGGAGCGTCCGGAGCATGGTCCGTACGTCTGCTGCAAACTGTGCGACTACCGATTGCAGCTGTACGCAACCCAGGACTATCTGGATAAACACCCGCCGATCCGCCGCCCGGCAGACTTGGGTAAACACTCATTCATCAGTTATGTCGACGATCTGGCGTTCAGCTCGGAGCTGTTGTACCTGGCCAATGTGTTGCCGGGTGCCAGCGCCAATCTGCGCAGTACCAGTGTGATCGCGCAATTCGTGGCGGCCCAGCAAGGACGGTCGCTGGCGATTCTGCCGTGCTTCCTGGCGGCTCAGGACCCGCGGTTGCTGCCGGTGTTGCCGGAGGAGATCAACATCATCCGGCAGTTCTGGATGTACTGCCGGGAGGATCTGCGCAAGCTCAAGCGGATTACCCTGTTGTGGGATTACATCCGTGCGGTCACTGAACAGAATCAGGGTTTGTTGATGGGGGAAAGTCGGGAGATGTTGTTTGCCGATTAGTCCGCGCTGACCACGATCGACACCCGGCGGTTCTCGGTACGGCCGGCCGCGGTGTCGTTGGAGGCAACAGGCTCACTGCTGCCGAGGCCGCGCAACTGGATGTTTTCCCGCCGCCCCGTTCAATCACTCGTCCCGGCACCTTCCTCCAACTCCAGCATCAACCCGCTCAAGCGCTTGACCTTGCGCCGCACCGCTTCTTCGAACACGCCACTGCGAGGCTCGATCAATGTGAACCAATCCTTGGCCCGGGTAATTCCAGTGTAAATCAGCTCTTTGGTGAGCACGGGGTTGAGGGCATCCGGCAGAATCAACGCCGTATGGGCAAACTCCGAGCCCTGAGATTTATGCACCGTCATGGCGTACACCGTCTCGACGTCATTGAGCCGGCTCGGCAGAACAAAGCGCACACCGCCCTGACCGTCATTACGCGGAAAAGCCACACGCAGCACCAGTCGTCCTGCCTCAGGGCCGTCACGTTCCGGCAGTTTGAGGGCAATGCCAATGTCGCCGTTCATCAAACCCAGGCCATAGTCGTTGCGGGTCATCAACACCGGGCGACCTTCGTACCACTGCTGGTCATTGTCGATCAATCGGGCCTTGAGCAACGCATCGGTCACTCGTTGATTCAAACCCTCCACGCCCCATGGGCCCTTGCGTACCGCGCACAACAATTGGAAAGCGTCGAAGGCTTGCAACACCTGACGAGCCCAATCGGTCCAGACGGGATCATCGAGTGTGCTGTCGAGCGATGGACGCAGGCGTCGCAGCAGACTCAGGTAATGCCGATAGCCTTGCGGTCCCTCACCATGACCTTCGAGCAACAAGCGCTCCAGCGCCCGGTCCTGCTCACCCTTGAGGGGCAGGGAAAACACGTCGTCATGGTTTCGGGCCGCCAGCAACTTGCGAGCTTCCTCAGGTTGTTGCTGGTTAACCCAGCGGGCCAGTTGGCCAATACCGCTTCCCTCGCCGAAACGGCGGGAGTGGCGCAGCATTACAACTTGCTGGGCCAGGGGATGAGTTCCGTTGGTGTCTTCCTGCAAACCGCTGGCCACCAGACTTTCACCACTGACCGTCTCCAGCCACTGACGGGTTTGCGGACTGTACCAACCGCCCTCGGCGTCGCGGCACAGATCACCCAGTACGGCGCCGGCCTCCACCGATGCCAGCTGGTCTTTGTCACCCAGCAGCACCAGTCGCGCGTGAGCCGGCATGGCGTCGAGCAGGTTGGCCATCATCTCCAGGTCGATCATCGAGGCTTCGTCCACCACCAGCACATCCAGCGGCAAGCGATTACCGGCGTGATGACGGAAATGTCGAGTACCGGGCCGGCTTCCGAGCAGACGGTGCACAGTGGTGACGTCCGACGGGATTTTGTCTCGTACGGTTTCTGCGACTGTCAGGGTCCGCACTTGCTGGCTGATGGACTCCGTCAGCCGAGCCGCGGCTTTGCCGGTGGGTGCCGCGAGACGGATGCGCAGCGGCTTGCCAGCCTCCACCGCTGGCGCCTGCAGTAATGCCAGCAACCGCACGACCGTAGTGGTCTTGCCGGTTCCCGGACCGCCAGTGACGATGCTGAACGCGCTACGGGTCGCCAGGGCACAGGCGAGTTTCTGCCAGTCGATCACTTCGCCAGGCTTGGCCGGCCCGAACAAACCGGTGAGACGTTGGGACAAATCACTCGGTGTTGTTTCGTGATCCGCCAGGCGTTGGCGCAGCGCGTTGTCGATACGTCGTTCGTACGCCCAGTAACGACGCAGGTACAGGCGCTTGCCCGATAACACCAATGGCCGGTGCTGCGCCGCCTCACGACCATCGGCCGCCAGTGCGACCAGACTGCTTGCGGCCAGTGTCTTGCACCAATGGGCGCCGTCCAGGGCCTCAAGCAATTGCGATGGCAACAACATCGCGCCACTTTGCACGTCGCCTTCCGGTGGCAGCGACAGCGCGAAGTCCGGCGCCTTCAGTGTTTCGAACAGGTCCAGGCAGACATGACCGTGACCCAGTTGATGACTGGTCAACGCCGCAGCCAACAGCACCAGCGGATCATCGTCGGGGGCAAGCTCGTGGAGGAAGGCAACAAAGGCTTTGTCCAACGCCCGCAACCAGCCGCGCTCGACCCAACGCGTGAGTAACAGCAGCAGGTCATCGGCGCGACTCAGCGGCGCCAGATCCGCCAGGCTTTCGGCTGCCAATGGCGTGGGCAGTAAATCGGCGAAGGTACGACTCATAGCAGTACTCCCTGTTCCCAGGCGGGTTCGGCCTTGGGTTCTGGCTTGCCCTGGAACAGTCGGTCCAGACGCTCGATCAACGCTCTTGGTGGACGGGCGAAGTACACGCCCTGGCTGGCCGCGCGCGTACCACGCAGGAACAGGTACAACGCACCACCGACATGCCGGTCGTAATCGTAATCGGCCAGTCGCGCCTTGAGCTGACGATGCAGGGCCAGCAGGTACAGCACGTATTGCAAGTCGTAACGATTGTCGAGAATCGACTGCTCCATGGCCTGCGGGGTATAGGCCGCGTCATCGACGCCCAGCCAATTGGATTTGTAGTCGGCTACGTAGTAGCGGCCGTCGTGCTCGAATGTCAGGTCGATGAAACCCTTGAACATGCCATTGAGCAACACCGGTTCGGCCGCCACCCGGGCCACACCGTTGTGGGTGTATTGGCACACGAGCTCATCAAGCTTGAGCACATCGACTTTATGACTGGCAAACCAGAACTCCATCTCGACTCGGTATTGGGTCAGTTGCTCAAAGATCACGGGGGCCTGTCCGGCACCAATGTGCAGCGCAGATTTGAGCAGGTGCTGGAGCCAGTCGCTCAACGCGGTGATCCAGCCTTCCCATCCACGACGATTGCAGCGACGAGCGATGGCGTCTTCCACTGCTTGCGGGGTAGCGGCAAAACCTTCGTCACCGGCCCATTCCAGCAAGCCATGGAGGAAAGTGCCGGGGCTCGGGCCACGAGGGAATCGATGGATATCCGCGCCGCCGGCAACCACTTCTCGTGGCGCTTGCGGATCAAGGCGTTCGTCGTCGAAGAGTTTTTGCGCTTGTGGATTCTCCGGCGCTTCGTCACTGCCCACACTCAGGCTGTCACCAATACGCAAAGCGCTGTAAGAGGCGATCCACCAGTTTTCGCTGGCCTTGCGCTTGGGGATCAACGGAACGAGCAACGCCGCTTCGTTGTGCGGCGGATGGTAATGCTCGGCGGTCGCTTCGGGCATCTCACCGTAAGTCAGCGCGGGACAGTCTTGCTGCAGGTCTTCCAGCCAACGCGTCAAGCCTGCCGACTCGGCCAATGGCGCACCACCGCCCAGCAGATAACCCAATGCCGAAAGGTGCAGCACGGAGCTGTTGTTATTGCCGCGCTTGAGATCGGTTACCCCGAGCCAGCAAGCATGTTGCGCCCGGGTCAGGGCCACATAGAGCAAGCGCAGGTCCTCGGCCAGACGCTCGTCATCAGCCTGTGCGATCAACTCGGCCGTCGGCGTCAAACTCACCTGTGCCTTGCCCGTGGCGTCGTGGTAATGCAACGGCAGACGGCTGCCATCCACCGGCTTCGCCGAGCAAATGAACGGCAGGAACACCAAGGGATACTCAAGCCCCTTGGACTTGTGAATGGTCACGACCTTGACCAGTTGTTCGTCGCTCTCCAGACGCAGGATCTGTTCTTCGCCAGCCTGCCCTGACAACGCCAGATGCTCGGACAGATGCCGAATCAGTGCTTGCTCGCCATCGAGTTCGGCGGCGGCTTGTTGCAGCAATTCGGACAAGTGCAGCAGGTTGGTCAACACCCGCTCGCCATCGCTGCGTGCGATCAAGGCTTGGGGAAGCTGGAAGTCATGCAGCAAGCGCCGCAGCATCGGCAACACGCCCTGCTTACGCCAGAGCTCGCGATAACTGCGGAACTGCATGACTCGTGCTTCCCAAGCCAGCTCGTCCTGATTCAGCCGGTCCAGTTCAGCCAGCGACAGGTTCAGCGTGATGCTGGCTAGCGCGGCTCGCAGCGGACGCTCGACATCCGGCTCGGCGCAAGCCTTGAGCCAGGAGAGCAGATCGTGGGCTTCCTGGGCGGCGAACACCGAGTCCTTGTCCGACAGATAGACACTGCGCACGCCACGGGCTGCAAGTTCGGCGCGCACGGCCTGAGCCTCTTTGCCATCACGTACCAGGATCGCGATATCCGCAGGCAGAAGACCTCTGAAGTCCTTGCCGTCCTGTATGAAACCCGCCCGGCCTTGTTGCCCACCATTGAGCAATGCGGTGATTTCACTGGCGCAGGCGGCAGCCAATTGTTGTCGGTACACCGCGCCGGACAGTGGCTGCCCGGCAGACAGTTGCCAGACATTCAGGGCGGGCACAGTCTGCCCTTCTATGTGCAGAACCTCTTTGCGTCCCTGGGACTCGACGGGCAGGAAAGGTACCGGGTTCTCTCCATTCTTCTCGCGAAACAGGAATGCGCCGCGCCCGGATTCGCGGCACTCGGCACGCTCGAACACATGGTTCACCGCGCTGACCATGCCATGACTCGAGCGGAAGTTGGTACCCAGGGTATGCAGTCGCCCAGCGGTAGCCTGACGGGCACGCAGGTAGGTATAGATATCGGCACCGCGGAAGGCATAGATCGCCTGCTTTGGATCGCCGATCAGGAACAGGCCGCACTCCGGATTGTTGTCTTCAATGCGATAGATGCTTTCGAAGATCCGGTACTGCACCGGGTCGGTGTCCTGGAACTCGTCGATCAACGCCACCGGGAACTGTTCACGAATCAAGGTTGCCAGACGCTCGCCGCCATCAGACTGCAACGCCGCGTCGAGGCGCAGCAGCATGTCATCGAAGCCCATCTCCGCGCGGCGGCGTTTTTCTTCCTCGAACCGTGTACCCACCCACTGAGCGGCGTGTTGCAGCACCGCAGCATCGGGCGTCGGCAATCCATCGAGACTGGCCTTGAGGCCGGGCATGGCATCCAGTCCCGGATGATTGGGTACTTCGCCCTTCCAGGCTTCGGCCATGCCATCGGGAGTCAGGCGAGTAAAGCCGGTTCCGATATCCAGTTGCTCGAGGGATTCATCCTCGGCCCAGGCTTTTATCTTTTCGAACCAGGGCTCGAAATAGCGCGCCTGCATCTTGCGACCGTCGACGCTTTTGCTCGCGACACCCTGGTGGCAGATGGCAAGCAACTCGTCCGCCCACTGGCGCCAGGGCATCTTGAGTTCGAGCAAGGAAGCCCGACGCTCCAGCAGGCATTCGGCGATCAGCTCGGCAGGCTCTTTACCTTCAACGCTGTCCCGCTCGCTGGCGAACAAACCACGTACTCGCGGCAACAATGCTGCCGGGCCGCCCCAATTATTGCGAACCCAATTAAGCGCATCGCCTTGCATCGGGTAGCAGAACAGCCGCCAGTAATCGCGCAGGACTTCACCCAGCAAATCGCTGTGATCGGTTTCCAGGGTCTGGGTGAACAGGCTGCCACTGTCGAAGGCGTGCTCACGCAACATGCGCTGACACCAACTGTGGATAGTCGAGACTGCCGCTTCGTCCATCCACTGTGCGGCGATGTCCAGGCGGTTTGCACACCCGGACCATTGCTCGGGAAGGTATTCCTCCCGAAGCTCTGCAATAAGGCTATCCGGTGCCGGCGTCTCATCGCGAAAAAACCGTGCAGCTTCTGCAAGACGCGTTCGAATTCGTTCACGCAGCTCTTTGGTCGCGGCATCAGTGAACGTCACAACGAGGATTTGCGGTGGTAACAGTTCACGCCCGAAACCGCTCGCCTCCCCACCGTGGCCAAGGACCAGACGCAGATAAAGTGCGGAAATGGTGAAGGTCTTGCCGGTCCCTGCGCTGGCTTCGATCAGTTGACTGCCGCGCAGGGGGAATGCCAGGGCCAGCGGTGTTTTCGTGGTCATGAGCGCGCCTCCTCACTGGTCAATGAACGCCAAGGGGCTTCAAGCATCGGCTTGTACAAAGCGTCGCACCAATCGGGGAAGGTTTCGTCGGCAATCAGTGCATCGTAGTCGGCGAACTGCCGGGCAAGCGCCGGACTTTCACGGCGCTCGCCGTCAGTGGTCAGGCCATCGCCTTCATAGGCTTTGCGGGCAGCGACGTCGGCTTTGGCCGGGTCCGTCTGAGCAAGCCAGGCAAACGCTGTTTTTACTGCAATTGGCAAAGGCTGGCGCATGCCCGCTTGCCAGGCCATCAACAGATCGCCAAGAGACTGCAATGCGACATCCTGCGCCATGGGACCGAGCAGCAGACTGTCGTCACTGGCGACCAACGCCGTGGTCATCGCCATGCCGCTGGCGCAGGCAACCAGATGATTGATCCAGGGTCGCGTCAGGCGATGCCATTTGCGGGTCTTGATCGAACCGATGCTGTTTGGAATCGTGGTGATCGAAAGCAATCCACCGTCCGCGCGTTGATGCAGGCCGCCGAGCCAACCTTCCAGGTGCAGGCCTTTCAGTTCAAGATTCACCGGCAAAGCGCTGGTGAGCGGTGTTGGCCATAACGCCAGGAGCTGTTGATAGCGCTGCAGCAGATCCGGCAACGGTTCTATCAACTCTCGCTGCAGGCATTCGCCGAATCCGGCCATCGGTAGTAGTCCGCTGTTTTGCAGACGTTTTGCCTGCGCTTCCAGTGCGTGATCTGTGTGGTCCAGATTTCCCAGCGCGGCGCCGAGCAAACTGTCGCTGAGGCTGTAGCGTTGCAACGCATCGAGTACGAATGGCTCTTCATCGGCCAAGGGCGCTTCAGCAGCTTCAAAGAACACCTTCAGCCGCTGACTGAAGAAATGTCGCACAGGATTGCGCAGAAAATCCTGCAGCTGACCGAGACTCAGCGGCTCGTCCTGAACGTAGGCAACAAGGGCCTCGCTATCAGCCGCTTGCCCAGCGGTTTGATGAAGCACCTGCCACTCGTTGGCGTAGCTGAACAGGTCATCGCCTTCATGGAAGTAGCGGGCGCTGAAAGGTTGAAGCGGGTGTTCCTGAGTCAAGGCCTCAAGCAGATTTTCGTCGACATTGTGCAGTCGCCAGCCGCTGGCCAGATGATCACGCAACTGACCGATCAGTACCGAGGCAGGGCGTTCGCTGTTATCGCGAATGCTGTGCCCGACCCAGCTGATATACAGTTGGTCTCGTGCCGACAACAGAGCTTCCAACAACAGGTATCGGTCATCTTCACGGCGGGAGCGATCGCCAGGACGGTAGTCACTGCCCATGAGGTCGAAGTCCAGTGGCGGTTGCGCACGCGGATAATCGCCGTCATTCATACCGAGCAGGCAAACCAGTTTGAACGGGATCGCGCGCATGGGCATCAAGGTGCAGAAGTTAACCGCACCGGCCAGAAAGCGCTGGGACAAACGCCCCTGATCCAGACCCGCCAGCCAGGCCTCACGGACTACGGTCAACGGTAATTCGTCCTGCAAGCCGACTGATTCGCAGGTTTCCAGCCAGGTTTCACGCAACTCTTCGAGCTGAGCCAGCAAGTAGTCGTCATGTTCGTTACTGGCCTGAAAGAACAACTGCACCAGCGCTTGCAGTCGCATTCCCCATTGCTTGGGTGGCGCCGGTCGAGAAAGCTCCTGGTGGGCTATTTCCAGTGAGTCCAGCAGTGCGACCAAAGGACCTATCAGCGCGGCATCCAGACCACCGATCTCGTCGTAGGGCTCGATACCCTCGAAGGCACTGGCGCTGCCCACGGCATAACCGAGCAACATCCGCCGCAGACCGAAACGCCAACTGTTCTGCTCAAGTTCCTCCGGCAAACCGAGACCCGCGCGCTGCCCGGCATTCATGCCCCAGCGGATACCTGCACCTTCGATCCAGCGATGCAGGGTCGGCAGATCACGTTCCTCTACACCGAAGCGGGTGCGTAGCGCAGGAACGTCCAGCAGATCGAGGATCTCACTGACAGGGAAACGACTGTCAGGCAGTTTGAGCAGATGCTCGACAGCAATGAGTAGCGGGTCACGGCCTCGTTGGCCTTGATCTGCAAGCGTGAAAGGAATGAAACGCGGGTCGTGGCGATCAAGCTGACCGAATACCGCACGAATATGCGGCGCATAGCTGTCGATGTCCGGAACCATCACGATCACGTCGCGAGGCCTTAAGTGTGGATCGGCACTGAAGCGTGCGAGCAACTGGTCGTGGAGGATCTCCACTTCTCGCTGGGCACTATGGGCGATGTGAAAACGGATCGACTCGTCCCTCTCCAGATCGACCGCAGGCCAGCGCTCGCGAGTCTCGCTCAGGGGACGTAGTTCAAGAATGTCGTCCTGAAGCTGGTTGAGCATGTTCTGGGGCTGGCTATCGCTGAACAGGTCGATGCGCCCGTCACGGAATGCCGAGCGATAGCTATTGGGATCGTCGTAGCTGTCGAGCAGATTGATGTAGTCCCGTCCCTGCTTGCCCCATGCCGCCAATAGAGGGTGGGCGTGCTGATGAAGGGTTTGCGGGTCAAGCACCACGGGCATACCGCTCTTGCGAGCCTGACGCTTGTACTGATGCCGTAACAGGTCTTTATCGGCGACGATGTCCGCCCAATGGTGACGACATGGGTTGTGTACGCAAAGTAAAACCTGGCTGAATCGGGCCAGCCCGGCAAGGGCTTCCAAGGCTTGAGCGGGCAGAGAAGAAATCCCGAAAACGATCACCCGCGAAGGTAATTCTCCGGGTGCCTCGTCGAGGCTGTTGATGCGTTCGATAAACCGCTGGTGGACGCCGGCACGGCTTTGCGCCATGCCTTGTGCCCCCACATCCAGCAACAGAGAACGCCATAACTCCGCCTGCCAGCAGTTGGCCGGGGTCAGGGGTTTCGCTTCGCCTCTACCATTTCGTAGTTGATGACGCCCCTCTGCCCAGTCTTCCAGCCAGTCAGCCCGATATACCTGATATTGGTCGAACAAATCAGCCAGCCGCTCTGCCAACTGGTAGCGTTTGCGTAAGTCGGTGTCATTGGTAAGGAAGCGTTGCAGGGGTTCGAAGTGCGGTTCATTGATCAACTGAGGAAGCAGACGCATCAGACGCCAGGTCAATGGAGCCTTATCCAGCAGGGACTTGACCGGGATTTCGTCACGTCCCAGCACCATGCGATAGAGCTGCCACATGAAGCTGCCTGGCAACTGCACGTCGATGGCTGCAGCGATTCCGCAGCCGCCCATATCGTCATCTTCAGGGTCTTCGGCCAGTGCCAGCTTCAACCATTGAGCAATACCGTTGCTCTGCACCAGGGCGATTTCATTTTCCAAGGGAGCCAGCGGGTAGCGCCGCATCCAGCTGACCACCAGGCCGCGCAACTCGTCCAGGCGGTTGCCGTGAACCACCATAAAACCAGCACTGAGGGACGTCGCGTCCGGCATAAAGGCTTCCTTGGGAAAATACAAAAGCTAGGGCCGAACCTTAGCATTGTCGGGAGACTGTGACAGCCGGGAGCTGTCCGGTGTTGCTGTACGAACTTTCCTGCGGACAAAACAAAACCCCTACCTGCATACGCAGATAGGGGTTTCGGAATTTAATCTTGACGATGACCTACTCTCACATGGGGAAACCCCACACTACCATCGGCGATGCATCGTTTCACTGCTGAGTTCGGGATGGGATCAGGTGGTTCCAATGCTCTATGGTCGTCAAGAAATTCGGTAGCCAGTTCGTGTTCTCTTGCGAGATCACGCGCCAGCGAATGGGTATGCGATAGATTTGTGTGTTTGTACTCGAACTTTCGGTTCGTTTCGTCTTCACACACCGCAATCTGGCCTCTTTCGAGTTCACAAATTGCTTGGGTGTTATATGGTCAAGCCTCACGGGCAATTAGTATTGGTTAGCTCAACGCCTCACAGCGCTTACACACCCAACCTATCAACGTCGTAGTCTTCGACGGCCCTTCAGGGGACTCAAGGTCCCAGTGAGATCTCATCTTGAGGCTAGTTTCCCGCTTAGATGCTTTCAGCGGTTATCTATTCCGAACATAGCTACCCGGCAATGCCACTGGCGTGACAACCGGAACACCAGAGGTTCGTCCACTCCGGTCCTCTCGTACTAGGAGCAGCCCCTCTCAAATCTCAAACGTCCACGGCAGATAGGGACCGAACTGTCTCACGACGTTCTAAACCCAGCTCGCGTACCACTTTAAATGGCGAACAGCCATACCCTTGGGACCGGCTTCAGCCCCAGGATGTGATGAGCCGACATCGAGGTGCCAAACACCGCCGTCGATATGAACTCTTGGGCGGTATCAGCCTGTTATCCCCGGAGTACCTTTTATCCGTTGAGCGATGGCCCTTCCATACAGAACCACCGGATCACTAAGACCTACTTTCGTACCTGCTCGACGTGTCTGTCTCGCAGTCAAGCGCGCTTTTGCCTTTATACTCTACGACCGATTTCCGACCGGTCTGAGCGCACCTTCGTACTCCTCCGTTACTCTTTAGGAGGAGACCGCCCCAGTCAAACTACCCACCATACACTGTCCTCGATCCGGATAACGGACCTGAGTTAGAACCTCAAAGTTGCCAGGGTGGTATTTCAAGGTTGGCTCCACGCGAACTGGCGTCCACGCTTCAAAGCCTCCCACCTATCCTACACAAGCAAATTCAAAGTCCAGTGCAAAGCTATAGTAAAGGTTCACGGGGTCTTTCCGTCTAGCCGCGGATACACTGCATCTTCACAGCGATTTCAATTTCACTGAGTCTCGGGTGGAGACAGCGCCGCCATCGTTACGCCATTCGTGCAGGTCGGAACTTACCCGACAAGGAATTTCGCTACCTTAGGACCGTTATAGTTACGGCCGCCGTTTACCGGGGCTTCGATCAAGAGCTTCGCGTTAGCTAACCCCATCAATTAACCTTCCGGCACCGGGCAGGCGTCACACCCTATACGTCCACTTTCGTGTTTGCAGAGTGCTGTGTTTTTAATAAACAGTCGCAGCGGCCTGGTATCTTCGACCGGCATGGGCTTACGCAGTAAATGCTTCACCCTCACCGGCGCACCTTCTCCCGAAGTTACGGTGCCATTTTGCCTAGTTCCTTCACCCGAGTTCTCTCAAGCGCCTTGGTATTCTCTACCCAACCACCTGTGTCGGTTTGGGGTACGGTTCCTGGTTACCTGAAGCTTAGAAGCTTTTCTTGGAAGCATGGCATCAACCACTTCGTGTTCTAAAAGAACACTCGTCATCAGCTCTCGGCCTTAGAATCCCGGATTTACCTAAGATTCCAGCCTACCACCTTAAACTTGGACAACCAACGCCAAGCTGGCCTAGCCTTCTCCGTCCCTCCATCGCAATAACCAGAAGTACAGGAATATTAACCTGTTTTCCATCGACTACGCTTTTCAGCCTCGCCTTAGGGACCGACTAACCCTGCGTCGATTAACGTTGCGCAGGAAACCTTGGTCTTTCGGCGTGGGTGTTTTTCACACCCATTGTCGTTACTCATGTCAGCATTCGCACTTCTGATACCTCCAGCAAGCTTCTCAACTCACCTTCACAGGCTTACAGAACGCTCCTCTACCGCATCACCTAAGTGATACCCGTAGCTTCGGTGTATGGTTTGAGCCCCGTTACATCTTCCGCGCAGGCCGACTCGACTAGTGAGCTATTACGCTTTCTTTAAAGGGTGGCTGCTTCTAAGCCAACCTCCTAGCTGTCTAAGCCTTCCCACATCGTTTCCCACTTAACCATAACTTTGGGACCTTAGCTGACGGTCTGGGTTGTTTCCCTTTTCACGACGGACGTTAGCACCCGCCGTGTGTCTCCCATGCTCGGCACTTGTAGGTATTCGGAGTTTGCATCGGTTTGGTAAGTCGGGATGACCCCCTAGCCGAAACAGTGCTCTACCCCCTACAGTGATACATGAGGCGCTACCTAAATAGCTTTCGAGGAGAACCAGCTATCTCCGAGCTTGATTAGCCTTTCACTCCGATCCACAGGTCATCCGCTAACTTTTCAACGGTAGTCGGTTCGGTCCTCCAGTTAGTGTTACCCAACCTTCAACCTGCCCATGGATAGATCGCCCGGTTTCGGGTCTATTCCCAGCGACTAGACGCCCTATTAAGACTCGCTTTCGCTACGCCTCCCCTATTCGGTTAAGCTCGCCACTGAAAATAAGTCGCTGACCCATTATACAAAAGGTACGCAGTCACCCAACAAAGTGGGCTCCCACTGCTTGTACGCATACGGTTTCAGGATCTATTTCACTCCCCTCTCCGGGGTTCTTTTCGCCTTTCCCTCACGGTACTAGTTCACTATCGGTCAGTCAGTAGTATTTAGCCTTGGAGGATGGTCCCCCCATATTCAGACAAAGTTTCTCGTGCTCCGTCCTACTCGATTTCATGACCAAGAGATTTTCGCGTACAGGGCTATCACCCACTATGGCCGCACTTTCCAGAGCGTTCCGCTAATCTCAAAGCCACTTAAGGGCTAGTCCCCGTTCGCTCGCCACTACTAAGGGAATCTCGGTTGATTTCTTTTCCTCAGGGTACTTAGATGTTTCAGTTCCCCTGGTTCGCTTCTTAAGCCTATGTATTCAGCTTAAGATACCTAACTTATGTTAGGTGGGTTCCCCCATTCAGACATCTCCGGATCAAAGTCTGTTTGCCGACTCCCCGAAGCTTTTCGCAGGCTACCACGTCTTTCATCGCCTCTGACTGCCAAGGCATCCACCGTATGCGCTTCTTCACTTGACCATATAACCCCAAGCAATCTGGTTATACTGTGAAGACGACATTCGCCGAAAATTCGCGATTAAACTCACAAATTTTACCTTAGCCTGAGCCGTTACCAGTGAAAGTAACGTTCAGTCTATCTTTCTATCACATACCCAAATTTTTAAAGAACGATCTAGCCAAAGACTAGAAATCAACATTCACCATCTCGCGATGGAATGCTCATTTCTAAGCTTTACACAATCAGAAGCAGTAGTGGTGGAGCCAAACGGGATCGAACCGTTGACCTCCTGCGTGCAAGGCAGGCGCTCTCCCAGCTGAGCTATGGCCCCGTATTGCTACAGGATCCCACACAAAAATTGGTGGGTCTGGGCAGATTCGAACTGCCGACCTCACCCTTATCAGGGGTGCGCTCTAACCAACTGAGCTACAGACCCAATTTCGGGCTGCTTCTTATCGTCTTCTTCAATGAATCAAGCAATTCGTGTGGGAACTTATGGAGCAGCTGATGTCGTCGATTAAGGAGGTGATCCAGCCGCAGGTTCCCCTACGGCTACCTTGTTACGACTTCACCCCAGTCATGAATCACACCGTGGTAACCGTCCTCCCGAAGGTTAGACTAGCTACTTCTGGTGCAACCCACTCCCATGGTGTGACGGGCGGTGTGTACAAGGCCCGGGAACGTATTCACCGCGACATTCTGATTCGCGATTACTAGCGATTCCGACTTCACGCAGTCGAGTTGCAGACTGCGATCCGGACTACGATCGGTTTTGTGGGATTAGCTCCACCTCGCGGTTTGGCAACCCTCTGTACCGACCATTGTAGCACGTGTGTAGCCCAGGCCGTAAGGGCCATGATGACTTGACGTCATCCCCACCTTCCTCCGGTTTGTCACCGGCAGTCTCCTTAGAGTGCCCACCATTACGTGCTGGTAACTAAGGACAAGGGTTGCGCTCGTTACGGGACTTAACCCAACATCTCACGACACGAGCTGACGACAGCCATGCAGCACCTGTCTCAATGTTCCCGAAGGCACCAATCCATCTCTGGAAAGTTCATTGGATGTCAAGGCCTGGTAAGGTTCTTCGCGTTGCTTCGAATTAAACCACATGCTCCACCGCTTGTGCGGGCCCCCGTCAATTCATTTGAGTTTTAACCTTGCGGCCGTACTCCCCAGGCGGTCAACTTAATGCGTTAGCTGCGCCACTAAGAGCTCAAGGCTCCCAACGGCTAGTTGACATCGTTTACGGCGTGGACTACCAGGGTATCTAATCCTGTTTGCTCCCCACGCTTTCGCACCTCAGTGTCAGTATCAGTCCAGGTGGTCGCCTTCGCCACTGGTGTTCCTTCCTATATCTACGCATTTCACCGCTACACAGGAAATTCCACCACCCTCTACCATACTCTAGCTCGACAGTTTTGAATGCAGTTCCCAGGTTGAGCCCGGGGATTTCACATCCAACTTAACGAACCACCTACGCGCGCTTTACGCCCAGTAATTCCGATTAACGCTTGCACCCTCTGTATTACCGCGGCTGCTGGCACAGAGTTAGCCGGTGCTTATTCTGTCGGTAACGTCAAAACAATTACGTATTAGGTAACTGCCCTTCCTCCCAACTTAAAGTGCTTTACAATCCGAAGACCTTCTTCACACACGCGGCATGGCTGGATCAGGCTTTCGCCCATTGTCCAATATTCCCCACTGCTGCCTCCCGTAGGAGTCTGGACCGTGTCTCAGTTCCAGTGTGACTGATCATCCTCTCAGACCAGTTACGGATCGTCGCCTTGGTGAGCCATTACCTCACCAACTAGCTAATCCGACCTAGGCTCATCTGATAGCGCAAGGCCCGAAGGTCCCCTGCTTTCTCCCGTAGGACGTATGCGGTATTAGCGTCCGTTTCCGAGCGTTATCCCCCACTACCAGGCAGATTCCTAGGCATTACTCACCCGTCCGCCGCTCGCCACCAGGTACAAGTACCCGTGCTGCCGCTCGACTTGCATGTGTTAGGCCTGCCGCCAGCGTTCAATCTGAGCCATGATCAAACTCTTCAGTTCAAACATCTTTGGGTTTTTAAGAAACCCTAAACTTGGCTCAGCAATCGTTGGTTACATCTTTGATTTCTCGCGGAGTAACTTGTGATGCTGATAATCTTGTTGACTATCAGTCTGACTCCACAAGCACCCACACGAATTGCTTGATTCAGTTGTTAAAGAGCGGGTGGTTAAGATCTTTCGTCTCAACCGAGGCGCGCATTCTACAGCGTCCTCTGTATCTGTCAAGCGGTTATTTTCAGAAGTTTTCAAAGTTTCCTCTGCAACTTCAACCACTTGCGCTTCCGATCTCTCGTTAGCGGGAGGCGAATTCTACAGCGTTACTCGCTGCTGTCAACACCTCTTTTTCACCGCTTTCGACCGAGAAGATCGAATCGTCAATAAGGCGAAAACACACGGCCTTACCAACTCCTTCCAGGCTTCGATGAACTGAAGCAAGCCACTGTCGAAAACTGCGTAACTCTTTGTTTACCAAGGAGTTTTCCGTTTAGACTGCGCCGGAAGTGGGGCGAATTATAGACTTCCAGAATCTGCCGTCAACACTTAATTTCAGCTTTATTCGGATTTAAGCGTAATACGGGCAAACGCCTTCTTCCCAGCCTGGCAAACGTGAGTCGCGCCCAGTACGTATATAAAGGTGCGATCGACAACCTCACCATCTATACGCACACCACCGGAACCCAGAAGATCGCGCGCCACAGCAGAGTTCTTCACCAGACCCGCCTTATTAAGGACAGCAGCGATCGGCATATCTTCGGCAGCGGTCAGCTCGATCTCCGGCAGATCATCCGGCAGCTCACCCCCCTTCATACGATTGCCCGCCGCACGGTGAGCATTGGCCGCAGCCTCTTCACCATGGAAACGCGCAACGATCTCTTCAGCCAGCTTGATCTTGATGTCGCGCGGATTGGCGCCCGCCTCGACGTCAGCCCGGAATGCATTGATCTCATCCATGGACCGGAAGCTGAGTAATTCGAAGTAGCGCCACATCAGCACATCCGGAATGGAAACCAACTTGCTGTACATGACGCCCGGCGCTTCTTGAATGCCGACGTAGTTGCCCAAGGACTTGGACATCTTCTTCACGCCATCCAGGCCCTCGAGCAACGGCATGGTCAGAATGCACTGAGGCTCCTGACCATAACCACGCTGCAGCTCACGCCCCATCAACAGGTTGAACTTCTGATCAGTGCCACCCAACTCGATATCCGCACGCAAGGCGACCGAGTCATAGCCCTGGACCAGCGGATAGAGGAACTCGTGAATGGCGATAGGCTGATTGGTCGTGTAGCGCTTGTCGAAATCATCGCGCTCAAGCATGCGAGCAACGGTGTACTGCGAAGTCAGGCGGATAAAGTCAGCCGGCCCCATCTGGTCCATCCAGGTGGAGTTGAATGCCACCTCGGTTTTGGCCGGATCAAGAATCTTGAAGACCTGAGTCTTGTAGGTCTCGGCGTTTTCAAGCACCTGCTCACGGGTAAGAGGAGGACGCGTCGCGCTCTTGCCACTCGGATCACCGATCATCCCGGTGAAGTCACCTATAAGGAAGATCACCTGATGGCCCAGATCCTGGAACTGACGCAGCTTATTAATAAGCACGGTGTGACCCAGGTGCAAATCCGGCGCGGTCGGATCGAAGCCTGCCTTAATACGTAGCGGCTGGCCACGCTTGAGCTTTTCGATCAGCTCGGACTCGACCAACAGTTCTTCCGCACCACGTTTGATCAGCGCTAGCTGCTCTTCAACCGACTTCATAACAGACCCGCAAGGCTCGAATTCAAAGGGAACCAACCATACAAGATCACGCGCCAAATACAAAGTTTGGCCGGCGCAATGACGCCAATCCGCTGGCAGAGTGACCGCGGACTTGCTTCAGAGATGATTTGGTTATATTTTATACAGTTATTTCATCTTCATCATGTCATTCATCTTTTCCAATTCATCTTTTTCAAAGTCAAAACTACCTATGACCAAAGAATCGTCTAAAGCGCCACCGCTTTACCCGAAGACCCACCTGCTCGCAGCAAGCGGCATCGCCGCCCTTCTGAGCCTGGCGCTTCTGGTATTCCCTTCCAGTGATGTTGAAGCCAAAAAGACGACCCTGAGTCTTGAACTGGAAAGCCCTGCTGAACAACTGACACAAGATCAAGACGCTGCTGACGCGGCTCAAGCCACAAATGAGCCGGCAACTTCCCCTTTTGCGCAGATCGACAACAGCGCCGAAGACACCCAGGAAACCGCCCAGGCCGCACCCGCGCCAGTCATCGAAGAAAAGAAGTCTCCAAATCACAGGGAAGTGATCGTCGCCAAAGGCGATACGCTCTCCACCCTGTTCGAGAAAGTCGGCCTTCCAGCCGCTTCGGTGCATGAAGTACTTGCGAGCGACAAGCAGGCCAAGCAGTTCAGCCAACTCAAACACGGCCAAAAACTCGAATTCGAACTGAGCCCCGACGGTCAGCTGACCAATCTGCACAGCAAAGTCAGCGACCTCGAAAGCATTACCCTGACCAAGAATGACAAGGGTTATGTGTTCAACCGTATTACCGCCAAACCTACCGTGCGCTCTGCCTACGTTCACGGCGTGATCAACAGCTCGCTGTCGCAGTCTGCCGCTCGCGCGGGCCTGTCCCACAGCCTGACCATGGACATGGCCAGCGTGTTTGGCTATGACGTCGACTTCGCCCAGGACATTCGCCAGGGTGACGAGTTCGATGTGATCTATGAGCAGAAAGTGGTCAACGGCAAAGCTGTCGGCAACGGACCGATCCTTTCCGCGCGTTTCACCAACCGCGGCAAGACCTACACCGCCGTGCGTTACACCAACAAACAAGGCAATAGCAGTTACTACACGGCTGACGGCAACAGCATGCGCAAGGCGTTCATCCGAACTCCGGTCGACTTCGCCCGCATCAGCTCGAAATTCTCCATGGGCCGCAAGCACCCGATCCTGAACAAGATCCGCGCCCACAAAGGTGTCGACTACGCAGCGCCACGCGGCACACCGATCAAGGCTGCCGGCGACGGCAAAGTATTGCTGGCCGGTCGCCGCGGCGGCTATGGCAATACCGTGATCATTCAGCACGGCAACACCTACCGCACGCTGTATGGCCACATGCAGGGTTTCGCCAAGGGCGTCCAGACTGGCAGCAACGTCAAACAAGGCCAGGTGATCGGCTACATCGGCACCACCGGACTTTCCACCGGGCCGCACTTGCATTACGAGTTCCAGGTCAATGGCGTGCACGTCGATCCACTGGGCCAGAAGGTAGCGATGGCCGATCCTATCTCCAAAGCTGAACGCGCACGCTTCCTGGCACAGAGCCAACCGCTGATGGCGCAAATGGATCAAGAGAAAGCCACCCTGCTGGCTTCGAGCAAGCGCTAAGCCATGACGCTCTATATAGGTGTGATGTCCGGGACCAGCCTCGATGGCCTGGACATTGCGCTGGTCGAACTGGCCCCGGCGATCAAGCTGATCGCCACGCACTACATCCCCATGCCTGTTTCCCTGCGCGCCGAGCTGCTTGGCTTGTGCGCCAGCGGCCCGGACGAAATTGCCCGCTCCGCCATTGCCCAGCAGAACTGGGTGAAACTGGCCGCACAAGGCATTCGGGCACTTCTTGACCAACAACACCTGAAGCCTGAAGACATTCGTGCGATCGGCAGCCACGGCCAGACCATTCGCCACGAGCCGGCACGCGGGTTTACGGTGCAGATCGGCAACCCCGCCCTGCTGACCGAGCTAACCGGCATCACGGTGGTCAGCGACTTCCGCAGTCGCGACGTTGCCGCTGGTGGGCAAGGCGCACCACTGGTTCCGGCCTTCCACGAAGCGTTGTTTGACGAACGCGCTGGCAATCGCGCGGTATTGAACGTTGGCGGCTTCAGCAACCTCAGCCTGATCGAGCCTGGCAAGCCTGTTGCCGGTTTCGACTGCGGTCCGGGGAATGTGCTGCTGGACGCGTGGATTCACCAACAACGGGGTGACAACTTTGATCGTGACGGCCAATGGGCCGCCAGCGGAAAGGTCGAACCCACACTGCTGAAAGCGCTGCTCAGCGATCCATTCTTCGTGACCAAGGGCCCGAAAAGCACCGGTCGCGAGGTGTTCAACCTGCCATGGCTGACACAGCATCTTTCGCAATTACCGACGTTCACCGCCGAGGATGTGCAGGCAACGCTGCTTGAGCTGAGCGCACTGACTATCATCGAGTCACTGCAAAGCGCGCAATCGGATACCCAGGAACTTCTGGTCTGCGGTGGTGGCGCGCATAACGCTACGCTAATGAATCGCCTGGCCAGCCTGCTGCCTAACGCAAAAGTCAGCAGCACTGCCGCTTACGGCGTAGACCCGGACTGGGTTGAAGCCATGGCCTTCGCCTGGCTGGCCCATTGCTGCCTGGAAGGCATCGCAGCCAATCGCCCAAGCGTCACCGGCGCCCGCGGTTTGCGAGTACTCGGCGCCATCTACCCCGCATGATCCCCTACTGAATCACGGACAGCAAAACGCCGCAGAGCCCTGAGGCCATGCGGCGCCTGGTCATGCTGACGTGCGATCAGATCGAGAACGAAGAGCCACAGCCACACGTGGTAGTGGCGTTCGGGTTCTTGATGACAAAACGCGAACCTTCCAGACCTTCCTGATAATCCACTTCGGCACCGGCCAGGTACTGGAAGCTCATCGGATCGACGACCAGACTCACACCTTCGCGCTCGACGATGGTGTCGTCATCGGCCACTTCTTCATCGAAGGTGAAGCCGTACTGAAAACCTGAACAACCGCCGCCCGTAACGAATACGCGCAGCTTCAAGCGATCATTCCCCTCTTCATCGACCAGACTCTTCACCTTGTGCGCGGCACCGTGGGTGAATTGCAAAGCCGTGGGGGTGAAGGATTCGACGCTCATGCTGACTATCTCCCGGCGTTACGCCGCCATAATGCGTGATGACGCGCATTATCCGCTTCTCCTAGAAAATCGGTCAACTATTGTTACGGTATATCAATAAACCCGATTGCCGGCGCGAAACGTAAAAAGGCCCGTTAAACGGGCCTTTTTGCTGAGCGAGATAAAAGCCGTTTACGGCAGCATGCCCGCGTGGGACAGACCCAGACGCTCATCCAGCCCGAACAGGATGTTCAGGTTCTGCACGGCCTGACCCGACGCCCCCTTGACCAGGTTGTCGATCACCGACAACACCACCACCAGATCACCGTCCTGTGGACGATGCACGGCGATACGGCAAACGTTGGCACCGCGTACGCTGCGGGTTTCCGGGTGGCTGCCCGCCGGCATCACATCGACGAACGGTTCGTTGGCATAACGCTTTTCAAACAATGCCTGCAGATCCACCGAGCGGTCCACGACAGTCGCATAGAGCGTCGAATGAATGCCGCGAATCATCGGCGTCAGGTGTGGAACGAAGGTCAGGCCGACGTCCTTGCCCGCTGCGCGACGCAGACCCTGGCGGATTTCCGGCAAGTGACGGTGCCCTTTGACGGCGTAAGCCTTCATGCTTTCCGACGTCTCGGAGTACAGCGAACCTACAGAAGCACCACGACCGGCACCGCTGACGCCGGATTTGCAGTCAGCGATCAGGCGGGTGGTATCGGCCAGACCGGCTTCGAGCAATGGCAGGAAGCCCAATTGCGTAGCGGTCGGGTAGCAACCCGGTACGGCGATCAGACGAGCCTGCTTGATCTGCTCGCGATTGACTTCCGGCAGGCCATATACCGCTTCTTCCAGCAACTGCGGCGCACCGTGCGGCTGACCGTACCATTTGGCCCACTCATCGGCATCTTGCAGACGGAAGTCCGCCGACAGGTCGATGACCTTGGTTCCGGCCGCCAGCAGTTCACCGGCCAAAGCATGGGCGACGCCGTGAGGCGTGGCGAAGAACACCACGTCGCAAGCGCCCAAGGTCTTGATGTCCGGAACGCTGAAGGCCAGGCCGTCGTAATGACCGCGCAGGTTCGGGTACATATCAGCCACGGCCAGACCGGCCTCGGATCGGGAAGTGATCACTACCACTTCAGCTTGCGGATGCTGTGCCAACAAACGCAGCAGTTCGACACCGGTGTAACCCGTGCCGCCGACGATACCGACCTTGACCATAAACCTGCCCTCAACGAACCCACTGGAAAGCCGTCGATAATAGGGGCCGCGCGGCGCTGCGACAACCGTCAAGGTGACGTGTGGACGCTCTACCCTCTACTATCTTCGCTACCGTGAACCTGGGAATAACTAAAAATGCTTTATCTGTGGCTCAAAGCGCTTCACATCGTCAGCATGGTCTGCTGGTTTGCCGGCCTGTTCTACCTGCCGCGCCTGTTCGTCTATCACGCCCAAAGCGAAGACACCGTCAGCAAAGAACGCTTCAGCGTCATGGAGCGCAAGCTGTACCGCGGCATCATGGGCCCGGCGATGATCGCTACCCTGATTTTCGGTATTGCGCTGATCGGCTTGAACCCCAGCATATTTAGCCAGGGTGCCTGGATTCACGCGAAGTTGACGCTGGTGGTGATCCTGATCGGCTATCACCACATGTGCGGCGCTCAGGTAAAACGTTTTGCCCGTGGCGAGAACACCCGCAGCCATGTCTTTTATCGCTGGTTCAATGAAGTGCCTGTTCTGATATTGCTGGCTATCGTAATTCTGGTCGTCGTTCGGCCGTTCTAACTTCAATCAGCACAACTCACCGGGGTACCTCCAATGTCGCTGCCCGCTTTGCTCGAACAACGTTTGCGTCTGCCCGTGGTGGCAGCGCCGATGTTCCTGATATCCAACCCGCAACTGGTGCTCGCCTGCTGCCGTAATGGCGTGGTGGGCAGCTTTCCCGCGCTGAATCAGCGCGAGAGCAGCGGCTTCAAGGCCTGGCTGGAAGAGATCGAAGCCGGCTTGGCGACACTGGAAAACCCTGCGCCTTATGCGGTGAACCTGATCGTCCACAACAGCAACCCGCGGCTGCAAGCGGATCTGGAGATCTGCATCGAGCACAAAGTGCCGATCGTGATCACCAGCCTCGGCGCCGTGAAGGAGCTGGTCGACGCGGTCCACAGCTATGGCGGCCTGGTGTTCCATGACGTGACGACCCGTCGTCATGCTGAAAAAGCCGCCGAGGCCGGCGTTGACGGTCTGATCGCCGTCGCTGCGGGCGCCGGTGGACATGCCGGCACCTGGAGCCCGTTCTCACTGATTGCCGAGATTCGCCAGTTCTTCGACAAGACGCTACTGCTGGCCGGCTGCCTGAACCACGGCCACGAGATTCTGGCCGCGCAATTGCTCGGTGCGGATCTGGCCTACTTCGGTACGCGATTTATCGGTACCACAGAAAGTCATGCGCCTGACGCCTACAAGGAGATGCTGCTGACTTCCAGAGCGGCAGACATCGTCCATACTCCAGCGGTGTCGGGTGTCCCGGCGAGTTTCATGCGGCAAAGCCTGGAAGCTGCCGGTTTCGACATGGCGGCGCTGCAAGGCAAGGGCGAGGTCAACTTCGGCTCGAAGCTCAAGCCGCTGAGCGATGAGGCCAAAGCCTGGAAAACCGTGTGGTCTGCTGGTCAGGGTGTCGGGGAGATCGATGATTTACCGAGCGTGGATCAACTGGTGGCGCGCCTCGACGCGGAGTACCGCAAGGCACTGGAACTGGCGGCCGAGCTGCCAAAGCGCTGGCCACGCTGAAGTGAAAACTTGGCCAGCCTCTCCCGGCTGGCCTTACACTCGACGCTTGTACACCTAACTCAAACACTCGCGACAAGGATGCCTCGCAATGAGCGATAACCGTTTCAAGATCGTATTCGACGGCGCTCTGCTGCCAGGTGTTGACGTCACCACCGCCAAACTCAACCTGGCTGCGCTGTACAAAAGCGAAGTCGCTGCCGTCGAACGGCTGTTCAGTGGTCAGACGGTTACCCTCAAGCGCGACCTGTCACAGACAGACGCTCAGACCTATCTTAAGGCACTGACGAAAACCGGCATTGATGCCCGAATCGAGACCGAACCCTCGATTGAGCTGAACCTGTCCGATGTTCACGATCACACGCCGTCCAGCGCACCACTAACGACAGATCCGGAATCACCCTATGCACCGCCGCGCGCCCCTGTCGGAGAGGCACTGCCGGCGTTCGCCCCACTCAAGGCGTTCAGTTTCGAAGGCCGTATCGGCCGCTTGCGTTATCTGGCCTGGACGATGGCCTTGACCCTGGTAACCCTCGGCGTTGGCGCCGTGCTCGGTGTTTTCGGCCTTGCCCTCATCAGTACGGACTCAAGCGCCGGCCTGATTCTCGGTGGGCTGGTGGCCTTTATTCTTATCGTGGCACTCGCGTTCGTCAGCATCCAGTTCAGCGTCCAGCGCCTGCACGATATCGGCTGGTCCGGCTGGCTTTGGCTGCTGACGCTCGTACCGTTCGTGGGCAGTTTCTTTCCGTTCGTGATGATGGTTGTGCCGGGTAACGACACCGCCAATCGTTACGGTGCACCACCACCGCCCAACACCACTGCCGTCAAAGTACTGTCTGCGCTGTGGCTGGTGTTTATCGCGATCCTGTTCATCGGCGGGCTGACCGGTGGCCTCACTGCAATCCAGAGTGAATACGAAGATGCCGCCCAGAGCAGTTATGAAAGTGACTCCGTCACCACCGAAGAGATCGAAGACCAGAGCGCTGCGGAAGCAGAACCAGCGCCGAATTCAGCTGACGATTCAGCCGAAGCAGCCCAGCCCCCTGTAGACTCTGCGAAAGAATGAACAGCGCTCCCCGCCCGTGACACCTGCGTCGCCGGCGCGGAGCTGTTGCGATGGAGAACTGCATGACCCGTTACGCTCTGATCACTGGCGCTTCCAGCGGCATCGGCCTGGCGATGGCCGAAGCGCTGGCACGGCGCGGCCGCAGCCTGATTCTGGTGGCCCGACAACGTGATCAGCTGGAAAGTATTGCGATTGAACTGACTCAACGGTTTGGAGTGGAAGTGTTGTTCCGCGCGTGTGACCTGGGCGAGCCATTGCGGCTGTCCGGGTTTCTGCTGGAACTGGAGGAAGGTGACCGGCAGATCGATCTGCTGGTCAATTGCGCCGGCATCGGCACCTGCGGTCCATTCCTGGCTCAGGACTGGATGACCGAGCAAGACTTGATCGAAGTGAACATTCTGGCCCTGACCCGCCTGTGTCACGCCATCGGAAACAGCATGGCCTTGCAGGGTGGCGGGCAGATTCTGAACGTCGCTTCGGTCGCGGCCTTTCACCCGGGCCCGTGGATGAGCACCTATTACGCCAGCAAGGCCTACGTGCTGCACTTCTCCGAAGGGTTGCGCGTCGAGCTGAAGAAATGCGCGGTCAAGGTATCGGTACTCTGCCCCGGTCCAACCCGGACGGCGTTTTTCCGCACCGCACATTTGAACGCTGACAAATTGATCGACAGCAAACAACTGATGAGCCCCGAGGAGGTCGCACTCTATACCGTGCGGGCCCTGGAGAAAAATCGCGCAATCATCATTCCGGGTCGAGCGAACCGCTGGCGCGCTTTCCTGCCGCGGCTGGGCTCACGCTGGCTGACCCGGACAATCGCCGGCATGGTCAACAAGGCCTACTGCCCGCGCTGATCAACCTTCAAGGCAAAAAGCTGGGCTCGGGGATAACCCATGAGTACACTCAGGCCAGCCCAAACAACGGAGAAAACAGCTGTGGATACTCTGTTCACCAAGATTATCAACCGGGAAATCCCGGCGAAGATCATTTACGAGGACGACCAGGTACTGGCCTTCCACGATATCGCCCCACAGGCACCGGTGCATTTTCTGGTGATCCCGAAGAAACCGGTACGCACCCTGAACGACCTCACCGAGGACGACAAGGCATTGGCCGGGCATATTCTGTTCACCGCCCAGCGTCTGGCCCTGGAACTGGGCTGTGAAGACGGTTTCCGTGTGGTCATGAACTGCAATCCACTGGGTGGACAGACCGTCTATCACATTCATATGCACGTATTGGGTCAGCGCCAGATGCATTGGCCGCCGGGTTGATTCGCCAACCCCCGAAAAGATCGCAGCCTGCGGCAGCGCCTACAGAGATCAGTGTAGGCGCTGCCGCAGGCTGCGATCTTTTTTGCTTTTGACCCAGCGCAAACCTTCGCCGGCCGATTGGGTTAAACTGGCCGCCGAGATTCTTCCCGGAGGTCAGCATGACTACCCAACGTCACTACTCGCCGATTGACCGTCTTCTGCTGCAAGCCGATGCCGCGATGCGTACCTTGCTGCCCTTCAGTGGTCAGCCGTACCGTCCGTCGCCCGCCATCGTGCAGCCGGATGCGAAAATGAGCGACGAAGACACCCGGCACGTTGCTGGCCTGATGCGCATCAACCATACCGGTGAAGTCTGCGCCCAGGCGCTGTATCAGGGTCAGGCCTTGACCGCCAAGCTGCCGCAAGTACGTGCCGCCATGGAACATGCCGCCGAAGAAGAAATCGACCATCTGGTCTGGTGCGAGCAACGCATAAAGCAGTTGGGCAGTCACACCAGCATTCTCAATCCGCTGTTCTACGGCATGTCGTTCGGAATTGGTGCAGTGGCCGGTTTGATCAGCGACAAAGTCAGCCTGGGTTTCGTTGCTGCGACGGAAGATCAGGTGTGCAAGCACTTGAACGAACACCTTGAACAACTGCCGGCCGAGGACGAAAAGTCCCGGGCAATTCTTGAGCAGATGCGCATTGATGAAGAGCAGCACGCCGAAAGCGCATTGGAGGCTGGCGGGTTCCGTTTTCCGGCACCGGTGAAATTCGGGATGAGTTTGATGGCCAAGGTGATGACCAAGAGTACTTATCGGATCTGACGATTACGTTGTCAGATCGGGTCTCTTCGCGAGCAGGCTCGCTCCCACAATGGCTCTGCGTCAGCCATAAAAAAGGCGACTACCGCAAAGTAGTCGTCTTTTTTGTACCCGAAAATCCTAGCCCGGCATGTTGCGCGCATAGAAGATTTCGAGCATTTCGTGTTTCACACGGTCAGTCACCTGAGCACGCTGCTCAGAAGACAGGTTGCTGGTGGCGTCCCCAAACAGGTAGTTATCCAGTTCGAAGCTCTTCAGCAGCATTTTGGTGTGGAACAGGTTTTCCTGGTACACGTTCACGTCGGTCATCTGGTACGCGTCTCGGGTGTCTGCGGACAGGTAGTTCTGGATCGAGTTGATCTCATGGTCGATGAAGTGCTTCTTGCCTTCGACGTCACGAGTGAAACCGCGCACACGATAATCCACGGTCACGATGTCCGAATCGAACTGGTGAATCAGGAAGTTGAGCGCCTTGAGCGGTGAAATGACGCCACAGGTCGACACGTCAATATCCACACGGAATGTCGCAATGCCGTCCACCGGATGGATTTCCGGGTAGGTGTGCACCGTGATGTGGCTCTTGTCGAGGTGGGCCAGGATGATCTCTGGCAGTGGGCCCGGAGACTCTTCGAGCTGGCTGTCGGTCGGGGTCACCGGCTCTTCAGAGATCAGAATCGTGACACTGGCGCCCTGCGGCTCATAGTCCTGGCTGGCGATGTTCAGGATGTTGGCGCCGATGATATCGACCACTTCTGTGAGGATCTGCGTCAGACGTTTCGCGTTGTACTCTTTATTGATGTACTCGACGTAAGCCTGCTGGTCTTGCAGAGTTTCCGCGTAGCAGATGTCATAGATGTTGAAGCTCAAGGTCTTTGTCAGGTTATTGAACCCGTGGAGCTTGAGTTTGTTTTTCACCGTTGAAGACTCTCTATGCATTGCGGCCCGGGCCGCGTGATCAAGCATGCCCGTCAAATGCGAACGACGCACCTGCGTAGGACGGTTAACACCTCTTCGCGATGGCGATTTTGATTATCTGTTCGAGTATGCGGCCTGTCGGCTGACGGGCCACTACCCTGAAAAAAGTGGCGCATGATGCAGACGTCCAGTTTGGGATCACCAGAGTCTGCACTGCCTTTATGATAGTTGAATGTCGATTCAACCGAGTTCGATGATCTCGTAGTCGTGGGTAATCGCAATACCGGCCGCGCCGAGCATGATCGACGCCGAGCAATACTTCTCGGCAGACAGCTCGATGGCGCGTTTGACCTGGGCTTCTTTGAGCCCCCGGCCCTTGACCACAAAGTGCATATGAATCTTGGTGAAGACCTTCGGATCCTCAGTCGCGCGCTCGGCTTCGAGGAAGGCTTCGCAGCTTTCGACGGCCTGACGGGACTTCTTGAGAATGCTGACCACGTCGAAATTGCTGCAACCGCCAACACCCAGCAGGAGCATTTCCATCGGCCGGACACCCAGGTTACGACCACCGGCATCAGGCGGACCGTCCATGACCACGACATGACCGCTACCGGATTCGCCGAGGAACATGGCTTCGCCAGCCCATTGGATGCGTGCCTTCATCGCCAAGACTCCACTGTATAAAAAAGGGTCGCCAGCTTAGCACAGGGCCCTTGATTGACAGCGTCCACCTTCCTAGGACGCAACCACCTGCTTCGTAGGTAAATTCTCGAATATTGCAGGAAGTGTCTGTTAAGCTGGCGCCAATTCGCTGGCGCATAGCCAGCCTCGTAGCAACCTCACTCGCTCATAAAAAAATCAAACACACCGTGCAGTCTTTTCGGGATACAACCATGGTTGCTATTGCCCCCACACCCAAAATCAAGAACCTCGACAAGCTGTTGATGCATTGCCAGCGCCGTCGTTATGCGGCCAAGAGCAACATCATTTGCGCCGGCGACCGCTCGGACACACTGTTCTTCATCATCAAAGGCTCGGTCACCATCCTCATCGAGGATGACGATGGCCGTGAAATGATCATCGCCTACCTGAACTCCGGGGACTTTTTCGGTGAATTGGGTCTGTTTGAACAAGCCGGCCAGGAACAGGAGCGCAGCGCCTGGGTGCGCGCCAAGATCGAATGCGAAGTCGCGGAAATCAGCTACGCGAAATTCCGCGAGCTGTCCCAGCAAGACCCAGACATTCTTTACGTGCTCAGCGGACAAATCGCACAGCGCCTGCGCAACACCACCCGCAAGGTCGGCGACCTGGCGTTTTTCGACGTGACCGGTCGTGTCGCCCGCTGCCTGCTGGAGCTGTGCAAGCAGCCCGACGCGATGACCCACCCCGACGGCATGCAGATCAAGGTGACCCGTCAGGAAATCGGGCGGATTGTCGGTTGTTCCCGCGAGATGGTCGGCCGCGTGCTCAAGGATCTGGAAGAACGCAACCTGGTGGACGTCAAGGGCAAGACCATGGTGGTCTTCGGCACGCGCTGAGGTCGAAGATTCAAGCCCCGAGCATCTGTGCCAACAACTGGCGATACAGTGCATCGAGTCGCCCGAGTGCATCGGGCGCGGCATACTTCTCATGCAAGGCGATGTGGCTTTCGGCGCGAACCCGCTGCTCCAGGCCACACGCCTCATTGAAGCGATTGACCGCCGCAACCATCGACTCGCGCTCGTTATCCAGCAACAAAGCACCGTGCACCAACCCTACCGGACGCGAACCGCCCTTGCTCTGGCGCCAGCGCTGAGCGGTGCCGACCATCTTACGACCGTCGAGGTTGACGTTGAAACGGCCGTCGCAGAACGCGCCATCGATCTCGCCCAGGGATGAAACGCCTCCCAGCTCATCAAGCAGCTGACAAATCGGGTCACAGAGTCGCCGATAAGCGGTTTCGATCCGGTTCTGATCACCTTCGCTGCGCGGTGGTGCGTAGACCAGCGCGATGTTGATCGTTGCCGACGATTGCGGCACCGGCTCACCGCCGGTTTCACGCAACAGCACCGGCCAACCGGCCGCAGCCGATACCTCGCACGCCGCCTCGAAGCCGGGTAGACGATTCAATCGCCGCGGCATGACCAGCGCTCGATCACTGGGTTGCCAGAACAACAGGCCAAACTCCGAATCGCCGGTGCAGACATGGGCCAACAGGTCCTGTTCGGCGAGCAGGCCTGCTTCGACGGGCAGAGAGGTCGGGGTCATAAGGAAATCCGTAAGACGATCAGTCTGTGATGAATCTTATGCCGCCTTCGCGAGCAGGCTCGCTCCCACATTTGATCCAGGCTGCCGCACATATTGTGATCAGCTCTGGGTCCTGTGGGAGCGAGCCTGCTCGCGAAGCTGTTTCAGTCGAGCGTGGAACCGCTCACCGCGATCCCACGCTCTGGGAAGAACAGACGCTGCAACTCGGTGCCCGGGCTTTCGGCGCGCATGAACGCCTCGCCGACCAGGAACGCGTACACATCGCTGATTTCCATCAGTTCAACGTCGGCCCGATTAAGGATGCCACTTTCGGTAATCACCAAACGATCACGCGGGATACGCGGCAACAGATCGAGGGTGGTTTCCAGATTGACGTCAAAGGTGTGCAGGTTGCGGTTGTTGACGCCCACCAGCGGAGTGTCGAGGGTTTTCAGGGCCCGCTCCAGCTCGTCGCCATCGTGGACTTCCACCAGCACATCGAGGCCGACGCTTTTGGCCACGGCAGCCAGTTCAGCCATTTTCACGTCGTCCAGGGCGGAAACGATCAACAGCACGCAGTCAGCGCCCAGGGCTCGGGCTTCAACGATCTGGTACGGATCGATCATGAAATCCTTGCGGATCACCGGCAGTTTGCACGCCGCCCGCGCCTGTTGCAGATATGCATCGGCGCCCTGGAAGTAATCGATATCGGTAAGCACCGACAGGCAGGTCGCGCCGCCCTTCTCGTAGCTTTTAGCGATGTCGGCGGGAACGAAGTTCTCGCGAATCACGCCTTTGCTCGGTGAAGCCTTCTTGATTTCAGCAATGACCGCCGGCTGCTTGAGCTTGGCCTGAGCAATCAGTGCCTGGGCAAATCCACGGGGTGCATCGGCCGCCTTGGCCAGACTTTCCAGCTCGGCAAGGCTTACACGAGCACTGCGTTCGGCAACCTCTTCGACTTTGCGCGCCAGAATATTTTCCAGAACCGTCGGTACACTCATCCCTCATTCTCCACTTTGAATACCGCGGTAAATGCACCCAACTCCTCAAGTTTTTCCCGAGCGAGGCCTGTGTGCAGCGCGTCATGCGCCAGGGCAACGCCTTCTTTCAAACTGCTGGCATGATCGGCGGCATACAGCGCGGCACCGGCATTGAGCATGATCATCTCGGCGGCTTTTTGACCGCTCTCGGTCTTGCGCTTGCCCAGGGCATCGCGAATCAGCTCGAGGGACGCCGCCGGGCTTTCCACGGCCAAGCCATGCAGACTCTGGCTTTTCATGCCCAGGTCTTCGGGCTCGACCCAATACTCGGTGATCTGGTCATTCTTCAATTCCGCCACAAAGGTCGGTGCTGCCAGACTGAATTCGTCCAGGCCGTCCTTCGAGTGCACCACCAGCACATGCTTGCTGCCCAAACGTTGCAAGACTTCGGCCAACGGCCGGCACAACGCCTGGCTGAACACGCCCACCACCTGATGCTTCACGCCGGCCGGATTCGTAAGCGGGCCAAGCATGTTGAACAAGGTGCGCAAGCCCAACTCCCGGCGCGGGCCGGCAGCGTGCTTCATGGCACTGTGATGAGTCTGGGCAAACATGAAACCGATGCCGACGTTGTCGATGCAGCGCGCCACCTGGACCGGGGTCAGGTTCAGGTAGATACCCGCCGCCTCCAGCAGGTCGGCGCTGCCGCTTTTACCCGACACCGCACGGTTACCGTGCTTGGCCACGGTGCAGCCGGCCGCTGCAACCACGAAGGAGGAAGCGGTCGACACGTTGAAAATGTTCGCACCGTCACCGCCGGTGCCCACCACATCGACCACGCCGTCGAGGGTCTTGAGTTCGACCTTGTCCGCCAACTCGCGCATGACCGACACGGCGCCGACGATCTCGTCGATGCTTTCGCTCTTCATGCGCATCGCCATCATGAACGCACCGATCTGCGCGTCGGTGCATTGCCCGGTCATGATTTCGCGCATGACATCGCGCATCTCATCGGTGCTGAGGTCGAGCTGGTCGACGATACGGCTCAGGGCTGTCTTGATATTCATGGAAAGTCCTTAGCGCGTGCCGCCGGTTTGTTTGAGGAAGTTGGCGAGCAGCTCGTGACCCTGTTCAGTCAGGATAGACTCAGGGTGGAATTGCACACCTTCGATGTTCAGGGTCTTGTGGCGCAGGCCCATGATTTCGTCGACCGAGCCGTCCTCGAACTGGGTCCAGGCGGTCAGCTCCAGGCAGTCGGGCAGGGTTTCGCGCTTGACGACCAGCGAGTGATAACGGGTAACCGTCAGCGGATGCTTCAGGCCTTCGAATACGCCTTTGTCCTCGTGGTACACCGCACTGGTCTTGCCGTGCATGACCTGACGGGCGCGGACCACATCACCACCAAAGGCCTGGCCGATGGACTGATGGCCCAGGCACACGCCCAGAATCGGCAATTTTCCGCCAAAATGCTTGATCACATCAATCGAGACGCCCGCTTCATTCGGCGTGCAAGGGCCGGGCGAAACGACGATCCGCTCCGGGTTGAGGGCTTCGATTTCAGCGATGGTCAGTTCATCGTTGCGCACGACTTTGACCTGGGAGCCGAGCTCACCAAGGTATTGCACAACGTTGTAGGTAAAAGAGTCGTAGTTATCGATCATCAGCAACATGGCGTAAGAACCTCTTGAATTCACTGACTACTAATACAGCCTTCGAATGAATGGCCCGCAGCGTCCAGCGCTTTGTCAGTCAAAGCGACATGGCATACGGGCAACGCTCATCGGTCAGCTTTGCGGAGTTTGTTCAGCCAGGGCGACCGCACGGAACATCGCGCGACGCTTGTTCAGGGTTTCTTCCCATTCCAGCGCCGGCACCGAGTCGGCAACGATGCCGCCACCGGCCTGCACATGCAGTTCGCCGTTCTTGATCACTGCGGTGCGGATTGCAATCGCGGTGTCCATGTTGCCGTTCCAGGCAAAGTAACCGACCGCACCGCCGTAGACGCCACGCTTGACCGGTTCCAGTTCGTCGATGATTTCCATCGCGCGGATCTTCGGCGCGCCGGACAAGGTGCCCGCCGGCAGGATCGCCCGCAGTGCGTCCATCGCCGTCAGCCCGGCCTTCAATTGCCCGGTGACGTTGGAGACGATGTGCATGACGTTGGAGTAGCGCTCGATGACCATCTTCTCGGTGAGCTTCACCGAACCGATTTCCGATACGCGACCGGTGTCGTTACGACCCAGGTCGATCAGCATCAAGTGCTCGGCGATTTCCTTGTCGTCGGACAGCAGGTCTTTTTCCAGCGCCAGATCAGCCTCTTCGTTGGCGCCCCGCGGACGGGTACCGGCGATCGGGCGCACGGTGATCAGGTTGTCTTCGACCCGCACCAGCACTTCCGGCGAACTGCCAACGACATGGAAATCGCCGAAGTTGAAGAAGTACATATAAGGCGTCGGGTTGAAACAACGCAGCGCCCGGTACAGATCGATCGGTGCAGCCTTGAAGTCGATCGACATGCGCTGGGACGGCACGACCTGCATGCAGTCACCGGCCAGGATGTATTCCTTGATGGTGTCGACGGCTTTTTCGTAATCGTCCTGGGTGAAACTCGAGCGGAACACCGGATCGGCGGACTGCTGCTTACTGAAATCCAGGCCCCGGCGCGGGGTGATCGGTTGACGGAGTTTTTCCAGCAATTCTTCCAGGCGTGCCTGACCTTGTTCGAAAGCATTTTCCTGCGACGGGTCGGCCAGGACAATCGCGTGCATCTTGCCGGCGAGGTTGTCGAACACCACCACCGCGTCGGAGACCATCAGCAGAATGTCCGGCACACCCAGCGGATCCGGGTTCGGGCATTTGCCCAGACGCTTCTCCACATAGCGTACGCAGTCATAACCGAAGTAACCCACCAGTCCGCCGTTGAATCGCGGCAGGCCGGGGATGGTCGGTACGTTGTAACGGGCTTTGAAGGCTTCGACGAACGCCAGCGGATCTTCAGCCTCATGGCTTTCGATCTCGACGCCGTCATGGGTCACGCTGACGTGATGGTCATGAACCCGCAACACGGTGCGGCACGGCAGGCCGATGATCGAGTAACGACCCCACTTCTCCCCGCCCTGCACCGATTCGAGCAGGTAGGAGTTGGGTTCGTCAGCCAGTTTCAGGTAGATCGACAGCGGCGTGTCGAAGTCGGCCAGGGTTTCGCAGGCAAGCGGGATGCGGTTGTAGCCGGCAGCGGCCAAACGCAGGAATTCTTCGCGGATCATGTGGTGCCTCGTGGCTTGAGGGTCTAACAGTCAGGTATGCAAACGCGCCGGTACGCCGGCCAGGAACAAGTCAGGCGCGCCAACGCCAGCGGGCCAGGGCCTTGATGACTTTCATCCAGAGTTTGCGAGTGACCACCACGATGGAGTTTCCAGGAGGGGATTGAACAGCGTCGGCCAACGTTATCTCAGCGGCCGGATCCAGGCAACCGGGAATTAGCTTGCGCAGATCGTCGATCACCAGCGCCGGCGACTCTTCGGCAATCGGCCGGCCGTGGTTATAGCCATAACTGAGGGCCACGCATTTGACCCCCGCCGCTTTCGCCGCCAGCACATCGCTGCGCGAATCGCCGACGAACAAGGATTGCGACGCCGGGATGTTGGTCATTTTCATCACGAAAAACAACGCAGCCGGGTCCGGTTTCTTCTGTGGCAGGGTATCGCCGCCGATGATCAGGCGGAAATAACGCCCGATCTTCATCTGATCGAGCAACGGAGCGACGAAGCGCTCCGGCTTGTTAGTGATCAGCGCCATCTCGACACCCTGCTTGTGCAGCCATTTCAGGGTGTCGCGCACGCCAGGGTAAACCACCGTCAGGTCATGGCTTTGCGCGTAGGCGTCCATGAAAATTTCCAGCGCGCCTTCGGCTTCACCGTCATCGACCATCGAATGGTCGATACCACCGGCGAGCGCGCGACGAACCAGCACCGGCGCGCCGTTGCCGACCCACTCCCGTACCGATTCGATGCCGGCCGGTTCGCGGCCCAGCTTGAGCAGCATGTTATCCACAGCCGCCGCGAGGTCGGGGACCGAATCGATCAGCGTGCCATCCAGATCGAACATCACCAGCCGTGGCAGAGACCCCGGGAACAGCTGCTCAAAGCCACTCATGGGCGGGCCAGCGCCAGTTCGGAACGCATCTTTTCAATCACATCGTGGTAGTTCGGTGCATTGAAGATCGCCGAGCCGGCGACGAAGGTGTCGGCGCCAGCGGCGGCGATTTCACGAATGTTGTTCACGTTCACGCCGCCGTCGATTTCCAGGCGGATGTCACGGCCGGAGGCATCGATCAGCGCGCGTGCTTCACGCAGCTTGTCGAGGGTGCCGGGGATGAACTTCTGCCCGCCGAAGCCCGGGTTGACGCTCATCAGCAGGATCATGTCGACCTTGTCCATCACGTACTTGAGCACGTCCAACGGGGTCGCCGGGTTGAACACCAGGCCGGACTTGCAGCCACCTTCGCGGATCAGTTGCAGGGAACGGTCGACGTGCTGCGTGGCTTCCGGGTGGAAGGTGATGTAGGTCGCACCGGCTTCGATGAAGTCACCGACGATGCGGTCCACCGGGCTGACCATCAGGTGCGCGTCGATCGGCGCGGTCACGCCGTACTTGCGCAGCGCGGCGCAAACCATCGGGCCGATGGTCAGGTTCGGCACGTAGTGGTTGTCCATGACATCGAAGTGCACGAAGTCGGCGCCGGCGGCCAGGACGTTGTCCACTTCTTCACCCAGGCGGGCGAAGTCGGCGGAGAGAATCGACGGAGCAATTACGAAGGGCTGCATGACGCACCTTTTTTGAGCAGAATCACGATGGCGCGCATTGTATACCTCATGCTTTGGCGCGCGCGACGTGGCCGCGATGATCAGTAGGCCGCTCGGTAGATCTTCTCGATATCGACGGCGCTCAATTTGCGCGGATTGTTGCGCATCAGGCGCTCGATTCCCGCGGCTTCCACGGCCATGGCCGGGATTGCATCCTCGGGAACGCCGAAACTGTGCAGGCCTGGCGGGATTTCCACTGCGGCGCACAACTCGGTCATGGCCTCCACGGCTTTATCCGCCGCTTCATTGGCGCTCAGATGAGCGGTCTGCACCCCCATGGCCTCCGCAATATCTTGCATGCGCTCCACGCAGGCCATTTTGTTCCAGGTCATGACATACGGCAGCAGCAAGGCGTTGCTGACGCCGTGGGCGATGTTGAACCGCCCGCCCAGCGGATACGCCAGCGCATGCACCGCGCCCACCCCGGCATTGCCGAACGCCATGCCGGCCATCAGGCTGGCGGTGGCCATGTCTTCACGGGCTTGCAGGTTGGACGGGTTGGCGTAGGCCTTGGGCAAAGCCTTGGCTATCAATTTGATAGCGCCAATGGCCAGGGCATCAGTGATCGGCGAAGCATTGAGCGAGAGATAGGATTCGATGGCATGCACCAGCGCATCAACGCCGCTGGCGGCGGTGACACTGCGCGGGCACGTCAGGGTCATTTGTGGGCTGATCAGCGCCACGTCCGGCAACAGATAGTCGCTGACGATGCCTTTCTTCAGTTGTGCGACCTTGTCGGAGAGGATGGCCACGTTGGTGACTTCCGAACCGGTGCCGGCGGTGGTCGGGATGGCGATCAGCGGCGGTCCTTTGCGCGGCACCTGATCGACGCCGAACAGATCCTCCAGCTCTCCGTGATAGCCGGCATACGCCGCGACGCTCTTGGCAATGTCGATCGCACTGCCGCCGCCCAGACCGATCAACCCGTCATGCCCGCCTTCGCGGTAAACACGCATGCAGTCCTCGACGATGGCGATTTCCGGGTCCGGCAGCACACGGTCGAAAATCTCGTAGGTCCGATCGCCCAACTGCGCCAGCGCCAGCTCGACCGTGCCGGACTTGACCAGGGCGGCGTCGGTGACGATTAGCGGATTGTCGATATCCAGGCGTGTCAGTTCAGCGGCCAGTTGCTCGATGGCACCTGCGCCGGTGATCAGTTTGTGAGCGATTTTGAAAGAGGAAAGACTCATGTGCGCAGCCTCTTATAGATAGGGGAGCTGGGCACAATAGTAGCTGGGGTTTGGGGTTTGTCTGCTATTCAGGCCATGAATGACCGACGATCCCGAAAACCACACAAAACAACCTGTAGGAGCTGCCGCAGGCTGCGATCTTTTGATCTTAAAAATCAAAGTCAAAAGATCGCAGCCTGCGGCAGCTCCTACAGGGACCGCGTTAGACCTGAGCGGTACGCAGTTTCTCGCTGCGCCCGCGCAGCCATTCCAGGGTCAGCAGCAGAATCACCGAGAAGGCGATCAGCAGCGTTGCGGCGGCGGCGATGGTCGGGCTGAGGTTTTCGCGGATACCGCTGAACATCTGCCGTGGCAGGGTTGCTTGCTCGGGACCGGCGAGGAACAGCGTCACTACCACTTCATCAAACGATGTCGCGAAGGCAAACAACGCCCCCGAAATCACACCCGGCGCAATCAGCGGCAAGGTCACCCGACGGAACGCGGTCAGTGGCGAAGCACCGAGGCTCGCAGCAGCTCGCACCAAATTGTAGTTAAACCCCTGCAAGGTCGCCGACACAGTGATGATGACAAACGGTACGCCCAGCACCGCATGCACCACGATCAGCGAGAAGAAGCTGTTGCCCAGCCCCAGCGGCGCAAAGAACAGGTAGCTGGCCACACCAATAATCACCACCGGCACCACCATCGGCGAAATCACCAGCGCCATTACCAGTGCCTTGCCCCGGAAGTCGCCCCGAGTCAGGCCAATCGCCGCCAGCGTGCCGAAGATCATGGCCAGCACAGTCGCCGCCGGGGCGACGATGATGCTGTTCTTCAGGGCGCGCATCCATTCCGCCGAGGCGAAGAAGTCGTGGTACCACTGCAACGAAAAACCTTGCAGCGGATAGACCAGGAAACTGCCGGAGTTGAACGACAGCGGAATGATCACCAGCACCGGCAGAATCAGGAACAACAAAATCAAGCCGCAGAGAATCCGCAAACTGTAGAACCACACCCGCTCAATGGGCGACATATAAGGACTCAGCATTTCGTTCTCCCCTTAGCTCAGGCGCAGGCGACTGGCGCCCACCAGCCAGCTGTAAATCAGATAAAGCACCACGGTCGCCAACAGCAGCAGCCCACCGAGTGCGGTCGCCATGCCCCAGTTGATGCTGGTGTTGGTGTAGAAGGCGACGAAGTAACTGACCATCTGATCGTTCGGACTGCCCAGCAAGGCCGGGGTGATGTAGTAGCCGATGGCGAGGATGAACACCAACAGGCAACCGGCGCCGACACCGGCATAGGTCTGTGGGAAGTACACCCGCCAGAAACTGGCGAACGGGTGGCAGCCGAGGGAAATCGCGGCGCGCATGTAGGTCGGCGAAATGCCTTTCATCACGCTATAGATCGGCAGAATCATGAACGGCAACAGAATGTGCACCATCGAGATGTAGACCCCGGTGCGGTTGAATACCAGCTCCAGCGGTTTATCGATGATGCCCATGGCCATCAGGCCGCTGTTGATCAGGCCACCCGATTGCAGCAACACGATCCACGCGGCGACCCGCACCAGGATCGACGTCCAGAACGGCAGCAGCACCAGAATCATCAGCAGGTTGCTTTGGCGCGACGGCAGGTTCGCCAGCAGGTACGCCAACGGATAGGCCAGTACCAGGCAAATCACGGTGATGATCAGGCCCATCCAGAAGGTCCGGGCGAAGATGTCGAGGTAGATCGCTTGATCGGGAGTGGCCGGGGCGATTTCGCCGAGGTCGTCGATCCGGTGATCCACCGCCGCCAACAGGTAGTACGGGGTAATGCTGCTGGTGTTGCGGCGCACGGTTTGCCAATAGGCCGGGTCGCCCCAACGCTCGTCGAGCGCTTCCAGCGCTTCTTTATAAGAGGCCGGTTCGGTGGCAAACGGCAGGGCCCGGGCGGTTTTGGTCAGCAGGCTGCGGTAGCCGGCCAACTCCATGTTCAAGCGCTTGGACAGGTCGCCCAGGGTCTGATTCTTGCGGACTTCGGCGAGGTCTTCGCTCGCCGCTTTATAAACCGGTTCAGCGGGCAGGCCACGGCCGTCCCAACTGGCGATGGCGGCCACGGTGCGCGGCATGCCGCCGACCACTTCCGGGTTACCGACGCTTTTGTAGAGCAGCGCCACGATCGGCACCAGAAACACCAGCAACAGAAACAGCACCAATGGCGCGATCAAGGCTTGTGCTTTCCAGCGGTTGATCCGCTCGGCGTGCTTGAGCCGCTGCTTCAAGGTGGGGTCAGTGCCCGCGTTCAGGGGAACGGCGATAGCCATGGCGTACTCCGGAAATCTTTGATCGTTACAGAGGCGGCGCACCGCCTCTGTTGTATTGAAACGCCGCAACCTGTGGGAGCGAGCCTGCTCACGAAAGTGGTGGGTCAATCAACATAGATGTTGAATGTGATGCCCTCTTCGCGAGCAGGCTCGCTCCCACAAGGATTGTGGTTACTTGGCAGCCCAGGAATTGAAGCGCTGCTCCAGTTGCTCGCCGTTGTCAGCCCAGAAGCTCACGTCGATCTGCACCTGATTGGCGATGTTTTCCGGGGTGGTCGGCATGTCTTTGAGGACATCCTTGGCCAGCAACGGTACGGCCTGGATGTTGGCCGGGCCGTAAGCGATGTTTTCCGAGTAGATCTTCTGTTGCTGCGGCTGTACCGAGAACGCGATGAATTTCTTCGCCGCTTCCGCACGGGTTTTATCCAGGCCTTTCGGAATTGCCCATGCGTCGAAGTCGTAGATACCGCCGTTCCACACGACTTTCAGGTTGCTTTCTTTCTGTACCGCAGCGATCCGGCCGTTGTAGGCCGAGCTCATGACCACGTCACCGGAAGCGAGGTATTGCGGCGGTTGTGCGCCGGCCTCCCACCACTGAATGCTTGGCTTGAGCTCATCGAGCTTCTTGAACGCGCGATCCTGACCATCCTTGCCGGCCAGTACCTTGTAGACGTCTTTCGGCGCAACGCCGTCGGCCATCAGAGCGAATTCCAGGGTGTACTTGGCGCCTTTACGCAGGCCGCGTTTGCCCGGGAATTTCTTGGTGTCCCAGAAATCGACCCAGCTGGTCGGAGCGGATGCCAGTTTGTCGGCGTTGTAGGCCAACACGGTCGACCACACGAAGAAGCCCACGCCGCAAGGCTGGATAGCACCTTTGACGTAGTCTTCGGACTTGCCGAACAACGCAGGGTCGAGCTGCTCGAACATGTCTTCGTCGCAACCACGGGACAGTTCTGGCGATTCAACTTCTACCAGGTCCCAGGACACGCTCTTGGTGTCGACCATGGCTTTGACCTTGGCCATCTCGCCGTTGTACTCGCCCGCAACGATCTTGCCGTTGCCTGCCGCTTCCCACGGTGCGTAGAAGGCTTTGACCTGAGCCGCCTTGTTCGCCCCGCCAAAGGACACCACGGTCAGGTCCGGGCCCGCCGCCATTGCGTGTGCCGCACCCATCATGCCCATGACCAGGGCGGTGAATTTCAGGGATCTCAACATTTATTGTTCTCTCCACTTGCAGGGTTGGTGTTGGTGTAGCAGGGGGCGATCAGTTCGCCTCTAGAAGTGGGTCGAGCGCGCGAACGTGTTCGACCTGCCAGCCAAGCGGTACCACGTCGCCGACGGCCAGAGCGGGATCGAGCTCGGCAATCGGTTGTTTCACGAAGAAGTCGGTCTTGCCGCAGACTTCCAGGCGAACCCGGACGTGGTCGCCCAGATAGATGAATTCCGCCACCCTCCCTGAGAAGCGGTTGTCGCATTGATCGCTTGCACCATTGAGGCTGATGCGCTCGGGCCGAATCGACAGCGTGACCGGTTCGCCGGTCTTGCCGACGTTGACCGCCAGGGCTTCAACCTTTTCACCGCGACCCAGCTCGACCACGCAGCGGTCGCCGGTGTGGCTGTGCAAACGGCCATTGAGGCGGTTGTTCTCGCCAATGAAGTTGGCGACGAAGGTATTTTTCGGCTCCTCATAGAGGGTGCGCGGCGGAGCGATCTGCTGGATTTCGCCTTGGTGGAACACCGCCACACGGTCGGACATGGTCAGGGCTTCGCCCTGGTCGTGGGTCACGTAGACCACGGTCACGCCCAGACGCTGGTGCAGATGCTTGATCTCCATCTGCATGTGTTCGCGCAGTTGTTTGTCCAGTGCGCCGAGGGGTTCGTCCATCAGCACCAGTTGCGGTTCGAACACCAATGCACGGGCCAGGGCCACGCGCTGTTGCTGACCGCCGGACAGTTGTGCCGGATACCGTTGAGCGAAGGTGTCGAGCTGAACCATGCTCAGGACACGCTTGACCCGGTCACTGACATCGCTCTTGTTCAAGCCGCGCACGGTCAGCGGGAACGCCAGGTTCTCGGCGACGGTCATGTGCGGGAACAGCGCGTAGTTCTGGAACACCATGCCGATGTCGCGCTTGTGCGGCGGCACGTTATTGATGGCGCGCCCGGCCAGCAGGATTTCGCCTGCGGTCGGGGTTTCGAAACCGGCGAGCATCATGAGGCTGGTGGTCTTGCCGGAGCCGGACGGCCCGAGCAAGGTGAGGAATTCGCCTTTGCGAATGTCCAGGTTGAGGTCTTTGACGATCAGGTTCTCGCCGTCGTAGCTCTTCTGCACTCCACGAAAGCTGACCAGAATGTCACTGGCCCCTGCGTTTGAATCGACCTGGCTCATACCCACACCTTTGTTGTTGATGACTGCTGTGGACTAAGCCTAGTGGACGCTGCTGACCACGCAAATCGGGGCGCAGGAGAGAATCGCCTCAGCCGGATGGAAGGTTGGGGGTAGGGATTGCCCTACAAGGTTGGCGGGATTGGGCATGTCGATGAGCGTTAACGACAGGCGGTGAGCTGTAAGCCGCACGGACAGGCAAAACCGATTTTGTGGAGGTGTCGTAAATAGATACGCAGACACGGCCCAGCGTAGGAGCTGCCGAAGGCTGCGATCTTTTGATCCTTCTTGCCTGTGCCAAGATCAAAAGATCGCAGCCTTCGGCAGCTCCTACAGGGGGATTGCGTTCAGATTCAGAGCAGTTTGTGCTCCATGGCGTACTTCACCAGTTCGGCCAGGGAGGTGATGTTGAGTTTCTGCATCAGCCGCGCCTTGTGAGTACTGATGGTCTTGCTGCTCAAGGCCAGTTGCTGGGCGATGTCGTTGACATTGGCGCCCTGGGCCAGGCGTTCGAACACCGAGAATTCACGCTCCGAAAGCAATGAATGCAACGGTCGCGAATCGGTCAACCCGACTTCGAAGACCATGCGGTCGGCCAGGTCCGGGTCGATGTAACGCCCGCCTGCCGCGACCTTGCGGATCGCTGTCAGCAGCAACGCCGGATCGCTGTCCTTGGTCGCGTAGCCAGCGGCACCGACCTTCAACGCCCGGGCGGCCATTTGCGCTTCATCGTGCATCGACAACACCAGGATCGCCGGCGGATTGTTCAACGCGCGAATCCGCGGAATCGCCTCCAGACCATTGACCCCCGGCATGGAGATATCCAGCAACACCACTTCGCAGGGAACATGGCGCAGCGTCTCGAGCAACTGCTCGCCATTGCTCGCTTCCCCCACCACCAGTAAATCCTTGGCCAGGCCAATCAATTGCTTGATGCCTTCGCGGACAATGGTGTGGTCTTCGGCTACCAGTACACGGATCACAGACTTCTCCAGATTCAAGATCTATCGCGAGCAGGCTCGCCCCCACATTGGTTTTGTGGTGTTCACACAATCCCCTGTGGGAGCGAGCCTGCTCGCGATGGCGGCAGTTCAAACGAAATGAATCCCTCAGGCCTCATCCAGCGGCACTCGCACACTCAGGGTCGTACCCTCCCCCGGTTCACTTTCAAGCGACAACTGGCCACCCATGATCAGCACCCGCTCGCGCATGCCGACCACCCCAAAGGATGTTGGCCTACCTGTGCTGGCGACGAATCCTACGCCATCATCACTGACGGTCAGACACAACTCGTCGCCCTCAAGGGTCAGTGTCAGTTCAACAGTATGCGCCTGGGCATGACGCATGACATTGGTCAGCGCTTCCTGAAGGATCCGGAACAAGCCAATGGCCTTGGCATCACTGAGCACCGGCAAGTTGTCCGGCACCTGTACCAGACACGGAATCTGCGTACGCGCTTCGAAACGACGGGCCTGCCACTCGATGGCCGACGCGATCCCGGCATCGAGAATCGGCGGTCGTAATGCCGTCGCAACATCGCGCACCAATTGAAACAGCTGAGCGATCAAGCGCTTCATGCTGTTCAAGCGCTCGTTCAGACCTGGATCGAGTTGGGCGTAAGCCAGTTCGCACATGGAGGTTTCCAGCTTCAACACCGTCAACATCTGACCCAGCTCGTCGTGAACTTCACGGGCAATGCGGGCTTTTTCCTCTTCCCGCACGCTCTCCAGGTGAGCAGACAACTCTCGCAATTGTTCGCGGGAACTGGCCAGCTCCAGCTCGACGCGCTTGCTCTCGCTGATGTCCCAGACAATCCCGTCCCAGACATACGCGCCGTCTTCAAGTCGACGGGTAATCGCCTTGATCTCGGCCCAGCGCTGCTCGCCCTGACGCGTCAGGATTCGCCCTTGCCATGACCAGTCGCTGTCGGTATCCAGCGCATGATTCTGCGTCTGGTGATAACTGGCCTTGTCGTCCGGATGCACCAGACTGCGCAGGCCTTTATCCCGATGGGCCAGCGTCGCCGGTGAGTAACCCGACAGGCTCTCGCTGCCTTCACTGATGTAGGCAAAATCGATCTGCCCTGTCACCGGCGCCCGTTCCAGACGAAAGACCAGTCCGGGAACGTTGGCGGCGATCCCCTGCAGCCGCGCCTCGCTTTCCTGCAATGCCGCCAGCGCGCGACGGCGCTCGGTCACATCGTTGAGGTAAACCACCAGGTACTCACCGTCGCGAAACCGCAGGAAGCTCAACGAAACATCCGCCGGCAGGATGCTGCCATCGGCGCGCAGGCAATTGGTTTCAAAACTTTGCGGGGTGTCGTCGCTGGCGCGGGCGCGTTTCCACAGGTTCAACCAGCGGTCCATGTGCAGGCCGGGTTCGAAGTCGATCAGCGGCCGATCGATGATTCCGCCTGCCGGATAGCCCAGCATGGTTTCGGCTGCGCGGTTGGCGTAGCGCACATGGCTGTCCCAGTTGACCCAGAGGATACCGACGGTGCTCTGGTCGATGGAGAACTGCGTAAGGCGCAACGCTTCTTCACTGGCGGCACGCAAGGCGATGTCTTCCCGGGCCGCCAATAGACGTTGCTCCAGACTGTGCTGCTGCCGACGCTGCCAGAACACAATGGCCATGCTGCTCAGCATCAACACCGCCAACAGTAGACAGAGGTTTTGCCAGAAACCCGGGGACTCGGTCAGACGCGGGTACTTGGGTTGCAGCCATTGATTGTGCAGTTGCTCCAGATCCTTGGCCGGGATCGCCCGCAGCGCGCTTTCGACGATACCCGCCAGCTCCGGCCAGTCCCGCCGCGTGGCCACCCGCAGCAGTTGCGGCAAGCCAATGTCGCCGACCACCACCAGTCCGGCGAACTCCGGTTCGGCGGACAGGCGCCCCAGCTGAGCTTCGTCGACTACGGCGTAACTGGCCTGCTGACTCAACAACAGTTGCAGGGCCTGACGCTCGATGGGTACGCCCTGCAGGTTCAGGTGGGGATAGTTGCTGCGCAGGTAATCGGCGGTGGCACTGGGCATGCGCACGGCGACGCGGGTCTGGCTGTCGAGTTTCTCCAGCTCCACCACTTCAGAGCCTTTCTGGTCGCTGACCACCAGTTGCGGCACTCGCATATACGGATCGGAAAACTGCCAGAGCCGCAGGCCCGCAGGGGTCTGGGTCAACCCCGGAGCAATGTCGATTTCCCCTTCGCGCGCGGCGGCTTCCAGTTGCGCAAGATCGGGAAAATTACGCCAGCTCAGCTCGACCTTGAGTGACTTGGCCAGCCACGTCATCAGCTCGACGTTAACCCCCGACAAACGCTGCAAGCGGCGATCGTATTGGGCATAGGGCACTTGCAGCACCAGCCCGACGCGCAATTCACCATGCTGAGCCAGCCATTGCTGCTGGCCCGCGGACAATTGCGCAACCTGTGCCGGTGGCGCAGGCGCCGCCCAGCCCATCAAGGGAAACCACAAACAGCCGATAACCCACAGGCAGCGAAAACGCATCATCGAAATCTCACACACTGACAAATACTGACCAACCCATTAGGCTGCCGGAATAACTTCTGGCCTGGAATATCCGATGCCCCCTGTCTACCGCCTGGCGCTGCCAGCATTGTGCCTGTCGTTGATCCTGCCTTGTGCCTTTTCCGTTGAGGCGGCCGCCCCGGCACCTGCCACCGAGGAAAAACCCGCCGAAGCAAAACCGGTCGAGCGTCAGCCGCTGCCTGAGCGTAGCCAGGAAGAAGCCGCAGCACTTGAGCGAAAAATCCCTGCCCAGGAACAGCAACAACTGCAAGCCGGTATCGACACGTTTCTGGCCTTGTGGAAACCGGCCAATACCGCCGCCCCCAAAGGCGCGGTGATTATCATCCCGGGCGCCGGCGAAACCGTTGACTGGCCGCAAGCAATCGGTCCATTGCGGCGCAAATTGCCGGACGCCGAGTGGAGCAGCTTGAGTATCACCTTGCCAGACCTGCAAAGCGAAGCCATTGCGCCACGCATTGTAGAAGTTGCGCCCACGCCGAAAGCCCCTGATGTCGGCAGCAAAGACTCGACCACCGCCGCGCCCATCGAACAGGCGGCAGGGGGTGAAGCGGATGTGGCCGACAAGGCAATCGCCGAAACCTCCGAGGAGCAGGCCAAAGCCGACGCCGAGCGAATCTTCGCACGCATCGACGCGGCCGTTGCCTACGCTGAACAACAAAGCGCTCGCAGCATTGTCGTGCTCGGTCATGGCACCGGCGCTTACTGGGCCGCGCGCTACCTGAGCGAGAAGCAGCCATCGCAAGTCGAGAGGTTCGTGATGGTCGCCGCTCAGGTGCCCGCTGCAGTCAAACCCGAGCTGGCGGAACTGACGCCGACGTTGAAGTTGCCCACCGTCGACATCTTCTATAAAGATAAGTCGCTGGATCGCAATGCGGCGCTGGAACGCTTGCAGGCCAGCAAACGCTTGAAGAGTTCGGCATTCAGCCAGGTGTCGCTCAAGGCGTTGCCGGGTAATTCCAAGGCTGAGCAAGAGCAATTGTTTCGCCGGGTGCGGGGCTGGTTGAGCCCGCAATCAGCGGCAGACTGACAGACCGCGTCATCCCCCATCGCGAGCAGGCTCGCTCCCACAAGGGATTACCTAACCTGTGGGAGCGAGCCTGCTCGCGATGGGGGCCTTACAAACACTGCAAATCTGTAGTTCTACCGAAAATCCCGCCGCTCACGAATCAATGTGTAAGCGGTATGCAGCTCTCGAGTTCTGTCGGTGGCCTCGCGAACCTGCAACGCCGTCGCCCCACTGCCCGCAATCTTGTCCGGATGATGACGGCTGAGCAGACGTCGATAGGCGCGCTTGATCTGCGCCGGCTCGCTGGTGGCGGACACACCCAAGAGTCGCAAGGCGTCCTGATAGGTCACGGTGTTGCTGACCTGTGGACGTTTATGCGGCTCATAGTCAGTCGCCAGTGCCTGCACCTGTAGCGGCGTCCAGCCCAGCCATTTACCCCACAAGGCAATCAGCTCGCGCTCACTGCTACCGGCGCGACCATCGGCCCAGACCATCCGCCAACAGGCGCGCAACACACCTTCGGCCGCATGAGGCTGGGCACTCAAGCGTCGCAGGTAACCGCGCAACCGGTCATGGCCCGATTTGCCACGATTGAACGCAGCAATCGCCCGGCGCTGGGCCGACTCGGTCATCTCCAGCGAACGCATTTCCTGACGTGCTTGCTGGATGTGGCCATCCACCACCCGCCCGTCGCACTTGGCCAATCGCCCCAGCAACACGAACAGCAGTTCATCGTTGCGCAGCATCGGACGGCCGCCGAGTTTTTCACGCAAATGCCCCCAGCTCTGCAGTTGCAAACGCCGATCCAGCGCCTGCCCCAACAAAGCGCCGAGCATGGCCCCCGGAATGCTGGCAATGACAAAACCAGCTCCGGCTCCAATCAGAGTCCCTGGCCACAGCATGTCAGCGACTCGCTTCTATCAGGGTTTCAACTTCAGCCAGGCGCTCGTGAGTGCCGACATCCACCCAATGCCCGTTCAGGCGCTCGCCGGTCACCTGCCCATCGGCCATGGCTGTGCGCAGCAGCGGCGCAAGCTTGAAGGCCCCGGCGGAACAACCGTCGAACAGCTGCGGATGCAGCACCGCGATGCCGCTGTAAGTCAGGGTGGCAGTGTCGGGCTGACCGTCGCGTACCTGTGCATCGATCAGACTGAAATCCCCGGCCGGGTGATGGGCCGGGTTGTCCGCCAGCACCAAATGAGCCAAACCGGCGATGGGCTGATGCAAGACGCTGAAGTCGTAGTCGGTCCAGATGTCACCGTTGACCACCACAAAGGCTTCATCACCCAACAACGGCAACGCGCGGAAGATGCCGCCGCCGGTTTCCAGCGGCTCACCTTCCGGCGAGTACTGAATGCTCACGCCATATCGCGAGCCGTCGCCCAGATAGTCTTCGATCTGCTGACCGAGCCAGGCATGGTTGATCACGATGTCGGTAAACCCGGCGGCGGCCAGCGCACGCAGGTGATACTCGATCAGCGGCACGCCGCCTGCGCGAACCAACGGTTTTGGCGTGGTCAGGGTCAGCGGGCGCATGCGCTCGCCTTTGCCTGCCGCCAGAATCATCGCCTTCATGCATTCGCTCCGGCACGCAGACTGAGCAGCAACACATCCAGCTCAGCCAGTTCAGGACGGCGGGCGATCACGGCGTCTATATAAGCAAAGAAGCGCGGCACATCGCCCAGGTATCGCGGCTTGCCGTCGCGGTGACAGATGCGGGCAAAGATACCAATGACTTTCAGGTGACGCTGCACGCCCATGAGGTCGCTGGCGCGCAGGAAGTCTTCGAAATCTGGCTGAACCGGAATGCCGAGGGCACCGGCTTGTTGCCAGTAACTTTCCAGCCAGCCATGCACACGCTCTTCAGGCCAACTGAGGAAGGCGTCCTTGAACAGGCATGTCACGTCGTAGGTCACAGGGCCATAGACCGCATCCTGAAAATCCAGCACACCGGGATTCGGCTCGCTGAGCATCAGGTTGCGCGGCATGTAGTCACGATGCACCAGCACTTTGGGCTGGGCCAGGGCACTGTCGATCAGCAGATCGGTGACCTGTTGCCAGAGCAGTTGCTGCGCAGAATCGAACTCGATGCCGAGTTCACGTTTCACGTACCACTCGGGGAACAGTTCCAGCTCGCGCCGCAACAACGCCACGTCATAACTCGGCAGTGGTGCAACCATCGGCAACTGCTGAAAAGCCAACAGCGCTTGCAGGGCATCCTTGAACAAATCGTCGGCATTTTCGCTGTCGATCACGTCCAGGTAAGTCTTGTTGCCCAGGTCATTGAGTAAAAGAAAACCGCGTTCGAGGTCTTCGGCATAAATTTTCGGCACATTTATTCCGGATTTCGCCAGCAAAAAAGCGATATCCACGAAGGGTTTGCAGTTTTCCTGTGGCGGTGGAGCGTCCATTACGACGAAACTTTTGCCCTCGCCCTCCCAGCGGAAATAGCGCCGAAAACTCGCGTCACTGCTAGCCGCGGTCAACGTGGCCGGGGGTACGGCGCCCCAGCCCTGCTCTGCAAATAGGGTCGCCAACTGTTCATCGAGCCAAACTTTCAGGTGTTGCAAACGTACGTCTTGGTCAGGCATTGCAAGGGTCTCCGACGGCGCTAGCCGTCAAGCGGGTCATGCTTTATTATCCAGCATCTTTTTCAGACCATCGAGAGGCGTGCGGCCCACACCGCGGGCAGATGGCACGCAGGAAGCCCGGACTAATAAGATGGCATTGAAATCCCCCGCGTTTCGTAAAAAATTTCCGTTGTTGGTGACCGGCAGTCTGCTGGCCCTGCAACCTCTAGCCACTTCGTTCGTGGTCGCCGCGGAACAGTATGACTGCTCAGTCTCTGCTTCGGGTGCCTGGAACTGTGCGCCAAAGACGCCGGCGGCTGCATTGCCACCGCGTCCCGTCCATGACGGCAGCGCAGTCTCCGCGACCGGCGAGACCCCGGCCGAGAGCGGTACCAGCGAAGACACTGGCGCCAAGCCTGTGCTGGTTACCGAGGCCAAAGGCCGCGCGCTGAAGTCCCGTAGCGAAGACTACAGTCACCTCGACTGGGTTCCACGCGAGAAGCTCACTGCAGCGCAACTGGCCGAAACCGGTCCTTACTGCTCTGGTTCCTATATCGAACCGATTCGTCCTGGCATGAATGACAAGACGAATAAAAGTGACGCTCCGACCTTTATCGGCGCCAAGGCCTCTCGCTATAAGCAGGATGAGCAGGTCGCTACCCTGGCCGGTGACGTGGTCATGCGCCAGGGCAGCATGCAGGTCGAAGCCGACGAAGCGAACCTCTACCAGGCCGAGAGCCGTGGCGAACTGGACGGCAACGTCCGTGTTCGCGACAACGGCGCACTGATCGTGGGCGACCACGCCGACGTGCAGCTCGACACCGGTGAAGCCAAGGTCGACAACGCCGAATACGTGCTGCACAAATCCCGTATCCGCGGCAGCGCGCTGTACGCCAAACGTGCCGAGAACGCGATCATCCGCCTCAAGGATGGTACGTACACCACGTGCGAGCCGAACAGCAACGCCTGGCAGCTCAAGGGCAACAACATCACCTTGAACCCGGCCACCGGTTTCGGTACCGCGACCAACGTGACGCTGCGGGTCAAGGACATTCCGGTTCTGTACACGCCGTACATCTATTTCCCGATTGATGACCGTCGTCAGTCCGGCTTCCTGCCGCCGACCATCGGCACCGGCAGCGATACCGGCTTCCTGCTGGTGACCCCGTACTACTTCAACCTGGCACCGAACTACGATGCCACGTTGTACCCGCGCTACATGAGCAAGCGCGGCATGCTGGTGGAAGGCGAGTTCCGTTACCTGACCAAGTCCAGCGAAGGCCAGTTCGGCGCTGCGTACCTCAACGATGACGATACCGAACGCAGCCAGCAGACCGACTACGAAAAAACCCGCTACATGTACAACTGGCAGCACAAGGGTGGTCTCGATTCGCGCGTTCTGACTCAAGTCGATTACACCAAGATCAGCGATCCGTATTACTTCCAGGATCTGCAGACCGATCAGATTGGTGTAAAAAGCGCCGATTACGTCAATCAGCAGGGCTCCGTCACCTACCGTGGCGACAGCTATACCGCTCGCTTGAACGCCCAGGCTTATCAGCTCGCGACCGTTTCGAACATCACGCCGTACGACCGCTTGCCGCAGATCACCTTCAACGGTCAACTGCCGACTCACCCGAACGGCCTGAATTTCGACTACGAAACAGAAATCGTGCGATTTGAGCGCGACCTGGAAACAGGGCAGTTTTCCGATGAAGACGGCATTCTGTCGCCTCGTCTGGACACCAACGTGGCGGGACTGGCTCGTGCCAACGGTAATCGTCTGAACCTCAAGCCAGGCGTGAGCCTGCCGCTGGACTGGACGTATGGCTTCATCAAGCCATCGCTCAAGTATCAATACACTCAGTACGACCTTGATCTTGATAGCACCGGCAAGAACGATATCCTGACGAACCGCAATAACGCGTCGGCACTCGGCGAATCGTTCAGCAGCTCGCAAAACCGTGGAGTCCCGATCGCCAGTATCGACAGCGGTCTGTATTTCGATCGCAACACCACCTGGTTCGGCAAGAACTATCGCCAAACCCTGGAACCACGTCTGTTCTACCTCTATGTACCTGAGGAAGACCAGAAAGACATTCCCGTGTTCGACACCGGTGAGTACTCCTTTAACTACGCATCGTTGTTCCGCGAAAACCGTTTCTCGGGCTCCGACCGCGTCGGCGACGAGAACAAACTGTCGCTGGGCGTGACCAACCGCTGGATCGAAGAAGACGGCTTCGAGCGTCAACGCATCAGCGTCGGCCAGGCCTTGTACTTCAAGGACCGCGAAGTCCAGTTGCCGGGTATCGATGCAAAAACCCGCGAAGATGCGCAGGCCAACGTTTCGCCTTATGCGCTGGAATACGAATATCGCTGGAACCGCGATTGGCGCACGACCGCCGATTACAACTGGGATCCGGACAGCCACAGCCCTCGCTCGGGCAGCGCGATGTTCCACTACCAGCCTGAAGACAACCCGAACAAGGTCATCAACGCCGGCTATCGCTATCGTAATGACCAGGTCCGTTATGACCAGAACACCGGTCGATGGTCGGTGGGCGGTGGTGACTACGGCACGCCTGGCACTCCGGGCTACGTGAAGGACTATTACAAGATCCAGCAGCACGACTTCTCGGTGATCTGGCCGATCGTGCCGCAATGGAACGCCATCAGCCGCTGGCAGTATGACTACAACCGCAACCGTACTCTGGAAGCCTTCGGTGGTTTCGAATACGACAACTGCTGCTGGAAACTGCGCCTGATCAACCGTTACTGGGTGTCATATGACGAGTTCAGTCAGAACGCTCCGGAAAACGAAAAAGGCGACCATGGCATTTTCCTCCAAATCGTTCTGAAAGGTCTCGGTGGCGTTGTTGGCCAGAAAGTAGAGAGCTTCCTCGACAAAGGCATCCAAGGTTATCGTGAACGTGAAGACCAAGCTTTCTGATTGTCTGCGCCCGCTGATGCTGGGCGCGCTGTTCCTGGGTACTGCGGCCAACGCCGCGGTACAGTCCATCGATAAAGTGGTGGCCATTGTCGACAACGACGTGGTCATGCAGAGCCAACTGGACCAGCGTGTTCATGAAGTTCAGCAAACCATTGCCAAACGCGGTGCTGCCGCGCCGCCGGCCGGCGTGCTGGATCAGCAGGTGCTTGAGCGCCTGATCGTCGAGAACCTGCAACTGCAGATCGGCGAACGCTCCGGCATCCGCATTACCGATGAAGAACTGAACCAGGCTGTCGGCACCATTGCCCAGCGCAACAACATGTCGATTGAACAGTTCCGCGCTGCCCTGACTCGCGACGGCCTGTCCTACGAGGACGCCCGTGAGCAGATTCGTCGTGAAATGATCATCAGCCGTGTGCGTCAGCGTCGTGTGGCCGAACGCATCCAGGTTTCCGAGCAGGAAGTGAAGAACTTCCTCGCTTCCGACCTTGGCAAAATGCAGCTGTCCGAAGAGTTTCGTCTGGCCAACATCCTGATTCCTACGCCGGAAAGCGCCAACTCCGACGCCATTCAGAGTGCTGCCAAACAAGCGGACGCGGTTTACCAGCAGCTCAAGCAAGGCGCTGACTTCGGTCAGTTGGCAATCGCCAAATCCGCCAGCGAAACTGCACTGGAAGGAGGCGACATGGGCTGGCGTAAAGCAGCTCAACTGCCACCACCGTTCGATCGCATGCTCAGCACCATGGCAGTCGGCGACATCACCCAGCCAATGCGCACGCCGGGCGGCTTCATCATCCTGAAGATCCTCGACAAGCGTGGCGGTGAGACCCAGACACGCGACGAAGTGCACGTGCGGCATATCCTGGTCAAACCGAGTCCGATCCGCGACGAAGCAAAAACCAAGGCCCTGGCTCAGTCGCTCTACACCCGAATCGAAGCGGGCGAAGATTTCGGCGAACTGGCGAAAAGCTTCTCGGAAGATCCGGGTTCCGCCCTCAACGGTGGAGACCTGAACTGGATCGACCCGAATGCACTGGTTCCCGAGTTCCGCGAAGTGATGGCCAAGACCCCGCAAGGTCAGCTGTCCAAGCCATTCCAGACCCAATATGGCTGGCACGTCCTGGAAGTCCTTGGCCGTCGCGCCACCGACAGCACCACCCAGGCTCGTGAGCAGCAAGCCATGACCGTACTGCGTAACCGCAAATACGATGAAGAGCTGCAAACCTGGCTGCGTCAGATCCGTGACGAAGCGTACGTAGAGATCAAACTCCCTGGTGCAGACCAGGCAGCGCAGTGAAACCCAAACGTTTCGCGCTGACACCCGGCGAACCGGCCGGCATAGGTCCCGACCTGTGCCTGCTGCTCGCCTCGCAAGCCCAGCCACACCCCCTGATTGCCATTACCAGCCGCGACCTGCTCCTTGAGCGGGCCGCGCAGCTGGGTGTGGTTGTCGATCTGCTGCCGGTCACGCCGGACAGCTGGCCGGACGTACCCGCGCCAGCCAACAGCCTGTATGTCTGGGATACACCGCTCAACGCCAAGGTCACCGCCGGGCAGCTGGACAAGGCCAACGCCGCTTTCGTCCTGGAAACCCTGACCCGCGCTGGCCAGGGCTGCCTGGACGGGCATTTCGCCGGCATGATCACCGCCCCGGTACACAAGGGCGTGATCAATGAATCCGGGATCGCCTTTTCCGGGCATACGGAATTTCTCGCCGACCTGACCCATACCGCGCAAGTGGTGATGATGCTCGCCACTCGCGGATTGCGCGTGGCGCTGGTCACCACCCACCTGCCCCTTCGGGAGATTGCCGATGCAATCACTCCGGAGCGTCTGGAGCGGGTCACGCGAATTCTGCACGCCGACCTGCAAGAAAAATTCGGCATCGCCCAGCCACGGATCCTGGTGTGTGGGCTCAACCCCCATGCCGGTGAAGGCGGCCACCTGGGCCATGAAGAAATCGACATCATCGAACCCACATTAGAGCGCCTGCGCGGCGAGGGCATGGACCTTCGCGGCCCCCTGCCCGCCGACACTCTGTTTACCCCCAAATATCTGGAGCACTGCGACGCGGTGCTGGCGATGTACCACGACCAGGGCTTGCCCGTGCTGAAGTACAAAGGCTTCGGCGCAGCAGTCAACGTGACCCTCGGCTTGCCAATCATCCGCACATCGGTCGACCACGGCACCGCCCTGGACCTGGCCGGCAGCGGCAAAATCGACACCGGCAGCCTGCAAGTCGCCCTGGAAACCGCCTACCAGATGGCCGAGACCCGTTTATGACCGAGCATTACCAACACCGGGCGCGCAAGCGTTTCGGCCAGAACTTCCTGCACGATGCTGGCGTCATCGACCGCATCCTGCGCGCCATCCATGCCAAACCCGAAGACCGCCTGCTGGAAATTGGTCCGGGCCAGGGCGCGTTGACCCAAGGCTTGCTCAACAGCGGTGCCCAGCTGGATGTAGTGGAACTGGACAAGGACCTGATCCCGATCCTCAACCAGCAGTTCGCCAGCAAGAGCAATTTCAATCTGCATCAGGGCGATGCGCTGAAGTTCGACTTCACCAGCCTGAATGCCGCGCCGAACAGCCTGCGAGTGGTCGGCAACCTGCCGTACAACATCTCTACGCCGTTGATTTTTCACCTGCTGCATAACGCCAGCCTGATCCGCGACATGCACTTCATGCTGCAAAAGGAAGTGGTCGAGCGTCTGGCGGCAGGTCCTGGCGGTGGTGACTGGGGCCGTTTGTCGATCATGGTTCAGTACCATTGCCGGGTTGAGCATCTGTTCAACGTTGGCCCGGGCGCGTTCAATCCGCCGCCAAAAGTCGATTCGGCCATCGTGCGTCTGGTGCCTCACGCCGTACTGCCGCACCCGGCCAAGGATCACCGCTTGCTGGAGCGCGTCGTGCGCGAAGCCTTCAACCAGCGCCGCAAGACCCTGCGCAATACGCTCAAACTACTGCTGAGCAACGACGAGATCGAAGCCGCTGGTGTTGATGGCAGCCTGCGTCCCGAGCAACTCGATCTGGCCGCCTTCGTGCGTCTGGCCGACAAGCTCAGCGAACAAGTCCTACAGAAGCCTGCGGACATCTGACAGCCCCGACGCGTTATCGGGTAGGACACCGGCCGTCATGTCTGGTTTACTATCCGATACTTGGCCTAAACTGAATTCAATCAGCTACGCCCCGCGCCCCGCTTCGTTTTTAAGGCCTCTTGCATGTCCGATCCTCGTTATCAGGTCGACGTCAGCGTCGTCACCCGCTATCTGGCAGAACAATCGCAACCCGAGCACAACCGCTTTGCCTTCGCCTACACCATTACCGTGCACAACACTGGCGAGCTACCGGCCAAGCTGCTGTCGCGGCACTGGGTGATCACCGATGGCGACGGGCATGTCGAGGAGGTGCGTGGTGCCGGCGTCGTGGGCTTGCAACCCTTGATCCCGGCCGGCGAAATCCATACCTACAGCAGTGGCACCGTGATGACCACCAAGGTCGGCACCATGCAGGGTACCTATCAGATGATCGCCGATGACGGTAAACACTTCGACGCCATCATCGCCCCATTCCGCCTGGCGGTGCCCGGAGCCCTGCACTGATGGCGACGTATGCCGTCGGTGACCTGCAAGGTTGCCTCGAACCCCTGCAATGCCTGCTCAAACAAGTTGCCTTCGACCCTGCCCGCGACAAACTGTGGCTGGTGGGCGATCTGGTCAACCGTGGCCCGCAGTCGCTGGCAACCTTGCGCTTCCTCTATAGCATCCGCGAATCGCTGGTGTGCGTGCTCGGCAACCATGACCTGCACTTGCTGGCCGCCGGGCATAACATCGAACGCCTGAAGAAAGCCGACACCCTGCGCGAGATTCTCGAAGCGCCAGATAGCGCAGAACTGCTGGAGTGGGTGCGCCAGCAAAAACTCATGCATTACGACGAACAGCGCAACATCGCCCTGGTCCATGCCGGCATACCGCCACAATGGTCGCTGCGTAAAGCCTTGAAGTGCGCTGCCGAAGTCGAAGAAGCCCTGCGCGACGACAACCGTTTCGCACCGTACCTCGACGGCATGTATGGCAACGAACCGCTGAAATGGGACAGCGACCTCAAGGGCGTGACCCGCCTGCGAGTGATCACCAACTATTTCACCCGGATGCGCTTCTGCACTGCCGAAGGCAAGCTTGACCTCAAGAGCAAGGAAGGTCTCGATACTGCACCGGCGGGTTACAAACCCTGGTTCCAGTACAAGGAGCGCAAGACCAAGGGCCTGAAGATCATCTTCGGTCACTGGGCCGCACTTGAAGGCAACTGTAACGAGCCAGGCATCTACGCCCTCGACACCGGTTGCGTCTGGGGCGGCGCGATGACCCTGATGAACGTCGACACCTTTGAGCGCCTGCAATGCAAGTGCGACGCCCAAGGCCACAGCCAACCGCCAGTCGCTCCGTCTATTCCCGAACAATCGTCAGCCAGCGCCCGGCGCTAGACTGCGCTTTCAGCCGAGCCACAGGAGCCCGCCATGAGCGAATTCAAACGTATCCCCCCAGAACAGGCCCAGGCCCTGCGTGAACAAGGCGCGGTGGTGGTCGATGTCCGCGACCCTGCAACCTTCGCCGCCCTGCACATCAGCGGATCGAAGCATGTGGATAACCATTCCATCTCGGATTTCATTCGGGCCGCCGACCTCGACGCACCGACCGTGGTGGTTTGCTATCACGGCAATTCCAGCCAGGGCGCTGCCGCTTACCTGATCAGCCAGGGCTTCTCCGACGTCTACAGCATGGATGGCGGTTTTGAGCTGTGGCGTACGACTTATCCTTCGGAAACGGCGCAAGGCACTTCCGAATAATTTTTTTGTAACGCGCAGGCCCCGGCTCCCGCGGGCTCGCGCGGTGGCAGACGAACGGTCTGCCACAACTAATTACGTATCTCGCCTTTACCTCCCAAATAAGCAACTATCCTTAAGCGCAGGCCATCCAAAACAGGGGAGAGCCGGTACACCGGCGCGCGGGTCATCGGGAGTAGCTTTCGGGGTAGTCAGCTCCGGAAGGGTTCTGGGGGGTAAACAGCAACTGCATATCCGGTTGCTGCCAGCATCGACTGAGTGATCCGGCGTCGGCTCCACGTATCGAGCGAGGTGACGTCATGAGTATCTTTAGCCACTTCCAACAACGCTTCGAGTCCACACGCCAGGAAGAACTCTCGCTGCAAGAGTACCTGGAGCTGTGCAAAAAGGACCGTAGCGCCTACGCCTCCGCCGCCGAGCGTCTGTTACTGGCCATCGGCGAACCGGAGCTGCTCGACACCTCGACCAACTCGAGGCTGTCGCGAATCTTTTCCAACAAGGTGATCCGCCGCTATCCGGCCTTTGAAGACTTCCACGGGATGGAAGAATGCATCGACCAGATCGTGTCGTATTTCCGCCACGCTGCTCAGGGCCTGGAAGAGAAGAAACAAATCCTCTATCTGCTCGGCCCCGTCGGTGGCGGTAAATCGTCCCTGGCCGAAAAGCTCAAACAGCTGATCGAGAAAGTACCCTTCTACGCGATCAAGGGTTCGCCGGTATTCGAATCGCCCCTGGGTCTGTTCAACGCCACTGAAGATGGCGCGATCCTTGAGGAAGATTTCGGCATTCCGCGGCGCTACCTCAACACCATCATGTCGCCGTGGGCCACCAAACGCCTGGCCGAATTCGGCGGTGATATCAGCCAGTTCCGCGTGGTGAAACTCTATCCGTCGATCCTTAACCAGATCGCCGTGGCCAAAACCGAGCCGGGAGATGAAAACAACCAGGACATCTCGGCACTGGTGGGCAAGGTCGATATCCGCAAACTGGAAGAATTCCCGCAAAACGACGCGGACGCCTACAGCTACTCGGGCGCTCTGTGCCGGGCCAACCAGGGTCTGATGGAATTCGTCGAAATGTTCAAGGCACCGATCAAGGTGCTGCACCCATTGCTGACTGCCACCCAGGAAGGCAACTACAACAGTACCGAAGGCCTGGGGGCGATTCCGTTTACCGGGATCCTGCTGGCCCACTCCAACGAATCGGAATGGCACACCTTCCGCAACAACAAGAACAACGAAGCCTTCATCGACCGGATCTACATCGTCAAAGTGCCGTACTGCCTGCGGGTCAGCGACGAAGTGAAGATCTACGACAAGCTCTTGTTCAACAGTTCCCTGGCCAAGGCTCACTGCGCGCCCGACACCTTGAAGATGCTCGCGCAGTTCACCGTGCTCTCGCGCCTCAAGGAGCCGGAAAACTCCAACATCTACTCCAAGATGCGCGTGTATGACGGCGAAAACCTCAAGGACACCGATCCGAAGGCCAAGTCGATCCAGGAATACCGCGATAACGCCGGTGTCGACGAAGGCATGAACGGCCTGTCGACCCGGTTTGCGTTCAAAATCCTGTCGAAGGTGTTCAACTTCGATCCGCACGAAATCGCCGCCAACCCGGTGCATTTACTCTACGTGCTGGAACAACAGATCGAACAGGAACAGTTCCAGGCCGAGACCCGCGAACGTTATCTGCGCTTCCTCAAGGAGTACCTGGCACCGCGTTATATCGAATTCATCGGCAAGGAGATCCAGACAGCCTACCTCGAGTCTTACAGCGAGTATGGCCAGAACATTTTCGATCGCTACGTGCTGTACGCCGACTTCTGGATCCAGGACCAGGAATATCGCGACCCGGAAACAGGCGAAATCCTCAACCGCGTAGCGCTGAACGAAGAACTGGAGAAAATCGAAAAACCCGCAGGCATCAGCAATCCGAAGGATTTCCGCAACGAAATCGTCAACTTCGTACTGCGCGCCCGGGCCAACAACAATGGCAAGAACCCGACCTGGCTCAGTTACGAAAAACTGCGGGTGGTCATCGAGAAGAAAATGTTCTCCAACACCGAGGACCTGCTGCCGGTCATCAGCTTCAACGCCAAGGCCAGCAAAGAGGACCAACAGAAGCACAACGACTTCGTCACACGGATGGTCGAGCGCGGCTACACCGACAAACAGGTACGACTGCTGTCCGAGTGGTACCTGCGGGTCAGAAAATCACAGTAACCCGCTGCCGGTCAGACCGGTTGTCGTCAGCCAGAGACCTGTGTGCGCTTTTTCTGTTACACAGGCCTCTGGAAGGTGTTCGAAAGTCGGTAGCGAGTTCAGGCAGCATCCAAAGCGCTTGGGGGAGCGTTAAATATCCCTTGGCACTCGGTTCGATGCTGCATCACCGCTCGCCCCTTTCAGGACAGCTTCTAAGGAGCAGTCATGAGCTATGTGATCGACCGACGTCTCAATGGCAAGAACAAGAGCACGGTAAACCGTCAGCGGTTTCTGCGGCGTTACCGTGATCACATCAAGAAGGCTGTCGAAGAGGCGGTCAGCCGGCGTTCCATTACCGATATGGAACACGGTGAACAGATCAGCATTCCCGGTCGCGACATCGACGAGCCGGTGCTTCACCACGGTCGCGGTGGCAAGCAGACCGTCGTGCATCCCGGCAACAAGGAATTCACCAGCGGCGAACACATTGCCCGCCCACCCGGAGGTGGCGGCGGCAGAGGTCCCGGCAAGGCCGGCAACTCGGGTGAAGGGATGGACGAGTTCGTATTCCAGATCACTCAGGAAGAATTCCTCGAGTTCATGTTCGAAGACCTCGAGCTGCCAAACCTGGTCAAGCGCAACCTGACCGGCACCGACACCTTCAAAACCGTACGCGCGGGTATCAGCAACGAGGGCAACCCGTCACGAATCAACATCATCCGCACCTTGCGTTCGGCCCACGCACGGCGAATCGCCCTGTCCGGCAGCAGCCGGGCAAAATTGCGTGAAGCCAAAGAGGAACTGCTGCGACTCAAGCGGGATGAACCCGACAACTTCGGTGATATCCAGGAAATCGAAGCAGAAATAGAAAAACTCAGTGCGCGTATTCATCGCGTGCCGTTCCTCGACACCTTCGACCTCAAGTACAACCTGCTCATCAAGCAGCCGAATCCAAGTTCCAAGGCCGTGATGTTCTGCCTGATGGACGTATCCGGCTCCATGACCCAGGCCACCAAGGACATCGCCAAGCGGTTCTTTATCCTGCTGTACCTGTTCCTCAAGCGTAACTATGACAAGATCGATGTCGTGTTCATCCGCCACCACACCAGCGCCCGTGAAGTGGATGAGGAGGAGTTTTTCTACTCCCGCGAAACCGGCGGCACCATCGTTTCCAGCGCCCTGAAACTGATGCAGGAGATCATGGCCGAACGCTATCCGAGCAACGAATGGAACATCTACGCCGCCCAGGCTTCCGATGGCGACAACTGGAACGACGACTCGCCGATCTGCCGCGACATTCTGATCAACCAGATCATGCCGTTCGTGCAGTACTACACTTACGTTGAGATAACCCCGCGCGAACATCAGGCCCTGTGGTTCGAGTACGAACGCATCGCCGAAGCCTTCTCTGACACATTTGCCCAACAGCAACTGGTATCGGCCGGGGATATTTATCCGGTCTTCCGTGAACTCTTCCAGCGCAGGTTAGTGACATGACCGCCAAAGAGCAGAAGCGCCAACCCATTTCCACCGGCTCCGAATGGACGTTCGAGCTGATCCAGGCCTACGACAAAGAAATCAGTCGCCTGGCGGCTCGTTATGCCCTGGATACCTACCCCAACCAGATCGAAGTAATCACCGCCGAGCAAATGATGGACGCCTACGCCTCCGTCGGCATGCCGCTGGGTTATCACCATTGGTCCTACGGCAAACACTTCCTCAGCACCGAGAAGTCCTACAGCCGTGGACAGATGGGGCTGGCGTACGAAATCGTGATCAACTCGGATCCCTGCATCGCGTACCTGATGGAAGAAAACACCATCTGCATGCAAGCCTTGGTGGTCGCTCACGCCTGCTATGGCCATAACAGCTTCTTCAAGGGTAATTACCTGTTCCGCACCTGGACCGACGCCAGCTCGATCATCGATTACCTGGTGTTTGCCAAGCAGTACATCATGCAATGCGAAGAGCGCCACGGTATCGACGCAGTCGAGGATTTGCTCGATTCCTGCCATGCGCTGATGAATTACGGGGTCGATCGATACAAACGTCCGTACCCGATATCCGCGGAGGAAGAACGTCGCCGGCAAAAGGATCGGGAAGAGCATTTGCAGAAGCAGATCAACGATCTGTGGCGGACCATTCCAAAAGGCGCGGACAAGTACAGCGACAGGGACAATGCACGCTTCCCCGCCGAACCTCAGGAAAACATCCTCTATTTCATCGAAAAACACGCGCCACTGCTGGAACCGTGGCAGCGGGAAATCGTGCGGATCGTGCGCAAGATTGCCCAGTATTTCTACCCGCAACGCCAGACTCAGGTGATGAACGAGGGTTGGGCCACGTTCTGGCATTACACCCTGATGAACGACTTGTATGACGAAGGCCTGGTGACCGATGGCTTCATGATGGAGTTCCTGACGTCCCATACCAGCGTGGTGTATCAGCCGGGCTTCGACAGCCCCTATTACAACGGTATCAACCCCTATACTTTGGGCTTTGCCATGTACCGGGACATCCGGCGCATGTGTGAAAACCCTACCGAAGAGGACTACCGCTGGTTCCCGGAAGTTGCCGGTACCGACTGGCTGTCCAGCATCAAGTTCGCCATGAGCAGCTTCAAGGATGAGAGCTTCATCCTGCAGTACCTGTCACCCAAGGTGATCCGCGACCTGAAGCTGTTCAGCATTCTCGATGACGATCAGAAGGACGATCTGCTGGTCCCGGCCATTCATGACGAACCGGGCTACAAGATCATTCGTGAAACCCTGGCCGCGCAGTACAACCTGGGTAATCGCGAACCCAACGTGCAGATCTACAGCATCGACCGGCGCGGCGACCGCTCACTGACCTTGCGGCATCAGCAGCACGACCGCAAACCGCTTGGAGAATCCACTGAGGAAGTGCTCAAGCACCTCCACCGGCTCTGGGGCTTCGATATTCATCTGGAAACCCTGCAAGGGGACCAGGTGATGAAAACCCACCATGTTCCACCCCGAAGCGAGCACAGCGAAGGCGATTACGGCCGGCTGGATCTGGCCGTCATACATCTTTGAACCTGTTTCTGCCTCCGGAAGTTCGACGCAAAGGTTATTCTGTCGAGCTAACGGAGGTTTTTTATGCAGATTTATAAAGTCGGCGGCGCGGTTCGCGATCGCCTGCTGGGCAAACCTGTCACCGATATCGATTGGGTCGTGGTCGGCGCCACCACCGAAGAAATGCTCGCCAAGGGCTTTCGCCCGGTGGGCGCGGACTTCCCGGTGTTTCTTCACCCCAAAAGCGGTGAGGAATACGCCCTCGCCCGGACCGAACGCAAAAGCGGACGCGGGTACGGCGGCTTTGTCTTTCATGCCAGCCCCGAAGTGACCCTGGAAGAAGACCTGATCCGCCGCGATCTGACGATCAATGCCATGGCCGAAGACGATCAGCAGAACCTGACCGATCCTTACCAGGGCCAGCGGGATCTCGAGGCACGCCTGCTTCGTCACGTTTCCCCCGCGTTCGCCGAAGATCCGCTCCGTGTCCTGCGTGTTGCCCGCTTCGCGGCTCGTTATGCCGGACTGGGTTTTACTGTCGCTCCTGAAACAATGACACTGATGCGCCAACTCAGTGAATCAGGTGAACTGGAAGCGTTGACTGCGGAACGGAGCTGGAAGGAAATTTCCCGTGCACTGATGGAAGACCAGCCCCAGGCGTTCATTGAGGTACTGCGCGAGTGCGGCGCGCTAAAAGTGCTGATGCCGGAAGTCGACGCACTGTTCGGCGTCCCGCAGCCTGAAGCTCATCATCCGGAAATCGACACGGGCGTACATACGCTAAGCGTGCTGGAGCAAGCAGCGCTGCATAAACAACCGTTGACCGTGCGCTGGGCCTGCCTGTTGCATGATCTGGGCAAAGGATTGACGCCGGAGGACGAATGGCCCCGGCACATCGCCCACGAGCACAAAGGCCTGAAGTTGATCAAAGCGGTCAACGAACGCTTCAAGGCACCGAAAGACTGTCAGGAACTGGCGCTGCTGGTTGGCCAGTATCACACCCACGGCCACCGCGCCCTGGAGCTGAAGCCCTCGACCTTGCTGGAACTGCTGCAGAGCTTTGACGTGTACCGCCGACCGCAGCGGTTCGAGGAGTTTATCGCGGCATGCGAAATGGACGCGCGCGGGCGCAAAGGCCTGGAGCAGAGAAATTATCCACAGGCGGATTATTTGCGCGGGGCAGCGACTGTGGCCCGCAGCGTGGCGGTTCAGCCGCTGCTGGAGAAAGGATTCAAAGGGCTGGAGTTGGGCGAAGCGATCAAGCGTGAGCGACTCAAGGCTTTGAAGGCTTACAAAGAGGCGGCGTCTGTTTGAAGAGTTTCGCGAGCAGACTCGCTCCCACAGAGTTAGCGTAAGCCCTGTGGGAGCGAGCCTGCTCGCGAAGACGTCATCGGCCTCACAACAAATTCGAAGGGGTCAGTTGCTCCCCGCGCCACTCGAACGCCACTGGCGCCAACACCTGATCAATCCGGGCTTCGGCCCACAGCGTCGCAAAGCTTTTGCCTACGCCGGGATGCACACAATCCGGCGCAATCAGCGACAACGGCCACAGCACGAAGGCATTTTTCAGAATCTCGGCCCGCGGCAGAATCAAGCCATCGAAGTTGCCCACCAGATCGCCGAACAGCAAAACGTCGATATCCAGCGGCAAACCCTTGCGGTCCGGTGCATAACGACCGTTGTCCGCTTCGATGAATTTCAGACGGCGGTCCAACTCCATCAGCGGTAGATCGGTGTAAGCCGATACCACAAAATTGAAAAACGGCCCGCTCTTGATCCCCACCGGCTGACTTTCAAAGACCGCCGAGCAGCGTATATCCACCAGAAAACCCGCCAGGGCTTCCAGGCCGGCCTGTAAATGGGATTCGCGCTCGATATTGCTGCCGAGCCCGAGATACACCTGAGTCAGCGACATCCGCGCTCGATCTCCACACCCACACCACCCGTAGCAGCCGCGATGGCACCCGGCTTGGTCAGCTTGAGGCGCATCCAGGTGATATTGAATTCGCTCATCAGGACTTCAGCCAGACGCTCGGCAAAGGTCTCGACCAGCTGGAACTGCGCCTGCTCGGCAAAGGCCTGGATACGCGACGATACGCTCGCGTAATCGAGCGCCAGGGTCAGGTCATCGCCGGCAGCCGCCGGGCGATTATCCCAGGCGAAGCTCAGATCAAGACGCAAGCACTGTCGGATGCCTCGCTCCCAGTCGTAGGCACCGATTACGGTGTCGACTTCCAGGCCCTCGATAAACACTCTGTCCAAGCACTCTTCTCCGCTGCACGACAAGGGCGCAATGCGCCGTTAGAATCAGGGCGTCCTCGCCCGGAATAGTTAGCATGTTTTGGTTATTGGCGACTCTCGCCTACCTGCTCGGCTCTCTGTCCTTCGCCATTTTGCTCAGCCGCCTGACCGGTAATCCCGATCCGCGAATGAGTGGCTCGGGCAATGCCGGCGCCACCAACATGTTGCGTCTGGCCGGCAAGAAGCTCGCCGTCCTGACCTTGCTCGGCGACCTCTGCAAAGGCCTTCTGCCCGTGCTGATCGCCGGTGTTGCGGGCCTTTCGCTTCAGGAGCAGGCCTGGATCGGCGTCTGTGCCGTCATCGGTCACCTGTTCCCGCTGTATTTCCGCTTTCGCGGCGGCAAGGGTGTCGCCACCGCTGCCGGAATGCTGCTGGGCCTGTACCCGCCCGCTGCACTGCTGGCGGTCTGCGCATGGCTGCTGACGTTCTACCTGACCCGCACCAGCTCACTCGCCGCATTGATCGCCACACCGCTGACCCTGCCGCTACTGGCCTGGCAAGAACCGGCGGCGCTGCTACCCATGAGCGCACTCACGGGGCTGATCGTCTGGCGCCATCGCGGCAATCTACGCGACCTCTTTGCCGGGCGCGAACGGCATTTTTAAATACCGGACATGAGCGCCGCTCATCACAGTGCCGACAATTGCTCCATCGGCCAGCGTGCCTGAACGCTGATCGCCAGACTTTCGTGCTGACCGGCCTGCAAGCGCTGACAGCCGGCAAACGCGATCATCGCGCCGTTATCGGTGCAGAACTCCGGACGGGCGTAAAACACATCACCCTTCAGGTCGCCGAGCATTTTCTCCAAAGAAGTGCGCAACGCCTTGTTGGCGCTGACGCCGCCAGCGATCACCAGACGCTTCATGCCCGCCTGTTTCAGGGCGCGCTTGCACTTGATGGTCAAAGTCTCCACCACGGCCTGCTGGAACGCCAGCGAGATGTCGCAACGGGCTTGCTCGCTGTCGTCCCCGGCGCTGACGCTCTGCTGCCAGGTGTTCAGGGCGAAGGTTTTCAGGCCACTGAAGCTGAAGGCCAGCCCAGGGCGGTCGCACATCGGACGCGGGAAAGTGAAACGTCCTGCAACGCCCTGCTCTGCCAGGCGAGCGATTTCCGGACCGCCCGGGTAATTGAGGCCCATCATCTTGGCCGTCTTGTCGAAAGCTTCACCGGCAGCATCGTCGAGGGTCTCGCCCAGGAGCGTGTATTGACCGATCCCGTCGACCTGAACCAGTTGCGTATGGCCGCCGGACACCAACAAAGCGACGAACGGGAATTCAGGCGGTTGCGACTCCAGCATAGGTGCCAGCAAGTGGCCTTCCATGTGGTGCACACCGAGAGCCGGAATACCCCAGGCAAAGGCCAGCGCCTGAGCGCAGGAAGCCCCCACCAGCAGAGCGCCAACCAGGCCGGGCCCCGCGGTATAAGCGATGGCGTCGATCTCGGTCGGCACGCAGTCGGCCTCGGCCAACACCTGACGAATCAAGGGCAGCATGCGCTTGACGTGATCGCGCGAGGCCAGCTCCGGCACCACACCGCCATAGGCCCGGTGCAGGTCGATCTGGCTGAACAGCGCGTCAGCCAGCAGGCCGCGTTCACTGTCATATAATGCGACACCGGTTTCGTCGCAGGAGGTTTCTAATCCCAGTACTAGCATGGGTTTGCGCCTTGTTTAGGCTGAATTCGAAGGCGCGCATAATAGTCGCCATGTGATGCCCCGACTAGCGGTTTTCGATCAGAGGCTTTGCATTCCGGGCGATGAGGGGTTAACATCCGCAACCCTTAAAAACCGACGTCTTCAAGTGCTCTTTTGCCGCGAGGATGTTGACCCCGGTAATGAATGAAGGTAGCTCTGGATGCCAGCCGTCAAAGTAAAAGAGAACGAACCCTTCGACGTAGCTCTGCGTCGTTTCAAGCGCTCCTGCGAAAAAGCCGGTGTACTGGCTGAAGTTCGTAGCCGCGAATTTTACGAGAAGCCAACTTCTGAGCGTAAGCGTAAAGCAGCAGCCGCTGTTAAACGTCACGCCAAGAAAGTTCAGCGCGAACAGCGCCGCGCCGTTCGTCTGTACTAATACACAGACGTTCGTAGCAAGCTTCTGCCAAGCCCGGCCCTCAGCCGGGCTAATGGCATTTGCGGACAACGCTTGATGCTTCACCGTCAAAGCCGCAGACGCGACCGAGACAAACCTGCTTCACAGCGTCAGACCTGGCTCTTTTGCCAGCGGTGCACGTCTTTTCTGACGAGCCTTCCAAGGCTACTGACGAGCACACCCACTGATTCCTCTCACGACGATCAGCCCAAGGCGCCTCCTTGCGTGCCCGCTTATTGAGCTATCCGAGGCCATCGACAGGCCGCAGCGGATTCAGCGAAACACTTTCAAATAGTCGAATACTGATTGTTATTAACGTCAGTGGATTATCGGCAGATACACTTCCCGACAGCGATTACGCAGACGACACCGGTCGAGCCGCACATTTTGCGCGCCTCAAACAACGACCCGCGTTCGCCCGCCCTTCGTTTCGGGTCCATTTCAGCGCAGATGACGAGAACGCCATGGCCGGGCTAATTCCCCAGAGCTTCATTGACGACCTTCTGAACCGCACCGACATCGTCGATGTGGTCAGCTCGCGCCTGCAACTGAAAAAGGCCGGCAAGAACTACACCGCCTGCTGCCCGTTTCACAAAGAGAAAACCCCCTCGTTCAGCGTCAGTCCCGACAAGCAGTTCTATTACTGCTTCGGCTGCGGCGCTGGCGGGAATGCCCTCGGCTTCATGATGGACCACGACAACCTGGACTTCATCCAGGCTGTCGAAGAACTGGCCAAAGCCGCCGGCATGGAAATCCCTCGCGAAGAAAGCGGCCGGCCGCACAAACCGCGACAGCCAACCGATTCGCCGTTGTACCCGTTGCTCACCGCCGCCGCCGACTTTTACCGCCAGGCACTGAAAAGCCATCCATCGCGCAAAGCCGCTGTGGATTACTTGAAAGGTCGCGGACTAACCGGTGAAATCGCCCGGGACTTCGGCCTCGGTTTCGCCCCGCCCGGCTGGGACAATCTGTTCAAGCACCTGAGCAGCGACACCCTGCAACAAAAGGCTATGGTCGATGCCGGCCTGCTGATCGAGAACGCCGAAACCGGAAAACGCTACGACCGCTTTCGCGATCGCGTGATGTTCCCGATCCGTGACAGCCGTGGGCGCATCATCGCTTTCGGCGGCCGGGTATTGGGCGATGACAAACCGAAATACCTGAACTCACCGGAAACCCCGGTATTCCATAAGGGCCAGGAACTCTACGGCCTTTATGAAGCGCGCAAGAACAACCGCAATCTCGACGAAATCATCGTCGTCGAAGGCTACATGGACGTCATCGCCCTCGCCCAACAAGGGCTGCGCAATGCCGTCGCCACGCTAGGCACCGCCACCAGCGAAGAGCACTTGAAGCGGCTGTTTCGCGTTGTCCCCAACGTGCTGTTCTGCTTCGACGGTGACCAGGCTGGCCGTAACGCCGCGTGGCGAGCGCTGGAAGCCACTCTGCCCTGCCTGCAAGACGGGCGTCGGGCGCGCTTCCTGTTCCTGCCTGAGGGCGAGGACCCGGATACGCTGGTCCGCTCCGAAGGCACAGACGCCTTCCGCGCACGAATCAACCAGCACGCACAGCCGCTGGCAGATTATTTCTTTCAGCAACTGACCGAGGAATCGGACCCGCGCTCGCTCGAAGGCAAGGCCCACATGGCCACCCTCGCCGCGCCGCTGATCGACAAGGTCCCGGGCGCCAACCTGCGCATCCTGATGCGCCAGCGCCTGACCGAAATTACCGGGCTTAGCGGTGAAGCCGTGAGCCAACTGGTGCAAAGCGCTCCCCAGGAAGCGCCGCCAGCCTACGATCCGGGCATCGATTACGACGCCATGCCGGATTACAGCGACTACCATCAGCCGCAGGCACAAGAGATGTACGTGCCGCAGCAGGAATGGACGCCGAAGAAACCCGGCGCCGGCGGCAAGAAATGGGACAAGAAACCGTGGGACAAGAATGGCAAACGCGGTGGTGATCGTGACCAACCCCGTGCACCACGGGTGCCGGCCGCTGTAGAACCACCGACCCTGGCTGCCTTGCGCACACTGCTTCATCACCCGCAATTGGCCGAAAAAGTCGAGGATGCCGGGCACTTCGCTGCCGAGGACCACACTAATACGCAATTGCTGGTGGCACTGCTCGAAGCCGTACAGAAGAATCCCAAGCTAAACTCATTTCAGTTGATTGCACGCTGGCACGGTACGGAGCAGGGACGTTTGCTCAAGGCGCTGGCGGAAAAGGAATGGCTGATTGACGGAGATAACCTTGAACAACAGTTTTTCGACACCATTACTAGTTTGTCCGCCCGCCAACGCGAGCGAAACCTGGAACAACTTCTCAGAAAAGCGCGGCAAAGCGAATTGAGTGCCGAAGAGAAAAATCAACTGCGCGACCTTTTAAGTCGCAATGTTTCCGCATCAAACCCGACCTCAACTGGCGCGTGAGGTCATAGCTCAGGTATAATCCTCGGCTTGTTTTTTGCCCGCCAAGACCTTCAGTGGATAGGGTGTTATGTCCGGAAAAGCGCAACAGCAGTCTCGTATCAAAGAGTTGATCACACTTGGTCGTGAGCAGGGCTACCTGACTTACGCGGAGGTCAACGACCACCTGCCGGAGGATATTTCAGATCCGGAACAGGTGGAAGACATCATCCGCATGATCAATGACATGGGGATCAACGTATTCGAGGTTGCGCCAGATAAGGATTCCCTTATGCTGGCCGACGCCGATACCGACGAAGCCGCGGCCGAAGAGGCAGCAGCAGCGTTGGCAGCGGTCGAGACCGACATTGGTCGCACCACCGACCCAGTGCGCATGTACATGCGTGAAATGGGTACGGTAGAGCTCCTCACACGTGAAGGCGAAATCGAAATCGCCAAACGTATTGAAGAGGGCATCCGCGAAGTGATGGGCGCAATCGCGCACTTCCCTGGCACGGTTGACCATATTCTCTCCGAGTACACTCGCGTCACCACCGAAGGTGGCCGCCTGTCCGACGTCCTGAGCGGTTATATCGACCCGGACGACGGCATTGCGCCGCCTGCAGCCGAAGTGCCACCGCCTGTCGATCCGAAAGCCGTGAAAGCGGACGACGACACCGACGACGATGACGCCGAAGCAACGACTGATGACGAAGAAGAAGCCGAAAGCGGTCCTGATCCGGTCATCGCTGCACAGCGTTTTGGCGCTGTCTCCGACCAGATGGAAATCACCCGCAAGGCGCTGAAAAAGCACGGTCGTGGCAACAAGCTGGCAATTGCCGAGCTGGTGCTGCTGGCTGAGCTGTTCATGCCGATCAAACTGGTTCCGAAGCAATTCGAAGGCCTGGTCGAGCGTGTTCGCAGTGCCCTGGATCGTCTGCGTCAGCAAGAGCGCGCGATCATGCAACTTTGCGTTCGTGATGCCCGCATGCCGCGTGCCGACTTCCTGCGCCAGTTCCCGGGCAACGAAGTCGACGAAAGCTGGACCGATGCACTGGCCAAAGGCAAAAGCAAATACGCTGAAGCCATTGGTCGCCTGCAACCGGACATCATTCGTTGCCAGCAGAAGCTGACCGCGCTGGAAACCGAAACCGGTTTGACGATCGCCGAGATCAAGGACATCAACCGTCGCATGTCGATCGGTGAGGCCAAGGCCCGCCGCGCGAAGAAAGAGATGGTCGAAGCGAACTTGCGTCTGGTGATCTCCATCGCCAAGAAGTACACCAACCGTGGCCTGCAATTCCTCGATCTGATCCAGGAAGGCAACATCGGTTTGATGAAAGCGGTAGACAAGTTCGAATACCGCCGCGGCTACAAATTCTCGACTTATGCCACCTGGTGGATCCGTCAGGCGATCACTCGCTCGATCGCCGACCAGGCCCGCACCATCCGTATTCCGGTGCACATGATCGAGACGATCAACAAGCTCAACCGTATTTCCCGCCAGATGCTGCAGGAAATGGGTCGCGAACCGACCCCGGAAGAGCTGGGCGAACGCATGGAAATGCCTGAGGACAAGATCCGCAAGGTATTGAAGATCGCTAAAGAGCCGATCTCCATGGAAACCCCGATCGGTGATGACGAAGACTCCCATCTGGGTGACTTCATCGAAGACTCGACCATGCAGTCGCCAATCGATGTTGCTACCGTTGAGAGCCTTAAAGAAGCGACACGCGAAGTTCTGTCCGGCCTCACTGCCCGTGAAGCCAAGGTTCTGCGCATGCGCTTCGGTATCGACATGAATACCGACCACACCCTCGAGGAGGTTGGTAAGCAGTTCGACGTGACCCGTGAACGGATTCGTCAGATCGAAGCCAAGGCGCTGCGCAAGCTGCGCCACCCGACGAGAAGCGAGCATCTGCGCTCCTTCCTCGACGAGTGATCACAAAACCCCCGGCTCAGGCCGGGGGGTTTTGCTTTATACAGATTAAATGCCCCGCGCTTCACTCCCGCCGTATTGCCCGTCTACACTCGAAACATTCCCCCGAGCCATAACGAGACCGTTATGCCCAGACTGCCGACCGTGCTTTTTTTGCTGTCGCTGATGACCTGGACCGCAACGGCTGGCGCGCTGACTCTGACCGACGAAGAACGTAGCTGGCTGGCGGCTCACCCGGACTTGCGCCTGGGTGTCGATGCGTCCTGGCCACCCTTCGAGTTTCGCGACGACCAGGGCCGCTATCAGGGCCTTGCGGCAGACTATATCGACCTGATTCGTCAGCGCCTGGCCATCAAGCTCACACCCATTGAGCCTGTCAGTTGGACTGTCGTTCTGGAGCAGGCCAAACAAGCCAAGCTGGACCTGTTGCCGGGCATCATGTCGACCCCGGAACGTCAGAATTACCTGTCGTTTACCCGTCCCTACCTGGACTTTCCGATTGTCATTCTTGCTCATGTCGGCGGTCCCCAGCCGCGCAAACTTGAAGACCTGTACGGCTTGAAAATCGCCGTGGTGGAAAACTACGCGCCCCATGAACTGCTGCGCACCCACCATCCCGACCTGAATCTGGTGGCAATGCCCAACGTCAGTTCAGCCTTGCAGGCGCTGGCCACCGATGAAGTGGACGCGGTGGTCGGCGATCTCGCCTCCAGCGTCTGGAGCCTGCGCCAGCTCAAGCTCGACGGGCTCTATGTCAGCGGTGAAACGCCCTATCGCTATCAACTGGCCATGGGTGTACCCCGGGACAACAAGGTGCTGGTTGGCATCCTGGACAAAGTCCTGGCAGACATGACCCCGGCTGAAATCAGTGCCATTCAGGAGCATTGGGTCGGCAACGTCCTTGATCATCGAACTTTCTGGTCCGATCTGTTGGTGTACGGCCTGCCGGGCCTGCTGTTGCTGATCACCGTGCTGGCGGTGGTGATCCGGATCAACCGCCGACTGAGTTCGGAAATCGCCCGCCGCGTCGATCTGGAACAGGAACTGCGCAGTAGCGAATACCATTACCGCGGACTGGTGGAGAGCCTTTCGGCCATTGCCTGGGAAGCGCGGATCACCGATTTTACCTACAGCTATGTGTCGCCCCACGCCGAGGAATTGCTCGGTTATCCCTTGTCCCATTGGCTGATTCCGGGCTTCTGGCGCAACATCATCCACCCCGCCGACCTGACCCGCGCCCAGACCTTCTGCGACCACGAAGTCCTGGCCGGACGCGATCACAGCCTCGATTACCGGGTGATCACCGCCGACGGGCGCTGCCTGTGGGTGCGCGATATCGTCAGCCTGATCGAACACGGCCATGAACCGGTGATGCGCGGGTTGATGATCGACATCAGCGAAGCCAAGCGCACCGAAGAGGCGCTGCGCCTGTCGGAACAGAAGTTTGCCTCGGTGTTCCAGCAATGCCCGGACATACTGGTCATCGCACGGCTCTCCGACGGCTGTTTGCTGGAGGTCAACGAAGCCTTCGAAGAACAGATTGGCCTCAAGGCTGAAGATGTCATCGGCCAGACCGCCACCGACCTGAACATCTGGGGCATCCCCGGCGTGGGACCAGGTTTGTTGCAAAGGTTGCAAGCCGGCAGCATTCGTAACCTGGAGATGCCCTTTCGCCGCAACAACGGCCAGGTGTTTACCGGCCTGATCTCTGCTGAACCGTTCGACCTCGATACGACCCCCGCACTGGTGGTGGTTGTGCGGGACATCAGTCAGCTCAAGGAAACCCAGCAACAGCTTCAGACGTCCGAAGAGAAATTTGCCAAGGCCTTCCATGCCTCCCCCGACGGCTTGCTACTGTCCCGGCAAAGCGACGGCTTGTTGCTGGAGGTCAACGAGGGCTTTAGCCGTATCACCGGCTTCAACAGCGCGATGTCCGTGGATCGCTCGGCCCTGGAGCTCGGAATCTGGGTCAATCTCAACGAACGCAAACAAATGCTCGACCTGCTGCACCGGGATGGTTTCGTCCGTGACTTCAGTTGCCATATTCGCCGCAGCGACGGGCAGATCCGCCTCTGCGAGGTGTCCAGCAGACCACTGCCGATCGGCGATGAGGATTGCATGCTGACCATCGCCCGGGACATCACCGAGCGGCATCTGATGCAGGAAAAACTACAACAGGCCGCTACCGTGTTCGAGAGCACCGCCGAGGGCGTGTTGATCACCGACACTCAACAGCACATCAGCGCGGTCAATCGCGCGTTTACCGAAATCACCGGTTACAGCGAGAGCGAAGCGCTGGGCCACACCCCGCGCCTGCTCGCCTCGGGCCTGCACGACAGCGCGTTCTATGCGGCCATGTGGCATCAACTGACGGCCGAGGGTCATTGGCAAGGCGAGATTTCCAACCGGCGCAAGAATGGCGAGCTTTACCCGAGCTGGCTGACCATCAGCGCGGTGCGCAACCGCGATAAGTTCATCACCCACTTTGTGGCAGTGTTTGCAGATATTTCCAGCCTCAAGCACGCACAGGCCAAACTCGACTACCAGGCGCACCACGACCCGCTGACCGGTCTGCCAAACCGTACGCTGTTCGAGAGCCGACTGCTGACAGCGCTCGACAACCAGCAGGAAAACGGTGGCCAGGGCGCGGTGCTGTTCCTCGATCTGGACCGTTTCAAACATATCAACGACAGCCTGGGTCACCCGGTCGGCGACCTGCTGCTCAAGGGCATCGCCGTGCGTCTCAAAGACCAGTTGCGCGACATCGACACCGTGGCGCGCCTGGGTGGCGACGAATTCATCATCCTGCTCCCCGGCCTGCAACAGCCCAGCGATGCCGACCACATTGCCACCAAGCTGCTCAATTGCTTCGCCGCACCGTTCCAGGCAGGCGAACACGAGTTTTTCATCAGCGCCAGCATTGGCACCAGCCTCTATCCCAAGGACGGCTGTGACGTCGCCACACTGGTCAAAAACGCCGACGCGGCGATGTACCGCTCCAAGGCCAAGGGCCGCAACCGGGTCGAAAGCTATACCCGCGATCTGACCGCTCAGGCCAGCGAACGAGTGGCACTGGAGCACGAGCTGCGACGCGCCATCGAGCGCAATGAGCTGTGCCTGTATTACCAACCAAAAATCAGCCTGGACGACCATCGCCTGGTCGGCGCAGAAGCGCTGATCCGCTGGAATCATCCGACCTTTGGCGCAGTGCCGCCGGAGCACTTCATTCCTTTGGCCGAAGAAAACGGCATGATCCTGCAAATCGGCGATTGGGTCCTCGAAACCGCCTGCCGGCAGATGTACGAATGGGGTCAGGTCTACGAAGGCCTCGGTTCACTGTCGGTCAACCTCGCTGGCGCGCAACTGCGCCAGCCGAACCTGCTCGGCCGCATCGAACAACTGCTCAAGGACAACGGGCTTCTGCCAGGATTGCTGCAACTGGAGATCACCGAAAACTTCATCATGAGCCAGGCAGAGGAGGCGCTGGCGGTGCTGCATCAGCTCAAACACCTGGGCGTGCAACTGGCGATCGACGACTTCGGCACCGGCTATTCATCCCTGAGCTATCTCAAACGTCTGCCGCTGGACATCCTCAAGATCGATCAGTCTTTCGTCCGCGGCCTGCCGGATGACCCCCATGATGCAGCCATCGTTCGCGCCATCATCGCCTTGGGTCGCAGCATGCAATTCACCGTGATTGCCGAAGGCGTCGAGACCCTGGCACAGCAGCAATTCCTCACTGCGGAAGGTTGTGAGCAGATTCAGGGTTACATCGTCAGCCTGCCTCTGCCACCGGACGAATTCGCCGCGACGTTTCTTCGTACAGCCGTATTGGATTTTTCGGATAGCACAGCCGAGAAACCGTCGCTATAATCCGCGGCCTACTGAGGGCCTATAGCTCAGTTGGTTAGAGCAGAGGACTCATAATCCTTTGGTCCACGGTTCAAGTCCGTGTGGGCCCACCAAACAAGAAAGCCGCGCAAATGCGCGGCTTTTTCGTGTCTGGTGAAATAACTCAATCGCGAGTAATACCTTGCCGAACATCACTCAGTTGGCAAAATTCTCGATCCTGACCTGACCTTCAGGAAAGGTCGCAATAATTTCCAGTTCGCCGCCCATGGCGCGGATGTAGTTTCGCAAGGTGCTGATGTACATGTCTGTACGCCGCTCCATTCTGGAGATCGCTGCCTGGTTGACGTGCAACGTCTTGGCCAGCGTTTCCTGGCTCAGCTCTTGGGCCTTGCGAAGTTCATGCAGTGGCATTTCTTTCAGGTGCTGCCGGTACAACCGCTCTGCGTTAGCGCGAGACTCCGGCGTCATGCGAGCTTGAAGTTCAGCAAATTTTTTAGCCATCGTTGCGGCCCTCTTTACGCAATGTTTCCAAATGGTCGTCATACAATTTTTCCGCCAGTGGGACATGCTCGTCATACCAACGGTTTTGACCGGTTTTGTCCCCTCCGATTAACAGTAATGCGCATCGGCGAGGATCAAACGCATAGAGCACACGATAAGGCCGACCCGCATGCTGAACCCGCAACTCTCGGAGATTGCCCAGTCGTGAGCCTTTAATGTCGCTGCTATGCGGGTAACGCAGACCCGGCCCGAACAATCCCAGCAGATCGACGCTGGCTGACACCGAGGCTTGCTCCTTTGCATCCAGCCCTTCCCACCAGCCTCCAAATTCATCGGTGTATTCAATCTCCCAACCCATACCAATATGCCACCCAAGGAATATGATCTCAAGGGAATAACTCTAGGCTTCAGCGGCTGTGCGACCACCTTGGTTGCTAATGAAATTGTTAACGGTGGTTTCTGGTGGGATCCGGGTGTTCGGCGTGTGGCGTTTAGTTGTGTTTACTTAAGGTGTCGCAATATCGGATGACGCCCGCAGACCTTGTAGGCAAACTCCGAATCTCGCGTTTGGGCACTTTGATGCCTTGTTGCGCTTTTCTTCGACGGGATACTCTCCGGACGTCGCTGACCATTCAGCGATCGGGCTTGGAAACCCGTCGAACCGTAACGCAACAGCGCTCCAGCTACGACTGCAGAAGTTTTTTACGACTGCGATCTTGAGTAATGGCGGCTGTGCGTGGGACGTCTTCGGGCGTGCCGGTTCCATGGTTCCCGGTTTTCCAACCTGCGCATAGCTGCCACCCATTCGCTTGGAAACGAATGTGGCGGCTCCTTGAACCGTGGAGTAAAACCATGACAAAAACTAATTCGCCCGAACCGTCAGAACTGAAAACCATCGGCTTCCCCCCTTCATCTACTGCTCAAACCAACCGCTATTCCACGTCAGCCGCGGCGTTCCGCTCGGCGATGCATTAGCAATGGCGTCTGATTTTCTGTTCCTTGCCAAGGAGCTGACGGAAGATGCTGCCTACGCCAAGGAAACCAACCGCCACGCTTGGGTCGCGCACTATCTGACAACCATGAGTAAGGCGGTGATTGATGATGTGATAAAGGTGCTGACGCGAGAGCCGGCTCGGACGGCGACTTAGTCCGAAAGTAGTGGCGAATCAAGCCGCGGGATGAGCCCCGAGCTGTCGGGGCTTTCGAAACTCATACGCGCAGATCGCCCTCGGCTTGAGAATCAACACGTAACGCTGGAATGGCCTGCACTGGCCGCAACCGCTCAAGCATCTCACACGTAAAAACGACCTCATACGTATCCGCCGCCCTACCCCACTGCTCCACGATAACCATGCCGTCTACCAGCACCCATGCCAATTCGGTGATTGCATCAGCCAGATCCTCGACGATTTTTTGAGCCCGCAACCACACGCGATCAGTAATCACTTTCAGCTCAGCCGTTATGCGGTCAGACGACGCTGGATCCGTATCGGGGTAGGCGATATTGCGCAGCAAGTGTCGTAGTTCTCTTATCTTTGCGTAGTCCTGTTCCGCCCCCAGTTCTCCTTTCAGGATGGCTGACGCTTTCGACTTATCGACGCGTTTTTTGGGCGAATGTTTTGAAGGTAACGTCTGCGCCATTACGCCAGCCAAGAGGACCATCATCCGGGCCTCCAAATGCTCCTTCATGGCTTCTATCGACGAAATTGACCGCGCCAAGGTAATGGAAGCCCCCCCGTGATGCCTCAAGTCCATGGAGACTGTCAGGGTCACGCCGCCCGTTGCAAACCCCAAGGCCCGGGCCATGACGTAGTGCCCCATTTCGTGACTGGCAATCTGCAACGCATGATCCCGTATAGCGGGGGGCATCTTGCTCGTCATTTTCATCGCCTCGCATCCCTCTATTTCGCATTCGACTATGACTGACTGGTGGTGTCCATCCTGTCGACCGACGCCCCCTCGCCTAAATCAGCCATTAACCGTTTCGTTACATCAGTGTCAGGCAAACCAAAGCCGTGGCGCATCTGATGATTCGATAAAGGGAATTTTTATGGTTGATGTCACTCGCCGCTCGATCATGGGTTTTGCTGCCGCGCTGCCGTTTCTGGCGCACACCCCGTGGGTCCGTGCGCAAAGCCCGACCGTCACTGCACCGGTTCCGTCCGACGAAGTGCTGATCAACTTCAACGAAAGTCCGTGGGGGCCGGCGCAATCCGCCAGGCAAGCGATGCAGCAAGGGATCGCCCGGTGCGGGCGCTACCCCTACAAAACCCAATACAAACTCAATGCGCTGTTCGCTCGCCAGCAAGGCGTGCCGGAAGACTACGTGCAGAGTTACTGCGGCTCCAAAGCGGTGTTGCAACACGCGGTGCACGCCTTCACACAAAACGGTAGCCTGGTGATGGCCGCCCCCTCTTATGAAGACCCCGCTGAAGCCGCGCGCGGGCGAAAAGTCCCGGTGCATGAAGTACCGCTAAACGCCGACCATGCCCACGATATTCGCGGAATGCTTGCGGCCGACGCGCATGCCGGACTGATCTATGTGTGCAATCCGAATAATCCTACAGGCACCGTCACCCCGCGCCGTGATATCGAACGGGCGCTGGCCGACAAGCCCAAGGGTTCGATCCTGCTGGTGGATGAGGCCTACATCGATTTTTCGGATGCGCCAACCTGCATTCCGCTGGTCAAGGATCATCCGGACCTGCTGGTATTGCGCACCTTTTCCAAGATCTATGGCATGGCCGGCGCACGTCTGGGCATTGCGGTAGGCCACCCGACATTGCTTGAGCAACTGGAAGTGTTTGGCGGTTACAACGTGCCAGCCATCCCGACGCTGCTGGGCGGGATTGCCAGCCTTGAAGACAGCGAATTGCTGCCGCAGAGAAAGCAAACCAACGCCCGGTTGCGTGACGAGACCATCGCCTGGCTGGAAGCACGCGGCTTGCGCTGCACCCGGTCGCAGGCCAACTGCTTCATGATCGACGTGAGGCGCCCGGCAGAAGATGTCGTTAAGGCTCTCGCGGATAGCGGTGTCCGGGTTGGACGCGTGTGGCAAAACTGGCCGACCTGGGTTCGGGTCAGCGTGGGGACGGATGCCGAGATGAAGCGATTTTGCGAGGTGTTTGCCCAGGTGAGCCAAGGCTGAAGCCGGATCGGAGCGCAATCCGCTCGAACAAAAAAAGCCGCGCAACTGCGTGGCTTTTTCATATCTGCATGAACGGGTACTGAGGCTTGGATCAAGCATCCACTGTGCAGGATGTCCCTGTAACATGTTGCCCCATTGATCTGCACCGCTGGAGACGCCCCTTGCCCGACATCCGCCCGCCCGTTCTTGACGAAATCGACCGCCAATTGATCGCGGCCCTGCAAATCAATGCCCGCGAAAGCGTGGCCATGCTCGCCCGGCAACTGGGCATCGCCCGCACCACGGTTACGTCACGGTTGGCGCGGCTGGAAAAGGCCAAAGTGATCACCGGTTACGGGGTGCGTTTGGGTCAACGTGTGGTGGATGGCGGTTTGCAGGCGTATGTCGGGATTACGGTACAGCCGCGGTCCGGCAAGGAAGTGTTGCGACGCCTCAGTGCGATGGCTCAGGTCCAGCAACTGTGTGCAGTGAGTGGCGAATTTGATTATGTGGCGTGGCTGCGCACTGACTCGCCGGAACAGTTGGATCAGTTGCTGGATCAGATCGGCAGTGTGGATGGGGTGGAGAAGACGACGACGTCGATCATTTTGAGTAGCAAGATTGATCGGGGGCAGCCGGTTTGAGTTTCCAGCCTTGGTTGCACGGGTGTCTGAGCTGACGCTATCGCGAGCAGGCTCGCTCCCACATTGAACAGTGTGCATCAGCATGTCGTCATATTGTTCGATCGATTATCAAAACGACGACACATTGCGTCTTATTAACGTGTTCTACGCTCTCTAGAATGGCTGCCATCTTTTCCTATACTCAGACGCGCATCCCGCGTCCGGTCGCCAGCAAGGTCAGCCATGAACAAGAACAATCGCCATCCTGCAGACGGTAAAAAACCAGTCACCATTTTCGGCCCGGACTTTCCTTTCGCCTTCGACGACTGGATCGAACACCCGGCCGGTCTGGGCAGCATTCCTGCACATAACCACGGCGCCGAAGTGGCGATTGTCGGTGCAGGCATCGCCGGCCTCGTGGCGGCTTACGAGCTGATGAAGCTGGGCCTCAAGCCCGTCGTCTACGAAGCCTCGAAGATGGGCGGCCGTCTGCGCTCCCAGGCGTTCAATGGCGCCGAAGGCATCATCGCGGAACTCGGCGGGATGCGTTTCCCGGTGTCCTCCACCGCGTTTTATCACTACGTAGACAAGCTCGGCCTCGAAACCAAACCTTTCCCGAACCCGCTGACCCCTGCTTCCGGCAGCACTGTCATCGATCTGGAAGGCAAAACCCATTACGCACAAAAACTGGCGGATCTTCCTGCACTGTTCCAGGAAGTGGCTGACGCGTGGGCGGATGCACTGGAAGCCGGCTCGCAGTTCTCCGATATCCAGCAAGCGATCCGCGACCGTGACGTACCGCGTCTCAAAGAGTTGTGGAACACCCTGGTTCCGCTGTGGGACGACCGCACGTTCTACGACTTCGTCGCCACCTCAAAAGCCTTCGCCAAGCTCTCGTTCCATCACCGTGAAGTGTTCGGTCAGGTCGGTTTCGGTACCGGCGGCTGGGACTCTGACTTCCCCAACTCGATGCTGGAAATCTTCCGCGTGGTGATGACCAACTGCGACGATCACCAGCATTTGGTGGTCGGCGGTGTGGAACAAGTGCCACTCGGCATCTGGCGCCATGTCCCGGAACGTTGCGTGCACTGGCCGCAAGGCACCAGTCTCAGTTCGCTGCACAGTGGCGCGCCGCGATCCGGCGTGAAAAAAATCGCCCACGCACCGAACGGCCGTTTTACGGTCACCGACAACTACGGCGATACCCGTGAATACGCAGCGGTGCTGACCACCTGCCAGAGCTGGCTGCTGACCACCCAGATCGAATGCGATGAAACCCTGTTCTCGCAAAAGATGTGGATGGCCCTGGACCGCACCCGCTACATGCAATCGTCGAAAACCTTCGTGATGGTCGACCGCCCGTTCTGGAAGGACAAGGATCCGGAAACCGGCCGCGACGTGATGAGCATGACCCTTACCGATCGCCTGACCCGTGGCACGTATCTGTTTGATAACGGCGACGACAAACCCGGGGTGATTTGCCTGTCGTACTCGTGGATGAGCGACGCACTGAAAATGCTCCCGCACCCGGTGGAAAAGCGCGTGAAACTGGCGCTGGATGCGTTGAAAAAGATCTACCCGAAAGTCGACATTGCCGCGCGAATCATTGGCGACCCGATCACCGTGTCCTGGGAAGCCGACCCGCATTTTCTCGGTGCTTTCAAAGGCGCCCTGCCCGGCCACTACCGCTACAACCAGCGCATGTACGCGCACTTCATGCAAGACGACATGCCCGCCGAGCAGCGCGGGATCTTCATCGCTGGCGACGACGTTTCGTGGACGCCGGCGTGGGTCGAAGGCGCGGTGCAGACCTCGCTCAACGCGGTGTGGGGCATCATGAAACACTTCGGCGGTGAAACTCACGCCGAGAACCCGGGTCCAGGTGATGTGTTCAACGAGATCGGTCCGATCGCCCTGCCCGAGTAAGAGGAATCCGAAATGCGCGTAGCCCTTTACCAATGCCCACCGCTGCCCCTGGACGTTGCTGGCAATCTGCAACGTCTGCATCAACTCGCGCTGGAGGCCAAGGGCGCCGACCTGTTGGTGCTGCCGGAGATGTTCCTGACCGGCTACAACATTGGCCTCGATGCGGTCAGCGTGCTGGCGGAGGTGTACAACGGTGAATCGGCACAGCAAATTGCGCGCATTGCCAAAACGACAGGGATCGCCATTTTGTATGGCTACCCCGAGCGCACCGAAGACGGGCAGATCTACAACGCTGTGCAGTTGATCGATGCCAATGGCGAGCGGTTGTGCAACTACCGCAAGACTCACCTGTTCGGCGACCTCGATCACTCGATGTTCAGCGCCGGCGGGGATGATTTTCCGCTCGTGGAGCTCAATGGCTGGAAACTCGGTTTCCTGATCTGCTACGACATGGAGTTCCCGGAAAATGCGCGGCGCCTGGCCCTGGCCGGCGCCGAACTGATCCTGGTGCCGACGGCGAACATGATGCCCTACGACTTCATCGCCGACGTCACCGTCCGAGCCCGGGCCTTCGAAAACCAGTGTTATGTGGCTTACGCCAACTACTGCGGGCACGAAGGCGACATCCAGTATTGCGGCCAGAGCAGCATCGCCGCGCCGGATGGCAGCCGCATCGCCCAGGCTGGCCTCGATGAAGCGCTGATTGTCGGTGAGCTGGATCGCCAGTTGATGGTCGATTCCCGCGCCGCCAATCGCTACTTCCTCGATCGCCGCCCGGAGCTTTACGGCGAGCTGAACAAGCGCTGATCCATCGTTATCCGCTAGCATTAGCGCTTCTCTGTTCTGGAAGTGCTCATGCCTGCGCTGAATCACCCTCGCCCCCACACTGAAACCCTGGCCAACGGCCTGCGGGTGACGCTGCGTCATGCCCCGAATTTGAAGCGCTGTGCGGCTGCGTTGCGGGTCGCTGCGGGCAGTCATGATGTACCGCTGACATGGCCCGGGCTGGCGCATTTTCTTGAGCATCTGCTGTTTCTCGGTACCGAGCGTTTTCCTGCGGGACACGGGCTCATGGCCTACGTCCAGAGTCACGGCGGGCAGGTGAATGCGCGGACCAGTGAGCGCACCACGGATTTCTTTTTCGAATTGCCGCTTCAGGCTTTTGCTGGTGGGCTAGAGCGTCTGTCAGACATGCTCGCTCATCCGTGTATGAATCTGGAGGATCAGCGGCGGGAACGGGAAGTGCTGCATGCGGAATTCGTTGCCTGGTCCCGTGATGCAACGGCCCAGCAGCAATTTGCGCTGTTCGATGGGCTTTCTGCGGCACATCCCCTACGGGCGTTTCATGCCGGAAACCGCTACAGCCTGCCGCTGCCGCAGACTGAGTTCCAGCAAGCCTTGAAGGGTTTTTATCAGCGGTTTTATCAGACTGGGCAGATGACATTGAGCCTGACCGGTCCGCAGAGTCTCGAAGAGTTGAAAGTGTTGGCGCAGAGCTTTGGCGCGGCTATTCCCGCAGGCGGAAAAATCCCGCAACAAGCACCTGTGCCGCTGATGGATGCTTTGGAAACGAGTTATCAACAGGCTGGCGAGCGTCGGCTAAACTTGTTGTTTGCCTTCGAAGCGTTGCCTGACTCATCGCCCGATGCACTGGCGTTTCTGTGTCACTGGCTGAATGCCGCAAAACCCGGTGGTCTGCTGGCCGTGTTGCGGGAGACCGGGATGGCGGACAGCCTGAAAGCCGCGCCGCTGTATCAGTTCGCCGGGCAAGCCTTGCTGCACATCGAATTCACCGGTGCTCAACCAGGAGCCCCGATCCGCGAAAGGCTATTGGATTGGCTGGGCTTTTTTGCCTCGCATCAGGATTGGACCGACCTGCGCGACGAGTACGCCGCCCTGCTTCAGCGTCAGCAGCAAGTCAGCGGCGCCTTGGAACTGGCCCGACGGGACAGCGAGCAGCTTGAAACCGAGTTATCTGAACAAGGCGTTTTGGCGCTTAAACACATGCTGAAGCAACTCGGTGCTGTGGATAACTTCAGCGGCAAATGGCAACTGCCGGCACCCAATCCGTTCTTGCGCGCCGAGGCGCCCCCGCAAAGTGCCGGACTGATTCGCGGGCAAACCAGCAAACACCGCGGCCTGCGAACGTTTGCCCAGGACCGTTCGCGCAACCGTCGCGAAAATTCCCCGATGCAGTTCAGTCAGGCATTACCGGATAACACCGATGAAGGTGCGATTTATCTGCGCTGGCGTCTCGAGTCCAAACCTCATACCCGCCTTCAGCAGAGTCTGGAAAACCGCCTGCAACCCCTGCGTGAAGATGCCCGTCAGGCGGGTGTCGACTTTTCCTTCAGCGCATCAGGAAACGAATGGCTGCTGAAAATGACCGGACTGCAGGAGCCGATGCCGACCGTCCTCGAACATGCGCTGAAAGAGCTGACAAATCCTGATGTCGGTTTCTCACAAGCAGAACCGACAAGCGCCCCACTGATTCCGATTCGACAGCTGCTCAAGGCCCTGCCCGAACGCTGCCTGGAGCGCACCGCCGACTCGGACGACTTGCAGCCACTCAGGTCGAGTGCACGCTGGGATGGTCTGGCAGTGGGCCTGTCCACCCGGACACAAGCGGCGATGGGCCTCGGCTTGAGTCGTGTGCCCGGCACTGCGGACCCTCAACTGACGCCGCCTCCATCGATCCGCTCGCAACATCTCTGGAGCACCGTCGACACCGACTCCAGCGAACATGCGCTGCTGCTTTTCTGCCCGACCGCAACACAGGACATCGCCGACGAAGCCGCCTGGCGCCTGCTCGCACACGTGTGCCAGACGCCGTTCTACCAGCGCCTGCGGGTGGAGTTGCAACTGGGTTACGCCGTGTTCAGTGCCCTGCGCCAGATTCATGGCCAGACCGGGCTGCTGTTCGGCGTGCAGTCGCCGAGCGTCGCGCCTCTGGTCCTGCTGGAACACATCGAGACGTTCCTGAGCGGATTGCCAAGCCTGATCGATGACATCGATGAGCCAAACTTCATCGCCCAGCGCCAGGCCCTGGCCGATCAGTTCGACAGCACCGCACTGCTCAATGTCCAGGCCACCGAACTGCTCTGGCAGGGCAAACTGGCTGGCCGGTCGTCGGATTATCTGGTGCAACTGCCCCAGGCGATTCTGATGATTGATCGCGAGGTGCTTGTCGCCGCGGTGCAACGCCTGAATCGGGCGGAAGGTGGCTGGCGTTGCCTGGCCAGCGATGCTTGTCCGGGGGCACCTTGGCAAGTGGCAAAATGATCATTGCCGATACTGCAATTAGCTTTTTCCGAGAATGCCGGGCAACCACTCTGTAATTTTGAGTAACATAGCCACCTAACTATCTGAACATCTCCGGCTGGAGGTGGACTATATGTATAGATCTCAACCGTCCCATCACCTGAAGGAGCGCTCCCATGTCCTGGTCCAAACCTGCTTACACCGACCTGCGTATCGGCTTTGAAGTCACCATGTACTTCGCAAGCCGCTAAGGTCTGCCGTTGTAGATAGAAAGCGATGTGCAACGCCTCGGTTTACCGGGGCGTTTTTATTTTCAGCGTTGAAATGATGGAGCGCCCATGTTTGTCCAGATTCTAGGTTCCGCCGCCGGCGGCGGTTTCCCCCAGTGGAACTGCAACTGCGTGAACTGCGCAGGCTTTCGCAACGGCAGCCTGCGGGCCAAGGCGCGGACCCAGTCGTCCATCGCGGTATCCGATGACGGCGTGAACTGGGTGCTGTGCAACGCCTCGCCGGACATCCGCGCCCAGCTCCAGAGCTTTACCCCGATGCAACCGGGCCGCGCCCTGCGCGATACCGGTATCAGCGCGATCATCCTGATGGACAGCCAAATCGACCACACCACCGGCTTGCTCAGCCTGCGCGAAGGTTGCCCGCATCAGGTCTGGTGCACCGACATGGTCCACGAAGACCTGAGCACCGGTTTCCCGCTGTTCACCATGCTGACCCACTGGAACGGCGGGCTGATCTGGAACCGTATCGATCTCGAGCGCAGCTTCACCATCCCGGCCTGCCCGAGTTTGCGCTTCACTCCGCTGCCGCTGCGCAGCGCTGCGCCCCCCTATTCGCCGCACCGCTTCGACCCGCACCCGGGCGACAACATCGGGCTGATCGTCGAAGACCTGAACACCGGCGGCAAACTGTTCTACGCGCCGGGCCTGGGTAAGGTCGATGCGCCGCTGCTGGAAATCATGGCCGGCAGCGACTGCCTGCTGGTGGACGGCACGATGTGGGACGACGACGAAATGCAGCGCCGTGGCGTCGGCACTCGCACCGGCCGGGAAATGGGCCACCTGGCGCAGAACGGCCCCGGCGGCATGCTCGAAGTGCTGGAGCAACTGCCCAAACAGCGCAAGGTGCTAATCCACATCAACAACACCAACCCGATTCTCGATGAGGAGTCGCCGGAGCGTGCGGAGCTGGCTCGGCGCAATGTTGAAGTGGCTTATGACGGCATGAGTATCGTGTTGTAAGAAGCCGAGACCGCTGCGCGGTCTATCGCGAGCAGGCTCGCTCCCACAGGGTTCTGCGTGATAACCCAATCCAATGTGGGAGCGAGCCTGCTCGCGATGAGGCCGGTACAAGCACTACACATCTACGGTTGTTCCCGGAGAACCGAAATGACTGACACCCCAATGTCCCCCGCCGAATTCGAAGCCGCCCTGCGCGCCAAAGGCGCTTACTACCACATCTACCACCCCTATCACGTGGCGATGTATGAAGGCCGGGCAACCCGCGAGCAGATCCAGGGCTGGGTCGCCAACCGCTTCTACTATCAGGTGAACATCCCGCTCAAGGACGCCGCGATCCTCGCCAACTGCCCGGACCGCGAGATCCGGCGCGAATGGATTCAGCGTTTGCTGGACCATGACGGCGCCCCCGGCGAAGACGGCGGCATCGAAGCCTGGTTACGCCTGGGCCAGGCCGTCGGCCTCGACCCGGATCAGCTGCGTTCCCAGGAACTGGTGCTTCCCGGCGTACGTTTTGCCGTAGATGCCTACGTCAACTTCGCCCGTCGAGCCCGTTGGCAGGAAGCCGCCAGCAGCTCGCTGACCGAACTGTTCGCACCGCAGATCCACCAGTCGCGTCTGGACAGTTGGCCGCAGCATTACCCGTGGATCGACCCGACCGGCTACGAATATTTCCGCACACGCCTGGGCCAGGCGCGACGGGATGTCGAGCATGGTCTGGCGATCACCTTGCAGCACTACACGACGCGGGAAGGCCAGGAGCGCATGCTGGAAATTCTCCAGTTCAAACTGGACATTCTTTGGAGCATGCTCGATGCCATGAGCATGGCCTACGAACTGAATCGCCCGCCGTATCACAGCGTGACCGAACAACGGGTCTGGCATAAAGGAATCACCTTATGAGTTTCGATCGCAGCAAGACCCCCACCTGGCGTCCCGGCTACCGCTTCCAGTACGAACCGGCGCAGAAAGGCCATGTGTTGCTCTACCCGGAAGGCATGATCAAACTCAACGAAAGCGCCGCGCTGATCGGCGGTTTGATCGACGGCGAACGCGACGTTAAGGCGATCATTGCCGAACTGGACGCGCAGTTCCCCGGCGTGCCCGAGCTCGGTGACGATATCGAGCAATTCATGGAGGTCGCCCGTGCTCAGCACTGGATCGAACTTGCCTGATTCCGCGTCAGACAAGTTACCGCCCAAACCTGAAATCGGCCTGCCGCTTTGGCTGCTGGCCGAGTTGACCTATCGTTGCCCGCTGCAATGCCCGTACTGCTCCAATCCACTGGATTTCGCCGAACAAGGCAAAGAGCTGAGCACCGAACAGTGGATCAAGGTGTTCCGCGAAGCGCGGGAGATGGGCGCGGCGCAGTTGGGTTTTTCCGGCGGTGAACCGCTGGTGCGCCAGGACCTTGCCGAGCTGATTTTTGAGGCGCGCAAACTGGGCTTCTACACCAACCTGATCACCTCGGGCATCGGCCTGACCGAGCAGAAAATCAGCGACTTCAAGAAGGCCGGCCTCGACCATATCCAGATCAGCTTTCAGGCCAGCGACGAGCAGGTGAACAACTTGCTGGCCGGCTCGAAAAAGGCCTTCGCGCAGAAGCTGGAAATGGCCCGTGCGGTGAAGGCCCACGGCTATCCGATGGTGCTGAACTTCGTGACCCATCGGCACAACATCGACAAGATCGACCGGATCATCGAACTGTGCATCGCCCTTGAAGCAGACTTCGTCGAGCTCGCCACCTGCCAGTTTTACGGTTGGGCACAGCTCAATCGGGTCGGTCTGTTGCCGACCAAGGAACAACTGGTTCGCGCCGAACGCATCACCAACGAGTACCGCGCCAAACTGGAAGCCGAAGGGCATCCGTGCAAGCTGATTTTCGTCACGCCGGACTATTACGAAGAACGCCCGAAAGCCTGCATGAATGGCTGGGGCAGTATTTTTCTGACGGTCACGCCGGACGGTACCGCGCTCCCCTGTCACGGTGCCCGACAGATGCCGGTGCAGTTTCCCAACGTACGCGACCACAGCATGCAACACATCTGGTACGACTCGTTCGGCTTCAACCGCTTTCGCGGTTACGACTGGATGCCCGAGCCGTGCCGCTCCTGCGACGAGAAAGAAAAAGACTTCGGCGGCTGCCGTTGCCAGGCGTTCATGCTCACGGGTGACGCGAGCAATGCCGACCCGGTGTGCAGTAAGTCGGAACATCACGGCGTGATTCTCAAGGCCCGCGAAGAAGCCGAACACGCGACCCAGACCATCGAACAACTGGCCTTTCGCAATGAACGAAATTCACGCCTCATCGCTAAAAGCTGAACCCTTCAGCGCCGCCAAAGCCGTCGCTGCCGGTGTCGACTTCGCCGAACTGCAGGTCGGCCGGCATGGCTTGTTCTGGAACGAGTACCGCCCCGAGGATGCCGCCTGCCGGATCTGGCATTGGCGCGACGGCCAGGCCCATTGTCTGACGCCAGCGGGTTTCAGTGTGCGTAGTCGGGTGTACGAATATGGCGGTGGCGCGTTCTGTCTGACGGATGACGGGATTGTTTTCGTCAACGAAGCGGACCAACAGCTGTATCGGCAGCCGCTCACTGGCGAGCCCGAGGTGCTGACTTCAAGTGAGTGCCGTTACGGCGATCTGCAGTACGCCAATGGGCAGGTTTTGGCGGTTGAAGAGAACCGTGATCGACATCGTCTTGTGGCGATTGATCTGGTTGATGGCGCGCGCCATCTGCTGGCCGAGGGGGCGGACTTTTACGCGGCGCCGACACTGAGCCCGGATGCCCGTCGCCTGGCCTGGATCGAATGGAGCCGGCCAGATCAGCCATGGACAGCCACCCGCCTGATGGTTGCCGAACGCCAGGGCAATGGCAGTTATGGCCAGGCGCGTTGCGTGGCCGGTAATGACGTTCAGGAGTCGTTGCAACAACCTCGGTTCGATGACGGCGATCGTCTGCTTTGCCTGACAGATCGTGGTGGTTATTGGCAGCCATGGGTGGAATCGGCAGACGGCCTGCGCCCTCTGCCAAGTACCGCCGCCGACCATGGACCGGCGCCGTGGCAGTTGGGCGGATGCACCTGGTTACCCCTGAACGAAGACACTTACCTGGCAAGCTGGACCGAAGGCGGCTTTGGCCGCTTGGGTCTTGGCGGTGGCGCCAGTGAAGACTTCACCGGCGGCTACAGCCGTTTCCGTCATCTCGCACTGGATGAGCAGTTCATTTACTGCATCGCCGCATCGCCGGTCAGTCCTCCGGCGGTGATTGCCATCGACCGCAACACCCGGCAGGTCAAGGTGCTGGCCGGTGGTGTGGCGCCGCTGCCTGCCGAACAGATCAGCGTCCCACAAACCCTGCGCTACCCCAGCGGTTCGGGAGAGGCCCATGGTTTCTTTTATCCGGCGATGACCGGGGACGCGAAACCGCCGCTGGTGGTGTTCATCCACGGCGGCCCGACTTCGGCCTGCTACCCGATGCTCGACCCACGTATCCAGTACTGGGCGCAACGCGGTTTTGCCGTGGCCGACCTCAACTACCGCGGCAGCAGCGGCTATGGCCGGGATTATCGCCAGGCATTGCATTTGAGCTGGGGGGAAGTGGATGTGGAGGATGCCTGCGCGGTCGTCGCTCATCTCGCCGAACGCGGATTGATCGACGGCGACAAGGCGTTTATTCGCGGTGGCAGTGCCGGCGGCTACACCACCCTTTGCGCGTTAGCCTTCCACAACGTCTTCCGCGCCGGCGCCAGCCTGTATGGCGTCAGCGACCCTGTAGCGTTGGGTCGTGCGACCCACAAGTTCGAAGGTGATTATCTGGATTGGCTGATCGGTGATCCGCTACAGGATGCTGAGCGCTACGCCGCGCGGACGCCGCTGCTGCATGCGAGCAATATCAGTGTTCCGGTGATTTTCTTTCAGGGCGAACTGGATGCCGTGGTGGTGCCGCAACAAACTCGCGACATGGTCGAGGCGCTGCAGAAAAACGGCATTCTGGTTGAAGCGCATTATTACGCGGACGAACGTCACGGCTTTCGAAAGGCCGGCAATCAAGCCCATGCGCTGGAGCAGGAGTGGTTGTTTTATCGAAGGGTGATGGAACTCGCGGACTGAAGTTTGCGCTCGGATCAAAAGTTGCGGCGCCTCATTCGCGAGCAGGCTCGCTCCCACATTCAATCGAGTTTCTCTGAGAGCGCTCGGTCAAATGTGGGAGCGAGCCTGCTCGCGAAAGCGATCTACCCGACGCGGCCAAACTCAGCGCTTGGCGATGATGTAAACCGCATGCACGATCCCCGGGATGTAACCGCACAACGTCAGCAGAATATTCAGCCAGAACGCGCCGGCAAAACCGACTTGCAGAAACACACCCAGTGGCGGCAACAGAATGGCAATGATGATTCGAATAAAGTCCATGGGGTCAGCTCCTGATTAAAGTTGGCTCTGTGAGCCTACAGCTAATCGACCTGCGGTGTTCGTCAGGGTTCAGTGCGAGTCTTGGCCGAATGCTGGTACCCAAATGAATTCCCACGCAAAAAAACGCCCCACGTCAAAAGAATCAAACGTGGGGCGATGCGTTATACCGCGAGACGGTTCGGGAATTCGTGTAGGGCGGGTCTGATCAGACGGCAATCCCTTTGCGGCATTGCAGTTGTGCGGTGCGCACACGGGAAAAGGCACGCGCCAGGCGCAGGAGCATTTTGTCGATATTGGCCTTGCTGACGGTGAGCGCCGGAGTGAAACGCAGGCAATCAGGTTGCGGGGCGTTGAGCAGCAAGCCTTCGTACAACGCCGCTTTGACGACTGCGTCAGCCGAATCATCAGACAGGGTAAGACCCCAGAGCAGCCCTTGCCCGCGCAACTCGCCGTGACCGTAGCGATGGGACAAACGCTCCAGGCCTTCGCGCAGGTACTGACCGGTTTCCCTGACATGGTCGAGAAACCCCTTGTCCTGCACGCTATCGAGTACCGCAAGGCCGGCAGCGGTCATCAGCGCATTGCCATGATGGGTACCGGACAGCTCGCCGACGTCGAAACAGCAGGCCTTCTCCCGCGCCAGCAATGCCGCCAATGGCACGCCACCCCCCAGTCCTTTGCCGAGGACGACGATATCTGCCCGTACACCGTAGGACTGTTCCGCAAGCAGGGTGCCGCAGCGACCGAGACCAGTCTGCACTTCGTCGAATATCAACAGGATGCCAAGCTCACGGCACAGGCGCTCGACACCCTTGAGGTAATGCTCGGTGGCCGGAATCACCCCGGCTTCGCTCTGGATCGGTTCGAGCATGATCGCCACGGTCTGTGCATCCACGGCGGCATGCAACGCCGGAAGGTCATTGAACGGGACGTGGCTGAAGCCGGGTAGCTGCGGCTCGAAGCGGTTGATCAGGTTCGAACTGTCCGACGCCGAAATCGTCCCGAGACTACGACCATGGCACCCCTTGTTGGCGACGATGATCCGCGAAGCACCGCCGCGATGCCGCTGACCCCATTTGCGCGCCAGTTTGATCGCCGCTTCGCAGGCTTCGCTGCCGCTGTTGAGCAGGTATGCCTGGTCACTGCCGGTGCTGGCACACAGTCGCTCGGCGAGGTTGAGCATGCCGCGGTTATGCAGGCCGAAACCGGGGTTGATCAGCGACTGGGCCTGCGCCGCGATGGCATTCACCAGTACCGAAGGGCTGTGTCCAAGGCTGTTGGCCCCGCCACCTTGTGAGAAATCCAGATAAGCGCGGTCATCACTGTCCCATAACCAGGAGCCTTGGCCGCGCACGAAAATCTGTTTCGGCCGTTCGACACTGGGCATCAGGCACTCACTGGAAAGGTTATCGCCTTTAGAGGAAAGGAAATTGTCCACGACCAGGTCATCAAGGGTCGGTGGATTGCGTCGCAAGTTGAACAAGTTCATCTGATAAAACCTCGTTTGAGGTTTTTTGCCTTACCTATGCAAACACCATCGGCATAAACGGTATTCATCGTGTTCTATGGCCCTGTAAGCCTTGTGAATGCGGTTAGACTAGGCTCAGGCACGGCGTTGAGCCATTTCGATTTCACAGCATTTTCGATAAGTATTACTTATGGATTTCAAGCAACTGCGTTATTTCGTCGCGGTCTACGAAGAAGGCCATGTGGGCCGGGCTGCCGAACGACTTTCAATCTCCCAACCGGCGCTGTCCCAGCAGATTCGTCACCTCGAACAAAACCTCGATGTGAGCCTGTTCGAACGCAGCAGTAAACGTCTGTTGCCCACCCTGGCCGCCCACACGCTGTACAACCACGCCCTGCCCTTGCTCGATGGCCTGCAACGGGCGCGCGAAGCCTTGGGCAATTTCAAGGGACAGGCGCTGCGCACTCTGGCCATTGGTGTCTTGCAGACTGTCCACACCAGCCTGGTGCCGCAGATGCTCGAGCGCGTGCGCAAGGCGCAGCCGCATCTGGTGGTGCAGATCTATGAACTGACGGGCCTGGAGATCGAGCGGCGGTTGCTCAACGGTTCGCTGGATATCGGCATCAGTTACTTGCCGCCCCGCCAGCCGGGACTTCACGGCGTGATGCTGTACGAAGATGAACTTACACTGGTCATCCCGGCGGACCATCCGTTGCGGGACTTCAAGAAAGTCTCAATGAGTCAGGCCGCCGAGCTGCCGATGTTGCTGCTGGGTGAGGAGTTTCAGGTGCGGCAGATCTGGCAGACACAACTGGCGAGCCTGGGGCGACGCCCGCAGGTGCAGGCCGAACTGAACAATATGGTGGGGATTCTCGACAGCCTGCCCCACACCCGGCTGGCGACTGTCCTGCCCGGGCGGTCGCAAAAGGCGCTCGACAATAACGAGCTGCTGTGGAAACCGCTGACCGAGCCGCGGGTGCCGCTGAAAGTCGGACTGGTGTGTCGGGATGTGCAACGGCAACAGGCCTCGCTGGCCTTGTTGCGGACCTTGCTGGAAGAAGTGATGAACGGACCGGATGACCGCCTGAACAGCCCGACAACCCTCGATGGGCTGAGCTGAATGCTTTTCTGCGGACAAAAGAAAACCCCGCCGAAGCGGGGCTTTGCAGACTGTTTCCCTGACATCCATTTCACTCCACCATCCTGGCAGAATCCTACGTGTCCGTGTTGTTGCTTTGCGCTTCCTGCGCGACGTCCATGTAAGTAGATTAGCTGTGGATCCAATCTGCATCTATGGGAGAAGAGCAGCACGTCATGTAAGAGAATGCTTACATGACGTGACAGGGTCAGAACTGGGCTGCGTCCAGCAGGAACAGCGACTCGCTACCGGCCTTCACCGACGCGCTCAACGAATGAATTCGCGGCAGCAGGCGTGCGAAATAGAACCGCGCCGTACCTAACTTGCTCGCGTAGAAATCGTCCTGCGCTTCTTTTCCGAAGGCTGCCTTGGCCATCAGTGCCCACATGTAGGCGTAAGCGACGTAACCAAAGGTTTGCAGATACTCAACCGACGCGGCGCCGATTTCATTCGGGTTATTTTTCGCACGGTCGAGCAACCACGCGGTCAGCTCGTCGAGGGTGGTCACGGCATCGTTCAGCGGCTTGGTGAACTCTGCCAGATCAGCGCTGGCGGTCGCGGTCGCGGTGAAGTGACGGATCTCGTCAGCAAACAGGTTGTAGAACGCCCCGCCGCTGCCGACGATCTTGCGTCCTACAAGGTCCAGGGCCTGAATCCCGTTGGTGCCTTCGTAGATCTGGGTGATGCGCACGTCGCGTACCAGTTGTTCCTGGCCCCACTCACGGATGTAACCGTGACCGCCGAAAACCTGCTGGCCGTGAACCGTGGTTTCCAGCCCGAGGTCGGTGAGGAACGCCTTGGCCACCGGGGTCAGCAAGGCCACAAGGTCTTCCGCGCGTTTGCGGGTGGTGGCGTCTTCGCTGAACTTGGCGGTGTCCAGTTGCATGGCCACGTAGGTCGAGAACGCACGACCCCCTTCGTTCGAGGCTTTCATGGTCAGCAACATGCGACGCACGTCCGGGTGGACGATGATCGGGTCAGCCACTTTGTCCTTGTTCTGCGCCCCCGTCGGCGAACGGCTTTGCAGACGGTCGCGGGCGTATTCAACGGCGTTCTGGTACGAGCGCTCGCCCGTGGCCAGGCCCTGAATACCGACACCCAGGCGTTCGTAGTTCATCATGGTGAACATCGCCGCCAGGCCCTTGTTCGGCTCACCAACCAGGTAACCCACGGCTTCGTCGAAGTTCATCACGCAGGTCGCGGACGCCTGGATGCCCATCTTGTGTTCGATCGAACCGCAGTTTGCCGGGTTACGCGCACCGAGGCTGCCATCGGCATTGACCATGAACTTGGGCACGAGGAACAACGAAATGCCTTTCGGACCGGCCGGCGCATCCGGCAGTTTGGCCAGTACCAGATGGATGATGTTTTCGGTCAGGTCGTGTTCGCCACCGGTGATGAAGATCTTGGTGCCGCTGACTTTGTAGGAACCGTCGGCCTGAGGTTCCACCTTGGTGCGGATGATCCCCAGGTCTGTACCGGCATGCGGCTCGGTCAGGCACATGGAACCGGCCCAGACACCGGCGTACATGTTCGGCAGGTAGGCGGCTTTCAGTTCTTCGCTGGCGTGGGCGTTGATCGACAGGCAGGCACCGGCGGTCAGCATCGGGTACAGGCCGAACGACAGGCTGGCGGAGTTGACCATTTCTTCGACTTGCGCCGAAACGGCTTTGGGCATGCCCATGCCGCCGTAGGCCGGATCGCCACCGACACCGACCCAACCACCTTCAGCATAAGTCTGATAAGCCTGTGGGAAACCTGCCGGCGTGGTGACGGCACCGTCCGCCCAATGGCAACCTTCTTCGTCAGCCGCACGGCTCAGGGGCGCGATGCTTTTGCTGGTGACCTTGCCGGCTTCCTCGAGAATGGCTTCGACCGTTTCCGCATCAACGGTATCGGCCAGCGCAGGCAATTCGGCCCAGAGTTTGGCGACCTCGAATACTTCATTGAGGACGAAGCGCATATCGCGCAGGGGCGCTTTGTAGTCAGCCATGGCAAACCTCGCAAGATCTATACAGGTGATTCGTAGGAATAGTGCTTTCGTTGGGTTCGAGTGTAACCCAACAACTTTTGCGACACATAGGGTCAGCTAGTGACCATTTTGTAATTTTTAGTCATTAACAAAAAGGCCCGCGCAAGGCGGGCTCTTAAGTTGCTGGGCTGAAAGACTAAAGCGTGAACAACTCCGCTGGTAGCTTCATCAGACAATCACTGCCCGCCTCGATGGCCGCGCGATGAGCGGCGGTGCGCGGCAACAATCGCTTGAAGTAAAACTCGCTGGTGACCAGTTTGCCTCTGCAGTAATCGGCATCGCCACTGCCCGCATCGAGTTGCGCCTGAGCGACCAGCGCCATGCGCAGCCACAAATAACCAAGGATGATGTAACCGCTGTACATCAGATAGTCGACCGACGCGGCCCCCACTTCATCCAGATTCTTCATCGCCGCCATGCCGACCCTGGTGGTCAACTCGCCCCATTGCTGATTCAGCCCGTCGAGCTGCGCCACATAGCTGGCAAGTTGCGGATGCTCGGCGTTGGCGGCACAGAACTTATGGACGATTTTAGTAAAGCCTCGCAGCAGTTTGCCCTGGCTGCCGAGCACTTTACGCCCGAGCAAATCCAGCGCCTGAATGCCGTTGGTGCCTTCATAGATCGGCGCGATCCGGCAATCGCGAACCAACTGCTCCATGCCCCACTCACGGATGAAACCGTGACCACCAAACACCTGCATACCATGGTTGGTCACTTCCAGCCCGGTATCGGTCATGAAGGCTTTGCAGATCGGCGTGAGGAACGCCAGCAGGTCTTCAGCGTCCTGACGCGCCGTCTCATCCGCGCTCATATGGGCGACGTCCAGCAATTGCGCAGTGAAATAGGTCAGCGCCCGGTTACCTTCGTTGAAGGCCTTCATGGTCAGCAACATCCGGCGCACGTCGGGATGAACGATGATCGGGTCGGCGGCTTTTTCCGGCGCTTTCGGGCCGGTCAGCGAGCGCATCTGCAAACGGTCGTTGGCGTATTTGATCGCGCCCTGAAAACTGGCCTCCCCCAGGCACAGCCCCTGCATCCCGGTGCCGAGGCGGGCATGGTTCATCATGGTGAACATGCAGTTCAGGCCCTTGTTCGGCTCACCGATCAGGAAGCCCTTGGCCTCGTCGAAGTTCAGCACGCAAGTAGCCGACGCCTTGATGCCCATTTTGTGTTCGATGGAACCGCAGGAAACGCCATTGCGCTCACCCGCTTCGCCTTCGGCATTGGGTAGGAATTTTGGAACGATGAACAGCGAAATGCCCTTGGTTCCTGCAGGAGCGTCCGGCAGTTTCGCCAACACCAGGTGAATGATGTTGTCGCTCATGTCGTGCTCGCCGGCGGAGATGAAAATCTTGCTGCCGGAAATCGCGTAACTGCCATCGGCCTGTGGCACGGCGCGGGTCTTGATGATGCCCAGGTCGGTGCCGCAATGGGCTTCGGTCAGGCACATGGTGCCGGTCCATTGGCCCGCGGTGAGTTTGCTCAGATAGGTCTGCTTTTGCGCGTCGGTGCCGTGGGCGTGGATGGCCGACATCGCACCGTGGGTCAAGCCGGGGTACATGCCCCAGGACGTGTTGCTGGAGCCGACCATCTCGCTGATGACCAGGCCCAGAGAACTCGGCAAACCCTGGCCGCCGTAAGCCGGATCGGCTGCCAGACCGTGCCAGCCACCTTCGACGTATTGTGCGAATGCCTGCTTGAAACCTGTAGGCGTTGTCACCACGCCGTTGTCGAAATGGCAGCCTTCTTCGTCGCCGCTGCGATTGAGCGGTGCGAGAACGTTCTCACAGAATTTTGCGCCTTCTTCGAGGATCGCGTTGACCATGTCCGGGCTGGCATCCGTGGCGCCCAGCGCGGCGTAGTTGCTGTGAAAGTCGAAGACGTGATCGATCAGAAAGCGCATGTCGCGCAGGGGAGCTTTGTACTCGGGCATGGTCATTTCTCCGGCAGCAGATCCCTCAAACCTACTGCCGCCGGCCACGCCTCACAATCACAGTCCAGACGCTGAATGCGCCATCATCACTCAACCCGCAGCGGCCGCGCGCACCGCACCACGACGGTTCTGACCGTAGGCCACCACGCAGTTTCGCCCGGCACCTTTGGCGGCGTAGAGCGCCTCGTCCGCGGACTTGAGCACTTGTTCGGGGTTGCGTTGCTCGACGCGCTCGGCGACGCCGATGCTGACGGTGACCGAAACACTCGTGGCCCCTGATCCGGCGCGACGCTGACGACCTTGCTGGTCGTCCTGAGGACGGCTGTCCGGGTTACGCAACTGAATGTTGTAGGTCGCGATGGATTCGCGGATGACTTCCAGGTGCGGCATGCACTCTTCAAGCGTCTTGCCCGCGAACACCAGTGCAAATTCCTCACCGCCGTAGCGATACGCCCTACCGCCACCGCCGATTTTCGACAGCTTGCTGGCGACCAGTCGCAGCACCTGATCGCCGACGTCGTGGCCGTGGGTGTCGTTGAATTTCTTGAAGTGGTCGACGTCGCTCATGGCCAGCACGTAATTGCGCCCCAGACGCTGCATGCGCTCATTCAAGGCGCGGCGGCCGGGCAGACCGGTGAGTTCGTCGCGGAAGGCCATTTGATAGGCTTCATGGGCAACCGCCGCCGCAATCATCAACATCACCTGGCTGCACATGATGTTCAGGGTGAACGGCAGGATGAAGGTCTTCGGCAACGCCCAGAACAACCCGAGCAAACCCACCAGTTGTGCGGCGTGCAAGGGTCTCGGGTTACGCCAGTATTGCCAGCTCAGCAGCAGGAACGAGGCGATAAACACGGGGTAAGACAGCTGGATCAGGCTCATCCACGCGCCATGCAGGGCTGGCCAGCGAATTTCCGATAGCCACATCAACAGCGCCTGTGGGTAACTTTGCTCCAGCCCCAACGCCACGCTGCCAACGGCCAGTAACACGGCGAAACGCGCCACCATGTCTTGAAACAGATGGGTGCGCTCCTGCCACGCAGCGAACACGCCAAACAACAGTGGCAGCAACAGACAGCACAAATGAAAGACCACGGCGGCGTCTTCACGCACCTTGCCGTTGTCGCGGTAATAGTCGGTCTGGGTGTCGAGCAGGTAGTAGGCGATGTACACCGTGACCATCAGAAACAGTTCACGCTGACGTCGGTAAACCGCGCAGTACGCGCCGCCGAGCAACAGCACCAAGGTAGGCAGCACGTTGAACAGCGACGTGAAGAAGACGTTCAGATCCTTGACGTAGGCAGCCGCTAGCCCCGCAATCAAAAGCAGAAGTGACGGTAGGAAATGACTGAAACGTACAGCGGAAGAACGTTGCAAGGGTAAAGCTCCGACCCGTCATATCAGCAGATGGCATTGTGCCCACCCACTTTAACGGCAGAAACCCTGACTTTCTGAGCGATTTACTAAGGTTTTTTTGAAGCCGCATGACTGGCTGCAATCAGGGCAGCCAGTAACCCACGGATTAACCTCTTCAAAGATCGTTGTAGAACGGTTGCAAAGGCCCCTCTTCGATTTTTCGACCTTCTGCCCCAACGGGTTTGAGCGTCACCAGCGCGTCCAACGCCTGCCGTGTCGTAACCTTTGGACTGACTGGCCGAACCGTCACGGCGTTTTCGTCACCCACGTGGCCTTGTGGAATGACCAACGACGGATGATCGAACGGGGCCTGCTCCCACGCGACTCGCGGATCGGTCAACCCGACCTCCATGAACTTGACCATGGCATCCACTTCATCGGAGGTCAGGTTCAGGGACGTCATGTCCGGATCGAGGTTTGATGTGTTGTGCTGGTTCACACTGGAATGATCGAAGCCGCTGGTGTTGTTCGCCTCCGAGCCACGACGGTCGCCGCCTCGGTTGTAGAACTCCATGACCTGTTTGAGCGTCGCCCGGCTGCCGTTGTGGAAATACGGCCCGGTCAACGCGATGTTACGGAGCGTCGGCGTCTTGAAAGCACCATCGACCGCATCGCGGAAACCGACATTGGGTTTGAGCGTAGCGTCGCAGGGTAATGCCGCGCTCAATGGCGCTTCAAAGGTGCACACATCGACGTCCAGCGGGTCAGGCACCTTGCCGCCCTGGATCTGCGTGTTGTACTCACGAGTGAACGCCAGCGGGTTGCCCCATGCGTCCGACCCACCGAGCCCAAGGTCTTCCGACGTCGGGCGCACACCGGTGTTGTAGAAACCGTTGTCGTACAGTGTGGTCAGGTTGTCCGCCATCACCATACGTTCAATGCGCTCACGAGGATGGAACAGCAAGCGGCTGCCCGCGTTGGTCAATTCCGCCCCGCCATGGCAACTGACGCACTTGCCCTTGCCGAGGAAAAGATTCATCCCCTCGACTTGCTGGGCATTCAATGCCTGATGATCACCCTGCAAGTAGGCGTCCAGCGGCGCCTGGTCCGAAATCAGGGTCGATTCATACATCTGGATCGCAAGCCCGAAGAACAGCGGGAAGTTGGCCTCCATCTGGGTATACGGCGCGCCGCCCAGCGAAACCTGCTGCGTCGCGTTCCACAGCCGAGGTTGGAAGGCGGCCTTGATCAGTTCACGATAGGTGGGGCGGCGGGCACCGGAAACGGGGCCCAATACCGAATCGTTCGATGAAATCCGCTGCTGTTTGAGCATCAGCGTATCGAGCATGCGTCGACCGATATCGGCGAAGGTGCGCCCGCCGCAAGACATTTCAACCGCGCTGCCCGGTGGCCCCACGGCTTGCGAGGCGGCGGAAGCATCGTTGAGTGCCAGCCATATTTTCGTCGCCACCCCGCTGCGATCGCTGGTCACGAAAATCCCGGCATCGGGATCGCGGTTACCGAACGGCGAGAAACCATTGAAGACGTTGTTCGCCCGCCCATCCCAGAAATTGCGCACGTTGAAGGCAGCATTGATCACCGACGGTGCGTTACGCCCGGTACTGCGACGAACGTTGATGCCACCGACCTGGAAGATACCGTCCGGCTGCTGCGTGCACTTGTCGAAACGCGGTTGATTGGGCTTGACGAAATTGGCGTCGAACACGCCTTGTGAGCCGATCACATCGTCGGTCGAATAACGGATCGGCGAATTGCGATCAAGCGAATCAACCAGCACGTGGGTCGGGAAGTCGGTTTTCTTGAGCATGTAGTTCGGGCCGCCCTTGCCTGCGGACAGGGTCGCGTAGGAGGCCACGTCGCCGGGGATATCGGAGGCTGCAAAAGGCTTGTTGAAGATCGACGCGACGTTGGCATTGGTGTGCGCCTGGCCGGGGTTGATCTGATTGGTGATCCGGTGATCGACGCCGGCGTGAAAGTGGCAAGACGCGCAGGCGGTGGCGCTATCGCTGCCGACTTCCATGTCCCAGAAAAGGGCTTTGCCCAGAAGGATTGCCGCGCTGCGATTGAGTACGTAGTCGGTCATCAGATCGACTTTGCGTCCGCCTTCGGTTCCCGAGGGGTCGGGCGGTGTCATGCCACGCAGTGATTGCAGCGCGGGCACTTCCGGCGCGGGTACATCAACCTCTGGCGCCGTCGCGGCGAGCGCACTGTTGAACGGCAGACTGATTGCTACCACGCCACCCGCGACCGCACAGGCCAAGCGGAGAGCTCGAATAAGGATGCTCAAGTTCAACATGATGACACTCCTGAATCAGAATGGAGTTGCCGGGCATGGGGCGTAGTTCAACTGGCAAAGCATTCGCTTTGTTTGGGGATAAGTTGAAACGCTATTGGTTCGCGCCGTGACAGGCACTTGATTGAACTGTAGTCGTAACAAAAGATTTCAACAGCAGAAATACAAATAAATTTTATACCGCTATACACCCCTCAACTTCGGTGTGAATCCCCCACTATCGGGCGCAATTCCCCAGCCTCAGCGGGGCCACACTCGCGTCAAACATCAGCAAGCCAAGCACTTACAACACATCCGTCGATGTGGCGCCGTAATTGCAAACAAGTTGTTACCCGATTTTATATAGAGTCAACCATCAAAATAATACCCAATCATTAGTTCACTCTGCGCAGTGTTCATAGTTAACTTGTGGGCGATCGCTTTATATTTCTAAAACGCAAAAAAAAACCGCCACTCCCGAAGGAGCAGCGGTTTTTTTGAAGGCCTGCGTTAAGGCTTAGTAACCCAGCGCGAAGTTCTCTTCTTTCATGTCCATCAGGTTGTTGGCACCCGACAGCATGGTTACAACGTGAGTGCGGGTACGCGGCAGAATGCGCTGGAAGTAGAAGCGCGCAGTCTGCAGCTTGGCGGTGTAGAACGCCTCTTCCGAGGTACCGGCAGCCAGTTTCTCGGCAGCCAGACGCGCCATGTCAGCCCAGAAGTAGGCCAGGCACGCATAACCGGAATACATCAGGTAGTCCACCGACGCCGCGCCGACTTCTTCGCGGTCCTTCATGGCAGCCATACCGACCTTCATAGTCAGCTCGCCCCACTCTTTGTTCAGCGCAGCCAATGGCTCGACGAACTCTTTGACGGCTTCGTTGCCTTCGTTGGTCTGGCAGAACTTGTGGACGATCTTGGTGAAGCCTTTCAGAGCCTCGCCTTGAGTCATCAGCACTTTACGGCCCAGCAGGTCGAGGGCCTGGATACCGGTGGTGCCTTCGTACAGCATCGAAATGCGGCTGTCGCGAACGTTCTGCTCCATGCCCCACTCGGCGATGAAGCCGTGGCCGCCATAGATTTGCACGCCGTGGTTGGCGGACTCGAAACCGACTTCAGTCATAAAGGCCTTGGCGATCGGCGTCATGAACGCCAGCAGTGCGTCAGCTTTCTTCTTCTCTTCTTCGTCCACGCCGTACTTGACGATGTCGACTTGCTTGGCCGTGAAGTAAACCATCGCGCGGTTGCCTTCGGCGAACGCCTTCATGGTCAACAGCATGCGACGTACGTCCGGGTGCACGATGATCGGGTCAGCGGCTTTTTCCGGCGCTTTCGGGCCAGTCAGGGAGCGCATTTGCAGACGATCGCGAGCGTATTTCAGGCCGCCCTGGAAGCCGATCTCGGCGTGAGCCAGACCTTGCAGCGCGGTACCCAGACGTGCGGTGTTCATAAAGGTGAACATGCAGTTCAGGCCTTTGTTCGCCGGGCCGATCAGGAAACCGGTGGCCGCGTCGAAGTTCATTACGCAGGTGGCGTTACCGTGGATGCCCATCTTGTGTTCCAGGGAACCACAGGTCACGGCGTTGCGAGCGCCGATCGAGCCATCAGCGTTCGGCATGAATTTCGGAACGATAAACAGGGAGATGCCCTTGGTGCCGGCCGGTGCATCCGGCAGACGTGCCAGCACGATGTGGACGATGTTGTCGGCCATGTCGTGTTCACCGGCCGAGATGAAGATCTTGGTGCCGGATACCTTGTAGGAACCATCGGCTTGAGGTTCAGCCTTGGTGCGCAGCATGCCCAGGTCGGTGCCGCAGTGCGGTTCGGTCAGGCACATGGTGCCGGTCCATTCGCCGGAAACCAGTTTGGTCAGGTAAGCCTCTTGCTGCTCAGGCGTGCCGTGCTCGGAGATGGTGTTCATCGCGCCATGGGACAGGCCTGGGTACATGCCCCACGACCAGTTGGCCTCGCCAACCATTTCGCTGACCGCCAGACCCAAAGACTCCGGCAGGCCTTGGCCGCCATGCTCCACGTCGTGAGCCAGGCTTGGCCAGCCGCCTTCAACGAATTGCTTGTAGGCTTCTTTGAAGCCAGTCGGGGTCTTAACGCCGGACTCGCTCCAGGTGCAGCCTTCGGTGTCACCCACGCGGTTCAGCGGAGCCAGCACCTGCTCACAAAACTTGGCGCCTTCTTCGAGAATGGCGTCAACCATGTCCGGAGTTGCGTCTGCGCAAGCCGGAAGGCTCTGATAGTGCACTTCGTAGCCGAGCAGTTCGTCACGAACGAAGCGAATATCACGCAAGGGGGCCTTGTAGTCAGGCATAGCGATAAACCTCTGCTGATGTAACCGGGAATGAACGACCGTGTTGATTTGTTGTGACGGTCAAACAGTTGTTTGAAACATACGTTTACGCCCAAATCTTGTCAAGCGCCGATCTTTTGCCGTTCGTCATCAGGCCACGCAAATGCCGGACACACAGCGACGCAACGCCGTTGACCGAGCAACACGTCATGCAGGAAAGATTAGTTGAGGGAGAAGGACTTACGCAGAAAAACGCCGCGAAAAGTCGCGGCGTTGGAATAGCGGATCGAGCGAGGAATCAGGCGAAGGTATCAATCAACGTACCGAGCACTTCATCGGATGCCTTGGCGACTTTGACGCCGGCCTCCACCTGAAACTTGCCCTGCGCCAGCTCGACCACGCTGCTGGCCAGGTCCGACTGCTGACTGCGATCGACCGAACGCAGACGATCAACCTGAACCTCGGAAGACTGGCTGGTCACCGAACGCTCGATCGTATTGTTGGCGATCTGGCCGGAGGCTTGATCGACACGGTTCTGCCCTGTCTGAATAGTGCTCAGACCGGCATAAAAAGCGGTGTTTCCTGAGATTTCCATGGGAGAACTCGTCCTTACAAAGGATCAACAGCGGCCATTGAACCAGACCCGCCGACAAAAGGCCCGACAAAAACACTAATGGCACAGTGCCTTGTCATAGTTAAAACCATAGCCTGAAAACGTCAGTCCAGCAGATCCAGTTGAAGGTGTTCCGCCACCGCCTCGGCGGTGACTGACTTCAGTTTAGGCACTCGCCCCAGGCAGGGTGCGGGGATCCGCTCGGCCAGCGTCGCGAGGTTCTCCTCCAGGCGCGAAGTCTTCGGATCAATGATGTTGGCCACCCAACCCGCCAGTTGCAAACCATCCTGAGCAATCGCCTCGGCAGTCAGCAGCGCATGATTGATACACCCCAGACGCACGCCTACGACCAGAATCACCGGCAGATCCAGCGCCATCGCGAGGTCCGACAGGTTGTCCTGATCCGCCAACGGCACACGCCAGCCACCGGCACCTTCGATCAAGGTGAAATCCGCCTGCATATCGAGTATCTGCCGCATCGGTGCCAGCAGTGATTGCACGGTCAATGCCATGCCGGCTTCCCGCGCGGCCAGATGCGGTGCGATCGCGGGTTCGCATGCCACCGGGTTGACCTGTGCATACGTCAGCGGCACCGAGCACTCTGCCAACAACGCCAGCGCATCGGCGTTGCGCAAGCCCTTGGGTGTCACATCGCAACCGGAGGCGACCGGTTTGCCCGCCGCCGTGCTCAATCCCGCCGACCGCGCGGCATGCAGCAAACCTGCGGCCACCGTGGTCTTGCCAACATCAGTGTCCGTACCGGTGATGAAATAGGCTGCGCTCATAAGGGTTTCTCCAAAACGGCGTACACCACTTGATAAGTCGCCGGCAGGCCTTGGGCCTGACGAAACTGCTCATAAGCCTCGATCAAGCCGAGGATCCGCGCCCTGCCGGTCAAACCGTCCGGCCGACCGGGGTTCAAGTTGTGCGCACCCAGCGCCTTGAGTTCATGGGTCAGGCTGCGCACATCCGGGTAATGCAACACATGAGGACAGGTTTGCAAACTCGCGACCTTCAAACCGCTGGCCGCGCACAGGTGCTGATAAGTCCCGAACTCGCGGAAGCGATTGACGTGCACCATGCCGTCCACCTGACGCCAGCTGTCACGCAGTTCAACCAATGTGCCCACGCACAGACTAGCAAACGCAAAAATGCCGCCGGGTTTCAGTACCCGATGAGCCTCGCCGAGCACCGAGGCGAAATCCGCGCACCACTGCACCGCCAGGCTGGAGAAGATCAAATCGCAGGTCGAATCCTGTAATGGCAGCCGCTCCGCATCACCGGCGATAAAATCCGTGGCGCCACCCAATGGTCGCGCGTGATTAAGCATGCCTTCGGCGATGTCCAGTGCCACGCCATGCCCGGAAGGAAAACGCTCACCCAGCACACGACTGAAATGCCCGGTGCCGCAGCCCAGATCCAGCCAGCGACCGGGTACAAAATCATCCGGCAAACGACTCAATAATTGGCTACCAACGTCACGCTGCAATTCGGCCACGCTGTCGTAGCTCGCCGCCGCGCGTGAAAAAGATGCCGCCACCTGGCGTTTGTCAGGCAAGACGCCGGGCAGGTTGGGGAGGGATAAATCAGTCATCGCCGAACTCATGCAAAAAGGCCTGGATCGCCCCCGCCACACCGTGGGGATCCTCCAGAAGAAACGCGTGACTGGCCTGCTCGATCAGGCCGATTTCGACATCCGGCAGCAACGCCAGCAGATCGCCCGCCGCCTCGGCTGGAACCAGCCCGTCGAGGCCGGCGAACAAATGTAATTGAGGCCCGCGGAAGGCTTGCAAAGCCTGACGGGTATCGAGTTGCGCAAGCAGTCCCAACCCGCTCATCAGCACCGCTGCCGATGCATTCGGGGCGCCACCGAGCAACAGCCGCGACAACCCGCGCGGGTCTTGCGAACCTTGAGCACACAGCAGCGAAAAGCGTTTGAGCGTCATGCGTGGATCAGCGTTGCATCCAGCCAGAAACGCATCGAAAGTCTCGCCGGGCATCGCGCTCGGCCATTGCTCATGGGCGACAAAAGAAGGATTGCTCGCCAGGGTCAGCAAACCGCAGCAGCGATCGCCACGTCGGGCGGCCAACTCGGAGGCGAGCATGCCGCCGAGCGACCAACCACCGAGCCAGGCGTCCTGAGGCAACGTGGTATCGAGTTCGTCGAGCCATTCTTCCAGATCGCTCGATTCGAGTTCAGGCAACGGCTCGACCTCGACCCGCAGGTGTTCATCCAGCCCCTGCAAGGCAGCCGCCAATGGCTCCAGCGGTGAAATCCCGAGGCCCCAGCCGGGCAGCAGAATCAGACGATTACGCATGGCTTGGCTCCGGTCCCAGTTGTTGAACACAGTCGGCCAGTCCATCTAACAATAGCTGCACCTGTGCCTCGCTGTGGGCGGCGGTCAGGGTCACGCGCAGACGAGCACTGCCGGCAGGCACGGTCGGCGGACGGATCGCGGTCACCATCAGCCCGCGCTCGCGCAGCATCATCGACAAGCGAACCGCACGCCCGGCGTCGCCGATCATGATCGGCTGAATCGGCGTGAAGCTGTCCATCAACGCCAGGCCGATCTGCTCGGCGCCTTGGCGGAACTGGCGGATCAGCGTCTTCAGATGTTCACGCCGCCAGTGTTCGCTGCGCAGCAACTCGAGGCTTTTGAGCGTTGCGCAGGCCAGGGCCGGCGGTTGGCTGGTGGTGTAGATGTAGGGACGAGCGAACTGGATCAGGCTCTCGATCAGCTCTTCGCTGCCGGCCACAAACGCACCAGCCGTACCGAACGCCTTGCCGAGGGTGCCGACCAGTACCGGCACGTCTTCCTGGCTCAGGCCGAAATGCTCGACGATCCCGCCGCCATTGGCGCCCAGCGGACCAAAACCGTGAGCGTCATCGACCATCAGCCACGCGCCTTTGGCTTTGGCTTCCCGGGCCAGTGCCGGCAGATCGGCGATGTCGCCGTCCATGCTGAACACGCCGTCGGTGACCACCAACGTGCTGCCAATGGCCTTTTCCAGGCGACTGGCCAGGCTCGCCGCGTCGTTGTGCAGATAGCGATTGAAGCGCGCACCGGACAACAAACCGGCATCCAGCAGTGACGCGTGGTTGAGGCGGTCCTCAAGCACCGTATCGCCCTGCCCCACCAACGCAGTGACCGCACCAAGGTTGGCCATGTAACCGGTGGTGAACAGCAACGCACGCGGGCGCCCGGTCAGATCGGCCAGAGCCTCTTCCAGTGCGTGATGCGGACTGCTGTGGCCAATGACCAAATGCGAAGCGCCGCCACCGACGCCCCAACGGGTCGCTCCGGCACGCCAGGCTTCGATCACTTGCGGGTGATTGGCCAGGCCCAGGTAGTCGTTGTTGCAGAACGCCAGCAACGGCTGACCATCAACCACCACTTCCGGGCCCTGTGGGCTTTCGAGCAATGGGCGCTGGCGATAAAGGTTTTCGGCACGACGGGCAGCAAGGCGTGCGGCGAGATCGAAAGACATGCAGGCCTCGACTATCAAATGACACATGACCACTGTGGGAGCGAGCCTGCTCCGGGCGGCGTTCCGACGAAGAGGCCTTCACATTCAACATAAATGTCGACTGTTAAATTGCTTTCGCGAGCAGGCTCGCTCCCACAGGGTTTTGCATTCCTTCAGAAGGATCAGTGGAGCGTTAAACAGCGGCGTTATAGAACTGCTCGCTGCTTTTCTGCTCAACCAGCGCCTGCTCGATAGCCGCCTGATGCACTTCGTCGGCGTGCTCTTCGCGTGCTTCCGGCAGGATGCCCAGGCGCGAGAACAGTTGCATGTCCTTGTCGGCCTGCGGGTTGGCGGTGGTCAGCAGTTTGTCGCCGTAGAAAATCGAGTTGGCACCGGCGAAGAAGGCCAGGGCCTGCATCTGCTCGTTCATGGCTTCGCGGCCGGCGGACAGGCGCACGTGGGATTGCGGCATCAGGATACGTGCAACGGCAAGCATGCGGATGAAGTCAAACGGGTCGATATCGTCGGCATTTTCCAGCGGCGTACCGGCGACTTTCACCAGCATGTTGATCGGCACCGACTCTGGATGCTCAGGCAGGTTGGCCAGCTGGATCAACAGATTGGCACGGTCGTCGAGGGACTCGCCCATGCCGAGGATGCCGCCGGAGCAGATTTTCATCCCCGAATCACGCACGTAGGCCAGGGTTTGCAGGCGCTCGCTGTAAGTACGGGTGGTGATGATGCTGCCGTAGAACTCCGGAGAGGTATCGAGGTTGTGGTTGTAGTAATCGAGACCGGCCTGAGCCAGCGCTTCGGTCTGATCCTGATCCAGGCGACCCAGGGTCATGCAGGTTTCCAGGCCCATGGCTTTCACGCCTTTGACCATTTCCAGCACGTAAGGCATGTCTTTAGCCGACGGGTGTTTCCACGCCGCACCCATGCAGAAACGGGTCGAACCGATGGCCTTGGCGCGAGCGGCCTCTTCGAGGACCTTCTGCACTTCCATCAGTTTTTCTTTTTCCAGGCCGGTGTTGTAGTGACCGGACTGCGGACAATATTTGCAATCTTCCGGGCAGGCGCCGGTCTTGATCGACAACAGTGTGGAAACCTGGACGCGGTTGGCGTCGAAATGCGCGCGGTGCACCGTCTGCGCCTGGAACAACAGGTCATTGAATGGCTGAACGAAGAGTGCTTTGACTTCGGCCAAAGACCAGTCATGACGCAGGGTTGCAGTGGTGCTGGCGCTCATGGGCGTTTCCTTGATTTATGCTTGGCAAGCGACTGGGGAATGGAATACCCACAGACGCGACACGGATGTTCGGCATATTTAAGGAAGAGCGATGCGCTGTCAACCACAACACAAAGGCCAGGTTTACATCTGGTTAAAAAACAAGCAGACCTGTTTACTCTGCGCAGAGCCCGCCGACGGCACCACGCCAATCTGCACGGCCTGCGAAAGCGAGTTGCCCTGGCTGGGCGATCACTGCCAGACCTGCGCCCTGCCCTTGTCCGAGTCGGGCCTGACCTGCGGCCAATGCCTGATGCAACCACCGGCCTTTGAACGGGTCGCCGCGCCCTGGCTCTACAGCTTTCCGATCGACAGCCTGATTACCCGTTTCAAGCACAGTGCGAAGTGGCCGTTTGGCCGCCTGCTTGCCGAACTTCTCGCTCAATCCCTGCAACATCGCTTTGATGAAAACCTGGAAAGGCCTGATGCATTGGTCCCGGTGCCGCTGGCTGCCAAACGGCTGCGCCAACGGGGCTTCAACCAGGCCGCGATGCTTGCCCGCTGGCTCAGCGCCAGCCTCGACATTCCGTGCGATGAAAGGTTGTTGCTGAGAACCCAGGACACCAGCGCGCAACAGGATCTGAACGCCGAAGCCCGGAAAAAGAATCTGCGCAACGCTTTCACCCTTGCGCCCGAAGCGTCCGTCAAGGGACGTCACGTGGCACTGGTGGACGACGTGCTGACCACCGGCGCCACGGCCCAGGCCCTGGCTCGCTTGTTGATGGAGGCCGGCGCTGCACGGGTCGACGTCTACTGCCTGGCCCGCACGCCCAAACCCGGTGATGCGGTTTGACCTAAGAACACAAACCCTGTGGGAGTGAGCCTGCTCGCGAAGAGGACATCAAACTCAACATCGATGCGACTTGTGCAACGTCATCGCGAGCAGGCTCGCTCCCACAAGGATATGACCTGACTTGACTCCCGGCCCCCAAGCCGCCAACGTCCTCATCATCGTCACAGCCCAAAGCGCCTTGCCATGTCCTTGCCTACGTTGTTGTCCCAGCACATTGTCCGTCGCCCGCAGCGCATCGCCTTGCTGCAACACATCGCCGAACAGGGCTCGATCACCCGCGCCGCGAAAAGTGCGGGCCTGAGTTACAAAGCGGCGTGGGACGCCATCGACGAGCTGAACAACCTCGCGCAGAAACCGCTGGTGGAACGCAGCGTCGGCGGCAAGGGCGGCGGTGGCGCCACACTGTCCAGCGAAGGCGAACGCGTATTGCGCCTGTATCAAAAACTGCAAGCGTTGCAGGCTCAGGTACTGGAAGCCGCCGAAGACGCCAGCGACCTGGACCTGCTCGGCCGCCTCATGCTCAGGACCAGCGCGCGCAATCAGTTGCACGGCAAGGTCGTGGCCATCGACGCTCAGGGACGCAACGACCGAATCCGTCTTGAACTGGCCGAAGGCCTGACCATCGATGCCCAGATCACCCACGACAGCACCCTGCGTCTGGAGCTGGAAACCGGCACCGAAGTGGTCGCCCTGATCAAGGCTGGATGGCTGGAGTTACTGGGCATCGAGCAAGTAGCGGCCCCCGGCAACAATTGCCTGAAGGGCATCGTCGAAGAAATTCTCGACGCCGAAGACGGCCCCAGTGAAGTGCGCATCAGCCTGCCCAATGGCCAGACACTGTGCGCGTTGGCCGAACAGCTGCACTTGAGAACCCTGGGACTGACCACTGACAAACCGGTACGGGTGCAGTTCGCCCCGTCCAATATCCTGCTGGGCACACCGCTTTAAACCCGGCTGCAACAAAACCTTCATCGACCATCATTAAGGTGACTGCAAAAACCCGCAGGGAGCCTGATGTGAGCCTATTAGAAGACAACCAATCCACCGACCTCGAGAAGATGGTCGGCCTCAGCCGTCGTGCCTTCATCAGCGCCGGCGCCCTGTGCGGTGCAGCGATGTTCCTCGGCGGCAACCTGCTGAGCCGCAGCGTGCTGGCCGCCAGCGTCAGCGCAGGCACCAGCAAACTGCTGGGTTTTGACAGCATTCCCGCCGCCACCAGCGACGCCATCACCCTGCCGCCAGGCTACAAATCGTCGGTGTTGATCAGCTGGGGCCAGCCGTTGCAAAAGGACGGTCCGGCATTCGACCCGAGCGGCAACGGCACAGCTGCACAACAGGAAGTCCAGTTCGGTGACAACAACGACGGCATGAGCCTGTTCGAGTTTCCCGGCGAAAAAGATCGGGCGTTGATGGCGATCAACAACGAGTACACCAACTATCGCTACCTCTACCCCCACGGCGGCATGCCGCAGTCGGCCGACGACGTGCACAAGGCACTGGCCTGCGAAGGCGTGTCGGTGATCGAAGTGCAGCGCAAGAACGGCCAGTGGCAATTCGTCCAGGGCTCGCGCTACAACCGGCGCATTCACGGTAACGCGCCGATCAGCCTGAGCGGCCCCGCCGCCGGCCACGAACTGGTGAAAACCAGCGCCGACCCGCACGGCAAGACCGTCCTCGGCACCTTCCAGAACTGCGCCAATGGCAAGACGCCCTGGGGCACGTACCTGACCTGCGAGGAGAACTTCACCGACTGCTTCGGCAGCAACAATGCCGAGCTGAAATTCGACGCCGCGCAGAAACGCTACGGCGTGGTGGCCGCCAGTAAAGAGATCAACTGGCATCAACACGACGAGCGTTTCGACGTGGCAAAGAATCCCAATGAGCTCAACCGTCACGGCTGGGTGGTGGAAATCGACCCGTTCGATCCACAGTCGACCCCGGTCAAGCGCACGGCCCTGGGCCGCTTCAAACATGAAAACGCCGCCCTGGCCGAAACCAGTGACGGCCACGCCGTGGTGTACATGGGCGACGACGAACGCGGCGAATTCATTTACAAGTTCGTCAGCCGCGACAAGATCAACCACAAAAATCCCAAGGCCAACCGCGACCTGCTGGACCACGGCACCTTGTACGTGGCGCGTTTCGACGCGGGAGACGGCAATGCCGATCACCCCAAAGGCCAGGGCGAGTGGATCGAACTGACCCACGGCAAAAACGGCATCGATGCCAGCAGCGGTTTTGCCGATCAGGCCGAAGTGTTGATTCACGCGCGCCTCGCGGCCAGCGTGGTGAAGGCCACGCGCATGGACCGCCCGGAGTGGATCGTCGTCAGCCCCAAGGATGGCCAGGTCTATTGCACGCTGACCAACAACGCCAAACGCGGCGAAGACGGTCAACCGGTGGGCGGACCGAATCCGCGTGAGAAAAACGTCTACGGGCAGATCCTGCGCTGGCGCACCGACCGGGACGATCACGGTTCGAAAAGCTTTGCCTGGGATCTGTTTGTGGTCGCCGGCAACCCGGGCATCCACGCCGGCACGCCGAAGGGTGGCTCGTCAAACATCACACCGCAGAACATGTTCAACAGCCCCGATGGCCTGGGCTTCGACAAGGCTGGGCGGTTGTGGATTCTCACCGATGGCGATTCGAGTAACGCCGGTGACTTCGCAGGCATGGGTAACAACCAGATGCTGTGTGCCGACCCGGTGACCGGGGAGATCCGTCGGTTCATGGTCGGGCCGGTGGGCTGCGAGGTCACGGGGATCAGTTTCTCACCGGATCAGAAGACCTTGTTTGTCGGGATTCAGCATCCGGGGGAGAACGGTGGGTCGACGTTCCCCGAGCACCTGCCCAATGGCAAGCCGCGGTCGTCGGTGATGGCTATCACGCGTGAAGATGGCGAGGTTGTCGGCGCCTGATCGGTCCCCATCGCGAGCAGGCTCGCTCCCACAGGGTTCCACGGTGTGCACACCATTTGTCACACACTAGAGATCACCGTGGGAGCGAGCCTGCTCGCGATAGCGTCAGCCCAGGCAACACTCATCTCAAGCCTTAACACTCAAGACGGCCCGTCTGCGCTACCATGCTTGGCCGGACGCGGCAGCCTGCTGCGCGCAGGAGTCAGCATGGCCCACCCGTTTGCAACGCTCACCCCAGACCTCGTGCTCGATGCCGTCGAAAGCATCGGCTTTCTCAGCGACGCACGCATTCTGGCGCTCAACAGCTACGAGAACCGTGTCTATCAGGTCGGTATCGAAGACTCCGAGCCGCTGATCGCCAAGTTCTACCGCCCGCAGCGCTGGACCAACGAAGCGATTCTCGAAGAGCACCAGTTCACCTTCGAACTTGCCGAGTGCGACGTACCGGTGGTCGCACCGATGATTCACAACGGTGCCAGCCTGCACGAACACAACGGCTTCCGTTTCACCCTGTTCCCCCGCCGTGGCGGCCGTGCGCCGGAGCCGGGCAATCTCGATCAGCTGTATCGCCTGGGGCAACTGCTCGGTCGTCTGCACGCGGTCGGCGCGACAAAACCGTTCGAACACCGCGAAGCGCTGGGCGTGAAGAACTTCGGTCATGACTCGCTGACGACGCTACTCGAAGGCAATTTCGTACCCAAGAGTTTGCTGCCGGCCTACGAGTCCGTTGCCCGTGACCTGCTCAAGCGGGTGGAAGAGGTCTACAAGGCCACGCCGCACCAGAACATCCGCATGCACGGCGATTGCCACCCCGGCAACATGATGTGCCGCGACGAGATGTTCCACATCGTCGACCTCGACGACTGCCGCATGGGCCCGGCGGTGCAGGACATCTGGATGATGCTGGCGGGTGATCGTCAGGAATGTCTCGGTCAGTTGTCGGAATTGATGGACGGCTACAACGAGTTTCACGACTTCGACCCGAGGGAATTGGCACTGATCGAACCACTGCGTGCATTGCGGTTGATGCACTACAGTGCCTGGCTCGCCCGTCGCTGGGACGACCCGGCCTTCCCGCACAGTTTTCCGTGGTTCGGTACCGAGCGGTATTGGGGGGATCAGGTGTTGGCGTTGCGTGAACAACTAGCTGCGCTCAATGAAGAACCACTGAAGCTTTTTTAAATTCAAGATCACAAGATCGCAGCCTTCGGCAGCTCCTACAGAGGAATCGCGTACCCCCTGTAGGAGCTGCCGAAGGCTGCGATCTTTTGCTTTTCAGAAGCGACACATCGGTACAACCGCCCTACAATCCCCACTTTGTTAGCTGCCTAAGCAAGGATTCTGCATGCAAGCCGCCAACCCGCGTCGCGGGTACATCCTGGGCCTGAGTGCCTACATCATCTGGGGACTTTTCCCGCTCTACTTCAAAGCCATCGCCAGCGTGCCCGCCGTAGAGATCATCATCCATCGCGTGCTCTGGTCCGCGCTGTTCGGCGCCCTGTTGCTGATGGTATGGAAGCATCCGGGTTGGTGGCGTGAATTGCGTGACAACCCGAAACGGCTGGCGATCCTGGCGCTGAGTGGCACGCTGATCGCGGCTAACTGGCTGACTTACGTCTGGTCGGTGAACAACGGACGCATGCTTGAAGCCAGCCTCGGTTACTACATCAACCCGTTGGTGAACGTGCTGCTGGGCATGCTGATCCTCGGCGAGCGGCTGCGGCGCATGCAATGGATCGCGGTGGGTCTGGCGGCAGTCGGCGTGGCGCAACAGGTGTGGCAAGTCGGCAGTCTGCCATGGGTGTCGCTGGTGCTGGCCCTGACGTTCGGTTTCTACGGGCTGATCCGCAAGCAGGCGCCCGTCAAGGCGCTGCCAGGATTGGTGGTGGAAACCTGGATGTTGGTGCCGATTGCCGTTGCCTGGTTGCTGTTCAATCCGGGCGCGAGCAGCGCCCAGGCCGAATTCTGGACCACCTCCGAAGCCTGGTGGCTGGTGGCTGCCGGTCCGGTAACGCTGGTGCCGCTGGTGTGTTTCAACGCCGCTGCACGGCATTTGCCCTACACCACGTTGGGTTTTCTCCAGTACCTGGCGCCGACGTTGGTGCTGCTGCAAGCCGTCCTGCTGTTTGATGAACATCTGTCGTCCAGCACGTTGCTAGCCTTCATCTTCATCTGGGCCGGTCTGGCGGTTTACAGCGTCGATGCGTGGATAAGTTTGCGCCGCCGCAACTGATCAAAAAACACACAAATCTCTGCAGGCCACGTCTCCCGTGGCCTGCATCGTTCCTTCCCAAGGTTATCCACAGCGTGATCCCCGGCGTTTGTGCGCAAGTCCCTGAAACTGCTGGTTTTTTGATCAGATCCTGAAAAGCCCCGGCCGACGTGGCCTGGCGGGCGGTCTCTACAGGTTATCCACAGGCAGGTGCACGTATAACTTGGATAACCTTTTCAAGGCTCACTGCGCAGCACTAATTCGACCATCAAGTCGTCGGCCAGGGTTTCCAGTCGGGATTGCAGCACGTCCAGGGACAGCGTCAGTGGCACAGCGAGAATCGCTTCAGCGTGGAACAACGGCTCGCTGCTCATCGGCGCCGGACGCACTTCAGTCACCAGCCGTTCCAGATTCACCCCCTGCTCACTCAGCAGACGGGTGATGTCGCGGACGATGCCAGGGCGGTCATTGCCCACCAATTCCATCGCAATCGGTTTCCAGGTGCAGGATTGCTCGATGCCGCTTTCGGCGATCAACACACGAATCCCGTGAGCGGACAACGCCTGTAGGGCATCGACCAACTCATCGTAGGCTTCAGCCGGCACGCCCACACGAAGAATCCCGGCAAACTGCCCGGCCATGCGCGACATGCGGCTCTCAAGCCAGTTGCCGCCGTGCTCGGCAATGCACTGGGCGATGCGCTCGACCTGCCCAGGCTTGTCCGGAGCGAAAACAGTGAGTACGAGGTGGTCCATGGCGCAGCCCTCTAGTCATGACTTTTGTTATAGAAAACCAAGTATAGGCAAGGGCGAGGCCGGCGCTGATTCGTCTGACGCCATCGCGAGCAGGCTCGCTCCCACAAAGGATCGCGCAGGCCTTTGTGGGAGAGAGCCTGCTCGCGATGGCGTCACCGCCGATGAACCTGACGAAAACAAATCGTGTACAAATTTTTATATTTAACTGGAACAATCCAATAGTTTTTTGAGAACATCCTGTACCCCGACATGACTGCAATGCGTCATGGGGTCGCAGAACGACGTAATTAGTCTAATTTTCACAACCGCAATTCATCATGTAGTATGCCGCAGCGCGCACTACATAACGTTGGATCGATGTCTGCCGCAGGCGCAGTCGCAGCCCTGAAAGCCCTATCAGCAAGGCCTCAACGCCGTTGATCGGTTCCATCCCAGCCGCCCGAAATGGCATGTACTGGTAGCAGGGGTTTGTGGTTTAAATAGCCAGAGGCTTCATTGTCAAATTGAAGAGCTGAAAAGCGAAATAGCTGAGCAGAGTGAGGCAAGCAATGACTGAACACGTTCAAGTCGGTGGCCTGCAGGTCGCCAAAGTCCTGTTCGACTTCGTGAACAACGAAGCCATTCCCGGAACCGGCCTCACCGCCGATAAGTTCTGGGCCGGTGCCGACAAGGTCATTCATGACCTGGCACCGAAGAACAAAGCCCTACTCGCCAAACGCGATGATTTCCAGGCTCGTATCGATGGCTGGCACCAATCCCGTGCCGGTCAGGCGCACGACGCCGTGGCTTATAAAGCCTTCTTGCAAGACATCGGTTATCTGCTGCCAGAAGCGGCCGATTTCCAGGCAACGACTCAAAACGTCGATGACGAAATCGCCCGCATGGCTGGTCCACAGCTCGTGGTGCCGGTGATGAATGCCCGTTTCGCGCTCAATGCCTCGAACGCCCGTTGGGGTTCGCTGTATGACGCGCTCTACGGCACCGACGCCATCAGCGACGCTGACGGCGCGGAAAAAGGCAAAGGCTACAACAAGGTTCGTGGCGACAAGGTCATCGCCTTCGCCCGCGCGTTCCTCGACGAAGGCGCGCCATTGGCCGCTGGCTCCCACGTCGACTCCACCGGCTACAAGATTGTTGACGGCAAATTGGTGGTCGCCCTCAAAGGCGGCAGCAACACCGGTCTGCGCAACGATGCCCAACTGATCGGCTTCCATGGCGATGCAGCGGCACCGACCGCGATCCTGCTGAAAAACAACGGTCTGCATTTCGAAATCCAGATCGACGCCAGCACCCCGGTCGGCCAGACCGACGCTGCCGGCGTCAAAGACATCCTGATGGAAGCCGCGCTGACCACCATCATGGACTGCGAAGACTCCGTCGCCGCCGTCGATGCCGATGACAAAGTGGTGATCTACCGCAACTGGCTCGGCCTGATGAAGGGCGACCTGTCGGAAGAAGTCTCCAAGGGCGGTCAGACCTTTACCCGCACCATGAACGCCGATCGCACCTACACCGGCGTCGACGGCAAGGAACTGAGCCTGCACGGTCGTTCACTGTTGTTCGTGCGTAACGTCGGTCACCTGATGACCATCGACGCGATCCTCGATAAAGACGGCAACGAAGTGCCGGAAGGCATCCTCGATGGCCTGCTGACCAGCCTGGCAGCGATCCACAGCCTCAACGGCAACAACTCGCGCAAGAACAGCCGTACCGGCTCGGTCTACATCGTGAAGCCGAAGATGCACGGCCCGGAAGAAGCCGCGTTCACCAACGAGCTGTTCGGCCGTGTCGAAGACGTGCTGGGCCTGCCGCGCAACACGCTCAAAGTCGGGATCATGGACGAGGAGCGCCGTACCACGGTCAACCTCAAGGCCTGCATCAAGGCTGCCAGCGAGCGCGTGGTGTTCATCAACACCGGTTTCCTCGACCGCACGGGCGACGAAATCCATACCTCCATGGAAGCAGGCGCCATGGTGCGCAAGGCGGACATGAAGGCTGAGAAGTGGATCAGCGCCTACGAAAACTGGAACGTCGATATCGGCTTGAGCACCGGCCTGCAAGGTCGCGCCCAGATCGGTAAAGGCATGTGGGCCATGCCCGACCTGATGGCGGCGATGCTGGAGCAGAAAATCGCTCACCCGATGGCCGGCGCCAACACGGCTTGGGTTCCATCGCCGACCGCCGCTGCGCTGCACGCGCTGCATTACCACAAGGTCGACGTGTTCGCCCGTCAGGCCGAGCTGGCCAAACGTGCGCGCGCTTCGGTGGATGACATCCTGACCATCCCGCTGGCCGTCAACCCGAGCTGGACCGCGGAGCAGATCAAGAACGAACTGGACAACAACGCCCAGGGCATTCTCGGTTACGTGGTGCGCTGGATCGACCAGGGCGTAGGTTGCTCGAAGGTGCCGGACATCAACGACGTCGGCCTGATGGAAGACCGTGCGACGCTGCGTATTTCCAGCCAGCACATCGCCAACTGGCTGCGTCATGGCATCGTCACCGAAGATCAGGTCATGGAAAGCCTCAAGCGCATGGCGCCGGTGGTTGACCGTCAGAACGCCAATGACGCGTTGTACCGTCCATTGGCGCCAAACTTCGACAGCAACATCGCCTTCCAGGCGGCGGTCGAACTGGTGGTCGAAGGCACCAAGCAGCCGAACGGCTACACCGAGCCGGTCCTGCACCGTCGTCGTCGCGAGTTCAAGGCTGCCAATGGCCTGTAACTAAGCGCTGACGCCGGACATAAAAAAGCCCTGATCGAAAGATCAGGGCTTTTTTATTTCAATTCGAGGACTACACATCCATTCCCAACTCATGCTTGACCAGCGCCAACAGCTTGCCGGTATCGACAGGCTTGAGCAGGAAGTCGACCACGCTCAAATGCATGGCGGTGATCGCATCTTGCACGTCGGCGTCACCGGAAACGATGATGATCGGCATTGCCGCCCGTACCGACTCACGCACCTGACGAATCATGTCCAGGCCATCGACATTGCGCATCCGCAGATCGGTAATCACCAAGCCGATCGATGGCTTCTCGTCCAGCATCTTGAGTGCAGTTTCACCGCTGGCTGCGGTCATGCAGCGAATACCGTCCAGACCAAGAATCTCCGACAGCAGCTCACGCGAATCTTTATCGTCATCAACGATCAGCACCCGCTGCGGCGGCAAATCGGGTTCCAGCATGACGGCACTCAGCGCCTCGCGCTCGGCATCACTCAAAATATCGTGGTCGGACATGGCTTACTCTACGTTTTCAATTCAATCCCCTAGCACCTTCGTCAGACATCGCTAAGTAGACCTTCAATGTGCACTTCGTCGGAAAGTTTTCCTATAGCCAATGTAGGAGGTTTTTCTCGCATTTGCGTCAGACATTTCCTAACTTCCGACACCTGAACTGCCTACCTAGACTTACGTCCAATGGGCACCCTGCGCGCAGGGGCCGACCATGGCTGAGTCATCCGACAACAACAAATCAAAAAAGACTGCGGTAATGGTTATGAGTAAAGCGGACGCCTTCACACAGGCAGGGAAAACCGCGGTGTTGCAGAATATTCAGGGCACCTTGCAATTCCTCCAGCGCTTCCCGCCCTTCAATCAAATGGAACACGCTCACCTGGCGTACCTGGTGGAACAATGTCAGCTGCGTTTTTACGCCCCTGGCGAGAGCATCATCAAACCCGCCGACGGGCCGGTCGAGCATTTCTATATCGTCAAACAAGGCCGGGTTGTGGGTGAACGTCCCCACACGGCCAAAGGTGGTACCGAAACCACGTTCGAAATCACCACCGGCGAGTGTTTCCCCCTCGCTGCGCTGCTGGGGGAACGTGCGACCCGCACCGAACACCTGGCAGCCGAAGACACCTTTTGCCTACAGCTGAACAAGCTGGCATTCATCAAACTGTTCGCACTGTCCAACGCGTTTCGCGATTTTTCCCTACGCGGTGTCAGCAGCCTGCTGGATCAGGTCAACCAGCAAGTCCAGCAAAAAGCCGTGGAAACCCTCGGCACCCAGTACTCGCTCAATACCCGGCTGGGTGAGTTGGCCATGCGCCATCCAGTGACGTGCGGCCCCGCAACGCCTTTGCGCGAAGCCGTGACCCTGATGCACGAGCAGCAGGTTGGCAGCATTGTGGTGGTCGATGACCATAAAGCACCGCTGGGGATTTTCACCCTGCGGGACCTGCGCCATGTGGTGGCCGACGGCACCAATGACTTCAACGAAGCCATCGAACGGCACATGACCCACGCGCCGTTTTTTCTAACGCCGGACCACAGCGCCTTCGATGCGGCGATTGCCATGACCGAGCGGCATATCGCCCACGTCTGCCTGGTCAAGGACCATCGCCTGTGCGGTGTGGTTTCCGAACGTGACCTGTTTTCCCTGCAGCGGGTGGACCTGGTGCATCTGGCACGAACCATCCGCAGCGCCCAGCGCGTGGAAAACCTGGTGGCGATGCGCGGCGAGATCGGCCAACTGGTGGAGCGCATGCTGGCCCACGGTGCGTCTTCGACACAGATCACGCACATCATCACCCTGCTCAACGACCACACTGTGTGTCGGGTGATCGAACTGACCCTGGCCGAGAAAGGTGACCCCGGCATTCCATTCAGTTGGCTGTGTTTTGGCAGCGAAGGCCGCCGCGAACAAACACTGCACACTGATCAGGACAACGGCATTCTGTTCGAGGCCCGGGACGCGGCCCATGCCGCCGAGATTCGCGGCAAGTTGCTGCCCATCGCCCAGCAGATCAACCAGAGCCTGGCGCTCTGCGGCTTCACCCTGTGCAAGGGCAACATCATGGCGGGCAACCCCGAGCTGTGTTTGTCCAGGGCCGAATGGGCGCGGCGTTTTGCGGCATTTATCCGCGAAGCGACGCCGGAGAACCTGCTGGGTTCGAGCATTTATTTCGACTTGCGCGTGGTTTGGGGCGACGAGCAAGGCTGCGAGCAGCTGCGTCAGGGAATTCTCGATCAAGTGAATGACAACCGGCTGTTCCAGCGAATGATGGCTGAAAATGCCCTGCGCAATCGTCCGCCCGTAGGACGTTTCCGTGAGTTCGTGCTGGCGCGCAAGAATGGTGAAAAAGCCACCCTGGACCTGAAAGTCCAAGGCCTGACCCCGTTTGTCGACGGTGCCCGATTGTTGGCGTTGGCCCACGGGATCGAGGCGAACAATACCCTGGAGCGCTTTCGCCAACTGGTGGACAAAGAAGTCATCGAACGGCTGGACGGGGCGGCGTACGAAGAGGCGTATCACTTCATCCAGCAAACCCGCATGCAGCAACATCAGCTACAGACCCGGGAGAATTTGCCCTACTCCAACCGGGTCGATCCGGACAGCCTTAATCATCTGGACCGACGGATCCTGCGTGAATCCCTGCGTCAGGCGCAACGCCTGCAAAGCAGCCTGACCCTGCGGTATCAGCTATGAGTCTGTTTTCATGGCTGCGCCCGGCAGGTCCGAGCCTCTCCGGCGAACTGCAATTGCGCCTGCAACGGCTGCCGACAGCTATCGCGCTGAGCGAATGCAGCCTGCGTGAACAACGTTGGGTGGTGCTCGACCTGGAAACCACCGGGCTGAACCTGAACAAGGATCGGGTGCTGTCCATCGGTGCGGTGGTGATCGAGGACGGGGCGATCGACTTCAGTCAGCAGTTCGAACGCACCTTGCAATGCTCCGAACTCAAACTCGGCCCCAGCGTGCTGATTCACGGTCTGGGCCCGAGCGCCATCGCCGCTGGCAGCGACCCCGCTCTGGCCTTGCTCGATTTCATGGAGTTTGTTGGCGACAGTCCCGTACTGGCCTTTCATGCGCCGTTCGATCAGCACATGCTCGGGCGCGCGTTGAAAGATCATCTGGGCTACAAGTTGCAGCACCCATTCCTCGATGTGGCGGACATCGCGCCACTGCTGTGTCCGCAGGCGCACATTCGCGAGGCGGGGCTGGATGAGTGGATCGACTGGTTCAAGCTCGAAGTCTTCGAGCGCCACAATGCCAGTGCCGATGCGCTGGCCACTGCCGAACTGGCGCTGATTCTGTTCAGCCGGGCCCGGCAGCAGCAGATTCATAGCCCGTTGAATCTGCAACAGCGGCTGAATCAGTGGAAACGGCGGCAGCAGGCGCCTTCTTTCTGACATCCATCACCCCCTTGTAGGAGCTGCCGAAGGCTGCGATCTTTTGATCTTAAAAAATCAAAGTCAAAAGATCGCAGCCTTCGGCAGCTCCTACAGGGTTCTGCGCCAACTACCCACCCGACCAGCGCCAATTGCTTACCTCCCCCTCCTCTGCCACAATCGCGAACAATTCTCGTTAGTTAACACTTCCCAATCGGTGATGCTGCGTGTCGTCAGTCCAAAGCCCTCAAAGTGAGCTTGTCGGTGCGTTATATCGCGACCATCGCGGTTGGCTATTGGCCTGGCTTCGGCGCAACGTGGCTTGCCCGCAACGGGCTGAAGACCTGAGTCAGGACACCTTTGTGCGGTTGCTGGGCCGTGATGAACTGAAGGAACCTCGCGAGCCGCGGGCGTTTCTGGTGGCGATCGCCAAGGGCTTGCTGTTCGACTACTTCCGCCGTGCCGCGCTGGAACAGGCCTACCTCACCGAATTGATGCTGATCCCCGAGGGTGAACAACCCTCGGTGGAAGAACAGCAACTGATCCTCGAAGACCTGAAAAACATCGACCGCCTGCTCGGCAAGCTATCGAGCAAGGCCCGGGCGGCGTTTCTCTATAACCGCCTCGACGGCCTCGGCCATGCGGAAATCGCCCAGCGCCTGGGGGTGTCGGTGCCGCGGGTGCGTCAGTACCTGTCTCAAGGCATTCGGCAGTGCTACATCGCGTTGTACGGTGAGCCGGTATGAGCCCGGTCAGCTCCAAACCGGTCTCGGCGCAAGTGCTGGATGCCGCCATTGCCTGGCAATTGTCCCTGGATTCCGGCAATCCGGTGGAGCGCGAAGAGTTCGCCAAATGGCACGCCGCCCACGAAGAACACGCCCGCGCCTGGCGCCAGTTGGGCATGCTCGATCAACGTTTCCGCGTGGCGAATGGCCCCGCTCGCACCGCATTGCTGCAATCGCGGGAAAGCATTCGCCGGCGGGTGCGCAAACTGGGCAGCGGCGTGGCGAGCATCGTGGCGGTGATCGGCCTGGCGCTGTTCGCCGGTGAGCGGTATCTGCCGGTCGACTATTGGCTGGCCGATCAGCGCACGGCGACCGGCGAGCAACGCACCTTGCGCCTGAGCGACGGCACACTGATCAACCTCAACACCCACAGTGCCGTGGATGTGCGTTTCGATGAGAAGCAGCGTCGGATCATTCTTCAGGAAGGGGAAATCCTCGTCGAAACCGGTCATGGCGATGCCCGGCCATTTATCGTCGAAACCCGCGAAGGCAGCATGCGCGCACTGGGCACCCGGTTCCTGGTCAAGCGCGAAGAAGAAGGCACGCGCCTGAGCGTTTTGCAGTCAGCGGTGGCTGCCCATCCCGAGTCGAGCCCTGAGGAACAGATTCTGCGCGAAGGCCAGCAAGTGCTGATGCGCAGCAACGGCCTGGGGCCAATCGTCGCGCTCAACCTCGGTGCCGATGCCTGGACCCGCGGCATGTTGGTGGTGGACAACACCCGTCTGGAAGACCTGGTCCAAGAACTCGGCCGCTATCGCCGCGGACACCTTGGCGTGGCACCCGAGATCGCCGACCTGAGAATCACCGGCAGCTTCCCGTTGCACGACACCAACCTGGCCCTGAACGCCCTGCTCCCGACCCTGCCGGTGCAGATCGAACAGCACACGCAATGGTGGGTGACAGTGGCAGCGAAAACCGAAGCCAAGCCCTGAGTTTTGTTTTGACAGGTTGATCGCCTTCGCGAGCAGGCTCGCTCCCACAGGGGATCGCGGTCAAATGTGGGAGCGAGCCTGCTCGCGAAGGGGCCATCAGCTTCACCAAAATCCGGTTATTCGCTACCACTTGTTAACTGAATAGAAATTATTTTCATCCAGCCCTATCACTTTTGAATTTTCGTTCGGCACCTAGGCAATTGAGAAGTATTCCCCTTTAGGAGCCGCTGTATGTCCCGTTCGCTAGACACCTTGTTGCGCCCCAGTTTGCTGGCGGTCGCCATTGCCCTTTGTGCCCCTCTGGCCAGCAGTCAGCTGATCGCCGCTGAGCAGGCGTCCAGCGTTCGCGCCTACAACTTGCCGGCCGCGCCGTTGGCCAGCACCTTGAACCAGATCGCCAGCCAGGCTGGCCTGGCGCTGTCGCTGAATCCTTCGCTGGCGGCGGGCAAGACGTCGGCACCGGTCAAAGGTCAGTTCGACGCTGCCGGCGCCCTGCGCGAAGCCTTGCGCGGCACCGGTCTGCAACTGGAACAGAGCAGCGCGGGCACCTTCAGCCTCGTGGCTGTACCCGAGGGCGCGATGGCGCTGCCGACAACCAGCGTGATCGGCATGGAAAACGCTGAAAGCGCCTGGGGCCCGGTTGACGGTTACGTTGCCACCCGCACCGCTGCAGGCACCAAGACCGATACGCCGATCGTCGAAGCGCCACGCTCGATGTCGGTGATCACCCGTGCTCAAATGGAAGATCGCGGCGTACAAAACCTCGATGACGCCGTGCGTTACATGCCCGGCGTGATCGCCAGCAGCTATGGCAGCGACTCTCGTGCCGACTGGCTGCGCGTCCGCGGCTTCGAGCCGACCCAGTTCCTCGATGGCCTGCCGCTGCCAAAAGGCTCCTACGCCAACCCGAAGGCTGAAACCTGGAACCTGGAACGCATCACGCTCCTGCGCGGCCCGGCCTCGTCGGTGTACGGCCAGACGCCACCGGGCGGCATGCTCGACATGGTCAGCCGCCGTCCCAATGCCATTGCCAGCCACGAAGTACGCGCCGAAGTCGGCAGCAACAATCGCAAGCAGATCAGCTTCGACAGCACCGGTAAAATCGACGATGAAGGTCAGTTCCTGTACCGCGTCGACGGTGTGGTGCGTGACAGCGGCATGCCGATCGATCACACCGACGACAAGCGCTACAACCTCGCGCCGAGCCTGACCTGGAACATCGACGACGATACCCACCTGACCTTCCTCTCGCAGTTCACCCGCGACGATACCGGGGTCAGCGGTCAGTTCCTGCCACTGCAAGGCACCAAACTGGCCTCGCCGGCAGGGGCGAAGATTTCCCACCACAAGAACCTTGGCGATCCGGATTCCGATTTCTACGACCGCACCTATTACGCGCTGGGCTACGCCTTCGACCATCGCCTGAACGATGTCTGGCAGTTCAAGCAAAACCTGCGTTACACCAAAAGCGATCTGTCGTTCCAGCAGGCTTACGCGTCCTTTGGCGATGTCGTCGCGCCGGATGGCACCCTTCGCCGCCTGGTCGATCAGGTCGACGAAGACATCAGCCAATTCGCCGTGGACAACAACTTCCAGGCCGACTTCCAGACCGGTGCACTGAACCATGTTGTGTTGCTGGGCCTGGATCACCAGCGCACCAACACCAACTACAAATGGCTGGAAGGCAACGCGCCGGACAGCAACGTGATCAATCCGATCCGCGGTGTGGATTTCTCCAACGTCGCGTACAACACCTTCTACGACTACAACCAGAAGACCAACCAGACCGGTCTCTATGCCCAGGACCAGATCTCCCTGGACAAGTGGCGCCTGACCTTGGGTGGTCGTGAAGACTGGATTCACACCTCGACGCAGTTCCACAACCTGGCCGATGCCACCAACACCCAGCGCGACAAGGCCTTCAGCGGTAACGCCGGGCTGAGCTACGTGTTCGACTCCGGTATTACGCCGTACATCTCCTACACCGAGTCGTTCCAGCCTTCGATGGGCGCCGACGCCAGCTCCACACAGTCGTTCAAGCCAACCGAAGGCAAGCAGACCGAAGTCGGCGTGAAGTACCAGCCACCGGGCAGCCGCACCTTGTTGACCGCCGCTGCGTTCGATCTTCGTCAGCAAAACGTGTCGGTATCGCAGAACAACGTCACTAGCCAGATCGGTGAACTGAAAGTGCGCGGCATTGAGCTCGAAGCCACGTCCGAAGTCACCGACAACCTGAAACTGGTGGGTTCCTACACCTACACCGATACCGAGATCCTCAAGGGCGTCGACAAGGGCAACCGGATGAAACTGGTTCCGCGCAACCAGGCTTCGCTGTGGTCCGACTACACTTGGCACGCGGGTGTGCTCGACGGTTTTGGCATGGGTGCGGGCGTGCGTTACGTCGGCGACACCTACGGCAACACCTCCAACACCGACAACGGTCACGTGGGTTCGTACACCGTGTACGACGCCGCCGTGCATTACGACCTGAGCCGCATGAACCCTGCGCTGGCCGGCATCTCCGTTGACGTGACCGCGAAGAACCTTTTCAACAAGGACTACCTGTCGACCTGCGATGGCACCTGGTGCTACTACGGCGACGAACGCAATGTCGTGGCGGCGGTGAACTACAAGTGGTAAACCGCTGAGCGGATTGCAGCCACATAAGGGTCACGGTGCAGCCGTGACCCTTTTGCATTTGGATGAATCATGAAAAGCAAAACCATCCGCCGCTGGTCCTTCGTCCACACCTGGACCAGCCTGATCTGCACAGTATTCCTGCTGATGCTGGCGCTCACCGGCCTGCCGTTGATCTTCCACCACGAGATCGATCACCTCCTGGGCAATGCCGCCGAGCTGAAGCAAATGCCGGCGGACACCCCGCAGCTGAATTTGCAGCGGTTGGTGCAGGCGGCTGAAAAACACCGTCCCGGCGAAGTCGTGCAGTATTTTGGCTACGACGAGGAAGACCCCAACGGTGCGATCGCGATCATGGCGCCGACCGCCGGCACCGGACCCAACGAATCTCATACCTTCATGCTCGACGCCCGCACCGGCGAAGCCCTGGAGATGCCGTCGGCCAACGGTGGCTTCATGATGGTCATGCTGCGCCTGCACGTGGACATGTTTGCCGGCCTGCCGGGCAAGTTGCTGCTGGCGTTCATGGGGATTCTGTTTGTGGTGGCGATCGTGTCTGGAACGGTGCTTTATCTGCCGTTCATGCGTCGATTGAAATTCGCCACCGTGCGCCAGGACAAATCCACTCGCCTGCGCTGGCTCGACCTGCATAACCTGATCGGTGTGGTGACGTTGACCTGGGCGCTGGTGGTCGGCGTCACTGGCGTCATCAGTGCCTGTGCCGATCTGCTGATCGCGGCGTGGCGCAACGACAGCCTGAGCGCGATGATCGCGCCGTACCGCGACGCGCCGCCGCTGACGCAACTGGCGCCCGCCACCCGTTTGCTCGACATCGCCAGGGAAGTCGCCCCGGGTATGAAGCCGGACTTCATTGCCTTCCCCGGCACGCGTTTCTCCAGCGAACACCACTACGCGGTGTTCATGAAAGGCAGCACGCACCTGACCTCCCACCTGCTGACACCGGTGCTGATCGACGCCAGCACCCTCAAAGTGACGGCGGTGGCGGAGCGACCGTGGTACATGGACGCCATGGGCATGTCGCAGCCGTTGCACTTCGGTGATTACGGCGGCATGCCGATGAAAATCCTCTGGGCGACCCTGGATGTGCTGACCATCATCGTGCTCGGTAGCGGGGTGTACCTGTGGGTGGTACGGCGCAAGGCAGCCAAACCGGTGCTTGAACAAACCGAGGCGCAAGCATGAAGCCGAGGCAGTCGAACTTCTGGAAGGTCTTCGCTACGCCTGGCGTCATCGCCCTGCTGAGTGCGGCGGGGTTGTTTGCCGCATTGCTGGGGGATGGCGTGGGGGATGCCTTGAGCTGGCTGGGGCTGGGCGTTCCCGCGGTCCTCGCGCTGCGCGGGCTCCTGCAACGCCGCTGACCCTTGTGGGAGCGAGCCTGCTCGCGATAGCGGAGTGTCAGGCGACATCAATGCCAACTGATACACCGCTATCGCGAGCAGGCTCGCTCCCACACTGGATCGGTGCTCTGCCCTCAACTTGCGTTTGAGCTCGTGCACCAACGCGCTATGCTGCCGGACACCGCCACAGACCGAGTCGCTACCATGTCCACCCCGAGCATGACCCTGTTCCACAACCCTCTGTCGCCCTTCGTTCGCAAAGTCATGGTGCTGCTGCATGAAACCGGTCAACAGGACCGTGTGGCGCTGCAAGCCAGCGTGCTCACACCGGTCAGCCCGGACCTGATCCTCAACGAAGACAACCCGCTGGGTAAAATCCCGGCCCTGCGCCTGGCCGATGGCAACGTCATCCATGACAGCCGGGTGATCCTCGATTACCTCGACCACCAACACGTCGGCAACCCGCTGATCCCCCGCGACGGCTCGGCCCGCTGGCGTCGACTGACCCTGGCCTCCCTGGCCGACGGCATCATGGACGCTGCGGTGCTGATTCGTTATGAAGTCGCCCTGCGCGCCCCGGAAAAACACTGGGACGAGTGGCTCGATGGTCAGCGCGACAAGATTCGCCGGGGTCTTGCGGTGCTCGAAGCGGACGCGATTGCCGAGCTGACCAGTCATTTCGATGTGGCGGCGATCAGTGTGGCGTGTGCGTTGGGTTACCTGGATTTGCGCCATCCGGATCTGGAATGGCGCGAGGTGAATCCGCAGTTGGCGGCGTGGTATTTTGAGGTGAGTCAGCGGGCTTCTATGGTGGCGACGATGCCGAAGGCTTGAAACATTAAATCTCGAGATATTTGTCATAACTTCATTGACGCCTCATGACTTCAAGCAAAAGCACGAACCATGAGGCGACTGTGTGGAATCAATTACTCGAACCGCTAGCCCTCTTCGGCGTAAAGTGTTTGTGCAAAGCATGCTGACCTATAAAAATGGCGCTCAACGCCAATGTATCTGCGTTTCCTGAAAGAATATTTCCTCTGTACTCACCACCGGCTTCAATGTTCTTACCTATCGCCCACCGATTACTTGTGCCAAAAATAGTTTTTAGTGAGCCAGCCCCAAACATTCCCGCATCCACCTCGTCAGCGATATCGAGGAAAACATCCTCCCCAGGAAAAACAGCTATTTTCTCTGCTACCTCTTTATTGAATTGCCTCGCGTTATAGCTACCTGATAAAAAATCCGAAGTACCAAGAGAGCTGTGGTAATAAAAAAAATCTACAGCCTCAAGCTCCAAATGTGAAACCTCATGAATAAATGCTTTAACCATCTGTGTTAAATTTCCCTGGAAAAACATTGGAGTCATGAAAATTCTTTTTTCCGGATCACCTATTACTACGCGAGCTATCGCACGATTTTTTTCATCCTTAGGATTTACGAAAACGATTTGATCGCTCCGCGAACCACTCTTTGAATAAAGGGCAACAGCATCACTCATTACCTTAAACTTACCTACAAGCTCATCTACATGAACCGGCAAACCCTTATACACATTACGTAATATCCTGTGACTACGACCGCTCTGATCTTCATAAGTCAAAGCAATCAGTACCGCATCTAATACTTCTCCGGAAGCTTTAATTACACGATCAAGTATTTCCAAATGATGCTCCTCCGCTTCCGACCTACCACGCATAACAATTTCAAATTTTTGTTCAGTCTGTTTTTCTACTTCATCCCCTTTGCCGGCGTACAACCCAAACTTATCCAGATAGACAATCGGATTGCCCTTCACGAAACAAAACAAGTTAAACCCGTCAACGATGCCGGCCGGGTCCGGATTTATCCAGCGTAATAACCAGGACGCGTAATACCTGACACCGTAGCAATACAGCCCGACTGCATTGCACTCTTTACCGGAATAACGCACGAACTTGTACTTGGCCTCAATCTGAGAACGGCCCATCCACCAAGCCGTGCCGCCATAAGCAAAGTAACCCTCGTAACTGATAAGATTGCCATCGTGATCCAATTCGATCGTCCCACTCCCCAAATAATCATCAAGGCTGTAACGCAACTGATCTTCTTCGATTTCATCCGGCTGGCCGAGCACCCAATGCAAAAGCCGGACAATGCTGCGTCCCGCTTGCACGTTCACCACGTGCAAGACTTCGTCAGAGCTGTCCGCCCCTTCGGTGCGAATCTCCAGCCCCGGTAAGTAGCGAACCTCAGCGCTGCGAACAGTGCTTAAAGCTTGCGCAACTCTCACTTTTCGCACACGCATCCCTGTGGCGTCGTAGACATAGCGCTCGATGTCGTTTCGACCATCGGCCCGCGTCACCAACACCGCTTCGTCAAGTTGATTGCGAACCGTCCAGTGCAGCGGCTGTCCCGGCGCCAAAAACCTGAGATTGCCGTTGCGATCGAAATTCGCATCAAAGTCGGGGACCTGCCCTGGCACTCGCTTCAGTCCTCGATTGCTGACGGTGTCGATGTCCATGAAATGGGTTGGCTTATCGCGGTGACGCTGTTCAAGCAGATTGCCACCGGCGTCGTAACACCAACTCTGACTGTAGCTCTGCAGTCGAGAAGGATCTGGCGGTGAGATCAGTTCTGGCAGCGCCGGGCCATTGTTGGATGACGCTATTTCGCGCCCCGTGGCGCTGATCAGTTGATACAGCGTGTCATAGCCATAACAGCTGGTCAGGTCGACACGCTGATTGGCAAACCAACTGACAGGTCGCGATTCATCCGTCATACAGAGGATGTTGCCCACCGGGTCATAGTCATAGCGTAAATCCTGCAGACAGCGACCACCTTTGATCGCGAGCAACTGCCGCAGTCGGCCATCAACGGGATCATAAACGCTGGAACTGATGACACCATTGCCCGCCCTTTCGCGTTCAACCTGCCCGAAGGCATTGCGGGTAATGTCGCAGGCCAATAACTGTTCCGACTTGCCCACAACCGTCAGCCAAGTGCTCTGCAACTGCCCATGGACGGTGTAGGCAAACCGCCGGGTATGCCCGGCCGCGTCGATCTGCCCAAGCATTGCGCCCGATGCGTCGTAGTGCCAATGGGTGCGGTAGGTTTTATCTTCGCCCTGTTCGAGCAAAGCATTTTGTTGGCTCTGGGCAACCGGCCAGCCCGGATGATCAAGTTCCGTCAGAAAGCGCCTCGACTCCGTCAACGGCGTCCCTTGCAGGCTGTAGTCAGGGAGCTCACGCACGCCGGCGGTATCGGCATGACGTATCAACCGTCCACACTGATTTCGAAGACCGACCTCTGCGATTGCCCCGGCGTAGTACAAGCGTTCCACGCACTGCGGGGCAGCATTGGCAGACGCTTGCTCGACGCTCGACGGCCTGCCCAGCAAGTCGTAGTCAAAGTACGTTGTGTTGCCTATGCCATCCCAGTTCTGGCGGACCTGTCCGGCTTCGTCCTGCAAGGCCAGCCGCCAACCTGCGTCGACACTGACAGTCAACAACGACATGCCGGACAAACCGGGAATGATGGTGAGCGACGGGATCGGCGTATTGCCCGATCCCAAACGAGGATCCCAATTCGCCACCGATCGCCCCGCCACATCGAACGTCTCACACGTCACTCGCGGCTCGGGCTGCACCTCTGCGCTGGACTTGCGATAGTACTCAACGGCGGCGATGGCCAACCCGCGAGGGTCGACCACTGCCAGCTTTGGTGTATTTCGATGCAAGGCGTGGACGGATTCCATGTCCAGACTCTCAATGCGCAATCATTCAAGGTTAGACCAACCTCCCGCAGCTCGCCTGACGCCTGGAACAATCCTGCAATTCGCGCTGCCAAGTCGGCCCCTACCCGCTGATCCTCGCGTAACCCCAACGACCGGCTCATTCCACAGCTCCAATATCGAATTCCAACGGCTTGGCCGTTTTCTGCCCGATCCCGTACCAGTCCAGTTTGCGGGTCAACACCATGAACACACCCAACAATCCGAACAGCAGCAACGAGCCCATCAACAGTGCGTAATCCTCGGCACTCAACAAGCCATAGAGCAAGCCATACAACGCCGCCAACCCCGCCGAGAAACTCAAACCGTGCCGCACGCTGCGCAGTACGTGGCAGACATAAAAACCGATCAACAACACACAACCGCCCGCCGATAACAGATACGCCAGGGCAAAACCGATGTGCTCGGACAGTGACAGCAGCAACAGATAGAAGAACGCCAGGGCCACGCCCACCAGAGCGTATTGCACCGGGTGCACCGCCAGGCTTTTCAGGACTTCGAAGAGGAAGAAACCGGCGAAGGTCAGGACGATGAACAGCAGTGCGTATTTGATCGCCCGATCGCTTTTCAGGTACTGATCCACGGGGTCGATGAAACTCACACCGAAGCTGCGGCCACTGAACGCTTCACAGTCACCACCGGACACGCAACTGCTCAACGCTTCTTGCAGGTTGGTGGAGAAAAATGTGGTTTGCCAATTGGCGGTGAAGCCTTGATCGGTCACTTCGCGCTGGGTCGGCAGGTAGTTGCCGATGAAGCTTGGATGCGGCCAGTTGGCGGCCAGCGACACCTTGCTGGTCTTGCCCACCGGCAGGATCTGCAACTGGCCGGTGCCTTGCAGACGCAGGTCGAAACCGAAGGCCAGTTCCGTGGCCTGTTTTGCGTCCAGCGCCGGTAGCGTGACATGTACACCCTCGCCCAACCAGCCCACCTGACTGCCGGGGATAAAGTCCAGGCTCTGGCCATTGAATTCGAGTTTCAGCGCGTTTTCGATGCCGCGAATGTCGCTGATCCCGACCGCGAGAAACGGCTGGTCGAACTGGTAATCGACGAAGTCTTCCTTGATGCCCAGTTGCGCCGGGACCGAGAAGTGCCCGCTGATGCGGTTGTCGGCGTGGAACAGCCGCGCTTCGTAGATGCCACGGGAACGCAGTTCGGTCTGAACCTGGCCGTCGAGTTCGAAACGCTCCGGCAGGAAGTACAGGCGACCGCGTTCTTCACCGATTTCCTGGTAGCGCTCGTTGGTTTTTTCATTGACTTTCCAGGTGCGCACGACCTTGCGATACGGCACCACCATCAGCGGCCCGCTCAGTCGCTGGCTGTAGCTGGAACTGCGGGCGATGTCTTCGAGCACACCGTCGCGCAGTTGCTGGCGGTCCTGGATGACGCCGTTGATCATCAATAACGGGATCAGCAACAAGAGGATCAGAAGGGCAATTGCCCCGAGTTTCAAGGTCAGGCTACGGTTCATGGGACTCTCCCTGTTTGGATGGGGGAGAGTCTGGGATCGGTGTGTGGGAGATTTATGGGGGAAATATGGAGAATCTGTGGAGTTGAGAAAAAGATCGCAGCCTTCGGCAGCTCCTACATAGATCGGCGTACACCTATAGGAGCTGCCGAAGGCTGCGATCTTTAACGGTCTGAAGGCAAATGCAAACTCACTTGAACGCCTCCACCGACATTACCGATACTCATCGTACCGCCATGCAGCTTGACCACTTCTTCAACGAAGTTAAGCCCCAAGCCCGTGCTTTTTCGCCCACTGTCCGGACGCGGAAGCGAGTAGAAGCGCTCGCTCAATCTCGGCAACGCATAGTCGGGAATCGCTTCGGCCTGGTTGAATAGCCGGAACTCAATCTGCTCGCCAACCTGCTCGGCGCTGAATCGCAGCACGCCCGTTGCAGGGGTGAAATCCAACGCATTCTCCAGCAAATTGCCCAGCGCCTGACGCAACAGGAACGGCTCACCGGTCACCGTCAGATTCTCTGGAATCGTCTGTTCCACGCACAACTTTTTGCCTTCGATTCGTGCAGCCTGAGCATTCAGCAATTCATCCACCAGCCCGGCCAATGGCACCGCTACCCGCTCCTCCAGCCCTTGTCGTTGCTCGACCTGTGCCAGGTTCAGCAGACGTTCGATCAACTGTTGCATCCGCACGCTTTCGCTGTCGATATTGCTGACGAAACGCTGCTGCTGGGCCAACGGCATCTCGCCTTGCAGTAATTCCGCCGCACCACGAATCGCCGCCAGCGGGCTCTTCAATTCATGCGTCAAGGTGTGCACGTAACGCTCGACGTAGGCTTTGCCTTCGAGCTGGGTGCGCATCTGTTCCACCGCCGTCGCCAGTTGCTCCAGTTCGCCGCCGCGATAATGCGGAACCTCGACCCGTCGGCCTTCACTGACCGCCTGTGCATAAGCGGTCAACCGCCGCAGCGCCGCGCTCAGCCACCACGACAACAACGCGCCAAACAGCAGACCGAGACCGATCAGCCCGGCGCCATAGGTCAGCAATCGACGTTCAGTGCGATCCACGTAAGGCTGCAACGAACTGTTGGGCTTGGCCACGGTGACCACACCAATGATCTGGCCGTTGTCGCGGATGGGTGCGCCAACGTGCATCACCGAAGAGTTCGCATCGTTCGGATCGCTGCGACTGGAGCGGGCGCCGTATTCCCCACGCAGGGTCAGGTAGACGTCGTTCCACCGTGAGTAATCCTCGCCCACCGCAGCGCCGCTGGAATCCAGCACCACGATGCCCTTGGCATCGGTGACGTAGATACGGTGATTGACCTGGTTCTTTGGCAATCCCCAGATGTTCGCCTTCGGTTGTCGCTCGCCGTAGGCCCTGAGCAGTTCGGGCCAGCGGTTCTGGTTGAGGGTGCCGGCCTTGAAGTCATCGCGCAGGATTTCGGCCATCAGGTTGGCGGTGTCGACCAGGGTTTCTTCAGTGGACTGGCGCACGCCGGGACGGATTTCTTCCATCACGGTGTTGAGCACGAAGTAGCCGGTCAGGCCGATGAACAGCACGTAGACCAGGAAAATCCGGATCCCCAGCGGCATCAGCTGTGCCCCGGGCTGTAGCTGTAGCCGAGGCCGCGATGGGTCTGGATCGGCTCCGCATCGGCCTTCACCAGACGCAATTTGGCGCGCACGCTCTTGATGTGGCTGTCGATGCTGCGCTCGTACCCGGCATCCGCGGCCACGCCCAGCGCATCGAGTAATTGCTCGCGACTGAAGACGCGTTCGGGTTGTTCCAGCAGGCATTGCAGCAGGCGGAACTCGTGGCGGGTCAGGCTCAAGGGCTGATTGCGATAGCTGATCTGCACCCGTTCGCTGTCGATGCGGAACAGTGTCGATGACCCCTCGGCCACCGCTCGCGGCGCCATGCGTTTGAGAATCGCCCGGACCCGCGCCGCCACTTCACGGGGGCTGAAGGGTTTGACCACGTAATCGTCGGCACCAATCTCCAGCCCCACCACCCGGTCGATTTCGGCATCCCGGGCACTGAGGAAGATCACCGGAACGTCGCTGAAACGCCGCAGTTGTTTGCAGGTTTCAAAACCGCTGATATCCGGCAGGCCGATGTCGAGAATGATCAGGTCGGCCGGCGTCTGGCGTTGATGTTCAAGCGCCGCCGCGCCGAGGCTCAGCCAGGTGGTGGTGAACCCTTCGCCCTGCAAGGCGAAAATCAGGGTGTCGGCAATCGCCGCTTCGTCTTCGACAATCAGGATATGAGGCATGGCGTCCGAGCCCGGCAATTAAGTGGTCGAACGGTGCCCCAAGGCTGATTCGCCGTCAATCAGCAGTCGGGTTTGTCGGCGGTGAAGCGCCGCGCCGGGTTCACGGCCGCACCGAACTCACGCAGGGCTTTGGCGCCGATCAGCAGCGGGTAATTGAAGCTGCTGCGGTCGGTGAGGTTGACCTCGACCGTGCGCTTGACGTTGCCCAGGCACAGCTCCAGATCGACCACCGGGCGCTTGGTGGGTTCGATCGCTTCCTTGTCATCCTCGTCTTCTTCGGATCGGGTCTTGATCTTGCTGATCCGCGCGACCTTGTGTTCGTAGACCTTGTTGCTCGCGCCTTTGGTGGCGAGGCGGAACCGCACCCACTCGTCGCCGTCGCGGGTAAAGGTTTCGATGTCCTTGGCCGACAGCGACGCGGTCAGGGCGCCGGTGTCCATTTTGGCCTTGAGGACTTCGCCGCCGATTTCCGGCAGCGCGATGTATTCGTAGCGCCCGTACAGGGTCGGCTCAGCGGCCAGGACCGGCAGGGCCACGAGGGAAAGCAGTGCAAGGAGGGATTTCACGTAATGGGCTTCCTTGGAAAGTGGGCAGCGGAATTTTAGACCGTCGCTGAGCAATTCGTTCGTGAGATCTTTCGCGAGCAGGCTCGCTCCCACAGGTACCGTGTAGAACTTGTGGGAACGAGCCTGCTCGCGAAGGGGCCGCAATGATCACCACAGGCCCAGCATACCGCTGCAAAGGTGAAACATTCGTCGTCACCGATTTGGCCTGCCGCTCCAAGCTGCTTATCATGGCGCGCCCAAACGCTTTCAAGAGTTACTTATGCGCCGCCTGCTCACCGGCTGTTTCGTTACCCTGCTGCTGTTGCTCAACACCCTGGTCCTGTTCGGCCCGCTGATGGTGTTTGCCTTGTTCAAACTGGTTCTGCCCGGCCGCTTTCGCGACTACGCCTCATGGGCGGTGATGTGGATTGCGGAGACCTGGGCCGAAATCGACAAGCTGATCTTCCGCCTGTGCATCCCGACCCAATGGGACATCCGTGGTGGCAGTGACCTGCGAGTCGATACGTCGTATCTGGTGATCAGCAACCATCAATCCTGGGTCGATATCCCGGCACTGATCCAGACACTCAACCGACGTACGCCATTCTTCAAGTTCTTCCTCAAGAAAGAGCTGATCTGGGTGCCATTCCTGGGCCTGGCGTGGTGGGCGCTGGATTATCCGTTCATGAAGCGCTACACCAAGGCGTTTCTCGCGAAGAACCCGCAGCTGGCCGGCAAGGATCTGGAGATCACCAAAGCCGCGTGCGAGCTGTACAAGCGCCAGCCGGTGACCGTGGTCAACTACCTCGAAGGCACACGGTTCACTACGGCGAAAAGCGCACAGCAGCAGTCACCGTTCACACACCTGCTCAAACCCAAGGCCGGCGGTGTGGCCTTTGTGCTGGCGGCGATGGGCGAACAGCTCGACGCCGTTCTCGACGTGACGGTGGTGTATCCGCAGCCAAAGATTCCGGGGTTCTGGGACTTGATCAGCGGCAACGTGCCGAGGGTCATCATCGACATCAAGACCCGCGAGCTCGACCCTGCGCTGTGGCAGGGCGATTACGAGAACGATCCGCAGTTTCGCGAAACCATCCAGAACTGGGTCAACCAGCTCTGGATCGATAAGGATCAGCGTATCGACGCGTTGCGCGCCGAACGCCGTTAATCAGCCGGCGCTCGGTCAGCTGCCTGCGCCCCAGATCCCGCCCAGGCTTTGCAGCAGCGAACCGCCTACGCCCTGCTGACCGAGGTATTGCAGGATCACCGGGGCAAACTGGCCGATCATGCCGCTGTCCATGCCCAAGGCACTGAACGCACTGTTCAGGTCATTGGTGTCCTTGACGTTGCCCAAGGCGTTATCCAGACCTGCCGCCTTGCCGGACGAACCGAGCAAGCCGCTGAGGGCGCCCAGTTCCCCGCCGCCCGACAGCATGTCGATTCCAGGCACGCTTTTGGCCAATTCCGAGTAGTCGGTGGAACTCAATTGATTCTTGGCCAGCCCGAGCATCGCCCCGGTACCGCCAACGGCCTGTTGCGGCGTCACGTTCAACTGGCTGAGCGCACTCAGCAGGCCGGCCGTCTCCGAAGTCGGCGCCGCAGCCGCAGCGGTGTTTTCGCCCTTCATGCCAGAGATGGCATTGGCCGCATCGCTCAGACTGAATTGAGCAAAGGCCGGGCTGGCCGCCAGGGTCATGAGCGATGCCAGTGCAAAACCGCGTGAAAACTTCATCCAGACATCCTCTTGTGCCATGAACACCGCCCGGCAATGGGCGGCGAAAAACTGTCCGTTGGACTGGCAGTCCGGGGGATTGTTCCTGAGCCCTGTGGGAGCGGGACAGCTTGCGATAGCGGTGGGTCAGGGCCGGTGTTGTATCAAGGGGCATTGGCCGCCCTTTGAAAGCATAAAATCAAAAGATCGCAGCCTCCGGCAGCTCCTACAGGGATATGTGCTCGGCGTAGGAGCTGCCGAAGGTTCGGGCCGTGTTCGGACGATCTTTTGATCCAAAAAAACGGCGACCCGAGGGTCGCCGTTTTGCGTTGCGTGAAGCCTTACGCCGCGCTGAACAGCTTGTGCGGGTCGATCACAAACTTCTTCGGTACGCCCGCGTCGAACTCGCCATAACCACGTGGTGCATCATCCAGGCTGATGACCTCGACACCGACGATGTCAGCAATATGGATGCGGTCCCACATGATCGCCTGCATCAGCTGGCGGTTGTACTTCATCACTGGCGTCTGACCGGTGTGGAAGCTGTGGGATTTCGCCCAGCCCAGACCGAAACGAATGCTCAGGCTGCCCATTTTCGCGGCGGCATCCACCGCACCTGGATCTTCAGTCACGTAGAGGCCAGGGATACCGATCTTGCCAGCCACACGCACCACGCCCATCAACGAGTTGAGCACGGTGGCCGGCGCTTCGTGTTTCACGCCGTCATGGCCATGGCCGCGCGCTTCGAAGCCTACGGCGTCGACCGCACAATCCACTTCCGGCTCGCCCAGCAGCGCAGCGATCTGCTCGTGCAGCGGCGTGTCCAGGGACAGGTCGGCGATTTCGAAACCCTGAGCCTTGGCGTGCGCCAGACGGACAGTGTTGACGTCACCGATAATCACCACGGCCGCGCCCAGCAGGCGAGCGGAAGCGGCAGCCGCCAGACCGACCGGGCCGGCACCCGCGATGTACACGGTGCTGCCAGGGCCCACACCGGCCGTCACTGCGCCGTGGTAACCGGTCGGCAGGATGTCGGAGAGGCAGGTCAGGTCGCGGATTTTTTCCATCGCACGATCGCGATCAGGCAGTTTCAGCAGGTTGAAGTCAGCGTACGGCACCATCGCGTATTCAGCCTGGCCACCGGTCCAATCGCCCATGTCGACGTAACCGTAAGCACCGCCCGGACGGGCCGGGTTAACGCTCAGGCAAACGCCGGTGTGCATTTCCTTGCAGGAACGGCAGCGCCCACAAGCGACGTTGAACGGGACGGACACTAGATCGCCGATTTGCAGGTTTTCGACGTCGCTGCCCTTCTCGATCACTTCACCGGTGATTTCGTGACCCAGTACCAGGCCGGTTTGAGCGGTGGTACGGCCGCGCACCATGTGCTGATCGGAACCACAGATGTTGGTGGAGACTACGCGCAGGATGACAGCGTGATTAATCTTCCTGCCGCGCGGGTCCTGCATTTTCGGATAGTCGATTTTCTGTATTTCGACCTTGCCATTGCCGAGATACACCACACCACGATTGCCAGACATGCTTTCACCTCGCTGTTGTTTTTATGTAGCGGTCGCGTCGCCAGATAGCGGCGGCGCGTTGATTGCTCGGTAAATCAAAAGATCGCAGCCTTCGGCAGCTCCTACATTGACCGCATCCCCCTGTAGGAGCTGCCGAAGGCTGCGATCTTTTAGCGGTCTTCAGAACGCTACAAAACCACCGTTCTGTTCGCGTTCAAAAAAACTCGTCTTTCAATGTGATACCCAACCGCCCGCGCCAATGTCAGCCCTTCAATATCCCGCCCCTTGGCGATCAGATCTTCCGGGTAATGACTGTGGTCCACGGCCTCGACGCCCTGGGCGATGATCGGGCCTTCGTCCAGGTCGTTGTTAATGTAGTGCGCCGTGGCACCGACCAGTTTCACGCCCTTGTTGTAGGCTTGGTGATACGGCTTGGCACCCTTGAAACCCGGCAGCAGGGAGTGATGGATGTTGATCGCCTTGCCGTCGAGTTTGCGGCACAGCTCCGGCGACAGAACCTGCATGTAACGGGCAAGGATCACCAGTTCGGCACCTGACTCTTCGATCACCTGCCAGACCTGACGCTCTTGCGACGGCTTGTCGTTCGGGTCCAGCGGGAAGTGGTAGTACGGAATCTGATGCCAGTCCGCCAGGGGCTTGAGGTCCGGGTGGTTGGACACCACGGCGGCCACGTCCATGGACAATTGGCCGATGCGCTGGCGGTAGAGCAAGTCGTTGAGGCAATGATCGGCCTTGGAAACCATGATCACCACTTTCGGCCGGTAGTTCGGCGCGGTCAGCTCGAAGATCATGCCGAAGGCTTGACCACGTTCTTCAAGGCCTGCGCGAAACACTTGTTCGTCAAAACCGTCGGGCTGGCGGAACTCCACGCGAATGAAGAAACGGCCCGAGAGCCGGTCATCAAAAGAATGGTGCTCGGTGACGTAGCAGCCCTGCTCGAACAGAAAGCGGGTCACCGCGTCCACGGTGCCGAGAACGCTTGGGCAGTCGGCGGTCAGAATCCATGTGTCTGGGGCGCGGCTCATAGTGCGGTGACTCCTTAGAGATCGGTAGACGAAGCTGCCTCCTGTGGGAGCGAGCCTGCTCGCGATGGACGTCAACGATAACGCGTACTTTCTGGATTAACGCGTCGCCCTCAAGTCCTTCGCGAGCAAGCTCGCTCCTACAGTTAATCAGGCCTGAACGCTAAGTCCGTACTCAGCGGCGGCATCCTGCAACCACAACCACCAGTAATCCGAGAAGCTGCGACGAATCAGCAGTTCCCAGGTGTCTTCGGCGGTGTGGCGGATCACCAGTTGCGACTTGGCGAACACGGTGCCCACAGCCTTGCCCACCGGGAAGCTGTTGGGGTGCACGTCGTAGCTGGTGGATTTCATCAGCACCTGACGCACGTTCGGGCCGCTCAGTTCGAGGATCTGCTGGCCACCGCTGACGTTGACGATCTGGATGTGCAGGTCGCCCAGCGCTTCACGCAGCTTTTGCTCGGCGGCGAACTCTTCACCGGTCGGGACGATCAGCAACCATTCATCCGGCCCCATCCATTGCAGGCTGGTTTCACCCTTGACGATGACGGTCAGCGCGCCTGGCAATTCGATGCCAAGAGCCTTGTGCACGCCAGCGCTGAACGCCGCATCGTGGCCGTCGCCACGGAGGGTCAGGTGGCCGAGGAGTTTTTTCTCACGCACGATCACGCCGGCGTTTTTGCGACCCTTGCCCACCAGGCTGGCGAGGTCGGCGTGATGCAGCGACGACTCGGCCTTGGCCCCGGTGGTTGGGCGTTGTTGGTAAACATTGGCTGCGGTCATAAAGCACCTTTCCTGAATTCTGTTGGTCCTGTGGAGGCTGTTCTGCCGCCTTCGCGAGCAGGCTCGCTCCCACATTTGACCGCGTTCCCCTGTGGGAGCGGGCCTGCTCGCGAAAGCGGTAGCAGGCACCCCACAGGACCCGAGGCCATTAAATGTTCTGGCGATCACCTTTCGGATCGAAGAACACCGAAGAAACGATTTCCGCCTCGATCACGCTGCCGTCGGCCAGCGGGGCGAACACACGCTCACCCATGCGATTCAAACCGCCCTTGACCACGCCCATGGCAAACGAATAGCCGAGGGAGTTGTGGGCGTAGCTGGAAGTCACGTGGCCGACCATGGTCATCGGGATCGCTTGCTTGGTGTTGAACACCAGTTGCGCACCTTCCGGCAACCATTTGGTTGGATCGATCGGCTTCAGGCCCACCAACTGTTTACGTTGATCACGTACGCAATCTTCGCGGTTCATGCCACGCCAGCCGATCCACGAGAACGGTTTGGTGCGACCGACACACCAGCCCATGTTCAGGTCATCCGGAGTCATCGACCCGTCAGTGTCCTGCCCAACGATGATGAAGCCCTTCTCGGCCCGCAGCACGTGCATGGTTTCGGTGCCGTACGGGGTCAGGTTGTACTTCTTCCCGGCGTCGACGATCTTCTCGAGCACACCCATGGCGTAGTCGGCTTGAACGTTGACTTCGTACGACAACTCACCGGTAAACGAAATCCGGAATACCCGCGCCGGCACACCGCCGACCAGGCCTTCTTTCCAGGTCATGAATGGGAAGGCTTCGTTGCTCAGGTCGATATCGGTGACTTCACTGAGCAGCTTGCGGCTGTTCGGCCCGGACAGGGTCATGGTTGCCCAGTGATCCGTCACGGACGTGAAGTACACCTTCAGGTCTGGCCATTCAGTCTGTTGGTAGATTTCCAGCCATTGCAGCACGCGTGCAGCGCCGCCGGTGGTGGTGGTCATCACGAAGTGGTTGTCGGCGAGGCAGGCGGTTACGCCGTCGTCGAAGACCATGCCGTCTTCTTTGCACATCAGACCGTAGCGCGCCTTGCCCACGTCGAGCTTGGTCCAGGCGTTGGTGTAGATGCGGTTCAGGAACTCACGGGCATCCGGGCCCTGGATGTCGATCTTGCCCAGGGTCGAAGCGTCCAGCAGGCCGACGCTGTCGCGCACGGCTTTGCATTCGCGCTTCACGGCGGCGTGCAGGTCTTCACCGTTTTTCGGGAAGTACCAAGGACGTTTCCACTGACCGACGTCTTCGAACTCGGCGCCGTTCTTCACGTGCCAGTGATGCAGCGCGGTGAAACGCACTGGCTCGAAGATGTGCCCACAGTGACGACCGGCCACGGCGCCGAACGTCACCGGCGTGTAGTTCGGGCGGAACATGGTGGTGCCCATCTGCGGGATGGTCACATTCAGCGAACGGGCGGCAATGGCCAGACCGTTGACGTTACCGAGCTTGCCCTGGTCGGTGCCGAAGCCCAGTGCGGTGTAGCGCTTGACGTGCTCGACCGACTCGAAGCCTTCGCGGGTCGCCAGTTCGATGGCGGCAGCGGTGACGTCGTTTTGCAGGTCGACGAATTGCTTCGGCGCACGTGCGGTGGCTTTTTCGTGCGGCACCTGGAACAGCGCCAGCGTCGGCTCTTCCAGACGACTCAGGGCTTTCGGCAAGGTCCCTTCGACCACGCTGAAACCGGCTTCGCTGGCCGCGCGGGCGCCGCCTTCAAAACCATCGGCCAGGGAATCGCCGAGGCCGTAGACGCCGTTGATGCCACCCACGCACACGCGTTTCTGCGGTGCTTCGCCCGGTACGAAACCGAGGATGTCTTCACGCCAGATCGGCTTGCCGCCCAGGTGCGAAGCCAGGTGAACCACCGGGCTGTAACCGCCGGAACTGGCGACCAGATCGCATTCAAGCCATTCGCCAGGACTGGTCACGGCGTGCGCTTTGACATCGATTGCGGCAACGCGAGCAGCCGTAACGTGCTTGCTGCCACGGGCCTCGATCACGGCGCTGCCGGTCAGGATGCGGATGCCTTTGGCGCGCGCTTCTTCCACCAGCGCACCACGCGGGTTGCTGCGGGCATCGGCGATGGCCACCACTTGCAGGCTGGCGTCGAGCCAATCCAGAGCAACGCGGTAGGCATGATCGTTGTTGGTCGACAGCACCAGTTTTTTACCCGGTGCCACGCCGTAACGACGAACGTAAGTCGAGACAGCGCCGGCGAGCATGTTGCCCGGCACGTCGTTGTTGCCGTAAACCAGTGGACGCTCGTGAGCACCGGTCGCCAGCACGACACGCTTGGCGCGAACACGGTGGATGCGCTGACGGACCTGGCCAATCGGGGCGCGGTCGCCGAGGTGATCGGTCAGGCGCTCGTGAATGGTCAGGAAGTTATGGTCGTGGTAACCGTTGACCGTGGCGCGCGGCAACAGCAGCACGTCAGGGGTGTCTTTCAGTTCGGCGATGACACTGGCGACCCACTCGGTGGCAGGCTTGCCGTCGAGGCTTTCACGGGAGTCGAGCAGGCTGCCGCCGAACTCTTCCTGCTCATCGGCGAGGATCACTCGGGCACCGCTGCGCGCAGCCGCCAGTGCAGCGGCCAGGCCAGCGGGGCCGCCGCCGACGATCAGCACGTCGCAGTGCTGGTTCATGTAGTCGTAGGTGTCCGGATCGTTCTCGGTCGGCGAGCGGCCAAGACCGGCAGCCTTACGGATGTACTTCTCGTAAGTCATCCAGAACGATTGCGGGTACATGAACGTTTTGTAGTAGAAACCCGGCGGCATCAGCTTGCCGCCGACCTTGCCGAGAATCCCCATCATGTCGTTGTTCACGCTCGGCCAGCCGTTGGTGCTGGTGGCGACCAGGCCTTGGTACAGCGCTTGTTGCGTGGCACGTACGTTGGGGATTTGCGTGGCTTCGGTCGCGCCGATCTGCAGCACGGCGTTCGGCTCTTCGGCACCGGCGGCAAAGATGCCGCGCGGGCGGGAGTATTTGAAGCTGCGACCGATGATGTCGACGCCGTTGGCCAGCAGGGCAGCGGCCAGGGAGTCGCCTTCAAAGCCTTTGTAGCTCTGGCCGTTGAAGGTAAAGCTCAGCACTTTGTTGCGGTCGATCCGTCCGCCGTTGGACAGGCGATTGATCTGGCTCATACCTTCTCTCCCAGAGCCGTGGTGGCCGCTTTCGGGCTATCGGTCTTGTCGGTGAATTGTGGCTTGGTGCCGATCTTGTAGGTTTCGAGAATCTCGTAGGTCACGGTGTCGCGGGTGGCGTTGAAGTACTGACGGCAACCGGCGGCGTGAATCCACAGCTCGTGGTGCAGACCGCGAGGGTTATCGCGGAAGAACATGTAGTCGCCCCACTCCTCGTCGGTGCAGCTGTTCGGATCCAGTGGACGCGGGATGTGCGCCTGGCCGGATGCGTGGAATTCCTCTTCGGAGCGCAGCTCGCCGCAGTGAGGACAGAAGATATGCAACATGGGGATTTCTCCTGTTAGTGGGCAACCGCAGCAGCGCCGTGTTCGTCGATCAACGCACCGTTGTGGAAACGGTCGATGGAGAAAGGTGCAGCCAATGGGTGCATTTCACCCTTGGCCAGACTCGCGGCAAACACGTTACCCGAGCCAGGAGTTGCCTTGAAGCCGCCGGTGCCCCAACCGCAGTTGAAGAACATGTTCGGGACCGGAGTTTTGGAGATGATCGGGCAGGCATCCGGCGTGGTGTCGACGATGCCGCCCCACTGACGGTTCATGCGTACGCGGGATAGCACCGGGAACATCTCGACGATGGCCTGGATGGTGTGCTCGATCACCGGGTACGAACCACGCTGGCCGTAGCCGTTGTAGCCGTCGATACCGGCGCCGATCACCAGGTCGCCCTTGTCGGACTGGCTGATGTAACCGTGCACGGCGTTGGACATGATCACGCTGTCGATAATCGGTTTGATCGGCTCGGACACCAGCGCTTGCAGCGGGTGGGATTCGATCGGCAGACGGAAACCGGCGAGCTTGGCCATGTGCCCGGAGTTACCGGCGGTGACCACACCGACGCGCTTGGCGCCGATGAAGCCCTTGTTAGTTTCAACGCCGATGCACACGCCGTTTTCCTTGCGGAAACCGATCACTTCGGTCTGCTGGATCAAATCCACGCCCAAGGCGTCGGCGGCGCGGGCAAAGCCCCAGGCCACGGCATCGTGACGGGCCACGCCGCCGCGACGCTGGACGGTAGCGCCCATCACCGGGTAGCGCGTGTTCTTCGAGCAGTCGAGGTACGGGATCTCGTCGGCCACTTGCTTGGCATCGAGCAGTTCGCCGTCCACGCCGTTGAGGCGGTTGGCGCTGACCCGACGCTCGGAATCACGAATGTCCTGCAGGGTGTGGCACAGGTTGTAGACGCCGCGCTGGGAGAACATCACGTTGTAGTTCAAGTCCTGGGACAGGCCTTCCCACAGTTTCATCGCGTGTTCGTACAGGTGCGCCGACTCGTCCCACAGGTAGTTGGAGCGAACGATGGTGGTGTTGCGCGCGGTGTTACCGCCGCCCAGCCAGCCTTTCTCGACCACGGCCACGTTGGTGATGCCGTGTTCCTTGGCCAGGTAGTAGGCGGTCGCCAGACCATGCCCGCCACCGCCGACGATGACCACGTCATAGACCTTTTTAGGGGTCGGCGTGCGCCACATTTTCTGCCAGTTTTCGTGATGGCTGAGGGAGTGTTTGAAGAGGCCGAAGCCCGAGTAGCGTTGCATAGTCATTTACTCCAAAACCGCGCTCAGCGATAAACCGGGAAGTCCGCGCACAGTGCCGAAACTTGCTGGGCGACATTGGCCTCGACATCGGCGTCGCCGAGGTTGTCGAGGATGTCGCAGATCCAGCCGGCCAACGTGACGCACTGGGTAACCTTGAAGCCGCGAGTGGTCACCGCCGGGGTGCCGATACGCAGGCCGGAGGTCACGAACGGCGACTGTGGATCGTTCGGGACAGCGTTCTTGTTCACGGTGATATGGGCACGACCGAGTGCTGCATCCGCCTCTTTGCCGGTGAGGCCCTGACGGATCAGGCTGACCAGGAACAGGTGGTTATCGGTGCCGCCGGACACTACATCGTAACCGCGTTTGATAAACACGCCGGCCATGGCCTGGGCGTTGTCGATCACTTGTTGTTGGTAAACCTTGAAGCCAGGCTCCAGCGCTTCCTTGAAGCACACCGCTTTACCAGCGATCACGTGCATCAGCGGGCCGCCCTGGGCACCCGGGAAAACTGCCGCGTTGAGCTTCTTCTCGATTTCTTCGTTGGCCTTGGCCAGGATCAGGCCGCCACGCGGACCGCGCAGGGTCTTGTGGGTGGTGGTAGTCACCACGTCAGCGTACGGCAGCGGGTTCGGATACAGGCCGGCAGCGACCAGACCGGCGACGTGAGCCATGTCGACGAACAGCAGCGCACCGACCTTGTCGGCGATCTGACGGAAGCGTGGGAAGTCGAGGGTCTTGGAATAGGCCGAGAAGCCGGCAACGATCATCTTCGGCTTGCATTCGACGGCCAGACGCTCGACTTCGTCGTAGTCGATCAACCCGGTTTTGGTGTCGATGCCGTACTGCACGGCGTTGTACAGCTTGCCCGAGGACGACACCTTGGCGCCGTGCGTCAGGTGGCCGCCATGGGCCAGGCTCATGCCGAGAATGGTGTCGCCGGCTTGCAGCAGGGCCAAGTAAACGGCGCTGTTGGCCGAGGAGCCGGAGTGCGGCTGCACGTTGGCGTAGTCGGCACCGAACAGTTGCTTGGCGCGCTCGATGGCCAGGACTTCAACCTTGTCGACGTGCTCGCAGCCACCGTAGTAGCGCTTGCCCGGATAGCCTTCGGCGTATTTGTTGGTCAGGCCGCTGCCTTGCGCTTCCATGACGCGCTTGCTGGTGTAGTTCTCTGACGCGATCAGCTCGATGTGATCTTCCTGACGTTGCTCCTCGGCATTCATCGCCGCCAGCAGTGCATCGTCGTAACCCTGGATCTGGTCTTGCTTGCTGAACATCGCGTCTCTCCCAGCGGCGGCGGTGCGCCATTCGTCTCGGTGAGGCACGTACCTTTCGGCAGTGCCCTTTGGATGCGATGGTATGACCGGCGCAGACAGGTCAAATGCCTACGGACGCCACGCAAAGGTGCGTTTACGACATAGACCGCTTTCACACCGTTTGGCACGCTCATGTAGGAGCTGCCGCAGGCTGCGATCTTTTGATTTTGCTGTTTGGAAGATCAATAGATCGCAGCCTGCGGCAGCTCCTACAGGGTTGCTGCGACAACTTGACGTAACACAAGAAGCACGAGGAAATGCGCGGGATAGAGCGCATACGCCCAACGCCGCATCGGTGGTGGTTTGAAGCGTCGGGCATGTCGCAACAAGAGCAGCCCCAGCAATGGCGCAATCAGACAAGTGGCAATGCCGAGGATGGCTGCACTGTTGCCGAAGCGGGCGGAGTAATACAGCACCTCCCATTGATTGGCGGCCAGGCAGACCAGTCCGGGCAACAGGCTGAAGCACCAGGGCCGCTTGATCACCAGCAACATGGTCAGCGGCAGCAGGACACCGAAGAAACCGAACATCAGTCGTTCCGGGAACAGTGCTGCCAGGGTTAGAGCACCCACCGCGAGCAGTCGCGAGTGCAGCGTTTCGTGCCGCCAGCCGCGCGCTGCCAACATCCCGAGCGCCAGCGTGGGCAACACGTTCAGGGTGTCGGGATCAGGAATGTACATCCGGTAGGGAATTTCACTGATGGCGCTGAACAGCAGCAACCAACCCAGATAACGCCACTGGCCATCGGTCGTCGCTGCACCGGTGCGCGACAGATTGGCCGCGATCGCCAGGCAGAACCACGGGAACGCCAACCTCCCCGGTACATACAGAATATCGACGGAATAACCGACATATCGCAGGTGATCGAGCACCATGCTCAATAGCGCCAGCCACTTGAGCAGATCGAGTGCACCGTCGCGTTGAGTCATGTGCATAATTGCCCGGTGTCCTTGTAATGTTCTGACAGTGACATCCCGTGTGCTCCCCGGACGATCTTCGGTAAAGTGCGCACCATCATTGACCACGAAGCCCTTCACCATAAGAGCCTCGACCACGGAAGCCGGCCATGACCGACAAGAGCCAACAATTCGCCAGCGACAACTATTCCGGTATCTGCCCTGAAGCCTGGGCCGCCATGGAACAGGCCAACCACGGCCACCAACGCGCCTATGGCGACGATGAGTGGACCGCACGCGCGTCCGATCAATTCCGCAAACTGTTCGAAACCGACTGCGAAGTGTTCTTCGCCTTCAACGGCACCGCCGCCAACTCCCTGGCCCTGTCGTCGCTGTGCCAGAGTTACCACAGCGTGATCTGCTCGGAAACCGCCCACGTCGAAACCGACGAATGCGGCGCCCCGGAGTTCTTCTCCAACGGTTCCAAGCTACTCATCGCCCGTACTGAAAACGGCAAGCTGACCCCGGAATCAATCCGCGAAATCGCCCTCAAGCGCCAGGATATCCACTATCCGAAACCGCGCGTCGTGACCCTGACCCAGGCCACCGAAGTCGGCAGCATCTACACCCCCGAAGAAATCCGCGCCATCAGCGCCACCTGCAAAGAACTGGGCCTGAACCTGCACATGGACGGCGCACGCTTCTCCAATGCCTGCGCCTTCCTCGGTTGCTCACCAGCGGACCTGACCTGGAAAGCCGGCGTCGACGTGTTGTGCTTCGGCGGTACGAAAAACGGCATGGCGGTGGGTGAGGCGATTCTGTTCTTCAACCACAAACTGGCCGAAGACTTCGACTACCGCTGCAAACAGGCCGGGCAGCTGGCCTCCAAGATGCGCTTCCTCTCGGCCCCATGGGTCGGGATTCTGGAAAACGACGCCTGGCTCAAATACGCCCGCCATGCCAACCACTGCGCACAGCTGCTGGCGGAATTGGTGAGCGATATTCCTGGCGTGGACCTGATGTTCCCGGTGCAGGCCAACGGCGTGTTCCTGCAACTCTCGGAGCCGGCCATCGCCGCACTGACCGCCAAGGGCTGGCGCTTCTACACCTTCATCGGCAACGGCGGCGCACGGTTCATGTGCTCGTGGGATACCGAAAAAGAACGCGTGCGGGAACTGGCGGCGGACATTCGGGAAGTCATGTCCCGCTAAGCCCTGCCACTGATCGTTCCCACGCTCCGCGTGGGAATGCAGCCCGTGACGCTCTGCGTCACAACGGTGTCCGCCGCTGCATAGGCGCTGAAGCTGGAACGCGGAGCGTCCCTGGATGCATTCCCACGCAGAGCGTGGGAACGATCATTACGGGCGTGTCGCAATTTCCCACTCGCTCCGCGTCGCTGTCCGCTAGCACTACCTCGTAACCCCGCTCACCCTAGTCATTCCCTCGCAAAGGAATGCACCCATGGGCCGAAGCCGTTACACCATCACTGAACCCGACAAACCGCATTTCCTCACCTGCACACTCATGGAATGGCTCCCGCTGTTCATCCGTCCCTACATCGTCGATCACCTGCTCAATTGCTGGCGCTATCAGCAAACCCATCGTGATCTAAAGCTGTACGGCTATGTGGTCCTGGAGAACCATCTCCACTTCGTTGCCGAGGCTCCAGACCTGAGCAAATGCCTCAGCCAGTTCAAATCCTTCACTGCCCGACAAATCATCGACGACCTACAAAGCAAAGGCGCCGATCGCGCGCTGCGGCGCCTGCGCTTCAGTAAACGCGCACACAAGCAGGACCGGGTTTATCAGCTGTGGCAGGAAGGTTCGCACTCGGAAATGGTGTACAGCGAGACGGTGATGCGCCAGAAGCTGGATTACATTCATTACAACCCGGTTAAACGTGGGTACGTGGATTTGCCGGAGCACTGGCGCTATTCCAGTGCGAGGAACTATGCGGGGATGGAGGGGTTGATCGAGATTCAACGGTGGTATTAAGACCTCCTGATCGTTCCCACGCTCTGCGTCACAACGGTGTTCGTCTCCACGCAGGCGCTGAAGCTGGAACGCGGAGCGTCCCGAGAGGCATTCCCACGCAGAGCGTGGGAACGATCAGGTGCGGCGACTTGGTCTACATTGACTGGCGAGCCGCTTTGATCCGCTCAGACAATAACAATCAGGAGCGTACGCATGTCACTACAAGGCAAGACCCTGTTCATTACCGGCGCCAGCCGCGGGATTGGTCGTGAGATCGCGCTGCGGGCTGCGCGGGATGGGGCCAACATCGTGATTGCCGCGAAAAGCGCCGAACCACACCCCAAGTTGCCCGGCACGATTTTCAGCGTGGCGAAGGAAGTCGAAGCGGCTGGCGGTAAAGCGTTGGCGTTGCAGGTGGACGTGCGCGATGAGGTCGCAGTGCGCGAAGCGTTGGCCCAGGCCAACGAGCATTTCGGCGGCATCGATGCGCTGGTCAACAATGCCGGAGCGATCAAGCTCACCGGCGTTCAACACGTCGAACTCAAGCGCTTCGACCTGATGCACCAGATCAACACCCGCGCCGTGCTGCTGTGCAGCCAGGCCGCCCTGCCCTACCTGAAAAAAACCAGCGGTCACATCCTCAACCTGTCACCGCCGCTGAACCTGGCAACCAAATGGTTCGCCCAGTACGGCCCCTACACCGTGACCAAATACGGCATGAGCATGCTGACCCTGGGCATGAGCGAGGAATTCAAAAACTACGGTATCAGCGTCAACTCGTTGTGGCCGCAGACGATGATCGCCACCGCCGCCATCGAGTTTCAGCTCGGATCACGCGAGTCTTTCAAGCATGCGCGTACGCCCGCGATCATGGCGGATGCCGCCCACGTCATCCTGGACAGCCGTGGTCGCAGCATTACCGGTCGTTTGCTGATTGATGAGGAAATACTTCGGGAGAGCGGCATAACCGAGTTCGAACACTATCGGTTCGCCCCCGGCACCCGCGACAAGCTGATGCCGGATCTGTTTATCGATTGAGATATCCACAACCCTTGTAGGAGCTGTGTAGGAGCTGTGTAGGAGCTGTGTAGGAGCTGTCGAGTGAAACGAGGCTGCGATCTTTTGATTTTGATTTTTAAAAACAAGATCAAAAGATCGCAGCCTCGTTTCACTCGACAGCTCCTACAGGGTGATCACAGGGTTACTGTGTAACCATCAAAACTCGATACGAACGTCACCCTTCGGCACGCTGCAGCACGACAGGATGAACCCTTCGGCTTCGTCTTCCTCGGTGATCCCACCGTTGTGGTCCATTTCGACCTCGCCACCCAGTTTCATCACCTTGCACGTTCCGCAGATCCCCATCCCGCAAGCCTTTGGAATCAACAGCCCCAACTTGGCTGCTGCTGCGTGGACGGTCTCCCCCGGCGCAACACGAATGCTCTTGCCGGACGCGGTGAATTCAACCTGGTGCAGATCCGCGACGTCAATGTCCGGTGCGTCTGCTGCTATCTCGGCTTGCTCCACCGCATCGGCACGGGCTTCCGGAGGCGTAGCACCGAAGGACTCCTCGTGATAACGCGACATGTCGAAACCGGCGGTCTCGAGCATGCGTTTCACCGCATTCATGTACGGCGTCGGGCCACAGCAGAAAACCTCACGCTCAAGGAAGTCCGGCGCCATCAGTTCGAGCATCTTGTGGTTCAGGTAACCGCGATAACCGGCCCACGGCTCGCCCAGACCATGCTTCTCGCAGATCAGGTGCAGGCTGAAGTTATCGATCCGCGAGGCCATGTGTTCCAGCTCGCGGTGATAAATGATGTCTTTGGGCGAACGGGCGCTGTGGATAAACACCATGTCGACGTTGCCGTTGGTGTCGTAGAACCAACGCGTCATGGACATGACCGGCGTGATGCCGACGCCACCGCTGAGGTACAGCACCTTCGGCGCGGTGAAGTCCATGGCGTTGAACAGCCCGACCGGGCCATGCACCGCCAGCTCCTGGCCTTCGTGCAGGGTGTCGTGCAGCCAGTTGGACACCTTGCCGCCCGGCACACGCTTGATGGTCACCGAAAAGCTGTACGGCACCGATGGCGAGCTGGAAATGGTGTAGGAGCGCATGATCGGCACGCCTTCGATTTCCAGCTCCAGGGTGACGAACTGGCCCGGCTTAAAGAAGAACAGGATCGGCTGGTCAGCCATAAAGCAGAAGGTGCGCACGTCCCAGGTTTCCTGGATGACTTTGACGCAACGGACGATGTGTCGACCATTGGCCCAGGTCTGGGTAGTTACCGGATTCAGGAAGCTGTTGGACATGCTGTTCTCCACCGCCGATGGTCGGCCTTATGTTGGCGATTCTGCGTATAGCGCAGACCACCCATTTACCTATCTGCGACATTCACATACTTATCGCGACCAGCCCGCATCTACCGGGGGTTGCGCGTCGGGAACAGATTGGGCCATGTCGCCCATGGATAAGGTTCTGGCCAGCGCCGGCCCCACACTCGCCCCATACCAAGACACATTCTTTACACCCTTGCGTAGCAAACCGTATCAGCCACTATTTCGCCGGCCACACAGAATGGCCATGAGGATCAAATCGATGGACGTCACCGCAAAAATCAGCCTGGGCGATCCGCTGGAACCCGCACGCAAGGCCACCGCGCAGATGCTGCAAGAACGCGAGCGCACTTTCTCGCTGCCGCAGCCGTTTTACTCTGACGAGCGGTTGTTTGATATCGACATGCAGGAAATCTTCCAGAAAGAGTGGTTGATCGCCGGCATGACTTGCGAGATCCCGACCAAGGGCAACTACCTGACCCTGCAGGTCGGCAAAAACCCGATCATCGTGATTCGCGGCGCCGAAGGCGTGGTGCATGCGTTCCACAACGTCTGCCGTCACCGCGGTTCGCGCCTGTGCACCAGTGACAAGGGCAAGGTCGCCAAGCTGGTTTGCCACTACCACCAGTGGACGTACGAACTGGACGGTCGCCTGCTGTTCGCCGGCACCGAAATGGGCGCCGACTTCGACATGAAGCAGTACGGCCTCAAACCAGTGAACGTGAAGACCGCCGGCGGCTACATCTTCATCAGCCTGTCGGAGAACCCGCCGGCCATTGATGACTTCCTGTCGACGCTCACCCATTACATGGAACCGTACGACATGGAGAACACCAAGGTGGCGGTGCAAACCACCTTGATGGAAAAAGCCAACTGGAAACTGGTGCTGGAAAACAACCGCGAGTGCTACCACTGCAACGCGTCGCACCCGGAATTGCTGAAAACCCTGCTGGAATGGGACGACGTCACCGACCCGCGGGCCGACCAGGCCTTCAAGGACCATGTCGCCGCCTCCGCCGCCGCCTGGGAAGCCGAGAAGATTCCTTACGCCCACGCCAGCTTCGGCCTGCGTAACCGCATCGTGCGCATGCCGCTGCTCAAGGGCACCGTGTCGATGACCCTGGACGGCAAACAGGGCTGCGCCAAACTCATGGGTCGCATCAAGAACCCGGACCTGGGCTCGATGCGCATCCTGCACCTGCCGCACTCCTGGAACCACTGCATGGGCGACCACATTATCGTGTTCACCGTGTGGCCGATCAGCGCTCAGGAAACCATGGTCACCACCAAGTGGATCGTCCACAAGGACGCGGTCGAAGGCGTGGACTACGACGTGGAGCGCATGCGCCAGGTCTGGGACGCCACCAACGACCAGGACCGTCGCCTGGCCGAAGAGAACCAGCGCGGCATCAACTCCACGGCGTATCAGCCAGGGCCTTACTCCAAGACCTATGAGTTTGGCGTGGTGAACTTTGTGGATTGGTACAGCGAGCGTCTGCTGAACAACCTCGGTGCCGAGCCAGCGGCTTACCTCAAAGGGGTTCCGGTCCAGGGTTGATAGCAAAAAGCATCGCGAGCAGGCTCGCTCCCACAATGGGATTGGTGGTGTTCACAAATTTTGCGGACAAATATCAATCAATGTGGGAGCGAGCCTGCTCGCGATGGCCCCCTCCCACTCACTGCATCTTTTCCCGCAAAACACCTTTCTCATCTTAGAACTGTACGAAATATGATCTACTTCGTTCAGACCTATACGTACCGTGGCTCCCAGCCTTTAGCGAACAAGTTATCCACACCTCCACCCACAGCTAATGGGGACAAGTGTGGATTTACAGAAAACTTTCTCCACAGAAACTGAAGAAAATCCGTGACTTATCCAGAAGGAGGGTTTTCGGTAGCGATTGGTTGTTTTTTGACCGAAAGCCGGAAAGGCACGTTATACGTGGCTTGCAGAGGATGGCGAACACCTTATCCACAGAAGCGCCAACAGACTTTGGGGGCAACTTCTCTGGATCTGTGGAAAACCGTTGAAAGCCGCGAATATTCAAGGTTTGCGCGGGACTTATGGGTGTAAACCGTTGACTTGATCGTTTTTTAACCAGATCTCTGATAGGCCCTGTTTGTATGGCCTGTAGCGGACAGCGAACATCTTATCCACAGAAGCGCCAACAGAGATTGGGGGCAAGTATTGGATTGCGCAAAACTTTATCCACCGTAAAAAGCGTGTAAAAACCATGAGTTAGGCTGGTTGTTTTTTGTACGAAGGCTTGGAGGGCTTGATTTTCATGGGATGTAGCGAGGGGCGAACATGTTATCCACAGAATCGCCAACAGGGATTGTGGGTAAATCAGATTGTGTTGAGGCACGACCGACCTGACTCGACATCCAGACTCAATTCAAAGTCATTGAATGCCCGCCACCCGAGCAATATCGAAGGCACATAGCGCCCGGCCAGCCAAGAAGGAGGAATCGTATAAGCCGGGTAGTACTTGTAGCTGATCGCCATGGATTGGCCGGGCAACCCCAACACACCTTTAAAGGTTTGATAGCGCTGCCCATCGACGGCGCTAACGGGGGGGTTACCAGTGGGAGTACCTGTTCAGCACCATGAAAGTCGTTGGCGTAAGGATGAAGCGTGAGCACTTCGTGGCGCTTGGTTCTTTTCACAGAAAAATCGGCGGTCGTTCGCAGGATCGACAGTGATTCGCTGCCGAACATGGAAAACATCACCTTGAGTTCCGGACTGTTCTCTATTGCCTGGGCGTGGCGCCGCTTGATTGCCAAATAGTAGTCGGGAAGCTGGTTTGCGGCTTTGTCTTCCAGCATTCGGGTAAAAACGGACACTGAACAACTCAGATTCTTCCTGGCGTCCAACACCCTTTCGCATTACACCCTTTTAACAGCGCATAGAAAAACTGTAGCTCACCGGGCTGTATGGCGTGGGGCGAACAGGTGATTCGAGGGGAACAGGGACCGTCCTGGACAGCCCCTTGGGGCAGGATCCGGCCCTACGGTCGATACATCAGATAGGCTTCACCCGTGACCCGAATCATCGGGTGGGGCGTGATCTGGCAGGTGTCGACGATACGAAAGCCGTGTCGTTCGTAAAACCGCCGAGCGCCGGTGTTCGCGGCGTAGTCGATCAGGCTCAAGCCGTTGAGCCCGAGCTGATTGGCACGGTCATAGGCGTAGGCGAGGAATTGCTTGCCCAGGCCCTGATTTCGCCAGCCCTCGTGCAACGCCAGGCTGGAAATATAGAGGGTGTCGGGGATTTCCAGCGTGGCGTACGGCGCCAGCACGGGATCGGTTGTCGACTCCGCCTGCGGATCGTGACGCATCACGTAACTGTGCATCATCCCGATGACTTGGCCGCCCGACTCTGCAATCAGGCAGTTCTGCCAGGAAAAATCCACGTCATCACGGGCATAACGACTGGCGCCTACATCCAACAGATCCTGGCCGGGCTGCGCCAGTTGGCTCCAGATGTAATCCGAAGCGCCCTCTGATGAAATCTGAAACAAACGAGCAATATCCCGCGCATCCGCTCGCACCGCCGAACGAAACTCAACTGCCATTATTTTTCCCTGTGGGAGCGAGCCTGCTCGCGAAGAAGTCGTTATATCCAACATCAATGTGACTGACAGGCTGCATTCGCGAGCAGGCTCGCTCCCACATTGGATGTGCGCTGACTATCGGTTAGCGAACTACGCCTTCTTCGATCAGCAACTTGAGAATCGCCTCGGCACCCGCTTGCGCCGTCACGCCTTTGAGCACCTGCCCGCCGCCACCGCTGGCCTTGGCCGTCGCCGCTTTCATCCGGTCCGCGCCGCTCTTGGCCTTGATCACTTTCAAGCGTTTAGGCCGTGGCTTGGCCGGTTGCAGCGTGGCAACTGCCAACAGTTCATCGTCGATCACTTCGACTTCATCCGCCTGCAACACCCCGCGCCGGGCCGGGCCGTAGGCGCTCTGCCGGGGTTTTGGCGCAGCGTTATCCACCGTCGCGAGAAACGGCAGACGCACTTTCAAACGGCGGCGCTGACCGCGTGGCAAGGCTTGCAGCACCAACGCCGAACTGCCGTCGATGGACTCGACCTGAGCCAACCCCACCACCAGCGGCCAGCCGAGGCTTTCCGCGAGCAGGAATGGCAGCATGCCCGAGCCTTCACCCGTTTCCGCCTGGCTGCCGGTCAGTACGACCTGCGCCCCGGCGTCGCGCAAATACGCGGTCAGCGCCGGTAGCGCATCGGCGCCTTTCGGTTGTTCCAGCACGTGCAGCTGTTCCAGGCCCATGCCCAGATACGCGCGCAACGCCGGTTCTGCGACGTCTCCGGCATGCAGCACTTGCAGGTTATCCCCAGCCAGTTGCAGGCCCAACTCCACCGCCCGCGCATCCTGCTCCGCACGACGTGGCCGGCCGGAGGTCGGGTGGGCGCCGATGGACACCAGGCTGATGATTTTCGTGCTCATAACCCTTTCCTTTCCTTAAGCCGCATCGCGCTTGGCTTCGTTGCGGTAAGCCTCTACCGCATCGATCAAGGCTTGAAGAATCTCGGCACTCTCGCCGATCACCGACAGGTCGGCCCGTTTGATCATGTCGCAACCCGGATCGAGGTTGATCGCCACCACCTTGTCGCAGGCACCAATGCCTTGCAGGTGCTGGATCGCCCCGGAAATCCCCACGGCCACATAGACCCGCGCAGTGACCCAGGTGCCGGACGCACCGACCTGACGATCGCGCGCCATGAACCCGTCGTCCACTGCCACGCGGGACGCACCTTCGGTCGCGCCCAGGGCTTCGGCGGTCCTGTGGAAAAGTCCCCAGTCCTTGACCCCGTTGCCGCCGGAGAAAATGAACTCGGCTTCGGCCATAGGGATCGCCGCCGGGTCCACAGCCACCGCGCCCAAATCTTCGATGCGCGACAGACTGCGAGCCACGGCTGTGGATAACTCCACCGGCAACGCTTCGTGACGGGTTTCGCTGACCGGTTCGGCGCATTCGGCAGCGGCCAGAATCAAGCGTGCGACTGGACGCGCAAGGTCCTGTAACCCAGCGCCGGCGCGGCCGATACACTCCTGATCCTTGACCTGCCAGACCCGCGTGGCCGGGCGTTCGCCCAGCGCAGCAGCAAAGCGCCGGCCGAGTTCGCCGCCACCGCTGCGGCTGTCAGGCAGCAACCAATGGCGAGGGCTGAACTGGTTATCCACAGCCCGCAGGCCCTGAACCCGTTGCTCCGGTGCATAACCGCTGAATTCGTCGCCTTCCAGTACCAGCAAGCGATCGACGCCAGCGGTGGCGAAGGCGTTTTCCTTGTGTTCACCGAAAACGACGGCCAACACCGCGCCGTCCTTGCCGGCCAATTGATGCGCCAGGCCCAACAAATCGCGGTCGTGGCTGCTCAAGCGGCCACCGACCATGTCCGGCACGACGCTGATGTAAAACGCAGGTGCAGGCACTTGATGCAGCGGCAACAGCACTTCAACCACGGCCGAGCGTTTGGTCGCCCCGCCCTGTTGAGCGCCGCTGCGGTCGATCCGTTTGATGCCGTTGGGGCCGATAAAACCGATGCCATGCAGATTCTTGCGGATGACGCCGTTCGGGCCCATCCAGCTGTGCTGCGCCGGTTGCATGGCCGCGTGCAGCGGGTGCAGACGGTTGCGGGCAATCCATTCGGCGCGTGGGTCGCGGCGGATAATGTCGCTCATCAGTGGGCCTCCGCAGGTTCACGTTGGGCCGGTGTGGTCGGCTTACTCGGCGCAGCGTCTTCGAGCAACGCGTCCGCCACCAGTTCGGCGATGTCCTTGATCAGCGGCCGCGGTTCGACCACGCCTTCGAGCATCGCGGTGCATTGTGGACAACCCACGGCCACCAGTTCTGCGCCGGTTTCGCGGATGTCTTCCATGCGCATGTCGGGGATCCGTTGTTTGCCCGGAATGTCAGTGATCGGCGCGCCGCCACCGCCGCCACAGCAGCGAGAACGGAAACCGGAGCGTTGCATTTCCTTGATCTCGATGCCCAGGGCACGCAGCACTTCCCGCGGCGCCTCGTATTCGCCGTTGTAGCGGCCGAGGTAGCACGGGTCGTGATACGTCACGCTGGTGCCTTTGTGCTGGCCGAGGTTCAACGCGCCAGCGCCGATGATTTCCGCCATGTAGGTGCTGTGGTGCTGCACGAGATAGTTGCCGTCGAAGGCGCCATACTCGTTTTTCAGCACGTGGAAGCTATGCGGGTCGCAGGTGACGATGCGGTTGAAGCTGTACTTGGCCAGGGTCTGGATGTTGCGTTTGGCCAACAGCTGGAAGGTCGCTTCGTCCCCCAGACGCCGGGCCACGTCACCACTGTCGCGTTCTTCCAGGCCCAGCACCGCGAAGTCGACCTTGGCCGCTTTCAGCACTTTAACGAAGGCGCGCAGAGTGCGCTGGTTGCGCATGTCGAAGGCACCGTCGCCGACCCAGAACAGCACGTCGACAGACTTCTTCTCGCTCATCAGATTGAGGTTCAAATCCGCCGCCCAGTTCATCCGCCCGCCCGGGGCGAAGCCGCCAGGGTTGTCGGTGGCGATCAGGTTTTCCAGGACTTCGGCACCCTTGTTCGGGGTCGCGCCTTTTTCCAGGGTCAGATGGCGGCGCATGTCGACGATGGCATCGACGTGCTCGATCATCATCGGGCATTCCTCGACGCAGGCCCTGCACGTGGTGCAGGACCACAGGGTTTCGGCGTCCACCAGACCGTTGACGATCGGTTGATGCGGGTTACCGGCGTGCTCGCCGATCGCCTTGCCCGGATACGGGCTGCCAGCGAATTTGGCATCGGTGCCACCGGCAAGGCCGACGACCATGTCCTGAATCAGTTTTTTCGGGTTCAGCGGTTGGCCGGCGGCGAACGCCGGGCACGCGGCTTCGCATTTACCGCACTGCACGCAGGCGTCGAAGCCCAGCAGTTGGTTCCAGGTGAAATCCTTGGGTTTTTCCACGCCCAGCGGCGCGGTGGGATCGTTGAGGTCCAGCGGTTTCAAACCGGTGGAACGACCGCCACCAAAACGTTCGGCGCGACGGTGCCAGGCCAGGTGCAGGGCACCGGCGAAGGCGTGCTTCATCGGCCCGCCCCAGGTCATGCCGAAGAACAGCTCGCTGACACCCCACAGCACACCGACGCCGAGGATCGCTGCCACCACCCAGCCACCGAAGTCTTGCGGAAGGATGCCGGCGACCGGCAGGGTCAACAGGAAGAAGCTCGCAGAGAACGCCAGCAGGCTTTTCGGCAAGCGCATCCACGGCCCTTTGGACAGGCGGGCCGGCGGGTTGCGCCGACGCAGGTAAACGAAGATCGCGCCGACGAACATCACCACCGTCATCAACAGCAGTGCATAGCCGAGGATGCGGTTATGCAGGCCAAAACCGTGCACCAGAATCGCCAGCACAATGGACGCCACCGCACCACCGGCCGTGGCGACGTGGGTGTTGGCGATGTATTTGTCACGCGCGACAACATGGTGCAAATCGACCATGTAGCGCTTGGGCATGGCGAACAGGCCGCCGATCAAATCGACCTTGGAGGCTCGACCCCGGCGCCACATAGCCACCCGCCGCAACGCGCCCAGAACCGCAAGGCCCAGGGCAGCGAACAACAGGATTGGAAGAAGGGTGTTCAACATGGTGAAGCTCCCACCAGTACATCTTGGAGAAACGCGGTCGGCGTAGGAGCTACCGCAGGCTGCGATCTTTTGATCTTCATGAGGCGCGACATACAAAGATCAAAAGATCGCAGCCTTCGGCAGCTCCTACAGGGGGTGCGTCAGCGACTTAGAAATCCTTGCACAACCGCAGCGCGTCGTAGATCGCCGCGTGGGTGTTGCGCTGGGCCACGCAGTCGCCGATGCGGAACAGCAAGTAACCGTCGCCCGCCTGGCTCAGCGAAGGTTGTGGCTTGATCGCGAACAAAGCTTCGATGTCCATCTGGCCTTTGTTGCGCGAGCCTTCCTTCAGGGCGTAGTAGATTTCTTCGTCCGGACGGACACCGTTTTCGACGACCACCTGGTCCACCACCCGCTCCTCTTTGGCGCCGGTGTATTCGTTCTCCAGTACCGCCACCAGCTTGTCGCCTTCGCGGTAGACCTTCTCCAGCATCATGTCGCCGGTCATGATCACTTCTTTCGGGTACATGCTGCGGTAGTACGTCGGGAACGACGTACCGCCAATCGCCACGCCCGGCTTGATGTCGTCGGTGACGATCTCGACCTGGCTACCCTTGTCGGCAAGGAAGTCGGCGGTCGACATCCCGGTGAACTCGCAGATGGTGTCGTAGACCAGCACGTTCTTGCCCGGCGCGACCTTGCCGTCGAGGATGTCCCAGCTGCTGACCACCAGGCCTTCAGCCGCGCCCCAGTGTTCGTTCTGCTCCAGGAATGGATGGCCGCCGACGGCGAGCACCACCACGTCCGGGCGCAGGTCGAGAATGGTTGCGGCATCAGCCGCCACGCCCAGGCGCAGGTCAACTTTCAGACGCGCCAGCTCTAACTGGAACCAGCGCGTGATACCGGCAATCTGGTCCCGTTGGGGGGCTTTCGAGGCGGTGGTGATCTGCCCGCCGATGAATTCTTTCTTCTCGAACAGGGTCACGTCGTGGCCACGTTCAGCCGATACGCGAGCCGCTTCCATCCCGGCAGGACCGGCACCGACCACCACGACTTTGCGCTTCACACCGGTCGACTTCTCGATGATGTGCGGCACGCCCATGTACTCACGGGAGGTGGCGGCGTTCTGGATGCACAAGACGTCCAGACCCTGGTACTGACGGTCGATGCAGTAGTTGGCGCCGACGCATTGTTTGATCTGGTCGACCTGGCCCATCTTGATCTTGGCGATCAGGTGCGGGTCGGCGATGTGGGCGCGGGTCATGCCGACCATGTCCACGTAGCCACCTTCCAGAATACGGGTCGCCTGGTTCGGGTCCTTGATGTTCTGCGCGTGCAGCACTGGGGCCTTGACCACTTCCTTGATACCGGCCGCCAGGTGCAGGAACGGCTCCGGTGGATAACTCATGTTCGGAATAACGTTGGCCAGGGTGTTGTGGGTGTCGCAACCCGAACCCACGACGCCGATGAAGTCGATCATGCCGGTGTCGTCGTAGTACTTGGCGATCTGCTTCATGTCCTCGTGGGACAAGCCGTCCGGGTGGAATTCGTCACCGCACAGGCGAATGCCGACGCAGAAATCCGGGCCGACTTCAGCCCGCACAGCCTTCAGCACTTCCAGGCCGAAACGCATGCGGTTTTCGAAGCTGCCACCCCATTCGTCGGTACGTTTGTTGACCCGCGGGCTCCAGAACTGGTCGATCATGTGCTGGTGCACAGCAGACAATTCGACGCCATCGAGGCCACCAGCCTTGGCGCGCGCGGCAGCGCTGGCGTAGTTGCCGATCACCCGCCAGATTTCTTCCGGCTCGATGGTTTTGCAGGTCGCGCGGTGCACCGGTTCACGGATACCCGATGGCGACAGCAGGGTTGGCCAATGCTCGCCGTCCCAACGCGAACGTCGTCCCATGTGGGTAATCTGGATCATGATCTTGGCGCCATGCTTGTGCATGGCGTCGGCCAGGTTCTGGAAGTGCGGAATGATCCGGTCGTCAGCCAGGTTGACCGACTTCCACCAGCCTTGCGGGCTGTCGATGGCCACACTGGAGGAACCGCCGCAAATCGCCAGGCCGATCCCGCCCTTGGCTTTCTCTTCGTAATACTTGACGTACCGGTCGGTGGTCATGCCGCCGTCGGTGGCATAGACCTCGGCGTGCGCGGTGCTGAGCACGCGGTTACGGATGGTCAGCTTGCCGATCTGGATCGGCTGGAACATTGCTTCGAAAGCCATGGCGGGGTCCTCGACTTACAACGGCTTGACGGTGAACAAACCGTCGTCGTGGCCTTCTTCGGAGCCACCGTAGACTTGTTCGGCAACGGTGCGAATCTTGCTGCCGCGGGCTTGCAGAATCTGGTCCATGGCACCGGCGAACCAGCCCGTGAACATGTAGTCGACCTTGCGCCCGACCTTGCCGTACACGTAGACGAACGCCGAGTGTTCAAGCTTGACGCTGGCAGTGCCTTTGTCGAGGTCAATGTCCTGGATCTTGAACAGGCCCCAGCCGCGTTGCGACAGGCGCTTCATGTAGTGCTCGAACACCGCGACGCCTTCCAGGCCGTGGCATTCGGCTTCTTTTTCACACCAGTGCCAGGCGGATTTGTAGCCGGCCTTGTAGAGGATCTCGGCGTAGGCTTCGGCGCCCAGCACTTCCTCGATGCCCATGTGGTTGTTGACGAAGAAGTGACGCGGCACGTACAGCATCGGCAGGGCGTCGGAGGTCCAGACACCGGTTTCGCTGTCGACTTCGATTGGCAATTGCGGGGCGATCTTGGCCATGGAAACTTAACTCCAGAAAATTCGTGGTGTTGCCCCCGGCACGGACGGTCGGGGGAAAGGATTCAGAGGTGCGGTGGCTTATTCGCCCCAGACGTCCTTGAGGACGTTGACCCAGTTCTCGCCCATGATCTTGCGGACCACGCGCTCGGAATGGCCGCGCTTGAGCAGGGTTTCGGTCAGGTTCGGGAACTCGCCGACGGTGCGGATGCCCAGCGGGTTGATGATCTTGCCGAAGCTGGTCAGGCGGCGGGCGTAGCCCTTGTCATGGGTCAGGTACTCGAAGAAGTCCTGGCCATGGCCCTGGGTGAAGTCGGTGCCGATGCCGATGGCGTCTTCGCCAACGATGTTCATGGTGTATTCGATCGCTTCGGCGTAATCGTCGATGGTCGAATCGATGCCCTTGGCCAGGAACGGCGCGAACATGGTCACACCGACGAAACCGCCGTGGTCGGCAATGAATTTCAGTTCTTCATCGGACTTGTTGCGCGGGTGAATTTTCAGACCCGACGGCAGGCAGTGCGAGTAGCACACCGGCTTCTTCGATTCGAGGATGACTTCTTCGGAGGTTTTCGAACCCACGTGGGACAGGTCGCACATGACACCGACACGGTTCATCTCGGCGACGATTTCACGACCGAAACCCGACAGGCCGCCATCGCGCTCGTAGCAGCCGGTACCGACCAGGTTCTGGGTGTTGTAGCACATCTGCACGATACCGACGCCCAACTGCTTGAACACCTCGACGTAACCGATCTGGTCTTCAAAGGCGTGGGCATTCTGGAAGCCGAAGAGGATGCCGGTCTTGCCCTGCTCCTTGGCCTTGCGGATGTCGGCGGTGGTGCGCACCGGAATCACCAGGTCGCTGTTCTCGCGAATCAGCTTCTGGCTGGCGGCGATATTGTTGACGGTGGCCTGGAAGCCCTCCCACACCGACACGGTGCAGTTGGCCGCGGTCAGACCGCCCTTGCGCATGTCTTCAAACAGCTCGCGGTTCCACTTGGCAATAATCAGCCCGTCGATAACGATGCTGTCGGCGTGCAATTCGGCTGGGCTCATCAGGCTGTCCCCTATTAGCGATTCATGCGCCGAATCGTGTGCCGGCGCTTTGGGGCCAGCATATGCCTGAGGGACGGGGCAGCCGGGTGCAAAAACGACAGGGGGTTTGCCGAAAGCGTCAATCCGCGACAAAGGGTCGTCAACAGGCCTCATCACCTACCTGTTCAACGCCGTCCGCTTGGGCCAGAATTCGCCGCATCAATGGATTTAGGGCGACGCAATGAAATCGATCTTCCTGGCTTTGGCACTGATAGCGACCGGCGTACAGGCGGCAGAAGAGTCCGACAACAACCCCTGCGATGCGGTCGAAAACGACGTCCAGACCCTGGAATGCTCGGTCTACAGCAAAACCACCGCTGAAGACCTGCTCAAAGATAACTACCAGGGTCTGACCGAACGCTTGCAAACGGCCTACGGCAAGAACCCGACGCAACTGGCTGACATCACCGCCAAGCTCAAGGCCGCTCAGCAGCAGTGGCTGAAGACCCGGGATGCGGATTGCGCGGTGGAAGCGTTCCCGGCGACCAGCGGCAGCAAGGCGTTCACCATTGCGCAAAATGATTGCGTGGCACGGATGAGTGATGAGCGGTCGGAGTTTTTGGAGTCGATTGGGCAGGAGTGAAGTTATTCGTGTGTTGATCGCTGGCAAGGGTGCCAGCTTTCGACAACCAAAAATGACCTTTCCCACAGACTTGGCTGACCTGGCCTACAGCGCTCCCTACTCCCCGAGCAGACCCTGTTGGTCGAGCAACATCCCGACATGCTTCGTTAATTGGCCGACATAAAAATATAAGTAAAGATTCGCAAATCTTATAAAAGACTTATATCCTCCATAAACAGCATTCACTGGACTCGAAGGCCGTTAAACAGCTTCTGAAATTGCATACCGCTCACCAGAGTCAGGTTCGTGATGCCGTTTCGACGCTGGCCAGCATGCCTGATATAGGCAATGTCAAAGCACTGGTCGGTCATGACTACGCCTATCGACTTCGTGTGGGTAACTATCGAGTCATTTTCGACTGGGATGGCGCAATCAAAGTGGTCAGTATTCAAGAGGTCAAAAAACGCGATGAACGCACCTACTGACGTTCAAATCATCAATGACGCAGACGGAAACCCCGCGTTCGTGGTCATTCCTTACGCGCAATACGTGGCACAAAAAACTGAGCCCGACCTGATCCCTCATGAGGTGGTCAGTCGAATCGTTGATGGCGCAACGCCGATCCGCGCCTGGCGCGAACACTTGAACCTTACACAGGATGAAGTGGCCAAACGCATGGGCATCTCTCAACCGGCTTTTGCCCAGCAAGAGACCGTCGCGAAGCCGCGCAGGGCAACTCGCGAGAAAATTGCCACGGCGTTTGGTATCACGGCCAATCAGCTTGAACTGTAGGCTGCACACAACCATTGTGAAAGGGATCGAAATGAAAATCTGCGGTATCGAAATCAAAGGCAGCGAAGCGATCATCGCCGTGGCGTCCCTCGATGGTCAGGTGTTGAGCCACGTGGCGCTGGCCACCAAGAAGATTGCCCTCGACGATGACGACGAGGCCGCCAACGTTAAAATCTTTGCTGCTCATGTGGCTTCGTTTGTGCGGGAGAATTCCATTGACCGGATCGCGATCAAGAAGCGCAGCAAGAAAGGCGAATTTGCCGGCGGGCCGACTACGTTCAAGATCGAGGGGGTTTTTCAGTTGCTGGAGAGTTGCGAGGTGACGCTGCTGTCGCCGCAGACGATCAATGCGCAGAACAAGAAGTTTGATTTTGCGCTGCCGGCGACGTTGAACAAGTATCAGCATGAGGCTTACAAAGCTGCGTGCTCGGCATTAGTGAAGAAATAACTGACACACATCCTGTAGGAGCCGGCTTGCCGGCGATGGGGGCAACTCGGTTTGGCAGGAACACCGCGTCGCGCCCATCGCCGGCAAGCCGGCTCCTACTGGAATCAGCGTCAAGCTTTCTGGGTTTGTCGGCGGTCTTCCCGGGGACAACACTCAAACCGTGCCCGATAACTGCGGGTGAAATACGACGGTGATTCAAACCCGCACGCGATGCTGACCTCCAGCACACTCATGTCCGTCTGTCGCAGCAACTGCCGCGCTTTTTCCAGCCGCAAGCGCAGATAGATATTGGCTAAAAGCGGTGAAATAGGCGCACCTTGTGGTGTGCCCTGCTTCGCAGGAGTTCGCTTTCCGTTTTCAAGAACAACTGTACGCAGCCATCGGACTATAAACGCTAACACCCGTCGATCCGCGATTCGGTGTTGCAGAAAGCACATCATCCACTCGTGATCGATGGTGTCAAAGAACGCGCGAATAGTTGAGCGGGCTGCTCACATTGAAGTCGGTGGGGTGTGGAGCGCTTACTCAAAACCCAAGGCAGGAGCCGTATGCGGTAATTCCGCACGTACGGATCTATTGGTATGGACGCCCCCATCCACAAACCAGAGGTCTCAACATGCCATAGTGGAAAGACTTCAGAAACCACAAACCAAGAGGAGCGTCCGGTATGAAAATTATGACCGTTGGTATCGACTTGGCGAAAAATGTATTTCAGGTGCACGGTGTTAATGAACATGGCAAGACCGTTCTGAGGAAGCAACTCAAGCGCGACCAGGTCGCCACCTTTTTTGCCATCATGCCGCAATGTCTGATCGGTATGGAGGCCTGTGGAAGCGCCCACCATTGGGCTCGCAAGTTGCGCAGTTTGGGTCACGATGTGAGGCTGATGGCCCCGCAATTCGTAAAGCCATACGTGAAAACGAACAAAAACGATGTAGCTGATGCTGAGGCGATCTGCGAAGCGGTGGGTCGGCCAAACATGCGTTTTGTGCCGATCAAGGACATTGAGCAACAGGCCGTGCTGTCGCTGCATCGGGTTCGTCAAGGATTCGTGAAGGCGCGGACAGCGCAAGCTAATCAGATCCGTGGGCTGCTAGCCGAATTTGGTCTTGTAATCCCACAGGGCATCGCACATATCGCCAAGCGCGTACCGGAGTTTATTGAGGATGAGCGCAACGAGTTGCCGGGCTCGTTTCGTATGCTTGTGCAGCGTCTACTGGAACAATTGAAGGGGTTCGATCATCAGGTTCATGAGATCGAGAATCAAATTGTCGCTTGGCATCGCGCGAACGAAAACAGCCGCAAGCTGGCCAAAATGCCAGGCATCGGGCCGATCACGGCCAGTGCGATGGTAGCCTCTCTTGGCGATGCCAAGAGTTTCAAGAATGGCCGACAGGTGAGTGCTTGGCTTGGGCTGGTGCCGAAGCAGAACTCCACTGGCGGTAAGACGGTGTTGTTGGGGATGAGTAAGCGTGGGGACTCCTATTTACGGACGCTACTGATCCAGGGTGCACGGTCGATGATCTACGCAGCACAGCGAAAAGAGATCTCTGACAGCTGGCTTGGCCGGCTACTTAAGCGGCGTAACGCCAATGTGGCAGCCGTTGCACTGGCTAATAAAAACGCCCGAATTATATGGGCCTTGTTGGCCGGTGACCGCGAGTTCCGCTCCGATTACATGACCGTCGTCGCGTAATCGAAGCGGCTTGAAGACGTCAACTTAACCCCGTAGCGGACCAACTCTATTGATTGCTCAGGTGATCATGAATTGATGGCAAAACTGGTAAGACCGTGGCCAAGAAAATCTGACCCGCACAGCGTGCCATGAGCACACGGATCTATTGAGAACTCGGCCAGCGGATTCCATCAGGGACAGCGGCAACGCCGCACCGAAAGTCCGGATGTATGAGTGCAATCTCTACCATTGAGCCGTCACAGATTGAAAGCTTGGCAACCCGGGGGCGTCCATGTATGTGCGGGGGTGGCAGGTGGCTGCCATTCCTACCGCGACCAGTTGATCTCGCGTCCTGCGGTTATGAAACGCGGATCCATGAAAACCGCGCACAGAGTATTGAGTGGGAGCACATTGTCCCAGGCTGGCAGTTTGATCATCAGCGGCAACGCTGGCAAAAACGGGTTAAGAAACTTCCCTCTCGAAAAAGAACGCAGTCTCCCCAAAAGCCGGTTTTAGTTGATCGAACCACGTAGCATCGGGATCAAATCGTGCGAAGAATGGCCTCTGCACCCAATCCGGGTTTCGTGCTTGGATAAAACGTAAAACAAACACCTTTTCTCCTCGAATTTCAGCTACACCGCAGACCTCAACTTTCCCCGGATCTGCGCTCATCGAAGGTCCTCGGGCAGTCCTGGCAATACCTGAAACTTGTTTGACCGCGTCCCGGTAAATTTCCCACGCACATACAAGAGGGACTTCAAAATATCGGCGGGCCCCGGTATCACGCTCGATAAACATATAGTAAGGAATAATGCCTAGTTGAATTTGCGTCTGCCAGAGTCGCACCCAGACGTCAGCAGAGTCATTGATATGAGCCAGCAACGGGCCCTGGCTACGTATTTGAGCGCCTGTTTGTCGAACACGAAGAATAGCCTCTCGAGCAATGGCAGGCTCAAGTTCCGCCCAATGATTATAATGAGCCATTAACGCTAAGTGTTTACCGCTGTTGATGATCTTCCTAAATAGATCAAGAAGTTCACCTGCGTCGCTGTCAGTCACAAACCGCTGAGGCCAGAAAGAAAGCGCCTTTGTACCAATTCGGATAGTGTGGATGTGCTCGAATTCAGGCGTCAAAAGAGGTTCTAGGTAAGCACGTAGATTGCTTGTCTTCATAACTAGCGGATCTCCGCCAGTAATTAAAACATCAGTCACTTTAGGGTTGGCCCGAAGGTAATCCAATAGCTGGGCGTTTTCCTTAGCAGCAATCTTGAGAGATTGGTCACCCGTGAATTGGGCCCAACGGAAACAAAAAGTACAGTAGCTATGGCAAATCTGACCAGCGCTTGGAAAAAACAGCACAGTCTCACGATATTTGTGCTGGACACCCGTTACTGTCACGCCAGACAGTGAAGGAATATTACGCTCCAGCTGTCCTGCTGGATGGGGATTGAGTCTAGCTCTAACCGCTTTTATCGCGACCTCACAGGATGAGCGGTCGGAATTCCTTAAAAATAAAGATGCTATTAGATCAAAAGACTCGTTATCCAGCATATCTTTCTGGGGAAAGGTAAGCTGGTATATAGGATCGTTGGGAATATTGCTCCAGTCGATCAATTCTTTGATAACATATTCATTGACTCGAAATGGAAGAACGCTTGCCACCACCTTCATCGCCCAAATAGTCCGGCGGTCTAATTTAGCAAGCTGAGGAATCTGGTCAATTTGATTCAAGGTATAAACCTTGAAACGTTCAACCTCGAATTTTTCTGTGAGGCTTTCAACACTTACCGCTATATTTTCAATAGTATGCATAATTAGTGACCAATAAAATTTTAGGGCAGAACATTGCTGACTATAAAACATGGAGCTGTCTTGACCTAAAATAAATGTCGGGACCAACAATAATATCTGATGAAACCATGGAGCCTCCAAGCGACAACGGTTTCCACACTAGTAACACCTGTCGTATGAAAATCAGCGATGGTGGACAAGATCAATAATTCTCCCGCATGCTTCTTTAATTTCAGCTTCATTTACGGAAGCAATAGAGATGCGGATATGGTCCTTCATACCGTAAGAAGACCCTGGCGTGGTCGAAACGGATTTTACATTGAGGAGATCGTCTACAAATTGGGTATCCGAATTCCAAGTAGCACCCAATACTCGGGAAATGTCAGGAAATAGAAAGAAACCACCCTGCGGCCGTACAATGTCAAACGTAGTGCTTAATAATTGATGGCAGTAATAGGCTCGGTGTTGCAACTCATCAACACGTTTTTTAAGAATGCTCTTAGGCAACGCTATAGCTGCCAAGGCACCGTGCTGCGCAAATGTACACGCATTGTCCGTCATGACGCCCTGAAGCGTGGAGCATCGGTCGATGATTTTTCTATCCGCGTACATATAGCCTATTCTAAAACCAGACATAGAGAACAGTTTTGAGAACGTACGTGTAACCACCAGCAGGCTAGAGTCCACCATAAGATCCAGAGGGCTAACATATTCACCGCTACCGAAAATGATGCCTTCGTAGGCTTCATCGGAAATGAGTAGAAAGCCATACTCTTGAGATAACGCCACCAATACTAGAATATCTTGTCGACTGAGAATCAAGCCAGTGGGGTTGTGAGGTGAGTTAATAATCAACGCCTTGGTTTTGAGAGTCACCAACTTGCGAATTTCAACTATGTCGAGACCCTTATTTCCCATTTCGTAATCGACAGCAATACCCCCGTTAAGTTCTATGTAAGATCTATAGGCGGGCCAGCATGGATTCGGAATCAGAACCTCGTCCGCGTTGGATAATATGCATTTCATCAACATGAACAAAGCTTGGCTTGAACCATTAGAAACTAAAATTTCGGCTGGGTCGCACAACTTACTATGTTGTTGAAAGCATCTCTCGATCAACGCGTTTTTTAAAACATCTATGCCAGTAAGATTACAATAGCCAGTATGCCCATTTATTAAGGCGTCAATCGTCGCGCGAGAAACTTCCTGCGGGACTTCAAGGTTGAGCTCACCGTCGTGCATCTGAATTAAGTCACGTATTTTAGGACCTTCACTCAAGACCTTCGATAACTGCTGGCTCGGGTTTGACATGATTTTCACCAACTGTAATTATTTTAAGTGTCGCAGCATCTGCCGCGAGTAAACTTCAGTGAAAAAAGCTTTCGCCGACGGGCTCAGGTCCCCGGGCCAGAAATCAAACATCAGATTTACACGAGTACATTCACTATGGTTCCAAGACTCATGCTGAAAAGTCGTGTCAATGATTGCTATTTCACCCGTTCTCCAACTAACGATCTCTTCCCCGATTCTCAGTCCAGATAACCCATCGTCAGCGCAAAGGATAGGAAGATGTAACGTCAGCATAGGATAAACATAATCCAAATGCGGCTCGATGTGACCGCCCGGTTCTAGACTTGAAAGCACAACCTCTCTGATAGTAGCGCCTGGCACAACATCCTCGACAAAGCGAATCGTATTTGGAACAAGGTCAGCGTATACAGCAACTTTTTGACCTCCTTTATAAAGTGGAACTGATTTCCACAAAGGATCGCCATGAAAGGGATATTTTTCCTGGGTGTTCTTGTGTTTTTCATAGAGCTGGATTAGTTCCTGCGTCATCTCGGCAAGAAGCGTATCAATGCCTGAGAGGAAGCAGAAATCGTCTTTAGACCAAAGAGGCTTTCTGAGTCCGAATGACGACTTAAATCCGTTGATATTTATATTCGTAGCATAAGGTATAGGCATGACAGGCTTAAGCAAACCGTTGGATAGGCGGCTAGGGCGTGATAACTTTCTTCCATGAAATTCCGACTCAATTAGATCGAGGATACACTCGCGAGTTTTATCATCAATATCGCCAAGCTCATCTAATGCCTCGTACCATAATGTGAGCACAGGTTCCCGCCACTTTAGAGCAGACCTGCAGGTAATCACAACCGTCGCATATAACCAGATTAGGAGGCAAAGTAGTAATAACTGGCTTGATAGTAAAAGTCCAAATCCGACTAATTCAGTTCTGCTGTAGAGTCCCGCCACCAACGTAAAAATGGAGAGCGGAACGAGCCAACAGGTGTAGCTACTAAAACGTCGCACGGTGGAATAAGGTACGACGATATTGAGCATATCAAATTGGGAGCGAATAATCGGCCAAGCGCTGATGGAATAGAGAAGAAAAAATAACAAGCAGTAGTAAGACACTGAATATATCGACAAAAAACCCTTCGGTACCGCCAGAATAAGTAATATAGATAGTAATACTAAGTAAGCTATCACGAATATACTGTGTTTCAGTATGTAATTTATACCTCGAATGCCGTATAGATTTCTCATGCCGCAACCTGCGCCGGAGCCTTGTATCGGATCCATCTAAATAGAAGTAGGGAGAACAGCGCTATAAGTCCAAGCCCTACGCCACACCATACACCCGCCGCTCCTAGGTCAGTATAAAATGCCAAGAAGAGAGCGAGCGGTAGTCCCACTAGCCAAAAACAAATAATCGAAAGCAACATCGGAAAGACGGTCTGTTTCAAGCCCCTAAATATACCGAGCAGTACCATTTGACTTCCATCAAAGAAATGGAAGATTCCTAAAATGCAGACAAAAAGGCTAGATAGCTTGATAAGCTCGTCATCTCCACCTTCACCGCGAGCAACAAATAGCTGAACAATATCATGGGGAAAAATAATCAGGATAGAAGATATTACAGTGAGTACTATCCAGCCGAGCCATAAAGCACTCCATCCGGCGTCACTCGTCCGCCGCGAATACACACCCAAAGGAGAGCAGAGGCTTATTCTCGTAGTAGAAGCTTGAGAAATGCCATTAGGTATTGTAAATACGACTTGAAGAACTTGCATTGCGATACCATGAGCAGCCAACGCAACGATTCCAAACTTACCCACTATGATTGTGAGGATGAAGAAAAATAGAGTGTCATTTGCCTGCGTTAAAGAGACCGGAATACCGTTTCTTAAAATAGGCAGCATCAACCACCCTCTCACTACTGTCAATTTTATACAGTGCTGCCGCTCCCCGAACTGCGGATTCATTAAACCTAATATGACCAGCAATATACAAAGCAAAATGTTTGTTAGCGTCGTGGCGATACCTGCACCGAACAAACCCAAGGGGGGTATCCACAAAAAGCCAAATATTAGAATCAGGTTAGCAACGAAGTTAAAGATCGCTGCTATAATAATTGCGATAACTGTATATCGCGCTGATCCCATTATTGATAAAACATTTCTGAGGTGTACAAATAAAATCGCTGGGCCGATGCTCCACATCAGGCTATTCATGTATCTCTGAGCTTCGAGAGACAAAAGCGGATCCTGGCCAAAAAAAACTAATATTTCTTTCGTAAAATAGAGCATTGCTAAGCATATTAAAAACGCAGCTACTATGAGCTGAATGCAGCTGGTCGATACAGATGCATATTGTTCTTCTTTTGCCTTAGATCCCAATGCATCAGTAATAAACGGGATGGTAGAGATGAGTAGCCCGGAAAATAATAAAAACAGAAGATAGTAGAGGCCCTGTGCCAAAGTCGACGCAGCTAACGCCTCGGTACTAATCCATCCAGCCATTATTACGTCCGTAGTCGCAATAATCACATGCGCGATATTGCCAGATACAAAGGCTAGCGAGAGCCGGGAACTCTCGCGCATCTCGGATGTATATCTACGGGAAAGCCTCGCGACACGGTTATATATAAGTGATGATGTCAAGACTGTACTCCCGGTCTAGGTGCTTAGACACATCCTTGGAAATCTGTACTCTTTTCAGCCATCGATCCGTTCCATCGTACTTTGGCGTAAATTGTGGCCTGCCATGAGCGCACTTATAGTTGTTGATAAACAAAACCTGTGCTTCGTTCATTGATAAGTCAAAGGTTGCTGACTCAACCAGCTTGATAAAATCCTTAAAATCTAGTTCTTCGTAGTGAGACATTTTGCTGTAGTCAACGTAGACAGGATCATAAATGAAGCTGTAGCCCTCGGTAGGTGATTCTTGCAACACCGCCGTCTCTAGAGCTGTTGGCTTATATTCGATCGTAGAAGGTCGGTCGGAAAGAATGGTATAACGGCTCTCAGTTAACCTGTGCTTGAGTGTTGCATCAACAGCTGAAAAATCTGGGCAAGACAGCAAGTTGGGGACTTTATCGTCGTTTCTTACGCATAAAAAACCTAGTACATCTGCCCTATAAGGTAAAGCGGGGTCTTCAGTATGCAGTTCTAAATGCACAGAACCACTTCCCAACTGCTTATTTCTATCTTGGAAGATTGGGAATATTTCTTGAACAAGCTTACCGTTCTGCAGGTCGCTATAACCGAAGACATCACCAACATGCCTTGAAAGCTGAAGAAATAAATCATCGTAGTTTGAATGGCAGTCGTCTCTCCAATGTTTCGGCGTCGGTCGCTGTTGATTGGCTTTAGGAAGGTCTAATATTGTGACGTCAGATGAAAAACTAAAGTCCTCTTTAAATTGAGCGACAATAGATTCCGGGCTTAACATTGAGTAGTCTAATTTAGTAAATATCATATCTGTACCGAAGAAATGGTAAATTATTTAGTTTCAAAGCCACCAGGTAGTGACCCACTCGCGAGTCAGTTGACCTCAAGGGATTTCAAGCGTTTTATGATCATAGCCAAGCACAAAATTCTTAGAGCCAAGTTTATAGAAGTACTGGTTATTCAAAGGGATCTTCCCAAGTTTAGTGGTGTAAACATACTGTGGGACGCTGAAACCAGTTTCATAACCGTGCAGCTGCTCCATAATCTCAAGGCCCTTTTCTATCGACGTCCTAAAGTGCGACACGCCTTGAACATTGTCCGCGTGGTATAGGTAATAAGGCCTTACCCTGCCTTTCACCAGCATCCGGTTCAACGTTCTAAGTGTTTCGACGTCGTCGTTCACACCACGCAACAGCACTGTCTGGTTTTGCACCGGTATACCGTGGGAAAGAAGTTTATCTATCGCGCTTAAGGCCTCAGGAGTCACTTCCACGGGATGATTGAAATGGGTGCTAAACCAGATTGATTTGAATTCGGACAACATCTTACAAAAATCATCTGTTATCCGCTGCGGAAGAAAAACCGGGTACCGTGAGCCAATGCGTACAAAATCTACGTGGGGGATCGCATTGAGCCTAGAGATAATGCTATGCAAAAGCTTATCGGAAAGAATTAGCGGGTCGCCTCCAGTAAGTAATACGTCGCTGATGTTTTTGTTGTTTGCGATGTACTCTATGTCTTGATCATATGAGTCGGGAAGCTCTTTGTTGTAATAACTGCCTGACTTATCAGTTGTGTGAAACTTTCTAGTGCAGTGTCTGCAATAAACTGGGCAAGTATCCGACACTAGGAATATGACTCGGTTTGGATACTTATGTACGACGCGTCTGGTTTTCATATAAACCATATCACCCACCGGGTCTACATCCTCCTGCTGATTACTCTCATCAACTTCTTTTGGGTGGGGTATGCTTTGCAGCCGAATCGGACAATTCTCATTGGTCTCGTCCATCAGTGATGCATAATATGGAGTAATCATCCACTTATACTGGCTCTCTGTTTGCTCAATGCCCTTCAATTCTGTATCACTGAGAGTTACCCAGGCTTCCAGCTGAGCCTTGGTGCGAATGGCATTCTTCATTTGAAATTTGTGGTCGCCCCATTGGTCGGAAGACAGTAAATCCTGTTTACTCAAAGTATCCTTTGCAATAATCATTTTTATTATCCTTCGCTGGTAGGGGAACTGACGAGGTTTTTATCAATGTCTTTAGTTGTCGAGGTCGTCCATCCGCCGCTATGATAGTCGAGACCTTGTACCTTATATCGATTGTCTGGAAGCTCAAAGCCGAACTCTTGGAATATCAAAGCAGCATTATTAATTGCATTATCTTCTAATGGAAAAGGCTTGCTATCCAGGCTCTCATTTATTGATTGAAGTACGTCAAAGATCAGTCCGCCTATACCTGACCCTTCAGACATCCTCATTTTTGGTCGCCAAGTGATATAATCTGGTAATTCGAGGGAAAAAGCGTCCCTCAGTAGAACTTTTGTAAAATCATCTCTTACATGGAACTCCATCGGTGCCGATATTATAAAATCGAAAAGATCTTTGTCGAGAAACGGTACACGGCATTCCACTGTATTGAACATGCTCATTCTATCCACACGCTGTAGATCAGTTCGATACAAGTTCTTAACTTTATGTAGCTGAAGCGCACGACGGTCACTTGCCCCTTGAAAAAAGTCGTAACCAGCGAATAGCTCATCACTTCCATCTCCAGATAGAGCTATACGAATCCCGTCTTCTTTCATTCGGGAGAAAGCAGAATGTATAGTTAATGCATCAGTTATATCTACGGGTTCAAATTGTTCAGATACATATATGCTGGTTCTAATAGACTGCATCAGATCTACACGATCAACATCAGAAATAACTATCTTAATGCCAAGTTCTTTGCATAATCTCTGCGCGAATACTACGTCAGCTGAGCCAGTCACTCCGACCGTGTAGGCGGTGACGTTCTTATGGTATAGGTTAGCAAGATAAAGAATTATTGCGCTATCTAGCCCGCCAGAGAAAACTACGCCTATCGGAAGATCAGTATTGACTTGACGCTTTACCGAGAGGTGCAGTAGCTCATTGCATTTATTTACCGTAGACTTGTAATCTAGTCGCGGCCCTATGCTTTCGCTAATTAAATAATATGCGTTCTGTCGACCGTCCACCCAATAATGTCCAGGGAGGATTTCTTGTGTCTTGTTGGTCAACCCAATTAGTGCTTTCAGTTCCGATGCGAAATAGAGGACAGTTCCTTCTTGAGTCAAGTATAGAGGCTTTACGCCCAGCCGATCCCTCGCAGCGAAAACAGTGTTGTCTCCCGGTGAGTAGATAATAAACGCGAATATACCATTGAGTCGGGTCAGACAAGATTCCCCCCAGTGAGCATATGCCCTAAGAACTAGCTCGGTATCTGAACAGCCTAAAAACTTTACTCCGTGTGATAATAAAATTAATTGCAACTCATTCAAGTTGTAAATTTCACCATTAAATATAATTGCGCGACCAGAAATGTTATCTATGAACGGCTGATTGTTGTCTTCTCTCTCCACGATAGGCAAGCGATTGGTACCAATAGCAGCATGAGAAAATATAAAACGCTCTCCAAAGCTTTCAGCAGCGCCTCTATGGGAGATTCTCCCCAACATTTTTAATAAAGTAGCCTCAAAGTCGCGCTTTTCATTAGAGCGGGTAGAAGTCTCAAATATCGCAGCTATCCCGCACATCTAGCACTGCTCCAGTATTTTGTCTTCGCGATATTCAGATGTTTCGACTTTAATGTTTCTCTCATACTCTTTATGGACGTGAAGTATCTCGTCTATAGACGTTGCCCTCACCCACATTTTTGCGATATAAGCTTCTTCGTTCTCTACATCGAAGAATCCATCTTTGTGGCCGTTAGTAGTAGGCAGTACCTGCGATAAAATCTCACACGCAGAATCAATTTCTGGAAGCTTTATAGCTTTGATGTAGCCTGAGCGAGTTGGATAGAATAGAAGCATCGCGTAGACGGCGTCCTCCGGCAATATCGGAAGGTCATCCGCCAAATGGTGCCCTATGGTTACTGGCTTATTTGTTATGAAATTGACGTTTAAGGCATACGCATCACATGAGCACAGATCCTTAAGTGCTTCGTCCACGAAGAACCCGCCCAGCCTCGGGTTTACCTCAATCACTTGGGGGCCGTTTTTGGATAATTTGAACTCAACGTGTAAAAATCCGTTCTTTACCTTCAGTGCTTTTATAGAATTGCTAATAGTTGATACGATCACCGATATCTGGTCGTTAGAAAAGCTTTGCGGTGGAGTAACTATGACCTTTTCTAAAACCGTACTGGAGGTGTTGCTTGTTATCATCTTTTCAAATATCAACATCGGGTGAATGCTCCCGTCGATAACCAAGCATTCTAAAGAACCTTCAGGCCCCTCAATGAATTCTTCAATTAACACGGAAACGCCCGGCGTATATAGCACAGGGCCTGCTTCTGGAGAACTAAGCCATTTTTCAGCTCCCGAGAAAGAATAGGCTCCAGGCACGTCAGGAAATCTTTGTCTGAAGTGATTATATGCTTTTTCAAGACTCTTTCGGTCATCACATATCGAGACAAACGCCGAGCCGCCCCCGTATACCGGCTTCATCACTACGGGAAATATAAGATCATTTATAGTTTCGAAATCTCCATTGAAGAGCCTGAAATTTACCGACCTAACACCCTTTATATTGCTAAGTTGCGAACGCATTAAGTACTTATTGTTACAATTCTCTAGCGGCTCGGCGCTGTAATATTTAAGCCCGCATTGCCTAGCGATATCTTCAACTACATGGTTAGCGTCCCCACGCGGTGTGACATGCGCTGGGTAGCAAAACAGTCCTTTCACACTATATGTTCGGCTTAAACGTTCTACTGCGCAGAGTACTTCGCCAGTTTCAATACTATCTACCAAGACAACTTCATCACTTTCATCGCTAGCCTCCCTAATATTTTTGCTATCTTTTGCGATTATTGTTAAGCATCTGATACCTTCTTTTGCTGCGGCTTGAAAGTGCAATTTTCTATACAAATATAGTGAGGTTGATAGATAGTCGTTATCTATGAAAATTAATATTTCCGGCTTCATATATAGGTCCATGATCATTTTCGTTGTTGTAAAATGAGATAGCGAGCATTGTATGCACTGTTTGTCACACACGCATGATCAGTGGAGATCTTTTGGGAATGGCATAACTTTCTGCGCACCACGTAATTGTTGGCCGTTATCCTATGTAAACTCCCACGACGAAGTTGCACGCTGAATCCTCCTGCCATTACGAGGCTGGCTGCCCGCAGTTGCCACACGGTAGATAGCTGTGGGCGGATGAGCGTTGGCGTAAGCCTGTTGTTGCTCAATAACCCTCAAGACGTCTTTGTTCGCACCTTCAAGTTACTGCGAGAAAAGGTAATCTTCTTGGCTGCGAAGAAAATCAGGGGAGGCTTCATTGGTGTACAAAGGGGAGAGGGGAGCATTCATTTACAGACTCCTTAACTGTGAAGGGGTATCCATGAATGATGCGGCACAAACTAAGTAATTCGTACCGCCGAATTCACAGTCACAGGAAGGAAAAGGAAACTTCGTAGTAATGGACACTAAAAATCCTACAGAAATTTCTGCTCGATAAGGCGCAAGACAATTTCAATCAAGCTTTCACAGTCCGTTGATCTTCCCTCGGACAGCGCTCCATGGCGCAAGCACTTGAACCTTACACAGGATGAAGTGGCCAAACGGATGGGTGTCTCTCAGCCGGCATTTGCCCAGCAAGAGACCGTCTCAAAGCCTCGGAAGGCCACTCGCGAAAAAATAGCAGCGGCGTTTGGTATTACCGCTAATCAACTTGAGCTTTAGGCTGTGAAAGGGATCGACATGAAATTCTGCGGCATCGAAATCAAAGGCAGCGAAGCGATCATCGCCGTGGCCGCCCTCGACGGTCAGGCGTTGAATCACGTTGCGCTAACCACCAAGAAAATTGCCCTCGACGATGATGAGGAAGCTGCGAACGTCAAAGTCTTTGCCGCTCAGGTGGCGTCGTTTGTGCGCGAGAACTCCATTGACCGGATCGCGATCAAAAAGCGCAGCAAGAAAGGCGAATTCGCTGGTGGGCCGACCACGTTCAAGATCGAAGGAGTTTTTCAGTTGCTGGAGAATTGCGAGGTGATGCTGCTGTCGCCGCAGACCATCAATGCACAGAACAAGAAGTTTGATTTTGAACTGCCGACGACGCTGAACAAGTATCAGCATGAGGCTTACAAGGCTGCCTGTTCAGCTCTACTGAAGAAGTAACCCATCATTACAGACGACGAAGAAACAATGTGGGAGCGGGCTTGCCCGCGATAGCGGTGGGTCAGGCAATGCAGGTTTGACTGACAGGGCCCCATCGCGGGCAAGCCCGCTCCCACAGGGTTACTCGGCGTTGTCGAATCTGTATTCAGGCAAGCTCTCGATCATGCCTGGACGGTACGCCGATCCTCCCGCGGACACCGCGCAAACCGTGCCCGATAACTGCGGGTGAAATACGACGGCGATTCAAAGCCGCAGGCGATGCTCACTTCCAGCACACTCATGTCCGTCTGACGCAACAATTGCCGCGCCTTCTCCAGCCTTAACCGAAGGTAGAAATTGCTCGGCGTGTCGTTCAGGTGCAGGCGAAATAGTCGCTCTAGCTGCCGTCGCGTCACTTTGATCGATTCCGCCAGTTCCAGCGTGCTCAACGGCGGCTCACTGTGCTGCTCCATCTCCCCGATCACATGAACGAGCTTCTTGTTGCTGATGCCATACCGCGTGGCGACTTCCATGCGCTGGTGGTCTTTGCGCGGGCGGATGCGGCCGAGTACAAATTGTTCGCTGACCTGGATCGCCAGTTCCGGGCCGTGGGCCTGGCTGATGAGGTCGAGCATCAGGTCGATGGACGCGGTGCCGCCCGCAGAAGTGATGCGCCGCCGGTCGATCTCGAACAGCTCTTGAGTGACGCTGAGCTGTGGATAGGACTCCTTGAAGGCGTCGATGGCTTCCCAGTGCAGGGTCAGGCGATGGCCGTCGAGCAGGCCGGCTTCGGCGAGGACGAAGCTGCCGGTGTCGATGGCGCCGAGGGTGACGCCTTCGTTGTCCAGCCGGCGCAGCCAATGTTCGAGTGCCGGGGTTGCAAATTTCAGCGGTTCGAATCCGGCGACCACCAACAACGTCGCGCCTTTTTTCAGCGGTTCCAGCGCCGCGTCGGCGTTGACCGACATGCCGTTGCTGGCCAAGACCGCGCCGCCATCGGCACTCAACACATGCCAGCGATACAGTTCGCCGCGAAAGCGATTGGCGACCCGCAGCGGCTCGATTGCCGAGATGAAACCGATGGCCGAGAAACCCGGCATCAACAAGAAGTAGAAATCCTGGGACATGGAGCGCACTCGGTTGGCGGGTAGCGTGGAGACGTTGATACGCCAGTTGTCGATAGCATTCAAGAGGTCAGGTCGCTGCAGTGCAAGAGCTGGTCGCCGCTGTGCGCTTTCACGGGGGCTTAGCTGCGTAACTTGGCATCACCGGCGCACGAAGATGCCGGGCCCCACAATAATGACCTGCCGAGGAACCCGACATGAAACGACTGATCAGCAGCTGTGTTCTTGCACTCAGCGGTACCGCTTTCTTGAGCGCCAGTGTCATGGCCGCCGAACCCGCGTCGTGCCAGAACGTGCGCATGGGCGTAGTGAACTGGACCGACGTAATCGCCACCAGCGCCATGACCCAGGTACTGCTCGACGGCCTCGGCTACAACACCAAACAAACCAGCGCTTCCCAGCAAATCATCTTCGCCGGGATCCGCGACCAGCGCCTGGACGTGTTCCTGGGCTACTGGAACCCGCTGATGACCCAGACCATCACCCCGTTCGTCGATGCCAAGCAGGTCAAAGTGCTTGAAGCGCCAAGCCTCAAGGACGCCCGCGCCACACTCGCCGTACCGACTTACCTCGCCGACAAGGGCCTGAAAACCTTCGCCGACATCGCCAAGTTCGAGAAAGAACTGGGCGGCAAGATCTACGGCATCGAGCCAGGCTCGGGCGCCAATACCCAGATCAAGGAAATGATCGCCAAGAACCAGTTTGGTCTCGGCAAGTTCCAGTTGGTCGAGTCCAGTGAAGCCGGGATGCTCTCGGCGGTGACCCGCGCCACCAAACGCAATGAAGCCATTGTGTTCTTCGGCTGGGCTCCGCACCCGATGAACGTCAACGTGAAGATGACCTACCTCACCGGCAGCGAAGACGCCCTGGGCCCGAATGAAGGCATGGCCACGGTCTGGACCGTCACCTCGCCGAACTACGCGCAACAATGCCCGAACATCGGTCGTTTGCTGAGCAACCTCACCTACACCGCCGAAGACGAGAGCCGGATGATGCAGCCGCTGCTGGATCACAAGGACGCCTTCGAATCGGCCAAGCAATGGCTCAAGGATCACCCGCAAGACCAGCAACGCTGGCTTGAAGGGGTGACCACCTTCGACGGCAAACCGGCCGCTGAAAACCTGCAACTAACCAGTAAATAAACCCGATTGAACCACCGACTCGCAGCCCGACCGGGCTGCGAACGGAATCATCACGCCTGTAAGGAACCGCCTCATGAACCACGACGTCATCATCACCTGCGCACTCACCGGTGCTGGCGACACGACCAGCAAGAGCCCACACGTGCCGGTCACCCCGAAACAAATCGCCGCAGCCGCCGTGGAAGCCGCCAAGGCAGGCGCCACCGTGGTCCACTGCCACGTTCGCAACCCGGAAACCGGCAAGTTCAGCCGTGACGTGGCGCTGTACCGCGAAGTGATGGAGCGCATCCGCGAGGCCGACGTCGACATCATCGTCAACCTCACCGCCGGCATGGGCGGCGACCTGGAAATCGGCGCTGGCGAGAACCCGATGGAGTTCGGCCCGAACACCGATCTGGTCGGCCCGCTGACCCGCCTGGCCCACGTCGAAGAACTCTTGCCGGAAATCTGCACCCTCGATTGCGGCACCCTGAACTTCGGCGACGGCGACACCATTTACGTGTCCACCCCGGCCCAGCTGCGTGCTGGTGCCAAACGCATTCAAGAGCTGGGCGTGAAAGCCGAGCTGGAAATTTTCGACACTGGTCACCTGTGGTTCGCCAAACAGTTGATCAAGGAAGGCCTGCTTGACGACCCGCTGTTCCAGCTCTGCCTGGGCATCCCATGGGGCGCGCCGGCCGACACCACCACCATGAAAGCCATGGTCGACAACCTGCCCGCCAATGCGGTCTGGGCCGGGTTCGGCATCGGGCGCATGCAGATGCCGATGGCCGCGCAGGCAGTGCTGCTCGGCGGCAACGTGCGAGTCGGTCTGGAAGACAACATCTGGCTGGACAAAGGCGTACTGGCGACCAACGGCCAATTGGTCGAACGCGCCTCGGAAATCCTCAGCCGCCTTGGCGCTCGCGTCCTGACGCCGGCGGAAGGCCGGGCAAAAATGGGCCTGACCAAGCGCGGCTAAACCGAATCACCCTTTCCCCTTGTGGGAGCGAGCCTGCTCGCGATGGCGGTTTTCCTGCCGCAGATGATGCATGGATGTCCCGGCGTCATCGCGAGCAAGCTCGCTCCCACCGTTTTTTTGAGCCTAATTCAGGAAGTCGCCATGAGCTTTATCACCGAAATCAAAACCTTCGCCGCCCTGGGCAGCGGTGTCATCGGCAGCGGCTGGGTGTCCCGCGCCCTCGCCCATGGCCTCGATGTAGTGGCCTGGGACCCGGCGCCCGGCGCCGAAGCGGCCTTGCGCAAACGCGTCGCCAATGCCTGGGGCGCACTGGAGAAACAAGGTCTGGCACCCGGCGCCTCGCAGGATCGGTTGCGCTTTGTCGCGACGATTGAAGAATGTGTTCGCGATGCGGATTTCATTCAGGAAAGCGCCCCGGAACGCCTCGATCTCAAACTGGAACTGCACAGCAAAATCAGTGCGGCGGCCAAACCCAATGCATTGATCGGTTCCAGCACTTCGGGGTTGTTGCCGAGCGAATTTTACGAGAGCTCGACGCACCCGGAACGCTGCGTGGTCGGGCACCCGTTCAACCCGGTTTACCTGCTGCCATTAGTGGAAGTGGTCGGCGGCAAGAACACCGCTCCGGAAGCCGTTCAAGCCGCTATGAAAGTCTACGAATCCCTGGGCATGCGTCCGCTGCACGTGCGCAAGGAAGTGCCAGGCTTTATCGCCGACCGTTTGCTCGAAGCGCTGTGGCGTGAGGCGCTGCACCTGGTGAACGACGGTGTGGCGACGACCGGTGAAATCGACGATGCGATTCGCTTTGGCGCGGGTCTGCGCTGGTCGTTCATGGGCACCTTCCTGACCTACACCCTGGCGGGTGGCGATGCGGGCATGCGTCACTTCATGGCGCAATTCGGTCCGGCGCTGCAGTTGCCGTGGACGTACCTGCCGGCGCCGGAGCTGACCGACAAGTTGATCGATGACGTGGTGGATGGCACCAGTGATCAGTTGGGCAAGCACAGCATTTCGGCGCTGGAGCGCTATCGTGATGATTGCCTGCTGGCGGTGCTGGAAGCGGTGAAAACCACCAAAGAGAAGCATGGGATGGCCTTCAGCGAGTAATGCACCAACAGGACCGGCCCCATCGCGAGCAGGCTCGCTCCCACATTTGATTGCAGGTGTCTGATACAACCCGGTCACCTGTGGGAGCGAGCCTGCTCGCGATAGCGGCAGTCCAGTCACCACACATTCTGGATCCTTCATCATGCCCGCTCTAACCACCTACCAAACCAGAATCATCCCCGACTGGGTCGACTACAACGGCCACCTGCGCGACGCCTTCTACCTGCTGATTTTCAGCTACGCCACCGACGCATTGATGGATCGCCTGGGGATGGACAGCAACAACCGCGAAGCCAGCGGCAACTCGCTGTTCACCCTCGAACTGCACCTCAATTACCTGCACGAAGTGAAGCTGGACGCCGAAGTTGAAGTGCATACCCAGGTCATCGACCACGACAGTAAACGCCTGCACCTGTATCACAGCCTGCATCTGGCGGGCGATGACAAAGAGCTGGCGGGCAATGAGCAAATGCTGCTCCACGTCGACCTCGCCGGCCCGCGGTCGGCACCGTTCAGCGAAGACACCTTGAGCAAACTGCAAGCCATCGTCACCGAACAAGCCGATCTGCCCGCCCCCGCCTACATTGGTCGCGTGATCGCTTTACCCCCAGCAAAGTAGTCACCCCAGAATAAGGAGATCGCTATGAACACCGCCGCTGCTTTTGCCGACTTCCGTACGTATCCATTGATCAGCGCGCTGATGGGCGTGCAGGCCTTGGCGGATCGTGTTCTGGTGGAGTGGGCCGATGACCGTGTCAGTCCCTTCCATCATCAGTGGCTGCGGGACAACTGCCCGTGCCCGCTGTGCGTCTACACGGTGACCCGCGAGCAAGTGCTGGAAATCGTCGATGTTGCAGAAAACCTGATGCCCGCAGAGACAAGCGTCGATGTTGAAGGTTGTCTCTGCGTTCAGTGGCAGGACGGTCACTTCAGCCGCTTCGACCCGGGCTGGTTACGGGCCCACGCCTACGACGACGAGTCCCGCGCCGAACGCAGGGCCGGCAAGCCAAAATCCAGGCTCTGGAGCAGCGACTTGTCGTTGCCGGTGTTCGAATACCAGGCGTTGATGAACGACAACGACGCGTTGTTGCAGTGGCTTTTAGCTGTACGGGATATCGGCCTGACCCAGGTGCGTGGCGTGCCCACCGAACCCGGTTCGCTGAAGCTGATCGCCCAGCGGATTTCCTTCATCCGCGAGAGCAATTTCGGTGTGCTGTTCAACGTGCAATCCAAGGCCGATGCCGACAGCAATGCCTACACCGCCTTCAATCTGCCGTTGCACAGCGACCTGCCGACCCGGGAGCTGCAACCGGGGCTGCAATTCCTGCATTGCCTGGTCAATGACGCGGACGGGGGCGAGAGTATTTTCGTTGATGGCTTTGCCATTGCCGAAGCCTTGCGTCAGGAAGATCCCGAGTCATTCAAAAGCCTCTGCGAAATCCCCGTGGAGTTTCGCAATAAAGACCGTCACAGCGACTACCGCTGCCTCGCGCCGATCATCGCCCTGGATGCGTTGGGGCAGGTGTCGGAGATTCGCATGGCGAACTTTCTGCGGGGGCCGTTCGATGCGTCGGTGGAACAAATGCCCAAGCTGTATCGCGCTTACCGCCGCTTTATTGCGATGACCCGCGAGGCGCGGTTCAGGCTGATGCAAAGGCTCAATCCCGGCGAGTTGTGGTGCTTCGATAACCGCCGCACCCTCCACGCGCGCAATGCGTTTGATCCGGCCACTGGCGCCCGGCATTTCCAGGGTTGCTATGTCGACCGTGATGAATTGCTGTCGCGGATCCTCGTGTTGCAACGTTAAACCGCGTCATCGTTCTTCGCGAGCAGGCTCGCTCCCACAGTGGATTTGTGCACGATGCAGATCAAATGTGGGAGCGAGCCTGCTCGCGAATGCGTCCGCCCAAGCAACACACATTTCCCGGATTCACAGGCAAAAAAAACCCGATCAAGCCGTGACAGGATCGGGGCAGAGGTGGGTACTGTTGAGGAGCCGTTGCGCGAGGGTGACCAAACCTTCGTGAAGCCAGCTGAATCCAGTGTGCCCACTCCGCCCGTAGGCAAGTTAGCCGAAAACGACCTGTTCATAGGTATTGCGGCCATTGCGACAAATCGCCCTTGCCGCCACCTCCCGCCCCTACCAGAATCGAGCCACGACACCGTTCCCTGAAGAAGGATTGCGTCATGATGCACGCCGATTTGATTGACCAGGAAGACCTGCTGAACCAGTTGCGGGCCCTGGGTTTTGAGGTGGCCAGCGGCGCCACGCCCGAGCAGGCCTGTGAATGCGCGGTGCGCGGTTTGAGTCAGGAAAGGGCCAAGGCCCTGAAGGGTATGGTCGAGCAGATGTACACCAGCAGTGCGACCATTCTTCCGGATGTGCGCAAGGCGATCGACCAGCAATTGTTGCCGGCGCTGGTGCCATTCATCCAGAGCCGTAGCGCCTGATAGGTCCCCTTCGCGAGCAGGCTCGCTCCCACAGTGGTTTTGCGTTTACACAATTGGTGCATTGACACAGAACCTGTGGGAGCGAGCCTGCTCGCGATGAAGGCGCCTCGGTTTAAAGCCTTACGCTGGCGAAAGTCGATTCATTGCGCGCCTGACTCAGCGCCGACAACGGCCCGGACAACGGCGACAGCACCAGTGCTTGCGGCAGCGGCATCATCGCCACTTGCTGCGTGGTGTTGGAGCCTACGCGCTCGTCACGCGGCGGAATGCCGAAGTATTCGCGGTAGCATTTGGAGAAGTGCGGCGTGGATACGAAGCCACACACCGACGCCACTTCGATGATCGACATCGGCGTTTGCTTGAGCAACTGCCGGGCGCGGATCAAGCGCAGTTTCAGGTAGTAACGCGACGGCGAGCAGTGCAGGTACTTCTGGAACAACCGCTCCAGCTGACGACGCGACACAGCGACATACACCGCCAGTTCATCGAGGTCGATCGGCTCTTCCAGGTTGGCTTCCATCAGCGCCACGATTTCCTGCAATTTCGGCTGGTTGGTGCCAAGCATGTGCTTGAGCGGCACGCGCTGGTGATCCTGCTCGTTGCGGATGCGCTCGTAGACAAACATTTCCGAGATTGCGGCCGACAATTCGCGACCGTGATCGCGACTGATCAGGTGCAGCATCATGTCCAGTGGCGCGGTGCCGCCGGAGCTGGTGAAACGGTTACGGTCGAGGGTGAACAAGCGGGTGCTCATGGCCACACGCGGGAAGGCTTCCTGCATCGCGGCCAGGCATTCCCAATGCACGCTGCAGTCGAACCCATCCAGCAGACCGGCGCAGGCCAGGGCCCAACTGCCGGTGCAGACTGCGCCGAGGCGCTTGGACTGACGCGCCTGGCTTTGCAGCCATGACACGTGCTCACGGGTGACGGTGCGCTGGATGCCGATACCGCCGCAGACAATGATGGTGTCCATCGGGGGCGCTTTGTGCATGGAGGCGTCGGGGGTGATCTGCAGGCCATCACTGGCCCAGACCTGACCGCCATCGACGGTGAGCGTGGTCCAGCGATACAGCTCGCGGCCGGACAATTGGTTGGCCATGCGCAGGGGTTCCACTGCGGAGGCCAGAGAAATAAGCGTGAAATTGTCCAGCAGCAAAAAGCCGATGGATTGAGGCGCACGGTTCTGGGGTTGAGCCCCGGAGTTGAACGTCGTCATCGCGGTATCTCCTCACACAAAGCGGGTGATGGCCTCAGGCGGAGGCTCTTGTTATTGCCATCGTTCTCGCGTGGGAGACGGGCTTTGTAATGACAGAGCAATTGCCATGCCTAAAATTGAATGCGCGTTCAATAACTCCTGAAAACGACGTCGTGATGTGTCTAGATATGACACGCGCAGAGTGTGGGATTTAAGTGCCATCAATGGCAGCAAGCGCTCTGCCCCGTTGCGTGTGAGCAAATCGGTAGCACTTGTGGGAACAGGGCTGCGGCGGACTGAGGGAGAGTGTCACCGCAAGCACAGGTGATGGACGGTCGGGGCTGGTTTGGATCCTTTCCCTCGGGTCTGCGGCTTATCTGTAAGCGACGCGCCAAAACGTGGCGCGTCTTGAATCGGGTGTTCATTTAGCGCGCAGTTTTGACTGGTCTGGCGCTATCGCGAGCAGGCTCGCTCCCACACTTGATCCGCGTCGATCACAAATCCAATGTGGGAGCGAGCCTGCTCGCGAAAGGGGTCAACCCGGTCTCAGCACTCAACTGCACTAACCGCCAACCCACCCCGCGATGTTTCTTTATATTTGTCATGCATATCGGCACCGGTATCACGCATGGTGCGGATCACCCGATCCAGCGAGATAAAGTGCTGGCCATCGCCCCGCAGCGCCATCTGCGCCGCGTTGATCGCTTTCACTGCGGCAATCGCATTGCGCTCGATGCACGGCACCTGAACCAGCCCGCCCACCGGGTCGCAGGTCAGGCCCAGGTTGTGTTCCAGGCCTATTTCCGCCGCATTGCACAACTGCTCCGGCGTGGCGCCGAGGATTTCCGCCAACCCGGCCGCCGCCATCGCACAGGCCGAACCGACTTCACCCTGACAACCGACTTCCGCGCCGGAGATCGAAGCGTTTTTCTTGCACAGAATCCCCACCGCTGCCGCGCTGAGGAAATAGTCGACGACGTTAGCGTCGGTTACCGATTCGCTGAACTTCATGAAGTAGTGCAGCACCGCCGGAATGATCCCCGCCGCGCCATTGGTCGGCGCCGTGACCATGCGCCCGCCCGCGGCGTTTTCTTCGTTGACCGCCAGCGCGAACAGGTTGACCCATTCCATCGCGCTCAGCGTCGAGCCGATCACGTTGGGCTTGTTCAGCTCTTGCAGGCTGCGATGCAACCTGGCTGCTCGACGGCGTACGTTCAGGCCACCGGGCAGGATGCCTTCATGCTTGAGGCCTTGTTCGACGCAATCTTGCATGGCGCGCCAGAGTTTCATCAGGCCGGCACGGATTTCCTCTTCGCTGCGCCAGACCTTCTCGTTGGCCATCATCAATTCGGCCACGCGCAGGTTGTGCGTCTGGCACAGGCTGAGCAGTTCGACGGCGCTGGAGAAGTCATACGGCAACACCGTGCGATCCAGATCCACCACGCCGCTGGAGGCTTGTGCTTCATCGACGACAAAACCGCCGCCGATGGAATAGTAAGTATCGCGATGCAGCTCAGCGTCATCGCCCTCGGCGATCAGCGTCATGGCGTTGGGATGGAACGGCAGGTTCTCGTCGATCAGGCGCATGTCCCGGGCCCAGATGAACGGGACCGACAAACGACCGTCGAGCAACAGCGTGTGGGTTTCGCGCAAGGTGTTGATACGGATGCCGATTTGCGACGGATCGATCGCGTCCGGCCACTCGCCCATCAGGCCCATGATCACGGCGTTATCACTGCCGTGACCGATGCCGGTGGCCGACAGAGAACCATAAAGCTGAACTTCGACGCGTCGTACTTGCTCCAAAAGACCCTGCTCACGCAAACCTTGCACGAACAGCACCGCGGCGCGCATGGGCCCCACGGTGTGTGAACTGGAAGGGCCAATGCCGATTTTGAACAGGTCGAAAACGCTGATAGCCATTACTGCCGAACTCCTGGATGTGCCAACTCCAGACGCAAAAGCGCCCAGTGACGGAGCTGCTACGCTCAAGCTGCAATCCGTCGGGATGGCCGCATCATCAGGCTTTTACCGTGTCGTTCGACGTCTCACACCGACGCACTCATGCCCACCAACGCCGCGAGCCTTTGACGCTGCGTTTTCGCCGTTTTTTTGCGGTTCAGAGGAGTAAACGGGCCTGAAAAAAGCTGTAAACGACGTCACCGACACTGGATGCGACCATCCCTGTACTGGTTACGACGCACCCTGTAGGCGTCAGATTTTCACTGGTACATGATCGTATCGACTCGATTGCAAGGCGCCGTGGTAAAGCTGTCTCCAGAACGCCATCCAACCGCAACCTATAAGTGCGGTGGTCCAGTCGGAACACTGCCAAAAAAAACACCAAGGAGTCCATCCATGAAAGGTTCCCCGTCGTTGTTGTTGGCCGCCATGCTAAGTCTGCCGGTTCTGGCGCAAGCCGCAGAACCGGCTCAATGCAGCACCGTAAACTTCTCCGATGTCGGCTGGACTGACATTACCGTCACCACCGCCACCACCAGTGTCGTCCTCGATGCCCTGGGCTACAAAACCAAGACCACGATGATTTCCGTTCCAGTGACCTACAAATCCCTGGCCGACGGCAAGAACATGGACGTATTCCTGGGTAACTGGATGCCGACCATGGAAAACGACATCAAGGCCTACCGCGAAGCCGGCACCGTGGACACCCTGCGCGCCAACCTGGAAAACGCAAAATACACACTCGCCGTCCCCGAAGAGTTGTATAACAAGGGTCTGAAGGATTTCGCCGACATCGCCAAGTTCAAGAAAGAACTCGACGGCAAGATCTACGGCATCGAACCGGGTAACGACGGCAACCGTCTGATCCAGAGCATGATCGACAAGGACGCCTTCGGCTTGAAAGCAGCCGGCTTCAAGGTAGTCGAGTCCAGCGAGGCAGGCATGCTCTCGCAAGTCGATCGCGCCCAGCGCCGCAACACCGCCGTGGTGTTCCTGGGCTGGGAACCACACCCGATGAACACGCGTTTCAAGATGAAGTACCTGACCGGCGGCGACGAGTATTTCGGCCCGAACTTCGGCCAGGCGACCATCTACACCAACACCCGCAAGGGCTACGCACAGGAATGCAGCAACGTAGGACAGTTGCTGAAAAACCTGGTGTTCACCCTCGACATGGAAAGCACGCTGATGGGCAACGTCCTGGACGACAAAATGAAGCCTGACGCGGCCGCCAAGGCCTGGCTGAAAAAGAATCCACAGGTGCTCGATACCTGGCTCGCTGGCGTGACCACCATTGACGGTAAACCAGGCCTGGAGGCCGTGAAAGCCAAGCTCGCGCAGCCTTGAATTAGGAAGCATCGCTTACGCCGGGCGAGCCAGCTCGCCCGGGCTGTTTATTTCCTTGCATGCGGACGTTCACTACCATGCTGATTGATCAGAAAATCCCTTTAGGCCAGTACATCGCGGGCTTCGTTGAATGGTTGACGCAACACGGCGCCAACACGTTCGACGCAATCGCCGTGTCACTGGAAACGATGATCCACGGCGTGACTTTTGCGCTGACCTGGTTCAACCCGCTGGCATTGATCGGCCTCATCGCGCTACTGGCACACTTCATTCAACGCAAATGGGGCCTGACCGTTTTCGTCATTGCCTCCTTCCTGCTGATCCTCAACCTGGGGTACTGGCAGGAAACCATGGAAACCCTCGCCCAGGTGCTATTCGCTACCCTGGTCTGCGTGGTCATCGGCGTGCCGCTCGGCATCGTTGCCGCGCACAAACCGATGTTCTACACACTGATGCGTCCGGTGCTCGATCTGATGCAGACCGTACCGACCTTCGTTTACCTCATTCCTACCCTGACCCTCTTCGGTCTGGGTGTGGTCCCGGGTCTGATCTCCACGGTAGTGTTCGCGATTGCCGCGCCTATCCGCCTGACCTACCTGGGCATTCGCGATGTTCCCCAGGAACTGATGGACGCCGGCAAAGCCTTCGGCTGCTCGCGTCGTCAACTGCTTTCACGGATTGAATTGCCCCACGCCATGCCAAGCATCGCGGCCGGTATCACCCAGTGCATCATGCTGTCGTTGTCGATGGTGGTGATCGCGGCACTGGTGGGCGCCGACGGCCTGGGCAAACCCGTGGTCAACGCACTGAACACTGCTGATATCGCCCTGGGCTTCGAAGCCGGCCTGGCGATCGTACTGCTGGCGATCATGCTCGACCGTATCTGCAAACAACCCGACGCCAAAGTAGGGGGTGACGCATGAGCATTATTCGGTTCGAAGACGTCGACGTAATCTTTTCAAAAGACCCGCGCGAGGCGCTCAAGCTTCTCGACCAGGGCATGACCCGCGACCAGATCCTGAAAAAGACCGGGCAAATTGTCGGCGTTGAAAAAGCCAGCCTGGACGTTGAAAAAGGTGAAATCTGCGTACTGATGGGCCTGTCCGGCTCCGGTAAATCCAGCCTGCTGCGCTGCATCAACGGCCTCAACACCGTCAGCCGCGGCAAGTTGTTCGTCGAGCACGACGGCAAGCAGATCGACATCGCTTCCTGTACCCCGGCGGAACTGAAAATGATGCGCACCAAGCGCATCGCGATGGTGTTCCAGAAGTTCGCCCTGATGCCTTGGCTGACGGTGCGCGAGAACATCAGCTTCGGCCTGGAAATGCAGGGCCGACCCGAGAAAGAACGCCGCAAACTGGTGGACGAAAAGCTTGAGCTGGTGGGCCTGACCCAGTGGCGCAACAAGAAGCCCGACGAGCTCTCCGGTGGTATGCAACAACGCGTGGGCCTGGCCCGCGCCCTGGCGATGGACGCCGACATTCTGCTGATGGACGAACCGTTCTCGGCCCTCGACCCGCTGATCCGCCAAGGCCTGCAGGACGAACTGCTGGAACTGCAACGCAAGCTCAGCAAAACCATCGTTTTCGTGAGCCACGACCTCGATGAAGCCCTGAAGCTCGGCAGCCGTATCGCGATCATGAAAGACGGTCGGATCATTCAGTACAGCAAACCCGAAGAAATCGTGTTGAACCCGGCGGACGATTACGTGCGGACCTTCGTCGCGCATACCAACCCGCTGAACGTTCTGTGCGGTCGCAGCCTGATGCGCACCCTGGACAACTGCAAACGCATCAACGGTTCGGTATGCCTCGATCCGGGCGGCGATTCGTGGCTGGACCTGGCAGAAGGCAACACCATCAAGGGCGCACGCCAGAACGGCGCAAGCCTGGACCTGCAAAACTGGATCCCCGGGCAGGCGGTTGAAGGCCTGGGCCGGCGGCCGACACTGGTGGACTCCAACATCGGCATGCGCGATGCGCTGCAGATTCGTTATCAGACCGGCAACAAGCTGGTGCTGCACGACAACAACAAAGTGGTCGGGATTCTCGGCGACAGCGAGCTGTATCACGCGCTGCTCGGCAAGAACCTGGGCTAAGGCAGCAGACACAAAAACGCCGCGAGAGGATCGCGGCGTTTTTGTTTACGGGATATCGGGTCAAACAGTATTGCGGCTGATGGCCCCTTCGCGAGCAGGCTCGCTCCCACAGGGGTATGCATTCCAATGTGGGAGCGAGCCTGCTCGCGAAGAAGGCGACGCGGTGCTTCAGTCAGAAACACCACGCTTGTTCAACACTCAGCTATAGACACGGCCAAGGAGCTGCCGATGGCTTTCAAACTGATCGAGCACGTCACGGGTGATCTGATCCTGAGTGAAGCCCATCAGGTCGTAGTCCTGGCTGCCGTTGTGCAGGTACACCTCGGCGCGGTAGTAACGTGCGCGCGGTTCATCAGCACTCTCAGCAGACACCGTGTCGCTCGCCGCCGCCAGATAACCATCCAGGCTCACTTCGTAGACAAAAGGGTTGCCTTCTTCCATCTCGATCCGCAGGCCCATGCAGCGCTTGGCCTTGCCCAGCAGCGTTTGCACGTCCAGCCCTTTACCACGCAACTGAACCACGGCCTCTTCCAGCGCCGGGCTGACTTGCTTGTCCATGAAGCGCTGAACGATCGACTGGTTCGGTTGCAGGTCCAACTGAGTCAAACGCTCGCTGAAACCACGACGACCGCGCGCTGCGAGTTCCGCTTGCTCCTGTTCGATCTGCACGTCCTGGCGCATGGCCTTGTGCAAGCCGAACATGAAGAACACCAGCACCACCGAGAACGGCAGACCGGCCAGCACCACCATGGTTTGCATGGCTTCGAAGTTACCGGCGAACAGCAGGCCGATGGTCACCAGCGTGATCACCACCGACCAGAAGATCCGCAGCCAGTGCGGGGCATCTTCGTCAACGTTGCCACCCTTGCACGAAAGGTTGGCCATCATCACCGCGCCGGAATCCGCCGGGGTCAGGAACAGCACGAAACCGACGAAGATCGACACACCGATCACCACCTTCGACGCCGGGTAATGCTCCAGCAACTGGTAGATTGCCATCGACGGCTGTTCCAGCGCCGTCTTCCCGAGTTCCACCGCCCCATGGTTCATCACCAGGTCCAGGGCCGAGTTACCGAAAATCGACAGCCACGCCAGGGTAAAGCCCAGCGGAATCAGCAGCACGCCGGCCACCAGTTCACGCACCGTGCGACCACGGGAAATACGCGCGATGAACATGCCCACGAATGGGGCCCAAGAAATCCACCAGGCCCAGTAGAACAGGGTCCACAGGCCCAACCAGCGGTCGGACTTCTCAGTGTCGCCTTCGTAAACGTAGAGATCGAACGTCTTCAGCACCACGCCGTTCAGGTAGTCACCGATGTTCTGCACGAAGCCGTTGAGCAGGTGCAACGTCGGGCCGAACAGCAGAACGAAAATCAGCAAGCCGCTGAACAGCACAATGTTCAGGTTGGACAGGCGACGAATGCCGTTTTCCACGCCGGACACGGCAGCGATGGTCGCCACGGTGCTCATCACGATGATCACGATCAACAGGTTAGTGTTGCTGTGTTCCATGCCGAACAGGTTTTCCAGCCCGGACGACACTTGCAGCGAACCAATCCCCAGGTTCGTCACCAGACCCAGCAGGGTCACGAACATGCCAAAGCCGTCCACCGCATGACCGGCCGCGCCTTTGACCCAACGCTCGCCGACCAGCGGATACAACGCCGAACGCAACGCCAGCGGCTGGTTATGCCGGTAAGCAAAGTAGGCAACGGCCAAACCGACCAGCGCGTAAATCGCCCAGCCATGCAACCCCCAGTGCAGGAACGTCAGCTGAACCGCCTGACGTGCAGCGAGATTGCTGCCGGCCACGCCTTCCGGCGGATTGAAGTAATGGTCCAGCGGCTCGGAAGCACCGAAGTACAACAGCGAGATGCCGATACCCGACGAGAACAGCATCCCCGCCCAGGCGCCGTAGCTGAAGTCCGGGGTATCGTCCTTGCTGCCCAGTTTGAGTTTGCCGTAGGACGAAAACGCCAGGCCGACCACGAAAACGAGGTAAGCGGCGATCACCACCATGTAGTACCAACCAAAGCTGCGGGACAACCAGGCCTGAGCCACTCCGAGCATTCTGCCGGCCTCTTGAGGGGCGATGATCAGAATGGTGGTCAACAACAGAATCAGCGCGGTAGAGGTGTAGAACACCCAACCGTTGACCGTCACCTTCTTGGGTGGGGTCTTTATAAGAGAGGCAGAACTCATGGCACAGATGCTCCAGGCAGTGCGAGAGAAGAACACAAGGCAACGCGGTACCCGACCAATCGGTTAGTTGGCAGCCGACCGGCGGGTGATATAAAGACACCCCAAAAAAAGCCCGATCCCCAGGAACGCCAGTGCGTATAGGTTTCGAGCAGTTTTGGATGTCGCTTTATCGCCATTTACACGTAGGAAAAATCTGTAAGCAGCGACGATTTGTCGCAGATCTTATTCTTTGTTGATTGAACGTTCAATCAAAACAAAATAGACTGGCCTTCAATCCGATAGACGTTTTACGTCCGCCGGAAGGCCTAAGGAGATATGCAAGATGCCCAAGGTCGGTATGCAACCCATCCGCCGCCAGCAATTGATCGAAGCCACATTGCAGGCTGTCGATCAGGTCGGGATGGGGGACGCCAGCATTGCGCTGATCGCCCGTTTGGCCGGTGTCTCGAATGGCATCATCAGTCATTACTTTCAGGACAAGAACGGCCTGATCGCTGCCACGGCGCAGTACCTGATGAGTGTCCTCAGCGAGAACGTCACCGCGCGCCGTCAGGCGCTGGAGGACAACAGCCCACGGGCCCACCTTCAGGTGATTATCGAAGGCAACTTCGACGCCAGCCAGGTCAATGGCCCGGCAATGAAAACCTGGCTGGCCTTCTGGGCCACCAGCATGCACCACCCGTCTTTGCACAGGTTGCAGCGGATCAACGATCACCGTCTGTATTCCAACCTGTGCTGCCAGTTCCGCCGTGTATTGCCGCTCGATGACGCGCGCAGTGCAGCCCGCGGCCTGGCAGCCCTCATTGACGGTTTGTGGTTGCGCGGCGCGCTGTCGGGAGATGCTTTCGACACCGCGCAGGCGCACCGGATCGCTTACGAATACATGGATTTCCAACTGGCCAAGCAGGTGAGTTAGAGCACACAGAAAACGCTCAGCCCCTGAACCGCCACTGACCAGCGCCGCCAACGCTACACGGCACGCCCCAGTGGTTAACGCCAACCAACTTATGCACTTGCGAGGACTTTATGGCCCGTTTCGAACTGCAAAAACTCTACATCGATGGCGGCTTCAGTGACGCCAGCAGCGACGCCACCTTCGAAGCCATCAACCCGGCTAACGGTGAAGTCCTCGCAAAAGTACAGCGGGCGACCAAGGAAGACGTCGAGCGTGCTGTGGTCAGCGCCGAAAAGGGCCAGAAAATCTGGGCCGCGATGACGGCCATGGAGCGTTCGCGCATCCTGCGTCGTGCCGTGGACATCCTGCGCGAGCGCAACGATGAACTGGCCGCCCTGGAAACCCTGGACACCGGCAAGTCGTACTCCGAAACCCGCTACGTCGACATCGTCACCGGCGCTGACGTGCTGGAATACTACGCAGGTCTGGTCCCGGCCATTGAAGGCGAGCAGATCCCGCTGCGCACCACATCGTTTGTCTACACCCGTCGCGAGCCGCTGGGCGTCGTGGCCGGTATCGGCGCGTGGAACTACCCGATCCAGATCGCCCTCTGGAAGTCCGCCCCTGCCCTGGCAGCCGGTAACGCGATGATCTTCAAGCCAAGCGAAGTCACCTCTCTGACCACGCTGAAACTGGCCGAGATCTACACCGAAGCTGGCGTTCCGGCAGGCGTGTTCAACGTCCTGACCGGCAGCGGCCGTGAAGTCGGCACCTGGTTGACCGAGCACCCGCGCATTGAAAAAATCTCCTTCACCGGCGGCACCGACACCGGCAAGAAGGTCATGGCCAGCGCTTCGGGCTCTTCGCTCAAAGACGTGACCATGGAACTGGGCGGCAAATCCCCGCTGATCATTTTCGACGACGCCGACCTCGATCGCGCCGCCGACACCGCGATGATGGCCAACTTCTACAGCTCCGGCCAGGTCTGCACCAACGGCACTCGCGTGTTCGTACCGAGCCACCTGAAAGCTGCATTCGAAGCCAAGATCGTTGAACGCGTTGCGCGCATCCGCGTTGGCAACCCGGAAGACGAAAACACCAACTTCGGCCCGCTGGTCAGCTTCGCCCACATGGAAAGCGTGCTGGGTTACATCGCCAAGGGCAAGGAAGAAGGCGCTCGCCTGCTGTGCGGCGGCGGTCGTCTGACCGACGGCGAATTCGCCAAAGGCGCGTTCGTGGCACCGACCGTGTTCACAGACTGCACCGACGAGATGACCATCGTTCGCGAAGAAATCTTCGGCCCGGTGATGAGCATCCTCAGCTACGAAACCGAAGAAGAAGTGATCCGTCGCGCCAACGACACCGACTTCGGCCTGGCCGCTGGCGTCGTGACCAAGGACCTGAACCGCGCTCACCGCGTGATTCATCAACTGGAAGCCGGTATCTGCTGGATCAACGCCTGGGGCGAGTCCGACGCCAAGATGCCGGTCGGCGGCTACAAGCAGTCGGGCGTGGGCCGTGAGAACGGCATCAGCTCGCTGAACAACTTCACACGCATCAAATCGGTACAGGTCGAACTGGGCGATTACGCCTCGGTTTTCTAAGGCGGATTTTGCTTCGCCTGCGCACTCGCCTGACCTGACCAACTTCAAAGAGGGTGCATTCAATGTCCCAAGAATTCGATTACATCATCATCGGTGCCGGCTCCGCCGGTAACACCCTGGCGACCCGTCTGACTGAAGACGAAGGCGTCACCGTCCTGCTGCTCGAAGCCGGCGGCCCGGATTACCGTCTCGATTTCCGCACGCAAATGCCGGCAGCCCTGGCGTTCCCGCTGCAAGGCCGTCGCTACAACTGGGCCTACGAAACCGATCCGGAACCCCACATGGACGGTCGCCGAATGGAATGCGGTCGCGGCAAGGGCCTGGGTGGTTCTTCGCTGATCAACGGCATGTGCTACATCCGCGGCAACGCCATGGACTACGACAACTGGTCGAAACTGCCGGGTCTGGAAGACTGGACGTATCTCGATTGCCTACCGTATTTCCGCAAGGCTGAAACCCGTGACATCGGCCCGAACGACTACCACGGTGGCGACGGTCCGGTCAGCGTGACCACGCCGAAAGCCGGCAACAACCCGCTGTTCCACGCGATGGTTGAAGCAGGCGTGCAAGCCGGCTACCCACGTACCGAAGACCTCAACGGTTACCAGCAAGAAGGCTTCGGCCCGATGGACCGTAATGTGACGCCGAATGGCCGTCGCGCCAGTACCGCTCGCGGTTACCTGGACGTCGCCAAGAAGCGCTCGACCCTGACCATCGTCACCCACGCCCTGACCGACAAGATCCTGTTCGAAGGCAAGCGTGCGGTCGGCGTGCGTTACCTGATCGGCGCCGCTGAAGAGCGCGTTGAAGTCCGTGCCCGCAAAGAAGTGCTGCTGTGCTCCGGCGCCATCGCTTCACCGCAGATCCTGCAACGCTCCGGTGTCGGCCCGGCCGAACTGCTGAACAAGCTCGACATTCCGGTGGTCCACGACCTGCCGGGCGTTGGCGAAAACCTGCAGGATCACCTTGAGCTGTACCTGCAATACGCCTGCACTCAACCGGTCTCGCTGTACCCGTCGCTGCTCTGGTACAACCAGCCGGCCATTGGTGCCGAGTGGCTGTTCAACGGCACCGGCATCGGCGCCAGCAACCAGTTCGAAGCCGGCGGTTTCATCCGTACCCGTCCGGAATTCGATTGGCCGAACATCCAGTACCACTTCCTGCCGGTCGCGATTAACTACAACGGCAGCAACGGGGTGAAAGAGCACGGCTTCCAGGCGCACATGGGTTCCATGCGTTCGCCAAGCCGCGGTCGCATCCAGGCCAAGTCCAAGGACCCGCGCGAGTACCCGAGCATCCTGTTCAACTACATGGCCACCGAGCAGGACTGGCAGGAATTCCGCGACGGCATCCGCCTGACCCGGGAAATCATGCAGCAACCTGCACTGGACGCTTTCCGTGGCCGCGAAATCAGCCCGGGCATCGACGTGCAAACCGACGAGCAGCTCGACCAGTTCATCCGTGAACACGCCGAAACCGCGTTCCACCCGTCCTGCTCCTGCAAGATGGGCACCGACGAGATGGCCGTGGTTGATGCCGAAGGTCGCGTGCATGGCATGCAAGCCCTGCGTGTGGTCGATGCCTCGATCATGCCGATCATCACCACCGGCAACCTGAACGCGCCAACGATCATGATCGCCGAGAAAATCGCCGACAAGATTCGTGGTCGCAAGCCATTGCCGCGCAGCACCGCCGATTACTACGTGGCGGGCGATGCACCGGTGCGTGGCAAGCCGTTGCGGGATGTGAGCCTGACTGCTCAGTAATGTAAGCGCACTCGCTTCAACCAAAACCGTCAACCTCAATGGATTGGCGGTTTTTTTTCGTCGAGACTGTCAGAAATTTTGTGTTCGGGCATAACATGTAGCTAGAGGTGCATGTATGCCGACAAAAAAGAAGCCCGCCAATGCAGCAGCGAGGGAGTTACCCTCGATCCCCCAAGAACTGATCGAGCAGTTTGTTAAAGGCCCGATGAGCGCCGAAGCCATTCAAGACGCCTCCATGGCGTTCAAGAAGGCGCTGATCGAACGTGCGCTAGGCGCCGAGCTTGGTCACCACCTTGGTTATGCTCAGGGCGCGGAGCGCCCTGAGGAGTCGACCAATCAGCGCAATGGCAAGAGTGGCAAAACGGTTCTGACCGACGACGGCCCGCTTCGTCTGGATATCCCCAGAGACCGCGATGGTAGCTTCGCCCCGATCCTGATCCCCAAGCACGAACGCCGTTTTACAGGCTTCGACGACAAGATAATTGCCATGTACGCCCGGGGCATGACGGTGCGTGAGATCCGCGCTTTTCTGTCTGAGCAGTATGGAACCGACGTGTCCCATGACTTCATCAGCTCAGTCACCGATGCAGTCATGGAAGAAGTAGGCTCTTGGCAGCAGCGTCCCTTGGAGCCTATGTACCCGGTCATCTTCTTTGATGCGCTACGGGTCAAAATCCGGGACGAGGGGTTAGTGCGCAACAAGGCTATTTATCTGGCGCTGGGCGTATTACCCGATGGCACGCGCGACATTCTGGGGATTTGGATCGAGAGCACCGAGGGCGCCAAGTTTTGGATGAAGGTCTTCAACGACCTCAAAACCCGTGGGGTAGAAGATGTTTTGATCGCCGTCACAGATGGCCTCAAAGGAATACCGGAGGCTTTGGGAGCGGTTTTTCCTGCCACGACGCTGCAAACCTGCATCGTGCATCTGATCCGCAACAGCTTGGACTATGCCGCTTGGGATAAGCGTCGGGCACTGGCCAAAGCGCTCAAGCCGATCTACCAGGCAATCAATGCCGATGTGGCCGAGCAAGAGCTTAACGCCTTTGAAGCGGGGCCTTGGGGTAAGCAGTATCCGACTGTAGTTGCTGCATGGCGTCGCGCCTGGGATCGGGTTATACCTTTTTTTGTCTTCCCGGCGGGTATCCGAAAAGTGGTCTACACAACCAATGCCATCGAAAGCATCAATGCCCAGTTACGCAAGATCATCAAGACTCGAGGGCACTTCCCGACCGATGAGGCCGCGACGAAACTGATATGGCTTGGGTTGCGCAACATCACAGCCAACTGGGGCCATGCGGCACACGACTGGAAAGTGGCAATGAATCAATTTGCGATCCTGTACGGAGACCGATTTACCAGACCGAGCTGGTAAACCAACGGCCTGCCTGGCGGCAGGCCCTAACCAGCCCGAACACAAAAAAACTGATACTCCCTTTTCGTCTAGCACAAGCTCATCATCACAAACAACAATCATCACACCAAGTAACCAAAAACTTAATTTAAACTCAAACAAAACTGGTAACACTTGTATTTACACACAACTAGAAACCTCCATTAATATCCGCGCCCCGCCTCGGCCCAACGCCAACAAATTTCATGGAAACCAAGGACATGCATAACATCGACCCAACCAAGGATGTTAGTTTTTTTAGAGAAAAAATATCAAAAGAAAAAACAACTACTCTCGACTTCAGCTATCTATCTGGCGCCATTGACTCCTGGTGGAAAAAGAACAACAACCAAGATACACATATATTAAAAATACAACTGATCAATCTTTTCCTAACTTACCTGCGCGACGAAGATACCTCTCACTTTGACAAAGTAGGCTTGGCAAATGGCTACGCCGCCATCTGTATAAAAAATATCTTTAGCCTGGACTCACCAAAACTTGCCTTAACAGCGCACGAGGCTTTGGCCGACCTGTTTCACCTTACCGATATAAAATACGAGTACGAAGAACACAAAGCATTGTATCTAAAACCTTCAGCTGAACAATATCGGGAATGGGGTAACGGACATGGCAGCATCACACCACACTCCGATGATTTATACGAAAGCCTGAATGTTGATTACTTGGCCCTGACCGTTTGCCGCGACATCACAAACACCCCCACCGCCTATTATTTCCCAAACGACTTACTAATCGAATTGGACGACCAAGAGTTAGGCGAATTGCTCACGATGCAAGCCGCGTTCATTTCAGGAAAAAATGTCAGCGGTTTAAAAAAACGGGCTCGTCCAGTCGTTGAGTATTCCGACATTTACGGCTATCAATTTTCGCTAGATTTTCGCGTTGATTTGCAAAGCGGTGAACGGATGCGTGCGACAAATGGAGGTCAACACGTGCTGGACAAAATCCGGGCGGGCCTTCCCAACGCAAAAAATCATGTTTCAACAGCTGAAACCGGAACGTTCCTGATCATAGCGAACCACAAGATATTGCATGCACGCCCGATGCTGAATATCGATACCAACAAAGCTCACGACCAAGCGCATCACTCGACGCTCAATACAACGCCTCGACTATTGTTCCGAAGCAAGGGTCCTAGAAAGCAATACTTTTCAATGAATGAAACAACTTATACACGAGCGGCCAGTTGATGGGTATCGCGGGCGCGCCCGCTCGAGCTTCGGGCGCCAGCATATTTATGGAAGGTGCACGCGACGCAATCACGTTTGGCGTCGCCTTCATCTTTCTTTACTTATCTATTGGTATTTTAAGCGCCACGCAATCTTTATCTTTAAGCCAGGCTCTTGCAACGACGGCTTTTATATTTTCTACTCCACTGCAGTTTTTGCTTATACAAAGTCACAATGAGGGATGGATATTGCTGCCAATCATCATGGCACTAAACGCTCGCTTCGTACTACTCTCTGCCACGCTTGCGCCTTATATAAGAAGTACCTCAACCCCGACAATCATGGCTTCGTTGATTTTGATCACGCCATCAATATTCACTGGGTGCATCACTCGATTCAAACAACGAACCGACCATCCCTTCCATTACTTGATCGGTCTTGGTCTACCCATTTTTGGCGTATCGATCATCTGCACCTACATCGGTTTCATCGCGGGTGCAGAACTGACCTCACCGGTTATCTATGCAGCCATGACACTCCTGTTACCACTACAGTTTACCGCCTTGGCGGGCAAGCACTGGCCTCATTACGCGGAAGTGTCGGGTTACTGGCTGGGTTTTCTCGGGGCGCCTCTACTGGTTTATTTATTCAAGGATTACAGCTTGCTCTGCACACCTTTCATAATTGGCGGATTGATCGTGCTGATTGAAAACAATTATAAAAAACGAGGCGGCGCAGCTTCATGACAATCTGGCTTCTAATCACATTTTCCGCCCTCACCGCTTTTGCATTTCGTGCCCTGCCTTTTGCCTTCAAAAACAGCACTGCACTGACACAAACACAGGGTTCCTTTTATCGATTTATCAGCTACAGCGCGCAAGCCATGTTGGGGGTCATCATTTACGATACCGCGTTCAACAAGATGGATGCGCTGACATTGATAAAGCAATTTCAAACGCTGGACGCACTGAAGCTATTCTTGCTTGTGGGCACCTTCATCGCGGTCGCCAAAACAAAAAAGATCCTGCCTTCTTTCTTTGCAAGCCTCTTCATTTATGTGGCTGCGTTCTTCTACCTAAGCGGTTGAAAGCAATCCATTGACGGACAGTGGGATTGATCGCGAGCAAGCCGCAATGGAATGTTCGCGAACATCAATCATCAGCCAACCCGTCACGCGATCTCTACATTTAGCAACTCCCCACATACCGATCCATCCTTGAACTCCCCCCCACCCAGGCCTAATCTAGTGCCGCGCAACCGTTTCACCCCCCCTCGCAGTACCGCTACACCGCCACTCCATACCAAGGAGGTTCACGAATGTTCGATTTCCACCCCCAGCTCAAGCAGCGCTTCGCTGCCTTGCGCACGGGCGCTGAATTCTTTTCCCTGCGTTATGTGCGCGAGTCCGGTCAGTACCTGTCGGTGCGCAAAAACGTCGCCGAACCTCCGAGCCTGAGCCGTGACGAAGGCGCGATGCTGACCGTTCGCGTCAACGGCGTGGAAGCGTACGCCGCGACGAACGACCTGTCGCAACAAGGCTTGCAAACCGCCCTCGACCGCGCCGAACAACAGGCCCGCCGACTCAAGCCCCACGCCCTGCTCGACCTGCGCGAACAAACCGTCTCCAGCGATCGCGCCGATTACTTTTCGCCGACCCTGGACCAGCCCTTCCCGTCCCTGAGCGACTGTTACCAACTGCTCGGTGCCGAATCCGCGTCCGTGCCCAAGGACGAGCGACTGGTGAACTGGCAGGTCAGCATCGGCATCACCAACGTCGAGCAAATCTACCTCAGCAGCGCCGGTGCCGAACTGCGTCAGGCCCAGCGTTTTGTCTACCCAAGCCTGGAAGTCACCGCGTATGACGGCAGCGACAGCCAGACCCGCACCCTGGGCCGCGAGAACTTCGGCCAACAGGGTGGTTTTGATGTGATCAGCCGCTGCGGCCTGGTGGGCGCCGGCCCGAAAATCGCTGATCAGGCGCTGCAATTGCTACTGGCACCGAATACCCCGCAAGGCCCGCGCGACCTGCTGCTGATGCCGGACCAGATGATGCTGCAAATCCATGAATCCATCGGTCACCCGCTGGAACTGGACCGCATCCTCGGCGACGAACGCAATTACGCCGGCACCAGTTTCGTCAAGGCAAAAGACTTCGGCAGCCTGCAATACGGCTCAAACCTGCTCAACGTGACCTTCGATCCGGACATCCCCGAGCAGCTCGCCAGCTACGGCCATGACGACGACGGCACGGCCGCCAGTAAACAGTTCCTGATCAAAGAAGGCTTGTTGCTGCGCCCATTGGGCGGCGCGCTGTCGCAATTTCGCGCCGGCATGGATGGCGTGGCCAACAGCCGCGCCTGCGGCTGGAACCGTCCGCCAATCGACCGCATGGCCAACCTGAACATCGAGCCCGGCGATCAGCCGCTGGAGCAACTGATCGGCAACATCGAACACGGCATTTTGATGAGCACCAACCGTTCCTGGTCCATCGACGATGCGCGCAATAAATTCCAGTTCGGCTGCGAATGGGCTCAGTTGATCGAAAACGGTGAGCTCAAAGGCGTGGTGAAAAACCCCAACTACCGGGCGATTTCCGCACAGTTCTGGAAAAGCCTCAGCGCCGTCGGCGACGCCAACACGTTCAAAGTCCTGGGCACGCCGAACTGCGGCAAGGGCGAACCGAACCAGGTGATCCGCGTCGGCCATGCGTCGCCGGCCTGTGTGTTCAGCAACGTTGATGTGTTTGGGGGAGATGCCTGATGAGCACTTCAAAAAGTCAGGTCGAGTCGTTCAAGGCATTGGTCAACGGGTTGCGCGAGGCGATCAGCGAACCGGAGCAATTCACCCTCAGCTACGCCGCCGAGTCGTCAGCCTTCGTGCGTTTCAATCACGCCAAAGTCCGTCAGGCCGGGCAGGTGCAGCAGGCAAGCGTCGGGCTCAAACTGATCAACGAGGGTCGCCATGCCGACCTGAACATTACCCTTTCCGGCGATGCTGAAACCGATGTTCAGCGCCTGGCCGAAGGTCTGCAACAGTTGCGCGAAACGCTGCCGTTGCTGCCTAAGGACCCGTACCTGCTGCTTAACCACAATGGCTGGCAGAGCAAGAACGTGCAGGACCATCCGCTACCGGACACCGAACAGGTGGTTGCCGAAATCACCCAGGCCGCCGAAGGGCTGGATCTGGTGGGTTTCTACGCCACCGGCCCGATCAGTCGCGGTTTCGCCAGCTCCTCGGGCGCATTCGGCTGGCATCAGGCCAACAGCTTCAACTTTGATTTCAGCCTGTTCCATGAAAACGGTCAGGCGGTGAAGGCCAGTTACGCCGGGCACGACTGGAACAGCGAAGGGTTTGCCAGGCGCTTCCAGCAGGCTCGTGAGCAACTGGAGTTTCTCGGTCGGCCGCTGCGCACGCTGGCGCCGGGTCAATACCGCGCTTACCTGGCACCTGCGGCCCTGGAAGAAATCATCGGCATGCTGTGCTGGGGCGGTTTTTCGGCGCAGTCGATTGCCAGTAAAAGCAGCCCGCTGCAGAAGCTTTACGGGGGCGATAGCTCATTCAGCCCGCTGGTCTCGCTGGATGAAAAAGTCAGTGGTTCGTTGAGCCCGGCGTTTTCCGGCGAAGGTTATCCGCGCAGTGACCTGGGGCTGATTGTCGAGGGTAAGGCCGGTGCGCAACTGGTCGGCTCACGTAGCGCTGCCGAATACGGCCTGACTGCCAACGGCGCCAGCGGCGGTGAATCGCCGACTGCGCTGAACATGGCGGCGGGTGCGTTGCCTGATGCAGAGATTCTCAAGCAACTGGGCACGGGTTTGTACATCAGCAACCTGTGGTACCTGAACTACTCGGACCAACCGGCGGCACGGCTGACCGGCATGACGCGGTTTGCGACCTTCTGGGTCGAAAACGGCGAGATTCAGGCGCCAGTGAGCACCATGCGGTTTGATGACAGCGCTTACAGTTTGCTCGGCTCACAGCTGGAAGCGCTGACCGAGGAGCGGGAATTGCTGCTGTCGGCCAGCACCTACAGTCAGCGGGCGACGGCTTCGGCATTGTTGCCTGGCGCGCTGATCAGCCGACTTACGTTGACGCTGTAAAAGCATCGCGAGCAGGCTCGCTCCCACAGGTTCGGCGTTTCCCTTGTGGGAGCGAGCCTGCTCGCGATGAAGTCACCACGGACTACCTGATTCACACTGACAAGAGGCCCCATGCCCAACCGCCAACCTCTCGACGCTGTCACCGCCCGCTGGTTGCCGTGGGTGGTCGCCATTGCTTTCTTCATGCAGTCCCTCGACGGGACAATCCTCAACACCGCCCTGCCGGCCATGGCCCGAGACCTCGCAGAAGATCCGCTGCGCATGCAGGGCGTCATCATCGCCTACATGCTCACCGTCGCCTTGCTGATCCCCGCCTCGGGCTGGATTGCCGACCGCTTCGGCACCAAGAAAATCTTCTTCGGCGCGATCTTGCTGTTCAGCTTCGGCTCTTTGCTCTGCGCCCTGTCGAGCAGCCTGAGCATGCTGATCGGCGCCCGGGTGATCCAGGGCCTGGGCGGTGCGTTGATGCTGCCGGTCGGGCGACTCGTGGTGCTGCGGGCCTACCCGCGCTCGGAGCTGGTGCGAATCATGGGCTTCATCACCATTCCCGGCCTGCTCGGCCCGTTGATCGGCCCGACCATGGGCGGCTGGATGGTGGAATACCTGACCTGGCACTGGATCTTCCTGATCAACCTGCCGGTCGGCGTCGTCGGCTGCTACGCCGTGTGGAAATTCATTCCCGACCTGCGCGGCAGCGAACGCACGCGTTTCGACAGCCTGGGCTTTCTGCTGTTTGGCGCCGCGATGGTGCTGATCACCATCGCCATGGAGGGTCTGGGTGAACTGCATCTGCCGCACTTGCGGGTGATGTTGCTGCTGTTCGGCGGCATGGCGTGTCTGGCGGCGTACTGGTTGCGGGCCGGGCACATCGATAATCCGCTGTTCGCACCGTCGCTGTTCAAGACCCGGACGTTCGCCGTGGGCATCCTCGGCAACCTGTTCGCCCGTCTGGGCAGCGGCGCCCTGCCGTTCCTCGTACCGTTGCTGCTGCAAGTGGCGCTGGGTTATTCGCCCTCCCAGGCCGGGATGAGCATGCTGCCGCTGGCCGCTGCCGCGATGGTTGCCAAGTCGGTGGCGCGGCCGCTGATCGAACGTTTGGGCTATCGCATCGTACTCACCGGTAATACGTTGGCGCTGGGGCTGATGCTGGCGAGCATGGGGCTGGTCAGCGAGCAGACGCCGTACTGGCTGCTGCTGGGGATGCTGGCGATCCTCGGTGCGATCAACTCCTTGCAGTTCACCGCGATGAACACCGTGACCCTGATCGACCTCGACGACGCCAGCGCCAGCAGCGGCAACAGCCTGTTGTCAGTGGTTGCGCAATTGTCGCTCAGCCTCGGTGTTGCCTGCGCCGGCGCATTGCTCGGCGGCTTCACCGCAGAGGTCGGCAACGACGGCGTGGACACGGTTCTGGGCGCGTTCCAGCTGACCTTTGTGACCGTCGGAATCATGGCGATGCTCGCTGCAACGATCTTCTCGCAGCTTTCACCAAACGATGGCCGACGGACGGTCAGCCGCGAGCACGATATAGAGCACTGATCTGTAGCAGCTGCCAAGGCACGAGGCTGCGTCGGGCTGCGAAGCGGCCCTCACGGGCAGTCCTGCGGACACGCAACGCAGCCTCGTGCCTCGGCAGCTGCTACGGCTATTCGTCCAGAATTTGCAGGTAGAGCGCGCGGGACTGATACACTGCGCGACATTTTGTTTTGCAGGCCAGTCCCGTGACCACCATCGCCACCGCTTTTAATACTTTGCCGCTGTCCGCCGCCATGCTGGCTAACCTCGAATCCCTCGGTTATGCCCAGATGACGCCGATCCAGGCGCAAAGCTTGCCGGTGATCCTCAAGGGGATGGACCTGATCGCGCAGGCCAAGACCGGCAGCGGCAAGACTGCCGCCTTCGGTATCGGCCTGCTGAACCCGATCAATCCGCGCTTCTTCGGTTGCCAGGCGCTGGTCATTTGCCCGACTCGCGAGTTGGCTGACCAAGTCGCCAAGGAAATCCGTCGCCTGGCCCGTTCCGAAGACAACATCAAGGTCCTGACCCTGTGCGGCGGCGTGTCGTTCGGCCCGCAGATCGCTTCGCTGGAGCACGGCGCGCACATCATCGTCGGCACCCCGGGTCGCATCCAGCAGCACCTGCGCAAGGGTTCGCTGGTGCTCCACGGCCTGAATACGCTGATCCTCGACGAAGCCGACCGCATGCTCGACATGGGCTTCTATGATTCCATCGAAGAAATCATCGCCCAGACCCCGGAGCGCCGCCAGACCCTGCTGTTCTCCGCCACGTATCCGGTGGGCATCAAGCAACTGGCGTCGAAATTCATGCGCACCCCTCAGATCGTGAAGGCCGAGGCGTTCCACGACGATACGCAGATCGAGCAGCGCTTCTACGAAATATCTCCGGAAGAGCGCATGGACGCCGTGGTTAAAGTCCTCGCGCACTTCCGTCCAGCGTCCTGCGTTGCCTTCTGTTTCACCAAACAGCAGGTTCAGGAAACCGTTGACCACCTGACCTCCAAAGGCATCTCCGCCGTCGGCCTGCAGGGCGATCTGGAACAGCGCGACCGTGACCAGGTTTTGGCCATGTTCGCCAACCGCAGTACCTCGGTACTGGTCGCCACCGACGTCGCCGCTCGCGGTCTGGACATCGATGCGCTGGACATGGTGATCAACGTCGAGCTGGCCCGTGATTCGGAAATCCACATTCACCGCGTTGGCCGTACCGGGCGCGCCGGTGAAAAAGGCATTGCGATCAGCCTGGTCGCCCCGTCTGAAGCGCACCGCGCCCAAGCCATCGAGCAACTGCAGAAGTCGCCATTGAGCTGGGATCAGCTGGACAACCTCAAGTCCCAGGGCGGCGCACCGCTGCTGCCGGTCATGAGCACGCTGTGCATCGGCGCCGGCCGTAAAGACAAGGTTCGTCCAGGTGACATTCTGGGCGCACTGACGGGCGATGCCGGCATTCCGGGTGCCCAGGTCGGCAAGATCGCGATCTTCGATTTCCAGGCTTACGTGGCTGTAGAACGCGGGATCGCCAAACAAGCCTTGCAGCGCCTGAACGACGGCAAAATCAAAGGCCGTTCGTTGCGCGTTCGTATTCTGTAAGAACAACGCACTTCCCCTGTGGGAGCGAGCCTGCTCGCGATGGCGGACTGTCAAACAACATCTATGTTGAATGTGCAGGCCTCATCGCGAGCAGGCTCGCTCCCACAGTTAGTTTTGTGGTGACACATCAAGAGGACACCGTTTTGCGCTCTACCGAAGTCGTGATCATTGGCGCTGGCGCCGCAGGGTTGATGTGTGCGCTGACCGCCGCCGGGCGCGGGCGCAAGGTGATGTTGCTCGACCATGCGAACAAGGCCGGCAAGAAAATCCTGATGTCGGGCGGTGGCCGCTGCAATTTCACCAACATGTACACCGAACCAGGCAATTTCCTCTCGCAGAACGAGCACTTTTGCAAATCTGCACTGGCACGCTATACCCAGTGGGACTTCATCGGCATGGTCGCCAAACATGGCGTGCCGTACCACGAGAAAAAACTCGGCCAGTTGTTCTGCGATAACAAATCCAGCGACATCCTTGAGATGCTGCTTAACGAATGCGATCAGGTCGGCGTCAGCCTGCACCTGGACACCTCGATCCAGACCATCGAGAAGCTCGAAAGCGGTTACCTGCTGGACACCACGCTGGGCCAGATCACCTGCGAATCGTTGGTGATCGCCACGGGCGGTCTGTCGATTCCGACTTTGGGCGCCACCGGTTTCGGCTATCAGGTCGCCAGACAGTTCGGTCACGATTTACTGCCGACCCGCGCAGGTTTAGTGCCATTCACCATCACCGATCAGCTCAAGGAGCTTTGCACCGAGCTGTCCGGTACGTCGGTGGATTGCCTGGTGAGCTGCAACGATCAGAGTTTCCGCGAGAACATCCTGTTCACCCACCGCGGCCTCAGCGGCCCGGCAATCTTGCAGATTTCCTCGTTCTGGGAGTCCGGCGATACGGTAGAGATCAACCTGCTACCGGACCACGACGTGCCGAGCTGGCTGCAACAGCAGCAGGTCGAACGCCCGAACAGCGAGCTGAAGACCCTGCTTGGCGAGATCTTCACCAAGAAGATGGCCAACCTGCTGGCGGACAACTGGTTTGTTTCCAAACCGATGAAGCAGTATACCCACGCAGAAATTGCAGAGATCGCCGAAAAACTGGCGAGCTGGAACGTCGTGCCGGCCGGGACCGAAGGCTACCGCACTGCTGAAGTGACCCTCGGCGGTGTTGATACCCGTGAGGTTTCGTCCAAGACCATGGAATCGCTGAAAAGCCCTGGCCTGTATTTCATCGGAGAAGTACTCGACGTGACCGGGCATCTGGGCGGCTTCAACTTCCAGTGGGCCTGGGCCTCCGGCTACGCCGCCGCGCAGTACGTCTGACCCCATCGCGCCCCTGTAGGAGCTGTCGAGTGAAACGAGGCTGCGATCTTTTGATCTTAAAAAGCAAAGTCAAAAGATCGCAGCCTCGTTTCACTCGACAGCGCCTACAGGAATCGAATTTCAAAGTGGGTGGTTTGCACAGGGAAGGAACAGATTTTGCTGTCAGATGTGATCGGCGCCATTGCGTCGACGTCATTACTGGCTCAATTTAGCGTCATTGCCTCGGAAGGCCTTCGCACTTCATGCCATCGACCCCGTTTAGTCAGTCTCTGCGTCGCCTCTGGGCGCTGGATAAATTCAGCTACAGCGTGCGGGTGTTTATCGCCCTGACCGGCAGCATGGCGCTGTGTTGGTATCAGGATGAAATGGGGCTGCTGATCCCGTTGTTCCTCGGGATCATCGCCAGCGCCCTGGCCGAGACCGACGACAGTTGGCAGGGCCGCCTCAATTCACTGGCCGTGACGCTGGTGTGTTTCAGTATCGCCGCCCTCTCTGTCGAACTGCTGTTCCCCTACCCTATCCTCTTTGTCATCGCGCTGGCGCTGGCCAGTTTCGGCCTGACCATGCTCGGCGCCCTCGGCGAACGCTATGGCGCAATTGCCTCGGCGACGTTGATTTTGTCGGTCTACACCATGATTGGGGTAGACCAGCGCGGCGGCGCGGTGACTGATTTCTGGCACGAGCCGGTGCTGCTGGTGGCCGGTGCAGCCTGGTACGGCTTGCTCTCGGTGTTGTGGCAGGCGATGTTTTCCAACCAGCCGGTGCAGCAGAGCCTGGCGCGGTTGTTTCGTGAACTGGGCTTTTACCTGAAGCTGAAATCATCGCTGTTCGAGCCGATCCGGCAAATGGACGTGGAAGCGCGTCGCCTGGAACTGGCCCAACAGAATGGTCGGGTTGTCGCGGCGCTGAACGCGGCCAAGGAAATCATTCTGCACCGGGTCGGCAACGGTCGACCCGGTTCGAAGGTCAGCCGCTATCTCAAGTTGTACTTCCTCGCTCAGGACATCCACGAGCGCGCCAGTTCCTCGCACTACCCTTACAACGCCCTGGCCGACGCGTTCTTCCACAGCGACGTGCTGTTCCGCTGTCAGCGCCTGCTGCGCCAGCAAGGTAAAGCCTGCCGGGCACTGGCCGAATCGATCCAGATGCGCCAGCCGTTCATCTATGACGCGAGTTTCGCCGAAGCCCTCAGCGACCTGCATGCCTCCCTTGAGCACCTGCGCATCCAGAGCAACCCGGCCTGGCGCGGCCTGTTGCGATCGTTGCGAGCGCTGGCGGCCAACCTCGGCACCCTCGACCGCTTGCTCAGCGACGCCAGCAACCCCGACGCCCTGGCCGACGCCACCGACAGCAGCCTGCTCGACCGTTCGCCACGCAGCCTGAAGGATGTGTGGATACGCTTGCGCACGCAGCTGACGCCGACTTCGCTGCTGTTCCGCCACGCGCTGCGTTTGCCCCTGGCCTTGAGCATCGGCTACGGGATGGTGCATTTGATCCACCCGTCTCAGGGTTACTGGATCATCCTCACCACGCTGTTTGTCTGTCAGCCAAACTACGGCGCCACACGGCGCAAGCTCGGGCAGCGGATCATCGGCACCGCGATCGGCCTGACGGTGGCCTGGGCGCTGTTCGATCTGTTTCCGAACCCGTTGGTCCAGTCGTGCTTCGCGATCGCTGCCGGGGTGGTGTTCTTTATCAACCGCACCACTCGCTACACCCTGGCAACCGCCGCGATCACCCTGATGGTGCTGTTCTGCTTCAACCAGGTGGGCGATGGTTACGGGCTGTTCCTGCCACGGTTGTTCGATACCTTGCTCGGCAGCCTGATCGCCGGGCTGGCGGTGTTCCTCTTCCTGCCGGACTGGCAGGGCCGACGCCTGAACAAAGTGCTGGCGAACACACTGACCTGCAACAGCATTTACCTGCGCCAGATCATGCAGCAATACGCCGCCGGCAAAAGCGATGACCTGGCGTATCGCCTGGCCCGACGCAATGCGCACAACGCCGATGCCGCGCTGTCGACAACCCTGGCCAACATGCTGATGGAACCGGGGCATTTCCGTAAGGAAGCGGATGTCGGGTTCCGGTTCCTGGTGCTGTCGCACACGCTGCTCAGTTACTTGTCAGGGCTGGGCGCGCATAGGGAAACCCAGCTGCCACCGGATGTGCGCGAGCATTTGATCGACGGTGCCGGGGTGAAACTGGCCGCCAGCATCGACGAAATCGCCCAGGGGCTGGCGAGCAAACTGCCGATTGCGATTCAGAGTGATGAGGAAGAGGCGCTGGCCAATACGCTTGAGCAAATGCCCGATGAAATCGATGAAGGGCAGCGGTTGGTGCAGACGCAGTTGGCGTTGATCTGCCGGCAGCTTGGGCCGTTGCGCACGTTGGCGGCGCATCTGATCAAAGACACCAGCGAAACCTGAGATCGGTGGTGGCTGGACGGGCCTCTTCGCGAGCAGGCTCGCTCCCACATTGATCGCAGGCGCGATGAAGATCCACTGTGGGAGCGAGCCTGCTCGCGAAGGGGACGTCAGCCCCCCTGAAGATTCAGGATCAGCCTTACATCCCGTGCTGCTTCATCAACCGCTCATAACTCCCGTCAGCCTTCATCTCTGCAATCTCACGGTCGAAATTGGCCACGATCTGTTCATGCTGCGGATTTTTCAGGCTGACCAGAATGTGCAGGCTGTTCTCGCTCAGCGGCTTGGGCAGGAACTCCACGGCATTGCGCACCTTGGCGGATTCCCGGGCCAGGTAGTAGCGAGCGACGTATTCATCTTCCAGGGTCAGCTTGACCCGGTCGGCGGCGACCATGCGCACGGCCATGGCGAAGCTGTGCACCGGGACTTTCTGCAGCGATACGTCGTCATCGAACGCTGGCGAATAGGCATAACCGCGCACCACCGCAATCGGGTAAGTGTGCAATTGCTGCAGGTTATTGAATTCGATCGGCGCGTCCTTGCGCTTGAGAAAGCGCACGCGGTTGAGCAAGTACTCGCCGGAAAACTGGCCGAGTTTCGTGCGTTCGTCGGTGTACCAGGCGTTCACCAGCACGTCGTAACGCCCCTCGCCCACTCCCATCAAGGCGCGCGCCCAGGGCACCTGTTCAAAATCGCTGGCATAACCGGCCCGGGCCAGCGCGGTGCTGACGATGTCCGTGGCCAACCCGCCATTAGTCAGCGTGGCGTCGGTAAAGGGAGGCCAGGCATCGGCGACCAGCCGCAGCTTTTCCGCTGCCGCACTCTGAGTCAGCAACAGCAATCCAATCAAGGCAAAGGCTCGATGCAATCGCGGCATGCCAGAAATCCTTAGCGGGCGGGCTGCCCGACGTGTTTTCAGCCAAAACTCAAGGCCCTTTGTACCGGCATAACTCCGGTCTAACCTTAGCTCATTGAAGCCACTGCATAGCGCGTCATCGAAGATTACACAAAGAAGGCAACGCCGCGCGAAATGAATGATGGCATTTTGGCCTTTGTCACAGTTTTCTCTGCCATCAAGACATCTTTCGCAAGGGCGCTTAGTATCGGACAGACGTTGTTCAAGGAATGTGAAGATGACAATCGATTGGGTCTGCAAACACCATAGTGATCTGGGCAAAGAGCAGCTGTACGCTATTTTGCAGCTGCGCGCAGAGGTGTTCGTTGTCGAGCAGAAATGCGTTTATCAGGACGTTGATGGCCAGGATCTGGAAGGTGATACCTGCCATTTGATGGCCTGGGACGGGGATCGGCTGGTGGCGTACCTGCGGTTGCTCGACCCGGAGCTACAGGGTGGCGATGTGGTCATTGGGCGGGTGATTACCGCACCAGAGGCCCGCGGCAAGGGGCTGGGTCATGAGTTGATCAGTCAGGCGCTGAAGCAGGCTGAAAAACGCTGGCCTGAAGTACCGATCTATCTCTCGGCGCAGGCGCATTTGCAGGGGTATTACGGGCGGTACGGGTTTGTCGTGGCGGGCGAGGAGTATCTGGAGGATGACATTCCGCATATCGGGATGCGGCGTCCTTAAGGGCCCCATCGCGAGCAGGCTCGCTCCCACAGTGGATCTTCATCGCACCTGCGATCAATGTGGAAGCGAGCCTGCTCGCGATAGCGTCAGCTCAGTCAGCGCAGGAATCAGGGATATTCCAACACCGCTTTTATCTGCCGAAGATTGCGCTCGATCCACCCCCGATCAATCGCCCCCCACTCGCGAATCCGATAGCGCCCGGCATGATTTCGCGCGCCCTCTTCCTGCTCGAACTCGCAAACAATATCCAGATCCGCCAACGCCGCGATGGTGTCCTGCGCTGTGCGCCGAGGCATGCCGGTCACTTCGGTCAGCGCCGGGACGCTGCTGGCGATCCCGCTGTCGATCAGGTAGGCCACGTATAATCGGCGATAGAAGCTGCTCTTGGTTTTGCTTACGTCCATCTACGTGTTCCGATTAATTAGAAGATCAAAAGATCGCAGCCTTCGGCAGCTCCTACAGGGAGTGCACCTTCCAATGTGGAGCTGCCGAAGGCTGCGATCTTTCAGTGCATATCCCGCCACGTCAGGTACACCCGCAAATCGAACTCCACCTGGTGATACCCCGGCAACATGTGTTCGCACAGCTTGTAGAACGCTTTGTTGTGATCGGACTCTTTGAAGTGCGCCAGCTCATGCACCACGATCATTTTCAGAAACTCGGAGGGTGCGTCCTTGAACAACGACGCCACACGAATTTCTTTCTTGGCCTTGAACTTGCCGCCCTGCACCCGGGAGATCGTGGTGTGCAGACCGAGGGCGCGGTGGGTCAGGTCCAGACGGTTATCGAACAAGACCTTGTCGATGGCCGGGGCGTTGCGCAGGTATTCCTGCTTGAGGTCCAGCGCGTAGGCGTACAGCGCCTTGTCACTCTGCACGTCGTGCTTTTGCGGGTAACGCTGGCTCAGGTATTCGCCCAGCCGACCTTCGGTGATCAGCAAGCGCACCTGGTCCTGCAACGCAGCGGGGTAAGCCTGGAGGAATTTCAACGTCATCGGGGCGGCAACACACGTCACGAAAAGGTCGCCAGTGTAGCGAATTCAGCGGGTCAGCGCGCTCCAGTCGAACGGCTGCACAAAGTGGCCGGTGTCCTCGGCCATCATCGGCCTTGCGACCAGAAAACCTTGCACGTACTCGCAGCCATTGGCTTGCAGCCACTCGTATTGCGCAATGGTTTCCACCCCTTCGGCAATCACCAGCATCCCGTACTGCTTGCACAGGTCGATCACATTGCGCACCAGCGCCGCATCCCGTGCGGACTCCGGCAACCGGGCGATCAAATGCCGGTCGAGTTTCAGCGTGTCCAGCCCCAGATCCCGCAGATGAGACAGCGAACACGGCCCGGAACCGAAGTCATCCAGGGCCACCCGCACCCCCAGATTGCGTAGCAGGCGGAGCTGTTTACGGGTTTCCTCGGGGTTATGCATCAAGGCCTCTTCAGTGACCTCGACCTCCAGATGACGTGCGTGCAAGCCATGGCGCTCCAACACCTGGCGCAACTCGGTGACCAGGTTGGGCATCCCGAACTGCGTACTGCTCAAACTGACGCCCAGCACCAGGTCATCGGCAAACAACGTTTCCCAGGCTTTGCGCTGGCCCGCGCCGCGTTGATAGATCCAGCTGCCCAGACGACTGATCAACCGTGCCTCTTCCAGCAATGGCAGAAACAGCCCTGGCGGTACGTCGCCGACACTCGGGTGCTGCCAGCGCAACAGCGCTTCGAACCCGCGAATCTGCCCGCCGGCAATGGCCACCTGAGGCTGATACACCAAATTGAAATCACGGTTCTCGATGGCGGCGCGCACGCTTTCTTCGAGCATCAACCGCGAGCGTGCCCGGCCGTTCATTTCGTGATCGTAGAAGCGATATTGCTGACGGCCGGCGCGCTTGGCTTCGTACATGGCGATGTCGGACGCCCGCAGCAAACCGTCGAGATTGGAGCCGCAATCCGGGAATGTGGCGATGCCGATGCTGGCGCCCAATGCGATATCCAGACCGTCGATTTGCTGACAGATCGACACCCGTTCAATCAACTTCTCGGCAATTTTCGCCGCTTGCTCAGGAAATTCCAGGTCCAGCAATGCTGTGAACTCGTCGCCGCCCATGCGCGCCAGAATGTCGAACGGCCGCAGACAGGCCTTCAACTGCTCGGACACCCACCGCAGCACCCGGTCGCCGGCATCATGGCCCAGGGAGTCGTTGACCCGCTTGAAGCCGTCGAGATCGAGGTACAACAACACCCAGGCACTGTCGGACCGTTCGCCACGCAGCAGCAGGTTTTCCACCGTCTGGTAGAAGCCGCGACGGTTGAGCAGCCCGGTCAACGGGTCAGTGACCGCCTGAAACTCCAATTGCTGATGCAGATGACGCACCACCGACATGTCCAGCACCGTCACCACCATGGCATGTTGCTCGGCGGGCAAAGGCGCGCAAGACAGCGCCACGGGCACCTGCTGACCGGGCGCCGTGCGCAGCAACGCATCGTGCAGGCGCAGGGTTTCGCCGCGTTTGTAACCGGCCAGCAGTTCGGAATCGGCCCAGATCGGGATATGCGGCTTTTGCAGGAAGTCCAGAAACTCTTTGCCTTGCAGGTCCTGCACCGTGGCATTGAGCAGTCGCGACATCGCCGGGTTGGCAAAGCGGATCAGACCGTCCTCACTGACCACCAGGATGCCTTCGGCAGCGTTGTCCAGCACCGAGGCGTTGAACGCGCGAGCAACCTCCAGATCGTGGCTCAGGCGCTGCAACGCACGGCGATTACGCTGATGTTCAAGCAGTGCCTGGACTTTGGGTTTGAGGATTTGCGGGTCGAACGGTTTGAACAGGTAATCCACCGCACCACTGGCGTAGCCTTTGATCACGGCGTCCTGGGACTGCTCGTTGGCGGTGAGGAAAATAATGGGCGTAAGGCGGGTTCGCTGACTGCCGCGCATCAGGCGCGCCACTTCAAAACCGTCCATGCCCGGCATCTGCACATCCAGCAGCACCAGGTCGACATCATGCTCAAGTAACAGGCTCAGAGCCTCGAAGCCCGAGGCGGCGGTCATGACCTGCCAATCCTGGCGCTGCAACAATGCGCGCATGCTGATCAGGTTTTCAGGGTAATCATCGACGATTAAAAGGATCGAGCTGCCTTCGGCTGGCGTGGGGTGCGCGCATTCCATGCTGCTTCTCTTGTCGGGGCGTCAGGCCGGTTTCTTGTGAAAACCGGACAAATACTAAGCCCTCACTCTAGACCTGGATCCGTGAAAGCAGAAGGTGTCAGTACGCCATCATTTAACCAAAGAGTTCATTTGCCGACTAACGGTCGCCTCTACAGCCCGCTAAAAACGGGAGAGATGGCCTTTTAACAGGATTTTGACGTCATCCATCTGTCAGACAGACGTTAACAAAGTTGCCTTCTACGCTTATAAAGACTGCCCTACAAGGCGCGTGCTAGAGCTTCTGGTACGTCCGTGCTGCAAAAATCCGTGGAAGCTTTTGCCTATGATCGATCTAGCAACCTGGAACCTCAGTGTTCCTGTCGGCAATCCGCCGTACACCGTTGACACTCCAAAACTGGTGAAAGGCTTCAAGGATCAATACTTCCACTCCGACACCGGCACCTTGTTTTTCTGGTCCCCCGTGACCGGTACCCGCACTGAAAACGCGAAATATCCCCGCACCGAACTGCGGGAAACCTACAGCAACGGCACGTTGAAAAACTGGCTCTACCCGGATGCCGACAACTCCTTGCGTGCCACCCTGGCCGTGAACCAGGTACCGAGCTCGGGCAAGATCGTCATCGGGCAGATCCACGCCTATGAAAGCCAGAAGCCCATGGTGAAGCTCGAGTATCAATACAAGACCTCGACGCAATCGGGCAACATCGTTGCCAAAGTCCGCATGCGCCCCGATGACGGCGAAGGCCGGGTCATCACCATCGCCACCGGGGTAAAGCTAGACCGGGAGTTTTCCTACCTCATCCACCTGAGCCCGGGCGGAGCGTTGGGCATCAGCGCTGCCGGTTACCAGTGGGATACCGACATCAGCAAGACCTGGCGCGACAAGCCGTTGTACTTCAAGGCCGGGGTGTATGTGCAGGACCACACCGGGTACACCAGCGAAGGCGGGAAAGTGACGTTTACCAAGCTGGATATTGATCACGATAAGTAACCAAATCGTGTCAACCGCAGAAAAGATCGCAGCCTGCGGCAGCTCCTACATTGGATCGCGTACATCTGTAGGAGCTGCCGAAGGCTGCGATCTTTTGATCCACAAAAAACCCGCCTCTCGGCGGGTCTTTTTATGCAACTCAAACGCGGAAGGCTTAGTTGACCTTGGCGTTCAACTCACCTTTCAGGTAACGCTGATACATCGCTTCCAACGAAATCGGCTTGATCTTCGAAGCGTTGCCGGCAGTACCGAAGGCTTCGTAACGAGCGATACACACGTCACGCATCGCAGTCACGGTCGCGCCGAAGAACTTACGCGGATCAAACTCGCTCGGGTTGGTGGCCATCAGGCGACGCATCGCACCGGTGGATGCCAGGCGCAGGTCGGTGTCGATGTTGACCTTGCGCACGCCGTGCTTGATGCCTTCGACGATTTCCTCAACCGGTACGCCGTAGGTTTCTTTGATGTCGCCGCCGTACTGGTTGATGATCGCCAGCCAGTCTTGTGGAACCGAAGACGAACCGTGCATCACCAGGTGAGTGTTCGGGATGCGTTTGTGGATCTCTTTGATGCGGTCGATGGCCAGCACGTCGCCGGTTGGCGGCTTGGTGAACTTGTACGCGCCGTGGCTGGTGCCGATGGCGATGGCCAGGGCGTCGACCTGAGTGCGCTTGACGAAGTCAGCGGCTTCTTCCGGGTCGGTCAGCATTTGGCTGTGATCCAGAACGCCTTCGGCGCCGATGCCGTCTTCTTCACCGGCCATGCCGGTTTCCAGCGAACCCAGGCAGCCCAGCTCGCCTTCTACCGATACGCCGCAGGCGTGAGCCATGGCCACGGTTTGTTGGGTTACGCGGATGTTGTAGTCATAGTCGGTCGGGGTCTTGCCGTCTTCGCCCAGGGAACCGTCCATCATCACCGAGCTGAAGCCCAGTTGAATGGAGCGCTGGCAGACGTCAGGGCTGGTGCCGTGGTCCTGGTGCATGCACACCGGGATGTGCGGGAATTCTTCGATCGCCGCCAGGATAAGGTGACGCAGGAACGGCGCGCCGGCGTATTTGCGAGCACCGGCCGAAGCCTGGACGATCACCGGGGAGTCAGTCTTGTCAGCGGCTTCCATGATGGCGCGCATCTGCTCAAGGTTGTTGACGTTGAAGGCTGGAACGCCGTAGCCGAACTCGGCTGCGTGGTCCAGCATCTGGCGCATGCTGATAAGTGCCATTGTGTGTGTCTCTCCCGGTTGAGGGTCGTTAATCGTGCCAGCCTGCCGTAGCGGCGGCGGCTATTCAAGTTATTGCAGATCGGGGGTTGGTCCCGGCTGCGAATTCGGTCTTACAAAAATCTTAAGAACTACACAGTCCCTGTGGGAGCGAGCCTGCTCGCGAAAGCGGTTTTGCAGTCAACAGTGCGGTGACTGTCAGACCGCTTTCGCGAGCAGGCTCGCTCCCACATTAGGTCCGTGGTGTGTCAATTACTGCGCTTTACAACCGCGGCCGATCAAATCATTGGTGGCGACCCAGTACACCAGGCCTTCCTCACCTTTTACGTGAAACGCCAGCATGTCGTTGCTGTACAGCGAACCTTCAGCGCCTGGCTCAAGCTTTAAACGATAGACCTGATCGGCACCGCCCAGGCGAACGTCGACTTCCTTGCGGCTGTCGTCGATGTAGCGCCAGAGCACTTTGGCCTGGCTGTCGCAGGTCCAGGTGGTCCAACTGTCCGTCGATTCGGCTGGCTTGAACAGGTTGAAATTCGAGCAACCTGCCAGCAGTGCCAGCGCCGTAATGGCGATAAAACCTTTCATCCGTGTTCCTCGACTGACAGCGCACGCCGCCAGCCCTGAGTAAAGAGTCAGACCCGTCAAGGGCAGCCATGTTCCTTGGCGGGTGTCTGTGTCTCGTATTTGTCCAGGCCATCAGGCCCGGAACGCTTGTTGATCACCGGGTTGGTTTCGGCTTGCCAGTCGGCCTGGTAGCAGCCTTTTTCCACCGATTGCGGCGCGGGCTCCGGCGTGGCCTTCGGGTTACTCCCGCAAGCCGCCAGCGAACTCGCAACGATCAACAACGCTAGCGTCCTGACCATATGAACACTCCTTTGCCTGGTCAAATCAGCGACCTCAGGCCTTGGCCCGGCTTTCCAGGACTTCAACGGCCGGCAATACCTTGCCTTCGACGAATTCAAGGAACGCGCCGCCGCCGGTAGAAATGTAGGAGATCTGATCAGCAACGCCATATTTATCGATGGCCGCCAGGGTGTCGCCGCCGCCCGCGATGGAGAACGCCGAGCTTTCCGCGATGGCCTGGGCCAGGACTTTGGTGCCGTTACCGAACTGGTCGAATTCGAACACGCCCACCGGGCCGTTCCACAAAATGGTCTTGGACGACTTCAGCAGCTCGGCGAAATTCGCCGCGGTCTGCGGGCCGATGTCCAGAATCATGTCGTCTGCCGCCACATCGGCGATCAGCTTGACGGTGGCGGTCGCGCTTTCAGCGAATTCCTTGGCAACGACAACGTCGACCGGCAACGGCACGCTGACCTTGGCGGCGATTTCGCGAGCGGTGTCCAGCAGGTCCGGTTCGTACAGGGACTTGCCGACCGGGTGACCGGCAGCTGCAAGGAAGGTGTTGGCAATGCCGCCGCCGACGATCAGCTGGTTGCAGATCTGGCTCAGGCTGTTCAGTACGTCGAGTTTGGTGGAAACCTTGGAGCCGGCAACGATGGCAGCCATTGGCTGAGCCGGGGCGCCGAGGGCCTTGCCCAGTGCGTCCAGTTCGGCGGCCAGCAGCGGGCCTGCGGCAGCGACTTTGGCGAACTTGGCCACGCCGTGGGTCGAACCCTCGGCGCGGTGAGCGGTGCCGAAGGCGTCCATCACGAACACGTCGCACAGGGCGGCGTATTGCTGGGCCAGTTCGTCAGCGTTCTTTTTCTCGCCCTTGTTGAAGCGCACGTTTTCGAACAGCACGATGTCGCCGGCTTTCACGTCGACGCCATTCAGGTAATCGGACACCAGCGGCACTTCTCGGCCCAGAGCCTTGCTCAGGTAGTCAGCGACCGGTTTGAGGCTGTTCTCGGCCGAGAACTCGCCTTCGGTCGGACGGCCAAGGTGCGAGCAGACCATCACGGCCGCGCCTTTTTCCAGGGCCAGCTTGATGGTCGGCAGCGAAGCCAGGATTCGCGCATCGCTGGTGACTACACCGTCCTTGACTGGGACATTGAGGTCTTCGCGGATCAGTACGCGCTTACCTTGCAGATCGAGGTCGGTCATCTTCAACACGGTCATGGGTCGCATTTCCTGAATAGATGTTCTTAGAGAGCAGGTTTTGTTGGAGTCGCTGTTTGCAGATAGTGTTCTGCAACATCCAGCATTCGGTTGGCAAAACCCCATTCGTTGTCGAACCAGGCCAGGATGTTCACCAGCCGTGGGCCGGAAACTCGAGTCTGACTGGCATCGACGATGGCCGAATGTGGGTCATGGTTGAAATCACAACTGGCGTGAGGCAACTCGGTGTAGGCCAGCAGGCCTTTGAGCGGGCCAGTGGTGGCGGCCTCGCGCAGTATCCGATTGACCTCGGTGGCGTCGGTGTCGCTCACGGTCTGCATCGTAATGTCGAGGCAAGACACGTTAACCGTCGGCACCCGCACGGCTTTGGCCTGAATTCGACCGGCAAGTTCCGGCAACAGGCGTTCAATACCTCGCGCCAGACCAGTGGACACCGGAATTACCGACTGGAACGCCGAACGGGTGCGGCGCAGGTCTTCGTGGTGATAGGCGTCGATCACCGGCTGGTCGTTCATCGCCGAGTGAATGGTGGTAATCGACACGTATTCCAGACCAATGGCCTGATCCAGCAGGCGCAACAGCGGCACGCCGCAGTTGGTGGTGCAGGAGGCGTTGGACACCAGCAACTCGTCGCCGGTCAGGCAATCCTGGTTCACGCCGTAGACGATAGTGGCGTCGACATCCGCCTCGCTGGCCATCGGCTGGGAAAACAGCACCCGTGGTGCGCCGGCGTCGAGGAAACGCTGACCGTCTTCACGGGTGTGATAAGCGCCGGAGCACTCCAGCACCAGATCGACGTCCAGCGACGCCCAATCGATGCCTTCGGGGGTGGCACTGCGCAGGACCTTCACGCAGTCGCCATTAATATGCAGACAATCGCCATCGACCCTCACTTCGCCAGGAAAGCGCCCGTGAGTGGAGTCAAAGCGTGTCAGGTATTCGATGCTGGCCATGTCAGCCAGATCGTTGATCGCAACAATTTCAAACCCGGCCTTCGCCCCTCGCTCGAACAAAGCACGCAAGACGCAACGACCAATCCGGCCGTAGCCGTTGAGTGCAACTTTGTAGGGACGCGGTTGAGGCATGGGGTTCTCGATAGACGCAGGCAGACGAATTCTCGTTAACAACACACTTCCCCTGTAGGAGCTGTCGAGTGAAACGAGGCTGCGATCTTTTGATCTTGATCTTAAAAAATCAAAAGATCGCAGCCTCGTTTCACTCGACAGCTCCTACAAAGGACCGCGGCAGCCGGGGGCCGCCGCGTTGTGCTTTAGTCTTCCAGCAACTCTTCAGCCTGACCCAGGATGTTTTCCAGGGTGAAGCCGAACTCTTCGAACAAGGCTGGCGCAGGCGCCGACTCGCCATAGGTGGTCATGCCGATGACGCGGCCTTCCAGGCCCACGTACTTGTACCAGTAGTCCGCGTGAGCGGCTTCGATGGCGATCCGGGCGCTGACCTGCAACGGCAGAACCGCTTGTTTGTAGTCGGCATCCTGGGCATCGAACACGCTGGTGCAAGGCATCGACACCACACGCACCTTGCGACCCTGTTCGGTCAGCTTGTCGTAGGCCTGAACCGCCAGGCCGACTTCGGAACCGGTGGAGATCAGGATCAGCTCCGGCTCGCCGGCGCAGTCCTTCAGCACGTAACCGCCACGCGCGATCTCTTCGATCTGAATCGCGTTGCGGGTTTGGTGCTGCAGGTTCTGTCGCGAGAAGATCAAGGCCGAAGGACCGTCGTTACGCTCCAGGGCGAACTTCCAGGCCACGGCCGACTCAACAGCATCAGCCGGACGCCAGGTGTCGAGGTTCGGCGTGCTGCGCAGGCTGGTCAGTTGCTCGATCGGCTGGTGCGTCGGGCCGTCTTCGCCCAGACCGATGGAGTCGTGGGTGTAGACGAACAGCACGCGCTGCTTCATCAGCGACGCCATGCGCACGGCGTTGCGCGCGTACTCCATGAACATCAGGAAGGTCGCGCCGTACGGCACCAGACCGCCATGCAACGCCACGCCGTTCATGATCGCGCTCATGCCGAACTCGCGAACGCCGTAGTACATGTAGTTGCCGCTGGCGTCTTCGGCGGTGACACCTTTGCAACCTTTCCACAGGGTCAGGTTGGAACCGGCCAGGTCAGCGGAGCCGCCCAGTAGTTCCGGCAACAACGGGCCGTAGGCGTTCAGCGCGTTCTGGCTGGCTTTACGGCTGGCGATGGTTTCGCCCCTGGCCGCCACTTCCGCGATATAAGCCGAGGCTTTTTCCGCGAAGTCTTCCGGCAGCTCGCCGCTCAGACGACGAATCAGCTCGTTGGCCAGCTCCGGGAAGGCTGCGGAGTAGGCCGCGAAACGCTGATCCCATTCAGCTTCGGTGGCGCGCCCGGTTTCCTTGGCGTCCCACTCGGCATAGATGTCGGCCGGGATTTCGAACGGGCCGTGGTTCCATTTCAGCGCAGCGCGGGTCAGGGCGATTTCCGCGTCACCCAGCGGGGCGCCGTGGCAGTCTTCCTTGCCTTGCTTGTTCGGCGAACCGAAGCCGATGGTGGTCTTGCAGCAGATCAGCGTCGGTTGCTCGCTTTTGCGCGCGGTCTCGATCGCGATCTTGATCTCTTCCGGGTCATGCCCATCGACGTTGCGGATCACCTGCCAGTTGTAGGCTTCGAAACGCTTCGGCGTGTCATCGGTGAACCAGCCTTCGACTTCGCCGTCGATGGAGATGCCGTTGTCATCGTAGAAGGCGATCAGTTTGCCCAAGCCCAAGGTACCGGCCAGGGAGCCGACCTCGTGGGAAATGCCTTCCATCATGCAGCCATCACCGAGGAACACGTAGGTGTGGTGATCGACCACGTTGTGGCCGGGACGGTTGAACTGCGCCGCCAGGACTTTTTCTGCCAGGGCAAAGCCCACGGCGTTGGCCAGGCCCTGGCCCAGGGGTCCGGTGGTGGTTTCAACGCCAGGGGTGTAGCCGAATTCCGGGTGACCGGGAGTACGGCTGTGCAGCTGGCGGAAGTTTTTCAGGTCATCGATCGACAGGTCGTAGCCGGTCAGGTGCAGCAGCGAGTAGATCAGCATCGAGCCGTGACCGTTGGACAGCACGAAGCGGTCACGGTCGGCGAACGATGGATTGCTCGGGTTGTGCTTCAGGTAGTCACGCCAAAGTACTTCGGCGATATCCGCCATACCCATAGGGGCACCGGGATGGCCGCTGTTGGCTTTTTGCACGGCATCCATGCTGAGGGCACGAATGGCGTTGGCACGCTCACGACGGCTGGGCATCGCTGTTCTCCTGCGGATATTGAATCGAGAGTGAATAAAACGAAACGGAAAAAAGGCGAGCATTTTCCCTCACCCACCCGCCTCGGGGCAATGACAGATAGTCATCTGAGGCAGTTTTTCCAATGGATAACAGCGTATTCGACTGATGAAACCTTTCCGCTGTTCGTTTGTTGACTAAACCTAACGCCGAGAAGTGCCATCTATCGACCAATATCAAAACTTTTTGATATTGCTCTTGCGATGCATTCTGAGCGTCACTAGACTGCTGGCCTTATGAATTTACGTGCGCCTTCCATTCAACCTGACGACTGCGACGAGCTGTCGGCCCTTTGCAAGGCCGCTGGCGATTCTCTGCGTCTGAATGTATTGCGCGCGCTGGCCAACGATTCGTTTGGCGTGCTGGAACTGGCGCAGATCTTCGGCATCGGCCAGTCAGGCATGAGTCATCACCTCAAGGTATTGGCCCAGGCCGATCTGGTGGCGACCCGCCGTGAGGGCAACGCGATTTTTTACCGTCGCGCCCTGCCCCACACCGACCTGCCGGGCGGCAAGTTGCATGCCGCGCTGCTGGAAGAAGTGGACAACCTGACTCTGCCTGCCGACGTGCAGTCGCGGATCGGCCAAGTCCATGGGCAACGGGCGGCGGCCAGTCAGGACTTTTTCTCACGGGTCGCGGAGAAGTTTCGCGCCCAGCAAGATTTGATCGCCGGCCTGCCGCAATACCGCGAAAGCGTCGTCGCGCTGCTCGACAAGCTGAGTTTCAGCGAAGGCGCCACAGCCATCGAAGTCGGCCCCGGGGACGGTGAATTTCTCCCGGAACTGGCGCGCCGCTTCACCCAGGTCACGGCACTGGACAACAGCCCGGCGATGCTCGAACTGGCGCGCCAGGTCTGCGAACGTGAAACGCTGGCTAACGTCAGCCTGCAACTGGCCGATGCATTGAATGGTGTAAGCCTTCAGGCCGATTGCGTTGTACTGAACATGGTGCTGCACCATTTTGCCGCGCCGGCCGAAGCGCTCAAGCACATGGCCGACTTGCTGCAACCGGGCGGTAGCCTGCTCGTGACAGAGTTATGTAGCCACAACCAGAGTTGGGCCAGGGAGGCCTGCGGTGATCTCTGGCTGGGGTTTGAACAGGATGATCTGGCCCGTTGGGCCACCGCTGCGGGACTCGCGCCCGGGGAAAGCCTCTATGTAGGCTTACGTAATGGTTTCCAGATTCAGGTCCGCCATTTTCAGCGACCGGCTGGCGACACTCACCATCGGTAAATTCAGGAAAAAATCGAGATGAGCGAATACTCCCTCTTCACCTCCGAGTCCGTGTCCGAAGGGCATCCGGACAAAATCGCCGACCAGATTTCCGATGCGGTGCTGGACGCCATCATTGCTGAAGACAAGTTCGCCCGTGTGGCGTGCGAAACGCTGGTAAAAACCGGCGTGGCAATCATCGCGGGTGAAGTCACCACGTCGGCCTGGGTCGACCTGGAAGAGATCGTGCGTAACGTCATTCTGGACATCGGCTACAACAGCTCCGATGTCGGCTTCGACGGTGCCACTTGCGGCGTGATGAACATCATCGGCAAGCAGTCCCCTGACATCAACCAGGGCGTTGACCGTGCAAAACCTGAAGACCAGGGCGCCGGCGACCAGGGCCTGATGTTCGGCTACGCCAGCAACGAAACCGACGTGCTGATGCCAGCACCGATCACCTTCTCGCACCAACTGGTTCAACGCCAGGCCGAAGCCCGTAAATCCGGCCTGCTGCCTTGGCTGCGCCCAGACGCCAAGTCGCAAGTGACTTGCCGTTACGAAGGCGGCAAGGTGGTCGGTATCGACGCCGTTGTACTGTCGACCCAGCACAACCCTGACGTGTCCTACAAAGACCTGCGCGAAGGCGTGATGGAACTGATCGTCAAGCATGTATTGCCTGCCGAGCTGCTGTCCAAGGACACCCAGTTCCACATCAACCCGACCGGCCAGTTCATCATCGGCGGCCCGGTGGGCGACTGCGGCCTGACCGGTCGCAAGATCATCGTCGACAGCTATGGCGGCATGGCCCGTCACGGCGGCGGCGCGTTCTCCGGTAAAGATCCATCGAAGGTTGACCGTTCGGCCGCCTACGCCGGTCGTTACGTCGCCAAGAACATCGTGGCTGCCGGCCTGGCCGAGCGTTGCGAGATCCAGGTTTCCTACGCCATTGGTGTTGCTCAGCCTACGTCGATCTCGCTGAACACCTTCGGCACCGGCAAGATCAGCGACGACAAAATCGTCAAACTGGTCCGCGAAATATTTGACCTGCGTCCATACGCAATCACCACCATGCTCGACCTGCTGCACCCTATGTACCAGGAGACCGCTGCGTACGGCCACTTCGGTCGCACTCCGGCAACCAAGACTGTGGGCGACGATACTTTCACCACCTTCACCTGGGAAAAAACCGACCGCGCCGACGACCTGCGTTCGGCTGCCGGCCTGTAAGACTTCCCCGGCGGTACCAAAAGCCCCGCACGGTTCGCCGTGCGGGGCTTTTTCATGGGGCAAGATCAAAAGATCGCAGCCTTCGGCAGCTCCTACTGGTGTGCGCCGAGCCTATGTAGGAGCTGCCGAAGGTTCGGGGCGCGTTCGGAAGATCTTTTGATCTTCCCGCCTCGAAATACGCAGAAAAACAACCAAGGTCGCAATGTCCGAAAACTGACTAGCCTTGAAGTATCTCCCTGAGCAAGGACGCTCACGATGCTCCCCAACCTGCGCCTGTTTTTCGGTTTCCTGCTGATCTTTGCTTGCCTGACCGCCAACGCTGGCGAGTGTCCCGAGTGGCCAGCCACGCGTGCCCTGAACGAAATCACCGCACTGCAAAATCAAATTGATCTCTGGGACGACAGCTATCATCGCCAAGGCCGCTCATTGGTCGCCGATGAACTCTACGATCAGTCCCGCGCCCGACTGACCGAATGGCGCAACTGCTTCGACTCAGGCCCGTCCGCAGACCCCTTGCGCACCGTAGGCGGCACGATCCCCCACCCCATCGCCCATACTGGCCTGGAAAAGCTCCACGAAGGTCGGGCCGTCGAAGCCTGGTTAAAGGGCCGGAGCGATGTCTGGGTTCAGCCCAAGGTCGATGGCGTGGCGGTGACGCTGATCTACCGCAAAGGCCTGCTGACTCAGGCAATCAGTCGCGGGGACGGCGTAAACGGCCAGGACTGGACCGCTTCGGCACGCCAGATCCCTGCCATCCCCCAACAACTGCCACAACCACTGGAGTTGCTGCTGCAAGGTGAACTCTATTGGCGCGTGACCGACCACGTACAAGCCCAGGCCGGTAGCCTCAATGCTCGCGCCACAGTGGCCGGCTTGATGGCCCGCAAGGCATTGAACACCGAACAAGCCGCCGGGATTGGCCTGTTTGTCTGGGACTGGCCCCTAGGCCCGGCCAGTTTGTCCACCCGCGTGGCGGTTCTGGATGAGTTGGGTTTTCCCGGCACCGCGCCGTACAGCCAGCCGATCAAGGCGTTCGTCGACGCTGAACGCTGGCGCGAGCACTGGTATCGCTCCCCTCTGCCCTTTGTCAGCGATGGCATCGTCCTGCGTCAGGATCAACGCCCATCCTCCGAACGCTGGCAGGCCAAACCACCTTATTGGAGCGTCGCCTGGAAGTATCCTTTTGCCCAGGCATTGGCTGAGGTGCGCAAGGTCCACTTCAAGATTGGGCGGACTGGGCGGATCACCCCGGTGCTGGAACTGACGCCGGTGATGCTCGATGACCGGCAGATCAAGCGCGTCAGTGTCAACTCCCTACAACGCTGGGAAGCGCTGGACATCCGACCCGGCGATCAGGTGGCCATCAGCCTGGCGGGGCTGACCATTCCCAGGCTCGACGGCGTCGTGTCGCGCAGTACCGAACGATCCGAGTTGAAGGTGCCGCTGGCAGCGGACTTTCATCACTTGAGCTGTTGGCAACCGACACCGGGATGCGAAAGTCAATTTCTGGGCCGCCTGACCTGGCTCAGTGGCAAGCAGGGGCTGGCCTTGCCCCATGTCGGCCCCGGCACTTGGGAGAAACTTCTCGCAACAGGCCACCTGAACGGCCTGCTGGATTGGTTAACCCTCGATGCGCAAGAGCTTGCTAACATTGATGGCCTCGGCGAACGCAGCAGTGCTCGTCTTTTGAACAGTTTCAGCATCGCCCGGCAACGCCCCTTCGCTCATTGGCTCAAAGCCCTGGGTTTACCGCCGACCGGCCAGGCACGCCTCGCCGATTCATGGCAGGAACTGGCGCAACGAAATACCGAACAATGGCAGGCCGAAGCAGGTATCGGCCCGGGACGCGCGGCGCAATTGAGCGCATTTTTCCGCGACCCGCAGGTCCTGGCCTTGAGCGAAACATTACGAATGGCGGGGATTGACGGTTTTTAACGGTCGATGATGCCCGCCAAACCGGGAACCCAATGCTACCGACGGGCTCAAAAAGTCCATCGCGACATCGACCCGACTGCCTTTTCACATGGAGCTTTTATGAAATTTCTTGCACCACTCGCCCTGTTGACCCTTTGCAGCGCGATGGCCGCTCCCCTGATGGCCGCCGAAGAAGCTCCTGGTCTGACCGGCTGCGCAGCCAAGAAGCAGGGCATCATCAATCAGATCGAACTGGCCAAGGCCCACGGCAATGCCGATCAGCAGGCTGGTCTGGAAACGGCACTGAGCGAAGTCACCGCCCATTGCACCGACGCCTCCCTGAAGAAAGAACGGGAAAACAAGGTGCTCGATGCCAAGCATGACGTCAGCAAGCGTCAGGCCGACCTCGACAAGGCGATGAAAAAAGGCGACGCCGAGAAGATCAACAAGCGCAAAGACAAACTCGCCGAGTCCCGCAAGGAATTGCAGGACGCACTCGATGAGTTGGATAAGTAAGCGTTAATTTAAGAATCAAAAGATCGTCCGAACGCGGCCCGAACCTTCGGCAGCTCCTACAAGGAGTACGCATGACATGTAGGAGCTGCCGAAGGCTGCGATCCTTTAAAAATCAGTGATCCCGAAATTCTTTATGGCAAGCACTGCAAGCATCCTCGACTTTCTGCACTGCCGGCCCCAGGTTGCTGGCCTTGTAGGGTTGAACCTTGCTGGCAATTACCAGGTCACCGGTAGCGGCTTCAAGGGTGCGGGCCATTTCCTGAAAGCGTGCCTGCTTCTGCCAGACATCGTCCCTGGCGCTGGTGTGATCGTCTTCGCGTGCCTGCGGGAAATGTTTCCACGGCTCACGGGACAGCGCATCGAGCTTCACTGCGTCGTCAGCGAATTTCGGACCGTCGAACGGAATGCGGCCACGCAACATGCCGCCCAGGTCTTCGCCGGTCTTGAGCATCTGCTTGAAGATCGCCTTGCGCTGGCCCAACGGCGAGTTGGGGTCGACACCTCCGCAGGCGGACACGGCCAGACAGGCCAGTAATACAACGGAAAGTCTTTTAAGAGTCATGGTGGCTTCAGGTCACTGGAAACGGCGGCCAGTATCCTCGCGTCACCGGCAAAGACCAATACCCCTATTATCAATACGGGTTGTATGAGCGCATGGAGCACTCAGGCAACCGGCAAAGGAATTACTCCATGAACAGCCGTTTCAAGGCATGGCGTCACAGCCTGGCCTGGACCCTTCCGATGGTGGCCGTGCTTGCGGGCTGCACCGGCGGCGAGACCAGCAAACCGAAAACCCATGCGCTGGCGACCTACTCCAGCGCCACGTGGGAAGCACTTCCGACCGTGTCCGACAACGACCTCGTCGCCGGCTTCGGCTCGTGGCGCAGCGCCTGTACCCGACTCAAGGCCGATCCGGTCTGGGGCGCAACATGCGCAGCTGCCGCCAACGTACCGCAAACCGCCAACGACATTCGCGGCTTCCTCAAACAGAATCTTGATGTCTACGGCCTGCGCGCAGCCAATGACAACCCCAACGGCCTGATCACCGGCTATTACGAACCCGTCTACCCCGGCAGCCTGACCCAGACAGAAGCGGCAAACATCCCGGTGTACGGCGTTCCGGAAGACATGATCATCGTCTCACTGGACAGCATCTACCCGGAACTCAAAGGCAAACGCCTGCGCGGACGCCTGGAAGGTCGCGTGCTCAAGCCTTACGACGATGCCGCAACGATCGAGACCAAAGGGGTCAAGGCACCGGTGGTGGCCTGGCTGACCGATCCGATGAACCTGCAATTCCTGCAAATCCAGGGTTCGGGGCGCATCCAGCTCGACAGTGGCCGCCAGTTGCGTATTGCCTACGCCGACCAGAACGGCCACCCGTACCGACCGATCGGCCGCTGGCTGGTGGAGCAAGGCGAGCTGAAAAAGGAGGACGTGACCATGGGCGCCATCAGCACCTGGGCCAAGGCCAATCCGTCGCGCATTCCGGAACTGCTCGGCAGCAACCCCAGCTATGTATTTTTCACCCGTAATCCGGACAGCAACGAAGGACCTCGCGGCTCGTTGAACGTACCGCTGACCGCCGGCTATAGCGCCGCAGTGGACCGTAAAGTGATTCCGTTGGGCAGCTTGTTGTGGTTATCCACCACTAAGCCCGACGGCACGGCACTGGTTCGCCCGGTGGCCGCTCAGGACACCGGCGGCGCGATTGCCGGCGAAGTTCGGGCGGATCTGTTCTGGGGCACCGGTGAGGCCGCAGGGCAACTGGCCGGCGACATGAAACAGCAAGGGCAAATCTGGATGCTCTGGCCTAAAGGCGCGGCACTGCCGCAAGTGCCGCAGGTGGCCGACACGCTTTAAAAAGCAAAAGATCGCAGGCTTCGCCAGCTCCTACAGGGATCAATGTTCACCTGCGATATTGCGGCGGACACAGGTCAATGTAGGAGCTGGCGAAGCCTGCGATCTTTTGATCTTGATCTCAGACCGACACAAAAAAGAACGCAGCAATCAACCCCATACCAATCGCCCACATCACCGACCGCAAAACCGCCCAATCCGCCAGATAGCAAATGATGTACAGCAGCCGACTGGTGATGAACAACACCGACAGCACATTGATCGTCACCAACTCGGCGTTGCCGGCGAGGTGCGCAACAATCACCGCTGCCGCAAACGCAGGTGTCACTTCGAAGCCGTTCAATTGGGCGGCATTAGCACGCCTGGCCACCCCTTCGAGTGAATCCAGAAACGCTCGCGGATCATGATTCTGTTTCAACCCGAACTTGCCATTGCTGAATTTGGCGACGCCCGTGCACAGGTACGGCAGGCAGATCGCGATCAAAATGCACCACAGAGCAACCGTCATAAAGCAGTCCCTTCTTCAAGTTGTAGAGAGTCGAGGTCCATCAAGGGGTGGTCAAAACTTCATCACCAGCATGCCGATCAACACCAGCCCACAGGCTAAGAGCCGTGGTCTGCCGAAAGGTTCTTTCAAGTAACACATGCCGAATAGCACCACCAAAATCACGCTGATCTCACGCAATGCCGCCGCTTCGGCAATCGACCCCAGCTGCATCGCCCATAGCACCAGAGCGTAGCTGAACAACACGCAAAACCCGACGGTCAACCCCAGCCGCCACTGCTCTCTCCAGAACAACATGAATGCCATCCGCTTGCGCACCAACGCCAACAACGGGAACGGCCAGGCACTGAGCAACGTGACCCAGACCAGGTAATCCAGCGGATGGGACCAGCGCCGTAAAGCCTGGCCATCGATGAAGGTGTAGCAACCGATGCACAGGCCGATCAACGCCACCACCGGCAGCATCGACCACGGCAGACGCGCCCCGCCACCGCCCTGCCAGAGCAGGCACAGCATGCCGAACGGGATCAGCAGAATCCCGAAGATCTGCTGGTGGGTCAGCACTTCCCCGGCAAAGATCAGCGTCAGCGCCAGCACTACCAGAGGCGACAAGCCACGCATCAGCGGATAAACCAGGCCAAGGTCGCCAACCCGGTACGCCTGAATCAACAGATAGCGGTAAAGCAACTCGAACGCTGCAGACGCCAGAATCCACGGCCAGATTTCAATCGGCGGCAACGCCACGAACGACAGCATCAGGGCGACAAAGAGCATCGCCACGCTGTCCATGCAGGCCACCACCAGCAGCCGTTCGGCGCTGAATTTGATCAGGGTATTCCACGCCGCGTGCAAAAGCGCAGCCACCAGCACCAAAGCCGTCGCAAGCACGGCACACTCCTTGTTTTTGCCCCACCCTCCCCAAGTAGGAGCTGCCGCAGGCTGCGATCTTTTGATCTTAAAAAATCAACGTCAAAAGATCGCAGCCTGCGGCGGCTCCTACAGAGACCGGGTGGAGAATTGATTCGCCATATGTCGGCAGCTGTTTATACTGCAAGCGACCACGCCGCACTCAGTTGCGCACAGACTAATTCCAATAATTTCTGCCCCTGCCCGCTCTCGTCGAGAACGGTCATCGGCCTGCGTATGCCTGATCAGAGCGTCAAGACTACCGACAGAGACCTTGCGCATGCCACTCGCCTTGCTTGCCCTCGCTGTTGCCGCGTTCGGCATCGGCACCACTGAATTCGTCATCATGGGCCTGCTGCCCGACGTCGCCCGCGATCTCGCCGTGAGCATTCCCCACGCCGGCCTGCTGATCACCGGCTACGCCCTGGGTGTGGTGTTCGGCGCACCGATCCTCGCAGTCGGCACCGCCAACATGCCGCGCAAAGCCACGCTGCTGGGCATGACGCTGATGTTCATCCTCGGCAACATCCTCTGCGCCCTGGCGCCGAACTACGCCACGCTGATGGCGGCGCGAGTGATTACGGCGCTGTGCCACGGGGCGTTTTTCGGCATTGGCTCGGTGGTTGCCGCCGGACTGGTCGCACCGAACAAACGGGCCCAGGCCATTGCCATGATGTTTACCGGCCTGACACTGGCCAACGTGCTCGGCGTGCCGTTGGGTACTGCGCTCGGACAATACGCTGGCTGGCGCTCGACGTTCTGGGCGGTGTCGGTGATTGGTGTGATTGCCGCCATCGCGCAGTGGGTCTGGTTGCCGAAAGAGATCCCCATGGACAAGGCCAACCTCGCCAGTGAGCTCAAAGTACTGGGCAAGGTCAACGTGTTGCTCGCACTGGGCATGAGCGTACTGGCGTCGACCAGTTTGTTCAGCGTGTTCACTTACATCGCGCCGATCCTGCAGGACATCACCGGTGTCAGCCCCCACGGCGTGACCATCATGCTGCTGTTGTTCGGCGTGGGTTTGACGGCGGGCAGCATGCTCGGTGGCCGGCTGGCGGACAGTCGTTTGCTGCCTTCACTGGTGGGCATGGCGCTGGCCGTGGTGGTGGTGCTGGCCGCGTTCACGCAGACCAGCCAGTCGATGATCCCGGCGGCGATTACGTTGGTGTTGTGGGGGATCTTCGCGTTTGCCCTGTGCCCGATTCTGCAACTGCTGATCATCGATCAGGCCCATGAAGCACCGAACCTGGGTTCGACGCTGAACCAGAGCGCCTTCAATCTCGGCAATGCGGCCGGGGCGTGGATTGGCGGATTGGTGGTGGCCAGCGGCGCGGATCTGGCGGACTTGCCATGGACCGGCGCGCTGGTCAGTGGCTTGACGGTACTGGCGGCGCTTTTCTTCATTTACCGGCAACGTCGCAGTGCGGCTGTGGTCAATGTGTCCGGCTGAATAACGGCATCACCGATTACTTCTTGGTTTTCTGCGGATCGGGCTCCTGGCGTTGATCCGCAGACTTCTTCGGCGGGCCGCTTTCACTGCGAATCTGCGCATGACTGATCAGCGCGAAGATGAAGCTGCCGCCGATGATATTGCCCGCCAGTGTCGGCCCGGCGAACACCAGCCAGAAATCCTTCCACGGCAACTCACCGGCAAACACCAGATAAGAGACCTCGGCCGACCCGACCACGATGTGGGTGAAATCCCCCAGCGCCATGAGGTAGGTGATTAGGATGATGATCCACATCTTGGCGCTCTCCATGGACGGAATCATCCAGACCATGGTCGCGATCATCCAGCCCGACACGATGCCTTTGGCGAACATCTTGCTGGCGTCGTTCTCCATGATCTTGCGCCCGATATCGAGGAAGGCCAGGTCGGTCTTGCTGTCGAAAATCGGCAGGTGCAGCATCACATACGCCACCAGCAACGTGCCGCAAAGGTTGCCCACGAGCACCACGGACCACAGGCGTAGCAAACGACCGAAATTGTTCAGTGTGGGTTTGGTCATGACCGGCAACACAGCCGTCAGGGTGTTCTCGGTGAACAATTGCTGACGGGCAAGAATCACCGCCAGAAAACCCGCGCAGTAACCAAAACTGGCAATTACCTTGAAACCTTCGCCATCCGGCAGACGGGAATTGAGCAACCCCATGGCCATCAGCGACAGCCCCATGGTCAGGCCGGCAGCCAGCGCCGACCACCACAAGGCAGCGATGCTGCGCTCGAGCTCCTGATCGCCCTGGGTTCGAATGATTTCGTGCAGCACGGCCGCACGCGGCGGCTGGCTCTTGTCGACGTCGTGTTGTTCTTCAGGCGAAAGGTTCGGGGTCTTACCGTCTTTTTGCGTGTCCATAAAGCTCCGGAACCGGTGGCGTGTCATGTAGGTACGACACGCGGGGTCTGGGTCCGTTCTGTAGGGCTCGCATTACTCGCTAGCGATGTCATCCTTGAACTGGTCTTTGACATACGTGATCTCGGTGCGGCCGTGCGGTGCGGGCAAGCCGTCTTCACCCAGATTGACGAAGACAATCTTGTCCACCGTCAGGATGCTTTTGCGGGTGATCTTGTTCCGTACTTCGCACTTGAGCGTGATCGAGGTGCGACCAAACTCGGTGGCAGTGATACCCAGTTCGATGATATCGCCCTGGCGCGAGGCGCTGACGAAGTTGATTTCCGAAATGTACTTGGTGACCACACGCTGATTGCCCAGCTGGACGATAGCGTAAATCGCCGCTTCTTCGTCGAGCCAGCGCAACAGACTGCCGCCAAACAGCGTGCCGTTGGGGTTGAGGTCTTCGGGTTTTACCCATTTGCGGGTGTGGAAATTCATATTCACTCCTGACCGTCTTGCCGATTGATGCCGGCCATCATGGCAGAGCCCGGACTAGAGCTCTATTAAGCATCGACTATGGTCTCGATTACCGTTCGGACATTGACCTGCAGAAAGGCTTTGGAAGATCAGCATAGCCCGCTATAATCGCCACCGTTGTACGACACGTAGATCGTGTCTCCGACTTCGAGGTGTAAGGTCATCTTGAAGGGTTCTTTCTCAGTAGAACCGAAGCTCAGGCACCCAATCCTGAGAACCAAAATCCTTTCCAAAGTCCTATGCCTTCAAGGACTTGCCGCTACGGCGGATGGCAATGCCAGGTCGATTCGCACTCTATATATCGACCTAAGAACCGGAGTTTCCGGTTCGAGAGTGCTCACTCATCTCAGCCCTATCTCAGGGCACAACCCTGCGGGAAATAATCCCCGTAGGGGTTATCTCCTGCCTCAGAAATAAGAGGCAATACTTCTTTCAAGCATGCCGCCTAACTAGGCAGTTCCTGCTTTTGTCATTTTCGTCATTTCTCGGAGACATGAGCGCAAGCTCTGTTTGTCATTGTCCATCTGCCTTGCCTGCAAGGTGGCAGCGGACTCGTTGTGCGACCAACGATAGCCTACGAAGACATGCGTCACTGGTAACGGTGGGGTGTGAAGTTTTTCTGACAATGTGCCCCCTAACGGGTGCGACCTCGCCGCGAGGCAGGACGCAGATGCTCGGAGCAGTACCGGGTTGAGGCGCTAGGCTGGCTGGCATGGGTAACCCATGTGAACTGCTGATAAACACCGTAACGATTGACGAGCCCAAACTGCTGACAGGCTCGAACCAAAAGGTATGTGGTCGGATATCGCTGTAGCGGATAGAGATACGTCGCCGTATGACCACCGGTGGAAAGGCAGACCCTAACCCAGTCGTGTGACAGGCAGGGAACGTGGTAAGCCCGTATGGCTGCCTTCGGGCAGGTGAACCGCAAGGGGATCTGTTGGCTGTGCGGGTATGGGATCGCAGAGAAAGCGAACGCCGGGCTGTAATGGTTCGGATAGGGGTTGAGACATTACTCCACGGGAAACCGGGCAGACTTCTGCGTGGTCTTTCGTCGCATGAACTCTGACTGAACCTGTCTCAATGATCTTAGAGGCCAGCAACAGTGGTCTCCAATTAATCCAACCCTGACGGGAACGTCCATCCCCGTCAGGGGATGCGTACGTCTTCTGTCCGGGGAAACTTGAGAGGAAGGCAGCATGATAGAACACAGCCTAAAGGCCGTGTCTGCGCCCTCCGGCGTTCCGCAGCAGTGGCACGACATCGATTGGCGTCGTGTTCAGCGGAATGTTCGGGCAATGCAGGTACGGATTGCGAAGGCTTGTCGGGAAGGCCAATGGCGCAGGGTGAAAGCCTTGCAACGGATGCTGACCCACTCTCGAACGGCCAGGTATTTGGCCGTACGGCGAGTCACTGAAAACCAGGGTAAGCGCACGGCGGGAGTCGACCGCGTGCTCTGGGATACACCCGACGCGAAATGGAAAGCGGCAAACGGGTTGAAGCGCCACGGATATCAACCACGGCCTTTACGGCGTGTGTTCATTCCGAAGTCGAATGGGAAAGAACGTCCTTTGGGCATTCCGACTATGACTGATAGGGCCATGCAGGCTTTATACCTGCTGGCGCTGGCGCCCATTGCAGAAACCACCGGTGATCCGAACAGCTACGGCTTCAGGATTGAACGTTCGACGGCGGATGCGATGGGGCAGCTGTTCATCTCTCTTTCTCAAAAGGTTTCGGCCCAATGGGTACTGGAGGCGGACATCAAAGGTTGCTTCGACCATATCAACCACGACTGGCTGATCGCCAACGTCCCTACGGACAAAACGATCCTTCGGAAGTGGTTGAAAGCTGGTGTGATTCACAAAGGCCAGCTACAGGCAACGAATGCCGGTACGCCGCAGGGCGGGATTATCTCGCCCACCTTGGCAAACATGGTGCTGGATGGTCTGGAAACACAGCTCAAGCAACATCTGGGCGTGACAAGGGCCAAGAAGCTGAAGATCAATGTGGTGCGATATGCGGATGATTTTGTGATCACTGGTAGCTCGAAAGAGATACTGGAAAACGAGATCAAACCTTGGGTGGAGCAGTTCCTTTCAATACGGGGACTGCAGCTTTCACCGGAGAAAACCCATGTCGTCCACATGGATGAAGGCTTCGACTTTTTGGGATGGAATTTCCGCAAGTACAAAGGGAAGCTCCTGATCAAACCGAGCAAGAAAAACGTGCAAGCGTTCTATCGCAAGGTAAAGGAAGTCATCAGTACCAATAAAACGGCTAGGCAGGAAGACTTGATCCGACTGCTGAACCCCGTACTCCGAGGTTGGGCGATCTACCACCAGCCAGTGGTCGCCAAGCAGACGTACAGCCGCATGGACCATTTGATTAACTATGCGCTTTGGCGCTGGGCTAAACGGCGACACCCCAACAAGAATGCGGTCTGGATAAAGGAGAAGTACTTTCCCGCACAGGAGCAGAAATGTTGGGTATTCGCCGAGTCGGTGATAAACGGAAAGGGAGAACGTGTGACCCTAAAGCTGTACTCGTTAGCCGAGACCCCCATTGAGCGACACCGAAAAGTCAGCGGAGGATACAACCCCTTCGATCCTGCGATGGAGGGGATGAGCGAGAAACTGCGTATGGACCGGATGCTGAAAAAGATGAAGTACCGGAAGCAGATTGTCAGCTTGTTCCGAAGCCAGAATGGAAAGTGTGCGTTATGTGGGCAATCGATAACCAAAGAGACTGGATGGCACGACCATCACGTCATCTACCGCATTCAGGGTGGTGACGACTCTTTGGGCAATCGGGTACTATTGCACCCTGTTTGTCACCAGCGGCTCCACGCGCTGGGTTTGACAGTGAACAAACCGGCCTCTAATTGAGGTTTTGCAAGACTTGAGCCGTATGCGCTGAAAGGCGCACGTACGGTTCTTGGGGGGCCTCATTCCAGCAATGGAATGGGGCTACCCAACTCAAAACGGTAACGTCTACTTGATACCGTTTTCCCGCCACCTGTCCGAGGGGCGCTGCAGCAGGTTCGACCTGTCAGGCTCGGATGGGGCGTTGCTTGGCCGTTACCGGCCAGACACTAAACGCACAACGGCGCCCATTCGCATACATTACGAATGGAGGCTCATCATGAGCGCTGTTATCACGCCTGCAGATTTTAACGATTACAAAGTTGCCGACATGTCCCTGGCTGCCTGGGGCCGTCGCGAAACCATCATCGCCGAATCCGAAATGCCGGCCCTGATGGGTCTGCGCCGCAAGTACTCCGCCGAGCAACCGCTCAAAGGCGCGAAAATCCTCGGCTGCATCCACATGACCATTCAGACTGCCGTGCTGATCGAAACCCTGGTTGCCCTGGGTGCCGAAGTACGCTGGTCGTCCTGCAACATTTTCTCGACTCAGGACCAGGCCGCTGCCGCTATCGCTGCTGCCGGCATCCCGGTTTTCGCCTGGAAAGGCGAGACTGAAGAAGAGTACGAGTGGTGCCTGGAGCAAACCATCCTCAAGGATGGCGCGCCTTGGGATGCCAACATGATCCTCGACGACGGCGGCGACCTGACCGAGCTGCTGCACAAGAAATACCCGGCCATCCTGGACCGCGTCCACGGCGTGACCGAAGAAACCACCACTGGCGTTCACCGCCTGCTGGACATGCTGGCCAAGGGCGAGCTGAAAATCCCGGCCATCAACGTCAACGACTCGGTGACCAAGAGCAAGAACGACAACAAGTACGGCTGCCGTCACAGCCTGAACGACGCGATCAAGCGCGGCACCGACCACCTGCTGTCCGGCAAACAAGCGCTGGTCATCGGTTACGGTGACGTGGGCAAGGGCTCGGCCCAGTCCCTGCGTCAGGAAGGCATGATCGTTAAAGTCTCCGAAGTCGACCCGATCTGCGCCATGCAAGCGTGCATGGACGGTTACGAACTGGTTTCGCCGTTCATCGACGGTATCAACACCGGCACCGAAGCCAGCATCGACAAAGCCCTGCTGGGCAAGATCGACCTGATCGTGACCACCACCGGCAACGTCAATGTTTGCGACGCGAACATGCTCAAAGCCCTGAAGAAGCGCGCTGTTGTCTGCAACATCGGCCACTTCGACAACGAAATCGACACGGCTTTCATGCGCAAGAACTGGGCATGGGAAGAAGTGAAGCCACAGGTTCACAAGATTCACCGTACCGGTCCTGGCGCGTTCGACGCCCAGAACGACGACTACCTGATCCTGCTGGCCGAAGGCCGTCTGGTTAACCTGGGTAACGCTACTGGTCACCCAAGCCGCATCATGGACGGTTCGTTTGCCAACCAGGTTCTGGCGCAGATCTTCCTGTTCGGCCAGAAGTACGCCGACCTGTCGCCAGCCCAGAAAGCCGAGCGCCTGACCGTTGAAGTACTGCCGAAGAAACTCGACGAAGAAGTGGCCCTGGAAATGGTTCGTGGCTTCGGTGGCGTTGTGACTCAACTGACCAAGACTCAGGCCGACTACATCGGCGTGACCGTCGAAGGCCCGTTCAAGCCGCACGCTTACCGCTACTAACAGGCGCGGATTGTCCGCTCTCCCTGTGGGAGCGAGCCTGCTCGCGAAGAGGCCATAACGTTCAACATCTACGTTGGCTGTTACGCCGCTTTCGCGAGCAGGCTCGCTCCCACATGGGCGAGTACAGCCACGCAGGCTCTTGAGTTTCCAAGGATATGACCATGTCCCAAGACCGTCGCTACAGCTTCGAGTTCTTCCCTACGAAGACCGACGCTGGGCATGAAAAGCTGCTCGCCACTGCTCGTCAGTTGGCCACCTACAACCCCGACTTCTTCTCCTGCACCTACGGGGCTGGCGGTTCGACCCGTGATCGAACCCTCAACACCGTGTTGCAGCTCGAAAGTGAAGTCAAAGTCCCTGCCGCACCGCATCTGTCCTGCGTTGGCGACAGCAAGGACGACCTGCGCGGCCTGCTGGCTCAATACAAGGCTGCCGGCATCAAGCGTATTGTTGCCCTGCGCGGTGACCTGCCGTCCGGCATGGGCATGGCCAGCGGCGAGATGCGCCACGCCAACGATCTGGTTGAATTCATTCGTGAAGAGACCGGCGATCATTTCCATATCGAAGTCGCTGCTTATCCGGAGATGCATCCGCAAGCGCGCAATTTCGAAGACGATCTGACCAACTTCGTACGCAAGGCCAACGCTGGCGCCGACAGTGCGATCACCCAGTACTTCTTCAACGCCGACAGCTACTTCTACTTCGTCGAGCGGGTACGGGCGATGGGCGTGAACATCCCGATCGTGCCGGGGATCATGCCGATCACCAACTACAGCAAGCTCGCGCGCTTCTCCGATGCCTGCGGTGCGGAAATCCCGCGCTGGATCCGCAAGCAGCTGGAAGCTTACGGCGACGACACCCAGAGCATTCAAGGCTTTGGTGAGCAAGTCATCACCGAAATGTGCGAACGCCTGCTGCAAGGTGGCGCTCCAGGGCTGCACTTCTACACACTGAACCAGGCTGAAGCGAGCCTGGCGGTGTGGAACAACCTGAAGTTGCCGCGCTAAAAAGCCGTTAAAGCAAGATCAAGAGGTCGCGGCCTTCGGCGACTCCTTGCAACTCGACTATCGCTCCATCAGGAGCGATAGTTCTCGGCTGATCATCGCGCAAACCCTCAACGACCTGCCCCTGCACTTCCTCCTTGGAAATAAGCAGGTTCGCCCACCAGAACGTCCCGGCCTTATTAAATCGGCACATCTATCCCAGCACCTTTCCCGTACCGCCACCACACGAATTATGCGTAAACGCATATTTATGCCTGCATGCACGACTGTTTATTTGTACAGTGTAGACGCCTCCAATGGCCTTCTATGACGCAGGTGACATGGTTGTTCTTTCTGTCGAACGCAAATAAAAACAAACAACCTATCAGTTAAGAAAGTTAACAACTAAATTTCAAATAATTTATCGACTTGATAATTTAGGTCAGGAACGATGATTACTACTGAAATATCTTGCCTGCTTTTACTTATCTTTTAACAATGTAATCAAGGAATAGATTTCATGGCTGAAAAAAACATCCTGGTCAACCGTGGCATCCCGCCAGGTACCAGTACCCCTGCCAACTTTTTACACTTTGGTACAGGCTGGAAAAATTTCAGCTCCGCTACCGGTATGTCTTGGGGATCTAGCGTAGGCTTGACAACAACCACGCTAATTAACGGCGCTCCAACCAGTGGCGGCTACGCGATAGCACAAATTCCATTTTACTTAATGCAAACCGCACTAGAAGAGTCGCTTGGCGAAGGCAATGGCTGGCTACCTTATGACTCATATACTGATTTGGGTATGGACTTTTGGGATACCATCCCCCTTCAGCTTTTCGAGATACGCCAGGAAATGGCGGGTAAAATGGACGACGTACGAAATAAACAACTCAGCACACTAAAATCCGAGCTGGATGCGGCCGGCGTATCCTACAACAGTATCAATATTATTAATCAATCTCTTAAATACGTGCAGCAAAAACTTTCTCAGTGGGAGAACACTTTGGCGACCAGTATCGCCAAGATCATGCATTACCCCGCCAAGGATTACCTCTCACGAACTATTAGCGAAATCATCGCCGACCTAAAAAAGATCAACGAATACGACGCCCCACCCGCAATTGATAAAGAGCTTCAGGCTTTTAAAGACGCCTGCGAAGCAGCCAATAACATGGCAATTCGTGATGCACTGGTAGTTGAAAACGCCAACTTGGTGGATAGCCGTAGCCTGCTGCAGGCAATCGAGCAAGCCAAGAAAATGGCACAACTTGACGCTCAGCAACAGGCACAGAACCTTGCCGAGCAACCCTTGTTTGACATGGCTTATCTCAGTGATAAAGAAGGTGGTGTGCAAACTACCGCTTATGTACCGATGGATCATGGCGTGCCGGCGGACCAATCCGGCGCGACCTTGGGAGCAGGTGTCGACCTTGGCAGCAAAACACCCGCTTCACTGCTCAATGATGGTATCTCACAAAGCCTGGTTTCGATTTTGGGCGAATACAGTGGACTTCGCGGCCAGCAAGCACTGAATAAACTGCAACAAAAACCGCTGTCTATTTCTGAAGCCCAAGCAAAAGAGTTGACCAACATTTACTTTGGGGTAATTTCTTCAGCTGTAGAAACACGCTTCAACAATACTGCAGGTGCTGGAAAATTTCGAAATATCCCTTTTAATACCCGAACCGCCATTATCGATCTTTCGTTCCAATATGGTGACAATCTGGCGGCAAGAGCGCCAATAACCTGGGGAAAGATTGTCAGTGGCGATTGGAGCGGAGTGATTCAAGAGTTAAATAACTTTGGCGATGCTTATCCAACTCGTAGAAAATCAGAAGCAAAACTGATTCAAGGTGATATTGACAGGGACCTATTCAAGTAAATATAAAAAGCCTGCGCCATAATTTACATTATGGCGCAAGTGTCAAGTCTTGGTTATTCCGCACAAAGGAGTAGCTGATAACTCTTTTATTACCGCATAATGGCCTACCCTATTTTCCCTGACCAACAAGGGGGATGCGGTTAAATAGCTGCCCTGCAAGCTATGATCTATAAAACAGATTGCGACATCTTTATTGCTTTTCTTCATCACTCTCACACTATAAATCCAACTCCTTTCCTTATCCGTTGCACTGTAAACACCCTTCCTGCCCGCAACTTCATCGTAAACATGATAAGGGGTCTGACTAATCGTAGTACCGTCCGGATAATGCGCAGGCCTGAACGAATTGCTAAAGGTATTCACTTCGAGATTTTTCAAAATACTCAGGGCCAGTGCATCCTCATTGTCGGGCTCTGCGCTATCGGCCACAGACACAAAGCTGATACTCACCAACGCTCCAATGATCAGCAGCCTCGTTACATTTTCCATATTTACTCCCTGTCGATAATGGCTCACTGCAACAGCACCTTGCCCAACTTTTTTGCTACCCTTCCTGAACGTTCTTAATATCCAATAATTTAAAGACTTTTTACAGAAATGGTCTATGCCGACGACAAATTCAGTAAATCGCATCTGGCATCATTGCGCGGATTCAAGGCACTCATCCATAACTTGGTCGTGTTTGATTAGATTTATTTTTGCCGATACGAAAACTGCCACAGAAAAAATAGAAATCCCCTACAGCTGCAGGACCTGCCGCAGGCTGCGATCCGTTGCTGTCCAGCGCCCCTTTATTGTGCATCCGCACCCTGAGATAGAGCTTCCCGATCCCGTTTCTGGCTCTTTCGCGTTTCTCGTCGTAATCTCCAAGCCATGCCTTTGATCGCACAGCTACTTACCGTGTTTCTTTTCTCTTGCCTGAGCTTCGCCGCTCGGGGCGAGAAGCTGCGCATTGTCACCGAACCGTGGGCGCCGTATGTGTATGAAGAAAATGGCAAATCCCTGGGGCTGGACTACGAAACCACGGCCATTGTCTTCAAGCGCCTGGGCATCGAAGTGGAGTGGCAGTTCCTGCCATGGAAACGCTGCCTGTCGATGCTCGAAACGGGCCAGGCGGATGGCGCCCTGGATATTTTCCACAGCGATGAACGCGACGCCACCCTGCTCTACCCCAGCGAACCACTCTCGGAAGTCGAGTTCGTGATGTTCTACGCCAATGAGCGACCTCATCCGTTTCGCACCCTGGAAGAGTTGCACGGCCTGACCATCGGCACCTCGCCGGGCTATCTGTACAGCAAGGACTTCAGCGAATCGACCCTGTTCCTTCGTGAACCGGCACCGAGCCATGAAGCCAACTTCGGCAAACTGGTGCGCGGGCGGATCGACCTGCTGATCACCGACCGCCGGGTCGGTCAGCATTTGCTCGACGAATTGAACATCCGCGACAAGATCACCGAAAACCCGACCGTCATCAGCCAGCAAAGCCAATTCCTGGCGGTACGCCGCAATGCAGGCATGGACTTGCTGGTGCAGCGCTTCGGCGCCGAGCTCAAACGCTTCAAGCGCGAGCCCGCCTACGCTGAACTGAGCGCCCGTTATGGCGCCAACCCGGCGTCCGGTGTGAAGGCCGCAAGGGCCACGGCGGTGACCGAAAAAACCGTTGAGCAGCAGGAAAGCGGCGCGCAGTGATTGCTCTGTTATACTCCGGCCTTCCCGCCAGGCTCACGCCCGGACGCTCGGACTCGTTCAAGGCATCTCGATACCGCTACAGCGCAGCTTTTCAGCCCGCGCGAGCGCTCCAGACGAGCCTTCGAGGCCCAGCAGGACCGGACGGGATTGCGTTCTTCTTAAACGCCATTCGCGCCAGGCAAGACTCCCATTGGGCCAAGCCCTAACTAAAACAGGATTACTCATGTCCTTTGCTTCCCTCGGTCTCTCCGAGGCTTTAGTCCGCGCCATCGAGGCAGCGGGCTATACCGAGCCTACTCCGGTGCAACAGCGGGCTATTCCCGCCGTGTTGCAAGGTCGCGACCTGATGGTCGCGGCACAGACAGGTACAGGTAAAACCGGCGGCTTCGCCCTTCCGATCCTGGAGCGGTTGTTCCCTGGCGGTCACCCGGACAAATCCCAGCGTCACGGCCCGCGCCAACCGCGCGTACTGGTCCTGACCCCTACCCGCGAACTCGCGGCTCAAGTACACGAGAGCTTCAAGGTCTATGCCCGTGACCTGAAGTTCGTCAGCGCCTGCATCTTCGGCGGCGTCGGCATGAACCCACAGGTTCAGGCCATGTCCCGCGGTGTTGACGTGCTGGTGGCCTGCCCTGGCCGCTTGCTCGACCTCGCCGGTCAAGGCAGCGTCGACTTGTCACACGTGGAAATCCTCGTGCTGGACGAAGCCGACCGCATGCTCGACATGGGCTTTGTCCATGACGTGAAAAAGGTCCTGGCTCGTCTGCCGAGCAAACGTCAGAACCTGCTGTTCTCGGCGACCTTCTCCAAAGACATCACCGACCTCGCCGGCAAGCTGCTGCACAACCCGGAACGCATCGAAGTCACGCCACCGAACACCACGGTCGAGCGTATCGAGCAACGCGTGTTCCGCCTGGCCGCCAGCCACAAGCGCTCGCTGCTGGCACACCTGATCACCGCCGGCGCCTGGGAACAGGTTCTGGTGTTCACCCGCACCAAGCACGGCGCCAACCGCCTGGCCGAGTACCTGGACAAACACGGCCTGAGCGCCGTCGCGATCCACGGTAACAAGAGCCAGAACGCCCGCACCAAAGCCCTGGCCGATTTCAAGGCCGGAGAAGTGCGCATCCTGGTTGCCACCGACATCGCCGCTCGCGGCCTCGACATCGACCAGTTGCCACACGTGGTCAACTTCGAACTGCCGAACGTCGACGAAGATTACGTGCACCGTATCGGTCGTACCGGCCGTGCCGGTCGTTCAGGCGAGGCGATCTCGCTGGTGGCCCCGGACGAAGAAAAACTGCTGAAAAGCATCGAACGCATGACCAAGCAGAAAATCGCCGACGGCGACCTGATGGGCTTCGATTCCAGCGCCGTTGAAGCCGAGAAGCCTGAAGTCCGCGAGCGTCCGGATGTGCGTAACCCGCGCAACCCACGTGGCCCGCGCGGCGATGGTCCGAACGGCACCGGCGGTGGCGGCGGTCGTAAAGACAAAGGCAAGGACAAGGGCGGCAAGGAAAAACCTGCAGCCACTGGCCGTGGTGATCGCCCGGCGCGTGAACACAAACCACGCGAAGGCACTCCAGCTCGCGAACAGCAGCGCCCGGCACCTCGCGCCGCCGCTGATCGTGCTCCGGACGAGTTTCTGGACGACGACATCGATAACTTCGGTAACCGCGTCGACTACGTTCCTCAAGCCAAACCTGCTCAAGGCCGTGGCCGCCGTCCGGGTGCTCCGGCACAAGGCACAGCAGCCGGTGCTGGTGCTGGTGCTCCGCGCGGCGGCAAGCCGCAAGGTCGCCAGAGCGGTCCGCGCAGCAGCGATGGCGCCACCACCGGCACTCCACCGGCCAAGCGCAGCGGTCCACGTAACGGCGCTCCACGTGACGGCCAGGCCCGTCGCGAAGAGTCCCGCAACCGTCGTCCAGCCCGCAGCGACGATCAGCCGCGTTCGGAACCGGCCGTGCAGAACCCGCGCGGCCCGGCTCCGAAGATCATTCACAAGGAGTCGAAAACCGATCGTTTCCCGACACCTGAACAACTTGATCAACTGCCAGGCCGTCCGCGTGGTGAGAAACCTGCGTTGCTGACCCGCAATCGCTGATTTATCGCTGCAATAAAAAATGCCCCGGATCGCGAGATCCGGGGCATTTTTTTGTGTATCACAAGCTGCTTTTTGTAGGAGCTGGCGAAGCCTGCGATCTTTTGATCTTAAAAGATCGCAGCCTGCGGCAGCTCCTACGACTCAGCATTACTTCGCTTTCACACCTTCAAACGAAACGTACAGCTCGACCGCATCGGACTGTGGGCCCAGGTCTTTCTGCTTGCCGAAGTCGGAACGCTTGATGCTGGTGGTGCCTTCGAAGCCGGCACGGTAGCCGCCCCATGGGTCCTTGCCTTCACCCAGGAAAGTGGCCTTGACCACGACTGGCTTGGTCACGCCCAGCAGAGTCAGGTCGCCAGTCACGTCAGCAGTGTCTTTGCCCGCGGCATTTTTGCCGGTGGATTTGACGCTGGTGGACACAAACGTCGCTTTGGCGAATTTGCTCGCATTCAGGAAGTCACCGCTGGCGATGTGCTTGTCGCGCTCGGCATGGTTGGTGAACACGCTGGCGGTATTCACGTTGAACTCGATCTTGCTGGCTTCAGGCTTGGCAGCGTCGAAGCTGAACTTGCCGTCGATATCCTTGAAGGTACCGGTGATGAAGCTGTAGCCCAGGTGGCTGATCTTGAAGTCAACGAAGGCGTGCTGGCCTTCCTTGTCGACAACATAGTCAGCGGCCATCACATTAGCGGACAGCAGTGCAGAACCGATTGCCAGAGCGGCGAGCGTCTTTTTCAACATGCTTTCTATTCCTTTGGAGTCGAGGTTGAACATCAGGCTTTGCGTCCCAGCATTCGAGTCAGGGTCGCATCACGATCGATAAAGTGGTGCTTCAGTGCTGCCAACGCATGGAGACCGGAAAAAATTACCAGCGCCCACGCCAGGTACAGATGAATCACACCCGCGGTGTCTGCCTGATCCGGTAGTCCGGAGATCAGTGCAGGAATTTCAAACAGGCCAAACACCGGAATCCCGACACCGTCTGCGGTGGAAATCAGGTAACCGGCAATCATCACAGCGAACAGACTGAGATACAGGAACGAATGGCCGAACTTGGCGCCAATGCGCGTCATGCGGCTATAGCTTTCCAGTACTGGCGGCGGTGGGCTGATAAAGCGCCACAGAACCCGTAGAACCATGATGGCCAGCAGGACCAGACCAATGCTCTTGTGCAGGTCCGGCGCGTCTTTGCGCCAGCTGCTGTAGTAGTCGAGACCGACCATCCACAAGCCCAACGCAAACAAACCGAAGACTGCCAGTGCCACACCCCAGTGCATAAAGATGCTGACCCAACCGTAGCGGGAAGAAGAGTTACGTAGCTGCATTGCCCAAATCCTGTGAGAACTGCGACCAAGACTATCGAGTTATCTATCGATTTAAAGCGGAAAATTTCGCTTTGAACTATCGAGAAATACGATCAAGAGTCTGAAATGGATGAGTTAAGGAAAGATTAAAGGAGAAAGTGTGGCGCAATGTTAGTGGCTGGCGGGAGTTTAAGCGGACGCCTGTGCGGGCCCTATCGCGAGCAGGCTCGCTCCCACCGTGGAGCGGTGTTGAACACAATACATGGGGCCAACCTTAAAACCCTGTGGGAGCGAGCCTACTCGCGATTGCGTTCGATCAGGCAAAAAAAAAGCGCGGCCCTTGAGCCGCGCTTCAGTTCACGCCAAAGGCTTACTGCGCCTTGGTCACCGTCACTGCCGGCGGCGTCGCAGCAGGCTTGGTGGCTGGCTTCTTCGCCGGGGCTTTTGCCGGAGCTTTTTTAGCCTCGGTTTTCGCCGCAGGCTTTTTCACCGGTGCCTTGGCCGGAGCTTTTTTGGCCGGCTCGGCTTTCACCGGTGCAGCAGGTTTCGGTGCTTCAACTGCCGCGGGCGCAGGGGCCGGTGCTAGCGCTGGCGCTGGAGCCGGTGTCGGGGCCACCGGTGCCACTGGCTCTGGCGCCTTGGCCGGTTCCGGCTTGTCGTCAGAACCACCGAACAGGTTGCTGAAGAAGTTACCTTTCTTCGCCGCCACCGCGCCGGCTGCTACAGCGGTCGCTGCCGGAACTACCTTCGCCGGTTCAAACGACTTGCCCGCTGCCAGATCTTCCACCTGGCTGGCCGCCCGCTGACCGGTGCGCAGTGCGCCTTCCAGCGTGCCCGGGTACAAGGTGTCGGTGTGTTCGCCAGCAAAGGCTACACGCTGGATCGGACGTTCCCACAGGCGCCAGTACTTGCTGATCTGGCCCGGACCGAAGGCCAGGTAAGCGCCGCCCATGGACGGGTCGGTGCTGTAGCGGCGAATTTCATAACCGGTGAACGAACCGCGCGCCTGTGGATAAAACGCGTGCAGACGAATCAGCACCTGATCGACCATCTGCTTGTCGCCGAAGGCCTGCATCACCCGCGCATTATCGCCGGACAGGTTGATCACCACATTGGCGCCCCCCTTCAGCGCCGGCTCAACCCACAACATGCCAAGACCGGTGTTGCTGTAGATCTCGCCAGACATGCGCGCCTTGCTTTCCCACACGGGTGTCTTGAACTTCAGCATGATCTGGTCGCGCCAACCGTAGTTGGTGCCTTTGATGGCGCCCAGGTGCTGGGCATCCAGCGCCGGGATCATCTGGATCTTGTTCAGTGCGCGCAACGGCACAGCCACGACGACGTAATCAGCCTGATAACCGACGCTGCCGACTTTGACGGTCACGCCGTCCTTTTCCTGTGTGATGGACGAGACCGGTGAGCTGGTCTTGATGGTTTTCAGTTGCTTGACGAAGGCCTGGGCCAGTACCGGACTGCCGCCGAGCAGACGTGAAGCGCGCAGGTCACGGTCGGAAACCCCAAGGTAAACCCGGCTCTGTTGTGCGAAGTACAGCAGCGACAGGCGCGAAGGTTCGTCATAACGGGTACGAATCTGCTGATTCACCAACTGACGGGCCGTGGCTGGCAGCGTCAAACGGTCGAGCCAGTTGGATACGTTGATCTGGTCCAGGGCATGCAGCGTGCTGTTCGCTGCCGGGTTCTGCGGATCTTCGATGGAGCGCGCCAAGTCGTCCAGAGTCTTTTCGAAGCGCTTGAGCGCTTCAGCCGTGGCCGGGTCCTTGGTGACCAGATCGGCAGCGGTGTAATACACGCCGTCGATCAGATAGCTCGGGGTACGAACGAATTCAGGGGCCGGTGTGGTGCTCAGCTTGAAGGTCGAGACGTACTTGTTCAAAACCGGTTGGGTCTTGTCGTTGCCGATCCACTCGCTGGTGGCCATCCCGGAACGGCCGCCCAGGCTCGGCTTGGCTTCCAGCAGGGTGACCTGCCAGCCTTTGTTCTGCAGTTCATAAGCAGCGGTGAGGCCCGACAGCCCGCCGCCGATCACGATCGCGGTTTTATCCTTGGCCAGCGTAGACACGCTGAACAGCCCCAACATCACCAGCGCACAGGCGCGCAGCCAACCAGCAGACATTCAGCGAACTCCGGAAATACACGAGAAATAGCGGTTTTACGGGTCAGGCGACCCAAAGAACCGCGAAGAATACGTCAGCCATCAAATGGCCGCCAGCGACGTCTATCGCCCTATACAAAGTAGCTCATTCGACACAATGGGTTGTCCCGATGCCACGCATTGCATAGGCTTGCGGATTGTATGTCCGTGCCTGTCACGGACCGCCTCGAGGAGACTGAACATGGGCCTGAATAATCAGTGGATGCAACGCGATCTCGCGGTGCTGTGGCATCCCTGCACCCAGATGAAAGACCACGAACAGCTGCCGCTGATCCCGATCAAACGCGGCGAAGGCGTGTGGCTTGAAGACTTCGAAGGCAAACGCTACCTCGACGCTGTCAGCTCCTGGTGGGTCAACGTGTTTGGCCACGCCAACCCGCGCATCAACCAGCGCATCAAGGATCAGGTCGATCAGCTGGAACACGTGATCCTCGCCGGCTTCAGCCATCAACCCGTGATCGAGTTGTCCGAGCGCCTGGTGAAGATGACGCCGGAAGGCCTGACCCGGTGTTTCTACGCCGATAACGGGTCGTCCTGCATCGAAGTCGCGCTGAAAATGAGCTTTCACTACTGGCTCAACCGCGGCGCGCCTGCCAAGAAGCGCTTCGTCACCCTGACCAACAGCTACCACGGCGAAACCATGGCGGCGATGTCGGTGGGCGACGTGCCGCTGTTCACCGAAACCTACAAGGCGCTGCTGCTGGACACCATCAAGGTGCCGAGCCCCGATTGCTATCTGCGCCCCGAGGGCATGAGCTGGGAAGAACACTCGCGCAACCTGTTTGCCGCCATGGAACAGACCCTGGCCGAGAACCATGACACCGTCGCCGCCGTGATTGTCGAACCGCTGATCCAGGGCGCCGGCGGCATGCGCATGTACCACCCGGTGTACCTGAAACTGCTGCGTGAAGCCTGCGACCGCTACGGCGTGCACCTGATCCACGACGAAATCGCCGTCGGCTTCGGCCGCACCGGGACGATGTTCGCCTGCGAACAGGCCGGCATCCGCCCGGACTTTCTCTGTTTGTCCAAGGCCCTGACCGGCGGTTATCTGCCGCTGGCGGCCTGCGTCACCACCGAAGACGTCTACAGCGCCTTCTACGACGACTACCCGACCCTGCGCGCCTTCCTGCACTCCCACAGCTACACGGGCAATCCCCTGGCCTGCGCGGCGGCATTGGCGACGCTGGATATCTTCGAAGAAGACAACGTCATCGAGAATAACAAGGCGCTCGCCCGGCGCATGGCCTCCGCCACCGCGCACCTGGCCGATCACCCGAACGTTTCCGAAGTACGTCAGACCGGCATGGTGCTGGCCATCGAGATGGTCAAGGACAAGGCCACCAAGGAAGCCTACCCGTGGCAGGAACGTCGAGGTTTAAAGGTGTTCCAGCATGCGTTGGAGCGTGGTGCTTTACTTCGTCCGTTGGGCAGCGTGGTGTATTTCCTGCCGCCTTACGTGATCACCCCGGAGCAGATCGACTTTCTGGCCGAAGTGGCCAGCGAAGGGATCGACATCGCGACACGTGATGGTGTCAGCGTGTCGGTGCCGAAAGACTTCCATCCCGGCTTCCGCGATCCGGGCTAAAAGTCACTGGGAAACCCTGTGGCGAGGGAGCTTGCTCCCTCGCCACATAAAGCGACTCCGATCCAATTTTTTAGAGACCCAGCATGAGACTGTCCCGCTTCTTTATCGACGCCCCCTTGAGCACTGGCGAACACGAGTTGCCCGAAGCCCAGGCCCATTACATCAGCCGCGTGCTGCGCATGGCCGAGGGCGATGCGTTGCAACTGTTCGACGGCTCGGGCCATGAGTTTCGCGCCACGCTAGTGGAGGTCGGCAAGAAACGCGTCGTGGTGCAGATCGATGAAAGCTTCGCCGGGCAGGTCGAGTCGCCGCTGCAGATCCATCTCGGCCAGGGCCTGTCCCGTGGCGAGCGGATGGACTGGGCGATTCAGAAAGCCACCGAATTGGGCGTCACGCAAATCACCCCGATTTTCAGCGACCGCTGCGAAGTCCGCCTCAAGGACGAACGCGCCGACAAACGCCTGATGCACTGGCGTCAGGTGGCGATCAGCGCGTGCGAGCAATGCGGGCGTTCGCGAGTGCCGGTGATTCATCCGCCGCTGCTGTTGACGGACTGGCTGAAGCAGACCGAGGCGGAGTTGAAGCTGGTGCTGCATCCGGTGGCCGAGCCGTTGGTGAGTCATGCGAAACCGGCGACATTGGCGTTCTTGATCGGGCCTGAGGGTGGGTTGTCGGATGCTGAGGTTGATCAGGCTCAGTCTGCTGGTTATCACGCCGCGAGACTTGGACCGCGGGTGTTGCGGACCGAGACCGCACCGGTGGTGGCATTGGCGGTGGCCCAACAGCTTTGGGGTGACTTCTAAATCTTGAAAGATCGCAGCCTGCGGCAGCTCCTACAGGGGATCGCATTTCATCTGTAGGAGCTGCCGCAGGCTGCAATCTTTTGATCTTCTGCTTCACAAGACATAAAACATAATCGCCACAAAATGCAGCAGACTCCCGGCAATCACGAACAGATGCCAGATCCCATGCGCATGGCGCAGGCGATGATCAAGGGCAAAAAAGACAATCCCCACGGTGTACAACACCCCGCCCGACGCCAGCCAGGCAAACCCGGTACTGCCCAGCGCCGCGAGTAACGGTTTGACCGCCACCAGCACAATCCAGCCCATCACCGCATAGATCACAATCGACAGAATCCGCGCTTCCGAACGCGGCTTGATCTCTTGCAGGATCCCGATCAGCGCCAGCCCCCAGACAATCCCGAACAACGCCCAGCCCCACGGCCCGCGCAGGGTCACCAGGCAAAACGGCGTGTAACTGCCGGCAATCAGCAGGTAGATCGAAAAGTGATCGACCTTCTGCATGATCGCTTTCTTGCGCCCGCGCACGCTGTGGTAAACGGTCGATGCGCAGTAAAGCACCAGCAAGGTGAACCCGTAGATCGCGACGCTGACGATTTTCCACGGGCTGCCGTCCATGCCGGCGATCACCAGCATCCACACCACCCCGACACACGCCGCCACCGCCCCGACCAGATGCGTCCAGGCGTTCAGTCTTTCCCCGTGATACATGTGTTGCTCACCTCAAAATTCGTTGCAACATCGCGTAAGGCTCAGGCCTCAAGCGTAAAAGCGCAATGTTTCAGAACACAATCGCCCCCGCATGCGTGCACAATCAGGTCATTCCAAAAAGAGTCCGGCCCATGCTGATCGATGAAGAGTTGACCCTGAAAAAACTCGAGGTGTTCCTGGCCTTCATGCGCACCGGCAATCTGGCACGGGCCGCCGCCGAACTGCAGACCAGCAACGTCAGCGTGCACCGGGCGATCCACTCCCTGGAAAGCGCCCTGCGCTGCCCGCTGTTCAAGCATGAAGGCCGTAACCTGACGCCGCTGGAGAGCGCTTTTGTGCTGGAAGAACGGGCGCAGAAGCTGATTCAGGACGTGCTCGAAACCGTGCGCCTGACCCGCGAGGCCGCCGGGTTTTCCGCTGAACGCTTCAAACTGGGCTCGCTGTATTCGCTGACGGTGAAGACCGTGCCGCAACTGATCATGGGCCTGAAAATTCGCCGCAGCGAGCTCAACATCGACCTGATCCTCGGCTCGAACTTCGACCTGTTGTACAAGCTCAAGAACATGGAAGTCGATGCGATCCTGGTGTCCCTGGACGACAGTGTCAACGACCCGGACTGCGAACAGATTCCGCTGTTTTCCGATGACATCTTTCTGGCTACCCCGGCGGATTCGAAATTTGCCCTGCGTACCGAAGTTGATCTCGCAGAGGTCCGCGATGAAACCTTCATTACCCTGACCCAAGGCTTCGCCACGCATCAGGACGGGAAACGGGTATTCCAGCAGGCGGGGTTTGAGCCGAAGGTGGCGATGCAGGTCAACGACATCTTCACCCTGCTGAGCATGGTCAGTTCCGGGGTGGGTTATGCGTTGCTGCCGGGGCGGATTGCGGCGGTGTATGAAAACCGGGTGAAGCTGATTCCGTTGCAGGAAAAGTATCGACTGCAGCAGCACATCGGGGTGGTGTTTTTGAAGGCCAAGGAGCGCGATCCGAATCTGCTGGCGTTGCTGGCCGAGTGTCGGATGTATGCCAATCGGCAGGCTTGAGACCGCGTCGCGCCCATCGCGAGCAGGCTCGCTCCCACATTGGAATGCATTCCAATGTGGGAGCGAGCCTGCTCGCGATGACGTCGATACAGTCAAAGACGATCTGAAGGCTTAGCCGACAATCCCGCGAACAATGAAGTACAGCAACGAAGGCCCAAGCAAGCACCCCAGCCCGGTGTGGAACGTCGCCGTCAGCGCGCCATAAGGCACCAACCGCCGATCCGTCGCCGCCAGCCCGGCCGTCACTCCGCTCACGGTGCCCGCCAACCCGCCAAACACCATGGCCGAGCGCGGGTTATCCAGCCCCATCCAGCGCGCCGCCATCGGCGTGCCGACCATCACCAGAATCGCCTTGATCAACCCGGTGGCAATCGACAGCGCCACCACATCCGAACTCGCGCCAATCGCTGCGCCAGTCACCGGCCCGACGATGTACGTCACCGCGCCCGCGCCGATGGTGGTCATGCTCACCGCATCGCGATAGCCGAACGCCCAGGCGATGCTGGCGCCGACAATGAACGGCAGGATCGTGCCCAGCAGCAGCGCGATGACGCCGATCAGCCCGGCCTTTTTCGCTTCGGTGGCCTGCACTTCGAACGCCGTGGCAACGATGGCGAAGTCCCGCAACATCGCACCGCCCATCAACCCGATGCCGGAAAACAGCGTCAGGTCCGCCAGGCCTTTTTGCCCGCCGGTCATGGTGCCGCCGACCCACGCCAACACCAGCCCGATGACAATGGCAATCGCCGAGCCGTGAATCCGCCCGAACGTCAGGCGCTTGGACAACACCACCGACACCCACATGATCACGCCAACGAACGCGAACGCCGTGACCAGACCGTTATGTTCCAGACCTTTCTCGATGAGATCCCACATATCAGCGACCTCCTGCCGGTGCGCCAACCGGCGTTATGTCTTCCGGTTCATCGGGCAACGGTTCGCCTTTGTGGGTCCGGCTGATCAGGGCAATGGTGCAGCCGCAAAGCACTACCGAACCGATCGCCGCGAGCACCGCCACCGGACCGCCGTGAAGGGCCGTCACGACGTTCTGTTGCGCGGCCATCGCGACCACCACCGGAATGTACATGGCGCCCCAGAAGCCGACGCCCATCTCGCAATCCTTGGTCATGCCGCCGCGTTTGTGCATCCACAACCGCGCGCAAATCAGCAGGATCATCGCGATCCCGACACCGCCAACATTTGATTTCACGCCCAGCAACACGCCAAGCATGTCACCCATGATCACCCCTGCCAGCGTACAGATCGCCAACAGCGCCACACCGTAAATAATCATTGTTGTAGTCCTCAAAGTGCATCGTCGAATGTTGTTTTTGTTGTTCGAAGCCTGAGTCGGTGATCTAGGGTTGGCGGCTTCCCTCCTCACGCAACAGCGCCTGCAAGGTATCGAGCCGTGCACCGTCGAAGGCAATCACGGTGCCCTGCTCGAACACCCGGCGCGCCAGCCCGGTCAGCACCGCACCGGGCGGCAGTTCGATCTGTAGACGGACGCCGCGCTCGTAGGCGCTTTGTACCGTGCCGCGCCAATCCACCACACGGCACATGTTGAAAGCCAGGTCGTCACGCAACGCCTCGATCCGGGTGACAGGGCGGGCACGACTGCCGCTCAGGTAGCCCAGGGTCGGCGCTTTCAGTTGCACCTTGGCGAACGCTTCGGCCAGGATTTTCGCCGGTGCCTCCAGCAGCGGGCAATGGGACGGGACGCTGACTGCAAGACGTTTGGCCAAACCGGCGCCACGATCTTTCGCCAGCCCGGCGACGGCTTTCATTGCAGCATCGCTACCGGCGATGACCACTTGGTTATCGGCGTTGATGTTGGTCAGGTACACCGGCATATCGACGCCGTGGACCTGCGCCAGCACGTTTTCCACTGTGGATAAATCAAGACCGATGATCGCGGTCATGCCATAGCCCTGTGGATAAGCCTGTTGCATCAGCTCACCGCGCAGGCTGACCAGATGCAGCGCATCGTCGAAGCTCAAAGCACCTGCCACCACTGCCGCTGGATAGGCACCGATGGACAACCCCGCGACATAATCCGGTGTCATTGATAATTGGCGTGCAGCCGCAACACCGGCAATCAACAGGCAAAGCTGAACAGCTCTCGTCGACTTGAGCGCTTCGGCAGAATCGAGCAGCAACGCGTCTTCGCCGAGCACCTCACTGGCCTCGATCAGCGTCTCGCGGGGCAAACGCTGGAGCATGCCCGGCTGTTGCGCGCCTTGCCCCGGGAATACCAGCAAACTGCTCACGCTGCTTGCTCCCATGGGTCAATGACCAGACAAGCTTCGCTGGCGTTTTTCAGCAATACCCGGCGGGCAGGACCCGCCCATTCCCGCAGTGCAACGGCGCCGAAAGGCGTTTGCAACTGCATGTCCACCAGGCATGCAGCGGCATCCAGAATTCTCACCAGTTCCTGCGCCTTCAAACAATCCAGCGGTTGTGGTGCGCGCAGAATCAGATCGAGATCACTGCCTTCGTGCAATGCCTGAAAACCGCTGGCCAATTCAAACCCGGCGCTACCGCTGACACCCCACACAAAACCGCAGCCATCGAGCATCGGCCGCAGTTGATTGAGGGCGTGCACTGCCGGCAAATCCCGGTCAATCGAGACATGACACAGGTCTTCCGGCCTTACGCAACGCTGAATCGCATCAACCGACATCACCGTCGCATAACGCTGCTCACGCAAACGCCCACGCACCCCGACCGCGATGTGATCCGGCGCACTCAACGCACGCCGAACCACCACCGGCTGACCCGCACTGATCGACTCGATGACCCACGAAGGTGCGTCCGCAGGCAACTGCGCCGGGGTCATCCCCCAAAGCAGATCGTGGGCCAGAAACGTCTTCACCACTGCGCTCTCAGCAGTTGGCGAACCTGGCTCGATGCCGCACGGTTGCTCGCGCCCAGGCGGCTGCTCAGATCACGACCTTTGGCGGCGACATCGCCCATTGCCAGACTCAGGCATTCAGTCACCCGTGTCAGATCCGTCGCCGTCGGCTGCTCGATCTGTTCCACCGACAAGGTTTCCCAGAGCAGCCCGAGGCTGGCATAGCTGTCGATGTCATAGGCCATTGGCGGCACGCTGGCGGCCAGGGCTTCGAGTTCCTCGACGCTGCGCAAGGTCACCCGCGCCGCCGAAGCCTTGCCCATCGCATGAACCATCACACCCGGATCGCGCAGGGCGATCAGTCGATTGGCCTGATACCCATGGGCCAGAAACGCCCCGGACATGGCCTTGCCCACCAGCAAACCGATCACTGCATGGCCGGCCAGGCGAGCGCGGGCATAACTGTCCGCCGCACCGGCCAATGCCTGATGAATACCGAGCGCCTCTTCGCGCCGACCATAAGCCTGGCTGGGCACATCGACGATGGCGATCAAGGCGCGCTTCCGCGGTTTATCGATGTCCGCCGTAATGACTTCATCCACAGCCTTGGCCAGCCCCCAACCTTCCAGCAGACCGACCTCGCCATTGCGGGCGCGGACGAAGCGGTTGTCGGGATCGGCCACCACAGCGATAAACCGAACCGGTTGGTCGCCCAGCACACCATCGGCAACCTTCAACGATGCAGGCAAACCCTCAACCGCTTTCGCGCCAGCACTCAAGGCGTTGAACCAGTTCAAGCCTCTCAGGGAATACGAACTCATGAGCGCTCTCCTTGATACAGATCGCGAACCGTCGCCGGCTCGATTTGCGGTTCGGCGTCCAGGCGGGCCAGCCGCTGCAGGAACAGCTCGGCCTGACGGCTGCGTTGTTTCGCTGGCAAACCCTGTTGCAGCAATTCGCTGACCTGCTGCTGAATCTGCGCCACATCATCGGCGACATAACGGTCCACCAAACCACTGGCGAAACGTTGCTCACCACCGGTCAGGCTCCAGATGAAAGGACGGTCGCGAGAGTCGTATTCCTCAAGTCCGGCTTCCTGCTCGATCACTTGCGGACCGTTCAGACCGAGCCGTGCTTCCTGGGTCACCAGCAAATAACTGCACAACCCCGCAGCAATCGACATCCCGCCAAAGCAGCCAACGCTGCCGGCCACCACGCCGACCACGGGTTGGTACTGGCGCAGGTCGACAATGGCCGCATGGATATCGGCAATCGCTGCCAGGCCAAGGTTGGCTTCCTGTAAACGCACGCCACCGGTTTCCAGCAGCAACACGGCACGGGTCGCAATGCCGTTGCGGTTGTCTTCGGCGGCCAGTTCCAGCGCGCCGGCAATCTTCGCCCCGCCGACTTCACCGAGGCTGCCACCCTGGAATGCACCTTCGATGGCGGCGATCACCACCGGCAATCCGCCGATGCTGCCCTTGGCGATCACCACGCCGTCATCGGCTTGCGGCACCACGCCCTGGCGCGACAGCCATGGCGACATGACGCGTTGGAACGGGTCGAGCAATTCGCGGAAGGTGCCGGCGTCGAGCAAGGCTTTCGCCCGTTGCCGGGCACCGAGTTCGACGAAGCTGTGTTTGTGGAGCAACGCTGCGCTGTCAGTCATGGCCGATCTCCTCAAAGCCCTGTTCCAGACGCAAGCGCACCACACCGGGCGTGGCGCCGAAATCGTGGATATCGATGGCCATCGCGGGCGGTGTCTGGCCGTCGAACATCCGCGCAAACAGATGCTGCCAGCGTTGTTCGCTGCCGTTGACCGAGGTCTGCACCTTGATCGTCAACGTGCCGGCCTGACCCGGTTCGATCAGCACTTCCAGATCGCCCGAACCGACGCAGCCCACCAGGGTGCGACCGCGTGGCGGCTGCCCGGCGGGAAATTCAAAAGATAAGGTTTCCATCAGAAAGCTCCCTGGATAACGGCGTCGCCCGAGTCGATGCGGTCGATGAACAGGCTGGCGGCGAGCAAGTCCGCAGCGCCGCCGGGCGAGGCATTCAATGCGATTAATTGCTCATCCAACTCATGCAACCGACGGCGACCGGCGAGGCTGGCGCTACCGCCGGCGTCGAGTACCGCTTGGGCGCCGAGTTGCATGGTTTGCAGGCCTTGTTCGCCGGCGCGGTAGAGCACACAGGTGTCGGCAAGCGCCGTCATGATCGCCAGCAAGGCATCGAGCCGGGCGTTCTGCTCACCATGGCCCAAGGCGCGGCTGCGCTTGAGTTGCGGTAACGCGCGTTGAATGACGGCAGGGAAACCGAGTTGCGCTTCTTCACGGGCACCGCGTGCGCCGTAACGCTGGGCGACTTGGGCGCCGTGGCTCAAAGGACGTGGCGCGTAGCGGTCATCGAGCAAAGCCAGGCGTGCAGCACGCAAAGTGACCGAGCTTGCGGCACTGGATTTAGGTTCCAGCGCGGCAGCAGTAACCAACAGTCCCAAAGCCCAGATCGCCCCACGATGGGTGTTCACGCCATGGGTGGTGGCGAGCATCGCTTGCTCGCCTTCACGACCGATCAGGCCAATGGCTTCTCGCAGCGGTAAACCGATTTCACCAATCGCGATGGCCGCTTCCGCCATTTCCTTGAACGCCGGCCACAGGGACAGCGCCGAGGCGTGCATCAATCCGAGGTGCAAATCGGTGTGAGCGCCATTGCCGCGACGGTCCACCAGCGCCGGTTTCGGCGACAGATCCGCTTCATCGATCAGCGCGTCCACGGCCATATCCGCCAGCCGCTCGGCCAGCGATAAAGGTTTGAGTTGCAGGTTGAATGCGTGCATTACCAGCTCCTGAACTTGGCGGGCGGGTTATAGAGGCCACCGGACCACTCCACCAGATCGGCCACGCTTTTGGCCGCGAGCAATTCGCGGGTGGCGTCGGTGCGGCGAATGCCGAGGTCTTCGGGCAAGGCAATCAACCCTTCGCGGCGCATGCGCGCGGTGTCTTTCGGGTTGTGGCGCAGGCCGATGGCGGTCACCCCGGCTACGGCGGCGATCATTGCCTGGCGTTCTTCGAGGGAACGGGCCTTGTACAGATAGGCGATGCCTTCTTCAGTCAGCAGGTGGGTGACGTCGTCGCCGTAGATCATGATCGGCGCCAGCGGCATGCCGCTTTTCTTCGCCACGTCCACCGCGTCGAGGGTTTCGACGAAGGTCGGTTTGCCGCCCTCCTGGAAGGTCTCGACCATTTGCACCACGAGTTTTTTGCCGCGTTCGAGCAAGGCTTCCGGCGCATCGTCGTGGCGCATATCGAGCCAGGCTGGCGTGCCGTGGCGACGACCGCGAGGGTCATGGCCCATGTTCGGCGCACCACCGAAACCGGCCAGGCGGCCGCGAGTCACGGTGGAGGAATGACCGTCACCATCGACTTGCAGAGTCGCGCCGATGAACAAGTCCACCGCGTATTGCCCGGCGAGTTGGCAGAACATCCGGTTGGAGCGCAGGGAGCCGTCACGGCCGGTGAAGAACACGTCCGGCCGCGCCGCGATGTAGTTTTCCATCCCCAGTTCAGTGCCGAAGCAATGCACGCTTTCGACCCAACCGCTTTCGATGGCCGGGATCAGGGTGGGGTGAGGATTGAGGGTCCAGTTGCGGCAGATCTTGCCCTTCAGGCCGAGGGATTCGCCGTAGGTCGGCAGGATCAGTTCGATGGCGGCGGTGTTGAAGCCGATGCCGTGGTTCAGGGACTGGACGTTGTGTTTTTCGTAGATCCCACGGATCGCCATCATCGCCATCAACACGTGCACAGGCTTGATGTGCCGTGGGTCGCGAGTGAACAGCGGTTCGATGTAGAACGGTTTGTCGGCCACCACCACGAAATCGACCCAGGACGCGGGGATATCGACGCGAGGCAGTTCGCTGACATCGTCCACCAACTGATTGACCTGGACGATGACGATGCCGTCGCTGAAGGCAGCCGGTTCGATCAATGCGGGTGTGTCTTCGGTGCTCGGACCGGTGTAGATATTGCCGGCGCGGTCGGCCATGAAACCGGCCGAGAGCACGACGTTGGGGATCAGGTCGACCACCAGTCGCGCATAGAGCTCGATGTAGGTGTGGATCGCGCCGATTTCCAGCAGGCCGTCTTCCAGCAACTGGCTGATGCGCAGGCTCTGGGTGCCTGCGAAGGAGAAGTCGAGCTTGCGGGCAATACCGCGTTCGAACAGGTCCAGGTGCTCGGAGCGACCGACGCTGGGCATGATCATGTGCAGGTCGTGGAGCTTGCCAGGGTCGGCCTTGGCCAGGGAGCGAGAGAGGAAATCCGCCTGCTTCTGGTTGTTGCCCTCCAGCACCACACGATCGCCCGGCAGGATCAAAGCCTCCAGCGCCGCAACGATTTTATCGGTGGGCAGCACCACACCGTCGGCGAGACCTCGCACAAGCTCGAGACGCCGCTGCTTTTCGCTGCGCCGCCGCGTCCATCGCGAGTCGGGGGATATTGTTGTTGTCATGACCACTCCACGGGTTCGCTGTCGTGGGAGTCACCTTAGGAGTGTTGGGTGGGGGCATCAATCAAGCAGAGAGACGGATCGTTACGGTCAGGGTAATGGTTGACTAGCGGACGGCCATCGCGAGCAGGCTCGCTCCCACAATGGATTTGCGGCGTATACAAAACCCTGTGGGAGCGAGTCTGCTCGCGATGGGGCCTGTCAAATCAACCCGGTATTCACAAGCAACGCCTCCAACGCCAACAAATCCGGCACCTTGGCCACCTGATCACCCACCTGCACCGCCGCCTGCTCCAGCGGACACAACGGCACATCCACATAGCTCAACTGACTGTCGAGCTTGTAAGACCGCGGAATCCCCTGCACCAGCAACGCGATGAATTTCAGTTCAGGCCGCCCGCCAAGGGCATTGAGGATGACGATCCGTGCCCGCTCACCGATGACAATTTTGTTGCCACACGCCGACTCGAAACTCAGCAACGGAATCTGCCGGTTGCGCCACGTCACCCGCCCCAGGTACCACGGCGGCGTATCGAGGTCGAAGGCGCCTGGCTGATAGTCGATCAGCTCCGCGACAGCGACGTTGGGCAGGATCAGGTTGCGGTCCGCCAGAGGCAGCAACAGGCCGGTGAGGTTGCTGGTGCGGTGCTCAAGCATGGGGTTTGCTCCACAGGGCGATGCTTTCGAGCAGCACCGATTCCTGGTACGGCTTGCCGAGGTAATCGTTGACGCCGATGGCCATGGCGCGGTCGCGGTGTTTCTGGCCGGTGCGCGAGGTGATCATGATGATCGGCAGGTGCTGCAAGCGCTCGTCGGCACGCACCTGAGTCGCCACTTCGAAGCCGTCCATGCGCGGCATTTCGATGTCCAGCAGCATCAGGTCCGGCCTGTGTTCTTCGAGCAGCAGCATGGCGTCGACACCGTCCTTGGCGGTCAGCACGTTCATGCCGTGACGTTCGAGCAACCGGCTGGTGACCTTACGCACGGTGACCGAATCGTCGACCACCATCACCAACAGCGGTTTGTGCGGTTCGGGCTCTGCATCGTGAGCCTGTGTTCGTTGCGGCATTTTCGCCTGCATGGCGCGGATCGGTGCCAGCAAATCGAGAATCAGCACCACCCGGCCATCGCCGAGAATCGTCGCCCCGGACAAACCCTGCACCGCCGCAAACTGCGGGCCGAGGCTTTTCACCACGATCTCCCGGGTGCCAGCCATGGCGTCAACCTGCACGGCGATGTGCCGCTCGTTGCATTGCACCAGCAATACCGGCAGCGGCAGGCTCTGGCCCAGCAGTTTCGGACGAGTGCTGGTTTTCAGCAGCTCGCCGAGGTAGCACAGCTCATAGTGTTGCCCGGCGTATTTGTAGGTGGGCGGATCGAGTCGGTAATGCCCTTCGAGCTCGTTGGGCAACACGCGAACGATACCGTCGATGGTGTTCAGCGGGATCGCGTATTGGTCCTCCCCACACTGCACCATCAGCGCCCGATTCACCGACACGGTGAATGGCAGGCGAATCCGGAAATGCACACCCTGCCCTGGCACAGAGTCGATGCTCATGGTGCCGCCCAACTGCCGGACTTCTTCATGAACCACGTCCATGCCGACGCCGCGCCCGGAGATCTGGGTGATTTTCTCGGCGGTGGAGAACCCCGGTTGCAGGATGAATTGCTGCACGTCGCGATCGCTGATGTCGCTGTCCGGGGCCAGCAATCCGCGCTTGATTGCCTTGCTCCGCACCGCATCCAGCGGCACGCCGGCACCGTCGTCGCGGATGTCGAAAATGATGTCGCCGCCCTCGCGGGACAGGTCGAGGGTAATCCGCCCCTGAGCCGGTTTACCCGCCGCAATGCGCACCTCTGCGGATTCCAGACCATGGTCGACGGCGTTGCGCAGCATGTGCTCCAACGGTGCGGCCATACGCTCGAGAACGTTGCGGTCCATCTCGCCTTCGGCGTTGCCGACGATGAATTCCACGTCCTTGCCCAGCTCGCTGGAGACCTGACGGACAATCCGCTTCAAGCGCGGCAACATCCGCTCGAACGGCACCATGCGCGTGCGCATCAGGCCTTCCTGCAATTCGGTATTGATGCGACCTTGCTGTTGCAGCAGGTTTTCCGCGTCCTGATTGCGCCGGTCGAGGGTTTCCTTGAGGTCGAGCAAGTCGGAGGCGGATTCGAACAACGCCCGCGACAACTGCTGCAACTGCGAGTGACGGTCCATCTCCAGCGGATCGAATTCTTCGTAGCCCAGGCGTTCGGCTTCGACCTGCTGACGACTGAGAATCCGCCCCTGGGTTTCGGTATCGAGGCGGCGCAACTGGTCGCGCATGCGCTCGATGGTGGTTTCCATTTCGCTCAGGGCCACGCGTGCATCGTTGACCTGTTGTTCGATCCGGCCACGGAAGATCGACGTTTCGCCGGCCAGATTGACCAGGTCATCGAGCAGTTCTGCCGAGACCTTGACCATGTCGGCGCCGGCATCGGGTTGCGGTGCAGGCGTCTCGACTTTGGGCGCGGCGGGCACCACGACCGGTGCTTCGGGCACTGCCGGATGGCTGAAATTCCTGATCGCGTCGATCAGTCGATCAGCCGGTGGCAAAGGTTGACCCGCGCGGGTCGCGTCCAGCATCTGCGCCAGTCGGTCATGGCTGCTCTGCAACAGCCCGAACAACGCGGCAGTCGGCTTCAACACGCCCGCGGACAAGCCTTCGTAGAGAAACTCCAGCTCATGGGCCAGGTCGCCGATCGGGGTGATTTCCACCATCCGCGCGCCCCCCTTGAGGGTGTGCAGGTCGCGCAGCAGGGTTTCCACTTCCTGACGACTCGACGGTTCGGCCTGCCAGCGCACCAGCGCCGCACCGGAGTTTTCGATGATGTCGAAACCTTCTTCGAGGAAGATGTCCAGCAACTCCGGATCATGGCCCGGCGAATCCTCGGCCCGTGGAGGCTCGACGGTTTCAGGCACATTGGCATTGCCCTGGCGGAATTCGCGGATGGCCTCGATCAGCTCGCCCGGATCACCCAGCGGCTTCTGGTTCTGCAACTGGTCAAGCAGCTGGGCCAGTCGGTCATGGCTCTGTTGCAGCAGTTGCGCCAACGATTCGCTGTGGCTGTACCGACGATCGACAAACCCTTCGTAAAGGCTTTCCAGCTCATGGGCCAAGTCACCGACCGGCTCGACTTCAGCCATCCGCGCGCCGCCCTTGAGGGTGTGCAAATCACGCTGCAACGACAACAGCGGCGCGGCGTTGTCCGGGTCGCTCAGCCAGCGCTGCAAAGCCTGGCCAGCGCTTTCGAGGATATCCACCGCTTCTTCGAGGAAGATCGAAACGATTTCATCGTCCAGTTCAACCTGGGTCGCGGTTTGTGCAAGCTCCGCAGTCGCACTGCCCAACTCCCGAATGCTCAGGGTGCGGCTGCCGTCACTGCGGATCAGGCCCATGGCCGTCGGGTCGAGACTCTCATCGAGCAAGCCGCGCAATGCCCGAATGCGGTCCGGTTGCGGGCTGACTTCCTGGCCCGCCGCCAGTTCGTCAAGCATGTTGATCAGTGCTTCGTGAGCACTTTGCGCCTCATGGAAAAACGCCTCGCTGACCGCCAGGCTGCTTTCTTCCACCGCGCCGTAGAGATCGAGCAAAGCTTCGCAGAGCTCATCCACCGGGTGCAGATCGGCCAGGTGCGCGCCCTCGCCGAGGGTGGTCAATTCGTCCAGCAGCGCACTGAGTTCCTGACGTTCGCCGGGGTGTTGCTGCCAACGCTGCAACAGACTTTCGGCGTCCAGCAGGATGTCCATGCCCTGGGCGAGGAAGTTGTTGATCAGCTGCGGATCGCGCTTGGTGCGAAGCCGGGTGTTCGGTGCGTTCAAGAGCGCTTCGAGACGCCCGGACAACAACGCCTGGGTTCGTTCGATCAACGAGCGAGCCCCGGGAATGTCGGCCAACGGGTCGGTCTTGAGCTGCCGCAACCCGAGGCGGAACAACCCTTCGGCCTCCAGCAACAGTTCGACTTCGTCCAGGTCCAGGGCGATCAGGTGCGCCTTGTACTCCCGCGCCAGTTGATCCAGCGGCATCGCCAGCTCGGCAATCGGCAAAACGCCGGCCATCGAGGCGCTGCCCTTGAGGGTGTGCAAGGCGCGCTGCAACTCGTCGCTGGCCTGCAAGGGCACATGCTCGGCGGCCTGGTCGAGGAAACGGTTGAGACTGCCCAGATGGGTTTCGGCTTCGTTGCGAAAGATCTCCAGCAACAACGGGTCGAGGGCCGCAACATCTTGGGCATCCTCGTCCGACACCGGTTCATCGCCCTTGGCCAAGGCATGGGCACGGGCAGCCAATTGGTCGACATCGTTGCGCTGGCGCTGGGCATTGGCGGCGAATTCGGCCACCAGTTCCGGTAGCAGCTTCAACACGTCGCCCAACAGTTGCTGCACCAAGGGGCCCGGTGCAACGCTGTGTTCCAGCACGCGGTTGAGCAGGTTTTCCACCGCCCACGCCAACTCGCCCAACACCAGCGCACGCACCATCCGGCCACTGCCCTTGAGCGTGTGGAACGCCCGGCGCAGTTCGCTCAGGGTCGATTCGCTCTCGGGATTGGCCGACCAGCGCGGCAGGTATTCCCGGAGGATTTCCAGGACCTCGTCGGTTTCTTCGAGGAAGACTTCCCGCAGCTCATCGTCCACCGGTTCTTCACCCGCCGGCGGTGGCAACAGGCTGCCGGGGATGGTCAGGGCGGGCGGGTTCACGGCAGACACGGGACTGGCCAGCACATCGGCCAGGGTCTGGACGACTTCGGGATCGTCCAGTGCCTGAAGATCCTGCATGACCTGCGCCTCACTGGGGCTGAGCACATCCTCAAGCACCGGCACATTGTGTTCACTGGGGAAAAAGCCAAGTGAAGCCAGACTCTTTTCAGCCACGTCGAGCAATTGTTCGCCGGGGGCTTCGGGGTCGTCGCTGAGGCGCTCAAGGTAATATTCGATGCTCGTGACAACGTCAGCCAGGCTGTCGAGTTCCTGCCAGCCGGGTTGGCCCGGATCCAGCAGCAGATGTTCGCGGATGAAGTGGTTGCAGGCTTCGATCAGGCTCGCCGCGCGGCTCAACGGAATCATCGCCAGCGCACCACGGACCTGGGTCAGCAAGGCCGGCAATGCCTGCAAATGCTGGCGATCCCAATCGGCATCGATGTAATCGACGATCATGTCCTTGGCCTGTTGCAGACAGATGCGCGCTTCCTTGATGACAATCTGGTGGATCTGCGTCAGGTCGGTGGTCGGCAAGCGGCTTTCTTCCTGGCTTTCCGGCTCGACAGTGCCGACCATGCCGGCCAGCGTCGCTTCGACGTAGAGCAAGGCCCCGGCGACGTCCATCAGGATCGCATCGTTGGGTTCACGCTGGCCCTGGGCGAGGCTCAGCACCACCGCCAGTTGATCGATGATGACCTTGCGCGGCTGACCGAAACCGAGCACCGCCAGGGTATCGGCGATCTGCCGCAGGGGCGCCAACAGGCTTTCGAGGTCCGAGGTGTGCTGACGGTCGCTGCGCACGAACAGGTCCAGGCGTTCCTTGACCCGCACCAGTTCTTCGCACAGCGCCGCCAGCACCGAGCGCATGGCGTCGCGGTCGGGGCCGGCCAACCGTGCGCGTTCTTCATCAACCATTGCACTGTCGGGCAGCGCATCGTCCAGTCCGTAGCGATCTTTCATGGTCAGCATCTGCCCGGTGGGGTTTTCGGCCTTGGCAATGTAGAACAGCAAACTCTTGAGCAACTCCGGCGGCGCCGGCTGATTGATGGCGGGCATGCCCTGTTCGAGCAGGCGCTTGAGTTCTTTGTCAGCGTCCTTGAACAGGCTGCGCAAGGCCGGACTGTTGGCGATCGAACCGCCGCGCATGCCTTCGACCAGCGCCGAAGCGACTTGCCACAACGGGCTCAGGGGCGCGTTACCGCACAGCGCTTCGAGGCGTGAAAACACCTTGGTCAGGTAACCGAGGTTGGTGTCGCCATCCTGCTCACGCAGCAATCCGACCAGGGCCATCTGCAACATCTGCCGCAACTTGCGCAGCACGTTCGGTAAATCCGCCGGTTCCAGCAGCGCCAGCGACTCTTCATCCAACGGCTCAAGCTCCGGCAATTGCGGGCTGAACAGACTGGTTTCCGACAACAGGTTGTCGCCACGGGCGCTGCGCAGATCGTTGATCAGCGGCAACACCACCAGCGGCAAGTCACGACGGGCGCCTTGCACCCGGTCGAGGTAAATCGGCAGCTGCCCGAGGGCCTGCATCAACAGATGAATCGCCTCATCGCGATGGTTGACGCGGTTCTGCAGCAAGGCGCTGGCCAGCTGTTCCATCTCTTCGGCGAGCAGGGCCGCACCGTAGAATTCGACCATCTGCAAACTGCCGTGAACCTGATGGATGCACGCCAGGCATTCACTGAGGGCGTGCGTCGCCTGCGGATCATCAAGCAGGGTTTCTATCGCCTGATGAGCCACTTTCAGCGTTTCGGCAATCTCGCCTTTGACCCATTCGAGGGCCACATAGTCGTGCCGATCACCCATAACCACTCCGTTCACTGCTCCAGTCAAAAAAAGCGTACGCCTGCAGGCGCTTCACACTTTATCCACAGTCTGCGCCTTGGCGGCCGGCAAGGTGAACCCGGACACCGAACGCCGCAACTGGCTGGCCATTTTCGCCAGGTTGCCAATGCTCTCGGCAGTGGCGGTGGAGCCGGAGGAAGTCTGCGTGGTGATCTGCTGGATCACGTTCATCGTCAAGGAAATCTGGCCGGCCGAAGATGTCTGTTGCTGCGCGGCATTGGAAATGCTCTGGATCAGCGCCGCGAGGGTCTTCGACACGCCTTCGATTTCTTCCAGGGCCACCCCGGCATCCTGCGCCAGACGCGCGCCGCGCACCACTTCAGTGGTGGTCTGCTCCATGGAAATCACGGCTTCATTGGTGTCGGCCTGGATCGCTCGCACCAGGGTTTCGATCTGCCGGGTCGCGGCGGACGAGCGCTCGGCCAGCCGTTGCACCTCGTCGGCCACCACCGCAAAACCGCGCCCGGCATCACCGGCCATGGAGGCCTGGATCGCTGCGTTGAGGGCGAGGATGTTGGTCTGATCGGCAATGTCATCGATCAGGCTGACAATGTCGCCGATTTCCTGAGAAGACTCGCCCAGTCGCTTGATACGCTTGGCGGTGTCCTGGATCTGCTCGCGAATATTGTCCATGCCGTGGATGGTGTTGTGCACCACCTCGTTGCCCTTGTTGGCGATTTCCACCGAACGCTCCGCCACCGCCGAGGATTCGGCAGCGTTGGCCGAGACCTGGTCGATGGACTGGGCCATCTCGTTGATCGCGGTGGAGGCTTCGGAAATCTGCTGGGCCTGATGCTCCGAGGCCTGGGCCAGGTGCATGGCGGTGGCTTGGGTTTCCTGCACGGCGGCAGCGACCTGGCCGGCGGTGAGGTTGATGGTTGCCACCAGATCGCGCAGCTGGTCCACGGAATAGTTGATCGAATCGGCGATGGTCCCGGTGAAATCTTCGGTCACCGAAGCCGTCACGGTCAGGTCGCCGTCGGCCAGGTCTTCGATCTCGTCGAGCAGTCGCATGATCGCGTTCTGATTGCGCTCGTTCTTCTCGGCGGTTTCCCGTAGCTGACGGTTGGTTTCGCGAACCATTACCAGACCGATGAGGATGATCGACATCAGCGCCAGCAAGCCCAGCACGTAGCCACCGATTTCGTCGGTGTTACGCCCGCCGGCGAGGTTTTCGAAACCGCCGGCCAGGTGCGAGGCTTCGTCCAGCAGGGTTTGTGACAAGGTGAAAATGTTGGTGGCCGATTCGCGAACCTTGAACAGTTCTGGCGACGTTTCGAGGATCTCATCCACCGAGCCGGAGACGAATTCAAACAGCTCGGAAATTTCGGTCAATCGGGCGCGGGCATCGCGATCCTCGACCTGGCTGACTTTCAGTGCCGGATTGCCCTGGAGCATGCCGGTGAGCACCTGGCCGAATCGCGCCGCGTCGCGACCAAATGCGTCGGCAGCCTGTTGCGAACTTTCGTCACCGGACAACACCGTGTTCACCGCGCCGAGGATACGTTCGGCCAACAGCGTCTGACGCTGGGCCATCGCCACCTGGGCAGCCGGCGCACCGCGTTGCAGGAGGATCTCGACGACTTTTTCGTACTCGACCTGCAACTGCGGCACCGTCTCGGCCAAGGTGGCGGCGACCTGATGCAAGGACAACACGGTCTGTTCGCTGGAAAGAATCGCGTCGGTGTTTTTCAGCAGGCGTTCCCAATCCAGCTGCACGGCGCGCATTTCCGGGCGAACAGCGGGCGGTGCCGGTGGCAGGCCGGTGGAGGGGTCGCCTTTTTTCAGGTAGCCCCAACGCTGGGCGAAATCGTTGCGCGCATCGCTGAGCAACTTGAACGCCGCAGCCTTGCCGGCGGCGGCTTCAGTGGCGTTCTTGGCGATGCGCTGGGACAGCACGCGCAGCTCACCGGCGTGGCTGATGTACTGTTTGTCGTACGTGGTCTGGGTGTTGAGGTAAGCGAAGTTGGCGAACAGCAGCATGATGAAGACAATCAGCGCGATAAACAGCGCGATGATCTGCGATCGGCTGCGCGACCCTTCTGGCTTGCCTGTTTTTGCTTTTATCATCGGTCCTCGCCTGTTAACCAACACCTGTGAACCTTGCCGAACACCTGTGGGAGCGAGCCTGCTCGCGATTCAGGCGCCGTGGTGTATCAGGAAACACCGCGTTATCGTTCAATCGCGAGCAGGCTCGCTCCCACATGGATTACAGCGCGACGTTCATGAATCCTTGTGACTGCACCAACGCAAATGGGCTGAACACTTGCCAGGTCTGCTCGCGCTGAAACCGGCCTTTGACGAAGGTCGAAATCGACCCGTGCAAATCATCTGCCGGCACCGGTTCGAGGCTGTCCTGGGCAAAGTGCTGGAGGCCGAAGACTTCATCGACCATCAACCCGGCAAACAAATCGTTATGCTCCACCACCAACACCCGCCGCTGCTTGCGCAGGGCCGACAGTTCATGACCAGGCTCATTACCTGAAAAGAAACCGCACAAATCCATGATCGGCAGCAAGCGTCCGCGCAGGTTGGCGACCCCCTTGACCCAGGGTTTGACTCCCGGCAGTTGGGTGAACCGCGGCTCATGCAACACTTCGCTGACTTCGCCCATGGGCGCGACGTACCAGTGCTCGCCAAGACGAAAACCGATGCCGCTCCAACTGTCCTGTCGGGTCGGCTGGGACGGCAAGTCCGCTGCCAGCAGACGACAGCGCTGGTCGATCTGCAGCAGCAGTTCGAAGGCAGTCAGCGACTCGGTCATGGCCGGACGATCAACCGGCCAGCACGTTGTTCAGGGTCTTGATCAGGGTCTCTTCGTCGACGGGTTTGGTCAGGTAGTCCTTGGCGCCCTGGCGTGTGCCCCAGACCTTGTCGGTTTCCTGATCCTTGGTGGTGATGATGATCACCGGAATGTGCCCGGTTTCCGGGTCTTTGGTCAGCTGACGGGTCGCCTGGAAACCGTTGAGGCCAGGCATGACGATGTCCATCAGCACCGCGTCGGGTTTTTCCTGACGGGCCAGCGCCACGCCGTCGGCGCCGTTTTCGGCTTTCAACACTTCATGACCGTGCTTTTCCAGCATGCCGGTCAGTTTGTACATTTCAGTCGGCGAATCATCGACGATCAGAATACGTGCCATGGTCTTCCCCATTCTTGTCGACGCCGGGCCCGCTGGCCGAGCGTCACTGTGCGTGTCCTACTGCGGCAAAACAGCGGCGAAGCCCGGTACATGGGCCTGGATCGCGTTCAGCAGTTCTTCCTTGCTGAAAGGCTTGGTCAAAAACTGGTCGGAGCCGACGATGCGCCCCTTGGCCTTGTCGAACAGCCCGTCCTTGGACGACAGCATAATCACTGGCGTGGACTTGAACGCACTGTTGTTCTTGATTAAAGCGCAGGTCTGATAGCCATCCAGGCGCGGCATCATGATGTCGACAAAGATGATGCCGGGGTGATTATCGGCAATCTTGGCCAGGGCATCGAAACCATCGATGGCCGTAATGACTTCACAACCCACGTTCTTCAACAGCGTTTCGGCGGTGCGGCGAATCGTCTTCGAATCGTCGATCACCATGACCTTCAAGGCGCTGGAATGCTGTTCCATAAATGCTCTACCGTCGCCTTTGCGAATCAAATTGTCCGTTTGCGGGTAATCGGTGGCTCGGAACCCTTGATGCTCAAGGGCCAGCACGACATGGCAGCCTTTTTAGCACAGTCTCCAACTCCAATCTATCGGCCGACCGGTGTGGTGGTTTTTCCTTGACCGGGAACACACTGGGCGCCAATCTGACGCCACTTTTTCGCGCCGTACCGGCCACCCAAATTTCGAGGAAACACCCATGAGCGTTCGCGTCGGGATTGTCATGGATCCTATTGCCAGCATCTCCTATAAAAAGGATAGCTCGCTGGCCATGCTGCTGGCCGCACAGAAGCGCGGCTGGGAACTGTTCTATATGGAACAGAGCGATTTGTACCAGGCTGAAGGTGAAGCGCGAGCGCGGATGCGGCCGCTGAAAGTGTTCGCCAACCCGCAAAAATGGTTCGAACTGGAAGCCGAAACCGACGCGCTGCTGAGCGATCTGGACGTGATCCTGATGCGCAAGGATCCGCCGTTCGACATGGAGTTCGTGTACTCCACCTACCTGCTGGAGCAAGCCGAGCGCGCTGGCGTGCTGGTGGTCAACAAGCCGCAAAGCCTGCGTGACTGCAACGAGAAGCTCTTTGCCACGCTGTTCCCGCAGTGCACGCCGCCGACCATCGTCAGCCGTCGCCCGGACGTGCTGCGTGAATTCGCCGACCACCACGGCGACGTGATCCTCAAGCCGCTGGATGGCATGGGCGGTTCATCGATCTTCCGCCACACCGCCGGCCACCCGAACCTGTCGGTGATCCTCGAAACCCTGACCCTGCATGGCAAACAGCAGATCATGATCCAGGGTTATCTGCCGGCGATCGTCGATGGCGACAAGCGCATCCTGATGATCGACGGTGAGCCGGTGGATTACTGCCTGGCGCGGATTCCTGCCGCCGGTGAAACCCGTGGCAACCTCGCCGCCGGTGGCCGTGGCGAAGCCCGTCCGCTGACCGAGAAAGACCGCTGGATTGCCGCGCAAGTCGGCCCGACCCTGCGTGAAAAAGGCCTGTTGTTTGTCGGTCTGGACGTGATTGGCGAGCATCTGACGGAAATCAACGTCACCAGCCCGACCTGCATTCGCGAGATTGATAATGCGTTCGGCACTGACATCGGTGGCCTGCTGATGGATGCCATCGATCAGAAGCTCAAGGCTCGTTGATATAGAACACCCAAGATGAAACCAACATTGCGTTATCATGCGCGGCCTGTGAAAAACGCGATGTTGGTTTTCTTGTCATGACGCTTCCGTCCGATCTGCCCGCTGAACTCGCCCATCGTGGCGTGCGCCCGGCCGATCGCCTCGGATTTACCCTGTTTCTCGCAGCGTTGGTTCACCTGGCCTTGCTGCTGGGTATAGGGTTCACCGTTGTGGAACCCAAGCAGATCAGCAAAACCCTGGAAATCACCCTCGCCACCTTCAAAAGCGAAAAAAAGCCCGAAAAAGCCGATTTCCTCGCCCAGGAAAATCAGGAAGGCAGCGGCACCCTGGATAAAAAGGCGATCCCCAAGACCACCGAGGTCGCGCCGTTCCAGGACAACAAGGTGCAGAAAGTCACACCACCGCCGGCCGCCAAGCCTGAAGTGCAGGAAGCCCCGCCCAAGGCAGCCGTGACGACCGTCGCGCCGAAGCCGAAAAAAGCCGCGGCCAAGACCGAAGAACCCAAGCCGGTCACCAAACCCGCCGTAGCCGCGCCGACGTTCGACAGCGAACAGCTGTCCAGCGACATCGCCAGCCTCGAAGCGGAGCTGGCCAATGAACAACAGCTGTACGCCAAGCGTCCACGCATCCACCGCCTGAGTGCCGCGTCGACCATGCGCGACAAGGGCGCCTGGTACAAAGACGAATGGCGCAAGAAAGTCGAGCGGATCGGCAACCTGAATTACCCGGATGAAGCGCGGCGCAAGCAGATTTACGGCAATTTGCGACTGATGGTTTCGATCAACCGCGACGGTTCGCTGTTTGAAGTGTTGGTGCTGGAGTCCTCCGGGCAACCGCTGCTGGATCAAGCGGCCCAGCGCATCGTGCGGCTGGCCGCGCCGTTTTCACCGTTTACCGGGGATTTGTCGGATATCGACCGCCTGGAAATTATTCGCACGTGGAAGTTTGCCCGTGGGGATCGGTTGTCCAGTAATTAGCAGGAAGATCAAAAGATCGCAGCCTTCGGCAGCTCCTACAGGTGTACACATTCCAATGTAGTAGCTGCCGAAGGCTGCGATCTTTTGACTTGCTCAGCTTGTCAGTTCGCCCCTCCAACGCCACACTAGCGCTCATGAAAAACGTCAGCCCCAGCTACCTCAAGCATCACTTCCTGATCGCCATGCCTCACATGGCCGACCCGAACTTTGCGCACACCTTGACCTACATCGTCGAGCACACGGCCAATGGTGCCATGGGGCTGGTGGTCAACCGTCCGCAAGACCTGAACCTGGCCGATATCCTCGAGCAATTGCGCCCCGATATCGAACCGCCGGTGCTCTGCCAGCATGTGCCGATCTTCATCGGCGGCCCGGTGCAGACCGATCGCGGTTTTGTCCTGCACCCGTCGGGGAAGACTTTCCAGGCAACCGTTGATCTGGAAGGCGAGCTGTCCTTGTCGACCTCCCAGGACGTGCTGTTCGCCATCGCCGACGGCGTCGGTCCGGCAAAAAGTGTGATCACCCTCGGCTACGCCGGTTGGGAAGCCGGGCAACTGGAAGCCGAACTGGCGCAAAATGCCTGGCTGACCTGCCCTTACGACGCCGATATTCTGTTCAACACCAGCAGCGAACTGCGTCTGGAAGCAGCGGCCAAACACCTCGGGGTCAATCTCAGCCTGCTCACCAGCCAGGCGGGGCACGCCTGATGGCCCTGCGCCTGATTTTGGGTTTCGACTACGGCACCAAACAGATCGGCGTTGCGGTCGGCCAAGTGATTACCGGCCAGGCCCGCGAGCTGTGCACCTTGAAGGCACAAAACGGCATTCCCGACTGGAATCAGGTCGAAGCCCTGATCAAAGAGTGGAAACCCGACGCCGTGGTGGTCGGCCTGCCGCTGAACATGGACGGCACCCCGAGCGACATGTGCCTGCGAGCCGAGAAATTCGCCCGCCGACTGAACGGCCGCTACAACCTACCCTTCTATACCCACGATGAACGATTGACCACGTTCGAGGCCAAGGGCGAACGCCTGGCCCGTGGCGGCCAGAAAGGCAGTTACCGCGACAACCCGGTCGACGCCATCGCCGCCGCCCTGCTGCTGCAAGGCTGGCTCGACGAAAACACCGCACTGTTCGAATCCTGATGAGCCGTTAAAACGTCTCTCTTAGCTACAACCCGAGCCAACACTCAAGCCGCATCCGGTTCGGGCCCAAGAAGGAGCAACCATGAGCCTGCCCAATCCCGCCGAACTGATCAGCCAGATGGCAATCCGTCTCAAGGACCACCTGGAACACCGTGGCATCAGCGAACCGCGTTACATCGGCATTCGGACCGGCGGCGTCTGGGTCGCCCAGGCGTTGCTCGATGAGCTGGGCAGCGACTCGCCCCTGGGCACCCTGGACGTTTCCTTCTACCGCGACGACTTCAGCCAGAACGGCCTGCACCCGCAAGTGCGCCCTTCAGCGCTGCCGTTCGAGATCGAAGGCCAGCACCTGGTACTGATCGACGACGTGCTGATGAGCGGCCGCACCATCCGCGCCGCCCTCAACGAACTCTTCGACTACGGTCGCCCGGCCAGCGTGACGCTGGTGTGCCTGCTGGACCTGGACGCCGGCGAGCTGCCGATCCGCCCGAATGTGGTTGGCGCGACCCTGTCGCTGGCAGCCCATGAGCGCGTGAAACTGTCCGGCCCGGAACTCAAGCTCGAACTGCAAGACCTCGCCCTTTAATTCGCCCTATTGAGAGTCCCCCTCGCGATGACGCCTCTAGAAACCAAGCGCCCGCTGCAGCTCAATGATCAGGGCCAGCTGCGCCACTTCCTCTCGCTCGACGGTTTGCGCCGCGAGTTGCTGACGGAAATCCTCGACACCGCCGACTCGTTCCTCGAAGTCGGCGCCCGGGCGGTGAAGAAAGTCCCGCTGCTGCGCGGCAAGACCGTGTGCAACGTGTTCTTCGAGAACTCCACCCGCACCCGCACCACCTTCGAACTGGCGGCCCAGCGGCTGTCGGCGGACGTGATCACCCTGAACGTCTCCACGTCGTCGGCGAGCAAGGGCGAAACCCTGCTCGACACCCTGCGCAACCTGGAAGCCATGGCCGCCGATATGTTCGTCGTGCGCCACGGTGATTCCGGTGCCGCGCACTTCATTGCCGAACATGTTTGCCCACAGGTGGCGATCATCAACGGTGGCGACGGCCGTCACGCGCACCCGACCCAAGGCATGCTCGACATGCTGACGATCCGTCGACACAAGGGCGGCTTCGAAAATCTTTCCGTAGCCATCGTCGGCGACATCCTGCACTCGCGGGTCGCGCGCTCGAACATGTTGGCGCTGAAAACCCTCGGCTGCCCGGACATCCGCGTGATCGCGCCGAAGACGCTGCTGCCGATCGGCATCGAGCAATACGGCGTGAAGGTCTACACCGACATGACCGAAGGCCTCAAAGACGTCGACGTGGTGATCATGCTGCGCCTGCAACGTGAGCGCATGACCGGCGGCCTGCTGCCGAGCGAGGGCGAGTTCTACCGCCTGTTCGGCCTGACTACCGCGCGCCTGGCCGGCGCCAAACCGGATGCCATCGTCATGCACCCGGGACCGATCAACCGTGGGGTGGAAATTGAGTCGGCGGTGGCCGACGGCCCGCACTCGGTGATTCTCAACCAGGTGACCTACGGCATCGCGATTCGTATGGCTGTGTTGTCCATGGCCATGAGCGGGCAAACTGCCCAGCGCCAATTCGAGCAGGAGAACGCCCAGTGAAGCTCAGCATTCTCGGCGCCCGTGTTATCGATCCAAGCAGTGGCCTGGATCAAGTGACTGATATCCACGTTGAAGCCTGCAAGATCGTCGCCCTTGGCGCCGCGCCGGCCGGTTTTGTCGCTGTCGAGACGATCGACGCCCAAGGCCTGGTGGCCGCTCCTGGGCTGGTTGACCTGAACGTCGCCCTGCGCGAGCCGGGTTACAGCCGTAAAGGCTCGATCGTCAGCGAAACCCGCGCTGCTGCGGCCGGCGGTGTCACCAGCCTGTGCTGCCCGCCAAAAACCAAACCGGTGCTGGACACCTCGGCCGTGGCCGAACTGATCCTCGACCGCGCCCGCGAAGCCGGTAACACCAAAGTCTTCCCGGTCGGCGCCCTGAGCAAAGGCCTGGACGGCGAACAGCTTGCAGAGCTCGTTGCCCTGCGCGATGCCGGCTGCGTGGCTTTCGGCAATGGCCTGGAAAGCTTCCGCAACACCCGCACCCTGTGCCGGGCGCTGGAGTACGCGGCGACATTCGACCTGACGGTGATTTTCAACTCCCAGGACCATGACCTGGCCGAAGGCGGCCTGGCGCATGAAGGCCCGACCGCCAGTTTCCTCGGCTTGCCGGGGATTCCGGAAACCGCCGAGACCGTGGCCCTGGCCCGGGATCTGCTGCTGGTCGAACAAAGCGGCGTACGCGCGCACTTCAGCCAGCTCACCAGTGCTCGCGGCGTGGCCCTGATCGCTCACGCCCAGGCACGCGGATTGCCGGTGACCGCCGATGTGGCGTTGTATCAGCTGATCCTGACCGACGAAGCGCTTATCGACTTCAGCAGCCTCTATCACGTCCAGCCGCCGCTGCGCACCCGCGCTGACCGCGAGGGCCTGCGTGAGGCGGTGAAGTCGGGTGTTGTGTCGGCTATCTCCAGCCATCACCAGCCACACGAGCGGGATGCGAAACTGGCGCCATTCGGTGCGACGGAACCGGGCATCAGCAGCGTTGAACTGCTGCTGCCGCTGGCGATGACGCTGGTGGAAGACGGTTTGCTGGACCTGCCAACGCTGCTCGCACGCCTGAGTACCGGGCCTGCGGACGCGCTGCGTTTGCCGGCGGGGAAACTGGCGGTGGGTGGTGCGGCGGACATCGTGCTGTTCGACCCGGCGGCCTCCACCGTGGCCGGTGAAAACTGGCTGTCCAAAGGTGAGAACTGCCCGTTCATTGGCCACAGCCTGCCGGGCGTGGTGCGCTATACCTTGGTGGATGGGCGGATCAGCCACCAGGCTTAAGACTGCGTCGCCTGCATTCGCGAGCAGGCTCGCTCCCACAGTAGTTCAGTGTCTTGCAGGGGTTTGTGATTCACCACAAATACCCTGTGGGAGCGAGCCTGCTCGCGATGACTTACTGGAAGGCGCCTCTGTTCTGCGCATTACGAATCGACACCTGGTCATTCAACGTCCAGAAGTCATACAGCACCCCCAGAAAGAACAACCCACCCGTCACCAGGTACAGCAATCCGCTGATCCACTTCCCCTGATACATCCGGTGCACGCCGAGTACCCCGAGAAACGTCAGCAGAATCCACGCGACGTTGTATTCGATAGGCCCGGCGGTAAACCGCAGGTCCGCTTCACGGTCCATGGCCGGGATCAGAAACACATCGATCAGCCAGCCAATGCCCAACAAGCCAAAGGTGAAGAACCAGATCGTCCCGGTCACCGGCTTGCCGTAATAGAAGCGGTGAGCCCCGGTAAAACCGAAAATCCACAGCAGGTAACCGATCACTTTGCTGTGCGTATCCTGGTGCGAAACAGACTGTTGATAGGTGTTCATGAAAGACCTCGAATCACACGATAGATAAATATTCTTGAATTCTTTGTGACTTTTTTACAGGTGGCCGACGTATGGCAAATGCTACCGTGTCTCCCGTCAAACCCTTATAGCACCTGACTTCTGTCCGACAATTGCGTCCATTTGCCGCGTATTTGGTTCCGTTGACCCCAAGGTTGAATCGACCAACGGCCTCGGAAGAGCCAAAAAAGCTGTTATAAAGTTGCGCGCTAACCCATATGAGCCTTGCCTAATGCGTCCATTTTTCAAGACATGGCTAACCATTTGCCTTTTGATGCCACTGGCCGCCCACGCCACCAATCGTGAGCAACGTCTTCCTAACGTTAATGGTTACACCCCAAAATCCCATGTTTCTGCTCCTTCGAGCAAAAACAAGAAATCTGCCAACCGTGCGCCTCAACTGGTCAGCAAAAGCGGCCTGGTTCCGCCGATGGCGACCAAGGAAAGCAGCAACGTGCTGAGCCGCGCCGTGAATGTCCTTGGTACTCCGTACCGTTGGGGCGGCAGCAGCCCAAGCAAAGGCTTCGATTGCAGCGGCCTGGTGAAATACGCGTTCAACGACGCCACGTTTGACCTCCCGCGCACCTCGAACGCCATGGCCAGCGGTCATGGCGAAAAAGTCGATCGCAAGGATCTTAAGCCAGGCGACCTGATTTTCTTCAACATCAAGAGCCGTCGCGTCAATCACGTTGCCATCTACCTGGGCAACGACCGCTTCATCCACGCACCACGCCGTGGCAAGTCGGTGACCATCGACACTCTGAAGAAACCGTACTGGGAAAGCCACTACGTGGTTGCCAAGCGGGTTCTGCCCAAAGAGAAGAACGCCATACAGGTTGTTCAACGCTGATTTGAAGCAAGATCAAGAGATCGCAGCCTTCGGCAGCTCCTACGCGGGATTATGCATTTCCCTGTAGGAGCTGCCGAAGGCTGCGATCTCTTGCTTTTGAACCTCAAAAATTATCCGGCGAACGCGCCTTTTCACGCGCATGATCGCGACTGATCAAGCCCTTGGTCACCAACTCCTTCAAGCACATATCCAGCGTCTGCATCCCCAGGTTCCCCCCGGTCTGAATCGACGAGTACATCTGCGCCACCTTGTCTTCGCGGATCAGGTTTCGGATCGCCGACGTCCCCAGCATGATTTCGTGGGCAGCCATCCGCCCGCCGCCGATCTTCTTCACCAGCGTCTGGGAAACCACCGCCAGCAACGACTCGGAAAGCATCGAGCGCACCATCGACTTCTCGTCCCCCGGAAATACGTCCACTACCCGGTCGATGGTTTTCGCCGCCGATGTGGTGTGCAGCGTGCCGAACACCAGGTGTCCGGTCTCGGCGGCGGTCAGCGCCAGGCGGATGGTCTCCAGATCGCGCATCTCCCCCACCAGAATCACATCCGGATCTTCACGCAGCGCCGAGCGCAGGGCCGTGGCGAAGCTGCGGGTATCACGGTGGACTTCGCGCTGGTTGATCAGGCATTTGCGCGATTCGTGGACGAACTCGATCGGGTCTTCGATGGTGAGAATGTGGTGATGACGATGGTTGTTCAGGTGGTCGATCATCGCCGCCAGGGTGGTGGACTTGCCAGAACCGGTCGGCCCGGTCACCAGCACCAGCCCGCGAGGGGATTCGGTAATCTTGCGAAACACTTCCCCCATATCCAGGTCATCCATGCTCAGAACCTTGGACGGAATGGTCCGGAAAACCGCGCCCGCACCGCGATTCTGGTTGAACGCGTTGACCCGAAAGCGCGCCACACCGGGCACTTCAAAGGAGAAGTCGGTTTCCAGGTGTTTTTCGAAATCCACCCGTTGGGTGTCGTTCATGATGTCGTAGATCAGCTCCTGAACCTGCTTGTGGTCCAGGGCCGGCAGGTTGATGCGCCGCACATCGCCGTCCACGCGAATCATCGGCGGCAGGCCGGCAGACAGGTGCAGGTCGGACGCGCCCTGTTTAGCGCTGAAGGACAGCAGCTCAGTGATATCCATAGCGCTCCTCAATTCCAGTAGAATGCCGCCAACCTCAGACCCGCCGGCGCACATTGAATGTCCACGATAGCAGACAACATTGCTCAGGTTAGTTCACGCATCCATGCCGCTGCCGTCGCCGCAAAACGCGACGAGCACAGTGTCCAACTGCTGGCCGTCAGCAAGACCAAGCCCGCCGAGGCCCTGCGCGAAGCCTACGCCGCCGGGATCCGTGACTTTGGCGAGAACTACCTGCAGGAGGCGTTGGGCAAACAGCTCGAATTGGCCGACCTGCCCTTGATCTGGCACTTCATCGGCCCCATTCAATCGAACAAGACTCGTGCTATCGCCGAGCACTTCGCCTGGGTGCACTCCGTGGATCGTTTGAAAATCGCACAACGCCTGTCGGAACAACGTCCTGCCGATTTGCCGCCACTGAATATCTGCATCCAGGTCAACGTCAGCGGTGAAGCCAGCAAATCCGGCTGCGCCCCGGCCGACCTGCCGGCCCTGGCCAACGCCATCAGCGAACTGCCGCGCATCAAGCTGCGCGGGTTGATGGCAATCCCCGAGCCGACTGAAGATCGCGCCGCCCAGGATGCCGCTTTCGCTGCCGTGCAGAACCTGCAAGCCAGCCTGAACCTGCCGCTCGACACACTTTCCATGGGCATGAGCCACGACATCGAGTCGGCCATCGCCCAGGGCGCCACCTGGGTCCGCATCGGTACGGCCCTGTTCGGCGCTCGCGACTACGGTCAGCCATAACGTGGCTGACTTCTCTCTTTATAAGGACCTGACATGAGCAAGACTCGTATTGCCTTTATCGGTGCCGGCAACATGGCCGCCAGCCTGATCGGTGGCCTGCGCGCCAAAGGTCTGGACGCCGCGCAAATCCGCGCCAGCGATCCGGGCGCTGAGACCCGGGCCCGTGTGAACGCTGAACACGGCATCGAAGTGTTTGCTGATAACGCCGACGCCATTCAAGGCGCCGACGTGGTCGTACTGGCGGTCAAACCCCAGGCGATGAAAGCCGTCTGCGAAGCGATTCGCCCGAGCCTCAAGCCCGATCAACTGGTGGTATCGATCGCGGCCGGCATCACGTGCGCCAGCATGAACAACTGGCTCGGCGCCCAGCCGATCGTGCGCTGCATGCCCAACACCCCGGCGCTGCTGCGTCAGGGCGTGAGCGGTTTGTTCGCCACTGCCGAAGTCACCACGGCGCAACGTCAGCAAGCTGAAGAACTGCTGTCAGCCGTTGGCATCGCGTTGTGGTTGAACGAAGAACAACAACTGGACGCGGTCACCGCCGTTTCCGGCAGCGGCCCGGCGTACTTCTTTTTGCTGATCGAAGCGATGACCGCTGCTGGCGTGAAGCTCGGTCTGCCAGCAGATGTCGCCGCACAACTGACCCTGCAAACCGCGCTGGGTGCCGCGCACATGGCAGTCGCCAGTGATGTCGACGCCGCCGAACTGCGTCGCCGCGTGACGTCGCCTGCAGGCACCACTGAAGCTGCAATCAAATCGTTCCAGGCCGGTGGTTTCGAAGCCCTGGTAGAAAAAGCACTCGGCGCCGCTGCGCACCGCTCGGCCGAGATGGCTGAGCAACTTGGCCGCTAATCAGCCCTTACAAAGGAATCAATGATGCTTGGACTCAATGACGCTGCCATTTTTGTAATTAAAACCCTGGGCAGCCTGTACCTGCTGATCGTGCTGATGCGGTTCATCCTGCAACTGGTCAGGGCGAATTTCTACAACCCGCTCTGCCAGTTCATTGTCAAAGCCACTCAACCGCTGCTCAAGCCTCTGCGCCGGGTGATCCCGAGCATGTTCGGGCTAGACATGTCATCGCTGGTACTGGCGCTGATCATTCAGATGCTGTTGATAGCGGTCATCCTGCTGCTTAAAGGCTTCATGGTCGACTGGCTGTTTTTGGTGCCGTGGGCACTGATCGCGCTCTTCTCGCTGTTCTTGAATATTATTTTCTGGGCGATGATCATCAGCGTGATCCTGTCCTGGGTCGCACCGGGTAGCCACAATCCGGGCGCCGAACTGGTCGCGCAGATTACTGAACCGGTACTCGCCCCGTTCCGCCGGATCATTCCGAACCTGGGCGGCCTGGACATCTCGCCGATCTTCGCGTTTATCGTGATCCAGTTGCTGCAAAGCTGGCTGATCCCGCGACTTGCGTACTACGCCCTCATGCCCAACGGGCTGCTCGGGCTGATCTGACCCGGTGAGCTACTTTCGCTGGGACGGTGAAGACCTGATTCTGGAATGTCACCTGCAACCGGCGGCCCGCAGCGATGACTTCTGCGGGCTGCACGGTGATCGGCTGAAAATTCGCCTGACAGCGCCGCCGGTTGAAGGCAAGGCCAATGCGTACCTGATAGCGTTTTTGGCCAAGGCGTTCGGGGTTTCCAAGAGCCAGGTGAGCTTGATCAGCGGCGAGTTGAATCGGCAGAAGCGGGTGCGCATTTGTTCGCCGAAGAAGCTGCCGGATTTGCCGAATCTGGTGCGCCCAGCAGGCTAACCGCGTCATCGTTCTTCGCGAGCAGGCTCGCTCCCACAGGTGAATGCATTCCAATGTGGGAGCGAGCCTGCTCGCGAATGCTGCACCTCGGTCCCACTGAATAAAATCAGGCCCGCCCTTTGCTTGCCGCTAACCCCACCGGTCTTTAGACTTACGCCTCATTTCAACGAGAGCAGGGTCAATGCCAACTGCCTTTCCCCCCGATTCTGTTGGTCTGGTGACGCCGCAAGTGGCGCACTTCAGCGAACCCCTGGCCTTGGCCTGCGGCCGTTCGCTCCCAGCGTATGACCTGATTTACGAGACCTACGGCACGCTGAACGCCACGGCGAGCAACGCCGTGCTGATCTGCCACGCCTTGTCCGGTCACCATCACGCTGCCGGCTTCCACAGCCCCGACGACCGCAAACCCGGTTGGTGGGACAGCTGCATCGGCCCCGGCAAGCCAATCGACACCAACAAGTTCTTCGTGGTCAGCTTGAACAACCTCGGCGGTTGCAACGGCTCCACCGGCCCGAGCAGCGTCAACCCGGAGACCGGCAAACCGTTCGGGGCCGACTTCCCGGTGCTGACCGTGGAAGACTGGGTGCACAGTCAGGCGCGTCTGTCTGACTTGCTCGGCGTCAGCCAATGGGCTGCCGTGATTGGCGGCAGCCTCGGCGGCATGCAGGCCTTGCAGTGGACCATCACTTACCCGGACCGCGTGCGGCACTGCCTGGCCATCGCCTCGGCACCCAAGCTGTCGGCGCAGAACATCGCGTTCAACGAAGTGGCCCGTCAGGCGATCCTCACCGACCCCGAGTTCCACGGCGGTTCGTTCCAGGAAGCAGGCGTGATCCCCAAGCGCGGGTTGATGCTGGCGCGGATGGTCGGGCACATCACCTACCTGTCCGACGACTCCATGGGCGAGAAATTCGGCCGCGGCCTGAAGAGCGAAAAGCTCAACTACGACTTCCACAGCGTCGAGTTCCAGGTCGAAAGCTACCTGCGTTATCAGGGCGAAGAGTTCTCCGGGCGTTTCGACGCCAACACCTATCTGCTGATGACCAAGGCGCTGGACTACTTCGACCCGGCGGCGAACTTCGACGATGACCTGGCGAAAACATTCGCCGGCGCCACCGCCAAGTTCTGCGTGATGTCCTTCACCACCGACTGGCGCTTCTCCCCTGCCCGCTCGCGGGAACTGGTGGACGCGCTGATGGCGGCCAAGAAAGACGTCTGCTACCTGGAGATCGACGCTCCGCAAGGCCACGACGCCTTCCTGATTCCGATCCCGCGTTACTTGCAGGCATTCAGCAACTACATGAACCGTATTTCGCTTTGAGGAAGACATGAGAGCCGATCTGGAAATCATCCAGGAATGGATCCCCGCCGGCAGCCGCGTACTCGACCTTGGCTGCGGTGACGGCGAGTTGCTGACCTGGCTGCGGGACAACAAGCAAGTCACCGGCTATGGCCTGGAAAACGACCCGGACAACATCGCCGAGTGCGTGGCCAAGGGCATCAACGTCATCGAGCAGGACCTGGACAAGGGCCTGGGCAACTTTGCCAGCAACAGCTTCGACATCGTGGTCATGACCCAGGCGCTGCAAGCGGTGCACTACCCGGACAAGATCCTCGACGAAATGCTGCGCGTCGGGCGCCAGTGCATCATCACCTTCCCCAACTTCGGTCACTGGCGCTGCCGCTGGTACCTGGCGAGCAAGGGGCGGATGCCGGTGTCCGAGTTTCTGCCGTACACCTGGTACAACACACCAAACATCCACTTCTGTACCTTCGAAGACTTTGAAGCGTTGTGTCGCGAACGTGAAGCGAAGGTCATTGATCGGCTTGCCGTGGATCAACAGCATCGGCACGGGTGGGCCAGTAAGCTATGGCCTAATCTGTTAGGTGAAATCGGTATTTACCGCGTCAGCAGCCCAGGGCTGCAAGACCACAAGGTCGCGGTCTGAAACACGACACTTCGAGGAGAACGATCATGGGTCGTCTAGCGCTGTTCGTACTTACTGCCTGCCTGAGCGTCACCGCCATGGCTGCCGACGTCATCAAAGGCGAGCGCCAGGAAACCTTTGGCGACGTGACGGTGCACTACAACACCTTCAACTCCACGTTCCTGACGCCGGACATCGCCAAAGCGGCCGAGCTGACCCGCAGCAAGAAACAGGGCGTCATCAACGTCTCGGTGATCAAGGATGGCAAACCGCAAACGGCTCAGGTCAGCGGAACGGTCAAGGACCTGACCAGCCAAAGCGTTCCACTGGAGTTCAGACAGATCACCGAAACAGGCGCGGTCTACTACATCGCCCAGTATCCGGTGCCGCAGCAGGAAATCCGCACCTTTGAAATCAAGGTGCAGACTGGCGACAAAATCAACACCATCAATTTCAACCAAGAGCTTTTCCCCGGCGAATGATCAATTTCACGCAACTCGTACTGGCCAGCCATAACGCCGGCAAACTCAAGGAACTCCAGGCCATGCTCGGCGAATCGGTGCAACTGCGCTCGATCGGCGAGTTCAGCAGCGTCGAGCCTGAAGAAACCGGCCTGTCGTTCGTCGAAAACGCCATCCTCAAGGCTCGCAATGCGGCGCGCATCTCCGGTTTGCCAGCATTGGCCGACGATTCCGGGCTGGCGGTGGACTTCCTTGGCGGTGCGCCTGGCATCTACTCGGCTCGTTACGCCGACGGTCTAGGCGATGCGGCGAATAACGCCAAACTGCTCGACGCCTTGAAAGACGTGCCTGAAGCCGAGCGCGGCGCGCAGTTCGTGTGCGTGCTGGCGCTGGTGCGTCATGCCGACGATCCGTTGCCGATTCTCTGCGAAGGCCTGTGGTACGGGCGCATCCTCACCCAAGCCAGCGGTGAGTACGGCTTTGGTTACGATCCGCTGTTCTGGGTGCCTGAGCGCAATTGCTCCAGCGCCGAGCTGAGCCCGAGCGAAAAGAACCTCATCAGCCACCGCGCCCGTGCAATGGATCTGCTGCGCCAGCGTCTGGGCTTGAAATGACCCATGAATCATCCGCGTCGCCGTTGATCTTCGGCGGCGCCGCGCAATCGCCTCGGGCGGCCCTGCCAGTGTTGCCGCCCCTGGCGTTGTACATCCACATCCCGTGGTGTGTGCGCAAATGCCCTTATTGCGACTTCAACTCCCACACCGCCAGCCCCGTGCTGCCGGAAGAAGAGTATGTGGACGCCTTGCTGGCCGATCTCGATCAGGACCTGCATGCGGTTTACGGCCGCGAGCTGAGTTCGATCTTCTTTGGTGGCGGCACGCCGAGCCTGTTCAGTGCCGAGGCGCTGGGCCGCTTGCTCAAAGGTGTCGAGCAACGCATCCCGTTTGCCAGCGACATCGAAATCACCCTGGAAGCCAATCCGGGGACGTTCGAGCAAGAGAAGTTCGTCGCCTACCGGGCGTTGGGCATCAATCGCCTGTCGATCGGCATCCAGAGCTTTCAGGAAGAGAAACTCAAAGCCCTCGGGCGGATTCATAACGGCGATGAAGCGGTTCGTGCCGCCGGCATGGCCCGTGAAGCCGGGTTCGACAACTTCAACCTGGACCTGATGCACGGCTTGCCCGATCAATCCCTGGACGACGCCCTGAGCGACCTGCGCCAGGCCATCGCCCTGAAGCCGACCCACTTGTCCTGGTATCAGCTGACCCTGGAGCCGAACACGGTGTTCTGGAACCAGCCGCCGACGCTGCCGGAAGACGATACATTGTGGGACATTCAGGAAGCCGGTCAGGCGCTGCTGGCCGAACACGGTTACGCGCAATACGAAGTTTCGGCTTATGCCCAGCCTAGTCGTCCGGCGCGGCATAACCTCAATTACTGGAGTTTCGGTGACTTCATTGGCATTGGCGCCGGGGCCCATGGCAAGCTCAGTCACCCGGACGGGCGCATCGTGCGCACCTGGAAGACGCGTCTGCCGAAGGATTACCTCAACCCGGCCAAAAGCTTCCAGGCCGGCGAGAAAGCCCTGACCAATGAAGAGCTGCCGTTCGAGTTTCTGATGAACGCCTTGCGCCTGACCGCAGGGGTCGAATCGCGACTCTATCCGGAACGCACCGGGCTGCCGCTGGACAGCCTCGCCGAAGGCCGCCGCGAAGCCGAACAAAGTGGTTTGTTGCAGGTCGAACCGTCACGTCTGGCGGCCACTGAGCGCGGACAACTGTTTCTCAATGACTTGCTGCAACAATTTCTGAGCTGATTTCAGCCTTAAGGGAAAACGAATGGATTTGATACTCGACCTGCTCGCCACCGTGTCCCGCTGGAGCCGCAGCAACCTGTCGGAAATCTCCCTGGCGCTGGTGGGCTGCCTGCTGGTGCTGTTCGGCGCGGATATCAAAGGCTGGGTCGACCAACGCCTGGGCAGCATCGCCGGCGCCTTGCGCATCCCGCTGATGGCCCTGCTGTGCATGATCGGCAGCGGCGTGGCGCTGATCTACGCCACGCCGTGGATCATTCGCGGCTTGAGCCAGTTCAACAACTACAGCCTGGCGCCGGTGTTGTTGGTGGTGCTGGTGTTGATCGGCGTCGTCGCAGACCGCCGCTGATCCCGAATAACACACAAAACAATGTGGGAGCGAGCCTGCTCGCGAAGGGGTCGTGTCAGCCAACATCAATGTTGAATGATCGACCGCTTCGCGAGCAGGCTCGCTCCCACAGTTGGTATTGCGTAGGGCTTAGGACTGCTTTTCGAACTTCAGGTCCCACACGCCATGCCCAAGACGTTCGCCGCGGCGTTCGAACTTGGTGATCGGGCGCTCGGTTGGGCGCGGCACGCACTTGCCGTCTTCGGCCAGGTTGCGATAACCCGGCGCAACGTTCATCACTTCCAGCATGTACTCGGCATACGGTTCCCAGTCGGTGGCCATGTGCAGCACACCGCCGACCTTTAGCTTGCTGCGCACCAGTTCAGCGAACGACGCCTGAACGATACGGCGCTTATGGTGACGGCTCTTGTGCCACGGGTCCGGGAAAAACAGCATCAGGCGATCGAGGCTGTTGTCGGCCACGCAACGGTTGAGCACTTCGATCGCGTCGCAATCGTAAACCCGCAAGTTGGTCAGACCCTGAGTCAGCACGCCATTGAGCAGCGCACCAACACCCGGGCGGTGCACTTCCACGCCAATGAAATCCTGTTCCGGCGAGGCCGCTGCCATTTCCAGCAGCGAATGCCCCATGCCGAAACCGATTTCCAGGGAGCGCGGCGCCGAACGGCCGAACACCTGGTCGAAGTCCACCGGCGCATCGGCCAATGGCAGCACGAACAGTGGCGTGCCCTGGTCCAGACCGCGTTGCTGGCCTTCGGTCATGCGCCCGGCGCGCATCACGAAACTCTTGATACGGCGGTGTTGGCGCTCGTCGCCTTCTTCCGTCTGGATAGGCGTGTCGTTTGATTCAGTCATCAATGGCTCTTACTTGATCAGACCATCCAGCGGCGAGGAGGCGCTGGCATAGAGTTTTTTCGGCATGCGGCCCGCGAGGTAGGCCAGGCGACCTGCCACGATGGCGTGCTTCATGGCTTCAGCCATCATGACCGGCTGCTGGGCATGGGCGATGGCCGAGTTCATCAGCACCGCTTCACAACCCAGTTCCATGGCGATGGTGGCGTCGGAGGCGGTACCGACACCGGCGTCCACCAGCACAGGGATCTTGGCTTCTTCGAGGATGATCTGCAGGTTGTACGGGTTGCAGATCCCCAGGCCCGTGCCGATCAGACCGGCCAGCGGCATCACTGCAATACAGCCGATTTCCGCCAATTGACGGGCGATGATCGGGTCATCGCTGGTGTAAACCATCACGTCGAAGCCTTCCTTGACCAGCACTTCGGCGGCCTTGAGGGTTTCGATCACATTGGGGAACAGGGTTTTCTGATCCGCCAGCACTTCCAGCTTCACCAGGTTGTGGCCATCGAGCAGCTCACGGGCCAGGCGACAGGTGCGCACGGCTTCGATGGCGTCGTAGCAGCCGGCGGTGTTCGGCAGGAAGGTGTAGCGGTCCGGCGACAGGACTTCGAGCAGGTTCGGTTCGCCCGGGTTCTGGCCGAGGTTGGTCCGGCGCACGGCGAAGGTGACGATCTCGGCACCCGACGCTTCGATGGCCAGGCGGGTTTCTTCCATGTCGCGGTACTTGCCGGTGCCTACCAGCAAACGCGACTGGTAAGTACGACCGGCCAGGACGAAGGGCTTGTCGCTACGAACGATGCTCATGGGAAATCCTCTGTTGGGGTGAGGTTCTTGCAGAATAATTCTGTGGCCGCTCGGGCCAGACGGCTAGCCGCCGCCGATGGCGTGCACCACTTCGACCGAATCGCCGTCGTTCAGCGTGGTTTCGGCGTGCTGGCTGCGCGGGACGATATCCAGATTGAGTTCGACCGCTATCCGGCGTCCGGTCAGTTCCAGACGGGTCAGCAGGGCCGCAACGGTTTCGCCGTCGGGCAGTTCAAGGGATTCGCCGTTCAACTGAATGCGCATACCGAATGCCGCCATCATTTTTAGGGGCTGGCATTCTAGCCCGATCAGTCTTGGCGACCCAAGCCATTCGTCATGAAATGGACCGTCCGGTCAGCTCAACCGCCAGGCGGCAAGCCCCAGGCAGAACCAGCCGACCAGGAATGCCAGGCCGCCGAAGGGGGTGATGATCCCGAGCTTGCTGACACCGGTCATCGTCAGCAGGTACAGGCTGCCGGAAAACAGCAGGATGCCGATGGCAAACGAGGCGCCGGCCCAGGTGATCAAGCGACCCGGAATCTGCGTGACCAGCAGCGCTATGCCCAACAACGCCAGGGTGTGCACCAGTTGGTAGGTGACGCCGGTATGGAAGATTGCCAAATACTCGGGCGTCAGACGGTTTTTCAAGCCATGGGCGGCAAAGGCACCCAGGGCGACACCGGTGAAGCCGAAGAAAGCGGCCAGCATCAGAAAGCCACGCAGCATGAAGAACTCCAGTCAGTCTCGATCCACAGGGTCTGTATAATGGCCCGCTCGACGGGTTCGGCCAAGCCATCTCTATGCTGCGTTTATTTTTGCGACGATTCACGAAAGCCCTGCTGTGGTTCGCAGTTGGCAGCGTATTGCTGGTGTTGGTGTTTCGCGTAGTGCCGCCACCGGGGACGGCCTTAATGGTCGAACGCAAGGTCGAATCCTGGTTCGACGGCGAACCCATCGACCTGCAACGCACCTGGAAACCCTGGGATGAAATCTCCGACGACCTGAAAGTCGCGGTGATTGCCGGCGAGGACCAGAAATTCTCCGAGCACTGGGGCTTTGATATCGGCGCGATTCAAGCGGCGTTTGCCCATAACGAGCGCGGCGGCTCGATTCGCGGCGCCAGCACCCTGAGTCAACAGGTTTCGAAAAACCTGTTTCTGTGGTCTGGTCGTAGCTGGCTGCGTAAAGGCCTGGAGGCGTGGTTTACCGGGTTGATCGAAGTGTTCTGGCCCAAGCAGCGGATTCTTGAGGTTTATCTGAACAGCGTCGAGTGGGATGAAGGGGTGTTTGGCGCCGAAGCGGCAGCCCGGCATCACTTTGGCGTTGGTGCCCGGTCACTGTCCCGGCAGCAGGCCAGTTTACTGGCGGCGGTGCTGCCTAACCCGCGGGTGTGGAGTGCGAGCCATCCGACTAGCTATGTCGCACGGCGGGCTGGCTGGATTCGGCAGCAGATGAGTCAGTTGGGTGGTGACAGCTATTTGGCGGGGCTCAATGATTCGCGCCGGGCGCCTTGGGCTCAGTAATCCCCTGTGGGAGCGAGCCTGCTCGCGATAGCGGTTGATCATTCAATATTCATGGCGACTGACCTGACGCTATCGCGAGCAGGCGCGCTCCCACAGGGGCCAGTGCCAGGCGGTAAAATGGGCACCAACAAAAACGCCCCGATCAATGATCGGGGCGTTTTTTATTGCCGACGCTGCGGTTAAGCCGCGATCGACAACTTGAGCTTGTTCATCGCGCTCTTCTCGAGCTGACGAATACGCTCGGCCGACACGTTGTACTTCTGCGCCAGGTCGTGCAGCGTGGCTTTTTCTTCTGCCAGCCAGCGCTGGTAGAGGATGTCACGGCTGCGGTCGTCCAGCACTTCCAGTGCTTCGTGCAGGTTGTGGTTCGAGTTGTCGCTCCAGTCGGCATCTTCCAGTTGACGGGCCGGATCGTACCGGTGGTCTTCCAGATAGTTGGCCGGCGACTGGAAAGCACTGTCGTCGTCCGCTTCTGCGGCCGGGTCGAAGGCCATGTCATGGCCGGTCAGGCGACTTTCCATCTCGCGCACTTCCCGCGGCTCTACGCCGAGGCTTTCCGCCACACGGTGGACTTCCTCGTTGTTCAGCCAGGCCAGACGTTTCTTCTGGCTGCGCAGGTTGAAGAACAGCTTGCGCTGGGCCTTGGTGGTCGCGACTTTCACAATGCGCCAGTTGCGCAGGATGAACTCGTGGATTTCCGCCTTGATCCAGTGCACAGCGAACGAAACCAGGCGCACACCCATTTCCGGATTGAAACGCTTCACAGCCTTCATCAGGCCGACGTTACCTTCCTGGATCAGGTCAGCCTGAGCCAGACCGTAGCCGGAATAGCTACGGGCGATATGTACGACAAAACGCAGGTGGGCGAGCACCATCTGCCGAGCCGCCCCCAAATCCTGCTCATAATAGAGACTCTCGGCCAGTTCACGCTCCTGCTCCGGCGTCAGCAATGGAATGCTGTTCACCGTGTGCACATAAGCCTCCAGGTTCGCGCCTGGGACCAGAGAATATGCAGGTTGCAAAGAATTGGTCATACGAAAAAACCTCCGTCTTACAAACTCGTGCAGTTCAGCACTGCGAAAATTGACCGGAAACCGTAGGACAAGTTCCCATAAACGCTGAAAGGTCAATACGAGCAAAATGATATTACTTTGGCGCAAGCTCCCGCAGGTGGCGTGCGACTGCAATCCATGCACCGATATACCCCAACAGCACCGCGCCAAGCAAGAGTGACAGACCGTCGGCAACCGGCACGCCGGCCAGCGCGAAATCACTGCCATACAAACCGGCCAGCCCGACTACCGCATCGTTCAGCCAGTCCAGGCCAAACGCCAATACGCCCCAGGAAAGAATCCCCGCACCGAAGCCATAAAGCGCGCCCATATAAAGAAAGGGCCTACGCACATAGCTGTCAGTGCCGCCCACGAGTTTAATCACTTCTATCTCTGTGCGGCGGTTTTCAATATGAAGACGAATGGTATTGCCTATCACCAAAAGTAATGCAGAAACCAAAAGTACGGTCAGACCGAAGACAAAACGGTCGCCCAGCTTCAGGATGGCCGCCAAACGCTCGACCCAGACTAGATCAAGTTGCGCCTGTTGTACCTTCGGCAACTCGGAAAGTTTTTGTCGTAATGCTTCAAGCGCAGGCTTGTCGACTTCGTTCGGGGTCACCAGAACCACGCCCGGAAGCGGGTTTTCCGGCAGTTCCTTAAGCGCCTCGCCCAGACCGGACTGTTGCTGGAACTCTTCCAGCGCCTGATCCCGGCCGACATATTCAGCGTCCGCTACGCCGGGCATACCTTTGATCTGCTCGCGCAACGCCTCGCCTTCGGTCGGGCTGGCTTCAAGTTGCAGGTACAGGGAAATCTGCGCCGCGCGCTGCCAGGAACCGCCGAGACGTTCGACGTTACTTAGCAAAAGTGACAGGCCCATGGGCAAGCTCAGGGCAACCGCCATCACCATGCAGGTGAAGAAGCTACCGATGGGCTGTTTGCCCAAGCGACGCAGGCTGTCCAGCAGGCTGGCGCGATGGCTTTCGACCCAGGCACGAAACAGCGTGGCGAAATCCGGACCATCGTCATCGTCGCGTTTTTTCTTCTGCGGCTGCGGATCGGCGGCCTTCGGGGCCACGCGCTCGGAAACCTTGGGGCTGCGTGTCGCACTCATACGCCAGCCTCCCCGTCGCCGATCAATCGGCCGCGTTGCAGGGTCAGCATGCGGTGACGCATGCGGGCGATCAGTGCCAGGTCGTGACTGGCGATCAGCACACTGGTGCCCAAGCGGTTGATGTCTTCGAACACACCCATGATTTCGGCGGCCAGGCGCGGGTCAAGGTTACCGGTGGGTTCGTCCGCCAGCAGCAAGGCCGGGCGGTGAACGATGGCGCGGGCGATGCCGACGCGCTGCTGCTGACCGGTGGACAGGTCGCCCGGGTACAGATCGGTTTTGTCCGAGAGCGCCACGCGTTCAAGGGCCGAGTCCACACGTTTGGCGATCTCGGCCTTGGACAGGCCAAGAATCTGCAACGGCAGTGCGATGTTGTTGAACACCGTGCGATCGAACAGCAGCTGGTGATTCTGGAACACCACACCGATCTGCCGGCGCAGGTAAGGAATCTGCGCATTGCTGATCGTGCCCAGGTCTTGCCCGGCCAGCAGCAATTTGCCGGTGGTCGGACGCTCCATGGCCAGCAGCAGGCGCAACAAGGTGCTCTTACCGGCACCGGAATGGCCGGTGACAAACAAGAACTCGCCCCGACGGACTCGAAAGCTCAGCTCATGCAAGCCGACGTGACCGTTCGGGTAGCGTTTACCGACCTGTTCGAAACGAATCATGAACGCTCCCGCTCGGCAAACAGTGCCTGGACAAAGGGTTCTGCTTCAAAAGTACGCAAATCATCGATGCCTTCACCGACGCCGATGTAGCGAATCGGCAAGCCAAACTGCTTGGCCAGGGCGAAAATCACCCCACCCTTGGCAGTGCCGTCGAGCTTGGTCAGCGCCAGGCCGGTCAGTTCGACAGTCTGGTTGAATTGCTTGGCCTGGCTGATGGCGTTCTGACCGGTACCGGCGTCGAGCACCAGCAGCACTTCGTGCGGCGCATCGGCATCGAGCTTGCTGATGACCCGGCGAACCTTCTTCAACTCTTCCATCAAATTGTCTTTGGTGTGCAGGCGACCGGCGGTGTCGGCAATCAACACATCGATGCCTCGGGCCTTGGCAGCCTGTACGGCATCGAAGATCACCGAAGCCGAGTCGGCGCCAGTGTGCTGGGCGATCACCGGGATCTTGTTGCGCTCACCCCAGACCTGCAACTGCTCGACCGCCGCCGCACGGAAGGTATCACCGGCCGCGAGCATGACTTTCTTGCCTTCGAGTTGCAGCTTCTTCGCCAGCTTGCCAATGGTAGTGGTCTTGCCGGCGCCATTGACGCCAACGACCAGAATCACGAACGGCTTGTTCTGCGAGGTGATTTTCAGCGGTTGCTCGACGGGCTTGAGCATCGCCGCCAGTTCCGCTTGCAGGGATTTATACAGCGCGTCGGCATCGGCCAGTTCTTTGCGTGCGACTTTTTGAGTCAGACGCTGAATGATGACCGACGTCGCTTCGACGCCTACATCGGCGGTCAGCAGGCGGGTTTCGATGTCTTCAAGCAGCTCGTCATCGATGATTTTCTTGCCCAGAAACAGGCTGGCCATGCCTTCGCCAATGCTGGCGCTGGTTTTGGACAGGCCGTGCTTGAGGCGGGCGAAGAAACCGGCTTTGGTTTCTTCGGTACGCGCAGGCTCGGCCGGGGTTTCGATGGGCGCGACAGGCGCGGCGACAACCGACGCGTTGACGGGTGCAGGCTCTGACGCTTGAACAACTGGTTCGACGAATGCTGGCTCCGGAACAACCGGAGCAGGCTCGGTCACCACGGCTGGCGCGACAACCGGCTCAACCACCGGAACCTGAACCGGCTCAGGAGCAAACGCCGCCGGGGCTGGAATCGGCGGCGTAACGTGTGGCGCCAACTCATCTTCGACCAAGGCCACCGGTTCTTCCGCCACCGGCAACGTCAGCCAGGGCTCGGTCACGGGTGTCAGCGGCACTTGGGCCACGACTTCGGCTACAACATCAGGCTCCGGCTCGGCCATCGGTTGCAGCACCGGCTCGGCGATCGGCAAGACAATCGGCGCCGGCTCTTCTTCTATGACCGGCGCAGGCGTTGGCTCAGGAATGGGCTGTGGCTGTTCGACGACGGGTTCCTGCGGCTTTTTGCGCAGCCATCCGAACAGGCTTTTCTTCTCGCCAGCCGCAGCTGGGGTCTTCTTGTCGTCGTTGGAACCAAACATGGAGGACGGCTATCTCACGGTAGCGACGCGCCAAAGGGCGCCTCGGCAAATAAATATTCGATGCAGAACAGACTGCGGTTGACCCAGCTTGTTCACGCGCAACATTTTGTCGAGGTGCAAACGGCACCTCACAGAAACGATTTCACGAAGGACTGAAGCGGCAAAATCGGCGAAAAAGCAGAGTTTAGTTGATAAATCTCGGCCTTCTGCCGCAAACCCATACAACCTGATCAAACACCAAGGCTTGATAGGCGTGGCCGCCAGTAAAACGGATCAGTATCCTAGCACCCTCTCGCCCGCTGACGCTAAGAACAAGCGGGCAGCCCCAAAGGTTTAAAAAACGAATGAATGCTCTAGCCCGCCGCGCTGCAGGCCTGCTGCTCAGCACAGTTTGCCTGCCCTTTTCAGCCCTGGCTGCCGACCCACAACCCACCCACGAATTCACCCTCGATAACGGCCTGAAGGTCGTCGTGCGCGAAGACCATCGTGCGCCGGTGGTGGTTTCCCAGGTTTGGTACAAGGTCGGCTCCAGCTATGAAACCCCGGGTCAGACCGGTTTGTCCCACGCCCTGGAACACATGATGTTCAAAGGCAGCGAGAAAGTCGGCCCCGGCGAAGCCTCGCTGATCCTGCGCGATCTTGGCGCCGAAGAGAACGCGTTCACCAGCGATGACTTCACCGCGTATTACCAAGTGCTGGCCCGCGACCGCCTGGGCGTGGCCTTCGAGCTCGAAGCCGACCGCATGGCCAGCCTGCGCCTGCCGGCCGACGAGTTCGCCCGCGAGATAGAGGTCATTAAAGAAGAACGCCGCCTGCGCACCGACGACAAGCCAATGTCCAAGGCCTACGAACGCTTCAAGGCCATGGCCTACCCGGCCAGCGGTTACCACACGCCGACCATCGGCTGGATGGCTGACCTCGAGCGGATGAAAGTCGAAGAACTGCGCCATTGGTACCAATCCTGGTACGTGCCGAACAACGCCACGCTGGTGGTGGTCGGCGACGTCACCCCGGACGAAGTCAAAACCTTGGCCCAGCGCTACTTTGGCCCGATCGCCAAACGTGATGTGCCACCGGCGAAAGTCCCGATGGAACTGGCCGAACCCGGCGAGCGGCAGATTACGCTGCATGTGCAAACCCAATTGCCGAGCCTGATGCTGGGCTTCAACGTACCGAGCATCGCCACTGCTGAAGACAAACGCTCGGTGAACGCCTTGCGCCTGATCTCGGCCCTGCTCGACGGCGGCTACAGCGGGCGCATCCCGACGCAACTGGAACGCGGCGAAGAGCTGGTGTCCGGCGGCTCGTCGAGCTACGACGCCTACACCCGCGGCGACAGCCTGTTCACCTTGTCGGCCACACCTAACACGCAGAAAAAGAAAACCATGGCCCAGGCCGAAGCCGGTCTGTGGAAGCTGCTCGAACAGCTGAAAACCACCGCGCCGTCCAACGAAGAGCTGGAACGCGTGCGGGCTCAGGTGATTGCCGGCCTGGTCTACGAGCGTGACTCGATCACCAGCCAGGCCACCGCCATCGGTCAACTGGAAACCGTCGGCCTGTCCTGGAAACTGATGGACACCGAACTCGCCGAACTCGAAAGCGTGACCCCGGAAGATATCCAGAAAGCCGCCAAGCTGTATTTCACCCGCGAACGTCTCAGCGTCGCCCATGTACTGCCACTGGAGACGACTCATGAGTGAGCGTAAAAAACCACGCCTGGCCCTGATTGGCCTGATCGCAGTCGCACTGATCGGGTCTGCTGCCTTCTATTTTTCGAAGACCGATGAATCCAGCGCCAGCGAAGCCCTCGACAAAGCCAAGGCCAGCCAAAAGCTGCAATCGCTGGCCGAACTCGACGGCAAGGCACCCAGCCACCGCACGCTCGACGTACAGACCTGGAACACCGCCGAAGGCGCCAAGGTGTTGTTCGTCGAAGCCCGTGAGCTGCCGATGTTCGATATGCGTCTGATCTTCGCCGCCGGCAGCAGCCAGGACGGCGATGCGCCGGGTCTGGCCCTGCTGACCAACGCAATGCTCAACGAAGGTGTGGCCGGCAAAGATGTCGGCGCCATCGCTCAGGGCTTCGAAGGCCTGGGCGCAGACTTCGGTAACGGCGCGTTCAAAGACATGGCACTGGCCTCCCTGCGCAGCCTCAGCGCCTCGGACAAACGCGAGCCGGCCCTGAAGCTGTTCTCCGAAGTCATCGGCAAACCGACCTTCCCTGCCGATTCCTTCGCACGCATCAAGAACCAGATGCTCGCCGGGTTCGAATACCAGAAGCAGAACCCGGGCAAACTCGCCAGCCTGGAGCTGATGAACCGCTTGTACGGCGATCACCCGTATGCGCATTCCAGTGATGGCTCGGCGAAGACCGTTCCAGCCATTACCCTGGCGCAGCTGCGAGCCTTCCATGAGAAAGCCTACGCCGCCGGCAACGTGGTGATTGCGCTGGTGGGCGACCTGTCCCGCGCCGAAGCCGAGGCGATTGCCGCGCAGATTTCGACTGCACTGCCAAAAGGCCCTGCCCTGGCAAAAATCGAGCAACCGGCCGAACCGAAGGCTAGCATCGGTCACATCGAGTTTCCGTCCAAGCAGACCAATCTGATGCTCGCGCAACTGGGCATCGACCGCGACGATCCGGACTACGCAGCGTTGTCCATGGGCAACCAAATACTCGGTGGCGGTGGTTTTGGTACGCGGCTGATGAGCGAAGTGCGCGAGAAGCGTGGCCTGGCCTACGGCGTGTATTCGGGTTTCAGCCCGATGCAGGCGCGCGGCCCGTTCATGATCAACCTGCAAACCCGTGCCGAGATGAGCGAAGGCACGCTGAAACTGGTGCAGGACGTGCTCGCCGACTACCTTAAAACCGGCCCGACCGAAAAAGAACTCGACGACGCCAAACGTGAACTGGCCGGCAGCTTCCCGCTGTCCACCGCCAGCAACGCCGACATCGTGGGCCAGCTCGGCGCCATGGGTTTCTACAACCTGCCGTTGAGCTACCTGGAGGACTTCATGCAGCAGTCCCAGAGCCTGACTGTCGAGCAAGTCAAAACCGCACTGAACAAACACCTGAGCACGGATAAAATGGTCATCGTCAGCGCTGGCCCGACCGTGCCGCAAAAGCCGTTACCGGCCCCTACTGATAAACCTGCCGAGCAGCCGCTCGGGGTTCCGGAGCATTAATGGCCACTCGTCCAAAAAAACCTGTTCACAACGTGCACAACGGCGTGAACCAACTGCGCATTATCGGCGGTGAATGGGGCAGCCGTAAGCTGAGCTTCCCCGATGCACCGGGCCTGCGCCCGACGCCAGACCGAGTGCGTGAAACCTTGTTTAACTGGCTCGCGCCGTATGTGGCCGGGGCCAAGGTGTTTGACCCGTTCGCCGGCAGCGGCGCGTTGTTCCTTGAGGCGCTGTCCCGTGGCGCGGCGATAGGCCAGGCGCTGGACGCCAGCAACATCGCGGTCGCAAGCATCAAGGAACATCTGGGCACCCTGCGCTGCACCACCGGCCAGATTCAGACGGCCGATGCCCTGCGTTATCTGGAAACCCAGCCTGCGGTGGCTTACGACCTGGTGTTCCTTGATCCGCCGTTCAACCAGAACCTGTTGCCCGCCGTTTGCACCCTGCTCGAAGAGCGCCAATGGCTGGCCGACGATGCCTGGGTGTACACCGAAAGCGAAACCGCACCGTCCACGCTCGGTTTGCCAGGCAACTGGCGCCTGCACCGCGAGCAGAAATCCGGGCGGGTGTACTACTCGTTGTGGCAACGTATGGCAGAGATCGCCGGTTAATCGACCGGCCTGAAAAGGTGCGCACAGGTTGCGCACCGCTGCATCGAGAACAATCGTGTCCTTTCCGTCAGAACGCTTCACTCCCGCCTTCGGCCTCGGCAACCCGCACTTGCAGACCTTGTGGGGACCGCTTTGGCGCAAAACCACACACATCGAGCGCGAACGCGAACGTTTGTGGCTCGAAGATGGTGATTTCCTCGACCTGGACTGGCACGGCCCGCACAGCGCCGATGCGCCGTTGGTGCTGGTGTTGCACGGCCTGACCGGCTCGTCGAACTCGCCTTATGTGGCCGGGGTGCAAAAGGCCCTGGGTGCCCAGGGTTGGGCCAGCGTCGCGCTGAACTGGCGTGGCTGTTCTGGCGAACCCAATCTGTTGCCGCGCAGCTACCACTCCGGCGCCAGTGAGGACCTAGCCGAAACCATCAAGCACCTGCGGGCCAAACGGCCTCTCGCCCCGCTGTATGCAGTCGGTTATTCCCTGGGCGGCAATGTGTTGCTCAAGCACCTGGGCGAGACCGGCAGTGACAGCGGCGTGCTCGGTGCAGTGGCGGTGTCAGTGCCATTTCGCCTGGATCAATGCGCCGATCGCATCGGCCAGGGTTTCTCAAAGGTCTATCAGGCGCACTTCATGCGCGAAATGGTCGCCTACATCAAGAACAAGCAGCGGCAGTTCCAGCATGACGGGCGCGAGGATGGCGTGGCGGCACTGGCGGCCCTTGGCTCGTTGGAGAACATGCGCACGTTTTGGGATTTCGATGGCCGGGTGACTGCGCCGCTGCACGGTTTCACCGATGCGCAGGATTACTATCGCCGCGCATCGAGCCGCTATTTCCTTGGGGAGATTCGCACGCCGACGCTGGTCATTCAGGCGGCTGACGATCCCTTTGTATTTCCTCACAGCCTGCCGCAAGCAGAGGAACTGTCCGCCAGCACTCAATTCGAACTGCAGGCCAAGGGCGGGCATGTCGGCTTCGTCGATGGCTCGTTCCGGCAACCGGGCTACTACCTGGAACGGCGCATCCCGCAGTGGCTGGCCAACGTGGGTCGCGAGTAAACCGATGGATACCGATCAGGGCGAGTCGATACGCTTTTGGCAAACGGCGCCGTTGGCCGGGGTCGAGCTGTTGTCCGCGCGCTACATCGAGCACCGTTTCGCGCCCCACGTGCATGACGGTTACGTGATCGGCATGATCATGGCCGGTGCTCAGCGTTACCGTTATCGCGGCGCCGAGCATCTGGCGGGTAGCGGCACGCTCGTGCTGATCAATCCGGACGAATTGCACACCGGCCACAAAGGCACGGAAGACGGGTGGCTGTACCGGGCGTTTTATCCCGACAGTGGGCAAATCCTGTCGCTGCTCGATGAACTGGAACTGCCGACCGACAACCTGCCAGCGTTTGGCGCCACGCTGTATCGCGATCCGGATCTGGTGAAGGGGTTCTGCCAACTGCATCGTCTGCTCGAAAGTCCGTCCACGGCCCTGCAACAGCAGACAGCCTGGCGGGAAATGATGCTGTCGTTGCTGCAACGTCACGCCGCCGTTCCGGATGCCGGCAAACCCGGCAAGGAACACCGGGCGGTCACCCTGGCCAAGGACCTGCTGCACGCGCAGTTGGCGGCGCCACCCTCGCTGGAAGAACTCGCGGCAGCGGTCAACCTCTCACCTTTTCACTTCGCTCGAGTGTTCCGCCGCGCCACCGGCATGCCGCCTCACACCTGGCTGATGCAGCAGCGCATCGCTCGGGCGCGGGCGTTGTTACAGGGTGGTTGCTTGCCGCTGGAAGTGGCCACGCAATTGGGTTTTGCCGACCAGAGCCATCTGAGTCGGCAGTTCAAGCAGGTTTACGGGGTTGGGCCGGGCGCGTATCGCAGTGCGCGACAGGTGCCGGGATCTTGATGACGATGAAGATACAAATGTGGGAGCGAGCCTGCTCGCGATGAGGGTTTCACATTCAACATCTCTGCTGACTGATCCACCGCTATCGCGAGCAGGCTCGCTCCCACCTTTTTGATTTTGGGTTTATTCGCCGATGGCGATTCCGTGCGCAGGATCGTTGATCCACTCACTCCACGACCCGGCATACAACGCCCCCAACGGATAACCCGCCAGGCACAGGGCAAACAGGTTATGGCAAGCCGTCACGCCAGAACCGCAATACGCCACCAGATCGGTCGGCGAACGATCACCGAGTTTCGCGGCAAACCGCTGTTTGAGCTGATCCGCCGACAGGAAACGCCCGTCGCTGCCCAGGTTGTCGGTGAACGCCGCACATTGCGCGCCGGGGATGTGCCCGGCAATCGGATCGATCGGTTCCACTTCGCCCTTGAAGCGCGGCAACGCGCGGGCATCGAGCAAGGTCAGCGCTGGCTGGCCGAGACGTTGCTGAAGCTGTTCGGCGCTCAGGATCAGCGCGTTGTCCGGTGTCCCGGTAAAGGTGCCACGCTGGATGTGGGGCGCATCGAGACTCAGCGGCAAACCCGCCGCGTGCCAGGCCTTGAGCCCGCCGTCGAGGATGAACACACCGTCACGCTTGCCCAGCCACGCCAGCAACCACCAGGCCCGCGCCGCGTAGGCACCCGGACCGTCGTCGTACAAAACCACCTCGCTGTCGGCGTTGATACCCCAGGCTTGCAGACGCTCGATCAAGTCTTCAGGTTCAGGCAACGGATGACGCCCGGTCACCCCCTTGACCACAGTCCCGCTCAAATCACGCTCAAGATCGGCAAAGCTCGACCCGGCAATATGCCCTTCGGCATAGCTGCGCTGCCCGTAATCCGGGTCTTCGAGGGCAAAACGACAATCCAGAATCACCAGCCCCGGCTGCTCCTTTTTCAGGTCCAGTGCTTGCGGGCTGATCAGTTGCGCAATGGGCATAACGGGCTCCTCTGATGTTGTCGGTTTTGAATCCTACTGCACTTCTTCAAGGGCCTGGGCCAGCGGCACGTAAAACTCCTCGAACAACGCGTTGACCGCGTCGCGGGACTGATCCGTGACGAACCCGGCCTCCAGCACCAACACCTGATACACCCCACGTTTAATCGCCTGCTCGCTCAGGTGATTGGAGTTTTCCCGCGTAGTGCACAGAAAACGCACCCAGGACGTAAGAATGATCCAGGCATTGAGCGTCAGGGATTCGATCTGCACCCGGTCCATCTTCAGAATGCCGGCCTCGACGAACCCTTCGTAAATGGCCGTTCCTTGAATCAGGCAGCGCTGGGAAAAGCGACGATAACGGTCGGCCAACTCGGCATCGCTGTCGAGCAAGTGTTCGAGGTCACGATGCAGAAACCGGTAGCGCCACATCGCCGCCAGCAGCTCCTGAAGATAGAAGCGCTTGTCTTCGACCGTCGCGGCGCGCCCCTGGGGTGGGCGCAGGAAGCTGTCCACCAGGCTTTCGTACTCACTGAACAGCACGGCGATGATCGCCTGCTTGTTGGGGAAGTGGTAGTACAGGTTGCCCGGGGAAATTTCCATGTGGGCAGCAATGTGGTTGGTGCTGATGCTGCGCTCGCCCTGCTGATTGAACAGCTCCAGGCTGTTCTGCACGATGCGCTCGCTGGTTTTGATCCGTGGGGCCATGGCTTGAGCTTTAATTCAGAGTGCGGTGACGGGCATCTTACGACCTATCCGGGAGTGGATAAAACTAAGGTGCACCAGGAAGTCATTTGACTTTTTAGAGCTTAGACTCTAAAAAGCTCCTCATTACAATAAATCCGGAGCCGACCATGACTGCTGACATCGCCTACCTGCAGAACCTACAGCAGCCGCTGGAAGAACTCCAAACCCTGTTCGACGCCCAACGTGCAGCCTATGCCGCCAACCCGATGCCGCCTGCCGCTCAGCGCCATCAATGGCTCAAAGCCCTGCGCGATCTGTTGAGCAATGAACGTCAGGCCCTGATCAACGCCATCAGCCAGGACTTCAGCCACCGCAGCGCCGATGAAACCCTGCTCGCCGAACTGATGCCCAGCCTGCACGGCATCCACTACGCCAGCCAGCACCTCAATGGCTGGATGAAACCCTCACGGCGCAAGGTTGGCGTCGCCTTTCAACCCGCCTCGGCCAAAGTCGTTTATCAACCCTTGGGCGTGGTCGGGGTGATCGTGCCGTGGAATTACCCACTGTATCTGGCCATCGGGCCGTTGGTGGGCGCGTTGTCGGCGGGTAATCGGGTGATGCTCAAACTCAGCGAATCGACCCCCGCCACCGGCTTGCTGCTCAAGGAACTGCTGGGCCGGATATTTCCCCAGGATCTGGTCGGCGTGGTGCTGGGCGAAGCCGATATCGGCGTGGCGTTTTCCAGACTGCGTTTCGATCACTTGTTGTTCACCGGTGCCACCAGCATCGGTAAACACGTGATGCGCGCGGCCGCCGAGAACCTGACGCCGGTGACCCTCGAACTGGGCGGCAAGTCCCCGGCCATCGTCTCCCGCGACGTGCCGCTCAAGGACGCCGCCGAACGCATCGCGTTCGGCAAGACGCTCAACGCTGGGCAAACCTGTGTCGCCCCGGACTACGTGCTGGTGCCGGATGACCGCGTCGGTGCTTTCGTTGAAGCCTATCGCCAGGCCGTTCGCGGGTTTTATCCGACCCTGGCGGACAACCCGGACTACACCGCGATCATCAATGACCGACAACTGGCCCGACTCAACGGCTACCTCAGTGACGCCACCAGCAAGGGTGCGCTGCTGATTCCGTTGTTCGACCAGGGTCAGGGGCGTCGCATGAGTCACAGCCTGCTGCTCAATGTCACTGACGACATGATGGTCATGCAGGACGAAATCTTCGGCCCGTTGCTGCCGATCGTTCCGTACAAGGATCTGGATGAAGCGTTTGCCTACATCAACCAGCGACCTCGTCCGCTGGCGCTGTATTACTTCGGCTACGACAAGCGTGAACAAAACCGCGTACTCAACGAAACCCATTCCGGTGGCGTCTGCCTGAACGACACCCTGCTGCACGTCGCTCAGGACGACATGCCGTTTGGCGGCATCGGCGCCTCGGGTATGGGGCATTACCACGGTCACGAAGGTTTCCTGACCTTCAGCAAGGCCAAAGGCGTGCTGATCAAACAGCGGTTCAACGCGGCGAAACTGATCTACCCGCCGTATGGCAAAGCCATTCAGAAACTGATCCAGAAGCTGTTTATCCGCTAACGATCGTCACCGCCGGGTAATAACAATAATGAGCCCAAGCCTGTCCGATACACCCGCGCTGTCACGGCGCGGCCTGCTTAAATTCAGCCTCGGCGCGAGTGCGTTTCTGGCCACGGCCGGATTGGGTGCGAGCCTCAGCGGCTGCTCGTCGAGCACCCCGGCCAGCGGTTTTGCGATTCTGCGCAGCGGCGATTTGCTGTTTCTGCGGGCTGTGATTCCGGTGATGCTCGACGGTGCCGTGGCCATGGAGAAAATGCCGGCATCGGTCGATCAGACCCTGCATTGCCTGGATAACGGCCTCGATCACCTGTCGCCGGAAATGCTCAAGCTGACCCAACAGTTGTTCGATGTGCTGGGAATGGCTGTGACTCGCGGACCGCTGACCGGGATTTGGGGCAGTTGGGAAAACGCCAGTGCCGACGACATCCGGCACTTTCTCGAGCGCTGGGAAAACAGCTCGTTGAGTCTGCTGCGTATGGGGCACAGCTCGTTACTGCAATTGGTGATGATGGCTTGGTACAGCCGCGCGGAATCGTGGGCGCATTGTGGGTATCCCGGGCCGCCTACGGTTTGAGACCGAGGCGACCCCATCGCGAGCAGGCTCGCTCCCACAGGGGTTTCGCGATCCATGTGGGAGCGAGCCTGCTCGCGATGACGTCAGCCGCGTCACCACCGAACCCAAAATAATAAGAGAACCCAAAGATGCCCGTACCCGATCCGTTCCGCGAAGGCCTGGCCCGTGGCTGGAAAACCTTCAACGGCTCACAACTGACCCAGGACCTGACCCTCGAAGCGGAGGTGGCGATCATCGGCAGTGGTGCTGGCGGCGGAACCACCGCCGAAATCCTCAGCGCCGCCGGTTACAAGGTGCTGCTGATCGAAGAAGGCCCGCTCAAGACCAGCAGCGACTTCAAGTTGCTCGAAGACCAGGCCTACACCAGCCTCTATCAGGAAGGCATCGGCCGCATGAGCAAGGACGGTGCGATCACCATCCTCCAGGGCCGCGCAGTGGGCGGCACCACGCTGATCAACTGGACATCGAGCTTTCGCACCCCGGACCCGACCCTCGAACACTGGGCCAGGGAACACGACGTCAAAGGCCACACGCCCGCCGAAATGGCGCCGTGGTTCGAGAAAATGGAACAGCGCCTGGGTGTTGCCCCTTGGAGGGTCCCGCCCAACGCCAACAACGACGTGATCCGCAAAGGCTGCGAAAAGCTCGGCTACACCTGGCACGTGATCCCGCGCAACGTGCGCGGCTGCTGGAACCTGGGCTATTGCGGCATGGGCTGTCCGACCAACGCCAAGCAATCGATGCTGGTCACGACCATTCCGGCGACCCTGGAAAAAGGTGGCGAGTTGCTCTATCTGGCCCGCGCCGAAAAACTGTCGTTCAGCGGCGACAAGGTCACAGGGCTGCAATGCGTAGCGATGGACGACCGCTGCGTGGCCCCCACGGGAAAGACCATTACGGTCAAGGCGCGGCACTACGTGCTGGCGGGTGGTGGGATCAACAGCCCGGCGCTGTTGTTGCGTTCCGACACGCCTGATCCACACAAACGCCTCGGCAAACGGACGTTCCTGCATCTGGTGAACATGTCCGCCGGGCTGTTCGACGAGGTGATCAATCCGTTCTACGGCGCACCGCAGTCGATCTATTCCGACCATTTCCAATGGCAGGACGGCACCACCGGCAAGATGTCCTACAAACTGGAAGTCCCGCCGCTGCACCCGGCGCTGGCCGTCACCCTGCTCGGCGGCTTTGGCCAGGAAAACGCCCGGCACATGGAGAACCTGCCCCATACCCACGCCATGCTGGCTTTGCTGCGGGATGGCTTTCACCCGGACAGCCCCGGCGGCAGCGTCGAGCTGCGCGGTGACAACACGCCGGTGCTCGACTATCAGGTTTCACCCTACGCCTGGGACGGTTTGCGCCGGGCGTTCCACAGCATGGCCGAGATTCAGTTCGCTGGCGGCGCCAACGCGGTCATGCCGATGCATGCGGACGCTCGCTATGTGAAAACCCTGGCCGAAGCGCGCACGCTGATCGACAGCTTGAGCCTTGAGCTGTATCGCACGCGCCTGGGCAGTGCTCATGTGATGGGCGGTTGTGCCATGGGAGAGGATCCGAAAAACGCCGTGACCGACAGCCTCGGCCGGCATCACCAACTCAGTAATCTGTCGATTCACGATGGCTCGCTGTTCCCCACCAGCATTGGCGCAAACCCGCAATTGTCGGTCTATGGGCTGACGGCGCAACTGGCAACTTCTTTGGCCGAACGTTTGAAAAACCCATGAAAATGGAGAATATTCCCATCGTCTATAGTGCTTTCTTACCCAAAAGGCGACTTGGCCGACCGGGAAGGCTGCGATACCATCCGACTCCCCAACGGACTCCCGCCAGGACGACGCGATGAACCGAGTGTTGTACCCAGGTACCTTCGACCCTATTACCAAGGGCCATGGCGATCTGGTCGAACGCGCCGCGCGCCTGTTCGATCATGTGATCATTGCCGTCGCCGCCAGCCCGAAGAAAAACCCGTTGTTTCCCCTGGAACAGCGTGTGGAGCTGGCCCGCGAGGTCACTAAACATCTGCCGAACGTTGAAGTCGTCGGCTTCTCGACGTTGCTGGCGCATTTCGCCAAAGAGAAAAATGCGAACGTGTTCCTGCGTGGATTGCGCGCGGTGTCGGACTTCGAATACGAATTCCAGCTGGCCAACATGAACCGCCAACTGGCCCCGGATGTGGAGAGTCTGTTTCTTACACCGTCCGAGCGTTACTCGTTCATTTCCTCGACGCTGGTCCGTGAAATCGCAGCCCTGGGCGGCGATATCACCAAGTTCGTCCACCCTGCGGTGGCGGACGCCCTCACCGAACGCTTCAAGAAGTAAGCCCCGCAACTGTAGGAGCGAGCTTGCTCGCGATAGACGTTAACGATGACGAGGGCTGCCTGGATGAACCCGGCGCTCTCCCGTCCATCGCCAGCAAGCTGGCTCCTACAGCGCCAATGCGGCACAATTGTGCGCATTGGTTTATTACGCCCGGGCCTTCCGCCCCGGCTGGAGTTAGCATGTCCCTGATCATCACCGACGATTGCATCAACTGCGACGTCTGCGAACCCGAGTGCCCGAACGCCGCCATTTCCCAAGGCGAAGAGATCTACGTGATCGACCCTAACCTGTGCACACAGTGTGTCGGCCACTACGACGAACCTCAGTGCCAGCAGGTTTGCCCGGTGGATTGCATTCCGCTGGATGAGGCGCATCCGGAGACCGAAGAACAGTTGATGGCGAAGTACCGGATCATTACCGGCAAGGCTTGATTCAGTTGGCGACTGTTAAGACGCCATCGCGAGCAGGCTCGCTCCCACAGTAGATCTTCGGTGTGTGTCCCCCTGTGGGAGCGAGCCTGCTCGCGATGAGGCCATCAGCCACGCCGAAGATGTAACTGACCTCACTCCCGCTGCTCAAACCCCTCCCCGACACACCCCAGACACCGCACGAACGCCGCTTTCGCCGGGTCGACCACCAGCGCCTGCCCCGCATCGCCAACGCCGCCGCCCAACGCGGTAAACGGCAACGACACCACAAACGCCCCCGCACCGATCACCGTCGCCACGACCAGCAAGGGTCGGGCGATCAGCAAATCGCCGAGCATGGCGTACGCCGGGGGATTCTGGATGGTGTAACGCGGGTCGCCGCTGCCGGTGTTGGCCGCCAGCGCGGGCGCGCCGACGCTCAGCAACAACACGACGACAAGGGTTCGAAACAGCTTCATGACACGGTCCTTCAGACAGGCAGTGAGCACTGACTATAGACCGTAGGGCTATCAGCTCTGACAGCGTGGGCAAAAGACGCTGGCGCGTTGCCCGAGTTTCACGTCCCGCAACTCCGTCCCGCAGACCTTGCACGGCTCGCTGCCGCGGCCGTAAACAAACAATTCCTGCTGGAAATAACCCGGCTGTCCGTCACCACCGATAAAGTCGCGCAGCGTGGTACCGCCGCGTTCGATGGCAGCGGCCAGAATGCGCTTGATCTCGATGGCCAACTTCAAATAACGCGCCCGGGAAATGCTCTTGGCTTCCCGGCGCGGATCGATACCCGCCGCAAACAGCGCTTCGGTTGCGTAGATGTTGCCGACGCCAACCACCACGGCGTTGTCCATGATGAACGGCTTGACCGCCATGGATCGTCCGCGGGACTGCTGAAACAATCGGTCGCCGTCAAACAGGTCGGTCAACGGCTCCGGCCCCAGGCGAATCAGCAGCTCGTGGTTCAGCGGATCGAGGCTCCAGAGCATCGCGCCAAACCGTCGCGGGTCGGTGTAACGCAGGGCCAGGCCGGATTCCAGCTCGATGTCCACATGCTCATGCTTGGCGGCAGGCAGGCCGACTTCCACCAGGCGCAGATTCCCCGACATGCCCAAATGGCTGATCAGCGTGCCGACTTCGGCATTGATCAACAGGTATTTGGCGCGCCGCTCCACCAGCACGATGCGCTGGCCGGACAGCCGCACATCCAGGTCTTCAGGGATCGGCCAGCGCAGACGACGATCACGCACAATGACCCGGCTGACACGCTGGCCTTCCAGGTGCGGCGCAATCCCGCGGCGGGTGGTTTCGACTTCTGGCAGTTCAGGCATGGTGCTCTCGAATCAGGCTGTCCGACACTCAGCGATGAGTGCCGAGGTCGCGAATCGTTTGTTTGAGGGTCTCGAAGTCGTAGTCCGAGAGGCCGACGTAATCGAGCACCAGCGGCGCGATGCTGTTCCACTCGTGGTCCTCGTGCTGGTTGCCCAGCACCCGGAAGGACGCACAAATGTGCTCGGCCATCTTCAGGATCGCCAGCAGGTTTTTCAGCTGGCTGTTGCGCGACGACTCATCGCTGAAGATCACCAACGCATTGTGGTGATTGGCGATCGCGGTGCTCACGTGCTCCGGCAGGCGCCAGGATTTGGCCGTGTAATAACCGACCACCGCGTGGTTGGTATTGAACACCCGATTCTCGGTGTCCACCACCCGGCATTCGGCACTGGCGCTGGCATAGGCCTCTTCCAGCGTCGTCATGTAGTCGGGGAAGCGCTGAAGCATCAGCGGCACGCCGCAATCGTGGAACAGACCGAGGGCGTACGCTTCATCGCCGGCCTGGACACCGATGCGCTTGGCCAGGGTCAGGCAGGTCATCGCCACGTCCTGAGCCGTATCCCAGAAACGGTTCAACGTGACGATGGTGTCGTCGTTCATCTCACCCTTGATCGACTGCGCGTTGATCAGGTTGATGATAGAACGGCTGCCCAAGAGGTTCACCGCACGCTGGATCGAGGCGATCTTGTTACTCAAGCCGTAATACGGAGAATTGACGATTTTCAGCAAGGAGCCAGAGAGGCCCGGGTCTTGGGAGATCAACTTGGCGATCACTTCCAGATCCGGATCGGGCATGTACTGCTCCATCTGCAAATCCACCATGATCTGCGGCTGGGCCGGCACGCTGATGCCTTGCAGGGACTGTTGAATCTGTTCGGAAGTCAGCTCTTGGGACATAAGTAGGCACTCTGGGTCAGGCGGCAATTCTAACCTTTATAAAGTTGGATCCGACACCTTGGCCGGCATATCGGCCAAAGTTTCATGTCGGCGTAGCATTCGAAATCGCCTTCGCGAGCAGGCTCGCTCCCACAAGGGAATGCATTTCAAATGTGGGAACGAGCCGGCTCCGGGCGGCGTTCCGACGAAGGGGCCATCAGCGTTTCATCGCCCACCCAGCCCTCCGCCACACTCAACACGCTATACTCCCGCTCTTTTTTCCGGAGCGACGTCATGTCCCTGCCTAGCCTGCGCCTCAAAGCCAACGCCGACCGTCGCCTGCGAAACGGCCACCTGTGGGTCTACAGCAACGAAATCGATGTAGCCGCCACTCCGTTGCACGGCTTCAAGGCCGGCGACCAGGCGATCCTCGAAGCCGCCGGCGGCAAGCCGCTGGGCATCGTCGCCATGAGCCCGAACAACCTGATCTGCGCCCGCCTGCTGTCGCGCGACATCAAGTTGCCGCTGGACAAGTCGCTGCTAGTGCATCGCCTGAACGTGGCCCTGTCCCTGCGTGATCGCCTGTTCGACAAGCCGTTCTATCGCCTGGTCTACGGCGACTCCGACCTGCTGCCAGGCTTGGTGGTCGACCGTTTTGGCGACATCCTGGTGGTGCAGATCGCTTCGGCGACCATGGAAGCCCATAAAGATGACGTGATCGCGGCGCTGACCCAAGTGCTCAAGCCAAGCGGCATTCTGTTCAAGAACGATTCCGCTGCCCGTGATGCCGAAGGCCTCAACCGTTACGTCGAAACCGTGTTCGGCCTGGTGCCGGAGTGGGTTGCGCTGGAAGAGAACGGCGTGAAATTCGAAGCGCCGGTCATCCAGGGCCAGAAAACAGGCTGGTTCTACGACCACCGCATGAACCGCGCACGCCTGGCCCCTTATGCCAAAGGCAAACGCGTACTGGACCTGTACAGCTACATTGGCGGCTGGGGCGTGCAAGCGGCCGCGTTCGGCGCCAGTGAAGTGTTCTGCGTTGATGCTTCGGCCTTCGCCCTCGACGGCGTCGAGCGCAACGCCGCACTGAATGGTTTCGCTGAAAAAATGACCTGCATTGAAGGCGACGTGTTCGAAGCCCTGAAAGAGCTGAAAGCCAGCGAAGAACGCTTCGACGTGATCGTGGCCGACCCGCCGGCGTTCATCAAACGCAAGAAAGACATGAAAAACGGTGAAGGCGCTTACCGTCGCCTGAACGAGCAAGCCATGCGCCTGCTCAGCAAGGACGGCATTCTGATCAGCGCTTCGTGCTCGATGCACCTGCCGGAAGATGACCTGCAGAACATCCTGCTGACCAGTGCCCGTCACCTGGACCGCAACATCCAGATGCTGGAACGTGGCAGTCAGGGTCCGGATCACCCGGTTCACCCGGCGATTGCTGAAACGCGCTATATCAAGAGCATCACTTGCCGGTTGCTGCCAAACAGCTAATCGCAAAACACTGTAGGAGCGAGCTTGCTCGCGATGGTCTCCAACGATAACGCTGGATGCCTGACACCCCGCTGCGCTCTCAGGGGTTTCGCGAGCAAGCTCGCTCCTACAGGCATTCCCTCCAGCCGCCAGCCGTGTAGAATCGCGACATTCATCGCCAGTCATCCCCCGGCGGGTTTATGAGCTCAAGCTGAAGCGCGCGGCGATCCCGCAAAGTTATCGGCAACTTCCGGACACACGGCCATTTCTGAGTGTTCCAGACGTCAATAGAAGCTCACTTCCCTTTTGATACCTGATTAGCCGCCCGGAGTGCTTCATGCCTGATTACCGCTCGAAAACATCCACCCACGGCCGCAACATGGCCGGTGCCCGCGCACTGTGGCGCGCCACGGGGATGAAAGATGACGACTTCAAAAAGCCGATCATCGCCATTGCCAACTCGTTCACCCAGTTCGTACCGGGCCACGTCCATCTCAAGGACCTGGGCCAACTGGTCGCCCGCGAAATCGAACGCGCTGGCGGTGTCGCCAAAGAATTCAACACCATCGCCGTGGATGACGGCATCGCCATGGGCCACGACGGCATGCTGTATTCGCTGCCGAGCCGCGAGATCATCGCCGACTCCGTCGAGTACATGGTCAACGCCCACTGCGCCGACGCCATCGTCTGCATTTCCAACTGCGACAAGATCACCCCTGGCATGCTGATGGCCGCCCTGCGCCTGAATATCCCGGTGATCTTCGTTTCCGGCGGCCCGATGGAAGCCGGCAAGACCAAACTGGCCAGCCACGGTCTCGACCTCGTCGACGCCATGGTCATCGCCGCCGACTCCAGCGCTTCTGACGAGAAAGTCGCTGAGTACGAGCGCAGCGCCTGCCCGACATGCGGTTCGTGTTCCGGCATGTTCACCGCCAACTCGATGAACTGCCTGGTTGAAGCCCTCGGCCTGGCATTGCCGGGTAACGGTTCGACCCTGGCCACCCACAGCGACCGCGAACAGCTGTTCCTGCAGGCCGGCCGCACCATCGTCGAACTGTGCAAGCGTTACTACGGCGAGAACGATGAGTCGGTGTTGCCGCGCAACATCGCCAACTTCAAGGCATTCGAAAACGCGATGACCCTGGACATCGCCATGGGCGGTTCCACCAACACCATCCTGCACTTGCTGGCCGCGGCCCAGGAAGCCGAGATCGATTTCGACCTGCGCGACATCGACCGTCTCTCCCGCCACGTACCACAACTGTGCAAAGTCGCGCCGAACATCCAGAAGTACCACATGGAAGACGTGCACCGTGCTGGCGGGATCTTCAGCATCCTCGGCTCGCTGGCCCGTGGCGGCCTGCTGCACACCGACCTGCCAACCGTGCACAGCAAGACCATGGCCGAAGGTATCGCCAAGTGGGACATCACCCAGACCAACGACGAAGCCGTGCATCACTTCTTCAAGGCCGGCCCGGCGGGTATCCCGACGCAAACCGCGTTCAGCCAGTCGACCCGTTGGGAAACCCTGGACGACGACCGTGAAAACGGCTGCATCCGCAGTGTCGAGCACGCCTACTCGAAAGAAGGCGGCCTGGCTGTTCTGTACGGCAACATTGCTCTGGATGGCTGCGTGGTGAAAACCGCTGGCGTCGACGAGTCGATCCACGTCTTCGAAGGCAACGCGAAGATCTTCGAAAGCCAGGACAGCGCCGTACGCGGCATCCTCGCCGACGAGGTGAAGGCTGGCGACATCGTGATCATTCGTTACGAAGGCCCGAAAGGCGGCCCGGGCATGCAGGAAATGCTGTACCCGACGTCGTACCTGAAGTCCAAAGGCCTGGGCAAAGCCTGCGCCCTGCTCACCGACGGCCGTTTCTCCGGCGGCACCTCGGGCCTGTCCATCGGTCACGCTTCGCCTGAAGCCGCTGCCGGCGGTGCGATCGGCCTGGTACAGGACGGCGACAAGGTGTTGATCGACATTCCGAACCGCTCGATCAACCTGTTGATCAGCGACGAAGAAATGGCCGGGCGCCGTGCCGAACAGGATCAGAAAGGCTGGAAGCCAGTAGAAAAGCGTCCACGCAAAGTGACCACCGCGCTGAAAGCCTATGCCCTGCTGGCGACCAGCGCCGATAAGGGTGCCGTGCGTAACAAGGCGATGCTCGACGGGCTGTAAGCGTTACCGTTGAACAAAAAATGCCCCGCCAAGTGCGGGGCATTTTTTTGCTCACGAAGCCGGATTATCAATCAATTGATGGGTGACTACTTTGGCCCCATCGCGAGCAGGCTCGCTCCCACACTGGATTTGCGTCGTTCATAAATCCCCTGTGGGAGCGAGCCTGCTCGCGATAGCAGCGCCCCGGTCTTACTGAATCTCTGCCGGCGTCACAATCACCCAGTTCTTGTCCGCCGTCACCGGCAACCCTTCCTTGGCCTGAGCCGCAGCGTGCTTGGCCATCATGCCGTTAATCTGGGTCATGTATTTGTCTTTGCGGTTGACCCACAAGTGGATGCCGCCCTTGGCCACATCGACGCTGTGGAACAGCATGAAACCATCGCTGGTCGGTGTATCGCCGCCAACAAGAACCGGTTTTTTCCACTCATCGATGTACGTCAGGATCGCCGCCTGCTTGCCGGCCATCCAGGTCGCCGGGGTCCACAGGTAAGGGGTCAATTCGAGGCCGAGGTTGGCCTTCTCGTCATACTTGCCGGCGGTGATTTGCTTGCGGGCCGTGGTCAGCTCGCCGGACTGGGTGTCCTTGAGCAGCAGGCTCACACCGATGACGTTTTGCGGTTTGACGTTGTAGCCGTACTTCGGATCGGAAGCGACCATGCGCACCAGCTCTTCAGAGGCGGCGGTCATTACATAGACCTCGATGCCGTTCTCCATCAGCTTGTTGTAGAGCTCTTTCTGACCGGTGAAGATCTTCGGCGGATTGACGTCGAGGTTCTTGACCACATCGCCTTCGTAGTAAGTGGCCGGTACTGGTTTGCCAGAGGCCATCAGCTCGTCGACATAACCCTTGAGCTCTTTAAGCGTGAAACCGGAGAACACCTGGGCGACCCATGGATAGCACACCATGTCGTCGAGTTCGCAGAGGCGGTAGTAGTAACTGAACAGGCTTTCCTTGTGGTCGGCGGTGTCCTTGAACGGAATCAGTTTCAGGGAGGGGTCGAGTTTCTCGCGGGTGATCAGGCCTTTGTTTTCCATGAAAGGCAGCAGCGACTCTTCAAGGTCGTAGCGGTAACTGGTGTTGTCCATGTCGAACACCGCGTAGTTACCTTTGTTGGCATTGGCCGCAATCATTGCGTCCAGTGCCTTGGCCTGATCGGCTGGCCAGTGTTTCAGATCGGTGGCGAATACCTGGCCGGCGAGGCCAAGGCCCAAGCTCAATCCCAGTGCAACAGCCAGAAATTTCGGTGCGAGTTTCATCGGCATGCTTCCCTTATTGAAAGACCTGATTCAAAGATATCGACGCTAACAAATTAGTGTGACGGTCCTCGTCTGCCAGCGACCGCTCACGTCCCTTTCGCGTCAGCTGCATCCCCGACAGCGACACCCGCTTATTCCAAAAACGACAGCAATCAGACTTTTTTGATATTAATTCATTAGATATCAAACTGTTAGGCTTGCCGGTTCGCAGCTGCCCCGGAAGGTGGCTGGCACAAGTCTTTTTTGGAGTCCTCATGAATCTGCCGCTGATTCTCAATCTGCTGGTGTTCCTCGCGTTACTTTTTGGCTTGGCACAAACCCGTCACACCACTTGGAGCCTGGCGAAAAAAGTCCTGCTCGCGCTGGTGCTGGGCGTGGTGTTTGGTGTCGCGCTGCACACGATTTACGGTGCCGGCAACCCAGTGCTGAAAGCCTCGATCGGCTGGTTCGATCTGGTGGGCAACGGTTACGTGCAGTTGCTGCAAATGATCGTGATCCCGCTGGTGTTCGCTTCGATTCTGAGCGCCGTGGCCCGTCTGCATAACGCTTCGTCGCTGGGCAAGATCAGCTTCCTGACCATTGGCACGCTGCTGTTCACCACCGCCATCGCGGCGCTGATCGGTATCGGTTTGACCAACCTGTTCGGCCTGACGGCTGAAGGGCTGGTCGCGGGCACTCAGGAAATGGCGCGTCTGCAAACCATCCAGACCGACTACGCCGGCAAGGTCGCGGACCTGAATGTGCCGCAGCTGTTGCTGTCGTTCATTCCGCAAAACCCGTTCGCCGACCTGGCGCGAGCGAAGCCGACCTCGATCATCAGCGTGGTGATCTTCGCGGCTTTCCTCGGTATTGCTGCGCTGCAACTGCTGAAGGATGACGTCGAGAAAGGTCAGAAAGTGATCAACGCCATCGACACCCTGCAAGCCTGGGTGATGCGCCTGGTGCGTCTGGTGATGAAGCTGACCCCGTACGGCGTATTGGCGCTGATGACTAAAGTGGTCGCCGGCTCCAACCTGCAGGACATCATCAAGCTCGGCAGCTTCGTGGTGGTTTCCTACATCGGCCTGGGCCTGATGTTTATGGTGCATGGCGTGCTGGTCTCGGCAGCCGGGATCAACCCGCTGCGGTTCTTCCGCAAGATCTGGCCGGTGCTGACATTTGCCTTCACCAGCCGCTCCAGCGCCGCAACGATTCCGCTGAGCATCGAAGCGCAGACCAGCCGTTTGGGTATTCCACAGTCGATCGCCAGTTTCGCTGCCTCGTTCGGCGCAACCATTGGCCAGAATGGCTGTGCCGGCCTGTACCCGGCGATGTTGGCGGTAATGGTGGCGCCGACCGTGGGCATCAATCCGCTGGACCCGTTGTGGATTGCGACGTTGGTAGCGATTGTGACGCTGAGTTCGGTCGGTGTGGCGGGCGTGGGCGGCGGCGCGACGTTTGCCGCGCTGATCGTTTTGCCGGCCATGGGTTTGCCGGTGTCACTGGTGGCGTTGCTGATTTCGGTGGAGCCGCTGATCGACATGGGCCGTACCGCGTTGAACGTCAGTGGTTCGATCACGGCGGGCGCGATTACCAGCCAGATCATGCAGCAGACGGATAAAGCGTTGCTGGAGGCGGATGAGCATTCGGAGTTGGCTCACGCTTAAGTCCTTCAGCGACTGAGCGGGCCTCTTCGCGAGCAGGCTCGCTCCCACAAGGGATCGGTGTTGTGTGTTTCACCACAGGACCAATGTGGGAGCGAGCCTGCTCGCGATGCTTTTAAGCCTTTTCCCACACCTCAAAGCTGTACGCCGGCTTATCCCCTTCGGCAGGATTCGGCACATTCGACACCAGTTTCCACCGGTTCAAATCAAACTCTGGGAACCACGCATCCCCTTCCGGGCTCAACGCCACACGCGTCAAATACAACCTGTCCGCCTGAGCCAACCCCTGCGCGTACAACTGCGCCCCGCCAATCAGCATCACTTCATCGACGCCCTGCTCGTTCGCCCATTCCTGCGCGCGAACCACCGCCGCCTCCAGCGACGGATAAACCTGCGCGCCGTCCAGCTGCAGATCCGCCTGGCGGCTGACCACGATGTTCAATCGCCCCGGTAGCGGGCGGCCGAGGGAATCCCAGGTCTTGCGACCCATGATGATCGGCTTGCCCAGGGTGGTGGCCTTGAAGTATTTGAAGTCCCCCGGCAAGTGCCAGGGCATGCTGTTGTCGACGCCGATCACACGGTTTTCACCGAGGGCTGCGATCAGGCTTAGGGGGAGTGATTTAGTCATGTCGGCGAGGATACCAGAGCCTCCCGTACCCCGATAAGCGCCACAGCGGTTATGCTCACGACTCAATTGAGCGACGGGATGCCGCGTGACTGAACTGAATAATCTCTGGCTGACAGAAGCCATCCGCCTGCGTGAAGAACATGCCGGCCCCCTGGATGATCTGGAAGCCAACCGACTGGCCCGCAGCGCGGGCGGTGATTTGCCGACGCGCATTCAACGCCGCGCCCTCTGGCTCGCCGAGCGCGACGGTTTGACCGAGGCCCTCAAACATTGGCTGCAAGGGGCGCAACTGGCGCTGATCGTCATGGCGGTGCTGGCCGTGGTCAGCGGCGCCGGCCTGGCGTTTGCCGCGTTGGGTGACGGACAAGTGCCGGTGAATGTGTTCTGGGCCTTGGGCAGTCTGCTGGGGCTGAACCTGATTCTGTTGCTGAGCTGGGCGCTGGGCCTGGTGTTTGCCGGCGAACACGGCGCAACACTGGGACGCTTATGGTTGTGGCTCAGCGAAAAACTCGCCCGCGATACCAAAGCCGCGCAACTGCCTCCGGCCCTGCTGTTGTTGCTGCAACGACAGAAACTCAATCGCTGGGCGCTCGGCGTGCTGGTCAACGGCTTGTGGTTGCTGGCATTGCTCAGCGCGCTGGTGATCGTACTGATGCTGATGGCGACCCGGCGTTATGGCTTCGTCTGGGAAACCACCCTCCTCAGCGGCGACACCTTCGTCGCCATGACCCAAGCCCTCGGCGCCTTGCCGGCATTGCTTGGTTTCAGCGTGCCCAGCGTGGACATGATCCGCGCCAGTGGCGATGCCGCGCTGAACATCGAAAGCGCCCGCCAGGCCTGGGCGGCGTGGCTGGTGGGTGTGCTGCTGATCTACGGTGTTTTACCGCGCTTGTTGCTGACGCTGTTCTGCCTGTGGCGCTGGAAAACCGGCCGGGCCACATTGCGTCTGGATTTGAACCTGCCCGGCTACGCTCAACTGCGCGAACGGCTGATGCCCACCAGCGAACGCCTGGGCATCAGCGATGCGGCACCGGCGCAGCTTCATCGTGTGGAAAGCGGCGTCACTGAACAGCAAAGCAATGGCGCGTTGCTGGTGGCCATCGAGCTGGACGATCAACGCCCATGGCCGCCGCAACTGCCAAAAACCGTGAGCAACGCCGGCATCCTCGACAGCCGCGAATCGCGAAACAAACTCCTCGAACAGCTGAGCCGTTTCCCCCCGACCCGTTTGGCCATCGCTTGCGATCCACGGCGCTCGCCGGATCGCGGCAGCCTGGCGCTGATCGCCGAACTGGCCCGTAGCGCCAGCGCCACCCGCGTCTGGCTGCTGCAAGCGCCGCCCGGCGAAGCGCTGGATGCCGAACGCCTTGGCGACTGGCACGTAGCATTGCAACAACTGAATCTGCCGTTCGCCGATTGCGCGCCATTGAACTGGCTGGAGACCGGTCATGACTAACCCTTGGAAACTGCCGTTGAAACTCGCGGTGGTCGGCCACACCAACGTCGGTAAAACCTCGTTGCTGCGCACCCTGACGCGGGACGTCGGTTTCGGCGAAGTCTCCCATCGCCCCAGCACCACGCGACACGTCGAAGGGGCGCGGCTTTCGGTGGACGGCGAGCCCTTGCTCGACCTGTTCGACACCCCTGGCCTGGAAGATGCCATCGCCCTGCTCGACTACCTCGAACGTCTGGAGCGCCCCGGCGAACGCCTCGACGGTCCGGCGCGACTGGCACGTTTTCTGGAAGGCAGCGAAGCGCGGCAGCGTTTCGAACAGGAAGCCAAGGTGCTGCGGCAACTGCTGACCTGCGACGCGGGCCTGTATGTGATCGACGCCCGCGAACCAGTGCTGGCCAAGTACCGCGACGAACTGGAAGTGTTGGCCAGCTGCGGCAAACCGCTGCTGCCGGTGCTGAACTTCGTCAGCAGCGCCAACCATCGCGAGCCGGATTGGCGTGAAGCGTTGGCGCGTCTGGGCTTGCATGCCTTGGTGCGCTTCGACAGCGTCGCCCCGCCGGAGGATGGCGAACGTCGACTCTATGAAAGCCTCGCACTGCTGCTGGAAAACTCCCGCGAACAACTGGAGCGCTTGATCGCCGATCAACAGGCCCAGCGGCTGGCGCGTCAACAAAGCGCGACACAGTTGATTGCCGAATTGTTGATCGACTGTGCCGCGTGCCGACGCAGCGTGGTCAGCGAGGCCGATCAGGAACAGCAGGCGATCAGCGAGTTACGCAAAGCCGTTCGCCAGCGCGAACAGCGCTGCGTTGAAGCCTTGCTCAAGCTCTACGCCTTCCGCCCGCAGGATGCGGCGGCCACTGATCTGCCGCTACTCGATGGCCGTTGGGGTGATGACCTGTTCAACCCGGAAACCCTCAAGCAGTTGGGCGTGCGGGTCGGTGGCGGCATCGCGGCCGGCGCAGCGGCGGGAGCCGGGGTCGACTTGCTGGTGGGTGGCCTGACACTCGGCGCAGCGGCACTGGCCGGCGCAATTGCCGGCGGCGCCCTGCAAACGGCGCGCAGTTATGGCAGTCGTTTGCTGGGCAAAATCAAAGGCCAGCGGGAATTGACCGTCGACGACAGCGTGCTGCGGTTATTGGCGTTGCGCCAGCGACAACTGCTGCAGGCGCTGAATGCGCGTGGGCACGCGGCGATGGACAGTATTCAGGTCGCCACGCCACAGGACAAAACCTGGCGCGAAGGCAAACTGCCCGAGGTGTTGAACAAGGCCCGGGCGCATCCGCAGTGGTCGTCGCTCAATCCGCATCCGAAGTTGAATCAGGCAGAGCGGCAGGAGCAGGTTGAGGTGTTGGCGCAGCAATTGTGAACCTTGGTAATTGTGGTGTTCGGGCCGGCCCCATCGCGAGCAGGCTCGCTCCCACAGGGGGATTTGCATTGATCACAGATCCAATGTGGGAGCGAGCCTGCTCGCGATGGCAGCCACTCGGACACGAGGCTTTACGCAGCCAATAGGCGCAATGGCTTTTTCTTCAAGACAGCCAGATCCATCACCGGCACCCACATCTCCTTGGCCTGCTCATCCCACTGACGCATCCGCAGACTCACCGCACACAACGGGTCCTGCTCGAAGGCTTCAGCCTCTTCGGCGGACATTACCCCACCATGTAAAACGCCTTCAGCTCGGCACTCAGCACACCCGTCCCTCATCGTCTATTTGCGCAACAGGCGCAAACCGTTGAACACCACCAACAGGCTCACGCCCATGTCGGCGAACACCGCCATCCACATGGTGGCGATCCCGGCGAAGGTTACCCCAAGAAAGATCGCCTTGATGACCAATGCCAGCGCGATGTTCTGTTTGAGGATGCTTGAGGTCTGCCGCGACAGCCGGATGAAGGTCGGGATTTTGCGCAGATCGTCGTCCATCAGGGCGACATCCGCGGTCTCGATGGCAGTATCGGTGCCAGCGGCGGCCATGGCGAAACCGATTTCTGCCCGCGCCAGTGCCGGAGCATCATTGATGCCGTCGCCGACCATGCCGACGTTATGCCCCTGTGCATAAAGCGCTTCGATGGCTTGCAGCTTGTCGGTCGGCAGCAAATCGCCTTGCGCCTGATCGATACCGACTTGAGCGGCAATTGCCTGGGCGGTGTGGACGTTGTCGCCGGTGAGCATCAGGGTTTTGATGCCCAGCTCGTGCAGTTGCTGGATGGCCTCGCGGCTGGACTCTTTCACGGTGTCGGCCACGGCAAACAGCGCCAGCGGACCCGACTGGTCGAGCAGCAGCACCACCGACTTGCCCTGTTTCTCCAGCGCAAACAGCGTTTCCTCCAGCGCAGGCGAGCACAGGTTCAGCTCTTCCACCAGACGATGGTTGCCCAAGTGGTAAGTCTTACCGTTGATGTCACCGCGTACGCCGCGCCCGGCCAGCGCTTCGAAGTTATCCACAACGAGCGGCGCCAATTGTTTATCCACCGCCGCATTGGCGATGGCCAGCGACACCGGGTGATCCGAGCGACCGGCCAGCGCTGCCGCTATAGACGGCGCTAAGGCACCAGCCGTTGGCTCGAGGGACAGATAATCCGTCTGCACCGGTTTGCCGTGAGTGATCGTGCCGGTCTTGTCCAACGCCAAGTAGTCGAGCTTGTAACCGCCCTCCAGATAGACACCGCCCTTGACCAGAATCCCTTTGCGCGCCGCTGCCGCGAGGCCGCTGACGATGGTCACTGGCGTAGAAATCACCAATGCACAGGGGCATGCGACCACCAGCAACACCAGCGCCCGGTAGATCCAGTCGAACCACAGCGCGTCCATGAACAGCGGCGGGATCACCGCTACAGCAAGGGCAAAGATGAACACGGCCGGCGTGTAGATTTTCGAGAAACTGTCGACGAAACGCTGGGTCGGCGCCCGCGCCCCCTGGGCCTGTTCGACGGCATGGATGATTCGCGCCAGGGTCGAATTGTTGGCCGCAGCGGTCACGGTGTATTCCAGGGAACCGGCCTGGTTGATAGTCCCCGCAAACACCTTGTCGCCGACAGTCTTCTCAACCGGCAGGCTTTCGCCGGTAATAGGCGCTTGATCGATGGTCGAACTGCCCGAAACCACTTCGCCGTCCAGGCCGATTCGCTCGCCGGGACGCACCCGTACCCGCGTACCCAACTCGATGGTTTTGACGTCCTGCGCAATCCAACGGCCATCGGCCTGCTGCACCGTGGCCTGCTCCGGGGTCATCTGCATCAGACCGCCGATGGCGTTGCGCGCCCGGTCCAGCGACTTGGCTTCGATCAACTCGGCCACGGTAAACAGGAACATCACCATCGCCGCTTCCGGCCATTGACCGATCAGGATCGCGCCGGTGACCGCGATACTCATCAGTGCGTTGATGTTCAGGTTGAGGTTTTTCAGGGCAATCCAGCCCTTTTTATAAGTGCCGAGGCCACCGCTGAGGATCGAGATCAGCGCGATGATGGCCACGACCCAGTTGGGCGCGGCGTCGGTGAAGTGGATCACTTCAGCGGCCAGCGCGCCAACGCCGGACAGCGCCAACGGCCACCAGGGCTTTTTCTCGGGCGCTGGAGCAGGCGCTTCAACGCCCTGCTCCATTGGCTCGGCCTGCATGCCGAGGGACTTGATGGCGTCGATGATTGGCGAGGTGCTTGCCAAGTTATGGGTAACGCCGAGCACCCGGTTGATCAAATTGAATTCCAGTTGCTGAACGCCCGCGAGCTTGCCGAGTTTGTTCTGGATCAGCGTCTGCTCGGTCGGGCAGTCCATGGCATCGATGCGGAAACTGCTCAACCGCGCATCGGCACTCGGCGCCTCACTCAACTGGATCAGGGCAGGCGCTGCTGCTTTCGACGAACAGCAGGAATCACCAGGACCGCCATGTACATGCTGCGGCACAGGCGTCAGTTTGCTGCAGCAATCGTCTGCGGCGTCGGGTTTGTGGGTGTGCAGGGAATCGCTCATCGGTTGCGTCCAGTAAGAGTGCCTGTTGCCAAGTAAAGACCCTGTAGCCACTATAGGGTCAAGCACCCTTTTGGAGATTGCCGTCATGAAGATCGGAGAACTGGCGAAACTCACCGACTGCGCCGTGGAAACCATCCGCTACTACGAACGCGAAAGCCTGCTGCCGGAGCCGGCCCGCAGCGATGGCAACTACCGCGTCTACACCCAGGCCCACGCCGAGCGCCTGACCTTCATCCGCAACTGCCGCACCCTCGACATGACGCTTGAGGAAATCCGCAGCCTGCTGGCCTTGCGTGATAGCCCGCAGGATCAATGTGAAAGCGTGAATGCGCTGATCGATGAACACATCCATCACGTCAAGGCGCGGATCGACGGTTTGCTGGCCTTGCAGGCACAACTCATCGACCTGCGCCAACGCTGTGGCGAAGGACCGGATATCGATCAGTGCGGGATTTTGCAGAGGCTGGAGGTGAGTGGCGGGGTTGTGGCAACGGAGGTTGAGCATTCCCATGTTGGCCGTAGCCACGGCCACTAAGAACACCACAAATCAACTGTGGGAGCGAGCCTGCTCGCGATGGCGGTCTGACCGTCAACATTTATGCTGAATGTGACGGCCTCATCGCGAGCAGGCTCGCTCCCACAGGGTTGTGCGCTAAAGCTTAGACCGCCATCGGCGCGGTCATCGGCGCATGGTGCTCATAGCCTTCCAGCGAAAAATCGCTCGGTTCGATCAGCTCCAGCCATTCCGGCTGGTACACACCCGTCTTGGCAAACTCCGGCACACGGTCGGAAATCACCAGTTTCGGCATCGGGAACGGCTCGCGCTTGAGCTGTTCGTTGAGCATGTCCAGGTGGTTTTCGTAGACGTGGGCGTCACCGATGAAATAGGTGAACCAGCGCGGCGTGTAGCCGGTCAGGCGACCGATCAGGCTCAACAGCGCGGCGCCTTCGGTGAGGTTGAACGGCGTGCCCAGGCCCAAATCGTTGGACCGGATGTAGAGGGTCAACGAAATCTCTTGGGTCTCGACATTCGGGTGGAACTGGTACAGCAAGTGGCACGGCGGCAGGGCCATCTCATCAAGCTGGGCGACGTTCCAGCCGTGGAACAGAATGCGACGGCTGCCCGGATCCTTGATGATGGTGTCCACGCACTGACGAATCTGGTCGATCGCCTTGTACAGCACCACGTAAGCCTGACCGTCTTCTTCGCCTTCAGCGATCTGGCGATAGCCTTGCTTCAGGGTCTGCTCGATGGCCGCCTGATTGCTGAGCGGGATCTGCTTGTACGCCGGCCATTTGCGCCATTGCACGCCGTAGATCTCGCCGAGGTCGTCTTCGCCCTGACGGAACGGGTTGGCCAGCCATTGGGCGTTTTCGTTGGCGTTCTGGTCCCAGACCTTGCAGCCCAGAGCACGAAACTCGGCGGCGTTGTTCACCCCGCGCAGGAAACCACACATCTCGCCGATGGCCGATTTGAACGCCATTTTGCGGGTGGTGATCGCCGGGAAACCTTCCTTCAGGTCATAACGCAACATCGCGCCTGGAAAACTGATGGTGTTCACGCCGGTGCGGTTGGCTTGCTTGGTGCCGTTCTTGATGACGTGGGCGACCAGTTCGAGATATTGCTTCATGAGTTACCTGTGTCCTTGAACCCGGGACCGTCGCCCCGGGGTTCGAATTTATAGCGCGGCGTTAGCTGGAGCGGCCGGGGCGCGGTGGTACGCCAGCCAGATCAGGAACAGACCGCCGACGATCATCGGGACGCACAGCACCTGACCCATGGTCAGCCAGTTCCAGGCCAGATAGCCCAGTTGCGCGTCCGGCACGCGGACGAATTCCACAATGAAACGGAAGATGCCATAGAACAGCGCGAACATCCCGGACACCGCCATGGTCGGCCGCGGCTTGCGCGAGAACAACCAGAGGATCAAGAACAACGCCACGCCTTCCAGCGCGAACTGATACAGCTGCGACGGGTGACGCGGCAGCTGCGCCGGATCGCTGAACGGCGGGAAGATCATTGCCCAAGGGACGTCGGTCGCCTTGCCCCACAACTCGGCGTTGATGAAGTTGCCGATACGCCCGGCGCCCAGACCGATCGGCACCATCGGTGCGACGAAGTCCATCAGTTGGAAGAACGACTTGCCGTTCTTTTTGCCAAACCACAACGCCGCCAGCATCACACCGATGAAGCCGCCATGGAATGACATGCCGCCCTTCCACACTTCGAAGATCAGCGTCGGGTTGGCGAGGTAAGCGTGCAGATCGTAGAACAACACATAACCCAGGCGGCCGCCGACGATCACCCCCATCGACATCCAGAACACCATGTCGGAGAGCTTCTCCTTGGTCCAGGTCGGGTCGAAGCGGTTGAGCCGGCGCGAAGCCAGCCACCACGCACCGCCGATGCCGATCAGGTACATCAGGCCGTACCAGTGGATTTTCAGCGGACCGATGGCCAGGGCCACCGGGTCGATCTGCGGGTAAGGCAGCATTGCGACTCCTCGTTAGAGTTGAAACCTTCAAAATTCCCGGGCGACGCTGCCACCTCAGGATTAAGCCAGGATTGCGCTGTGGGTCAGAGCAGGAAATTCAGGCCCACGCAGAACAGCAAAGCGGCAAACAGTCTTTTCAGCAACCTCGGCGATAGCCTGTGGGCCAGTCGTGCACCGAGGCGGGCGAAGACCATGCTGGTCAGGGCGATCCCCAGCAACGCCGGCAAATAAATAAAACCGAGACTATGGGCCGGCAGCAACGGATCGTGCCAGCCCAGAATCATGAAACTTAATGCACTGGCCAGTGCGATCGGCAGCCCACAGGCAGACGACGTCGCTACCGCTTGCTGCATCGGCACGCTGCGCCAGGTCAGGAACGGCACGGTCAGCGAACCGCCGCCAATCCCGAAAATCGCCGAGGCCCAGCCAATTACGCTACCGGCCACGGTCAGACCGACTTTACCCGGCACCGTTCGACTGGCCTTGGGTTTGACGTCCAGCGCCAGTTGCGCGGCGATGACCAGGGCGAATACACCGATGATTTTCTGCAGGTTTGGCCCGGAGATCGCTTCAGCCGTCAGCGCACCGAAACCGGCACCGATCAGAATGCCGAGGGTCATCCAGGCAAAAATCGGCCAACGCACGGCGCCGCGACGGTGATGCTCGCGCACCGCGTTGACCGAGGTAAAGATGATCGTTGCCAGGGACGTGCCGACCGCCAGGTGGGTCAGGATCGACGCATCAAAGCCCTGCAAGGTGAAACTGAACACCAGCACCGGGACAATAATGATCCCGCCACCGACCCCGAACAGCCCGGCCAGCACGCCTGCGCAGGCGCCGAGCGCCAGATAGAGCAGAAATTCCATGGATCATCCCACTCTTCACCCAAAACCGGAGCGGCATGGTAACGGATGCACGGCCTTGGGCTCCACTGCGGATGGCGATAGATCGACAGGCGATGACTGCGTAGAGTGGGCAAAAAACACACAAGGACCACCTTATGTGCCTGATTGTTTTCGCCTGGCGACCGGGTCACGCCCAGCCGCTGATCGTAGCGGCCAACCGCGACGAATTCTATGCCCGCCCCAGCCTGCCCCTGGCGCAATGGCCCGAAACGCCGCAAGTCTATGCCGGTCGCGACCTGGAGGCCGGCGGCACCTGGCTCGGGGTCGGCGCCAATGGACGCTTCGCCGCGCTGACCAATATCCGCGATCCCCATCAACCGCCCGCGCGAAAATCGCGAGGTGAACTGGTGGCGCGGTTTCTCAGCGGGGATATGCCGATTGATGACTATTTGAGCGACGTTGTCGGACGTTCGGTCGAATATGCCGGATTCAACCTGCTAGTCGGCAATGCCAACGAGCTGTGGCACTTCAATGCTCGAAAGACTGAGGCGATGATGTTGGCGTCGGGGGTTTATGGGTTGTCGAACGCGGGGCTGGATACGCCGTGGCCGAAGCTGCTCAAGGCTCGGGCGGCCTTGGAGGAAGTGCTGGACGATCCGCAGCCTCAGGCGCTATTGGCGCTGCTGAATGATCCGCAGACGGCGCCGTTTGCCGAGTTGCCGGATACCGGAGTGGGGCTGGCCACCGAGACGTTATTGTCGAGTGTGTTTATTGCCAGCCCGACTTATGGAACGCGGGCGAGCACGGCGCTGATTGTTCAGGCGGACGGGACGCGGCATATGCTCGAAAGGAGTTTCGGGCCGTATGGGGGGCATTTGGGCGAGGTGGAGATCAGGGTTTAGATCGTTGTTGTCTGGACTGGCCTCATCGCGAGCAGGCTCGCTCCCACATTGAATTTGCGATCGACACAAATCCCCTGTGGGAGCGAGCCTGCTCGCGATGAGGCCATCAGCATTTTAGAGCGTCTTGACCGAAGCCGGATTGATCATCCGCGCCAACCCAAGGTTCTTCAGCGCCAGTTGCAGCGAGCTGTGGATAACTTGCGGGTTGTCGATGGTCATCAGTTCCGCGAGCAACTCCTTGGCCTTGCTCAGGTTGATCTGACGCAGCATCCACTTCACTTTCGGCAGGTTGGTGGCGTTCATCGACAGGCTGTCGAAGCCCATCGCCATCAACAACACCGCCGCCGCCGGGTCACCGGCCATTTCACCGCAGATGCTCACGGGCTTGCCTTCGGCATGGGCGTCACGCACCACGTTCTGCAAGGCCTGAAGCACCGCCGGGTGCAAGTAGTCGTAGAGATCGGCCACCCGTGGGTTGTTCCGGTCCACGGCCAGCAGGTACTGGGTCAGGTCGTTGGAGCCGACCGACAGGAAGTCCACTTGCCGCGCCAGTTCCTTGGTCTGATAAACCGCCGCCGGAATCTCGATCATCACGCCAATCGGCGGCATCGGCACGTCGGTGCCTTCATCGCGCACTTCGCCCCAGGCCCGGTGAATCAGGTGCAGGGCTTCTTCCAGTTCATGGGTGCCGGAGATCATCGGCAACAGAATCCGCAGATTGTTCAGGCCTTCGCTGGCCTTGAGCATCGCGCGGGTCTGCACCAGGAAGATTTCCGGGTGGTCGAGGGTCACGCGAATGCCGCGCCAGCCAAGGAACGGGTTGTCTTCCTTGATCGGGAAGTACGACAGCGACTTGTCGCCGCCGATGTCCAGGCTGCGCATGGTCACCGGTTGCGGATGGAATGCGGCGAGTTGCTCGCGATAGATCGCCAGTTGCTCTTTTTCGCTCGGGAAGCGCTGGTTGATCATGAACGGCACTTCGGTGCGGTACAGACCGACACCTTCAGCGCCGCGCTTCTGCGCCCGCGCCACATCCGCCAGCAGGCCGGTGTTGACCCACAGCGGCATGCGGTGGCCGTCGAGGGTCACGCACGGCAAGTCCCGCAATGCATCCAGCCCGAGGGCCAGTTGCTTCTCTTCCTCGACCACTTCGGCGAACTGCTTGCGCAACACTTCGCTAGGGTTGGTGTAGACCTCGCCGTGGTAGCCGTCGACGATCATCTGGATGCCGTCGACTTTCGAATACGGCAAGTCGACCAGGCCCATCACCGTCGGGATGCCCATGGCGCGTGCCAGGATCGCCACGTGGGAGTTGCCGGAACCGAGTACCGACACCAGACCCACCAGCTTGCCTTCCGGCACTTCGCCGAGCATTGCCGGCGTCAGTTCTTCGCTGATCAGGATGGTGTTGTCGGGGTAGACCAGGGTTTGCTGACGCTCCTCCTGCAAGTAAGCCAGCAAGCGCCGGCCAAGGTCTTTGACGTCCGAGGCGCGCTCACGCAGGTAGGCGTCGTCCATCAATTCGAAACGGTTGACGTGTTCGGTGACCACCTGACGCAGCGCGCCCTGGGCCCACTGGCCGGTCTTGATCACGGTGGTGATTTCGCTGCCGAGCGAGGCATCGTCGAGCATCATCAGGTAAACATCGAACAGCGCGCGCTCTTCCGGGCGCAACTGGTTCGCCAGCTTGGCGGACAAGGCGCGCATGTCGGCGCGCACGCCTTCGATGGCGGTCTTGAACAGCCCAAGCTCCGCGTCGATGTCGGTGATGGTCTTGTCGGGCACCACGTCCAGATCGGCCGGCGGCAGCATGACCACCGCGGTACCGACCGCCGCACCCGGAGAGCCCGGTACGCCGACGAACTTGGCTTCCTGAATGCCCTTGCCCTGACGGCCCAGGCCACGGATCGAACCGGTGGCCTCGGCGTGGGCGATAACGCCGGCAAGCTGTGCGCTCATGGTCACGAGGAAGGCTTCTTCACCTTCGTCGAACTGGCGGCGTTCCTTTTGCTGAATGACCAACACGCCGACAACGCGGCGGTGGTGAATGATCGGCGCCCCGAGGAATGAGGCATAGCGCTCTTCACCGGTCTCGGCGAAGTAGCGGTAGCGCGGGTGATCCGCGGCGTTTTCGAGGTTCAGGGGTTCTTCACGCGTGCCGACCAGGCCGACCAGACCTTCGTTGGGTGCCATGCTGACTTTGCCGATCGAGCGCTTGTTCAAGCCCTCGGTCGCCATCAGCACGAAGCGGTTGGTCTCGGGGTCAAGCAGGTAGACCGAGCAGACCTGGCTGCCCATGGCCTCTTTGACGCGCAACACAATAATCCCCAACGCCGCCTTGAGATCCTTGGCGGAGTTAACTTCCTGGACGATCTTGCGCAGCGTATTGAGCATGGCTCGGGGTCGAACTCCGTCGTCAGTCGCGCGCTAAAAGGCGCGGGGCAAGCTCTTTGAGAGCGCGTCGATAAACCTCGCGCTTGAATGTCACCACCTGGCCCAACGGATACCAATAACTGACCCAGCGCCAGCCATCGAATTCCGGTTTACCGGTCAAATCCATCCGCACCCGCTGCTCGTTGGAGATCAGGCGCAGGAGAAACCATTTCTGTTTCTGGCCAATGCACAGCGGTTGGCTGTGGGTCCTGACCAGACGTTGCGGCAAACGATAGCGCAACCAGCCCCGGGTGCAGGCGAGAATTTCAACATCTTCGCGCTCCAGGCCCACTTCTTCGTTCAACTCGCGGTACAAGGCGTCTTCCGGCGTCTCCTGGGGGTTGATCCCTCCCTGTGGAAACTGCCAGGCATCTTGATTGATACGGCGAGCCCATAGCACCTGGCCGGCATCATTCGTGAGAATGATCCCGACATTAGGGCGGAAACCATCGGGGTCGATCACGGCAACAACCTCGCAAACGCATGTCGCCGCATTGTTCCACAAAGGTTGTGAAAGCAGCAACGAGCCGGCCTACCTTATGTGCACTCTTGTGAAAAGTCCGTATTCTGGACGCCTTTCTACAGACTTTTCAGCGAGTAACTGCAATGCGGCTGGCTTTATTCGACTTGGACAACACGCTTCTGGGCGGTGACAGTGACCACGCCTGGGGCGATTACCTGTGCGAACGCGGCTTCCTCGACGCCGTCGCCTACAAGGCACGCAACGACGAGTTCTATCAGGATTACCTGGCCGGCAAGCTGGATAACGACGCCTACCTGAACTTTTGCCTGGAAGTGCTCGGCCGTACCGAAATGGCCACGCTGGATCAATGGCACCTGGATTACATGCGCGACTGCATCGAACCGATCGTGCTGCCCAAGGCGATCGAACTGCTGGCCAAACACCGTGAGGCTGGTGACAAACTGGTGATCATCACCGCCACCAACCGTTTTGTTACCGGGCCGATTGCCCAGCGCCTGGGCGTCGAAACCCTGATCGCCACCGAATGCGAAATGCAGGACGGCCGCTACACCGGGCGCAGCACCGACGTTCCGTGCTTCCGGGAAGGCAAGGTGACACGGTTGAATCGATGGTTGGAAGAGACCGGGCATTCGCTGGAAGACAGTTACTTCTACAGCGACTCGATGAATGATTTGCCGCTGCTGGAGCAGGTGTCGAATCCGGTGGCAGTCGATCCTGATGCGAATTTGCGTAGCGAAGCCGAGAAGCGCGGTTGGCCGGTGATTACGCTGCGCGACTGATATCGCCTTCGCGAACAGGCTCGCTCCCACAAGGGTTTGCGCTGGTCACACAATTGTCGTCTTGCACAAATCCCTGTGGGAGCGAGCCTGCTCGCGAAGGGGCCAGCTCGGTCCCAAGCCTTAAACCGGCTTCGCGCCCATCAACCCCGCAATCGCGATAAAACAGACAAAGCTGAACAGTGCGAGGGCAAAGGTGAACTTGCCGTTGCCTCCCGGCGCAGTGCGCAGCTTGTTGAGCCGCACCAGCAACCAGAACCAGCCCAACGCCGCCACCGTGTAAAGCACGCTGGAAGCCAGCAACCAGGTCTGCCCCAACGGCCAGCCCACCAGATGCACCATCCACCAACCGGTAAACGGCATGCTCAGCAGCGCCAGGCCCATCACCAGCCAGATAAACACCTGTGGCCGCTGCAACGTGCGGGTGTGAGCCGTCGCATCACCATTACGCCGCGTGCGCCAGACCCAGATCACCAGTCCCAGTGCGCTGATCAACAGCAGCACCGTTGCCACGATATGCGCCACTTTCAGGGCGGTTAACGTTTCCATTGTTCGATTTCCTTATGGCCTGCCCATCAGCGTAGCCGTTCAGCCAAGAAACAGCTGATAGGCCGGGTTGTCGCTTTCGTCCCAGTACGGGTAGCCGATTTCTTCCAGTGCCGCAGGCACCAGATGACGTTCTTCGTGAGGCACCTGCAGCCCGGCGACCACGCGGCCATCCGCCGCGCCGTGGTTGCGGTAGTGGAACATCGAAATGTTCCAGCGCCCACCGAGCTTGTTGAGGAAGTTGAACAGCGCACCCGGGCGCTCCGGGAATTCGAAGCGCAGAATCACTTCGTCGACCACATGAGCCGCACGGCCACCCACCATGTGGCGGATGTGCAACTTGGCCAGTTCGTTGTCGGTCAGGTCGATCACCGGGAAGCCCTGATCGCTGAGGCTGGCGATCAGCGCACTGCGTGGGTCGGTATCCGGGTGCGTCTGCACGCCAACGAAGATGTGCGCTTCGCTGCCGGTGTTGTAGCGGTAGTTGAATTCGGTGATCTGGCGCTTGCCGATGGCTTCGCAGAACGCCTTGAAGCTGCCCGGCTTCTCGGGGATGGTCACGGCGATGATGGCCTCGCGGCCCTCGCCCAGTTCGGCGCGCTCGGCAACGTGACGCAGGCGGTCGAAGTTGACGTTGGCGCCGGAGTCGATGGCCACAAAGGTATGCCCGGTGACGCCGCGTTGCTCGACGTACTTCTTGATCCCGGCCACGCCCAGGGCGCCGGCAGGTTCAGTGATCGAGCGGGTATCGTCGTAGATATCCTTGATCGCCGCGCAGATCTCGTCGGTGCTGACGGTGATCACTTCATCGACATAGTCTTTGCAGATGTCGAAGGTGTGCTGGCCGATCTGCGCCACGGCGACGCCGTCGGCGAAGATGCCCACGGTCGGCAGAATCACGCGCTCACCCGCCGCCATGGCGGCTTGCAGGCAGTTGGAATCGTCCGGTTCGACGCCGATGATTTTGATTTCCGGGCGCAGGTATTTCACGTACGCCGCAATGCCGGCGATCAGCCCGCCGCCGCCCACCGGAACGAAAATCGCATCCAGACGCCCAGGGTGCTGGCGCAGAATCTCCATCGCCACCGTACCCTGCCCGGCAATGGTGTGGGGATCGTCGTACGGGTGAATGTAGACGTAGCCTTTTTCGTCGACCAGTTTCAGCGAGTAAGCCAGGGCTTCCGGGAACGAATCGCCGTGCAGCACCACTTTGCCGCCACGTGAACGCACGCCTTCGACTTTGATCTCCGGGGTGGTCTTGGGCATCACGATGGTGGCTTTCACGCCCAACACCTTGGCTGCCAGGGCCAGGCCTTGCGCGTGGTTACCCGCCGAAGCGGTGACCACACCGCGAGCGCGCTCTTCATCGGACAACTGCGTGAGCTTGTTGTAGGCGCCGCGAATCTTGAACGAGAACACGGGCTGCAAGTCTTCGCGCTTGAGCCAAATGTTGTTGCCCAGCCGCTCGGAGAGCTGGCGGGCCGTCTGCAATGGGGTTTCTACGGCAACGTCATAAACGCGCGAGGTGAGGATCTTTTTGACGTACTGTTCGAGCATCGGAAAGCATCACTGAGCGGGTTGGGCAGGGCCAAGGAGTCTAACCCGGCTTTTGCCTGAGCGACCACACTAAACAGGTGGTTTTACACCCTCATGCAATACCTGTGGCGAGGGGGCTTGCCCCCGTTCGGCTGCGAAGCAGTCGTAAAACCAGTGCACGCGATGTAACTGAAGGAATGCAGGGGAGCGCTTCGCACTCCAACGGGGGCAAGCCCCCTCGCCACAGGAGTGTTTCCCCCTGTCCCATCGCGGAGCCTATAATGCCGGCCTTTCGTTCCCTACTTCGGCACTTCGGAGCCCGCATGACCCAGGATCAACTCAAACAGGCAGTGGCCCAGGCCGCCGTCGACTTCATCCTCCCGAAACTCGACGACAAGAGCATCGTCGGGGTCGGCACCGGCTCCACCGCCAATTGCTTCATCGACGCCCTGGCCAAGCATAAAGGTGCGTTCGACGGCGCGGTTGCCAGCTCCGAAGCCACCGCCGCCCGCCTCAAGGGCCATGGCATTCCGGTGTATGAGCTGAACACCGTCAGCGACCTGGAGTTCTACGTCGACGGCGCCGACGAAAGCGACGAGCACCTGAACCTGATCAAGGGCGGCGGCGCAGCCCTGACCCGCGAGAAGATCGTCGCGGCCGTGGCCAAGACCTTCATCTGCATCGCCGACGCCAGCAAACTGGTGCCGGTCCTCGGCGAGTTCCCGCTGCCGGTGGAAGTGATCCCGATGGCCCGCAGCCACGTGGCCCGCGAACTGGTGAAGCTCGGTGGCGACCCGGTTTACCGTGAAGGCGTGCTGACCGACAACGGCAACATCATCCTCGACGTGTTCAACATGCAGATCACCAACCCGGTGGAGCTGGAAACGCAGATCAATGCGATCGTCGGCGTGGTGACCAATGGGTTGTTCGCGGCGCGTCCGGCGGACCTGCTGTTGCTGGGCACCAGCGAAGGCGTGAAAACCCTGCGCGCCGAGTAAATCCGGCACGCCGATAAACCTGTGGGAGCGAGCCTGCTCGCGATAGCGGTCTTTCAGTCAACATCTCTATCGACTGACACGGCCTCATCGCGAGCAGGCTCGCTCCCACATTGGTTTTGGGGTGTTTGTTAGTTTTGTGTTGGTTTTTTGAAGACGTAGAACAGGTTCGGCTCGCTCACCAGGTACATCGTGCCGTCGTCATCCATGGCGATCCCTTCTGCTTGCGGCACGGTCTTCTGCAATCCCTGACGGCCCTTGCTCAGGGACATGGTGCTCAGCGGCCGCCCATCCACATCCAGCTCCAGAATCAATCGCGACTCATCGGACAGCGCCAGCAAGTGGCCGCTGCGCTCGTCGTATTGCAGGCTCGACAGGTCTCGCACGAACATCCCGGCATCACGCTTAGGGTTGTTGACCACATGCACCGCGTAGGATTTTTCCGGGTTGTAATGCGGAAAACCCTGCACTTCGTAGATCAGCATCGGGTCGCGCTCCTTGGCGACAAACAGCCGCTTGCCCACTGAATCGTAGGCCAACCCTTCAAAACCCTTGTTGCCACTCATGTGCACGCCGAGGGTGATCTGCTCGGCATCCGCCGCGTCGAGGAACGTCGTGCCCTTCTCCAGATGAATTTTGATCAGCCGCTGCTCGCGTTCGTCCGTGATCACGTAAGTGTCGGCGCTGATGAATTCCACCGCTTCCGGATCGCCGAAACCGACCAGCGAGACGCGTCGAACAATCCGGCCATCCAGGGATAACTCGATCAGCTCGGCGTTTTTGTTGGTGACGGTGAACAGGCTTTTGCGCACAGGATCGAACGTCAGCGCCGAGACATCGTCATCCAGGCCTTCAATGACGCTCGCTTCCAGCACGACCTGGTACTGGTCCAGGCCGATGGACTGAGCGTTCGTCGGCTGCCAGAGCGTATGCAGATTGAACCAGGCACGCTCGAACAGACGCAGGTACTGACCGGCCGCAATCAGCAGGCTCAGGGCAATCACTGACAGGATCAGAATCAGGGGTTTGGGACGGGCAAGTCGACGCATTCGGGCGGGCTCGGATTCAGGACAGGCGGATGAAATACCACGGCAGTCTGAATTGAAGCTTAATGGCCACTAGCCCAGTCCTACAACTGAGCGCCGCAATTCCTACGAACCCAAGGCTTAGAGCTGCTTTTCGAAGCGGTAGAACAGGTTCGGCTCGCTCACCATGTACAGCGTGCCAGCGTCGTCCATGGTCACACCTTCGGCGCGAGGAATGGTCTTCTTCAGACCGTTGAAACCGCCCAGCAAGGTCATGAAGCTGACCTGCTCGCCCTTCTCGTCCAGCTCCAGCAACAGGTGGGAATCGGCGGACAACGCCAGTGTGTGGCCGGTGCGCGGGTCGATGGCCAGGGCCGACAGGTTGCGGATGTCCAGTTCATCACTGGCCAGTTTCTTCTTTTCACCAGTGAGGGTCTGGCTGCCGTCGCTTTTCCACGTGAACAGCGCAGGAGGACGTTCTTCACCCAGCAGCAGTTGCCGATTACGCGGATCCCAGGCAATGGATTCGAACGCCTTATTCTGGTCTGCCGAAGGACCGAGATCGTATTTCGGGAAATGGGCGATGTTCAGCTCGCGGGTATCGGCATCGACCTTGACGATGGAGAGCATGTGCTCGCGTTCATCGACGATGGCCAGCAGACCATTGCCCATCGCGGTCAACCCTTCCGGGTTGCTCCAGCCCACCAGCGGTATTTTGCGCAGCACGTCGCCCTGCAATGACAGCTCGACCAGGAACGGGTTTTTGCCCATCACCGAGAACAGGGTTTTGGTTTGTGGATCGTAGGCCAGGTCGGACGATTCGTCCTTTTCCATGCCCGGCAGCAACTTGGCGTCGATCACGGCCCGGTAATCCGGCAGCCAGACACTCTCCTGGCGTTCGGCCGGGCTTTCGAAGCGCTCCAGCACCCAGAGCACACCGCGATCATCCCAATGCATCGCAAACGCAAGGCCATACGCCGCGGCTGCCATCAGCAAAAGCCAGGAATACCAGCGCATGACAAAGCGCGAGCGGCGGGCAGTTTCAAGCTTGGGCAGCGGTTGGGTGGCCATCGAGGGATGCGTTCCAGAAATTCAGGCTAAGGGTAATAGCACAATTGGGACCGGCTCAGACGCCGGATTCCGCGGAATTATCCAGACAATATGTGAAAAAAACGGCAAATGGCGGGATTACCGTGCGTGGGGAGCCAAGATCAAAAGATCGCAGCCTTCGGCAGCTCCTACAGAGATCGGTGTAGGAGCTGCCGAAGGCTGCGATCTTTTGCCTTTTTAGCGGACGCTGCTGGTGAAGCTGCTGGTGCCCGGCAATTCAAGCACCAATTCGTCGCCCACATTCAGCGGACCGACGCCAACCGGCGTGCCGGTGAGGATCACGTCGCCGGCCTGCAGCGAGAAGCAGCCAGCCATGTGCTGAATCATCGGCACGATCGGGTTGAGCATTGCGCTGCTGTTGCCATCCTGACGAACTTCGCCGTTGATGGTCAGGCGGATGCCGATGTCAGTCAGGTCGGCGAAAGTGCTGCCGGCCACGAACGGAGCAATCACCGCCGCACCGTCGAAAGACTTGGCGATTTCCCACGGCAAGCCCTTGGATTTCAGCTCGGCCTGCTTGTCGCGCAGGGTCAGGTCCAGGGCCGGAGCGAAACCGGAGATCGCGTCGAGCACTTCTTCACGGCTCGGCTTGGTCGACAAAGGCTTGCCGATCAACACGGCGATTTCCGCTTCGTAATGCACCGAGCCGCGCTCGGTCGGAATGCTGAAGCCGCCTTCCAGCGGCACTACGCAACTGCCCGGCTTGATGAACAGCAGGGGTTCTGTAGGCACCGGGTTGTCCAGTTCCTTGGCGTGTTCGGCGTAATTGCGGCCGATGCACACCACTTTCCCGAGCGGGAAGTGAATACGCGTACCGTCGACATACTGGTGCTGATAGCTCATTGACCGACTCCTGGTTCGTTGATTCAAACAGCGAAAATCTTGCCCGGGTTCATGATGCCGTTCGGGTCGAACACCGCTTTGACGGCTTTCATGTACTCGATCTCAACCGGGGAACGGCTGTAGGTCAAGTAGTCCCGCTTGGTCATGCCCACGCCGTGTTCGGCGGAAATCGAACCGTTGTACTTCTCGACCGTTTCGAACACCCACTTGTTGACCGTCGCGCACTTGGCGAAGAACTCGTCCTTGCTCAGGTTATCCGGCTTGAGGATGTTCAAGTGCAGGTTGCCGTCGCCGATGTGGCCGAACCAGACGATTTCGAAGTCCGGGTAGTGTTCGCCGACGATCGCGTCGATTTCCTTCAGGAACGCCGGCACTTTCGAGACAGTGACGGAGATGTCGTTCTTGTACGGCGTCCAGTGGGAGATGGTTTCGGAGATGTATTCGCGCAGCTTCCAGAGGTTCTGCAACTGGGTTTCGCTTTGGCTCATGACACCGTCCAGCACCCAGCCCTGCTCGACGCAGTGCTCGAAGGTTTCCAGGGCGTGGTTAGCCACTTCTTCGGTGGTCGCTTCGAATTCCAGTAGCGCGTAGAACGGGTAATCGGACTCGAACGGCGCCGGCACGTCACCGCGTGCCATGACCTTGGCCAGCGCTTTGTCGGAGAAAAATTCGAACGCCGTCAGATCAAGTTTGCTCTGGAACGCGTGCAATACCGGCATGATCGAGTCGAAATCGGCAGTACCAAGGACCATCGCGGTGAGGTTTTTCGGTGCGCGATCCAGACGCATGGTCGCTTCAACCACAAAACCGAGGGTGCCTTCGGCGCCGATGAACAGCTGGCGCAGGTCGTAGCCCGTGGCGTTCTTGATCAGGTCCTTGTTCAGCTCCAGCAGATCGCCCTTGCCGGTGACGACTTTCATCCCGGCGACCCAGTTGCGGGTCATACCGTAGCGAATGACCTTGATCCCGCCGGCATTGGTGCCGATGTTGCCGCCAATCTGGCTGGAACCTGCCGAGGCGAAGTCCACCGGGTAGTACAGGCCTTTTTCTTCGGCAACGTTCTGCAGATGCTCGGTGACCACGCCCGGCTGACAAACGGCAGTGCGGTCGGTCATGTTCACATCGAGGATCTGGTTCATGTAGTCGAACGACACGACCACTTCGCCATTGGCTGCCACGGCAGCGGCGGACAGCCCGGTGCGACCGCCGGACGGCACCAGCGCCACTTTGTGTTCATTGGCCCAACGGACAATGGCCTGGACCTGCTCGGTGGTCTTGGGAAACACAATGGCCGTCGGGGCGGGGGCAAAATGCTTGGTCCAATCCTTGCCGTAAGCATTCAGGGAGTCGGCATCGGTCAGCACCTTGCCAGGCTCAACCAGGGTCTTCAGCTCATCAATCAGGGCAGGATTGGTCATCGACAGAACTCTCGAACAATTCATGGTCATCCTGAGAACGCTTCACGTCGCAGGAATGAGTGTTAGCGGGGTGCATATGCTAGCATACCGACCCCGCAGCATAGTGCCCAACGGCCATTCTGCGGTGACGGCATTCTTGCCGTCCGGGTCAGCGTCTGCTGGCTATTTCCTGCCATTTTTCTCCGGGATACAGGTTTACGCAGATGAGCAAGACTTCTCTCGATAAGAGCAAGATCAAGTTCCTTCTTCTCGAAGGCGTCCACCAATCGGCTGTCGACGTCCTCAAGTCGGCGGGCTACACCAGCATCGAGTACCTCACAGGTTCTCTGCCGGAAGCCCAGCTGAAGGAAAAGATCGCTGATGCTCACTTCATCGGCATTCGCTCCCGCACTCAACTGACCGAAGAGATCTTCGATCACGCGAAGAAACTGGTGGCTGTTGGCTGTTTCTGCATCGGCACCAACCAGGTCGACCTGAGCGCGGCTCGCGAACGCGGCATCGCGGTGTTCAACGCACCGTACTCCAACACGCGCTCCGTCGCCGAGCTGGTACTGGCCGAAGCGATCCTGTTGCTGCGCGGTATCCCGGAGAAGAACGCTTCCTGCCACCGTGGCGGCTGGATCAAGAGCGCGGCCAACTCCTTCGAAATCCGCGGCAAGAAGCTGGGCATCGTCGGTTACGGTTCGATCGGTACTCAACTGTCGGTCCTGGCTGAAGGCCTGGGCATGCAGGTGTACTTCTACGACACCGTGACCAAGCTGCCATTGGGCAACGCAACGCAAGTTGCCAGCCTGACCGAACTGCTGGGCATGTCCGACATCGTTACCCTGCACGTTCCGGAAACCGCTGCGACCCAGTGGATGATCGGCGAGAAGGAAATCCGCGCCATCAAGAAGGGCGGCATCCTGATCAACGCCGCTCGCGGCACCGTGGTCGAGCTGGACGCCCTGGCGGACGCGATCAAGGACAAGCACCTGATCGGCGCGGCCATCGACGTATTCCCGGTGGAGCCTCGCTCCAACGACGAAGAGTTCGAAAGCCCGCTGCGTGGCCTGGACAACGTGATCCTGACCCCGCACATCGGTGGTTCCACCGCTGAAGCACAGGCCAACATCGGTCTGGAAGTGGCGGAAAAGCTGGTCAAGTACAGCGACAACGGTACGTCGGTATCGTCCGTGAACTTCCCGGAAGTGGCCTTGCCGGCTCACCCTGGCAAGCACCGCCTGTTGCACATCCACGAGAACATTCCGGGTGTGATGAGCGAGATCAACAAGGTCTTCGCCGAAAACGGCATCAACATTTCCGGTCAGTTCCTGCAGACCAACGAGAAAGTCGGCTACGTGGTTATCGACGTAGACGCCGAATACTCGGAACTGGCGCAAGAGAAGCTGCAACACGTCAACGGCACCATCCGTAGCCGCGTGTTGTTCTGATCGCGACTTGAGCGACAAAAAAAGGAGACCTTCGGGTCTCCTTTTTTCATGCCTGCGAAACGCTATTTAACGTTGACGGTAATCTTCTTCGAAACGATTGGCGGATCGAACGGGATGTGACCGCTGTCGCCCAGTTCGAGCTGCAAAGTGTGCTTGCCTGGCGGCAGTTTGATGGTGGCCTCAGTTTGCGCCTTACCAAAATGCATGTGGTTGGCATCCGTCGGAATCGGTGCACCTGCTGCGGGGAGTTCTTTGACGTCGATCAGCAAATGGTGGTGACCGGTGTTCTTGGTGACATCGCCTGCCGGGGCCAATGAGATGTCCTTGACGCCGAATTTAACCTTGAACTCCTGTGGCACCGTAGCACCGTCTTCCGGGGAAACAATGAACGCTTCTGCGCCTTTGGGCGCCGGAGTCGCAGCAGATGCCAGCACCGAAGCCCCCATCAACAGGCCAGCCAATGCAGCTCGTGACATAAAGGTTTTCATTCTCTTCTCCAGTTTTTTCGTAAAATCCGCGCGGCCATGACAACTTCACGGCCATTCGTTGTCGAAGGCACTCGACAACCATAGCAAAGCGAGCCTGAACCAGAGCGTCGCGATAATGAATTCAAAGGAGTGACCATGCGTTTTTTGCCTGGCCTGATCTGCCTGCTACCCCTTTTGAGCCCTTTGGCTCATGCCGAACTGATTGACGATGTAAACGACCGTGGCGAATTGCGCATTGCCCTTGAGGCTAATACACCGCCCTTCAATTTCAAGGACGACGACAAACTAACGGGCTTCGAAGTCGAGCTCGGCCAACTGCTGGCCAATGAACTGGATGTGCGGGCCGACTTCGTCATCACCGACTCCGGCGACCTGTTGACCGGCGTTGAAAGCGGCAAGTACGACGTCGCCATCAACCACATAGCAGTGACCCCGGATCTCAAAGATCGTTTCGACTTCAGCGAACCTTACATTCATACCGATGCGCATTTGATCGCGCAGAAAGACGAGCAACCGCGCTCAATCCTGTTGGTGCAGTCGCTGACGGAAGAAAAGCCGAAAGACGCCCCGGCTGTGAGCCTGGCAATTCCGTTTCAGAAAGGTAACCCGGCGTTTCATGCCAGCCTGGAAAACGCGTTGCAGCGGATCAAGGCCGATGGGCGGCTGGAAGCGCTGGAGCAGAAGTGGTTTGGGGCGGATACGAGTGTGGCGCCGAAACCCTGATCTCAAGTAAATGAGTAACCCTGTGGGAGCGAGACCGGCTTGCCGGCGATAGCGGTCTGACAGTCAACGAAGATGTTGAATGTGATGCCCTCAATCGCGAGCAGGCTCGCTCCCACAGTGGTTTTGTGTTGATGGTTAGTCGAGTGTTGCCAGGGCCGTAGCCGCTTGCGGCAACTCCAGCTCACTGAACACTTGAACGCCATGGCGTTTGAGCAACGCAGCGGTGACGCCTTCACCGCTGACCTTCACTCCGCTGAACGTCCCGTCATAGGTCAACAGATTCCCGCAGGACGGGCTGTTGGCCTTGAGCACGGCTATCCGGATGCCGTGCTTTTGCACCCGTTCCAACGCCTGGTACGCACCGCTCAGAAACTCCGCACTGACATCCTTCCCTTCGGTGGTGATCACCGAAGCCTGGCCATCAAGCACTTCACCACCCTGCCCGCCCGGAATTTCCGCCGCCGCCCTGGGCGTCGGCAACCCACCGGCAACCTCCGGACACAGCGGCACCACGCGACCTTCGTCGAGCCACCACTGGAGCTGATCGAACGGCCCACTGGCCCCGCCGTCGTAACGCACGCGGTGGCCCAGCAGGCAGCGGCTTACCAGAATTTTCTGCATGATCAGAACGGCTCGTTACCACGACGCCGAAACCAGCCGGTCAACGACAGGCGATCCCGGGTCGCGGGCAAGACTTCGTGGGGGACTTCACCCGACAGGAACACCACCAGGCAGCCGCCGGTGGGCACCACATCGTGTTCGACACCTTCGTCCAGGTACATGCGCAACTGACCGCCATGCTCGGGCAGCCAGGCGTCATTGAGATAGACCACCGCCGACACCGTGCGCCGGTCATCATCGCGGAAGCGGTCGACATGCTTGAGGTAGAAAGCACCGGGCGGGTACAGGGCGAAATGGCTTTCGAAATCTTCCAGGCCCAGGTACAGACCGCGATTCATCGCCTCGCGCAAGCAGTCCATCAGTTCCAGATAACTGTCGCAAGCCAACGCCTGACCCGGCTCGATCCACTGGATACGGTCGCCGCGAATCCCCTCGCGAATTTCCGATGACGGCCCGCGCCCCACGGCGGCCGGGGCCAATTCACCCTCGGTTGCACGTTTATGGCACTCAGCCGCCAGTTCCCGGGTCAGACCCAGAGGCAGGAAAATATTCTGCTGCGACCAGCCGCGTTCAGCCAGTTCGTCGACGATACGTAGCAGCAATGGGTGATCAGAGGGTATTTGCATGCCGGGCATAGTATTCCTGTGCCCGAAAATCCGACAGAGCCGTGCAGCGGCTTGATACGAATTCTCGACAAGTCCGTATGCCGCACGGAGAATAGTCGCCTGCTGACAGGAGTCCCTATGCGCCGTTTGCTTTTCTCACTGCTGATGTTCTGCGTTATGCCCGCCTGGGCAGACGGCCACGACCAGTTGTACAAGGTCGCCGGCTGGCCAGAACAACGCGCGCATTTCAGCGATGCCCTTTCAGCCGCTCAACAGCGTTACCAGAACAGCTTGCCGCCAGCGGTGTTTCAGGCGCTGGTGAACAACAGTAATCAGCGCTTTGCCCCGCAAGCCGTAGACCAGCGCGCCGAAGCACAATTACGCAAAACCCTCACCGATCCGAAACCTGCACTGACATTCTTCCAATCGCCTCTGGGCAAGAAGATCGTTGCAGCCGAGTTGCTGGCGACCCGTCGCGATCAGTTGGCGAAGAACGCCAAAGGTCTGCCCAAGATGGAAGCCAGTGACAGCCGCATGCTGATCATCGGCCACCTCGCCCAGGCCTTGCCCGCTCGCGAGGCCGGTGCGGAAGTCAGCCTGGCGATTGCCGGCGTCGCGGCCGACAGCCTGAGCTCGATGATCCCCGGCCTGCTCGGCTCGGGCCAGGCTCAAGGTATGTTGAACGGTCAGCGTCAGCGCTTGATGGACCAGATCGGCAGCGACCTGAACAACACGTTGCTGTATGTCTATCGCGACTTGTCGGATAACGAACTGGAAGAGTTCGCCACGTTTGCCGAGTCGGCCGAGGGCAAGGCTTACTATCAGGCGGCGCTGGCAGCGATTCGCGCGGGGTTGGCGGTGGGGCAAAGTACCTCGAACCTGAGTCAATGAAATAGTGTCGCGCCATAAAAGATCGCAGCCTTCGGCAGCTCCTACAGAGGCATCGTCGTACACATGATCAATGTAGGAGCTGCCGAAGGCTGCGATCTTTTGATCTTGCTCTACCGATTCTGACGGCTAATCCGCTTGGTCAAAAACCCGAAATACTCCTGCCGCAACGCCAGCGTCTCATTCGCCAGATGATGCCGCGCCTGCGGCAACATCAAGACCTGAGGCCGATCGAACTTGGCCTTCAGCACCTCAAGGTTGTGCTCCCAATCCACGGTCATGTCTGCCTGCCCCTGCACAATCAGTGGCCGTCGCGGACTGCCCGGCGCAGCTTCGATACGCTTGATCCACCGCGCAAGCGCACCGACCCAGGCCGTCGGCAAACGTAGCGGCTGTAACGGGTCGGCTTGCAGGAACGGCAAAAAGTCCGGGTCGTTGGAGTTCTCGCTGAAACGTCGGGCGATGGCTTTGACGAAAGGCTTGAGCAGGTAATAACTGAGCTGCGACCAGCCCCAGGCCCGTGGCCGAACCAACGGCGACAGCAGGATCACCTGCCCCTGGGCCGGACTGCCCGCACCTGCGTTGAGCACATGATCGATCACGATCGCACCGCCCGTGCTTTGCCCGCACAGGTGCCACGGCTGCGGCAAATCCAGGGATCTCGCCTCAGTGAACAAGCCTTGCAGCGTGTCCTGATACTCGTCGAAGTCCTTGATGCTCGCGCGCTCACCGCTGGACAGTCCATGCCCCGGCAAGTCGCAGGCAATCACCGCAAAACCCTGGTCCAGCGCCCACTCGATCACATGCCGGTAGAGCCCGGTGTGATCGTAAAAGCCATGGAACAAAAACAGCGTCGCCTTCGCCCGCTCGGGCCACCAGACCTGACTGACCACGTCATAACCATCGACCTCGAAACGCCCAAGGCCACTGCGCAGGTTACGCCCCGGAAAATCCAGCCCGTAGAACCGCTGGTACGCCAGCGCTTGCACCGACAGCCGCTGCCACTCGGCCAGTGGCCGCAGGCTGGCACGCAAATGATCGGGGTCGAAAGTGGCAGACATGGGTTATTCCAGAACACGAAACGGACTTTATGGGCCTGCGATATTCATCTGTCGCGGCAAGCATGGCAAGCTGGGCGACCTTCGAGGATTGAAACCCATGCGTTCGCCCTACCGCACCACACTGCTTGCCAGCTTGCTCGCCCTTGTGTGTGCCGGTGTGCTTTGGGCCGCTTACGACTGGTTTCAAGGACGTTACTTGCGAGCTTTCAGCTCACACACCGCAGTGTTTTCCGGCGACCCGCTGCGCCTGCCCGACGACCTTGCCGGCCCCGGCGCCATCCGCCTCGTGCATTTCTGGGACCCGGCCTGCCCGTGCAACGTCGGTAATCAACAACACCTGACCGAACTGGTTGAGCAGTATGTACCGCAGGGCGTCGAGTTTTATGCGGTACAAAAACCCGGCAGCCACGGCCAGTTGCCGAGCACGTTGAGCAACCTGAAAACCATCACCGTCCTCCCTGGTTCGGAACAAATCCCGGCCAGCCCGGCTGTGGCCATCTGGGATAGCAGCGGCAAACTGGCGTACTTCGGCCCCTACAGCGAAGGCCTGACCTGCAATTCGAGTAACAGTTTTATCGAGCCGATCCTGCAAGCGTTAAACGAAGGCCGTGCGGTGAATGCCACGCACACACTGGCGGTGGGGTGTTACTGCCCGTGGCCTGTCGATACAACGAAGTAGGGAAAAACCCGGCAATACGAATCCCTCCTAAGGGCGATGGGCCAATGCGGCAAGCCGTGTTAAACAGTGGCGCCAGGGAACTGCTGCCACCCATAACAACAAGGAGTCACCATGAAACGTAGCCTGACCGTTCTCGCCCTGCTGATAGTCGCACTCGCTGCGGGCGCCGGCTGGTACGTCTACAGCAAGCAGCCGACACGCCAGGGCCTGGTTGAGCTGCAACACCTGCAAGGTTCGGTGACCGTGCGCTATGACGAGCGCGGCATCCCGCACATCCGCGCTGAAAACGAAACCGACCTTTACCGCACCCTTGGCTATGTGCACGCCCAGGATCGGCTGTTTCAGATGGAAGTCCTGCGCCGACTCGCACGCGGTGAACTGGCCGAAGTGCTCGGCCCGAAACTGCTTGATACCGACAAGCTGATGCGCAGCCTGCGCATTCGCGAACGTGCCGAAACCTACCTGGCGAATATGGGCAAACAGTCGCCGGCCTTTATCGCCATGCAAGCCTATCTGGACGGCATCAACCAGTATCAGGACAGCCATGCAAAACCCGTGGAGTTCGATGTACTGGGGATTCCCAAACGCCCGTTCACTGCCCAGGACACCATCAGCATTGCCGGTTACATGGCCTACAGTTTTGCCGCGGCGTTTCGCACCGAACCCTTGCTGACTTACGTGCGCGATCAGTTGGGCACCAACTACCTCAACGTCTTCGATCTCGACTGGCAGCCCAAAGGCGTGCTGGCGAAGAATCCCGGAGGTGCCGTGCCGTCCCTCGCCAGCGCCGACTGGAAAGACCTCAACGCCCTCGCCCGCCTGAGCGAACAGGCACTGGCCGACAATGGTTTGCCGCAGTTCGAAGGCAGTAACGCCTGGGTCGTTGCCGGCAGTCGCACCAAAAGTGGCAAGCCGCTGTTGGCCGGTGATCCGCATATCCGCTTTTCTGCGCCGTCGGTGTGGTACGAAGCGCAGCTCTCGGCGCCGGGTTTTGAACTCTACGGCCACTACCAGGCCTTGATGCCGTTCGCCTCCCTGGGGATGAACCGCGACTTCGGCTGGAGCATCACCATGTTCCAGAACGACGACCTGGATCTGATCGCCGAAAAGGTCAACCCGGACAACCCCAATCAGGTCTGGTATCGCGGCAAGTGGGTGGACATGGTGACCAGCGAACAACAGATCGCGGTCAAGGGCCAGCCACCGGTGAAGTTGCTGCTGCGCCAGTCGCCCCACGGGCCGATCGTCAACGATGCGCTGGGCACCGGCGTCGGAAAAACGCCGATCGCCATGTGGTGGGGTTTTCTCGAAAGCCAGAACCCGATCCTTGAAGGCTTCTACCAGCTCAATCGCGCCGATACCCTGGCCAAGGCGCGCAGTGCTGCCGCAAAAGTCCAGGCGCCTGGCCTGAACATCGTATGGGCCAATGCCAAGGGTGACATCGGCTGGTGGGCGGCGGCGCAATTACCGAAACGTCCGGCGGGTGTGAAGCCGTGGTTCATCCTCGACGGCAGCACCGCCGAGGCGGATAAGGACGGCTTCTACCCGTTCAGCGCCAACCCGCAGGAAGAGAACCCGGCACGGGGCTACATCGTCTCGGCCAATTTCCAGCCGGTGTCGTCGACCGGTATGGAGATTCCCGGTTACTACAACCTGGCCGATCGCGGTCAGCAGCTCAATCGCCAGCTCAGCGACAAAACCATCAAGTGGGATCTGGACGCCAGTCAGAAGCTGCAACTGGGCACCACCACCGCCTATGGTCCGCGACTCCTGGCGCCATTGTTACCGGTTCTGCGTGAAGTGGTGAGCGATCCCGCCGAACTCAAACTGGTGGAGCAACTGGCCCAGTGGAAAGGCGACTATCCGCTGGAGTCCACGAGCGCGACGCTGTTCAACCAGTTCCTGTTCAACCTGGCTGACGCGACGATGCACGATGAACTGGGCAATGACTTCTTCGAAACGCTGCTCTCGACCCGGGTGATCGACGCCGCGCTGCCGCGCCTGGCCACGACCGCCGACTCGCCGTGGTGGGACAACCGCAACACCCTCGGCAAGGAAACCCGGGCCGACACGGTCAAGGTGGCGTGGCAAGCGAGCATCGCTCACCTCAAGACCACGCTGGGTGCGGATTTCGCGCAATGGCAGTGGGGCAAGGCGCACACACTGACCCATGGCCATCCATTGGGCCAGCAAAAGCCGCTGGACCGGCTTTTCAACGTCGGCCCGTTCGCGGCGCCCGGCACTCACGAGGTGCCGAACAACCTCTCGGCCAAGATCGGCCCGGCGCCGTGGCCGGTGACTTATGGCCCCTCGACCCGGCGTCTGATCGACTTCGCCGACCCGGCCCACAGCCTGACCGTCAACCCGGTCGGCCAGAGTGGCGTGCTGTTCGACAGCCACTATGACGACCAGGCTGAGGCCTATATCGAAGGGGTCTACTACCAGGCGCACCTCAACGACGAAGAGGTGACGGCCAACACTCGCAGTACGTTGAAGCTGTTGCCGGCGCGGGCTGCGCAATAGATTTTTGTTGGCCGGGCTGACGCTATCGCGAGCAGGCTCGCTCCCACACTAGACCGTGTCTGTCTGAACAACTCGGTTAACGGTGGGAGCGAGCCTGCTCGCGAAGAGGCCCTCACAGGCAACAAGAATGCTGGCTCAAACCACCGCCGCAAAATTCAACCTGAACTGCTGCGGTGTCACCCCCAGCCGTCGATTGAATACGCTGCGCATGTGCTGGGCATCCCGAAACCCGCACTGATACGCCACGGTCTTGAGCGGTGACGGTGTGCTCTCAAGCAGCACCCGCGCCGCGTCCACCCTCGCCCGCTCGACAAATTCCGCCGGGGTGATTTTTGCTTCTTTGGCAAACACCCGGGAAAAGTTGCGGGCGCTCATGTTGGCGGCATTGGCCAGGTCGGCAATCGTCAGGTCGCCGGTGAGGTTGGCCAACACGTAGTGCTGGACCATCGCCACCGCCGAGGTCGGTTCGGCGTGGGGCGTGAGGAACGGGCTGAACTGCGATTGCCCGCCCGAGCGCTGCGTGAACACCACCAACCGCTTGGCCACGCTCAGGGCCACTTCTGGTCCGTGGTCCCGACCCAGTAGGTACAACGATAAATCGATCCCCGCCGTAACCCCGGCCGAGGTGTACAACTCGCCGTCCTGCACGTACAGGCGATCAGCCTCGACCCGAGTGGACGGGCTCAACGCCGCCAGCGCCGCCGCATCGCCCCAGTGGGTGGTCACTGTTCGCCCTTCGAGCAATCCGGCCCGGGCGAGCATGAACGCGCCGTTGCAGATCGAGCCAAAACGCTGCGCCAACGCACTGGCATCGCGCAGCCAGGCATCGAATGCCGCGCCGAAATTCATGAACGGCAACTGTGGCCCACCGGCCACCAGCAGCAAATCATAAGCCTCCAGCGCCTCGCTGAAATGCCGATGGGCATTGAGTGACAATCCGTTGGAACACGCCATCACTCCACGCTCGACACCAATCACCTCCAGCCGATAGTGATCTTCCGGTGCCAGAAAGCGATTGGCTTCGGAAAACACATCCATGGGACCGGTGACATCCAGGGACTGGACGCCGGCGAAGACCACGATGGCAACGGTTTTTTGCATGGTTCAAATTCCGCCTTGAATATGGAAAAGATCGCAGCCTTCGGCAGCTCCTACATTGGATCGCGTTCCTCTGTAGGAGCTGCCGAAGGCTGCGATCTTTTCGGCCTGCCCACCACCAACCCTAGCCAATCCAAGCCCAACAAGCGAGGTTGGCACGATATGCATGTTCATTGGCAAGGATCGCAGCCATGGATCGATTGTCCGGTTTGGGGGGCCGGAACAGACTTGTTCCATCAGCGCCGCCACGGCGTTCCCCACGAGGACAGCACCATGAGCAGCACCATCGCCGGTATCAAAATCCCCGACAGCGCATTGGCCAAAGCCACCACGGAATACATTCGCGACGTCGAATCAGACCTGCTTTACCACCACTCACGCCGGGTGTTTCTGTTCGGTGCCTTGAGCGGTGAACGCAAGCAACTGGCCTACAATCCCGAGCTGTTGTACGTCGGCGCCATGTTCCATGACCTGGGTCTGGTGGAAGGACATCGCACTGACGATGAACGTTTCGAAGTCGACAGCGCCAACGCCGCCAAGGCGTTCCTCAAGCCTTACGGTTTGTCGGATGACGATATCGAGCAGGTGTGGTTGTCGATTGCCCTGCACACCACGCCGGGCGTGCCGCAACACCTGCGGCCCAATGTGGCGCTGGTCACCGCCGGTGTTGAAATGGATGTGTTGGGTATCGACTACGCGGCGTTTCCCACCGTGCAGCGCGAAGCGGTGGTGCATGCGCATCCACGCGGTGAAGGGTTCAAGGAATGCATCCTGTGTGCGTTCGCCAATGGTTTCAAACATCGGCCGGAGACCACGTTTGGCACCGTGAACGCGGATGTGCTGGTGGACAGCGAGCCGGGGTTCAAGCCGATGAACTTCGTCGAGATCATCCGCAAATCGCCCTGGGTTTCCTAAAAACCTGTGGGAGCGAGCCTGCTCGCGAAAGCGGTGTGCCAGGCAACATTGATGTCAACTGACACTCCCCCTTCGCGAGCAGGCTCGCTCCCACATGGGATTTGGGTTGACCACATTGTTGTGGTCAACCCGACATCAGGCTCAAGCCGCTTCCGGCGCCTGCGCGCGACGCACGTCCGGTTGTTTCCAGGAGTCGGCAGCGCTTTCTTCGATCGCTTGCTGGATCGCACGCTTGCGCGCTTCTTCGGCACGGCGGCTGAAGAACCAGACCAGGAACGTCATCAGCGATACCGCCAGCAGAATCAGACTGGCCACGGCGTTGATCTCGGGTTTCACCCCCAGACGCACCGCCGAGAACACTTCCATCGGCAAGGTGGTCGAACCCGGCCCCGACACGAAGCTGGCCAACACCAGGTCGTCCAGCGACAGGGCGAAGGACATCATGCCGCCCGCCCCCAGCGATGGCGCGATCATCGGAATGGTGATCAGGAAGAACACCTTCCAAGGCTTCGCCCCCAGGTCCATGGCCGCTTCTTCGATGGACAGGTCCAGCTCACGCAGCCGCGCCGAGACCACCACCGCCACATACGCCGCACAGAACGTCGTGTGCGCGATCCAGATGGTGACGATGCCGCGCTCCTGCGGCCATCCGATCATCTGCGCCATGGCCACGAACAGCAGCAACAGCGACAGACCGGTGATCACTTCAGGCATCACCAACGGCGCGGTGACCAGGCCACCAAACAGCGTGCGTCCCTTGAAATGGGTGATACGGGTCAGCACGAATGCTGCCAACGTACCCAGCGCCACCGCAGCAACCGCCGTGTAGCAGGCAATTTCCAGCGAGCGCACCACCGAGCCCATCAGTTGAGTGTTGTCCATCAAACCGATGTACCACTTGATCGACCAGCCGCCCCATACCGTTACCAGTTTGGAGGCGTTGAACGAGTAGATCACCAGGATCAGCATCGGCGCGTAGATGAACAGCAAACCCGCTACCAGCATGAAACTTGAGAAACGGAAGCGTTTCATTCCTTGCCCTCCATTTCTTTGGCCTGACTACGGTTGAACAGGATGATCGGCACAATCAGGATCAGCAGCATCACCACTGCCAGGGCAGATGCCACCGGCCAGTCACGGTTGTTGAAGAACTCCTGCCAGAGCACTTTACCGATCATCAGGGTTTCCGGGCCGCCGAGCAGTTCCGGGATCACGAACTCACCCACGACCGGGATGAACACCAGCATGCAGCCGGCGACGATGCCGTTCTTGGACAGCGGAATGGTGATCTTCCAGAAGCTGTTGAAGGTGCTCGAACCGAGGTCGGACGCGGCTTCCAGCAGACTGTTGTCGTGCTTCACCAGGTTGGCGTAGAGCGGCAGAATCATGAAGGGCAGGTACGAATACACCACACCGATATACACGGCGAGGTTGGTATTGAGGATCTGCAGCGGTTCGTCGATCCAGCCCATGGTCATCAGGAAACCGTTGAGCAGGCCATTGTTGCTGAGGATGCCCATCCACGCGTACACGCGGATCAGGATCGCGGTCCAGGTCGGCATCATGATCAGCAACACCAGCACCGTTTGCATCTCTTTACGGGCGCTGGCAATGGCGTAGGCCATCGGGTAGCCAATCAGCAAACAGAGGACGGTGCTGATCAGCGCCATCTTCAACGAACCGAGGTAAGCGGCGATGTACAACTCGTCACCGGCGAGCATCGCGTAGTTGCCGAGGTTGAGCAGCACCTGCAGCTTCTGGTCGACGAAATTGTAGATCTCGGTGTACGGCGGAATGGCTACGTCGGCTTCGGCGAAGCTGATCTTCAGGACGATGAAGAACGGCAGCATGAAGAACAGGAACAGCCAGATGAAGGGAACCCCGATGACCAACTGACGGCCACCGGGAATTATTCGATTAAGGCGGCGTTTGAATTTGCGCATGTTCATGAGCGAAGTACCACGCCGCTGTCGTCTTCCCACCACACGTAAACCTGGTCGCCCCAGGTTGGGCGCTGGCCGCGGCGCTCGGCGTTGGCGACGAACGACTGGACGATCTTGCCGCTCGGCAGTTCGACGTAGAACACCGAGTGGCCGCCAAGATAGGCAATATCATGCACCTTGCCGCTGGACCAGTTGTATTCACAGGTCGGCATGGTCGGTGTCACCAGCAGTTTTTCCGGACGGATCGCGTAGGTTACGGATTTGTCCTGCACCGACGTGCTGATGCCGTGGCCCACGTAAATCTGGCGGTCCAGGTCCTTGCAGGTGATGGTCGCGTGGCCTTCGGCGTCGTCGATCACTTCACCGTCGAAGATGTTGACGTTGCCGATGAATTCGCAGACCAGACGGCTGGTCGGGGTTTCGTAGATGTCGATCGGGCTGCCGATCTGGGCGATCCAGCCCAGGTGCATGATCGCGATGCGCTCGGCCATGGTCATGGCCTCTTCCTGGTCATGGGTCACCATGACGCAAGTCACGCCGACGCGCTCGATGATCTCGACCAACTCCAGTTGCATTTGCGAACGCAGCTTCTTGTCCAGAGCACCCATCGGTTCGTCGAGCAGCAACAGCTTCGGCCGCTTGGCCAGGGAACGCGCCAGGGCCACACGCTGACGCTGGCCACCGGACAACTGATGCGGCTTGCGCTTGGCGTATTGCGTCATCTGAACCAGCTTGAGCATGTCCGCGACACGGGCATCGACTTCTGCTGCGGGGATTTTGTCCTGCTTGAGGCCGAAGGCGATGTTCTGCGCCACGGTCATGTGCGGGAACAAGGCGTACGACTGGAACATCATGTTGATCGGCCGCTCGTACGGCGGCATGTCGGTGATGTCTACTCCATCGAGGAAAATGCGCCCCTCCGTGGGCCGTTCGAACCCTGCGAGCATGCGCAGCAAGGTGGATTTGCCCGATCCCGAACCGCCGAGCAGGGCGAAGATTTCGCCTTTCTTGATCTCCAGGGACACATCGTCCACGGCAATCGTCTCGTCGAACTTCTTCGTGACCCGGTCGATTTTGACCAACACCTGTTTAGGTGACTGGTCGCCCTCGAGGGCTTTCTTATAGGCGCCGGAGGCAACTGCCATTTACGAAACTCCCAACAAAATTTGCAGTTCGCCCGAGGCGAGCGAACCTTGGATAGTTTGAGCCTTGTCGCTATTTACCCGACTTGACCTTGGTCCAGCTGCGGGTCATCAAACGTTGAATGTTTGGTGGTAACTCGATGGACACGTACGTCTTGTCGAGGACTGCTTGCGGTGGATAAACCGACTCGTCGGTACGAATGGACTGTTCCATCAGTTTGTCCGACCCGGGGTTAGGGTTGGCGTAGCCGACGTAATCACTGACCTGGGCGATCACCTCAGGTTTCAGCAAATAGTTGATGAAGGCGTGGGCTTCCTTGACGTTGGCCGCATCCTTGGGGATTGCCAGCATGTCGAACCAGAGCGCGCCACCTTCTTTCGGAATCGAGTAGGCGATGTTCATCCCTTTGCCGGCTTCAGCCGCGCGGGCCTTGGCCTGGAACATGTCGCCGGAAAAGCCAATCGCGACGCAGATGTCGCCGTTGGCCAGGTCCGCGATGTATTTGGAAGAGTGGAAATAGGTCACGTAAGGCCGCACCGCCAGCAACTTGGCTTCGGCCTTTTTGTAGTCTTCGGGGTTGGTGCTGTTGGCATTGAGGCCCATGTAATTGAGCACGGTGGGCATCATTTCATCGGCAGAATCGAGGAACGCTACGCCGCAACTGTGAAGCTTCTTGATGTTCTCCGGCTCGAACACCACATCCCAGGAATCAATCTTGTCGAGGCCCAATACAGCCTTGACCTTGTCGACGTTGTAACCGATGCCGTTGGTGCCCCACAGATACGGCACGGCGTACTGGTTACCCGGATCGTTCTGTTCCAGGCGCTTGAGCAGCACCGGGTCGAGATTGGAATAGTTGGTCAGTTGCTTCTTGTCGAGTTTCTGGAAAGCACCGGCCTTGATCTGCTTGCCGAGAAAGTGGTTGGACGGCACGACCACGTCATAACCGGTACGCCCGGCCAGCAACTTGCCTTCCAGGGTTTCGTTGGAGTCGAACACGTCATAAATCGGCTTGATACCAGACGCTTTCTGGAAGTCTGCCAGGGTGGTCGAGCCAATGTAGTCCGACCAGTTATAAATATGCACGGTGCCGGCCGCCTGAACACTGACGGCGAGCGTCAGTCCGGCACCGACCAGCAGTGCATTGCGCAATAAAGAAAAAATAGGCACGTGGAGGTCCTCTAAAATTAGTTGGGCCCAAGTTGCCCCGCGTGACATGACAGCCATGGCTGCCTGGCAACAAAACCGGCGCGCAACTTACCCTCGAAAAACCGTTCCAGCAAAACTTTCTGTCATTTAATTATTCCTGTTGCCGTCACCGCGCAGGCGACGACAACAGGTTGTTGCCTCAAACCGGCTTACTTACCGGATTTGATCTTGGTCCAGCTGCGAGTCAGGATCCGCTGGGTCGCGGCCGGCAAGTCGGCAATCGCGTACAGCTTGGCCAGCACGTCCGCTGGCGGGTAGATGCCTGGATCGTCGGTGATTTCTTTTTCGACCAATGCGGTGGCGGCCGCGTTACCGTTCGGGAAGCGCACGGCGTTGGTGATTTCAGCCATGATTTCCGGCTTCTGCAGGAAGGTCATGAACTTGTAGGCGCCTTCGACGTTTTCGGCATCTTTAGGGATGGCGACCATGTCGTAGAAGGTGCCGGCACCTTCTTTCGGAATGTTGTAGCTGACTTTCACCTTGTCACCGGCTTCAGCTGCGCGGGACTTGGCCTGGTAGATGTCACCCGAGTAACCGACGGCTACGCAGATGTTGCCGTTGGCCAGGTCAGAGATGTACTTGGACGAGTGGAAGTAGCCCACCGAAGGACGAATCTTCAGGAACAATGCTTCGGCTTCGGCCAATTGTTTTTTATCCTGGCTGTCGGTTGGATAGCCCAGGTAGTGCAACGCCACCGGAATCATCTCAGTTGGCGAATCCAGGAAACTGATACCGCACGACTTCAACTTGGCGGCGTTTTCAGGTTTGAACAGCAGGTCCCAGGAATTGGTTGGCGCGTCGGCACCCAGTGCAGCCTTGACCTTCTCGGCGTTGAAGCCGATACCGATCGAACCCCACATGTAAGGGAAGGCGTGTTCGTTGCCCGGGTCACTTACCGATACTGCTTTAAGCAGGTCAGGGTTCAGGTTCTTCCAGTTAGGCAGCTTGGACTTGTCGAGCTTCTGGTAAACGCCAGCCTTGATCTGCTTGGCCAGGAAGTTGTTCGATGGCACGACGATGTCGTAGCCAGACTTGCCTGCCAACAACTTGGCTTCCAGGGTTTCGTTGCTGTCGAATACGTCGTAGACGACTTTGATCCCCGACTCGGCTTCGAACTTCTTGACGGTATCCGGTGCGATGTAATCGGACCAGTTGTACACGTGAAGAACCTTGTCATCCGCCTGAACTGCGCCCGCCATCACGCCCATCAGGGACATGGCGAGGAGGGTCTTGCCAGCTATCTTCATACCTAATGCCTTCATGGGTAATGCTCCAATTTTTCTTTTTAACCACGTGCTCAGCGGCCTTTCCCGGGCACTCCGAACAACCGGTAGTCTGGCAAGATCCAAGGCAGGCTTTCAAGGAAAGACCCATCCTTTGTTTGCGCTGAGCGAAATGCAAACTACACACCCCGCTCAGAGCCTAGCACTTAGCCCCGCAACGCACTCAGAGTCAGGTCCAGACACTTGCGTGCCTTTGTTACCAACTCATCGATTTCAGCCGGTGTAATCACCAGTGGCGGAGCAATGATCATGGTGTCGCCTACGGCGCGCATGATCAGGCCGTTTTCGAAGCAGAAGGTGCGGCAGATCATGCCGACGCCCTTGCCTTCGTAACGTTTGCGCGTGGCCTTGTCCTGAACCAGTTCGATGGCCCCCAACAGACCCACCCCACGCACTTCCCCCACCAACGGGTGATCGTTCAGTTCCCGCAGACGCTTTTGCAAATAGGGTGCCGTTTCTGCATGAACGCGCTCGATAATTTTTTCTTCGCGCAGGATGCGGATGTTTTCCAGCGCCACCGCAGCGGCCACCGGGTGCCCGGAGTAGGTGAAACCGTGGTTGAAATCACCACCTTCGTTGAGCACCGCCACCACTTCGTCACGCACGATCAGGCCACCCATAGGGATGTAGCCGGAGGTCAGGCCTTTGGCGATGGTCATCATGTCGGGCTTGAGGCCGTAGAAATCGGTACCGAACCACTCACCGGTACGGCCGAAACCACAGATCACTTCGTCAGCCACGAACAAGATGTCGTACTTGGCGAGGATTTCCTTGATGCGCGGCCAGTAGGTGTCTGGCGGAATGATCACGCCACCGGCACCCTGGATCGGCTCGGCAATAAAGGCACCGACGTTGTCGACGCCGACTTCCAGAATCTTCTCTTCCAGCTGATTGGCCGCCCAGATACCGAACTCTTCCGGCGTCATGTCACCGCCTTCACCGAACCAGTAAGGCTGGGCGATGTGGACGATGCCCGGGATCGGCAAGTCGCCTTGTTCGTGCATGTACGTCATGCCACCCAGGCTCGCGCCGGCCACGGTGGAACCGTGATAACCGTTCTTGCGGCTGATGATGACTTTCTTCTTCGGCTGCCCCTTGATCGCCCAGTAGTGACGAACCATACGCAGCATGGTGTCGTTGCCTTCGGAGCCGGACCCGGTGAAGAACACGTGGTTCATGCCTTCCGGCGCGATGTCGGCGATGGCCTTGGCCAACTCAAGCACCGGCGGGTGAGCCGTCTGGAAGAACAGGTTGTAGTAAGGCAGTTCGCGCATTTGTTTGCTGGCGGCATCGGCCAGTTCATCGCGACCGTAGCCGATCGCTACACACCACAGGCCGGCCATGCCGTCGAGGATCTTGTTGCCTTCGCTGTCCCACAGGTACACGCCCTTGGCGTTGGTGATGATCCGCGGGCCTTTCTCTTTCAACTGCTTGAAGTCGCTAAAAGGGGCCAGGTGGTGATCGCTGCTCAGGGCTTGCCATTCACGGGTTTGCGGGTTGTTGCTGGTCATGCGAATTCTCCTAAGATTTCGGTGAAGGGCGCGACCAAGTGCAGTCGCGCCCGGCGTATCAGACGGCGAAGAGCAGGAATTCCCGCTCCCACGAACTGATCACGCGCTTGAAGTTTTCATGCTCGGCCCGCTTGACCGCGACGTAGCCAGTGATGAATTTTTTGCCCAGGTATTTCTCGATGGTCGCGCTGTTTTCCATGCGTTCCAGCGCGTCTTCGATGGTCAGTGGCAGGCGCAGGTTGCGGCGCTCATAGCCACGACCCACCACCGGCGCACTCGGGTTCAGGCCTTCGACCATGCCGATGTAACCGCAGAGCAGGCTCGCTGCAATCGCCAGGTACGGGTTGGCGTCGGCGCCCGGCAGGCGGTTTTCCACCCGACGGTTTTGCGGCCCGGCATCCGGAACCCGCAGGCCCACGGTGCGGTTCTCCTCGCCCCACTCCACGTTCACCGGTGCCGAGGTGTCCGGCAGGAAGCGGCGGAACGAGTTCACGTTCGGCGCGAACAGCGGCAACAGCTCGGGGATCAGTTTCTGCAAACCACCGATGTGGTGCAGGAACAGTTGGCTCATGGTCCCGTCATCATTGGAGAAGACGTTCTTGCCGGTTTCGATGTCAATGATGCTCTGGTGCAAGTGCATGGCGCTGCCCGGCTCGCCGGTCATGGGCTTGGCCATGAAGGTTGCCGCCACGTCGTGCTTGAGCGCGGCTTCGCGCATAGTGCGCTTGAACACCAGGATCTGGTCGGCCAGGGACAGGGCATCGCCATGACGGAAGTTGATTTCCATCTGTGCCGTGCCGTCCTCGTGGATCAGCGTGTCGAGGTCCAGCTCCTGCAATTCACACCAGTCGTAGACGTCTTCGAACAGCGGATCGAATTCGTTCGCCGCTTCAATGGAGAACGACTGGCGACCGATTTCAGGACGACCGGAGCGCCCGATTGGCGGTTGCAGCGGGTAATCCGGATCGTCGCTGCGCTTGGTCAGGTAGAACTCCATTTCCGGCGCCACGATGGGCTGCCAGCCCTTGTCGGAATAGAGTTTCAGAACCTTCTTGAGCACGTTGCGCGGCGATAGCTCGATCGGGTTGCCTTGCTTGTCGTAGGTGTCGTGGATCACCTGCGCGGTAGGCTCGATGGCCCAGGGCACAAGGAACACCGCGTTCTGGTCGGGGCGGCAGATCATGTCGATGTCGGCCGGGTCGAGCAGTTCGTAATAGATGTCGTCTTCGACATAGTCGCCGGTCACGGTCTGCAACAGAACGCTCTCGGGCAGGCGCATGCCTTTTTCGGCAATGAACTTGTTGGTCGGCGAAATCTTGCCCCGGGTGATCCCGGTCAAGTCGGCGATCATGCATTCGACTTCTGTGATCTTGTGGTCTTTCAACCAATCGGTGAGCTGGTCGAGGTTGTTACTCATAAATGCCTCTTAGGCTGAGTTTCCTGACTCTTATAAGTCAGGCGTTGTTTGACGCATCGGCGTCGCTTGGTACAGATTGCCACTGCAATTGCCGCGCACAAATACCCGCCCGGGCAATGGCGTGGGTCAACAACAGAGTAGTTGTGCGTGCAGAATCATGAGCAGGGCCCGACGCATTGGCCGGGCTGCCATAGTGAAACGGTTCTATATTGAGATGAGAGCCGGTAAAGAGAATGTCGTCCAGACCGTCCAGAATATCGGACGGTGCCAGTCGGGAAGGAAGAGTCGACGGCACGCCGTTGGCAACGCAAGCCTCAGCGTGAACGTACGGATCGCCACTGATGTGATTAGCATACAGACCGATCTGCGTTGAGCAGGCGGTGACGCCGATTAACGGCAGGCGAGACATGAAGCACCCCGGTATTATTGCTGTTATGGGTTTGAATCGAGCTTAGCCTTGTTCATTTTTTTACACAACACCCCCGTAAAAAATACAACACGGCCCGCTCAAGCCCGCGGGCGGCAAAGCGCTCAAAGGCATAAAAACGCCCCAAAGTGCCTCAAAAAAGCCCCACAGGCGCTTTTTTAGGGCAAAAAAGGCCTCGCTTGACTTCGGCATGCCGTTCGGGTTGACTGGAATCCGAAGAGATCAATGATTGATATTTTTAACAACAAAGGTGTTGCATCATGTCGGTACCCCCGCGTGCCGTTCAGCTTAACGAAGCGAACGCGTTCCTTAAGGAACATCCTGAGGTTCTGTACGTTGACCTTCTGATTGCGGATATGAATGGTGTGGTGCGCGGCAAGCGCATTGAACGCACCAGCCTCCACAAGGTTTACGAGAAAGGCATCAACCTGCCGGCCTCTCTATTTGCTCTGGATATCAATGGCTCGACGGTGGAAAGCACCGGCCTGGGCCTGGACATCGGCGATGCTGACCGAATCTGCTATCCAATCCCTGACACCCTGTGCAACGAGCCTTGGCAGAAGCGCCCTACCGCGCAGCTGTTAATGACCATGCACGAACTCGAAGGTGAACCTTTCTTCGCGGATCCCCGTGAAGTGCTGCGTCAAGTTGTTACCAAATTCGACGAGATGGGCCTGACCATCTGCGCCGCGTTCGAACTGGAGTTCTACCTGATCGACCAGGAGAACGTGAACGGTCGCCCGCAACCACCGCGCTCGCCGATCTCCGGCAAACGCCCGCACTCGACACAGGTCTACCTGATCGACGACCTCGACGAATACGTCGACTGCCTCCAGGACATTCTGGAAGGTGCGAAAGAGCAAGGCATCCCGGCCGACGCGATCGTCAAGGAAAGTGCCCCGGCGCAGTTCGAAGTGAACCTGCACCACGTGGCCGACCCGATCAAGGCCTGCGACTACGCGGTCCTGCTCAAGCGCCTGATCAAGAACATCGCCTACGACCATGAGATGGACACCACCTTCATGGCCAAGCCGTATCCGGGCCAGGCGGGCAACGGTCTGCACGTCCACATCTCGATTCTTGATAAAGATGGCAAAAACATTTTTGCCAGCGAGGATCCCGAGCAGAACGCCGCACTGCGTCACGCGATCGGCGGTGTGCTCGAGACCCTACCGGCGCAGATGGCTTTCCTCTGCCCGAACGTCAACTCCTACCGTCGTTTCGGCGCACAGTTCTACGTGCCGAACGCCCCGTGCTGGGGTCTGGACAACCGGACTGTTGCGGTGCGTGTGCCGACCGGTTCCGCCGACGCGGTCCGTCTGGAACACCGCGTTGCCGGCGCCGATGCCAACCCGTATCTGCTGATGGCTTCGGTCCTGGCAGGCGTGCATCACGGTCTGACCAACAAGATCGAGCCGGGCGCGCCCGTGGAAGGCAACTCCTACGAGCAGAACGAGCAAAGCCTGCCAAACAACCTGCGCGATGCATTGCGCGAGCTGGACGACAGCGAAGTCATGGCCAAGTACATCGATCCGAAATACATCGATATCTTCGTTGCCTGTAAAGAGAGCGAGCTGGAGGAGTTCGAACACTCCATCTCCGACCTCGAGTACAACTGGTACCTGCATACCGTGTAAGCGGTTGCAGCAAATGAAACGCCGCTGGCCTTACCGCTTGCGGCGTTTTTTTTGTACTCGCCATTTGTTGCGAGCCCCCTACCACCGACTAGGAACGATCTTACGGAAACGGCAGATGCAACCTACATAGATAACAAAGCCGCAAACACACACTCAGGAATGCCGGGATTTGTCCGGTATTCCTACCAGAGTGTTGAGAGCGACGACCATGAAAAAACAACTACTTGGCGCAGCCATTACCATGATCATTTCCGGTTTGTGCGCAACAGCTTGGGCAACTACAGGACAACCCGCTGCCTGGAGCTATAACGCGCCCACCGGCCCGGAAAACTGGAGCGAATTGAACAGCGAATATGAACTCTGCTCGTCCGGCAAAGCGCAGTCGCCAATCGATATTCGCGACGCGCTCAAGGTTGAACTTACGCCACTGGCTTTCACATATCAGCCGAGCACCGTTGCAGTCCTGAACAATGGTCATACCGTCCAGGTATCGGCAGCAGACGCTGGCAGTATCACCCTGGCCTCTGGCGACTACACGTTCGTGCAAATGCACTTCCATACGCCTGGCGAAGAAAAAATAAAGGGTCGTACCTACCCTCTAAACGCACATCTGGTTCACCGCAACACGGGGGGCGAACTCGCGGTGGTTGCACTGCTGTTTGAAGAGGGTGCACACAACCCGGTGCTGGAGCCGATCCTGGCAGCCATGCCCAAGGAAGCGGGCGGCGTAGCGACCCTGGATACGTTAAACGTTGCCGATCTTTTGCCTACAACCCGTAGCTACTACTCCTACACGGGATCTCTGACAACTCCACCGTGTGCCGAAGGCGTGCGCTGGCATGTGCTTTCCACAGTGGTGCAACTATCCCCAGCACAACTACAGGCTTTCCAGGCGTTGTACCCGATGAACGCACGCCCGATTCAACCCTTGAATGGTCGTAGCATACAAGTCGGCGGTTAAACGGCCCAGACAGGCAACTTGGGCCGCAGTCTCCGTACAGACAATGTGCAAGGCGCCTCGTACAATGCCCGCGGCCCTTGCAGGAGACTCCAATGACGCGCCCCGCCCCTATTCGCAAACCCCGCGCCCGCAGCCAGGCCCGGATCGATTCGATACTCGATGCCGCCCGCACGCTGCTGGCGGCTGAGGGTGTGGCCAGCCTGTCGATCTACAGCGTCGCCGAACGCGCCGAGATTCCGCCCTCCTCCGTCTACCACTTCTTCGCCAGCGTCCCGGCGCTGCTGGAAGCCCTGACGGCCGACGTCCACGCCGCGTTCCGCGCCTGCCTGCAAGCGCCCATCGACCACGACGCTCTCAGCGGTTGGCGCGACCTGTCGCGCCTGGTGGAGCAACGCATGCTCGACATCTACGGCGAAGATGCCGCCGCCCGGCAGCTGATCCTTGCCCAACACGGCCTGACCGAAGTCACCCAGGCCGATCGTCAGCACGACATCGAACTGGGCGACCTGATGCACAAGCTCTTCGACCACCACTTCGAACTGCCGAAGCTGCCAACCGACGTCGATGTGTTTGCGCTGGCCATGGAGCTTGGCGATCGCGTCTATGCGCGCTCGGTGCAACAACACGGGCAGATCACCCCGCGCATGGCGGAAGAAGGGATGCGGGTGTTTGATGCCTATCTGGGCCTGTATCTACCGCCGTATTTGCACAAACGAGTTATTCCAATCTGATTTCTTTGTAGGCTTCTCGGGCCTCATCGCGAGCAGGCTCGCTCCCACATTTGATCTATGTCGATCACACGATCAATGTGGGAGCGAGCCTGCTCGCGATGGCCGCGCCGCCGAACTCATTTATTCACACGCATAAAAAACCCCGAAGGGTTCAAACCCTTCGGGGTTGGGTGCAGTGCACGCGCTTACAACTTGGCGATCGACACCTCGGTGGATTTCACAAACGCGATCACTTCGCTGCCAACCACCAGTTCCAGCTCTTTCACCGAGCGAGTGGTGATCACCGACGTCACGATGCCGGAAGCGGTCTGTACGTCGATTTCCGACAGCACGTCACCCAGCACGATTTCCTTGATCGAGCCTTTGAACTGGTTGCGAACGTTGATGGCTTTGATAGTCATGATGTTGATTCCCGTCGTTGGAGGTTTGAGTTATTGAGCCCAACGCAATTGCGTAGGCAATGGTGAAACAGGTTCCGGTTCCGGCGGCTCGCCGGGGAGCGACAGCACGCGGTTGAGGACTTCGGTCTCCAGCGCCGCCAGCCGATGGGAGCCACGAACCCGAGGGCGCGGCAGTTCCACGTGCAGGTCCAGGCCGACTTCGCCCTCCTCGATCAGGATTACCCGATCGGCAATCGCCACCGCTTCGCTGACGTCGTGGGTTACCAGCAACACAGTAAAACCGTGCTTCTGCCAGAGCCGCTCGATCAGTTGCTGCATTTCAATTCGGGTCAGTGCGTCCAGTGCGCCCAGCGGTTCGTCCAGCAACAACAAGCGCGGTTGGTGGATCAGCGCGCGGGCCAGGGCCACGCGTTGCTTCTGCCCACCGGACAAGGCCGCTGGCCACTCGTTGGCGCGATCCGCCAGGCCAACCGATTCCAACGCTTCCAGCGCTTGCGCACGCCAGTTGCCCTTGAGCCCGAGGCCGACGTTGTCGATGACCTTTTTCCAGGGCAGCAGACGCGCTTCCTGAAACATCAGCCGGGTGTCTTCCCGTGCCTCGCTCAGCGGCGCGGCACCGGCGAGCAATTCACCGCCCGTGGGTTTGTCGAGACCGGCGAGCAGTCGCAGCAATGTACTTTTGCCGCACCCGCTGCGTCCGACCACCGCAACGAACTGGCCCGCGGGAATGTGCAGATCGACTTCACGCAGGACCTGCCGCGAACCAAAGGTTTTTTGCAGCTTGCGCACCACCAGCGGAATACCGCGTAGCAGGCGTGGAGGTTGTTGAGCGGTCATGCGGCACCTCCTTTGGCAACCTGATAGGCCGGGTGCCAGCGCAGCCACACACGTTCAAGTCCACGGGCCGCGAGGTCGGCGAGTTTGCCGAGCACTGCGTACATCAGGATCGCCAGCACCACCACGTCGGTCTGCAAAAACTCCCGGGCATTCATCGCCAGGTAGCCGATGCCGGAACTGGCCGAGATCGTTTCAGCGACGATCAACGTCAGCCACATAAAGCCCAGTGCGAAGCGCACACCCACCAGAATCGAAGGCAGCGCACCCGGCAGAATCACCTGACGGAACAGGCTGAAACCGGACAAGCCATAACTGCGGGCCATCTCTACCAGCGCCGGGTCGACGTTGCGAATGCCGTGGTACGTGTTGAGGTAGATCGGGAACAACGTGCCCAATGCCACCAGAAAAATCTTCGCCGACTCATCGATGCCGAACCACAAAATCACCAGCGGGATAAGCGCCAGGTGCGGCACGTTACGGATCATCTGCACCGAACTGTCGAGCAGGCGTTCGCCCCACTTCGACAGGCCGGTGATGAAGCCCAGGGTCAGGCCGATACCGCCGCCGATGGTGAAACCCAGTGCTGCACGCCAGCCGCTGATCGCCAGGTGAGTCCAGATTTCGCCACTGCGCACCAGGCTCACGCCGGCTTCGATGACGGCGATGGGTGCCGGCAGAATCCGCGTCGACAACCAGCCCGCCGACACCGACAACTGCCACACCACCACCAGCAAAACCGGCAACGCCCAGGGCGCCAGGTTGTGGATAATTCTCTTCATGGCGCGCCTCAGCTCTGGGACGCGGCTTTGGGTAGAATGTCGTTGGCAACCATCTCACCAAAAGGGCTGACGTAATTGGCGCCTTGCGGCAGCGGCGGACGCTCGATGTCCAGGTGCGGGAACAACAACTCGGCAACGCGGTACGACTCTTCCAGATGTGGATAACCGGAGAAGATGAACGTATCGATGCCCAGGTCCGCGTATTCCTTCACGCGGGCAGCCACCGTCGGACCGTCACCGACCAACGCCGTACCGGCACCGCCGCGCACCAGGCCAACACCGGCCCACAGGTTGGGGCTGACTTCCAGGTTGTCGCGACTGCCGCCGTGCAATGCCGCCATGCGTTGCTGGCCGACGGAATCGAAGCGCGCCAGAGAAGCCTGGGCACGAGCGATGGTGTCGTCGTCGAGGTGAGAGATCAGTCGATCCGCCGCTTGCCAGGCCTCGGCATTGGTTTCGCGAACGATCACGTGCAAACGAATGCCGAAGCGCACGGTGCGACCGAGCTTCGCGGCTTTGGCGCGCACTTGTTCAATCTTCTCGGCAACGGCTGCAGGGGGTTCGCCCCAGGTCAGGACCATTTCCACTTGTTCAGCGGCCAGATCCTGCGCCGCCTCCGAAGAGCCGCCGAAGTACAGCGGCGGACGCGGTTGCTGAATCGGTGGATAGAGCAGTTTGGCGCCCTTCACGCTGATGTGCTGACCGTCGTAATCAACGGTTTCGCCTTCCAGCACGCGGCGCCAGATGCGGGTGAATTCCACCGAGGCTTGATAGCGTTCTTCGTGAGTCAGGAACAAACCGTCACCGGCCAATTCTTCCGGATCACCACCGGTCACCAGGTTGAACAGCGCACGACCGCCGGACAACCGATCCAGCGTTGCCGCCTGACGCGCTGCCACCGTCGGGGAAATGATCCCGGGGCGCAGGGCGACAAGAAACTTCAACCGCTGGGTCACGGGGATCAGCGACGCCGCCACCAGCCACGAGTCTTCGCAAGAGCGACCGGTAGGAATAAGCACCCCGCCGAAACCCAGGCGATCCGCCGCTTGTGCGATTTGCTGCAGGTAACCATGGTCGACGGCGCGAGCGCCTTCGGCGGTGCCAAGGTAATGGCCGTCACCGTGGGTAGGCAGGAACCAGAAGATATTGAGGCTCATGGAGTGGTCTCCTTAGGGAATCGAATTACTGCGCTTTGGCAACGGCTGCCGGTGGCGTCCAGATCACGTCTTTGATGCTCAGCTGTTTCGGAATCAGCTTGAGCTGATAGAAGCTGTCGGCGATTTTCTGCTGCGCAGCGACCACGTCAGGGGTCAGGAACAGCGCGCCGTAGCCCTGGCGTTTCACCGAAGTCAGGGTGATGTCCGCCGGCAGGCCGAGCAGTGGCGAAACCTGTTTGGTCACGTCTTCAGGATTGGCTTTGGACCATTCGCCGACTGCACGCACTTCTTCCACGAGGGTCTTGATCACCTCGGGATTTTTCTGTGCATAGGGTTTGGTTGCCAAATAGAACTGATGGTTGTCGACGATGCCCTGGCCATCGCGCAGGGTGCGCGCTTGCAGTTGCTGTTCGGCGGCAGCCTGGTACGGATCCCAGATCACCCAGGCATCGACACTGCCACGCTCGAACGCAGCGCGGGCATCGGCAGGCGGCAGGAATACGGTCTGGATGTCGGTGTATTTGAGGCCAGCGTCTTCCAGCGCACGAACCAGCAGGTAGTGCACGTTGGAGCCTTTGTTGAGCACGACTTTCTTGCCCTTGAGCTCCTTCACCGATTTGATCGGCGAGTCCTTCGGCACCAGGATCGCTTCGCTATGCGGCGCTGGCGGCTCGTAGGCGACGTAAAGCAGATCGGCGCCGGCTGCTTGAGCGAATACCGGTGGGGTTTCGCCAGTCACGCCGAAGTCGATGGAGCCGACGTTCAGGCCTTCAAGCAGTTGCGGGCCGCCGGGGAATTCAGTCCATTGAACGTCCACACCTTGGGCGGCGAGGCGTTTTTCGAGTGTGCCTTTGGCTTTGAGCAGCACCAAAGTGCCGTACTTTTGATAACCGATCCGAAGGGTTTCGGCTTGGGCTTGAGTAATGGCGCCGAAGGACACAGCCGCAGCAAACAGAGCGACCAGACCACGACGCAAAATGACAGTGCGCATAGCGCTCTCCTTTTTGCAGTTGGGTTTTGGCTGCACCTGCTTGGCCGTTGGCGGCTGAGTAAGGTGAGTACTTCAAATTCAGGTGTGGCTTAAGTGCTGGCTTAAATGCTCCAGCGAGCACTCAACAAACGTTCGTTCAACAGGTTCGGATCGATCGGCCTGGGCCGTCGGGCCATGGCGCTGAAAAACAGTTCCAGCGATTCACTCAATCGTTGTTCCAGCTCGGGTGCCAACTGCGCCTGGGCGCTGCCTTCGCCGTAAGCGATCTGGCTGTCTACGGCGAAAATCCCGTGGAGCATTTCCTGGGCCTTCAACGCTGACAGCACCGGCTTGAGCGCGTAATCCACCGCGAGCATGTGGGCGATGCTGCCGCCGGTTGCCATTGGCAACACCACCTTGTGGGCCAGGGCGCGTTCGGGCAGCAAGTCCAGCACGGTCTTCAGCGCGCCGGAGAACGACGCCTTGTAGACCGGCGTGGCGATCAGCAGGCCATCGGCGTTTTCAATCTGTTGCAGCAGGTCAATCACCTTCGGGCTGTCGAAGCGTGCGTGCAGCAGGTCTTCAGCCGGGAAGTCCCGTATCTGATAACTCACCACTTCCACACCTTGATCTTGCAACCAGCGTTGGGAGTGCTCCAGCAGCACCCCGGAACGGGAGCGTTGGCTGGGACTGCCACCGAGTGAGACGACCAGCATTCAGACGATTCCTTGAACGGTGTTGGCGATTCGCGGTTTGCGATCTCGCTTTGGTGGAGAGACCTTAACAGGTGATTTATATATCCATAAATCATATTTATTCATTTGGTTATGCATTTTAGAGCTATATGAAGTCACTTCCTCCAGGCAAAAAAAACAGGCCATCGAAACGGCCTGAAATCCCCTGCTTTATGGATACGTCGAAAAGATCGCAGCCTGCGGCAGCTCCTACATGGATCGACGTACACCCGTAGGAGCTGCCGAAGGCTGCGATCTTTTGATTTTAACGATTAGGTTGTGGCGTCAGGCGCAGGTACGGCTTCACTGCGCGATAACCCTTGGGAAAACGTTTCTTGATTTCTTCTTCGTCCTTGAGCGACGGCACGATCACCACGTCTTCACCGTCCTGCCAGTTGGCCGGGGTGGCCACTTTGTAGTTGTCGGTGAGTTGCAGCGAGTCGATCACCCGCAGGATTTCATGGAAGTTACGGCCAGTGCTCGCCGGGTAGGTGATGGTCAGCCGTACCTTTTTGTTCGGGTCGATCACGAACAGCGAACGCACGGTCAAGGTGTCATTGGCATTGGGGTGGATCAGGTCATAGAGGTCCGAAACCTTGCGATCGGCGTCGGCCAGAATCGGGAAATTGACGATCGTGTTCTGGGTTTCGTTGATGTCCTCGATCCACTTGTGGTGCGAGTCCACCGGGTCCACGGACAAGGCAATGGCCTTGACTCCGCGCTGGGCGAATTCATCCTTGAGCTTGGCGGTAAAGCCCAGTTCAGTGGTGCACACCGGCGTGAAGTCCGCCGGATGGGAAAACAGCACGCCCCAGCTATCGCCCAGCCATTCGTGGAAACGGAGGGGGCCGGCGCTGGAATCCTGTTCAAAGTCGGGGGCGATATCGCCAAGTCTGAGGCTCATGGTGCTGCTCCTGGTGAGTGCTTGTTGAGCTCAACTGTGCCTGTATTTTTTATCTGTTAAAAAGAATAAATATCGATTTATTTAGATCTAAAGTGAATATTAAAAATCTGTTCACTGGACCTCGACAACCATCGGGACGACTATCGCTCACAAGGTTCGAGAAGGCCTTGAGTTGCTGCAAAAGAGGGGAAATTTCGAGGCGGGATTACGGGGGTGACCCCGCCTTGAAAACGCAAAAGCCCCGCCCGGCGTGATGCCGGGCGGGGCTTTTTTTACTTCAGTTACGCGAGCGCTATTACAACAGCGGGATCGAGTAGCTGAGGATCAGGCGGTTTTCGTCCTGGTCGCGTTGACCCGGGATGTCGGTTCGCCACGAAGCGTTTTTCCACATGAAGCCCACGTTTTTCAGCGGGCCTTCCGGTACGACGTAGCCGACAGTCAGATCGCGTTCCCATTCAGAGCGACCGTTGCCCGCTGGCGTGGTGCCGTTGCGGACGGTGTCTACATTGTCACCACGCAGGTAAACCAAACCGGCGGTCAGGCCAGGCAGGCCGACTTTGGCGAAGTCATACGAGTAGCGAGCTTGCCAGGTACGCTCGCCAGCACGGCCGAACTTCTGGATCTGCATGTCGGTGATGGTGTAGTTCGACGAACCGTCGCCCTGGTTCAGCCAAGGGAAGTCGCTGCTGCCGTTGCTGACCTGATAGCCGCCACCGAAGGTGTGACCGGCAACGGAGTACAGGAACAAGCCGCTGTACAGGTTGTTGTCGACTTTACCGCGACCGGCAGTGAAACCCTGATAGTTGCCGGAGCTGTAATACAGCGGATCGTGACCGTTAGCACCGTCATCGGAGCTGTTGAAGTAACGCAAATCGGACTTCAGTACGCCCGGGCCGATTGCCCAGTTGTGAACCAGACCCAGGAAGTGTTGCTTGTAGAAGTCTTCCAAGTTGCCGTAGTAGTACTGGGCAGTCAGGTCTTTGGTGATTTTGTAGTCACCACCGGCGTAGATGAACTTGTTGCTGTCGCGACCATTTGCGGTACGGCCGTTAGCGCCACCGATCGACAGTTGCTCGTTGTTGCTCGAGTTACGACCTTTCACTGCTTCGATCTGACCTCCGACAAGCGTCAGGTCCTTGATCTCGCCGGAAGTGATCTGGCCACCCTGCCAGGTTTGTGGCAGCAGACGACCGTCGTTGGTCACGATCACCGGGTTTTTCGGCTGCAGGGTGCCGAGCTTCAGTTCAGTCTGGGAGATCTTGGCTTTGGCCGTCAGACCCAGGCTGGAGAAGTTATCAACGGCTTCGCCATTGGATTTGCTTGGGAAAACCGTGCCGCCATAGGAACCGTAGTTGGTCGCAGTGGCTGCGGTGGCGCCATTGGTACCGCCACCCGAATCCAGACGCACGCCCAGCAGCCCAATCGCATCAATACCGAAGCCGACAGTGCCCTGAGTGTAACCGGAGATGAAACGCAGATCGAAGCCTTGGCCCCATTCTTCGTTGCGGCTTGGATCGGCAGTACCGTTGCGGTTATCCGAGTTGATATAGAAGTTACGCAGCCCCAGTGTAGCCTTGCTGTCTTCGATGAAACCGGCGGCGCCTGCCTGCTGCGCCAAAACCCCTACGGCCATAGCCAGGGCCAAGGTGGACTTGTTCATTGTTTCGCTCCTATCGTTTTTTAATTCTTTGTGCTTCTGGTCCAGAGTCGAATGCCCCGGATCCTTGAACGCGCGGTTAGCGCCCAACCGTGATTCACAGGTCAACCTGACCTTGTGCGTTTACAGCCGAGGTCTGCCCCCACTGATTTGGGCGCGCATGGTAAACCTAAAAAGATTTATTTCATTCTTTTTCATGCCATTAAGGAATATACCTTCGTGTTATTCCTCTGCGTCTGGACACTGGGTATCGGCACGTAAACCAATTCCTGAAGCGTCTAAATCGCGGGTATTGAGTTGGGTTCAGGTTCCTCGTGCTGCTGCGAGGAGCGCCTGAGGCACACTTTAAGCGCTTGGAATAAAAGCTAAAAAGAATAAAAAATTACGTATAGCGATATTTTTGGAATATCAAAAAAAACCCGAAAAAAAGCCCCGCCATCAGGCGGGGCTTTTTGCCAGTACTTACAAGAACTGGTAGGTGTAGTTGAAGATCAGACGGGTCTGGTCTTGAGCCGCGATGTTGGTGTCGCCACGGTAAGTACCAGTACGCAGAGTCGTACCGAACCCTTTAAGCGCGCCGGTTTGAATCACGTAATCCACACGCAGGTCGCGTTCCCACTCGGTCTGGTCTTTACCAACACCGTTGGTAGCCTTGATGTCCGTACCGCGCAGGTACGAAACCGACGCCTTCAGGCCCGGTGCGCCGAGCGAAGCGAAGTCATAGGTGTATTGACCGAACGTAGTGTTCTCACCTGCACGAACGAAACCGTTGATCACGCTATCGGTGAACAGATAGAAGCTCGGGCCGCCATTGCCTTCGTTTCGACCCCGGCCATCAACCACACTGCCTTGGTTCAGGTAAACGAAACCGCCGTCATCACTGACACGCTGATGGCCAACCAGGAAGGCGTTGGCACCCAGGGTATAGGTGAACATCGCACTCCAGGTGGTGTTGTCGACTTCACCCAGAGTTTTGGCGTAGCCGCCGTTGTTGTTGAACATGTAGCCGGTCGTGCCGTTCTTGCCGTCAGAGCTGCTGTCGAAATAACGCAGGTCCGTCTTGAAGGACTGGCCCTCAGTGATCGGCAGAACATGTATCAGACCGAAGAAGTTCTGTTTGTAGTAGTCCTGCAGCTCGGAGTGGTAAGCCTGCAGCGTCAGGTCCTTGGTGGCCTTCCAGTCAACACCGCCAAAACGGAACTGGTTGCTGTCCTGGGTGCCGCCGTTAACGGCCAGACCGGTACTGTTGCTCGTTGCGCGACCGGCAGAGTGCTCGAGTTGACCGGCAACAAAGGTAAAGTTATCGATTTCCTTGGAAGTGACGATGCCACCATCGTAGGTCGCCGGCAGGACGCGGCTGTCGTTCGCCACCAGAATTGGAAGTTGCGGTGCCAGGGCACTGCCCAGCCGCAATTCAGTCTTGGAGAGGCGCACCTTGACGTTCCCGCCTACACGGCTCCACGAACTGACTGCCGAACCGTCGGTGTCACTCGGGTAGAAGCTGTTGTTGTCAGGGTGGTGACCTTTGCCGCCGTCAAGGTGAATACCGACCAACGCCTGCAGGTCGATACCAAAACCGACAACACCCTGTGTGTAACCCGAGAGGTAGTCGAATCGCAGACCTTCGGCGGATTCTTCTTGATCGTTTGCAGTGCCTTCGCGGGTATCAGCTCTGTAGTAAAAGGTACGTGAGCTGACGGAAGCCTTGCTGTCTTCGATGAAACCGGCGGCGCCTGCCTGCTGCGCCAAAACCCCTACGGCCACGGCCAGGGCCAGGGCCAGGGCCAAGGTGGACTTGTTCATTGTTTTGCTCCTCTCGTTTCTAATTCTTGTATTCCTGGCCCGAGATCAATCGCCTCGGATCCTAAGATGCGCGATTAGCGCCAGACAGTGACCCACAAGTCAATCGTAACTTTGTATGTCTACGACCATGGTCTAATCCCCGTTGATTTGGTCCCTGCAGGCCCATGTTTTCGCCATAAACCTAAAAAGAATTAGTCGATTCTTTTTTCATACCTTTTAGGAATTAAGCTCATTTTCTTGTCTACCGCGGAATAGAGCGGCCCACACATAAGCTAATTCCTAAATAGTATTTATTAGCTATTTTTTAGATCGATTAGCTTTGTCGAAACTCGTAAATAATCTCCATCGAGAGGCGGTTTCATGACGACCAAGCGCGCACTATCCGGCCCATTTGTTACAGTTTGTGTATCGCTCGCCATTTCCTTTACCGCCCATGCCGCAACCCTCACCGTGGGTTATCAAACCGGCATCGACCCCAGCAAAGTCCCCCAGGCCGATGGACTGTACGAGAAAACCATTGGCCAGAAAATTGACTGGCGTCGTTTCAATAGCGGCCCGGAAGTGGTTACAGCGATTGCCTCCGGCGACGTGCAGATCGGCAACCTCGGCTCAAGCCCGCTGGCAGCGGCCGCCTCGCGCAATTTGCCGATCGTCGCGTTTATCGTTTCTGCCCAGATCAACGCCGCCGAAGCCTTGGTGGTGCGCAACGGCAGTGGCATCAATAAACCGGAAGATCTGATCGGCAAGACCATCGCCACGCCGTTCGTTTCCACCTCTCATTACAGCTTGCTCGGCGCCCTGAAACACTGGGGCCTGGACGCCTCGAAAGTCAAAGTGGTGAACCTGCAACCGGCGGAAATCGCCGCAGCCTGGAAGCGTGGCGACATTGATGGCGCGTTTGTCTGGTCACCCGCCCTGGGAGAAATTCGCAAGACTGGCAAGACCTTGACCGACGCCGCACAGGTCGGCCAATGGGGAGCCCCGACCTTCGAGGTCTGGGTTGCGCGCAAGGATTACGCCGAAAAGCATCCGGAGGTTGTGGCCAAGTTCGCCAAGGTGACCCTGGACTCGTTCGCCGACTATGCCGCCCATAAAGACAGCTGGACCGCCGATTCGGTACCGGTCCAGAAAATCGCCAAATTGACCGGTGCCAATGCCGCCGATGTGCCGGAGTTGCTGGCCGGTTCCACCTTCCCGGACGCCAAGGCTCAACAGTCCACCGCGCTGTTGGACGGCGGCACGGCCAAGGCGATTGGCGAGACGGCGAAGTTCTTGAAGGAGCAAGGGAAGGTGGAGACGGTGCTGTCGGATTATTCGCCGTATGTCAGCGCGAAGTTCGTGCAGGAGTAACGCAATATCCGTGTAGGAGCTGCCGCAGGCTGCGATCTTTTGACTTTTTGGCATCTCTCTATTGCCGGAAGATCAAAAGATCGCAGCCTGCGGCAGCTCCTACAGGGGCACCTTGATTATAGGGCTTTTTCGAAGATCTTCGAGTTTCGCTGATAGTTGTACAGCGACGCCCGGGCCGACGGCAGGCGCTCAACACTGCTCGGCACAAAACCCCGCTCACGGAACCAGTGAGCGGTCCGGGTGGTGAGGACGAACAAGGTTTTCAACCCCTGAGCCCGCGCGCGGGTTTCGATCCGCTCCAGCAGTTCATCCCCACGACCGCCATGGCGGTACTCCGGGTTCACCGCCAGACACGCCAACTCCCCCGCATCCGAATCGGCAATCTGATACAACGCCGCACAGGCGATGATCATGCCTTCGCGTTCAACCACGCTGAATTGCTCGATCTCACGCTCCAGCACCTCGCGGGAACGACGCACCAGAATCCCCTGCTCTTCCAACGGACTGATCAAATCCAGCAAACCACCGACATCTTCGATGGCGGCTTCGCGCACAATTTCGAATTGCTCCTGGGCCACCAGCGTACCGCCGCCGTCCCGGGTAAAGAGTTCGGTCAACAGCGCGCCGTTTTCGGCATAGCTGACGATATGACTGCGCGCCACGCCACCACGGCAGGCCTCGGCCGCCGCATCCAGCAGCTCAGCTTGATAGTTGCTGCCCAGACGCTGCAAATGCGCCGGCACTTGTTGCGGACGCAGTTCGCGAACCAGACGGCCGTTTTCATCGATCAAACCCGGATCCGCACCGAACAGCAGCAGTTTGTCCGCCCCAAGGTCGATGGCCGCGCGGGTGGCGACGTCTTCGCAGGCCAGGTTGAAAATCTCACCGGTCGGCGAGTAACCCAGCGGCGACAGCAGCACGATCGAGCGCTCGTCCAGCAGGCGATTGATGCCCTTGCGGTCGACCCGGCGCACTTCGCCGGTGTGGTGATAGTCGACGCCCTCCAGCACACCGATCGGGCGCGCCGTCACCAGGTTGCCGCTGGCTACGCGCAGGCGCGAGCCCTGCATCGGTGACGAGGCCATGTCCATGGACAACCGCGCTTCGATGGCGATGCGCAGTTGGCCAACCGCATCGATCACACACTCAAGGGTCGCCGCATCGGTGATGCGCATCCCGTGGTGGTAATGCGGGGTCAGGCCGCGCGCAGCCAGGCGGGTTTCAATTTGCGGACGGGAACCGTGAACCAGCACCAGTCGCACGCCAAGGCTGTGCAACAGCACCAGGTCGTGGACGATATTGCCGAAGTTTGGGTGTTCCACGCCGTCGCCGGGCAGCATGACGACGAAGGTGCAGTCCCGGTGGGCGTTGATGTAAGGCGAAGCGTGACGAAGCCAATTGACGTATTCGGGCATGAACCTGGGCCTGTAATAAATAGCAGCCAAAAAATGGGCGAAACAGTAAATACACAACGGGCTGATGGTTATCGTCGGAACAGGCTTGGCGACACGCGCGCTCTCCTCATGAATACGGGTTGGGACACCGGCAATTTACAAGGCTTGCCAGTCAAAGCACAGACCTTGTGGAAGCGAGCCTGCTCGCGAAGGTGGCGTGTCAGACACATCAGTTTCGACTGACACTCTGCTTTCGCGAGCAGGCTCGCTCCCACATGGATGGTACTCAACTGACCGGCATTGGCGTTTTGGCCGGTGTCAGGCAGTAATGTTCAATCAGTTGACGTAATAGATGCACGGTAGGCTGCAAACGTGACATTTCGAGGTACTCCCCCGGTTGGTGGGCACAGGCGATATCGCCAGGGCCGAGCACCAGTGTTTCGCAACCAAGACGCTGAAGATAAGGCGCTTCGGTGCCGAACGCCACTGCTTCGGCGCGATGGCCGGTGAGCCTTTCGGCGACCCGGACCAATTCCGCATCCTCCGCTTGCTCGAAGGGCGGCACTTCGGGGAACAACGGCGCGTAATCGATCTTCACCTGATGCCGTTCGGCAACCGGCCTGAGCCTTTTCAAAATCTCTGCGCGCAGGGCTTTGGGATCCATGCCCGGCAACGGTCGCAGGTCAAACTCCAGGGAACACTGGCCACAGATGCGATTGGGATTATCGCCGCCATGGATGCAGCCGAAATTCATCGTGGGTTGAGGCACGCTGAATTGCGGATTACGGAACTCGCGTTGCCAGAGCAGGCGCAAACCGCGCAGTTCGCCAATGGCGTCGTGCATGGCTTCGAGGGCGCTATGGCCCAGGCTTGGGTCCGAGGAGTGGCCGCTCTGACCGAGGATATCGATGCGCTCCATCATGATGCCTTTGTGCATGCGGATCGGCTTGAGCCCGGTCGGCTCGCCGATGACCGCCGCACGACCCAATGGCCGTCCGGCTGCGGCCAGTGCGCGTGCACCGGACATCGAACTCTCTTCATCGCAGGTGGCGAGGATCAGCAGCGGTTGTTTGAACGGTCGGTCGAGCAAGGGCACGACGGCTTCGATGACCAGGGCGAAAAAACCCTTCATGTCGCAACTGCCCAGGCCGACCCAACGACCGTCGACTTCGGTCAGCTTCAGTGGATCGGTCTGCCATAGCGCGCCGTCGAACGGCACGGTGTCACTATGACCGGCCAGCACCAAGCCACCGGGGCCGGAACCGAAACTGGCGAGCAGGTTGAATTTGCCGGGGCTGACCTGCTGAATGTCGCAGGCAAAACCCAAGTCCCCAAGCCACGTCGCCAGCAAGTCGATCACCGGACGGTTGGATTGATCGAGGCTGGGTTGGGTACAGCTGACAGACGGTGCGGCGATCAGCGCAGCGAACTGATCTTTCATGGACGGCAAAGGCATCGCTGACTCCAACTCCCGGATTGAAGTCCATCATAGAACCATCCGGCGACAGGAATAAACCGTCGCGGCGCGTAGTGACAGACAGTCCTGTACACTGCACGACCTTGGCAGCCACACATTCCCCCGGCTGCGCTCCCGATCCTGGATTTTCCGGCCATGCAGAAAGAAACCGAAATCAAACTCCGCGTCAGCCGCGAAACCCTCGCCGCCCTGCGCGAGCACCCGTTACTGAAAAAACGCAACAAAAGTGGCTGGGAACGCCGTGAACTGATGAACCAGTACTTCGACACGCCTGAGCGCGACCTGGCCCGCGCCAAGGTTGCCCTGCGCTTGCGCCGCGACGGCGAAGAAGTGATTCAGACCCTCAAGACCCGTGGCCAGAGCGTCGCCGGTTTGTCCGAGCGTAACGAATACGACTGGAACCTGCCCAAAGCCAAGCTCGATGTGAAGAAACTCGACGGCGAATGCTGGCCAGAAGAGCTGGCCGAGCTGGACAAGAAAACCCTGAAAGCCATCTTCACCACCGATTTCGTCCGCGAACGCGCCGAAATCGCCTGGGGTCGTGGCAAGACCAAAGTGGTCATCGAAGCCGCGCTGGACCTGGGCCACGTGGTGGTCGGCAAGCAGAAAGAAGAAATCTGCGAGCTGGAGCTGGAATTGCGCGAAGGCGAGCCGGCGGCTCTGTTGGAACTGGCCGCCGAACTGGCCGCAACCCTGCCCTTGATGCCCTGTGACATCAGCAAGGCCGAGCGCGGTTATCGTTTGTACGACGCCAACAGCTACTCGCTGAGCCTGCCGGCGCCGCAGATCACCACTGAAATGCCGCTGGATGACGCGTTCGCCGCCCTGAGCTGGCACTTGCTGGGCAGCAGCCAGCGTCTGGCCGAGCAGTATCGCTTCAATGGCCACTGGCGCCTGTTGCAGGACTGGGTCGAAAACCTGGCCGAACTGCGCGCGCTGCTCAGCAGCCTGGGTCAGGCCGCTCCGCGTCAGTCGACTCACGATCTGCGGGTCGCGCTGGATGCCTTGCTCGAAGACTGGCGCCCACTGGTGCAAGCCGGTCTGGACGATGAAGACGTGCGCAAGGCCGCGCCGGAACAGTTCCTCGAAGAACTGGAAGATCCACGTTGGGGCCTGTTCTCCCTGAACACTTCGCGCTGGTTGCTCGCCCGCACCTGGGCTGCCGATCGTAACGTCCGTGGCAATCGCCAGGGCGCTGCGCAACTGGGCAGCTGGCTGCCGCGCCTGCTGGGCGAAGAAGCCAACTCACTGCAATTGCAGCGATATCAGCAACAGCCGGAAGACCTGGCCGAGCAACTGCCGCGCATCGAGCGTATCCAGGCCTGGATGCACCACGCCCGCAACGTGCTGGACATCCCGGAAATGGATCGCCTGTACGGTGAACTGAACAAACTCGCGCAACTGGCCAACGAGCCGATCACCGATGAATCCCTGGACGCGCGCAAGCAGCAGGCGATTGCGGTGTATCAGAATCGTGCCTGGAAGATGCTGCTGCGTATGTAATACCGCTATCGCGAGCAGGCTCGCTCCCACACTGGATCTTCTGTAAACACATGGAACACCAGAGATCAAATGTGGGAGCGAGCCTGCTCGCGATGGGGCCAGCCCTTACACCGCAAAGCGTCAGACTGGCAAACTCGTCGTGGACTTGATCTCCGACAACGCCACGATCGAGTTCACCTCCTGAATCCCCGGCACCATCGACAGCTTCTCGAAGAAGAAGCGTTCATACGCTTCAATATCCGCCGTCACAATCCGCAGCAAGAAATCCACCGACCCCATCAGCACATAACACTCCAGCACTTCGGGAAACCCGCGAATCGCCTCGGTGAACTCGGTGAAGTTCGAACGCCCATGCGCGTTGAGCTTGATTTCGGCGAAGATCTGCGTGTTCAAGCCGATTTTCTTCCGATCAAGCAGCGTCACCTGACCGCGAATGATCCCCTCCTCCTTCATCCGCTGAATCCGCCGCCAGCACGGCGACTGCGAGAGCCCCACCTGTTCGGCGATCTGCGCACTGGACAGTGAAGCGTCCTCTTGTAGCAACGCGAGAATCTTGCGGTCGTAGCCATCCAGCTCGCTATGCATAGAAAAACCCTAAATTTATAGTTTTTCGAATCGATCAATTCGATAAGTCGCCATTAAGCCCAATCATAGATAAGAAATGCCCGGCACTGAATGTAAAAATTCCTCCAGTGATTTTGGAGACCGAGCATGCCGCATCTAGAAGCAGTGAACACCCCGCACACCCGCGCCGATGTCTGGAACGTCAGCAACGCCCACTGCCGCGTTCACTATCAACTGCTGGCCGAGGCCGAACCGGACCTGCTGTGCCGTGCGCTCAACCTGTTTGCCTTGCAGTTCCTGACGCCGCAACAGGTCAACGTGCAGCGGATCGACGATCTGCTGTCGATCGACATCGTCATGGACGGCCTGAGCTGGCACCGTGCCCAAGTGATTGCAGAAAAATTACGTAACCTGATCAGCGTCTGCTCGGTGGAACTGCAAGCGGCTGATTCTGCTTGGGTCGAAGCGGCTCAGGCGGCGAGCTGAAAAAACTCGACACGGCTTCGTCGGGTAGTGGCCCAACGGTCGGTGGGTCCGCGACTATCCTTTGCGAACTGTTGTTCACGAGGAGCCCGCATGTCCGTTCAACTTGCCATTCAGGACCGCTGGCTGGATCTCAACGAGTTACTGCGTGAGTTGGTCGCCCAGGGCTTCATCAGCCAGGACTCGGCCGAGCACGCGCTCAATGCCCGACGCCGCCACGCCGCCAATGGCCAGATGCATCCATTGGAATTCATCGCCAGCCAACACCTGGACGACCTCAGCCGTCCCGGCAAACACCTCGACCTGGAAAGCCTGACCCTGTGGCTGTCGCAGCAGGCCGGTCAGCCTTACTTGCGCATCGATCCGCTGAAAATCAACGTCGCGGCCATTACCCCGCTGATGTCCTACGCCTTCGCCCAGCGCCACAAGATTCTCGCGGTGTCCATCGACCGTGACGCGGTGACCGTGGCCAGCGCCCAGCCTTACGTCAACGGCTGGGAAGCCGATCTGACCCACGTGTTGAAGCTGCCGATCAAGCGCGTGGTGGCCAACCCGGTGGACATCCAGCGCTTCAGCGTGGAGTTTTTCCGCCTCGCCAAATCAGTCAGCGGTGCAACAAACGCCGACCAGCAGACGAACACCCTGGGCAACTTCGAACAACTGCTCAACCTCGGTGCCAGCGACCAGGAACCGGACGCCAACGACGCGCACATCGTCAACATCGTCGACTGGCTGTTCCAGTACGCGTTCCAGCAGCGGGCCAGCGATATCCACATCGAACCCCGGCGCGAGCAAGGCACGGTGCGCTTTCGCATCGATGGCGTACTGCACAACGTCTACCAATTCCCGCCGCAGGTGACCATGGCGATCGTCAGTCGCCTGAAAAGCCTTGGGCGGATGAACGTCGCAGAAAAGCGCAAACCCCAGGACGGCCGGGTGAAGACCAAGACCCCGGACGGCGGCGAAGTCGAGTTGCGGCTGTCGACATTGCCGACAGCCTTCGGCGAAAAAATGGTCATGCGGATCTTCGATCCGGAAGTGCTGCTCAAGGATTTCGACCAGTTGGGGTTTTCCGCCGAAGACCTGCGCCGCTGGCAGGACATGACGAGCCAACCCAACGGCATCATCCTCGTCACCGGGCCGACCGGGTCGGGCAAAACCACCACGCTCTACACCACCCTGAAGAAGCTGGCGACGCCAGAGGTCAACCTCTGCACCATCGAAGACCCAATCGAAATGGTCGAGCCAGCCTTCAACCAGATGCAGGTGCAACACAACATCGACCTGACCTTCGCCGCCGGCGTGCGCGCGCTGATGCGGCAAGATCCGGACATCATCATGATCGGTGAGATCCGCGACCTCGAAACTGCCGAGATGGCCATTCAGGCCGCGCTCACCGGTCACCTGGTCTTGTCGACGCTGCACACCAACGATGCGCCCAGCGCCATCAGCCGCCTGCTGGAACTCGGCGTGCCGCATTACCTGATCAAGGCCACGGTGCTCGGCGTCATGGCCCAGCGTCTGGTCCGCACCTTGTGCCCCCACTGCAAGGCACCGCTGACCTTGGGCGAAGAAGACTGGCAAACCTTGACCCGGCCCTGGCAGGCACCGTTGCCGAACAACGCACAACGCGCCGTTGGCTGCCTGGAGTGCCGCGACACCGGCTATCGCGGGCGCGCCGGGGTCTACGAAATCATGCAGTTGACTGACGGCGTCAAAGCGCTGATCAGCCCGGATACGGATTTGCTCGCGGTACGCCGCCAGGCATTCAAGGAAGGCATGCGCAGTCTGCGGCTGTCGGGGGCGCAGAAAGTGGCGGCGGGTTTGACGACGATCGAGGAGGTATTGCGGGTGACGCCGCAGAGCGAGCAGAAATAGCCTGCAGGGGAAAAAAATCGTGATGGAACTCGACAGGGCCATTGGCAATCAAACCCCGTAGTTAACCCAGTGGAGTCACCCATCATGCGTCTCAAACTTGCTGTCGCTACCATCGCCTTGTTGTCCCTTCCCGTCGGTTCGGCGATGGCCGATGGCTTTTGGCGTAACGTCATCTCCTCCGGCGCAACCACCGGCTCGACTTACCTGACGTTCAAGGATCACAAGCTGATCATTGCCGCCCAGGACGATGCCGGCAGCTTCGTCGCCAGTGACGGCGGCATCCGCGGCCCGTACCTGGAAGCGGCGATGCAGAAAGTCCGCGCCGACAACCCGGGCTTGCAGGCTACGGACATGGAGCTGGCGAATGCGATCCTGGCGAAGAATGCCGTCGCTTCGGAATAAGTTTTACAGCTGAACAAAAATGCCGCTCACATGAGCGGCATTTTTTTGCCCGACACAAACTCCTGTGGGAGCGAGCCTGCTCGCGATAGCGGTGGATCAGTCGACATCATCCGCGACTGTTACACCGCTATCGCGAGCAGGCTCGCTCCCACAGGAGTTATGTGTGTTGTGGTGTTTCAGCGGTAATCGTCCACAGGTACACAGGCGCAGAACAGGTTCCGGTCGCCGTAGACGTTATCGACACGATTCACCACCGGCCAATACTTATGGGCCTTGGTATGCGCATCCGGTGTCACCGCCTGCTCGATACTGTAAGGCCGCTCCCAAACCCCGGTGATGTCGGCCAGTGTGTGCGGCGAACGTTTCAGCGGATTGTCCTCGGCCGGCCAGTTGCCGTTCTGCACCTCGGTGATTTCCGCGCGAATGCTCAGCATCGCCCCGATAAAACGGTCCAGCTCTGCCTTCGACTCACTTTCGGTCGGTTCGACCATCAACGTCCCCGGCACCGGAAATGACATGGTCGGCGCATGGAAGCCGTAGTCCATCAGGCGCTTGGCCACGTCCTCTTCGCTGATCCCGGTCAGCGCCTTGAGTGGCCGCAGGTCGAGAATGCATTCGTGCGCCACCCGCTCGTTGCGTCCGGTGTAGAGCACCGGGAACGCACCGGACAAATGCTGCGCCAGGTAATTCGCGGCGAGGATCGCCACCTCGCTGGCGTCCGCCAATTGCGGCCCCATCATCGCGATGTACATCCAGCTGATCGGCAGAATGCTCGCGCTGCCCCAAGGCGCCGCGCTGACTGCGCCGTTCTGCGGCAATGGTCCTTCAATCGCCACCACCGGGTGATTGGCCACGAATGGCGCCAGATGCGCCCGCACACCAATTGGCCCCATGCCCGGCCCGCCCCCGCCATGGGGAATACAGAATGTCTTGTGCAGGTTCATGTGGGACACGTCGGCGCCAATGTCCGCCGGCCGCGCCAGTCCAACCTGCGCATTGAGATTGGCGCCATCCATGTACACCTGACCGCCGTGGCTGTGGATAACTTCACAAATCTCGCTGATGCCTTCCTCGTACACGCCGTGGGTCGAAGGATAAGTCGCCATCAGGCAGGCAAGTTTGTCTCCGGCCTCAGCGGCTTTGGCTTTCAGGTCGTCCAGATCGACGTTACCCGCCTCGTCACACTCGACAATCACCACCCGCATTCCGGCCATTTGCGCCGAAGCCGGGTTGGTGCCATGGGCCGAGGACGGGATCAGACAGATATCCCGAGCGCCTTGGTGACGGCTCTCGTGATATTTGCGGATCGCCAGCAACCCGGCGTATTCGCCTTGGGCACCGGAATTGGGTTGCATGCAGATCGCATCGAAACCGGTGATCGCGCAGAGCCAGCGCTCCAGTTCCTCGATCATCAGCGAATAGCCCACTGCCTGCTCTTTCGGCACGAACGGGTGCAGGTTGGCGAACTGCGGCCAGGTGATGGGGATCATCTCGCTGGTGGCGTTGAGCTTCATAGTGCAGGAGCCCAGCGGGATCATTGACTGGTTGAGGGCAAGGTCCTTGTTCTCCAGTTGTTTAAGGTAACGCAGCATCTCGGTTTCGCTGTGATGAGCGTTGAATACCGGGTGACGCAAGTAGGGCGAGGTTCGCAGCAGCCCGCCGGGAATGCCGGAAGGCAGGGTTTCGGCATCCAGTTCGTCGACGTTGAGCCCATGATCGGCACCGAGAAACACATCGAACAACTTCGCCACGGTGGTTTCGTCAGAGGTTTCGTCGAGGCTCAGGCCCAACTGCCCGCGCCCGAGAATGCGCAGGTTGATCTGCGCTGCCTGGGCGCTTTCGATGATTGCAGTCTGAGTGCCACCCACTTCCAGCGTCAGCGTGTCGAAAAAATGTTTGTTGAGGCGAGTGATGCCGTGGCGTTCAAGGCCCGCAGCGAGGATGCCAGTCAGTCGGTGAACCCGTTGGGCAACTCGCTTCAGCCCTTCCGGACCGTGGTAGACCGCGTAGAAACTGGCGATGTTGGCCAGCAGCACCTGCGCGGTGCAGATGTTCGAGTTGGCCTTCTCCCGACGGATGTGTTGCTCGCGGGTTTGCAGGGCCATGCGCAGGGCAACATTGCCGCGGGCATCTTTTGAGACGCCGATGATCCGGCCGGGAATCGCCCGCTTGTACTCGTCGCGACTGGCAAAAAAAGCCGCATGCGGGCCGCCATAACCCATGGGCACGCCAAATCGCTGGGATGAGCCGAACACCACGTCGGCGCCCAGTTCCCCCGGCGGTGTCAGCAACAGCAGGCTCAACAGATCGGTGGCGACGCAGGCCAGGGCTTGTTGTGCATGCAGGTGATCGATCAACGGACGAAGATCGCGGATTTCACCGTGGGTGTCGGGATATTGCAGCAGTGCGCCGAACACCTGGTGCTGCTTCAAGTTATCCACAGTGTCGATGATCAGTTCGAAGCCGAACCCCTCGGCTCGGGTCTGCACCACGGAAATGGTTTGCGGATGACAGTTTTCATCGACGAAGAACAGATTGCTTTTGGACTTGGCGACACGTTTGGCCAGCGCCATGGCTTCCGCCGCCGCGGTCGCTTCATCCAGCAACGAAGCATTGGCCAGTTCCAGGCCGGTCAGGTCGATGGTCAATTGCTGGAAGTTCAGCAGCGCTTCGAGCCGTCCTTGGGCGATTTCCGGTTGATAGGGCGTGTAGGCGGTGTACCAACCGGGATTTTCCAGCATGTTGCGCAGGATGACGTTCGGCGTGAGGGTGCCGTGGTAGCCCATGCCGATCAGGCTGGTCCAGACCTGGTTTTGCTCGGCGTAACCCCGGAGTTTGGCGAGCGCAGCTTCTTCGTCGAGGGCCGGCGGCAGGTCCAGCGCGCGGTTCAGGCGAATGCCCGGCGGCACCGTCTGCTCGATCAGCTCGACCCGGCTGCCGAGGCCGAGGCTGTCGAGCATCGCCTGCTGCTCCGCGGCATCGGGCCCCAGGTGGCGGCGTAGAAAGGCATTGGGGTCGCGTAACTGGCTCAAGGACGGCAACTGGGACATGACGGGCTCTCTCTTGGCTGGCGCTCAGCGTCGATGCAACACGGTCAAACCAGCATAGCAGCCACTGCCGCAGTGCCCTTGAAGATCAAAAGATCGCAGCCTTCGGCAGCTCCTACAGGGGATCGCATTCAATGTAGGAGCTGCCGAAGGCTGCGATCTTTTGATCTTTGTTTCACCCATGAAAAAGCCCCGACAAGTCGGGGCTTTGGGAGTAACGCTTAAGGCTTACTCGCCGATAGCGGCCTTGTAGCCCGCCGCATCAAGCAGCTTTTCCAGGTCAGCGGTGTTGCTTGGCTTGAGTTTGAAAATCCACGCGCCGTACGGGTCGGTGTTAAGCAGTTCAGGCGAACCGCTCAGGTCTTCGTTGATTGCGATCACTTCACCGGCAATCGGGGAATAGATGTCCGAAGCCGCTTTAACCGACTCGACCACACCGGATTGATCGCCGGCAGCGAAGACTTTTCCGACTTCGGTCAGCTCAACAAACACCACGTCACCCAGGGCTTCCTGAGCGTGATCGCTGATGCCCACGGTGACGGTGCCATCAGCTTCCAGACGCGCCCATTCGTGACTTTCGGCAAAACGCAGGTCGGCAGGGATATCGCTCATGTTCTGTGTCCTCAAAAAATGTCAGCGGTCGTTGCCCGCCAGAAAAGGTTAGATCAAGGTTTTGCCATGGCGTACGAAGGTCGGTTTGACCACTCGGACCGGGTACCACTTGCCACGGATTTCCACTTCTGCGCGGTCGGCAGTCGCCATCGGCACGCGCGCCAGTGCAATCGACTTGCTAAGCGTAGGAGAGAAACTACCACTGGTGATCTCCCCTTCGCCAACATCGGCGATACGGACCACTTGATGAGCGCGCAAAACCCCGCGTTCCTCAAGGACCAGACCCACCAGTTTGTGCTGTACGCCGCCATCCCGCTCGGCTTCCAGGGCAGTGCGACCGATGAACTGACGAGTGGCCGGTTCCCACGCAATACTCCAGGCCATGTTGGAGGCCAGCGGCGAAACGTCCTGATGAATGTCCTGGCCGTAGAGGTTCATGCCCGCTTCGACGCGCAGGGTATCCCGCGCCCCGAGGCCAATTGGCGAGATGCCCGCGCCCACCAGGTCGTTAAAGAATCCCGGCGCCTGATTGGCCGGCAGAATGATTTCAAGACCGTCTTCGCCGGTGTAACCGGTGCGGGCGATGAACCAGTCACCGTCGGCCTGGCCTTCGAAAGGCTTGAGTAGCTGGATCAGATTGCTGCGGGACTGTGTCACCAGCTCAGCAATCTTGTGCCGGGCCTGAGGACCTTGAATGGCCAGCATCGCCAGCTCGGAGCGCTCGTTGAGCTGCACATCGAAGCCACCGAGATGCGCCTGCATCCAGGCCAGGTCCTGATCGCGGGTGGAGGCGTTGACCACCAGGCGATAGGCGTCCTCGAGGCGGTAGACGATCATGTCGTCGACGATGCCTGCGTGCTCGTTGAGCATGGTGCTGTACAAGGCACGGCCGGTGCTGTGCAGACGTTCGACGTCATTGGCCAGCAAATGCTGGAGCCAGGCCTTTGCCTGGGGGCCGCTGACATCGATCACGGTCATGTGGGATACATCGAACACCCCGCAATCGCGGCGCACCTGATGGTGTTCCTCGACCTGCGAACCGTAATGCAATGGCATATCCCAACCGCCAAAATCGACCATCTTCGCACCAAGTGCGAGATGAAGGTCGTACAGAGGCGTACGCTGTCCCATGGGTTTCTCCTTCCGGGCGTGGCGAAGGTGCGGGCGGGTGCTGCGTCGAGTGAAAGCCTTGAAATAAAAGGCTTTCAGCCGATTTCAGCTACCTGGTCTGTAGGACGGACCGCACCGAATGCCGCGCATTGTAGCCTCAAGGTGTAGGACTGACACCTAGGCGTTTCGATGCGCTGAACGTCGAATCAATCCGATGACCGGTAATAGCCCCACCAGAACCAGGGTCAACGCCGGCAACGAAGCCCTCGCCCATTCGCCTTCGCTGGTCATTTCGAAGATGCGCACTGCCAGCGTGTCCCAGCCAAACGGGCGCATCAGCAGGGTCGCGGGCATTTCCTTGAGCACGTCGACGAACACCAGCAACGCGGCACTCAACGTGCCGGGCAGCAATAACGGCAGATACACTTTGAAAAACAGTCGTGGCCCACTGACGCCAAGGCTACGTGCCGCTTCGGGCAAAGAGGGCCGTATTCGCGCCAGGCTGCTTTCCAGCGGCCCGTAAGCCACCGCGATGAAACGCACCAGATAGGCCAGCAACAATGCCGACAGACTGCCCAGCAGCAATGGCTTGCCCGCGCCACCGAGCCAACCCGACAACGGTATGACCAGTTCGCGATCCAGATAACTGAACGCCAGCATGATCGACACCGCCAGCACCGAACCCGGCAAGGCGTAGCCAAGATTGGCCAGACTGACACCGGAACGAATCGCCCGGGTCGGCGCCAGGCGCCGGGCAAACGCCAGCACCAGGGCAACGCTGACGGTGATCAACGCCGCCATGCCGCCCAGGTACAAGGTATGGACGATCAGCCCGGCGTAACGCTCATCCAGATCGAAACGCCCACGCTGCCAGAACCACACCACCAGTTGCAGCATCGGAATGACGAAGGCGCAGGCGAATACCAGACCGCACCAACTCATCGCCGCCAGCGCTTTGAAGCCGCGCAGGTGATACAGCGCCTTGACCCGTGGTCGTTCGTTGCTCGCCCGGTTGGCCCCGCGCGCACGGCGCTCACCGTACAACACCAGCATCACCACCAGCAGCAACAGAGAGGCCAGTTGCGCAGCGGTGGAGAGGCTGAAAAAGCCGTACCAGGTCTTGTAGATGGCGGTGGTTAACGTGTCAAAGTTGAACACCGACACCGCACCGAAATCCGCCAGGGTTTCCATCAGTGCCAGCGCGACGCCGGCGCCGATGGCCGGGCGAGCCATCGGCAAGGCGACTCGCCAGAACGCCTGCCACGGGGATTGCCCTAGGACTCGCGCCGCTTCCATCAGGCCTTTGCCCTGAGCCAGGAACGCGGTGCGCGCCAACAGGTAAACGTAGGGATAGAAGACCAGCACCAGGACCAGAATCACCCCACCGGTGGAACGCACCCGCGGCAACCTCACTCCTGTGCCGAACCATTCACGGAGCAGGGTTTGCACAGGACCCGCGAAATCCAGCAGCCCGACGAAGACGAATGCCAGCACGTAGGCGGGAATGGCGAACGGCAGCATCAACGCCCAGTCCAGCCAGCGTCGTCCGGGGAACTCGCAGAGGCTGGTAAGCCAGGCCAGGCTTACGCCCAGCAGCGTTACGCCGATGCCGACGCCGATAACCAAGGTGAGCGTATTGCCCAGCAGCCGCGGCATCTGGGTCTCCCACAGGTGGGACCAGATCTGTTGATCGATGGTTTGCCATGACAACAGCAAAACGCTGAGGGGCAACAGGACCAGCGCAGCGATGGCGAAGACCAGGGGATACCAGCGGCGTTGGGCGGGGTGGGCCAAGGAAGGTCTCTCGCAGGCAAATCGTGAAGTGTAGGGAAAACGCAAAAAGATCGCAGCCTCGTTTCACTCGACAGCTCCTACATTGGGATGGCGTACCCATGTAGGAGCTGTCGAGTGAAACGAGGCTGCGATCTTTTGCTCTTTAGAACAGCAGGCTCAGTTCCAGCCAGCCCGATCCATCATGCGAATTGCTTCAGCCTGACGTTTGCCGGCGACTTCCACAGGCAACGTATCGGCGACGAACTTGCCCCAGGCTGCGACTTCCGCGGACGGCTGCACTGCAGGGTTGGCCGGGAATTCCTGGTTCACGTCAGCGAAGATTTTCTGCGCCTCAGGCGTGGTCATCCACTCCACCAGGGCCTTGGCCGCTTCCGGATGCGGGGCGTGTTTGGTCAGGCCGATGCCCGACAGGTTAACGTGTACGCCACGGTCACCCTGGTTCGGCCAGAACAGCTTCACCGCCAGGTCAGGTTTCTGTTTGTGCAGGCGACCGTAGTAGTAGGTGTTGACGATGCCGACGTCGCACTGGCCAGCGTTGATCGCTTCCAGCACCGCGACATCGTCGGAGAACACGTCGGTGGACAGGTTGTTGACCCAGCCCTTGAGGATCTTCTCGGTTTTGTCGGCGCCGTGGACTTCGATCATCGTGGCGGTCAGGGACTGGTTATAGACCTTCTTCGCCGTGCGCAGACACAGGCGACCTTCCCAGTTCTTGTCGGCCAGGCCTTCGTAAGTGGTCAGCTCACCCGGCTTCACCCGATCGGTGGAGTAGGCGATGGTCCGGGCCCGCAGACTCAGGCCGGTCCAGGCGTGAGAAGACGCGCGGTATTGCAGCGGAATGTTGGCGTCGATGGTTTTCGAGGTGAACGGTTGCAGGATGCCCATCTGCTCGGCCTGCCAGAGGTTGCCGGCATCTACGGTCAGCAGCAGGTCGGCGGTGGCGTTCTCGCCCTCGGCCTTGATGCGCTGCATCAGCGGTGCTTCCTTGTCGGTGATGAACTTCACCTGCACACCGGTTTTCGCGGTGTAGGCATCAAAGACCGGCTTGATCAGCTCGTCGATACGCGAGGAGTAAACCACCACCTCATCGGCGGCCTGGGCGGTGGTGCTGCCAATCAGGGTCAGGGCCAGTGCAGTCAGTAGACGCTTCGGTGCCAACATGGGAGCGGTCCCTCGATTGAAAAATAGAGGCTAAATGATAAGGACTCACATTTACCTTCTCAATCGAACAGTTTGTGGAGGAGTTACCAGATGTTGCACAACTGAATTCAACATTGAATGTACTGGCCCCATCACGAGCAGGCTCGCTCCCACAGGGGTGATCTGTGAACACATGATTTGTGAACACTGGAGATCTACTGTGGGAGCGAGCTTGCTCGCGATGGGGCAATCAGCCCCAACAAAAATGTCAGGCCTTGGCCAACGCCGGCAAATCCCCGGTCAACCCCAGCGCTTCACGCACGAACAACGCCTTGGCCTCAGGCATCTGGTCGACCATCTTCAACCCGGCATTACGCAACCAGCGCACCGGCAACGGATCGGCCTGGAACAGCCGCTCGAAGCCCTCCATCGCCGCCATCAATGCCAGGTTATGCGGCATGCGCCGACGCTCGTAACGACTCAGGACTTTCGTATCCGCCAACCGCTCGCCACGCGCCGCCGCTTGCAACAACACTTCGGCCAGCACGGCGGCATCGAGGAAACCGAGGTTCACGCCCTGCCCGGCCAACGGGTGAATGGTGTGGGCCGCATCGCCGATCAGCGCCAGGCCTTCAGCCACATAACGCTTGGCATGGCGCTGACGCAACGGCACGCAAAGTCGCGGGTCGGCGCTGAGCACCGTGCCGAGTCGGCCTTCGAAGGCCCTCTCCAGCTCCTGGCAGAAACCTTCGTCGTCCAGCGCCATCAGGCGTTCGGCTTCAGTCGGGATGGTCGACCAGACGATCGAACACCACTCCTGCTGACCGTCGCGCACCAGCGGCAGAAACGCCAGTGGACCGTTGTCGGTGAAACGCTGCCATGCAGTCATTTGATGAGGTTGGGAGCTGCGCACGCTGGTGACGATCGCGTGATGCATGTAATCCCACTCGCGAGTCGCAACGCCAGTCAGGCGCCGCACTGCCGAGTTGGCCCCATCCGCCGCGATCACCAGCGGTGCGCGCAACGTCCGGCCATCGGCCAGGGTCAGCAGCCAGTCGTCGCCGGAGCGGCGCATTTGTTCCAGACGCGCATTGGCCAGCATCCCGAGGTCGCAGCTGTGCAAGCGGTCGAGCAAGGCATCCTGAACCACGCGGTTCTCGACGATATGCCCCAGCACGTCGGCATGCACGCTGGCCGCCGAGAAACGGATCTGCCCGGTGCCACTGCCATCCCAGACCTGCATGTCGGTGTAAGGGCTGCTGCGCCGGTTGGCGATGCCGTCCCAGACGCCCAAACGCTCAAGAATCCGCTGGCTGGCGGCCGACAGGGCGCTCACTCGCGGTTCGAACGAAGCTTGAGCATCGAAGGGTTTGACGCTCAGCGGGCTGCCGTCCAGCAGCAGGACTTCCATCCCGCTGTCCTGCAACGCCAGCGCCAGGGCGCTACCGACCATTCCGGCCCCGACAATCAGCAGATCTGCGCGCATTTCCATGCTTTAAGCCTGTCTCGCTTGCGGCTTGAGCCGCACGTAAAGGGTTTTCTCGACCCGCGCCACCAAGGTGCCGGCGCCGTCGTGAATGTCGACCTGCAACTGCGGCAGGTATTTTTCGCCGTTCGCTGTCTGCCGGCGGATCTCGTCGAGCAAGGTATCGTCGATGCTGAAGCGGGCGAACACCGGACCTTTGCCCGGCGCGATGAAATCGATGTCCGCTGCTTTGTCCCAGACAATGTAATGACGTCCGAGGTTTTCCATCAGCATCAGCATGTAGAACGGATCGACCATCGAATACAGGCTGCCACCGAACTGGGTGCCGACGTAATTGCGGTTGTACCAGCCCAGGCCCATGGACACCCGGACTTCACGGAAATCATCGGCGATGTGCTGCACCCGAACACCGGCACCGAGGTACGGTGGGTAGAAGCTCATCATCCAGCGCATCAGTCGCGCCTTGCCGAACTGGCGGGTCAGCCACTTAAGCATCGGGACGCGTACCCAGCCCCATGGCCTGCCGGGCGAACCAGCGTTTGGCTGGCGGCAGCAGATCGAGGCCGAGCAGGCCGATGTTGCGGCCCAGGGACACCAGCGGCTGGGTGCTGCCGAACAATCGAGTGACCTGATCGGAGAACCCCACGGTCAGGTTCTGATCCAGACGCTGGCGCTCGCGGTAGGCCTGCAAGGTCGCGAAATCACCGGGAGCTGTTTCGCTGGCCAGCAAGGCATCCGCCAACGCCTGGGCATCGCGCAGGGACAGGTTGAATCCCTGGCCGGCAATCGGATGCAGGCTGTGAGCCGCGTTGCCGAGAATCGCCAGATGCGGACGCACTTGCTCTTCAGCTTCGATCAGCGACAGCGGATAAAGATGCCGTGCACCCACCTGCTTCAAGGTGCCGAGTCGATAGCCGAACACGCCCTGCAACTCACTGAGAAAGCTTCGCTCGTCGAGGGCCGCCAGCCGTTGCGCGTCCATCCCCTGCCGGGTCCAGACCAGGGCGCAGCGGTTGTCCGGCAACGGCAGCAAGGCCATCGGGCCGTCGTCGGTAAAACGCTCGAAAGCCATGCCGTTGTGCGCTTCGCTCGGCGTGATGTTGGCGATCAGCGCGCTCTGGTTGTACGGGCGTTTTTTGATGCCAATCCCCAGTTGCTCGCGCAGGCCGGAGCGGCCGCCATCAGCGAGCACCGCGAGGTCGCATTCCAGGGTGGTTTCATCGTTGAGGGTCAGGCGATAGCCATCGGTCAGCGGGTCCATGCGGGTGACTTCCGCCGGGCAACGCCAGGTGACCACGTCCTTGTCCAGGCCTTGCCAGAGGCATTGGCCGAGCCAGGCGTTTTCCACCACGTAACCCAGCGCCGGAACGCCCTCTTCCATCGCCGACAGGCGCGCGGTGGAGAAACGTCCACGGTCGGAGACATGAATCTGCTTGATCGGCTCGGCGCGACGGGAGATTTCCTGCCACACACCCAACCGTTGATAAATCTGCTTGGCACCATAGGACAGCGCCGAAGAACGGGCGTCGTAGCTCGGTTGGTAGCTGTCGCCAGGGGCAAACGGCTCGATCAGGACGATCTTCCAGCCTCGGGCCTTGGCCCCGGCCTGCAACGCCAACGCCAGACTGGCGCCAACCAACCCGCCACCGATGATTGCCAGATTGACTCGACTCATGCCGCTTGAGTCCGTGCAGCGGCCATCAAGGCCTCGATTTCGGCGACCGTTTTCGGCACGCCTTTGGTCAGGATTTCACAGCCGGTTTTAGTGACCACTACGTCGTCCTCGATGCGCACGCCAATGCCGCGCCATTTCTTCGCTACGTTCTGGTTATCCGGCGCGATGTAAATGCCCGGCTCCACGGTCAGCGCCATGCCGACTTCCAGCACGCGCCATTCGCCGCCGACCTTGTACTCGCCGACGTCATGCACATCCATGCCCAGCCAGTGACCGGCGCGGTGCATGTAAAACGCCTTATAGGCTTCGTTCGCGATCAGCTCGTCGACGTTGCCCTGCAACAGGCCCAGTTTCACCAGACCGGCAGTAATCACCCGGACCGTGGCTTCGTGGGCCTGATTCCAGTGTTTGTTCGGGGCGATTTCGGCGAATGCCGCTTCCTGCGAAGCCAGCACCAGCTCGTAGATTGCCTTCTGTTCCGCTGAATACTTGCCGTTGACCGGCCAGGTGCGGGTGATGTCGCTGGCGTAGCAGTCGATTTCGCAACCGGCATCGATCAGCACCAGATCACCGTCCTTGAGCACCGCGTCATTCTGCTGGTAATGCAGGATGCAACTGTTGCGCCCGGCGGCGACGATCGAACCGTAGGCCGGCATTTTCGCCCCGCCCTTGCGGAATTCGTAATCAAGCTCGGCTTCGAGGCTGAACTCATGCAGCCCGGCCCGGCTGGCCTGCATCGCGCGGATATGCGCCTGGGCGGAAATCCGTGCGGCTTCGCGCATCACCTTCACTTCTGCCGCCGATTTATACAGGCGCATGTCGTGAAGCAGATGATCCAGGGCAACGAATTCGTTCGGCGGCTGGGCGCCGAGGTGCGCCTTGGAACGGATCACGTTGATCCAGTCCATCAGGTGCCGATCGAATTCCGGGTTGCTGCCCATTGCCGAATAGACCCGGTCGCGGCCTTCGATCAGGCCCGGCAGGATGTCGTCGATGTCGGTGATCGGGAAGGCGTCGTCGGCGCCGAAATCACGGATCGCGCCTTCCTGGCCGGCACGCAGGCCGTCCCACAATTCTCGTTCGGCGTTGCGTTCACGGCAGAACAGCACGTACTCGCCATGTTCGCGACCGGGCATCAGGACGATAACGGCCTGAGGCTCGGGGAAGCCGCTGAGGTACTGGAAGTCGCTGTCCTGACGGTAGACGTGCTCGACGTCGCGATTGCGGATGGCAACCGCGGCGGCGGGCAGAATGGCGATGCTGTTGGGTTCCATCTGCGCCATCAGGGCCTTGCGGCGACGGCTGTATTCCGATTTCGGGATATGAATCATGGGCAGATGGCTTTCCCTGGCTTGCGATTAATGCAACGACGGTTTGGCGGCAGCCTGTGCGTCCGGCTTCTTGGTTTCGGAGAACAGCAGCAGCGGCGCGACGCGCAGGTACTCCATCACTTCCATGTAGTCGCTTTCGCCGTCGTCGGACTCTTCCAGCGCGTCTTGCACCTGGGCGATGGCCGCCAGGTCTTGCAGCACTTCGGTGGCCTCGGTGCTCAGCATGCTGCTATCGCGGCAGTTCAGGCCGAAACCGCTGAGAAAGCCCTGGCACCATTGGCCCAGTGCAGCGGCACGGTCAGCCAGCGGCTCGTCATCGGTCGGCAGCAGCAGAACGACGGTCACGTCGTCGCCGGTCAGCTCGCCCTTGACCATCTCTTGCAGGCCGATCAAGGCATTGCGGACGTTGTCTTGCGGCTCGCCTTCGAGCAGTTCGGCGGCATCAACCAGCCAGCCTTCGGCATCGAAGCCGGCACCGGCGCAACTGCGACCGAGCAGCAGGCCATGCAGTTCAGCAGGCGAGACGTTATGACCGCTGGAAGTCAGCAGGGTGGCGAAGGCTTGGTACGGGGAATTCTGAATGGGCATGGGCAGCTAGGCGCCAGACGGCGCTATGTCTAGAATGAAGGCCTTGTATCCTACATCGACTACCCCTGTAGGAGCGAGCTTGCTCGCGATGGTCGCCAACGATAACGCTGGGTACCTGACACCCTGCGGCATTCTTGGGCTCATCGCGAGCAAGCTCGCTCCTACAGCCCAACACCCATCAGACAGTGAAGACAATGGAAGACACCGACCTGCAAGCGCTGATGGCCAGACTCGAACTGCTAATTGCCCGTGTCGAGCAACTAAAGAGCCAAAACGGACTCCTATTAGCTCAGGAAAAGACCTGGCGCGAGGAACGCGCGCACCTCATTGAAAAGAACGAAATCGCACGGCGTAAGGTCGAATCGATGATTTCGCGCCTCAAGGCCCTGGAGCAAGACTCATGAGTTCAAGCAATAGCGTTACCGTGCAGATCCTCGACAAAGAATATTCGATCATCTGCCCCCAGGAAGAGCGCAGTAACCTGGTGAGCGCCGCCCGTTACCTGGACGGCAAGATGCGCGAAATCCGCAGCAGCGGCAAAGTCATCGGCGCCGATCGCATCGCCGTGATGGCCGCGCTGAACATCACCCATGATCTTCTGCACAAGGAAGAACGCCCGGATGTACAGGCCAGCGGCTCGACCCGCGAGCAGGTTCGCGACCTGCTGGACCGCGTCGATCTGGTGCTCGCCACCGATCCGGACGTCACCAAGGGCTGATTCGTCGGACCGCTTGGGTTATACTCGCAGCACTCCCTGGGGTGCTTGCCAGTTGACCACGTCCCTGAGCCGATTCGCACTACCCTGGAAGTTGCACGTTGGGCTGGTGTGCATGTCCGCTAGACGGAAAGCCTTAAAGCCTACTGCATCTTCCACCTTGAACTTTCGGGTTCAAGGGCTAAGTCAGCAGCGGTTCATCCGGGGAGCCTGATTCCAGTCCGATGCCGGTTTAAATACCGGCATCGGCTTTTTTACGGGTACGCTTTGTGTACCCGCACTGCCGAAGCCCGAATTCATGACCGAACCTGCGCTGCTGCCCCGCCCGCAACTTCGACGCATGCTGCGCAAGGCCCGCCGCGCACTGACACCCAGTCAACAGCGCCAGGCGGCTCGCGGGCTGTACAAGCAATTGGCGCAGCAACCGCTGTTCCGCCGGGCAAAACACATCTCTCTTTATCTGCCCACCGACGGTGAAATCGATCCGCGCCTGCTGCTGCGTGCCGCTCAACGTCGGGGCAAGGCCACCTATCTGCCGGTACTCAGTGCCTGGCCGCGAACCAAAATGGTGTTCCAGCGAATTCGCCCTGGCGAAAAACTGAAACCCAACCGTTTCCGTATTCTCGAACCCAGGCACAACCTCGCCCGGCAACGCAAAGTCTGGGCGCTGGATCTGGTGCTGTTGCCGTTGGTAGGGTTTGACGATGTTGGCGGACGCCTGGGCATGGGCGGCGGTTTCTACGATCGAAGCCTGGCGTACCTGGCGCGGCGCAAAAACTGGCGCAAGCCGACGCTGTTGGGGCTGGCCCATGAATGTCAGAAGGTAGAGCGACTGGCTCAGGCGAGCTGGGATGTGCCGTTGCAGGGAACGGTGACGGACAAGGCGTGGTATTTCGCAGGCTAGACGCCACTGTCATCAGCGGCGTCGGAAGACTGACTCAGCGCTTGAGGGCCGACGGCTGTTGCTGCGCGATCTCGATCGGCGCATCGGTCTTGTTGGCCCACAGGCTTTGGGCATAGCCGGTGGTCACGACGCCGAGGCCGAACAAAATAACCAAAATCCATAGTAAATCCGGTTTGCGTTTCATCGATTGCCCCCCAAAGGCACATCAACACGATGACAGCAGCGGTTTCCGTTGTAGGTGTAGGCCGTGCAGCAGCGTCAAGCTTAGAAGGCCGGCATTTTGCGACAACGTGAACCGACACGCAAACGCTGGCGTCAACCGACCGTCGGTTTGTCATAAAATTGCCGGACAACTTTCCCACTCCCCTCGCAAGGAGCAAAAACCATGGCCTATTGGCTGATGAAATCCGAGCCCGACGAACTCTCGATCAAAGATCTGGAGAAGCTTGGCAAAGCGCGCTGGGATGGGGTTCGCAACTACCAGGCGCGTAATTTTCTGCGCGCCATGGCGGTGGGCGACGAGTTTTTCTTCTACCACTCCAGCTGCCCTGAGCCCGGAATTGCCGGGATCGGAAAGATTGTCGAATCCGCGTATCCGGACCCGACGGCACTGGAACCTGAGAGTCATTACTACGATCCGAAGGCCACAGCAGAGAAAAACGCCTGGACCGCGATTGATGTCGCGCATGTCGAGACGTTTTCCAAAGTGCTTAAGCTGGATTATCTGAAACAGCAGACAGCGCTGGCAGAGATGCCGCTGGTGCAGAAGGGCAGTCGATTATCGGTGATGCCGGTGACGGCCGAGCAGTGGGCGGCGGTGCTCGATCTGCGCTAAATAGTGCAGAACCGCTCAGTCATCCGCAATTACACCGCCAATCGCGTTAGGCTTGTTCCTCAGTTGACTGACATCAAGCTGCACAAACGCTTGAATCGTCAGACTAGGACGCTACAACCGCAGGATGCCTCCATGTCAACACACAGCCGTTCCTCGCTTTTATTCGCCGGGTCTCTGGTGGTCTTGCTGCTGGCCGCCGGTGGCTTTGGTTACTGGAAGTCATTGAGTAACCGCCTGCCCGAAGGCTTGTATGTCGGCAATGGCCGCCTCGAAGCGACCGAAGTGCAGATAGCCAGCAAGACACCCGGTCGGTTGGCTGAAGTCCTGGTGGACGAAGGTGACAAGGTGACCAAGGGTCAATTGCTGGCCCGCATGGACACCCGCACCCTTGAAGCCCAGCGCAACCAGGCCGAAGCCGAAGTGTTGCGCGCCCGGGAAAACCTCGCCGCCGCAGAAGCAAATGTGCAACTGCGCCAGAGCGAGCAACTGCTCGCCCAACAGGAACTCAAACGTTCCCAGGCGCTGTTCAAGCACGGTTTCGTGAGTGGCCAGATCATCGATCAACAGCAGGCCCGTACCGGCACAGGTAATGCCGCTGTCGCCGCGGCGCGCGCTCAGGTTTCCGCCGTCGCCGCCACCATTGGCGCGGCTCAGGCGCAAGTCGCCCAGTTGACCAGCGAAATCGACGACAGCAGCTTGCGGGCCCCCATCGACGGAGTCATCCAGTTGCGCATGGCCGAGCCCGGCGAAGTGTTGGGTGCCGGCGGACGCGTATTGCTGCTGATCGACCCGAACGACCAATATATGAACCTCTACCTCCCAACTTCCGTGACCGGGCGCCTGGCGGTGGGCGATGAAGCGCGGATTTTGCTCGATGCCCTGCCCGACCACCCGCTGCCGGCAAAAATCAGCTTCGTGGCGGCCAAATCGCAGTTCACTCCCAAAGAAGTCGAGACACGCGACGAGCGACAAAAACTGGTGTTCCGCGTCAAGTTGCGCCTGACCGACCCAAGCGCCCTGCCCCAGGCCAAACCCGGCATGCCCGGCGCCGGGTATGTGCGCACCGCCCCCATTGGCTGGCCGGCCAATCTGCAATGACGGGCCTGGCGGTTCAAGCGACCGGCATCAATCATCGCTACGGCAAACAACAGGCGCTGAGTGACATCACGTTCAACCTGCCCGCCGGTACCCGCTGCGGGTTGATCGGGCCCGATGGCGCCGGGAAATCGAGCCTGCTGGGGCTGATCGCCGGGGTAAAGACGCTTCAGCAAGGTCAACTGGAAGTGCTCGGCGGCTCGATCCAGGATCGCCGCCATCGCAAAACTCTCTATGCCCGCATCGCGTTCATGCCCCAAGGCCTGGGCGGCAACCTCTACCCCGAGTTGTCGATCAGCGAGAACATCCATTTTTTCGCCACTCTGTTCGGCCTGTCGAAAACCGAATGCGATCAGCGCATGCACAGCCTGTTGCTGGCCACCGACCTGTTGCGATTTGCCGACCGCCCGGCCGGCAAGCTGTCCGGCGGCATGAAACAGAAGCTGGGCCTGTGCTGCGCGTTAATCCACGAACCGGATCTGCTGATCCTCGATGAGCCGACCACCGGCGTCGACCCCTTGTCCCGTCGGCGCTTCTGGGAACTGGTCGACGATGTGCGGCGCCAGCGCCCGCAACTGACACTGCTGGTCGCCACCGCCTATATGGAAGAGGCCGAGCAATTCGAGCATTGCCTGATGCTCGACGGCGGCAAACTGATTGCCACCGGATTGAGCCACGAACTGGCCGCCGTAACCCCAAGCGGCAAACTCGACGAAGCCTTCACCCACTTTCAGGGCGACAGCAGTCACGACAATCAGCCGCTGGTGATCCCACCCCAAACCGGCACCAACACCGATATCGCCATCGAAGCCCACGACCTGACGCTACGTTTCGGCGACTTTACGGCGGTGGACAAGGTCAGCTTTGCCATCGGTCGCGGCGAAATTTTTGGCTTTCTTGGTTCCAACGGCTGCGGCAAAACCACCACCATGAAAGTCCTCACCGGGTTGATGCCCGCCAGCGAAGGCCGCGCCACGCTGCTTGGCAACCCGGTGAATGCCAAGGACCTGGCCACCCGCAAACGGGTCGGTTTTATGTCCCAGAGCTTTTCGCTGTATGGCGAACTCAGCGTGCGGCAGAACCTGGACTTGCACGCACGGCTGTTCGATTTGCCCAAGACCGACAGCGCACAACGCATCGACGAGCTGATCCAGCGCTTCAATCTGGGTAGCGTCGCCGATCAGCAGTCCGGGGCGTTGCCCTTGGGTTTGCGTCAGCGGCTGTCCTTGGCAGTTGCGGTGCTGCATCGCCCGGAAGTGTTGATCCTCGACGAACCGACTTCCGGCGTCGACCCGGCGGCACGGGACGATTTCTGGCGCCTGCTGATCGAATTGTCCCGCGAGCAAGGCGTGACCATCTTCCTGTCCACCCACTTCATGAACGAAGCCCAGCGCTGTGATCGCATCTCGCTGATGCACGCGGGCAAGGTGCTGGCCTGTGATACACCGGCAGCGCTGCAACAGCAGTTCAAGGGCGAAACGCTGGAAGCTGCATTCGTCACCTGCCTGGAGCAGGCCCAGGACACCGCTGAAACTCCCAAACCTCAAGAATCTGAAAATCCGCCTGTCATGCCGGCCAATCCCATGAAAGATCGCGGCTTCAGCCTCGGGCGTCTGTTGGCGGTGGCGAGCCGTGAAGGCAAGGAACTGCTGCGCGACAAAGTGCGGATGGCGTTTGCCTTGCTCGGGGCAATTTTCATGATGGTGATCTTCGGCTACGGCATTTCCCTCGACGTGGAGAAACTCGCCTTTGCCGTCTACGACCAGGATCAGACGCCGCAGAGCCGCGCGTATCTGGAAGCCTTTCGCGGCTCTCGTTACTTTGACGAACAACCGCCCATCCGCGACGCAAAAGAGCTGCATCGCCGCCTGCAGCGCTCGGAAATCAAACTGGCGCTGGAGATCCCACCGGGTTTTGGCCGTGACCTGTACGCCGGGCGCCAACCGGCCGTGGCGGCCTGGCTCGATGGCGGCATGCCGTTTCGCGCCGAGACCAGCCGCAATTACGTGGAGGCCGTGCACCAGGCCAACATTGAACAACTGGCCGAACAGAGCAGCCCCGCGTTGAACCGGCCAGCAGCCGCCAGACTGGAAACCCGTTTCCGCTACAACCAGGACGTGGTCAGCGTCAACGCCATCGGCCCCGGCGTCATGGCGCTGATCCTGGCGTTCATCCCGGCCATGCTGACGGCGCTAGGCATCGTGCGGGAAAAAGAACTGGGCTCAATCACCAACTTCTACGCCACGCCGCTGACCCGTCTCGAATTCCTGCTGGGCAAACAGGCGCCGTATCTGGCAGTCAGCCTGATCAACCTCGCGGTGCTGGTCGCCATGAACCGCTGGCTGTTCGGTGTGCCGTTCAAGGGCAGCTTCCTGACCCTGACCTTCGGCGGGCTACTTTATGTGCTGGCGACGACCAGCATGGGCCTGTTGATCTCGGCGTTCACCCGAACCCAAATCGCCGCCATCCTGGGCACCATGATCATCACCAGCCTCCCGACCATCCAGTTTTCTGGGCTGATCGTGCCGCGCTCGTCCCTGGACGGCGCGGCATCCGTAATGGGCATGCTGTTCCCGGCGGGCCACTTTCTCGATATCGCCGTAGGCACCTTCACCAAGGCCCTGGATATACGACAGCTTTGGCCGCAATGCCTGGCGCTGTTCGGGTTCTTCCTCGGGTTCACCGGGCTCAGCCTGGTCATGCTGAAAAAGCAGGAGGTCTGATGCACAAGCTCGCTCACATCCTGCGCCTTGGCCTCAAGGAACTCACCAGTCTGCGGCATGACAGCGTCCTGCTGCTGTTCCTCTTCTACGCCTTTACGGTGGCGATCTACATGCCCGCCGCAGGCTCGGTGATTGGCGTGCACAACGCCAGCGTGGCCATCGTGGACGAAGATCACAGCCATCTGTCACGACAACTGGCGCAGGCGCTGCAACCACCGGAATTCCAACGCCCGGCCTTGCTGCCTTATGGGCAACTGGACCAGGTGATGGACAGTGGTCAGTACACTTTTGTCATCAATGTGCCGGCGAATTTTCAGGCAGATTTGCTGGCCGGTCGTCAGCCCGCCGTGCAAGTCAATGTCGACGCCACCGCCATGAGCCAGGCGTTCATGGGCGCGGGTTATATCGGGCGGATTTTCCAGCGAGAGTTATTGAATTACAGCGGCCAGAGCGATGTGACGAGTAAAGCGCCAGCGCTGCTGACCACCCGCGCCCTGTTCAACACCAATCTGGAAGGCGGCTGGTTTCTGGCGGTGATTCAGATCGTCAACAACATCACCATCCTCGCCATCATCCTGACCGGCACGGCGCTGCTGCGGGAACGCGAACACGGCACACTCGATCATTTGCTGGTACTACCGCTGACGGCGCTGGAAATCATGCTGGCGAAAATCTGGAGCAACATGCTGGTCGTGGTGCTGTGCACCTGGCTGTCGCTGGAGGTGATCGTCAAAGGCGCACTGGGTGTGCCACTGGCCGGATCCCTGCCCCTGTTTTTGCTGGTGACGGCAGTTTATCTGTTCGCCAGCACGGCGCTGGGGATCTTCCTCGCCACCCTGGCTCGCTCAACGCCACAATTCGGTCTGCTGGCGATTCCGGTGATCATCCCGATGTTGCTGCTGTCCGGCGGCAGCACACCGCTGGACAGCATGCCGCAATGGCTGCAATGGGTGATGCAGGGCTCGCCGTCGACCCACTTCGTCAGCCTGAGCGCCGCGATATTGTTTCGCGACGCCGGCATCAACGTTGTCTGGCCAGACTTGCTGGCACTCACGGCCATCGGCCTGCTGTTCTTCGCGATTGCGCTGATGCGTTTTCGCAAGAGCCTGGCGTCGTGAACAACCGCGATGCAGGCCAGGCCTACCCAGACAGCAAAAGCCTTACTGGATGATCAGGTTGTTGAACAACAGATCCTCTACCACCGGCTTGCCGGTTTCGTCGTTCATGATTTGCTGGGTCTGCTTCAAGGCTTCCTGACGCAGTTTTTCCTTGGCTTCGACGTTGTTCATCGCCTCGGTGGTCTGCTGCGCAAACAGCGCCACCAGCTGATTACGGATCAACGGCTCGTTGGCCTTCACCAGTTTGGTCGCCTCTTCCCCGGTCACCCGTAACGCCACATCGGCCTTGTAGACCTTGAGCTTCGAGGTGCCGTCCAACCCGTAGTTGCCCACGAACGGCGGGCTCAAGGTGATGTAGTTGACCTTCGGGGCCTCACCTTCTTTGGCTTCTTCAGCCACTGCTGCCACAGGCAGAGACAGGGCCAGCAACAACATGATCCACGCTTTCACAATTCGCTCCTTATCCGGTTTGCGGCCTAGCATAACGACCCGCCGCGCAAGCACAAGCTTATGGCTGACTATCAGGGCGGGGCATGCTCGTTGACCCGTCGACTCACACACCTACACTTATCGGCCATCACTCCCAAAGGAATAGCCCTGATGAAAGCCGTGCTGTGCAAAGCCTTCGGCCCTGCCGAATCACTGGTGCTGGAAGAGGTCGCCAGTCCTGTCGCGAAGAAGAATGAAATCCTGCTGGACGTGCACGCCGCCGGGGTGAATTTCCCGGACACGCTGATCATCGAGGGCAAATACCAGTTCAAGCCGCCCTTCCCGTTTTCGCCGGGTGGCGAAGCGGCTGGCGTGGTCAGCGCAGTGGGCGAAAAGGTCAGCCATCTGAAAGTCGGTGACCGGGTCATGGCCCTCACCGGTTGGGGCAGCTTTGCCGAACAGGTCGCGGTGCCAGGCTACAACGTGCTGCCGATCCCGCCGTCCATGGACTTCAACACCGCGGCTGCATTCAGCATGACCTACGGCACCTCGATGCATGCGCTCAAGCAACGGGGCAATCTGCAACCGGGTGAAACCCTGCTGGTGCTCGGTGCTTCCGGCGGTGTCGGCCTGGCCGCCGTGGAAATAGGTAAAGCCATGGGCGCCCGCGTGATCGCCGCCGCCAGCAGCGCCGAAAAACTTGCGGTGGCCAAGGCTGCCGGCGCCGATGAGCTGATCAACTACAGCGAAACCAGCCTCAAGGACGAAATCAAACGCCTGACCGACGGCCAGGGCGCCGACGTGATCTACGATCCGGTGGGTGGCGACCTGTTCGACCAGGCCATCCGCGCCATCGCCTGGAACGGCCGCCTGCTGGTGGTCGGTTTCGCCAGCGGGCGCATCCCCGAATTGCCGGTGAACCTGGCACTGCTCAAGGGCGCGGCGGTGGTCGGCGTGTTCTGGGGCTCGTTTGCCCAGCGCCAACCTCAGGACAACGCGGCGAACTTCCAGCAGTTGTTTGGCTGGTTCGCCGAGGGCAAGTTGAAGCCGCTGGTGTCGCAGGTATATCCGCTGAGCAACGCGGCGCAGGCGATCAACGATCTTGGGCAGCGCAAGGCAGTCGGGAAGGTTGTGGTGCAGGTTCGCTGAATGCAAAAGGAGCGCGGCCATACATGGTCGCGCCTCCATTTACCGTTAAAGCAATTCGCGTATTTCCTTGGGTAGGAAACGCACAAACCGACTCACAGAATGTGTATTGCAGCTACGCACGATCGAAGGAACACTTTTATTGAGTTTAGCGATGAGCGCCAGGCGTTTCGCCTCGGGTAATTGCGTGGGCGAAATGGAGTGGGTCAGATAACTGCGGGTCCAACTGAAAACCGGCAAATCCACCCACGAGAAATCCGCATAATGCTGCGCCACCCGACTGACGTCGGCACAACGCAACTTTTTCAACTCTTCGTTGGCGTGAATGGGCGGGGTATCGTCCAGACGGAAAACCAAGGGCGCGACTACATCGACTTGCTCCGGCCGTTCGATGCTGATTTCCCATGGCTGGAATCGCCACTGGCTGACCGCAGACCGGGAGGCTTCGGCAAGCTCGGGATGAGCATCTTCTGGAGTAACCACCTTGCTGACCGATCCATCAGCGTGGACTATTAAACTTACCCGAACTTCTCCCGTGATGCCGGCCCGGTAAAGTGCCCGTGGATACGTCGGCTTGGGATTGTCGGCAGGAATCAGGAACACCGCCCCAGCGCTGACGCTGCTGCACATCACGCACAAAACAACCAACGTAAACCACCGCATAAACCCCACCCCTTCGTGACTGAAAAGCCAAATCTGGCAACAACACAAAGGTTAAAGCTCGATGACTTTTTACATAACGTCACGACTTCCCCTTTAGACGCAGGAGATTTCCCAAAGCCCCGTCCTACTCCGGACAGAAATGCGGCACAAAGGATTGCGAGGTAACGTTTCCCACAACGTCCTTCACTTATACCTGAGCGACATGTTCGTAAAAGAACATGCAATCTCCAATATTTCCGCTGTTTGGTCGATGCGAACCGGTGCTATTTTCGGTAACGAAACTGTAACATTCGCATCCGCAGTCAAAACAAGAAATCTGGAGCTCTTGAATGTTTGCTTTCTTTCGTCCTGCCGCACATCAGGCTCCATTGCCTGAAGAAAAAATAGACAGCACCTACCGACGCCATCGCTGGCAGATCTTCGCCGGTATATTCATTGGCTACGCGGGTTATTACCTGCTGCGCAAGAACTTCTCCCTGGCCATGCCCTACCTGATCGACGAGGGTTACACCCGCGGTGAGTTGGGCCTGGCGTTGTCGGCGATTGCCATCGCCTACGGCTTGTCCAAGTTCCTGATGGGCATTGTTTCCGACCGTTCCAACCCGCGCTTCTTCCTGCCGTTCGGCCTGTTGGTATCGGCCGGTGTGATGTTCATTTTCGGTTTTGCGCCTTGGGCAACGTCCAGCGTGACCATCATGTTCATCCTGCTGTTTATCAACGGCTGGGCCCAAGGCATGGGTTGGCCGCCGAGTGGACGGACCATGGTCCACTGGTGGTCGCAGAAGGAACGCGGTGGCGTGGTGTCCTTGTGGAACGTGGCGCATAACGTTGGCGGCGGCCTGATCGGCCCGCTGTTCCTGCTCGGCATGGGCCTGTTCAATGACTGGCACGCAGCGTTCTACGTGCCGGCGGCAGTCGCGATGGCCGTGGCGGTATTTGCGTTCGCCACCATGCGTGACACGCCGCAATCGGTCGGCCTGCCGCCGATCGAGAAGTACAAGAACGACTACCCGGAAGGCTACGACGCCAGTCACGAAGAAGAATTCAGCGCCAAGGAAATCTTCGTCAAATACGTGCTGCGCAACAAAATGCTCTGGTACATCGCCATGGCCAACGTCTTCGTCTACCTGCTGCGCTACGGCGTCCTGGACTGGGCACCGACCTACCTCAAGGAAGCCAAAGGCTTCACCGTGGATAAAACCTCGTGGGCGTATTTCTTCTACGAGTGGGCGGGTATTCCGGGCACGCTGCTATGCGGCTGGATGTCGGACAAGATCTTCCGTGGCAACCGTGGCCTGACCGGCATGGTGTTCATGGCGTTGGTGACCGTGGCGACGCTGGTGTATTGGCTCAACCCGGCCGGCAACCCGACTGTCGACATGATCGCGCTCGTCTCGATCGGCTTCCTGATCTACGGCCCGGTGATGCTGATCGGCTTGCAAGCGTTGGAACTGGCGCCGAAGAAAGCGGCCGGTACGGCTGCGGGCTTCACGGGTCTGTTTGGTTATCTGGGTGGTTCGGTCGCGGCCAGTGCAGCGATGGGCTACACCGTGGACCATTTCGGCTGGGACGGCGGTTTCGTGCTGCTGATCGGTGCATGCCTGCTGGCAATGGCCTTCCTTGCGCCAACACTGTGGCACAAGCAAGTCGCCAGTCAGAGTCGCGAAGCGATCGCCTGATCAGACTTTGATTTACAACGTTTGAGCCGCGCCTCCAGATTCCGGTCTGGCATGGCGTGGCTACGCAGGGCGTGAGCGGTCTGCTCGACATAATCGCGAGTAGTGCCGTAACGCCCGCAAGCGTTTTCGAACACGTGGCTCAGGACGTGATCCGGCAAGTTGCCGGCATAGCTGGGCAGATGTCGCTCCAGAACAAATCCCAACGCCTGAACCTGGCTTCCGTCTTCGAGACGGCAGTTGAGCCAGTGTGGACGATAGGAGGGAAATGGCATTTCGCGCTGCCACAAGGCATACAGAGACGCTTCAAGTTGTTCTTCGGGCAAGCGATAAGCGAACCCGCTGCAAGAGCCGCCGCGATCCAGGCCGAACACCAGCCCCGGCACTTCGGGTGTGCCGCGATGTTCATGGGACCATAGGTATAAACCGCGATGGTAGCCGTGCACACGACCGCGCACACGCTCCACCGCTGCGCATTCAGGACGCCAGATCAGCGAGCCGTAAGCGAACAGCCAGACCGGCCCGCCCTTGTGGCGCGCCATGGTCGACTGCATCGAGCTGAGCAATTGTTCGTGCGTAAGCTGCGGCCCCAGATCGAGCCGCGGAGGGTAAGCCAGATTCAAAAAAGCAGACTCAATGGCACTCATGGCGAATAGCGTTCAGCTCCCCGCGGGTAAAGAATTACTAAATAGAACGCACCGCTGTAACAATAAGGCACATATGTTTTAAGGCAATTTAAGTGCCATTGCACAGTTTTTAACTTACTGTCTGAATGACATATAACCTACCGGCATTTATATTATTTTATAAATACCGATCGGCTATATAGAGAGTTATAACGATCAATCACGGATCAAGATCGAGGATCAAAATCGCGGATCAAGATCGTGGCGCATAGGCAAACACATCGGCGCGCATCTGGTGCGCATCCATCCCCGCGTCGACCAGTGCGTCCAGCGTGCCGTAGACCATCGCCGGAGAGCCACTGGCGTAGACATGCAGGGACTTCAGCTCAGGAAAGTCCTCGCACACCGCCTCGTGCAACATGCCGCAGCGCCCCTGCCAGCCACATTGATCGCTGACGACTTTATGCAGGAACAGGTTGGGCAGCTTCTCCCACTCGTCCCAATGCTCTATGCCATAAAAGTCTTCCGGACGACGCACACCCCAATACAAATGCACAGGATGCTTGAAGCCCGTGGCACGGCAATGTTCGATCAGGCTGTGAATCTGGCCCATGCCGGTGCCCGCGGCGATCAGCACCAGCGGACCATCCGGCAGTTCTGCCAGGTGGGTATCGCCGAACGGCATCTCGATTCGCACCATTGAAATGCGCTGCAATTGGTCGATGAGATTCAGCGCACTGCTTTCACGCGCCAGTACATGGATTTCCAGATCACGCCCGCCATGCGGTGCCGAGGCCAGGGAAAACGCGGATTTCTCGCCATTCTCACGTTCGATCATCAGGTACTGACCGGCGTGATAGCGGGGCGGCTTGCCGGCCGGTGCTCGCAGACGCACGCGAAAGGTATCGCCGCCGACGTCCCTGCACTCAATGACCTGACACGACAAGCTGCGCACCGGCAATTCTCCCAGCGCGAGCACGCCATCCCACAGCACGATGCAGTCTTCCAGCGGCTCTGCTATGCAAGTGTAGAACTCGCCATGGTCGCGCACATCGCCAGCCTGTTCGACTCGCCCTTCCACCAACAGCGCGGCGCACACGTGGCAATTGCCATTGCGACAGCTTTGCGGGCATTCATAACCCAGACGCCGCGCGCCATCGAGAATCCGCTCGCCGGGCAGAATCTCTAGCACTGCTCCGGAGGGCTGCAAGGTTACACGCATCAATCTATTCCTAACTGATTCCAGATGGCATCGATCCGCTGGGTGACGGCTTCGTCCTTGACGATCACCCGGCCCCACTCGCGAGTGGTTTCGCCCGGCCATTTATGGGTGGCATCGAGCCCCATCTTCGATCCCAGGCCGGAAACCGGCGAAGCGAAGTCGAGGTAGTCGATCGGCGTGTTGTCGATCATCACCGTGTCGCGCTTGGGGTCCATGCGCGTGGTGATGGCCCAGATCACGTCGTTCCAGTCCCGTGCGTTGATGTCGTCGTCAGTGACGATAACGAACTTGGTGTACATGAACTGTCGCAAAAACGACCAGACACCGAGCATTACCCGCTTGGCATGACCGGGATACGACTTCTTCATGGTCACGATGGCCATGCGGTACGAGCAGCCTTCGGGCGGCAGGTAGAAGTCGGTGATCTCCGGGAACTGCTTCTGCAGGATCGGCACGAACACTTCGTTCAGCGCCACGCCGAGAATCGCCGGCTCATCCGGCGGACGGCCGGTGTAGGTGCTGTGGTAGATCGGTTTGATCCGGTGGGTAATGCGCTCGACGGTGAACACCGGGAAGCTGTCGACTTCATTGTAGTAACCGGTGTGATCGCCGTACGGACCTTCGTCGGCCATCTCGCCCGGATGGATCACGCCTTCGAGGATGATCTCGGCCGTGGCTGGGACTTGCAGGTCGTTGCCGCGGCACTTCACCAGTTCGGTGCGGTTGCCGCGCAGCAGACCGGCGAATGCGTATTCAGAGAGGCTGTCGGGCACCGGCGTCACGGCGCCGAGGATAGTCGCCGGGTCAGCACCCAATGCCACGGACACCGGGAACGGTTGGCCAGGATGCTTCTCGCACCACTCGCGGTAATCCAGCGCGCCGCCACGGTGGCTCAGCCAGCGCATGATGACCTTGTTGCGGCCAATTACTTGCTGACGATAGATGCCGAGGTTCTGGCGATCCTTGTTCGGGCCTTTGGTGACGGTCAGGCCCCAGGTGATCAGCGGGCCAACGTCGCCGGGCCAGCAGGTCTGCACCGGCAGCATCGCGAGGTCGACGTCGTCGCCTTCGATGACCATTTCCTGGCAGACCGCGTCTTTCACGACTTTCGGCGCCATGGCGATGATCTTGCGGAAGATCGGCAGCTTGGACCAGGCGTCCTTCAACCCTTTCGGTGGCTCGGGCTCCTTGAGGAACGCCAGCAACTTGCCGATCTCGCGCAGCTCGCTCACCGCTTCTGCGCCCATTCCCAGCGCCACGCGCTCGGGGGTGCCGAACAGGTTGCCGAGCACTGGAATGTCATAACCCGTAGGGTTTTCGAAAAGCAGAGCCGGGCCTTTGGCGCGCAGAGTGCGGTCGCAGACCTCGGTCATTTCGAGCACTGGGGACACCGGAACCTGGATGCGCTTGAGTTCGCCGCGCTGTTCCAGGCCGCTGATAAAGTCGCGCAAGTCGCGATACTGCATGCGTGAGCCTCGTGTTGGCCGTGCCGTTCGGGGGTGGCAGTTTAGCGCCGAACCCCTCTGTTCAGAACCACGAACTGGCGGTTCATCAAAAATCAGATAGCAAAAAGCCGGGTTTCCCCGGCTCTTGCTGGCCTGATCGACTTACTTGCGTTTCATCGACAGGAAGAACTCATCGTTGGTCTTGGTCGTTTTGAGCTTGTCGACCAGGAACTCGATGGCAGCGATTTCGTCCATCGGGTGCAGCAGCTTGCGCAGGATCCACATGCGCTGCAACTCGTCGTCGGCCGTCAGCAACTCTTCGCGGCGGGTGCCGGAACGGTTGATGTTGATGGCCGGGAAGACGCGTTTTTCAGCGATACGACGATCCAGCGGCAGTTCCATGTTGCCCGTGCCTTTGAATTCTTCGTAGATCACTTCGTCCATCTTCGAACCGGTTTCAACCAGCGCGGTGGCGATGATGGTCAGCGAACCGCCTTCTTCGATGTTCCGCGCGGCGCCGAAGAAACGTTTCGGTTTCTCCAGGGCGTGGGCATCGACACCACCGGTGAGCACTTTGCCGGAGCTTGGGATCACGGTGTTGTAGGCGCGAGCCAGACGGGTGATGGAGTCGAGCAGGATCACCACGTCTTTCTTGTGTTCGACCAGGCGCTTGGCCTTCTCGATCACCATTTCGGCAACCTGCACGTGGCGGGTTGGCGGCTCGTCGAACGTCGAGGCAACCACTTCGCCGCGCACGGTGCGCTGCATTTCGGTCACTTCTTCCGGACGTTCGTCGATCAGCAATACGATCAGATGAACTTCGGGATTGTTACGTGCGATGTTCGCTGCGATGTTCTGCAGCATGATGGTTTTACCGGCTTTCGGCGGTGCAACGATCAAACCGCGCTGGCCTTTGCCGATCGGGGCGCACAGGTCGATGACACGACCGGTCAAGTCTTCGGTGGAGCCGTTGCCGGCTTCCATCTTCATGCGCACGGTCGGGAACAGCGGGGTCAGGTTCTCGAAGAGAATCTTGTTTTTCGCGTTCTCGGGACGATCGTAGTTGATCGTGTCGACCTTGAGCAGCGCGAAATAACGCTCGCCTTCCTTTGGAGGGCGGATCTTGCCAACGATGGTGTCACCGGTGCGCAAGTTGAAGCGACGGATCTGGCTCGGCGAGACGTAGATATCGTCCGGGCCGGCGAGATAGGAAGCGTCAGCGGAGCGCAGGAAGCCGAAGCCGTCCTGGAGAATCTCCAGCACGCCATCACCGGAGATTTCCTCGCCGCTTTTAGCGTGCTTTTTGAGCAGGGAGAAAATCACGTCCTGCTTGCGCGAACGGGCCATATTTTCTATGCCCATCTGTTCGGCCAATTCGAGCAGTTCGGTAATCGGCTTTTGCTTGAGTTCAGTCAGATTCATATAGGAATGACGTAATCATTTATGGAGGGGGGGAAATTAAGCTTTTGGCTTAATGAGGCCGCGCCGCAGAGAAGGCGACAGGATCGCGTACTTATTCGAAAAGGAGTGCGTCGGCGACGGCTAGCAGGGGGCAGTGGAGAAACCAGTGCGGGGCCGAATGTACCACCTGAGTTTCGGAGCGTCTAGCCCTCAATAACGAAAAGGCCCCGCAATGTGCGGGGCCTTTTTCGGACACTTTATAACGACGCTTAGATGTTGGCGTCGAGGAAAGCAGCCAGTTGCGACTTCGACAGTGCGCCGACCTTGGTCGCTTCAACGTTGCCGTTCTTGAACAGCATCAGAGTCGGGATACCACGCACGCCATGCTTGGCCGGGGTTTCCTGGTTCTCGTCGATGTTCAGTTTGGCAACGGTCAGCTTGCCTTTGTAGGTTTCGGCAATCTCGTCCAGAACAGGAGCGATCATTTTGCAAGGGCCGCACCATTCAGCCCAGTAGTCGACCAGTACAGCGCCTTCGGCCTTGAGTACGTCGGCCTCGAAGCTAGCGTCGCTAACGTGTTTGATAAGATCGCTGCTCATGGAAGTCTCCAGGTTGTAAGCAAAAAAACGTGGCCCATCATAGCCGCCCTTCCCGCGTTCAGGAAGCCGCAGATGATTGAGTCTCGCTATGGTGGCCCATGAGTTTGGGTATAGCTCAAGTCACGAGGCGGCGGGAGCGACGAATGCGATTCCGGTGCGCAGGGCCGCATTGCGCACATGTTCGTGCATCGCCTTTTGCGCCGCGCCGGACGAGCGCCGGGCCAGTGCACGGAGGATTTTACGGTGCTCATGCCAGGTTTCCATGGCCCGCTCGGCCCGGATGAACGGTAGCTTCTGACTCTCCAGGAAAATGTCGGCACTGGCGGTCAGGATGCTCAGCATCGCCTGATTGCCGCTGGCCAGCAGGATGCGTCGGTGAAATTCGAAGTCCAGTCGCGCCGCGGCCTCGAAGTCAGCGGCCTTCAATTCGATGCGCATGGCGGCGACGTTGTCCTCCAGAGCATCGAGTTCGTGGGTACTCAGGGTCACCGCCGCCAGACCGGCCGCAAAGCCTTCCAGGGCATAGCGCAACTGGAAGATGTCCAGCGCAGAGGCCTGGGCCGCGAACGGCCAACTCAGCGCCGCATCACCCCGCGGCAGATCCACCGGCGACTGCACGAACACGCCCTTGCCCGGCTGGATGCTGATGACGCCCAGCGCACTCAAGGACGACAACGCCTCGCGAAGCGACGCCCGACTGACCCCCAATTGCACGGCCAGGTCCCGTTGCGAGGGCAACGCATCGCCCGGCCCGAACCCTTGCTCGGTGATCAATTTGCGGATGGCTTGCAGCGCCACTTCAGGTACGGCTCGGGAGATCGAGTTCATGGTTTTTCAGACAAACCAGGCGAATGAGCGGTTAGTTGTAAAGCTATTCGCGACGCCCGGCAAGTCGTGCCCCACGGGGGGTCGGTGATTATCAACGATGCGCTATCGGGGTGCGAAACACCGACTGACTGTTCAGACCAGTAAGACCGAACAACACCAGCAAAACCGCAGGCTGCGGCCCCCAAAAACCATTATTGGCACGGCCCGTGCTCTGTCGAATCGCAGAAATCACTCCCCGTCGATTCGGAGATTTGCCATGACCAAGCGTTACAGCGCCCTTCTCACCGCACTGTTTGCCAGCCTGATGCTGAGCCAGGCACCCGCCCACGCCGACGGTCTGGAGGATGTGGTCAAACGCGGCGTCCTCAAGGTGGCCGTGCCTCAGGACTTCCCGCCATTCGGCTCGGTCGGCCCTGACATGAAGCCGCGCGGCCTCGATATCGACACCGCAAAACTGCTGGCCGACCAGCTCAAGGTCAAACTCGAACTCACGCCGGTCAACAGCACCAACCGCATCCCGTTCCTGACCACCGGCAAGGTGGACCTGGTGATCTCCAGCCTCGGCAAAAACCCCGAGCGTGAGAAAGTCATCGACTTCTCCAGCGCCTACGCGCCGTTCTACCTCGCCGTGTTCGGTCCACCAGATGCCGACATCAAAGGCCTGGACGACCTCAAGGGCAAAACCATCAGCGTCACCCGTGGCGCCATCGAAGACATCGAGCTGACCAAAGTCGCTCCCGAAGGCGTGACCATCAAGCGCTTCGAAGACAACAACTCGACCATCGCCGCTTACCTCGCCGGGCAAGTCGACCTGATCGCCAGCGGCAACGTGGTGATGGTCGCGATCAGCGAGAAAAACCCGAAGCGCGTGCCGGCACTGAAAGTGAAGCTCAAGGACTCGCCGGTCTACGTCGGCGTGAACAAGAACGAGCCGGCGCTGCTGGGCAAGGTCAACCAGATCCTCGCCACCGCCAAAACCGACGGCGCACTGGAGAAGAACTCCCAGACCTGGCTCAAAGAGCCGCTGCCGGCCGATCTCTGATCGCCGCAGGGGAGACTCAATATGGCCTATCAGTTCGACTTTCTTCCGGTGGTGCAAAACACCGACCTGCTGTTGCGCGGTGCGCTGTTCACTCTTGAACTGACGGCTATCGGCGCGGTGCTCGGGGTGGGTCTGGGTATCATCGGGGCGCTGGTGCGGGCGTGGAACATTCGCCCGTTCGCCGGCATCTTCGGGGTCTATGTCGAGTTGATCCGCAACACGCCATTCCTGGTGCAGTTGTTTTTCATCTTCTTCGGCCTGCCATCGCTGGGTGTGCAGATTTCCGAATGGCAGGCGGCGGTGCTGGCGATGGTGATCAACCTCGGTGCCTATTCGACCGAGATCATTCGCGCCGGCATCCAGGCGATCCCTCGCGGGCAGCTGGAAGCAGCAGCTGCCCTGGCGATGACCCGCTTCGAAGCCTTCCGCCACGTGGTCCTGCTGCCAGCGCTGGGCAAAGTCTGGCCGGCGCTGAGCAGCCAGATCATCATCGTCATGCTCGGCTCGGCGGTCTGTTCACAAATCGCCACCGAAGAGCTGAGCTTCGCCGCCAACTTCATTCAGTCGCGCAACTTCCGCGCATTTGAAACCTACGCCCTGACCACGCTGATCTACCTGTGCATGGCGCTGCTGATCCGCCAGTTGCTGAACTGGATCGGCCGCCGGTTTATATCAAGAAGCAGCGCAAGGACCAGCCAATGAGCGATTTCACCTTCTGGGACATCGTGCGCAACCTGCTCACTGGCCTGCAGTGGACATTGGCGTTGTCGCTGGTGGCCTTCATTGGCGGGGGCCTGATCGGCTTGCTGATCATGGTCATGCGCATTTCGAAAAAATCCCTGCCGCGCAGTTTCGCCCGCACCTACATCGAACTGTTCCAGGGCACGCCGCTGCTGATGCAGCTGTTTCTGGTGTTCTTCGGCGTGGCGTTGGCCGGTGTGGAAATTTCGCCGTGGATGGCGGCGGCGATTGCCCTGACGCTGTTCACCAGCGCTTACCTGGCGGAGATCTGGCGCGGTTGTGTCGACTCGATCCCCAACGGTCAGTGGGAAGCCTCGTCGAGCCTGGCGCTCAATCCGCTGGAGCAATTGCGCTACGTGATCCTGCCGCAAGCGCTGCGCATCGCCGTGGCGCCGACCGTGGGTTTCTCGGTGCAAGTGGTCAAAGGCACCGCCGTCACCTCGATCATCGGTTTCACCGAACTGACCAAGACCGGCGGTATGCTCGCCAACGCGACCTTCGAGCCGTTCATGGTCTACGGCCTCGTCGCCCTCGGTTACTTCCTGCTCTGCTACCCCTTGTCCCTCAGTGCGCGCTACCTGGAAAGGAGACTGCATGCCTCTGCTTAGAATTTCGGCCCTGCATAAATATTACGGCGACCACCATGTACTCAAAGGCATCGACCTGAGCGTCGAGGAAGGCCAGGTGGTGGCGATCATCGGCCGCAGCGGCTCGGGCAAATCCACCTTGCTGCGCACCCTCAACGGCCTGGAATCGATCAACGACGGCGTGATCGAAGTCGACGGCGAATACCTCGACGCCGCCCGCGCCGACCTGCGCAGCCTGCGGCAGAAGGTCGGGATGGTGTTCCAGCAGTTCAACCTGTTCCCGCACCTGACGGTCGGCGAGAACGTGATGCTCGCGCCGCAAGTGGTGCAGAAAGTGCCGAAAGCCAAGGCCACCGAGCTGGCGCGGAAAATGCTGGAGCGGGTTGGACTGGGGGAAAAGTTCGATGCCTTCCCTGATCGGCTGTCCGGCGGACAGCAACAACGCGTGGCGATTGCTCGCGCCTTGGCGATGTCGCCAAAGGTCTTGCTGTGCGACGAGATTACGTCGGCGCTGGACCCGGAACTGGTCAACGAAGTGCTGAGCGTGGTTCGGCAACTGGCCAGCGAAGGCATGACGCTGATCATGGTCACCCATGAAATGCGCTTTGCCCGGGAGGTTGGGGACAAGTTGGTGTTCATGCATCAGGGCAAGGTGCACGAGGTGGGGGATCCGAAGGTTCTGTTTGCCAACCCGCGGACGGCGGAGCTGGCGAATTTCATCGGGACGGTAGAGGCGGCGGGCTAACGGACTCTCAGCGTTTGCGCGGCCGTCATCGCGAGCAGGCTCGCTCCCACAAGGGTTTTGTGTTGCCGCCTTTACCGGGGACGACGCAGAACTACTGTGGGAGCGAGCCTGCTCGCGATTGATCGCGCAGCGATCTCTGTCTTTCCTGCGCCGGATCAAGGCTTTGAACTCTGCGCGTTGGCGGCAGCGTTTGATCGTGGCACGATGTCGAGGTTATCGACCGAGACCCCCTGACCATGCCGCAATCCCAAGCCAAGAATCTGTCCCTGATCGCCGCAATCGACCTGGGCTCCAACAGCTTTCACATGGTCGTGGCCAAGGCCCAGAACGGCGAAATCCGTATTCTCGAACGTCTCGGGGAGAAGGTTCAGCTGGCCGCCGGCATCGACGAAGAACGTCAGCTCAACGAAGAATCCATTCAGCGCGGGCTCGATTGCCTGAAGCGTTTTGCCCAACTGATCAACGGTATGCCTCCCGGCGCCGTGCGGATCGTCGGCACCAACGCCCTGCGTGAAGCCCGCAACCGTGGCGAATTCATCCGCCGCGCCGAAGAAATCCTCGGCCACCCGGTGGAAGTCATCTCCGGCCGTGAAGAGGCGCGCCTGATCTACCTCGGCGTCTCCCACACCCTCGCTGACACCCCGGGCAAACGCCTGGTGGCCGACATCGGCGGCGGCAGTACCGAATTCATCATTGGCCAGCGCTTCGAACCGCTGCTGCGCGAAAGCCTGCAAATGGGCTGTGTCAGCTACACCCAGCGCTATTTCAAGGACGGCAAGATCACCCCGGCCCGCTACGCCCAGGCGTATACGGCGGCACGGCTGGAGATCATGAGCATCGAACACGCCCTGCATCGCCTGACCTGGGATGAAGCCATCGGCTCCTCGGGCACCATTCGCGCCATCGGTCTGGCGCTGAAGGCCGGCGGTCACGGCACTGGCGAAGTCAACGCCGAAGGCCTGGCCTGGCTCAAGCGCAAGCTGTTCAAGCTCGGCGACGTCGAGAAGATCGACTTCGAAGGCATAAAGCCTGACCGTCGCGCGATTTTCCCGGCGGGCCTGGCGATTCTCGAAGCGATCTTCGATGCCCTCGAACTGCAACGCATGGACCACTGTGAAGGCGCCCTGCGCGAAGGCGTGCTCTATGATCTGTTGGGCCGTCATCATCACGAAGACGTCCGTGAGCGCACCCTCAGCTCGCTGATGGAGCGTTATCACGTCGATCTGGAACAAGCCGCACGGGTCGAGCGCAAAGCGCTGCATGCCTTCGACCAGGTGGCCGAAGATTGGGACCTGGATGACGGCGTCTGGCGCGAACTGCTCGGCTGGGCCGCCAAGGTCCATGAAGTGGGCCTGGACATCGCTCACTATCACTACCACAAGCACGGCGCCTACCTGATCGAGCACTCGGACCTGGCCGGTTTCTCCCGCGAAGACCAGCAAATGCTCGCGCTGCTGGTGCGTGGCCACCGCCGCAATATTCCCCGGGACAAGTTTGCCGAGTTCGGCGACGAAGGCATCAAGCTGATTCGCCTGTGCGTGCTACTGCGCTTTGCGATCCTGTTCCATCACATCCGCGGCACACAGGCCATGCCTCAGGTGGCGCTGCACGCCAACGGTGACAGCCTCGAGGTGTTGTTCCCGGAAAACTGGCTGGACGAAAACCAGCTGACCCAGGCCGACTTCGCCCTCGAAGCGGAATGGCTCACCCGCGTCGGGTTCATCCTGAACGTTCGCTGAAACTGAAAAAGGCCTTCTTCGGAAGGCCTTTTTTATGCCCGCAACTCAGCAGACGACGCAAGTCCCATGTGGGAGCGAGCCTGCTCGCGAAGAGGCCATAACATCCAACATCTATGTTGACTGTTACACCGCCATCGCGAGCAGGCTCGCTCCCACAGGTTTTGTGCGTTAACGAACGGTCAAAATCGGACTGCCCAAACGCTCCAGCAACGTTGCCTGCGCACTGCGCGGGTTCTGGTTGCCGGTCGGCGTGTTGCGGATATAACGACCGTCCGCCTGCAGGCTCCAGCTGTGGGTGTTATCGGTCAGGTAAAGCTCCAGCTCTTTCTTGACCCGCATGATCAGCTTCTTGCCTTCGACCGGGAAGCAAGTCTCGACGCGTTTATCGAGGTTGCGCTCCATCCAGTCGGCACTGGACAGGAACATCTGCTCTTCCCCGCCGTTGAGGAAGTAGAACACCCGGGTGTGCTCCAGGAAGCGTCCGATGATCGAGCGCACGTGGATGTTGTGCGAGACGCCGGCGATGCCCGGACGCAGGCAGCACATGCCGCGCACCACGAGGTCGATGCGCACGCCCGACTGACTGGCCTTGTACAGCGCGCGGATGATCTTCGGATCGGTCAGCGAGTTGAACTTGGCGATGATGTGCGCCGGTTTGCCATCGAGGGCGAACTGAGTCTCCCGGGCAATCATGTCGAGCATGCCCTTCTTCAACGTGAACGGCGCGTGCAGCAGCTTCTTCATGCGCAGGGTCTTGCCCATGCCGATCAGCTGGCTGAACAGTTTGCCGACGTCTTCGCACAAGGCGTCGTCGGAGGTGAGCAAGCTGTAGTCGGTGTACAGACGGGCGTTGGCCGCGTGGTAGTTGCCGGTCCCCAAGTGGGCGTAACGGACAATCTCGCCGGCTTCTCGACGCAAAATCAGCATCATCTTGGCGTGGGTCTTGAAACCGACCACGCCGTAGATCACCACCGCACCGGCCGCTTGCAGACGGCTGGCCAGTTGCAGGTTGGACTCTTCGTCGAACCGCGCACGCAATTCGATCACCGCCGTAACTTCCTTGCCGTTGCGCGCGGCATCGACCAGTGCATCAACGATTTCCGAGTTGGCGCCGGAGCGGTACAGGGTCTGACGGACCGCCAGTACATGCGGGTCCTTGGCCGCCTGGCGCAGCAGGTCGACCACCGGGGTAAACGACTCAAACGGGTGCAGCAGCAAAATGTCCTGCTTGCTGATCACGCTGAAAATGTTCTCGCTGTTCTGCAACAGTTTCGGGATCTGCGGCGTGAACGGCAGGTATTGCAGCTCGCGCTGACTGTCCAGGCCGGTGATGCTGAACAGGCGGGTCAGGTTGACCGGACCGTTGACCTGATACAGCTCGGTCTCGTGCAGGTTGAACTGCTTGAGCAAGTAGTCGGACAGGTGTTTCGGGCACGTGTCGGCCACTTCCAGGCGCACCGCGTCACCGTAGCGACGGGAGAACAACTCGCCGCGCAGGGCGCGGGCCAGGTCTTCCACGTCTTCGGTGTCGACGGCAAGGTCGGCGTTTCGGGTCAGGCGGAACTGGTAGCAGCCCTTGACCTTCATGCCCTGGAACAGGTCATCGGCGTGAGCGTGGATCATCGACGACAGGAATACGTAGTTGTCACCAGGGCCGCCGACTTCTTCCGGCACCTTGATGACTCGCGGCAACAGACGCGGCGCCGGGATGATCGCCAGACCGGAGTCGCGACCGAAGGCGTCGATACCTTCGAGTTCGACGATGAAGTTCAGGCTCTTGTTCACCAGCAACGGGAACGGGTGCGTCGGGTCGAGGCCGATCGGGGTGATGATCGGCGCGATCTCGTCGCGGAAATAACGGCGGACCCAGGTTTTGAGCTTGGTGGTCCAGTAGCGGCGACGGATGAAGCGGACCTGATGTTTTTCCAGTTCCGGCAGCAGAATGTCGTTGAGGATCGCGTACTGGCGGTCGACGTGACCGTGCACCAGTTCGCTGATGCGAGCCAGGGCCTGGTGCGGTTGCAGGCCATCGGCGCCGGCCTGTTCACGGGCAAAGGTGATCTGCTTCTTGAGGCCGGCCACACGAATCTCGAAGAACTCGTCCAGGTTGCTGGAGAAGATCAACAGAAACTTCAGCCGCTCCAGCAACGGGTAGGACTCATCCAGCGCCTGCTCCAGCACGCGGATGTTGAACTGCAGTTGCGAGAGCTCGCGATGGATGTACAGGCTGCTGTCATCCAGGCCGGGAATGGCAATCGTCGGCGCCGCCGCAACGGGCTCGGCCACCACCGCGGGTGGAGCAGGCTCAAGCTCCGGCGGGGTTTCGGCGATTTGCTCCACCACAGGTTGAGCATCTTTTACGGCAACTTCAGTGAGTCCTTCGGTATTCATCGAATGTTCCTGGGAGGGCTATTGTTGCTCTCGTAACAGTTGAGCAGCACGAACGGCAAAGTAAGTCAGGATGCCATCAGCGCCTGCACGTTTAAAAGCGGTCAGGGATTCGAGGATAACCCCTTCGCTCAACCAGCCATTCTGTATCGCCGCCATGTGCATGGCGTATTCACCGCTGACCTGATAAACAAAGGTCGGCACTTTAAATTCTTCTTTGACCCGGTAGAGGATGTCCAGGTACGGCATGCCTGGCTTGACCATGACCATGTCCGCGCCTTCTGACAAGTCCGCCGCCACTTCGTGCAGGGCTTCGTTGCTGTTGGCCGGGTCCATCTGATAGGAGGCCTTGTTGGCCTTGCCCAGGTTCAACGCCGAACCCACCGCGTCACGGAACGGGCCGTAATAGGCACTGGCGTACTTGGCCGAGTAAGCCATGATCCGCACGTTGACATGATCGGCCAGCTCCAGGGCTTCGCGAATCGCCTGGATGCGACCGTCCATCATGTCCGACGGGGCCACCACCTGAGCGCCGGCTTCGGCGTGGGACAGGGCCTGCTTGACCAGTGCGTCGACGGTGATGTCGTTCTGCACGTAGCCTTCTTCGTCGAGAATACCGTCCTGACCGTGAGTGGTGAACGGGTCCAGGGCGACGTCGGTGATCACACCCAGCTCAGGGAACTGCGCGCGCAAGGCGCGGGTAGCGCGCTGGGCAATGCCGTTGGGGTTCCAAGCTTCAGCGGCGTCCAGCGACTTGAGCTCCGGCGGCGTCACCGGGAACAGGGCCAATGCCGGAATGCCCAACTCGACCCACTTGGCCGCTTCTTCAAGCAACAGATCGATGGTCAGGCGCTCGACGCCCGGCATCGAGGCCACTGCTTCGCGACGGTTTTCACCGTCCAGTACGAACACCGGCAGAATCAAGTCGTCGACGGTCAGAACGTTTTCACGGACCAGTCGACGCGAGAAATCATCACGGCGATTACGACGCAGGCGGGTTGCAGGAAACAAACGGTTGGCGGGGGTAAAGCTCACGGCAGACTCCTGAGCCCGCGCTGGCGGGCGAGCGTGACAGTTATAAGCGGCCATTATGACGAACGTATGACAGTTATGTGCACCCTGTGACAGGTAGTCGCATTCCATTGTCCTTGTAGGAAATGTTCACGTCGAGACACATTTGGACACTTTCATGAATGAGCACGAAGGGTTAGGCTGCGCGTTCATTTCGCCAGCACCCAGACAATGCTCCAACAATTTCTTCAGGAATTCGGCTACTTCGCCCTCTTTCTCGGCACGTTCTTCGAAGGCGAAACCATCCTGGTGCTCGCAGGCTTCCTTGCGTTCCGCGGATACATGGACATCAAGATCGTGACGATCGTGGCGTTCTGCGGCAGCTATGCCGGCGATCAGCTGTGGTACTTCCTGGGGCGCAAGCACGGCCGCAAGTTGCTGGCGCGCAAACCGCGCTGGCAATTGATGGGCGACCGGGCGCTGGAACATATCCGCAGGCACCCGGACATCTGGGTGCTGAGCTTCCGCTTCGTCTATGGCCTGCGCACGGTGATGCCGGTGGCAATCGGCCTGTCGGGCTATCCGCCGGGACGTTATTTGCTGCTCAACGGGATTGGTGCCGCGATCTGGGCCGCCGCACTGGCTGCCGCGGCTTATCACTTCGGCGCGGTGCTCGAAGGTTTGCTCGGCAGCGTCAAGAAGTACGAGCTATGGGTGCTTGGCGCCCTGCTGGTACTGGGCTTTTGCCTGTGGCTGCGCCGGCGCTTCAAGAATGCCCGTCTGGCGAAGAAAATCTACGCCGACGAGCAGGCCTTGAAAACCGAACAGGCCAAAGGCGCCGAGACTAAGACGCCAGTCGAGTGAAACGGTTTCTGCAACAGTAGAGACCGATACCGCTGAGCAGGCTGTAACTGAGCAGGCCGACCCAGCCCGCCGCACTGGCCGGCCATAGCCCGACCACCGGCGCCAGCCACACCAGTGGCACATTCGACGCCAGGCGCAGCAGTTCCAGCTTCAGCGCCCACGGGCGATTCTCCAGGGCTACGCCCAACGTAAACAATCCCAACGCCACCGCACTCCAGCCGAGCACCAACGCGGCTGTCGGCAGACTCGGCTCCAGGTTCATCAAGTAGCTGCCCAGCGCGATGTAGACACAGAACTGCAACACGACGTAGAGCTGCTGACGCCCGTCCAGCGGCACCTCGAATTTGCGGAACTGGCTCAGGTCCGGCTTGTTCATCGGGTCCTTCGCCGCCACGTCCGCCGGCCGCCAACCGGTGCGCATGAACCAGATCCGCAGCTTGTCCCACCGGCTCCCGGCCCGCCGTGCGTCATCCCACAACTGCACGTAAAACTGCACGTTCGCCCACAACGGATTCCAGCTCGCCAATGGCGTGGTCACGCCGAAAATCACCGGTTCGTTGTCGTCCTCTTCCTGGAACGAGCCAAATAGACGGTCCCAAATAATGAACACCCCGCCGTAGTTGCGATCCATGTAGAGAGCGTTCTGTGCATGGTGGGCCCGATGATTGGACGGCGTGACGAAGAACCACTCGAACCAGCCGAGCTTGGGAATGTGCCTTGTGTGCACCCAGAATTGGTACAGCAGGTTCAGCGCCGCAACGCTGACGAACACCAGCAGTGGCACGCCGAGCACGGCCATGGGCAGGTAGAAGATCCAGCTCAGCAAAAAACCGGTGCTGGTCTGGCGCAGGGCCGTGGAGAGGTTGTAGTCCTCGCTCTGGTGATGCACCGAATGCGCCGCCCAGAGGATGTTGCGTTCGTGGCCCATGCGGTGCAGCCAGTAATAGCAGAAGTCGTAAAGAATAAAGGCAAACACCCAGACCCAAACGCTGTCAGCCGAGAGTTCAAACAGCGCCAGATGCTTAAGGGCAAACGCATAGGTCACCAGCCCCACGCCTTTGGTCAGCAAACCCGTGGTGGTGGACAGCACACCGGTGCTGATGCTGTTGATCGCATCCGCCACGCGATAATTGCTCACCCCGCGCCAACGGTCGGCCAGCAGCTCGATGGCAATCAGCACAAAGAAAAACGGCACCGCATACAGAATGAAGTCCATGACGCGCCCTGATCGGAATCTTGAGGACAGATGCTAGGTGTAGCCGTGAATTAACCCTATGGCAACGAGTGACAAATTAGTGGACATTTAACGCCATGAATCTGGAGAAAAGCCCATGAGCAAAAAAATTGCAGTGATCCTTTCCGGCTGTGGCGTCTACGACGGCGCCGAGATCCACGAAAGCGTGATTACCTTGCTGCGCCTGGACCAGCGTGGCGCTCAAGTGCAGTGTTTCGCACCGAATATCGCGCAGTTGCATGTGATCAATCACCTGACCGGTGAAGAAATGCCCGAGTCACGCAACGTGCTGGTGGAATCGGCGCGGATCGCCCGGGGCAACATCAAGGATATTCGCGAAGCGGACGTCGAAGACTTCGATGCGCTGATCGTGCCCGGGGGGTTCGGAGCGGCCAAGAACCTGTCGAACTTTGCGATTGAAGGTGCCGGTTGCACCGTGCAACCGGAAGTCCTGGCCTTGGCTGAAGCCTTTGCCGAGGCTGGTAAACCGGTCGGGCTGATCTGCATTTCGCCAGCCCTGGCGGCGAAGATCTATGGACCTGGCGTGACCTGCACCATTGGCAATGATGCCGAGACCGCCGCGGCCATGAACAAGATGGGCGCCACGCACGCCGACTGCTCGGTGACCGATATCGTTGAAGACAAGGCGCGCAAACTGGTGAGTACACCGGCTTACATGCTGGCGCAATCGATCAGCGAGGCCGCATCAGGCATCAACAAACTCGTCGACCGCGTCCTCGAACTGACCCACGAAAACGACGCCTGACACGGACTAATGTGGGAGCGAGCCTGCTCGCGAATGCGGCTTTACAGTCGACATCGACGTTGAATGTTCTGGCCCCTTCGCGAGCGGGCTCGCTCCCACAGGTTTCACCGCACGGTTCAGGCTTTGCGGGTCAACCGGGTGAGGATTCGGTCCAGTGCATTGGCAAACGCCTGCTTCTCTCGCTCGCCAAACGGTGCAGGTCCGCCGCTCATCTGCCCCTGTTCACGCAAATCGGTGAACAGGTTGCGCACCGCCAGCCGGTCACCCATGTTCTGCGCATCGAACTCCTTGCCGCGCGGGTCCAGTGCCGACACGCCTTTCTTCACCAGCCGGTCGGCCAGCGGCACGTCGCTGCAGATCACCAGTTCGCCGGGGACCGCGTGTTCCACCAGGTAGTCGTCGGCCGCATCCGGACCGCTCGGCACCACGATCAGCTTCACCAACGCCAGGCCCGGTTTGATCTGCGGCTGCCCGGCCACCAGCACCACTTCGAACTGGCGCTTGAGGGCGAACTTCACCACCAGGTCCTTGGCCGCCCGAGGGCAAGCGTCGGCATCGATCCAGACACGCATTGTGTTTTCCTCTTCAAAAGCATCGCGGGCAAGTCGAATCGTCGCACCGCCGCTCCCACAGGTTATACGCAATCCTGTGGGAGCGAGCCTGCTCGCGATTGTGAGCGCAGCGATTGCTGTTTAAGAAACCTGCACCCGCCGCTTCTCAGCCATCCAACTGCGACCATACAGCACGATGATCGCAACAATCGCCACCGCCTGGGCACTCAACGAATACGCATCCGCGTGGATGCCCAGCCAGTCGAAGTCAAAGAACGGCAACGGCCGCGTGCCGAAGATCCCGGCCTCCTGCAACGCTTTCACGCCGTGCCCGGCAAAGACCACCGACAGTGCACACAACAAACCGGCGTTGATGCTGAAGAACAGCGACAGCGGCAGTTTCGCCGAGCCACGCAGGATCACCCAGGCCAGACCGACCAGCATCACCAATGCCGTCGCACCGCCAGCGAGCACCGCGTTATGGCCCGCCGGACCGGCCTGCAGCCACAGGGTCTCGTAGAACAGAATCACTTCAAACAGTTCGCGATACACCGAGAAGAACGCCAGCGTCGCAAACCCGAAACGCCCGCCGCCGCCCACCAGGCTGCTCTTGATGTAATCCTGCCAGGCCGCCGCGTGGCGGCGGTCGTGCATCCATACGCCGAGCCAAAGCACCATGACGGCGGCGAACAATGCGGTCGCGCCTTCCAGCAATTCACGCTGCGACCCGCTGACATCGATCACATACGCCGCCAGCGCCCAGGTCGCCAGGCCGGCCAGCAGCGCCAGTCCCCAACCGACGTTGACGCTGCGCACCGCCGACTGCTGGCCGGTGTTGCGCAGGAAAGCGAGGATCGCCGCCAGCACCAGAATCGCTTCCAGGCCCTCGCGCAGCAGAATCAGCAGACCGGAGATGTAGCTCAAGGACCAGCTCAAACCATCGCTGCCGAGCAGGCCGGCGGATTCCTTCAACTTGGCTTTGGCCGCATCCAGACGCAGCTGGGCCTGGGCCATCGGCAAACCGTCCTGCAACGACTGACGATAAGCCATCAGGGATTTTTCAGTGTCTTTGCGCACGTTGGCATCGACGTTGTCCAGAGAGCTTTCGACCAGTTCGAAGCCTTCCAGGTACGCCGCCACCGACAGGTCATACGCCTGATCGTGATCGCCGGCACGGTAGGCCGCGATGCTCTTGTCCAGGGTCGCAGCGGTGTAATCAAGCAACTGCGCCGGGCCACGCTTGACCTGCGGCGGTTGCGCCCGCTGAGCACGGAAGGTTGCAGCCGCTTGCGGCCCCTCGGCCGCCAGCACTTCGGCCGAAGTCTGACGGGCGAGGTCGGCGATGTTGTAGGTTTTTTCGGATTTGGCAGCAGCCAGATCGGCGCTGAAACTGGCGATATAGGTGGCCAGGTCCCAGCGCTGGCGGTCGTCCAGTTGATCGGCGAAGGCCGGCATGTCGGTGCCTTCAACGCCCATCCCCAAGGTGTTGTAGATCGCGTAGAGGCTCAAGCGGTCCAGTCGCGCGGCATCGCGCAGATTGGACGGCGGTGGCGTCAGACCGACACCCGCCGGGCCATCACCGGCACCCGCATCGCCGTGGCAGACCGAACAATGCTGGGCATACAGCGGCGCACCACGGGAGGGATCCGGCGTAATGATCGGTGCCTGGCTGACTTCATAGGCAACGGCCAGTTTCGCGCCGAGCTGCCGTGCCTGACGGGCGACGTCCGTGCCGTCCTGACGTGCAGCGATGGCGCTGCGCAGTGTGCTGATGCCCTGCTCCAGCCCGGCTTTTTCCGGTTTGGCCGGCATCGCGGCGATCAAGCCTTGCAACACTTTGATGAATTCGAGCTGCTCGCGGTATTCGGTCTCATTGATGACCTTGCCCGCTTGCACGGCCTCCGGATAGTCCGCGCCGATGTAATCAAGCAAGTGCAGTGCTTGCGGCGCACCTTCCACGGTGTCGGCCAGCAGATTGAAACTGCACAAGGCAAAGAGCGGCAACACCAGCCAGGCCAGGAAACGGGACGGGGCAGTCATGAATGAATCTCAATTGGAAATACGAAGTAACACATTGTTCACTTCCAATGCGTTTCACTCAAGCTTTGTTCGCAGGTGTCGCAGGTTCTGCGCTGATTCAGAACATGAAAAAGGCGACCTCAAGGGTCGCCTTCTTTAGTACCTGACCGTTTTACACGGAGGCTTTGCGCAACGTCGCCATGAATGCCGCAGCACCAATGAACAGACCGGCAAACGTCCGGTTCATGCGTTTTTGCTGTTTAGGGGTACGCAACAAACGCAGTACCTTCGACGCCAGCCCTGTGTAACCGGCCATGACGATCAGATCGACGAAGATCATGGTCACGCCGATGATCAGGTACTGAGCCAGCAGTGGCGCATGCGGATCAATGAACTGCGGCAACACCGCCAGCATGAACACCAGGGCCTTGGGGTTGCTGATGTTCACCAGGAAACCGCGGAACACCAACGCCATCGGCTTGCCAATCTGGCGCACGGCCGCGTCGTCGCTCATGTCGCTGGGCAGCGCGCGCCATTGCTTGATCGCAAGGTAGACCAGATACGCCACGCCGAACCATTTGATCGCATAAAACGCCGTGGCCGATGCCGTGAGGATCGCGCCCACACCGGCGCCGACAATCGCGATCTGCACCGCCAGACCCAATTGCAGGCCCAGGGCGTTCCAGTAACCGCGCCAGAAACCGTATTGCAGACCGCTGGACATCGACGCAATGGCGCCGGCACCGGGAGACAAACTGATCACCCAGCAGGCGGCAAAAAACGCCAGCCATGTTTGAAGCTCCATTGCTCACCTCGACTCAGACTCGTGACAGATGTCTAAGCTAATGCGGCTTTGGGCTGATGACTACCGATTTTTGTCGGATGGGTGTTGCCATCGACCAGTGTTTAGGGCTCCAGGGTCCTATCGCGAGCGGGCTCGCTCCCACACTGATTCTCGATTGGCCGCAGAAAACAGGTTCACTGAAGATCACATGTGGGAGCGAGCCTGCTCGCGATGGCGGCGTGTCAGGCAACAGACGGCCTACTTTTCAAAGCCGTTCGAAGGGAAGACATCGCTGCCGCGCCAGCGCCGAACCGAGCGCTGGAAGAACAGGCTGTTGGGCACTTGCACCATGGCGCTGCCGGTGCCGAGCTCTTCGGCTTCGATCAGCGTGGTGTAGAGCAGATTGATCGCCACCACCCGGCCTTTGACGCCGGGCTTGTCGGTGGTATCCACCAGCTCGACCACATCGCCGATGCGGAATGGGCCGACGGTGAAGATCAGGATCGCGCAAAGCAAATTGGAGAGCACGCTCCACATGGCGAAAAACGCCACGGCAGCTACGGCGACGAAACCGGACAACGCGGTCCAGAGCACCGTTGCCGATACCCCAAGGCGCTCCAGCACGAAAATCAGCGCACTGCCCATGATCAGCCAGCGCAAACCGCCGCGCAGCGGCATCAAGAACTGCGGCGGAAACGGGTAGCGCTCACCCAATCGAGTCAGGCATTTAGCGACGACGCGCTGGGCGATATAACCGGCCAGCAGGATCAGCAGAATTTGCACGATCAGCCAGATCGGCTCGACCCACATCGCTGGCAGCGGCAGCTTGAAGGCCTCCATCAGGACAGCGCCTCCAGCTCCGCCTGCATGCTTTCGAGCAACTCCAGGGCTTCCATCCAGGCTTCTTCCAGTTCGGCTTCACGCACCTTCAGCTTGGCTTGTTCGGCCAGCAGATCACGCAAATCGTTCTTGCGCGCCGGTTCGTAAATGTCGCTGTCACCGAGGCTGGTGTCGATCTTCGCCAGTTTCTCGTGCAGCTTGCCCAGCTCGGCTTCAAGCTTGTCAGCCTCGCGCTTGTGCGGCGCCAGTTGCTGACGCAACGCAGCAGCGGCCTGACGCTGGGCTTTCTTGTCGGTCTTGTCCGGATTGACCGGGGTGTTGCTGACCGGCGCGTTGCGCTGGCGATAGTCGACCAGCCACCGCGTGTAGTCTTCCAGGTCGCCGTCGAATTCTTCGACCTTGCCGTCCGCCACCAGATAGAAGTTATCGGTGGTACTTTTGAGCAGATGACGATCGTGGGAGACCACCAGTACCGCACCGCTGAATTCCTGCAGAGCCATGGTCAGCGCCAGGCGCATTTCCAGGTCCAGGTGGTTGGTCGGTTCGTCGAGCAGCAACAGGTTCGGCCGCCCCCAGGCGATCAACGCCAGCGCCAGACGGGCTTTCTCGCCACCGGAGAAGTTCAGCACCGGCTCGTCGATCCGCGCACCACGGAAATCAAAACCGCCAAGGAAGTCGCGCAAGGTCTGTTCGCGCTCGGTCGGCGCCAGACGCTGCAAGTGCAGCAACGGACTGGCCTTCGAATCGAGGGAGTCGAGTTGGTGCTGGGCGAAGTAACCGACCACGGTGTTCTCGCCACGGGTCAGTCGGCCGGCCAGCGGCTCAAGTTCACCGGACAGGTTTTTGATCAGGGTCGATTTACCGGCGCCGTTGGGGCCGAGCAAACCGATCCGCGCGCCAGGGGTCAGTTGCAACTTGACCTTTTCCAGCACGGTTTTGTCGCCGTAACCCAAACGCGCATCGGACAGGTCGATCAACGGACTGGAAATCTTCGTCGACTCACGGAAGACGAAGTCGAACGGCGAATCAACGTGGGCGGCGGACAGCTCTTCCATCCGCTCCAGCGCCTTGATCCGGCTCTGGGCCTGACGAGCCTTGGTGGCCTGAGCCTTGAAGCGGGCGATGTAGCTTTCCATGTGCGCACGTTGCGCCTGCTGCTTCTCGTAGGCCTGCTGTTGCTGGGCCAGACGTTCGGCGCGGGCGCGTTCGAAGGCGCTATAGCCACCGCGATACAGGGTGATCTTGCGCTGATCGACGTGGGCCACGTGATCGACCACGGCATCGAGGAAATCCCGGTCGTGGGAAATCAGCATCAACGTGCCGGGATAGTTTTTGAGCCATTCTTCGAGCCAGATGATGGCGTCGAGGTCCAGGTGGTTGGTCGGTTCGTCGAGCAGCAACAGGTCCGAGGGGCACATCAAAGCCTGCGCCAGATTCAGACGCATCCGCCAGCCACCGGAGAAATCTCCTACCTGCCGATCCATCTGCTCGTTGGTGAACCCGAGTCCTGCCAGCAGCTTGCGAGCCCGGGCGTCGGCGGTGTAACCGTCGGCGCTGTCGAGATCCGAGTGCAGGCGGGCCTGGGCGGCACCGTCATGGGCCGCTTCGGCTGCCGCCAGCTCGCGTTGCACCTGGCGCAGGCGCAGGTCGCCATCGAGCACGTAGTCGACCGCCAGGCGCTCGAGCGTGTCGACCTCCTGGCGCATGTGGGCGATGCGCCAGTCGGCCGGCAGGAAGCAATCACCCGAGTCCGGGTGCAGTTCACCTCGAAGCAAGGCAAACAGGCTCGATTTGCCGGCGCCGTTGGCACCGATGAGGCCGGCTTTGTGGCCGGCGTGCAGGGTCAGCTCGGCGTCTTCTAGCAGACGTTGCGGGCCACGCTGTAAAGTCAGGTTCTGAAGTCGAATCATAATGGCGGCGGAGTCTACCAGCTTCGCTCGCAACTGGCGCGAGTAGCACTATGTCCTCAGACCTGTGGAGCTTTTCCCTTGGCACTTACGCCCGTCCCGGCGTTGAAGCCGCGTGCCTGACATTGCAGTCGGCGGGGGTGAATGTATGCCTGCTGCTCTGTGGGCTATGGCTGGAACAGCGGGGAGTCGCCTGCAACGAGCAACGTTTGCAGCAACTTCGCAATGTGGCCGAACCGTGGGACGCGGATGTCGTGCAACCGCTGCGAGCTTTGCGCATGCAATGGAAAGCCGTCGCACTTGAGGATGACGAGCTGAGTATGTTGCGCGAACAGGTGAAGAAACTGGAACTGGAAGCCGAGCGGCATCTGTTGTTACGGCTGGAGCGTTCGGCGCAGAGTTGGCCGCAGTGTGATGTGACCGATCTATCGGCCTGGCTGGAAGGTGTGGCGGCAGGCGCCGCCCACCTGGACCGCGACGCGCTGCATCAGCTGCGCGTCGCGGTAACCGGCACTTAGGAAGCGCTGGTTGGGGTGCTGCTGGTACTCGACAGTGCGGCTGGCGTTGGCGCAGTCGTGGCTGTAGAGGTAGTTGCTGCTGGTGCAGGCGAAACCGATGCAGCTGGCGCCGGAGCTGGAGTCGCTGGCTTGGCAGCAGGCGCGGTGGTCGGCTTGGCAGCGGCGGCCGGTTTTTTCACGGCAGGCTTGGCAGCAGGTTTTGCAGCCGGCTTCGCAGCGGCAGGTTTAGCCGCGGCAGGTTTGGCTACTGGTTTTGCGGCGAGTTTTGCGGCAGCGGGTTTCGCGGCAGCAGTTTTGGCAGCCGGTTTAGCAGCAGGTTTTGCCGCGGCTTTTGCAGCGGGTTTCGCAGCCGGTTTTGCAGCAGGCTTGGCGGCAGCGGTTTTAGCCACGACAGGTTTGGCGGCTGGCTTGGCAGCAGACTTCGCAGCAGCAGTTTTAGCGGCTGGTTTTACTGCCGGTTTAGCAGCTGGTTTTGCTGCTGCAGTCTTCGCCATGGCCGGTTTCGCAGCAGCGGTTTTTGCAGCAGGTTTAGCGGCAGCTGTTTTTGCAGCGGCTGGCTTGGCAGCAGGTTTGGCAGCTGCAGTTTTAACCGCCGGTTTCGCAGCGCTGGCAGCGACTGGTTTTTTCGCCGCAGGTTTTACTGCTGGCTTGGCTGCGGCTTTCACCGGTGCCTTGGCGGCAGGTTTGGCAGCAGGCTTGGCCGGTGCTTTTGCAGCAGCCGGTTTGGCAGCGGCTTTCTTGGCAGGGGCCGCAGCAGGCTTGGCCGAACGCAGGGACAACGCCTTGCCGACAGCCTCTTGTACACGACCGACGCCCTGGGCCAGTTTCAGGCTTTCTTGAGCATCGCGCTTGAGTTGCAGAATGTAGGTGCGTGTTTCGGATTGACGATCCTTGAGGGCATCGAGCAGGTCTTCAAGCTCTTTCACCGCGCCCTTGGCTTTGGTTTGCGCCTTGGCCTTGCCGGCCGCCGCAGCGTCCTGCAATTTGGTACGGGATTTGTGCAGTTTTTCCTGCGCTTTTCCGCGCTGCTTTTCCAGTTTGGCTAGCAGTTTTTCAGCATCAGCCAAGGCTTGGGAACAAGCGTTTTCCAAATGCTCGAGCAGGCTGCCCGAGAGTTGTTGGAGCAAATGCAACGGGGTATTTACAGGCTTCTTGGTGGCCGACATGGTTTACCTCCTGGCTGACGTGGGTGCGGCTCATACTAGACCTCTGCTGCTACCGCCGCTAGGGCATGTTGACAGTATCCAAAGCACTGCGTTGCAACGGATTGAAAATGTTCTGCGCTTGCGCAAAACAAGTTCACTGTCGAGCGCATTCACACTGGCATAATCTGCCGCATCTCAGGTCGGAGAGTGCCCATGTCGCGCTACCTTTTTTTATCGCTGTGCGTGTTTTTTTCCGTGGCCCAGGCGGCCGAAAAAACCAAGGAAAATGACGCTCACGATCTCGCTTACAGCCTTGGTGCGAGCCTCGGCGAACGCCTGCGCCAGGAGGTTCCAGATCTGCAACTTCAGGCGCTGGTCGAAGGTTTGCAACAAGCCTATCAAGGCAAACCCCTGGCACTGAAAGATGAGCAGATCGAACAGATCCTGACTGAGCACGAAGCCCAGGTCGCCTTGCAACCGACCACGCCGCAGAGCGAGGTCGCCCTCGAAAAAGAAAAGCGTTTTCTCGCCGAGGAAAAAACCAAACCCGGCGTTCATGAACTGGCAGATGGAGTATTGCTGACGGAGCTGGCGCCAGGCACCGGCGCGAAAGCCGGTCCGAACGGCAAAGTCCAGGTGTTGTACATCGGTCGCCTTCCTGACGGCACCGTGTTCGATCAGAACAGCCAGCCTCAATGGTTCAGTCTCGATAGCGTGATCAGCGGATGGCGCAGCGCGCTGCAAAACATGCCGGTCGGTGCAAAATGGCGCCTGGTGATTCCATCGGCCCAAGCTTATGGCGCCGACGGTGCCGGCGACTTGATCGCACCGTTCACGCCGCTGGTATTCGAAGTCGAATTGCGCGGCGCCACAGGCTGAATAGCAGAAACGAAAAACGGCGCGCATGTGCGCACCGTTTTCAGGGTGTTGCTGGAAAGGGTTCAGGCTTGAACCGAATCCTCTTCCTTGTGAGCGGTGTGCAGCACTTCGATCAGGCAGTCTTCCAGTTCGAAGCGTTCGTGCAACAGACCACCCAGTTCCTTGAACTTCTCTGCTACGCACTTTCCTGCGTCGCACAAATCGTTGAACGCGAGCAGCTTCTCGGTGATGACGTCGATGCGCGGGTAAATCGTCTCGGCCAGCTCCAGACCACGCTTGTCGTTGAAGGCCTTGGCCTCCCCCGTCAACTGTTCGTAGATCTCGAAGTGCCCGGCAGACACGTAATCGACCAGCACGCCGCAGAATTCCTGCAATGGCTTGCGGTTCTCGCTCAGAGCCTCAGGCTTGGCGCCGAGAGCATCATAGGCCCGAACCAGTTCGTGACGCTCCTGCAACCAGCGATCGATCAGCAGATGCACTCCACCCCAGCGTTCCTGAGCATTCTGACAACTTTCGAGCATGGTGATCTCTCTTCCCTTGTGGGTCATGCTGCCCTACACCTGTCGCACACTTGAAGATCAAGAATCGGCCAGGCAGAGCGTCATTCGAGCAACATAATTCCAATGACACGTGCGGGCCAGATTATGCCCGCGCGACAATGGCTTCAAGGTACGCAGGAGATAAAGTTCATACAAGTGTTTAATCGCCCGCCAGTACCCGGTGCGACGACTCGCCGCTGAGCGGTCGCTGACAGGCTGTCCAGACAAGCCGCAGCAACTGATAAACACTCAGGATCATCATCGCGACGAAAAACAGCAGACTCCACTCCGGGATGCTCAGGTCGAACAACGTCCAGGAAATCTGCGCACAGTCGGCGGTGCCTTTGAACAACCGCTGAACGACGCACACCCAGGGTGTGCTTGCGAACAGATCAGTCAGGTTGGGCGAGCAGGCCGATAGCTGTTGCACCGGATCACTCTGCAACAACACCTGCCGCCACGCCGTAACCGTACCGGCCAGACTCCAGAACAGACCGAGCAACCAATACAGGAAAGACCCGAAGCGACCAGGTCCGTGCACCGACGCTATCAGGCAGACGCCCGTGAACAGCGCCAGGCAAGCCCGCTGCAACAGACATAACCCGCAAGGGTTCAGGCCGACGGCATATTCCAGGTACCAGGAAACGCCCAGGGCCAGGGCACCTGCAATGAAAGCCATGAAGAACAAGGAGCGTGAGCAGGCCAAAGACATGGCTTTTCCGTAACAGTAGAGACAGGCGGTTACGGTAGAGGAAAGCGCGCCAGCCTTTCAAGGCAGGCCGACAGGGACACTTCAACAGAAGTGTAGGGAATTCCCGACAGGAGCGAGAGGATCAGGTGTAGCCCTCTGTAGGACTCGTCCGACGACGCAATAAGAAGATAAAAATCCGACGTTAGAACGCATACTTTGTGGCGAGGGGGCTTGCCCCCGTTCGACCGCGTAGCGGTCGCAAAACGATGGTACGTGTTTGAACTGGAAGGATGGGGACGCAGGTTTTGGGGACGCTTCGCGCCCCATCGGGGGCAAGCCCCCTCGCCACAGGTATTACGTCAGCCGCTGAATCACACTTCAGACCAATATCAAGCGTGAACCGGAACCGGCAACGGCGCTGCAAGCAGGCGCTCATCCAGCAGGCCCAGGCCTTCCTGGAACAGCTGATTGCTGCGTTCGGTGTCACCCATTTGCGCCAGCAGCCGCGCCAGTTCCGCGCAGGCTTCCGGGTTGCGCTGTACGCGCAGGCTGCTTTCCAGATAATCCCTGGCCTTGCCCCACAGGCTGCTTTGCAGGCACAGGCGCCCCAGCGTCAGCAGCAGGCTCGGGTCGGCCGGATGGTCTTTCAGCCAGCCCTCGGCGGCGTGCAGTTGACGTGCCGGATCACTGCCGCGAACCAATCCGTACAGGCGCGCCAGATGACTGTCGTAGTTGCGCTTGAGTGCTGCGCGCAGGATTTCTTCCGATTCGACCTGAGCGCCCAATTGCCGCAGTTGTTCGGCATAAGCGAGCACCAATTGCGGCTCTTGACGCTGAGCCGGGGTCAACTGCTGCCAGGCTCGATTGAGCGACTGCAAACCGACCGTTCCGTCCTCTTCCTGATGCGCCGCCAGCGACAGGTTTTCACCCCATGCCCGACGCTCCAGTTCGGCCAGTTCGGCCGGTGGCAGGACTTTGTCCTTGCGCAACTCCGGCAGCAGGCGGATCACCGCCGACCAGTCGCCGCGCTGTTGATGCAGGCGCTGCAACTGGCGCAAGGTCTGGACGTTATGAGGATGACGCTCGTGCATGGCTTGCAGGGTCACCAGAGCGCCTTCGGTATCGCCGCGATCGGTCTGCAATTGAGCGTGACTCAGGGCAATCGCCAACTCGGCCTGGGGTTGTCGCTCGAGGGCGCGCTCAAGCAGGTTGTCGCTTTCCTCGTAGTGCCCCTGTTCGTTTGCGGCGCGGGCGGCGCCGAGGTAGTAAAGCAGTGGCTGGCGCTCGGCTTCGGCGGCGCGATGCAGATGACGCTGCGCACTGGCCCAACGACCTTCGGCCAGGTCCAACTGACCGTGTTCGATCGCCACTTGCACCCGACGGCTGCGATTACGCCGCGACCAGGGATTGACCACGCCACTGGAGGTCGTCACCAGCTCGATCAACGCCTTGATACCCCAGAATACCAGCCAGAGCACGGCAACCAGGGCCAGCGTCGCCCACAGACTCGATTCGTAACGGAAGCTCTTGTAGGCGATCAGCACGTAGCCAGAATGCTCGGCAATCGCCAGCCCCAGCGCGGCGGCAGCGGCGATGACCAAGAGCACGATCACATAGAGGCGTTTCATGGCGTGGCCTCCTGCGCTGTGCTCGCGGCAGGTTTGTCCAGCGGTTTGACCGAGTCCTCTGCGTTGACGTTACGCCGCTGCAGGTACCCTTGGACTGCACTCAGCGTGCCCGTCAGATCCGGCGTGACCACAGTGACCGGCTGCTTGCTCAACTCGCCAACCTGCTCAAGCATCACTTTGCTCTGAGGGTTGTCCGGGTTGAAGTTGCCCTTGAGCACATCCCGCGCCTCGGCCAGCGCCTGGGTGTAAACCGCCGCCTGACCATTGAGTGCGGCCCACTGCGCCTGCTCCAGCGCCAGGCTCAAGGCCAGGCGCACCTGGCTCAGGCTCTGCCCTGCCAGCAGCGGACGCACGTTCTTGTCGGCGTTGAAATCGATGCGGATGTAGCGCGAGATCTGATCCCACCATTGCGACCAGCGACTGGCGCCGTCGCCATCGGCGGTCAGACCCAGCAGGGAGTCGCCACGGTCCTTGTACTCGGGTGCCAGCTCGGTGAGGTTGATGACCTGATCGCGCAGAGCCCCCAGTTGCAGGAACAGCCCCGTGCGATCCGGCTGTTCGGTGCTACGCAACGCCACCAGGGTTTTGGCCACTTGCTCGCGGGCGGCAAAAGAGCCGGGATCATTCTGTTCGCGGAGAATTTCATCAGCGCCCTGCACCAGGGCCTGGGCGCTGCTGATGTCCTGCAACGCGGAAAGACGCAGGCTGGCCAGACGTAGCAAGTGTTCGGCCTCGGCCAGGCGCCAATCCTTGCGGCTAGCGCCGAGGACGGTTTCAAGACGTTGATTCAGGCGTTGTTGATCGCCCTGGAGTTGAGCCACCAGACGACTGCGCGCTTCAAGTTCGTCGGCGGCTGGCATTTGTTCAAGGCGGGCAGTCAGGCGCTGCTCATTGAGCTTCAGGCTCTGCGTCTCGTCGCTCAACGCCTGCACTTGACTCAGTTGCTGCTGGTTATTGGCTTGCAGGTGACGCACCTGCCAGACTCCCCAACCGCCTACGGCGACACCGGCGGCACCCAGTAGCAGCGCGACGATTGCCAGCCCATTGCCTCGGCGCTGCACTGCAGCAGGTGGCGGTGTTTCAACCGGCGCATCGAGCACTGGCTGGACGTCATCTTTAGGCAATGCTGTTTCGCTCACGTATCCATCCTTTGCATTAGAGAACGGGCACGGGGTGCTCCCGTAACGCCGTCAGCAAAGCCGCGGCACTGGCACCGCGACAATCCACAACTGTTTGGGCCCCGGCGGCACGTGCCAGCTCGGCGACTCTGGGGCTTGGAACAAACAACGGCAACCGCGCCAATTGCGGCCAGGCATCGCCGGCCAATTGATGCAGGTGCTCAAAACCCTGTCCACTGCTGACCACCAGCCCGTTCAAGCGTTCCGCTTCGATCCGGTCAGGCAGCGCGGCCGGCGGGTATTGCGGCAGGTCACGGCGATACAGCTCCAGATACTCGACACTAGCACCAAGCTCGCGTAAACGCTCAGCCAGCAACTCGCGCCCGCCCTCCCCGCGCATGATCAATACGCTCGGATCAGGCCGTGCGATAGCCTCGCGCAACTGCGCAAGTTCCAGCAAGGCTTCGCTGTCATCGCCATCCACCGGGAAACTGACGTCCAACCCGTGGTCCTCGAGGATCTGCGCAGTGGCCGCGCCGACACTGAACCACTTCAGGCGCGGTGGCTGCGGCCAATACTGACTGACCAGATCCACGGCCAATCTGGCGGCCGGCTTGCTGACCACGATCACTGCGCAGTAGCCGTCCAGATCCTGAATCACCCGGTGCATTGTGTCAGAGGCAGGAATCGGCGCTATTTCCAAAAGCGGCAAACTGCTGCTGAAAATCCCCTCTTCGGCCAACACATCACTCAGCGCCGCCGACTCATCCGCAGGGCGCGTCAGCAGCAGACGCCAGCCACTCACTCGTGACCTGCCTCGCCGTAGACCGCTTTCAGAATGTCGTTGGCGCCCTGGCTCAGCAGGTCTTCGGCCACTTGCACGCCCAAGGCTTCGGCGTCGCCGCGCGGTGCACGGGCTTCGGCGCTGAGCAGCAGACCTCCACTCGGATCACCCACCAACCCCCGCAGCCAGACCTGTTCGCCTTCAAGCACGGCGTAGCAGGCGATCGGCACTTGGCAGCCGCCATTCAGATGTTTGTTGAGGGCACGTTCGGCAGTGACGCGGATGGCGGTGTCCTGATGGTGGAGCGGCGCCAGCAATGCATGGATTTCGCTGTCGGCACTGCGGCACTCGATCCCCACCGCGCCCTGGCCACCGGCCGGCAGACTGTCGTCAACGCTGATGGCCGAGGTGATGCGTTCCTCAAAGCCCAGACGAATCAGGCCAGCGGAAGCGAGAATGATGGCGTCGTATTCGCCAGCGTCGAGCTTGGCCAGACGGGTGTTAACGTTGCCGCGCAAGAAGCGGATTTCCAGGTCCGGGCGACGGGTCAGCAACTGGGCCTGGCGACGCAGGCTGGAGGTGCCGACGATGCTGCCTTGCGGCAACTCATCCAGGCTGGCGTAGGTATTGGAGACGAACGCATCACGCGGGTCTTCACGCTCGCAGATGCAGTACAGACCGAGGCCCTCGGGGAAGTCCATGGGCACGTCTTTCATGGAGTGCACGGCGATGTCGGCTTCATTTTCCAGCAGCGCGGTTTCCAGTTCCTTGACGAACAGGCCCTTGCCGCCGATTTTCGACAGTGGCGAATCGAGCAGCTTGTCGCCACGGCTGACCATGGGAACCAACGTCACGAGCAGACCCGGATGGGCTTCCTCCAGACGGGCTTTGACGTATTCGGCCTGCCACAGGGCGAGAGCACTTTTGCGGGTGGCGATGCGGATTTCGCGAGAGGACATGGATCAATCCGTACTGAATAGATACGGCGGATAATAACAGCTCAGCCAAATCCACTTTGACTTGTATCAGGTATTGCCTGGCCTCCCTGGCCCCGGATGTCCGGCAATCGGGTGTGGAATACGCCTGTGAGCGGCGAATTAAAGCTGCTGCATCATTTTGCGCACGCCAGCCACATGGCGGCGGCTGACGATCAGCGCGTCACCGTTCAAGCCTTTGAGGAACAGTTGGAAATGCCCCAGAGGCGTGCGTTGCAGGCGTTCGATGCGCTCGCGAGCGACCAGAGCGTTGCGGTGGATTCGCACAAACCGGTCGCCGAATTCGTCCTCAAGCGCCTTGAGCGGTTCATCCAGCAGCACTTCGCCGCCTTCATGGCGCAAGGTCACGTATTTGTGGTCGGCAATAAAATAGACCACCTGACCCAACGGAATCAGCTCGATACCTTTTCGGGTACGGGCGCTGATATGGCTGCGTGGGCCGCTGCCGGTTTCGGCGGCGGGGCGAGTAAGCGCCGCAAGCTGGACACGGTTGGGGCGCTCGGCTTTCTTCAACGCTTCATGCAAGTGTTCTGTACGCACAGGTTTCACCAGATAGCCTACGGCGCTGGCCTGTAAGGCTTCCACGGCAAATTCATCGGGTCCTGTGCAAAACACTACGGCGGGCGGGGTTTCGCGTTCGCACAATCGCGCAGCCACTTGCAGGCCATCGAGGCCCGGCATACGGATATCGAGCAGCACGATATCCGGTTTGTGGCTGTCGATCAGTGCCAACGCCTCTTCGCCGTTCGTGGCGCTGGGCTCCAGGACACTGTATCCCTCGAGTTCGCCGACCATTCGGCTCAGGCGCTCGCGGTTCAGGGGTTCGTCATCAACGATCAGGACATTCATATTGCGCTGGATTCCTGCGTGAGTCTCGCACAAGGATAGCGTAGACAGGTGAAGTGACGTCCGTCACCGCGATCCACGCTAAGACTAGCGCGAGGGCCAAAAAGTGCCGCTAGACCGACGGCTAAATTTTCATCTGCCGGGCGTTTGGCGGCCCAGGCCCGCGTTGGCGAGGCATCGCCACAGGGTTTGCTGATACACAATACGAACACCCCCTCTTTTTATAGGCAGCGGCAGCGCCTGGAAGTGCGCTGATCCTACTGTCCAACTGTAGACGGTTGCCGGGACGTTATTGCTCAATTGAAAAATATCGTTGCGCAATCTCAGCAACGCTTGCCCCGAGTATGGGCTGCGGCATGAGAAAAAAACGTGTCGACCAGTGTCAGCGACAGGATTGGCAACCCTGTTATTATCCGCGACAGCTTTCAACGCCATCTTTCTTCAGCCGATACGAGCGAATTCATGAGCACTGACAAGACCAATCAGTCCTGGGGCGGCCGCTTCAGTGAACCCGTCGACGCCTTCGTCGCCCGCTTCACCGCCTCCGTCACTTTCGACCAGCGCCTGTATCGCCACGACATCATGGGCTCGATCGCCCACGCCACCATGCTGGCCAAGGTCGGCGTGCTGACCGATGCCGAGCGCGACAGCATCACCGATGGCCTGAAGACCATCCAGGGTGAAATCGAGGCCGGCCAGTTCGACTGGCGCATCGACCTCGAAGACGTGCACATGAACATCGAGGCGCGTCTGACCGACCGCATCGGCGTGACCGGTAAAAAGCTGCACACCGGCCGCAGCCGTAACGACCAGGTCGCCACCGACATCCGCCTGTGGCTGCGTGACGAGATCGACCTGATCCTGGCGGAAATCACCCGCCTGCAAAAAGGGTTGCTGGAACAGGCCGATCGCGAAGCCGGCAGCATCATGCCGGGCTTCACTCACCTGCAAACCGCGCAACCGGTGACGTTCGGGCACCACATGCTGGCCTGGTTCGAAATGCTCAGCCGCGATTACGAGCGGCTGGTCGACTGCCGCAAGCGCACCAATCGCATGCCGTTGGGCAGCGCCGCGCTGGCCGGCACCACTTACCCGATCGACCGCGAATACACCGCGCAACTGCTGGGCTTCGATGCCGTCGGCGGCAACTCGCTGGACAACGTGTCCGATCGTGACTTCGCTATCGAGTTCTGCTCGGCCGCGAGCATCGCGATGATGCACTTGTCGCGGTTCTCCGAAGAGCTGGTGCTGTGGACCAGCGCGCAGTTCCAGTTCATCGATCTGCCGGACCGCTTCTGCACCGGCAGCTCGATCATGCCGCAAAAGAAAAACCCGGACGTGCCGGAGCTGGTTCGCGGCAAGACCGGGCGGGTATTCGGCGCGCTGATGGGCCTGCTGACCCTGATGAAGGGCCAGCCACTGGCCTACAACAAGGACAACCAGGAAGATAAAGAGCCGCTGTTCGATGCCGCTGATACCCTGCGCGACTCGTTGCGAGCCTTTGCCGACATGATCCCGGCGATCAAACCCAAGCACGCGATGATGCGTGAAGCGGCACTGCGCGGTTTCTCCACTGCCACCGACCTGGCCGACTACCTGGTTCGCCGGGGCCTGCCGTTCCGTGACTGCCACGAAATCGTTGGCCATGCGGTGAAGTACGGCGTGGAAAGCGGCAAGGATCTGGCGGAAATGAGCCTGGAAGAGCTGCGCAAGTTCAGCGACCAGATCGATCAGGACGTGTTCGCCGTGCTGACCCTGGAAGGTTCGGTGAATGCCCGTGATCATATCGGCGGGACTGCGCCGGCGCAGGTCAAGAAGGCTGTGGTTCGCGGTCAGGCGCTGCTCGCCAGCCGTTAACTGCTAACCGCTAAAAGCTTCGCGAGCAGGCTCGTTCCCACATTAGATCGGTGTTGAACACAGATTTGTGAACACCAGTGTGGGAGCGAGCCTGCTCGCGATGGCGGCCTTGAAGACGCTACAAAACCTATCTCTTGGACGCGATCATCGCCATGAACGCTGGCATCGCCGCTTCCCGATCCGCTGCAATTCGCTGCACGTTCGGATTTTGCCCCAGACGCTCCAGCAGCGCCTTGGCTGCCGGCATCTGAGCCAACAAATCCAAATCAAACAGCTTCTGCGCCGCCGCGCAGGCCAGCGGCACGCTGTACAGGAAATACAAGTCCGCAACGCTCAGGCTGTCACCTGCCACGTACGGGGAGAACTTGCCGTGTCTGTTCAACGACGCGAACCCCAGCAGCAACTCGGCCTTGGTCTTTTCCTGGATAGCTTGCGCAACCGGCATGCCGAAGAACGCCGCCGGGTAACAGGCGCGTCCGGGCAGTTCGATGTACAGCTCGATTTCCTTGGCCAAAGCCAGAACCTGCGCCCGCTCGAAGGGATCGCTCGGCAGTAGCGGCGTACCTTTCTGGCTCTGCTCGATGTATTCGAGAATCACACTGGTTTCATTGATGAAACCCTGTTCGACACCCAGCACCGGAACCTTTCCGCGCGGGCTGATAGCCAGCGCCTCGGGGCTCTGGCCGGCATAAAACGGTACTTCTTCAAACGGCAGTCCCTTCTCCAGCAGCGCCAGCTTGACCATGTTGTAGTAGTTGCTGACGGAAAATCCATAAAGCTTGAGCATTACATAGCCTCCAGGCCGTGCAGGGGGTTGGCAGCGCCAGTTATAGAACGCCCGGGCGCTTCTCGCCAGCAGCATCACAGCGCTGAATGCAGGTAAACTGGCCGCCTTTCCTTGAGGAGCCTGCCATGAGCGAGCCAACCCCCGGCACCAGCCAAGACGACATCGACGAAGAAGAATTCACCGAAAACACCCTGGTCGAAGCTATCGAAAACCAGATCGAAAGCGACAACCCACCAGCCGCCAAGGCAACCTTCAACAAGTTGACCCTGGTGGGTTACGAGCGTGAAGAAATCCTGAACCTGATGGCCCATGTCCTGGCGGTGGAAATCGACGCGATCCTCGAAGAAGACCGCGCGTTCAACACCGAATGGTACGAAGCGGCATTGCGCGCTCTTCCAGAGTTGCCGCCGGAAAAGAAGTAACCTCAAAGATCAAAAGATCGCAGCCTTCGGCAGCTCCTACAGAGGATCGCATTCACCTGTAGGAGCTGCCGAAGGCTGCGATCTTTGTATTTCAGGCAACCGTTTTTCAGACCCTGACTACACTGGTACGCACCCCACTGCCGCACCACCCACCGGGGAATGCTTCCCGAGGCGAAAAAACCCTGTCGCGAGCACTGGACATGCCGCACGAGTGGGATCACCTTAGGGGCGCTGTCGTCCAATTCCTAGAAAGTCTGGAGTCCTTATGTCGCTTACCCCTGAGTTGGTTGCCGAACTGGAAATCCTCGCACTCTTCAACCTGGACAGTTCCCAGGAAGGTTTGAAAATTCATCAGACCGCTGCCCCGAAAGCTATTGCTGCCGCTCAACGCCTGTACGAAAAAGAACTGATCGACCAGCCCGATGGCGGTTATCTGACCAGTCTGGGTCGTGATGCCGCGCAAAATGTGCAAACCGTTCTGACCATTCTGAGCGTCCAGGAAACAGCCTGAGCATTACCGCATCGCCCACGGAAACCCCTGCCACGGGATTTCCGCGGGCACTCTGTCGCCCAGCGATAGAAATCTGACGTCAAAAAAACAAAATCAGCTTAAATGTCCCGGAGCCGAGGCGCTAAACTGCCCCTCATCCTGAGACCTTCCACGTCCGAGCCCTGCGAGCCGGTTTGAGCTGACATGACCCGCACCCATGAAATCCGCCCCGATCTGGACGAGGGAATCGACCGCAAGGTTCTCAGCCAGCTGCGCGCACGTTTTCTGAAGCTCAACGAGGGCCGCATGGCCCGAGCCATGGAAGGGCTGTCAAGCCGCCAGCAAGGGGTACTGACCTTGCTGCCGCTGTTTTTCCATGTCAATCATCCGCTGTTGCCGGGTTATGTTTCGGGCAGCACGCCCGCCGGCCTGTCGAACTTCGAACCCGACGCCAACACCCTTGCCGAAGCCCAGCGCCTGACCCGCTCGTTTTCCTATAAACCGCGCCACGGCAGCAATCCGCCGCGACCAATTCACGGCCTGTTCCTGATGGGCAGCCTCGGCACCTTGGCTCAGGCCGATCAAAGCGACATGGACGTGTGGGTCTGTCACGCACCGGACCTTGGCGAAAGCGAACTCGCCGAGCTGCGCAAAAAGTGCCAGTTGCTGGAAACCTGGGCCGCGAGCCAGGGCGCCGAAGCGCATTTCTTCCTGATCGACCCGGCCCGATTCGTACTCGGCGAGCGTGATACTCAACTGAGTTCAGAAGACTGCGGTACCACCCAGCACTATCTGCTACTGGACGAGTTCTACCGCACCGCGATCTGGCTGGCCGGACGCACACCTATCTGGTGGCTGGTGCCGGTGTACGAAGAAGCGGCTTACGACCGCTACACCCACACATTGCTTTCCAAACGCTTCATTCGGGCGGACGAGACCCTGGACCTGGGGCATCTGGCGTACATTCCGCCCGGCGAATTCATCGGCGCCGGGCTCTGGCAGTTGTTCAAGGGCATCGAATCGCCCTACAAGTCAGTGCTCAAGCTGCTGCTGACCGAGGTCTACGCCAGCGAACACCCCAAGGTTCATTGCCTGAGCCTGCGTTTCAAGCAAGCAGTGTTCGCCAATCGGCTCGACCTTGATGAGCTGGACCCCTATATCGTGGTCTATCGGCGCATCGAGGAATACCTCACCGCCCGCGGCGAGCCGGAGCGCCTGGAGCTGGTGCGCCGCGCGCTGTACCTGAAGGTCAATCGCAAGCTCACCGGCAGCAACAGTCGCACCCAGAGCTGGCAGCGTTCGCTGCTCGAACGCCTGGCACACGAATGGCATTGGGATCATCGTCAGTTGGCCCTGCTCGACAGCCGCAGCCAGTGGAAAGTCCGTCAGGTCAGCTCCGAGCGCCGGGCGTTGGTCAACGAGCTGAATTACAGCTACCGCTTCCTGACCGAGTTCGCTCGCAGCGAACAGACTGTCAGCCTGATCAACAAACGCGACCTCAACGTGCTGGGTCGTCGCCTGTACGCGGCCTTCGAGCGCAAGGCGGACAAGGTCGAGTTCATCAATCCGGGCATCGCCCCGGACCTGGCCGAAGACACCCTGACCCTGGTGCAGGCGCCGAACAAAAAGGAACCGGGGCAAACCCAATGGGGCCTGTACAACGGCAGCCTGACGGCCCACGAGTGGGAGCATTTCGCGCCGATCAAACGTAGCAGGCAATTGCTGGAACTGCTGACCTGGTGCCACCGCAACGGCGTGATCGACAGCAGCACCCGCCTGGCCTTGCACCCTGGCAGCAGCGACCTGAGCGAGTTCGAACTGTTCAACCTGCTCGGCAGCTTGCAACAGAGCATCGCCCTGCCGCTTTCGACCGTCGCCGAAGAACCGTTATTGCGCGCCAGCGTGCCGAGCGAAGTGCTGATTCTGGTGAATGTCGGCATCGATCCGCTCAAACATCACCGCGACCTGAACATTTTGATGACCACCGAGCGCACTGACTCCCTGAGTTACGCCGGCGTCCGGGAAAACCTGGTGCTGACCCTGGATCAGGTCACGCTCAACAGCTGGAACGAGGTGCTGGTCAATCGCTTCGACGGCCCTCACGCCTTGCTCGATTGCGTGCGCGATTACCTCAACAATCTACCGAGCGGGCTGAAACAGCCAAAGTTGCGCGTACGGTGCTTCTGCCACAACCGCGCGCAGTTTATCGCCCAGCGGGTCGAAGAAATTCTCGACACCGCGCAGAACCTGCTACTGAGCAAACTCAATCATCGCTACCTGATTCAGGTCCAGCAGCATTACCACGTGCTGGAACTGGTGCCCGGCCAGGTCAACCACGTCGCCCTCGCCACGCTGCCGGCACTGTTCGATTACCTGGGTGAAGAACTGGCGAGCTATAGCCCGCTGCACCTGGACCCAATGGCATTGGAAGACCACGACCTGGCGCTGCTTCTGCCCATGGGTCAACCCGATTGCATTCAAGTGTTCTACCGAATCAACGAAGACCAGGCCGACTTGTACGTGCTGGATGAATTCAATGCCCTGTGGCAGCAGCGTTTGCCCTACCACGACGAGCAAAGTCTGCTGGTGCCGTTGCAGCGATTCCTGCAATCGATCCAGTACCGACGCGACGCCCTGCTGCCGATGGACGCTGCTCAGCCTTTGAGCGTGGAGACTTTGTATTACCAGCTGTTGCCGTCCGGCCCCTTGCGGGCTCGTCGGGTAGAGGCCCGGCCAGCACCGCAAACCCCGGCCAACAAACCGTTCTACGACGTACAGGCCATCGTCGGCAAAGCCGCGCCAGGCCAGGTGCAGGTCACGTTGTATTGCAATCAGCGGGAATTTTCAGAACTGGAGCATGGCGACCAACTGTTCAGTGTGGTCGCCCGGGAAATCGTCGAGCAGCGCCGCGAGACCGAACGCTACCGCTGCTACATCACCGACCTGGACCTGTCGGGCCTGCCCGGTGATAGTCAGAGCTCAAGCAATCTGTATCTGCGCTACAAGGCTGACCTGGAGCGCGCATTGAACGAGGCGCTCGAACAGGTCTGAGGGGATGTCATTCCGGGAAGGCGCCGCCATTGGCAGGCTGTGATTCGACTTCAAGCAGGGTCAGCTTGAGGGTCTTGCCACCCGGTGCCGGCCAGTCGATGTGCTGGCCAACCTTCAGACCGAGCAGCGCGCTGCCTACCGGCGCAAGAATGGAAATCTTGCCTTCGTCGGCATTGGCATCCTTGGGGTAAACCAACGTCAGGTGATAGTCCTTGCCGCTGATCTCTTCACGGCAATGCACACGGGAATTCATGGTCACGACATCGGCGGGCACTTCATCGTGACCGACCAGGGTATCGGCGCGATCCAGTTCGGTTTGCAGCGCGATAACGCCCGGCAGCGTGTCATCCAGGCTGTCGATCAGGCGCTCCAGACGTTGTACGTCCAGACGGGTAAGGGTGATGGAAGGTGCGGTCATGATCAGGGCAGACTCCTTTCTTCTGCACGAAAAAAGCAAAACCCCGCCAGAAAAAGGCGGGGTTTTCACGAGCCTCGATGGGTTGAGGCGTACCCGGACACTATCACAGCTCAATAAATATACAAGTCGGGGGCGGCGGACGGCTTTTTGACCCTGTAGGAGCTGCCGCAGGCTGCGATCTTTTGATCTTTACGGGGCCCGCGCAGCTGAAAGATCAAAAGATCGCAGCCTGCGGCAGCTCCTACAGAGGATTGGCGGCAGCTTGGCGATTCGAGGCCTGGGCGCAGATGACGCGCCGACGCTCATCGTCCGCCGAGCGCCATTCGCGGATGTCTTCGACATGACGGAAACACCCCAGACAGACCTTCTGTTCATCCAGCCGACAGACCCCGCTGCACGGCGAAGGCACCGCCGGGCTGACATTGCTGTAGAGCGGCTTGGGCGGACGAACGGGTGCAGGCTGGGTCACGATCTCACAGACCTTCGAAATCGAATTCAGCGCCGGCTTGTTGCTTGACGATGCGCTCAAGCATTTCGCCCAGCTGCTCTTCGCTTTTGTCGCACATCCAGCGGTCGCTCTCTTCGTCGTAGTCGAAGTGGAAGCCGCCGGAGACCGCCGCCAGCCAAAGCTGACGCAGGGGCTCCTGACGGCTGAAGATCAACTGGCTGCCGTTTTCGAACTTGACGGTGAGCACACCGGCCGAGCTCTCCAGATCGATATCCAGGTCACTCTCGTCGAAAATATCCTCCAGCGTCTGCTGGGTGGCATCGACCAGATCGTGGAAACGGGCTTCGGTCAAACTCATTACGGCAACCTCAAAAAGTGTCTACTCACGCTCAAGCGCCGCAAGATACGGGCGAGCCCCGGTGAATGCAAAGGATAACGACCAAGCCCCCGTCCGACAGGCCTCGAAACCTGTGGGAGCGAGCCTGCTCGCGAAGAGGCCATCATATTCAACATCAATGTTGACTGACACTGCGCCTTCGCGAGCAGGCTCGCTCCCACAAGGGTTGCAGTGTTTAGGCCCCCGACTTATCAGCATAGAGGCAAAGCCCCGCCGGACGGGAGCCCCGTTGCATAGGCAAGCTGCCGGGTGGCCGGTATACTCCGGCGCAATTAACGTATTTTCAAGGATTTCGCCATGAAGCGCCTGATCTCTTCCCTTGCTGCGCTCGCTTCGCTCGTCGCTTTTGCCTCCTTATTATCGGCCTGCGGTCAAAAAGGCCCGCTGTACCTGCCTGACGAGAACCAGGACCCTGCAGAGCAGGCCAAGTCATCGCAACAGCAGCCCGCCTCCAAGGCACACAAGCACGACGTCTACCAATAAGGGAACGCCATGGACGCTTTTAACTACCGTGACGGTGAGCTGTTCGCGGAAGGTGTTGCCCTGTCCGCCATCGCCGAACGCTTTGGCACACCGACTTACATCTACTCCCGTGCGCACATCGAAGCCCAGTACCTGGCTTACGCCGATGCGCTGGCCGGCATGCCGCACCTGGTCTGCTTTGCGGTCAAGGCCAACTCCAACCTGGGTGTACTGAATGTCCTGGCGCGTCTGGGCGCCGGTTTCGACATCGTCTCCCGTGGAGAGCTGGAACGCGTACTGGCCGCTGGCGGCAACGCCGACAAGATCGTGTTCTCCGGTGTCGGCAAGACCCGTGACGACATGCGTCGCGCCCTGGAAGTCGGCGTGCATTGCTTCAACGTCGAGTCCACCGACGAGCTGGAGCGCCTGCAAGTGGTGGCCGCCGAGCTGGGCGTTCGCGCACCGATCTCGCTGCGCGTAAACCCGGACGTGGATGCCGGCACCCACCCGTACATTTCCACCGGTCTTAAAGAGAACAAGTTCGGCATTGCCATTGCCGACGCCGAAGACGTGTACATCCGCGCCGCGCAGCTGCCGAACCTGGAAGTGGTCGGCGTCGATTGCCACATCGGCTCGCAACTGACCACCCTGCCGCCATTCATCGACGCGCTCGATCGCCTGCTGGGCCTGGTCGACCGCCTCGGCGACTGCGGCATCTACCTGCGCCACATCGATCTCGGTGGTGGTTTGGGCGTGCGTTATCGCGATGAAGAGCCGCCATTGGCTGCCGACTACATCAAAGCCGTACGCGAACGTCTCGACGGTCGTGACCTGGCGCTGGTGTTCGAACCGGGCCGTTTCATCGTCGCCAACGCCGGCGTGCTGCTGACCCAGGTCGAGTACCTCAAGCACACCGAACACAAAGACTTCGCCATCGTCGACGCGGCCATGAACGACCTGATCCGCCCGGCGCTGTACCAGGCCTGGATGGACGTCACCGCTGTGCGTCCGCGCGATACCGCTGCCCGCGCCTATGACATCGTCGGGCCGATCTGCGAGACCGGCGACTTCCTGGCCAAGGATCGTCAGCTGGCCCTGGAAGAAGGCGACCTGCTGGCCGTGCATTCGGCCGGTGCCTATGGGTTTGTCATGAGTTCCAACTACAACACCCGCGGCCGTGCCGCCGAAGTGTTGGTGGACGGTGATCAGGCATTTGAAGTGCGTCGCCGCGAGACGGTAGCCGAGTTGTTTGCTGGCGAAAGCCTGCTGCCGGAGTAAAACCATGCTGCTGCGTTTTACCAAGATGCACGGCCTGGGCAATGATTTCATGGTCCTCGACCTGGTCAGCCAGCACGCGCACATCCTGCCCAAGCACGCCAAACAATGGGGCGATCGGCATACGGGCATCGGTTTCGACCAACTGCTGATCGTCGAAGCGCCGAGCAACCCGGACGTGGACTTCCGTTATCGGATCTTCAACTCCGACGGCTCTGAAGTGGAACAGTGCGGCAACGGTGCGCGCTGTTTCGCCCGTTTCGTGCTCGACAAGCGCCTGACCGCAAAACGGCAGATTCGCGTCGAAACCAAAAGTGGCATTATCGAACTGGATATCCGCAGCGATGGCCAGATCAGCGTCGATATGGGCGCACCGCGCCTGGTACCGGCCGACATTCCATTCGACGCGCCGGAACAGGCCCTGAGCTATCAGCTCGACGTTGACGGGACTGCGGTCGAACTGGCCGCGGTGTCCATGGGCAACCCCCACGCCGTGCTGCGGGTCAGCGATATCAACAACGCACCGGTGCATGAACTGGGGCCGAAAATCGAACATCACCCGCGCTTCCCGGCGCGGGTCAATGTCGGTTTTCTCCAGGTCATCGACCGGAACCGCGCGCAGTTGCGCGTCTGGGAACGCGGGGCCGGGGAAACCCAGGCTTGCGGAACCGGCGCCTGCGCTGCCGCAGTGGCCGCGATCAGCCAGGGGTGGATGGATTCGCCGCTATTGATCGACCTGCCCGGCGGGCGTCTGTCCATTGAATGGGCAGGCCCTGGCCAACCGGTCATGATGACCGGTCCGGCAGTGCGCGTATATGAAGGACAAGTGCGTCTTTGAGTGAGTCAAAACCATGACCGATAAGCCCCAGGTACCCGCCCGACAGCCCGACGAATCACCGTCCGAAAGCCTGGAGGCGGCGGCGATTGCCGCGTACCTGGAGGCTCATCCGGATTTCTTCGTCGAGCACGAAGAACTGCTCCCGGCGTTGCGCATTCCGCACCAGCGTGGCGACACCATCTCGCTGGTCGAGCGCCAGATGACCATCCTGCGCGACCGCAACATCGAATTGCGCCATCGCCTCTCGCACTTGATGGACGTGGCCCGTGACAACGACCGCCTCTTCGACAAGACCCGCCGCCTGATTCTCGCGCTGATGGACGCCACCAGCCTGGAAGACGTGGTGATCAGCGTCGAAGACAGCCTGCGCCAGGACTTCCAGGTGCCCTTTGTCAGCCTGATCCTGCTGGGCGACAACCCGATGCCGGTGGGTCGCTGGGTGACCCATGCCGACGCGCAAACGGCCATTGGCGGCTTGCTCTCGGAAGACAAAAGCGTCAGCGGCAGCCTGCGCGAGCATGAACTGGACTTCCTGTTCGGCGAGGAGCAACGCAAGCAGATCGGCTCCACCGCCGTCGTTGCCATCAGCCATCAAGGCATCCACGGCGTCCTGGCCATCGCCAGCCGCGACCCGCAGCATTACAAGAGTTCGGTGGGCACGTTGTTCCTGAGCTACATCGCCGAAGTCATGGGCCGCGTGCTGCCTCGGGTCAACAACTCCCTTCGCTCGGTACGCTGATCGTGGAACGGCAACTGGACGCTTACTGCGAACACCTGCGCAGTGAGCGGCAGGTGTCGCCTCACACGCTGTACGCCTACCGCCGCGACCTCGACAAGGTGCTGGGCTGGTGCGTCAAACAGAACATCGGCAGTTGGGCGGCCCTGGACATCCAGCGCCTGCGCAGCCTGATCGCGCGCCTGCATTCACAAGGTCAATCGTCCCGCAGCCTGGCGCGGCTGCTGTCGGCGGTGCGCGGGCTCTATCATTATCTGAACCGCGAAGGTCTTTGCGATCACGACCCGGCCAATGGCCTGGCGCCGCCGAAAGGTGAACGACGCCTGCCGAAAACCCTCGACACCGACCGCGCGCTGCAACTGCTTGAGGGCGCGGTGGAAGATGATTTTCTGGCCCGTCGGGATCAGGCCATCCTTGAGCTGTTCTATTCCTCGGGTTTGCGACTTTCGGAGCTGACCGGGCTCAACCTTGATCAACTGGACCTGGCTGACGGCATGGTCCAGGTGCTCGGCAAAGGCAGCAAGACCCGACTGTTGCCGGTGGGCAAAAAGGCGCGTGAAGCGCTGGAGTTGTGGTTGCCGCTACGAGCCATGACCAATCCTGCGGACGACGCGGTGTTTGTCAGTCAGCAAGGCCGGCGCCTCGGTCCAAGGGCGATCCAGGTACGGGTCAAGGCTGCCGGCGAGCGTGAACTGGGACAGAACCTGCATCCGCACATGCTGCGGCACTCCTTCGCCAGCCATTTGCTGGAGTCCTCCCAGGACTTGCGGGCGGTTCAGGAATTGCTCGGCCACTCGGACATCAAAACCACCCAGATCTACACCCACCTGGACTTCCAGCACCTGGCGACGGTTTACGACAGCGCCCATCCACGGGCCAAACGCATTAAAGGCGATGATTCATGACTATCCAGTTGATCACCTTCGACCTCGACGACACCCTGTGGGACACCGCCCCGGTGATCGTCAGCGCCGAAGCCGTATTGCGTGAATGGCTGACCGAGCATGCACCGAATCTGGGCGCGGTGCCGGTGGAGCATCTTTGGTCGATTCGCGAGCGGATTCTGAGCAACGACCCGGGCCTCAAACACCGCATCAGTGCCTTGCGCCGGCGAGTGCTGTTCCACGCGCTGGAGGAAGCCGGGTACGACCATGGCCAGGCGTCGGACCTGGCCGATCAGAGTTTTGAAGTGTTTCTGCATGCCCGGCATCAGCTGGAAATCTTCCCGGACGTGCAACCGACGTTGGAGATTCTGGCCAATCACTATGCCTTGGGCGTAGTCACCAACGGCAATGCCGATGTGCGCCGACTGGGGCTGGCGGATTATTTCAAATTTGCGCTGTGCGCCGAGGACATCGGCATCGCCAAACCCGATGCGCGACTTTTTCATGAGGCATTGCAGCGTGGCGGGGCGACGGCGGAGACGGCGGTGCATATCGGCGACCACCCTGGCGATGACATCGCCGGCGCCCAGCAGGCGGGATTTCGGGCGATCTGGTTCAACCCGGCGGGTAAAGCCTGGGAGGCCGAGAAAGCCCCGGATGCCGAGATTGGCAGCTTGACCGAGTTGCCGGCGTTGTTGGCACGCTGGAACGCCCAACACTGATTTTGAATTCACACCCAGCCGCTGTGGGAGCGAGCCTGCTCGCGAAGGGGTCGTGTCAGCCAACATCAATGTTGAATGATCGACCGCTTCGCGAGCAGGCTCGCTCCCACAGGAGATCACCGCTGGCTCCTGATTTTTGCTTCACCCATGAAAAAGCCCGCAGCGACGGCGGGCTTTTTCAGCAAGCAAGGGCAGACGCTCAGATAGGCCGGCTGCCGTACTTGTTGTCAGGCTTCTTGGGAGGATCGGCGACCACATTGGCCTCCACTTCCTGCACCTTGCCGCCCTTGGCCAGGAACTCTTCCATGGCCTTGGCCAAGGCATCGCGTTCCTTGTTTTTTGCTTCGACGCTCGGCAGCTCATCGACCGATACCGCAGCCTTGGCCTTGCCTTTGGCGGTCGGAACGGGCGTTTCACCGCCGTCGTCTTCAGCGACGTCGTCCGCCGCTGCTTCCAGACCTTCTTCAGTTTCGTCGTCGTCGCCTACTTCGAGGTCGTCGTTTTCCAGATCATCGTCGCTCATGTTCTACCTCATGACTTGCGAAAAGCAGATTAGTTATAGCCCAGCTTCACCGTCTGTCGACAGCCGCCGGAAAAATTCAATAACCGCTGGTGACCAGCGGTTCATGCCTCTTCACCGTGCACGGTGGCGAGGACTTTACGGGCACCGCCAAAATCACGGTGCTCGCCCAGATAAACGCCTTGCCAGGTCCCCAGCGCCAGTCGGCCCGCCGAAATCGGCAAACTGAGCTGACAGCCAAGCACGCTGGCCTTGAAGTGCGCCGGGAGGTCGTCCAGGCCTTCGTCGTTATGCTCATAGCCGTCTGCTCCTTGTGGGATCAGACGATTGAAAAATCGTTCGAAGTCGCGACGTACCGCCGGATCGGCGTTCTCGTTGATGGTCAACGAAGCCGAGGTATGCTGCAGCCACAAATGCAACAGACCGACCCGACATGCCTTGAGTTCAGGCAGGCCGGCGAGTAACTCGTCCGTTACCAGATGAAAGCCCCGGGGCCGCGCCCGCAGGGTAATCAGAGTCTGTTGCCACATACAGTTCTCCGCACGTTCGGGGCGCATTCTAGCGCGCTCTGGGAAAAAACAAAGGCCCTAATATTCCTTCAATCATGTAAGCCATTGGCCGCAGAAAAACGCCCGTCGTAAACGCCACTAAACGTGTACGAAAAAACCTTTCAGCAGTTCCTTCATGGACAAATTCCAGACAAAAAAATGCCCGGCAAGCCGGGCAAGTTTTTTATGCGCGTGCTTACAAGTTGTAGCCGCGTTCGTTGTGAAGTGCCAGGTCGATACCGACAGCCTCTTCTTCTTCGGTGATACGCAGACCCATGACCGCGTCCAGCACCTTAAGAATGATGTAGGTAACGATCGCGGTGTAGATCACCGTGAAGCCCACGCCTTTGCACTGAATCCAGACTTGTGCGGCGATGTCGGTAACGGTGCCGAAGCCACCCAGGGACGGTGCAGCGAACACACCGGTCAGGATCGCGCCGAGGATACCGCCGATGCCGTGTACGCCGAAGGCGTCCAGGGAGTCGTCATAGCCGAGTTTGCGTTTCAGGGTGGTGGCGCAGAAGAAGCACACCACGCCCGCTGCCAGACCGATAACCAGAGCGCCCATCGGGCCCACGGTGCCAGCGGCCGGAGTGATTGCCACCAGACCGGCGACAACACCCGAAGCGATACCCAGTGCACTTGGTTTGCCATGGGTGACCCACTCGGCGAACATCCAGCCCAGTGCAGCGGCGGCGGTTGCGATCTGGGTGACCAGCATCGCCATACCGGCAGTGCCGTTGGCCGCTGCGGCGGAACCGGCGTTGAAGCCGAACCAGCCGACCCACAGCATCGCGGCGCCCACCAGGGTGTAACCGAGGTTATGCGGTGCCATCGGGGTGGTCGGGAAGCCTTTACGCTTGCCGAGCACGATGCACGCTACCAGACCGGCCACACCGGCGTTGATGTGCACCACGGTGCCGCCGGCGAAGTCCAGCACGCCCCAGTCCCACATCAGGCCGCCGTTGCCGGACCAGACCATGTGTGCGATCGGTGCATACACCAGGGTGAACCAGATACCCATGAAGATCAGCATGGCGGAGAACTTCATCCGCTCGGCGAAGGCACCGACGATCAGCGCTGGGGTAATGATGGCGAAGGTCATCTGGAAGGTGATGAACACCGCCTCAGGGAACAGCGCCGCAGGACCGGTCAGGCTCGAAGGCGTGACCCCGGCGAGGAATGCCTTGCCCATGCCGCCGAAGAACGAGTTGAAGTTGACGACGCCCTGCTCCATGCCCGTGGTGTCGAACGCAATGCTGTAGCCATAAATGACCCACAGAATGCTGATCAGACCGGTAATGGCGAAGCATTGCATCATCACGGAAAGAATGTTTTTCGACCGAACCATGCCGCCGTAGAACAGCGCGAGGCCGGGAATGGTCATGAACAGCACGAGGGCTGTCGAGGTCAGCATCCAAGCGGTGTCGCCGGAATTGAGGACTGGGGCCGCCACTTCGTCTGCCGCCATAGCCAGGCTGGGCATTACGAGGGACAACAGGGCTCCTAGCCCTGCGAATTTACGCAGAGTCATATTGTTTTCTCCTGGGGCGTTGGGTTTGTGGCGGCTTAGATTGCGTCGGTATCGGTTTCGCCGGTACGGATGCGAATCGCCTGTTCCAGATTGACCACGAAAATCTTGCCGTCGCCGATCTTGCCGGTGTTGGCAGCCTTGGTTATCGCCTCGATAACCCGGTCCAGATCCTTGTCGTCAATGGCGACATCGATTTTCACCTTGGGCAGAAAATCGACCACATATTCCGCGCCGCGATACAGCTCGGTGTGACCCTTCTGCCGACCGAAGCCTTTGACTTCAGTAACGGTAATGCCCTGCACGCCGATCTCGGACAGCGACTCGCGCACGTCGTCCAACTTGAACGGCTTGATGATGGCAGTGACTAGCTTCATGAAAACTCTCTCCCGAATTGGTGGACTTGCCCCAGGAAAACAAACCCGACTCAAGTCTAAGCGCAGTGCCTGGCTTTGTAACGCATCGTCGGCCTTACCTGCCCGTCCGACGCCAGCTAACCGCTCCGCACGAAACACTTCCCCGTTTCGCTTGGCGCACTGCATTCGTCACAGCGACTGCATCAGTGCATGGGTTACGACTGACTAAGCAGAAAGCTTGCCATCTCGCCAAAAGTCACTGAATTCAATACGTTGACCGCGACCGCCAGCCCCTTCGCTTGAATGACCCGACGATTACGCACAACAACAGTGCGATGCCGTCCGTCCGCATGCGCGAAAAGCGTGCATGGCCAGCCGTCGGAATTGACTATAGACACTGCGTGATACACTGCCCGCCATTGTTTCCAGGACATTTCCCATGCTCGCGCCCAAAGACTTCCTCGACGCCCTGACCGGCACCGCCTCCCGACTCTTCAGCGGCGACACCCCGCTGCCGAAAAGCGAAATCGAAAGCCAGTTCAAGGCGCTGCTGCAGAGCGGGTTTAGCAAACTGGACCTGGTGAGCCGGGAAGAGTTTGATAGCCAGATGGTTGTGCTGGCGCGGACCCGGGCACGGCTGGAGAGTCTTGAGGCGAAGGTGGCGGAGCTTGAAGCGAAGCTGAATCCACCTGCCGAGTAACCCTGCTGACAATGCAGTCCCCTGTGTGCGAGCCTTGCCACACTGGATAGACCACCCTCTGTAGGAGCTGCCGCAGGCTGCGATCCTTTGATCTGCCGCCCCGCCACAATCTCGGCAACGTCCTACAAAGATCACCACCGCCGTCCGATAGCGCCGCGAAGCCAAGGTTCCTAAGCTCATCCCTAGCTGAATATTCAGCACTGGGTTTGGCGACCCGGAAGCTTAAGGCGTACAACAACCATCGACGGCGGGCTCATCTCCGCCACATCGAGTCATGGCGGCTGTGCGTGGGAGACCTTCGGGTCTGCCGGGTTCCTTTTGCTCCGGTTCGCCAACCCGCGTACAGCTGCCACCCCAATTGTTTGGCGACGATTGACGGCAGTCCCTTAAGCAAAAGGAGCTGTATTAATGAATAGCGATGACGTTTATCTGGTCCCCAACGTCTTTACCCGCCACAAACTCCACCTCCACGCCCTGCTGTTGGAAAACCAAGCCTGGTTTAGTGCCCGAGATCTAGGCCGATTTCTTCGCCTTTTCCTCGACGAACGCGCCGTCCGAAAACTCGATCCCGATCAACATCAATCCGCGCGAGTCGTCATCCACCGCACCATCGAAAACACCTTGCTAATCAGCGAATCCGGCGTCTATGCCCTGCTCGTCTACCACTACTGCCCTGAATACCGAGGCCTGCGCGAATGGCTGACCCACGACGTAGTGCCAGCCCTTAGAGACGCCCAACACACAGTTTCAACCGAACGCCCGATACTAAGCCTGTTGAACTGGCCAGATATGTCATTGAGTTTGCTGCACTGGAATAACCAGCCGTGGATTCGCTTGCAGGATGTTCCGCACATGCTGGCGGATAGTGAACGGCCGCAGCGCTCGATCAATGCACCGTGGTGGAAGCGTGCTTCCCGAATACTCCAGGCATTCTGAACGACAAAAAAAACCCCACGTTATAGCGTGGGGTTCGTTCAGGAATTGAGGATCAGGCGCAGTGCGGAAGCCGCTCAACCTGATCCCGAATCGCGGCCCCTCGCTCAATCTCGGCTTTACGCAAATCGTAGGTCGATTGCAGGTTCAGCCAAAATTCCGGGGTCGTGTCCAGACAGATAGATAGCCTTAGAGCCATGTCAGCGCTGACACCCCGGCGCTGGAGCACGATATCGTTCACCGTTGGTGTCGAAACGCTCAATGCTCTAGCCAAGGCTGATGCCGTAAGGCTCAGAGGCTCCAGGTATTCCTCTTTGAGGATCTCGCCAGGGTGAACCGGGCGCATACCATTCTTAGTCATTACTCACCTCAGTGATAATCGACAATTTCGACATTCTCTGGTCCGTTAAGACCCCAAACAAAGCAAATTCACCATTGAGCATTGATGCGGAGGCTGTGCTGACCTTTTCGATTCCCCCCCAACGCCTCCAAGCGATTACCCGGCGGTGATCGAAGGTCAATCAGGACGGCAGCAGCATCAAGCATCGTCAGCTTTCGTTCCACGACACTCAGAATGGCTGACCACATACGGGTCTTACCGTTGCGAAACAGGTACTCGGTCTCAGAGCACTTAAAGCTAACGATCATAATTTAAAGCTTAACGTTATGCATTAACCTTGAATGTATAACCTAAATCCACTAACGCAAATGCGCTGTCGCGACTCTTTGCCGTCCTTTCAACACTTTAGGAAGCGGATTACCTAAGGCCTTCAGAACGCCTTCAAAACCCGCCGTTTCCTACAAAAATAAGCACCAATTCTCATTGCAGCGCAACCGCGCTCACCTCTTAAGCTGACGTCGCTGAATATCATGCTAAGGCAATCCGGTCAGCCGGGAACATATCGGCCAATCAACGTCCAACGTCGCTTTTTGGATATCGCCGCTGCTACGACATAGAACTTGAGCCGAGTGCCTGGCTTGCAGGCACGAGCCTGACTAAGCTCCCCAAAGAAACCACCTGACGGGTGGTTTCTTTCGCATCCGAATTAGCTCACCAGCACTCGCAACATCCTGCGAAAGTTTGGCACCTCCGCCGCCACGCTAAATCACCGCCTCCCGACTACCCTTCAAAAACCGCAGGAAGCGGTGCTCTTCAGCTCAAGGAACGACCATGTCCCTCTCCATCGTCCACAGTCGCGCCCAGATTGGCGTGGATGCGCCCCCCGTCACCGTTGAAGTCCACCTGGCCAACGGGTTGCCGTCACTGACAATGGTCGGTTTGCCCGAAGCTGCCGTGAAGGAAAGCAAGGACCGGGTACGCAGTGCGATCATCAACTCGGGGCTGCAATTTCCGGCGCGGCGCATCACCTTGAATCTGGCCCCCGCGGATTTGCCGAAAGACGGCGGGCGGTTCGATCTGGCGATTGCCTTGGGGATTTTATCGGCCAGCGTGCAAGTGCCGACATTGACGCTGGACGATGTGGAATGCCTTGGGGAGTTGGCGCTCTCGGGCGCGGTGCGGGCGGTTCGGGGCGTATTGCCAGCGGCACTGGCAGCACGCAAGGCCGGGCGTTCGCTGATGGTGCCGCGGGCGAATGCCGAGGAGGCGTGCCTGGCGTCGGGGCTGAAGGTAATTGCGGTGGATCATTTGCTGGAGGCCGTTGCGCACTTCAATGGTCATACGCCGGTCGAGCCCTACGTTTCCAATGGTTTGCTCTACGCCAGCAAACCCTATCCAGACCTGAATGAAGTACAGGGCCAACTCTCGGCCAAGCGTGCTTTGCTGATTGCAGCGGCTGGCGCTCACAATCTGTTGTTCAGCGGACCACCCGGGACCGGGAAAACGCTGTTGGCAAGTCGTTTGCCAGGATTGCTTCCACCGCTGGCCGAAAATGAAGCGCTGGAAGTCGCAGCCATTCAATCGGTCACCAGTTGCGTGCCATTAAGCCATTGGCCACAGCGACCGTTCCGCCAGCCCCACCACTCCGCCTCTGGCCCGGCACTGGTGGGCGGCGGCTCGAAACCACAACCCGGCGAAATCACCCTCGCCCATCATGGCGTTCTATTTCTCGATGAACTCCCGGAGTTCGATCGCAAGGTGCTGGAGGTTTTGAGAGAGCCGCTGGAATCCGGGCACATCGTGATTTCCCGCGCCAAGGATCGCGTGAGATTTCCGGCCCGCTTTCAATTGGTGGCTGCGATGAACCCGTGTCCCTGTGGATATCTTGGCGAACCCAGCGGTAAATGCAGCTGTACACCGGACATGGTCCAGCGCTACCGCAACAAACTGTCGGGGCCGCTGCTGGATCGCATTGACCTGCACCTGACCGTCGCTCGGGAAGCCACGTCGTTGAATCCTGCGCTCAAGCCTGGTGACGACACCGCCACCGCCGCCGCTCGGGTTGCCGACGCACGAGAGCGACAACAAAAACGCCAAGGCTGCGCAAACGCATTCCTCGATTTGCCGGGCCTGCGCCGCCATTGCAAGTTATCCACAACCGACGAAACCTGGCTGGAAACCGCCTGCGAGCGCTTGACCTTGTCACTACGCGCGGCCCATCGACTGCTCAAAGTGGCGCGCACGTTGGCGGACCTTGAGCGAGTCGATAGCATCACCCGTGAACATCTGGCCGAGGCGTTGCAGTATCGGCCGAGCACTCACTGATGACTTTACTCCTTGGTGAGGTCCACCAACGGCGCCTGCCGCACCTCAGTCTCCCGCCCACCCTGAATTTCGATCACACGCTTCAGCGCGTTATCCACAGCCCCCTTGTCCACCAGCAAGCTGTAGCTGATCTGGAACTGCTTCTGCGCCTTCGCAGCAATGGTCGGCACCAGGTTCAATGGCCTTTGATACCGGCGGTTGTAAGAAAAGCTCGTCCCCGGCTCAAGACCCGTGACATAGCCCTGCCCCTGGGTATCGGTGTTTTTCCACAGAGAGAACACCGCCAACTGCTGCGTATTAAAGCCAACCGACACCCCAAGGCTCCCTGCCTTGTTGTGCAGCACGGTCAGCGTATCGCCCTTGGCATCGGAATAGGGCACGACGTTGTAAACCGTTTCGTCGTAGTCCTTGGTCGGTGCGCGATAGGTTTGCCAGTCCGGCAAATCCCCTTTGGCCTTGTCGTTGAACGGCGACACCTGTTTAACAGGCGCAACAAAGCGAGCGCCCTGTTCCAGGAATGGCGTGCTGAAGTTGCTGTGGTACAGCGCCTGATATTCCTTCGGATAGTCGCCGTTATTGGTCAACGTGTCGTTGAGGGCGAACGCTACGCTGCCGGGTTCGGTGACGAGTTCGGTCATCACCGAGAAGTCGACTTTCTTGAACGCCTGCTCTTTCAGCTCGCCGCGCAGGCTGATGGCGTAGGGCGGTTTTTCGTCGATGTGTAGGGTGACTTTGCTGGCCGGGATGTTGGCGGCACGGCCGTGCAGGGTCAGCAGTTCGCCGTTGTCCATGCCGGGGTGGCCGACCCATTCGTAGCCGCATCGGGCGACCAGTTCGTTGAAGCCTTCGAGCCAGCCCAGTCCACCACGGCCGTTGAGTTCGATGAAGGACGGATTGACCACGTCCTTGACCGGCGAATCCCAGCCCATTCGTACATTACCGACCGATGCCTGCAAAACGTTCATCCCGCGGGTCGGCACCACCGAGAGTTTCAACGTGCCGTTATCGATATCGACGATACTCACACCCTCCTGCCGACCACCGTGCAAGGTGCGCAGGGCCACGGAGAAAGGTTTGTCGGTTTTTACGCCTAGTTGCTGACTGGTGATCTGCCAGTTCCGGGCCGCCTTGTCGGTGTCGAGCAGTACGTAATCCCAAGCCATGGCGTGGGAGGCAGCGGTCATCGCGCCGAGGGCAACGGCGAGCTTGAGCGGAATCATGAGGAAAGCCTTTTCTTGGAGTTGTGCATTTTTTATAGCGCTGATGAAACGATTCAGCAAGATTAAAAAATGCGCTCGCCCAAGCCATCTTCGGCCAATACACATTGACCTCAAGCAACACCCGCTCTCTTACGCTAATCTCATACGGTTTTGGCCCATCGGCTGATTGACGGCGACATCATTATGACATTAAGGTCGCCAGCTAAATGCAGGAGCAAGTACAGGCGTTTTTGCCTGTCATTTTGCGCAACGGATCATATGGAGTTGGAATGCGCGGGGCACTATTACGAAGCGGTAAGAGCGGGTCATTCACTGCCCTGGGCGAAACAGGTCAACCGGTCTACCGGGCGGCCCTGCAATTGCGCGAAGCCATTCGCCGCAAGAACCCCGACATGGTCGATCACCTGGCCATTCCGCAAAGCGACGAACTCGGTAACCAGATCGACTGGTACAGCGGCCTCGACGGCGATGTGATCCCGTGGAGCAGCGCGACCGAAGAAGAACGAGCCCCCGCCCGTCGCCAACTCGAAGCCCTGAAGACCGCACTCGATGAGTTGAGCCAGCGTTTTCTGGGAACCGACCCGGCCGAACAGCAACAGGGTGACAAAGCCGTGTTCGGCAAGTTGCTCAAGCGCGTCATTCATTTCCCCGACGAAAACTTCGTCTACTTGGTTCAAGGCAAACCGGTGCTGACCTTTTGGGGTTTCGAGCACGCCGGTGCCGACCGCAATCGCGATCCCCTGCACTGCCTCTATCAGGTTCCGCCCGTGATTGCCCCGCCACCCGTGGTCGAAGCGCCGGTTGTTGCGCCAGTCGTGCCGGTGGTGGCTCGTCCGTGGTGGCGTCGCTGGTGGTGGCTGTTGCTGTTGCCATTCTTGCTGCTGCTTTTGTGGCTGCTGCTCGGCTTGCGCGGGTGCGTCCCGATTCCGTTGGTGGCGGTGGACTTGCTGCCTGAGGGCATCGTGCCGGTGGAAAAACAGCTGGAAGAGCCACAACTGACCGGCAATGCCACGACGCTGAACGGTGTCCCTGTGACCGGCACAGCCATCGGCACCACCACAGGCAATGCCGTGGTCGGTACTCAGGGTGTGGAAGCACCGGCAATCGACGGCAACGAGGCTGACGCCGCTGCGGCAGACCCGGCCAAAGACCTGGCGACCGAAGCCCCTGCCACACCCCCCGAAAACAAAACCGAGCCGCCCGCTGCCACGCTGCCCGAAGCGGAAAAATCCGCCGCAGCAAAACCCGGTCCGGCGCTGAGCATTCCACCTGACGCCGCCGACGGCGCCGCGGACTTCCTCGACGGGCAGTACCGCGCCGGTGCCGGCATTCAGGATCGCCGGACCGGCAAACCGCTGCGTCTGGAATACCAGTTCAAGGACGGCAAGGGTGAAGTCACCGTGCACCAGGCCGACGGCTCGAAATGCAGCGGCCCGGTGACCGCCGCCATGAAGGGCGGCAGCCTGGCCATCGACAGCCAGGGCCAGGCCGTGTGCGGCGATGGCAGCACTTACGACATGCCCAAGGTCAACTGCCGCAAAGGAGCGACCACGGTCGCGGACTGCACCGGCGGTTACGGAAAAGATCAATTCCCCATGTCCATGCGGCAAATGGGCGAATAAGACTGGAATAACCCGACATGTTGCCTGAAGTCACCCAATTCGAAGACACCGTCACCCTCGTCAGCGATACCGGTATCCAGTTCATGGATTTCGCCCTGCGCCTGGATCCTCGCAAGGAACCGGCGGGCGAGTTCGCGCCGATGATCAGCGGGCTGATCTGTCGCCTGCAGTACAACGAAGAAAAAGACTTCTACTTCTACGAGCCCGAGCCGGAAAAGGTCGAGAAGGCCAAACCGGCGTTCAGCGTCGACATGAAAAGCAGCCTGGAGCTGCTGGACGGTGTCTGGCTACCGACGCCGTTTTTCCGTTTCATGCCCCCCCACCGCTTCGACGAAGGCCCGAGCAACTGGTCGCGCATGCGTCTGGTGAAACTGGCGACGCCGGACATCGACGGCAACACCCATCGCCTGACGATGGCCTTCGACAGCCGCGTAATGCCCAAGCGTGATGGCACCGCCTACCTGGCGCCAAACGAAGAAGACATCAGCTCCGGCGTGTCCTTCAAACTGGCGACCAAGGCCAGTGAAACCCGCTGGTTCCTGGCCCAGCCGTGGGTCAACGAATGGCTGCTGGAAGTATTCAACGAGGGCAACGCCCACCGTTCGCGCGAAGAGCTGGACATCGACATCCGCGCCAACTATCACCTGGCGCACTACCTCAATTTGCTCAGCCTGCTGAGTACGCCGTCGGTTGCAACGCAGTCGACGGTCCGGCCGAAGGTCGAGATCCCGGAACTCAAAGTGGTCGCCAACGACAGCAATGGCTTGGTCAAACCGATTCTGGTGGACTTGGTGCTGGACGTCGGCAACTCGCGCACCTGCGGCATCCTGATCGAGAACCACGGTCAGGCCGGCTCCGGGCTGAAACAGAATTACGTGCTGGAACTGCGGGACCTGATTACCCCGGAGCACACCTACAATCTGCCGTTCGAAAGCCGCGTGGAATTCGCCCAGGCGAATTTCGGCAAAGACCACTGTTCAGTCAAAAGCGGCCGCCACGACGCATTCCAGTGGGCCACGATTGCCCGCGTCGGCAATGAGGCCAGCCGTCTGGCCAGCCGTCGCCGTGGCACCGAAGGTTCGACCGGCCTGTCCAGCCCGAAACGTTACTTGTGGGACGAAAACGCTTACGGCCACGGCTGGCGCTTCAACTGCTCGTACATCAAGACCGACAACGAGCCGTATGCCACCGCCGCACCGTTCTCGCACCTGATCAACGAAACCGGCGAGGCGCTTTACAGCCTCGAAGAAGACGATCGTCTGCCGGTGTTCATGCCGCGTTATTCGCGCAGCTCGCTGATGACGTTCATGCTCGCTGAGGTTCTGGCCCAGGCGCTGTCGCAAATCAACAGCCCGGCCCAGCGCTCGCGTCAGGGTCACACCCGCATGCCGCGCCAGCTCAACAGCATCACCCTGACCGTGCCGCCAGGCATGCCTCAGGCTGAGCGCAGCATCCTCAACGAACGCATGCAGCAGGCCATCGGCCTGGTGTGGAAAAGCCTCGGCTGGCATGCCGGCGAGGAAGACCCGCATCAGGATCAGGCCGTCAGCCCGCGCACGCCGATCCCGAGCATCCGTGTGGAATGGGACGAAGCCTCCTGCGGCCAGTTGGTGTACCTGTACACCGAGGTCAACGAGAACTTCGCCGGTCACCCGGAAGAGTTTTTCGACACCATCGCCCGGCCCGACAAGACCGACCGCGAACGCATTACCCTGGCGACCATCGACATCGGCGGCGGCACCACGGACCTGGTGATCACCGACTATCGCCTCGACCGCGCCGGCAACACGGGCAGCGGCAGCAACGTGCACATCGTGCCCGAGCAGCGTTTTCGCGATGGTTTCAAAGTGGCCGGCGACGACATCCTGCTGGACGTGATTCAGGACTTCATCCTGCCGAGCTTCGAGAAAGCCTTGCAGATCGCCGGCGTCAAATCGCCTGACTCGCTGATGTCGCGGCTGTGCGGCGACGAGTCGGTCAGTGCCCAGGACATGATCCTGCGCCAGCAACTGAACCTGCAGGTGTTCGCACCGTTGGGCCTGGCGCTGCTCAAGGCCTACGAGCATTACGATCCGCAAGACCAGCAGGAAGTGAGCACCCAGACTTACCGCCAATTGCTAGGCGACAACGCGATCAGTCAGACCGTGCTCGACTACGTCAACGCCGCCGTACGCCGCGACGTCGGCGGCCAAAACGCCTTTGACCTGTACGAATCGCCGATCAGTTTCGACCTGCAAAAACTCCACGCGGCGTTCCTCAACGATCAAATCAACATCACCAAGATCCTCGGTGCATTGTGTGAAGTGGTCGCGCATTACCCGTGCGACGTGCTGCTGCTGACCGGTCGCCCTTCGCGCCTGCCCGGCATCCAGGCATTCATTCGCAAGGTGCTGCCGCTGCCACCGGGACGCATCCTGGCACTGCAGAATTACCGCACCGGCGGCTGGTACCCGTTCCACAAGAATGGCCGGATCGACGACCCGAAAAGCACCGCTTCGGTGGGCGCGATGCTGTGCTTGTTGTGCGCCAACCACAGCGTGCCGAACTTCTACTTCCGTTCTTCGGCGCTCAAGCCGTATTCGACGGTCAAGCACATCGGTGTCATCGACCTGAACAACGTGATCAAGGATGCCGACGTGCTGTACCGCGACATCCAGTCCGAAGACTACAAAATCAAACTGCCGGAAATCGGCGCAGGTGACGCCGCCGACACGCCGCAGCTGGAAATGCGCGGTGATCTGCGCCTCGGTTTCCGTCAGTTGGCCGCCGATCGCTGGGCCGCTTCACCACTGTACACCTTGCGCTTCACCAAGGCCGGTCGAGAGAAATTCTCCCGCGCGGTCGGTGAAAACGGCAGCGCACCGCTGCTCAAGGTGCGGTTCGAAGTCAAACCGGCGGACAAGTACACCCGCAAGCAGGATCTGGTCAGCGACCGCCTCTCGGTACGCGACATCGAATCCAACAGTAACAACGTCAACTTCAACCCGCGCAGCGACCTCGAGCTGGAACTCAACACCATGCTCGACGCCGGCCTGAGCGAGACCAAGTACTGGCTCGACAGTGGAAGTGTGAAACGCAAATGAACGACCTGACCCCCGAACAACATCAGCTCTCAGCCAGTTGGGCCGCTGTTTATGAAGGTGCCGGTCAGGCGCTGGAGTGGATTGGCCAGACCCGTGGCAACGCGCCGCGTCTGGACAGCGAAGCCGACAGCCTGAACATCCGCCTGCACCGCGCGCGAAACCTGGCGCACAGCCTCGGTCGCGTGGCTGGCACGCCGATGACCATCGGCTTTTTCGGTTTGTCCCAAGCGGGCAAGTCCTATCTGATTTCGGCGCTCGCGGCCGGTCAGAACGGCAAACTGGAAACCGACTTCGGTGGCCAGCGCCTGGACTTCATCAAGCACATCAACCCGGTGGGTGGTGGCAAGGAGGCCACTGGCCTGGTGACGCGCTTCAGCCGTCGGGCCACACCGAGCCCAGATCCGCAATTCCCGGTTGAGCTGACGCTGTTCAAGGAAATCGAGCTGGCGAAGATTCTGGCCAACTCGTGGTTCAAGGATTTCGACCTGGAGCGGATCTCCTACGAGATTGACGAAGAACGCATCCAGCGCGTGCTGAAACCGTTTGAAGGCCGCGAGACCGGACCGATGCAACCGGGCGTCAGCGCCGACGATCTGGTGTCGCTGTGGGATTACCTGCGCGACAACTTCCGCAACTCGGTGAAGAAACTCGAACACCTGTATTGGCCCAAGGCGTTGCAACTGGCGCCACGGCTGAACTTCCAGGAGCGTGCCGAGCTGTTTGCCATCCTCTGGGGTGAGCAGAGCGAACTGACGCGCGTGTATCAGCAACTGGCCGGCGCGCTGCACAAGCTGGGCCTGCCCGAGACTGTTTTCGCGCCATTGAAGGCGTTGGTGAGTTTCGAAAACGACACCTACAGCCAGCGTGACAGCATCATGAACGTCGACATCCTCGAGCGCTTCGGCAGCCCGCGGGACTTGCCGATCGATGTGCGACCCCAGATCGACGGGCGCCTGCAAAGCAGTCAGGGCATTCCGGTCGCGCAACTGGCGGCACTGACCGCAGAGATGACGTTCGGCCTGATCGAAGCTCCGGCCGATGACATCGTCAATCAGGTCGACTTGCTCGACTTCCCCGGCTATCGCGGACGCAAAAAGCTGCACGAGATCGCCAACTCCAACGATCCCGAGTCCGCCACCAAGGACAACTCTGTCTCGCAGCTGATTCTGCGCGGCAAGGTCGCTTATCTGTTTGAACGCTACACCGACAACCAGGAAATGAACGCGCTGGTGGTGTGTACCGGCTCGACCAAACAGAGCGACGTCAACGACGTGGGGCCGGTGCTGACGCGCTGGATCGAAAAGACCCAGGGCGCCGACGCCGCCGCTCGCAGCAAACGCGACACCGGTCTGATCTGGGCACTGACCATGCTCGACCTGCGCATCACCAACTCCCTCAGCCTGACGCCCGACCAGTACGACGAGAGCTGGAATGGCATGGTCAAGCTGACCATGCTGGAGCGCTTCGGCAGCCTGAGCTGGATGAACGACTGGGCCGGCACGCCGTTCCAGAACACCTTCCTGGTGCGCAAGCCGCGCATGGACGCGGCGTTCATTGTGCAAGACGCCTCGGGTGCCGAAACTGGCATCAACGCCAGCTACCAAGTACGCGTCGATGCGCTGGGCACCAGCTTTGCCAGCAACGCGCTGGTGTGCAAACACATCCATAATCCCGCCAACGCCTGGACAGAAATGCTGCGCAACGATGACGGTGGCATCAGCCACTTCAGCGGCAGTTTCAAGGGCGTGGCCAACATCGAATTCAAACTGCAGCGCATTCGCGAGCAACTGAACGAATGCCTCGAAGGCCTGACCACTCACGGCCTGAGCACCTGGTATCACGCTGACGGTGACGGTGCCGCAGCGGCCAAAAAAGCGCAGGCGCAGTTGATTCTGTCAGGCCTGGGCCGTCGTCCGGCGGTGCTGGGCGAGTTCATCGACCAACTCGACATGCCGAGCGAAGAGGTACGTGATCTGTACCTCAGCGGCGTGTACGAAACCGATGACGAGCCATCGGTCAGCGATGAACCGGTCGCCCCGACACCGAGCCAGAGCCTGTACGGCAACGACGCCGGTTTCGATTTCGATTTCGGTGATGACGCAAGCCACGACAGCACGTCGGCCGGCAGCAAAACCAACACCCCGGCCCCGGAACTGCAAAGCAACGAACACCGGTTTGCCAAAGCGGCCTTCAAGGCCTGGGTTGCGCACTTGCGCGAACTGACGACCCGGCAAAGCCTGCTCAACCTGCTGGGTCTGGAAAAGTCGCTGATTGAAGCGGTGGTCGACGAGCTGATCACTGCCGGCTACCGCCAGGATCTGCCGGGCCAGTTGAGCCGTGCGGTCCTCAAGCGTGCGCAAAGCGGCGCGCGGCGCGATCAACTGGTCGAGCGCCAGGTGCTGGAAGTGCAACGCGTGCTGCGCGATTTCGTGTCCTGGTTCGGCTACATCCAGAAGCCGGTCGGTGAACGCCCGAACAGCCGCGCCGGAGCCAAGGCGCCGTTGTTCTCGTTCTACACCGACATCGGTCCGGGACAGGTGCCGGTGCTGCCGCCGCAACCGGCGAATCAGGCACAACTGTTTCTCGGCGACTGGCTCTCGGGCCTGGCCTACATCACGCAGGACAACGCCGGCCATGGTGCCGGTCGCGAAATTACCCCTGAACAGAACGAACGGCTGGGGCAAGTGCTCACAGCCTTCGCAGCGAGATAAGCAATGCCAATCCGTGTCGACCTGCTCGCGTTAGAGCCCAATGTGCCTGGCCAGGCATGCCTCACTGTGAAGAAATGGCAGGGGGCCCATGAGCGTCTGGAGTTTTCCATCCAGCGCAACCAGGATCAGTTCTATCTGCAGGACAAGCAGGCGTGGAGCAACAACCCGTTCTGGTTCAAGGTCACGCACTTCAGCATCGGCGCCAGCGGTGAAGCGCTGGAAACCCTGATTGGCCCGGAAGTGGTCGACCCGTTGCTGGAAGGCAGCGCGAGTTCCCAATTCCGGATCGAACTGCGTGAACAAAGCCTCGACCATAGCGATACAGGTGTGATTCGACCTGGCGTCGGGCTGTTGCCGTCCACCGCCGGAGGCCAGACCCGTTCGACCTACGACGCCGCCAACCTGGCGACGCCGAATCCGATTGCGGCCCCGGCGCCGGAGATTCCAGAGCTGCCGGAACTGACCCTGTCCACTGCCGAACCGGAAGTAGAAGTTGAATCGGTGCACACCGACCCTGTCTACACGCCACCTCCGGCACCGGTGAAGAAAAGCAATAAAGGCCTCATCGGCCTGGCGATTGTGGTGTTGCTACTGCTGGCAGCGGGCGTCGGGTTCTGGCTCAGCAAACGAGCCCCGGCCCCCACCCCGGCTGTCGCTGCCGCCGCACCGGCCAACGCCGATGCCCAGGCCTGCACCCTGGAAAGCATGAACAGCCTGCCCGAGCTGACTTTCGTCCAGACCTGCATCAAGGCCGCGCCGAACAGCGCCAAGCTGCTGGAGATCATCAACGAAGCCAAGGCCGGCAAACACTGCGGCGTCGCCCAACGTCTGTACGCCAACCGTGCCCAGGCCGGTGACGCGTTGATCGCCAATGCCTATGCCCGCGAGTACGACCCCAAATACCTGAAGGCCAGCGAGTGCTTCCCGGCCGCGGACAACGCCACGGCCGCGTACTGGTATGAAACCATCCTCACCCAGGATCCGAACAACGCCGAAGCCAAGCAGCGTTTCGAGGAGTTGCAGAAGTGAAGCGTTCGTCCATGAGTCGATTCCTGTTGAGCGGCGCCGCATTGCTGGCGCTGTGCATCAGCCCGTTGTCCCAGGCCGATGACAAACCACTGATCCAGGCCGGTAAAAAGACCCTGTTCCAGCGCGTGCTGACCACACCGGGCTGCAAAATCAGCCCGACGGCGGGTGGCGCGGCAGGCGAGGCGCAACCGACCTTCACCCGCTTCTACGTCTACGAGCGTGCCCAAGCGGCCAACGCCGAGTGGCTGAAAGTCGGCCCTGACAGTTACGGCAAAACCATCGGTTGGCTGCCGGCCAGTTGCACCACCGACTGGAAAATGCAGCTGACGCTGGCCTTCACCAACCCGGCCAACCGCGACCGGTTGCTGTTCTTCAAGGAACGCGCCACGGTCGAAGGCATCCTTGATGCGCCGGACCCGGTAAGCAAAGTCGCACCGCTGCGGGCCACACTGAAGAAGGGCAAGCAAGCCCCGGGCGTACTGGCTGAAGAACCTGAATACTTCGTGGACCTGCAAAAACAGTTCTACCTGTTGCCGGTACTCAGCGGCCAGGAAGTCATGACCGAAGGCGGTTTCCGCACGCGCCTGCTCAACGTCGCATCGGTCAGCAAGCCCGACGACAAGAACGCCAAGGGCGGCGCTGCAAACAGCGCCTCCGGCGGCAAGGAGGCCGAAGGCAACGCCGCCAGCCAACTGAAGGAATTCAGCGCAGCGGTGGTATTTGTCATCGATTCGACCATTTCCATGGACCCGTACATCGACCGCACCCGCGAGGCGATTCGCAAGGTCTACCAGCAAATCGAATCGCAGAACCTCGGCAAGCAGGTCAAGTTCGGCCTGGTGGCGTTCCGTTCCAGCACCCAAGCCGTGCCGGGGCTGGAATACACCACCAAGATGTACGCCGACCCGACTCAGGTGAAGGACAGTTCCGACTTCCTGGCCAAGGTCGCCGACCTCAAGCAAGCCAAAGTCTCGAGCAGCAGCTTCGACGAAGATGCCTACGCCGGCGTCATGCACAGTATCGACAAGGTCGACTGGAGCCAGTTCGGCGCGCGTTACGTGGTGCTGATCACCGATGCCGGCGCCATCGAAGGCGACGACAAACTGTCGAAGACCGGCTTGAGCGCTTCCCAAGTCCGGCTCGAAGCCGCCAACCCTGGCGTGGCGATTTACACCCTGCACCTGAAAACACCGGCCGGCATCAAAGACCACAGCAAGGCCGAGGCGCAGTACCAGAATCTGTCGACCTACCCTGGCACCAACACTTCGCTGTACTACCCGGTGAATGCGGGCGACGTTCAGGCGTTCGGACGCAAGGTCGATGCACTGGCCACCGCAATCACCTCGCAGGTGAAAGCCGCCTACATGGGTGAAGATGCGATCGGCAGCGCGGTGAACGCCAAGCAGGACCCGGCCGAGAAGAAAATGCTCGAGGACGCGGCGCTGATCGGCCACGCCATGCAACTGGCGTATCTGGGCGAGAAGACCAACAGCAAGGCCCCGCCGGTGTTCAAGGCGTGGATCACCGACCGTGACCTGATCAAGCAGAACATTCCGACCACCGATGTGCGGGTGCTGCTGACCAAATCCCAGCTCAGCGACTTGAGCGACGTGATGAAGCAGATCCTCGACGCGGCCAACGAAGGTCTGATCTCGCCGACTGAAATGTTCGAACGCCTGCGCTCGGTGGCGGCGACCATGGGCGCCGACCCTAACCAGCTCAAGCAGAACGGCAACGCCAAACTGTCGGATATGGGCATGCTTGGCGAGTACCTCGAAGACCTGCCCTACCAGAGCGAAGTACTGAACCTGGATGAAGAAACCTGGAAGAGCTGGGATGGCCTGGCCCAGGAGAAATTCATCCGCACACTCAATACCAAACTGCGGCACTACCAGCGCTACAACGCTGACGTCGACCGCTGGGTAGCTTTAGCCAAGGACAGCGATGCGCGGGACAACGTGTACCCCGTGCCTCTGGAAATGATGCCTTAACGAGACGCCCATGCTCGATATCAAGAACCTGCTGGTGCGCCGTGGTGAAGGCGCGCTGGCCCATCAGGTGCGCCTGCCGCACTTGCAGGTCGGCGCCGGGGAAATCCTCGCCATCACCGGTGAGAGCGGCAGTGGTAAAAGCACGTTGCTCGAAGCCATTGGCCTGCTGCTGGCACCGGTCGAACTCGAATGCTTTCGCTTGGGCCCGGCGCGGTCCGGGGTTCAAGCGACGCAGGTTCAGGACATCGCCCAACTGCTTGCCAGCGACGACCAGCCAGCGCTTGCGGCCGTTCGCTCGCGGCATTTGGGGTTCATTTTGCAGAGTGGTGGCTTGCTGCCGTTTTTGAACGTGCGCGACAACATCAGCCTGCCGCGCCGCTTGCTCGGCATGACTGCGCACAGCGACCACATCGGCCACGCGGTTGAAGTGTTGCGCCTGCAAGGGTTGCTGGATAAACAACCGCAGGCGCTGTCGATCGGCGAACGCCAGCGCGTCGCCTGCGTGCGGGCGATTGCCCATGAGCCGCTGCTGCTGTTGGCCGACGAGCCGACGGCAGCGCTCGACCCTCACAGCGCCCGGCGGTTGTTCGAGTTGTTGCTGAGCCTGGTGTCGAGTATGCGCCTGAGCGCGCTGGTGGTGTCCCATGACTGGGCCTTGCTGAAGGATTTCGGCTTGCCGCGACTCGGTGCGGTCAGCCGTCAGGGAGAGACACGGTTTGAACCGATGGACTGATCGACTGCGCCTGCTGGGCACGCTTGCACTGCAAGACCTCTGGCACGACCGCAAGGTGTCGTTGTGCATCGCCGCCTCGCTGGTGGCGGTGATCGCGCCGCTGTTGCTGCTGTTCGGCCTCAAGCACGGGGTGGTCAGCCAGTTGCAGGACGAACTGCTGCGCGACCCGCGCAATCTTGAAGTGAAGATGCTCAGCAACGGCAACTACGACGGTGCCTGGATCGATCGTTTGCGTCAGCGTCCCGAAACCGGCTTCGCCCTTGGCCAGACCCGCTCGCTCAACACTCAGGCGGATTTGCTGATCGGCATGCAACGGTTTGTGGAAGGTGCGGAAATCATCGCCACCGAACCCGGCGATCCGCAGCTGAACCTGCCGCAACTCAACCCCACCGGCCATCAAGTGATCCTGAGTGCCCGCGCCGCACAACGCTTGCAAGCCAAGGTCGGCGACAGCGTGCAGATGCGCGTGCTGCGCCGACTGGAAGGCGTGAATGAGCGCGGCGAAATGACATTGACCGTGCTGGCCGTTCTCGACGGCGCACGTTTTGGTCGTGCGGCCGGGTTTGTCGCCCCGCCCCTGCTGCTGAGCCTGGAGCGCTTTCGCGATGGCTATCAGGTCAGCGCGTTCGGCATCGACACCGGCAAACCTCAGGGCGATCTGCAACCACTGTATGCCCGTGCCCGCCTCTATGCGCGCGACATCGACCAAGTCGCACCGCTGGAGCGCTGGCTGAACGAACAACACATCGAAACGTCGAGCCGACTGGCCGACATCGACAACGTCAAAGCCATCAACCATGTGCTGGGGCTGATCTTCGGTGTTATCGCCCTGGCCGCGTTGATCGGCTGTGTGGCGTCGATGGTCGGCGCGTTCCTGGCCAACATCGACCGCAAGCGCAAAAGCCTCGCGGTGCTGCGTCTGCTGGGGTTCAAGCGTACGGCCGTGGCCGGTTTCGTGGTGCTGCAAGCGCTGTTGCTGAGCCTGGCGGGTTACCTCGGCGGGCTGGGTTTCTACGCGGTCGGCAGCCATCTGTTCGACCGCTTGCTCGGCAGCAGCCAGGCCACCGGCACCTTCGTTTGCCACATCACCATTTGGCATGGCCTCGCCGCCCTGCTCCTGACCTTTCTGGTCGCTGCACTGGTGGCCGTGATCGGCGCCGTGCGAGCCATCAGCATCCAACCTGCGGAGAGTCTGCGTGAGCTATAAACGTTTCAGCTTGCTGTTGCCCCTGAGCCTGGGCTACCTGCTCGACGCCTCGGCTGCGGGCTGGGAAGAGAAGTATTACAACCCGATGCCCGAGGCGAGCGACGTCGTGCTGCCGATGCCCTGTGAAGGCTCGATGGTGTTTCGCAAAGTGTTCATTCCCGTCGCCGGGCCGCTCGACGACTACCCGATCAACATCGGGCAGGACGGCGCGGAATACGGCTACGTCGAACAGACCCGGCCGACGTTTATCGCCGGCAGCTTCACCGGCGCCAAGAACGACAAATCCCGTTACTACCTGATGGCCAAGTACGAGATGAGTCAGCTGCAGTACGCCGCCCTGACCGAAGAAACCTGCCCCACTGCCGCCACCAAGATGCGCCTGCCGCAAGTGGCCGTGAGCTGGGTGCAAGCCATAGAGGCGGCAGACAAGTACAACCTGTGGCTGCGCAAGAACGCAGCCAACAAACTGCCCAAGGAAGACGGAGCACTGGGCTTCCTGCGCCTGCCGACTGAAGTTGAATGGGAGTTTGCAGCACGCGGCGGCCTGGAAGTCGGTACGGCCGAGTTCCGCGACACGCGCTACCCGATGCCCGAAGGGATCAATGCGTACGAGTGGTTCGCCGGGGCGCAATCGTCCAACGGCAAGCTGCAATTGTCCGGCCTGCAAAAACCCAATCCGCTGGGTCTGCACGACATGCTCGGCAACGTCGACGAGATGATGTTCGAACCGTTTCGCCTGAACAAACTCGACCGCCAGCACGGTCAGGCCGGCGGCTACGTGGTCCGTGGCGGCAATTACCTGACCGCCCAGGCCGACCTGCGCACCGGGTTGCGCAAGGAAGAACCGTATTACAACGCCGAAGGCCAGGTGAAAAACAAAACCACCGGCCTGCGCCTGGTGCTGGTGTCGCCGACCCTGACCTCCCGCGAGCGCGTGGCCAGCATCGAAAGCAGCTGGAAGAAACTCGGCACCGGCAGCAAGGAAACCGAATCGGCGGACAACGGCACGGTCCAGTCCCTGAACACCCTGGCCTCGGGCGTCGAAGACAAGGCGCTCAAGGAAAAACTCCAGGCCCTGGAAAACCAGCTGCGCGCCAGTAACCAGCAGCAGGAAGAAACCCGTGACCAGGCGATTCGCGCCAGCCTGAATCTGGGTGCGTTCCTCTGCACCAAGATGCTCGATGACGGCCAGTACGTGGACTTTCTGCAAAAGAACTACAAGCTCAATTGCGAAGCAGCGGACAAAGACGCCAGTTGCGACATGCGCAAAGGCAAGCTCGACGAACAGAAGGATCGCCTGCACAAGCTCAGCCGCTACTACGCCAGCAGCCTGGTGGAATCGGCGACGCTGTACGGTCAGCCGCTGCTTGAAGCGCAGGTCCCGGTGATGGAAGAAATCATCACCCGCAACAAACAGCTGCAAGAACTCAAACCTTACTTGCGCACCCACTGGGCCAATCAGAAGACCTTCCTGCAAAAACAGAAGATCGACACTGAAGCCTGGCTGACCAGTTGCAAGACCGTCACTCAATAACAACGCCCAACACTGTCATCAAGGAGTCTCACCATGTCGCGCAGCCTTTGGACTCGCTTCAAGCTACAGATCGCTTTCGTCGTTGCCGGCAGCCTGTTGCTGACCGGTTGCGCCAACACGGGCAGTTCGATGCTCGGCGGCAGCGACGGCGCCGACCCGCGTCTGACTCAGGGCAATGACGCGCAGTTCTTCAGCAAGTCCGGCTACCAGGCCTGCGCCGTTGGTGCCGGCGTCGGCATCCTCGGTTGCGCACTGTCCAACAGCAGTAACAAGGCCGTCTGCGCCATTGCCGCCGGCATTACCGCGTGTGGCGTGGCCATGGGCGCGAACTACTATCTGGATCAACGTCGCAGCGAATACTCCGACACCACCACCCGTCTGGCGAAGATGAACAGCGACGTCGAGCAAGACACGCAAAACGTCATCACCCGTACGGCGACCGCCCAGCAAGTAATCAAGGATGACCAGGCGCGCATCGCCCAGATCAAACAGGACATGGCCAGCAAGAAACTCGACAAGGCCAAGGCCCAGACTGAAATCGCCGAGATCGACCAAAACATCGCGCGCCTGCGCAAGGACCTCGGCAACATGCGCACCAAGGTCACCGAATACACCAAAGTGGCCGACCTTGAACGTCAGCAAGGCACCAGCGCCGAGATGAAGCAGGTGGACGTGAGCATCCTGAAAATGAACGAGAAAGTCGCCGCCCTGCAGAAGGAAGTCGACGGTCTGTACAACCAGCGCTCCGCGATTACCCTGGGCTAAGCACATGACTCTACGACAGCTGGCGGTCCTCACCGCCGTCCTGGCCCTGAGCGGTTGCGCGACGAAGCCGGGCGAATGCGACGCGACCAATCGCGACAGCAGCATGTTGACCAAAATGAACTGCGACTACTCCGGTGGCTACAGCGATCAGGTCAAGCAGAAGGAGCAGGCCCTGACCGAGTCCCGTCAGCAAAATGCGATGTTCCGTCAGGTGTACGAGAGCATTCAGGCCCAGCAGCTCAGCACCAAGACCGACCTGGCCAGCCAGCAGAGATCCCAGGCTGAACTGAACCAGTCACTGGGCAAGTTGCTGACGTCACTCAAGGCGCGGCATGGCAATGAAAGCCAGGTGCAAAAGCAGATCGCCGGGCTTGAGCAGCAGCTCAAGGACTCGCAGGTTGCGCCAACGGCCAAAGCCTCACCCGCGGCGCTGGCCGCCAAGCAGGAGAAGCTGAAGGCGTTGCAGAAGAAGGTCAATCAGTTGCAATTCAGCCTCGGTTACGAGGAGTAACTTTTCACCCCGCAGGCATCCCGCCGGATGCCTGCACCCTTTTCAGGAATCGTCGTCATGCAGCGGGTCATCAGGGATGCGCAAGCCACACCGGAGGGAATGAGTGCGCTGCAAGCCAAAGTCGCCCTCATCCAGAAACACTTTCCGCCGACCGTCGCCAGCCTCTTCGCCATCCCGCGCATGGGCAGCGGCGACGTGCTGGAATGGTGGACCGAACTGGGTGGCCAACCCACACCCTATGCCGACCTCAACGAGGACGCGCAACGACGCTTGCTGGAAACCTATGAAGTGCGTCAGACGTCCCTCGGACAGCTGGCGGACGAACTGCAAAAGCGCGGTCAGCCCACGGTAGCGGATGACCTGCGCAGCCTGCTCGGCACGCCGGAGCTGGACAAACTCTACAGCCTCAACGGTGAGCCGCTGGTGGTGCGCTGGAACCAGCGGCCGCCAAAACCGATCGTGCCGCCGGTTGTTCCAGTGGTGCCGGTCGTGCCGCCGTCGCGCCGTGGATGGTGGATCGCAGCGGCATTGCTTGCGCTGCTGTTGCTGCTTCTGGCGCTCTGGGCTTACTGGTGGTTTCTGCACCGTGAAAAAGTTGTCCCGGTCGAGCCGGTAGCCCCGGTGGTGACACCGATCGAGAAACCGGTTGAACCTGTTCCCGAGCCTGTAGTGGAGCCGGACCCCGTACCGGTTCCAGAACCAGAACCAGAACCCAAGCCGGTCCCGCCGCCAAAACCTGTGGTGGTCGCCCCGCCACCGGCACCGACGCTGGACAACTTCGCGTGCCGCAAAAAAGCGCCAAACGCAGAGATCCCGCAATTCGTGGTGGTGCTCGACACCTCGGGCTCGATGGATTTGAACATCAAGTCAGTAAAAGCCGACGAGGACTGGTTCTTCGGCAATGAGCTCAACAAGTACCTGGATGCGAACCGCACCATGCAGATCTTCGCCAAACCCAGCCGCATGGACGTCGCCAAGGACTCGCTGGCCGGCATGATCAACGGGCTGGACCCGAAGATCGACACGCGCCTCATCACCTTTGCCGGCTGCAACAGCACACCGGACCAGGGCGTGTTCAGGTTTGGCGACCGCCAGCGGCTGATCAACGGGATTCAAGGCCTGGTTCCCAACGACGGCACACCGCTGGCCGACAGCCTGGCCCACGCGGCAAGCACCGTCGACGGGCGCAATAACGATGCCGTGATCGTGATGTTTGTCGACGGTGAGGACGGTTGCCAGAAAGACGTTTGCGCGGTCTCCCGCCAAATCGCCAAGGAACAACCGCGCCTGCGGGTCAACGTGGTGAAAATCGGTGCCGGTGGCCCGTCACGTTGCATCGCTGAAAACACCGGTGGCCGGGTCTACAGCAGCACCAATGCGGCTGAGCTGGGCAAGCAGCTGAAACTGGCGAGCAAGGAAGTTTCGAGCAACGCCAAGTGCGACTAGCTTGGGGATAAAGCTCAAAATTGAGGTGATGCAATCGCGAGCAGGCTCGCCCCCACATTAGATTTGTTGTGAACACAGAATTTGTGAACACCAAGATCAATTGTGGGAGCGAGCCTGCTCGCGATGACTATTTCAGGGGCAACTCAACGAAACCGGTCAACCTCTTGCCGCAAGTCCGCCGCGAGCTTCTCCAGCTCTTTGGCGGTCACCGCCAGGTTCGACACCACTTCGCGTTGCTCACTGTTGGCCAGGGCGATGCTCTGCAGGTTGCTGCTGAGCAACGTCGCCGTACTGCTCTGCTCCTGGGTCGCCGTAGTGATCGCAGCGAACTGCTCGCCCGCCGAACGACTCTGCTCATCAATCCGCGCCAGCGCCGAAGCGACGTTGGCGTTGCGCGAGAGGCCTTCCTGCATCAGCACATTGCCCTGCTCCATGGTGCTGATGGCGTTGCCGGTTTCCTGCTGGATGCTCTGGATCATCCCGGAAATTTCGTCCGTGGCCTGGCGAGTCCGTGAAGCCAGGTTGCGCACCTCATCGGCCACCACCGCAAAACCACGCCCCTGCTCACCGGCACGGGCGGCTTCGATGGCGGCGTTGAGCGCCAGCAAGTTGGTCTGTTCGGCAATCGAAGTAATCACGCCGACGATGCCGCCGATTTCCTGAGAGCGCTGGCCCAGGGTGTTGATCACCGTCGCGGTGCTGTTCAGCGCGCCAGCGATTTGCTCCAGGGACGAGGACGCTTCGTCCATCGACGTACGACCGATCTGGGTTTGCTGTGCGTTTTCCTGAGCCAGCCGCTGGGTGTTGCCCATGTTGTCAGCGATGTTCAGCGAGGTGGCGCTGAATTCTTCCACGGCACCGGCCATGCTGGTGATTTCGCCCGACTGCTGCTCCATCCCCTCATAGGCACCGCCGGACAGCCCGGACAACGCCTGGGCACGGCTGTTGACCTCTTGGGAAGCCTTGCGGATGTGCTCGACCATGCTCGACAGGGCCTGGCTCATCTGGTTGAAGGCGCGGGCCAGTTGACCGATCTCGTCATTGCTCGACACATTCAGGCGCACGCTCAGATCACCGGCACCCAAGGCTTCGGCCTGTCGGACCAGATCACCCAGCGGCGCGAGTTTGCTGCGCAGCAGCCAGACCGCCGCGCCCACAGCGATCAACATCGCCAGCAGACTGCCAATCGCCAACTGAATGCCGACACTCCAGGTTACCGCGCGGATTTCGGTTTGAGGCATGCTCGCCACCACCGACCACGGCCCGCCTTCAAACGGGACGGCAATGCTGTAGAAGTCTTCGGATTTATCGCTCCAGAACTCGCCCTTGCCCGGCGTCTTGGCCAGGCCGTTGATCGTCGGGACCGCTTGATCCAACGCTTGCACGCCCGCGATGGGTACCAGCCATTTGTTTTGCTCATCCAGCAGCGCCAGGGAACCGGTCTGGCCGATGCGGAAGCGCTTGAGGTTGGCGAACTGTGCGTTCTGCGCGTCGGTGTAATCGAATCCTACGAACAGCACGGCAATCACCTTACCGCCGCTGTCGCGTACGGGGGTGTACTGAGTCATGTAGGAGCGTTCGAAGAGCAAGGCGCGACCGACGTAGCTCTGCCCCGCCATCAAGCGCGCATAGGCCGGGTTAGCGTGATCCAGCAGCGTGCCGATAGCCCGGCTGCCGTCCTGTTTACTCAAGGACGTGCTGACCCGGATAAAATCTTCGCCGCTGCGCACAAATACCGTCGCGACACCCGCCGTCATTTGCTTGAACTCGTCCACTTCCTTGAAGTTGTTGTTCAACACCTCACTGCCCAGGTGCAAGCCAGGGGTCTGAGTGCCCGCCACGACGACCGGTTCATCCGGATGCACGCTCAGACCCGCGCTGAAGCGCTTCTCGAACAGGCCGGCCAGGCGCTGGGTACTTTCACGCAGCGTGCCGTGAAAAGTACTCAACTGATCGGCCAGCAACCGGGCCTCACTGGCCAGGTGTTCCTCACGGGTAGCGAGGTTGGCGGTGTCCAGCGAGCGCAGGGCAAACACGGTACTGCCGCTGATGACAATCGCCAGTATCACGGCAAGCGCAAGACCTAGCTGTGAGGCGATCCGAGCACGAGGTTGAGACATGACAGCTCCTGGCCCAGTGACCGGATCATTACGGATCCCGACGCACACTCGGCAAAATTTCTAATAATGGGAATTACGTCGAACCTGCACGAAGGTTCCATCTGCAGATTTCGGCGGCAAATCTGAATACTTGAGTGATTGACCCGGACATAGCTCAAGGCCATCACTGTGATGGCTCAATCGATTCAGTGCAAGCGCTCTACATCGGGTAATTCCATGGCCCGGACCTCGCCTTGCAGGAAATCGCTGAGACGGCGCAAACGTTCACCTCCGGGGCGCGTTTTCGGCCAGACGAGGTAATAATTCTCACCGCTGGCGACGGCAGTCGGCCACGGCAAACTCAGACGTCCCTGGGCCACATCCTCGGCCACCATCAGCAGGTCACCCATCGACACGCCGTAGCCACGAGCGGCGGCGATCATGCCCAACTCCAGGGTGTCGAAGACCTGCCCCCCCTTGAGCGACACCTGATCTGCCAGCCCCATGTGCTCCAGCCAGTTGCGCCAGTCGCGACGATCCGGCGTCGGGTGCAGCAGTTCGGCATTGACGAGACGCGCGACATCCCACGGTTGATCCTTCAGAAGATTCGGCGCGCCGACCGGAATCAGCTCTTCCGGGAACAGCAATGTCGTCTCCCAATCCGGAGGGAAATTTCCGTTGCTGAGTATGACGGCGCAATCGAAGGGTTCGTGGTTGAAGTCCACGGTATCGATATCCATCCAGGCACTGGTTAATTGCACCTCGTTTCCCGGCTGCAGGTGCCGAAAGCGACTGAGCCGCGCCAGCAGCCAACGCATAGTCAGGGTGGAGGGAGCCTTCATGCGCAGGATGTCATCTTCGGCACGCAAGGTATTGCAGGCCCGCTCCAGCGCCGTAAAGCCTTCGCGAATGCCCGGCAGGATCAGCCGTGCCGATTCGGTCAGTTGCAGGTTGCGCCCGCTGCGATGAAACAGCCGACAGGCGAAATGCTCTTCGAGGGTGCGAATGTGCCGGCTGACCGCGCTTTGAGTGATCGACAACTCTTCGGCGGCGCGGGTAAACGAGCCATGCCGCGCCGCCGCTTCGAATGCGCGCAGGGCATACAAGGGAGGAAGACGACGAGACATGAAGAAAGCTCCTATAGCGTAATTCCATCAACTTATCAGAAACGCCACAGCATGAGTTTTAATCATGCCACCCATCCTTTTTATCCCTTTGTGCAAACCCCGCAGAGCGCCGAGAATCAACGCTCTCCTGTTCTCTTTGACGACCGAGCGTGATGACCATGCAGCATCCAGCGCGTATTGAACTCTGGGCCATCCTGCGGCTGGCAGGGCCGTTGATTGCCTCGCAGTTGGCGCACATGTTGATGGTCCTCACCGACACGTTGATGATGGCGCGCCTGAGTCCCGAGGCACTCGCCGGTGGTGGACTCGGTGCGGCGACGTATTCGTTCGTGTCGATCTTCTGCATCGGTGTGATCGCGGCGGTCGGCACCCTGGTGGCGATTCGTCAGGGTGCCGGCGACATCATCGGTGCCGCACGACTGACCCAGGCGGGATTGTGGCTGGCGTGGTTGATGGGGTTGGTGGCGGGCCTGCTGCTGTGGAACCTCAAACCGGTGCTGCTGTTGTTCGGCCAGACCGAAACCAACGTCCAGGCCGCCGGACAATTCCTGGTGTTCCTGCCGTTCGCCCTGCCCGGCTATCTGAGCTTCATGGCCCTGCGCGGTTTCACCAGCGCCATCGGCCGGGCGACCCCGGTGATGGTCATCAGCCTCGGCGGCACCGTGGCCAACTTCCTGCTCAACTATGCGTTGATTACCGGGATGTTCGGCCTGCCGAAAATGGGCCTGGTGGGTATCGGCCTGGTGACGGCGATTGTTGCCAACCTGATGGCGCTGGCGTTGGCGCTGCACATTCGGCGGCATCCGGCGTACGACGCGTATCCCTTGCGCCAGGGTTTGTCGCGGCCTAACCGGCAGTATCTGAAAGAGCTGTGGCGCCTCGGTCTGCCGATTGGCGGCACCTACGCGGTGGAGGTCGGGCTGTTTGCGTTTGCGGCGTTGTGCATGGGCACCATGGGCAGTACGCAACTGGCGGCGCACCAGATCGCCCTGCAGATCGTCTCGGTGGCGTTCATGATTCCGGCGGGGCTTTCCTATGCGATCACCATGCGTATCGGCCAGCATTACGGTGCCGGGCAGTTGCTGGGTGCACGGCTGGCCGGCCGGGTCGGGATCGCCTTCGGCGCGGCGGCGATGCTCGGCTTCGCCATGGTCTTCTGGCTGCTGCCGAATCAGTTGATCGGCCTGTTCCTGGACCACAACGACCCGGCATTTCGCGACGTCGCCAACCTGGCGGTGAGCCTGCTGGCGGTGGCGGCGTGGTTCGAGTTGTTCGATGGCACGCAAACCATCGCCATGGGCTGCATTCGCGGGCTCAAGGATGCCAAAACCACATTCCTGGTAGGTTTGGGCTGCTATTGGCTGATCGGTGCACCGGCCGCGTGGTGGATGGCCTTCCATTTGAACTGGGGCCCGACGGGTGTCTGGTGGGGATTGGCACTGGGGCTGGCGTGCGCGGCGGTGAGCCTGACGCTGGCGTTTGAGTGGAAGATGAAGCGGATGATCAGACGCGAACCATCATCGCAGCGCTTCATGGCCGCTCAGACCGAATGATGTCCCTGTGGGAGCGAGCCTGCTCGCGATAGCGGATTATCAGTCAACATTGATGTCGACTGATAATCCGCTATCGCGAGCAGGCTCGCTCCCACATTCGTTCGTCGTCAGCTCACGACCTCTAATATCGGCTGCTGATTGCTGCCAAAGGTCAAATACTCAACCAGCTCCGCCAACGGCAATGGCTTGCTGATCAGATACCCTTGCACCTGATCGCAACCAAACCCGCGCAACAGATCCAGCTGCTCCGGGGTTTCCACACCTTCGGCGACGACTTCAAGATTGAGGTTGTGCGCCAGGTTGATCATTGCGTGGACCAGTTTGCGATTCTCTTCGCGCTCCTCCATGCCGCCGACGAAACTCTTGTCGACCTTCAGCAAGGCAATCGGCAGGCTGTTGAGGTGCACGAAGGACGAGAACCCGGTGCCGAAATCGTCCAGGGAGAAACGCACGCCCAAACGTCCGAGGGCATCCATGGTTTGCTTCACCAGATCGCTGCGACGCATGACGGCGGTTTCGGTCAGCTCGAACTCCAGCCATTGCGCCTCGACGCCGCGCTCGGCAATCAGCCGGCTCAGGGTCGAGAGCAGCTGGCTGTCCTGAAACTGCCGGAACGACAGGTTGATCGCCATGTGCAGCGCCGGCAAACCCCGTTCGCGCAGCGCCTGCATGTCCCGCAACGCGCGGGAAATCACCCAGTAACCGAGCGGCACAATCAAACCGCTCTGCTCGGCCAGCGGCACGAATTCGCTCGGCGGCAGCAGGCCGCGCTCAGCGTGACGCCAGCGCACCAGGGCTTCGAGGCCGACGATCTGCCCGTCCGCAAGGTTCAGCCGGGGCTGGTAATGCAGCTCCAGCTCATCGCGACGCAATGCCCGGCGCAGCTCGCTTTCGAGGTCCGCCATGCTGCGGGCATTGCGGTTGATGCGTTCATTGAAGATGTGAAAGGTGCAGCCCTGGGTGCTCTTGGCCTGCTGCATGGCGATGTGCGCGTGCCACATCAGCGGGTCGGCACCGGCCTGGGCCCGGGCGTGGGCAATGCCCAGGCTGGAGCCGATCAACAGGCTTTCGCCGTCGACCCAATAGGGCTCGGCCAGCGCTTCGGTGATGCGTTCGGCCATCCACTCGGCCCGTTGAGGTGCGCGGCGGGTGTCGATCAGCAAGGCAAATTCGTCGCTGCCCAGCCGCGCCAGCTGATCGCCGGCCTCAAGCTGGCTTTTGAGCCGCGCGACCACTTGCAGGATCAACCGGTCGCCGGCCTGATGGCCGAGCGCGTCGTTGGCGTGACGGAAGTTGTCGAGGTCGAGGTGACCGAGGGCCAAGCCGCGGCCTTCGTTTTCCGCCAACCGTGCCGCCAGCAAAGTCTGGAAACCCTGGCGGTTGGCAATGCCGGTCAGCGGGTCTTGCTCGGCCAGGCGTTGCAGGGTGTTTTCCAGCACGCCGCGTTCGCGCACATGACGCAGGCAACGGCGCAACATGCCCGGGTCGAGCAGGTCGCGCACCAGCCAGTCGCTCACCCCATCGGGCGGCGACAGCGGCTCATGTTCGAGCAGCAACACCGTCGGAAGGCTGCAACGGCCAGGCATCGGCTGAAGAGCCGGGATCGTCAACAACACCGCATTGCGATTGTCATCGAACAGGCTGCTGACCGACTCCCAGCTCGGCGCACTGATCAGCACGGCCGAGCTCCCCATCGGAGCCAGACACTCGCGCAACAACGCTGCCCACGCTGGCTCTTCGGCCAGTAGCAGCAAACGCAAGGGTTCGACAGGCGTAGACAAGCTAGCTCCCTAGACTCTGCAATGATGTAGGCGGCGGGCATTATGCCGTGCCGATAACCATTGACCAAATGACATCAGTTATCAAACGAGACCTTTGTATCTCGAATTACGAACATTAGACGCAAATTCATCGCGCATCCTGCGTGAAAGTAACAAAACCGGCAAATATAGATAGCGCGTTGCGTCACAAGTCGGAGAGAGCAGCACAATTCGCTGAGCCTGTTAAAATGCCGGCCCATTTCGCAAACGACTCCCTGATTTCGTATGTCCCGACTCAATCCCCGGCAGCAAGAAGCCGTGAGCTACGTCGGCGGCCCTCTTTTGGTGCTTGCCGGCGCGGGCTCCGGCAAGACCAGCGTGATCACGCGCAAGATCGCCCACTTGATCCAGAACTGCGGCATTCGCGCCCAGTACATCGTCGCCATGACCTTTACCAACAAGGCCGCGCGCGAGATGAAGGAGCGGGTCGGCACCCTGCTCAAGGGAGGTGAAGGCCGCGGCCTGACGGTGTGTACCTTCCACAACCTGGGCCTGAACATCATCCGCAAGGAACATGTACGGCTGGGCTACAAGCCGGGCTTCTCGATCTTTGACGAGACCGACGTCAAAGCCCTGATGACCGACATCATGCAGAAGGAATACGCGGGCGACGACGGCGTCGACGAGATCAAGAACATGATCGGCGCCTGGAAAAACGACCTGATCCTGCCGCCCGAAGCCCTGGAAAATGCGCGCAACCCCAAGGAACAGACCGCCGCCATCGTCTACACCCACTATCAGCGCACGCTCAAGGCGTTCAACGCAGTGGACTTCGACGACCTGATCCTGCTGCCGGTAAAGCTGTTCCAGGAACACGCCGACATCCTCGAAAAATGGCAGAACAAAGTCCGCTACCTGCTGGTGGACGAATACCAGGACACCAACGCCAGCCAGTATTTGCTGGTGAAGCTGCTGATCGGCACCCGCAACCAGTTCACCGTGGTTGGCGACGATGACCAGTCGATCTACGCCTGGCGCGGTGCGCGGCCGGAAAACCTGATGCTGCTCAAGGATGACTACCCGTCCCTGAAAGTGGTGATGCTGGAGCAAAACTATCGCTCCACCAGCCGCATCCTGCGTTGCGCCAACGTGCTGATCTCGAACAACCCGCACGAGTTCGAAAAGCAACTGTGGAGTGAGATGGGCCACGGCGACGAGATCCGCGTGATCCGCTGCCGCAACGAGGACGCCGAAGCCGAGCGCGTGGCCGTGGAAATCCTCAGCCTGCACTTGCGCACCGACCGGCCCTACAGCGATTTCGCGATCCTGTATCGCGGTAACTACCAGGCGAAGCTGATCGAGCTGAAGCTGCAGCATCACCAGGTGCCTTATCGACTGTCCGGCGGCAACAGCTTTTTCGGACGTCAGGAAGTGAAAGACCTGATGGCCTACTTCCGCCTGATCGTGAACCCGGACGACGACAACGCCTTCCTGCGGGTGATCAACGTCCCACGCCGGGAAATCGGTTCGACCACCCTGGAAAAGCTTGGCAACTACGCCACCGGGCGAAAAATCTCGATGTACGCCGCCACCGACGAAATCGGTCTGGGCGAACACCTGGATGCGCGCTTCACCGATCGCCTGTCGCGCTTCAAGCGCTTCATGGACAAGGTCCGCGAGCAATGTGCCGGCGAAGACCCGATTTCGGCGCTGCGCAGCATGGTCATGGACATCGACTACGAGAACTGGCTGCGCACCAACAGCTCCAGCGACAAGGCCGCCGATTACCGCATGGGTAACGTCTGGTTCCTGATCGAGGCGCTGAAGAACACCCTGGAGAAAGACGAAGACGGCGAGATGACCGTCGAAGACGCCATCGGCAAACTGGTCCTGCGCGACATGCTGGAACGTCAGCAGGAAGAGGAAGACGGCGCCGAAGGTGTGCAGATGATGACCTTGCACGCCTCCAAGGGCCTGGAATTCCCTTACGTGTTCATCATGGGCATGGAAGAGGAAATCCTGCCGCACCGCTCCAGCATCGAAGCCGACACCATCGAAGAAGAACGCCGCCTGGCCTACGTCGGGATTACCCGTGCGCGTCAGACGCTGGCGTTCACCTTCGCCGCCAAGCGTAAGCAGTACGGCGAGATCATCGACTGCGCACCCAGCCGCTTCCTCGATGAGCTGCCGCCGGACGACCTGGCCTGGGAAGGCAACGACGACACCCCGACCGAAGTCAAAGCCGTTCGCGGCAATACCGCATTGGCCGATATACGCGCGATGTTAAAGCGCTAGAATTGCCTACTTTTTAACCGAACACTTTTACGAGCTTAGGCGCACAAGGCGCCCAACGAGGAAAGCTTCATGGAAGCACTGCACAAGAAAATTCGCGAAGAAGGCATCGTGCTTTCCGACCAGGTACTGAAAGTCGACGCCTTTCTGAACCACCAGATCGACCCGGCCTTGATGAAGCTGATCGGCGACGAATTCGCCACGCTGTTCAAGGATTCGGGCATCACCAAGATCGTCACCATCGAAGCGTCGGGCATTGCGCCTGCGATCATGACCGGCCTGAACCTCGGTGTGCCGGTGATTTTCGCGCGCAAGCATCAGTCCCTGACCCTGACCGAAAACCTGCTGTCGGCGACCGTCTACTCGTTCACCAAGCAGACCGAAAGTACGGTGGCGATCTCCCCGCGCCACCTGACCAGCAGCGACCGCGTGCTGATCATCGATGACTTCCTGGCCAACGGTAAGGCGTCGCAAGCGCTGATCTCGATCATCAAACAGGCCGGCGCTACCGTGGCGGGTTTGGGCATCGTGATCGAGAAGTCGTTTCAAGGTGGGCGTGCGGAACTGGATGCCCAGGGTTATCGCGTTGAATCCCTGGCGCGGGTGCAATCCCTGGCTGGCGGCGTCGTGACCTTCATCGAATAAAGCCACACCGCATATCCCCTGTGGGAGCGAGCCTGCTCGCGAAAGCGTTGGGTCAGTCAACGGTGATGTCGACTGATACTCAGCATTCGCGAGCAGGCTCGCTCCCACAGTGGTTTTTGGGGTGGCTGTTATTGCGCGGTGGCCTTGAGGCCGGCGAGTAGTAACCGCTGAAACAAATCTTCCTTCAGCCCTTCCGGGTTGGTCAGTTGCATTCGTTCCAGATGCTCGGGAAATGATGAAGGCTCTGGCGCGTCCAGCGCAGCCTTGCCCAACTCCAGAATCTCGGTGAGCTTGAACTTGCTCTTCAGCCAGTTCAGCGCCCGCAACAGGTCCCGCTCTTGCGCGGTGAAATCACACCCCAGCGGATACTCCGGGAACAACTGCGAATGCCGCGCCTGAATCGCCTGTAAACGCTCTGGACTGTTGTCGGCAAAACGCGGATCAAGACGGAAATTTTTCGGCAGTTTGCCAACATTCTGCGCCTGCTCGATCAGCCCCGGCTGAAAACGTGAGTCGCTGATGTTCAGCAATGCCTCGATCACTGCCGCATCAGTCTTGCCCCGCAGGTCGGCGATGCCGTACTCGGTGACCACAATGTCCCGCAGGTGCCGCGGGATCGTGCAATGGCCGTACTCCCAGACAATGTTCGAACTGACGTCACCGCCCGACTCGCGCCAACTGCGCAGCAGCAACACCGAACGCGCGCCCTCTAGCGCATGGCCCTGGGCGACGAAGTTGTACTGCCCGCCAACGCCGCTGAGCACCCGCCCGTCCTCCAGTTGATCGGCCACCCCGGCGCCGAGCAAGGTCATGGTAAACACGGTGTTGATGAACCGCGCATCGAGGCGCTGCAGCCGTTTGAGTTGTTCCTGACCGTAGAGCTCGTTGATGTAGCTGATGCGGGTCATGTTGAATTCGAGCCGCTTGCTGTGCGGCAACTCGCGCAGGCGCTTGTAGAAACTGCGCGGCCCGAGAAAAAATCCGCCATGCACCGAGATGCCATCAGGCTGCGCGGCTTCGTCCAGCGTGCCGGCATTCGCCTGTTGCTGCGTCGGCACGTCCGGGTAGACCTTGCGCCGCACGATCCCGGCATCGGCCAGCACCAGCAAACCGTTGACGAACATTTCGCTGCAACCGTAAAGCCCTTTGGCGAACGGTTCGGTCCCGCCTTCACGCTCGATCAGTTGCGCCCACTGGCTGAGATTCACATCCGCCAGCAACGCCTTGTATCCGTCGTTATCCGCCTGCCGCGCCAGCAACGCCGCGGTCAGGGCATCGCCCATGGCGCCGATGCCGATCTGCAAGGTGCCGCCATCGCGCACCAGCGTGCTGGCGTGCAGGCCGATGAAGTGATCCTGGAAACCCACTGGCATGTTCGGCGTGGAGAACAGCGTGGTGCTGTCCTTCTCGTCGATCAGCAGGTCGAAGGTATCGATGCCGACTTCTGCGTCGCCGGGCATGTAGGGCAAGTCGTTATGCACCTGACCCACCAGCAGGATCGTCTCCCCCGCTGCCCGGCGCTTGGCGATCATTGGAAACAGGTCGAGGGTGATGTCCGGGTTGCAGCTCAGACTCAGGCAGTCGGGATGTTCGCTGTGGCTGGCCACCAGCTGCGCCACCAGGTTCAAACCGGCGGCGTTGATGTCCCGGGCGGCATGGCTGTAGTTGCTGCTGACGTAATCCTGCTGGGCTTGTGTGCTGTGTAGCAGGCTGCCGGGTTGCATGAAGAATTGCTGGACATGGATGTTGGACGGCAGGCTGTTGCGATGCAGATCGGCGAGGAAATCCAGTTCCGGATAGTCGCCGAAAACCCGTTCAATGAAGGGCTCGAGAAAGCGCTTTTGCAAACCGTCGCCCAATGCAGGACGGCCCAGGCACAACGCGGTATAGATCGTCAGTTGTCGTTCGGGCAGTTGCTCGATGCGTTGAAACAGTGCGTTGACGAAGTGGTTGGGTTTGCCCAGTCCCAGGGGCAGCCCCATGTGGATATGCGCTGGCAGCCGTGCCAACACATCATCGACCGCCTGCTCGATAGAACACAGCTGCACCATCTGATCCTCCCTTATATTCCGTGAATTGGGGTTGGACCGAGCTTGCCGCGTCTTTGCTGCAATGAACAGCCTCAAAAGCCAATCGACCGACACCAAAACCTCTGTAGGAGCTGCCGCAGGCTGCGATCTTTTGATGTTGATTTTTAAAAACAAGATCAAAAGATCGCAGCCTGCGGCAGCTCCTACAGGGACGACAGGCACAAAAAAGCCGCTCGAAAGCGGCTTTTTCGCGAAAGATGCTGGCGTGTTACAGGCCGGACATCTCTTTGATGGCGCCTTTCAGCTCGTCGTCGGAGCAATCGGCACAGGTGCCTTTAGGCGGCATCGCGTTAATACCGGAGATTGCCTTGGCAAGCAGGCCATCCAGGCTTCCCTCTTTCTTGGCGCGCTCGCCCCAGGCAGCCTTGTCACCGATTTTCGGTGCACCCAGCAGACCGGTGCCATGGCAAGCGTTGCAATGTTTGGCAATAACATCCTTAGGCGCTTTGGCACCACCGCCACCACCCGCAGAAGCAGCGACTTCCATCCCCTTGCACTCTTGACCCTGAACACAAACCTGGCCGACTGGCTCAAGGCGTTTAGCAATATCGTCGTTGGTCGCAGCTTGAGCGCTGACAGCCCATAGGGCCAATACGGTTGCTGGTGCAGCCAGCATTTTCATAATTAGGTTCACGCGTTCACCCTCAATGGTGGCTAGTCACGCCCACGGCCACGGTTCGCAGGCGGGCGCAAGTATAACGATAAGCCCGCCGCACTGAAACAACCCTAAAGTCGAAGGGGTCTTGTTGTGGGCGGTAAAACAGCTCGGGCGCCTCCGCAATGCTGGCAGGACGCCTCTTCTCTTAGAAGTTCGCTGGTGTGGCTGCGCTGATTAGTCGCGCCGGCGCATCGAACGGATTACGGAAACGGTGTGGCTTGGTACTTTCAAAGTAGTAGCTGTCGCCGGCTTCGAGCACAAAAGTTTCCAGCCCGACCACCAGCTCCAGTCGCCCTTCGAGCAAAATCCCGGTTTCCTCGCCCTCATGGGTGAGCATCTCGTCACCGGTGTCGGCGCCTGGCGGATAGATTTCATTGAGGAAGGCGATGGCACGGCTCGGGTGAGCCCGGCCAACCAGTTTCATGGTCACGGCACCATCGGAAATATCGATCAGCTCGTTGGCCTTGTAGACGATCTGAGTCGGTTTCTCCTGCAGGATCTCTTCGGAAAAGAACTCGACCATGGACATGGGTATCCCGCCCAGTACTTTCCTCAGCGAACTGATCGAGGGGCTGACGCTGTTCTTCTCGATCATCGAAATGGTGCTGTTGGTGACGCCCGCGCGTTTGGCGAGTTCACGCTGGGAAAGACCTTTGAGCTTACGGATGGATTGCAGTCGTTCACCGACGTCCAATGCTGGAGCCTCCAGGGATTCAGATTGTAGGAATATTGAGCGTTATCATGGCGACAGCGTTCAGTATTTACAACACTTGGGCCTGAATCCTGTTTGGCGAGGCGACTTCCGGTCCGCAGCGCTTTGGGCTAAGCCCCGGAATAGAGCATCGGCACCCGGCGCAGGTTGCAGAAGATCTGGTAAGGAATCGTGTCAGCAGCCGCAGCCACGTCGCTGGCGAGGATATTTTTGCCCCATAACTCGACGGTAGATCCCAAACCGGCTTGCGGCACATCGGTCAAATCGATGCAGAGCATGTCCATCGACACCCGACCGATCAGTTGGCTGCGCTGCCCGGCAACCATCACCGGCGTACCGGTCGGCGCCTGACGCGGATAACCGTCGGCATACCCCATAGCCACCACGCCAACGCGCATCGGCTTCTGGGTGATGAATTTCGCGCCGTAACCAATCGGCTCGCCGGCCGGCAGTTCACGCACGCAAATCACTTTCGATTCCAGAGTCATCACCGGTTGCAGGCGTGACGCCACGGCATTGGCTTCTTCGAAAGGCGTTGCGCCGTAGAGCATGATGCCCGGGCGAACCCAGTCGCTCGGAATCTGCGGCCAGCCCAGCACCGCCGGCGAGTTGCGCAGGCTGACCTCGGCGGACAAACCCTGACGCGCCGCTTCAAACACCGCGACCTGCTCGGCACTGGCTTGACTGTGCAGCTCATCGGCGCGTGCGAAGTGGCTCATCAGCACAATCTTCGCGACCTTGCCGCTGGCCAACAGTCGCTGATAGCCCGCCTGATAATCCGCTGGATGCAGGCCGACCCGATGCATGCCCGAATCGAGCTTGAGCCACACCGTGATCGGCTTGCTCAATGCGGCTTTCTCGATGGCTTCGAGCTGCCACAGCGAATGCACCACACACCAGAAGTCATGCTCGACGATCAACGACAGCTCATCGGCCTCGAAAAAACCTTCCAGCAACAACACCGGCGCACGAATCCCCGCGGCGCGCAGCTCCAGGGCCTCTTCGATGCAGGCCACGGCAAACCCGTCCGCCTCGGCTTCCAGCGCCTGGGCGCAGCGCACCGCGCCATGGCCATAGGCATCGGCCTTGATCACCGCGAGGGCCTTGGCCCCCGTGACTTCACGAGCGGTTTGGTAGTTGTGACGCAGGGCTTGAAGGTCGATCAGGGCACGGGCAGGACGCATGGCGGCAGACTTCTGGTCGGTCGTTTGGAAGAAAAACCGGCGCTGGCTGACGGCGTGAACCGCCAGTAGCACCGGGAGAGGGATCTTTCTGACTGGCTTACGGTAGAGCGGCTACAACCGACAGCTCGACCAGGATTTCCGGTTCGCACAGCTTCGATTCAACCGTGGCGCGAGCCGGTGCGACGCCTTTTGGCAGCCACTTGTCCCACACCGTATTCATGCCTTCGAAGTGCGCATCAATGTCTTTCAAGTAGATCGTCACCGACAGCAAACGGCTCTTGTCGGTCCCGGCCAGATCCAGCAAACGCTCGATGTTGGCGAGGGTTTCACGGGTCTGCTGTTCAATCCCGGCGTTCATATCGTCGCCGACTTGCCCTGCCAGATAGACGGTACCGCTGTGGACCACGATCTGGCTCATGCGCTCATTGGTGAGCTGGCGCTGGATTGACATGCTTTGCGGACTCCTGAAGTTTGTTGCCATAACGGGAAATATCGAGGCCTTCGGCGCTGATCTGCGGCGTTTTCTTCGCCATCAAGTCTGCGAGCAAACGCCCGGAGCCACAGGCCATGGTCCAGCCAAGTGTGCCGTGACCGGTGTTCAGGAACAGGTTCTTGAACGGTGTGGCGCCAACGATCGGCGTGCCGTCCGGAGTGGTCGGACGCAGACCTGTCCAGAAACTGGCCTGGGTCAGATCGCCGCCCTGAGGATAAAGGTCGTTGACGATCATCTCCAGGGTTTCGCGTCGACGCGGGTTCAGCGACAGGTCAAAACCGGCTATTTCAGCCATGCCGCCGACGCGGATGCGGTTGTCGAAACGGGTGATCGCGACCTTGTAGGTCTCGTCGAGAATAGTCGAAGTCGGGGCCATCGCCGGGTTGGTGATCGGCACGGTCAGGGAGTAACCCTTGAGCGGATACACTGGCGCCCGGATGCCCAACGGCTTGAGCAGTTGCGGCGAGTAGCTGCCCAGCGCCAGCACGTAGCGGTCAGCAGTTTCCAGCTTGCCATCGATCCATACACCGTTGATGCGCTCACCGGCGTAGTCGAGGCGCTGGATGTCCTGGCCGAAGCGGAATTCCACACCGAGTTTCATCGCCATTTCGGCCAGGTGGGTGGTGAAGATCTGGCAGTCGCCTGTCTGGTCGTTCGGCAGGCGCAGGGCACCGGCGAGGATGTCGGTGACGCTGGCCAGCGCTGGCTCAACGCGGGCAATGCCGGCGCGGTCGAGCAATTCGAACGGCACGCCGGACTCTTTCAGCACGGCGATGTCTTTCGCGGCGCCGTCGAGCTGAGCCTGGGTGCGGAACAGTTGTGTAGTACCGAGGCTGCGGCCTTCGTAGGCAATGCCGGTTTCAGCACGCAGTTCGTCGAGGCAGTCACGGCTGTATTCGGACAGACGGACCATGCGTTCCTTGTTCACCGCATAACGGCTGGCGGTGCAGTTGCGCAGCATCTGCGCCATCCACAGGTATTGGTCGATGTCGGCGGTGGCCTTGATCGCCAGCGGCGCGTGGCGCTGCAACAGCCACTTGATCGCCTTGAGCGGCACACCCGGCGCGGCCCACGGCGAGGCATAACCTGGCGAAACCTGCCCGGCGTTGGCGAAACTGGTCTCCATGGCAGCGGCCGGCTGACGGTCCACCACCACCACTTCAAACCCGGCACGCGCCAGATAATAAGCACTGGTGGTACCGATGACGCCGCTACCCAAGACCATAACGCGCATTTTCATATCCCTCATCGCGGCGTGCCGCTGACGTTTGTTGTTCAGACCGAAGATGTGGGCAGTTTAAAAAAGATTAGCCAGTGCTTTTCACTATATAAGTGCCTATATTTGGCGACAATTCTCGGCAAAAACGCTTTTCACGGAGGCGCATCCCCTATGCGTACCAACACTCAGACCAAACGCGAGCTGGACAAGATCGACCGCAACATCCTGCGGATCCTGCAAGCGGACGGGCGCATCTCCTTCACCGAGCTTGGGGAAAAGGTCGGGCTCTCGACCACGCCGTGCACCGAGCGGGTCCGACGGCTGGAGCGCGAAGGGATCATCATGGGCTACAACGCCCGGCTCAACCCGCAGCACCTCAAGGGTAGTCTCCTGGTGTTCGTCGAGATCAGTCTCGACTACAAATCCGGCGATACTTTCGAAGAGTTCCGACGTGCGGTGCTGAAATTGCCTCACGTACTGGAATGCCATTTGGTGTCAGGGGATTTCGACTACCTGGTGAAGGCGCGGATTTCCGAGATGGCCTCGTACCGCAAATTGCTGGGCGATATCCTGCTCAAGCTTCCGCATGTGCGGGAATCGAAGAGCTATATCGTGATGGAAGAGGTGAAAGAGAGTTTGAATCTGCCGATTCCGGATTGAAGATTTTGCGGTGGCTGTTCGGGCCCCATCGCGAGCAGGCTCGCTCCCACAGGGGATCTGCGGTCGATACCAAAGCTGGGGTCACCGGAAAACTACTGTGGGAGCGAGCCTGCTCGCGAAGGCAGGCGACTCGGTCTCCCCTTAGACGAGGACCTGCCGCGTCGAAGCCATGTACTCATGAATCTGCTTCTCGACCCGCGGATGTATCAGCTCCACCGGCCCCCGCCCATTGGGGCACGGCAAAGTTTTCGTGGTACCAAACAACCGACAAATCAGCGGTCGCTCGTCATACACCGTGCAGCCATTCGGCCCCAGATGCACGCAATTGAGCTCATCCATCGCCGCCTCCTGCTCGGCCCGGGTTTTGCGCGGCAGGCGGGACATTTCTTCCGGCGAGGTCGTCACCGGCCCACAGCAGTCATGGCAGCCGGGCACGCACTCGAACGAGGGAATCTGCTGCCGTAGCGTGCGAATTTTCTGACTGTTGCAGCTCATCGAAGCGGTGACCAAAAGCGGAATAGACCGGGATTCTGAAGCAAAAACCCCGATCCAGACAGTCACAACCGACCAGTGTTGCCCACGCCGGAAGGTCCGGCTTATGCTCCGTCAAATTTTCTATACACAAGAATCAGGAACACGCACATGAATGCCCGTGCTCGGCAACCTGTCCCGAACCACCAGCACATTGCCTCTTATTACGCCGCCAGCAGCCTGCCGCAGCCCGATCATCCGGTGCTCACAAGCGACCTGGTGGCCGACGTGTGCGTGGTCGGTGGCGGGTTCTCCGGGTTGAACACGGCGCTTGAGCTGGCCGAGCGCGGCCTCCGCGTGGTGCTGCTCGAAGCTCACAAGATCGGCTGGGGCGCCAGCGGTCGCAATGGTGGGCAATTGATTCGCGGCGTCGGCCATGGCCTCGATCAGTTCGCCAACGTGATCGGTGCGGAAGGCGTGCGTCAGATGAAACTCATGGGCCTGGAAGCGGTGGAAATCGTCCGACAGCGGGTCGCGCGTTTTCAGATCCCCTGTGACCTGACCTGGGGCTACTGCGACCTCGCCAACAAGCCCCGTGACCTGGAAGGTTTCGCTGAAGACGCCGAAGAACTGCGCAGCCTCGGTTACCGTTACGAAACCCGTCTGCTGCAAGCCAATGAAATGCACTCGGTGGTGGGTTCCGACCGCTACGTTGGCGGCCTGATCGATATGGGCTCGGGGCATTTGCATCCACTGAACCTGGCCTTGGGCGAAGCCGCCGCCGCGCAGCAACTGGGAGCGAAACTGTTCGAGCAATCGGCGGTGACCCGCATCGATTACGGCCCCGAGGTCAAAGTCCATACGGCCCAGGGCTCGGTCCGCGCCAAAACACTGGTGCTCGGCTGCAACGCCTACCTGAACGAACTCAATCCCGAACTCAGCGGCAAGGTGCTACCCGCCGGCAGCTACATCATCGCCACCGAACCCTTGAGCGAAGAGCAGGCGCACGCCTTGCTGCCGCAAAACATGGCGGTCTGTGATCAGCGGGTTGCGCTGGATTACTACAGGCTCTCGGCGGACCGGCGCTTGCTGTTCGGAGGTGCCTGTCACTATTCAGGACGCGACCCACACGACATCGCTGCCTATATGCGACCGAAGATGCTGGAAGTTTTCCCGCAACTGGCCGGGGTGAAGATCGACTATCAATGGGGCGGGATGATCGGCATCGGCGCCAATCGGCTGCCGCAGATTGGTCGGCTCAAGGATCAGCCGAATGTGTATTACGCCCAGGCTTATTCCGGTCATGGTGTGAATGCCACGCACCTGGCGGGCAAGTTGCTGGCGGAAGCGATCAGCGGGCAGCAGAGCGATGGGTTCGATCTGTTTGCCAAGGTGCCGCACATCACCTTTCCGGGCGGCAAGCATTTGCGTTCGCCGTTGTTGGCGTTGGGGATGTTGTGGCATCGGCTTAAAGAGTTGGTCTGAAAGATTTTCGGTGCCTGTACCGAAGCCATCGCGAGCAGGCTCGCTCCCACAGTGTGACCAGCGGTGAACACACTTATTGTGAACACCCGCGATCAAATTGTGGGAGCGAGCCTGCTCGCGATTGGGCCGCAAGAGCGCCATGGCACTCAGATCCGCCAGAACGGCTTAAGCCCCTCCTCCCGCGCCTGCTCCCGACTCAGCCCCACATCCCTGAGCTGCTCGGGCGTCAGCTCCAGCAACGCCTTGCGCGTGTGCAGACGATGCCAGAACAGGCCCCAGCGACCCAGGCCGGACGGTGCGTTGCGCATGACCGCCTCGCGTGCGCCGTTGATTTGCCCTGCCGCCAGTTCCTGACTGTGTAACGTCAGCCTCACATCGCTCAAGCCGTTCATTTTGATTGCTCCTGTTTACTTGGGTAGCCAGAGCTTTCATGATGCGTGGACGGCGAAAAGCATTACAGATTCAATGAGACAGTATTAACTCCATACAGATTTCCCGTTTTAGCCACTGAATCGCTATTTTTTGTCTAATCTGTACTGGTTAACCGAATCACCCACACTGAGACTGCGCCATGACCCTTTACGTCAACCTCGCCGAATTGCTCGGCACGCGTATCGAACAGGGCTTCTATCGCCCCGGTGACCGACTGCCGTCGGTGCGGGCGTTGAGTGTCGAACACGGGGTCAGCTTGAGCACGGTGCAGCAGGCCTATCGAATGCTGGAAGACAGCGGCCTGGCGATGCCCAAACCCAAGTCCGGCTATTTCGTACCGGTCAGTCGCGAACTGCCGGAACTCCCGGCGATTGGCCGGCCGGCCCAGCGACCAGTGGATATTTCCCAGTGGGAACAAGTGCTGGAGTTGATCCGCGCAGTGCCGCGCAAGGATGTGGTGCAATTGGGTCGCGGCATGCCGGACATCACCACGCCGACCCTGAAACCGCTGCTACGCAATCTTGCGCGAATCAGCCGGCGGCAGGACATGCCCGGTCTGTATTACGACAACATCCACGGCACCCTCGAACTGCGTGAACAGATCGCTCGCCTGATGCTCGATTCCGGCTGCCAGCTAAGCGCCAGCGACCTGGTGGTTACCACCGGTTGCCACGAAGCACTGTCCACCAGTATTCGCTCCGTTTGCGAGCCAGGGGACATCGTTGCCGTGGACTCGCCAAGCTTTCATGGCGCCATGCAAACCCTCAAGGGCCTGGGCATGAAAGCCCTGGAAATCCCTACCGACCCGCTCACCGGGATCAGCCTGGATGCGCTGGAACTGGCATTGGAGCAGTGGCCGATCAAGGCCATACAGTTGACTCCCAACTGCAACAACCCGCTGGGCTACATCATGCCGGAGTCACGCAAACGCGCGTTGTTGACGCTCGCACAGCGTTTCGACGTGGCGATCATCGAAGACGATGTGTATGGCGAACTGGCCTACACCTATCCGCGACCACGCACGATCAAATCCTTCGACGAGGACGGCCGCGTCCTGCTGTGCAGTTCATTTTCCAAGACGCTGGCGCCGGGCCTGCGGATCGGCTGGGTTGCACCCGGTCGTTATCTGGAACGGGTGCTGCACATGAAATACATCAGCACCGGCTGCACCGCGCCGCAACCGCAGATTGCCATTGCCGAATTCCTCAAAGCCGGGCACTTCGAACCCCATTTGCGGCGAGTGCGCACCCAATACCAACGCAATCGCGACATGATGATCGATTGGGTCACCCGCTATTTTCCGGCCGGCACCCGGGCAAGTCGCCCGCAAGGCAGCTTCATGCTCTGGGTCGAACTGCCGGAAGGCTTCGACACCCTGAAACTGAATCGTGCCTTGCACGACCAGGGCGTACAGATTGCCGTCGGCAGCATCTTTTCCGCCTCGGGCAAGTACCGCAATTGCCTGCGGATGAACTACGCTGCCAAGCCAACACCGCAGATCGAAGAAGCGGTGCGCAAGGTCGGTGCCGCGGCAATCAAACTGCTGGCGGAAACTGACAGCAACACCGACTGACCTTTCTCGGGAATTCAGCGTCCATATGCCGACACCCGCCGCCAATCGGAACGATCCCACGTGAGAGTCAGACAGCCCCTGCTCGCTCTTCTGCTACTCGCCTCGTTCCTGGGCAGTTGCGCCAGCTTCGACGTTCCGCGTGAGCCGAGCCAGGCGCTGCCCGCCAGCGACTCGGCGTTTGGCCGCTCGGTCCAGGCCCAGGCCGCCCCCCATGAGGGAAAATCCGGTTTTCGCCTGCTGTCCAACAGCACCGAAGCCTTCACGGCCCGTGCCGAGCTGATCCGCAACGCCCAGCGCAGCCTCGACTTGCAGTACTACATCGTCCACGACGGCATCAGCACGCGGATGCTAGTGGACGAACTGCTCAAGGCTGCCGACCGTGGCGTGCGCGTGCGCATCCTGCTCGACGACATGACCAGCGATGGCCTGGATCGGATCATCGCCACCCTGGCGGCGCATCCGCAGATCCAGATCCGCGTATTCAACCCACTGCACCTGGGTCGCAGCACGGGCGTGACACGGACCATAGGCCGGCTGTTCAACGTGTCGCAGCAACACCGGCGCATGCACAACAAGTTGTGGCTGGCGGACAACAGCATGGCCATCGTCGGCGGACGCAATCTGGGGGATGAGTATTTCGATGCCGAGCCCAACCTGAATTTCACCGACATCGACATGCTCGGCGTCGGCCCCGTCGCCGAACAGCTGGGGCACAGTTTCGACCAGTACTGGAACAGCGCCCTGAGCAAGCCGATCGACGAATTCCTCTCAAGCAAACCGACGGCCAAGGACCTGGAAAACACTCGGACCCGACTGGAAGAATCCCTGGAGGAAACGCGCAAACAGAATCACGCACTCTACCAGCGCCTGATGACGTTTACCACCGAGCCGCGCCTGGACATCTGGCGCAAGGAACTGATCTGGGCCTGGAGCCAGGCGCTGTGGGATGCGCCGAGCAAAGTGCTGGCCAAGGGCGAGCCCGACCCGCAGTTGCTGCTGACCACGCAATTGGCGCCCGAGCTCAACAAAGTCAGCAAAGAACTGATCATGATCTCGGCCTACTTCGTCCCCGGCCAGCCGGGGCTGGTGTACCTGACCGGTCGCGCCGACGCCGGGGTGTCGGTGAGCATGCTGACCAACTCACTGGAGGCCACCGATGTACCGGCGGTGCATGGTGGCTACGCGCCGTATCGCAAGGCGCTGCTGGAGCATGGCGTGCAGTTGTTCGAATTGCGCCGTCAGCCCGGTGAAGGTGGCGGCAGCGGACCGCATATCTTTTACAGCAGGTCCTACCGTGGCTCCGATTCCAGCCTGCACAGCAAGGCGATCATCTTCGACCAGCAAAAATCCTTCATCGGCTCGTTCAACTTCGACCCGCGCTCGGTACTGTGGAACACCGAAGTCGGCGTGTTGGTGGACAGTCCTGAATTCGCTACCTACGTCCGCGAACTGGCAATGCAGGGTATGGCGCCACCGCTGAGTTATGAGGCAAAACTGGAACAGGGGCAGATTGTCTGGATCACCGAAGATGACGGCAAACTGCACACCCTGACCAAGGAGCCAGGGAGCTGGTGGCGACGTTTTAATGCCTGGTTCAGCACCACGGTTGGCCTGGAGCGGATGTTGTAGCTTAAATCGCCAAGATCGCAGCCTCCGGCAGCTCCTACAGTTGAAATGCGATCCTCTGTAGGAGCTGCCGGAGGCTGCGATCTTTTGATCTTCAATCTATGCCGGCTGCACCGCGCCAAACGCCCCTTGCCGTGACACCAGAATCACTAACCCCAACGCGCCTGCCGCCATCAGCAGCGGCAACGCATGCCCGCTGATCCACTGGCTGCCGGCACCGGCCGCCAATGGTCCGACCAGACAACCAATACCCCACAACTGCGCAATATGCGCATTGGCGCGGACCAGCGCGTCATCGCGATAGCGCTCGCCGATCAGAATCAGTGACAAGGTGAACAAGCCGCCCGCACTGGCGCCGAACAACACCCACAGCGGCCAGATCAGCAACGTGTCGATCAACAACGGGATCGCAAGACTCGACACCAGCAAGACCATCGCGCAGCCGGTGAACAGCGTACGCCGCGACAAGCGATCCGCCAGCGCGCCAATCGGCAACTGCAGCAAGGCATCACCGACCACGACGGTGCTGACCATCGCCAAGGCGATTTCCGTCGTGAAGCCCTGACGCAGGCAGTAGACCGGCAACAAGGTCAGGATCATCGCCTCGAACGCGGCGAACAGCGACACCGCCCAGGCAATCGCCGGCAGGCTGCGGCAGAAGGTCAGCAAGTCGCCGAGGGTCACGCTGCAGGCTTCGCTGGAGGGTGCGCCGCTGCGACCCAACAACAGGAACGGTGCGGCCGTCAGCAAACCGACGCCGACCCAGAAACCGTAGTCCTGCTCAGTGCCCAGAACGCCAAGCAACAACGGTCCGGCCAGCTGACTCAGCGCATAGCTGCTGCCATACAGCGCCACCAGTCGCCCGCGCCATTGCTCGACCACCAGTTGGTTGATCCAGCTTTCCCCGAGGATGAAGACGAGGGTCAGGATCACACCGATCATCAGCCGCAGCACCAGCCAAATCGGGTAGCTGGGCAACAGCGCCAGCAAGCCGATGGACAACGCTCCGGCCCACAGGCACAGGCGCATCAGATTGGCCGTGCCCAGACGCGCCGCCAGATGGCTGGAGATTTTCGCCCCCAGCAACACACCAATGGCTGGCATCGCCGCCATCACACCGATGGCGAACGAGCCGTAACCCCAGCTTTCCAGGCGAAACGACACCAGCGGCATGCTGACACCCAGGGCCAGGCCGACACTCAAGACAGACGCCAACACGGCGAAATAAGTCGCCCAACGCATGTTCCACGCTCCTGTGGATATTTTTATGTGAAGCACAAAGCACTGTGGGAGCGAGCCTGCTCGCGATGACGGAGCAACATTCAACATTGACGTCGACTGTCATACCGCTATCGCGAGCAGGCTTGCTCCCACAGGGGATCTGCGTCGTTCGGGGAACCTGGTTTAGAGCAGGCTCCCTGAACGGCTTACAACTTGATCCAGGTCGCCTTCAGCTCGGTGTACTTGTCGAACGCGTGCAGCGACTTGTCGCGACCGTTGCCCGACTGTTTGAAGCCACCAAACGGTGCGGTCATGTCGCCACCGTCGTACTGGTTGACCCACACGCTACCGGCACGCAGTGCCTTGGCGGTCAGGTGAGCCTTCGAGATGTCCTTGGTCCACACCGCTGCGGCGAGACCGTAAGGCGTGTCGTTGGCGATCTGGATGGCTTCCTCGGCGGTATCAAACGCGATCACCGACAGGACTGGACCGAAGATCTCTTCCTGAGCGATTTTCATTGCGTTGCTGACGCCGTCGAAAATCGTCGGCTCAACGTAGGTGCCACCGGTTTCCTGAAGAATGCGCTTGCCGCCAGCCACCAGTTTGGCACCGTCGGTGTGGCCGGATTCGATGTAGGACAGCACGGTATTCATCTGCTGGGTATCCACCAGCGCACCGACGTTGGTCGCCGGGTCCAGTGGATTGCCCGGTTTCCAGGTTTTGAGCGCCTCGATCACCAGCGGCAGGAAAGTGTCCTTGATCGAACGCTCGACCAGCAGACGCGAGCCGGCGGTGCAGACTTCGCCCTGGTTGAAGGCAATGGCGCCGGCAGCCGATTCAGCAGCGGCCTGCAGATCCGGCGCATCGGCGAACACGATGTTCGGGCTCTTGCCACCGGCTTCGAGCCAGACGCGCTTCATGTTCGATTCACCGGAGTAAATCAGCAATTGCTTGGCAATCTTGGTCGAACCGGTGAACACCAGCGTGTCGACATCGTTGTGCAGGGCCAGGGCCTTGCCGACGGTGTGACCGTAACCCGGCAGCACGTTCAGCACGCCTTTCGGGATGCCGGCTTCAACGGCCAGCGCCGCGATGCGAATAGCCGTCAGCGGCGATTTTTCAGACGGTTTGAGGATCACCGAGTTACCGGTGGACAGCGCCGGGCCGAGTTTCCAGCAGGCCATCATCAACGGGAAGTTCCACGGCACGATGGCGCCGACCACGCCGACCGGCTCGCGAGTCACCAGACCCAGTTGGTCATGGGGAGTGGCCGCGACTTCGTCGTAGATCTTGTCGATGGCTTCACCGCTCCAGCTCAGGGCTTGCGCCGCGCCTGGAACGTCGATGTACAAGGAGTCGCTGATCGGCTTGCCCATGTCCAGGGTTTCAAGCAGGGCCAGCTCTTCGGCGTGCTGTTTCAGCAGGCCGGCGAAACGGATCATGGTGGCTTTGCGTTTGGTTGGCGCCAGGCGCGACCAGACGCCGGAATTGAAGGTGGCGCGGGCGTTTTCAACAGCGCGCTGGGCGTCGGCGGCATCACAGCTGGCAATCTTGCCGAGCAGACGGCCATCGACCGGGCTGATGCACTCGAAGGTCTCGCTGGAGACGGCATCGGTGTATTCGCCATTGATGTAGGCGCGACCTTCGATCTTCAGATCGCGAGCCCGTTGTTCCCAATCGGCACGAGTCAGGGTGGTCATACGAGTGTCCTCCTCTTTTGAATACGAGCGCCCCGCGTTCTTCGCGGGCGTCCTCAGAAATTCTGCCCGGCCAGCCTGCATTTCGGCCCAAGGCAACCGCCACCCTAAACCAGTGGCCGGGGTTGTTTCAATATATTTGACATAAGGCCGGCAAACGGCCTTGCGGTGTTCATTTTAATAAACATAGACTTTGGGCTTTCCAGCACCTTTCCAACCACTCGCGTCGCAATCACGGGGGATTACAACAATGAACATCCAGGACATCGTCGACTTCAGCCAAGCCACTACCCAGCCCGATCGCTATCGGCCGGACCAGGCGAAAGTCCTCAAAGGCGATCCTGAGCAAGCCGTGTACAACCACTACAACAGCCCTTGCGGCCAGATGAGTGCCGGGATCTGGGAGGGCGAGGTCGGCCAGTGGCTGGTGAATTACACCGAGCATGAATACTGCGAAATCGTGCAGGGGGTTTCAGTGCTGCGTGATAACGACGGCAACGGCAAGACCCTGCGCGTAGGCGATCGCTTTGTGATTCCGGCTGGGTTCAAAGGCACCTGGGAGGTGCTGGAGCCGTGCCGCAAGATTTACGTGGTGTTTGAACAGAAGGCCTGAGGTTTTTTGCTGTTTGGGCCGGTCCCATCGCGGGCAAGCCACGCTCCCACAGGTTTTGTGATCGGCACAGATCCCTGTGGGAGCGGGCTTGCCCGCGATGAGGCCCTGACAGGCACAACAAAAGGCAACAAAAAAGGCCCGTATCTCGCGATACGGGCCTTTTTCGTAAGAGGGAAAAATCAATTACTTGATTTTGCCTTCCTTGTAGATCACGTGCTTGCGAACAACCGGATCAAATTTCTTGATCTCGATTTTGTCCGGAGTAGTGCGCTTGTTCTTGTCGGTAGTGTAGAAGTGACCAGTACCGGCGCTCGAAATCAAACGAATCAATTCACGCATGATTAGCTCCCTTAGATCTTGCCAGCTTTGCGGATTTCGGCCAGCACGACAGTGATGCCACGCTTGTCGATGATACGCATGCCTTTGGCAGATACGCGCAGACGCACGAAACGTTTCTCTTCTTCAACCCAGAAGCGGTGATGCTGCAGGTTCGGCAGGAAACGACGACGGGTTTTGTTGTTTGCGTGGGAAATGTTATTCCCAGTCACCGGACCCTTACCGGTAACTTGACATACTCTCGACATGCCTCAGCCCTCTAAAACCACATGCCCAACCCGGCATGGGTTGGCCGCTTAATCTCTCAGTCATTTGGCGCCAGGCGCCGCGTTTCTTTAGAGGTCTTACCGGCTACACCTACAAGTGAAGGAACCGGGCCCCTAGAAAAGAGCGCTGCTTTATACCAGAAAGACTAGAGAGCAACAACATTCCGTGTGCGTTGAGTTGATAAAAACCCCAATTTTCGGGCGCCGAGCGCCTTGGATAAAGGCTATCGCCGATAAAGACCGCTCGTCGCAGAGAATCGGCCAACACGCCAATCCAGGAGTTTTCTCTGCCAGCTCGCACCGAAAACGATCACACATAGTCCCCTTAAAATGAAAAAGGGGATAGTCATTTGCAAAAGAGCCCACTAGGGTAAGCCTTTTCCAGACTGCACTTGCAGATGGGCCTTCGATCTGTAAAGGAATCCGACCATGCGCCTCGCTGCCCTACCGCTGTTGCTCGCCCCGCTTCTGCTGAGCCCATTGGCCCATGCTGCCGGTCTGACCGTCTGCACCGAGGCCAGCCCCGAAGGGTTCGACGTGGTGCAATACAATTCGTTGACCACCACCAATGCTTCGGCCGATGTGCTGATGAACCGTCTGGTGGACTTCGATACGGCCAGCGGCAAAGTGGTCGCCAGCCTCGCGGACAGCTGGGAAGTCACGCCCGACGGCCTGACCTACGTGTTCAAGTTGCACCCACAGGTGAAATTCCACCGCACCGAGTACTTCAGCCCGACGCGCGATCTGACCGCTGAAGACGTGAAGTTCAGCTTCGACCGCATGCTCGACCCGGCAAACCCTTGGCACAAAGTTGCCCAGAGCGGCTTCCCGCATGCCCAGTCGATGCAATTGCCGGCGCTGATCAAAAAGATCGACGCACTCGACCCGCTCACCGTGCGCTTCACCCTCGATCACCCGGACTCGACCTTCCTGGCAACCCTGAGCATGGGCTTCGCCTCGATATATTCGGCTGAATATGCCGACAAACTGCTGAAGGCCGGCACGCCCGAAAAGCTCAACAGCCAGCCGATCGGCAGCGGTCCGTTCATCTTCACGCGCTTTCAGAAAGATGCCTCGATTCGCTACAAGGCCAACGCTGATTACTTCGGCGGCAAGCCTTCGGTTGATCCGCTGATCTTCGCCATCACCCCGGACGCCAACGTGCGCTTGCAGAAATTGCGTCGCAACGAGTGCCAGATCGCCCTCTCGCCCAAGCCTCTGGACGTCCAGGCAGCGCTGAAAGAACCGACCCTGAAAATCGAAAAAACTGACGCCTTCATGACCGCGTTCGTCGGCATCAACAGCCAGCATCCGCCGCTGGACAAACCTGAAGTGCGCCAGGCGATCAATCTCGCGTTCGACAAGGCCAACTACGTCAAGGCCGTGTTCGAAGACACCGCCGAGCCCGCCAACGGCCCGTACCCACCCAACACCTGGAGCTACGCCAAAGGCTTGCCGGGCTACCCGCATGACGTTGAAAAGGCCAAAGCATTAATGGCCAAGGCCGGGTTCAAGGACGGCTTCCAGACCACCATCTGGACCCGCCCTTCCGGCAGCACACTGAACCCCAACCCAAGCCTCGGCGCTCAGTTGCTGCAATCCGACCTCGCGGAAATCGGCATTCAGGCCGAGATTCGGGTGATTGAATGGGGCGAGCTGATCCGCCGCGCCAAGGCCGGTGAGCACGATCTATTGTTCATGGGCTGGGCCGGTGATAACGGTGACCCGGACAACTTCCTCACACCACAGTTTTCCTGCGCTGCGGTCAAGTCCGGCACCAACTTCGCGCGCTACTGCAACCAGGACCTGGACAAGCTGATCAGCGCCGGCAAGACCACCGGCGAGCAAGGTGTGCGCACCAAGCTCTACGAACAGGCCCAGGCGCAGATCCAGCAGCAGGCGTTGTGGCTGCCGCTGGCCCACCCGACCGCCTTCGCGCTGACACGTAAAGACGTCGAGGGTTATTCGGTCAGCCCGTTCGGCCGTCAGGATTACTCCAAGGTCAGCCTCAAGTAATAGCATCACCACAAAACCTGTGGGAGCGAGCCTGCTCGCGATGGGGCCATTACATTCAACATCACTGTTGACTGATACACCGCCATCGCGAGCAAGCTCGCTCCCACAGGGGTTTTGTGTTCCCCCCCCCGCTACATCCACCCATACTCAGCCATCGACAGCGGATCGCCGTCGCCGATGATGAAATGGTCGAGCACCCGCACATCGATCAGGTCCAGCGCCTCTTGCAGGCGCTTGGTCAGTTTTCGGTCGGCCTGACTGGGGTCGGGATTGCCCGACGGGTGGTTATGGCACAGGATCAGCGCCGCAGCGTTATGAGCCAGAGCACGTTTGACCACCTGTCGCGGATAGACGCTGGTGCTATCGATGGAGCCGCGAAACAGCGACTCAAAGGCCAGCACTCGGTGTTTTGAGTCCAGAAACAGGCAGCCAAATACCTCATGCGGCTCGTGACGCAGCATCGACTTCAGGTAGTCGCGCACAGCCAGTGGATTCTCCAGCACCGAGTTGTGCCGTAGGCGCTCAGCCAGATGTCGTCGGGCCATTTCCAGCACTGCCTGCAACTGCGCAAACTTGGCCGGCCCAAGTCCGAGCTCACCGCTGAAGGTCCGCAGATCCGCCTCCAGCAGCTTGCGCAGGCTGCCAAACTGATTCAACAGATGTCTCGCCAGGTCCACCGCGCTTTTGCCGGATACACCTGTCCGTAAAAAGATAGCCAGCAGCTCGGCGTCCGAAAGGCTCGCCGAACCCTGCTCAAGTAACTTCTCCCGCGGCCGCTCCGCCGCCGGCCAATCACGAATACTCATAGCACCTCCCTGGAATATGGGCGCCGCTGTTCCGTAGCGGTCGCTGTGATATCGTAGCCCATCTTTTTTGCGGGCGATTTCATCCCTGGGGAGGGGGTATCGCAACGCAGTCATCAACGAAATGAAAGGCAGACCTATGCAGCGGCTGTATCGGAAACGCATCGTTCTGGGCGTCGGCGGTGGCATTGCTGCCTACAAGAGCGCCGACCTGGTTCGCCGCCTGATCGACCAGGGCGCCGAAGTGCGCGTGGTCATGACCCGTGGCGGCAGCGAGTTCATCACCCCGCTGACCATGCAGGCCCTCTCCGGGCACCCTGTCCACCTCGATTTGCTGGACCCTGCGGCCGAAGCCGCGATGGGCCACATCGAGCTGGCAAAATGGGCTGACCTGGTGCTGATCGCCCCCGCCACTGCGGACTTGATCGCCCGTCTGGCCCAAGGCATTGCCGACGACCTGCTGACCACACTGGTGCTGGCCACCGACGCCGTGGTTGCCGTTGCGCCCGCAATGAACCAGGCCATGTGGCGCGATCCTGCGACCCAGGCCAACCTGCAAACCCTCGAAAGCCGCGACATCAAGGCCTTCGGCCCGGCCTCCGGCAGCCAGGCCTGCGGTGATGTCGGCCTGGGCCGTATGCTCGAAGCCACCGAACTCGCCCAGTGCGCGGCGGACTGCTTCCAGCGTCAGGCGCTGACCGGCAAACACGTACTGATCACCGCCGGCCCGACCCAGGAAAACATCGACCCGGTGCGCTACATCACCAACCACAGCTCCGGGAAAATGGGCTTCGCCCTGGCCGAAGCTGCGGTGGAAGCCGGCGCCCGCGTGACCCTGATCACCGGCCCGGTGCACCTGCCGACCCCGGATCGCGTCACCCGCATCGACGTGGTCAGCGCCCGCGACATGCTCGCCGCCTGCGAAGCCGCGATCCCCTGCGACCTGTTTATCGCCTCGGCAGCGGTCGCGGACTACCGCCCGGAAGTCGTCGCCCCACAGAAACTCAAGAAAGACCCTACGAACGGCGACGGCTTGTTGCTACAGATGGTGCGCAACCCGGACATCCTGGCCAGCATCGCCACTCGCCCCGACCGTCCGTTCAGTGTCGGTTTCGCCGCCGAAACCGAACACCTGCTCGACTACGCTGCGCGCAAGTTGAAAGACAAGAACCTCGATTTGATCGTCGCCAACGACGTCGCGAACCCGAGCATTGGGTTCAACAGCGAAGAAAACGCCTGCAGCGTGATCGACCGTGAGCTACACGCCACACTTTTCGCCCAGACCAGCAAGGGCAAGATTGCTCGCCAGCTGATCACTTTTATTGCCGAACGTCTGAACCAGGTTTAATTTACATGCACGCTTTGCAAGCCAAGATCCTCGACCCTCGCATCGGTACCGAATTTCCGTTGCCGCAGTACGCCACGCCTGGCTCCGCCGGCCTCGACCTGCGCGCCATGCTGGAAAAAGACACCATCATCAAGCCGGGCGAAACTCTGCTGATCCCGACTGGCCTGTCCGTCTACATTGGCGACCCTGGTTTGGCGGCGCTGATTCTGCCGCGCTCCGGCCTGGGCCATAAGCACGGCATCGTGCTGGGCAATCTGGTCGGCCTGATCGACTCCGACTACCAGGGCCCGTTAATGGTGTCGTGCTGGAACCGTGGCCAGACCGACTTCAACATCGTGGTAGGCGAGCGTTTGGCCCAGCTGGTGCTGGTGCCGGTGGTTCAAGCGCACTTCGAGATGGTCGAAGAATTCGTTGAAACCGAACGCGGCGCTGGCGGTTTCGGGCATTCCGGCAGCCACTGATAACGTTACATCCCTGTAGGAGCTGCCGCAGGCTGCGATTTTTTGATCTTAAAGACGAAAATCAAAAGATCGCAGCCTGCGGCAGCTCCTACAGAAAGCAAGGTCGCTTGCCACAAAATTTGCGCAGCTCCCTCTGGAAGGTTTACCACCCAAAATCAAGGCATTGACCGACTATTCTCTTGCTGACGTCGGGGTCATGGCCTTTACACACCACGAACTCTCTGTGGAAAACGCCGTCATACCCTTCAGTTTGAGCCTGTTGACGAGTTCTTCGCGGACAGGTCCAGCCACTTTCGAGATGGAGCATTCCTACAGATGAGCACCCCAGCACAAGTCGCCCCCAAGTTCCCCGACAGCATCTTCCGCGCCTACGACATTCGCGGCACCGTCCCGGAATTCTTGAACGCTGAAACCGCTTATTGGCTCGGTCGCGCCATCGGTGCCCAGAGCCTGGCCCAGAACGAACCGAACGTATCCGTTGGCCGTGACGGTCGCCTGTCAGGTCCGGAACTGGTCGAGCAACTGATCAAAGGCCTGGCCGACGCCGGTTGCCACGTCAGCGACGTCGGCCTGGTGCCAACGCCAGCGCTGTACTACGCCGCCAACGTACTGGCCGGCAAATCCGGTGTCATGCTGACCGGCAGCCACAACCCGTCGAACTACAACGGTTTCAAGATCGTCATCGCTGGCGATACCTTGGCCAACGAACAGATCCAGGCCTTGCACGACCGCCTCAAGACCAACAACCTGAGCAGCGGCAAGGGCAGCATCACCCAGGTCGAGATCCTCGACCGCTACAACACTGAAATCGTCGAGGACATCAAACTGGCTCGGCGCCTGAAAGTCGTGGTCGACTGCGGTAACGGCGCCGCCGGCGTGATCGCCCCGCAATTGATCGAAGCGCTGAACTGCGAAGTCATCCCGCTGTTCTGCGACGTCGACGGCAACTTCCCGAATCACCACCCGGACCCGGGCAAGCCTGAAAACCTCGTAGACCTGATCGCCAAGGTCAAGGAAACCAACGCCGACATCGGCCTGGCCTTCGACGGCGACGGCGATCGCGTTGGCGTGGTGACCAACACTGGCAGCATCGTTTACCCGGACCGCCTGCTGATGCTGTTCGCCCGTGACGTGCTGGCGCGCAATGCCGATGCGGAGATCATCTTCGATGTCAAATGTACCCGCCGCCTGACCCCGCTGATCAAGGAATATGGCGGTCGGCCGCTAATGTGGAAGACCGGTCACTCGTTGATCAAAAAGAAAATGAAACTAACCGGCGCTCTGTTGGCCGGCGAAATGAGCGGGCACATCTTCTTCAAGGAACGCTGGTTCGGTTTCGACGACGGCATTTACAGCGCCGCGCGCCTGCTGGAGATACTGAGCAAGGAAAAATCCACCGCGGAGGAACTGTTTGCGACCTTCCCGAACGATATTTCTACGCCGGAAATCAATATCCATGTGACCGAAGAGAGCAAATTCAGCATCATTGATGCACTGCACGACGCGAAGTGGGGCGAAGGCGCCGACCTGACCACCATTGACGGCGTGCGAGTCGACTATGCCAAAGGCTGGGGCCTGGTTCGCGCGTCCAACACCACACCGGTGCTGGTGCTGCGCTTCGAGGCCGATGACGAGGCTGAATTGCAGCGCATCAAGGACGTATTCAAAGTCCAGTTGAAGCGTGTTGCACCTGATCTCCAATTACCGTTTTGATTTAACGAAGCACCCGGAGCCCTGAATGACCCTCGAACGCGAAGCCGCCGCCAACACCGCCAAGGTCCTGTCCGAAGCGCTGCCTTACATTCGCCGCTATGTCGGCAAGACGCTGGTGATCAAATACGGCGGCAACGCGATGGAAAGCGAGGAGCTGAAAACCGGCTTCGCCCGCGACATCGTGCTGATGAAGGCCGTGGGCATCAACCCGGTGGTGGTTCACGGCGGCGGCCCGCAAATCGGCGACCTGCTCAAGCGTCTGTCGATCGAGAGCCACTTCATCGATGGCATGCGCGTGACTGACGCGCAAACCATGGACGTGGTGGAGATGGTTCTCGGCGGTCAGGTCAACAAGGACATCGTCAACCTGATCAACCGTCATGGCGGCAGCGCCATCGGCCTGACCGGTAAAGATGCGGAGTTGATTCGCGCGAAAAAGCTCACCGTGACCCGCCAGACGCCGGAGATGACTCAACCGGAAATCATCGACATCGGCCACGTCGGCGAAGTGGTCGGCATCAACACCGACCTGCTGAACCTACTGGTCAAAGGCGACTTCATCCCGGTGATCGCACCGATTGGCGTTGGTGCCAACGGTGAGTCGTACAACATCAACGCCGATTTGGTAGCCGGTAAAGTCGCGGAAGCACTGAAGGCTGAAAAGCTGATGCTGCTGACCAACATTGCCGGCCTGATGGACAAGCAAGGCACGGTCCTGACCGGCCTGACCACCCAACAAGTCGACGATCTGATCGCCGACGGCACCATCTACGGCGGCATGCTGCCGAAAATCCGTTGCGCACTGGAAGCGGTACAGGGCGGCGTGGGCAGCTCGCTGATCATCGATGGCCGGGTGCCGAATGCGATTCTGCTGGAGATCTTCACCGATACGGGTGTGGGTACGTTGATCAGCAATCGCAAGCGTCCCTAAGCAACACAAACAAAATGACCCCGCTCAGCCAGGCTGAGCGGGGTCTTTTTTTGTCTGCGATCCCTTGTAGGAGCGAGCTTGCTCGCGAAAAACGTCAACGATAACGCGGGGTGCCTGACAACCCGCGGCGCTCTGACGTCCATCGCGAGCAAGCTCGCTCCTACAGGGTCGGTGTGTCAGACGCCGAATTGGGCGCGATAGGCCTCAACCGCCGGCAAGTGCTGCTTGAGCTGCGGATCGTCCGCCAGGAATTCAAGCACCTGGTTCAGCGAAACAATGCTGATCACCGGAATGCCGAAGTCACGCTCCACTTCCTGGATCGCCGACAATTCGCCGTTGCCACGCTCCTGACGATTCAGGGCAATCAGCACACCGGCGGCCTTGGCGCCGTCCTGGGAAGCGATGATCTGCATCACTTCACGGATGGCAGTGCCGGCAGTGATCACGTCGTCGATGATCAACACTTCGCCGGTCAGCGGTGCGCCGACCAGACTGCCGCCCTCGCCGTGAGCCTTGGCTTCCTTGCGGTTGAAGCACCATGGAAGATCACGGCCATGGTGTTCGACCAGGGCTACTGCCGTGGTCGCCGCCAAAGGGATGCCTTTGTAGGCCGGGCCGAACAGAACGTCGAACGAAATGCCGCTCTCGACGATGGCCTCCGCGTAGAAACGACCCAACTGCGCAAGGGCCGAACCCGAGTTGAAAAGCCCGGCATTGAAGAAGTAAGGACTGGTGCGCCCGGACTTCAGGGTGAACTCGCCGAAGCGCAAAACGCCGCGATCGATGGCAAAACGAATGAAATCGCGCTGATACGCTTGCATGAAAAAAACCCCAAATACCACGGATTTAGCTAATTAGGTTGACGCCGTGTATCATACACGCACGCGATTTTTGGGGCCATTTATGCGGATCATCAGTGTGAACGTCAATGGTATTCAGGCTGCAGTGGAGCGAGGTTTGCTCAGTTGGCTGCAAGCACAGAATGCCGACGTCATCTGCCTGCAGGACACCCGCGCCTCCGCCTTTGAACTGGACGATCCAGCCTTCCAACTGGATGGCTACTTCCTTTATGCCTGCGAAGCCGAAGTTCCCGCCCAAGGTGGCGTGGCTTTGTATTCGCGGCTGCAACCGAAGGCAGTCATCAGCGGTCTCGGGTTCGAGACGGCCGACCGCTACGGGCGCTACCTGCAAGCCGATTTCGACAAGGTCAGCATCGCGACCTTGCTGCTCCCTTCGGGGCAGAACGGCGATGAAGACTTGAACCAGAAGTTCAAGCTAATGGACGACTTCGCCCGTTATCTGGATAAACAGCGGCGCAAACGTCGCGAGTACATTTACTGTGGCTCGCTGTACGTGGCGCAACAAAAGCTGGATATCAAGAACTGGCGCGACAGCCAGCAATCCCCGGGCTTCCTGGCACCTGAACGTGCCTGGATGGACGAGATTGTCGGCAACATGGGTTATGTCGATGCCCTGCGCGAAGTCAGCCGTGAAGGCGATCAGTACAGCTGGTGGCCGGACAACGAACAGGCAGAGATGCTCAACCTCGGTTGGCGCTTCGACTATCAGCTGCTGACCCCGGGCCTGCGTCGCTTTGTTCGCAGCGCACGCTTGCCACGTCAGCCACGGTTCTCGCAGCACGCACCGCTGATCGTGGACTATGACTGGACGTTGACCATCTAAGCGTCGTTTCGCAGAAGCAGACATTGCTCAGGCTATGTGAAAGGCCGGATGAAAAAAATGCCCGTATCGCAAGATATGGGCATTTTTTTATGGGGCTTTAGCCGTGATCAGACCGTCAAGCGGCGGCGAAAAACGGTAGCGCAAGGTACAACTTGATCACGATGACGTTAATGATGTCGATGAAGAACGCCCCCACCATTGGCACCACCAGGAACGCCATCTGCGAAGGTCCGAAGCGCTGTGTCACCGCTTGCATGTTAGCGATGGCGGTTGGCGTGGCACCCAGTCCAAAACCGCAGTGCCCCGCCGCCAGTACTGCCGCATCATAGTTACTGCCCATGACTCTAAACGTCACGAAAATCGCAAACAGCGCCATGAGCAACGTTTGCGCAGCCAGAATAATGAAGAACGGCAAAGCCAGTGCAGCCAGATCCCACAGTTTGAGCGACATCAGAGCGATCGCCAGAAACAGCGACAAGCTGACATTCCCCAGCACAGAGACTTCACGCTCAAACACTTGATACAGGCCAAGCGCTGAAAGTCCGTTCCGTAAAACCACACCCACGAACAAGACGCATACGAATGTCGGCAACTCAAATGCGGTTTCGTGCAGCAGGCCGTTCAGGAGAGAGCCTGCCAGCAAGCTGACTGCGATCAGGGCGAGTGTCTCGATAAACGAAAATGGCGTGATCGCGCGCTCTTTGTTCGGCTGCTCAAAGCCCTTTGGCAGCCGTGGCATTTCTTGCTCGAGGCCGGGCGCCTGGACACGTTTGATGAGCAGGCGAGCGACCGGACCACCCACCAGGCCGCCCAATACCAAGCCAAACGTTGCAGAAGCCATTGCAAGCTCAGAGGCGGAAGCGAGCCCGAACTTCTCACTGAACATCGCTCCCCACGCCGCGCCTGTACCATGCCCGCCCGCCAAGGTAATTGAGCCTGTCAGCAGGCCCATCAACGGATCGAGCCCCAACGCCTTTGCGAGCCCGATGCCCATGGCGTTCTGGACCACTAGAAGCCCGGTGACCGCCAGCAGAAAAACCCCCACGACGCGCCCGCCTTTCTTCAGGCTGGCAAAGTCTGCACTCAAGCCAATGGTGGCAAAAAACGCCAACATCAAGGGAGTCTGCAGCGAAGTATCAAATCGGACTTCAATATCAAGGAGCCGCAAAGCCAAGAGAACCAGAGCAACCACCAGGCCACCTGCTACAGGCTCAGGGATATTGTAGGCACGTAAAAAACCGACACGCGTGACAAGCCCGCGTCCCAGTAAAAGTACTAAAGAGGCGGCAACAAGTGTTCCATAAAAATCGAGCTGAACCATTGGGATTATTCTTGGATATATATTCAGGGGCGAACTTTTTACCTGGATACGCTCTTGAACAGATTGATTGTCTCAACACTGATTGGTTTTAGATTCAAGGACCTTCAATGGTCTGAATATATCGAAATATTTCTTGATAAATATTACTTGGGGCAACTCTATCAACCACCAAGTCTCATTGCCAAGCACATAGGCTGTGCTGAAGCACTACAGTTGTGACTAAAAGTGTAATAACTATACTTGCGCACGTGAAAACTTCGAGCGGGGCTGAGGCTGTTTGGCTTTCAACTTTTAAAACGCAGGATCTGCACCGACGGTGCCTGAATGTTGTAAATGGCGACCATTATAAAACGACTGGGAAAACTTCTAACTTAAAAAAGGAAAAATCCTACAAGTCGGGTATTGCTTTTAAGTTGCGGTGAATTGCGTTTTGCACACAGCCAGATTGCTATCGACATGTTTATGCACACTGATTACTTAGTGCGGGAGCGAGCCTGCTCGCGATGACGTTACGCCAGACACCCACTCAGTGACTGTCAGACAGTTATCGCGAGCAGGCTCGCTCCCACAAGGTTTTTGCATGCTCGTTATTTGATCAACCGCCACGTGAACGGATACCGGTAAGGCACCCCTTCATTGGCTTTCACGCCACCGATGATCGTCAGCACCAGCGCACCGATCGCGACCAGACCCAACAGGAAGAACCCGACGATCACCACCATCAGCAGGAAGCAGATGGCGGAGGCAATGGCGACGGTGATCTGGAAGTTCAGTGCTTCCTTGCCTTGCGCATCGACAAACGGGTCCATCTCGCGCTTCATCTGCCAGAGAATAAGCGGGCCAATCAGCGTACCAAACGGAATCCAGATCCCCAGCAAGGCGGACAGGTGACAAAACATCGCCCACTGCCGAACCTCTTTGCTCGGGGTGGGAAGCAGCTGTTGCTCGTCACTCATAACGTCCTCCTTGCCTGGAGCGGTTCCGATCAGTCGGCCAGTGCAGCCTTTTGCAGTTCGAAGATTTCGGTCATGCCTTTCTTCGCCAACTCAAGCATAGCGTTCAGCTCTTCAGGCTGGAACGGTGCGCCTTCGGCCGTGCCCTGAACCTCGATGAAACCGCCCGTGCTGGTCATCACCACATTCAGGTCGGTCTCGGCAGCCGAGTCTTCCAGGTAGTCGAGGTCGAGCACAGGCTCGCCCTGATACATGCCCACCGAAACGGCAGCGATCATTTGCTTGAGCGGGTCGCCACCTTTCAGGCCGCCACGCTTCTTGATCACTTTCAAGGCATCGACCAGGGCAACCATGGCGCCGGTGATGGACGCGGTGCGGGTGCCGCCGTCAGCCTGGATCACGTCGCAGTCGACATACAGGGTGACGTCGCCCAGCTTGGACATGTCCAGCGAAGCACGCAGGGAACGACCGATCAGACGCTGGATTTCGAGGGTGCGGCCGCCTTGCTTGCCGCGGCTCGCCTCACGCTGGTTACGCTCGCCGGTGGCGCGCGGCAGCATGCCGTACTCGGCGGTTAACCAGCCTTGGCCCTGCCCCTTGAGGAAACGCGGCACGCCGTTTTCGACGCTGACGGTGCAGATGACCTTGGTATCACCGAACTCGACCAGTACAGATCCCTCGGCGTGTTTGGTGTAGTTGCGGGTAATGCGGATCGAGCGGAGCTGATCGGCAGCGCGACCACTTGGACGTTTCATAGGGAATACCTGTACGGGGACGGAAAACTGCGGAGCATTATAGAGCCGTGCGCCGCGACTGGGCACTTCTAAAAAATCCGCCCGACGACTGAAGGCCCGTAATAGAGCATAGCCGACGGCCTGCAGCTCTTTGTCACACCGTGTGTTTGGGCGCATCCGCCCCACTGCGCTACAATCCTGCGCCTTTGCTGCCTGTCGGCTTTAATTCACAGATAGCGGGTCCGCGAAACCTCGGGTTAGCGTCGACCTGCATTGCGAGGTACCTCCATGGTGCACAGCATGACCGCCTTCGCCCGCGTTGAAAAAGCCGGTGCCCAAGGCACCCTGAGCTGGGAATTGCGCTCGGTCAACAGCCGCTACCTGGAACCCCACCTGCGTCTGCCGGAGTCGTTTCGCGACCTCGAAGGCGCGGTCCGCGAAGCGCTGCGCCAGGGAATCTCCCGGGGCAAGCTCGAATGCACCCTGCGCTTCACCGAAGAAAACACCGACAAACCCCTGCAAGTGGACCGCGAGCGCGCCGCCCAATTGGTCGCCGCCGCCGAGACCATCGCCGGCCTGATCAAAAATCCGGCGGCGCTGAACCCGCTGGAAGTCCTGGCCTGGCCCGGCGTGCTGGTGGGCGATGCTACCGACCCGCAAGCCTTGAATGCCGAAGCCCTGGCGCTGTTCAACGAAGGCCTCAAAGAACTCAAGGCCGGCCGCGAGCGCGAAGGTGCGGAGCTGGCGCGGCTGATCAACGATCGCCTGACGTCCATTGAAGAAGACGTGGTGACCCTGCGTGAACTGGTCCCGCAGATGCTCGCCACCCAGCGCCAGAAAGTCCTCGACCGCTTTGCCGACATGAAAGCCGAGATGGACCCGCAGCGACTGGAACAGGAAATGGTCATGCTCGCTCAGAAGAGCGATGTCGCCGAAGAACTGGATCGCCTGAGCACTCACATCATCGAAGTTCGCCGGGTACTCAAATCCGGTGGCGCTGCCGGTCGGCGCCTGGACTTCCTGATGCAGGAACTCAACCGCGAAGCCAACACACTGGGCTCCAAAGCCTTCGACCCGCGCAGCACCCAGGCGGCGGTCAACCTCAAGGTGTTGATCGAGCAGATGCGCGAACAAGTGCAGAATATTGAGTAAGGCAAACCCGACATGACCCACAGCACCGGCACCCTGTACATCATTTCCGCACCTTCAGGTGCGGGCAAGAGCAGCCTGGTCAAGGCCCTGACCGACGCGAATCCGGAGATCCGCGTCTCGGTTTCCCACACCACCCGCGCCATGCGCCCCGGTGAAGTGAACGGCGTGAACTATCACTTCGTCGAACGCGGCGAGTTCGTGAAGATGATCGAACATGGGGATTTCCTTGAGCGCGCCGAAGTGTTCGGCAATCTCTACGGCACGTCGCAAAGCCACCTGCAGCAGACCTTGGACGAAGGCCACGACCTGATTCTGGAAATCGATTGGCAGGGTGCAGAGCAAGTGCGCAAGTTGATGCCCCAGGCCCGTTCGATCTTCATTCTGCCGCCGTCCCTGGAGGCCTTGCACCAACGCCTGACCAATCGCGGCCAGGACAGCGACGAAATCATTGACGGCCGCATGCGTGAAGCCGTCAGCGAGATGAGCCATTACGTCGACTACGACTACCTGATCATCAACGACGATTTCGCCCATGCGCTGCGCGATTTGCAGGCGATTTTCCGTGCCAATCAGCTGCATCAGAAGCGTCAGCAGCAGCGTCACGGTAAATTATTGGCTGAATTGCTCGGCTAAACAGCTCTTCCCAAAACCGCTGCAAGGGCTTTACATTGGTACTTGCAGCGCGTTGAAGGGCTTGGTCAAAAAATCAGCGCTTCCCTAATCGCTGGTGATTTTTTAAACTGTTGAGTCCGCTCGCCCAACCGGGCAGCGCGCATTTTGCATTCGCTCCGAGGAATACCATGGCCCGCGTAACCGTTGAAGACTGCCTAGAACACGTGGAAAACCGCTTTGAGCTGGTCATGCTCTCTACCAAGCGTGCCCGTCAACTGGCCACCGGCGGCAAAGAGCCCTTGGTTCAGTGGGAAAACGACAAGCCTACCGTTGTAGCCCTGCGTGAAATCGCTGAAGGCCTGATGAGCTACGAGTTCATCGCCAACGCTGAAATCGTCGAAGACGAACCGCTGTTCGCAGCGTTCGAGGACGAGTCCAACGAGGCAGTCTAAGCCTATGCCTGGTCGACGTAGCACGGCGCGGGGTCACAGCGAACGGCAGGAGTTATCATGCCGAGCATAGACGCCCTCGCCGATCGCTTATCGACCTACCTCGGCAAGGACCAGGTCAACCTGGTCCGCCGAGCGTACTTCTACGCCGAACAAGCCCACGACGGCCAACGCCGCCGCAGCGGTGAGGCGTACGTCACGCATCCTCTTGCAGTGGCGAATATTCTTGCCGACATGCACATGGACCATCAGAGCTTGATGGCTGCGATGCTGCATGACGTGATCGAAGACACCGGTATTGCCAAGGAAGCGCTGCAAGCGCAGTTCGGCGAAACCGTGGCCGAACTGGTCGACGGGGTCAGCAAACTGACCCAGATGAACTTCGAAACCAAAGCCGAAGCCCAGGCCGAAAACTTCCAGAAAATGGCCATGGCCATGGCCCGCGACATTCGCGTGATCCTGGTCAAACTGGCTGACCGCCTGCACAACATGCGCACGCTGGAAGTCCTGTCCGGCGAAAAGCGCCGGCGGATCGCCAAGGAAACCCTGGAAATCTATGCGCCCATCGCCAATCGGCTGGGCATGCACGCCATCCGCATAGAATTCGAAGACCTCGGCTTCAAGGCGATGCACCCGATGCGTTCCGCACGGATCAACCAGGCGGTCAAACGCGCCCGGGGCAACCGCAAGGAAATCGTCAACAAGATCGAAGAGTCTCTCAGCCACTGCCTGGCCATCGACGGCATTCAGGGCGAGGTCAGCGGTCGTCAGAAACACCTCTACGGCATCTACAAGAAAATGCGCGGCAAGCGTCGGGCCTTCAACGAGATCATGGACGTCTACGCGTTCCGGATCATCGTCGACAAGGTCGATACCTGCTACCGCGTGCTGGGTGCTGTGCATAATTTGTACAAACCGTTGCCGGGGCGCTTCAAGGATTACATCGCGATCCCCAAGGCCAACGGCTACCAGTCGCTGCACACCACGCTGTTTGGCATGCACGGTGTTCCGATCGAGATCCAGATTCGCACCCGCGAAATGGAAGAGATGGCCAACAACGGCATTGCCGCTCACTGGCTGTACAAATCCAGCGGCGACGAGCAGCCCAAAGGCACTCACGCCCGCGCCCGCCAGTGGGTCAAAGGCGTGCTGGAAATGCAGCAACGGGCCGGTAACTCGCTGGAATTCATCGAAAGCGTGAAGATCGACCTGTTCCCGGACGAGGTCTACGTGTTCACGCCCAAAGGCCGGATCATGGAGCTGCCCAAAGGCTCCACGGCGGTCGACTTCGCTTACGCGGTGCACACCGACGTGGGCAACAGCTGCATTGCCTGTCGGATCAATCGTCGACTCGCACCGCTGTCCGAACCGCTGCAAAGCGGCTCCACGGTCGAGATCGTCAGCGCTCCCGGCGCACGGCCGAATCCGGCGTGGCTCAACTTTGTCGTCACCGGCAAAGCACGTACCCACATCCGCCACGCGCTGAAACTGCAACGCCGCTCCGAGTCCATCAGCCTCGGCGAACGCCTGCTGAACAAGGTCCTCAACGGTTTCGACAGCTCCCTGGAAAAAGTCCCGGCCGAGCGCGTCAAGGCGATGCTCACCGAGTACCGCCTCGAACTGATCGAAGACCTGCTCGAAGACATCGGCCTGGGCAATCGCATGGCTTACGTGGTCGCCCGCCGCCTGCTCGGCGAAGGCGAACAACTGCCAAGCGCAGAAGGCCCATTGGCGATTCGCGGCACCGAAGGCCTGGTGCTCAGCTACGCCAAGTGCTGCACGCCGATCCCGGGCGACCCGATTGTCGGTCACCTGTCGGCGGGCAAAGGCATGGTCGTGCACCTGGACAACTGCCGCAACATCAGCGAAATCCGCCACAATCCGGAAAAATGCATCCAGCTCTCGTGGGCCAAGGATGTCACCGGCGAATTCAACGTCGAGCTGCGTGTCGAACTGGAACACCAGCGCGGTCTCATCGCGCTGCTGGCCAGCAGCGTCAACGCGGCCGACGGCAATATCGAAAAAATCAGCATGGACGAACGCGATGGTCGCATCAGCGTGGTCCAACTGGTGGTCAGCGTGCACGACCGCGTGCACCTGGCCCGCGTGATCAAGAAATTGCGCGCCCTGACCGGGGTGATTCGCATCACCCGCATGCGTGCGTAAGCCAACTATTACAAGGAGTCATTCATGACCAAGACTGTTATCACCAGCGACAAGGCCCCGGCCGCCATCGGCACTTACTCCCAGGCGATCAAGGCTGGCAACACCGTTTACATGTCGGGTCAAATTCCTCTGGACCCAAAAACCATGGAACTGGTTGAAGGCTTCGAAGCCCAGACCATCCAGGTGTTCGAGAACCTCAAAGCCGTGGCCGAAGCCGCCGGTGGTTCGTTCAAGGACATCGTCAAACTGAACATCTTCCTCACCGACCTGAGCCACTTCGCCAAGGTCAACGAGATCATGGGCAAGTACTTTGACCAGCCATACCCTGCCCGCGCCGCCATCGGCGTAGCGGCTCTGCCAAAGGGTTCGCAGGTTGAAATGGATGCCATTCTGGTCATCGAGTAATGTGTCCGGCGCAACCTTTTCAGGTTGCGCCGATTCTGTTCTGAAAGGATTCCACCATGCGCCAAGCGCTAGCTCTCTCGCTGGTCGCCCTGTTCTTGGGCGGATGTGCCAGCAACCCTGCCGACCGTGACATCAGCGGCACCTGGATCAACCAGGTGGCGATCGATGCTGCCTCCAAAGGCGCCCCCCTGCGTGAAGCGCTCCAGGCCTATGGCCCGAACCTGGAATGGGACGTCAACACCAAGGCCGGTCAGGCCCGCTACACCAACGGTTTTGAAAACGTCGAAGGCAAGCTGCTGGGCGAAGAGTCCGGCGCCTGGAAAGTCGACTTTTATGGCAGCTCCGGCAGTGAACTGAAACGTGACGGCAGCCAAATGAAACAGGCTGCCCTCGACAACGAACCGGAACAGGTCTTCGACCGTGCCCAGATTCCCGTGCCAGATGGCGCACCGATGGGCGCCAGCTTCGAACGCGCGCTATATTCGGCCTACATGGGTGGCAGCTGGAAAGTCGTCAGCGGTCCCGGTGAAGGCAATTCCGTGCAATTCCAGGCTGATGGTCAGGTCGCCGGCCTGCCGGGCGCTGATCGCTATGCCCTGTGTCTGGCCGGTGATTGCGCTTCGATGAGCGGCGGTAACGACAACATGTGGCTGCAGTTGAACGGCCAGGGGAATACCTGGATCTTTGCGCGCAAGGGCAAAGAGCTGGAAATTCTCCAGGCGGTGAACACGGCGCAAGCGGACGAAATGCCTCAGTTCACGCCGGGTGAGCGCAAGTGGTTGCTGGAAAAGCAGTAACCCGACCTCAGCTGTAGCGAAGATCCAATGTGGGAGCGGGCCTGCTCGCGATGAGGCCCTGACAGACAACGATGATGTTGAATGTCAGTGCCTCATCGCGAGCAAGCTCGCTCCCACAGTTGTTTTGGGTGTATGGAAGTCAGCTGCGGCCTTCGAGAATCGCGGCGTAGCCTTCTCGATAGGTGGGGTACTTCGGCGTCCAGCCCAATGCCTTCGCCCGAGCATTACTGCACTGCTTACTGCCAGTGCGCCGCACACTCGCATCCTCTGCCCATTCGGTCACGCCCAGATATTCGCGCAACCAACCCACCACTTCCGCGAGCGGTGCAGGTGCATCATCGACACCGATATAGACGTCATCCAGCACCACACCCCGCCGATCAGCTTCAAGCAAAAACGCCATCAGCCCCGCCGCATCGTCGGCATGAATGCGGTTGCCGTATAACGGCGGATCGATTGCCACGCGATAACCGCGACGAACCTGGGTCAGCAGCCATTCGCGGCCCGGGCCGTAGATACCGGTCAAGCGCACGATGCTCGCCGGGATACCGCTCTGGAGCGCAATTTGCTCTGCCTCCAGCATCAGTCGACCCGAATAGCCGGCAGCGATGGTCGGCGACGTTTCATCGACCCACTCGCCGCCCTGCTGGCCATAAACACTGCTGCTGGAAACGAACAGCAGTCGATTGGGGACCTGCCCGTAGTCGTTCAGCCAGCCCAGCACATGCTGCAAGCCCTGGACATAAGCGGCGCGGTAACCGGCTTCATCGTGATCGGTGGCCGCCGCGCAATACACCAGGTAATCCACTGCACCGACCGGCCAGGTCGCCGGACAGTCTTCACTGAACAAGTCGCCGGATACACCAATAACACCGTCCGGCAAGCGTGAAACATCACGGCGCAGGCCATGAACCTCCCACCCGGAAGCCAGCAATTGCGTGGCAAGACGACTGCCGACATCACCGCAACCGGCGATCAAAACAGAAGGCGCGGACATCAGAAAACTCCCATCAGAAAGGCACAGCCTAGCGCCGGCAAGGGACGAGCGGCTAGCAATCAAGGAAAAAAAGATACTCTATTACTTCTGTTAACAAGAATTACTTGCAATAATGCCCGCCACTTTTGCTCTCGGCCTTACGAGGCCTGGAAGAGCATCTACCGTTTTTCTTTCTCAGGTCCGGCCAGCATGACACGCAATCAATTCCCCGCTTCGCCAACCAAACGACCTCGCGCCTGGAGCGCGGTGGCCGCCCTGCTGCTCAGCCTGATGCTGGCGCCAACCGCCGCTTTCGCTGACGCACAAGCGCCTGCCACCCCGGCCGCCACTGAAGCTCACGCCGCCCCTGCTACCGCAGCTCCGGCCGCGACCGACCCGGCCCAGGCCGTAGACACCACCGCCGAAGACGTTCCTGAAGTCCTCGAAGCCGACAACACCCTGGGCATGGCCCACGACCTGTCGCCGTGGGGCATGTACCAAAACGCCGACATCATCGTGAAAATCGTGATGATCGGTCTGGCCATCGCGTCGATCATCACCTGGACCATCTGGATCGCCAAGGGTTTCGAGCTGATGGGCGCCAAGCGTCGTCTGCGCAATGAAATCGTCCACCTGAAAAAGGCCACCACCCTTAAAGAAGCCAGCGCGACGGCCACCAAGGCTGGCACCCTCGCCAACCTGCTGGTGCACGACGCACTGGAAGAAATGCACCTGTCGACCAACAGCCGCGAGAAAGAAGGCATCAAGGAACGCGTCGCCTTCCGCCTCGAACGCCTGGTTGCAGCCTGCGGTCGCAACATGAGCAGCGGTACCGGCGTGCTCGCCACCATCGGCTCCACCGCGCCGTTCGTCGGTCTGTTCGGTACCGTGTGGGGCATCATGAACAGCTTCATCGGCATCGCCAAAACCCAGACCACCAACCTCGCCGTCGTGGCTCCCGGCATCGCCGAAGCCCTGCTGGCGACTGCGCTGGGTCTGGTTGCAGCGATTCCGGCGGTTGTGATCTACAACGTGTTCGCCCGCTCCATCGCCGGTTACAAGGCGCAAGTGTCCGACGCATCGGCAGAAGTCCTGCTGCTAGTCAGCCGCGACCTCGACCACCAGCCTGAGCGCAGCTCGCAACCGCACATGGTGAAAGTGGGGTAATCGGCCATGGGCCTGCATTTGAAAGAAGGCGCAGACGACGATCTGGCCGAGAACCACGAAATCAACGTCACGCCGTTCATCGACGTGATGCTGGTGCTGTTGATCATCTTCATGGTGGCCGCCCCGTTGGCCACCGTGGACATCAAGGTCGATCTGCCTGCCTCCACCGCCAAACCGGCACCGCGGCCAGAGAAACCGGTGTTCCTCAGCGTTAAAGCTGACCAGCGTCTGTTCCTCGGTGAGGACGAAGTGAAGGCCGAAGCACTCGGCGCCACGCTCGACGCCAGGACCCAGGGCAAGAAAGACACGACAATCTTCTTCCAGGCCGATAAAGGCGTGGACTACGGCGACCTGATGAGCGTGATGGATAACCTGCGCTCCGCCGGTTACCTGAAGGTTGGCCTGGTCGGACTCGAGACGGCAGTCAAGAAATGATCACGACGCGCCATAAGCTGACGCGTTACAGCGGGAGCCTGGCCGTGGTGCTGGGCGTCCATGCGCTGGCCATTGCGCTGGCGCTGAACTGGACGTCGCGCCCACCCATCGAGCTGCCGCCGCAGGCGATGATGGTCGAGTTGGCGCCGGTTCCGGCCCCGCCACCGCCGGCACCGCCGAAGGTGATAACGCCGCCACAGCCACCTGCCCCGGTGGAAGAACTGCCGATCCCGAAACTGGCTGAAGCACCGAAGGCCGAAATTGCCGTGCCCAAGCCGGTCAAACCCAAACCGAAGCCGCAACCGCCCAAGCCGGTAGAGAAAAAGCCTGATCTGCCGAAGGAAAAACCTTCCGAGGAAAAACCGGCCGACACCCAACCGACCCAGGCACCGACGGAAAAATCCGCACAACCGGCACCCGGCCCATCGCCGGCGCAGCAAGCGGCCAAGGCCAGTTGGCAAGGCACCCTGCTCGCTCACCTGGCCAAGTACAAAAAGTACCCGGCCAGCGCTCAGGCGCGGAACAAGGAAGGTTTGAACCGTCTGCGCTTCGTGGTGGATGCCGAAGGTAACGTGTTGTCGTTCGAACTGGTGGGCCGCTCCGGCAACGCCGATCTGGACCGGGCCACCCTGGAAATGATCAAACGCGCCCAGCCGCTGCCCAAGCCACCGGCCGAGATGCTGAACAACGGCTCCATCGAAATCGTCGCACCGTTTGTTTACTCACTGGAAAAACGCCGGCGCTAAGACACCGCCGACCCGATGTGGGAGCGAGCCTGCTCGCGAATGCGGTGTAACAGTCAACGAAGAGGTTGAATGTGATGGCCTCTTCGCGAGCAGGCTCGCTCCCACAGGGTCATGTAACAACCAGAAAAGGCACCGAAAGGTGCCTTTTGCATATCCGCCAGCGGCAAACCTGCATTGCCCGGTGTCACTCAGTACACTCAGTCTGATAACGTGCGTCTATCGATTGCAGCCGGTATGCTTGGCCCGCAACTTCATGGACGCTCGCTATGACTCTGACAGAATTACGCTACATCGTTACCCTCGCCCAAGAGCAGCACTTCGGCCACGCGGCCGAGCGTTGCCACGTCAGTCAGCCGACCCTTTCGGTGGGCGTGAAAAAGCTTGAAGACGAACTCGGTGTGCTGATTTTCGAGCGCAGCAAGAGCGCCGTGCGCCTGACCCCGGTCGGCGAGGGCATCGTGGCGCAGGCACAGAAAGTCCTGGAGCAGGCCCAAGGCATCCGCGAACTGGCCCAGGCCGGCAAGAACCAACTGACCGCCCCGCTGAAAGTCGGCGCGATCTACACCGTCGGCCCGTACCTGTTCCCGCACCTGATCCCGCAACTGCACCGGGTCGCCCCGCAGATGCCGTTGTACATCGAAGAAAACTTCACTCACGTGCTGCGCGACAAACTGCGCAACGGCGAGCTGGACGCGATCATCATCGCCCTGCCGTTCAACGAAGCCGACGTGCTGACCCTGCAGCTCTACGACGAGCCGTTCTACGTCCTGATGCCGGCCCAGCACCCGTGGACGCAAAAAGAATCCATCGACGCCGCCCTGCTCAACGACAAGAGCCTGCTGCTGCTCGGCGAAGGCCACTGCTTCCGCGATCAAGTGCTGGAAGCGTGCCCGACCCTGGCCAAAGGCAACGACGGCGCCAAGCACACCACGGTGGAATCCAGCTCTCTGGAAACCATTCGCCACATGGTCGCGTCCGGGCTCGGCATTTCGATCCTGCCGCTCTCGGCCGTCGACAGCCATCACTACGCCCCCGGCGTGATCGAAGTGCGTCCACTGACGCCACCGGTACCGTTCCGCACCGTGGCCATCGCCTGGCGCGCGAGCTTCCCGCGGCCGAAGGCGATTGAAATCCTCGCTGACTCCATTCGCCTGTGCTCGGTGGCCAAGCCGCCGGTGCCAGTGGCCGCAGGTTAAGCCGCAGCCATGACCGAGTTGTCGCAAGTGTCAGTGACGGCACTCAAGGGTGTCGGCGAAGCCATGGCCGAAAAATTGGCCAAGGTCGGCCTGGAGAATCTCCAGGACGTGCTGTTCCACCTGCCGCTGCGGTATCAGGACCGCACTCGCGTGGTCCCGATCGGTCATTTGCGCCCTGGGCAAGACGCCGTCATCGAAGGCACCGTCAGCGGCGCCGACGTGGTCATGGGCCGACGCCGCAGCCTCGTTGTACGCCTGCAAGACGGCACCGGCGGACTCAGCCTGCGTTTCTACCATTTCAGCAACGCCCAGAAAGAAGGCCTCAAGCGCGGCACGCGGATTCGCTGCTACGGCGAAGCACGGCCCGGCGCGTCGGGTTTGGAGATCTATCATCCGGAGTATCGCGCCATCACCGGCGACGAGCCGCCGCCGGTGGACGAAACCCTGACCCCCGTCTACCCGCTCACCGAAGGCCTGACCCAACAGCGATTGCGCCAGTTGTGCATGCAGACCCTGACGATGCTCGGCCCGACCAGCCTGCCCGACTGGCTGCCGACCGAACTGGCGCGGGACTATCAACTGGCGCCGCTGGCCGACGCGATCCGCTACCTGCATCACCCGCCGGCCGACGCCGATGTCGACGAACTCGCCCTCGGTCATCATTGGGCCCAGCACCGTTTGGCTTTCGAGGAACTGCTGACCCATCAACTGTCCCAGCAGCGTCTACGCGAAAGCATGCGTTCCCTGCGCGCGCCAGCCATGCCGAAAGCCACCCAGCTACCGGCCAGGTATTTGGCCAATCTGGGCTTTACACCCACGGGCGCCCAGCAACGGGTCGGCAATGAAATCGCCTACGACCTCAGTCAGCACGAGCCCATGCTGCGGCTGATTCAGGGTGACGTCGGCGCCGGTAAAACCGTGGTCGCCGCCCTCGCCGCGTTGCAGGCATTGGAAGCGGGTTATCAGGTCGCATTGATGGCCCCTACCGAAATCCTCGCCGAGCAGCACTTCGTCACCTTCAAGCGCTGGCTCGAACCGTTGGGCATTGAAGTCGCGTGGCTGGCCGGCAAGCTCAAGGGCAAGAACCGCGTAGCCGCACTGGAGCAGATCGCCAGCGGCACACCGATGGTGGTCGGCACCCACGCGCTGTTCCAGGACGAAGTGCAGTTCAAGAACCTCGCGCTGGTGATCATCGACGAACAACACCGCTTCGGCGTGCAGCAGCGCCTGGCGCTACGGCAAAAAGGCGTTGGCGGGCGGATGTGTCCGCACCAGTTGATCATGACCGCCACGCCGATTCCACGGACGCTGGCCATGAGCGCCTACGCCGACCTGGATACTTCGATCCTCGACGAACTGCCGCCCGGTCGAACCCCGGTGAACACCGTGCTGGTCACCGACACCCGACGCGTTGAAGTCATCGAACGGGTGCGCGGCGCTTGTGCCGAGGGGCGTCAGGCCTACTGGGTGTGTACGCTGATCGAAGAATCGGAAGAGCTGACCTGCCAAGCGGCGGAAACGACGTACGAAGACCTCACCGCTGCACTCGGCGAGCTGAAGGTCGGCTTGATCCACGGCCGCATGAAGCCTGTCGAGAAAGCCGCGGTCATGGCCGAGTTCAAGGCCGGCAACCTGCAACTGCTGGTCGCGACCACCGTGATCGAAGTCGGCGTAGACGTCCCGAACGCCAGCCTGATGATCATCGAAAACCCCGAACGCCTGGGCCTCGCACAGTTGCACCAGTTGCGTGGTCGCGTCGGTCGGGGCAGTGCCGCCAGCCATTGCGTGCTTTTGTACCATCCACCGCTGTCACAAATCGGCCGTCAGCGACTGGGGATCATGCGCGAAACCAACGACGGTTTTGTCATCGCCGAGAAGGACCTTGAACTGCGTGGCCCTGGCGAAATGCTCGGCACACGGCAGACCGGTCTGCTTCAATTCAAGGTCGCCGACCTGATGCGCGACGCCGATTTGCTGCCCGCCGTACGCGACGCCGCCCAGGCATTGCTGGAGCGCTGGCCGGATCACGTCAGCCCGCTGCTCGACCGCTGGCTGCGCCACGGGCAGCAATACGGCCAAGTGTGAGCACCGTCGCAGTTTCTGGACCATCGCTCCGAGCAAGCTGGTTATACTCCTGCAATTGTTTCGAAAACGGATACACACCATGACCGAAGCTGCCCTCGCCCCCGAAACCCCGCATGCTCCGTCTGTTATTCGGCTGCTGCTCGGCAAGCTGGGCATCGCCTACGAAGAAGTCATCGAACACCACGGTCTGAACGCCTCGCGCAAAGTACAGGCGGTTTTGCTCGACGACGCCGTGGGCGCGCTGATGGTGCTGTTTCCGCAGAGCCAATTACTCGACCTCAATCGCCTCGCTGAACTCACCGGCCGCCGCCTCACGGCCGTGCCGACCGAACGCCTGGTCAAAATGCTCGGCAAACACAACCTGAGCCTGCTGCCCGGCCTGCCGGCGCTGACCAGCTCACCGTGCCTGTACGAAGAAAGCCTGCTGCGCGAACCGAAGTTGCTGATCAACTCGGGCGAGCCGGGCGTATTGCTGGAAATCACCAGCGAAGCCTTCAAAACCATGCTGACCAAGGCCAGCGCCGCCAACTTCGGCGAAGCCCTGACCCGCATCCGCCCGAACCTCGACCGCCCCGACGATGACCGCGAGGAAATCACCCAGGCCGTTCAAGCGTTCACCGCGCGGCGCATCCAGCAACGCCTGGAAGCAACCATCGAAATTCCGCCGTTGGCCGAGACCGCGCAGAAAATCATCAAGCTGCGCGTCGACCCCAACGCCACCATCGACGACATCACCGGCGTCGTCGAAACCGACCCGGCCCTGGCCGCGCAAGTCGTGAGCTGGGCCGCATCGCCGTACTACGCGTCGCCGGGCAAGATTCGTTCGGTGGAAGACGCGATCGTCCGGGTGCTGGGTTTCGACCTGGTGATCAACCTGGCGCTGGGCCTGGCCCTGGGCAAAACCCTGAGCCTGCCCAAAGACCATCCGCAACACACCACGCCGTACTGGCAGCAATCGATCTACACCGCCGCCGTCATCGAAGGCCTGACCCGCGCCATGCCGCGCGCCCAGCGCCCGGAAGCCGGCCTGACCTACCTTGCCGGCCTGCTGCACAACTTCGGCTACTTGCTGCTGGCCCACGTGTTCCCGCCGCACTTCTCGCTGATCTGCCGCCACCTGGAGGTCAACCCGCACCTGTGCCACAGCTTTGTCGAGCAGCACCTGCTGGGCATCAGCCGCGAACAGATCGGCTCGTGGCTGATGCGCTACTGGGACATGCCGGACGAACTGGCCACCGCGTTGCGCTTCCAGCACGACCCGAGCTACGACGGCGCGTATGCCGAATACCCGAACCTTGTGTGCCTGTCCGTGCGCCTGCTGCGTAGTCGCGGGATTGGGTCCGGGCCGGATGAAGACATCCCGGATGCGTTGCTGGAACGCGTCGGCCTGACGCGGGAGAAAGCCAACGACGTCGTCAGCAAAGTGCTTGAGGCTGAAGTGCTGCTGCGCGAACTCGCTTCGCAATTCAGCCAGGCCTAAAAGCTTCGCGAGCAGGCTCGCTCCCACAGGGTTTAGATGATCCCTTGTGGGAGCGAGCCTGCTCGCGATGAATCCACCCCGATCCAACTGAATCACCACAACTCCTGTGGCGAGGGGACTTGTCGGAATGCCGCACCACCCCGTTCGACTGCGCAGCAGTCGCAAACCAGCCAACGCAGTGTGTCAGATACAACCGAGGTCTCAGACTTTAGGACCGCTTCGCAGCTCAACGGGGGCAAGCCCCCTCGCCACAAAAAGCCCTTCACCACCGACGTGAGGCCAATTCTCAGGCCTTAGCCTTCGCCTTGCGCGGCTTCAAATACTTGGTCAACCCCTGAAACCAGATCACCAGCGCCGGGTTGCCCTTGATCTGAATCGACTTATCCTGAATCCCCGTCATAAACGCCAACTGCTTGTTCTTCGCCTGCATCGTGGCAAAACCATACGCCGCATCCTTAAAGGCAATCGCAAACGCCGGCTCGGCATACACGCCCGACTTGCTGGTAATGCGCTGGTCTTTCACAAAAAAATGCCGCGCCACTTTCCCGTCCAGGGTCTGTAGCTGAAACACCAATTCCTTGTCACCCAACTGCTGCTGAAACGCAGGATTAGTCCGACTGGCCTTACCCATCAACAAACCCAGCATCCACAGAAGAAAACGAAATTTCATGCGCACAGCCTCAAGAGAAAAATGAACGGCCGGCGCAGTGTAGCGGCTTCAAGCGAGAACGCCACCATTGCGCAGCGTTAGAAGAAGATGCCCGTCTTTTTGACGCCAATGACTACCAAGTCACGCCATCCCGTGACGGGCTACGCCACATTCAAACACCCGCCCTACACCTGAAGAAACACAATCCTGTAGGAGCTGCCGAAGGCTGCGATCTTTTGATCCCGATCCCCTCAAACCTCTCGGACATTTCCTTCAACACGCCGGGCTGTCGGTGAACTAGGCACCCTTCACTTTCACCGATAACCTTTGGTCGTCGCCGCAAAATCGGTGGCACGGATGTGCAAGTCCGTAACCAGGAGAGAATTTATTAACTCCGAGGATTTATACCTATGCCCCATCCATCAGCTAACTCGCCCGAAAACGAAGCCACCTCCCCCTACGATTCCTTCGATTCAAAGAAACTCCACGAAGCCGCCGAACGCGCCCTCGACCACCATTTCGCCCCGCCGCCCAGCGATAAACCCAAGCCTCGTAAAGGCAACCTCTTCACCGTCTCCCCCGACATCGACACCGAAGCCCTTCTGGCCAACGCCTCGGAAGACCTGCTGTCCATCAGCGCCATCGCCGCGAACCTGGCTGACGATGTTGACGGCACTCTGCGCTCCGTAGCGTTGGCGCTCAGCAGAATGTCGGATGGGGTTAGGTTGTTGGTGGAGCGAGCACTGGATCACATTGATTCGCCGAATCCGGCGGAGCATCGCGCCAACGCGAAATAGCGAACTGGGGGATGGGTTCAGCCTAAAAACCCATCCCTTCCCCCGTTCTACGGCCGACTGTCTTTTGGGCAGAAAATAGCGACGACACCACTTAACAGACTCAACACAAACAGCACCCACGCCACGGTGAAGGCGACATCAAGGCCACCGGAAATGCTTCCGCTGCCAGTCGATCCGGCAGCAATACCACCCAGCCCCAGCACTGCACTGAATATCGAAAGGGCTAACAACACAGCCGCCAAAATCCCCAAGGCTTTACGCATTACAGTGCTCCTTCATTCGTCGAGTCCTTCATGGACATGCTTGAGTCGAAAACCTGTGCACCGCGAGGTTGAGCAGGATGCTTTTCTCTGACGCAGAGTCTCTCATTTCGTCGCAGGATTAGTAGTCGTCATCACGTCCCGTGGGTTTCCAGTTGATGTCTTTATCGCCGTGATAGCCCTGAACAGGGTGTGGCGGCAGTGGATAATCTTTCGCTAAGCCAGGAAACTGCAGATTTGGATCTTTGAATAGCTGACTAGAAATATTGCTATAAGCTTTCGCCAACTTCTCATTTTTTACATAGCCGAAATCGCCATCCATAAAAGTACTTTCTATGACTAATGCTGCTTTGCGCAAACCTAATGCTGCCGCACGCTGATAATAGTGCACGGCAACAGGATAATTAGCGTCAATATTCTTGTTATATGAAGCTATTTTGTAAGTTACATCTGAATAGTCCTGTGCATCTGCACACCTAAGGTACCTAAGCCCTACAGAATCTCTGTTTTTATCATATATATAAATGTACCCAATCTGGGTTTGCGCCTGAGGATTACCAAAATCTGCTGCCTTGATCAAAAAGAGCATAAAATCTTTATCAGACTGCACTACTCCAACGCCACGTCGAGTCATAACACTCATATCGTAATAGCCCAACGGGGCCTTTAACTTCACCATCTCCATGTACAGGTCAATAGCTTTATTTGTATCCTTGGCAACCCCGTCACCGCGCAAATAAAGCTCGGCAAGATTGTGCATGGCCTTCCAGTGATTTTTCTCTACCGCCTGCTGATAGAACTGAGCGACTTCCGTCCATTTCGGTAGACGCTCTTTACTGATAGAGCGTCCCTGTTGAAACCACTGCTCCGCCTGTTGATTCAAAGGCGGGGCAACATCTTGTTCATGGACACACTTGAATTCGTCGGCCACAACAAGCCCACTAGCACTTAATAAGCCCGTAGCCAGCAAACCTTTAATAATCGTCATCACGCCCAGTAGGTTTCCAATTGATATCCTTATCACCGTGGTAACCCTGAACCGGATTTGGAGGAAGAGGAATATCTTTGGCTAGATTAGGAAGACGAAGTTCTGGATTTTTTGATAATTGGCTCGACACTTCGTAATACGCCTTGGCTAGCCTCTCATCCTTCTTATAAGAAAACTTACCTTCGCGAAATGTATCCTTAATTTCCATTGCGCCTTTACGCTCCCCCAAGGAAGCAGCGCGTTGATAGTAATGCATTGCCACGGGGTAGTTCCTATCCACCACCTCGTAGTAGCCACCCAGCTCATAATTTGCTTCTGCATCGTCCTGATGCGCAGCGCAGCGTAAATAAGACTCACCTAGCTTGTATTTCTTTAGATCATATATGTATATGCTCCCCAGTCTAAGTTGGGCTAGAGGGCTGCCTAGATCTCCTGCCTTTAATAGGAACATCATCGCATTTTTATCCGACTGGACCACCCCCACTCCTCGCTGAGTCATTACACTCATATCGTAATAACCAAGAGGAACCTCCAACTTGACCATTAACATATATAGATCAATTGCTTTATTTGTATCCTTTTCAAGGCCATCACCTCGCAAATACAACTCTGCAAGATTATGCATTGCCTTCCAGTGATTTTTCTCTACAGCACGCTGGTATAGACGCGCCACTTCGGCCCAATCTGGCAGCCGCTCTTTACTGATCGATCGAGCTTGTTTAAACCATTGATCCGCTTGTTGATCCAGAGGCGGTGCAGTATCTAACTCATGGATACATTTGAATTCATCAGCCATGGCTGCACCTCCAGTAAAAAATAATAAAAATGCGAATATTGAGTTAATCAACCGCTTTTGCATAAGGCGTCACCAAATCCCAAAATCTAACAAGGTGCCCCTCAAGAGGCAGGTTTTGTTTCTGATTCCTCCAATTCTTTTTTACCGCGCGCTCCCAGTTATCAAAGTCATCCTTAATATTATCGCTCGGAGTACTGCCTTCCGCGCTAACAGCCCCCCCCGAATGCATCGCCCACAACCGCTCTCTCCAAGTCCGCGTCGTTTTCGGACTAGGCATGGCGATGTTCAATTCAGAGTCAGTCTGCAAGCTGCGTAAGTTGATATTGGCCGAGCCCAGAGTAAAGAACAGGTCATCAACCAACAGCAATTTGCTGTGCACATAAATCGACTTGTACTGCGCCGTGCCTTGTTCAGGGCCGAGGTGTTCTTCGATGGCCTTATCCGTTTGCCGCTCTGCACTGGTTTTCGCGGCCACCGGAGCGCCACTGTCCTTGCAGCTGACCAGGGTGGCAACGATGATTTTGAGCCCCTTCGGCGGGATCAGTTCAGGTTCCAGTTCTCGAGCCGCGGCCTGGTTGTAGTGCTTGTTGGGGTCCGTTTCGATCAGGTCGTCGGCGCGGCTGGAGTCGATGTTCTCCTTGGCCATTTGCGCTTTCACGTCTGCCAGGTCCCGATCGCGCTGAGGTGAGCTGGGGTGGGCCGTCAATTCACGTTCGCGGAGGGCGAGTTGGCGTTGGTCGTATTTGAGATCGCGGTGAGCCAAGGGCATCAGCTCTCCCTGGCCGAGGGTATCCAGTGTCTCGTGAGTGGTGCTTGAGAAGTGCCCGCTTTCCGGGTTGTTGGTCACCACAAACAGGTACAGGTCTTGAAGCTTGCCCGCGGCGGTGTAGTCGGCCGCGGTTTTTTTCAGGCGTTCGGCCAAGGGTTTGTAGCGGAAATACTGGTTCTCGATGTAGGCGTACTGGTGCACGTTGCCCAGTGCCTTTTCATACACTTCGAGAATGGTGGTTTCCGGCCCTTCTTCTGGCTGGGTTCTGCAGATTTGCGCAGGCTCGCCACCATTGCAGATGAGGCTCAATGGCTTGACCACTTTTCGCTGGTCGATCAAGGAGCCGCTGAAGGCACGTTTTATCCAGTTGGTGCCCTTGTCCCAGGCATTGCAAAAGTTGTGGTTGAGGTCGAACAGCACCGGGCCGCGCACATGCAAGGAGAGGTCCTGCCAGGGGCCGAAGCCTTGGTCGCGCTGACCGGCCTGGTCGTCGAAGGCATGCTCGGTGGTATCCCAATAGTTGCGTTGCAGGTTGTGCCCCATGACGAAGCCTTCGGCCGTTTGCGGGTCCATGTAGTCGATCACCAGGGTTTTCTGGTGATGGCTGGGAAACAGGCCGAGTGCGAGCATCTGAATAAAAGGCACATCCGGGGACTCGCTTTTCATCAACCGCCACAGAATGGCAAGACGCCCGTAATGGACCCGCAAGCCGTTTTCGTCGTCGTAGGTCAGCTCACCCGCCCAGTTGAAGTCACGCGTGCGAAATTCGATGTTGCGTGCCTCACTGCTGTGCACCCAACGGTGCCAGTCACGCGTCTTGATCTGTTCGTTCGGGTCTTGCACTGTTCCGCCCGAATCGCTGCCCTTGGTGTAGCCACTGTTCAGCGCATCCAGGTCAATCTGGATCTTGATCAACTTGTCACGCGCGGCGCGTCTGCCACTTTCGTCGCTTGGCGAAAGCTTGGCCAGCTTTGCTTGCTCTTCCTGCTGCTTTTGCAGGAGCTTCTGGCGTTTGGCGTCTCGTCCGCTGATGTCCGCAGGCTGGCCCTGGGTCATGCCCGAGCCCATCGACGTTCCGCCAGAACCGTTCCAGCCCTCACCGATGACCGAGTTTTCCCCGAGCTGGGCCAGTCGGTTATTCCAGATCAGCACGCGCACTTCCACGCCCTGATCAGCCTTTTTCTTGAGCAATTCGCCCAGGCTGAGGCTGTCGGCCGAGCCGCGATTGAGGCGCAGGCCCGGGTCGAACCCCCAACTGATGAGATCGATGCTGCGCTTGGCCTTCTGTATGCATTCATACACTTTGCCGAAGGCTTCTTCGCCACACACCAGCGGGGTGACGATGTTGCCCGCCGGGCGTGGCGGGCTCAGCGGATTGTTTTTGTGCGCGAACCAGTCGGCACTCAGGGTCGCGCTGCTCTCGGCAACCGAAAGCGATAGTTTTTGATCGAGGTAGGTCATTCAAGTAACTCCTTTTACGCCTTCGGCTCGCTTTGATCCGCCCACAGTTGGCGGAATACGTCGCCGATGTTCGCGGCTTCCAGCGACGCCGCGCCCTCAGGAAAATCACGGTAGCCTTCGCGCCCCAGCCGTTCAGTGCGGTGGCGCGTCTGGTCGGTAGACTCTTCACTCATGTCCATGCTGAAACGATGGCCGTTGATGGTTTCCACCACATAGTTGCGGGTCCCGGGAATGTGCTGAAACACCACGTTGCCCTGTTCATCACTGAAGCCTTTGCTGATCGGCGCGCCATCCGCGTAGAGCTGATAGGGCTCATCGGCATAGCCGGGCATGTTCGGCAACGGCGCAATGCGCAGGCGCAGTTGTCCGGGAGGTGTTTCCTTCAATGGATTGGTCAAGGCCTGATCCATCAAACTCCCTGCCTTGTCTTTATCCGCCGCCCCCGGCAGTACCGGCGGCTTGATGCCAATCCCGGTCCCCGAGCCCGCCGAACCGCCCGCATTGATCTTCACCACCGGTCCAACCACGGTCACGCCACCGGCATCGAGCTTGATGAAGCTGCCACCGCCCTTGATGGTCAGTTCCGAGCCGGCCTCGATGACGATCTTGGCGCCAGCCTTCAGGTGAATCTCTTTCCCGGCGCTGGTCAGCTGCGCCGTGCCTAGCTTCACATGCTGGCTCTGCCCAATCGTCAGGTGATCATCCGCCCGCGTTTCCACCTTGCGGTCGGCAATCGTGGTGCGATGCTCTTCGGCCTTCAGCTCGGTGTAAGTGTTCTTCACCACCGTGTCGTGGCGTTCGTTGCCGACGCGGATCTTCTGATCGTGCTCGATGTTTTCATCCCAGTCCCGCTGGGCGTGGATGAAGATTTGCTCGGCCCCGTTCTTGTCTTCAATCCGCAGTTCATTGAACCCGCCGCCGCCCGGCGAGCTGAGGCTTTTGAACACGCTGCGGGTCTTGTTCGCCGGCAGGTCGTAGGGAACCTGGTTTTCCTTGTGGTACAGGCAACCGGTGACCAGCGGCTGGTCGGGGTCGCCTTCGAGGAAGGTCACCAGCACTTCCATGCCAATGCGCGGGATGACGATGGCACCGTAGCGGTCGCCGGCCCAACTGCTGGAGACGCGCAGCCAGCAGCTGGTTTTGTCGTCGGCCAGGCCTTCGCGGTCCCAGCGGAATTGCACTTTGATGCGGCCGTATGGGTCGCAGTGGATTTCCTCACCTTTGGGGCCGGTGACCATGGCGGTCTGGCTGCCGAGTACGCGCGGTTTCGGGTGCTCCAGCACGGGGCGGTAGAACACGGCCCACGGGGTGGCGAGGAAGCGGTTGCGGTAACCCTGGTGAAAGTCGTCTTTGTTGTCGGTGGTGTCGCTGGTCACCGACTCTTCGAGCACCTGCGGCTGTTTGCCTTCGTGGACGATTTCGGTGAGCAGCCAGAGGTCGTTCCACTCGGTGCGCGGGTGGTCGGACATTTCCAGGAAGTGACCGCTGACGAGGGTGGTCTGGTCGCCATGGCCTTCGGCTTGCTGGTAGTCGGCGCGGTGACGTTCGAGGGTGCGCTGGCTGAGGAATTTGCCGCGTGCGCGGTCGAGGAAGCGGCCGGGGTAGTCATAGTCTTCGAGGTCCGGCTCTTCGCTCTGAGCATCAGGCTTGTAGGCCGCTTCGAGTTGCAGGCGCGGCTTTTCGAAGTCGTAGTCGCGGCGGGTGACGCGACCAGTGCGGGTTTCGAGGCGCAGCTTGAAGCTTTTGATCACCGGTTCGTCAGCGACCATGCCGCTGCCTTGCACATAAGCCGTTGGCTGCCCGAGTTTCGGGAACACGGTCTGGTCGTCGCCGAACACCAGCAAGTGGGCCTTTTCGCTGTGCTGGAAGTGGTAGTGAATGCCTTCCTCTTCGCACAGGCGCTGGACGAAGTGCAGGTCGGTTTCCTCGTACTGCACGCAGTAGTCGCGGTCCGGGCATGGCTGGCTGAGCTGGAAACTGTAGGCGTTGCCCTTGATGCCATGCTCATCGAGGATCAGCGCGATGATTTTCGGCGCCGACATCTGCTGGTAGATGCGCTGGTTGGTGCGGTGATGCAGGTATTGCAGCTGCGGCACCAAGGAGACTTTGTAGCGGGTCAGGCGCTTGCCGGCGTCACCTTGGGCGACGCGGTAGATCTGGCCGTGGATGCCGCTGCCTTGGGGATCGAACGCCAGGAATGCCTGCTTGTGCAGGAGCTTTTCCAGATCCAGGTCCGGGTTTTCGCTGACCAGTTCGAGGTCGAAGCGATACGGCTGGTTGATGCCTTCGGTGCCGGTGAACGACAGCACTTGCAGGTCGCCGACCTGATCGCCTTGAGAACCGTCGACGGTCAGGCTGAAGTGCGTTTCGTTAGCGAGGTTGAACATTGCTTGCTCCCTGTTCGGTAGTCATCCGTTACGCCCGAAGTCGCAGGCGTTGCAGCAAAGACGAAGTGGCGCACATGGCGTCACACAGTTGTGCAGCGGTGATCGTTCGATCCGCCGCATCGAAAGCCAGCGCCGTTCGCAGGGCTGGCCAGCAGTGTTTCGGTAGGTTTCGGGGTGCGTGCAGCTCGCGGTCAAGGTGGCCGTCGCGGGCCTCGATCGACGACAAGCGGCGGAACGGATGTTTGCCGCCCGCCAACTCGTAGAGCACGCACGCCACGCCGTACACGTCGGCGCTGGCCGACAGCGGTTGGCCTTCGAGCAGTTCCGGTGCGGCGTAACCCGGAGTCCAGGCGTTGAAACGGTCACGGCTCAGGTGTGGCAGGCCGGGCAAGATACCCTCCTCGGCCTGACCGAGGCCGAAGTCGAACAGGCGCACGCCTTCTTCGCTGAGCATCACGTTGCTCGGCTTCATGTCGCCGTGCAGCACGCCGCGAGCGTGGGCGTAGGCCAGCGCGTCGAGCAGCGGTAGCGCGATGTCGCGCAGCTCTTTCCACGGCAAACCCAGGGGCCGCTCGCAGAGTAATTTGTCCAGGGTCAGCCCACGCATGAGTTCCATGGTGATGAAGGCGCGCTGGCAATCGGTGTCCACTTCAAAGGTGTGCGGGCGCAGCACGTTGTCGTGGCGCAGGCGTCGGGTCAGGGCGAACTCGCTGTAGAGCAAGGCGCTGGCGTCCGGCGATTCGGCAAATTCTTCGCTGAGGATTTTCAGCGCGATGTAAGGGTCGGGATCGCCGAACTGTTCGCTCAGCAAGTCCCGTGCGCGGTAAACCGCGCCCATGCCACCGGCACCGAGCAGACGCTCGATGCGGTAACGGCCTGCCAGAACGTCCGGCATCTCACCGACGCTGGCCTTGGTCGGCGCCAGCGCGGGTTCTGCCTTGTGCGGCTTTCCGTTTAGAGACGGGGCGAACGCAAAGTAAGTCAGGTTACTGGCTTGCTCTTCGCTCACCAGCAGGTCGTCGAGTGGCGGCATGAGTTGGGTCATGTTCGGATCACCACGGCGGTCAGGTTGTCCCGCGCCGAGCCACGCAGAGCGCCGTCGAACAGACGCTCCAGCGCAATGTGCGGCGCGGTCAGGCTCAGGGCGTTGCCCAAGGCATCAGTGCTCAGCCCTTGGTACAAGCCATCGCTGCACAACAGAAACGCATCGCCGGGATACACCTCGAGTTCGAGCACATCCAACGTCAACACATCAGCCGCGCCGACCGCACGGGTCAGCGCATGCGCGGAAGGATGCGCACGGGCGTCCTCGATGCTCATGTGTTGCTCGTCGATGAGTTGCTGTTGCAGCGAATGGTCCTTGGACAGCTGATACAAACGCTGGCCGCGCCACAGGTAGCAACGGCTGTCGCCGGCCCAGATGCAGGCCGCGCGATTGCCCTCCACCAGCAGCGCCACCACGGTGCTGCCCATGATGCTGTCGTGGCGCCCGGCGGTGACGGTCAACTCCTGACCCAAGCGACGGTTGAGCCAGTGCAGGCACTGGCGCACGCCTTTGAGTCGCTCGTCGAAATCGTTCTGCTCCGGCAATTCCGCCAGGCTGGCGACGATCAACTGGCTGGCGATGTCACCGCCCTGATGACCGCCCATGCCGTCCGCGACCACCCACAGCCCCTGCTGTGGACAGTCGAGAAAAGCATCTTCGTTGCGCGCCCGAACCTTGCCGGCGTCGGTACGCGCAGCGCTGCGCCAGGGACTGGCAACCAGCATCAGAGCTGCACCGGCATACGGAAGGTACGCAGCACGCCCATGTCGAACGGGTTCGGTGTGCGCTGGCTCGACAGCAAGTAGTTGGCGCGCAGGCCACCCACGTCAGCCTTGAGCACCAGCACATCACGACCGCTCAGGTACTCGGTCTGCATCAGGTCGAACAGGCGGAACAGCGACCATGGGCCGGTGTTCTTCTCGATACCGATTGGCCGGCCGGCCATTTTGTCGAGGACCAGGCTGGTGCGACCGTCTTCAGCATCGGTCGGCCATTTGAACGACACCGGCACGATCGGGCCGTGGCGGTACTCAATGGTCTTGTCGCCAAACTTGAACTCGGAACGGCTGACCGCCGGGTCGAGGGTGTACGGCTCCAGTTTGAACTGCACTTGCGGCTCGGCCGGGTTGATCGAGAAGAAGCTCTGGCGGATCACTTGTGCCGCGGCCATCTGGTCGAGGTAGACCTTGGAGATCGGCATGCTGTGACCGTCGATGCTGCGCAGGCGGTAGTTGCCTGGATCGCCACTCACGAACGGACGCATGTAGTTTTCGAAGAAGCGATCGGCGATGCCCTGGGCCTTGAAGAACTCGCGGAAATCGCTGATCGCCACGTCGCTGGTGCTGTGGGCGCTGAACGGGTAACGCTTGTTGATCGCCTTGCCGTAGAAGCTGTACAGCTCGCTCTGATAACGCTGGTTCAGGTACTGGTAGGAATCGTTGAGCACCAGACGCCAGGTGTCTTCGGCCAGCACGTTGAACCACACGCTGACAGGACGCGGCAGACGGTTCGAGGCATTGCGCAGGTTGCTCAGCGCATCACGCTGGCCGCTCATGCGCGTCTTGGCCATTTCGAACGCAGCCTGTTCCGGCGCGCTGGCACGGGCCAGGCTCGCCAGTTGCATTTGCAGGTCGTTGAGCGCCGTCAGGGCCGGGGTCAAATCAGCGGCCGGGCCGTTGTTGTCATCCAGTAGACGGTGCAGCGGTTCAAAGCGACGTTGCAGGGATTTCTTCGCGGTGTCCGGCAGGTTTTTGATTGCAGCCATGTCCGAGGCCTGGTCCGCTGCGGCAGACGCCAGTTTGCCCAACTTGCCCAACTTGCCTTTCTGGTCTGCCAGCGCTGCAGCGGCATCAGCCGCTTGATCAACCGGTTCGGCTTCTGCCGGGAATCGGGTGTTCTCGCGCACTTCCACCAGCAGTTGCAGCACTGGCGAATTCGCCGAAGTCAGGCCCGCCAGTTGCTCGGCGCCCTCGCCCGCGTCGTTGATCGGTGGCAGCGCAACCTGGCCGACCGCTTCACTCCAGAAGTTGGCGTAGTCGCGGAAGTACAGTTGCTCCAGTTCGACCATCAGGCGACGCAAGTCCATGCCGCTGATGCCCGCGCCTTCGCCCAGCACCCAGTTGTCACGCAGGATGTCGGTGACCAGTGCACTGCCCTGGACCGAGAAATACTGCTGATAACCCTGTTGGGTGTAGAACCCCGGGATCACGTAATCGGTGCCGACAAACAACGCACCTTGTGGGCCCAGGTGTTGGCTGAAACGGTACTCCGGCAGATTGCGGGCCTGCTCGCGCAGCATCCGGTAAACCACGTTGGCCAGCGACTCGCTGCGCAATACCTGACGGGCTTGAGCCACCAGTTGATCGTTCAGCGGGTAGATAAACGGCTGCTTCAGCAAACGCTCGAAGTGCGTGTTCAAACCGTTCTGTACCGAGGTGTTGCCAGCGTAGCGCAGGGACCAGTCGGTGGCGACCCAATCCTTGAGCCACGCAGCGTCGCGGCGATCTTTCATGTTCAACATCAGGTACGCACGCAGACTGTTGAGCAGGCGCTCGCGGTCCTTCATGTTGGTGCGGATCTGACCTTCCAGCAGGGTCGCGACCTTTGGTAATAACTGCGCTTCGAGCTCACGCTCGTAGGCAGCCTTGACCACCGGGTTGACGTCCTCGCCTTGGTACAGGCCGCCACGCTCGTGGTAACCCACGTCACCTTTTTTCGGGAAAACCTGAGTCGCCGCGTAACGGGTGTCGAGAGTCTTGAGCACCGCCATGGAATCGTCGCGCGCGGTCAGGGCCGAGCGCTGTTGCGTCCAGGTGGTTGCCAGGTTGCGCAGGTTTTCCAGGCGCTCGTAGTTAGCGGAGAAACCGCCCGCCCACAGCATGCCAAACAGCGCCAGTGCCGCCAAAGCACCGACGTACAACGCACGTTGGCCCCAATGAATGCGGCTGCGTTCGCGCTTGTCCAGACCGGCCAGATCGGCCTCGGGGAAAATCACCCGGCTGAGCAAATGGTGAATGAACCGCGAACGGCCACTGCGCAAGGTCGGCAGCACACCGGCGCTCATGCCCAGACTGGCGCCAATCCCGGCGGTGGTCTGATCCATCTCCTGGGTCAGGTGCGGTGCGCTGGTCAGGTAGAAACCACGCAACTGGCTGACACGCTGGTAGCGATTACCGGTGAACGCCATGTCGACGAACAGGCACAGGCGCTCGCCGATCTGCCCCAGTTGATGCGGGAAGTCGAGGATGCGGCCACGGCGCTGGGTGTCGCGCTCCTGGTGCATGCGCATGATGACCTGGCTGTTGAGACGACGCAGCAGCTCTTCGAACTCGGCGCGCAGCACGGCGACGTCGGTGCCGCTCTGCTCTTTGCGGAAGCTGGTGCCGAGTACCTGATCGCTTTCTTCGCGGGTCAGTTGGTCGAAGAACTCGTCAAAACCGAGCAGCTTGTCCGCCTTGCTCAACACCAGATAAATCGGCACATCGACGTGCAGTTTCTGATGCACATCTTGAAGACGCGCACGCACCTGGCGAGCCAACGTGTCGAGGTCCTGCTCGGTGTTGCCCAGCAGCAATTCAACCGGGACAGTCACCAGCACGCCGTTCAACGGACGGTTGCGGCGACGCTTGCGCAGCAGGTCGAGCAAGGTGCTCCAGGCGCTGCCATCCACTTCGGCATCCGGCTGGGTCAGGTAACGCCCGGCGGTGTCGATCAGCACGCCGTGATCGGCGAAGTACCAGTCGCAATGACGGGTGCCGAGGGTGTCGCGGGTCAGTTTGCGGTCGATCTTGTTGATCGGAAACTCAAGGCCCGAGAAATCCAGCAGGCTGGTCTTGCCGCTGCCCTGCGGGCCGATCAGCAAGTACCACGGCAAATCACTGCGCCAGCGCTCGCTGCGACCGCGATACAGGCTCGACGTCTTCAGGGTTTTCAGGGCGTCCTTGAAACGCTCCTTCAACTCCTTCTGCTCTTCGTCGATCAACTCTTCACGGCGGATACGGTCCTGGCCGTCCTCGGTGTCTTCGACCGCTTTCTTGCGCACACCGGCGCGCCAGCTGACGAAGACCATGGTCAGGCCCCAGATCAGGAACAACACACTGATGGTCAGCAGGCGGGAGGTCGAGCCTTCCCAGAACTTGTAGTCATTGACCGCCAGCAGCGGCCCGACGAACCACACCAGCAGCGCGACGAACAGCACCAGCAGCAAGGTCCAGACCCAGGTCTGACGCACGAAGGCGCCGACTTTCTTGGAAAACTTTTTCATCACACGTCCCTGTTTACGGCTGCGGCTAAACGGCGGCCGGATCTAGCTGCTGATAAGGTTGCAGAACGGTTTCGCGTTGCTCGCCCAGCACCCAGGCGAAGCCCGAATACATCACCACCAGGCACACCACAGTGAACAGCACCACCATCCACGCCGGCACGATGCGCACCAGGCTGCGGCGCTGATCGTTCAAGCCTTCCCAGTGCGGCGACAGCTCACGTGGCACGTCGCCGCGCAACTGACGGATCTGCCGATACAAGGCGTCGCGGATGCCTTCGAGTTCGAGCATGCCGCGAGCTTGCACGCGGTACTTGCCTTCGAACCCGAGGGACAGGCACAGGTACATCAGCTCCAGCATCGGCAGGTGCTTGACCGGGTTTTTCGACAGGCGATCCAGCAGCTGGAAGAACTTCTCGCCACCGAAGGTTTCGTTGTGGAAGCTGCTGAGCAGGCTCATCTGCGACCACTCGCTTTCGTTGCCCCACGGCGTGGTCACGACCGCTTCGTCGACCACGGTGCAGAGCACGTAACGCGCAGCCATCACCTGGCTGCTTTCGGCACCGTTGTGCAGCGCGCGTACTTCAAACAGTTTCAGCCCGGCGGTCAGTCGCTCGTTGAGCGCGTACATGTCTTCGCGGGTGTCGCTGTGCTTGAGTCGCACCACTTCCGACAACAGATCGGAGGCGGCTGCGACCAGCGAATTGAGGCTGATGTTGAAGGATTCCGCCGGGCGCAAACGTGCGGCGTAGATCATCCGCTCTTCCAGCTGCTCGAAACGTGGCGGTGCAGCGAAGTCGGTCAGCGGACTTTGCGCCGGGCCGTGGCCCTGGCGGTCGAGCAGGACGGTTTTGTCGTCCTGGTTATGTTCCATGTCCTTGATCATGTCGGTCAGTTCCTGATGGCCCAGAATTTCAGTTCAAGCTCGGCGAATTCGCCGGACACATGGAACGCGAAGCCGCCGGAGCGCTCGAGTTGTGCCAGGTCTTCGGAACTGAGTTCGAGAATGAAATAGGTTTTGTTGGAGTGGAACGCGATCTGCCGCGGGGCCACCGGCAACGGTTTGACCTTGATGCCCGGCAGATGCAGGTTGACCAGTTGGCGAATGCGCTCCACCGGGCCGACCTTGAGGTGCGCCGGCAGGCGATGGCGCAGTTCTTCGGAATCGCAGTTGGCACTGGCCGCGAGCACGAACGACGCCGAGCCCAGCAGTTTGTGGTCGTGCAACGGCGAGACGATGATCCCGTACTGACGCGCTTGCAGGACCAGTTCGATGGCGTGCTGTTCGAGCACCATCGACAGCACCTGACGAATCGCTTCCATCAGTTTGCGAAAGCTCGCGCCTTGGTCGCTGTGCTGGTAACGGCTGTCCAGGCGCGGGCGTTTGCTGTCGCTGGAAAACGTCGCCAGATCGCCGAGCATGGTCAGCAGCGTGCGGTACAACTCTTCCGGGTGAACCTGTTCCAGACCAAGGTAGTGACGCAGCAGCAGTTCGGTGCGGTTGATCAGTTGCAGCATCATGAAGTCGCCGACTTCCGCGCCACCGACCTTGCCGTTGGAACGGATCCGCTCGGCGATGGTGTCGCCCCGGTGGCCGAGCATGCTGATCACTTCTTTCAGGCACGACAGCAGGTAGCTGGAGGAATGCGCCTGAATGTAGGTCGGCACGAAATCCGGATCGAGGCTGATCACGCCGTCGGGTGTGGTGTCGAGCACGTCGCAGATTTTCAGCTTCACGTAGGCCCGGTCGCTCTGCTGCTCGCCGAGCAACAGTTTGAAGTCCGGCCGACCGCAGCTGACCTGGCTGGCGGAATCATCACCGGCGTTGGAGTCGGCGACTTCCGCTTCGTACGCGGTGTAGCGCGCCAGCACATCGGATTGCTCCGGACGGCGCGACTCGATGTGGTTACCGGTGACCAATGGCAGCGCCAGGTAGATCGGCGTGTTGCCGGTGTTCGGCGGCACGTCGAGCGCCAGCGGTTCGGTGTTGCCGCCGAGTTCGAACAGGCTGCCGTCCGGCAGAATCCCCGAGGCCTGGCTGATCACCAGTTTGCCCATGTTGAGGAACTGCAAATCGATGTCCAGGTTCAGGAAACCCCAGGTGTAGCTGCCCAGCAACTGAGTGCGGGTCTTCATCTGGTGGTCGTAGTAACGATCGTTGTGCTGGAAGTGCTGCGGACGCAGCAACATGCCTTCCTGCCAAATGACTTTATGGGCATTCATGATCAGTCATCCGCCTTGGCGAGCGTTTCGTTGCTGTTGCGGATTCCGGCCTGATCGAGGGTCAGATCCGCCTCGGTGACCTCCACCGGAGTGATTTGCACCGTGTAGCGCCATTTGGTTTCCGGCAGGTCGCGGTAGGCCGCGAGGATCCCGACGTAACGGCTGCCCTCTTCCACGCTGAGCTTGAGCGAGAGGGTTTCACCCGGGCGCAGTTCGAGTTCTTCGCTGGCCACCAGGTCCGGGGCCAGGGATTCCTTGGCACGCTCGTACAGGCTGAAGAAGTCGGCGTTCTCGAACGTCACCGGGTGCTTGAGCTCGAACAGGCGCACGACAATCGGCGACGGGCGCCCGTTGAGGTCCGGGTTCAGCTGATCGCTGCCGGTGAGCTTCAGGTTGACCTTGGTCACTTTGGAATACGGCGACAGCGACGAGCAGCCGGCCAGCAGCACCAGGGCCATGAGCGCCGTCAGCGTCTTGAAAAAAGCGGTCGAGCAGCGAGACATGCGCATCATCCTTGGTGGTCGGTGTGAAGGGTGGAAATCAGGCGAATCTGTTCTTCGTAGGCCTGAGCAAAGTCGCGGGCCAGCAGGCGTTCACTCCAGTCATCATCCTGGCGCAAGGCCTGGTGATAACGGCCGTACGCTCTCCAGCGACTGCCGGATGTGGCCAGCAACGGCTTGTTGTCACGCTCGAAACGCAGGGTCAATTGTTGTGGCGAGAAGTGCTCCAGCGTGCCGCGAACGGCGGCGCGGCTGGCGGTCAACAGTGCGACTTGATGCGCCTGCAAATCACGGAACGCACGGGAGATCGACTGATCGGCCGGCAATTGGCCCGGCTTGTTCGGCTGCAACAAAATGCCCAGTGTTTCACTGGCATCGACGGCGAATTTCAGCGGATTTTTGTGGGTGCCTTGCACGGTGGTCTGGGCCAGACGCAGTTCGTTTTTCAGTTCGCTGCGGGTGCGCAGGCTCTGCTGCAAGCCGCCGATGCTTTGCTTGAGCAGGCGCGCAGCGTTCAGCGCCAGGGCTTCGCGGGCGTCGTGGTCGAGACCGTTGAGGTCCACGCCCAGTGCCGCGCCGAAGTGCTCCCAGAAACCTTCGCTCTGACGCTCGATGGCTTTCGGTGCCGGGGCAGGAACGGGTTCTGCCGGGGCGTTAATCAGCTCCGGGACCATCAGGCTTTCCATGTCGATGCGCGCATAGTCGGCGCGCTGACGGGTGTCCTCAATCGTGGTGCTCGGGGCGATCAGTTCGTCGATTTCCGAGTACACGCGCTCTTGCTGATCGAGGGCGTTCAGTGGGTCCAGATCAAGGAACGCATCGTCCGGAATGATGCTGCCTGCGGCCTGCGGGCGACCGACTTCAGTGTCGAAGGTCGCCGGGTCGCGCACCAGCCGCGCACGGATCTCGAAATCACCCAGCACGTAAACACTGCCGTGTTCGATGCGCACGGCTTCGCCCTTGCGCAGGCGCGCGCCGCTTTCGCTGTCCTGAATACCGTTGCTGCTGGTATCGGTCAGGAAAAACGTACCGTCGCGGTAGCTGATCAATGCGTGGTGGTTGGACAGGTGACGCTTGCGGTCCGGAATGATCCAGTCGCAATCCTCGCCCCGGCCAATCACGCCACCGGCCTGTTTGAAGGTCTTCTGGCACAACTCCGTGGGCACGAACTGCTTGGTGTTCAGCATTTCGAAAACCAGTTCCATGGTGATACTCCTTGCGGTCACTTGCCGCGATTGACCGCCTGCGGATCACCCAATGGGCGATAGGTGTTGTCGTTGAATTTGTAATTGCCGCTACAGCCGCCAAGGCCGCATAGAACGACGAGGGTCAGCAGGACGGCTTGCCAGTGACGAACAGACATCAGAGGGTCTCCAGAAGTAGACAAAGCACAAAGCGCCGACCCGTTCGGGCGGCGCTATCAAAAGCGAATGAGGTGAAATCGACGGTCTGCTGCCTAACCATCGAAGTCACCCAAATTGATATTCAGGCGCCCGAGGCGGTACAGCAGTGTGCGGCGCGGCAGGCCGAGTTCGCGGGCCGCGAGGGTCTGGTTGCCGTCGTTTTTGCGCAGGCAATCGAGCAGCAGGCTGCGTTCGACCTGCTCCAGGCGTTCGCGCAGGTTCAGGCTGCTGTCTTCCGGCATGGCTTCCATGCGCAGGGAGAAATGCTCGGCCAGCAATTCGCCGCCCTCGCACAGCAAAACGGCGCGTTCGACCAGGCCTTTGAGTTCGCGCACGTTGCCGGGGAAGGCGTAACCGGACAGATGATCCAGCGCGGCATCGGACCAGCGCACCGCATCCCGTTGCAAAAACGAACAGGCCTTGTCGGCGAAGTGCCGGGCCAGATCGAGAATGTCGCCTTCGCGCTGACGCAGGGCCGGCAGTTCTATCGGGAATTGCGCGAGGCGGTAGTACAAGTCCTCGCGGAATTTGCCTTCGCTGACCAGCACCGATAAATCCCGGTGAGTCGCGGCGATGATGCGCACGTCGATCTTGTGGGTGTCGTTGGACCCCAGCGGGCGGATCTCACCCTCCTGCAACACCCGCAACAGCTTGGCTTGCAGGGACAACGGCATGTCGCCAATTTCATCGAGCAACAAGGTGCCGCCGTTGGCCGCGTCGAACAGTCCGGCACGGTCGCGATCGGCACCGGTGAACGCGCCTTTGCGGTAGCCGAACAGCTCACTTTCCAGCAGGTTCTCGGGGAACGCCGCGCAGTTCTGCACGATGAACGCCTGGGAGCGGCGCGGGCCGCAGTCGTGAATGGCGCGTGCGACCACTTCCTTGCCGGTGCCGGTTTCACCCCGAAGCAGCACGGTGTACGGGCTGTGCAGGACTTTGCTGATCAGCGAATAGGTCTCGCGCATGGCCTTGCTTTTGCCGATCAGGCCATAACCGCTGGCACTCGGGACGCTGGCCTTGAGCGGTCGCGCATCACCGGTCGGCTGACGCAAACGCTGCAGTAAATGCAGCTGGCCAAGCACGAACGAGCCCAACTGACCGAGGGAATCGGCAAAGCCTTGCAGGTCGATGTGCCGGCGACTGGCGCACAGCAACAAACCCTCGACAGCCTTCTGCTGATTGACCAGCGGCACGCACAGCAACGACTGCCAAGGCGTCGCCTGTGGTGGCAAGAAGCTGGTTTCGTGCAGGCTGCCGCTCAACTCGCCAAGGCTCACCACGCGGTTCTGGCACAGGGCGAATTGCAGCAGTTGTTCACCGTTGTAGTCCGCCGGCAGGCTCGCCGCTTCCCGCGGTTGCAGAATGCCGTTCAGGCATTCGGCGTTCATCCCCAGGCACGTGTGCGTCGCGTCCAGCAGGTACAACTGCGTCAACTCGCACCCGCTGAGCTCCGCCACCCCGCGCACGAAGTCACCCAGCAGCGCAGCGCCATCCGCCGCGCGCGACAGGCTGGCGAATTGCGCCAGCAAGGCTTCGGCATACACCAACGGCTGCGGCACTTGAGTGAACATCACACCCACCTCAGGCGAACTCGCACGTCACGCTGGCGTGGCCGTCGAGCGTCGCGTGGACACGCTTGAGGCTTTCACCGGTGGCCATCGCATCGAGCAAGCGGTCGGCCACCAGCGGCAAGACGTGCAGGTCAAGCAAGTGATCGATCAACCGCGCGCCGCTATCGCTTTGGGTGCAGCGATCGGCCAGGTGATCGACGAGGTCTTGCGAGTAGGTGAAGTCCAGTTGACGACGATTCAGGCGCTCGCCCAAACGGCCGAGTTTGATTTCGATCAGCTCGCGCAGCACCGGGCCGCCAACCGGGTAGTAAGGCACCACGCGCATCCGCGCCAGCAATGCTGGCTTGAAGTGTTTGCTGAGCACCGGGCGAATGGTTTCTTCGAGCGCTTCGGCGGTGGGCCGCGCGCCGTTTTCGCAGAGTTCGCTGATGCGGTCGCTGCCCAGGTTCGAGGTCATCAGGATCAGCGTGTTGCGGAAGTCGATCTCGCGCCCTTCGCCGTCGTTGGCCACGCCTTTGTCGAAGATTTGGTAGAACAGGTTCAGCACGTCCGGGTCGGCCTTCTCGACTTCATCGAGCAGTACGACCGAGTACGGTTTCTGGCGCACGGCTTCGGTGAGCATGCCGCCCTCGCCGTAACCGACGTAGCCCGGCGGCGCACCGATCAGGCGCGAGACGGTGTGTTTCTCCTGGAACTCGGACATGTTGATGGTGGTGATGAAACGATCACCGCCGTAGAGCAAGTCAGCCAGGGCCAGCGCGGTTTCGGTCTTGCCGACGCCGCTCGGGCCGACCAGCAGGAACACGCCGACCGGCGCATCGGGTTTGTTCAGGCCGGCAGCGGTGGCGCGCATCGAGCGGTCCAGGGCGTGAACGGCCTGTTCCTGACCACGAATGCGGGTGCGCAGGTCGGTGGCGAAGCTGGCGACCTTGGCGTTGTGCTCGCGGGCCAGTTGCGCCAGCGGCACGCCGGTCCAGGCGCTGATCACTTCGGCGACCAGACGCGGGCAGACTTCGAAGCTCACCAAGCGTTCTTTGACTTGGGCATCGGTCAGGGCCTTATGAGTTTCGTTGAGCGCAGCTTCAAGTGATGCGACGTCGTTCACTGGCACTTCGCGGGTTTCGATCACCGTGCCTTCGGCGTCTTCTTCAACCGTCACGGTCGGTTCGACAGCGGCGGCTTCGCGAGCCTTGGCCAGTTGCTGCCGCAGATCCAGCAGGCGCTCGGCCAGTTCTTTCTGCTCGGTCCACAGCGTTTCGAGGGCGACCATTTCGTCTTCGGCAGCAGCCAGGCGATCTTCCAAAGCGTCCAGAGCTTCGTGATCGATCAGTAAACCGGCTTCAGCATCACGGCGCAGGGCCTGACGCTGACGGCCACCTTCGGCCAGTTCGCCACGCAGGCGCTCAAGACTTTCGGGCGCGGCGGCGAGGCTGATGCGTACGCGGGCGCACGCGGTGTCGAGCACGTCGACCGCCTTGTCCGGCAGCTGACGACCGGCGAGATAACGGGCGGACAATTCGGCCGCAGCCACCACCGCGTCATCGCGCAGGTAGATGCCGTGGCTCTTCTCGTACACCTGAGCGAGGCCACGGAGGATGGTCACCGCTTCGCTGACGGTCGGTTCGTGCAGTTGCACCGGTTGGAAACGACGGGCCAGGGCCGGGTCTTTTTCGAAGTACTTCTTGTACTCCGCCCACGTGGTGGCGGCGATGGTACGCAACTCACCGCGAGCCAAGGCTGGCTTGAGCAGGTTGGCCGCGTCGGAACCGCCGGCATTGCCGCCCGCGCCGATCAGCGTGTGGGCTTCGTCGATGAACAGGATGATCGGTTTCGGCGACGCTTTGACTTCGTCGATCACGCCTTTGAGACGACGTTCGAACTCACCTTTGACGCTGGCGCCGGCCTGCAACAGGCCCATGTCCAGCGACAGCAGCTCGACGCCTTTCAAGACTTGCGGCACTTCACCAGCCGCGATGCGCGAAGCCAAACCTTCGACGATCGCGGTTTTACCGACGCCGGCTTCACCGACCACGATCGGGTTGTTCTTGCGGCGACGGGCGAGGATGTCGACCATCTGCCGGATCGCGCCATCGCGGCACAGCACCGGGTCGAGTTTGCCGTCACGGGCCTGTTGGGTCAGGTTGTGGGTGAATCGCTCCAGCAGCGATTCGCCCGGCACGGCCGGTTTGCCGGTGGCCGGTTGCTCTTTCTGGGACAGGGCGAATTCTTTCAGACGCTCGATGTTCAGCTTGGCGAGCAACGACTGGTAGCGGCTACCGGCGTAGCGCATCGGGTTGCGAAGCAGCGCGAGGATCAACGCGGCTTGCTCGACCTGGCTCTGCCCCAGTTCAAGGTTGGCCACCAGCAACGCATCTTGCAGCCACTGCACCAGTTCCGGCGCGAACACCGGGTTGCGCGAAGCGCTGTGCTCGACCCGCGATTGCAACGCAGCGCTCAGTTCACCGGCATCCACTTCGGCGTCCTGCAGCGCGCGTGCGAGCAAGCCTTGAGGGCGCTCCAGCAGGCCCAGCAGCAAGTCTTCGACGAGGATCTTGCTGCCGCCACGGGCGACGCAGCGCTCGGCAGAACTTTCCAGGTCACGGCGGGTTTCGGCGTCCAGCGCCTGGATCAGTTGTTGCAGGTCTACGTTGATCATTGGTTCACGTCCTTAATGAATTTTGCTGCCCAGGGTCACTACGCCGTCCGCTTTTTCGCGGCCGAGCCAACTGGTCCATCCCAGGCGACAGGCGTTCTGCTCACCGATGCGCAGTTCACGGATTTCTTCCTGGCGCAACACCAGGCGAATGTCGTAGTCGAGCGGATCACGCAGGGTGAACCGCACCAGCGCGCACAACGGCTGGTAGCCGAAACCGATCGGCAGGAATTCGTGAAAGCGTTGCCAGTCGAGCTCACGGATATGAATGCGGAATTTGCCGCTGCGGTCGCGCACGTGTTCGCCCAGCACCAGGTCTTCGCCGAGCAGGCTGTTGGCGCGGCCCAGACGATTGCGTTGCTCGTCGAGGATCTCGACACGGCGCTCGATGCACTGCTCGATGGTCAGTTCGGCGTGCTTGAAGTAGTAACGCAGCACCGCTTCGATCAACGCCGCCGAGTGCGCCCGCAAACTGAGCAAGCCGAGGTACGGCAGCAGGCGTTTCCAGTTCAGTTCCTGGGCCTTGCGGATCTCTTCGCCGCCGAGGCCGATCAAGGCAAACAGCTGCGAGGAAAACGGGTCGAGGGCGCCGCTCTGGAAGCTCGCGCGGTAGCGGTATTTGCGCCAGATCGGCAGCATTAGCCGTTGCAGGCGATGGTGAAACAGGTCAAGAAAGTTGCGGGTCGGGTTGCCGTCTTCGCTGTCGCCCAGCGCCTGTTCACCGTAGAACGCCGGCAGCGGCGAACCAGAACCGACCAGGCCGATCAGGTTGAAACGCAGGCGCGCGCGCATTTGCCCGTGCTCGTGGAAAAACTCCACGCGATCGACGTCGCTGCCCGGGAAACCCAGGCTCGGGTTGGCCTGGAATTCCAGCTGGTCGTACAGGTCGTCTTCGCTCAGGTGCGGGTGGGCCTCGCGCAGCCGGTCAACCACCAGCAGCACGGCCTGAAACAGCGAGTACTCGCGTATTACCCGGGTCAGCCCGCTTAAAGCAGGGGCTGCAGGCCCATACGTGGTGTCCATTGGTACACCTCTCCTTGTGTACTTTTTACCCGCAGCTCGTGGTACGAATTGAGACTGGCGTAAAGCGCGAAAAACTCATTAAGAACCGAAGCGAAAACGAACAGGTCGCCCTCGCCGATATACCCTTCCGGGTCGATGGTCAGCTCGGTGCGCAACCCGCGAACCGGCAACCCTCGGTGCAGACGATCGACGTGTTGATGCTTGATCGACTTGAGCCCGCCCAGCAGGCGCTTGCTGACTTTTTCCGCGTGTTGGTCGTAGTAGCGCGGCAGGTCGTAGGTTTCGAGAATCACCTTCAACGCATTGACGTCGGCCAGGGACAAATAGTTAAGCGACATGTTGCTGATCAGCTTCCACAGGAAGTCGCGGTTCAGCGGCGGCGCGAAACTGGAAGTGGCCGGGGTGATGTTGCGGAAACTCAGGAACTCCGGCGTGTCTTCGCAGGCCATGCAGATGTCGCCGAGCTTGAGCTTGCGCGGCAGGTTCTGGTTGGTGCACGTCAGCTCGATCGACAGGGTTTCATGGGCTTCGGTGTGGCGAATGCCGAAGCTCAGGTAGGTGTCGAGGCCGTCGTGCAACAGGGACGAACGCTGGCGGATGCTGTAATGCGGACGGCTGTTGGGCACGTCGAAACTCGGGTCGTGTTCGAACGATTCGAACGGCACGTACTCCTGATAACCGAGGCCGCCGGGCTTCCAGCCGGTCACGGTTTCCACCGAGAACACACCGCAGTTTTGCAGATCGAATTCGGCCGGCAGCAACAGGTATTCGTCCTGCTTGCCGTCGAGGCGGATCGGCAACGCATCGTGCTTGAACAGGTTGACGATGGGCGTGCAGTAGAGCTTCACGTTGTCCAAGGTCGGACGCATACGCATGATGCCGCTCTTGCGAATGTCGAAGCGCAATTCGAGGCCGCGCATTTGCTTGAGCGTGTCTTCCGGCAATGCTTTCAGCAGGTCCAGACCGTTAATATCAACGAAGAGGAATTTGTCCTGGAAAGCGAAGTATTCCTGCAAGTAGCGATAGCCGCGGAAGGTGTTCAGCGGATACGGGATCAACGCTTCTTCTTCGGCAAAACCCACCGGCTGCACACGGTCGCCCGGCATTTTGAACGCCATCGGCGTGCCGTTGACACCGTTGATAGGCTTGCCAGCGCCGTCCAGCGGGATCAGCTCGATGCCTTCCAGATTGCGCAGCAGGCTCAGGTAAAGCATCTGGCTGATGTAGCGCTCACCGGCGAAATGCAAACGCAGACGACTCAACTCCAGCTCGCCGAGGTGACCGTCAGCGCTCATCTCCAGACGCAGGCTCAACAGCGAACCGTCGCCCTTCACCGAGTAATTCAGCGCGGCCAGATCCAGCGGCAAGACTTCGGTCGGGTAGCAAGTGCGGAAGCGGCAACGCACGTCATCGATCGGCACGCTCTCGATCGGCGTGTCGCGCTCGACCCTCAACGCAGGACCCGAACGCTTCAACGGGTCGAACTGCAAAATGCTGAACGCTGAACGCTGGCAGTGGACGCATGTAGTTCGGCCACAGCAGGTGCATCAGGGAATGGCTGAGCTCCGGCAGTTCGTCATCGAGTTTTTGGCGCAGACGCCCGGTCAGGAACGCAAAACCTTCCAGCAACCGCTCCACGTCCGGATCCCGCCCGGCCTGGCCAAGGAAAGGCGCCAACGCCGGGCTACGCTCGGCGAATCGACGACCTAACTGGCGAAGTGCGGTGAGTTCGCTTTGGTAGTAGTGGTTAAAGGACATTTCTAGCTGCCTGATTTTGAGTTCGTGTGAATTCGCTAAATTCGTGAGCCGACTGCTACTGCTGATCTCTGACTACAGGTTTTGGCGGAAAAACCTTTTGACAACTTGATAAACAACTAGGGTGACAATCGAACAGAAATACCCCGCAACCAACAAATAAGGTATATATGCCACCCATTCAACCATCAGCCTAAGACCAGCCAAGTGACCAGTGACTAAATAAATCACGCCGTACAAAAACCACGGCGCGGCATAGAAGGGTATAAAAATAACCGGAGCCCAACACACGAGCCGGACCACTTCACGTTCGGTTTTTCGATCAATGACTCGCGATGCCCAAAATGCAAATATGAAATAGGCACCCACGCCAAAAGCCAATATGAACATATGGAAAAACTGCTTCCACCCTCCGAAGGGTGTTACAGGAGGCAATAGACTGTCCACAATAAATAACAGCGGCAACAAAATTGCGGGCATCCAGACTGCCCACTTAAAATAGCTTGAATAGTTCATTTTACAGTCGGCTCGTTTTGGGCATCCGGCAATGACTCGAAGTATACGTATTTCCATCGCTCGTCATTCGGATTCAACTTCAAGAAAAAGTCGTTCCACTCCGTTATTGGCCGCATGTCTAAACGGTCTTTTTTCAACTTTTTTCTGCGCAGTTCATTACCTAAGTTACCGCTGAAATTGCCGCTATCGTCCATCTCCAGGCGAATCGCCGATTCAATCATCGGGTACGTGCCCTCACCGGGCAAGGACCAAGCAGCACCGCCTTTTCGAACATGAACACCGAGAAATACTGCCTTGCCAGAGGCGTCAGAAATGAACGCCTCGCAGTTTGGGAACCCATCACCTTTAATGTGAGTAGCAATATCAATGTATTTAGAAACGCGGTCGATCGTCAGCGTGATCTTATAGCTGACATCGAGACTCGGAACAAAAGTCTTGCCAGTTAGAGCTTTTGCAGTTTTTGACCCAAAAAAAGCATGGTTCTCCCCTGCATACTTACCTTCAATAACTATCGTAGTGACAGCGCCTTTCTCCGTTTTAGCGGAGGGCGGACCGCCTCCTCTAGGCTTTAGTTCTCCGTCATAACGTACATGTTCACCATTCGCCATACCGGAATCATTAGATTCAGTTTGGGTAAAAAGAACTTCGTTTATAGCCGAGTTTATAAAGAACCTATGCCAGATACGCGAGGTAACTTCAGTACCTGCCACACCCGACAGACCACTTGGCTTTAAAGAGTAGCTTCTCGCATCACCTTCAAAAAACATGCCCCACAACCCGAAATTTTTACCCGGGTGAAAAGACCGAATATTGATTTCATAAGTGGCTAGCTTCGCTAACTTTACCGTTACAACTTGCCCTTCATTACTATGAGAGGGTGTTGATGGAGCTTGGGCCAATAACGCTTGATTAGGCATGAGCCACACCTCCAGGCGTAACTAACGAAATCTTGAGCATTTGAGATGACTTCCCTGTCGTAACGCACTTGGTATGGCCCGTTGCGTCAGTCACGCCTTCGTGAATTTCGCCGTCTGCTGTCTCTATTCGATAACCATAATTTGCAATCGGGTTACCTTCATCGTCCCGCAAAACAAAAAAAACGTTGAAGTACCCTGGCATGGGGACAGGCGCCACAAACGGCACCGGCGAATGCGAATTCCCGATAATCACCGTCCCGGACCCGGCCGTAACCTTGTTGCCATGAGTCCCGACGGAATCCACCGTCGCAGCCGGTTTACCGTTAATCAAAACAGTCGTTGCAAGGCCGCCAACCAACGCACCACCACACGCCGAGGCATCGCCTTGGCGGGCGGCCGCGAGGCCGTCGAAGAAGACGTCGCCGGAACCGGCGACGATCGGGTTAGTGCCGTGGCCGGGGAGCGGGCAAGCGGTGGGGTCGGATACGCGGGCTGCGGGTTTGCCGGACATACGAATCTCCTTAGTTGACCTTGACTTGACCGCTGCCATCCAGGCGCGCGGCGAAACTGACCTGGCGCTTGAAACCATCAACTTCCAGCAGGCCTTCGATGCTGAAGGACAGGCGAAGCTGATCGTGTTCACGCGGCAGGGAAATGACACGCACATTGCTCAAGCGTGGCTCGTAGGCTTCGATGAAATTTTCGATGGCCAGACGGGCCTGACTCAGGGAGTCGTGCAGGCTCAGGCGCATGTCATTGAGATCGGGTAGCCCGTAATCGGACAGCGTTTGCACGCTGCCCGCACGGGTGCTGAGCATCTTGGCCAGATGGGCAGCCACGGACGCCATGGCGGAAACCTCGCGGCTCCAGCCGACGCGTTTGTCCGCGTCGCCACCCAGGCGTTCGAAAAGGCTGCCGTATCCAGTCATGAGTTGGCTCCGCTTACTCTTTGTCCAGCTTGCCAACCAGCGACAGGGTGAAATCGGCACCCATGTACTTGAAGTGCGGGCGCACGTTCAGGCTGACGCGGTACCAGCCAGGCTCGCCTTCGACATCGCTGACGATGATCTGGGCAGCGCGCAGAGGACGACGGCCACGGACTTCGGCACTCGGGTTTTCCTGGTCGGCCACGTACTGGCGGATCCACTTGTTCAGTTCCAGCTCGAGGTCGGTACGTTCTTTCCACGAACCGAGTTGCTCGCGCTGCAGCACTTTCAAGTAGTGAGCCAGGCGGTTGACGATCATCATGTACGGCAGTTGGGTGCCGAGCTTGTAGTTCAGCTCTGCCGCCTTGCCTTCTGCGCTGATGCCGAAGAACTTCGGCTTCTGCACCGAGCTTGCGGAGAAGAACGCCGCGTTGTCGGAACCTTTGCGCATGGTCAGGGAGATGAAGCCTTCCTCGGCCAGTTCGTATTCACGACGGTCGCTAACCAGTACTTCCGTAGGAATCTTGGTTTCGATTTCGCCCATGCTTTCGAAGTGGTGCAACGGCAGGTCTTCAACCGCGCCACCGCTCTGCGGGCCGATGATGTTCGGGCACCAGCGGAATTTGGCGAAGCTGTCGGTCAGCTTGGTGCCGAACGCGTAGGCGGTGTTGCCCCACAGGTAGTGCTCGTGGCTGTTGGCGACGGTTTCTTTGTACACGAACGATTTGACCGGGTTTTCTTCCGGGTCGTACGGGTTACGCAGCAGGAAACGCGGCACGGTCAGGCCAACGTAACGGGAGTCTTCCGACTGGCGGAAGCTCTGCCATTTGGCGAATTGCGGGCCTTCGAAGTGATCTTTCAGGTCCTTCAGGTCCGGCAGGCCGGTGAAGCTTTCCAGGCCGAAGAATTTCGGGCCGGCAGCCGCAATGAACGGCGCGTGGGACATGCAGGCAACGCTGGACACGTACTGCATCAGTTTCACGTCCGGCGAGCTTGGGGACATGAAGTAGTTAGCGATGATCGCGCCCACCGGCTGACCACCGAACTGACCGTATTCAGCGGTGTAGATGTGTTTGTACAGGCCAGCCTGCATCACTTCCGGCGAATCTTCGAAATCGTCCAGCAGGTCTTCTTTGGAGACGTTGAGGATTTCGATCTTGATGTTTTCGCGGAAGTTGGTGCGATCGACCAGCAACTGCAGGCCACGCCACGACGATTCCAGGGACTGGAAGTCCGGGTGGTGGAGGATTTCGTCCATCTGACGGCTGAGCTTGGCATCGATCTCGGCGATCATGCGGTCAACCATGGCTTTCTTGACCGGCTCACCGTTGTTCTGCGGCTTGAGCAGCTCTTCGATGAAGGCCGACACGCCGCGCTTGGCGATGTCGTAGGCTTCGTCGTCCGGGGTCAGGCGGGTTTCGGCGATGATGCTGTCGAGAATGCTGTATTCGCCGTTCTCGTTACTCTTTTGCTGCGCTGCACTCGTGCTCATGTTGGCTTCCTTGGCTGATGGAGACTCAGGCGTCCTGGGCGGCGGCGTTCAGGCCCAGCTCACCCAGTACGCGACCGCGGGATTCGTCGTCGGCGAGAACGCCTTCGATGGCTTTGCGGAACGCAGGCGCGTTACCCAGCGGACCTTTGAGGGCCACCAGCGCGTCGCGCAGTTCCATCAGTTTTTTAAGCTCCGGCACTTGCTCGACCAGGCTGGCCGGGTTGAAGTCCTTCATCGAGTTGACGCGCAGTTTCACGGCCAGTTCTTCAGTGTCGCTTTCTTCCTGAAGACGGTTCGGTACGCTCAGTGTCAGCTGCAGCTCTTGCTTGGCCAGCACTTCATCGAAGGTCATTTTGTCGATGCTGATCGGCTTGCGATCTTCGACTTTGCGTTCGTCCTTGCGGTGGGTGTAGTCACCGATTGCCAGTAGTTTCAACGGCAGTTCAATCTCTTCCTGCGCACCACCGGTGGCAGGTTTGAAGGTGACGTTGATGCGTTCCTTGGGGGCTACCGAGCCTTCTTTGGCCATGGCTTTTCTCCTTGCGGTTGTGGCCCTGGGGCCTATTCGAGTACCACTTCGAGGTCGAGGTGGCACAGCCTGCGATAAATCTCTTCCTTGCGTTCACGTACGGCATGGTTCTGCGGCAGCAACTCGCAGCAGCTATGCAGCAAATGCAGCACTTCCAGCGCAAGATCGGGCTCCCAGGCGTGCAGGCCTGAGTCCTGTAATGTTTGGTCGAGGGTTTCGAGTTGGGTCTTGGCCAGTTCGTATTTCTTGGCCATGAAGCACAGCCGCGCGAGGGCGAACTGCCAGAAGAACCGCACGCGCCCGCCGTGGGCGCTTTGCAGGCCTTGCTTGAGGATTTGCACGGCGGCCTTGAGGCCGTCCTTGCGCAGAATCGGCAGGACTTCTTCCAGGGCCAATTCCCAGGCTGGTTGGGTGTCGGCGACTTCGACCTTGCGCGGCGCACTCGCGCTTTGCAGGTGCGGCATGACGTTGGCGCTGATCCAGGCACGAGTAGCCGGGTCGGCGAACGGGGCGCCGTCGTGGAAACGCAATTCGATGATGCCGGGCAGGCGCTGAATCAAAAGCGCGAAGTGGATTTCCACTTCGCGCATTGCCATGTCGGCGTTCAATCCCTGAAGGCATTCCCAGACCATTCGCTGGCCATCGAACCAGAACGGCGCCTTCGCCAGGCTCGCCTCCAGTTCCACCAGCAGGTCAGCGTATTTGGCCTGGTCGTAACGGTCCTGATAGGCCTTGAGCTTGTCGGCCGGCAAGCCGCGCAGAACGGTGATTTGTTCGGCGTTGCGTTCGGGGACAGCGTCGATGGGCAACCACAGTAATGTGCGATTGAGGCGCAGGGCGCGCAAGTCGGTGGCTTTCTGTTTGAGCCACCAGGCGCACAACGGACGGGCGTTTTCCTGCTGGGCGCGCAGGGCCTTGTGGGCTTCTTTTTCGTTGTCAATCGGCGCGCCGGGCGTGAACAGCTGCGTGGCGGCTTGCTTGACCTGAGCAACGGCAGCACCGACCACGCCGGGTTCCGGCTGGTTGTCGGCGGCGCGTTGCACCATGTTTTTCAAGCGACGGGAGATCGGCAGCAGCAACGGCGCGTCGTCGCCCAGGTGCTCGGTGCACGCGGCATCGAGACCTTCAAGGTGTTCCACCAGACGGCGGAACATCGGCAACTGCTCTTTGATCGCAATATTTTCGGTCAACACCTGCTCAAGACGCGGTACCAACCAACTGATGGCAGCGGAGCGGGTGCGGGCCTTGTTCGGGTGGACTTCGGCCCAGTGGCTTTCGCACAGGTAGTGCAGCAAACCGAGGCCAGCGAGCAACCCTTGAAAGGATTCGCGCTGGTACAGAGCCCAGGTCAGCCAAGCGCCAACGCGCAAATCCTTGGATTGGGTACGCAGCAGGTTTTCGCTGTTTTCGCGGATTTTCAGCCAGTCGATCTGACCGCTTTCGTGCATGGACGAGGCTTTCGCCAACTCGCTTTCCAGTGCCTCATATTCGCTCGAAAAGCGAACATCCTCGCCCGCGAAATTCTCTTTGGAAACAGAGGCTTTTGCGAGTTCGAGGTAATGAGCAGAAAGTTTGCTTGAGTAGGACATCCATGGCCTTTAGTTTGGATTACGGTCATACGCCAATTGAAATTGCAACGGCGCGGGACAGTATCAAAGAGCTGCGAAGAGTCTCATCCAATTGAGATCGTGCTCTTTCAAAGTGGGCGCATCGTACTCACGATGGTGGCCACTAGCAAGCATCTGATTAAACAATAAGACGAAGCGTGTTTATTTCCTGTAGGAGATTTCCCTATATGTTGCAGGGGAATCCCTGAGGTCGTTTTAATATTTAATCGTTCGGCCCACCGGCCTGGAACCCTTGAAATAGAGCCATCCCTTTCAATCCTCATGATTTTCTCCGCATTCATTGCCGATCCGCTCCCTGAGGCGGATGTGAAGCATGCCAAAAATAAAAAAATAATGAATGTAGGAGCCTTCCGAAATGTTGCAGCAATCTATGAACGAAACGATGAATAACAATGGCCAATGCAAAAAGTGCCATCAAATTGCTATTACTTTGTTTTCAGCAGTGTCCTTATCGTAGCGATATGCACAATGAATTGATTTGTCGGCGCAATGGCCGTCAAGTTGTGCTTAATTACGTTAATTATCATCAATGGCAATCAAACTGACATTTCAGCCATTGATTCTTCTGCCTCTATTTTCCGTTAATGCAACATCCACGAAACGTGGAAATTTCTGACGCTGTATCAGGATTCTTCCTACAACAATCTTCTAGGTGCCTTGTTAGCGTGACCGGCAAATTTCGTTTGTCCGGGCCAGGCATGCCTTGGGCAGCGCGATCTGTTTCCTCTCTCAGCTTAAGGACGAGCTAAAAAAGCAAAAGGATAAGCGCATGCTCGCACCCGGCTAATGCCGCTCACTTCACCCTCGTGATCCCAACGGTTCGCAACGACTTCAAAGTGCTGGCCTTTGAAGGCACTATCGCCGCTATCGCCTGACCCTCGTGCCGGCGCTGAACTATTTGCAGTTCAGCCACGATCAACGGATTTTCCAGCACCAGACGGTGCCGCAAATCATCGCCCAGGTACTCAAGGGTCATGGGATACAGGCCGACGCGCTTACGAGGCCTATATCGTCATTCCTGAATCAGCTCGGGAGACCCAAAGTCTGGCTGGGCGGCCCTTGCCTGAAATCGGTCGAAATTGCGCGAGTCGAAGGAACCATTAACAGAAAAGGTCCCTCTACGAAGGAAAACCCCGCGACAAACATGGGCCCTTGTCTGAGACATCCAAGGCTTACAGAGAAAAGTTCGGAATTCCCTATGGGAGTTGGTAAGAAATGTCGAATTTTCGATGGTTAAACATTGCCCTACAGCGCTTGTTTAAAACGGCTCAAGGTTACTTCCTGCAAGCTACAACACCTTGCGTCGTTGCCTACGGCTACGCCAGAATCCGCCGGCTTGTGCGCCTTTGGGCCGGTCGGTAACTTGATCCGTGTCACTGATCGTCAGTGATCGGGTTTAGTCGCCCGCTGGAATTGAAGTTGCACGAGCGTCCGTCAAGCAGGCATTTCCTACCCTGCATTTGATGGTGGCTGTGCACAGGGCACCTTCGGGTGCGCCGGCTTCTTCAATTCCCCGGTCCGACTAACCTGCGTACAGCTGCCACCCCCTTCGTTTAGTCGGCGAAGTGTTGTCAGCATCACCCTCAAGGAATTGAAGATCATGTTCAAGATCACCCCGAATCCACCCGACGCCGACCCGATCTCCCCATACGAAAGCCCCGACTCAAACAAACTCAACGAAGCCGCCGAACGCGCGCTCAACCATCACTTCCCGCCAGCCGAACCAAAACCACCAAAACGCAACGGCCAGCTCTTCAGCGTCTGCCCCGACATCAACACCGAAGCCCTCCTCGCCAACGCCTCGGAAGATCTGCTGTCCATCAGCGCCATCGCCGCCGACCTCGCCGACGATGTGGACGGCTCACGCCGCTCCGTAGCCCTGGCGCTCAGCCGCATGGCCGACGGGGTACATTTGTTGGTGGAACGAGCGCTGGATCATTTGGATAAGCCGGAAATGGCGGCGATTCTCGCCAGTCAACAAAGCCGCGCCAGCTGATCCGCCACCCACAAAAAAATGGGCACCCAACCCAGTTGGCGTGCCCATTTTTTATCCCGCTCACCCGCTAGGCGGGCAGTCGGTGCGTATTACGGATTAACGCTGTCTTTCAACGATTTGCCTGGCTTGAACGCAACGGTGTTGCTGGCCTTGATTTTGACGGGCTCACCGGTTTGCGGGTTTTTGCCGGTGCGGGCTCCGCGGTGGCGTTGCAGGAAGGTGCCGAAGCCCACCAGCGTAACGCTGTCCTTGCGGTGCAGAGCGCCGGTGATTTCTTCGAGAACGGCGTTGAGAACGCGGTTGGCCTGCTCTTTGGTGAGATCTGCTTTTTCAGCAATTGCTGCGGCGAGTTCTGGTTTACGCATATTAGTGAAGCCCCTTTGACGGTTTTTTGTTGTTATGTCCGTGCTGTTCTCGTTGGAACAGCGCCCAAAGCGCCGCAGGTGCTCTACTCTGCGGCAGACGGGAGTGAGAATGGCACGCACGGAAGAGCCGCGCCAGTCTCGGCGCGACGTTTGTAGGGACAAAAGAGGGGTGATTCCGACAGAACGACCGGTATTTACGCCAGCAGCGCCGGAAGTTCTTTGTTCAGGGCCAGTTTTTCCATCACCGCTGCGCCTGTCAGGGCATAACCGAGTAGTTTTCCGCTGGCATCACGGCATAAAACCTTAAGGTCGGCGCCCTGCCCTTCGACCGTCCAGACGCCTTCGCTGCCCCGTGGCGGCGGCGAAACCACCAACGGGCAGACCGGGGTTTTCACGGTGATCGGCATCGGGCCGTAGCTCACGGCGGTCGGGTTTCCGGCGAGGGTCTGGGCCAGCGCTCTCGCACAGCTCATGAGGGGCATGACGTACAAAAGATTCAGCCCATCGACCTCGGCGCAATCGCCCAAGGCATAGATGTTGGCGTGAGAGGTTTTCAGCTGACGGTCAACGACCACGCCGCGATTGACCTGCACACCGGCCGCAGCCGCCAGGTCGATGCGCGGACGCAGGCCGATGGCGGAAACCACCACATCACAAGCAATGACCTGGCCGTCGGACAAATGCGCTTCCAGCCCGTCAGCCACTCGTTGCAGGCCGTTTAGCACCGGCCCGAGGTGGAAACGTGCGCCCAGGCTTTCCAGCCCGGCCTGGACCGCAGCCGCCGCCGCCGGGTGCAGCAGCGTCGGCATCACCTGCTCGCACGGTGCAACCAGTTGCACCTCGTAACCGCCGAGCATCAGGTCGTTGGCAAACTCGCAGCCGATCAGGCCGGCACCGAGCAGCAACACCCGACGCTTGCCGGCCGCCGCTGCGCGAAAGCGGGCGTAGTCTTCCAGATCGTTGATCGGGAACACGGCGTCCGACGCGTCACCTTCGATGGGTACGCGCACGGTTTCTGCGCCCCACGCCAGGATCAGGTCACGGTAAATTACCGACTCTTCGCCGATCCATAGCCGCTTGTGGCCCGGGTCGATGCCGCTGATGCGCGTGTGGGTGCGCACTTCGGCCTTCAATTGCTCGGCCATGGCGCCCGGCTCGGCCATGCTCAGGCCGTCGGCATCCTTGTTCTTGCCAAAACCGGTGGAAAGCATCGGCTTGGAGTAGGAACGCCCGTCATCGGCGGTAATCAGCAGCAGCGGGGTTTCGCCATCGAGTTTGCGAAACTCCCGGGCCAGGTTGTAGCCAGCCAGCCCGGTGCCGACGATCACGACAGGTGCGTTCATTCCTTACTCCTCTAAATGTCTTAGTTGATTTCGATCATTTCGAAATCCATCTTGCCGACGCCGCAGTCGGGGCACAGCCAATCTTCCGGTACGTCTTGCCACAGGGTGCCCGGCGCAATGCCGTCATCCGGCCAGCCGTCGGCTTCGTTATAGATCAGGCCGCAGACCACACATTGCCACTTTTTCATTCAGGTACATCCTCAGGGTTCAGGCTTATTGCCGGCGCGAACGGTCGATGGTTGGAGCGCTGCCGTCCGGCTCAGGGCGTTTTGTACTGATCGGGCCCGGCAGATGCAAGCCTGTTCGGCGTGACGGCGGGCCGGATCAATCAAAATCGCCGACTGACATGGTAAGCTCGCCGCCTCATTTGCTGCCAATAATGACTCACTGTGCCGCACTCAAAACCCCCATTCTGGCTCTCCCAAAACCAGCTCGCTCCCCTCCCCGACGCCTCTACTCTCGACTGGCTGTTCGATGAAGGTTCGCTGACCCGACGGCTGACCCGTTTGTCGAATGACGGTTTCAGCGTCACGCCGTTGTTCGAAGGCTGGCAAGCGCTGCGCGCCGACGAATGCGCTGCGCTGGATCTGGCTGACGGCAGCGAAGGCTGGGTGCGCGAGGTGTACCTGCGCGGCCACGGTGAAGCCTGGGTGTTTGCCCGCAGCGTGGCGGCGCGTAGCGCGTTGCAGGGCGACGGGTTGCACATGGACGAATTGGGCAGCCGCTCCCTGGGCGAATTGCTGTTCTGCGATCAGGCGTTTCAGCGCCGGGCCATCGAGGTTTGCCACTATCCTCAGGAGTGGCTGCCGGCCGAGGCCCGGGCACCTGAGCTGTGGGGCCGCCGCTCGCGTTTCGACCGCGGCGCCTTGAGCGTGCTGGTGGCCGAGATTTTCCTGCCGACCTTGTGGCTCGCCGCCCGCGCCCATCCGGAGAATTGCTGATGTACCAGAGCCTGCTCAAGTCCCTGAACCGCTTGAACCCACGGGCCTGGGATTTCATTCAGCTGACCCGCATGGACAAGCCGATCGGCATTTATCTGCTGCTGTGGCCGACGCTGTGGGCGCTGTGGATCGCGGGGAAAGGCTCGCCGTCATTGGCCAACATCGTGATTTTCGTCCTCGGCGTGGTGCTGACCCGCGCTGGCGGCTGCGTGATCAACGACTGGGCGGACCGCAAGGTCGACGGCCATGTGAAACGCACCGAACAGCGACCACTGGTGAGCGGCAAGATCAGCTCCAGAGAAGCCCTGGTGTTTTTCGCGCTGCTGATGGGCGTGAGTTTCCTGCTGGTGCTGTGCACCAACGCGGCGACAGTCTGGCTATCGTTCGGCGGCCTGGCGCTCGCCTTCAGCTACCCGTTCATGAAGCGCTACACCTATTACCCGCAAGTGGTGCTGGGCGCGGCGTTCGCCTGGGGGATGCCGATGGCGTTCACGGCCGAAACCGGTGAGCTGCCAGCGGCGGCGTGGTTGCTGTGGATCGCCAACCTGCTGTGGACGGTGGGTTACGACACGTATTACGCCATGACTGATCGTGACGACGACCTGAAGATCGGCGTGAAATCCACGGCGATTCTGTTTGGCGAGGCAGATCGGGTGATCATCCTGATTCTGCAGGGGCTGGCGCTGGGTTGCCTGCTGCTGGCCGGGTCGAAATTCGAGCTCGGCGGCTGGTTCCACCTCGGATTGCTGGCGGCGGCGGGCTGTTTTGCGTGGGAGTTCTGGTACACCCGCGGCAAGGACCGGATGCGTTGCTTCAAGGCGTTTCTGCACAACCACTGGGCCGGGTTGGCGATTTTCGTCGGGATCGTGCTGGATTACGCGCTGCGTTGATTGCCACACTTTTATGTAGCAGCTGGCGCAGCCTGCGTCCGGCTGCGCAGCAGTCGTAAAGTCTGCTCACGCGGTGTATCAGATGAACCGTGGACTCAGGATTTACGACTGCTGCGCAGCCGGACGCAGGCTTCGCCAGCTGCAGGTTTACATTTTCGGCCCGGAATTGGTGATGACGTGCCAGACGTCCTTCATTTTGTCACCGGCCTTGTCTCCCGGTTTCGCGTCCTTCACGAAGTAGTACAGCGGTTTGCCCTTGTAGGCCCACTGCATCGTGCCATCGTCACGCTTGACGATTGTCCAGTCACCTTCGGCCTTGGCGCCCGCTTCCGCCTTGAACGGCGGCCAGTTATCCGCGCACTGGCCGGTGCACACAGACTTGCCACCCGTGTCTTTGTCGAAGGTGTACAGGGTCATGCCCTTGTGGTCCGCCATCACACCTTCTTTCATCATCACAGGCTCAGCCGCGAAGGCCATTGATGGCAACGCCAGGGCTGCGGTCAGCATCAGAGCCTTGAAGGATTGCGAGTATTGCTTCATGGAAACCTTCCTTTTGTGGTTGTCAGGATTCGGACTTAGAGCTTAGTTCAGGATCATGACAATCGCCGGGCGACTAAAATACTGTCACACGACTGCAATAATTCCGTTATCTAATGCGGCGCAAGACAGTTAAATGACAAGAGGATTAAAGGCATGGTTGGCAGGAGCATTCTGATCGTCGACGACGAAGCGCCCATTCGCGAAATGATCGCCGTTGCGTTGGAAATGGCCGGCTATGACTGCATGGAGGCTGAGAACTCGCAGCAGGCCCACGCCATCATCGTCGACCGCAAGCCGGACCTGATCCTGCTCGACTGGATGCTGCCCGGCACGTCCGGCATCGAGCTGGCCCGACGCCTCAAGCGCGATGAGCTGACCGGGGACATCCCGATCATCATGCTCACCGCCAAGGGCGAAGAGGACAACAAGATCCAGGGCCTGGAAGTCGGCGCCGATGACTACATCACCAAACCTTTTTCCCCACGTGAGCTGGTCGCGCGCCTGAAGGCCGTGCTGCGCCGTGCCGGCCCTACCGATGGCGAGACGCCGATCGAAGTCGGCGGCCTGCTGCTGGACCCGATCAGCCACCGCGTGACCATCGACGGCAAACCCGCCGAGATGGGCCCGACCGAATACCGTTTGCTGCAATTCTTCATGACCCACCAGGAACGTGCCTACACCCGCGGCCAGTTGCTGGATCAGGTCTGGGGCGGCAACGTTTATGTCGAAGAGCGCACCGTCGACGTGCACATCCGCCGCCTGCGCAAAGCCCTCGGCGATGCTTACGAAAATCTGGTACAAACCGTGCGCGGCACTGGCTACCGGTTCTCCACCAAGGCCTGACCCGGACCTTTCCCGCCCGACAAGCTGACAAGGACGCGCGTTCAAGTGAACCAAAACTGGCATGGCACCCTGATCCGCCACATGCTTTTGCTGGTCACCGCCTGCCTGGTGATCGGCCTGATCACCGGCTATTACGGCTGGAGCCTCGCCGCGGGCCTGGGCCTTTACCTGGCCTGGACCCTCAAGCAACTGCTGCGTCTGCACGAGTGGCTGCGCCTGCAAAAACCCGATGAAGCACCGCCCGATGGCTACGGCCTGTGGGGCGAAGTGTTCGACAGCATCTACCACCTGCAACGCCGCGATCAACGTGTGCGCGGGCGCCTGCAAGCAGTGATCGACCGGGTCCAGGAATCGACTGCCGCGCTGAAAGACGCGGTGATCATGCTCGACAGCGACGGCAATCTCGAATGGTGGAACCGCGCCGCCGAAACCCTGCTGGGCCTCAAGACGCCTCAGGACAGCGGCCAACCGGTGACCAACCTCGTGCGCCATCCGCGTTTCAAGGAGTACTTCGAGCAAGACAGCTACGCCGAGCCGCTGGAAATCCCGTCACCGATCAACGACCGCCTGCGCATTCAGCTGTACATCACCCGCTATGGCAACAACGAACACTTGATGCTGGTGCGCGATGTGACGCGCATCCATCAGCTGGAGCAGATGCGCAAAGATTTCATCGCCAACGTCTCCCATGAACTGCGCACGCCGCTGACAGTGATCTGCGGCTACCTGGAAACCCTGCTCGATAACGTCGAGGAAGTGAACCCGCGCTGGACCCGTGCCTTGCAGCAGATGCAGCAACAGGGCGGACGCATGCAGACCCTGCTCAACGACTTGCTGCTGCTGGCCAAACTGGAGGCCACCGATTACCCGTCGGACAACCAGCCGGTGGCCATCGACGGCTTGCTGCAATCGATCAAGAGCGACGCGCAGCAACTGTCCGGTCAGCGCAATCAGACCATCACGCTGGACGCCGATCCGACGATTTTGCTCAAGGGCAGCGAAGCCGAGTTGCGCAGTGCGTTTTCCAACCTGGTGTTCAACGCGGTGAAATACACCCCGGCCGAAGGCAATATCCGCATTCGCTGGTGGGGCGATGAGCAAGGCGCACACCTGAGCGTGCAGGATTCCGGGATCGGTATCGACAGCAAACACCTGCCGCGCCTCACCGAACGTTTCTACCGTGTCGATTCCAGCCGCAACTCCAACACCGGCGGCACCGGCCTTGGACTGGCCATCGTCAAACACGTGCTGCTGCGCCACCGCGCTCGGATGGAAATCAGTAGTGTGCCGGGCCACGGCAGCACGTTTACCTGCCATTTTGCGCCGGCTCAGGTCACCAGATCCCGCGTCATCAGCGCCGCCGACTGATACCGGCCGGCACGCGCCACTAGGCAATCGCCCGGTCAGCCGCTACATTGGCTGACTTGTGCCTGCCCTTCAGGCGCACTTTTTTCTTTCCTTTCGAATACACGGAACCCGCAAAACTCCATCATGGACCCATCCCCTGGCTTCACCCTCGCGACACTCTTCGCCGATTTCGGCATGATTCTTTTTGCTCTGATCCTGGTTTTGCTCAACGGATTTTTCGTTGCGGCGGAATTCGCCATGGTCAAATTGCGCTCGACCCGGGTCGAGGCCATCGCTGAAAAAAACGGCTGGCGCGGACACATCCTGCGCACCGTTCACAGTCAGCTCGATGCCTACCTCTCGGCCTGCCAGTTGGGTATCACGCTCGCCTCCCTTGGCCTTGGCTGGGTCGGCGAGCCGGCGTTCGCGCACATCCTCGAGCCGGTACTGAGCGCCGTTGGCGTAGAGTCCGCCGAAGTGGTCAAAGGCGTGTCGTTCTTCACGGCGTTCTTCATCATTTCGTATCTGCACATCGTGGTCGGCGAGCTGGCTCCGAAATCCTGGGCCATCCGTAAACCCGAGTTGCTATCGCTCTGGACTGCCGTGCCGTTGTACCTGTTCTACTGGGCCATGTACCCGGCCATCTACCTGCTCAACGCCAGCGCCAACACGATCCTGCGGATCGCCGGCCAAGGTGAGCCCGGCCCCCATCACGAGCACCATTACAGTCGTGAAGAACTGAAACTGATCCTGCACTCCAGCCGTGGCCAGGACCCGAGCGACCAAGGCATGCGCGTTTTGGCATCGGCCGTGGAAATGGGCGAGCTGGAAGTGGTCGACTGGGCCAACTCCCGGGAAGACCTGGTGACGCTGGAGTTCAACGCGCCGCTCAAGGAAATCCTGGCGATGTTCCGTCGCCACAAGTTCAGCCGTTATCCGGTGTACGACAGCGATCGTCAGGAGTTCGTCGGCCTGCTGCACATCAAGGATCTGCTGCTGGAACTGGCGGCCCTGGACCACATCCCCGAGTCGTTCAACCTCGCCGAACTGACCCGTCCGCTGGAGCGCGTATCGCGGCACATGCCGTTGTCGCAGTTGCTGGAGCAGTTCCGCAAGGGCGGTTCGCACTTCGCCCTGGTCGAAGAAGCCGATGGCAACATCATCGGCTACCTGACCATGGAAGACGTGCTGGAAGTGCTGGTGGGCGACATTCAGGACGAACACCGCAAGGCCGAGCGCGGCATCCTCGCGTACCAGCCGGGCAAGCTGCTGGTACGGGGCGATACACCGCTGTTCAAGGTTGAACGACTTCTGGGTATCGACCTGGACCACGTCGAAGCCGAAACCCTCGCCGGGCTGATTTATGAAACCCTGAAACGGGTGCCGGAAGAGGAAGAAGTGCTGGAAGTTGAAGGTCTGCGGATCATCATCAAGAAGATGAAAGGGCCGAAGATCATTTTGGCCAAGGTGTTGATGCTCGATTGATGCAATGCGGGTGACTGCATTGATCCCAAAAGATCGCAGCCTTCGGCAGCTCCTACAGGTGTATTGCAATCCCATGTAGGAGCTGCCGAAGGCTGCGATCTTTTGCTTTTTGGCCTCACTGCTTGCCCAACGCAAAGTTGGGCAACGCCCCCACCGGTTGATTGAACTGGTACGGAATCGACACCAGCCCCAACCCGGTATTGCGCTGCACCACGAAATGCAGGTGCGGCCCGCTGCTGTTGCCGGTATTGCCCGACAGTGCCAACGCACTGCCCACCGCCACTCTCTGCCCCTCCCGTACGCTCACCGAACCTCGCTTGAGGTGCAGGTACACGCCCATGGTCCCGTCATCGTGCAGCACCCGCACGAAATTGCCCGAAGGATCAGTGCCGCGCCCGGTCTGCTTGTTCTCGGTTTTGACCACGACACCGCCCCGCGCCGCGATGATCGGCGTACCTTCCGGCATGGCGATGTCCATGGCGTAGCGACTCTTGGGGCCGAAGTGGCTGTATTGGCCATTGGCGCCCTGACTCAGCCGAAACGGCCCGCCACGCCAGGGCAACGGGTATCGATAGGCCATGGCGGCCCCTGAGGGGTCGCCCAAGGAGTATTCAAACTTTGGGGTGTACGCGAGCGACCTTCCGGCTTGCGTCGCCGTGAGCAGCGCCAGACGAATGCTGCTGCGTGCCGGCATGACCCGACGAATCGGTCGACTCGGCGCACCGCTGACGTTTTGCAACCCGGCGAAACTCAATTCGATCTCTACCGGCGCATACAGGTCGTTGCGCACGAACACGCTGTCCATGCCCTTCTGCTTCTTGATATCGAGGTACACCTGCCGCTCAAGGTGCTCGTCCATGCGATCGCGAAAAACGAACACCTGGGAACCCTTCGTGGGGCGGTCGCTGTAGGAGACCACGCCATTGGCGTCGGTGGACTTGAAGATCGTCATGGCCACAGCCGAGGTGGCGGCCATGAGCAGACCACAGAAAAACAGCAAGCGCGCGAGCATGGGCGAAAGGGTTCTGTCGAGTAAGGCCTGGGGAGGAGCCTAGCTGCTGCAATGGACCCGGGTAGTCGGCAGATGTTTCAAAATGGGCGGCTCACCGGATGTGCGGTGACTTAGATGACCCCATCGCGAGCAGGCTCGCTCCCACAGGGTTCACACCGTACCTGTGGGAGCGAGCCTGCTCGCGATGACTTAGGGTCAGACGACGCCGGACTTAAGCGCCAGGTATGAAATGCTTCTGCGCCGTACCACGTGCTATCAAACGGGAGATGTAATCCAGTTTCTGCGCATCCTGATCGACAAAGCGGAACGTCAGCTGCAGCCATTCGCTGTCGGGCTTCTGCTCGTGCGCGACGATGGCGTGCAGGTAGCCATTCAGTCGGGCGACTTCAGCGTTGTCCCCCTGCTCCAGGTCGAGTACGGCGCTGTCGAGTACTTGCGGCAGGCTGTCGGTGCGTTTCACCACCAGCAGCGCTTCCTTGAGGCTCAAGGCCTTGATCACGCACTGCTGAATGCCGTTCGGCAGGCGCAGTTGGCCCTGGCCACGACCACCCGAAGGCGCGGCAGAGGCAGCAGGTGCCTTGACCGGCGGGCTGTTGAGCAGGCCACGGGATGGTGCAGCAGCCGGGGCAGGTGCAGGAGCGGCAGGTTTAGCGAAGGGGTTGGCCGGGGCGGCGACTGGCGCTGCTGCTGGCGCGACCACGGGAGCCTTGCCGCCCGTCAATGCACTCAGGGAATCGTTGCCGAAGGCCGAGTTCATTTTGGTCGGGGCGCTGTTCATCAAGGTGTCGAGCTTGCCGACCTTGTTCAGCGCCTGCTTGACCTTGGTCAGCAGTTGCTCGTTGGTGAACGGCTTGCTGACGTAGCCGGAAACCCCGGCCTGGATCGCCTGAACGACGTTCTCTTTGTCGCCACGACTGGTCACCATCACAAATGGCATGGTCTTGAGGTTGTCCTGCTCGCGACACCAGGTCAGCAGTTCCAGACCGGACATTTCCGGCATTTCCCAGTCGCACAGGACCAGGTCGAACGCTTCCCGCGCCAACAAGGACTGAGCCTTTTTGCCGTTGACCGCGTCTTCGATCCGGATCCCCGGGAAGTAGTTGCGCAGGCACTTCTTCACCAGGTCACGAATGAACGACGCATCGTCCACGACCAACACACTGACCTTACTCATCCATCACCCCTTTAAAAAATCCCGGCAAGCATACCGCCTTACTGATGGCACATTGCCAAAAACCTTCAGTCACGCCGGGACTTTTCGTTCGCGGGTGCTGCTTTCAAATTCATAAACCGCAAACAAAAACGCCCGGCCAAAAGGCCGGGCGCTTTTCTCAGGCAATATTACTTATCGTCAACTTTGCCCGGAACATTAGCGGTTTCGGCACTTGTGCCTTCAACTTCTTCCTTCATGCGCTTGAGCCCAAGGTGACGCACGTCGGTGCCGCGCACCAGGTAAATCACCAACTCCGAGATATTGCGTGCGTGATCGCCGATACGCTCCAGCGAACGCAGCACCCAGATAATGCTCAAGACCCTTGAGATAGAGCGTGGGTCTTCCATCATGTAGGTGGCGAGTTCACGCAGGGCGGTCTTGTATTCGCGGTCGATGATCTTGTCGTACTGCGCCACCGACAACGCCAGGTCGGCATCGAAGCGGGCAAACGCGTCCAGCGCGTCGCGAACCATGTTGCGCACCTGGTCGCCGATGTGGCGCACCTCGACGTAACCGCGCGGCGCTTCGCCTTCTTCGCACAACTGGATGGCGCGGCGAGCGATCTTGGTCGACTCGTCACCGATGCGCTCCAGGTCGATCACCGACTTGGAGATGCTGATGATCAGGCGCAAGTCGGACGCCGCCGGCTGACGACGGGCCAGAATGCGCAGGCATTCTTCATCGATGTTGCGTTCCATCTGGTTGATCTGGTCGTCGATTTCGCGAACCTGCTGGGCCAGGCCGGAGTCGGCCTCGATCAGCGCAGTTACCGCGTCATTGACCTGCTTCTCTACCAGCCCGCCCATGGCCAGGAGGTGGCTGCGAACTTCCTCCAGCTCAGCGTTGAACTGCGCGGAGATGTGATGGGTAAGGCCTTCTTTACTAATCATGTTGGCGTCCTTGGAGCGTCCGGTAAGGTGCGGTGGACCGCAGCGTCAGTTCAGTGAGCAACAACAGCTTCCTAGCCGTAGCGACCAGTGATGTAGTCTTCGGTCTGCTTCTTCGCCGGATTGGTGAACAGGGTATCGGTGTCGCCGAATTCCACCAGTTTGCCCATGTACATGAACGCCGTGTAGTCGGACACCCGAGCGGCCTGTTGCATGTTGTGGGTCACGATGACGATGGTGAACTTCGATTTCAGTTCGTAGATCAGCTCTTCGACTTTCAGCGTCGAGATCGGGTCGAGTGCCGAGCACGGTTCGTCGAGCAGCAATACTTCCGGCTCCACGGCGATGGTGCGAGCAATCACCAGACGTTGTTGCTGACCACCGGACAGACCCAGTGCCGACTCGTGCAGACGGTCTTTGACTTCGTCCCACAGTGCCGCGCCTTTCAACGCCCACTCGACCGCTTCGTCGAGGATGCGCTTCTTGTTGATGCCCTGGATGCGCAAGCCGTAAACCACGTTTTCGTAGATGGTTTTCGGGAACGGGTTCGGCTTCTGGAACACCATGCCGACGCGACGACGCAGCTCGGCCACGTCTTCGCCCTTGCGGTAGATGTTGTTGCCGTAGAGGTTGATCGCACCTTCCACGCGGCAGCCATCGACCAGGTCGTTCATGCGGTTGAAGGTGCGCAGCAGCGTGGACTTGCCGCAGCCGGACGGGCCGATGAAAGCCGTCACGCGCTGTTTCGGGATGTTCAGGCTGACGTCGTACAGCGCTTGCTTGTCGCCGTAGAACAGGCTCAGGCCCGGCACTTCGATGGCCACGGTCTCCTGCGCAAGGTTAAGGCTCTGTTTGTCGCGACCCAGTGCCGACATGTTGATGCCGTGGGTGTGTGCTTCGTGCTGCATGGGAGGCTCCCTGTGCTAACAAATTCGGTTCGGTTTTTGTGGGAGCCAGCCTGCTGGCGATTCAGGCAACGCGGTGCATCTGTGAAACCGCGGTGATGCCATCGCGAGCAGGCTCGCTCCCACATAGAAATCAGTGCTGCTGCAAATCAGCTATCCAGCGCTTTGTATTTTTCGCGCAGGTGGTTACGGATATAAACGGCCGACAGGTTCAACGTTGCAATCACCAGCACCAGCAGCAGCGCCGTGGCGTACACCAGCGGCCGCGCGGCTTCGACGTTCGGGCTCTGGAAACCGACGTCATAAATGTGGAAGCCCAGGTGCATGATCTTCTGGTCCAGGTGAAGGTACGGGTAGTTGCCATCCAGCGGCAGCGACGGCGCCAGTTTCACCACACCCACCAACATCAGCGGCGCCACTTCACCGGCGGCGCGCGCCACGGCGAGGATCATGCCGGTCATCATCGCCGGGCTGGCCATCGGCAGCACGATCTTCCACAAGGTTTCAGCCTTGGTCGCGCCGAGGGCCAACGAGCCTTCACGCACGGTGCGAGGAATCCGCGCCAGGCCCTCTTCAGTGGCCACGATCACCACCGGCACCGCCAGCAGCGCCAGGGTCAGCGAGGCCCAGAGCAGACCCGGCGTACCGAAGGTCGGCGCCGGCAGTGCTTCAGGGAAGAACAACCGGTCAACCGAACCGCCGAGTACATAGACGAAGAAGCCCAGACCGAACACGCCGTAAACGATGGCAGGAACGCCCGCCAGGTTGTTCACGGCGATGCGGATGATCCGCGTCAATGCGTTCTGCTTGGCATATTCGCGCAAGTAAACCGCCGCCAGCACACCGAACGGCGTCACGATCATCGCCATGATCAGGGTCATCATCACGGTGCCGAAAATCGCCGGGAAGATCCCGCCTTCGGTATTCGCTTCACGCGGGTCGTCGCTCAGGAATTCCCACATCTTGCTGAAGTAGAAACCGATCTTGGTGAAGGTGCCCATGGCGTTCGGCTGATAGGCGTGAACCACTTTGCCGATGCCGATTTCGACCTCTTTGCCGTTGGCGTCGCGGGCAGTCAGGCTGTCGCGATTGAACTGGGCGTGCAGGTCGTTCAGACGCGCTTCGATGTCCTGATAGCGTGCGTTCAGTTCGGCGCGCTCGGACTCCATGTCCGCTTGTGCAGTGGCGTCGAGTTGGCCGGCCAGTTCCAATTTGCGACCGTGCAGACGAATGCGTTCCAGACCGGCGTTGATCGCACCGATGTCGACCTTTTCCAGGGTCTTGAGCTGTCCCGCGAGCTGGTTGACGCGAGCGACACGGGCCTGCAACTCAGGCCACGCGGCTTCACCTTCAGCGATGACCTTGCCGTCCTGCTTGACGTTGACCAGGTAGCCATAGAAGTTGCCCCACTCGCGACGTTCGATCGCCATCAGCTCAGGCGGGGTCTTCTGGTTGGTCAGCCACTCGCCGACGATCCAGGTGAAGTCGTTACCGTTCAGGTCACGGTTGCCGACCTTGATCAGCTCGCGGGTCATGAACTCCGGGCCTTGATCCGGCACCGGCAGGCCAGCGCTTTTCAGGCGCGCACGCGGCACTTCTTCTTTCTGTACCACTTCGCCGATGACGAGGTGGTTGGCCTGGCCCGGCACGTCGTAGCTGGCGTGAATCAAGTCCGCCGGCCAGAAGTGGCCCAGACCGCGCACGGCAATCACCGCGAGCAGGCCAATGGTCATGATGACGGCGATGGACACCGCGCCACCGCTGATCCAGACGCCGGGGGCGCCGCTCTTGAACCATCCATTCAGGGAGTTCTGTTTCACAGACTTCTACCTTTCTTAAAGCGACGAGTATTTCTTGCGCAGACGCTGACGAATCAGTTCCGCGAGGGTGTTCATGACGAAGGTGAACAACAGCAGCACCAGCGCCGAGAGGAACAGCACGCGGTAGTGGCTGCCGCCGACTTCCGACTCGGGCATTTCCACCGCGACGTTGGCGGCCAGGGTGCGCAAGCCTTCGAACAGGTTCATTTCCATGACCGGGGTGTTACCGGTGGCCATCAGCACGATCATGGTTTCACCGACCGCACGGCCCATGCCGATCATCAGCGCCGAGAAGATGCCCGGGCTGGCGGTGAGGATCACCACGCGAGTCATGGTCTGCCACGGCGTGGCGCCGAGGGCCAGGGAACCGAGGGTCAGGCCGCGAGGCACACTGAACACGGCGTCTTCGGCGATGGAGTAGATGTTCGGGATCACCGCGAAGCCCATGGCCAGGCCGACCACCAGTGCGTTGCGCTGGTCGTAGGTGATGCCCAGGTCGTGGGAGATCCACATGCGCATGTCGCCACCGAAGAACCAGGTTTCCATGTACGGGCTCATGTACAGCGAGAGCCAGCCCACGAACAGGATCACCGGAATCAGAATCGCGCTTTCCCAGCCGTCCGGCACTTTCAGGCGGATCGACTCAGGCAGGCGACTGAAGACGAAACCTGCCACGAGGATACCGATCGGCAGCAGCATCAGCAGGCTGAAGATGCCCGGCAAATGCCCTTCTACATACGGTGCGAGGAACAGGCCGGCGAAGAAACCGAGGATCACCGTCGGCATCGCCTCCATCAGCTCGATCACCGGTTTGACCTTGCGGCGCATGCCCGGGGCCATGAAGTACGCGGTGTAGATCGCGGCAGCAACAGCCAGGGGAGCGGCGAGCAACATGGCGTAGAACGCGGCTTTCAGGGTGCCGAAGGTCAACGGCGACAAGCTCAGCTTGGGTTCGAAGTCGGTGTTGGCGGCGGTCGATTGCCAGACGTATTTAGGCTCGTCGTAGTTCTCGTACCAGACCTTGCTCCACAGCGCGCTCCAGGACACTTCCGGGTGCGGGTTGTCGAGCAGCAGCGGTTGAATCTTGCCGCCCGCTTCCACGATCACCCGGTTGGCCCGTGGCGACAGACCGAAGATGCCCTGGCCGTCGACCACCTGATCCACCAGCAAAGTGCGGTGGGCGGTGCTGTGGAACACGCCGAGCTTGCCGGAGGCGTCGAGGGCGATGAAGCCTTTGCGACGTTCTTCGGCGGTGATTTCAACAATCGGCGTGGTGCCCATCTGGAAGGTGCGGATCTGCTTCAGACGCAATTCGCCATCCGGGTCGCGGGCCATGAACCACTGGGCCAGACCACCTTTGGAATCGCCGAGGATCAGCGAGATACCGCCCACCAGTTGGGTGCTGGCGGTAATCTCGGCGTCGCCGTTTTCGAGCAACTTGTAGCGACCGTTGAGGCTCTTGTCGCGCAGGCTGAATACATCGGCCTGAGCACGACCGTTAATCACGTACAGCCATTGCTGACGCGGGTCGACGAAGATGTTCTTCACCGGCTCGGTCATTTGCGGCAGATCGATGCGCTTCTGCTCGCTGGTGATTTCGCCGGTCATCATGTTTTCTTCGCTGGTCAGCGAAAGCACATTGAGTTGCGAACCGGTGGAACCGACCAGCATCAGGGTCGAATCCGTGGCGTTGAGGCTGACGTGCTCCAGGGCACCGCCCGCCTCGTTCAGTGCGATCGGGGTTTCGCCGTACGGATATTCGACGGCCGGCGAGATGGTTTTCTTGCCATCCGGGTAGCTGACTTTATAGGTGTGACGGAACACCAGCGCCTGGCCGTTGGAGAAACCCACTGCGACCAGCGGATGACCGGGCTGGTCTTCACCGATGGACGTCACGCTGGCGCCGGCCGGGACCGGCAGATCGACGCGCTTGAGTTCGGCGCCACTGTCGATGTCGAAGAACAGCGCCTGGCCTTTGTCGGAAACCCGCATGGCGACCTGGTTCTGCTCTTCCAGGGAGATCATCAGCGGCTTGCCGGCGTCTTGCATCCAGGCAGGCGTGATGGCGTCCTTGGCAGTCAGGTCGGCACCCTGAAACAGGGGCAGGACGACGTAGGCGAGGAAAAAGAAGATCAACGTGATCGCGCCGAGGACGGCGAGGCCGCCCACGAGGACGTACCAGCGGGTCAGGCGATCTTTGAGCGCGCGGATGCGGCGCTTGCGTTGCAGCTCAGGCGTATTGAAGTCAATTCGCTTGGGGGGATTTGTAGTCATGGTGGAATTGGCCAGATCATTCATGCGCACACCCTAGCGATCCTGTATGACAGAAAGATGACAATGCAGTGACGCAACAAATCCGCCGCCTGTAGGGACTGGCAGCGGACCAAAAATTTGGGGGGTGTGTAGGAGCTGCCGAGGGAACCGAGGCTGCGATCTTTTGATCTTGCAGTTGGAAGCCAGATCAAAAGATCGCAGCCTCGGTTCCCTCGACAGCTCCTACACAGGTCCGGGTTTACCCCGGACCTAGGGTTTTACTTTTTTGCGACTTCAGCGCCGCCTTCCTGCAGACCCAGGTCAGCCAGTGCTTTTGCAGCAACCTTGGCTGGCAACGGGATGTAGCCGTCTTTCACCACAACTTCCTGGCCCTGCTTGGACAGAACCAGTTTCACGAACTCGGCTTCCAGCGGGGCCAGAGGCTTGTTCGGGGCTTTGTTGACGTAAACGTAGAGGAAGCGCGACAGCGGGTATTTGCCGTTCAGGGCGTTTTCTTCGCTGTCTTCGATGAAGTCAGTGCTGCCTTTCTTGGCCAGGGCCACGGTCTTCACGCTAGCGGTCTTGTAGCCGATGCCCGAGTAACCGATGCCGTTCAGCGAGGAGCTGATCGACTGCACGACCGAAGCCGAACCTGGTTGTTCGTTGACGTTTGGCTTGTAGTCGCCTTTGCACAGGGCTTCTTCTTTGAAGTAGCCGTAGGTGCCGGATACCGAGTTACGACCGAACAGTTGAACCGGCTTGTTGGCCAGGTCGCCGGTCACACCCAGGTCGCCCCAGGTTTTCACGTCGGCCTTGGCGCCGCACAGACGAGTGGACGAGAAGATCGCGTCAACTTGCTCCATGGTCAGATGCTGGATCGGGTTGTCTTTGTGTACGAAGACAGCCAGGGCATCCACCGCAACCGGGATAGCGGTTGGCTTGTAGCCGTACTTCTGCTCGAAGGCCGCCAGTTCGGTGTCCTTCATCTTGCGGCTCATCGGGCCCAGGTTGGAGGTGCCTTCAGTCAGCGCAGGTGGTGCAGTGGCGGAGCCAGCGGCCTGAATCTGGATGTTGACGTTCGGGTATTCTTTTTTGTAGTTCTCGGCCCACAAGGTCATGAGGTTGGCCAGAGTATCGGAGCCGACGCTGGACAGGTTGCCCGACACACCAGTGGTCTTGGTGTAGCTCGGGATAGCAGGGTCAACAGCGGCAACCGCGTTGGCAGTCGCAACGCCAGCAGCGACAAAAGTCATTGCCGCCATCAAACGCTTCAGTTTCATGCCTTACTCCTAGCAGATTAGGTGTGTTAAGTCGGGGCCAAGTATCAGCAGGCCGTGTGAACACTCTATGGCTGAAATATGACAATTGGATGAAAGGCCAGCATTTGGCTTTTTGCAGGATGATTTGTATCGCCCCCATCGCGAGCAGGCTCGCTCCCACAGTGGTTCGGTGTTTACCGCAAATCCCTGTGGGAGCGAGCCTGCTCGCGATGAGGCCAGTACAGTCGATGAGGAAGGCGGCCTAGCGCCCCTTCTTCCAGAGATACGCCCCCACCAGAATCCCGACCCCGCACAGAACCGCGACGTAATACGCAGGGCCCATCGGGCTTTCCTTGAGCAACAGACTGACGATCATCGGCGTCAAGCCACCGAAAATGGCGTAAGCCACGTTGTAAGAGAACGACAGGCCGCTGAAGCGCACCACCGGCGGAAATGCCTTGACCATGACATACGGAACCGCGCCGATGGTGCCCACCAGCAGGCCAGTCAACGCGTACATCGGAAACAGCCAGTCAGGATGGTCGGCCAGGCTGTGGTAGAAGGTCCAGGAACTGGCCAGCAACGCGGCACAGCCAAACACGAACACCCGGCCCGCGCCGAAGCGATCTGCGAGGGCGCCGGAAATGATGCAACCAATGCTCAGGAACACGATTGCCACACTGTTGGACTGCAGGGCGGTGGTTGGCGAGAAGTGGTGGACCGTCTGCAACACCGTCGGGGTCATCAGAATCAACACCACGATGGCGGCGGACAGCAGCCAGGTCAGCAGCATGGAAATCAGGATCGCCCCGCGATGGTCACGCAACACGGCGCGCAGCGGCACTTCTTCAGCCAGGGCCTTGCGCAGTTGCAGTTCGGCGAACACCGGGGTCTCGTGCAACCAGCGACGCAGGTAAACCGAGAACAGACCAAACACACCGCCCAGCAGGAACGGTATCCGCCAGGCGTAATCCGACACTTCCACCGGGGTGTAAATGCTGTTGATCGCCGTGGCGACCAGCGAACCCAGCAGGATGCCGGCGGTCAGACCGCTGGTCAGGGTGCCGCAGGCGTAGCCGATATGGCGCTGCGGTACGTGTTCGGAAACGAATACCCACGCCCCCGGCACTTCACCGCCAATCGCCGCGCCCTGGATTACCCGCATCAGCAGCAACAGGATCGGCGCCCACATGCCGATCTGCGCATAAGTCGGCAGCAGGCCCATGATCAGGGTCGGCACCGCCATCATGAAAATACTCAGGGTGAACATCTTCTTGCGGCCCAGCAGGTCACCGAAGTGCGCCATGACGATGCCACCCAGCGGCCGCGCCAGGTAGCCGGCGGCGAAGATGCCAAAGGTCTGCATCAGGCGCAGCCACTCGGGCATGTCGGCCGGAAAGAACAGCTTGCCGACCACCGTGGCGAAGAACACGAAAATGATGAAGTCGTAAAACTCCAGCGCGCCGCCCAGGGCAGACAGCGATAAAGTCTTGTAGTCGCTGCGGGTCAACGGACGTGCGGATTGGCTAGGCTGCGCGATGCTCGAAGGCGCTGTGGTCATGGCAAGGCTTCTCTTATAGTCGGATCTGCAACCCCAACAACGCTGGCGGAGGCTTGGGCAGGTCCGGCACGATAGCAAATTGTTCGAAAAAGCACATAGAGGTGCGTATTTGACGGTCAAAATGAGAACCGGACGGTCGTCTCGGAGTCTACCGACCGATATACTCGCAATCTTGCGACAGTTTGAAAGGGTTGCTGTGCGAAAACGCCTGCCGGGGTTATATAGGCGATTTCGCAGAGTTTCCCTTTAGGCGCCTTACGAAAAACGTGACGAACGTAGTATGTTCGGGGCTGAATCGTTTTTCCAAGACGGCTATTCACCCGCTACACCTACGATGAGTCACGGGTCAGAGGCACCCCCGGCATGATAGAGCTCGAACAAGAAGATCCAATCCCGCAAGGCGACCTGGCCCTGCAAATTACCGCGCTACCTCGTGAAACCAACGGCTTCGGCGATATTTTCGGCGGCTGGCTGGTCGCGCAGATGGATTTGGCCGGCACCGCAATGGCCAGCAAGGTCGCTGGCGGTCGCGTGGCCACCGTTGCGATCGATCGCATGGCGTTCCTGGTGCCGGTGGCGGTGGGCGCTCAGCTCTCCTTCTACACCCAGGCGCTGGAAATCGGCCGCAGCTCGATCCAGATGATGGTCGAGGTCTGGAGCGACGATCCACTGTCCAGCGAATGGCGTAAAGTGACCGAAGCTGTATTCGTGTTCGTCGCCATCGACGGCAGCGGTCGCACCCGTTCGGTTCCGCCCAGGGCTCGTTAAGCCGGGGGAACGTCAAACACGGCGACCGTTTCGCGGTCCATTGCAGTCCTGTTCCTGATTGAGAGCTGTTCCATGACAACGCCCAACGTTGAAGCCGTGAAACTGGATGAACTGAACTGCTGGCGTATCCGCCACGGTCAGGCCGAATTGCTGGTCGCCCAGCAAGGCGCGCACATCCTCAGTTATCAACTGGCCGGCCAGCCGCCGCTGATCTGGCTCAACGACGAGGCCGTGTTCAAGACCGGCAAGAGCATCCGCGCCGGTGTGCCGGTGTGCTGGCCGTGGTTCGGCAATTTTTCGCGCAACCCGCAAAGCGTTCAGGCGATGCGCGTCAGCAACGAACCGGCGACCGCCCACGGTTTTGTACGGGCAACGGATTGGGAACTGGGCGGCATCGAAACCGAAGGTGAAAGCCTGAAAGTGGAATTCGTCCTGCCCTACCCCGAAGGCGGCTTTCCGGGCTGGCCACATCAGGTGGATTTGAAGCTGAGCATTCGTCTGGATGAGCAACTGCACATCAGCCTGACCAGCCACAACCAGGGCACTGAAAAAGTCACCATCAGCCAAGCGCTGCACAGCTATTTCGCGGTCAGCGATGTGCGCAACGTGCATGTTGAAGGGCTGGATGGCTTGAGCTACATCGAGACGCTGGACGACTGGAAAACCGTAACCCAGACCGGCGACCTGCATTTTACCGGAGAGACCGATCGCATCTATCTCAACACCCCGGCGAAGCTGAGCATTGTCGACCTGGCCTGGGAACGGCGCATCGAACTGACCAGCAGCGGGTCGCGTTCGGCGGTGATCTGGAATCCGTGGATCGAGCGCGCGGCGGCGTTCAGCGACATGGCCGACGACGGCTGGCAGCGCATGCTGTGCATCGAAACGGCGAATGTGATGGATGATGTGGTGACGTTGGCAGCGGGCGCCAGCCATACCCTCGGCGTGAGCATCGCCAGCAAACCGCTTTAAGATCAAAAGATCGCAGCCTTCGGCAGCTCCTACACCGATCTCTGTAGATACCGTCTTGACTCTCACCGAGCAAGCGCAAGTTTCGGGTCGAAGGGTTGACCCGACTTGAGCACGCCATAGACGAAGTGCAGCAGCTTGCGCATCGCGGCACAGATGATTTGCTTGGGAGCCTTGCCGTTGGCCTTCAGGCGGTCTTTGAGAGCGATGATTGCTTCGTTGTGTTTCAGCGCCACGATTCCTGGCATGTAGAGGCTGGCGCGCAGTCGTACCGAGCCGATTTTCGAGATCGGGGTGCGGCCCTTGAGCATGCCCGAGTCATGCAGCTTCGGGTTGAGTCCCGCAGCAGCCACCAGTTTGCGCGGATCGTCGTATTTGCGCAGGTCGCCCAGTTCGGCCAGTAGTCTCTCAAGTGTTTTTTCGCCGATGCCATCGATGGTCACGATCAAGTCGCGCATCTGACGCATGTCGGGGTCGTCATCGATGTGTTGCTTGATTACCTTGTGCGTCTCAGCGATCTCTTTTTCGACGTGGCGCAGTACCGACTGGATCGAGTCTTTGACGCTTTCGTCGGACACGTCCAGACGATTACGCTCCATTTGCTGCATTTCCTGAAGATCATCGAGGCGGCGAACCATCGCCTTCAGTTGGCGAAACTTCAGCGGTTCCGGGGCCCAGAGCGACAGTTTTTCATGTTTTTCTCTGGCGAAGTCAGCGATCAGCTTGGCGTCGCTTTTATCGGTTTTGACTCGACGCAGTTCGCTGTTGGCATAGGCATGGGTCGTAGCCGGGTTGACCACACAGACCCGATAACCCTTGTTGTAAACAAACTCGGCGAGCGCCAGGTGGTAGACGCTGGTGGCTTCCATCACGATCAGGGCCGAAGGCTCGGCCTGCTTGTGCAACCAAGCCTCAAGTTCCTTGAAGCCCTTGGCATCGTTAGCGAGTTTGGCCTTGGTTTTGTGTTTGCCATTAGGCAGATGAGTGGCGATATCAAAAGTATTTTTTGCGACATCGACGCCAACGAAACTGGACATGAATACCTCCAATCAGATCAATTGCGATCATCACTGCACTCTGTCCAACCTTGCAAATGCGGGCTCTCGCCGAAGACGGGCCCAAGATACCGTTCGAACTATACGAGTGAGTGTGGAGGGTTGGAGCACCATCTACATTGCAGGCATAACGCCTAAGGAGCTGCGCGTCTTCCAGATCCCTCCCTCGATGATCAGTCGAGAACTATCGCTCCTGACGGAGCGATAGTCGAGATACAAGGAGCTGCCGAAGGCTGCGATCTTTTTTTGCTGTTGAAGGGTTACAAATCCGATTCCTTCACCACCCGCACTTTCGCCGCATCCAGCGCATACGCCGCATCGGCCAGGTCGTTGTTGACCTTCTCGATCTTCAACGTGCCGGTCACCCACAACGGCGTGTAGATATCATCCAGCTTCAACCCCTTCGGATAACGCACCAGCACCAACTGGTTAGGCGGCGGTGGTGGCACGTGGATGCAGGCGCCCGGGTACGGCACGAGGAAGAACAGCGTGCTGCGACCCTTGGCGTCAGATTCCAGCGGCACCGGGTAACCACCGATGCGGATGTTCTTGTCGTTCATCGACGGCACGGTTTTGGTCGAGTACATCACCGCCGGCAAACCCTTGCTCTGCTTCATGCCACCCTTTTCAGTAAAGGTGCCATTGGCTTCGGGGGAGTTGTGGTCGATTTCGGGCATGGCCTCGAGGGCTTTCTGGTCCGACTTGGGCATCAGTTCGAGCCAGTCGGTTTCCGGCAGTTCGCCGGCGTGGGCAAGGCCCGTACCCAGTAAAAGAAGAGTCAGCAGAAGACGGCGCATGGAGGTGCTCGGTAAAGGAAGGACAGTCGCCGAGCATTCTAGCCCTCTGCGCCTGCGCAGCGCAGAGGGCTTTGTCGCTTTAAATCAGTTCTTTCTGATCAAGCCGTAGATCACCAGCAACACCACTGCGCCGACCAGCGCACCGATGAAGCCTGCGCCTTGGCCGGCCTGGTAAATGCCCAGGGCCTGACCGCCGTAAGTGGCCGCCAGCGAACCGCCGATACCGAGCAGGATGGTCATGATCCAGCCCATGCTGTCATCGCCCGGTTTCAGGAACCGAGCCAGCAGGCCGACGATCAAGCCGATAAAGATGGTTCCAATAATTCCCATGGCATTTCCCTCTGAATGATTTGGATACGCCAAAGCCTAGTCAGACTTTGGCATCCTGCCATGAGAGAACGGCGGCCCCTGAATGGTTCCGCCGCTGCCACATGAAACTATTCGGCGATGAGCGCTTCGACCTTGAGAATCTGTGCAGCCAGGGTCTCGCGGTCGGCACAACGCAGGTTGGCGTGACCGACCTTGCGGCCGACCTTGAACGCCTTGCCGTAGTGATGCAGGTGGCAATCGGCGATGGCCAGGACTTTGTCGGTCTCCGGCACTTTACCGATGAAATTGAGCATCGCGCTCTCACCGACCTTGGCCGTCGAACCCAGCGGCAGACCGGCAACGGCCCGCAGGTGGTTTTCGAACTGGCTGCACTCGGCACCTTCGGTGGTCCAGTGCCCGGAGTTATGCACGCGCGGGGCGATCTCGTTGGCCTTGAGGCCGCCATCGACTTCGAAGAACTCGAACGCCATCACGCCGACATAATTCAGCTGCTTGAGCACACGGCTGGAATAGTCTTCAGCCAAGGCTTGCAACGGGTGGTCGGTGCTGACCACGGACAGCTTGAGGATGCCGCTGTCGTGGGTGTTGTGAACCAGCGGATAGAACCTGGTTTCGCCATCGCGGGCACGCACGGCGATCAGCGAAACTTCGCCGGTGAACGGCACGAAGCCTTCCAGCAGGCAGGCAACACTGCCCAGTTCGGCGAAGGTGCCGACCACGTCTTCAGCGGTGCGCAGGACTTTCTGGCCCTTGCCGTCGTAACCCAGGGTGCGGGTTTTCAGCACGGCCGGCAGGCCGATGGAAGCCACGGCGGCGTCCAGATCGGCTTGCGACTGAATGTCGGCGAACGCCGGGGTTGGAATCCCCAGGTCCTTGAACATGCTCTTCTCGAACCAGCGATCACGAGCGATGCGCAGGGCTTCGGCGCTCGGGTAGACCGGAACGAATTGCGACAGGAACGCCACGGTTTCGGCCGGGACACTTTCGAACTCGAAGGTCACCAGATCAACTTCATCGGCGAGCTGGCGCAGGTGATCCTGATCGCCGTAATCGGCCCGCAGGTGTTCGCCCAACGCAGCCGCGCAAGCGTCCGGCGCGGGGTCCAGGAAAGCGAAGTTCATGCCCAGCGGAGTGCCCGCCAGCGCCAACATGCGACCCAACTGGCCGCCACCGATTACACCGATCTTCATCGTCAACAACCTCAGGCGATGCGTGGGTCTGGATTTTCCAGGACGCTGTCTGTCTGCTCAGCACGGAAAGTTTTCAGCACTGCGTGGAACTGCGGATGCTTGGCGCCCAGGATGCTCGCCGAGAGCAGGGCTGCGTTGATCGCGCCGGCCTTGCCGATGGCCAGTGTGGCGACCGGAATACCCGCGGGCATCTGCACGATAGAGAGCAGCGAGTCGACGCCCGAGAGCATCGACGACTGCACCGGCACACCCAGCACCGGCAGGTGGGTCTTGGCCGCACACATGCCTGGCAGGTGGGCCGCACCACCGGCACCGGCGATGATCACCTCGATGCCACGTGCCTCAGCCTCTTCGGCGTACTGGAAGAGCAGGTCCGGGGTGCGGTGGGCAGAGACCACTTTCACCTCGTAAGGGATGCCGAGCTTTTCCAGCATATCGGCGGTGTGGCTAAGGGTGGACCAATCGGACTTGGAGCCCATGATCACGCCAACCAGTGCACTCATCGTCGTGCCTCTTCTCTCTGGGCGCCCGCAGGCGCGTCAAAAAACAACAAGCCACGCAGAATGCGTGGCTTGATTGTACGAATTATGGCCAGACGAACCGGCCGAAGGCCGCGCAGTATACCTCAATGAAGCAGATAAACAGCCCCTGATACGACCATCTGTCATACGGCACAAAGTGCCGGTTTTATTGACTTCAGGGTCAGTCAAATACACCACAAAATCCCCTGTGGGAGCGAGCCTGCTCGCGCAAGCGGCGCATCAGCCGACATCAATGTTGCCTGACACACCGCTTTCGCGAGCAGGCTCGCTCCCACATTTGATCTTCCGTGGCCTCAGGAAGCGGTTGAGCCTTGGGCAGCGCCACCTTCAAGCTTGCGCCACAACAACCGCACATTCGCCTTGCGCACCAGCGCGCAGCGGTACAGACGAATCTCCAGCGGCACATGCCATTGCGGGCCGCCGCAGACCACCAATTCTCCGCGGGCCAGTTCGGCGCGCACACTGAGTTGCGGCACCCAGGCAATTCCCAATCCTTCCAGCGCCATGCTTTTAAGACTGTCGGCCATCGCGGTTTCGTAAATGGTAGTAAAGCGCAGCGCCCGTTGACGCAGCAGCATGTTCACCGAGCGCCCGAGAAACGCACCGGCGCTGTAAGCCAGCAGCGGCACACTGGCCTCGCCTTCCAGATCAAACAGTGGCTTGCCGTCGGCGTCCGCCGCACAGACCGGGAGCATTTCGGTGTGGCCGAGGTGCAGTGACGGGAAGATTTCCGGGTCCATCTGCATCGCGGCGTCCGGGTCATAGAACGCCAACATCAAGTCGCAACCGCCTTCACGCAAGGCATGCACCGCGTCGCCGACGTTGGTCGCCACCAACCGCGTGGCGATGTTCAAACCTTCGTTGCGCAGCTGCGCGATCCAACGCGGAAAGAAACCCAGCGCCAGCGAGTGAGCGGCAGCGACTTGCATCACCTCACCCTGCCCGCCTTCCAGGTGATGAAGATGACGCAGCACTTCACCGAGCTGTTCAACCACCGTTCGCGCCGTGACTAAAAACAACTGCCCCGCCGCTGTCAGCTCGACTGGCGTGCGCGAACGATTGACCAAGGTCAGCCCCAGCGCGGCTTCGAGGCTGCGGATCCGCCGACTGAACGCCGGCTGCGTCACGAAACGTCGTTCGGCAGCCTGGGAGAAGCTGCGGGTGGCGGCCAGGGCGCTGAAGTCCTCCAGCCATTTACTTTCCAGATTCATCACGCCCTCCCGGACACGCACCAATTTAGGTCGCACGCTCGCCGCACACGCGGCGTCACACGGACATTATGCCGAATATGCATAGGCCAGTGTTTAACAGCATTGGCCCAAAATTCTCTACAAGCCTAGCATTTGCAGTGTTCCGGCACAGACCGGGTCCATATCGAGATGATTTCTATCATGTCCTCCGCTGCATCATTCCGCACAGAAAAAGACCTGCTTGGCGTACTCGAAGTACCTGCTCAAGCGTATTACGGCATCCAGACCCTGCGAGCGGTGAACAACTTCCGTCTCTCCGGCGTTCCGATTTCGCATTACCCGAAGCTGGTTGTCGGCCTGGCGATGGTCAAACAAGCCGCCGCTGACGCCAACCGCGAACTGGGTCACCTGAGCGAAGCCAAGCACGCTGCCATCAGCGAAGCCTGCGCACGTTTGATCCGCGGCGATTTCCACGAAGAGTTCGTGGTGGACATGATTCAAGGCGGCGCTGGCACTTCGACCAACATGAATGCCAACGAAGTCATCGCCAACATTGCGCTGGAGGCCATGGGTCACCAGAAAGGCGAATACCAGTACCTGCACCCGAACAACGACGTGAACATGGCGCAGTCGACCAACGACGCCTACCCGACCGCGATCCGCCTGGGTCTGCTGCTGGGTCACGACGCGCTGCTGGCCAGCCTCGACAGCCTGATCCAGGCGTTCGCCGCCAAGGGTCAAGAATTCAGCCACGTTCTGAAGATGGGTCGTACCCAACTGCAAGACGCCGTGCCGATGACCCTGGGCCAGGAATTCCGCGCCTTCGCCACCACCCTGAGCGAAGACCTGGCACGCCTGAAGACTCTGGCGCCAGAGCTGCTGACCGAAGTGAACCTGGGCGGCACCGCGATCGGCACCGGCATCAACGCCGACCCGCGCTACCAGCACCTCGCCGTTCAGCGCCTGGCACTGATCAGCGGTCAACCGCTGGTTCCGGCCGCCGACCTGATCGAAGCCACCTCCGACATGGGCGCCTTCGTGCTGTTCTCCGGCATGCTCAAGCGCACCGCAGTCAAGCTGTCGAAGATCTGCAACGACTTGCGCCTGCTGTCCAGCGGCCCACGCACCGGCATCAACGAAATCAACCTGCCGGCACGTCAGCCGGGCAGCTCGATCATGCCAGGCAAGGTCAACCCGGTTATCCCGGAAGCGGTTAACCAAGTGGCGTTCCAGATCATCGGCAACGACCTGGCCCTGACCATCGCGGCCGAAGGCGGCCAGCTGCAACTGAACGTGATGGAGCCACTGATCGCGTTCAAGATCTTCGACTCGATCCGCCTGCTTCAACGCGCCATGGACATGCTGCGCGAGCACTGCATCGTCGGCATCACCGCCAACGAAGAGCGCTGCCGCGAACTGGTCGAGCACTCGATCGGCCTGGTCACCGCGCTGAACCCGTACATCGGCTATGAAAACGCCACCCGCATCGCCCGTATCGCCCTCGAAAGCGGCCGTGGCGTGCTGGAACTGGTGCGCGAAGAAGGCTTGCTCGACGACGAAATGCTCGCCGACATCCTGCGCCCGGAAAACATGATTGCTCCGCGTCTGGTGCCTCTGAAGGCTTAACCGAACGCAGGCTCTTTTAACCGAGAGCCACAACGCTCACCAGGTCGAGGGACTAGACACCTCTCACCGTTTGAGGGCTTGGGGATTTATTCCCCAGGCCCTTTTTTTTAAAAGCGAAAAGATCGCAGCCTTCGGCAGCTCCTACAGTTGAAATGCAATCCCCGGTAGGAGCTGCCGAAGGCTGCGATCTTTTGATCTTGCACCACAACCGTGCAGACGGGCGCTGCACTGATAGGTATAGTGCCGCCCCTCTTCGCGTGAGCGGTCGTCGGTAACGAGGCCCAAACCCATGCGAAACCCGAACTAATAACAAACCCGCAATATGAAAACCGGGACGAACCTTCGCCTCGCCTGTTTTGCCGCGCGCAAACCGGTGTAACGCGATGTTTCTGACCGCCCAGCATTTGCCTACACAAAAAACAGCGAGGAATAATCCATGCTCGAAGTCATTAACGACTTCCTCTCAGGGAAAGTACTGATCGTGCTCATTGTCGGGCTCGGTAGCTACTTCACGATCCGCTCGCGTTTCGTTCAATTGCGCCACTTCTTCCACATGTTCGCGGTGTTCCGCGACAGCCTCAAAAGCAGCGCCGGTCAACTCAGTTCGTTCCAGGCCCTGATGCTCAGCCTCGCCGGCCGCGTCGGTGCGGGCAACATCGCCGGTGTCGGCATCGCCGTGACTCTTGGCGGGCCAGGTGCGGTGTTCTGGATGTGGGTGACCGCGCTGGTCGGCATGTCCAGCAGCTTCTTCGAATGCTCCCTCGGCCAGCTCTACAAACGCACTGATTCCGACGGCACCTTCCGTGGCGGCCCGTCCTATTACATCCAGCACGGCCTGCAAAAACGCTGGCTGGGCATGATCATGGCGTTTCTGTTGCTGGTGACCTTCGGGTTTGCCTTCAACGGCCTGCAATCCCACGCTGTGACGCACTCGCTGAACAACGCGTTCGACTTCGACACCACCTGGACCGGTCTGGCCCTGGCGGCGTTGCTGGGTCTGGTGTTCATCGGTGGTATCAAGCGCATCGCCAAGGTCGCTGACCTGCTGGTGCCAGTGAAAACCCTGGTGTACATCGGCGTGACCCTCTACGTGATCGTGCTGCAATTCGACCACGTTCCAGGCATGTTGATGACCATCGTCAAAAGCGCCTTCGGTCTGGATCAAGCCTTCGGCGGCCTGATCGGCAGCGCTATCGTCATGGGCGTGAAGCGCGGCGTATTCGCCAACGAAGCGGGCCTGGGCAGTGCGCCGAACGTGGCGGCGGTCGCTTCCGTCGAGCACCCGGTAGCACAAGGCGTGGTTCAGGCGTTCAGCGTGTTCCTCGACACCTTCGTGATCTGCACCTGCACCGCATTGCTGATCCTGCTCTCGGGTTTCTACACCCCTGGCTTCGAAGGCGATGGCATTGCCCTGACCCAGAACTCGCTGGCCGCTGTGGTGGGCGACTGGGGCCGGATGTTCATTTCCGTGGCACTGGCGCTGTTCGTGTTCACCTCGATCCTCTACAACTACTACCTGGGCGAAAGCAACCTGCGCTTCATGATCGGTGAAAACCGCAAGGCGCTGATTGCTTACCGCGCCCTGGTACTGGTGTTGATCTTCTGGGGCGCCATTGAAAACCTCGGCACGGTGTTCGCGTTCGCCGACATCACCATGACCCTGCTCGCATTCGTGAACCTGATCGCGCTGTTCCTGCTGTTCAAGGTCGGTATGCGCATCCTGCGTGACTACGATGACCAGCGTGCAGCTGGCATCAAGACGCCCGTGTTCGATTCGAGCAAATTCGCGGACCTGGACCTGGACTTGAAAGCCTGGCCAGCCAATCCGCCAGCGTCTGTCACCAAGGCTGAAGCCGAGCCGCAAGGCGTACCCGCAGCGCAACGTTGATCGGTTAAAGTGCGCAATCCCATGTGGGAGCGAGCCTGCTCGCGAAAGCAGTGTGTCAGTCGACATCAATGTTGAATGATCAACCGCATTCGCGAGCAGGCTCGCTCCCACAGGACGTCATCGTTCTCGGAGCATCTCCATGAATTCCTCGACCTACCCTGCCGCCCAGCACGTCATGGTGCTCTACACCGGTGGCACCATCGGTATGCAAGCCAGTGCCCACGGCCTGGCCCCGGCATCCGGTTTCGAAGCGCGAATGCGCGAGTACCTGCACAGCCAGCCTGAACTCGTGGTGCCGCAGTGGCGCTTTCGCGAGATGTCACCGCTGATCGACAGCGCCAACATGACCCCGGCTTACTGGCAGCAACTGCGTGAAGCAGTGGTCGACGCTGTTGATGTGCAGGGTTGCGACAGCGTGCTGATCCTGCACGGCACCGACACCCTGGCCTACAGTGCCGCGGCCATGAGCTTTCAATTGCTCGGCCTGCATGCCCGCGTCGTTTTCACCGGCTCCATGCTCCCGGCCGGCGTGACCGACAGCGATGCCTGGGAAAACCTCAGCGGTGCGCTGGTTGCCTTGGGCCAGGGTCTGGCACCGGGGGTTCATCTGTACTTCCACGGTGAACTGCTGGACCCGACCCGTTGCGCGAAAGTGCGCAGTTTCGGGCGGCATCCGTTCAAGCGCCTGGAGCGTCAGGGTGGCGGCGTGAAGGCTACTTCGCTGCCGGCGGAACTGAATTACAACCAGAGCAGGCAACTGGCGAAAGTCGGTGTACTGCCATTGTTTCCCGGGATCGGTGCCGAGCAGCTGGATAGCCTGCTGAGCAGCGGCATTCAAGGCCTGGTGCTGGAGTGCTACGGCAGCGGGACCGGGCCGAGCGACAACCCCGAGTTTCTCGCCGCGCTTTCCCAGGCAAGAGACAACGGTGTGGTGGTGGTTGCAGTAACGCAGTGCCATGAAGGCGGCGTTGAGCTGGATGTGTACGAGGCTGGCAGCCGCTTGCGTGGTGTTGGTGTGTTGTCCGGTGGCGGCATGACCCGTGAAGCGGCGTTCGGCAAGTTGCATGCGTTGCTGGGTGCAGGCCTCGAAACCGCTGAAGTACGTCGCCTTGTAGAACTCGACCTCTGCGGCGAACTGAGCTGATACCTCAACGCGTCTGTAGGAGCTGTCGAGTGAAACGAGGCTGCGATCTTTTGATCCTAAAAAACAAGATCAAAAGATCGCAGCCTCGTTTCACTCGACAGCTCCTACAGGGTTTCCCGCTCGGCACATAACTTGCTGTCATTCCAGCATCCCAAGGCTGGAAGCCACCCATGCTCCACTCCCACCTCACGACTCTCAACGCCGTCTCTCTGGTGCTCAACGCCTTCAAGGCCGAAGGCCTGTCCAGCGAAGCGCTGCTCGCGGGAAGCGGCATCAGCGCGGCGGATCTGAGCCGGGCAGACACGCGCATCACCACCAATCAGGAGATGCAGGTCTGCGCCAATGCGGTCGCGCTCAAGCGTGACATCGGCCTGGAGCTGGGCCGACGGATGCACGTTTCGTGCTACGGCATGCTGGGTTATGCCTTGCTCACCAGTGCCACCTTCGGTGACGCGTTACGTCTGGCGATGCGTTATCCGGCGCTGTTGGGAACACTTTTCGAACTGAGCCTCGAGGACGACGGCGAGCGCATCTGGTTCGTGGCTGCCGACTACCGGGAGAGTCCGGGGCTGGCGGTGTTCAACGCCGAGTTCTGTCTGGTGTCGTTGAAAGTCATCTGCGACGACCTGCTCGGCCATCCGCTGCCGTTGCTTGCCGCTCGCTTCGAACATGCCGCCCCCGACTATAAAGCGACCTACGCCGAACACTTCAATTGCCCGTTGCACTTTGGGGCGCGGGACAATGCCTTCGCCTTCGACAGACGCTGGCTCGACCAGCCCCTGCCGCTGGCGGATGTCATCACCCATCAGGCCATGGTCGAACGTTGCCGCAAACAAAACACCGAGTTCACGGGTCGTCAGGCGTGGTTGGGGCGGATTCGCCAACTGCTCAGCGCTCAACTGAATGCCGCGCCCGGGCTCGAAGGCTTGGCCGAGCAAATGAACTGTTCAGCACGAACCCTTCGCCGGCACCTCAAGGACCTGGGTTGCAGCTATCAGGAGTTGCTCGACGAAATGCGTTTCGAACAGGCCAAGCAAATGCTCTGCGAAGACCAGATGCCAATCTACCGAATCGCCGAGGCATTGGGGTTCAGCGAGACTGCGAGTTTCCGCCATGCGTTTGTGCGCTGGAGTGGCGTGGCGCCTAGCCAGTTCCGGCCCTGAAGATCAAAAGATCGCAGCCTGCGGCAGCGCCTACAAGGGTATGCCTTCTCTGTAGGCGCTGCCGCAGGCTGCGATCTTTTCGGCAACCCGCACCCAAAGCGGGGGCACATCCGCGCTAATAAGGAGGGGCGAATTTCGGTCAAATATTTTGGCCATATCGATCCCCTTTTGGCCTTTCCTGCCGTTCTCCCAAACGCCCCGCGCCGCAAGACTGTGTTCAACCGAACTCAGCCTGCGGAGAACAAGAAAATGCTGACGATCTACTCGGACGACCATCACCTGCACCACGGCCGTTGTGAATTGATGGACGGGCAACTGATGCCCTGCTTCGAAATGCCGTCGCGTGCCGACCATGTTCTGCAACGCGTGCAGTACCGCGACCTCGGTCCGGTCGAAGCACCACGGGATTTCGGCCTCGACCCGATCGCGCGCATCCACAGCCGCGACTACCTGGACTTCTTCAAAGGGGCCTGGGCACGCTGGACCGAATTCAATACCGACGGCGACTTGCTGCCCTACACCTGGCCGGCCCGCACGCTGCGCCGGGTCATACCCACCAGCCTGCACGGCCAGCTCGGCTATTACAGCTTCGACGGCGGCGCACCGATTACCGCCGGCACCTGGCAAGCGGCGTACAGCGCGGCGCAAGTGGCGTTGACCGCTCAAGCGGTGATTCAACGCGGCGCCCGCAGTGCCTTCGCCCTGTGCCGGCCACCGGGACACCACGCCGCCAGCGACTTGATGGGCGGTTATTGCTACCTCAACAACGCCGCCATCGCCGCACAGGCCTTCCTCGACCAGGGCCATAAAAAAGTGGCGATCCTCGACGTCGATTACCACCACGGCAACGGCACTCAATCGATTTTCTACGAGCGCAGCGACGTGCTGTTCACGTCGATCCACGGTCATCCGGAAGCCGAGTTCCCGTTCTTCCTCGGCTATGAAGACGAACAGGGCGAAGGCGCGGGCGAAGGCTTCAACTTCAACTACCCTTTGCCGGCCGGCAGCGCTTGGGACACTTGGAGCGCCGCTCTGGAACAAGCCTGCAAAGAGATCGAAAAGTACGGCGCCGACATCGTCGTCGTCTCCCTGGGCGTCGATACGTTCAAGGACGATCCCATCTCCCAATTCAAGCTCGACAGCCCGGACTACCTGGCAATGGGCGAGCGCATCGCCAAGCTCGGCGTACCGACGCTGTTCGTGATGGAAGGCGGTTACGCAGTAGAGGAAATCGGCATCAATGCCGTGAACGTACTCGAAGGTTTTGAAAGCGCTCAATGAGGAAACAAGAATAATGAACAGACTCAAGCGTTTTATCGCTCCAGCCCTGTGCGCCACGGTGCTCAGTGGTGCCGTACAGGCTGAAGAGCGAACGTTGCGCGTTTACAACTGGTTCGACTACATCACCCCCAAGGCACTGGAAGATTTCAAGGCCCAGAACACCCAGACCAAACTGGTCTACGACATCTTCGACACCAACGAAGCGCTGGAAGCCAAGCTGCTCACCGGCAACTCCGGCTACGACGTGGTGGTGCCGTCCAACGTGTTCCTCGCCAAGCAAATTGAAGCCGGCGTGTTTCAACCGCTGGATCGCAGCAAATTGCCGAACTGGAACCACCTCGATCCGAAGCTGATGAAGCTGCTCGAAGGCAATGACCCAGGCAACAAATTTGCCGTGCCGTACATGTACGGGACCATCCTGATCGGTTTCAACCCGGACAAGGTCAAGGCTGCCCTCGGCGACAACGCGCAGGTGGACAGCTGGGACCTGATTTTCAAGGAAGAAAACATCAGCAAGCTCAAGCAGTGCGGCGTCGCCCTGCTCGACTCGCCATCGGAGATCCTGCCGCTGGCCCTGCAACACCTCGGTCTGGACCCCAACAGCAAGAAGCCGGCGGATTACGAAAAGGCTGAAGCGCTGCTGATGAAGATCCGTCCGTACGTGACCTACTTCCACTCCTCCAAATACATGGCCGACATCGCCAACGGTGACATCTGCGTCGCGGTCGGTTATTCCGGCAGCTTCTCCCAGGCCGCCAACCGCGCCAAGGAAGCCAAAAACGGCGTGGTCGTCGACATGCGCCTGCCGAAAGAAGGCGCACCGATCTGGTTCGACATGCTCGCCATTCCGAAAGGCGCGAAGAATCCGCAAGACGCCTACACCTTCATCAACTACCTGCTGCAACCGCAGGTGATCGCGCCGGTCAGCGATTTCGTCGGCTACCCGAACCCGAACAAGGACGCCACGGAAATGGTCGACCCGGCGATCCGCACCAACCCGAACCTGTACCCGACCGAAGCGGCGATGGGCACGCTCTACACCCTGCAACCGCTACCGCGTGATGCAGAACGTGCGCGGACCCGGGCCTGGACCAAGATCAAGTCCGGGACCTGATTCCCCCGCCAAAACTGAAGGCCCGCGCGATGGCGGGTCTTTTTTTGCCTGCGATAAATATCTACCACCTTCAGCCCTCGACGGCCCTCTACCTTGCCCGGATACAGCGCTGCCCATCAGCGCTTCACCGGTAAAAGGAAACGGCCATGCCCGACACTCCCTCCGACATCTCCGACGACGTACTGACCCAACTGGTGACCGGCCCTTCGATCAGGGAAGTCGCCTCGACCTCGTTGCATACCGCCCTCGGCACCGCGTATCCGCAGTTGCACATCGACCCGAATCTGACCATGGTGGTGTCGCCCGTCTGGACCCTTGTCGACGATCAGGTCATAGCGGGTAGAAGCCGTTTCGAATCCCTGACCGACGTGCTGGTATGGCTCGGCTTATCGGGCACGACAGTGACCTACATCGACGGGGAACATTTCCTGACCCGGCAATCGGGTGTCGAGCCGGCCATTCAGTTGCCGGTAAAGATCGATGCCATCGGCTGCCTGCTCAACAGATTGGCCAGGCGGCTGTTCGTTGCCTATCAGGAGCAACAACTCGAGTACTGGAACCGGGCGACTCCCGCGACGCCTCGCTGGCATCAACTGCGCGATGCACTGCACACAATCTGGAACGTCGACACGGTGACCGGCTGGGACGAGGACCAACGAAAAATGGCTCTCACCGTTTATGAATACCCGGACAAGAGCGCACGAGCCCCCCACGACAAATACGAGACCAAGGCCTGCCTGATTGACATCGACGGACTCGACAATCAGACCAGCGAACACCTGAGAGTGCTGGACGTCGCGGTACTGGTAAGCACCCTGGGTGAACGCACGCTGGTCGTTACCCACTCGATCGCAGAAGGTTTCAGACGCTATGACTCACTGGCATCGCTGGGTGAAACATTGGCCAGGCGCATCGACTCCTCGCCGGGTGATCGCGTGCTGCAATGGCGCCTGTACGAACCCACCGGCAATTTTTTCGACCATCAGGCCCATGCGCTGATCGCCCTTGAGATCGACGCCATCGGTTCGCTCGGTGACGCTACCGCCGCATTGACGCCCTCCCTTGGCTCGCAAGTGGGCGCCGCAGCGAAGAACTTTGCGGACTTTCACGAACATCCATCGTCGCGCCTCAACAAGATCCAGCATCTGTTGCCGGACTGGCTGGCGAACGCCCCACCCGCGGACCTCACACGCTACAGCCGACACTTGATGGACCTGGCGCTGCTGCGTGAACAGGACGCCGGAAAATCCTTCGATGAGGGCATTGCCTCCCTTCCTGACTTTGCCTTGCAAGCGCTGATCGATCAAATGATCAAAGACAAAAAGATCAGCGATCAGTCAGCCGCAACGAGCCTGAAACTAAAAGACATCGAAGTCAGCATCACCAGTGTCGTCGTCCTCGGGACTGTCATTGTGCCCGGCAAGACACAGACCCTCACCCTGTCGCTGGTCGACCTGGCACTGCAAAACCTGCTTGGCATGCCCCTGGGCAACAAGGCTGTGCAATACAAAAACGGCGAAGCCGTGCCCGCGTGGATGACACCGGCCTACCTGGAAGAACTGGTCACCCAAGTGAACATCGGGGAAACCTACCCCAACCTGATCAAGAGCAAACTCCTCGGCCACACCGAGGAAAACTCGCGGCGACAGAAACTATATGCCAGTCAATTGCGCATACAACTGCCGCTAATGGCCCTTCAACTCAAGATTCGCGCCGAGGGCGGCATCGACGAACATGGTTATCGATACGTGGTCGCGGCCACGCAGGAAAATGCCACCGATCGTTATGTCGATGGGCTGGAAATTATCATTCGTCCGCTGGCCTTCATTCCGGGGGGCAGCACCGACAGCAAGGCCGACGAAGTCGCCAACATGTTCGTGATCGGACCGCGACTGGCCGACAAGGGACCCTGCCTGCTGTTTCGACCGCTGCTCGATCATCCGCTGATCCAGTATCCCGGTGAAGCGAACATGCTGTACGCGATCAAACACAACAAGGCGCTTCGTCAGTCGGTCCTGGCCTGGCTGCCGGACGACGTGTACTTCAACTACTCGCAGTATGTGTTCCCCGGTCAGTTACCCTCTGTCTGGACGCTGTCGCAATGGCTGACCGACCCAACGTCGGCACTGGGCATGATGGGGACCCTAACCTTAAGCGCAACGCCTGTCGCCGAGCCGTCTCTGCAAGCACTGTTCACCGCCAACGCTAACGCGATGATCACTCTGGCCGACCGACAATCGGTCTCCAATGCAGAACGTCGCTGGGCGACGCTCAAACAGGGTGCGTGGATGCTGTTCAACATTGCCCTGCCCTTCCTTGGTCGCACCGGCACAACGGCTGCCTGGATCTGGCAAATCATGGACGACCTGCACGAGGCGAATGAAGCCCGCGAAGCCAACGACAGCGATCAGAAATGGACCGCACTGACCGATTTGTTTCTGTCATTGGGCATGGTACTTGCCCATCACGCGGCCACTCGCAATAGCCCTGTATCGCGCGTTGTCGAGAAGGTCTCGACAACGGCCGCGAAGCCCGTGTCTGCTGCAAAAGTCACCATGACTCAATTGGCCGATCTCGCCGCGGACCATCTGCCGGCGAACCATGAAACATCCGTGTACACCAAAGGCACGCTGGCGCAGGGTCCTTTGGCCACATTGCTGGAGGGGCTGGCGATAACAAAGCCGTCAGCACTGAAAGAGCCGTCGACCGCACCCGGTCCTCACCGGTTCCTGAGTCCACTCAATCAGAAATGGTACGCCAGGGTGGGTCAGCGTTGGTTCGAAGTCACGCGCAACGACAATGACGATGTGCAGATCATCGACTCACGGCAAACGCCTGCCACAACAGGCCCCCTGCTGATTCACTCCGCGAAGGGGGAATGGTTCATAGACACGCGCCTGAGACTGCGCGGCGGGGGCAAGGGTCGAAAGGAAATCGAGCGCAAAAACCAACAGCGCAAGGACGACCTGAAACGGCAACTGACAGCATTCGATGGCCGCAAGCTTGATCTGAAAGCGAAACTCGAAGCAGCGGAAAAGACCGCCGACACCCATCGCCAGCCCTTGATCGAAACACTGAACTCGCAGTTGACGGAATACGGTGCATACATCGAGCAGCTCAAGTCCTACAACGCCATCGATCCCATCCCCAACTATCGCCCGGTGATGGTCAGCTGCCTGGATTATCAGCTGTCATTGACCCAGAAATGGTTCAATCGGCAAAACAAGGTTTTCGGCGAACATATGCGCCAATCTCTTGCGCTGCTGGATAACGCGACAATCAAGAGCTCTCAGACACCCCGTCAGACTCATCAACTCACCAGCGACATGACCCAGGGGTTTATCGACAAGATCGAGTTCGCCCACGCGCGCATCGACGAACTACTGCGGTTGGGCAAAGAGGGGGCGGAAACGGCCGGGGAGTTCAAGGCGCAACTGCCGACGTTCGATCTGCACGATCTGAAGCTGTTCCAGATCAGCCTTGCTCAGGAGTTATGCCTCAACGACAGCGGCACGCTGGCCACCCCTCAGGCTCGTCAGGCTATGCAAAGGATTGTCGAGGATGCCGGCCTTACCATCCAGTCTTCACTGGACCTTGCTGCCGAAGATAATGCCCTTGCGCTGCCGGAACGGATCGACGGCTTCAGTGATCTGGTGGAGCAGTTTGAAACGCTCGGGCAACGAATTGTCGATCTGCCCGACGAATTCACCGGACAGTTACTGCAGGTGCCGCTGGACCTCATGCACCAGCGGATCGAAGCCTTCAAGGCGCACAGCGTAAGGCACCTGGCAAATCTGCTGCATGAACGAAAAATCCTGGAGCCAACACCGGGGCCCTCCCGACCAGCGCCGGCCCCCAGCCGCATCATCAAGACTCATTTCAAGGGAACGGTGGTCGGCAAGCTCCGCGCGCGCGCGGCCGCAGATGACACCGACCTGATCGACGTGACATCGCCGCTCAGCGGAAAGGTCATTGCGACGTTTCACGAGAAAACACCCGGTGTCTGGCTCGAACATGTGCCGCCCAAGCCCCGGTCGCCGACAACCCTGCGTCCCGATCTAGGCTCCAGTATCCAGACAGGACAATCATTACTCGATCAATTGGAGCCATTTACCCGTCGAACCGAGGCACACGCCAATCGGGCCGGGCGGATCCCTGTGGAAATCGAGGAGATATTTCACCAACAGGCCAGCCGGATGGAAGAAGCGGCCGAAGCCATCGAACAGGCCCTGACCGACAAGAATGCCACCGACAGCGGGCCGGGATCAGCCGTCAACCTGGCAAAGCAGCTCAATGAAGGAGCGACCACGCTTTACGAAAAGGGCCGCCTCACCCGAATTCGCATGACCAAGCTACAACCGCCCACTGCTGCCCGTGTTGAATGGCTGCACAGCAAAGGTCTGGTGAACATCGTCAAGACTCCGGGTCGAAGCCGGCTCAAAGGTCACAGAAAGGATTATCTCGAGGAGTATGAGATTCGTGACTCTGCCACTAACGATGTGATTTGGTACGCCCACTTTCATTACCCCAAACCCGAAACAGCCGCCGAAGGTTATACCGCGGCCCATCTGAAAACCGTATCTCAACGGACGCTGGGCGGGGCATTTGACCTGCGAACAGCCACCACCAACAACGAATTGATCGCAATCTATCGCAGCGAGATCAGCCCTCAACTGGCCAAAACGCTGTTCTTGTCCAAGACACGGTCTTCTGCCTCGGGTTCATGAGTCGTGATGCGTGCTGACTATTTCAAGGCACGCCAGATTTTCTGCAATCGCCCGAGCGCTGCGCGGATCGCGTCCTCGGGCACCGCCGCAAACCCCAGCACCAGACCGGCGCGTTGATCTACGCTGTTGCTCGAATCAGGTAGCCAATAACTGCTCAGGCCATTGATCTCGACATCGACGCTGGCAGCGGCTGCAATCAGTTCGCGCTCACGGGCCTGAGTGTCGACCGCTACCGTCAGGTGCAGCCCTGCGGCCACACTCGGCAAGCTGCCGACGCCGGGAATATCGGACGGCCAATTGGCCAGGAGCGTATTGCGGCGACTTAACGCAGCGCGGCGCATCCGCCGGATGTGGCGCTGAAAATGCCCGGCGGCCATGAACTCGGCCATCACCGCCTGGGTACTCACCTCAGAGTGCCGGACATCAACGGCTCGACGTTGCGAGAAAGCGTCCACCAACGCGGGTGGCAACACCAGATAACCCAGACGCAGCGCCGGGAAGGCAACTTTACCGAACGTCCCGACATACAAGACCCGTCCCTGTCGGTCGAGTGCCGCCAACGGTGCCAACGGCGCGCCGCTGTAACGGTACTCGCCATCGTAGTCGTCCTCGACGATCCAGCCTTGGGTACGCTCCGCCCAGGCGAGTAATTCAAGGCGTCTCGCCAGACTCATCACCACCCCCGTCGGGTATTGATGCGACGGGGTGACATACGCCAGACGACAATCGCCGAGCCCGGCCAATTCGGTGCAGTCAATGCCCTCACTGTCCACGGCCACACCGTGCAATCGCGCACCGGCCACGGCGAACGCATGACCCGCCGCCCGATACCCCGGATTCTCAATCGCCACACCGTCGCCCGGCTCCACCAGCAACTGTGCACAAAGGCTAATCCCCTGCTGTGCGCCACTGGTGATCACTATTTGCTCAGCCGTGCATTGCATGCCTCGCGAACTGCGCAAGTACGCGGCAATCAGGCCGCGCAATCGCGCATCACCCGCCGGATCGCCGTAACACAGCTGCTGTAAATCCGGTTTGCGCCAGAAAGCCGCATTCAGCTTGGCCCACACTTCAAAGGGAAACAGATCGAACGCCGGAACGCCGACCCGAAAAGCCCGAGGCGGACCGCTCGGTGGCGTCGCCAAATGGTTCCTTTCCACCCGATCCAACGCGCCGCTGTGGATAACTTTGCTGGATAAATTCACAGGTAAATCTAGCAAATTTGTGGATAAGGCTGTGGGTAACCCTGTTGACAACCCTGTGGATACTTTTGTGGATAGTTTTTTTCCCGGCAACGCCGTTTGAGGTAATTGCGCGACATAAGTCCCATCGCCCACGCGCCCCTCGATGAACCCTTCGGCATAGAGCTGATCGTAAGCGCGAACCACGCTATTGCGCGAAATTGCCAACGCCGCCGCCAGGTCTCGACTGGCCGGCAATCGCGTGCCGCTGGCCAAGCGTCCGTCGAGCACTCGCAGGCGTAGTGCCTGATAGAGCTGACGACTCAGGCCCTGGCGACGATCGAGTTCGATACCCGCGGGGTTGAACGACAGCGACAGCGGCGCATCCGTCATGGCAATGGACCTATGAAATTGGTCGTTAATGGCTCTTACAACAGACCAATAGCCTGCCTAGGATGAAGCCATTCGCCAAGGAATTTTTGCTATGTACAACCCAAGCGGCTTTGCCATCAAAGATCTGGATGAACTGCACCAGCAGATACTCGGCACCCGCCTCGCCATGGTGATTACACACGGCGAGCAAGGTCTGCAAGCCAGTCATCTGCCTCTGCTATTGCGCCCTGATCAGGGTGCCAATGGCACCCTCTACGGCCACTTCGCCAAGGCCAACCCGCAGTGGAAAGAATTGCAGAACGGCGCCGAAGCCCTGGTGATTTTTGCTGGTGCCGACGCTTACATCAGCCCGGGGTTCTACCCGAGCAAAGCCGAGCACGGCAAAGTCGTGCCAACCTGGAACTACGTCGCCGTGCACGCCTACGGCACGGCTGATGTGTTCACCGATGCCGATCGTCTGCGCAACCTGGTCAGCGCTCTGACTGATCGTCACGAATCGGGTCGTGCCGAACCCTGGAAAGTCGCCGATGCACCCGCCGACTACATTGACGGGATGCTCAAGGCCATCGTCGGTTTTGCCCTGCCGATCCAGCGCCTGGAAGGTAAACGCAAGCTCAGCCAGAACCGCAGCACTGCAGATATCGCCGGCGTGCGCGAGGGGCTTGCCGCCAGCCCTGATGCGCACGATCAGGCCCTCGCCCACTTGATGCGTTAAGGAACGAACATGAGTCAGATCGACATCCGCCAGGTCACCGCTGACGATCACGCCGCGTGGCTGCCGTTGTGGCAAGCCTACCTGCGCTTTTACAACACCGAACTGCCTGAAACCGTCACCCAAAACACCTGGCAGCGCATGCTCGACCCGAGCGAACCGACCCACGCCGCGCTGGCCTGGTCCGATGGCAAAGCGGTGGGCATGGTGCACTTCATCTACCATCGCTCAAACTGGAGCATCGAAAGCTCCTGCTACCTGCAAGACTTGCTGGTAGTGCCGCAAACGCGTGGCACCGGCGTCGGCCGACAACTGATCGAATTCGTCTACACCACGGCCAAAGAGGACGGTTGCTGCAAGGTCCACTGGCTGACCCACGAAACCAACGCCACCGCGATCCAGCTTTACGAGCGCATCGCCGAACGCCCGGGTTTCATCCAGTTTCGCAAAGCCATTTAAGGTTCAAGGAGAGCAGCATGTCGACTTCACTCGCCGACTGGAAAGGCGTCCCCGCGCCATCGGTTCAAACCATCGAAGGGCGTTTCATCCGCCTGGAAAAACTCGACCCGGCACGTCACGCCGACGGCTTGTGGAAAGCCTTGCAAGGCCCCGGCGCCGACCCGAAACTCTGGGACTATTTGCCTTACGGGCCGTTCCCGGAACGCAGCGTATTCAACGATTGGCTGAATAATCATGCGGCCAACAGCGACCCGTACTTTTTCAGCGTGATCGACCGTGCCAGCGGTGATGTGCAGGGCATCCTCAGTTTGATGTCGATCGTCCCGTCTCAGGGCCGTATCGAGATCGGCCATGTGACGTTTGGCGCACCGATGCAGCGTTCGCCGAAAAGTACCGAGGCGGTATATCTGCTGGCCAAGGAGTCGTTTGCTCTGGGTTACCGACGTCTGGAGTGGAAGTGCAACAACGGCAACGCCCGCTCCAAGTATGCCGCTGAGCGTTTGGGGTTCAGTTTTGAAGGGGTGTTCCGTCAGCACATGGTGGTCAAGGGGCAGAACCGGGATACCGCGTGGTATTCGATGCTGGATTCGGAGTGGCCGGCGATTGGCGCTGGGTTTGAGCGGTGGTTGAGCGATGAGAACCAGACGGGGTCGGGGCAGGTGAAAACGTTGGTGGAGTGTCGCACCTGATGAGTTTCTGAGTTTGCGATAGCCGACATGTCTCGATTTGTTGTAAGAAAAAGCGTCAGCCAGAACGGTTAAAAATAGTCACCCTCATGCGGACGGCATTTTTCGACACAACCATCTGACACCCCTCGCAAGCCCGTCGGAAGCAGCTGACATCGGCACCTATAGTCTCCCTCTTAGAGTTTGGCCTCCTGTAAACAGAGGCCAAATTCGATGCCCGCTCAACATAAATACCGACCAAAACATCTCGCCTTAGCCATAGCGCTTGCCTTGGGTTGCGCTGAATTTACGATTGCCGACGAAACCCTTGCCGATGCATCCCCAGCACCGGTTGAAACGCCAGAAGGACTGATCGCAAAGCTCGACGCTTTCATCAGCGCCACCGACACCCACACCTCCCCAATCAAGAAAGCCGCAGATTGGAACGCCTTGGTACTGGACGAGCGCAATGATTTGGTCTCGGTGCAGGCTCGAGGGACTTTCAAAGGACCGCTGGATGGAGGCGAGGGCATGAACATCATGCAGCTCGATGCCGCCAGAGGTGGTGCATTGGGCGAAACCCGCAATTTCACAGGACTGGAAGTCAAACAGGGTCATTGGACTGTTAGTGGTGCCCGCGATTTCGACATCGGCGCTCTGGTACGTCCCAATGCAACGCTCATCAATAACGGAGATATCAAAGGCCTCGCTATCACGCAAGGCACTTTGGTCAATAGCGGCGCGATTGGCGGAGGGGTCGAGGTAGACAAACTGGGCACCTTCAGCGGCAAAGGTCGCGTTGGTGCGCTGAACGTACGCGGTGAACTTGTCGTCAACCGCCTGCACGGTGCCCCTATCGTTGCGGGGGACCTGACCATGTCCAACACGGCCGTACTGGCCTATGAGGTCAACGCCGACGGCCGTGGCGAAACGATTAAAGTCGATGGCACCGCGAGCCTTGGCGATGCAACGCTGAAAATCGTTGCAGCAGGTGATTTCCCGCAAAGCAGCCAGTACACCCTCATCGAGGCTGCCAAGGTCGAGGGACGTTTCGGCGACATCCAAAACAACCTTGTTTTCATGACACCCGAATTGCATTACGACGACGAGAAGACTGTCGGCCTGACCTACACACGCAACGGTGTGCCTTTAGGGAGCATTGCAACCACTGAAAGCGGCAAGCAACTCGGCGCCAGCATTGAAGAGCCAGAGGCCAACCCGGCAGGCCAGAAACCATCCAGCACGACAAATGCCGCCGTCACTGCCCTGCTCGGCTCCGACAGGGCCACCGCCGCCTACGCGCTCGAAATACTGGCCGGCGACAGCAATGCAAACCTCGCCAAGGCGACCATGAACAGTGACAGCCCGGTAAGCGCCACCCTGCTCTCGGCCATGCTCCAGCTAGATAACGCCGGTGTTTCCAACAATCAGAACAGAGCACCTGGTCTGGCGGCTGGAAGCCAAGCCAATGGCAGAGTCTGGCTCCAGGCGCTGGGACACAGCGGAAAACTGGATCGCGAATATGACCCCCTGCAACACTCCACCCAGGGATTGGTATTGGGAGCCGACTGGCGAGTTGATGAGCAATGGCGTCTGGGTGTGATGGGCGGCCAATCCCGTACTCGCCAGAAAAGCAGCGAACTCGAAGGGGATTTGGACAGTTGGCACTTAGGGGCTTACGCCCTGCGCCAGGAAGGTCCGATGTCCCTGCGCCTGGGTGCGACACACAACAGCCACGACGGAAGCAGCGCTCGCAGAGTCGAATTCTCTGGTTTCAAGGACCGCCCCAAAGGCCGCTACGATGCCTCCACCCAACAAGCCTTTGCGGAAGTGGGTTACAACCTGGGCCGCACCAACGTCAGCATCGAACCATTCGCCAGTCTTGGATACCAACGTTATCAGCGCGACAGTTTTACGGAAAAAGGTGGTGCGGCAACACTGAAAGTCCACGGGCAATCCGAGGAAAACTTCAGCAGTACATTCGGCCTGCGTCTGGCGAAGCTCAATACGCTGAACAACGGTGTGCAATTGACTCCGCGCTTTAGCGCAGGCTGGAAACACACGTACGGCGAGGTCTACACCGAAACCAGGCAACGCTTAGTCACCGGCGGCAACGACTACAGCGTTTACAGTGCGCCGCTGGATCGTGACAAGTTGATGGTCGACGCCGGTGTCGACCTTAAGCTTTCCACACGTAATACGCTGGGCGTGGGCCTTACGGGTGAAATGGGCAGCGATAGCCGCAGTCATGGCGTAACAGGCCAGTGGCGAATGAGCTTCTAACCCGCCACAAATCCCGGGCGAAAAAAAAGGGGAGCACATGCCCCCCCGAGGTTTAAAGCGGTGTTATCGCGGCTGTTAACTCAGCCTTCGATCTCGATCAGGATTTCGCCCGGGTTCACCCGGTCGCCCTTGGCCACGTGGATGGCGGTGACCTTGCCGGCGATGGCTGCCTGGACTTCGGTTTCCATCTTCATCGCTTCGGTGATCAGCACGGCCTGGCCGGCTTTGACGGTGTCGCCTTCCTTGACCAGCACGTCGACGATATTGCCCGGCATGGTGGTGCTGACGTGGCCCGGCGCAGTGGCTTGCTTGCGCTTGCTGCCGCCGCCGCCGACGAATTCGTTGAGCGGTTCGAACACCACTTCTTCCGGCATGCCGTCGATGGACAGGTAGAAGTGACGCTTGCCTTCGGCCTTGACGCCAACGCCCGTGATGTCGACGCGGTAGGTTTCGCCGTGGACGTCGATGACGAATTCGGTCGGTACGCCTTCGCCACCGGCCGAGGTCACGCCGCCTGCTTCCGGAATTGGCAGCAACACTTCTGGTGTCAGGGTTCCAGCAGCGCGCTCTTCGAGGAACTTGCGGCCGATGTCCGGGAACATCGCGTAGGTCAGCACGTCTTCTTCAGACTTGGCCACGGCGCCGATTTCGGCACGCAGCTTGGCCATTTCCGGCTTGAGCAGGTCAGCGGGACGAACGTCGATCACTTCTTCGCTGCCGATCGCCTGGCGACGCAGTTTTTCGTTCACGGTGCCCGGTGCTTTGCCGTAACCGCCCTGCAAGTAGAGCTTCACTTCGTTGGTGATGGTCTTGTAGCGCTCGCCGGCCAGCACGTTGAAGAACGCCTGAGTGCCGACGATCTGCGAGGTCGGGGTCACCAGCGGCGGGAAGCCGAGGTCTTCACGAACGCGCGGGATCTCTGCCAGCACTTCGCTCATGCGGTTCAAGGCGCCCTGCTCTTTCAACTGGTTGGCCAGGTTGGAAATCATCCCGCCCGGTACCTGGTTGACTTGCACACGAGTATCGACAACGGTGAACTCACTTTCGAACTGGTGGTACTTCTTGCGCACGGCGTAGAAGTACAAACCGATTTCCTGCAGCAGTTCCAGGTTCAGGCCAGTGTCGAACTCGCTGCCCTTAAGGGCGGCGACCATCGACTCGGTACCCGGGTGGCTGGTGCCCCAGGCGAAGCTGGAGATCGCGGTGTCGATGTGATCGGCACCGTTTTCGATGGCCTTGAGTTGGCACATCGCGGCCAAACCAGCGGTGTCGTGGGAGTGGATGAATACCGGTAGCGATTGCTCGCTTTTCAGAGCCTTGACCAACTCGCCGGTGGCGTATGGGGTCAGCAGGCCAGCCATGTCCTTGATCGCCACCGAGTCGCAACCCATGGCTTCCATTTGCTTGGCCTGGGCCACGAAGGCTTCGATGGTGTGCACCGGGCTGGTGGTGTACGCAATGGTGCCCTGGGCGTGTTTGCCCGCCGCTTTTACCGCTTCGATGGCCACGCGCAGGTTTCGCACGTCGTTCATCGCATCGAAGATGCGGAACACGTCGATGCCGTTGACCGCAGCCTTGGCGACGAAGGCTTTGACCACGTCGTCGCTGTAGTGGCGATAGCCCAGCAGGTTCTGACCACGCAAAAGCATCTGCAGGCGAGTGTTAGGCAACGCCGCGCGCAGTTGGCGCAAACGCTCCCACGGGTCTTCTTTCAGGAAGCGCACGCAGGCGTCGAAGGTCGCGCCGCCCCAGCACTCCAGCGACCAGTAGCCGACTTTGTCGAGCTTGTCGCAGATGGGCAGCATGTCTTCGGTGCGCATGCGGGTGGCGAGCAGCGATTGGTGGGCGTCGCGCAGGATCGTGTCGGTAACGTGGATTTGCTTGCTCATTGTTCTATTCCTCACAGGCCTGCGTGGGCGGCGATGGCGGCGGCGATGGCCAGGGCCAGCTCTTCGGGTTTGCGCTTGATCGAGTAGTTGGTCAGTTCAGGGTGGCTTTCAACGAAGCTGGTGTTGAACTGGCCGCTACGGAATTCCGGGTTACGCAGGATTTCCTGGTAGTACGCGGCGGTGGTCTTGACCCCTTGCAGACGCATGTCGTCCAGGGCACGCAAGCCACGGTCCATCGCCTCTTCCCAGGTCAGCGCCCAGACCACCAGTTTCAGGCACATGGAGTCGTAGAACGGTGGGATGGTGTAACCGGTATAGATCGCCGTGTCGGTGCGCACACCGGGGCCGCCAGGCGCGTAGTAACGGGTGATCTTGCCGAAGCTCGGCAGGAAGTTGTTTTTCGGGTCTTCGGCGTTGATCCGGAATTGCAGCGCGAAACCGCGGTGCTGGATGTCTTCCTGTTTCACCGAAAGCGGCAGGCCGGACGCGATGCGGATCTGCTCACGCACAATGTCGATGCCGGTAATTTCTTCGGTGATGGTGTGCTCCACCTGCACCCGGGTGTTCATCTCCATGAAGTACACCTCGCCCTCGGCGAGCAGGAACTCCACGGTGCCGGCGTTCTCGTAACCCACGGCCTTGGCTGCACGCACCGACAGGTCGCCGATATAGGCGCGCTGTTCCGGGGTCAGTTGCGGGCTCGGGGCGATCTCGATGAGTTTCTGATTGCGGCGCTGGATCGAGCAGTCACGCTCAAACAGGTGCACCACGTTGCCAAAACTGTCGCCGAGGATCTGCGCTTCGATGTGTTTCGGGTTGACGATGCATTTTTCCAGGAACACTTCCGCCGAACCGAAGGCCTTGGTGGCTTCGGAAATCACGCGAGGGAAGGCTTGTTCAAGTTCTTCGCGGCTGTTGCAGCGACGAATGCCGCGGCCGCCACCACCGGAGGTGGCTTTGAGCATCACCGGGTAGCCGAGGCGGTCGCCTTCGGTGAGGGCTTCGGCGATGTCTGCAACGTTGCCTTCGGTGCCCGGAGTCACCGGCACGCCAGCCTTGATCATGCTGCGGCGGGCTTCGGTCTTGTCGCCCATGCGGCGAATCACTTCAGCCGACGGACCAATGAATTTGATGCCGCGCTCGGCACAGATCTCCGCCAGCTCGGCGTTTTCCGAGAGAAAACCGTAGCCGGGGTGCAAGGCATCGCAACCGGTTTCCACGGCCAGGTTCACCAGCTTGCGCGGGTTCAGGTAACCGGCCAGCGGGTCGGCACCGATGCTGTGGGCTTCGTCCGCACGCTTCACGTGCAAGGCATGACGGTCGGCGTCGGAATAGACCGCGACCGAGCGAATGCCCATCTCGGCGCAGGCACGCACGATTCGTACGGCAATCTCACCACGGTTGGCGATCAGGATCTTTGTTATCACTTGGAGGTTCCCTTGAGCCGGTGGTACCCACGACCTGCTAGACCAGGTCGACGCGTGACTAAATGTTTCGATTTAGTCGCAGCCCCACACTAGCCCCCACAAGGGATTAACAAAAATGATTAATTATTGGGTTAGGCATAAGTAAAGACTTATAGTTGACCCATCAGCCTGCGGCGAGAGCGACTCGATAATGCGTAAGTCATTGATGCGTATGACATTGCGTCAATTGCAGATCTTCAATGAGGTCTGTGATCTGAGGTCCTACAGCCGCGCGGCCGACGAAATGTCGCTCACACAACCTGCCGTGAGCCTGCAGATTCGTCAACTTGAGGAGCTGATTGGTCAACCTTTGTTCGATTACGTCGGCAAAAAGCTCTACATGACCGAGGCCGCCGAAGCACTGCAACGTGCCAGCCGGGATATTTTCGGGCGCCTGGAAAACCTCGATATGCAGCTCTCGGACATGCAGGGATCACTGCAGGGGCAACTGAAACTGGCCGTGGAATCCAGCGCCAAGTATTTCGTGCCGCACCTGTTTGCCGCGTTCAAGCGCCAGCATCCGGAGGTGAACCTGCAACTGACGGTGGTCAATCGTGGGCAGGTGATCCGGCGTCTCTCCGACAACCGCGACGATCTGGTGATCATGTCCATGGTGCCGCAGGACATGGGGCTGGAGTTCTTGCCGTTTCTCAACAATCCGATCGTTGCGGTGGCACCACCGGATCATCCTCTTTGCCATATGGGCCCGCTGCGTTTGCAGGATCTGGAGCCCTACACACTGCTGTTACGCGAACCCGGCTCCGGCACGCGATTGGCCTGCGAAGAATATTTCAAAGAGAAGCGCGTGCACTTCAACCAGACCCAAGAAGTCTCATCGGCCGAAGCCCAGCGTGAATGTGTGCTGGCGGGTCTGGGCGTGGCACTGTTGACGCGCCACGCCCTGAACCTGGAGTTGGCGACCGGCGGATTGATCGAGTTACCGGTCGAAGAGCTGCCGCTGTTTCGCAGCTGGTGCCTGGTGCAGGCCAAGGCCAAACGTCTGTCGCCGGTGGCCCACGCATTCCTTGCGTTCATCCGCAGCGAACGGGTGAAGATCAGCGCCCTGGTTGAGCGTTTCGACGGGAAGTTGCGGGAGCTGCCTGCCAGTAGTTGAGCTCCAGGTCGTCAGGAAAATCACCAATCTCGGCCAGAAGCTGGCGACGCTCGCAGCGATCTTCGATGGCGCGGCGAAATTCCATGCGGCGCTGATCTTCTTGCTGACGACGGGTTTTGACGGCGCTGTTGCGTTCTTCGTAGGGCTGGACCATTTCGAGTCTCCCAAGGCGATTACGGGAGTTACAGGATGGGCGCGAGGGATGACGGTTTGGCGGCGAGAGGGTTACAGGGAGATGAAAGTTTGAAAAGCAAAGATCGCAGCCTTCGGCAGCTCCTACAGGTGTACGCGTAACCCTGTAGGTGCTGCCGAAGGCTGCGATCTTTTGATCTTGTCAGTCGTCCAGTGCTTTCACCGACTTGGGCGACAGCCGCAAGCTGCGAAGGCTGCGCTTGACGCTCTTGAGGTGGTTGACCAGGCTCGGCCCACGCGCCATGGCCACGCCCATCGCCAACACGTCGATCACTACCAGATGAGCGATCCGCGAGGTCAGCGGTGTGTAGATTTCGGTGTCTTCGTGCACATCGATCGCCAGGTTGACGGTCGACAGCTCGGCCAACGGTGTCTGGCTCGGGCACAAGGTGATCAGCGAGGCGCCGCTTTCGCGCACCAGGTTGGCGGTGATCAACAGGTCCTTGGAGCGCCCGGACTGGGAAATGCAGATCGCCACATCGGTCGGCTTCAGGGTCACCGCCGACATCGCCTGCATATGCGGGTCGGAATACGCCGCTGCGGTCAGCAGCAAGCGGAAAAACTTGTGTTGGGCATCCGCCGCTACCGCGCCCGAGGCGCCAAAGCCATAAAACTCGACACGCTGGGCCTGAGACATGAGCGACACAGCACGCTGCAACTCCACCGGATCGAGCCTCTCGCGAACCTCCATCAGGGTGTGCAGGGTGGTGTCGAAGATCTTCAGGCTGTAGTCGGCGACCGAATCGTCTTCATGGATTGCGAACTGCCCGAAGCTCGCACCGGCAGCAAGACTCTGCGCCAGCTTAAGCTTCAAATCCTGGAACCCGGAGCAGCCGATGGCGCGGCAAAACCGCACGATGGTTGGCTCGCTGATACCCACGCTGTGGGCCAGGTCGGCCATGGAACTGTGCATCACCGCCGCGGGGTCAAGCAGCACGTGGTCGGCGACCTTGAGCTCCGACTTGCGTAACAGGTGGCGTGACTGGGCGATGTGTTGCAGCAGATTCAAGGGCCTGGACTCTTTGTTATTGGCAGGTGCCGGGGATGTAGCAAGCTTGTAGTTATACTACATGAATCGTCTTTTTGCCTGCTCAATGCGTAACTCGATGTCCCCATTCCACGCCACATGCGCTCCATGTAGCACTGCAGTAGCTGCTACAGGCCTGCGTCGTGGCGTAGAAGCTCGGCCAAACCTTCAGCCTCCACCGGCCGACTGACCAAATAGCCCTGCACTTCATCGCAGCGCTCGGCTTTCAAAAATTCAAGCTGCTCGGGCCGCTCCACCCCTTCAGCCACCACTTTCAACGACAACCCGTGGGCCATCGCAATAATTGCCCGGGTGATCGCCGCATCCACGCTGCCCTCCCCCAGACCGCGAATAAACGCCTGATCGATCTTCACGTAATCCACCGGGATGCGCTTGAGGTAGCTCAGGGACGAGTAGCCGGTGCCAAAATCATCAATTGCCAGTTTTACCCCAAGATCACGCAATTGCTGGAAGGTTGCGATGATGTGCTCGACGCTGTCCAGCAACTGGCTTTCAGTGAGTTCCAGCTCGAGGTAGTGCGGCGCCAGACCGGTTTCTTCCAGCACCTGACGCACCAGGCTGACCAGCTTGCCCTGACGCAACTGATGCACCGACAAATTGACCGACACCCGAATCGGCTCCAGCCCCTGACGCTGCCACTCGCAGGCTTGCCAGCAGGCCTGGCGCAACACGAATTCGCCGATCGGACCGATGAGCCCGGTTTCTTCGGCCAGGCCGATAAAGTCTCCCGGCGGTACGCGGCCCATGGTCGGGTGATCCCAGCGCACCAGGGCTTCGGCGGCATTCAGGCGGCCCGTGGCAAGGCACAGCTTCGGTTGGTAATACACCTTCAGCTGCTTTTCTTCGACGGCTTTACGCAGCTGATTTTCCAGCTGCAAGCGCTCCAGTGTGCTGGCTTGCAGGCTGTCGGTGTAGAACTGGAAATTGTTGCCGCCCAAGTGTTTGGCATGTTGCATGGCGATGTTCGCCTGACTCACCAACGCGGAAATTTCCCGTGCGTTGTCCGGCAACATGCTGATGCCCATGGACGCGCTGACCACCAGCTCATGCCCCTCGACGGTCATCGGCAAACGCAGCTTGGTCGACAAGCGAGTCGCCACGCGCGCCAGGCTCGATAGGTTGCCGTAAGCGTCGAATAACACCGCGAACTCATCGCCGGACAGCCGCGCAATGGTGTCCGCTTCCGGCAATGCATTGACCAGCCGCCGGGCCATTTTCTGTAACAGCTGATCGGCAATTTCATGGCCAAGGCTGTCGTTGAGCAACTTGAAGCGGTCCAGATTGATGTGCAACAACGCCAGACTGCGTCCACCCTGACGCACCCGCTGATGGGCTTCGCGCAGCCGTTCGCGGAACAGTGAACGGTTGGCCAGGCCGGTGAGTTCGTCGTAGTGCGTCAGGTAGCGCATGCGCTCTTCGGATTCGCGCCGGGCCGAGAGATCGGCGAAAAAACCGACGATATGGCTGACTTTTCCCCGAGTATCACGCACAGCATTCAGCTGCAGCCATTGCGGATACAACTCGCCGTTCTTGCGGGTTTCTACCAGCTCGCCCTGCCAACTGCCGTGCTGCTCCAGCGCCTGATGGATCGCCCCGTAGTGACGACGGGCATCGCGGCTGCAGGGCAGCTCTACGACGTTGCGCCCGAGCATGTCGTCGATGTCGTAGCCCGTGACCCGGCTGAAAGCTTGATTGACGGCAATCAGTGCGTAATTCGGATCGAAAATCACGATGCCTTCGCTGGCCGCCTCGAACACCGTCGCCGCGAGTTGTCGCTGCTCTTCCAGCTCCTTGCTGGCACTGATGTCGCGGCGGGTGCCGACCATGCGGATCACCCGACCGTTTTCGCCGCGCTCAACCGCTCGGCCGCGATCCTCGATCCAGACCCAATGACCATCACCATGGCGCACGCGGTATTCAATCTGATAGTCCTCGCTGCGGCCCTTCAAATGCTCGACCAGCGCGCGCTTCAGTGACGGCAAGTCTTCAGGGTGCAGTCGCGGTTTGAGATGGCGCAGCATCGCCGTCACGAATTCCGGCTCCAGGCCGAACAACTCTTGAAGCTGGGTGTGATGGACCTCGTCGGTTTGCAGGTTCCAGTCCCACAGCCCCAGCTCACTGGCCTTTAACGCGAGCGCCAGACGCGCTTCACTTTTGCTCAAGGCCTGGTTGGCGGCGTCCAGCTCCAGGCTACGCTGGGCGACACGGTTTTCCAGTTCGGCCTGAATTTCACGCAACTCGTCTTCGGCACGACGTCGCTGGTCGATTTCCCTGGCCAGTTCGTGATTGAGCTGGTCGCTGCAGCTTTGGGCTTGCTGCAAGTGCTCGATCAGCGCCTGATTCTGAAAGCGTCGCAGCAACCCGCGATCAATCAGTCGATTGACCTGCCAGGCGACCACGCTCAACGCGCCCAGCAAAATCAGCCCGAACCAGCCCCAGCCCTGCCCCTGCTCATCGCCGCCCCAGAATAGATAGGCGATGGCCGGCAACAGACAGGGCAAGGTAAAGGACAAAAAGGCAGGCAGGCTGACCGCATAGGCCACGCTGGCCGAGAGCGCGGCGGCGCCGATCAGGCCGAACACCCAGGCTTGCTGCATGAAATTGTCGGCGGGGACCAGCGCAATGCCGGCGCCGGCCAAGGTCAGGCCGGTCATTGCCGAACCCAGCAAGAACATGCGGCGCCAGATCGGATGGGCCTGACGGTTGGGAATCGCCGAATCGAAGGCTGCGACCTGAATCACTCGCAATGCCACCAGCGACAACAACCATACCAGCCAGACGCTGACCAGAAAGTAGCGCTGCGGACTCCAGAGCAAGCCGGCGCAGACCAGGCCATTGATCAGCATGAACAGTGTGGGCAGCAACGAGCCCTGATAAAGCAGGCGCGTGCGTTCGACCGCCATCTCCATGGCGTACTGTTTGCGGATAACCCGGGGCTCCACAGAGGGGCCCGACAGGTCGGAGCTGAGGGTCATAGGCAATGTTCTTGTTCTTATAAGGATGAGCATGAGCCCGAAACGTGGACCGAGCATACACAAGCCAATGCCCTTACCAAACTGCTCCAGATCATAAAATCGCCAAAAGTCCGGACCCGTTTTACCCCCCTGAAACCCTGTAAGCGAGTCCCGCCAACGCTTGCAGCCAGTGACCGACCGGTCGTCCTGCCTGTAACTTTCATCGGCTAAAGCAAAGCGGGGTTTGCCCGGTGTGTCGCCGCCCCCTAGAATGCCCCGATGCGCGATGATCTCTCCCTTCTGCTGAACTCCCTCAACGATGCCCAACGCCAGGCCGTAGCTGCCTCCGTGGGTCGTCAGTTGGTCCTGGCCGGTGCTGGTTCCGGTAAAACCCGAGTGCTGGTGCACCGTATCGCCTGGTTGATCCAGGTCGAAAACACCTCGCCCCACTCGATCCTGTCGGTGACCTTCACCAACAAGGCCGCTGCCGAGATGCGCCATCGCATCGAGCAGTTGATGGGTATCAACCCGGCCGGCATGTGGGTCGGCACCTTCCACGGCCTGGCGCACCGCTTGCTGCGGGCGCACTGGCAGGAAGCCGGCCTGAGCCAGACGTTCCAGATTCTCGACAGCGACGACCAGCAGCGACTGGTCAAGCGGGTGATCCGCGAGCTGGGCCTGGACGAACAACGCTGGCCGGCGCGCCAGGCCCAGTGGTTCATCAACGGGCAAAAAGACGAAGGTCTGCGTCCGCAACACATTCAAGCCAGCGGCGATCTGTTCCTGGCCACCATGCGCAGCATTTATGAAGCCTATGAGGCCGCGTGTCTGCGCGCCGGCGTCATCGACTTCTCCGAACTGCTGCTGCGCGCCCTCGACCTGTGGCGCGATCATCCGGGCCTGCTGGCCCATTATCAGAAGCGCTTCCGACACATTCTGGTGGACGAGTTCCAGGACACCAACGCCGTGCAGTACGCCTGGTTGCGTCTGCTGGCCAAGGGTGGCGACAGCCTGATGGTGGTCGGCGACGACGATCAGTCGATTTACGGCTGGCGTGGCGCGAAAATCGAGAACATCTATCAGTACTCCGACGACTTCCCGGACGCCGAAACCATTCGTCTGGAGCAGAACTATCGCTCCACCGCCGGGATCCTCAAGGCCGCCAACGCCCTGATCGCCAACAACACCGGGCGCATGGGCAAAGAGCTGTGGACTGACGGCGGCGAAGGCGAAGCGATCAACCTGTACGCCGCGTTCAACGAACACGATGAAGCCCGCTACGTTGTTGAAACCATCGAAAGCGCGCTGAAAACCGGCCTGGCCCGTAGCGATATCGCGATTTTGTACCGCTCCAACGCCCAATCGCGCGTTCTGGAAGAAGCCTTGCTGCGCGAACGCATTCCGTATCGAATCTATGGCGGGCAGCGCTTCTTCGAACGAGCTGAAATCAAGAACGCCATGGCTTACCTGCGTTTGCTGGAAGGTCGCGGCAACGATGCAGCGCTGGAGCGGGTGATCAACGTTCCGGCCCGTGGCATCGGCGAGAAAACGGTCGAAGCCATTCGCGACCACGCGCGCCACAGCGATGTGTCGATGTGGGAAGCGATGCGCCTGCTGGTGGCCAATAAAGGCCTGACTGGCCGTGCCGCTGGCGCTCTGGGTGCGTTTATCGAGTTGATCGAGAACCTAGCCGCCAAATGCATGGAAATGCCCCTGCACCTGATGACCCAGACCGTTATCGAACAATCGGGGCTGATCGCCTACCACGAAGCGGAAAAAGGCGAGAAAGGCCAGGCCCGGGTAGAAAACCTTGAGGAACTGGTCAGCGCCGCACGCAACTTTGAAAACGCTGAAGAAGACGAAGACTTGTCGCCATTGGCGGCGTTCCTCGGTCATGCGTCGCTGGAGGCTGGCGACACTCAGGCCGACGAGCACGAAGACAGCATTCAGCTGATGACCCTGCATAGCGCCAAGGGCCTGGAATTCCCTTACGTGTTCCTGGTAGGCATGGAAGAAGGCCTGTTCCCGCACAAGATGAGTCTGGAAGAACCCGGCCGTCTTGAGGAAGAGCGCCGCCTCGCCTACGTCGGCATCACCCGGGCGATGCAGAACCTGGTGATGACCTATGCAGAAACCCGACGCCTGTACGGCAGCGAAACCTACAACAAGGTGTCTCGTTTCGTACGCGAAGTGCCGAAAGGCCTGATCCAGGAAGTACGGCTGTCCAACAGCGTCAGCCGTCCGTTTGGAGGTGGTCAGCAGCAGAGCTCCAGCAGCCTGTTCGGCGGTAGCGAGATCCCGGACACCGGGTTCAGTCTCGGCCAGGCAGTGCGACATTCGGTGTTCGGCGACGGCGTAATCCTGAACTTCGAAGGCGCCGGGGCCCAGGCCCGCGTTCAAGTGAACTTCAGCGAAGGCAGCAAGTGGCTGATGCTGGGTTACGCAAAGCTCGAAGCAATCTGACGCCCGCCAGTGATTCAATGTGGGAGCGAGCCTGCTCGCGATGAACGATGACGCGGTATTCCTGTTATACCTATACCGCGGCGGCACCATCGTGAGCAGGCTCGCCCCACAATGCCCATTCCTACCGAACTTATCCGCTCATCCTACAGACCAAAGTTAACAGGCCTTATTGCGCTGACTGAAGCTGAACACAACCTGTCAGGCAAAAGCCCGAAACACTCTGCCGCTAGCCAGTAACACTTCAGCTGTGCAACATGGCGCGCGTGCCATCCACAAATGGGAATTCCCTTTATGAAACGTTTTCTTAGCATCGCCATGGCGTTGTGCATCGGCCTGACGATGAGCCTCGACGCCAACGCCAAGCGCTTTGGTGGCGGCAAGAGCTCCGGCGCTGCGCCGACTCACCAGACCAGCCAAATGGCTCCTTCTTCTGCCGCGGGCGGTGCTGCCGCTACTGCGGGTGCGGCCGGTGCCGCTGGCGCTGCCGCCAAGGCCGGCGGTGCTTCGCGCTGGCTCGGCCCTCTGGCCGGCATCGCTGCCGGTGGCCTGCTGGCCTCCATGTTCATGGGCGGGGGCTTCCAGGGCATGCAGATCTTCGACATCCTGATCATGGCGGTCATCGCCTTCCTGGTCTTCCGTTTCATCGCCGCTCGTCGTCGCAAGCAGCAGGAGCACCTGGCTCCCGCTGGCGCGCCAATGCAGCGTGAAGTGTTCGAGCAGAAGCCAACAGCCATGGGTTCGATCTTCGGCGGCTCGGCAGCACCTGTTGCCGCTCGTCCGGTGATCAATGCGCCAGCCTGGTTCAATGAACAGAACTTCATTGAAGCGGCCCGCAACCACTTCCAGTCCCTGCAACAACACTGGGACGCCAACGAAATGGACAAGATCTCCGAGTTCGTGACCCCGCAGCTGCTGGAGTTCCTCAAGCGCGAACGTGCCGACCTGGGTGAAGGTTTCCAGTCCACCTACATTGATAACCTCAATGTACAACTGGACGGTGTGGATGATCGCGCCGACAAGACCATCGCCACCCTGACCTTCAGCGGTGTGTCGAAAACCTCGCGTTTCGACCAGGGCGAAGTGTTCAGCGAAAGCTGGAACATGGAACGCCCACAAGGTGAAAACCAGCCTTGGCTGGTCGCCGGTATCCGCCAGAACGGCTGATCCCTCCAGTGTTAAGCATGCTGTAATGAAAACCCCGGCCTCGGCCGGGGTTTTCTATTTCGCGGTTGCATCTATAGCGAGCTACTGTATAAACCGCCCCATATAAACCGCGCCATCAAGCAAGAGGATCCCGGACGTGGAAGAAATCATCGAACAACTGCGTGAAGCCAACGAACCGGTACCGGTCCCCTTGGAGTTGCCCGACGAAGATCTGCTGGTCGAAATCGAAGAACAACTGTTCATCGACATTCCGTTTGTTTTCAGAGAGTTTTTGCTGACCGTCAGCGACGTGGTCTACGGCAGCCTGGAGCCGGTGACCGTCACCGACCCACAATCCCACACCTACCTGCCGGACGTTGCCGCCAACGCGTGGGATGCTGGCGTTGATCGCAGCATGATTCCGATCTGCCAGGACGGCGACAACTACTACCTGGTCGAAGAAGACGGCACCGTGGTGCTGTGGCTGGCCGAGGAAGAGCTGATCGCCGAAGAAACCTGGGAATCGGTATGGCACTGGGCGCGGGACGTCTGGCTGGAAAGCTGAGTCGTCTGCCGCGCCCCGTGGTCAATGCCCGGACGAATCCTTGTGGTTGTCCAGGGTTTCCAGCAAGGCGACCTGCATCCGCGTGTGCACGCGGATGAACCAACGCCAGAGCAGCGCCGCCACGGCAGCCGCGACCACGACAATCAGCACCAGCAACTTGTTGGTCGGCAGAATACTGGCCGACAAGGCTGCCAATAGCAGGAAAATCACCAGTAGCGAGAGGATCGGGATCACTTCGGCGATTACCCGGCGTACTCGCTGCGTATGGCGGCCGGCCATCTCCGGCTTCACGCCCATCTCTGCCAGCAGCATCGATAGCGCCTTGAGCTTGCGATAGGCGGCGATCAGAAACGGCAGCGACAACAGCAACGCTCCACCCCAGATCAACGCTTTCTGCCAACTCGGGTCGCTGATCCAGCCTTGCAGGTAAGTGGAAATGCGCTCGGCGAAGTAAGCGCCCGAGAAGAAGATCGCAATCACCAGCGCCAGATTGACCCCCACCTGTAAAAGAATCCGCCGAATCATCGACGCCAGCAGCGCACCTTCGCCCTGAGGCTGGATGCTGCGCAGCCATTCGCCGTACATGCCCAACACTCGGCTCAGGCGCTGTGGCATAACCGCCGCCAGCTTGATCGATAACGGGTCGGCCGCCCGGATCAGGTACGGCGTCATCAACGTTGTGAGCACCGAGACTGCCACAGCGACCGGGTAGAGGAAGTTGCTGGTGACCTGCAACGTCATGCCCAGCGACGCGATGATGAAGGAAAATTCGCCAATCTGCGAAAGCCCCATCCCGACTCGCAGTGAGGTACGCCCGTCGTTGCCAGCGATAAACGCGCCCAAGCCGCAGGACAGCATCTTTCCGAGCACTACGGCCACAGTGATGACCGCGATCGGCCAAGCGTATTGCAGCAGGATCATCGGATCGAGCATCAGCCCGATAGCGACAAAGAAGATCGCACTGAACAGGTCGCGAACCGGCTCGATCAGCCGCTCGATCTTCAACAATTGCCGGGACTCAGCCATGATCGCGCCAATCAGAAACGCGCCGAGCACCATGCTGTATTCGAGTTTGACCACCAACAGGCAGAAGCCGAAACACAGGCCCAGCACGGTAATCAGCAGCATCTCGTTGCTTTCGAACTTGGCCACGTAAGCCAGTAATCTCGGCACCAGCAGGATGCCAATGACCAGCGCGACGATCATGAACAGCGAGAGCTTGCCGACCGTGGAAAAGACTTCGCCGGAACTGACCGTGCCGCTGACCGCAATGCTCGACAGCAAAGCGATGATGCCGATGCCAAGGATGTCCTCGACGATCAGCACGCCGAAGATCAGTTGGGCAAAGCGCTCGTTCTTCATCTTCAGGTCGTTGAGGGCCTTGACGATGATGGTGGTCGAGGAAATCGCCAGGATCGCGCCGAGGAACAGCGCGTCCATGGTGTTCCAGTCGAACCAGCGACCGATTTCGTAGCCGATCCAGATCATCAGCACGATTTCCAGGAACGCCGCAATGAACGCCGTGGCGCCGACCTTGAACAGCTTGCGCAGGCTGAACTCCAGGCCCAGGCAGAACATCAGGAAAATCACCCCGAGTTCGGCGAGGGTCTTGATGGTTTCTTCGTCGTGGATCAGGCCGAACGGTGGCGTGTGCGGGCCGATAATGAAACCGGCGACAATGTAGCCTAGGACCACCGGTTGTTTGAACCGGTGAAAAAGTACGGTCACCACACCCGCGACCAACATGATCACTGCCAGATCCTGAATAAAACTGATGGCATGCATGGTGTGGGGCTCCTTGGGTGACTTTGCTCAATCGCCAGACGCGGGAAAGGTCTGATCAAGCAGGGTAAAAATCCGCTTTCCGCGTAGGAGTTGCCCTTGGGGTGGGCTTTTGAAGGGTAACACCGCGACTTCCGGCAGAAAGGCAGTGCAATATATGGAAACAGATCGATCCGGCGTGACGGCGATCACCTGCCCGGCGTCCCGATAACTGTGGTTTGAAAAAACCGACCATGCACCCGCAGAGGTGCACTCCTCCGAAACCTGCCTTGAACCGTGAGAACGCTATGGAACCCGGAAACGCCCAGCTGTCGATGACGGTATTGATGACCCCCGACATGGCCAACTTCTCTGGCAATGTCCACGGCGGCACCCTGCTCAAGTACCTCGACGAAGTGGCCTACGCCTGCGCCAGCCGTTATGCCGGCCGCTATGTGGTGACCCTGTCGGTGGATCAGGTGATTTTTCGTGAGCCGATCCATGTCGGTGAACTGGTGACGTTCCTCGCCTCGGTCAACTACACCGGCAACACGTCCATGGAGGTGGGCATCAAGGTGGTGACCGAGAACATCCGCGAGCGCTCGGTGCGCCATACCAACAGTTGCTTCTTCACCATGGTCGCGGTGGATGACGACCGCAAACCGGCTGCTGTCCCTCCACTGCAACCGCAGAATAGCGAAGACAAGCGCCGGTTCATGCAGGCCAAGCAGCGTCGGCAGATTCGTCAGGAACTGGAAAAGCGTTATCAGGAAATCAAGGGCGACGTCTGACGCCTGTTATCAGCTTCAGATAGCTTTCGCGAGCAGGCTCGCTCCCACAGGGGATCTCCGTCGTTCACATATTCCGTGTCCGCTGAAGATCTATGTGGGAGCGAGCCTGCTCGCGATGGGATCAACGCTTAATCAGAGGCTGATCGCCGTCGCTTCGAAGCGCACCCGCGGATGGGCGATCCGATCCTGAGCCCGCACCAGTTCCAGCTCATAGCTGGCGCAGGCCTGGGTTTCCAGAAGGACTTCATGCACTGCCGCCGCGGCGAATTCGAAAGCCGCGACCAGGCTGTCGCCCAACAGCACGCGAGCCAGAAACAACCCGGACGTCAGATCGCCAACGCCCACCGGCTGACGCGGAAACGCCAGCATTGGGCGACGCAGGTGCCAGCTGCCTTCGCCGGTCACCAATAACATCTCGAAAACATCCGCCGGTTTACCAGGATAATCGAGATGCTTGACCAGCACCGCTTTCGGACCGCGCGCCAGCAGCGCTCGTGCCATGGCCAGGCAATCGAACAACGACTGCGGCTTGCGCCCCGAGAAGCTGTCCAGCTCCAGCTGGTTCGGGCACATGAAGTCCGCCACGGCGGCCGCCTCTTCCAGCAGGAAATCGCTGACCTCTGCCGGCACGCTGCAACCCTTCTCCGGATGGCCCATCACCGGGTCGCACAGATACAGCGCCTTGGGATTCATCGACTTGATCCGCGCCACACCCGTCAGGATCGCCCGGCCCTGGGCCGCACTGCCGAGGTAGCCGGACAACACGCCGTCGCAGTTGCCCAACTCGCCAATCGCTGCGATCCCTTCCACCAACTCGGGGATCTGATGCGGCGCCAATACTTCACCGGCCCACTGGCCGTACTGGGTGTGGTTGGAGAACTGCACGGTATGGAGCGGCCAGACATTTACCCCGACCCGCTGCATCGGGAAAACCGCGGCGCTGTTGCCAGCGTGGCCGAACACCACGTGGGACTGAATGGCGAGCAGATGGGGCGTACGTTTCATGCGGTGAGTTTTCCGTAAAACGATTGAAATTCGAGCCGCGCAGTATGCGACTAAACGCAGCCTGTACGACAGACCGGCGACGCAGTTAAGCTGGTCCTATCTTGTTGGAGCACCCTGTTGATGCTGACCCTCGGAAATATCTTCGTGTTGATGCTGCTCGCCACCGGTGGCGCGTGGCTGTGGCACAACCATGGCTTGCGTGAGCGCGCGCTGGAGCGGGTCAAGCAGCATTGCAACAAACTCGGCATCGAGCTGCTGGACGGCAACGTGGCATTGAAAAAAATCGGGTTCATCAAGGACGCTAACGACCGGCGACGTCTGGCCCGTGTGTATAACTTCGAGTTTACGGTGACCGGCGAAAGCCGTCACAACGGCACCATCACCCAGTTCGGCGCCCACAGTGCGCAAATCGAACTGGCGCCCTACCCGATGCCGTTCGACGACACACCCGCGGTGGTTGATGTAGATGTGGCCAAGCCCCGCGCCGAGGTGATCGAACTGAGCCAGTGGCGGCAGGAACACACGAAGTGGCGTCCGTGAATCAAAAGATTGCAGCCTTCGGCAGATTGCATTTCAAAACGTAGGAGCTGCCGAAAGCTGCGATCTTTTGCTCTTTAACTCGAACGGCAGTCGGCCAGCGCTTTTTGCAGTGAATCAACATCCTGCGGCTCACTGAAAATCAACTCGATCCGCGAATCCCGCCGCCATTCGCTGGCCTGCCAATCCAGCACCGAGTTATCCAGCGCATTCGCCGACACCCAACCCTCGACGCTGTGGATAACCAGCTTGGCCCGTCGCCAGACAAGGCTTTCGAGCCACCGGCCAACGAGCGCAGCATCGAATGTCTGGCCCGGATGCCAGCGCCAACCCACGCTCCAGCCACCCTCCTGCTCCTGACTCAAGCAAATCGGCAGCGCGGGATCGATCCAGATGGCCGGCATCTGCGCCAATCCTTTGGGCACGACGAAGTTATCCACACCCGCCACCGCTTGAGCCTCAAGCCCTGGTAACTCGCTCAACGGCAACACGGCTTGTTGCGTCCAGAACAAGGGACGCGTCGGCAATTGCGCGATGATTCGCTGACGATCCCTATCAGCGACGTTTTCAGACTTGTTTAGCAGCAACAACCCGGCACTGTTCAACGCCTCCTGTTGTGCCGCTGGCAGTGGTTTTCCGGCAGCGAGCGCCAGGGCATCCAGCACCAGCACGCAGGGTTGGACGGCCAACACCCCTTGCCACGGCGCCTCGCTCAACTGCCTGAGCAACTGCACCGGGTGGCCCAATCCGGAGGGTTCGATGAACAGACGATCCGGCCGCGCCTTACGCAGCAAGCGCCCAAGCCCGACCTGAAACGGCGCGCCATTCACGCAACACAAGCACCCCCCGGCCACTTCACCCAGTGCGATACCATCGGCGTCCCGGGTCAGCAGCGCAGCGTCGAGGCCGATCTGGCCGAACTCGTTGATCAGCACCGCCCATCGTTCATTCGCCGGCCGTTGCGCCAGCAGGTGCTTGATCAGACTGGTCTTGCCAGCACCCAAAGGGCCAGCAATGACGTGAGTGGGAATGTCCTGCAACATGGTCGGTGTTTTCTGAGGAGGTAATGGATGCGGTTGATTGGATTGTCGTTGCTCTTGGCGCTCACTTCAGGTGAGGCGCTGGCCCAGGCCTGCGTGGTCCACAGCACGGCTGCGCGACTCGATGTAAAAGTCTGCCAGCAGAACCGCAACATCCCGGAAAAACTGTTCGCCGACGGTTTCTGCCAGCCGAACCTGCCCGGTCAGAAAGTCGAGGTGCAATACGTCGACCAATGCCCTTCCGGCGCATTCGGTGTGTGCAGCAACGCTCAAGTCGCCAATATGCCCTACCGGCAGGATATTCACTATTACGGCGTGACCACGGATGCGGCGTACCTGAAGCCATTTTGCGAAGCACAGAGCCAGGGAAACTGGCTCAAGCCTTAAGCCACTAGCTCAGCCAATCGAGGGTCAGGATCAAACGGCGCTCGCCCGGCGCAGGCTGCGGTGAGCGATGGGTCAGACCGAAGCCTTCATTGCCATGCCATTTCTCACCCTTGAACAGCGCCACCTCGCCACTGGCGATTTGCTGGATCAGCGAAGCGTCCTGGGGCTCGGTTTCGGGTTTACTCAATTGGCGGCGATCCATCGCCCCTTCTTTCAGCCACTGGCTGCCCACGCCGGCGTAAGTGGTGATCAACCGCACCGGCACGTGATCGACGTGGAAACGCGGGCACATGGCCTTGTCCAGAACCCGCAGGCGCAGGCCGATACGCTGGGCCCCCAGCAAACACGCAAACGCACTGACCTGCCAGGAAACGTCGGCGATGAAGCCTTCGTAGCCTTCAAGGTCGCTGAAGCCTGAGGCCAGTCCGTGGAGATTGGGTTCAGCCTCCTCGTCAGCCAGTTCCAATGACAGCGATTCAGCCAGTGGCTCGTTCAGGGACAACAGTAGGCTGCCGAAGTCGGCAATGTGCGCCGGCAGTTGGCGTTGCCAAACGGCGAGGTTTACATCGTCTTCGAGGATTTTGGCCAAGGCCTCTGGGGTGGCTCCCTGATGTTGACGTGGGGTTCGCGAGGACGCCTTCGCGAGCAAGCTCGCTCCCACAGGGTTCAGTGCCAGCATCACGCAGCTTCCTCTTCATGCCACGGGCCGAACGGATCCGGCAGCAACCGCCAGCCCTCGACGCCCAACGCCATTTCATCATCGGTGAGCAGGCAACCGTCGAGCTCCGCGGTGAGTTGCGCGAAGTCGATGTTCTGGCCAATAAACACGAGTTCCTGGCGGCAATCACCGGTGCTGGCGGTCCAGTTCTCCATGATCCCGGCCGTGCTTTCTTCGTCCTGCGGCCACTGTGTTTTCGGCACGAAACGCCACCAGCGTCCGGCAAAGCCGTGGCGCATCAAGCCGCCCGCCTGGGACCAACTGCCGGCGTCCATGGGCTTGCTGGCCAGCCAGAAAAAACCCTTGGAACGCAGCAGTTTACCGTTCACCCACGGGCGGTCGATGAAGCTGAAAAAACGCTGCGGGTGAAATGGCCGGCGTGCCCGATAAGCGGTGGAAGCAATGCCGTACTCCTCGGTTTCCGGCACATGTTCGCCGCGCAGTTCCTGTAGCCAGCCTGGCGCTTGAGCGGCTTTTTCGAAGTCGAAGCGACCGGTGTTGAGGATCTTCTTCAGGGGGATTTCACCCATCACCATCGGAATGATTTCCGCTTGTGAGTTGAGCCGTTCGAGGATCGCGACCAGCTCCTGACGCTCGCGGCTGCTGATCAGGTCGATCTTGCTGATCAGGATCACGTCCGCGAATTCGATCTGCTCGATCAACAGGTCAGTGATGGAGCGTTCGTCCTCCTCACCCAATGTTTCGCCACGGGAAGCGAGACTTTCGGCGGCCTGATAGTCGAGCAGGAAGTTCATGCCATCGACCACCGTGACCATGGTATCGAGCCGCGCGATGTCGGCCAGGCTCTGGCCGTCTTCGTCGTGGAAGGTGAAGGTTTCCGCCACGGGCAACGGTTCGGAAATGCCGGTGGATTCGATCAACAGGTAGTCGAAACGACCGTCCTTGGCGAGCTTGCTGACCTCCTCCAGTAAATCCTCGCGCAAGGTGCAGCAAATGCAGCCGTTGCTCATTTCCACGAGTTTCTCTTCAGCGCGGTTCAGGCTGACATCGCGCTGGACTTCGCTGCCATCGATGTTGATCTCGCTCATATCGTTGACGATCACGGCGACCCGCAGGTTGTCGCGATTGCGCAGCACGTAATTCAGCAGCGTGCTTTTGCCGGCACCGAGAAAGCCGGACAGCACGGTCACGGGGAGACGATTGGGCATCAGGTTTTCCTCACAGGGTATGGCCGGTCAAATCGCCCGTTGATGGCGTTCGCGCAGCTCTTCACGTTCTTTGGCTTCGATACACAGGGTGGCGGTGGGTCGCAGCAACAGACGCTTGAGGCCAATCGGCTCACCGGTTTCCCGGCACCAGCCGTATTCGCCACGGGCCAGGTGTTCGAGGGCTTCGTCGATCTTGTCGAGCAGCTTCTTTTCCCGCTCCAGAAGGCGCAGCTGCCATTGGCGTTGTTCTTCGGCGCTGCCGATGTCGGCGGGGTCGCTGTGGGGTTCCTGCTCACGCAGAACGTCGAACTCGTCGGCGATGCGCGCTTGCAGCTCGCTGCGCTGGGCCAGCAAAAGGTCGCGGAAGAAACCTTGCTGGGCATCGTTCATATATTCAGTCGCGGGTTGAGCGAGGAGTTCTTGTTCAGTCATGGGCGGATCACAAGAGCGGGCGTGTTTTTATGTTATAGTATAACAACACAATTAAACCACCCCTCTCTTGCCCACTGCGACAAAGGGCTGGATGCTGAAGCCCGTCCGGTCCGTGAGAAATCCCGTGCGTAACGCCCTGAAATTCGCGCTGATGAGTTTTTCGTTGCTGGTGGCTGTCGATGCCTGGGCGCAAATTCCGAGCCTGGCCAAATGCACCCGCAGCGCCAATCTGCTGGCCTGCGTGGATGGCGACGGCAACGCCTACAGCGTCAACACCGCCGGAAGCACGATCTATCTGCGGGGTTTCGAAGCAGCCGGAAAACGCTACTGGGCACAGACCAACAGCCGCTACGGCCAACTCACGTTCTTCACCGGGATCGCTTCCGATGGCGAAGCCTGGGTCGGCTATAACCGTCGCGTCGGCTGGACCACGATCAATCGGTTTTCCAGTTCCGGCGGCAGCAGTGGCAAGTTCACCTGCAGCCGGATCACCGGTTGTTAGGCCTGCGCTTTTTTCTGTTCCTGCTGCCAGGCGATGTAACTGTTTACCGGCGGATTCTTCTGAAAGTAGCGCTGTAAACCTTCGAACAAACCGTCAGCCACAGCCTGCTGATGCTGCGCCGACACCAGCCGCTGACTGTCGCGAGCGTTGGAAATGAAGCCGGTTTCCACCAGGATCGACGGCACGTCCGGTGACTTCAGCACGGCGAATCCCGCCTGTTCCACGCGTTTCTGATGCAGCGTGGTGATGCCTGCCAGGCTGCCGAGCACGGTGCTGCCCAGCTGCAAACTCGCGGCGAGCGTGGCGTTCATCGACATGTCGAGAATCACCCCGGCGAGCATCGGATCCTTGTCCTTTAGGTTGAGCAGGCTGGTGGCGCCCAACAGGTCCGCGCCGTTCTCCCGCTGGGCCATGAAACGCGCCGTAGCCGAGGTCGCGCCGCCCTCGGACAGGCAGTACACAGAGGCACCAGACGCGGTAAGACGCGGCGCGGCATCGGCATGCACCGAAATGAACATGTCCGCGTTGTGCTTACGGGCGATCTCCACGCGTTTGCGCAGCGGGACGAAGAAGTCGTCGTTGCGCACCAGTTTCACGTCAAAGCCCTTCCCGCGTTTCAGTCGTTTGGCCAACAACTGGGCGATGGACAGCACCACGTCTTTCTCACGCTCGCCTTTGGCACCGACCGCGCCAGGGTCTTTGCCGCCATGTCCGGGGTCGACCACCACGATGATGTCGCGTTTGGGGTGAGCCTTGTCGACTGGCGCCGGGGGCGCGGCTGCGATTTGTAGCGGCGCTGCTGTCTTCAGATCGAGTACCAGCCGATGGCCCTGCCCATCCTGCGGCAGCAGCAGAAAACTGTTGAGCTGCACCGGACCGCTGAGATCGAGAACGATCCGCGTATCGCCCTGACCGTAGTGTCCGGAGCGAATCGAACGAATCACGGTATCGCTCAGGGTCAGCTGACTGAAATCGCCGCTGAGGCTGGCGCCACTCAGGTCGATGATCAACCGCTCGGGCGCACTCAAGGAAAACGTTTTGTAGTGCACCGGGCCGCTCAGATCGAACACCAATCGCAGCTTGTCATCCGATCGCCAAAGTCGCGCGTTGCGAATTTGCGTGGCCGAAACACCAAAGGGTAAGGCGAAAGCCGCGCTAGCCAGGATCAGGTTGAGCAAGTGACGTCTGTGCATGATGAAAGAAAGCTCATGAAAAGGCATGGTTGATTTTAATGTAATAACATAACATATTAAATCAACTCCCACGATGGACCTGCTCATGAATGCGCTGACTCTGCCGGATATCGCCGCGCAGGCCTCATGCCAAGCCCTGCCACTGGAGTGGGTGGGCATGTGTGGCATTGCTCTTCCTGTTTTATTCGATGGCCAACGACTGAGTGCAAACGTCGACGCGGGCGTAAACCTTGATGATGAAGAAGCGCGTGGCATTCATATGTCACGGCTGTATCTGGCGCTGGAAATCCTCGAACAGGAAGACCTGACACCTGCGTTGTTGCGGCGAGTCCTGCAACGCTTTCTCGACAGTCATGAAGGATTGTCCAGCAGCGCGTACTTAAAAATTCACGCCGATTTACTGCTCAAAAGGCCTGCGCTGATCAGTCCATTGTCTGGCTGGAAAACCTATCCGGTCATCATCGAAGCGCGATTGAAAAACGCGATGTTCCACGTGGAACTAAAAATCGATGTGCCTTATTCCTCGACCTGTCCCTGTTCAGCGGCCCTTTCCCGGCAGTTGATTCAGCAGCAATTCGTTGACGATTTCGCCAACAAGGCACTGCAACACGCTGAGGTCCTGACTTGGCTTGGCTCCACAAAGGGCATCGTCGCGACGCCTCACAGCCAACGAAGCAATGCACATTTGTGCCTTCGTCTGGACGACTACCTGGATGACTTGCCGTTGATCGCGATCATCAATGACGCCGAAGCGGCGCTCGGCACCGCCGTACAAACCGCAGTAAAACGCGCCGACGAACAAGCCTTCGCCTTGGCCAACGGTCAGAACCTGATGTTCTGCGAGGACGCCGCACGGCGTTTGAACCTGGCCCTGAAACGCGCACCCGGCATCAATGCCTTCCACATCCGGGTCGTCCACGCCGAAAGTCTCCATGCCCACAATGCCGTCGCCGAAAGTCGCTGGAACTGGGAGGCCGCATGATCCGTTGCCAAGCCTTGCGTTGGGGCGCACCGAGCCAACCACTGACGCCAGCCGTGGACTTCGAACTGGCCAAGGGAAGTCTGACTGCTGTCATTGGTGCCAACGGCTCGGGTAAAAGCAGCCTGTTGAAAGTCATCGCAGGTTTGCAAAAACCACTGACCGGCAACGTCGTCCTGGATGTTCCACGCAAGGGCGGCCTCTCCTTTCTCCCACAGCAACAACACCTGGATCGACAATTCCCCATCAGCCTTCAAGAGTTGGTGGCCGCCGGTTTTTGGGGTGGCAAGCAATCTCCAGAGGTACGCAGCCAGCGCCTCAAAGCCGTCCTGGAGGATTGGTGCCTCACCGGTCTGGAACAGCGCCCATTGATGGCCCTGTCCGGCGGCGAATTGCAGCGCGCCCTGCTCGCCCGTTTGAGCCTCGCCGAAGCACCCTTGCTACTGCTCGACGAACCCCACGCCGCCCTCGACGAACTCGGTCAGGCGCTGCTCTGGAAACACCTCCACGCCTGGCATGCCGAAGGCCGAACCCTGGTTGTCGTGTGTCACGACCTCGCCGCCGTTCGGCAACACATCCCGACAACGTTGCTGATCAAAAGCAGCGGCTGCGTCCTCGGCCCAAGCACCGATCTGATCCGCCAACAACCGCAAACGCAGGTGGCCTGATGATCGCTGCCACGCATCTTTGGCAACCGTTCCAAGAGTTCGTATTCATGCGCCGGGCGCTTCTCGGTGGTTTGGTCCTGGCCTGCAGCACGGCGCCACTGGGTGTGTTTCTGATCCTGCGACGCATGAGCCTGATCGGTGATGCCGTCGCTCACGGCATTTTGCCGGGGGCGGCATTGGGGTTCTGGTTCGCTGGATTGAGTCTCCCCGCATTGACCATTGGCGGCCTCGGCGCGGGCCTTAGCATGGCCGGACTTGCCGCCTGGATCACCCGTCGCACCGGCCTGCGGGAAGACGCCAGCCTCGCTGCGATTTACCCGATTTCCCTCGCCAGCGGCGTGTTGATCCTCGGCATCGCCGGCAAACGTCTGGACCTTCTGCACCTGTTATTCGGTTCGGCACTGGCGGTCGATGGTCCGACGTTGACGGGCATGTTGTGGGTCTCGGGATTCAGCCTGATCACCATGGCCCTCATCTACAAACCGTTGTTGCTGGACACCCTGGACCCACTCTTCCTGCAGACCGTCAGCCGCCTGGGTCCTTTGGCACACGGCGTATTCCTGACGTTGGTGGTGCTGAATCTGGTGATCGGCTTCCAGGCTATCGGCGCGCTGATGGTGGTCGGTTTGATGATGTTGCCTGCGGCTGCTTCGCGCTTCTGGAGTCGTCGCTTGCCGAGGTTGATGGCTATCGCGGCGCTGCTCGGCTGCCTCTCGGTGTGGTTCGGTTTACTGCTGTCGTTCTATTACTCGCTGCCCAGCGGCCCGGCGATCGTGCTGGTGGCTGGCGGTCTGTATCTGCTGTCCGTGGTGTTCGGCCCGGTGCACGGTTTGCTGCGCCGCCCGCCTTTGCTCACATCCCAATGAGGTGTTTCCCGATGCGCGCTTTACTCGTGTTGTTCAGTTTGATGCTGTCGATGTCGCTGTCCGCTGCAGAGAAACTCCAAGTCGTTACCAGCTTCAGCATCCTCGCCGACATGACTCATCAGGTCGGCGGCGACCATATCCAGATCACCAACATGGTCGGTCCCGACGCCGATGCCCACACTTACGAACCAACCCCAGACGACGCCAAGGCGTTGCTCAGCGCCAGGTTGATCATCAAAAACGGTTTGGGCTTCGAGCCATGGCTGGATCGCCTGGTGACCAGTACCGAGACCAAAGCTCCGGTGATCAGCGCAAGCCACGGTGTCATTCCGCGCGCTCTGGATGAAGACGGTGAGACCGTTCCCGACCCTCACGCCTGGCACAACCTGGCGAACACCGAGCTGTATATCAGCAACATCACCAAGGCGCTGATCACCGCCGACCCGGCGAACAAGGCCGACTACCAACGCAACAGCCAGGCCTACCTGAAACAGATCTATGCCCTGCTCGCCGAAGCCAAGGTCAAGCTCGGTTCGCTGCCCCCAGGCAACCGCAAGATCGTGACGTCCCATGACGCCTTCGGTTATCTCGGTCAGGCCTACGGCATCGACTTCATGGCCCCTCAAGGTCTGTCCACCGAGCGCGAACCTTCGGCCGCCGAAGTCGCTGCGCTGATCACCCAGATTCGTCAGGCCAAGGTCAAAGCGGTGTTCATGGAAAACATCAAGGATGCTCGCCTGCTCAAGCAGATCGCTGATGAAAGTGGCGCGCAGATCGGTGGCACGTTGTACTCCGACGCACTCGCGGCCAGCGGTCCGGCCAGCACCTTCGTCGGGTTGTTCGAGTACAACCTCAACACCCTTTACGACGCGTTGAGCAAGCCATGATCCGAAAGAATCCTTCGGGCGATTTGCCGCTGATTGCCGAGTCCGCCTACGTCGATAAAACCGCCATCATTTGCGGCAAAGTGGTGATCGGCGAGAACGTCTTCGTCGGTCCCTATGCGGTGATTCGCGCCGACGAAGTGGACGACTCGGGCGAGATGGAGCCGATCACCATCGGCGCCAACTCGAACATCCAGGACGGTGTGGTGATCCACTCCAAGTCCGGTGCAGCAGTGACCATCGGTGAGTTCAGCTCCATCGCCCACCGTTCCATCGTTCATGGCCCCTGCACCGTTGGCGACCGGGTGTTCATCGGTTTCAACAGTGTGCTGTTCAATTGCGCGGTCGGCGACGGCTGCATGGTTCGACACAACTCGGTGGTCGACGGTCGCGATTTGCCCGAAGATTTCTACGTGCCCTCCACCACCCGCATCGGCCCCACCACCGACCTGTCGCAGTTCCCGCCAGTGAGCGTCAGCGCCTCGGAGTTTTCCGAGGACGTGGCCCGCACCAACGTCGACCTGGTGCGGGGCTACAAAGCCCTGCAAAACGAGTTCTGAGCATGAGCAGCGTGATGATTCGCAATGCCCGGCTGGTGAATGAAGGTCGTGAATTCGAAGGCAATCTGTTGGTGAGCAACGGCCGCATCGTGAAGATTGCCGGCAGCATCCACAGTGAAAATGCCGACCTCGAAATCGATGCCGACGGCCAATGGCTGTTGCCCGGAATGATCGATGACCAGGTGCATTTCCGCGATCCCGGTTCGCCGGACAAGGGCAGTCTCTACACCGAATCCCGAGCAGCGGTGGCCGGCGGCATTACCAGCTTCATGGACATGCCCAACACCCATCCGGCGACGCTGACCCTCGCAGCGCTGGCCGACAAGAAGCGTCGTGCGGCGATCAATTCCGTGGCCAATTACGGCTTTCATTTCGGCGTGAGCAATGACAATCTCGACACTGTCGCCGCACTCAACCCCTGCGAAGTGGCGGGCGTCAAAGTCTTCATGGGTGCTTCCACGGGCAACATGCTGGTGGACGACCCGAGGATTCTCGAGCGGCTATTCGCCGAGGTGCCGACCATTTTGCTGGCCCACTGTGAACACACCCCAAGCATCGAGGCCAACGCTGCGAACCTGCGAGAATTGTTCGGTGAACACATTCCCGCCGGGGCCCATCCCGTGATCCGAAATGCCAAGACCTGCTTTCGCTCCTCTTCAATGGCCGTGGACCTGGCCAAGCGTTACGGCACCCGACTGGACGTCATCGGCAGCGACCACGCACCCCACACCTGGGCCGAAAAGCAACGCCCCTACCACCAGGCACCCTCCGGTTTGCCGCTGGTACAACACGCCCTGCCCGCGCTGCTGGAACTGGTGGCGGATGACGTTCTGCCGATCGCCACACTCGTGGCGAAGACCAGTCATCGAGTCGCTGATTTGTTCGCCATTCCCGACCGCGGTTATCTGCGCGAAGGTTATTGGGCCGACCTCGTTCTGATCAAACCCGAACCCGATGGCGTGGACGTTTCCCGGCAACCGACCGATCCTGTCTCAATGCCGCTGGACACCCTTCGCCGGACAGCGCTTTCGCCACAGCGTCAGCACCACGATGGTGTCGGGGCAAATTGCCTGGCATGACAAACGTTTTAATGACAACTGCCAGGGTTTACCACTACGGTTTATGCGCTAGCGCTCGTGATCGAAATACTCGAGAACACTGACCATGATCCAGATCACTTTGACTGATGGTTCATTGCGTGAATACGACCAGCCCTTGTCGGTGTATGAACTCGCCGCCAGTATCGGGCCCGGGTTGGCAAAAGCGGCAGTGGCCGGTCGGGTGGACGGTGTATTGGTGGACTGTGAGTTCATGATCGAGGCCGATGCCCGGGTCAGCATCGTCACGCCCCAGGAGCCCGATGGTCTGGAAATTCTTCGCCGCTCCTGTGCGTTGATGCTGGCCATAGCCGTCAAGCAGCTCTATCCGAGTGCGCAGTTGCAGACGGGTTCGGCGTTGGGTGATGGATTCTTTTACGAGTTTGTTGTCGAGCGCTCCCTCACCCCGGCCGACCTGCCACTGATCGAAGCGCGCATGCAGTCACTGGCAGCAACCAACCACTCGATTCGACGTCGAGGGCCGACGCTGTACAGCCTGGGAGGCTTTGAGTCTTCGACATCGGGCCCGCATGTCCCCGCCACCCGGGTGCTGCAAGCATTCGCTCTCGACCACATCAGCGGCACTTCGCCCCAACGGATCTACGGGACATGTTGGTCCTGCCAACAGGAGCTGGATAACTGGCGGGCGCCGCCACACGTCATCATCGTCAGCATGGACGAACGTCAGGCAGAGTACGCGCAGTCGGTGACCGACGCATTGCGTCGAAGCGGCGTGCGCGCTCGCGCGGATCTGCGCAATGAGAAGGTCCGCCACAAGATTCGCGAGCACAGTCAGAAAGTGCCGTATCTGGTGGTGATTGGGGAGAAAGAAAAAGAAGGCGGGTTTGTCAGTGTGCGCAGCCACGCCGGGGAAGATTTCGGCAGGATGGCGGTTGAGGCGGTGTGTGAGTGGTTCAGGTCAACAGGAATTGCGGGTGTCTGAGCGGACGCTATCGCGAGCAGGCTCGCTCCCACAATGGATTGTTGTTGAACACAAATCTGTATTCACCGAGATCTAATGGGGGAGCGAGCCTGCTCGCGATGCTTTTAGGCTCTTGGCTTAACCGTCCCGCAATCCTGCCCCAACCACACAGCGCGGGTATCGAGGCTACCTTTCTGCTGAATGCCGGTGGCGTTGAACGTGCCGTTGACCTTGGTGGTGAACTCACGATCACTGAGGAAAGTGGCTACGCCAGCGCCCTGCGCTTTCGGACAGCTGAAGCGGAATCTCCATTGATTGCCAGTGCGCTCGGTGATTTCCTGCTTGCAGCCCGATTGCGGATCCGTCAGCGGAATGTTGTCGGTCTTCACCTGCTCCGGCGTCAGGCAAGCCCGAATCCCCTTGCCGCCCATGGTGATGCCCTGCTTCTCCAGCTGCGCGCGTTGTTCAGGGGTTATCTGGCTCTGTATCTGCCCAAGGATCAGCTGCAGATCCGGCATGTTCTGGTCATCGACCTTCATGTTGCTTGAGGTCAATTCCCACAAACCCGGCTGAAGCATCTGCGCCTGAGCTGCCACAGGAAGTGCTAAACCAAAAGCCACGGCCAAACCCAGCAGACGAACGTTCATCGAGTAACTCCTGATCAGTAGTGGCCGTTAGACGTCAGCCACAGGCTTCGGTTCAGGGGCCAATTAATTAGCGACATTCTGCACGGAACATGGTCTGTTAAGCATTGAATCTTCAGGAGCAAGGCTGCCCCATGGATTATTTTGGACCGCATGTTTTCGGTTATCTGATCGCGCTGCTGCACTCGTTAGGCCTGATCGCCGCCATCCATGCCGTATTGACCGTTCGGACCGCCCAGGGCTCGATCGCCTGGGCCCTGTCGTTGCTGTTCATTCCCTACCTCACGCTCATCCCGTACCTGGTCTTCGGCCGCAGCACCTTCGATGGTTACATCAAGGCCCGGCGCCAGGCCAACGAGGAAATGCGCAAGGCCATCTCCGAGCTGAACTGGCGCCCATGGGTCGAAGAGGCGCTGACCGCCCGCGCCTCAAACGCCTACGCCTCTTTAAGAGCGATGCCGAAACTGGGACGCATGCCGTGCCTGGCAAACAACGAAGTGCGCCTGCTGATCAATGGCCAGGCCACCTTCGACGCGATTTTCGAAGCCATCAGCCACGCAAAAGAGGCGGTGCTGATCCAGTTTTTCATCATCCACGACGACCGCCTCGGCCAACGCCTGCAAACCTTGTTACTGAAGAAAGCCGCCGAAGGCGTCGCCGTTTATCTGCTGTACGACCGCATCGGCAGCCACTCCCTGCCCCACAGTTACGTGCAGCCGTTGCGCGACGCCGGTATTGAGGTCAAAGCCTTCGCGACCCGCAGTGGCTGGCTCAACCGCTTCCAGGTCAACTTCCGCAACCACCGCAAGATTGTCGTGGTCGACGGCGTGCTGGGCTTCGTTGGCGGGCTCAATGTCGGCGACGAATACATGGGCGAGAAACCACCCCTGGCACCTTGGCGCGATACACACGTGCGAGTGCGCGGGCCGGTGGTGGCCTGCATGCAGGAATCCTTCGCCGAAGACTGGTTCTGGGCGGCGCGGTCGTTGCCACCGTTAATCCTGCCGGATGTGTATCCGGACGACGGTGTGCTCTGCCAATTGCTCGCCAGCGGTCCGGCGGATTCCTACGAGACCTGTTCGTTGTTCTTCGTCGAAGCCATCCACGCGGCGACGGAACGAGTGTGGATCACCAGCCCCTATTTCATCCCCGACGAAGCCGTCTTCGCTGCGTTACGACTGGCGGTGCTGCGTGGCGTGGATGTGCGGATTCTGCTGCCATCGCGGCCGGACCACCGGATCGTCTACGCCGCCTCCAGCCTTTATGCCTTCGAAGCGGTACGCGCCGGCGTACGGGTATTCCGCTACGAGCCCGGTTTCCTGCATCAGAAAGTGGTGTTGATCGACAGCGAAATCAGCGCCATCGGCAGCGCCAATATGGATAACCGTTCGTTCCGGCTGAATTTCGAAGTGATGCTGCTGACCGTCGACAGCGCGTTTGCCGCCGAGGTGGAGCATATGCTCAACGATGACTTTGCCCAGGCCCACGAGATCGCCAAAGAAGAAAGCCGGGAGACCCACCGCCTGCAACAGGTCGGCATGCGGATCGCCCGGCTTATTTCACCGATTCTTTAAGGATTGTAGATGTCGTCGCGGGTCCAGGGCAGTTCATGGCTGCCATCCGGGTGGGTTTTGACCGCGAGGATCTGGTGCAGATTGATCCAGCCCTTGGCGAACGCATAAGCGCATCCCGCCAGGTACAGCCGCCAGATCCGTAACGCTTGCTCCGGAACCTGCTTGGCGGCGGCTTCCAGATTGTCCTCCAGGCGTTCGCTCCAGTGGTCGAGGGTACGCGCGTAGTGCAGGCGCAGACTCTCGACATCGACGATCTCCAGCCCTGCTTCGCTGATCTCGGCAGAAATCATCGCGAGGTGCGGCAGCTCGCCGTTGGGGAACACATACTTCTCGATGAAATCACCGGCACCGCGTCCTACCGGACGGCCATCGGTGTGCTTGGCGGTGATCCCGTGGTTCATCACCAGGCCGCCCTCTTTCACCGCGCCGAACAAGGTTTTGCAGTACTCGGCCAGGTTGGCGTGACCGACGTGTTCGAACATGCCGACGCTGACTACTTTATCGAAACGCCCGTCCTGAGGCAGATCACGGTAGTCGAGCAGTTGCAGTTCAACGAGGTCGTCCAGGCCTTCAGCGCTCACCCGTTCACGGGCCAGCGCCAGCTGCTCTTTACTGAGCGTAATCCCGAACACCTTCGCGCCGAACTCCCGGGCCGCATACCGCGCCAGTCCACCCCAACCGCAACCGACATCCAGCAGATACTCGCCGGGTTGCAGTCGTAGCTTGCGACACAGGTGCCGGAATTTGGCTTGCTGGGCTTGTTCAAGGGTTTCGCTGCCGGTCTCGAAATAGGCGCAGGAGTACGCCATGTCGCTGTCGAGCCACAGTTGATAAAACGCGTTGGACAGGTCGTAGTGATAGGAAATCGCCTTGGCGTCGCTTTCCTTGTCATGGACGAGGCGAACCGGCTGGCTGTGCAGGTCACCGAGCAATGCCTGGCTCCACTCATCACAGACGCGGATTACATCGCTGATGGAGCCTTCAAGCTCGAGTTTGCCCTCGACAAACGCCGCTCCGAGCGCGTCCAGGCTTGGATGGGTGAACTGGGAAACCATTTGTGGGTCCTTGACCACAATTGTGACGCTGGGCGCCGGCCCCAGATTGAATTCATGGCCGTCCCAGAGTCGCAGGCGTAACGGTAACTGCAGATTCTGTAAGGCCGGTGGAAGTTGCGCGAGCATGGAATATCCCCCCTTGTTTCAGACGTCTGATGTGAGGTTAGACCATCCTGGAAAAATAGCAGGCTATCGATTTAATAGCCGTTGTCTATGATTCCCAGCGCTCAAGCTAACCGCCATAAATTCACAGAAATGATTGCCCTTACCCTAAATGACTACAAATTCGGCGCACAGTTCTGAAAAGTTAAAATCCTTCAAACTTCGTCTTTCATCTTGAGCAATGGCTCTTGAAAACGCAGCAAGCGACCGGCATTCCCCAACACCAGCAACGTGCTCAGGTTATGCAGCAACGCCGCAATCATCGCCCCTGCTGCGCCGAGCCAGCCGAATGCGGCGAAGGCCACTATCGCCAGTGTCCAGCCCAGGCCGATGATCACGTTGACCTGTAAGGTCTGCCGGCACTGGCGACTCAAACGCACACAAGTGCCGAGCCGACGCAGGTCGCTGCCGATCAGCACGATGTCGGCCGACGCCAAGGCAATGTCGGCCCCGCCCGCCCCCATCGCAACCCCGACCACACCGGCCTTGAGTGCCAGCGAATCATTGATGCCGTCGCCAACCACCATCGGCCGGAAGCCGCTGCCGATTTCTTTGAGTACGCGATTGAGTTTGTCCTCGGGCAAGGCCTGGGCTTCGACATCGCTGATCCCGACATCGCGAGCGAGTGTGTGCGCGACGCTTTGCCGATCGCCGGTGAGCAACAACTGTCGCCCCAATCCAAGTTCACGCAACTCGCTCAAGGCAAACCGTGCTTCGGGTTTGACGCTGTCCGCCAGCAATAGCCAGGCAAGGAATTCGCCGTTGAGCGCCAGCCCGGCAATCGGGCCATCGTGTTCAGGAACGGCTGACGTGGTGATGCCTAACTGCGCGAACAACTCCGGTCGACCGAGTGCTGCCTCACCCTGCTCGGTCATTGCCACCACGCCCAGACCCTGACGCTCATGAATGTCCGAGAGCAAAAGAAAATGCTCCTGCGTGACCAACCCGGCGAGCGCGCGACTGACCGGGTGACTGCTGGCGGAGCCGAGGCTGGCGGCGAGTTTCAGGACGTGACTGCGGTCCGCCAGCGGGCTGTCGATGGATTGCAGGCGCAGGGTGCCGAAGGTCAGCGTTCCCGTTTTATCAACGACCAACGAGGTCAGGTCGGCCAACTCTTCAAGAAACGCCGAGCTGCGAATCAGAATGCCGTGACGAGCAGCCACGGCGACCCCGGCAATCGCCGTGGCCGGTGCGGACAAAACCAGCGCGCAAGGACAGGCAGCGACCAACACCGCGAGCATCGCCTGGGCGTCGTTGGTGATGAACCACGTCACCGCCGCCAGCAGCAACACCAGCACCATGTAGCTGCCGGCGTAGCGTTCCAGTAAACGCGTGATCGGCGGTTTGGATCGCTCGGCGCTTTGCATCAGCGCGATGACTTTGCCCAAGGTCGATTCGTTGCCGGTGCGGGTCACTTCAATGCGCAGCAGTCCATCCAGGTTGATGGCCCCACCGAAAACCTGCATGCCCACGCCCGCCTCCATCGGCACCGACTCACCGGTGATCGAAGCCGTGTCGAGACTCGCCTGACCGGACAACACCCGGCCATCGGCCGGCACTCGATCGCCGGCGCGCACTTCCACAATGTCGCCAGCCTTGAGTGTACCGTTGTCGACTTCGACGATTGAGCCGTCAGCCTGAACCTTGCGTGCGTGGCTACGCGTCAACTTGCCGAGCGCGTGAATCGCCTCCTGTGAACCGATCACGCTGCGCTCTTCCAGCACGTGGCCGAAAATCATGATGATCGGCAGCAGCGCGGCGGTCAGCAGGTCGCCGGTAGCCCAGGCACCGAGCATCGCCAAGGCGATCAACTGATCGGTAATCCCATGCAAGCTCGGGTAACGCAGGCTGTACCAGGCCGAGCGCATCACCGGCACGGCCACCAACAGCGAGGCAAAACCCAACAGCAATTGACTGACGCCCGTCTGCTCAGGCGACAACCAGCGCCAGATCAACCCCAGCGCCAGCAAGCCAAGAGCGAGCATGGCCAGGGTCAGTTGGCGTGCAGCGCTGCGTTGTTCGGCCGAGGACAACATGCTCGGTGCGGCGGCGGTTTGAGCGGTCATTGTGCAGCTCCCTGAATGATCAGGCGGGAATCGTCTTTCGGATTGACCGTCGTCACTGAGCCGGCCTGACCGAGAATCTTCGGCATCCGCTCGCGGTAAATGCGCAGCAACATTTGCGGGTCGGTGCCCTGCTGTTGCGCCTTGGCCAGACTCAACACGGTGGCGGTGTCGGCAGAGGCTTTGGCCAGCCGCTCACTCGCTTGGGCGTGGGCAACCTGCAACGTGCGGTCGGCCTGTTCGTTGGCGGTCTGGGTGAGTTTCTCGGCTTCAGTACGCGCGTTGGCCACGACTTTATCGGCTTGCTGGCTGGCAGTCAGAACGGCGTTGAAGGCGTTGACCGCAGGCCCCGGCAAACTCGATTGCACATCGACTCGCGCCACTTCGATCCCAAGTCCCTGCCCGGTCGCCGTCAGCTCCGCCAGGCGTTGATTGATGCCTTGCACCAGGTCACCGCGCAGGCGTTCGCGTCTTTCGGCCGCCTGTTTATCCGCGCCGATGAGTTCCGGTCGCGCCACCAGAATGGTGTCCAGATCGCGCGCGGCAGTGAGGGCCAAGGCACTGCGCGTCACCAGGCGATCCAATGCCGGCAACACATGTTCACCTTGAAGGACGAAGGCATACGGTTCGGTGACTTTGTAAAATACCCGCACATCCAGTTGCACCACCCCAGCGTCACCGGTCAGCAGATAACCGGAGCCAGCGAGCGCATCACTGAGCGGCGTGGCAAAACTCGCCAGTCGATCGGCCTGCAATGCGCTCTCCGTGCGCAGCAGATTTTCCACCCGGCGTTCGATCACCCGATCCGCCGCTGGCAACAAAACCACCTGCTCAAACGGACGCGGCCAAGCCAACAGCAAACCCGCATTCTGGATGCGATCCAGCGCGCCAAAGTGCAGCACCACCGCACGATTCTGGGGGTCGATCTGCCGCACATTGGAAAACGCCCAAGCCAGCGCGGCCAACACCGTGACCGCATACAGCGCGAGAAAGGCCAATCGCCCGGCTTGAATCCAGGGACTGCTCAACTCAATTGTTCCACGTGGAACCAAATTCATGGCTGCGACCCGGATTTGTTATCAAGGGTCGGCGGACCGTCGACCAGCACCCGGAACGGCGCGGCATCAGTGCGCAAAATCAGTTTGGTGCCGGGCGTGACGATGGTGCCCAAGGTATCGAGGGAGCGCAGCAGGTTGTAGAGCTGTGGTGAGCCGGCGTAGGCACGGCCGTAAATTTGCGCCGCTTCGACCCGGGATTGCGCTTCGATGTCGGCGGCTTTCACGGTGGCATCGGCCTGGACGATTCGCGCATCACGTTCGGCGGCGGAACGGATTTGCGCCGCTTCGCGCTTGCCGATGGCCGTGCGTTCGGTGGCGATTGTTTCACGCTCGGCACGCATACGATCGACCGTGGCCGTCAGGGTTACCGACGGCAAGGTCAAACGCTCGACACCCACTTGCACCACCCGCACCCCATAAGTCGTCAGCAACTGCTGATCGATTTGCTGACGCAGTTGCGCTTCAAAATCGGCGATGTGTACCTGACTGGCGTCGGTGTTGACCAGATTGGCCAGATCAAAACTGCTGGCCGTGGTTTCCAGCGCCGAGCCGACAAAAGTGCGAATCTGCCGCGCCGCTTCGTCCGGCTGATTCTGCACCGCGCGCATAAAGCGCTGAACATTGTCTGGATCGCCCTGCACCTGCCACGCCACATAAGCCTGAACGATGATGCGCAGACCATCCCGCGTGCCCACATCCTGCAAACCGCTGGACGTGGTGCGCAGGCGCAGATCCACCGGGATCGCCGCTTCGAACGGTGCCGGCCAACGCCAGCCGAGCCCCGGCTCCAGCAACACCCGTGACGGATTGCCGAAGCGCGTGATCACCGTGGCCTCCCCCGAGCGCACTTGTACCAGACTCGCTGCCGCGATGGCGAATGCCACCAGCAACGTCGCCCACCCCATGCGCCGCCACGGGAACGGACCGGCTTCTTGTGGATCACCGTGGTGATGATGGTGATGTCCGTGGTGATGCCCGCCCTGGCCGTGATCGTGGCCGCTGTGGTCATCATGGTCGTGAGTGTGCGACTGGCTCAATTGGCAGCTCCTGGCTGAGCGGTTTTACGCGCCGACGCAGGGTCAGCCGGCAGCGTGAACGTACGGAGGTCGATGGTCGGCGCGTTGCTGCTGCCGCCCAGGCGATGGTCGAGGACCAATAGCCTGGCGTTGGCCAGGCCCTGGGAAAGTTGGCTGAAATATTGTTCCAGCACGAAGGCCTGGCCAGCGCTGGCATAGGCCTTTTGCTCGGTGCTGAATTTCAGGTCCGCCGCTTGGGCGGTGGCGTTGATTTCACGCGCGCTGGCCGTCGCTTGATCGCGAGCGATGCTGGCCTGCAGTTGCGCCTGATTGGTGGCCTCTGCTGCCGCGCCGCGTTCGCGTGAGATCAATGCCTGGGCACCAATCTGCGCCGCTTGCACGCCATGATAAGCATTGGCCGCACCGGCCGGTGGGTGAATGGCTTCGACCACCGTGGCGAGAATTTCCACGCCGCTGTCGATTTTTTCCAGGTCAGCCTGCACGGCCCGGCCGATTTCTTCGGCGAGCCCTACCCTGTCCTCGCCGAGCAAGCCGTCGAGGGTTCGCGAGGCAAAATCGTGAACCAGAATCCGGCTGGCGGTGCTGCGGATCAGCGTCGGCACGTCGGCACTGTTGTAACTCGCCGCCAACGCGGCTTGATCGCTCAGGCCGATGCGGTAGACGAAACGCACATCCATATTGACGATCTGGAAGCTCTGCTTGTCGGCACGGCTGCTGGCGATGACCTGGGATTTATCGTTTACATGGCTGGCGTCCCATAAGCGATTGGCAATCGCCGGTGCCGGGCCTTCTGCCGGTTCGGCCGTGATCGGTGCCGTCGCGTCGCCGACACTGGTTGCCAACTCGTGGACCACGCCATTCTCGACGCTCAGCACTCGGCCCAACGGCCAAGGTAACCCCGCGTGCAAACCAGGACCGAATACTTCCACCGGTTTACCGAAACGCTCGTAAATCCCCCGCCCTTGCAGCGGTATTTCGTGAATACCAGTGAGTGACCAGCCGACAATTGCCACCACCACCAACACCGGCAAAAAGGCCCGCCGCATGTAGGTGAAGGCCCAGATCTGCCGCAGATCGATGCCGAAGCGGTTGTGCAATTCGTGCTGCAACGCCAGCAACGGTTGTGGCGGCCAGCGCAGCATGTCGGCGACGAAACTTCGCGCCAGCAATGCTGGTTCGACGCGCTCCCGCCGGGGACTGAACAATGACAACGCGGCGCGCAGCAGCATCTCGATCGCGACGAGCCCCGGCAGCAAACCTATCAGTACGGCCAGACGCACCGGCCAGACCGAGATCTCGTTGGCGAATAACAGGCAAAAGGCGCTTAACACCAGACAGATAATTGCCACACGGGACAGCTGCCCCAACGACCCTGCTTCAGGCCATTGGGCCATGTTTTCCTGGGCCAGTTGACGCTCCAGCACCAGCAAACCGAAAGCCAGCAGCAACGACAACGCAGCACCGACACTGGCAGAAAGGCCCAGCGCGGCAGGCGGTAGTGCAAGGTTCCAGACCTGGTTGACGCTGAACAACGTCAACAACGCCCAACCGCCCAGCCACAGCGTCGGGGTGCCGATCTGCACCAGTATTCGCAACCATCGCCGACTGATCCGATCCAGCAGCCGTTCGTACCAGCCGTCCGGAGCCACGACTTCGTCAGTCAGGACCACTGGCACCGAGGGCGTCATCGCCCGTGCACGCCATTGCGTCACCCACCAGGCCGATTGCAGACCGGCAACCAGTACCAGCAACCCCGCGCTCTGATTGACCAGCAAGGCTGGCCAAAGTGACAGCGGCGCAAACAGCCCGACAAAAAATGCCAGCACCCAACCTGTTGCCGCAAGCGCGCCCAGGCCGATTGCGAACTGTCGCAATCGCCGCCCTTGAAAGACAGCCTGCTGAAAGCGCGGCAGCCCTGTTACCTCTGCCCCATCAACATCGAGATCGACTTGCATACCACCCCAGTGTTTGTCTTTGCTCACGTCGCAATCCGTTACGATATAACGAAATCGGTGAAATTTTCGTACTGATTTGCCTTATTCAAAGATGCCCGACCTGTCGCTTGGCTGAAGCCTTGACCGAAATGCGTCGGAACGCACATATTACGTCCGTAATTTTATTCAAAGGCTACTTTTATCCAGCCCGATCCCTTTCAATCCAGGAGTACAACCATGAGCACTTATGACGTCGTGATTCTGGGCGGAGGCCCCGGCGGTTATAACGCCGCCATACGCGCCGGCCAGCTGGGCCTGAAAGCGGCTTGCGTAGAAGGGCGCGCCACCCTCGGTGGCACCTGCCTGAATGTCGGTTGCATGCCGTCGAAGGCATTACTGCACGCCTCCGAACTCTACGACGCGGCCATGGGCGCGGAATTCGCCAACCTGGGGATCGAAGTCAAACCCACCCTCAACCTCGCCCAGATGATGAAGCAGAAGGATGAAAGCGTTACCGGGCTGACCAAGGGTATCGAGTTTCTCTTTCGCAAAAACAAGGTCGACTGGATCAAGGGCTGGGGCCACATCGACGGGCCGGGCAAAGTCACGGTGACTGATAGCCAAGGCGGCAAGACCGAACTGAACGCCAAGGACATCGTCATCGCCACCGGTTCCGAACCAACTCCCCTGCCGGGCGTGGACATCGATAACAAACGTATCCTCGACTCAACCGGCGCGCTGTCGTTGGCCGAAGTGCCCAAGCACTTGGTGGTGATTGGCGCCGGCGTCATCGGCCTGGAGCTGGGGTCGGTGTGGCGGCGATTGGGCGCTCAGGTGACCGTGGTCGAGTTTCTCGACCGGATCTGCCCCGGTGTGGACGGTGAAGCCGGTAAAACGCTGCAACGCTCGTTGAGCAAACAAGGCATTAGCTTCAAGTTAAGTTCGAAAGTCACCAGCGCCACGACCTCTGCAACCGGCGTTCAGCTCAGCGTCGAACCTGCGGCCGGCGGCACGGCCGAATTGCTTGAAGCCGACTACGTGCTGGTGGCCATCGGGCGCCGGCCTTACACCCAGGGTCTGGGGCTGGACAACGTCGGCCTCGCGACGGACAAACGCGGCATGCTCGCCAACAAGGGCCACCGCACCGAAGCTGCCGGTGTCTGGGTCATTGGCGACGTGACCTCCGGGCCGATGCTTGCGCACAAGGCTGAAGACGAAGCCATGGCCTGCATCGAGCAAATTGTCGGCAAGGCTGGCGAGGTCAATTACGACCTGATTCCCAACGTCATTTACACCAAACCGGAGCTGGCCAGCGTCGGCAAGACCGAAGAGCAGCTCAAGGCTGAAGGTCGCGCGTATAAAGTCGGCAAATTCCCCTTTACCGCCAACAGCCGGGCGAAGATCAACCACGAAACCGAAGGCTTCGCCAAAGTGCTGGCCGATGAGCGCACCGACGAAATTCTCGGCGTGCATCTGGTGGGCCCGAGCGTCAGTGAAATGATTGGCGAATACTGCGTGGCCATGGAGTTCAGCGCCTCCGCCGAAGACATTGCCCTGACCTGCCATCCACACCCGACCCGCTCCGAGGCGTTGCGCCAGGCGGCGATGAATGTGGAAGGGATGGCGACGCAGATGTAGGGCTCGGGGATTTGCTGCGGCGGATCCATCGCCATCGCGAGCAGGCTCGCTTGTATGTTTAGACTTGAAGGGGTGGGCGGGACTAAAGGCTCGATTCCGACTCTTGCCAGTACGGACCGTGGGAGACTTCTCTCCCGCCCTTTCTACCCAAAGCGCCGATAAGGAATTCATCGGTAAAACCGACGATAGAGGCAAGCCAGCGCAACGGTAGACCCCGACAAGCTCTTAAACCCTAGCTCCGAGGATTCGTCATAACAATCCTTACTTCGCCGACGGTTGTTGGCATCGATATCGCCAAGGCCGAAATAGTTGTCTATCGCGCCGATCTGCAAACCACTGAAGCCATCAAAAACGACCGAGCAGCCCTCAAACGCTGGCTTAAAACATTGCCTGCCCGAAGTGCTATCGCCGTTGAAGCCACCAACATCTACCACCTGGACACCGTCGATCTGGCTCATGCGATGGGCCATCAGGTTTATGTCGTGGATGCTTATCGGGTCAGTAACTATCGCCGCGGCATCGGCCAACGCGCCAAGAATGATCCCTGCGATGCCCGGTTGCTGGCGCGCTATTTAACGAATGAACAAGACGGACTGCGGATCTGGAACCCGCCACCCAAGGCCTACACCTCACTGAAAAGCTTGCTCCACAGACGGGCAACGCTGATCCAGAACCACACCGGTCTGATGCTGAGCTGGACCAATGAACCCTTGTTGAAGAAAGTGCAGGTCGCTCAGCAGAAGGCATTCAAGCAAGCGGATCAGGCCATTCAGAAACTGCTGCGTAAGGTCAGCAAAGAGGCGGGTATCGAAGCGAATATCGACCGTTGCAAAGCCATCGAAGGCGTTGGCGAACTAACCGCAACCGGGTTGGCAACCACCTTTATGCGCGGTGATTTCGCCAATAGCGACGCGTTCATCGCGTATCTGGGGATGGACCTGACGGTGGATGATTCCGGGAAGAAAAACTCTCCCCGGCACCTGACCAAAAAAGGCGACCCGGAAGTACGCCGGTTGGCGTACAACGCGGCAATGGCAGCCTGTCGCTCACCTAAATGGAAACCGTTTTATGAGGCGCACCTGGCAAGAGGCCTCTCAAAAACCCAGGCACTGGTGGCCCTTGCCCGGAAACTCTGCCGGGTGGCATTTGCCCTGATGAAAAATCAGGGTGAATACCAACCGGCCTGAAGTTGCAGGGTTGCCCTACAACATAGAATCTCCCACATGTGATCTGCGGCGTCCATTGTGGGAGCGAGCCTGCTCGCGATGCTGTCGACCCGGTCTAAAGCGGTAAATGCTCCAAAGGCAACGCCCCCGGCGTCTTCACCGTGTGAATCGCGAAGTTGCTGCGAATGTCGCTCACGCCTGGCAATTTCAGCAGCCGTCCGGTGAGAAAGCGGTCATAGGCGCGCAGATCCGGCACCACCACTTGCAGCAGAAAATCCGATTCCCCTGACACCAGAAACGCCGAAATCACCTCGGGCAACGCCGTCACGGCCAAGCGAAAGGATTCCGCCTGTTCATCGTTGTGGCGTTCGACCTTGACCCCGACAAACACCGTCAGCCCAAGCCCCACTTCGTCGCGATCCAGATTGGCCTGGTAACCGCGAATAACCCCGGCTTCCTCGAGCATCCGTACCCGACGCAAACAGGGCGATGCGGACAGGCCGATTTCCTCAGCCAGTTGCACGTTGCTCAGGCGACCGTCCCGTTGCAGGGCCGCGAGAATTTTGCGGTCGTAGGCGTCCAGCTTCATGATTCGGTAGATCCTGATGGTTAACGTGCAATTTCGTAGCAGGTTATGCCAACCCACGGCGTTTTAGAAGTGAACTACGCAACCACCTGCCCTGCCCTTCAGCCCTAGACTGGCGGTACCGAATCGACAACGAATGGGGTGCAACGTGGCAGGACTCTGGCTGTTTTTCATGGCGCTGGCGGTGGTTTATCTGTTGCCGGGCCCAGACATGATCCTGCTGTTACAGACCGGCGCCCGTCAGGGCAAAGGCGCGGCATTGGCCACAGCGGTGGGTCTTGGTATTGCCCGGGGTTGTCATGTGGCGTTGGCGGCATTGGGGCTCGCGGCGCTGTTCAAGGCAGCGCCCTGGACCTTCGACGTGGTGCGCCTGGCCGGTGCCGCGTACCTGTTGTGGATCGGCATTCAGTGCCTGCGAACCACGATGCTGCCGAATTTGAACGATGCAGAAACCACCAGCGAAAAAGCTCACTGGCGCGCAGCAATCCAGCGCGGTTTGCTGACCAACCTGCTTAACCCCAAGGCGCTTCTGTTTTGCTCGGTGCTGTTGCCGCAGTTCATCGATCCTCACGCCGGGCCGGTGCTTGCACAATTTGCGATCCTGGGCGTGGTGCTGGTCGGTGTGGGTCTGTTGTTCGACAGCGCGTACGCATTGGCCGGTGCTGCGCTGGGCCGCTGGCTGCAACGCAGTCCTTCGGCCCAGCGCCTGCAGCAGTGGTTGTTTGGCAGCCTGTTGATCGGCTTTGCGGTGCGGCTGACGTTTGTTCAACAGGCATGAGCCTTACTGTGCCTTTCGCCGACGGCGGTTGATCAGCAACAACGCCGCTGCCGTAACCGCTATCACACCGCCGAACTGCAACGGTTTCTTGTAGGGCCGCAGTTGAGCCCGCGCAGCGTCGGTGACCTGAGTTACATAGCGCTTGTCGGCGTTCTGGAAGTCCGGTTCCTGGCATTGATGACCGAAGTCGCCGGCCCAGTTCACATACGGGCCTTCCTCGACATAACGACGGTAGAACGCGCTTTGCTCTTGCAGGCTCGTCCCCCATGACGAAGCTTTGCATAGCACCGCAACAAAAGCCTGACTGCTGTGGGGCAGATGATCAGCGGCCTTGCTCGCCAGGACTGTGGCGACAAAACGGTAATGGAAACGCTCATCAGGTTGCGCCACTGTGGCTCGCTGACGCTCCACTTCACCCGAGGCCATCAGCGGTCCGACTTTGAGTTCGGGCGTTTCCAGACTGTAATTGCCACCGAAGGTGGCGTAATCCGGAGACATCTCGTAACCCAACAGTTCCAGACCGTCGAAACGGGCCACCGTCGCAGCATAGTAATAAGCGAATGCCCGTTTGGTCGGCCACCATTTCGATTCGGCGTCGTGGCGCAACTGCCCATACCACCTGGCCTTATGCTGCAACTCAACCCTGTCGAAGTACTGCGGCGCTTCGTCGTAACGCTCTTCGCGCAACATCCGCCGCCCAAGCAAATTACGCAGCTTCGCCGCCACCGGCAACGGCACATAGTTATCGCGATCCTGCTGGGTCAGCGGCGGTGGTGCTGGCACTTGAGTGTCGACGTAATGCTTGAGCTCATCGACAGTCAGCACCCGCTCGGCGACGGTGGCCGCATCGAACCAATAGATGTCTTGGCTACGATAGAGCTGATCAAACGCTTGCAGGTAATCCCCGCGTTGCAGGGCCAGGATCGCGCTTTCTCCTTCGACCCGGCATTTGGGCTGAACTGTTTCGAAATCCCAGTCGGGGGTCCGTCGCTCGCCCCAGGATTCATTCTGCGGGAAGGCCTGGGAAGCCTTGGCGTACGCTGCGGCGGCGGCAGTTTTGTCGCCATCACGCATCGCCAGTTTGGCCCGCAACCACCATGCCAGACCACCCTCGCCCGCGTGTTCGAGGAAGGCCTTGGCGCTGGCGTAGTCACCCTGTTGATAATTCACCGCCGCCAGACGATCAGCGTTATCGAGGCTGCCTCGGGTGCTGTTTTGCAACAGTTTGATCAATTTCAATTCGTTCGGTGGTTGATCACCGAATGACCAACCCAGTCGGCTGAGCAACGACGCGGCCACCAGTTGTTGCACCGGTTTGCCCTTTAGCAGCACCGCGAGTTGATCTTCAGGCAGTGCCGCCAGATCGGCCATCAACAGTTTCAGCGAGGTGTAGCCCACCGCCGAGCCGTGGAGATTTTGCGTGGCGTAAAGCTCGATGGCGCTGTTCCAGTCACCCGCCGTGCGCGCCACTCGTGCTTCTTCGCCGAGGCTGGCAACGCCCAGTTCCAGCGGGTCGCTGAAGCCGTCGATGCTCAGTTGACGGGCCTGCTCGAAGGCTTTTCGCGACTGTGCCAGCCGGTCGGGCGTTGCGTCCGCTTCGGCGCTCATCGCAAACAACGCCCGGCCCAGCGAATACACGGCCCAGGTGCTGCGCAGTGGCCGTTGATCCACAGGCAACGCCAACACTTTCTCGAAGTATTCGGCGGCCAGTCCATGGTCACCCGCGTTGAATGCCACGGCGCCCGCCAGATAGAACCTGAGCTCGGTCGGCAGGCTCGCGCCTTGAGTCTCGACCTGATGCGCATCGGTCAACGTGCGCAGCTGTTTTACCAGCGCTTGCTGCTCCGCCGTCAAACCAGCCTGCTCGGCGTTGTCCCGCTGCTCTGCATAGTCGGGCGCGTCCAGGCTGTAGACGACTTCGGTGACGCTTTTCAAACCCGCGATTGCATGCCCAAGGCGATTGACCTCGAACTGGAAGTTGCCTTCCGGCAGCTCCGCCAGCGACTGGCCACGGTTGTCGAGCAGACGCATGGGGAAATCCGGCCCGCAGGCCAGCGCCGAACCCAGCGGTAAGCTGAGGCTCAGGCAGAACAGATGGCGGGGCCAGTTACGGGTGAACATTCGAACCTCCTTGATCAATGTTTGCGCAGCGCGCCCAACCGATGGCGCGCTGCCCGCCGGCCGGTATCCGACCATCGCGCAGGCGGGTGAAGGTAAGCACATCCGGGCTTTGCTGCAACGCATAACCGGCCAGGGCATCCGCGCCTTCACAGCCCTGAACCGCGAGCGTCAGGCGTGCGGGCCAGACGTTGTCGAGGTTGCCTTGATTGCTGAGGCTGATGTCATAAAGGCCTTCCTGCGCAGAGAGTTTCAACACAAGGCGACTGTCGAGGGCATCGCCGCGCGCTACAGCGCGCAAGGTCGTCAGGCTCCACGCCCGGCGATCATTGGCCAGCGGCAGGCGAAACCAGATCAGTCCCGCCAGATGAGCCGGCGGATCGTTGCGCAACTCGGTGCCGAGTGTGCTCAGTTGCTGCGGATCGGCCAGCAATTCCCGACGCTCGCCACCCCGCTCGATAGGTACTTCGCTTTCCACGATCGGTGCGCCGCTGTCCTGCGGCAACAACGCCACGCCATAGGCGGGCAGCGCCAGATAGAAAGGTTTCGAAGTAATGCGGCCCCAGGCCTGCGCCCATTTCCCGGCCTGATCCGCGTCAAACAAGCCGCGACGCGGATCACTCACCGCATGCACTTGCAACACGCTGCTGTCGACTGTGGATAACAGCGCCGGCAATTCAGGACTGTCGAGCCAGGCCGGCAACGCCGTGATACTCAGCGCAACTGAGCTCGGCAGAACGGCGCGTAGATGCGTAAGAAATTCACGATAGGCCGGTAGCCGAGCGTTACCCGCATCGTGGTCGATTTCCACGCCAGAGAGATTCAGCCCCAGCCCTTGCCAATCGCTAAGCACCTGCTGGATTTGCGCGGTTACCTCATCCCGATCCAGTGACTTGAGCTGGCCATCGAGGCGAATCACCGCAATCAACGGCCGACCGTCACGCTTGAGCAGTGCCGGGTCAATCCGCGCCCGGCTCCAACCCGCCTGGGGGAATGCCTGTAATGCCAACACCCGCAGGGTCGAAAAATCGGCGCGGCTATCAGTGAGCGCGGCGTCGTGGGCCGGCGTCCATTGTCGTTGCCAGACGTAGAGTTGCTGATCGAGCGGCGGTACGTCCTGGCGCCCGCAGCCGTTGAGCACCACCACCACCAGCAAGCCGATCAAGCGAGTGAAGAAAACCATCAAAACCTTATCCCTGAAATGCAGAAAGGGCCTCTCAAGGCCCTTTTTCGCTCTGCTCGCTACCCTACTGAGCCATTGGCTTGCGGGCAATGATCACCGGCACTGATTCATCAGATATCCAGGACCAAAGGCTGCGTCCCCTGCGCCGGAATCGCACAACAAATCAGCACGTGTCCTTCGTCCGGGACCTCCGCCGGTGGCTGTGGATAATTGACCTGGCCGCTGATCAGGCGAGTCTTGCAGGTCCCGCAGGAACCGCCGCGGCAACTGAACTCCGGGTGTAATCCACGGCTTTCCGCCAACTCCAGCAAACTGCCGCCGTCCGGCTGCCAGCGGGCCTCTTTGGCTGAGCGCTGGAACACCACCGGCACCGACGTGGTAGCGGCTGGCGGTTGTTCGATGACCACCGCATCGGGGTCCGGCTGACGACGCAACGTCGATGGGCCGAAGGTTTCGGCGTGAATCCTTGAGTCGCGGATGTCCAGTTCCCGCAGGCTGTCGTACAGACCTTGGGTAAAACTTCCCGGCCCGCAGAGGACAAAATCCAGCTGATCGTAGTCCTCCACTTCGAGAATGGTCTTGAGCAACGCGGCATCGATCCGTCCGCTCAGGTCGAAGTCTTCACCCTCTCGGGCCTCGGCTTCCGGTTGACTCAGCAGACGCAACACCCTGACAGCATCACCTGCGCCATCCAGCAAACGATCCACCTCAGGACTAAACGGTTGATCGGCCAATGTGCGCGAACTCTGGAAAAACCATGTAGGCCGAATGTGCCGAGTACGCAGGCCTTGGTAAACCACCTCCCGCAGCATCGACAGCAGCGGCGTAATGCCTACACCCGCGGCCAACAACACCAACGGCCGACGCTCGTGGGGCGCCACGGTGAAATGCCCTTGAGGCGCGCGAGCCTCCAACACATCACCAACCCGAATCTGTTCGTGCAAATGTGAAGACACCAACCCCTCACGCTTCACGCTGATGCGGAAAAAATCATCGGACGGCGCGCTCGACAGGCTGTAAGTGCGGATATGCACCTCACCCCCGATGTTGAACCGCAGCGGCAAATGCTGCCCGGCCTGAAACACCGGCAACCCGGCGTCATCGGCAGGCTCCAGATAAATCGAGCGGATGTTGTGGCTTTCCGCTTCGATCCGCACCACCCGCAGCGGCCGCCACTGATCACCCAAGGCCTGGGCTTGCAGACGGGCGTTGGCCTGCTCCCAGGTGCCGGTCAACAAACTGGTGGGCGAAACCCCATCAAAGCGCCAGCGCAGAGCAAGCGCTGCGGGCCGACGCACCGCGCTTTCCACTTCAAATGTCCACAGACGCTCCGCCCCTTGAAACGCCTCGATCTGCGGGCCTTCAAGAATGATTTCGGTGCGACCGCTGAGGTGCAGCAGGTCTCCGGAGTTGAAGTCGATAAACAGTAAACCGGCCCGGGGATTGAGCAGCAGGTTGCCCAAGGTATTGAAGTGCAGGTTGCCGGCGAAATCCGGAATGGTCAGGCGATTACCGTCGACCTGTACGAAACCGACCTGGCCGCCGCGGTGAGACACGTCCACCGAACGCTCGCCATCGACATCCACATAACTGGCGACAAAAAAGGTATCGGCGCCACTGATCATGGCCCTGGCCGTTTCATCCAGCCCATCGAAGTGCTGCGCGATACGGGTCGACGGATCCGCCAGCGGCACCGAGCGAAACTGCCGCAACTGAATGTATTGCGGGCAGTTGCCGAATGACTGTTCCACCGTCACACCGAAGCCGTTCGCCGTCATTGCGCCGACGCGACCGTTGATGCGGTTGCGACGCCGGGTGTGCAATTCGATGCCCAACAGACCGATTGCTGCGCCATCCGTTAACTGCGCGGGATCATCGGCGCCAGGCAGGCTGTTGAATTGCAGCACGCCGGGCTCGGGCGAGTGAGCGAAGCCCGGAGGGCCTTCAAGAATACTGGCCCACGGGTTGCCATCGACATCCACCGCGCCGTACAGCATGAACGGCTGTTGCTGATAGAACGTGCGGTGCTGGTCCGGCATTTCCGTGCGAATCACCCTACGACCAAACGCCTCCATTCGTTCGGCAACACCTACGTGTGCCTGTAACTGTTTCTCGCCAGCGTGCCACGGTGAACGGTCCATAACGGCGTCTCCCCTGCGCCATGGGCACAGTGTGAACGGCCCGACAATGCCGGGCCGCAAGCATCAGACAGTTTTTTGCAGGCCGGCGACGGTGCGCGGCATGCCGACAAAACCTGGCAAGGCTTCGATGCGCGCCAGCCAGGCTCGCACGTTGGCGTAGTCCTCAAGCGACACGTTACCTTCGGGGGCATGGGCGATGTAGCTGTAGGCCGCGACATCGGCAATGGTGGGTTCGCTGCCAGTCAGATAAGCCGTATCAGCCAGTTCCTGATCGATCAATTTGAGCCAGACGTGGGAGTAAGCAATCACTTCTTCAGCGTTGTAAGGTGCGCCAAACACAGTGATCAGTCTTGCCCTGCCCGGACCAAAGGCAATCGGCCCAGCCGCCACTGACAACCAACGCTGAACCTTCGCCGCACCGACCGGGTCGGCTGGCAGCCAGCGGCCATTGCCATACTTTTGCGCCAGATAAACCAGGATCGCGTTGGAATCGGCCAGCACCACGCCTTGATCATCAATGGCCGGAACCTGCCCGAACGGGTTGACTGCCAGGAACTCCGGCTGCTTGTGCGCGCCCTTGGTCAGATCGACAAAGATCAGCTCGGTCGGCAGTTTCAGCAGGGACAGCATCAGCTCCACACGGTGAGCGTGGCCGGAACGCGGGAAGTTGTAGAGTTTGATCGCTTGCATGGTCGACTCCGCTGGGTGGTGGCGCCGTTCAGGAGAGATCAGCGCCGATGGGAGCTATCTTCCACCCGCAACCAAAACAACAGAATAACCAGCAAACGCAATCCATTGTTTCATCCAGTGCAATAACCGTTAGCCCTGCAAGGCCGGGTGTTCCCGCAGCGCTTTGACGGTAAAGTCCACAAAACTGCGAATTCGCGCCGGGGCGTTGCGCCCACCCTGATACACCACATGGATCGGCAATGGCGGCAGCTCGAAGTCCGCCAATACGATCTCCAGCTCGCCGGTCGCCACTTTGCTCGCGACTTGATAAGACAGGACTCGGGTGAATCCCAGACCCAGGCACGCGGCGGTAATGGCCGCTTGATTCGCCGTCACCACCAGTCGCGGTTCAGGTCGAACACTTAGCGGCTCCCCGGCTTCGAGGAAGGGCCAGCTTCTCAGTTGACCGATAGCGGACGTCGCAACAACCGGCGCCCCGGCCAGATCTTCAGGATGTAAAGGTCTGCCATGTGCCGCCAGGAATTGCGGAGAACCACAGATCACCCGCCGTACTTCACCGACGCGAATCGCGTGCTGATTGCTGTCGGGCAACTCACCGATGCGCACGGCGACATCAATTCCCTCCTCGACCATGCTCACCACGCGATCGACCAGCAGCCCATTGATGCAGACTTCGGGAAACTGAGTCAGATAACCCACCATCACCGGCGTGACGAACAACTCGCCAAACAATACCGGCGCAGTGATCGTCAGTTGCCCACGGGGTTCGGCATGACTGCCCGCGGCTGAATCCTCCGCTTCCTGCACCTCAGCGAGAATCCTCCGACAATCTTCGAGATACCGCTGACCCGCCTCGCTCAAATGCACACTGCGAGTGGTGCGCGTCAGCAACAGCGTGCCAATTCGCTTCTCCAGCGCGGCCACGGCGCGGGTGACACTGGCCGCCGACATGCCCAATCGCCTCGCCGCCGCCGAGAAACCTTGTTCCTGGGCGACGGCGACGAAGACCTGCATTTCCTGGAATCGGTCCAATGACATGCCCTCAATCCGGATAAAAAAAATCGCAACCGTAGGCTGCGATTTTTAATGGTTCGATCACCTGTGGATAACTTATTCCACCGTCACCGACTTCGCCAGGTTACGCGGCTGGTCAACGTCCGTGCCTTTCAACACGGCGACGTAGTAAGAGAGCAGCTGCAGCGGAATGGTGTAGAGGATCGGCGACAGGATGTCGTGGATGTGCGGCATGTGCACAACATGAGTGCCTTCACCATTGGTCATGCCAGCCTGTTCGTCGGCGAAGACAATCAGCTCGCCGCCACGGGCGCGGACTTCCTGGAGGTTGGATTTCAACTTCTCCAGCAGCTCGTTGTTCGGCGCCACGGTCACCACTGGCATGTCGTTATCCACAAGCGCCAATGGGCCGTGTTTCAGCTCACCGGCCGGATAGGCTTCAGCGTGGATGTAGGAGATTTCCTTGAGCTTGAGCGCTCCTTCCATCGCCACCGGGAATTGCGCACCACGGCCGAGGAACAGCGTATGGTTCTTCTCGGCGAACAGCTCGGCGATTTTCTCCACAGTGCTGTCCATGGCCAGGACTTCGCCCAGGCGAGTCGGCAGGCGACGCAGTTCTTCGACCAGAGTGGCTTCGACACCTTTGGCCAACGTGCCGCGAACCTGGCCCAAGGACAGCGTCAGCAACAGCAGGCCCACCAATTGGGTAGTGAAGGCTTTGGTCGAGGCCACGCCGATTTCGCGACCCGCCTGGGTCAACAGGGTCAGGTCGGATTCACGCACCAGCGAGCTGATGCCGACGTTGCAGATGGCCAGGCTCGCGAGGTAACCCAGTTCCTTGGCGTTGCGCAGGGCCGCCAGCGTGTCGGCAGTTTCGCCGGACTGGGAAATGGTCACGAACAGGGTATCGGCCTGCACCACGACCTTGCGGTAGCGGAATTCGCTGGCGACTTCGACCTGGCAGGGGATGCCGGCCAACTCTTCAAGCCAGTAACGGGCGACCATGCCGGCATGGTAGCTGGTGCCGCACGCGACGATCTGCACGTTACGCACTTTGGCGAACAGCTCGGCAGCCTGTGGCCCGAATGCCTGCACCAGCACCTGGTTCTGGCTCAAGCGACCTTCGAGGGTGCGCTGCACCACGGCCGGTTGCTCGTGGATTTCCTTGAGCATGAAGTGGCGGAATTCACCCTTGTCGGCAGCTTCGGCACCATCGCGATACTGCACCGCTTCACGCTCGACAGCATTGCCGTTAACGTCCCAGATCTGCACGCTGTCACGGCGAATTTCAGCGATATCGCCTTCTTCCAGGTACATGAAGCGGTCGGTGACCTGACGCAGGGCCAACTGGTCGGACGCGAGGAAGTTTTCCCCCAGGCCCAGGCCGATGACCAGCGGGCTGCCACTGCGGGCGGCGACTAGGCGATCCGGCTGATCGGCGCTGATGACCGCCAGACCGTAAGCACCGTGCAGCTCTTTAACGGTGGCCTTGAGCGCCGCGGTCAGATCGCGCAGATCCTTGAGTTTGTGGTTCAGCAGGTGGGCGATGACTTCGGTATCGGTGTCCGAGGTGAACACGTAACCCAGGGCTTTGAGCTGTTCGCGCAGGGCTTCGTGGTTCTCGATGATGCCGTTGTGCACCACGGCCAGGTCGCCGGAGAAATGCGGGTGAGCGTTGCGTTCGCACGGCGCGCCGTGAGTGGCCCAGCGGGTGTGGGCAATGCCGAGGCGACCGACCAGAGGCTCGGTTTCGAGCGCCAGTTCCAACTCACTGACCTTACCCGGGCGACGCAGACGCTCGAGTTTTTCATCGTTGGTATAGACCGCCACACCGGCGCTGTCATAGCCACGGTATTCCAGGCGCTTGAGGCCTTCGAGCAGGATGGCGGTGATGTTACGTTCTGCGACTGCGCCGACAATTCCACACATGCTATTTCTCCTGACTGACAGACGCGCAAATCAAAGCAATGCCGCGGGCCTGAATCTGATCCCGTGCCTCAAGCGGCAGGCGATCATCGGTGATAAGGGTATGGACGCTGCTCCATGGCAGTTCCAGATTAGGAATCTTGCGGCCGATCTTGTCGGCCTCCACCATCACGACGACTTCGCGGGCGACTTCGGCCATGACCCGGCTCAGTCCCAGCAATTCATTGAAGGTGGTTGTACCGCGCACCAGGTCGATGCCGTCGGCACCGATGAACAACTGGTCGAAGTCGTAAGAGCGTAGTACCTGCTCGGCAACCTGCCCCTGAAAGGACTCGGAATGCGGGTCCCAGGTGCCGCCGGTCATCAACAGCACCGGCTCATGCTCAAGCTCGCTCAAGGCGTTGGCGACATGCAGGGAATTGGTCATCACCACCAGACCTGGTTGTTGACCGAGTTCCGGAATCATCGCCGCGGTTGTACTGCCGCTGTCGATGATAATCCGCGCATGCTCGCGAATCCGCGCTACGGCAGCGCGAGCAATGGCCTGTTTGTATTTGGAGACCGGCTGACCGATATCGGCCACCAGTTCCTGAGGCATGGTGATCGCGCCGCCATAACGGCGTAGCAACAGGCCATTGGTTTCGAGTGCTGCCAGATCCTTGCGGATCGTAACTTCCGAAGTTTCGAAGCGCCTGGCCAGCTCATCCACACTGACTTCGCCCTGCTCATTGAGCAAGGCGAGGATATTGTGACGACGTTGAGGTGTATTGCGTTTCGACATAACTTGGTAAGTTTCGATTCGAAAGATAACGGAAGCAATCAAAACCTATCGCTGAAACTTCGTCAAGCGTGGCGCGATAAAAATATCTGTGGATAACCTAAAAAGATCGCAGCCTGCGGCAGCTCCTACAGGGGCGAAATACACATCCCGTGTAGGAGCTGCCGCAGGCTGCGATCTTTTGATCTTGAAGCTCTGTGTATAACTCAGCTCTTCTTGATTTTTTCCGGCCGCTTCCAGCCATCGATGTTCTTCTGCCGTGCACGACCTACCGCCAACTGAGCGTTATCCACATTCTGGGTAATGGTCGAGCCGGCTGCTGTCGTCGCACCCGAAGAGATATCCACAGGCGCCACCAACGAGTTGTTGGAGCCGATGAACACGTCCTCACCCAGTACGGTTTTCCACTTGTTAGCGCCGTCATAGTTGCAGGTGATGGTGCCCGCTCCGATGTTGGTGCGCGCGCCGATCTCGGCATCGCCCAAATACGTCAGGTGACCGGCCTTGGCTCCCTCACCCAGGTGAGCATTCTTCAGCTCGACAAAGTTACCCACATGCGCGCGCGCCTCAAGCACGGTGCCCGGACGCAAGCGAGCGAACGGACCGGCATCGCTGCCTTCACCCAGAATCGCGCCTTCGATGTGGCTGTTGGCCTTGATCACCACACCTTTGCGCAGGGTGCTGTCCTTGATCACGCAATTCGGACCGATCACCACGTCGTCTTCGATGATCACCTTGCCTTCAAGGATCACGTTGATGTCGATCAGCACGTCGCGGCCAACGGTGATCTCACCGCGCACGTCGAAGCGGGCCGGATCGCGCAGCGTGACACCCTGAGCCATCAAACGGCGACCCGCGCGCAACTGATAGTGACGCTCGAGGTCGGAAAGTTGCTTGCGGTCGTTGGCGCCCTGCACTTCCATGGCGTCGTGCGGTTGCTCAGTGGCCACCACCAGACCATCGCTGACTGCCATGGCGATCACGTCGGTCAGGTAATACTCGCCCTGGGCATTGTTGTTGGAGAGACGGCTCATCCAGCCGCCCAACTGCGCGAATGGCAGCGCCAGAATACCGGTATTGCCTTCGGTGATTGCACGTTCGGCTTCGTTGGCGTCTTTCTGCTCAACGATGGCCGTGACCTTGCCGTCGGCATCACGAACGATGCGCCCGTAGCCCGTCGGATCGTCCAGCTCGACAGTCAGCAATCCCAATTGCTGCGGCGCAACCTGCTTCAGCAGCCGCTGAAGGGTCTCGACTTCGATCAACGGTACGTCACCGTAGAGAATCAGCACCGTGTCGGACTCAATGAATGGCACCGCTTGGGCAACCGCGTGGCCCGTACCCAACTGTTTATCCTGCAGGACAAAATTCAGATCATCAGCGGCCAGACGCTCACGCACGGCGTCGGCGCCATGACCGATCACCACGTGGATGCGCTGTGGATCAAGTTGCCGGGCGCTGTGGATAACATGGCCGAGCATCGAGTTGCCGGCAATCGGATGCAGAACTTTCGGCAACGCCGAGCGCATGCGAGTGCCTTGGCCAGCAGCGAGGATAACGATTTCAAGAGACATGACTGGCTACCAATCCAGGGTGGTCAGCGGCTGCGACCAAGGTGATTAAATTCGGAAAAGAAAAAAGGGTAGCCGAGGCTACCCTTTTTAATCAATCGCGCAACAAGTGATGGCCTATTAGTGGCCGAACTTCTTGCGGATCTGCTGGACGGTGCGCAGCTGAGCTGCAGCCTCGGCCAGACGAGCGGCAGCAGAACCGTAATCGAATTCCGCGCCCCGCTCATGCAAGGCCTTCTCGGCAGCCTTAACGGCTTCCTGAGCGGAGGCTTCGTCCAGGTCGGCAGCTCGTTGCACGGTGTCGGCAAGAACCTTGACCATGTTCGGCTGAACCTCGAGGAAACCACCGGAGATGTAATACACCTCCTCTTCCCCGCCCTGCTTGATCAGGCGGATCGGGCCCGGCTTGAGATTGGTGATCAGCGGCGCGTGACCCAGGGCGATACCAAGATCACCCAGTGCACCGTGCGCAACCACCATCTCGACCAGGCCGGAAAAGATTTCCCCTTCCGCGCTGACGATATCGCAATGGACTGTCATAGCCATCTGATTGCCTCAACCTAAATTAGCGCCCGTTGCCGGGCGCCGGGATTACAGTTTCTTGGCTTTCTCGATCGCTTCTTCGATGCCGCCGACCATGTAGAACGCTTGTTCTGGCAGGTGGTCGTAGTCACCGTTGAGGATGCCTTTGAAGCCAGCAATGGTGTCTTTCAGGGAAACGTATTTACCCGAAGCACCGGTGAAGACTTCAGCCACGAAGAACGGCTGCGACAAGAAACGCTGGATCTTACGAGCACGGTTTACCAACTGCTTGTCGGCTTCCGACAGCTCGTCCATACCCAGGATCGCAATGATGTCCTTCAGTTCTTTGTAACGCTGCAGAACATACTGTACGCCGCGAGCGGTGTCGTAGTGGTCCTGACCGATCACGTTCGGGTCCAGCTGACGCGAAGTCGAGTCGAGTGGATCGACCGCCGGGTAGATACCCAGGGAAGCGATGTCACGGGACAGAACGACGGTGGCGTCCAAGTGGGCGAAGGTGGTCGCTGGCGACGGGTCAGTCAAGTCATCCGCAGGTACGTATACCGCCTGGATCGAGGTGATCGAACCGTTTTTGGTCGAAGTGATACGCTCTTGCAGAGTACCCATCTCTTCGGCCAGGGTCGGCTGGTAACCTACTGCGGAAGGCATACGGCCCAGCAGTGCGGATACTTCAGTACCGGCCAGGGTGTAACGATAGATGTTGTCGACGAACAGCAGAACGTCGTTACCTTCGTCACGGAACTTCTCGGCCATGGTCAGGCCGGTCAGTGCTACGCGCAGACGGTTACCCGGCGGCTCGTTCATCTGACCGTAAACCAGTGCCACTTTGTCCAGAACGTTGGAATCCTTCATCTCGTGGTAGAAGTCGTTACCCTCACGAGTACGCTCACCCACACCGGCGAACACGGAATAACCGCTGTGCTCGATGGCGATGTTACGGATCAGTTCCATCATGTTTACGGTTTTGCCTACACCGGCACCACCGAACAGACCAACTTTACCACCCTTGGCGAACGGGCAAACCAGGTCGATAACCTTGATGCCGGTTTCCAGCAGGTCGTTGCCGCCCGCTTGTTCAGCGAAGGTTGGCGCAGGACGGTGAATGCCCCAGCGCTCTTCGGTGTCGATCGGGCCAGCTTCGTCGATCGGGTTGCCCAGTACGTCCATGATCCGGCCCAGAGTCGCTTTACCGACCGGTACGGAGATGGCAGCGCCAGAGTCGGTGACTTCCAGACCGCGCTTCAAGCCCTCGGTAGAACCCATCGCAATGGTACGAACCACGCCATCGCCCAGCTGCTGCTGAACTTCCAGGGTGGTTTCGGCCGCGCTCACTACTTTCAGCGCGTTGTAGATGCTCGGTACGCTGTCGCGTGGAAATTCCACGTCGATAACGGCGCCGATGATTTGAACGATACGTCCGCTACTCATAGCTGGATCCTCTGAATATTTGAACCGTTAAACCGCGGCAGCGCCGCCGACGATTTCCGAGATCTCTTGGGTGATCGCAGCCTGACGCGCCTTGTTGTAGACCAGCTGCAAATCGCTGATCAAATCACCGGCGTTGTCGGTAGCGTTCTTCATCGCGATCATCCGCGCAGCTTGTTCAGCCGCGTTGTTCTCGACCACCGCCTGGTAGACCTGCGACTCCACGTAACGGACCATCAAGCCGTCAAGCAGCTCTTTGGCGTCCGGTTCGTACAGATAATCCCAGTGGTGCTTGAGTTCTTGATCCGGGGTTGCCACCAGTGGAATCAACTGCTCCACGGTAGGCTGCTGCGTCATGGTGTTGATGAACTTGTTGGACACCACGGACAGGCGGTCAATACGGCCGTCCAGGTAGGCATCCAGCATCACCTTGACGCTGCCGATCAGGTCATTGATCGACGGCTCTTCACCCAAGTGGCTGATAGCTGCAACGACGTTACCGCCGAAGTTGCGGAAGAAAGCCGCACCCTTGCTACCAACGACACACAGATCAATCTCGACGCCGTTTTCGCGGTTTACCGCCATGTCCTTGACCAGGGCCTTGAACAGGTTGGTGTTCAAGCCACCACACAGACCACGGTCACTGCTCACCACGACATAACCGACGCGCTTTACTTCACGGTCGAGCATGAACGGGTGGCGGTATTCCGGGTTGGCGTTGGCCAGATGGCCAATAACCTGGCGGATGCGCTCCGCATAAGGACGGCTAGCAGCCATGCGCATTTGTGCCTTGCGCATTTTACTGACCGCCACTTTTTCCATGGCGCTGGTAATCTTTTGCGTGCTTTTGATGCTCGCAATCTTACTGCGAATCTCTTTTGCGCCTGCCATGTAACACCTATCAGGTTAGCAAGCGGGAGCCTTGCGGCTCCCGCTGCGGCTTACCAGGTTTGGGTGGCCTTGAACTTCTCGATACCGGCTTTCAGGCCAGCGTCGATTTCGTCATTGAAGTCACCCTTCACGTTGATCTTCGCCATCAAATCGGCGTGATCGCGGTTGAAGAAAGCAATCAGCGCTTGTTCGAAGCTGCCGATCTTGGCGATTTCAACGTCAGTCAGGAACCCACGCTCAGCGGCATACAGCGACAGCGCCATGTCAGCGATCGACATTGGTGCGTATTGCTTCTGCTTCATCAGCTCGGTAACGCGCTGACCATGCTCAAGTTGCTTACGGGTCGCTTCGTCCAGGTCAGAAGCGAACTGGGCGAATGCCGCCAGTTCACGGTACTGAGCCAGAGCGGTACGGATACCACCGGAGAGCTTCTTGATGATCTTGGTCTGAGCGGCACCACCCACACGGGATACCGAAACACCGGCGTTCACAGCAGGACGGATCCCGGAGTTGAACATGGCCGATTCCAGGAAGATCTGACCGTCGGTGATGGAAATCACGTTGGTCGGAACGAACGCGGAAACGTCGCCAGCCTGGGTTTCGATGATCGGCAGTGCGGTCAGGGAACCGGTTTTGCCGGTCACTGCGCCGTTGGTGAACTTCTCTACGTATTCTTCCGAAACGCGGGATGCGCGCTCCAGCAGACGGGAGTGGAGATAGAACACGTCGCCTGGGTAAGCTTCACGGCCTGGTGGACGGCGCAGCAGCAGGGAAATCTGGCGGTAAGCCACTGCTTGCTTGGACAGATCGTCATAAACGATCAGCGCGTCTTCACCGCGGTCGCGGAAGAATTCACCCATGGTGCAACCGGAGTACGGTGCCAGGAATTGCAGTGCTGCAGATTCCGAAGCGCTCGCAGCCACGACGATGGTGTTAGCCAGTGCGCCGTTTTCTTCCAGTTTGCGAACCACGTTGGCAATGGTCGATTGTTTCTGACCGATCGCTACGTAGACGCAGAAGATGCCGCTGTCTTTCTGGTTGATGATCGCGTCGATCGCCAGAGCGGTTTTACCGATCTGACGGTCACCGATGATCAGCTCACGCTGGCCACGGCCGACAGGAATCATGGCATCGACAGCCTTGTAGCCAGTCTGTACAGGCTGGTCTACCGACTTACGCCAGATCACGCCTGGAGCAACTTTCTCGACCGCATCGGTCTCGGTGTTGTTCAGCGGACCTTTGCCGTCAACTGGGTTACCCAGTGCGTCGACTACGCGACCCAGCAGTTCCTTACCAACCGGAACTTCGAGGATGCGACCGGTGCACTTGGCGCTCATGCCTTCAGCCAGAGACTGGTAGGACCCCAATACAACGGCACCTACGGAGTCTTGCTCCAGGTTGAGAGCCATACCGAAGACGCCGCCCGGAAACTCGATCATCTCGCCGTACATTACGTCGGCCAGACCGTGAATCCGCACGATACCGTCAGATACGCTGACGACAGTGCCTTCGTTACGGGCTTGGGAGGTCACATCGAGCTTGTCGATGCGGCCCTTGATAATTTCACTTATTTCGGAAGGATTGAGTTGCTGCATTGCTCTGCTGCCCCTTCAAACTCAAGATTTCAATGCTTCGGCAAGGTTCGCGAGTTTGCCGCGAATCGAGCCATCGATTACCAGGTCGCCGGCGCGGATGATGACACCACCAATAAGGGTGGCATCCTCCGCAGCGTGCAGTCGCACTTCCCGGCCGAGCCGTGCACTGAGAACCTTGGCGAGTTTGTCTTGCTGTTCTTGGTTCAATGCAAAAGCACTGGTTACGTCCACATCTACCGATTTCTCTTGTTCGGCCTTGTACAGGTCAAACAGAGCGGCGATCTCCGGCAAAAGCGGGAGACGGTCGTTTTCAGCAACGACGTGGATGAAATTCTGTGCCTTGGCATCGAACTTGTCGCCACACACGTCAATAAACGTGGTGGCCTTGTCTGCGCTCGTCAGTCGCGGGGCCTTGAGCACGCGCTGCATGGTGTCGTCTTGCGACACTGCTGCAGCCAGGCCGAGCATGGCTGACCAAGAGGCCAGTTGCTGGTGGGCCTGGGCGTGCTCGAAGGCTGCCTTAGCGTAAGGTCGGGCCAACGTGGTCAATTCTGCCATGATCGCCCTCGCTTAAATTTCAGCAGCCAGTTTGTTTACCAGCTCCGCGTGCGCGTTTTGATCGATTGTGGCACCCAGGATCTTCTCGGCGCCGCCAACGGCCAGAGCACCCAATTGGGCACGCAGCGCGTCTTTGACACTGTTCAGTTCCTGTTCGATCTCGGCCTGAGCCTGAACCTTCACACGTTCAGCGTCGATACGGGCTTTTTCAACAGCCTCTTCGACGATCTGATTACCGCGTTTCTTGGCTTGCTCAATGATTTCGGCTGCCTGAGCTTTTGCTTCGCGCAGTTGTTGACCCGCTTTATCTTGGGCCAACTCCAGGTCGCGAGCTGCTCGGGCGGCAGCGTCCAGTCCATCCGCGATCTTCTTCTGACGTTCGTGCAAAGCCGCGATGACCGGAGGCCACACGAACTTCATGCAAAACAGTACAAAAATGAAGAACGCAACGGACTGGCCAATCAGGGTTGCATTAATGTTCACGCCAACACCTCGCTCGTTCGTTGCACATCAAACCAATCACTCGAAGGTTCGAGTGATTAGCCAGCGAGTTGACCAACGAATGGGTTCGCGAAGGTGAAGAACAGAGCGATACCAACACCGATCATGGTTACGGCGTCGAGCAGACCGGCAACGATGAACATTTTGACTTGCAGCATTGGAACCATTTCTGGCTGACGCGCTGCGCCTTCCAGGAACTTGCCGCCCAACAGGCCGAAACCAATTGCGGTACCCAGTGCGCCCAGGCCGATCAACAGTGCAACAGCGATAGCGGTTAGACCAACTACAGTTTCCATCTTTCCTCCCGACTTTTACGTCGTATGGTTTAGGTTTTTTAGATTTTAAAGCGGTAAAACAAATCGTTTCATAGCCCTGTTCGGGCACCCACTCGTTTGACCGAGTGGGACATCAGACTAGTCGAGACTGGTCTTAATGGTTCTCTTCGTGCGCCATCGACAAGTAAACGATGGTCAGCATCATGAAGATAAACGCCTGCAGGGTGATGATCAGGATGTGGAACACAGCCCACGCCCACTGCAGAACTACGCCCAGGCCGCTAAGCCAGAGCAGACCGCTGCCGAACATCACAGCAATCAGAATGAAGACCAGTTCGCCGGCGTACATGTTGCCGAACAGACGCAGTGCCAGGGAAATTGGCTTGGCGATCAGTGTCACGAACTCCAGCAGGAAGTTCACCGGAATCAGCAGGGCCTGAACGAAGATGTTCTTGCTGCCGAACGGGTGCAGGGTCAGTTCGCCGATGAAGCCGCCGATGCCCTTGACCTTGATGCTGTAGAAAATGATCAACGCGAACACCGACAGGGCCATGCCCAAGGTAGCGTTCGGGTCAGTGGTCGATACGGCACGGAACGGAATGTGCGCATCACCAGTAATCAGGATGGCCAGCTGAGGAATCCAGTCGACCGGAATCAGGTCGACGGCGTTCATCAGGAAGACCCAGACGAAGATGGTCAGTGCCAACGGCGCAATTACCGGGCTGCGGCCATGGAAGCTGTCTTTCACGCTGCCATCGACGAATTCGACCAATACTTCAACGAAGTTCTGCAAAGCACCTGGCTGACCGGAAGTCGCCTTCTTTGCCGCCATGCGGAAAAGAAGAACGAAGATCAGACCCAACGCGACCGACCAGCCGAGGGTATCGACGTGGAAAGCCCAGAAGCCCATTTCTTTGGCTTCTGCTGCGGTGTGGGCAAAGCCCCACCCGCCAGTTGGGTGCTGCCCGAAGGTCAGGTTCTGCAAGTGGTGCTGGATATAGCCCGAAGCGGTTGTTTCTGCCATGGTTGCCTCAAACGCCCTAAGGTCTCGAAAGTCTTGTTCTCATCAGCAGGGGCGCGAACCAGCTGACCAGTTGGGTCAACACGAAGACGCCGAATACAGCTAGCGGCGCCAATGGCTTCACACCTGCAAACGTCAATGCAAAGAGCACTGCCGTCAAAATCAGTTTGCCCGCCTCGCCGGCATAAAAAGATCGGACGATGGCTTGAGCTGCTCGGGCGCCGGAAAACCGAAATGCCCTGTGAGCGAAATAAACATTGGGCAGCAAGGCTATCAGGCCTCCGCAAAGTCCTGAGTACCCGGCAACGACTCCGTGCCATTGCCAGAGCGCCAAAGCGGCGATCAGCAAAACGACAAATTGAGCCATTAACACCGGAAAAACTGCCAGGCGATGGAACGGCAAGCGGTTTGGCGTGCGGCTTTCCATCACGATTACTCCCCAATGGTCGGCTGCCAGAATTCAATAACTTGGCATAATTTGTGCCGACAAAATGCGCGCAGAGTATAGGGGCGGTTCTGCCCCTATTCAACTGTCAGGTAGTGATTTCCGACTGCACGCTACATGAGGAAATGTTTCAGCGGATGTGTGCGAGCACACCTTGAAGCTCATCGAGGGAGTTGTAACCGATCACCAACTGCCCCTTCCCCTTCTTTCCGTGTCGGATCTGCACCGCAGAGCCTAGGCGCTCGGCCAGGCGCTGCTCGAGTCGGGCGATATCCGGGTCCGGCTTTACCGGTTCAGCGGGTTCCTGTTTACCACTCAACCACTGGCGAACCAGTGCCTCAGTCTGGCGCACAGTCAGCCCCCGTGCGACAACATGTCGCGCCCCTTCAACCTGTTGATTTTCCGGCAAACCGAGCAAAGCACGGGCATGACCCATTTCCAGGTCGCCGTGGGACAGCATGGTTTTGATGACTTCCGGCAATGCGATCAAGCGTAGCAGGTTTGCCACGGTTACCCGGGATTTGCCCACCGCTTCGGCCACTTGTTGCTGCGTCAGCTGGAATTCCTGCTGCAAACGCTGCAAGGCCACCGCTTCTTCGATCGGATTGAGGTCTTCACGCTGGATGTTCTCGATCAGCGCCATGGCGATCGCGGTTTCATCCGATACATCGCGGACCATCGCCGGGATGGTTTCCTGACCAGCCTGTTGGCTGGCACGCCAGCGGCGTTCACCGGCGATGATTTCGAAGCGGCCGCTGCCTATCGGACGAACCACGATCGGCTGCATCACGCCCTGGGCCTTGATCGACTGCGCCAGCTCTTCCAGCGCCTGAGGATCCATGTCCCGACGCGGCTGGTACTTGCCGCGCTGGATCAGGTCCAGGGGCAGGTGCTGCAGCTCACGCTGATCGGCTTGCACCGCTTGTTCTTCCAGCGAGCTGACAGTCGGACCACTCAGCAGTGCATCCAGTCCACGTCCGAGACCTCGTTTCTTGACGGCCATGGGGATTCCTTTAAGTTGCCTGAGCAGCGGCGGTGCGTGAGTTTTTGCGTTGACGGCGAACCATCTCGCCCGCCAATGCCAGATAGGCAATCGCGCCCCGTGATGTCTTGTCGTACGCCAGCGCCGGCATGCCATAGCTCGGCGCTTCGGCCAGGCGGATGTTGCGCGGAATGACGGTGTCGTAGAGCTGTTCGCCGAAGTGTTCCTTCAGCTGGGCCGAAACGTCATTCATCAGGCTCAGGCGCGGGTCGTACATGGTCCGCAACAAGCCTTCGACTTTCAGGTTCGGGTTCAGCAGTTCAGCGATACGCTTGATGTTATCCACAAGGTCGCTCAAGCCTTCGAGTGCGAAGTACTCGCACTGCATGGGGATAATGACCCCGTCAGCAGCGACCAGTGCGTTAAGCGTCAGCATCGACAGCGACGGCGGGCAGTCGATCAAAATGTAATCGTAGTTTTCACGGATGGGCGCCAGCGCGCTGCGCAGACGGCTTTCCTTCATCTGCATTTCCAGCAGAACCACTTCGGCCGCGGTCAGGTCACGGTTGGCCGGCAACAGTTGGTAACCACCGTGCTCGGAGTAGTGCATGGCCTGGGCCAGATCGCATTCGCCGATCAACAGGTCGTAGACCGAGTTTTCCAGGCCGTGTTTATCCACACCGCTACCCATGGTGGCGTTGCCCTGTGGATCGAGATCGATCAACAGCACCCGACGCTTGGTAGCGACCAGGGAAGCTGCGAGGTTGATGCAGGTGGTGGTCTTGCCCACACCACCTTTTTGGTTCGCTATCGCGAATACCTTAGCCATTCTTGCTTGTGTTCCCAATCATGCCGTGCGGCGCAGTATCAGCAGATGGCGTTGGCCTTGGCAACCAGGTACGGCCAGGGCGTGTTCGCTATCGAGGTGGAAGTCTGCCGGCAATGCTACCAGCTCATCAGCCGGATGAACGCCCTTCATTGCCAACCAACGTGTATCGGTGTCACCCAGGTGACGTGTCCAGTTGCTGAAGTTCTCCATGCTGCTGAACGCCCGGGAAATGATCCCGTTGAATGGCTGGGCAGGCTGGAAGGCTTCGACACGGCTGTGGATAACTTGCAGGTTATCCAGTTTGAGTTCGAGTTTGACCTGGGTCAGGAAGCGGGTTTTCTTGCCGTTGCTGTCCAGACAGGTCACTTGGGACTCTGGAAACAGGATGGCCAACGGAATACCCGGCATGCCGCCGCCGCTGCCAACGTCCAGCCAGCGACCGTTTTCGACGAACGACATCACACTCAAACTATCGAGCAGGTGACGCGAGACCATCTCGTCCGGATCGCGCACGGCGGTCAGGTTGTAAGCCTTGTTCCATTTGATCAACAGGGCCAGATAACCCAGCAGCTGGGCGTGCTGAAACTCTGTCAGTGTGACACCGAGCTGGCGAGCACCTGTGGATAACTCTTCTGCGTGTTGCGAGGTGACCAACGAACTCAAGCGCTTTGCTCCAACTGACGGCCCGCGCCGCGTTTTTTCAAATGAATCATCAACAGCGAAATCGCTGCCGGCGTTACCCCCGGGATACGCGACGCCTGGCCCAAAGTCTCTGGACGGGTCGCACCGAGCTTGCTCTGGATCTCTTTGGAGAGACCGGAGATGTTCGTGTAATCGATATCCACAGGCAGTTTTGTATCTTCGCTGGCCCGCAAACGCGCGATTTCATCTTGCTGACGATCGATGTAACCGGCGTATTTGGTCTTGATTTCGACCTGCTCGGCCACTTGTGGATCTTCTGCGCCACCGCCCGTGACCGAGATCAGACCAGCGTAGTCGATTTCCGGACGGCTCAGCAGGTTGAGCAAGTTGTATTCGTGGGTCAGTGGTGTACCGAATTTTTCGGAAATCGCATCGCCCTGCTCGGTGCCCGGGCGAACCCAGGTACTTTTCAGGCGTTGTTCTTCCAGATCGATGCTTTCGCGTTTCTTGCAGAACGCTGCCCAACGCACATCATCGACCAGACCCAATTCGCGACCTTTTTCGGTCAAGCGCAGATCGGCGTTGTCTTCGCGCAGGATCAAGCGGTACTCGGCGCGGGACGTGAACATCCGATACGGTTCCTGAGTACCCAGTGTAATCAGGTCGTCGACCAATACTCCGATGTACGCCTCGTCGCGACGTGGACACCAGGCGTCTTTGCCCTGTGCACGCAACGCAGCGTTGGCCCCGGCCAGCAAACCCTGGGCACCGGCTTCTTCGTAACCGGTGGTGCCATTGATTTGCCCGGCGAAGAACAAGCCGCCGATGACTTTGGTTTCCAGACTGTACTTCAGGTCACGCGGATCGAAGTAGTCGTACTCGATGGCGTAGCCCGGGCGAACGATGTGCGCGTTTTCCATGCCGCGAATCGATTGCACTATCTGCAATTGCACGTCGAACGGCAGGGATGTGGATATTCCGTTCGGGTACAGCTCGTTAGTCGTCAAGCCTTCCGGTTCGATGAAGACCTGATGGCTTTCCTTGTCGGCAAAGCGATGGATCTTGTCTTCGATCGAGGGGCAGTAACGCGGGCCGATCCCTTCGATCACACCGGAATACATCGGCGAACGATCAAGGTTGGCGGCAATGATTTCGTGGGTGCGGGCGTTGGTGTGGGTAATCCAGCAACTGACCTGCTTCGGATGTTGCTCTTTGGAACCCATGAACGACATCACCGGAATCGGCGTATCGCCTGCCTGCTCGGTCATCACCGAGAAGTCCACAGAACGACCGTCGATACGCGGCGGCGTACCGGTTTTCAGACGACCGACACGCAGTGGTAATTCACGCAAACGGTGAGCCAGGGCGATCGATGGCGGATCACCGGCACGACCGCCGGAAAAATTCTGCATCCCGATGTGGATAAGTCCACCGAGGAAGGTGCCAGTGGTCAACACCACGGAATCGGCGAAGAAACGCAGACCCATTTGGGTGACGACACCGCGGACTTGTTCCTGCTCGACGATCAGGTCGTCAGCAGCCTGTTGAAATATCCACAGGTTCGGCTGGTTTTCAAGAGTTTCGCGGACAGCCGCCTTGTAGAGAACCCGGTCTGCCTGAGCGCGGGTTGCACGTACGGCTGGGCCTTTGCGGCTGTTCAATACGCGAAATTGAATACCACCTTTATCGGTAGCCATAGCCATCGCGCCGCCGAGGGCATCGATTTCCTTGACCAGATGGCTTTTGCCGATCCCACCAATCGCGGGGTTGCAGCTCATGGCACCGAGGGTTTCCACGTTATGCGTCAGCAACAGGGTTTTTGCCCCCATGCGTGCTGACGCCAGTGCTGCCTCGGTACCGGCATGACCGCCGCCGATGACGATCACTTCAAAACGGGAAGGGAAATCCACCACGCACCTCGTGCCTGCTTCAGTTAGGTAATCAGGAATAGTTTGAGCTCAGGTTTTTGGACCTGGGCGGCAAGTATAGGGACTTCGCCCTTCCTAAAGAACCCTTTGCACAAAATTTAACCAGCTGTGGAGAAGTCAGGGTAATAGAAATTAAAAAGAGAGAAATTTATTAAATCTTTGTTTTTATGTTTATTTCTACTGAGCCACATTTCTGTGGATAGATTTATACAGCCCTTTATATTCAATATGTACAGAGATTCAAAACCCTGTGGTCATGTGCCAGGGAGGCCCTTGGATAACCAGGTTAAGCCTGTGGATGAAAGCGATGGTTATCCACAGAGGCGGTTGTCTTCAGTTTTTAGGCCCTGTTATCAACTGCCCTTAGTGGCAGTTATTCACAGAGCTTAATCCACAGAAAACCGCTGATTCAGTAAATCCGGAGCATGGAAAAACCGCTCAAGCAGAAAGAATCAGCTCGACACTGGAGGGAAATTTAAGAAAAGAAGTGGAACAGACAGGCACGAATGGCCTGTCTGTGGACAACGGAAGGACTATTTACCGATACAGAAGCTGGAAAAGATTCGTCCCAGCAGGTCATCGGAGCTGAATGCACCGGTGATTTCACCCAAAGCGTGTTGAGCCTGCCGCAAATCCTCGGCCAGTAACTCACCGGCCCCCGCCAGGGTCAGCTGTGCACGTCCATGCTCGAGAGAAGCACTGGCATGGCGCAACGCTTCAAGGTGACGCCTGCGAGCACTGAAGCTGCTTTCCGACGTATGTTCGTAGCCCATGCAGGCTTTGAGGTGGTCGCGCAGCAATTCCAGCCCCTCGCCGGCAGACCTGGCACTGAGGCTGATGGTGACGTGGCCATCTTCGCTGACCTCCAGGGCAATGGCTTCGCCCGTGAGGTCAGCCTTGTTACGGATCAACGTAACCTTGGCCGGGTCCGGGCGGGTTTCGAGAAACTCCGGCCACAACGCGAAGGGATCAAGCGCTTCCGGTGCGGCGGCATCGACCACCAACAACACCCGATCTGCTTCGCCGATGGCTTTCAATGCGCGTTCGACGCCGATTTTTTCCACTTGATCATCGGTGTCACGCAGGCCTGCGGTATCAACCACGTGCAACGGCATGCCGTCGATGTGGATATGTTCGCGAAGAATGTCGCGGGTGGTGCCGGCAATCTCGGTCACGATGGCGGCCTCACGACCTGCCAGCGCATTCAGCAGGCTGGATTTTCCGGCATTCGGCCGGCCGGCAATCACCACGGTCATACCGTCACGCAGCAAGGCACCCTGCCCGGCTTCTCGAAGTACGGTGGATAACTCGTCGCGCACTTTATCGAGCATGCTCAACACATGGCCATCGGCAAGGAAGTCGATTTCCTCTTCCGGGAAGTCGATGGCCGCTTCGACATAGATCCGCAGGCCGATCAGCTGTTCGGTGAGGTTATGCACACGATCGGAGAATGCACCCTGTAAGGAACGCAGTGCATTTCGTGCAGCCTGTGCAGAACTTGCCTCGATCAAGTCAGCGATGGCCTCGGCCTGGGCCAGGTCGAGTTTGTCGTTGAGGAAGGCGCGCTCGCTGAACTCACCCGGCCGGGCCAGACGGCAGCCCAGTTCCAGGCAACGTTTGAGCAGCATATCCAGAACAACCGGGCCGCCATGGCCCTGGAGTTCCAGCACATCTTCGCCAGTGAACGAGTTCGGTCCCGGGAAATACAAGGCGATGCCTTGGTCCAGTACCTCTTCGTTTTTACCGAGGAACGGGCCGTAGTGGGCGAATCGCGGTTTCAGTTCACGACCGCTGAAGGCCTTGGCCGCAACGCTTGCCAGAGGCCCGGAAATACGGACGATACCCACACCGCCGCGACCTTGAGCGGTGGCGACGGCAGCGATGGTTTCACGAGGAGCGCTCATAAACCGGAATCCAGACAAAAGTGACAGATAGCAAAACGCCCCACTAGGGGGCGTTTTGAGTGGTTATCCACAGAGTAAGTTACGCCTCGGCTTTTTTGGTAGCCGCTTCGATCTTACGCGTGATGTACCACTGTTGGGCGATGGACAGGCAGTTGTTCACTACCCAGTACAGCACCAGACCAGCCGGGAACCACAGGAAGAAGAAGGTGAAGATGATTGGCATCATTTTCATGACCTTCGCCTGCATCGGATCCGGAGGAGTCGGGTTCAACTGCTGCTGGATGAACATGGTTGCACCCATGATGATCGGCAGAATGAAGAACGGATCCTTGATCGACAGGTCGGTAATCCACAGCATGAACGGCGCTTGGCGCATTTCAACGCTTTCCAGCAGAACCCAGTACAGCGAAAGGAAAACCGGCATCTGCACGAGGATCGGCAAGCAGCCGCCCAGCGGATTGATCTTCTCTTTCTTGTACAGCTCCATCATGGACTGCGACATTTTCTGCCGGTCGTCACCATGTTGCTCTTTCAGCGCAGCCAGTTTCGGTGCCACTGCACGCATGCGCGCCATGGATTTGTAGCTGGCAGCCGACAGCGGGAAGAAGATCCCTTTGATCAGCATGGTCAGGAAGATGATCGACCAGCCCCAGTTACCGACGATGGCGTGGATGTGTCCCAGCAGCCAGAAGATTGGCTGGGCAATGAACCACAGAATGCCGTAGTCGACGGTCAGTTCCAGACCTGGGGACAACTCTTTCAGCACGGCCTGGCTTTTCGGACCGGCGTAGAGAACAGCGCTGGTTTCGGCTTTTGCACCTGGCGCAACACTCATTGCCGGGCCGGTATAACCGATGATGTAGTTGCCTTTGCTGTCTTTACGGGTCTGGACGACGTTGTTTTCGCCCTTCGCCGGAATCCACGCGGTCACGAAGTAGTGTTGCAACCACGCAACCCAACCACCACTGACGGTTTCCTTCAACTGAGCCTTGTCCATGTCCTTCATGGACACTTTCTTGTACGGCTCGTTACTTGTCCACAGGGCAGCGCCCAAGTAAGTCGCGGTACCGGTGGCGGTGGTTGAGGAAGGATCGCCGCTGGCGTCACGCTTCAGTTGCGCGAACATCGCACCAGACCAGGGCTGTGCGCTCTGGTTGTCGATCAGGTAGGAAACGGTTACGTCATACAGGCCACGTTTCAGCGTGAAACGTTTGATGTAGTTGACGCCATCCTTGCTGAACTTGAGGTCCACGACCAATTGGTCCTGACCGTCAGCCAGTTGATAAGTCTTCTTCTCCGAAGAGTAAACCGGACGACCGGCCGGGCTTGCATCCGGGCCGTTGGTACCGATCAGACCGCTTTGCGCCAGGTAAGTCAGTTCACCGCCGTTATCGAACAGCTGGAACGGAATTTCCGGATGGTCTTGACGACGTGGATACAGCGGCAACTTCAACTGGGCGACATCGCCACCTTGTGGATCGATAGCCAGATCGAGCACATCCGTTTTGATCTGGATGAGATCTTTGCCGGCAGCTACCGGCGTTTCGGCAGGTGCAGTGGCACTGGTATCGCTTGCGGCGCGTGGAATGTCGTCACTGACAGAAGCATTATTGCCAGTCGCCGTATCCGGTAGGCCCGGTGCGGTAGTACTGGAAGCAACATTCTGAGTCGGCAGGGCAGCCTGGCCATAGTCCTGGTTCCATTTAAGAACCATAACGTAGGACACGATTGCCAGGGCGACGATCAGGATCGTGCGTTTGATATCCATGATTACTCGGCCATCGAAGAAGAACGGGAGGTAGGGATAGGTGGAACCGGGTCATAACCACCGGGATTCCACGGATGACAGCGACCTAAACGACGAAAGGTCAGCCAGCCACCGCGCAGAAGGCCATGATTTTCTATGGCTTCATACGCGTAGCAGGAACAACTGGGGTAGAAACGACAGTGACTGGCCATCAGGGGACTAATGGCATAGCGATAAAACTGGATCGGAACGAGTGCCAGTTTACGCATCGGGACTGTCTACCCCTACAGTTTCGGTTTTGACTGCTGGTACCGGCGTGCTGCGTGCCAGACGCTTCCAGAGTTTGCCGAAATGCTGAATCAATTCGGGGTTTTCTACGTCACCCAAACCTTTGCGCGCGACGATAACGATGTCCCAGCCGGCCAGTGAATCCTGGTTCAGACGGAACGATTCGCGCATCAGACGTTTGAGGCGATTGCGCTCGACGGAGAGCTTTACGCTCTTTTTCCCGATAACCAGCCCGAGACGGGGGTGATCAAGATCGTTGTTGCGCGCAAGGAGCAAGAGATTTTTCCCCGGAACCTTGCCGGTAGGGGAGTCAAAGACTGCCTTGAAATGCCGGGGAGTAAGCAGACGCTTTTCCCGACTGAAGTCCTGACTCACCTCCAGTGCCGGATTATCAAACTGCCAGACGCGCACGACCTTTGGCGCGACGACGCGACAGGACGGCACGACCGTTCTTGGTAGCCATGCGAGCACGGAAACCGTGGGTACGAGCGCGTTTGATAGTGCTTGGTTGGAAAGTACGTTTCATTGTCGTGTTACCTGGTTCGTCCACAACGGGCCGGAATGGCCCCCGTTTTAAGAGACCGGGGATTCTAGAGAAAGCAAGCCTCTAGGTCAATTTCCAACCAGCGTTTCCTTATAAATAGATCTCCAGACGTTTTCTGGCGGGCAGGACCTTTGCTAGATATAGAAATAAAGAAGGAAAGTATTTAAAGCTTTTCTGTAAAGCTTATAAAAGCAAGGGTCACGATCATCTGTGGATAACTGCATTTAGCCCTTATAATCCGTGATGTACAGAGAATGACAACTACGGTGGAAAACGGTGGTCAGCCTGTGCTGCGCTGTCGGATAACCTGTGTGTGAAAGGGGTACTTATCCACAAGCCAGTTACCCACCGGGTTTCGCCCCCACTTGTACAACGACCTTAGACCCGGTTATCCACAGAGCTTATGCACAGACCATTGGTCGTCTTTTTTGCGTATAAAACGTTGATTCTTCTTCCTCAGTGATCAACCTACGTGTGGATAAGTCGGCGTCTGGTCGCTACAATGGCCGCTTGTTTTTGCCTCACCGGCTTTCAACTTAGGGGATATCCGTGTCAGTGGAACTTTGGCAGCAGTGCGTGGAGCTTTTGCGCGATGAGCTGCCTGCCCAACAATTCAACACTTGGATCCGTCCACTACAGGTCGAAGCCGAAGGCGACGAGTTGCGTGTCTACGCACCGAATCGTTTTGTTCTCGACTGGGTCAATGAAAAGTACCTGGGCCGCGTCCTTGAACTGCTGGATGAGCATGGCAATGGTATAGCGCCGGTGCTGTCCTTATTAATAGGCAGCAAACGCAGTTCGGCACCGCGTGCCGCCCCGAATGCTCCGTTGGCCGCTGCTGCGTCCCAGGCACAGGCTGCTCAAGCGCCGATCAGCGCTCCGACGCCAGCCCCGGCCACCACACACACCAAGCGTGCGACGCAAAAAATTGTCGAGGTCAGTGAAGAGCCATCGCGTGATAGCTTCGACCCGATGGCCGGTGCCAGCTCGCAACAGGCCCCGGTTCGCTCAGAGCAACGCACTGTGCAGGTTGAAGGTGCGCTCAAGCACACCAGCTATTTGAACCGCACCTTCACTTTCGAAAACTTCGTAGAAGGCAAGTCCAACCAACTGGCCCGGGCTGCTGCCTGGCAAGTGGCGGACAACCCCAAGCACGGTTACAACCCGTTGTTCCTTTATGGTGGCGTCGGCTTGGGTAAAACCCACTTGATGCATGCTGTGGGTAACCACCTGTTAAAGAAGAATCCGAATGCCAAGGTGGTATACCTGCATTCCGAGCGTTTCGTGGCAGACATGGTCAAGGCGTTGCAGCTGAACGCAATCAACGAGTTCAAGCGCTTCTACCGTTCGGTGGATGCGTTGCTGATCGATGACATTCAGTTCTTCGCCCGCAAGGAACGTTCCCAGGAAGAGTTTTTCCACACCTTCAATGCCCTGCTTGAAGGTGGCCAGCAGGTCATTCTCACCAGTGACCGCTACCCGAAAGAAATCGAAGGCCTTGAAGAGCGCCTCAAATCCCGTTTCGGCTGGGGCCTGACGGTTGCCGTCGAGCCGCCGGAGCTGGAAACCCGCGTAGCGATCCTGATGAAGAAGGCCGACCAGGCCAAAGTCGATCTGCCACACGATGCCGCGTTCTTCATTGCCCAACGTATTCGTTCCAACGTCCGTGAGCTGGAAGGCGCGTTGAAACGCGTGATCGCCCACTCGCACTTCATGGGCCGCGATATCACCATCGAGCTGATCCGCGAATCCCTGAAAGACCTGTTGGCACTGCAAGACAAACTGGTCTCTGTGGATAACATTCAGCGCACCGTCGCCGAGTACTACAAGATCAAGATCTCCGACTTGCTGTCCAAGCGTCGTTCGCGCTCGGTAGCTCGTCCGCGTCAGGTTGCCATGGCGTTGTCCAAAGAGTTGACTAACCACAGCCTGCCGGAAATCGGCGATGTGTTTGGCGGCCGCGACCACACGACTGTTTTGCACGCCTGCCGCAAGATCAACGAACTTAAGGAATCCGACGCGGACATCCGCGAGGACTACAAGAACCTGCTGCGTACACTGACCACTTGATGAACTCCAGCGCAGCTTATTAAGGCAAGGGACTAGACCATGCATTTCACCATTCAACGCGAAGCCCTGTTGAAACCCCTGCAACTGGTCGCAGGCGTCGTCGAGCGCCGACAGACCTTGCCGGTGCTCTCCAACGTGCTGCTGGTTGTCGAAGGCCAGCAACTGTCGCTGACCGGTACCGACCTGGAAGTCGAGCTGGTAGGTCGTGTACAACTCGAAGAGCCTGCGGATCCGGGTTCCATCACTGTGCCTGCGCGCAAGCTGATGGACATCTGCAAGAGCTTGCCGAACGATGCGCTGATCGACATCAAGGTCGACGAGCAAAAGCTTGTCGTGAAGGCCGGCCGTAGCCGCTTCACACTATCGACCTTGCCGGCCAACGATTTCCCGACTGTCGAAGAAGGCCCGGGCTCGCTGACCTGCAGCCTGGAGCAAAGCAAACTGCGTCGTCTGATCGAACGCACCAGCTTCGCGATGGCCCAGCAGGACGTGCGTTACTACCTGAACGGCATGCTGCTGGAAGTCTCGGCCGGGATCATCCGTGCGGTGGCCACCGACGGTCACCGTCTGGCCATGTGCTCGATGCAGGCCGATATCGGTCAGCCGGATCGCCACCAGGTCATCGTTCCGCGCAAGGGTATCCTTGAGCTGGCCCGCCTGCTGACTGAGCCGGACGGCATCGTCAGCATTGTGCTCGGTCAACACCACATCCGCGCCACCACCGGCGAATTCACGTTCACCTCGAAACTGGTCGACGGTAAATTCCCGGACTACGAGCGCGTGCTGCCAAAAGGTGGCGACAAGCTGGTACTCGGCGACCGTCAGGCCCTGCGTGAAGCGTTTAGCCGTACCGCCATTCTGTCCAACGAGAAGTACCGCGGTATTCGTTTGCAACTGGCCAACGGTCAGCTGAAGATCCAGGCGAACAACCCGGAACAGGAAGAAGCGGAAGAAGAAGTGGGCGTTGAGTACAACGGCGGCAATCTGGAAATCGGCTTTAACGTGAGCTACTTGCTCGACGTGTTGGGCGTGATGACCACCGAGCAGGTTCGCCTGATCCTGTCCGACTCCAACAGCAGCGCGCTGGTGCAAGAGTCCGACAACGACGACTCGGCCTACGTCGTCATGCCGATGCGTCTGTAATCATGCTCAGCAGAAGCTAGATGTCCTTAAGTCGCGTCTCGGTCACCGCGGTGCGCAATCTGCACCCGGTGACCTTCTCCCCCTCCCCCCGAATCAACATTCTTTACGGCGCCAACGGCAGCGGCAAAACCAGTGTTCTGGAAGCCATTCATCTGTTGGGGCTTGCCCGTTCGTTTCGTAGCAGCCGCCTGTTGCCGGTCATTCAGTATGAGCAATTGGCGTGCACGGTGTTTGGCAAAGTTGAATTGGCTGAGGGCGGGCACAGTGCCTTGGGGATATCTCGAGACCGCCAAGGGGAGTTCCAGATCCGCATCGACGGTCAGAATGCCCGTAGCGCGGCGCAACTGGCTGAGATCTTGCCACTGCAGTTGATCAACCCCGACAGCTTCCGTCTGCTGGAAGGCGCGCCGAAGATTCGACGGCAGTTTCTCGACTGGGGTGTGTTCCACGTGGAACCGCGATTCATGTCCACTTGGCAGCGCTTGCAGAAGGCCCTGCGCCAGAGAAACTCTTGGCTGCGGCATGGTACACTTGACGCCGTTTCGCAAGCGGTTTGGGACAGGGAACTGTGCCAAGCCAGCGCTGAAATCGATGAATACCGCCGCGCTTACATCAAAGCCTTGAAACCAGTCTTTGAACAGACCTTGAGCGAATTGGTTGAGCTTGAGGGCTTAACGCTCAGCTATTACCGAGGTTGGGACAAAGACCGCGAGTTGAGTGCTGTACTCGCCGGATCCCTTCAGCGGGATCAGCAAATGGGCCATACCCAGGCTGGACCACAACGTGCTGATTTGCGTCTTAGATTGGGCGCACATAACGCCGCGGACATTCTGTCCCGCGGTCAGCAGAAGTTGGTGGTGTGTGCACTGCGGATTGCCCAGGGGCATTTGGTCAGCCAGGCCCGGCGCGGCCAGTGTATTTATCTGGTGGATGATTTGCCGTCCGAACTGGACGAGCACCATCGTCGCGCGCTTTGCCGCTTGCTGGAAGACTTACGCTGCCAGGTCTTTATCACCTGTGTAGATCACGAATTATTGAGGGAAGGCTGGCAGACGGAAACGCCAGTCGCTCTGTTCCACGTGGAACAGGGCCGTATCACCCAGACCCACGACCATCGGGAGTGAAGGCATTGAGCGAAGAAAATACGTACGACTCAACGAGCATTAAAGTGCTGAAAGGCCTGGATGCCGTACGCAAACGTCCCGGTATGTACATTGGTGACACCGACGATGGCAGCGGTCTGCACCACATGGTGTTCGAGGTGGTCGATAACTCGATCGACGAAGCTTTGGCCGGCCATTGCGACGACATCAGTATCATCATCCACCCGGACGAATCCATCACCGTTCGCGACAACGGTCGTGGCATCCCGGTAGACGTACACAAAGAAGAAGGCGTCTCGGCGGCCGAGGTCATCATGACCGTGCTGCACGCCGGCGGTAAGTTCGACGACAACTCCTACAAAGTATCCGGCGGTCTGCACGGTGTAGGTGTGTCGGTTGTGAACGCCCTGTCCGAAGAGTTGGTTTTGACTGTTCGCCGCAGCGGTAAGATCTGGGAACAGACTTACATACACGGTGTGCCGAAAGAGCCGATGAAAATCGTCGGCGAGAGCGAAACGACCGGTACCCAGATTCACTTCAAGCCGTCCGATCTGACTTTCAAGAACATCCACTTCAGCTGGGACATCCTGGCCAAGCGGATTCGCGAACTGTCCTTCCTCAACTCCGGTGTCGGCATCGTCCTCAAGGATGAGCGCAGCGGCAAGGAAGAACTGTTCAAGTACGAAGGCGGCCTGCGTGCGTTCGTTGAATACCTGAACACCAACAAGACTCCGGTCAACCAGGTGTTCCACTTCAACATCCAGCGTGAAGACGGCATCGGCGTGGAAATCGCCCTGCAGTGGAACGACAGCTTCAACGAGAACCTGTTGTGCTTCACCAACAATATTCCGCAACGCGACGGTGGCACTCACTTGGTGGGTTTCCGCTCCGCACTGACACGTAACCTGAACACCTACATTGAAGCGGAAGGTCTGGCGAAGAAGCACAAAGTCGCGACCACCGGTGATGACGCCCGTGAAGGCCTGACCGCGATCATCTCGGTGAAGGTGCCGGATCCGAAGTTCAGCTCCCAGACTAAAGACAAGCTGGTTTCTTCCGAAGTGAAGACCGCGGTCGAACAGGAAATGGGCAAGTACTTCTCCGACTTCCTGCTGGAAAACCCGAACGAAGCCAAGCTGGTCGTCGGCAAGATGATCGACGCGGCTCGCGCTCGTGAAGCGGCACGTAAAGCCCGTGAGATGACCCGTCGCAAAGGCGCACTGGATATCGCCGGTCTGCCGGGCAAGCTGGCTGACTGCCAGGAAAAAGACCCTGCCCTCTCCGAACTGTACCTCGTGGAAGGTGACTCTGCTGGCGGCTCCGCCAAGCAGGGACGCAATCGTAGAACCCAGGCCATCCTGCCGTTGAAGGGCAAGATCCTGAACGTCGAGAAGGCGCGCTTCGACAAGATGATCTCTTCGCAAGAAGTGGGCACCTTGATCACCGCGCTGGGCTGCGGTATTGGCCGCGACGAATACAACATCGACAAGCTGCGTTATCACAACATCATCATCATGACCGATGCTGACGTCGACGGTTCGCACATCCGTACGCTGCTGCTGACCTTCTTCTTCCGTCAGTTGCCGGAGCTGATCGAGCGCGGCTACATCTACATCGCTCAGCCACCGCTGTACAAGGTCAAGAAAGGCAAGCAAGAGCAATACATCAAAGACGATGACGCCATGGAAGAGTACATGACGCAGTCGGCCCTGGAAGACGCGAGCCTGCACCTGAACGAAGAAGCTCCTGGCATTTCCGGTGAGGCGCTTGAGCGTCTGGTGAATGACTTCCGTCTGGTGATGAAGACCCTCAAGCGTTTGTCACGCCTGTACCCGCAGGAGCTGACAGAGCACTTCATTTACCTGCCAGCCGTCAGTCTGGAGCAATTGTCCGATCACGCAGCGATGCAGGATTGGATGGCCCAGTACGAAGTTCGTCTGCGCACTGTCGAGAAGTCCGGCCTGGTCTACAAAGCCAGCCTGCGTGAAGACCGTGAACGTAACGTCTGGCTGCCAGAGGTCGAGTTGATCTCCCACGGCCTGTCGAACTACGTAACGTTCAACCGCGACTTCTTCGGTAGCAACGATTACAAGACTGTTGTCTCTCTGGGCGCTCAATTGAGCACCTTGCTGGACGACGGCGCGTACATCCAGCGTGGCGAACGCAAGAAGCCGGTCACCGAGTTCAAGGAAGCACTTGAATGGCTGATGACCGAAAGCACCAAGCGTCACACCATCCAGCGATACAAAGGTCTGGGTGAGATGAACCCGGATCAGCTGTGGGAAACCACCATGGACCCAAGCCAGCGCCGGATGCTCAAAGTCACCATCGAAGACGCCATTGGCGCGGACCAGATCTTCAACACCCTGATGGGTGATGCGGTCGAACCTCGCCGTGACTTCATCGAAAGCAACGCCCTGGCGGTTTCCAACCTGGATTTCTGATCCTTCGGATTTGCCAAACAAAAAAAGGCCAACGCTCAAGCGTTGGCCTTTTTTATTACCTGTAAGTGCGCTGATACCAATCGAGCCTTCTCATGTTCTACGACTGAAACACCGCTTTCGCAGCCATAAAAAAACCGGCTATATCAGCCGGTTTTTTTACGTCCGAAAAAAACTTATGCACCTTTTTCGGTATTTTATGTTTTTAAGAAATATGTATATAAATCAAAAACATAAAAACTAAATTCGCCAAATGTTAACAAAACGGTACACAGGTTATCCACAGAATCTCAGACAGCGATTTGATCGGTAGCAACGGGGGCTTGCGGTGTGGGTGGAAGCGAGCCCATTTCCCGTTGCATCTGTTCGTTCCAGGCCTGAACCCGGTCGTTCAGCTCGGCGATGGCACGCGGCCCGCTGCCTTCGGCATACATTGGCTCGCCGATGATCACGGTGATGACGCCCTGCTTCTTTGCCCAACCGGTTTTCGGCCAGAATTTGCCGGCATTGTGTGCAATCGGCAGTACGGGAAGTGCCGCGTTGACGGCCAACGCGGTACCACCTCGAGAGAATTTTCCGATGGTGCCGTAAGGAACCCGCGTACCTTCAGGAAAGATCAGTACCCAGACGCCATCTTTCAGCAGCTCATCGCCTTTCTTCGCCACATGTTTGAGCGCGGCTTTCGGGTTGTCGCGGTCGATGGCGATCGGTCGCAGCATGGCCATGGCCCAACCGAAAAACGGAACGTAGAGCAGTTCACGCTTGAGGACCTGGCTCAATGGCTCGAAGTAGGCCGAGAGAAAGAATGTTTCCCAAGTGCTCTGGTGATTCGACTGGATCACGCAGGGCTGGTCGGGCACGTTCTCGGCGCCCTTCACTTCGTAGCTGATGCCCAGAAATACCTTGCTCAGCCACAAGGCGCAACGGCACCAATACACGTTGATAAAACGATAGCGCGCCTTGAACGGCAGAAACGGCGCGATAAAAAAGCTCAGGCTGCACCAGAGCAATGAGCTGGTGCCCAGCAGCAGGTAAAAGAGGAAGGATCTGATGGCCTGCAGTATCGACATGGCGACATTTACCGTTGCGGGCACTGCCCGCCTATTCAAGCGTACTCCCGATCAATCCTTGGCCAGGAAAAAATCGAAGCACTCTAATTGTGGATAAGTTCTGCGGCAATCGCCGCCAGATCGTCAAAAATCAAGGTGCCTACCGGTAGGGTCTTGCCCTGAGTCTTTTCGCCTTTCCCGGTCTTTACCAAAACTGGCTGAGAATCGACGGCTTTGGCGGCTTCCAGGTCACCGAGAGTATCGCCGACGAACCATAGATTCGTCAGCGATACGTTGTAATGGGCGGCGATGGTTTTCAACATCCCGGGTTTTGGCTTGCGGCAATCGCAGCCATCGTCCGGCCCGTGGGGGCAATAGACGATCAGCCCGACTTCACCGCCCTGCTCGGCCACAAGCCAACGCAAACGCTCGTGCATGGCGTCCAGGGTGGCGATGTCGTAATAGCCGCGAGCGATGCCCGACTGGTTGGTAGCGACTGCTACCGTCCAGCCGGCCTTGCTCAACTGCGCGATGGCTTCGATCGAACCCGGGAGCGGAATCCACTCCTCCACCGACTTGATGTAAGCGTCGGAGTCGTAATTGATCACTCCGTCTCGATCGAGAATCAGCAGTTTCAAACAGTTTTACCCCAGCAACGAAATATCGGCGACGCCAAGGAACAAGCCACGCAGACGCGCCAGCAGCGCATAGCGATTGGCACGCACCTTGGCATCTTCAGCGTTGACCATCACCGCTTCGAAGAACGCATCCACCGGCTCGCGCAAGGCAGCCAGACGCGCCAGCGATTCGCTGTACTGACGCGCAGCGGCCATCGGCTGTACAGCCTGATCAGCCTGCTGAATCGCTGAGTACAGGGAGAACTCGTTGGCGTTGTCGAAGTACTTGGCTTCAACGACCGAAGGCACCGAACCTTCAACCTTGCTCAACAGGTTCGAAACACGCTTGTTCACCGCAGCCAGGGCAGCAGCTTCCGGCAATTTGCGGAAGGCCTCTACCGCTTGTACGCGCTGGTCGAAGTCCAGCGCCGAGCCCGGCTTCAGGGCACGGACGGACAGGTAGGTTGCCACGTCGACACCTTCGTCTTCGTAACGGGCACGCAGACGGTCGAACACGAACTCAAGCACCGAATCGGCCAGGCCGGCGGCCTTGACCTTGGCACCGAACGCATTCACGGCGAAGGCCACGGCGTCGTTCAGGTCGAGGTCGAGCTTCTTGTCGATCAGGATGCGCAACACGCCGAGTGCAGCACGGCGCAGTGCGTACGGGTCTTTGCTACCGGTTGGCAGCATGCCGATGCCGAAAATACCGACCAGGGTGTCGAGTTTGTCCGCGATGGCCACGGCCGCACCGGTCAAAGTAGTCGGCAGTTCAGCGCCGGCACCGCGTGGCATGTATTGCTCGTTGAGCGCCAGGGCGACTTCTTCCGGTTCGCCGTCGTTGAGGGCGTAGTAGTAACCGGCGACACCTTGCATCTCCGGGAACTCGCCGACCATCTCGGTCGCCAGGTCGCACTTGGACAGCAGGCCGGCGCGGGAAGCCCACGCTGCGTTGCCGCCAATGCGCTGAGCGATGAACGCGGCGAGTTTGGAAACGCGCTCGGCCTTGTCGTAGACGCTGCCGAGTTTTTCCTGGAACACCACGTTTTGCAGACGCAGGTTGAAGTCTTCGAGTTTCTGCTTCTTGTCTTGCTTGAAGAAGAACTCGGCGTCGGTCAGGCGCGGGCGAACCACTTTCTCGTTACCGGCGATGATCTGTTGTGGGTCTTTGCTTTCGATGTTGGCCACGGTAATGAAACGTGGCAGCAACTTGCCGTCGGCATCCAGCAGGCAGAAGTACTTCTGGTTGTCCTGCATGGTGGTAATCAGGGCTTCTTGCGGCACGTCGAGGAAACGTTCTTCGAACGAGCACACCAGCGGCACCGGCCATTCAACCAGTGCAGTCACTTCGTCGAGCAGGGCTGGTGGCACGATCGCCGTTCCTTCCTGCATCGTTGCCAGCTCTTCGGTGCGCTTGCTGATCAGCTCGCGACGCTCGTTGGCATCGGCCAGTACGTAAGCGGCACGCAGGTCCGTCAGGTAGTTGGCCGGCGAGGTGATGCGCACGTTTTCCGGATGATGGAAGCGGTGACCACGGGAATCGCGGCCGGCCTTCTGGGCGAGGATCGTGCAATCGATGACCTGGTCACCGAGCAGCATCACCAGCCACTGCGTCGGGCGAACGAATTCTTCTTTGCGAGCACCCCAGCGCATGCGCTTGGGAATCGGCAGGTCGTTCAGGGAATCTTCGACGATGGTCGGCAGCAGGCTCGCGGTTGGCTTGCCGGCGATGCTTTGGCTGTAGCGCAGTTTCGGGCCGCTCTGATCGATTTCGCTCAGGTCGACGCCGCACTTCTTGGCAAAGCCCAGTGCCGCTTGAGTCGGGTTGCCGTCGGCATCGAAGGCGGCCTGACGTGGCGGGCCGTCGAGGTTGATGCTGCGATCCGGCTGCTGAGTAGCCAGCGAGGTAATCAGCACCGCCAGACGACGTGGCGCGGCGTAGACGGTTTTGGTCTCGTAGTTCAGGCCAGCGGCTTGCAGGCCCTTGTCGATACCGGCCAGGAACGCATCGGCCAGGGTGTTCAGGGCTTTGGGTGGCAGTTCTTCGGTGCCCAGTTCAACCAGAAAATCTTGAGCACTCATTGTGCAGCCTCCAGCTTGGCCAGTACTTCATCACGCAGGTCCGGGGTCGCCATCGGGAAGCCCAGCTTGGCGCGAGCCAGCAGGTAGGCTTGTGCAACGGAACGCGCCAGGGTGCGGACACGCAGAATGTATTGCTGACGCGCAGTCACCGAGATCGCCCGGCGCGCATCCAGCAGGTTGAAAGTATGGGAGGCCTTCAACACCATTTCGTAGCTCGGCAACGGCAGCGGCTGGTCGAGTTCGATCAGGCGCTTGGCTTCGCTTTCGTAGAAATCGAACAGTTCGAACAGCTTCTCGACGTTGGCGTGTTCGAAGTTGTAGGTCGACTGTTCCACTTCGTTCTGGTGGAACACGTCGCCGTAGGTCACCTTGCCGAACGGACCGTCAGCCCAGACCAGGTCGTAGACCGAGTCCACGCCCTGCAGGTACATGGCCAGACGCTCGAGACCGTAAGTGATCTCGCCGGTCACCGGGTAGCACTCGATGCCGCCCGCTTGCTGGAAGTAAGTGAACTGCGTCACTTCCATGCCGTTCAGCCAGACTTCCCAGCCGAGACCCCAGGCGCCCAGCGTCGGCGATTCCCAGTTGTCTTCAACGAAGCGGATGTCGTGGACCAACGGGTCCAGACCAACATGCTTGAGGGAGCCCAGGTACAGTTCCTGGAAGTTGTCCGGGTTCGGCTTCAGGACGACCTGGAACTGATAGTAGTGCTGCAGACGGTTCGGGTTTTCGCCGTAGCGGCCGTCAGTCGGGCGACGACTGGGCTGCACATAAGCGGCGTTCCAGGTTTCCGGGCCAATGGCGCGCAGAAACGTGGCAGTGTGGAAAGTCCCGGCGCCTACTTCCATATCGTAGGGCTGAAGTACCACGCAACCTTGCTCGGCCCAGTATTGCTGGAGGGCGAGGATCAAGTCTTGGAAGGTACGCACGGCTGGCGTAGGCTGGCTCACGAAATTCACCTGTTTCTTGGGCTGCGATTTAAAGAGCGGGAGTATACCCGATTCGGTCCTGCGCACGCCCCCTGGAGCCTTATGCCACGCTGCTTTTGGTGTTCCGAAGATCCGCTGTACATGGCTTATCACGATCAGGAGTGGGGCACGCCGCTACGCGATGCGCAGGGTTTGTTCGAGTTGCTTTTGCTCGAAGGGTTCCAGGCCGGCCTGTCCTGGATCACGGTGTTGCGCAAACGTGAGCGTTATCGCGAGGTGCTGTTCGGCTTCGACGTACAGCGCGTGGCGCAGATGAGCGACGCTGAAATCGATGAATTGATGCTCGATCCCGGCATCATTCGCAATCGCCTGAAACTCAACGCGGCCCGGCGCAATGCCCAGGCCTGGCTGGCGCTGGAGGACCCGGTGGCGTTTCTCTGGTCGTTCGTTGGTGGCAAGCCTGTGATCAATCATTTCAAGGATCGCACCGAGGTGCCGGCGGTTACGCCGGTCGCCGTGGAGATGAGCAAAGGCCTGAAAAAGGCCGGCTTCACCTTCGTCGGTCCGACCATTTGCTACGCGCTGATGCAGGCCTCGGGCATGGTCATGGACCACACCCGGGATTGCGATCGCTACGCGACTCTTGCGAACGGCGGTTAGAATAGCCACCTCGCGCACAGCACAAGATCAGGAGTGACCTGTGGATAAGTTGAAAGGCGCCTTGCTGGTAGGCGCTCTGCGGCTGTTTGCCCTGCTCCCGTGGCGGGCAGTACAGGCCGTGGGCTCGGCCATCGGCTGGATGATGTGGAAAACCCCCAACCGTTCCCGCGACGTGGTGCGGATCAACCTCGCCAAGTGCTTTCCGGAGATGGACCCGGCCGAGCGCGAGCGTCTGGTCGGACAGAGCCTGAAAGACATCGGCAAGTCCCTGACCGAAAGCGCCTGCGCATGGATCTGGCCGGCTCAGCGTTCCATCGATCTGGTGCGCGAAGTCGAAGGTCTCGATGTGTTGAAGGACGCCCTTGCCTCTGGCAAAGGTGTCGTCGGTATCACCAGCCACCTCGGTAACTGGGAAGTGTTGAATCACTTCTATTGCAGCCAGTGCAAACCGATCATTTTCTATCGCCCGCCGAAGTTGAAGGCGGTGGATGATTTGCTGCGCAAACAGCGGGTGCAACTGGGTAACAAGGTTGCCGCGTCCACCAAGGAAGGCATCCTCAGCGTCATCAAGGAAGTGCGCAAAGGTGGTGCAGTGGGCATTCCCGCTGACCCGGAACCGTCCGAATCCGCCGGGATCTTCGTGCCGTTCTTCGCCACCCAGGCCCTGACCAGCAAGTTCGTGCCAAACATGCTCGCTGGCGGCAAAGCGGTCGGCGTGTTCCTGCATGCCCTGCGCCTGCCGGATGGTTCGGGGTACAAAGTGATCCTCGAAGCCGCGCCGGAGGCCATGTATAGCACCGATACCGAGACGTCCTGCGCGGCCATGAGCCAGGTGGTCGAGCGCTATGTGCGGGCGTATCCGAGCCAGTACATGTGGAGCATGAAGCGCTTCAAGAAGCGTCCGCCCGGCGAAGAACGCTGGTATTGAGTCGATTGGCATGATCTGTGGATAACGTTGACTTAGGGTTATCCACAACCGTTCACTCAAGGGCGCAGAGATGTCCGAACACCGCAAATCGTTTCGCATCAAGATCTGTCACGAAAGCTTCGGCGTATGCCTGGGCCAGACCCGTAACCTCTCGACCACGGGGGTCTACGTCAAGCACCCGACCCTGTCGGCGTTGCCCAAAGGCGCGGTGGTTTACGGTCAGGTGCAGGACTTGCCCACAGGTGCGCCGCGAGTGCGCATGGAAGTGGTGCTGGTGGATGCCGAGGGCATTGGCCTGCGTTACCTCTGATCAGTGCGCCTGACGATCGAGCTTCTTCAGAAACACCGTCATCTCTTTCTCCGCCTGCTTGTCGCCATGGGCGCGGGCGGCTTCCAGGCCTTGTTCCCAGGCCTGACGCGCGGCCGCAAAATTCGCCAGCGCCAGATGAGCCTTGCCTAATAGCTTCCAGGCTGCCGAATACTTCGGATCAAACTCGACGCAGCGCTGGAAATGCTCGGCAGCCTTGGCGTTTTCCCCAAGATCCAGATAACCCTTGCCCAGGCCGAAGCGAAGCAATGAGTTATCCACACCCTTGGCGAGCATTTTTTCCAGGGATTCGAGCATGGGGGTAGATTCCTTGTTGAGGTGTGTCAGGGAGGGATCTGTTTTAGTGAGATTGCCTTCGCGAGCAGGCTCGCTCCCACAGTTGATCTTCAGTGAACACAAACGTTGTGTACAGCCGAGAACTCCTGTGGGAGCGAGCCTGCTCGCGAAGAGCCCGCCCGGTCACCGCAAACGCCGGATCAGAAGAAACTCAACCCAACATGGAACAGCTTCTCAACATCGCGAATATGCTTCTTATCCACAAGGAACAGAATCACATGGTCGCCCGCCGCGATCACGGTGTCGTCGTGGGCAATGATTACCTCTTCGTCGCGGATGATCGCGCCAATGGTGGTGCCCGGCGGCAAACCAATGTTCTCGATAGCCTTGCCGATGACCTTGCTCGACTTCTCATCCCCGTGGGCAATCGCCTCGATGGCTTCTGCCGCGCCACGGCGCAATGAGTGCACGCTGACAATATCGCCGCGGCGCACGTGGGCGAGCAAGGTGCCGATGGTCGCCAGTTGCGGGCTGATGGCGATGTCGATGTCGCCGCCCTGGATCAGGTCGACGTAGGCCGGGTTGTTGATGATCGTCATCACCTTCTTCGCGCCCAGGCGCTTGGCCAGCAGCGAGGACATGATGTTGGCTTCATCGTCGTTGGTCAGGGCCAGGAAGATATCCGCGTCGGCGATGTTCTCTTCCATCAGCAAATCGCGATCGGAGGCACTGCCCTGCAACACCACGGTGCTGTCGAGAGTGTCCGAGAGATGGCGGCAGCGCGCCGGGTTCATCTCGATGATCTTCACCTGGTAACGACTTTCGATGGCTTCGGCCAGGCGTTCACCGATCTGCCCGCCACCGGCGATGACGATTCGTTTGTAGGTTTCATCGAGGCGGCGCATTTCGCTCATCACCGCGCGAATATTCGCCTTGGCCGCGATGAAAAAGACTTCGTCGTCCGCCTCGATCACGGTGTCGCCCTGGGGCAGAATCGGTCGATCACGACGGAAAATCGCCGCGACGCGGGTTTCAACGTTCGGCATGTGCTCACGCAACTGCCGCAATTGATGGCCCACCAGCGGACCGCCGTAGTACGCCCGAACGGCCACCAATTGGGCTTTGCCGTCAGCGAAGTCGATCACCTGCAACGCGCCCGGATGTTGAATCAGGCGTTTGATGTAATTAGTGACCACTTGCTCCGGGCTGATCAGCACGTCCACCGGAATCGCTTCGTTATCGAAGAGTTCGGCACGGGTCAGGTACGCCGCTTCGCGCACGCGAGCGATCTTGGTCGGTGTGTGGAACAGGGTGTGGGCGACCTGGCACGCCACCATGTTGGTTTCGTCGCTGTTGGTCACGGCCACCAGCATGTCGGCGTCATCCGCGCCGGCCTGGCGCAGCACGGTCGGGAGCGAGCCACGGCCTTGCACGGTGCGGATGTCCAGCCGATCGCCGAGGTCGCGCAGGCGATCGCCGTCGGTGTCGACCACGGTGATGTCGTTGGCCTCGCTGGCCAAGTGTTCCGCCAGCGAACCGCCGACCTGTCCTGCGCCGAGGATGATGATTTTCATCCAGTCACTCCCTTAAAACCGGTTAACCGCGCGCGGCGGCGATCTTGATCAGCTTGGCGTAGTAGAACCCGTCATGGCCGCCTTCCTGGGCCAGCAACTGACGGCCATGCGGCTGCTTGATGCCGGCCTGACTGGCGATGTCCAGTTCCCGGGCGCCCGGTGTGCGGGCGAGGAAGGCTTCGATGACTTCAGTGTTCTCGGTCGGCAGCGTGGAACAGGTGGCGTAGAGCAAAATCCCGCCGACCTCCAGAGTTATCCACAGGGCATCCAGCAACTCACCCTGAAGCACGGCCAGTGCGGCGATGTCGTCGGGTTGGCGGGTCAGCTTGATGTCCGGGTGACGACGAATCACGCCGGTGGCCGAGCACGGTGCGTCCAGCAAGATGCGCTGGAACGGCTTGCCGTCCCACCAGGTCGCGGTGTCGCGGCCGTCGGCGGCGATCAGTTCGGCGCTCAGGCCCAGGCGTGCGAGGTTTTCCCGCACCCGAACCAGACGCTTGGCTTCCAGGTCCACCGCCACTACGCCGGCGAGTTTTGGTTCGGCTTCAAGGATGTGGCAGGTTTTGCCGCCTGGCGCGCAGCAGGCGTCCAGCACCCGTTGGCCTGGCGCCAGGTCCAGCAGATCGGCGGCCAGTTGCGCCGCTTCGTCCTGCACGCTGATCCAGCCTTCGGCGAAACCCGGCAGGCTACGCACGTCGGCGGCGGCTTCGAGGATGATGCCATCCTGACTGTAAACACACGGCGTGGCGGCGATGCCGGCGTCGGTCAGCAATCCTAGGTAAGCATCCCGAGTGTGATGGCGACGGTTGACCCGCAAAATCATTGGCGGATGCGCGTTGTTCGCTGCGCAAATGGCTTCCCACTGCTCAGGCCAGAAAGCTTTCAGGGATTTTTGCAGCCAGCGCGGGTGGGCAGTGCGCACCACCGGGTCGTGTTCCAGCTCGGCCAACAGTGCTTCGCTTTCACGCTGGGCGCGGCGCAACACGGCGTTGAGCAAGGCCTTGGCCCAAGGCTTTTTCAGCTTGTCGGCGCAGCCGACGGTTTCGCCGATGGCGGCATGGGCAGGGACGCGGGTGTAGAGCAATTGATACAGACCGACCAGCAGCAGCGCCTCGACATCGGCGTCTGCAGCCTTGAACGGCTTCTGCAGCAACTTGGCCGCCAGCGCCGACAAACGTGGCTGCCAGCGAGCGGTGCCGAACGCCAGGTCTTGGGTGAAGCCGCGATCGCGGTCTTCGACCTTGTCCATTTGTGTCGGCAGAGAACTGTTGAGTGAGGCTTTTCCGTTAAGAACAGCAGCAAGTGCCTTGGCGGCGGCCAGACGTGGATTCATTGAGCGTCCGCCGATTGACCGAGGACGGTGCCGATGGCGAATTTCTCACGACGGCTGTTGAACAAGTCGCTGAAGTTCAGCGCCTTGCCACCGGGCAATTGCAGACGTGTCAGGCACAGGGCCTGCTCACCGCAAGCGACGATCAAGCCGTCCTTGCTGGCGCTGAGGATTTCACCGGGTGCACCCTTCCCTTCGGCGAGGCTTGCGGCCAGCACTTTCAGTGCTTCGCCGTTCAGCGTGCTGTGGGTGATCGGCCACGGGTTGAAGGCGCGAACCCGCCGCTCCAGCTCAATGGCCGGGCGGGCCCAGTCGATGCGCGCTTCGTCCTTGTTCAGTTTGTGCGCGTAAGTGGCGAGGCTGTCGTCCTGCACTTCGCCTTCCAGTGTTCCGGCGGCGAGGCCGGCAATCGCCTGGATGACGGCCGGTGGACCCATTTCCGCCAGACGGTCGTGGAGGCTGCCGCCAGTGTCTTCACCGGTGATCGGCGTGATGACCTTGAGCAGCATCGGCCCGGTGTCCAGACCCGCTTCCATGCGCATCACGGTCACACCGCTTTCACTGTCGCCCGCTTCGACGGCACGCTGGATCGGCGCCGCGCCACGCCAGCGTGGCAGCAACGACGCGTGGCTGTTGATGCAGCCCAGGCGCGGAATATCGAGTACCACTTGCGGCAGGATCAGGCCGTAGGCGACCACCACCAGCAAATCCGGCTTCAACGCGGCCAGCTCAGCCTGGGCGTCTTCGTTACGCAGTGTCGGCGGTTGCAACACCGGGATGTTGTTTTCCAGAGCCAGTTGCTTGACCGGGCTCGGCATCAGCTTTTGCCCACGGCCCGCCGGACGGTCCGGTTGGGTGTAGACCGCGACGATCTCGTAGGGGCTGTCGAGCAGGGCCTTGAGGTGTTCGGCGGCGAATTCCGGGGTGCCGGCAAAGACAATGCGCAGTGGCTCAGTCATGGAAACTCTCTATTACAAAGCAGTCGCAAAAGAAAAAGGCTTGCCGCGGCAAGCCTTTGAAAGGAGGGCATCAAGCGTTCTGGCGATGGAGCTTTTCCAGTTTCTTCTTGATTCGGTCGCGTTTGAGATTGGACAGGTAGTCGACGAACAATTTGCCGTTGAGGTGGTCGCATTCATGCTGGATGCACACGGCGAGCAAGCCTTCGGCGATCAGTTCGTAGGGCTTGCCGTCGCGGTCCAGGGCCTTGACCTTGACCTTCTGGGGGCGATCGACATTTTCGTAGAAGCCTGGCACCGAGAGGCAGCCTTCCTGGTATTGCTCCATCTCGTCGGTCAGGGATTCGAACTCGGGGTTGATGAACACCCGCGGTTCGCTGCGGTCTTCGGAGAGGTCCATCACGACGATACGTTTGTGCACGTTGACCTGGGTCGCGGCGAGGCCGATGCCTGGCGCCTCATACATTGTTTCAAACATGTCATCGACCAACTGGCGCACTTCGTCGTCCACTACGGCCACTGGTTTGGCGATAGTGCGCAGGCGCGAGTCGGGGAATTCGAGGATGTCTAAAATGGCCATAAGCTTGATTGCTGCACGTGTGAGGTAAAGTCGGGTCGGTGGCCTGGCGGGTCCGAAGATGCTGGCTACCGTTGTGAAACGTAGCTCCCTGCTTTTCAGGAATGAGCCGGGAGCGAGCCACGAGGGCTCTGGCGTTTCACGCGAATGCACATAATAAAGGGATTCACCGCATGAGGAAATCACTACTCGCCTTGCTCCTTCTGGCCTCGGCCGGTTTGGCGCACGGGCAAGTGCAACTCAAGGAAGGTTTTCCACAGCAATACACAGTGGTAACGGGGGACACACTTTGGGACATATCAGGAAAATTCCTGCGTGAGCCGTGGAAATGGCTCGAGCTCTGGCAGGCCAATCCACAGATCGAAAACCCCAATCTCATCTACCCCGGCGATTCGCTGTCGCTGGTCTACGTCAACGGTCAGCCGCGGCTGACCCTCAATCGCGGCGCTTCCCGGGGCACCATCAAGCTCTCTCCACGGGTGCGTAGCTCGCCGGTGGCCGATGCGATCCCGAGTATTCCGCTGAAATCGATCAACAGCTTCCTGCTGAGCAACCGCATCGTCGACACGGTCGAGGATTTCGACAAGGCGCCTTACATCGTCGCCGGTGATGCCGAACGAGTGCTCAGCGGCACCGGTGACCGCATCTTCGCCCGCGGCCATTTCGACCAGGCTCAGCCGGCCTACGGGATCTTCCGCCAGGGTAAGGTGTACACCGATCCGGTCAGTAAAGAATTTCTGGGGATCAATGCCGACGATATCGGCGGTGGCGAGATCGTGGCCATCGAGGGCGACGTCGCCACGTTGGCACTGCAACGCACCACTCAGGAAGTGCGCCTCGGCGATCGCTTGTTCAGCGGTGAAGAGCGATCGATCAACTCGACCTTCATGCCCAGTGCACCAAAAACCGAGATCAACGGGTTGATCATCGACGTGCCGCGCGGAGTGACCCAGATCGGCGCGCTGGATGTGGTGACGCTGAACAAGGGCCAACGCGATGGGCTCGCTGAAGGCAACGTGCTGGTGGTGATGAAAACCGGCGAAACCGTGCGTGACCGGATCACCGGTCAACCGCTGAAAATCCCCGATGAGCGCGCTGGTTTGCTGATGGTTTTCCGCACTTACGACAAGCTCAGCTATGGGCTGGTGCTCAACGCTTCGCGCTCTCTGGCGGTGATGGACAAGGTGCGAAATCCGTAAGCCTGCTCCACAAGTTACCAACAGAGTTATCCACAGCTTATTCCCGTTTGAACGGGGCTCATAACGATCAAGGATGATCCATGTCGCTGTCTGCTGTTACACCGGTTTCACCTGCGGAACTGGAAGCTCGTTTACGTCTGCATCGTTTGCCGGAACTTGGCCCTGCGCGTTTCAGGAAATTGCTTGAGGCCTTCGGTTCTGCGTCCAAAGCCATCAGCGCGCCGGCCAGTGCCTGGCGTGCGCTGGGTTTGCCGATGGCTTGCTCGGAGGCCCGACGCTGCAGTGAAGTGCGTGACGGGGCGAGCCACGCATTGGCCTGGTTAGAGCGTCCCGACCAGCATCTACTGATGTGGGACCAGCCTGATTACCCGGCACTGCTGGCGGAGATCAGTGATGCACCACCGCTGTTATTCGTCGCAGGTGATCCGGGCATTCTGGAAAAACCGCAGTTGGCGATGGTCGGCAGCCGACGCGCTTCCCGGCCGGGTATGGACACCGCTGCCGCGTTTTCTCGCAGTTTGGCCAGCGCGGGTTTTGTGATTACCAGTGGTCTGGCCCTGGGCATCGATGCCGCCGCACACCAGGCTGCTTTGGATGTTGGCGGGCGAACGGTCGGGGTACTTGGCACGGGACTTGAAAAGTTTTATCCACAGCGCAACCGACAGCTGGCGGACGCCATGATCGCGTCGGGCAGCGCGGTGCTTTCGGAGTTCCCGCTGGACGCCGGTCCCACGGCCAGTAACTTCCCGCGCCGCAACCGGATCATCAGCGGTTTGTCCCTCGGCGTGCTGGTGGTCGAGGCCAGTGTCGCCAGCGGTTCGTTGATCACCGCGAGGCTGGCGGCGGAGCAAGGTCGTGAGGTGTATGCGATTCCGGGATCGATTCATCATCCCGGCGCCAAGGGGTGTCATCAATTGATCCGCGACGGCGCAGTGCTGGTGGAAACCATTGAACATATCCTTGAAGCGCTGCGCGGCTGGCAACGGTTGCCGTTATCAACAGAGACTCCATCGGTAACGCACCCGTTGCTCAAGCTGCTCCACGCGGCGCCCCACACCAGTGAAGCATTGTCCGTCAGCAGTGGCTGGGCCTTGCCCAAAGTGCTGGCGGCGCTGACAGAGCTGGAAATGGACGGCCGGGCCGTCTGCGAAAACGGGCGCTGGTTTGCGCGGGTGAGCTAGGTTTTATAAGGAAGATCGGTAAACTGCGCAGAGCCTTATTCCGGAGAGTTTTTCATGGTCAACAGTTGGCGTGTGCAACAAGCCGCACAAGCCGTTCGCGCAGGGGCAGTGATTGCCTATCCAACCGAAGCGGTCTGGGGCCTGGGTTGCGATCCGTGGGACGAAGAGGCGGTGTATCGTCTGTTGATGATCAAGGGCCGGTCTGTGGAAAAGGGCCTGATTCTGGTGGCCGACAACATTCGCCAGTTCGACTTCCTGTTCGAAGACTTTCCGGAACTGTGGATGGACCGCATGGCCAGCACTTGGCCGGGGCCGAATACCTGGCTGGTGCCGCACCAGAATCTGTTGCCGCAGTGGATCACTGGCGTACACGAGACTGTGGCGCTGCGGGTCAGCGATCATCCGCAGGTGCGGGATTTGTGTGCGTTGGTCGGGCCGCTGGTTTCTACCTCGGCTAATCCGCAAGGACGGCCGGCGGCGCGGACGCGGATTCGCGTGGAGCAGTATTTCCGGGGGCAGGTGGATCTGATTCTGGGCGGCAACCTCGGGGGGCGCAGGAATCCGAGTGTTATCCGAGATCTGGCGACCGGCAAGGTTTTGCGCCCGGATTGAGACCGCAGCGCTGCCAATCGCGAGCAGGCTCGCTCCCACAGTAGATCTTCAGCGGACACAGATTTTGTGTTCGACAACGATCCCGTGTGGGAGCGAGCCTGCTCGCGATGGCGTTCTTCAAGGCAACAGAACAGTCGAACCCGTCGTGCGCCGCGCCGACAACTCGGTCTGCGCCTTCGCCGCTTCGGCCAATGGATACTTCTGGCTGATCTCCACCTTCAGCTTGCCACTGATGATCATCTCGAACAGCTCATCCGCCATGCGTTGCAGGTTTTCAGCGTTGTTGGCGTAAGTCGCGAGTGTCGGCCGGGTCACGTACAACGAGCCTTTCGCCGATAAAATCCCCAGGTTCACCCCATCCACCGCGCCAGAAGCATTGCCGAAACTCACCACCAGGCCGCGTGGAGAAACGCTATCAAGCGACGTCAGCCACGTGTCCTTTCCTACGCCGTCGTACACCACCGGGACTTTTTTCCCGTCAGTCAATTCCAGCACACGTTGTGCGACGTTTTCATGGCTGTAATCGATGGTCGCCCACGCGCCGTTGGCCTTCGCCAAAGCAGCTTTCTCCGCCGAGCTGACCGTGCCGATCAACTTCACACCCAAGGCCTTGGCCCATTGGCAGGCCAGGGAACCAACGCCACCGGCGGCTGCGTGAAACAGGATGGTTTCGCCACCCTTGAGTTCATACGTCTGACGCAACAGGTACTGCACGGTCAGGCCCTTGAGCATCACACCGGCAGCTTGTTCGAAGCTGATGGCGTCCGGCAGATGAACCAGATTGGCCTCCGGCAATACATGAACTTCGCTGTAGGCGCCCAACGGGCCACTGCCATAAGCCACGCGATCGCCGACCTTGAACCGGGTGACTTCGCTGCCCACCGCCTCGACCACGCCCGCGCCTTCCGAGCCGAGACCCGATGGCAAGGCCGGTGGCGGATACAGGCCGCTACGGTAATAGGTGTCGATGAAGTTCAGGCCAACAGCCTTGTTGGTCACGCGCACTTGCTGCGGGCTGGGCTCGGCGGGCTGGTAATCGACATATTCGAGTACTTCGGGGCCGCCATGAGCACGGAACTGGATACGCTTTGCCATCTGCCTTCTCCTTGGGTCTTTTGCGAAGCCCCCTATCGGACTCCTAAGCTTGATCTTCGTCAACTGCGGCGGGTGCGCCTGCGATGTTATGCTACGCGCCCATTTGCGCCGGCCCCGCTCCCATGGAGCGCCGCGTAGTTTTGCCCGATTCAAGGTGATGACATGACGACCCGCACCGAGGCCGTAAAAGCCTACCTGCTCGACCTGCAAGACCGCATTTGTGCTGCCCTGGAAGCCGAAGACGGCGGCACGCAGTTCGTCGAAGATGCCTGGAGCCGGCCTGCCGGTGGTGGCGGTCGTACCCGCGTGATGGAAAACGGCGCGGTGATCGAAAAGGGCGGCGTCAACTTTTCCCACGTGTTCGGCAGCGGTCTCCCACCGTCCGCCAGCGCCCATCGGCCAGAACTGGCCGGCCGTGGCTTCGAAGCCCTGGGCGTGTCACTGGTGATTCACCCGCACAACCCGCATGTGCCGACTTCCCACGCCAATGTGCGCTTTTTCATCGCTGAAAAAGAAGGTGAAGAGCCGGTCTGGTGGTTCGGCGGCGGCTTCGACCTGACCCCTTACTACGGCAACATCGATGACTGTGTGCACTGGCACCGCGTCGCCGAGCAGGCCTGCGCGCCATTCGGTCCCGACGTTTATTCGCGCTACAAGGCCTGGTGCGACAGCTACTTCCACATCAAGCATCGCCACGAGCCGCGGGGCATCGGTGGCCTGTTCTTCGATGACTTGAACGAGTGGGATTTCGACACCAGCTTCGCCTTCATGCGCGCCATCGGTGATGCGTACATCGACGCCTACCTGCCGATTGTGCAGCGGCGCAAAAATGATGCGTTCACCGCCAAGCAGCGCGAATTCCAGGAGTTCCGCCGTGGCCGTTACGTCGAATTCAACCTGGTCTACGACCGCGGTACGCTGTTCGGGCTGCAATCGGGCGGGCGCACCGAGTCGATCCTCATGTCCCTGCCGCCGCAAGTACGCTGGAGCTACGACTGGAAAGCCGAGCCGGGCAGCGAAGAGGCACGGCTGACCGAATACTTCCTGCAAGACCGCGATTGGTTGGCCGAGGCCTGAACGAGGAATCCTGATGGACCGTTATGTCGTATTCGGTAACCCGATTGGCCACAGCAAGTCGCCGCTGATCCACCGTCTGTTCGCCGAGCAGACGGCGCAAAAACTGGACTACAGCACATTGCTGGCGCCACTCGACGACTTTTCCGGCTGCGCCCAGGCGTTTTTCCGCGAAGGTCGCGGCGCGAATGTGACGGTGCCGTTCAAGGAAGACGCCTATCGCCTGGCGAACAGTCTGACGGAGCGGGCGCAACGGGCCGGTGCGGTGAACACCCTGAGCAAACTGGCCGATGGCAGTCTGTTGGGCGACAACACCGATGGTGCCGGGCTGGTGCGGGACCTGACGGTCAACCTGGGTTTCAGCCTCAAGGGCAAACGCATCCTGCTACTCGGTGCCGGCGGCGCGGTGCGCGGTGCGCTGGAGCCATTGCTGGCCGAGCAACCTGCCTCAGTGATCATCGCCAACCGCACGGTGGAAAAAGCCGAACTGCTGGCGGAATTATTCGCTGACCTGGGGCCGGTATCGGCCAGCAGTTACGACTGGTTACGGGAGCCGGTAGACCTGATCATCAACGCGACGTCTGCGAGCCTGACAGGCGATGTACCGCCGATTGCCAGCAGCCTGATCGAACCGGGCAAGACGGTGTGCTACGACATGATGTACGGCAAGGAGCCGACCTCGTTCTGTCGCTGGGCCACTGAGCATGGCGCGGCAGTGGCGATGGATGGTTTGGGGATGTTGGCCGAACAGGCGGCGGAAGCCTTTTATCTGTGGCGCGGTGTGCGGCCAGATACGGCGCCGGTGCTGGCCGAACTTCGTCGTCAACTCGCCGCATAACCCTATAGGAGCGAGCTTGCTCGCGAAAAACTCACGAGCGCCGCTGGGCATCTGGGTTTACGCATTATCGTTCACGACCTTCGCGAGCAAGCTCGCTCCTACAGGGGCATTGTTTCAGTCCTCAAACCGGATCGGGCATTTCTCCGCCCCTTCCAGTTTCCTCAACTCCTCCACTACCTGCGGCCGCGCCTGGCGCAAGGTCAGGCTGCGATCCTGTTTCAGCAACCGCCGCGCTTCCTGGTGCAGCATTTCCACACCTGAATAGTCGATGAAGTTGATCTGCTGCGCCTCGATCACCACGCGCGCGCCGTGCAGGCGTTGCAAGCGCACTTGCAGATAATGGCTGGCGCCGAAAAAGATCGACCCCCCCACCCTCAGAATGTCTTCATCGCCGTCGCGCCAATGCTGGATCCGCGGTTGCGAGGTACGTTTGAGGTAAAAGAACAGCGAGGCCAGTACGCCGGCATAAATTGCCGTCTGCAACTCCAGCAGCAACGTGGCGACACAGGTCAGCGCCATGACCAGGAACTCGGCGCGGCTGACCCGCAACAAGGCGCGAATGCCTCGATGGTCCACCAGCCCCCAGGCGATCAACAGAATGCTGCCGGCCATGGCCGGGATCGGAATGTGCGCGATCAGATTCGCGCCGAAGACGGCGAACAGCGCCACCCACAACGCCGAAAAAACCCCGGCCAGCGGTGAGCAGGCGCCTGCTTCGTAGCTCAGGCCCGAGCGGGTGAAGGAACCGGCTGACAGCGAGCCGGAAAAAAACGCACCGACCATGTTCGATAAACCCTGGGCGCGGACTTCCTGATTGGCGTCGAGCAGTTGCTGCGAGCGGGCCGACAAGGAGCGGGCAATCGACAGGCTTGTCACCAACCCGAGCATCCCGACCGCTACCGCGCTGGGCAGCAAGCGCAGAATCAGGTCCAGATCCAGTGGCAGCGGGCTGAAAGGTGGCAGCCGCCCGACAAACGCGTTGACCAATTCCACATGGCCGAACATCGGTGTCCAGAGCCAGGCCAGCAACCCGGCCAGGACCAGCGTAATCAATAGCGTCGGCCAGCGTGGTAACAGCCATTTCAGGATCACGCCTACCACGACTGTCGCCAGCCCCAGCCCCAGCGAAGGTTTATCGACTTCGCCGAGATGCCTGAACACCATCAAAAAGCTGTCCAGCGCCGTTGCCTGGCTGGGCAAGTCCAGCCCAAGCAGATTCGGCATTTGACCAATGGCAATCACCACTGCCGCACCGAGGGTAAACCCCAGCACCACCGAGTGAGAGACGAAATTCACCAGAGCCCCGAAGCGCAGCAAACCGAGCAGCCACTGGAAAATGCCAGCGAGAAGCGTCAGTAAAAGGATCAACGTGACGTAGTCTTCTGACGCGGGGACAGCCAGAGGACTGACGCTGGCGTACAGGACGATGGAAATGGCGGCCGTAGGACCGCAGATCAGATGCCACGACGAACCCCAGAGACAGGCAATCAGCACCGGAATGATCGCCGCGTACAAGCCGTATTCGGGTGGGAGGCCGGCGATCAGGGCGTAGGCAATGGATTGCGGTAACGCGAGAATCGCGCCGCTCAGACCGACGATCAGGTCACGACCAACACTGGCGCGGGTCTGCCGGGGCAGCCAGCTCAGGAAAGGGAAGAGTGAATGGCGGCTGGGGAAGGCCATGGGTCCTCTCGGGTGGGGTGTTTTGCGCAGGGTAACAGGACAGATGCGGTTCGTTCCTACTGTGGGAGCGAGCCTGCTCGCGAATGCGGAGTGTCAGTCGACATAAATGTCGGATCTGATGGCCCCTTCGCGAGCAGGTCGCACCGTCGCTCCCACACGGGTTTAGAGTTTGGCTTTCACCGCCGGCAACGCATCCTTCCCATCCACAGTCTTCACGCCATCCAGCCATTTATCCAGCACCGCCGGATTAGCCTTTATCCACGCCTTGGCCGCATCAGTGTTGCTGACTTTCTTGTTCACCACCTCGGACATGATGCTGTTCTCCATCTCCTGGGTAAAACTCAGGTTGGTGAGCAGCTTGCCGACGTTCGGACAGGCCTGTGCATAACCTTTGCGGGTCAGGGTGTGGACGCTGCCGGTGTCGCCGAAGTACTTCTCGCCGCCCTTCAGGTAGTGCATTTTCAACTGCACGTTCATCGGGTGCGGCGTCCAGCCGAGGAAGGTCACGAACTTCTGTTTCTTCACGGCACGGGACACTTCAGCCAGCATTGCCTGCTCACTGGACTCAACCAGCTTCCACTGGCCCATGTCGAAGTCATTCTTCTTGATGATCTCTTGCAGCGAGATATTCGCCGGGGCGCCGGAGCCGATGCCGTAGATCTTCTTGTCGAACTTGTCGGCGAATTTGTTCAGGTCGGCAAAGTTATGCACACCCGCGTCCCAGACGTAGTCCGGAACAGCGAGTGTGAATTCGGTGCCGTCGAGGTTCTTCGCCAGTTGAGTGACATCGCCGGTGGCCACGAACTTGTCATAGAAACCCTGCTGCGCCGGCATCCAGTTACCCAGAAACACGTCGACCTGGCCATCCTTCAGCCCGCCAAAGGTAATCGGCACCGCGAGGGTGTCGACTTTGGCCTTATAGCCCATGCCGTCCAGCAGAAACCCGGTGATGGCGTTGGTTGCGGCAATGTCGCTCCAGCCAGGGTCGGCCATTTTCACCGTCTCGCAACTTTGATCGGCAAACGCCGAGGCGCTGCCCAGAGCCAGAAGCCCGACCGTCACTACTGTGGATAACCTACGCATGGCATTCCCCTTAACATTATTGGTTTTGGCAGGGTTGTGGATAACGTGCTTTACGCTCCAGATCGTCGAGGTCGATGTGGTTGCGCATGTACTGCTGACTGGCGTCCACCAGCGGCTGGTGATCCCAGCTCTTCAGCTTGCCGATGGTCAGTGCGTCGGCGACAAACCGCCGACGCCGCTGGCTCGCGAGCACCTGTTGATGGATCGCCGGGATATCCCATTTAGCGCGTGCTTCAGCAAGAAATTCGGCGAAAAGCTGCTGATGTTGCGGCGATTGACTGAGCTCTTCCTGCTCACGCGGGTCGTTGTGTACGTCGAACAACAGGCAGGGATCATCTTCGCTGTAGATGAATTTGTAGGCGCCGCGGCGAATCATCATCAGCGGGCTGATAGTGCCTTCGGCCATGTATTCGCCGAAGACTTCGTCATGACCACCCTGCCCTTGCAGGTGCGAAACCAGCGAGCGGCCATCCAGCGGCAAGCCCGGCTCCAGTGAGCCACCGGCCAGTTCCACGAAGGTTGGCAGCAAGTCGGCCGTGGACACCGCCGCGCTGACCCGGCCCGCCCCGAACTGTCCCGGTGAACTGATCAACATCGGTACGCGTGAGGCCATTTCATACCAATGCATTTTGTACCAGAGCCCTCGCTCGCCGAGCATGTCGCCGTGGTCACCGGAGAAGACGATGATGGTGTCGTCGATCAGGCCTGTTTCCTCTAGGGTTTGCAGGAGTTTGCCGACGTTACTGTCTATATAGCTGCAAGCACCGAAGTACGCACGGCGCGCGTCGCGAATTTTATCCACAGGTAACGGCTTGTCCCACAGGTCGTAGACCTTGAGCAAACGCTGGGAGTGCGGATCAAGTTCGCCCTGGGCCGGCGTCGCGGGCAACGGGATGTCGGCGTCGTCGTACATATCCCAGAAAGCCTTGGGAATCGTGTACGGGTCGTGTGGGTGAGTCATCGACACGGTCAGGCAGAACGGCTGATCGCCGTCCTCACGGATGTGATCGAACAGGTATTGCTGAGCCTTGAACACCACCTCTTCATCGAAATCCAGCTGATTGGTGCGCACGCACGGCCCGGCTTGCAGCACTGAAGACATGTTGTGATACCAGGTCGGACGCACGTCCGGTTCGTCCCAGTTCACCGCCCAGCCGTAGTCGGCCGGGTAAATGTCGCTGGTCAGGCGTTCTTCGTAACCGTGCAGCTGATCGGGGCCGCAGAAATGCATCTTGCCCGACAGCGCGGTGCGGTAGCCGAGGCGACGCAGGTAGTGGGCGTAGGTCGGTACATCGGCGGGGAAATCGGCCGCGTTGTCGTAGGCGCCGATCTTGCTCGGCAACTGACCGCTGACCAAGGTAAAACGCGACGGCGCGCACAATGGGCTGTTGCAATAAGCGGCGTCGAACACCACGCCTTGGGCGGCGAGGCGGCTGAGATTCGGTAGTTTGACAGGCGAAGGGCCGTAGAACGGCAACATTGGCGCGGCCATCTGATCGGCCATGATGAAAAGAATATTCTTGCGCTTCATGTGATCGCGGCATTCCATAGTGAATATTTATGCGAGAGTGCTGCGATCGAGCATGGAGTCCACGCACTTTGTGGTAAAGCCCATGCCAAGCAATGACTAGGATAAGCACAGCTTATGTATGACGCCCTCGGTGATTTGTCTCTGGATTTGCTGCGTGCCTTTGAAGCGGCGGCCCGCCAGCGCAGCTTTACCGCCGCTGCGGTGGAGCTTGGCACCACTCAACCGGCGATCAGTCAGCAGATCAAACGGCTGGAGGAACAGCTCGCGACACGTCTGTTCGATCGCATCTATCGCGGCATCGAATTGACGGAGGCCGGGACGATACTTTTCGAGCAGGTTCAGCTCGGTTTGCAGAATATCGATGCAGGATTGAGCGCGATAAGCACACAGCACCAACATGAAGTGCTGCAGGTTGCCACCGATTTTGCCTTCGCCGCGTATTGGTTGATGCCGCGTCTGCATCGCTTCCATGCCGCCAATCCTCAAGTGGACGTCAGCCTGGTCACCAGTGAGCGCAGCCTCAACATGCTGCGTACCGATATCGACGTGGCGGTGTTGTTCGGTGATGGTCGATTCAAACAGGGTGAAAGCCATTGGCTGTTCAGCGAAGAAGTGTTCCCGGTGTGCAGTCCACTGCTGTTGAAGGATCGCCCCCTGCCCTTGTCGGCCCAGTCGTTGCTGGAATTTCCGCTGTTGCACCTGCGCGGTGAAAACAGCAGCAACTGGTTCGACTGGAGCGGCGTGTTTCGCGAGCTGGGGATTACGTCGGCGCCAGCGCCGGGGCAACTGCGCTTCGACAATTACACCTTGCTGATTCAAGCGGCGATTGGCGGTCAGGGTGTGGCGATCGGCTGGCGGCACCTTGTGGATAACTTGCTGGCGCAAGGTTTGTTGTGTCGACCGATTGTTGAAACGGTGATTTCACGACTGGGGTACTACGTGGTCCTGCCCCAACGAAAACGGCGTGGGACGTTGATTCAACAATTTGTGGATTGGTTGATGGCCGAGCAGGCCAGCAGTGCGCAATCGTTGAATGGCCTGCCTTTGCCCTCGATTGCGGTGTGAAATCAAAAAGATCGTCCGAACGCGGCCGGCAGCTACGTTGGAATGCGTTTTCCTGTAGGAGCTGCCGAAGGCTGCGATCTTTTTACGGCTCTGAAGTCGCGACGAAATTCACGTGCTCGCCAATGTGCAGGTTCAGGTGCAGTTCATCGGCTATCCCCACCGCTACTCGGTTCAGGCGTTCGAGCGGTTCAGCCAACCCCGGCTCAAGGCTGCTGCTGATGTGGCTGAAATGCTCAATCGTCAGCCCCGGCACGCCACGTGGCGCATTCACCAGCGTCCAGTGCAGCGCACTGCTTTGCAAGGCCTCGCGGATTTCTTCGGCGGCGTGGCGTTGCAGTCGATCCTCTATTTCCGGATCGTCCAGCACTTCGAAATCGCCCACCAGAAACAGCCGGGCAATGCCGGCGGCTTGCATGCCGTCGATCAGGGCATCGACCGCCAGCACCTGTTCGACTGGCCCCGGTACGATGGTTTTTTCCACATGCTCGCTGTTGAACGGCAGTCCCGGTGCGTCCAACAGACAAATAACCACCGAACAGCCCGCTACGCTTTGCTTCACACGTTCAGGGTCAAAAAGATCACCGGCTTTGGCTCGCAAACCCGGGCGTGGCGCCAGCGCCGTCAGGTCATCGAGAATGGCGATCACTTCATGTTGGCGCCGCAGCATTTCAGCCATCAGCGCACTGCCCAGGCTACTCATGGCACCATAAAGCACCACTTTTACCACTGGGGTTTCGGCATTTTTCATGGCTGAGCTCCGTACTTTCCTACGTATATGGCGTGTGACCTGTGGGAAACGGTGAGGGTTCGACCGGGTTTTAGAGGGCTTCAGATGCAACCGATCAAGGGCTACCACGCCCATGTCTATTTTAACGCCAGCACCCTCCCGCAGGCGCGGGCCTTGTGTGAGCAGGCGGCGCAACGGTTCCCGCTGAAGATGGGCCGCGTGCACGAACGCCCGGTGGGTCCGCACCCGGATTGGAGTTGCCAACTGGCCTTTGAGCCGCAACTCATTGGCGATGTGCTGCCGTGGTTGGTGCTCAATCGTAAAGGGCTGGTGGTGTTCGTGCACCCGGACACCGGTGACGATTTGCTCGACCACACCGAGCATGCCATCTGGATGGGGGCGATTCGGCCGCTGGATCTGTCTATTTTTTGATCAGAGGGTTTCTTCGGGCTCGCCGGGCAAGTGCTCGTCCAGGTGCAGCCACGGTAGACGGCTGTCAGTCCAGATATGTCGCTCGGCCGGGGCCTGCTCGGGGTGATCGAGGGTGGCGATGGTCAGGTCGATGGTCTCGGGACTGAGGCGTGTCACCAGCGCCAATTGCGCCCCACAGTGCGGGCAGAAATACCGCACACATGTTGTAGAAGAGTCGTACTGCGCGGGTGTTCCCTTCAGCCATTCAAAGGCCGACGCGGGCAGGGTGATCCAGGTAGTCACGATCCCGCCGCTGACTCGCCGGCAAATCGAACAATGGCAGTGGGCGATATCGTGCAGCGGCCCGCTGAATTGATAGCGCAGTTGCCCGCAATGACAGCCACCGGTGTGAATGTCGCTCATGACCTTCCCTCCTGATGTGTATTTACTGACGCCTTCGCGAGCAGGCTCGCTCCCACAGGGGGGTTGTGTACGACACAGATCATTGTGGGAGCGAGCCTGCTCGCGAAGGCGTCAACTCGGTCTATGCCCTACCCCGGTCCGACGACCGGTTGCACATCCGGTCAATGCTTTCACTGGCGAAAGCTGAGTGAAAGCTTCCCCGATTAGGATCGCCCCCACTGCCGGCAACAGACCGGTTGGCCAATGCCAGTGTTTTATCGCTCGCACAGCCCATTTAACAACAACAATGGTGATCCTGATGTCCTTTGCTACCCGCCGCTTCGCCGCCACTCCGCCCGTACGCCTAGTGCTTCCCGTTCTGCGCTGACCCCACCCGGTTCGCCCATTCCCTAGCCGCGCCACGCCTGGAGTATTCCCATGCTGACTTTCCTTGGCTTCGCCATGGTCATCACGTTCATGTTCCTGATCATGACCAAGCGCCTGTCCGCGCTGATCGCTCTGATCATCATCCCGATCCTGTTCGCTCTGTTCGGTGGTTTTGCGCCGAAGATCGGCCCGATGATGCTCGAAGGCATCACCAAGCTCGCGCCGACCGGTGTGATGCTGATGTTCGCCATTCTCTACTTTGCCTTGATGATTGACTCCGGCCTGTTCGACCCGGCCGTGCGCAAGATCCTCAAACTGGTCAAGGGCGACCCGCTGAAAGTGTCGGTCGGCACCGCCGTACTGGCGCTCGTCGTCTCCCTCGATGGTGACGGCGCGACCACTTACATGATCTGCGTGGCCGCCATGCTGCCGCTCTACAGCCGCATCGGCATGAGCCCGCGGATCATGGCCGGTCTGATTATCCTTGCTGGCGGCGTGATGAACATGACGCCATGGGGTGGCCCGACCGCTCGTGCGGCCAGTGCGCTGCATGTGGACCCGTCCGACATCTTCGTACCGATGATTCCTGCGATGCTGGCGGGTGTGGTGGGGATCCTGGCGATTGCCTACTTCTACGGTAAACGTGAGCGCGCACGTCTGGGTGAATTGCACCTGGCGGGCGACGAAATCGACCACAGCGAAATCAGCGTTTCGCAGTTTCCGGATGCCCGTCGTCCGAAGCTGATCTGGTTCAACGGCCTCCTGACGCTGGGCCTGATGTGCACCCTGATCGCTGGCCTGTTGCCGCTTCCGGTGCTGTTCATGGTGGCGTTCAGTATTGCAATGATCGTCAACTATCCTTGCCTGCAAATGCAGAAGGACCGCATCGCGGCCCACGCCGGTAGCGTGCTGGCGGTGGTCGGGCTGATCTTTGCCGCGGGCATCTTCACCGGTATCCTGTCGGGCACCGGCATGGTCGACGCCATGTCGAAAAGCCTGCTGGCGGTTATCCCGGATTTCCTTGGCCCGTACCTGGCGGTGATCACGGCGCTGGTGAGCATGCCGTTCACGTTCTTCATGTCCAACGATGCATTTTATTACGGCGTGTTACCGGTACTTGCCGAAGCCGCCAGTCATTACGGTATAACCGCGGTTGAAATGGCACGTGCCTCGATCGTCGGTCAGCCCGTCCACTTGCTGAGCCCGCTGGTACCATCGACTTACCTGTTGGTGGCCCTGGCCGGCATTGAATTCGGTGACCACCAGCGCTTCACCCTGAAGTGGGCAGTGCTGGTTTGCCTGTGCATACTGGTCGCCGCGTTGCTGATGGGGATTTTTCCGCTGTTCAGCACTCTATAAGCCCAAGACTCACCATGAACGGGTCCAGGCTTTGCTGTTTAAAGCCCGGGCCCTTCGTGGTTTAACACATCCTCAAAGGAATACACATGGAATGGCTGACCAACCCTGAAATCTGGGTTGCCTTCTTTACCCTGACCGCCCTGGAAATCGTCCTGGGTATCGATAACATCATCATGATTTCGATCCTGGTCAGCCGCATGCCCAAGCACATGCAGGCGCGCACCCGGATTTTCGGCCTGGCGCTGGCCATGGTCACGCGGATTCTGTTGCTGCTGTCGATCACCTGGGTCATGCGCCTTACCGCCGACCTGTTCGAAGTGTTCGGCCAGGGCATTTCCGGGCGTGACCTGATCCTGTTCTTCGGTGGTCTGTTCCTGCTGTGGAAGAGCTCGCAAGAGATGTACCACGCGCTGGAAGGCGAAGATGAAACCCATGACGAACCGACTGCCAAGGGTGGCAGCTTCCTGTACACCATCATCCAGATTGCGATTATCGATATTGTATTCTCCCTGGACTCGGTGATCACCGCCGTGGGTATGGTTTCCCATGTGCCTGTCATGGTCGCGGCGATCATCGTTGCCGTGCTGGTGATGATGCTGGCGGCTGGCACCATCAGCGAGTTCATCGACAAGCACCCGTCGCTGAAAATGCTGGCGCTGTCGTTCCTGCTGGTGGTCGGTACCGTGTTGATTGCCGAGTCTTTCGAAGTCCACGTGCCAAAAGGCTACGTCTACTTCGCCATGGCGTTCTCGCTGGCGGTGGAAGCGTTCAACATCAAGATGCGTACCGCAATGGCGAAAAAACGCAAACAGCAGGACCCTGTGAAACTGCGCAAGGACATTCCGGGTCAGTAATCTGAATACCGCGCAACCCACAAAGGGGCCCTCGGGCCCCTTTGTCATATCTGTGGGGATGGGGAAACAGTGTTTACTGCGGCGGATCGAGGTTATCCAGCGCTCGATTCACCGCCAACTCCCCGAGCATGATGATCTGCTGAATGCCCAACAGGGTGCTGCGCTGAGGACCTTCCAGAAAACTGGCAAAATCACTGGCCATGACGCTGGCTGACGCCAACGACTCGCAGGCGTGAGCGAGCAGGGTTTCGTTATCGATCTTGGGGTCGATGAGGAAGATGATGCTGGGTTTGCGCGGTGGATTGGGTGTGACTTTGGACATAGATAGAGCTCCAGTACTGTTATTGAGGAGCCATCACTCTCGCTACCAAACGAATGGTGGTGGCCATACACAGGTTGGTAGACCGGAGTACTGGAACCGGCGCCCCCGAAGGGACCCTGCGCATGGCCACCATAAAGCTGCGACCTGAAGAAGCGTCCGCAAAAAGTGGCTATGCGCCAGAACTCCGGGCTACCAAACCCGATCACTGTTTTCAGCGACCGGGAAACGATAGAGTCCAGGGTCAAGGCGCACAAGCCGGCGGATTCTGGCGTAACCGTAGGCAACGACGCAAGGCGTTGTAGCCTCCGAGAAGTAACTCTGAATGACATTAAATACGCGCCGTAGAGCGTGTAAATCACATCAGCGCAGTTGAGTAATTAGCCGACAGTTGTTTCCAAAGGTTGATGCACAGTGCTCGGGTGGTTAGCGTCCCTCGCCGGCATCAAACGACAAAGCCAAGGAATGCATATGTCTGGAAAACCGGCTGCACGCCTCACGGACCCCGACCACCTGTCCCCTCCCCGGCCACGGCACCAACCCGATTGCCAGCGGCTCACCCGATGTCTTTTTCAACGGTCTCGCCGCCGCTCGGGTCAGCGACAAATGCACCTGCGGTCAGGCCCTCAGCGGTGGATTCTCTTCGACTGTATTCATCAACGGCCTGAACGCCATGACCATTGATGGCACCACCAACCACGGCGGCGTGGTGATCGGCGGCTCCGGCAACGTCATCATCGTCAGCACTCACACCCCAGCGCCATTCATTCCGCCCCTGGTCGAATTCAAAGCCGTCAGCGCCGGCAATGGCGAACCGATTGCCGAACAAGACTACGAAATCGAAACCGCTGAAGGCCGCATCGTCAAAGGCCAGACCAACGCCCTGGGCATGACCCAAAGCGTCGCCACCTTACAGCCCGACCTCGCCGTAGTCCGCTGGACTGTCTGAGCCTCAAGGAAGAATGAAATGACCGGACAATGCATCGCGCCAGACGACCTGGACATGAAAAAAACTCTGGGACAGCACCTGCGAACTCCCCGCCTGCAAACGCGAAACCACCAAGGGCGGCCCGAACCCGAAAACCCGCGTCGAAGTGCCGTTGTTGACCTGTAATTGCCTGTGGCGCAGGTTTCAGAAAGAAGCCGAAGAATGGGTCGCACCGGGCGGTGTTTGCTTCCAAGCAGGTGTGCTGCCAAGCTACAAAAAGGCATCGCCGCAGAAAAAGAAGCGCACCGCAAATTGCGCGAAGCACCGTCGGAAACCGTGTTCGAGGGATTTGGGTTCAAATTCAGCCGAACCGATCCTAAAGTTCAAGAGGAAGTAGGCAAAGCCAGGTCAGAGAACCCGGTTCCTAATGCTGACATAACCTTCGGCGACAATTCTCGCTCACTAGTTCAACAACAATTGAACTACGTGTACGAGATGCTTGCATTGGGTAACACTGCGCTATTTCTGGATGTTTATCCTCTGCATCGCTTTTTTATGGTGCGTGGATACAAGGAAATGGAGAAATGCCTGAAAAGCCGAAGGGAAATAGCGAAGGATGTGATGTGGCTAATAGGAAAAAGCGTAGCGTTCGGTGTAGCCCATAAAGAAATTTTTGAGACTTTTGAGGCAATCGACGCTGGGGAAATTGCCGACAGCGTTAACTCCATGGCTGCTCATGAGCAGATCAATATCCTGCAACCCGCGATGTATGAGGACATGCAATTCGCCTCGCTCATTCGTGGCACACATGCTTCAGATATTGTTTCTGTCGTCACAGGTCTGCTTTCCGGCGTTCCAGAGGGGATACAACTCACGTTGGCCAGTCAGTGCCGAGTACCAGACAATCGGAGCGTTTCTTTCAGCAGCAATCCGCTCGCCAATCTTGCGGATAAAAATCAAAGGATGGAGTTCGTCCTATGGGCCGCAGCACAATTCAACAACCTGCTAAAGAATCCAACCACTAAAAGTCAGCTAAAAAACTCCATTACAGATATCGCAAATGGAAATGGGGTACGTCAGTGATCGGTTCAACGCAACGCTGGCTGATTTTGGTTTTTTTCGCTCTTCTGGTGGCAGGTAGCTTGGTGTATTCCCGTTGGAGCACCCAGACTTTATCCGTCTACATAGGAAAGCCCTACGAGCAGGTCATCAAAGACTCGACATTCCCAGTCGAAGGCAACACGGCGATTTATCCTGGTGATCCTAACGACGCTAAAGACCCTCCTCATCCGAGTTCTACATGGATCACCAGCCCGACCGTTATAGAGTTTGATGATCCTGCTTACGGGTTCAAACTTCCTCCTACGGTCTTTGGCGCGGTTACCTATGGAAGCCTGAAGGTCGCAACCCTGACCACGTCGCCCATGTCAGAAACAATGTCATTTGGAAAGGCAGTGGAACGGTTGGAGGGCTTGCAGAACACCCTTAAAAACCAAGGAGGGGAGCTTCAGCCCGAAGAGAAGAACGATTGGTTCAGACTCGACTCTGTTGCAGAGCGTGAACAACTACAGGCAAAGCTTTTCGATCAGGCTGACGGCATCGATCTGTACGTGCCGGGGAAATACAGTTTGCTGCTTCTGATTAAGTGTTATGCACGCTGCGATGAGCGTGATTCAACAACGGCAAAATACCTGATTGATATCAGCGTTGGCCGGGATCGCATCGGAAAATGAAGATTCATTTCTTGGGGCGTCGAGAATGTTGGATCTCTTCAGCGATTGAACTTTGCTCAAACGCTCTTGCCACCATAACCTGTGGCTTCAATCCATGAAACGAGCCTCCGGGACCCTTTTTCATCGACGCATCAACCTGTTTTTGTGACAGTTTTATTTCAAACACTTCTTTAGCTATGCGATGCTGGCGCCCAGACCGTTAGCCAACTACAGCTTAAGTACAGAACGTAGAACGTCGCGGCACCGTCAACTTGCCCCTTTGGGGCGCTACCACCACAGGGGGCCCTTATGCTCACCCTGCTCAATTTGTTATCTGCCGTGGCCTTGTTGATCTGGGGCACGCACATCGTCCGAACCGGCATCTTGCGGGTCTACGGTTCCAACCTGCGCCACGTGATCGCCCAGAACATGTCCAGGCGCTGGCTGGCGTTTATCTCGGGGATCGTCGTGACGGCGATGGTCCAGAGCAGCAACGCCACCGCCATGCTCGTCACCTCCTTTGTCGGTCAGGGCCTGATGGCACTGACCCCGGCCCTGGCGACCATGCTCGGCGCGGATGTCGGTACGGCGCTGATGGCGCGGGTGCTGACGTTCGACTTGTCATGGCTGTCGCCGCTGTTGATCTTCCTCGGGGTGATTTTCTTCCTGTCGCGCAAACAGACGCGGCTCGGGCAGATGGGCCGGGTGGCCATCGGTCTGGGGTTGATCATTCTGGCGCTGCAACTGATCGTTGAAGCGGCCGCGCCCATCACCCAGGCCCAAGGGGTCAAAGTGATCTTTGCGTCGCTGACCGGCGACATCCTGCTCGATGCCCTGGTCGGCGCACTGTTCGCAATGGTTTCCTACTCCAGCCTGGCGGCCGTCCTGCTGACCGCGACCCTGGCCGGTGCCAGCGTGATCAGCTTGCCGGTGGCCATCGGCCTGGTGATTGGCGCCAACATCGGCAGCGGCATTCTTGCGTTCATGAGTACCAGCATGCAGAACGCCGCGGGCCGTCAGGTGGCGCTCGGAAGCCTGCTGTACAAACTGATCGGCCTGTTGCTGATCATTCCGGTGCTCGACCCGCTGGTGCACTGGATCGACAGCCTCGACTTCAGTCCCCAGGAAATGGTCATCGGCTTCCACCTGCTCTACAACACCACCCGCTGCCTGATCCTGCTGCCGAGCGTCGGGCCGATGGCCAGGCTCTGTGCCTGGTTGCTGCCGGAGCGGCCGGAAATCAATGGCACCGCCAAACCGCGGCACCTTGATCCGACGGCCTTGGTCACCCCCAGCCTGGCACTGGCCAATGCCGCCCGGGAAACCCTGCGCATCGGCGATCTGATCGACAACATGCTCGAAGCCATGCTCGATGTGCTGCACGGCAAGCAAACCGCCGTCACCCAGGAAATGCGGCGCCTGACTGATGATGTGGAATCGCTCTACAGCTCGATCAAGTTGTATCTGGCGCAAATGCCCCGGGAGGATCTCAGCGAACAGGACAGCCGGCGTTGGGCGGAAATCATCGAACTGGCGATCAACCTCAAACTCGCCAGCGACCTTATCGAGCGCATGCTGCGCAAGGTGCAGCAGCAGAAAACCTCGCAGCGCCGGTCATTTTCCGAGGTCGGCCTGGAAGAGTTGGCGGGGTTGCACAGTCAGTTGATTTCCAACCTGCGTCTGGGGTTGTCGGTATTCCTCAGTGCCGATAAGGAAAGTGCCCGCCAGTTACTGCGTGAGAAACGTCGCTTTCGCGCACAGGAACGCCGCCTGGCCCATGCTCACGTCAGCCGGTTGCAACGTAAGATTGTGCAGAGTATCGAGACCAGTTCGCTGCACCTGGAGCTGATCGCCGATATGAAGCGTCTGAATTCGCTGTTCTGCAGCAGCGCTTATGTAGTGTTGGAAACGTCGGACACCGGCGCGCTTATCGTCGATGATTTGGCTGACATCACTCATTCACCTTGAACGTCTGGCAGTGTGGTCAGTCAGTAACATTGATTCAGCCTGAAGGCCTCTTCGCGAGCAGGCTCGCTCCCACATTTGAAATGCATTCCACTGTGGGAGCGAGCCTGCTCGCGAAGGCGGCCTGACTGACGACACGGATCTCCGACTGGTTGCCTGGAAGCTAGCTATGCGTTTTTTGCTGTTCGCCTGTCTGTTGCTTGGATCATTCCCTTCGTTTGCCCTGGATCGCTTTCAGGTCGAGGGTTATACGCTGCCCAACGGCCTGCAATTGCTGCTCAAGCCCGGCACCGAGCGCGGGCATGTGGCGATTCGTCTGGTGGTTGGCGTCGGTATCGATGATTTCAGCTGCGCCGACAAGGAGCTGCCGCACTTGCTTGAACACTTGCTGTTCAGCGGCATCGACGCCACCGGCGAAGGGGGTCTGGAAGAACGCATGCAGGCCCTGGGCGGCGAGTGGAACGCCTACACCAGCAGTGCCGACACGACGTTCGTCATCGAAGCCCCGGCGAAAAATCAGCGCAAGGTGCTCGACCTGCTGCTGGCGCTGCTGACCCAGACCCGAATCGACGACAACGCCATCAATGCTGCCAAACAAGTGGTCGAGCGCGAAGACGGCGGCCATTACTCGCACCTGCAACGCTGGCTGGATCGTCAGGATCTGGGCCATACGGCGAGTAATCAGCTGGCGGTGGAACTGGGCCTCAAATGCTCCGAGCGGGCCGAGGTCGATCACCTGACTCGCGAACAGTTGGAGGCGGTGCGCAAGGCCTGGTACGCACCCAACAACATGACCCTGATCATGGTCGGCGACCTCGAACGCTTGCTGCCGGCCTATCTGGAACGGTCGTATGGCGCGCTTGAGGCGGTCGATCCTACCGATCACCCGCCCCTGCCGGAAATCAAGGCCAGTGCCGCCCATGAGCGCACGCTGAGTCACGGTTTCGTCGGCGCAGGAGCCAAGTTGCACTGGCTGGTGCCGGAGCCGGTGCAGGAGGATCAGCACGACGAAACCTTCGATCTGCTCAAGGACTACCTGGACTGGGCGCTCTACCGCCAATTGCGCCTGGCCCATGGTTTGTCCTACGGCCCCTCGGCCGAGCGCGAGGTGTTTGGCGGCGTTGGCTTCATGAGCCTTAACGCGGACCTCGAACGCGATGACGTGCCCGAGGCCGAACAGGTACTGGATGATTTGAAGGCCGGGTTGCTCAGGGACGGCTTGAATGCCGACACCTTCAACCGCCTCAAGCAGGCTGCCATCGCCCGCCAGGCCTGGGCCGTGCAAGGCAACAGCGCGCTGGCCGATTATTACTGGAGTGCCCTTGGGGACTACGAGGACGGACGTTTCGCCGACCCGGCCAAGGAGCTGCAGGCGGTGACGCTGGCAGAGGCGAACAAGGCCATGCGTGAACTGCTCATGCAGCCGGGGTACTTGCGGATAGAGAAGCCGCTGATGAGTTACGACCAGGTGATGTGGGGGATTGCCGGGGTGTTTGGCCTGATTGTGCTCGGGCTGTTGGGTTGGCGCGTCCGTCGCAGGCGCTGAAAATTCCTGTGGCAGTTGGGCTTTTGTGGTGAGGGGGCTTGCCCCCGTTCGACTGCGAAGCAGTCGTAAAACCAGCGAACGGGATGTGGCTGGTTAAACAGAGGCGCCTGTTCGAGGGGCTGCTTCGCAGCCCAACGGGGGCAAGCCCCCTCGCCACAGGTTTTGTATTTGGCCAAAGTGACCGGCCCCCTCGCCACGCAGGCCACCGGGCGGTACCCTGTCGGGGATTTTTCCCACGACTATTGCGAACCGCTAAATGCCTACTCTGACCTTATTCGTACAGCGCATCCTTGAATTGATGAAGCGCTACCCAGGGGTCATTGCGCTCGGCGGTTTCATTTCCGGGGTCGGCAGCTTCATGCTGGTCGATCGTCAGCAAGGCCTGGCGACCTGGATCACCATCATCATGCTGATCAGCTGGATCTGGCTGATGCTGGAAAACAGCCTCACCAAGCTGTTTACCAGAATTTTCAAACGCGAAATTCCCCAGCCTTTGCTGCGTTACGCAACACAGATGATCCACCAGGAAAGCCTGTTCTTCGTCCTGCCCTTCTTTTTCATCACCACCACCTGGAACAGTGGCCAGTTGTTCTTCACCGGGCTTTTGAGTATGGCGGCGCTGATTTCCATCATCGACCCGCTCTACTACAAATGGCTGGCGCCACGGCGCTGGGCGTTCCTGGCGTTGCACACGCTGACGCTGTTCGCGGCCCTGCTCACCGCCCTGCCCGTCATCCTGCACCTGACCACCGCCCAGAGTTTCAAGCTGGCGCTGGGTACTGCCGTGTTGTTGTCGTTCCCGAGCCTGGCCTCGATCTTCCCGATCCGCACCGTACGCAACGCGTTGGCGATTCTGAGTATTACGGTGGGCATCGGCGCCCTCGGTTGGGTGCTGCGATCATGGGTGCCGCCAGCAACGCTGTGGATGACCGACGTGGCGATCAGCACTCAAATGCAGGACCGCACCCCTGGCGCCAGCCTCGATGAAGTCAGCGCCGAACAAATTCGTGGCGGCGGTCTGTACGCCTACACCGCGATCAATGCTCCGCGCGGTCTGGACGAGCGGATTTATCACGTCTGGCAGTTCAACGGTAAAGAAGTCGACCGTATTGCCCTGGATATTCACGGCGGACGCAAGGAAGGCTACCGGGCCTGGACCCACAAACAAAACTTCCCCGGCAACCCCGCGGGCAAATGGCAGGTCCGGGTGCTGACCGAGGACGGTCAACTGATCGGTGTGCTGCGCTTCAAGATAACGGACAGCACACCGACCAAAGAAAAGTAATGCGGTTCGTGTTATTACGTAGATCTGCGTAACAGCCGAACAAGCACGGAGCTTATGACCAGCAACACAATGGCCGGCAATGCCTTACTGGACACCTCGCACACCCCTGCACAATTGCGGGTCATGGGTGACTGGACGCTCGCCCATTACGCCGATCTCAAAGGCCTGAGCGAAAAGCTTCGCGGCCAGTACGACGACAGTACTCACATCGATCTCAACGGCTTAGGCGCACTCGACACCGCCGGCGCCTCGTTGTTGGTGGAATTGCTCGGTTCGGAGCGTCTCGGCAAGTCCGCCGAACATCCCGACTGCACGTTGTCCGGCGCTGATCGTGCCTTGTTACAGACCGTTTATTGCTCGATGACTGACTTCTGTGTGCCGATCAAAGAAGCAGAAATCAGCGTCGGTATTCAACTGCTGACCCGCATCGGCCGCGCGGTAGACGCCGTCTGGCAAGACACCCTGCAATTGCTGGGTTTCGTCGGCCTGATCCTGGAAACCATCGCCCGCGGGCTGTTTCGCCCCAGGCGCTGGCGCATCACGCCGATGGTGGCGCACATCGAACAGACCGGCCTCGACGCCGCCCCCATCGTCGCCCTGCTGACCTTTCTGGTGGGCGCGGTGGTGGCGTTCCTCGGGGCGACAGTGCTGGCGAGTTTCGGCGCGAGTATTTTTACCGTGGACCTGGTGGCGTTCTCCTTCCTGCGCGAATTTGGCGTGCTGCTGACCGCGATCCTGATGGCCGGTCGCACCGCCAGTGCGTTCACGGCGCAGATCGGCTCGATGAAGGCCAACGAAGAAATCGACGCCATCCGCACGCTGGGCCTGGACCCGATGGAGTTGCTGGTGGTGCCGCGTGTATTGGCCCTGCTGGTCGCGCTGCCGATGCTGACCTTTCTGGCGATGCTCTCGGGGATTGTCGGCGGTGGCGTGGTGTGCGCCGTGTCGCTGGATATCTCACCGGCGATGTTCCTGTCGTTGCTGCAAACCGACATCGGTGTTCAGCACTTTCTGGTGGGGATCGTCAAAGCGCCGATTTTCGCCTTCCTCATCGCCGCGATCGGCTGCCTTGAAGGCTTCAAGGTCAGCGGCAGTGCCGAGTCCGTGGGCGCCCACACCACGTCGAGTGTGGTCCAGTCGATTTTCGTGGTGATCGTGCTCGACGCTGTGGCCGCGCTGTTTTTCATGGAGATGGGCTGGTGAGTCGAGTACCCCGAGCGCCCACCGAGGCGGTGATCGAAGTCCGTGGGCTGTGCAATCGTTTCGGCCGCCAGAGCGTGCACGAGAACCTCGACCTGGATTTGTACAAGGGCGAAATCCTCGCGGTGGTCGGCGGTTCCGGCAGCGGCAAATCGGTACTGCTGCGCAGCATTGTCGGCCTGCGTCAGCCGAGTGAAGGCGTGGTGAAGGTCTTCGGCAAAAATCTGCCGACGCTGTCCGAACATGAACGCTCGATGATCGAACGGCGCTTCGGTGTGCTGTTCCAGAAAGGCGCCCTGTTCTCTTCGCTGACCGTAACCGAGAACGTTGCCCTGCCCCTGATCGAACACGCCGGCCTGAGCCGTGAGGACGCTGAGCATCTGGCGGCGGTGAAACTGGCGTTGGCCGGGTTACCACTCTCGGCGGCCGACAAGTACCCCGCTTCGCTGTCTGGCGGCATGATCAAGCGCGCTGCGCTGGCCCGGGCGCTGGCGCTGGACCCGGACATCCTGTTTCTCGACGAGCCCACCGCCGGCCTCGATCCGATCGGCGCCGCAGCCTTCGATCAACTGATTCTGACCCTGCGCGACGCGTTGGGCCTGAGCGTTTTTCTGGTGACCCACGATCTCGACACGCTTTACACCATCACCGACCGGGTGGCGGTGCTGGCGCAGAAAAAAGTGCTGGTGGCGGACGCCATTGATGTCGTCTCGGAAACGGACGATGCGTGGATTCACGAATACTTCCATGGCCCTCGCGGCCGCGCGGCGCTGACGGCCGCTAAACAGCTCAACGAGGTCTGACATGGAAACCCGAGCCCATCATGTATTGATCGGCCTGTTCACGGTGATTGTGGTGGCAGGCGCCCTGCTCTTCGGTCTGTGGCTGGCCAAGTCCAACGTCGACACCGAGTTCAAGGATTACGAGATCGTCTTCAACGAGGCGGTCAGCGGTCTGTCCAAGGGCAGCGCCGTGCAGTACAGCGGGATCAAGGTCGGCGACGTGGTGACGTTGCGCCTGGACCCGAAAGACCCGCGGCGGGTGCTGGCGCGGATTCGTCTGGGCGGCGATACGCCGATCAAGGAAGACACTCAGGCCAAACTGGCGCTGACCGGGATCACCGGGACTTCGATCATCCAGCTCAGCGGTGGCACGCCGCAGAGCCCGACGCTCAAGGGCAAGGACGGTAATTTACCGACGATCATTGCATCGCCCTCGCCCATCGCCCGGTTGCTCAACGACAGCAACGACCTGATGGCCGGCGTGAACGTCTTGATGCACAACGCCAATCAGATGTTTTCCTCGGAAAACGTCGAACGGATCAGCAAGACCCTTGAACATCTGGAGCAAACCACCGGCACCATCGCCGACCAGCGCGGCGACATCCGCCAGGCCATGCAGCAACTGTCTGCCATCGGCAAGCAGGCAACGGCGACGCTGGAGCAAACCGCTGCGTTGATGCGCAATGCCAACGGCCTGCTCAGCGATCAAGGCAAGCAGATGTTCGGCAGTGCCGAGCAGGCGATGAAGTCGTTGGAGCAAAGCAGCGCGACCATCAACAAATTACTCACCAACAACCAGGATTCGCTCAACAGCGGCATGCAAGGCCTCAATGGCCTGGCCCCGGCGGTGCGTGAATTGCGCGACACCCTGACGTCGTTGCGGGCTATTTCCCAGCGCCTGGAAGCCAACCCCAGCGGTTATTTGCTGGGCAATGACAAGAACAAGGAGTTCACGCCATGAAGCTGAGTCACGTTGCCCTCCTCGCCAGTTTCACCTTGGTCAGCTCCTGCTCGATCCTGCCCAAGTCCGAGCCGTCCGATGTCTATCGGTTGCCGTCGGCTCAGAGCGGCGCTGTGGCCAGCCACGGTGCGCCGCAGCGCTGGTCGCTGCGCCTGACCAAGCCTCAGGCCAGCGAGGCATTGAACAGCTCGAAAATCGCGGTGATCCCACAGGGTGATTTGATCAGCAGCTACACGGCTTCACGCTGGAGCGACCCGGCGCCGGTGCTGCTGCGCAATCGTCTGCTCGATGGTTTCCAGCGTGATGGTCGAGTGCCGCTGTTGAGTACCGACGATAGCAATTTCCAGGCGGATCTGGAGTTGGGCGGGAATCTGCAAGCGTTCCAGACTGAATATCAAGGCACGAGCGCGAGCGTCGTCGTGCGGCTGGATGCGTTGCTGGTGCGCGGTTATGACCAGCGAATCCTCGCCAGTCGACGCTTTGAAGTGCGTCAGCCGCTAAGCGATGTGAAGGTGCCTGCGGTGGTGGCCGGGTTTGGCCAGGCTGGCGATCAATTGACGGCGCAAGTGGTGAGTTGGGCGGTTGAGCAAGGGCAGACACTCGCACCGCCGCCGAGGCCCTGAAGCCACGGCGATACTCATTTGTGGGAGCGAGCCTGCTCGCGATGACGGAGCAACAGCCAGCATTTATGTCGACTGATACACCGCTATCGCGAGCAGGCTCGCTCCCACAAGGGGATCTCGGTTAGCCGAAGAACCAGTAGCAAACGCCGATCGCGCCGAGAACCCCGGCAAGTTCCGCCAGCAGCGCACACCCCACCGCATGCCGCGCCCGCTGGATGCCTACCGCACCGAAGTACACCGCCAGCACATAGAAGGTCGTTTCGGTACTGCCCTGAATCGTCGCCGCCACCAGTGCCGGGAAGCTGTCCACTCCCGACGTCTTCATGGTTTCGATCAGCATCGCCCGGGCGGCGCTGCCGGAGAAAGGTTTGACCATTGCGGTCGGCAACGCATCGACGAAACGCGTGTCCCAGCCGGCCCATTCCACCAGATGCCGAATCCCGTCCAGACCAAAATCCAGCGCCCCGGACGCACGCAGCACGCCGACTGCGCAAAGCATCGCCACCAGATACGGCAGCAGGTTCTTGGCGACATCGAAACCTTCTTTCGCGCCTTCGATGAACGCCTCGTAGACCTTCACTTTGCGTAATGCACCGATCACCAGAAACAGCATGATCAGGCCGAACAGCGTCAGGTTGCCGAGGATCGATGACAGGCTGGCCAGAGCGGTCGCCGAGAGCGTCGCCAGCAGCGCCATGAAGCCACCGAGTATCAGGGCGCCGGGAATCATGTACGCGAGCACCACCGGGTCCCACAGCCGCAGACGTTGCATGACCGCCACCGACAACAGACCGACCAGGGTCGAGCAACTGGTGGCCAGCAGGATCGGCAGGAACACCAGTGTCGGATCAGGCGCGCCTTGCTGGGCGCGGTACATGAAGATCGTCACCGGCAGCAGGGTCAGGGAGGAGGCGTTGAGCACCAGAAAGAGGATCTGCGCGTTGCTGGCGATGGTGTCGCTGGGGTTGAGCTCTTGCAGCGCCTTCATGGCTTTGAGGCCGATCGGCGTGGCAGCGTTGTCGAGGCCCAGGCCGTTGGCGGCGAAGTTCAGGGTGATCAGGCCGATGGCGGGATGCCCGGCCGGTACTTCCGGCATCAAGCGCAGGAACAATGGCCCCAGCGCCTTGGCCAGCCACTCGACGATCCCGGCCTTCTCGGCAATCCGCAGAAAACCCAGCCAGAGGGTGAGGGTGCCGAACAGCAGGACCATGACCTCGACCGACAATTTGGCCATGGCGAAGATGCTCTCCACCATCGCCGCGAAGATCCCGGCGTTCCCGCCGATCAACCATTGCGCCAGCGCCGAAACGGCAGCCACGATGAAGAAGCCAAGCCACAGGCCATTGAGCATCAGTTGAATCCCCCAAAGAATGGAGCGAATGATAGCGGGGTAGCCAGAAACGACAAACCCCGGATTTCTCCGGGGTTTGTTTCACGCGCATGTACACGGACCATTGTGGGAGCGAGCCTGCTCGCGAAAGCGGTGTGCCAGTCAACGCAGATGTTGAATGTACCGGGCCCTTCGCGAGCAGGCTCGTTCCCACAGGGTTTTGTATTAGTTATTCGAGGTCTCGCCAACCGGCAATTTTTCCTTGCTGCGCCAGTGCGGCAGGGAGTTCCAGTAGCGCTGGCCCTTGGCGTCGTCGTACATGCCTTCCCAACGGGAGATGACCAATACGGCCAGGGCGTTGCCGATCACGTTCAGTGCGGTGCGGGCCATGTCCATGATGCGGTCGACACCGGCGATAAACGCCAGGCCTTCCAGCGGGATACCCACGCTGCCCAAGGTGGCCAGCAGCACCACGAAGGACACGCCCGGTACACCGGCGATGCCTTTGGACGTGACCATCAGGGTCAGCACCAGCAGCAATTGCTGGCTGATGGACAGGTCGATGCCGTACAGCTGGGCAATGAAGATCGCCGCGATGCTCTGATACAGGGTCGAACCGTCGAGGTTGAACGAGTAGCCGGTCGGCACCACGAAGCTGCAAATGGCTTTCGGCGCGCCGTAGGCTTCCATCTTCTCGATCACGCGTGGCAACACGGTTTCGGAACTGGCAGTGGAGTAGGCCAGCACCAGCTCATCCTTGAAGATGCGCATCAGCTTGATCACCGAGAAGCCGAACAGGCGAGCAATCAGGCCCAGCACCATGAAGGCGAAGAAGGCGATGGCGAAATAAACCAGGATCACCAGTTTGGCCAGCGGCAGCAGGGACGCGAAGCCGAAGTTGGCCACGGTGACTGCAATCAGTGCGAAAACGCCGATCGGGGCGTAGTTCATGATCATGTGGGTGACCTTGAACATGCTTTCCGATACGCCCTGGAACAACTTCACCAGCGGGTCGCGCAAGTCGGGTTTCAGGCTCGACAGGCCGAGACCGAACAGCACCGAGAAGAAGATGATCGGCAGCATTTCGCCGCGGGCAATGGCCGCGAAGATGTTCGACGGGATCAGGTTGAGGATGGTTTCGATGAACGCGTGTTCATGCTGGACCTCGGCGGCAGTGGCCTGGTACTTGGAAATATCCACCGTACCCAGCGTGCTCATGTCGATGCCGGCACCCGGGTGGAACAGATTGGCCAACACCAGACCGACGACGATGGCGATCGTGGTGACGACCTCGAAGTAGATGATGGTCTTCAGGCCGATGCTGCCGAGCTTCTTCGCGTCGCCGACGCCCGCAATACCGACGATCAGCGAGGAGATCACGATCGGGATCACGATCATCTTGATCAGACGGATAAAGATATCGCCCGCCGGTTGCAGGACATTGCTGATCCACCAGGCTTTTTCGGCACTGAAATGGTTGAGCAGCGCACCGATTGCAATCCCCAATACCAGACCGATGAGGATCTGCCAGGCGAGGCTAAGCTTTGCCTTCTTCATATCTTTACCCTTACTTGCGTTTGACTCAGGCAGATGCAAGAACTGGAACGCTCGTGGCGAAAAAGTCTGTGCATCTGCCCCCGTATAAGGTGCCCCGGAGCGCTTGTTCATGGCTCTCTGGCAGGCGAAAAAAGGCGCAACTATTCCGATGCAAGGAACCGACGTCTAATGCCGTAAACGCCTACCCTATGCCGAATCGGCATGAGCTTTTTTAAATGAAACTCACGTCCCAACCGGTTCGAATACGACATTTCGGCAGGCATAAGTGCCGCGAACCGGCCATTTCAGAGGAGGTGGGTTGTTTTTGGAGCGGAGGGATGAGGGCTAAAACTTCAGAAAAAGCCTACGTTCAAGGGCGAAATCTCTCTTACATTTAGCCGCAGCTTTCTCGATATACGGTCATGAAAAAACACGGCCAAACGCATTCGCAGGGATTAAACGGAAGTAAAGCAGGGGAGATGAGCTGAACGCTCTAGGACGATGCTTTGCGTGGACAAAGCTCTTCGCAAGTTCGTCGGGCCATGATTGGCCGGCGAACTTGCGTCGCAGCTTGATCTGACCCGGCCCTCGCGCAGGTACTCCCTGTACCCGTAGGTCACTCCGCCCCTGAAACAGGCAGAACGTCCCGACCCCTTGGTCATGCGGCTACCTTCCTCGGGTAGCGCATCGGAAAGAAGCGCTGTGGCTTCTCTCTTGTTTCGAACTCAGTACCAGTTTGGATCTTTCTTCAGCTGTTCCATCAACATTTCCTGCATACCCGGGTCCGGCTTTCCGAGAAAGCGGTAATCGGCATGTCGCGTCGGCGACTTGTCGGCCGGCAATCCCGCAGGCACTTCGACCAGCATGGCGTAGGCATCCTTCTTGTCGAAGCTGATGGCCACGATCAAGCGTTTGTTAAGGCATGTGTCGTGCGATTCGCAGAGCGGCCCCACCAAATACTTGTCACCATCTTCTTCAACCGCATTCATTTGCTCGGCGTCGCCGGACAGGTTCATCACCCATTCCGGCAGGCGTTCTTCCTTCTTCACCACGCCTTGCCAGGTGTCGTGGAACTGCGGGTCAGCGCTCAACAGTTCGTTGACCCGAGCCTGGCCATCATTGGCTGCAATTGCCATGGCACTACCGCCCAGAAGCAGGGCGGCTGCCAAAGTCTTTAGTAAAACGCTCATCTTCAACCTCGACCGCGACGGCCAAAGAAGAACGAAGCAATGAACATCACCAGGAACACGACAAAGAGAATCTTGGCGATACCCGTGGCGGTGCCCGCGATACCACCGAAGCCCAGTACTGCAGCGATGATGGCAATGATCAAGAATGTAATTGCCCAGCTCAACATGGTGATTCTCCTTACGCTTCTATTTAGAGATGTTGCTTGTGATGCTTTTCCCGGCGCATCGAACGCGCCAAGTTCGTATGTTTAGAACACCCAACGTTCCTGAGGAGGCATCTCATCCACAGGCTGAGCCTGGTCGACGTCCATCATTCGCATCGGGGCGCTGTCAGCGAACGTGCTGGCGGCGCTGAAGTGGGTCTGAGTCGGATGTTGAATCGACAGGCGTGGCGCTTCTTGCTGCTGGCTCTGTTCCCAGCGCTGAAACTGCTGGCCGCCGATCAAGGTGATCAAGAGCGCCAGAACAGCAAACAGACCTTGCTGGATATGCAGTGGCGAGAGACGCAACTGGGCGGCACGTTGGCGATTCATCCTGAAGCTCCTCCCACACTGGTGGTTATCTGGTTTAGGGCATTCGTCTTTTGCCCTGGGTTAACCAGACTATTGCAGCGTGCATGCCAGCTTTCTTTAAGACTAAAGTTGTTTTAAATCAATTAGTTATGAATGTAGTGAAAATCGCTTCGGACGCATCCTGCACGATGCCACCCCTGAGGTCGTGCGTAATGCACGATGGATTCGTAGGAAGTTTCAATATTTTGGAATTGAGAGGAGGGCGCAGATGTCACAAGTGGACGCGGGCAATGGCCTGAAAAACGGATTTTTGATTAAAAACCAACAAAATCAGGTTATTAGCCGTAGGGTGAAGAGATAGCTACCCTGCTATGGCTGGAATCGACCAGAATCAACCATGCAACTTGCCCGATTTTTCCGGGACTAACCAAAGATCACTCATTAAGGAGCGTAGGAAAATGGAATCAGCCACTGAGCATCAAGGCCGCATTCTGCTGGTGGACGATGAGTCCGCCATCCTGCGTACCTTCCGTTACTGCCTTGAAGATGAAGGCTACAGCGTCGCTACCGCCAACAGCGCTGCGCAAGCTGAAGCATTGCTGCAACGTCAGGTCTTCGACCTGTGCTTCCTTGATTTGCGCCTGGGTGAAGACAATGGCCTGGATGTACTGGCGCAGATGCGCATTCAGGCGCCCTGGATGCGGGTGGTGATCGTCACCGCTCACTCGGCCGTGGACACTGCAGTGGACGCGATTCAGGCCGGTGCCGCCGATTACCTGGTCAAGCCGTGCAGCCCCGATCAATTGCGTCTGGCCACCGCCAAGCAACTGGAAGTGCGGCAACTGTCGGCACGTCTAGAAGCCCTGGAAGGCGAAGTACGCAAACCCAAGGATGGTTTGGACTCCCACAGCCCCGCGATGAAAGTGGTGCTTGAAACCGCCCGCCAAGTGGCGAGCACCGATGCCAATATTTTGATTCTCGGCGAGTCCGGCACCGGTAAAGGTGAGTTGTCCCAAGCCATTCACGGTTGGAGCAAGCGTGCGAAGAAATCCTGCGTCACGATCAACTGCCCGTCGCTGACCGCCGAGCTCATGGAAAGCGAGCTTTTCGGTCACAGCCGTGGCGCGTTCACCGGGGCCAGCGAAAGCACCCTGGGTCGTGTGAATCAGGCGGATGGCGGTACGCTGTTTCTCGACGAGATCGGCGACTTTCCCCTGACGTTGCAGCCCAAGTTACTGCGGTTCATTCAGGACAAGGAATATGAGCGCGTTGGCGATCCGGTGACCCGCCGCGCCGATGTGCGAATCCTCGCGGCCACCAACCTCAACCTCGAAGACATGGTGCGCGACGGCCGTTTCCGGGAAGACCTGCTCTATCGCCTGAATGTCATCACCTTGCACCTGCCGCCGCTGCGTGAACGCAGGGAAGATATTCTGACCCTGGCCGATCGATTCCTGGCCCGCTTCGTCAAGGAATATGCCCGTCCGGCGCGGGGTTTCAGCGACGAGGCTCGCGAGGCACTGCTCGGTTATCGCTGGCCGGGCAATATTCGTGAGCTGCGCAACGTGGTGGAGCGGGCGAGCATTATTTGTCCCCAGGAGCGGGTCGAGATCAGCCATTTGGGCATGGCTGAGACTCCGGTCAATAACGCGCCACGCATTGGCGCTGCACTGAGTCTGGATGAACTGGAGAAAGCCCATATCGGTGCGGTTCTCGCCACCGCCGACACATTGGACCAGGCAGCCAAGACGCTAGGCATCGACGCCTCGACGCTGTACCGCAAACGCAAGCAGTACAACCTGTGAGCCGTCTGCGATGAAACTGGCGATGAAGTTGCGCACTCGGCTGTTTCTGAGTATTTCGGCATTGATCACCGTTGCATTGCTTGGGCTCTTGCTCGGGCTGGTCAGCGTGATGCAGATGGCGAGTACTCAGGAAGCGCTGGTTCGCAACAACTTCGTCACTCTGGACCTGGGGTTGAAATTACGTCAGACCCTGGGCGATCAGTTGATGATCATGCTCAGCGAGAAACCTGATCCCGGGGCGGTCGAGGCCTCCCGGCGGCGATACTTTGAGTTGCTCGACGAGGGCATCGCCCATGAGCAGCCCGCTGATGGTGGCCCGGGCAGCTTCAAACAAGCCAAGGCGGACTACCAGGCTTTCGTCGAGGCTTTTGACCTGTCTCGTGAACCGACACAGGTATTGTGGGGCAACGAAGAACTCACAGAAAAATTCAACGCGTTGCGCAACGATCTGATCTCCAGACAAAAGCAGGCGCTGGATAACATCAATGCGACCGAACGTCAGTCTCGGGAGCGCGCGCTGCTGGTTGCCGGGCTGCTCGGGCTGGTGGGGCTGGCGGTGCTGATTATTGGCTTCGTGACCGCACACGCCATCGCCCGAAGGTTCGGCGCGCCGATCGAGGCCTTGGCCCAGGCGGCAGACAATATCGGGCAAGGCAATTTCGAAGTGACCCTGCCGATTTCCTCGGCAGTGGAGTTGAACCTGCTGACCAAGCGTTTCGGGATCATGGCCGAGGCTCTGCGTCAGCATCAGGCCACCAATATCGATGAGCTGCTCGCCGGCCAGCAACGGTTGCAGGCCGTGCTCGACAGTATCGACGATGGGTTGCTGATGATCGACCGACAGGGCCATCTGGAACACCTCAACCCGGTGGCGCAGCGTCAGTTGGGTTGGGACACCGATCGCCTCGGTCAGGGCCTGGGTACGGCCCTCGAACGTCCCGAGCTGGATGAACAGCTGCAACTGGTGCTGCGTGGCGGCACCCTCGAGCGTGCGCCGGAAGACTTGAGCGTTGAAGTTGATGGTGAGTCGCGGCTGCTGACTTATAGCCTGACGCCGGTCAGTCATACGCAGGGTCATATTCTCGGCGCTGTGATGGTGCTGCATGACGTCACCGAACAACGAGCATTCGAACGGGTGCGCAGCGAGTTTGTGTTACGCGCCTCCCATGAGCTGCGAACGCCGGTCACCGGGATGCACATGGCGTTCGGTCTGTTCCGCGAGCGCGCGCATTTTGCCGAGGACTCGCGTGAAGCCGATCTGCTGGACACCGTGAATGAAGAGATGCAGCGCTTGATGCAATTGATCAACGACCTGCTGAACTTCTCCCGCTACCAGAACGGATTGCAAAAACTCACGCTGGCGCCGTGCTCCATCGAAGATTTGCTGGAGCAGGCTCGGTCACGGTTTGCGGGTGTCGCGGGGGAAAAGGGCATCGATCTGCTGGTGGAAGTGCAGGGACCCTTGCCATGGTTACAGGCCGATCAGCCCCAACTGGACCGAGTGCTCGATAATCTGATCGACAACGCGTTGCGCCATACCGGCCCTGAGGGGCAGATACGTTTGCAGGCGCGGCGTCATGGTGAGCGGGTGATAATCAGCGTCGAGGACAATGGCGAAGGCATTGCCTACGGTCAGCAGGGCCGGATTTTCGAACCGTTTGTGCAGGTGGGCCGCAAGAAGGGCGGCGCGGGGCTGGGTCTGGCACTGTGCAAGGAAATCGTGCAGTTGCACGGTGGGCGGATGGGCGTCTATTCGCGGCCGGGGCAGGGTACCCAGTTCTATATGGCACTGGCGGTCTAAGGCGCTTTTACGCTTCGTCATCCAAGCGTCGGCCGGCCAGTCGGCGGCCTCGGGTAATCAGTTCGATGAACTGCACGGCGCTCAACGCATGGGCGAACAACCAGCCCTGACCGAACTTGACGCCTTCGCTGCTCAGAAACGCCGCCTGGGCTTCATGTTCGATGCCCTCGGCAATCACCTTGAGCTGCAGAGCCTGGGCCATGTGAATGATGTGCGGGGCCACGCCACTGCTGGCCGCGTCATGGCCCAATGCATCAATAAAGGCCTTGTCGATTTTCAGGCAATCCACCGGCAGGGTTTGCAGGTAGGCGAGGCTGCAATAGCCGGTGCCAAAGTCATCGATCAGCACCTGATGCCCGACATCGCGCAAGGCTTGCAGGTTTTCCCGGGCCACCACTACATCAATCAATCCCCGTTCGGTCACCTCAAAGGCGATCTGCTTGGCTGCGACCCGGTGCAAGGTCAGCAGTCGCGCCATGACCTGACCAATGCGCGGCACCATGACGTCGCACGCCGCGAGGTTGACCGAGATGTACAGTTGCGGATTGGCCCGCAACAAATGACCCAGCTGCTCAAGCAGGCGCTGCAGGACGAAGTCGGTCATCTGCCGGATCTGGCCGGTGTTCTCCGCCATCGGAATAAACAGGTCGGGGCTGGTCAGGGTCCCGTCCGGCCTTCGCCAGCGCAGCAAGGCTTCGGCCCCGACACAGTTGCGACTGTCGAGATCGAAGATCGGTTGATACAACACCTGCAACTCGCCTCGTCGTATCGCGCCAGTCAATTCGGCGTCCAGCGACTGTCGCTGGCGCACCAGCAGAAACACCAGAAAGCCTACGCACACGCCCAGCGCCAGGCTGGCCGGCAGCAGCCACCACCAGACTGCTGGCACATGCATGCCGGTGCGCGGGGTGATCAGCACCAGTTGATATTCCGGGTTATTGGTCGGCATTCGGTAAATCAAGCGAGTCTGGGTGACTTGCAAGGCATCACGGCTTTTCGGCGGCCAGGGTTCGGTGGGAGGCCAGGCTTGCGAGGTACCCAGTACCGGAATCGCGCGCGAGCCGTGGTCGAGCACGACAAGAAGGCTGCTTCCGGGCGACAGATCGACCATGTCGGTCAAATGCCCGCGAGACGTCGCGACGCGAAAATTGCCACGCCCGAGCATCAGTGCGGCACGGTTTTCATCGGGTTCGGTGGTGGTGTTCAGCCAGTAGCTGTAGGTCGGTCCCTGGATATCCGGTGCTCGTATCAATGACAGACCTTCCTGGCGAGGACGGTTGGAGCAGATCCGCGAGGCGTCCATGTAAGCGGCTTCGTAAACGAAGCGGTAATTGAAGGTGACCTGCTGCAACGTCGCGATCATTTCGTCGTCGCAGCTTCGAAGCGGCTGGGCTTCCAGATCATCAAGGCTTTCGCGCAGTTGCCCGAAGAGTTGCTCCAGGCGAGCGAGAAAGCGCTCGCCCTGGGCGTTCATCTCCTGGCTTTCGTTTTGCTCGACCTGATGAATGGCCACGAACAGGCTGCCGGCCATCAACAGTGTTGTGCTCAAGGCAGCAGCCAGCATCGCCAAAAAACAGGGGCGATAGAACCAACTACGTAAAGTTTCCCGAGCAACAGGCATATGGAATATCCGAAGAATTACCAATGAGTTATAGCTGCTGATTGAGAAAAAGCCTTTACCGTCGGGCGGGCGTCATTATTTTGTCTGATTCAAAACCTGTAGAAGCGCCGCGGTTTGCGCATCGGGCATGCCGTCGAAACGTGAAGGCCGGAAATGCATCTGAAAGGCCGCAATCACATGGTGTGTCGCGACATCCAGTTCACCGGTTTGCGGTGTGGCGTAACCCAGGCGGGCCAACTGCGTCTGAAACCAACTGATGCTTGGTAACTGGGCCTCAAACGGTACTTGCTGACGCGCTACGGCTTGCTCGTTCGGCCAGATGCCCAGGCCTTCGGCAGCCAGGCGTTTCCAGGGGAACAGCGGCCCCGGATCGAGCTTGCGCAGCGGTGCGATGTCGCTATGGCCGATGATGCTGCGTGGGTTGATGGCGTAACGCTTGCTGATGTCCTTGAGCAGCACAATCAAGGACTGGGTTTGGGCTTCGCTGTAGGGATACCAGTAGCGCTCTCCGGTCGGTGTCAGCTTGAAACCCGGATTGACGATTTCGATGCCGATGGAGCTGGAGTTCAACCAGGTCCGCCCTTGCCACTCACTCTCCCCGGCGTGCCAGGCCCGCAGGTTTTCATCCATCAGCTTGTAGATGGTGGCGTTTTTGTCGTCGCCGATCAGGTAATGGCTGCTGACTTCGCCGTGGGTCAGCAATTGCAGTGAGCGTTCCAGCGACGCGGACGTGTAATGCAGCACCACGAACTGGACGCGACTGTCGTGATTGGCTGAAGGGTGACTGGTGTCGAACCGGGGGCCGCTGGCGCAACCGGCCAACAGAATCAGCGACACGATGAGAGCAAGATATTTCATGGCGGAAGGCAGTACACGCAAGACATTAATGCAACAGTGTAACGTACTGCCTTGCGTGAGAACGGCAAACCCGCTGATTTAAACAAAATGGAACAATTGGCGGTTAGCTCAATTCCACTTGGTTACGGCCAGCGTGTTTCGCACGATAAAGCGCCTGATCGGCTCTTTTCAGCACCAGATCGCTATGTTCGCCGGGCTTGAACGCAGCCAGCCCCATGGAGATGGTGATGGTTACTCGTTCGCCTTTGAAGTGGAAAGGGCAGGCTTCGATCGCCGCACGCAGGTTTTCCAGCAGTTTCGCGCCGACCGCCGGTGCGGTGGCGGGCATCAACAGGACAAACTCCTCGCCGCCGAACCGGGCAATGAAATCCGCCCCACGCAGGCGCTTGCGCAGCACGCTGGCGATGATTTTCAGCACTTTGTCGCCTGCCAGGTGGCCATAGTTGTCGTTGATGCGTTTGAAGTGGTCGAGGTCGAGCATGGCCAGCAACAGGGTGTTGCCATGTTGCTGCCATTGGCTGATTTCGTGATCCAGCCGTTCGCTCCAGGCCGCTCGGTTGGGCAGGCCCGTCAGCGGGTCGATCAAGGCTTTCTGACGTTGCTCTTCGAGATGTTCGCGATAACCCAGGGCTTCCTGCTCCATGTGGGCCACACGTTCGGCCAGGCCATGCAGCCGGGCCGCCACCTCCTGTTCGCGCTCGTCGCGCTGCTTGCGGTGATGATCCATGGTGCCGAGCAAGCCTTCGAGGTGGTTTTCCAGAGCGTGCTTGAGGTCGTCCAGGTTCGCCGCTTCCTGCATGCTGCTCTGCAAGCCGTCTACGTGCTCGCGGATCTGCGTGTCCATCGCACGCGCGGCAGTGCGGTTGTCGGCATGACCCTCGCTGGCGGCTTGCAAGTTGCTCTGGAACGACTCGAGCCGTTCGTTGAGTTGTTGCAGATACGCTTCGAATTCGTGTTGGCCGCTGTCGGTGATCGCCAGCATCAAGGTTGCCAGGTCGTCGAGGATCGGCAGCAATTCATACCAGTTCAAGCCATTTTGCAGGCGATCGCGCATCGCTTCGGCTTGCGGACGATGGCGCTCTGGCAGCGTCAGGTCGTCGAGCAGGCCCAGCAGCGTGTCTTCAATGTGCTTGGCCACGGAGCTATAGGACGGCTCGGGTGAGTCCGGAAGGGCGTAGAGAATATCGTGTTCGGGTTGTTCCGGATCGATTGCGGCCAGCGCCTGGGCCATGGCCGAAGGGAGTGGCAGGCTGTCGAGAAACACTGCCGGAGTCAGCTCGTCGGGATTGATGGCCGGTTGAGCCTGAACTGGTTGCGTGATGACAGGTGGAGCTGGCTCTTCTGGTTGCTCAATGTCCGGTTGGGTCTGCGCTTGCGGGGTGTGGGCCTGTTGAGGTTCAAGGACTGGTGGGACAAACGCCACGATTGCCGGGGAATGCGTCGTTGCAGGGGGCGTCTCGATTTCCAGTGGCTCGGGCACAGCCGCGGGCGCGACCGGCAGCGCAACGTGTGGTTCATCGACGGCTGGTGCGGGATCAACGGTTGCTCGTGGTATTTCGGCAAGCGGCGCAGCAACCAGTTCGACAGGCAACGGGGCGGGTGCCTGTATCGCGGGGACGGCAGCCTGGGGTGTCGCCTCATCGGCTTCACGACTGCCAAACAGTCGCTGCAGTAAACTCGGCCGATCAGGTTCCGCTGGGTTCTCAAGTTGACTCAGGGCTTTACCTTGCAAGCCGCTCAGTTCGCTGAGCAACAAGGGAATCTCGCGTGCATGGCCGACGCGTCCGTCCAGTTGTTTGGCGAAGTTCTTCAGTGGCCGTCTGACTTCCCGGGGCAGCGGCAATGTTTGCAGCTGAGTGACCAGCGCGGTGAGTGCGGCACTGGTCTGATTGACTCGGGTTTCCCGGCGTTGTTCGGAGTCGAGCACGGCTTTTTCCAGCCGTGGAAGGAGGGCGGCCAGGCCGGCGTCCATGTCATCGGTACGCACGACTTCGCGCATTTCCTTCATGCACTGGTCAACCGCGCGATCGGTGCCCTCGGCCGCCAGCGTGCTGCGCACCAGCCCGCGGCGCAGCAGGTCGAGCCGGGCGTCCCATCGACGCTCGAGCTTTTCCTGTTGTTCGATGCTTTTAAGGTATTTCTCTTTCCAGCGCTGTGTTTCGTCGCTCATTCATGGGTTCCGCGAAGGGCAGGACTCAACGCGGGCAATGCATCGGCCGTGAGCGAACCCGGCAGACGAATCTCTACCGCGACCGGCAGGTGATCGGAAATGGGTTGTGCCAGCACTTCGACCTTTTCAAGTGTCAGGGTCGGGCTCAGCAGAATGTGGTCCAGGCAGCGTTGCGGGCGCCAACTGGGGAAGGTCGCTTCCAGTTGCGGCGCTAGCAGGCCGAGGTCACGCAACGGAGAGTTTTGCAGCAAATCGCTGGCGTGGGTGTTCATGTCACCCATCAGCACCTGGTGTTTATAACCGCCGATCAACTCGCGGATGTAAGCCAGTTGCATGCTGCGGGCGCGGGCGCCCAGCGCCAGGTGCATCATCACCACCACGAGCGCCTCCGGACCCTCGCCGAAGCGCACCAGAATCGCCCCGCGACCTTTGGGGCCCGGCAGCGGATGATCTTCGATCGCCCACGGGCGCAGGCGGCTGAGCACACCATTGCTGTGCTGGCCGAGACGACCGAGATTGCGATTGAGTTGTTGGTACCAGTAGGGGAATGCACCGAGCTGGGCCAGGTGTTCGACCTGATTGACGTAGCCTGATCGCAGGCTGCCGCCATCGGCTTCCTGCAGGGCGACCAGATCGAAGTCGCCCAACAGATTGCCGATCTTTTGCAGATTGTCGGCACGCCCGGTGTGCGGCAACAGGTGTTGCCAGCCCCGGGTCAGGTAGTGCCGATACCGCTCGGTACTGATGCCGACCTGGATATTGAAACTGAGCAAACGCAGACGGCTGTCCGCGGGCAAGCCCGTCGATTCCAGATGATGCTCGTTGACCCGCGGATCATGCAGGCCAACGACGCGTTCAGTTCCCCAGCGGCGCATGGCAGTCGCCGCGCTTAGTTGGCAGCAGCCTTGGTTGCCGCTCGCTCTTTGTCGACCAGTTTGTCGGCCAACTGCAGGGCTTGCTCGGCGCCGCCGGCGGAACCCACGTCAAAGCGATACTTGCCGTTGACGATCATGGTCGGAACGCCGGAGATTTCATATTTCTTTGCCAGCTCTTTGGCCTGGACGATCTTGCCCTTGATGGCGAAGGAGTTGAAGGTGGCCAGGAATTTGTCTTTGTCGACGCCCTGAGTTGCCAGGAATTCTGCCATTTCTTCTGGAGCCGTCAGTTTCTTGTGTTCTTTCTGAATGGCGTTGAACACCGCAGCGTGAACCTTGCTCTCGACGCCCATGGCTTCCAGGGTCAGGAACATTTGGCCGTGTGCGTCCCAAGGGCCGCCGAACATCGCAGGAATACGGACGAAATTAACGTCGGACGGCAGCTTCTCTACCCAAGGGTTGATCACTGGTTCGAAAGCATAGCAGTGCGGGCAGCCGTACCAGAACAGCTCCACCACTTCGATCTTGCCAGGCACGGCCACCGGAACGGGATTACTCAGTTCGACATAAGGTGCGGCGGGTGCTTCGGCAGCTTGGGCAGTCATGCCGAACAGGCTGGCAGCGACGAGTGCGGCGCTGATGATCAGATTACGCATGCTTTACTCCTAGACAATTTGGGTCGCCTCGCGCGACCTGTTTTCAGACAGATCATGGCGGGCTTGAGTTCTGTAGTGTAACGGCAGCGGCCACAAAAAAGGGCGGCCTAAGCCACCCTTTTTATACTTGCTGCGACGGATTAATAGAGCGTTAACGTTGCAGGAGATGTACGCCTCGCTTAACGCCCGATTCGCCGATCTTAATGCAGGCCCTGAATGTAGCTGGACACCGCTGCGATATCTTCATCGCTCAGCTTTTTGGCGATGCTCTGCATTGGTTTGGTATCGCCATCGTTGGCCCGACCACCTTCTTCTTTGCGGAAGTCGGTCAGTTGTTTGGCTACATACTGCGCGTGCTGGCCACCCAGATGCGGGAAGCCGGCAGCCGCGTTGCCCTTGCCGTCTGGAGAGTGGCAGCCGGTGCAGGATGGCAGGCCCTTCGCCAGATCACCGCCACGGAACAGTGCTTCACCGCGAGCCATGATTTTAGGGTCGGCGGCGCCAACACTGCCTTTCTGGCTGGCGAAATAGGCAGAGATATCAGCCAGGTCCTGATCGCTCAGGTTGGTCAGCAGGCCGGTCATTTCCAGGACGGTGCGCTTGCCGGATTTGATGTCGTGCAACTGCTTGTTCAGATAACGTTCGCCCTGACCTGCCAGTTTCGGAAAGTTAGGCGCCATGCTATTACCATCCGGGCCATGACAGGCGCCACATACTGCGGCTTTCGCCTGACCAGCAGTCGCATCACCTGCAGCATGGGCAATGCCGGAGATCCCCACGGTCAACAGCAGACTCACGATCAATTTGTTCATCAGCTAATCCAACTACGGCTAAGGGTTAAAGAGTTATGGACCGGGATCACTCGCTCATCCACTGGATGATGACTTGGTAATCCTCGGCACTGCAGTCCATGCACAAACCACGCGGCGGCATCGCCTTGAAACCCTGGGTCACGTGTTGCACCAGCGTCTCCATACCTTTCGCCAACCTCGGCGTCCAAGCTTCCTGATCGCCCTTCTTGGGCGCCATGGGTAGTTGGCCGGAATGACAGGCACCACAAACACGGTTGTACACAGCTTCCGGATCCTGTGTAGCCTGAGCGCTGTAAAGCGGCATCAAGACACCGGCAGCTAGCAGCCATTTCGTCATAAAACGACCTTTTCAGGGTTGAGAGCGTTCTGCGTTCTAGTGCGCAATCAAGGCCAATCGCTCTCGTGAACTTCATCCTACGCTGGGACAAAGCGCACACAAAATCTGCGGCATTATATACTGGCGTCACTGAAACGGAAACGACACTGCTCGCCGCGTCCATTCCCGGCGCCGCCCACATCGGAAATCCCATGCAACTCAAGAACCCCATCCTCGGCCTGTGCCAACAGTCCACCTTCATGCTCAGCGCTGCCAAAGTCGACCAATGTCCGGACGATGAAGGCTTTGAAGTGGCCTTCGCCGGGCGTTCCAACGCTGGCAAATCCAGTGCCCTGAACACCCTGACGCACGCCAGTCTGGCGCGCACCTCGAAAACTCCGGGGCGCACGCAGTTGTTGAACTTCTTCAAGCTAGACGATGAACGCCGTCTGGTCGACCTGCCGGGTTACGGTTACGCGAAAGTGCCGATCCCGTTGAAGCTGCACTGGCAGCGTCACCTGGAAGCCTATCTGGGCGGGCGCGAGAGTTTGAAGGGTTTGATTTTGATGATGGACATCCGTCATCCAATGACTGACTTTGACCTGTTGATGCTCGACTGGGCCGTCGCCAGCGGCATGCCGATGCACATTTTGCTGACCAAGGCGGACAAGCTGACCTACGGCGCGGCGAAAAACGTCCTGCTCAAGGTTCAGGCAGATATCCGCAAGGGTTGGGGCGACACGATCACTATCCAGCTGTTTTCGGCACCCAAACGCATGGGCCTGGAAGACGCCTACACTGTACTGGCGGGCTGGATGGAACTGGCAAACAAGGGCTCCGAGGTTGCCGAGCAGTAAATCGCAGGCAAAAAAAACCCCGGACTTCTTATGGGGAGGGGGAAGTTCCGGGGTTCAAGTTCCGGACCGCTAGGGCGGGGTCCAGATATCTGCCAACACTTAACACAACATAGGAGCATCGAAGGGCTTCACCAGCCATTCAGTAACTCTGAGTGGCGGTTCACAGGTTTAGTTCCGAAGGGGTTCAAAATCCATTGGAAATAAGCCCAAGCACTTTTCGAAATAATCGCTCTTCGCCATTTTCTGCCGCGGCACTATGCCGCAGCGGAAAACGCCTTTTCAGGCGGCTCAGTGAGCCTCATCCCAGTTATTTCCTACACCAACCTCGACCAAAAGCGGCACATCCAGCTTCGCGGCGTCACTCATGTGCACGCGAATTTCCTCACGAACCTGGTCGACCAGATCTTCGCGCACCTCAAGAACCAATTCATCGTGCACCTGCAGAATGACTTTGGCATCGAGGCCTGACGAGGTCAGCCAGTTATCCACCGCGACCATGGCTTTCTTGATGATGTCTGCCGCGGTGCCTTGCATCGGGGCGTTGATCGCCGTGCGCTCGGCACCTTTGCGCAGGGCCGGGTTTTTCGCGTTGATGTCCGGCAGGTACAGGCGGCGACCAAAGATGGTTTCGACGAAACCTTGCTCGGCAGCCTGGGCGCGAGTGCGCTCCATGTATTCCAGGACACCTGGATAGCGGGCGAAATAGCGGTCGATGTACGCCTGGGACTGTTTCCGATCCACGCCGATCTGCTTGGCCAAGCCAAACGCACTCATGCCGTAGATCAAACCGAAGTTGATCGCCTTGGCGCTGCGACGCTGATCAGTGGTGACCTGCGCCAACTCAACCCCGAAGACTTCGGCCGCCGTGGCTTTGTGCACGTCCAGGTCATTGCGGAAGGCGTGCAACAAACCTTCGTCCTTGGCCAGGTGCGCCATGATCCGCAACTCAATCTGCGAGTAGTCCGCCGCCAGCAGTTTGTAGCCTTTTGGCGCGACGAACGCCTGACGAATCCGACGACCTTCGGCGGTACGAATCGGGATGTTCTGCAGGTTCGGATCGCTGGACGACAAACGCCCTGTCGCCGCAACGGCTTGATGATACGACGTGTGAATCCGCCCGGTACGCGGGTTGATTTGTTCCGGCAGCCGATCGGTGTAAGTGCTTTTCAGCTTGCTCATCGAGCGGTACTGCATCAGTACTTTAGGCAGCGGGAAATCTTGCTCGGCCAGTTCCGCCAGTACGGCCTCGGCGGTAGAGGCCTGGCCCTTGGCGGTCTTGCTGAGGATCGGCAGGCCGAGTTTTTCGTACAGGATCACACCCAATTGCTTCGGCGAGCCGAGGTTGAATTCCTCTCCGGCGATAGCAAAGGCCTCACGCTCCAGGGCGACCATTTTCTCGCCCAGTTCAACACTCTGAATGCCCAACAGGTTGGCATCGACCAGCGCACCCTGGCGTTCGATTCGCGCCAATACGGGCACCAGCGGCATTTCGATCTCGCTCAGAACTTTGCTCAGGCTCGGGATCGCGTTGAGCTTTTCCTGCAGCGTTTGATGCAGACGCAGCGTCACATCGGCGTCTTCGGCGGCGTAAGGTCCGGCCAGCTCGAGGGAGATCTGGTCAAAGGTCAGCTGCTTGGCACCCTTGCCCGCGATGTCCTGGAAGCTGGTGGTGGTGTGATTCAGGTATTTGAGCGCCAGGCTGTCCATGTCGTGGCGGGTCGCGGTGGAGTCCAGCACGTAGGATTCGAGCATGGTGTCGAAGGCAATGCCTTGCACGGTGATGCAGCAACGTTGATCGCCACCAATGGCGCAGTTGGCCAGGATGTTCATGTCGAACTTGGCGTGCTGGCCGACCTTGAGTTTGCTCGGGTCTTCCAGAATCGGTTTCAGTGCGCGCAGCACGGTGTCGCGATCCAGCTGATCCGGCACGCCCATGTAGGAATGGGTCAGCGGGATGTAGGCCGCTTCGTTGGCTTGTACCGCGAAAGACAGGCCTACCAGTTGCGCCTGTTGCGCATCGATGCCGGTGGTTTCGGTGTCGAAGGCAAACAGTTTGGCGTCGTTGAGCTTCTTCAGCCACAGGTCGAAATCGGCCTGGGTGAGGACGGTGGTGTACTTGAGTTCGGTATCGCCAGCGGCGTCTTCAGTCACTGGAGCGCTGACTTCCTGGCCGGAACGCTTGGCGTCGCGCTGATTCTCTTCGAACCAGCTCTTGAATTCCAGCAGGGTGTAGAGCTCGGCGAGCTTGTCGTGATCGGGCTTGCCCATTTGCAGGTCATCGAGGCCGATGTCCAGCGGCACGTCGATCTTGATCGTCGCCAGTTGATAGGAAAGGAACGCCATCTCCTTGTGCTCTTCAAGCTTGGCCGGCAGGGTCTTGGCGCCGCGAATCGGCAGGGTCGGAACGATGTCGAGCTGAGCGTAAAGCTCGGTCAGGCCGCCGTTAACGCCCACCAACAGGCCGGAAGCGGTTTTCGGACCAATACCCGGAACGCCCGGAATGTTGTCGGAAGAATCGCCCATCAGTGCCAGATAATCGATGATCTGCTCGGGAGCGACGCCGAATTTCTCCTTCACGCCCTCTACGTCCAGCGCGCTACCGGTCATGGTATTGACCAAGGTAATGTGGCCGTCGACCAGTTGCGCCATGTCCTTGTCGCCGGTGGAGATGATCACCGGACGGTCGGCCGCCGCGCTACTGCGGGCCAAAGTGCCGATCACGTCATCGGCTTCGACGCCTTCGACGCACAGGAGCGGGAAGCCCAGGGCGATCACGCTCTGGTGCAGTGGCTCGATCTGGACACGCATGTCGTCGGGCATGCTCGGACGATTGGCCTTGTATTCGGCGTACATGTCATCGCGAAACGTCCCACCCTTGGCGTCGAACACCACGGCGAAGGGGCTGTCAGGGTACTGCTTGCGCAGACTCTTGAGCATGTTCAACACGCCTTTGACCGCACCGGTCGGCAGACCTTTGGACGTGGTCAGCGGTGGCAGGGCGTGAAAGGCGCGGTACAGGTAAGAAGAACCGTCCACCAGGACGAGGGGGGCTTGGCTCATGAGCAGGATCAACCTTTTCGGCGGGTCCGGCGCTAGAATAGCGGGACCGTTGACGACAAAGGGACAAGGTTATCATGCGCACACTAAATCGCCTGTTGCTGGCTGGCTTGTTTGCAATCGCACCATTGGCCGTCATGGCGGCGGACGATGCACCGTCGCCGGAACCGGATGTGACCATCCGCACGGAAGGCGACAATACGATCAAGGAGTATCGCCAGAACGGCTTCCTGTATGCCATCCAGGTCACTCCGAAGGTTGGTAAGCCGTACTTTCTGGTACGCGCGGATGGGTCGGACGGTAACTTCATCCGCTCGGATCAGCCGGATATGCTGATTCCGTCGTGGAAGATTTTTGAGTGGAAGTAGTTTCTTAATTTCAATTGGCGCTGGCTTAAACAGCGGCGCCCGTACTGGCAGTTTTAACCATGTCTGTATTCACCCCGCTGGCTCGGCCCGAGCTGGAAACCTTTCTCGCCCCTTACGGGCTCGGCCGCCTGCTTGATTTCCAGGGGATTGCCGCCGGTAGCGAAAACACCAATTTCTTTATAAGCCTGGAGCAGGGCGAATTTGTCCTGACCCTGGTTGAGCGTGGCCCGGTCCAGGAAATGCCGTTCTTCATCGAACTGCTCGACGTACTGCATGAGGCCGATCTTCCGGTGCCGTATGCGCTGCGCACCACCGATGGCGTCGCCTTGCGCGAACTGGCCGGCAAGCCTGCGTTGTTGCAACCGCGCCTGGCCGGCAAGCACATCAAGGAAGCCAACGCGCAGCATTGCGCTCAGGTGGGCGAGTTGCTTGGGCATCTGCACCTGGCGACCCAGGCCAACATGATCAAGCGCAAGACCGATCGCGGTCTGGACTGGATGCTGGAAGAGGGCACGCAGTTGCTGTCGCACCTGAATGCCGAGCAGAGCGATCTGCTGCAACGGGCGCTGGACGAAATCACACAACAGAAGACGAAAATTCTGGCGTTGCCGCGCGCCAACATCCACGCAGACCTGTTCCGCGATAACGCGATGTTCGAAGGCACGCACCTGACGGGGTTGATCGACTTCTACAACGCTTGTTCGGGGCCGATGCTCTACGACGTGGCGATTGCCTTGAACGACTGGTGTTCGGACGAGGACGGGTTAATTGATGGGCCGCGGGCGCGGGCATTGCTGGGCGCTTATGCGGCGCTGCGACCCTTTACCGCTGCGGAGGCTGAATTGTGGCCGACGATGTTGCGTGTGGCGTGCGTGCGGTTTTGGTTATCGCGGTTGATTGCGGCGGAATCTTTCGCCGGGCAGGACGTGTTGATTCACGATCCGATGGAGTTTCAGCAGCGGTTGGCGCAGCGGCAGAAGGTCAGTACGCCGCTACCTTTCGCCCTCTAAAGCATCGTGAGCAGGCTCGCTCCCACAGTTGACCGATGTTGAGCACATATTTTGTGTCCACTAGCGATCTCCTGTGGGAGCGAGCCTGCTCGCGATTGAGGCGAAGCCGAATAAGGTATTAAAGCGACTCCAGGCACCCCGCCAAATCATTCCCCAATTTCTCCAGCACCTGCTCATACCCCTGAGCAGTCGCAGGCGTGTACCCGCCCAGCGCATCCAGCTCCGCCAGTTTCACCGGCAGGCCAGCCACCAGGGTTTCCGCCAGACGCGGACGCAGGGGCGGCTCGCTGAACACACAGGTCTTGCCGATTTCCTGCAAGCGTGTGCGCATTGCCGCGACGTGCTGAGCGCCTGGCTGGACTTCGGCGGCGACGCTGAACACGCCGGTATGCTTGAGACCGTAGGCGTCTTCGAAGTAATCGAAGGCTTCGTGGAACACGAAGTAGGGTTTGCCTTCAATACTGGCCAGACGTTTCTTCAAGCGCAGGTCCAGCGCGTCGAGACGGTCATCGAACGCCTTGAGGTTGCTTTGATAGCGGGCCGCATTGGCCGGATCGGCCACACTCAGGTCAGTGGCCATTTTTGTCGCAATCACGCGAGCGTTGACCGGCGACAACCACAAATGCGCATCCAGGCTACCGGGGCGGTGATCGTGGTCATGCTCATCAGCCTCTTCGGCGTGAGAGTGACTGTCTTCGGCGAAACGTCGTAATTTCAAGCCTGGCAGATCCTGCACGGCGACGCTGGGCAGCGTGCGACCGTTCAGCACGCGAGGCAGGAAACCTTCCATGTCCGGACCGATCCAGTAAACCAGATCCACCGATTGCACCTTCCGTACGTCGGACGGGCGCAACGCGTAGTTATGCGGCGAAGCACCCGGTGGCAGCAACACTTCCGGAATCGCCACGCCGTCCTGGACCGCAGCAGCAATCAACTGTAGCGGCTTGATACTGGTGAGGACTTTGACTTCGGCCTGAGCTGAACCGATCAGCAGAAAAGTTGCGACAAATGCGACAAAGATAGAAAAAAGTCGGGACACGATGACCACTCGAAGAGGCGAGAACGGGTAACATAATAACGTCTCTCACAAAACTCGTCGCCGCTCATGCCTAAAACACCGATTGCCAGCCGTCCCCACGACCACTCTCATTGCGTTCATAGCGCATTGTCTGAGGCCGATGCCTTGTGCGCACGTCAGGGCCTGCGCCTGACCGCCTTGCGCCGGCGAGTGCTGGAGCTGGTGTGGCAAAGCCACAAACCGTTGGGTGCCTACGACATTCTCGCGGTACTCAGCGAGCAGGACGGCCGCCGCGCCGCGCCGCCGACTGTGTACCGCGCGCTGGATTTCCTGCTGGAAAACGGCCTCGTACACCGCATTTCCTCGTTGAACGCCTTCGTTGGCTGCAATCACCCGGAACATGCCCACCAGGGTCAGTTCCTGATTTGCCGCGAATGCCACGCCGCCATCGAGCTCGAACAGAAATCCATCAGCGACGCCATCATCGGCAGCGCCAAGGATGTCGGATTTGTCGTCGAAGGCCAGACCGTTGAAGTGGTTGGTCTCTGTTCGGGTTGTCAGGGGGCTTGATGAGCAACGCGCTGATCCGTCTCGAGCAGGTTGCCGTCACTTTTGCCGGGCAACGCGTGCTGGACAACATCGAGCTGAGCGTCGAGCCGGGGCAGATCGTCACCCTGATCGGCCCCAACGGCGCCGGTAAGACCACGCTGGTGCGCGCGGTGCTTGGGCTGTTGAAGCCGGACAGCGGCAGCGTCTGGCGCAAGCCGAAACTGCGGGTCGGTTACATGCCGCAAAAACTTCACGTCGATCCGACGTTGCCCCTGTCGGTGCTACGCTTCTTGCGACTGGTGCCAGGTGTCGACCGCGCGCGCGCCTTGGCGGCACTCAAGGAAGTCGGCGCCGAACAGGTGATCGACAGCCCGGTGCAAAGTGTTTCCGGTGGTGAAATGCAGCGGGTGCTGCTGGCTCGGGCGTTGTTGCGCGAGCCGGAATTGCTGGTGCTCGATGAGCCGGTACAAGGCGTCGACGTCGCCGGCCAGGCCGAGCTCTACAGTCTGATCACCCGACTGCGCGACCGTCACGGCTGCGGCGTGTTGATGGTCTCCCACGATCTGCACCTGGTGATGAGCACCACCGATCAGGTGGTCTGCCTCAACCGTCACGTCTGCTGCTCCGGGCACCCAGAGCAGGTCAGCGGTGATCCGGCTTTCGTCGAGCTATTCGGAAAAAACGCACAAAGCCTGGCGATTTATCACCACCATCACGACCACGCCCATGATTTGCATGGTTCGGTGGTCAGCGCGGCCCCATCGGCCCATACCCACGTTCACGGAGATAGCTGCAAGCATGGCTGATTTTCTGCTCTACGCCCTGCTTGCAGGTCTGGCCCTGGCGTTGGTCGCGGGTCCGTTGGGTTCGTTCGTGGTCTGGCGGCGCATGGCCTATTTCGGCGACACCCTGTCCCATGCTGCGTTGCTGGGTGTGGCGTTGGGCTTTCTGCTGGATGTCAGCCCGACGGTTGCGGTGACCGTAGGCTGTTTGCTGCTGGCTGTGTTGCTGGTGACCTTGCAACAGCGCCAACCGCTGGCGTCCGACACGCTTTTGGGAATTCTCGCACCGAGCACGCTCTCTTTAGGCTTGGTGGTACTAAGCTTCATGCACGAAGTGCGGATCGACCTGATGGCCTATCTGTTCGGCGACCTGCTGGCGATCAGCCCGACCGATCTGGCCTGGATCCTCGGCGGCAGCGCAGCCGTTCTCGCCTTGCTCGTGACGTTGTGGCGGCCATTGCTGGCGATTACGGTGCATGAAGAACTGGCCAGGGTGGAAGGTCTGCCGGTGGCGGCGTTGCGCCTGGCGCTGATGTTGTTGATCGCTGTGGTGATCGCGGTGGCGATGAAAATCGTCGGTGTATTGCTGATTACGTCCTTGCTGATCATCCCGGCGGCTGCGGCACAACGTCACGCCCGGTCACCGGAGCAGATGGCACTGGGCGCGAGCCTGCTGGGCATGCTGGCGGTCTGTGGCGGGTTGGCGTTGTCGTGGTTCAAGGACACTCCGGCGGGCCCGTCGATTGTTGTGATGGCCGCCGCACTGTTTCTGCTGAGTTTTGTCCTGCCCCGTCGAGGGGTGTAGACTTGCTCGTTTTTTGCGCAAATAGAGAGTCGCAGGAATGAAGCCGTTCGCCTCCCGTTATCTGCTCCTTGTCGCATTTTCTCTGCTGCTGGGCGCTTGCCAAAGCACGCCACCGGCGGCCACCGAGGCCCCCGATGCACGGGCCACGGCCATCGCACAACTGGAACAAAGCCTGGCCAGCAGCGAGCTGGCCACCGCCGAAGGTCAGCTCGCTGCCTTGCAGGCCGAGTCGCCCAACGATCAATCCCTTGAGCAATATCAGCGGCAACTGGCCGAAGCCTATCTGCGCCGCAGTCAGATCGTGCTGCAAAAAGGCGATGTGAATGCCGCTGCCACTGCTCTGAGCCGCGCTCGGGTGTTGATGCCCAAGGCTCCAGCGCTCACTGGTGGGGTCAACAACGCCATCGTCAATGCCCGCAAAGCTGAGCTGGATAAAGCCGAAGCCGCTCTCAAGGCTGCCGAAGCCAAGCCGAGAGCGAAGGTGATCGATCCGACGGCCGAAAGCACCACGGTTGCGTTGAACCTCACCGATATGAGCAAACTTCGTCGCCAGCTGGACGCCATCGCTGCCGATGTGGTGAATTATCAGTGTGACGTGAGCATTCAGGCGCCGCGCACCCAGGACTACCCTTGGTTGGCCACGTTGCTGACCAAGCGTGTGAAGAAGCTGGATGCGGATTTTGACCTGAACCTGGAGAAGCAGATTCTGCGCAATGTTCCGGCGCAGATGGTCTTGAGCCCGCGTAAACCTTAAGAAGCTTCGCGAGCAGGCTCGCTCCCACATTGGCTTGATGGTGATCATATATCTGTGATCAACCACTAACCCTGTGGGAGCGAGCCTGCTCGCGATAGCGTCCTAACGACCCCTAAAAAGCTTAAGCCGGAATCGCCTTGGCCTTAGGCTCCCTGTCCCACACCCGATGCTGACCAATCGCCGCAAAAAACGGCTTGATCAGCTTGGCATCCGCGCCAACGACCAACCCCGCATCAGTCTCCAGTTTCAACACCTCCAGCAACTGCTTCGCCTCGCCATGCAGCGCAATCGCCTTCAGGTGCTTGTACGCCTCCAGCAGGTAATGCAGCGCCACGCCATCACCACTCAACACCTTGATCGACGCCGCGCCACCGGGCACGAACACCGCGTCGAAGGCCACGGAAGGCAAGCCTTCCATCGACGCGTCGACCGGCAGCATCTTGCCATCGGCCGTTCTCACGGGGGCGGAAGTCGGACCGAGCAGTCTGGCGTGTGCACCTTCTGCCTTCAGCGCTTTCTTCATTGCATCGATCGCCGCGCCATCGACACCGTTGGCCGCCAGAATCGCCACTTTGCGGGTTTTGATATCCGCCGGCAGCAAGTTGGCCTGACTCAGGGCTGGCGAGCGATCCAGCGAGGTTTTACGCACCTCGACCGTCCCGGCCTTAGGCGCCGGCAGGCCCAGGTTTTGCGCCACACGCTTGGCCAGTTCCAGATCGATGTTGGCCAGAATCTCATTGACCTGCCGCGCACGAATAAACTCACGTTCAACTTTGCCGAGCTCAAAGCTATAGGCCGAGATGATGTGTTCCTGCTCGTGCTTGCTCATGCTGTGGAAGAACAGCCGCGCCTGGGAGAAATGGTCGCTGAACGACTCGCTGCGCTGACGGATTTTGTTGGCGTCGATGCGCTCTGGATAACTTTCAAATCCGCCGTCCTGCGCCGCGGGTGGCGTTTCTTTCGGCCAGCCGCCATCGATGGAGTTTGGTTCGTAAGAAGCACGACCCTTGTCGATGGTGGTGCGGTGCAACGCATCCCGCTGACCGTTGTGGAACGGTGCCACCGGGCGGTTGATCGGAATCTCGTGAAAGTTCGGCCCGCCGAGTCGGCTGATCTGCGTGTCGGTGTAGGAAAACAGCCGCCCCTGCAGCAATGGGTCGTTGGAGAAGTCGATGCCTGGCACGATATGCCCCGGGCAGAAGGCGACCTGCTCGGTTTCGGCGAAGAAGTTGTCCGGGTTGCGGTTGAGCACCATTTTGCCCAGCGGCGTGATCGGGACGATTTCTTCCGGGATCAGTTTGGTCGGGTCGAGGATGTCGAAGTCGAATTTGTGCTCGTTCTCTTCCTCGATGATCTGTACGCCCAGTTCCCATTCAGGGTAGTCCCCCGTCTCGATGGACTCCCAGAGGTCGCGACGGTGGTAGTCGGTGTCTTTACCGGCAAGCTTCTGGGCTTCATCCCACACCAGCGAGCAAGTGCCGGCGGTGGGGCGCCAATGGAATTTGACGAAGCGTGATTTACCCTCGGCATTGATCAGCCGGAAGGTGTGCACGCCGAAGCCCTGCATGCTGCGCAGGCTTTTCGGGATCGCCCGGTCGGACATGGCCCAGATCACCATGTGCGCCGATTCCGGCACCAGCGAGACAAAGTCCCAGAAGGTATCGTGGGCTGAGCCACCAGTAGGCATCTCATTGTGCGGCTCGGGTTTTACCGCGTGCACGAAGTCAGGAAACTTGATCGCGTCCTGAATGAAGAAGACGGGCATGTTGTTGCCCACCAGGTCGAAGTTGCCTTCATCGGTGAAGAACTTCACCGCGAAACCTCGAACGTCTCGCACGGTGTCGCCGGACCCGCGAGGCCCTTGCACCGTGGAAAAACGCACGAACACTGGCGTTTTATGGCCGGGGTCCTGTAGGAAGCCTGCCTTGGTCAGTACGGAATGGTTTTCATACGTCTGGAAATAACCATGAGCACCGGTGCCGCGGGCGTGCACGATGCGTTCGGGAATGCGCTCATGGTCAAAATGCGTGATCTTTTCACGCATGATGAAATCTTCGAGCAATGACGGACCACGAGCGCCTGCTTTCAAGGTGTTCTGGTTGTCGGCAACCTTCACGCCCTGATTGGTGCGCAGGGCTTGTTCGGTGGCGTCGGAGCGGAATTTTTCCAGGCTTTCGAGCTTGGCATTGGTGTTGCCACGGTCCAGGGTATTGGTCCCGGCCAGTGCGCTTTTGGGGGAGGCAGGCTTTTTAGTACTCATCAGTCGTAAACTCCTCGTTGCGATTCCTGCCGTAGCCAGGACTCTTGAGCAATACCCCAGGCACGGCACCGGGGGCGTTTTCGAGTTGCCTAATTAGTGACTGATGGCGTTTTTAGCCGTTCCTTTTTTCTGACCTTTGATCGCGTTATTGCCAAATGACAGGTTGAATGCGAAATAAATGCTAAGAACCTCTATACGGACAGGCTAAAATGCGCGCCCGGCTAACCGCTGATCCTTTTCTAACGCGCCCCACAAGGTTCGCTACGTGATCGAGTTTCAAAACGTCCACAAAACCTACCGCGTCGCCGGTAAGGATATTCCCGCCCTGCATCCGACCAGTCTGACGATTGAGAACGGTCAGGTCTTCGGCCTGATCGGTCATTCCGGTGCGGGAAAAAGTACCCTGCTGCGTCTGATCAATCGCCTGGAGAACTCCAGTGGCGGCAAGATCTTCGTCGACGGCGAAGAAGTCACCGCGCTCGACGCCAACAGCCTGCGACGCTTCCGTCAGCAGGTCGGGATGATTTTCCAGCACTTCAACCTGCTGGCGTCCAAGACCGTGGCCGACAACGTCGCGCTGCCGCTGACCCTGGCCGGTGAATTGTCCCGCAGCGAGATCGATCAGCGTGTTGCCGAGTTGCTGGCGCGGGTGGGCTTGTCCGACCACGCGAAAAAGTACCCGGCGCAATTGTCTGGCGGCCAGAAGCAACGCGTCGGCATCGCCCGCGCCCTGGCGACCAAACCGAAAATCCTGCTGTGCGATGAAGCCACCAGCGCCCTCGACCCGCAGACCACTGCGTCGGTCCTGCAACTGCTGGCCGAGATCAACCGCGAGTTGAAATTGACCATCGTGTTGATCACCCACGAGATGGACGTGATCCGTCGAGTCTGTGACCAGGTGGCAGTGATGGACGCTGGCGTGATCGTCGAGCAAGGTTCGGTGGCCGAGGTGTTCCTGCATCCGAAGCACCCGACCACCAAGCGCTTCGTGCAAGAAAACGAGCAGATTGACGAAAGCGAACAGCGCGACGACTTCGCTCACGTGCCGGGCCGCATCGTGCGTCTGACCTTTCAGGGCGAAGCGACCTACGCGCCTTTGCTGGGTACTGTCGCCCGGGAAACGGGTGTGGACTACAGCATCCTGGCCGGTCGTATCGACCGCATCAAAGACGTTCCCTACGGGCAACTCACCCTGGCCGTCACCGGTGGCGACATGGAAGCGGCGTTCGCCCACTTCACCGCAGCTGACGTCCACATGGAGGTGCTGCGCTGATGGAGGTCCTGGCAAGTTTCTTCTCCAACATCGACTGGTTCGAAATCTGGCTCGCCACTGGCGACACCATGCTGATGCTCTTCGGTTCGCTGTTGTTCACCGTTTTGCTCGGCCTGCCACTGGGCGTGCTGTTGTTTCTCTGCAGCCCGCGTCAGTTGCTGGAAGCCAAAGGCGTCTACGCGATGCTGTCGCTGGTGGTGAACATCCTGCGTTCGCTGCCCTTCATCATTTTGCTGATCGTGATGATCCCGTTCACCGTGCTGATCACCGGCACTTCGCTGGGTGTTGCCGGTGCTATTCCGCCACTGGTGGTAGGTGCCACGCCATTCTTCGCACGACTGGTGGAAACCGCCCTGCGTGAAGTCGATCGCGGCATCATCGAGGCGACCCAGGCGATGGGCGCGACGACACGTGAGATCATCACCAATGCCCTGTTGCCGGAAGCCCGCCCGGGCATCTTCGCAGCGATTACGGTGACAGCCATTACACTGGTGTCCTACACGGCGATGGCCGGTGTGGTGGGCGCTGGCGGTCTGGGTGACCTGGCGATCCGTTTCGGTTACCAGCGCTTCCAGACGGATGTAATGGTGGTCACCGTGGTGTTGCTGCTGGTGCTGGTGCAAGTGCTGCAAACCGTTGGCGACAAGCTGGTCGTACACTTCTCACGTAAATGACACATGAGCCGGCCATTCGCTGGCAGGCGCCGAACTGAAGCGCCTCACAAGGAGTTAGCTGAATGAAAAAACTACTCGTCGCGTTCGCCGCCGTTGCAGCGTTCTCTGCTCAGGCCGCTGAAACCCTGACCGTCGCGGCCACCCCGGTTCCTCACGCGGAAATCCTCGAATTCGTTAAACCGGCCCTGGCCAAGGAAGGCGTGGACTTGCGGGTCAAAGTCTTCACCGACTACATCCAGCCAAACGTGCAGGTGGCCGAAAAACGTCTGGACGCCAACTTCTTCCAGCACCAGCCGTACCTCGATGAGTTCAACAAAGCCAAGACCACCAATCTGGTTGCGGTCACTGGCGTGCACCTGGAACCGCTGGGCGCTTACTCCAGCAAGTACAAAGCACTGACCGAACTGCCGGGCGGCGCCAACGTGGTAATCCCGAACGACGCCACCAATGGCGGCCGTGCGCTGTTGTTGCTGGCAAAGGCCGGTGTGATCAAGTTGAAGGACTCGAACAACATCCTGTCGACCGTGAAGGACATCACCGAAAACTCCAAGGATCTGAAATTCCGTGAACTGGAAGCCGCGACCATCCCGCGCGTGCTGACCCAAGTCGACCTGGCGCTGATCAACACCAACTACGCGCTGGAAGCCAAGCTCGATCCATCCAAGGACGCGCTGGTTATCGAAGGCAGCGATTCGCCTTACGTGAACATCCTCGTGGCTCGTCCGGACGACAAGGACAGCGACGCGATGAAGAAGCTGGCTACCGCGCTGCACAGCCCGGAAGTGAAAGCCTTCATCCTCGAGAAGTACAAAGGCGCGGTATTGCCGGCGTTCTGATCTGTTGATGTAACGAAAAGGGGCGCAATCACTGCGCCCCTTTTTATGCTGAAATACAGACCCCTGTGGGAGCGAGCCTGCTCGCGATGAAGCCGTCACATTCAACACCAATGGTGAGTGTGAGTCCGCTATCGCGAGCAGGCTCGCTCCCACATTGATTTTTGACGGCTATGCGACCTTATTTGCGGTTAAGCATCACCGGCAACTGCGCCACCAGCTTCACGTTGTTCAGCGGTGCGCGAATGAACCCGCGCTGGGTGCCGTCCGGCCCGATCACCGCCAGGTTGCCGCTGTGATCAACGGTGTAGTTAGGCTTGCTGGTGTCCGCCGGAATAAACGGAATGCTCACCGCATTGGCGAGTTTCTGAATGTCTTCGACCGAGGACGCCGTCAGGCCCTGGAACTGCGGATCGAAGTAACCCAGGTACTGCTTGAGCTGCTGGGGCGTGTCGCGGTTCGGGTCGACGCTGACCAGAATGATCTGCAACTTGTCCACGACATCGGGCGGCAGTTCGCTCTTGATCTGGCGCAACTGGGCGAGGGTGGTCGGGCAGATGTCCGGGCAGAAGGTGTAGCCGAAGAACAGCAGCGACCATTTGTCTTTCAGCTCGTTGACGGCCACCGGTTTGCCGTCCTGATCGGTCATCGTCACGTCCGGCAGGTTTCGGCTCTGCGGCAACAGGATGATGCCGGCGTCAATCAACGCGGTCGGGTCGCCCTGGCCTTTGCCGGACAGTACTTTGTTGATGGTCAGGCCCAGGACCAGCGCGATCAGGGCGACGAGGATGAAGACGGTTTTCTGGGTTCGAGTCATAGGTTCAACAGTAAGTAGTGGTCTACGAGCAGCGCGATAAACAGCAGGAACAAGTAGTAAATAGAGTACTTGAAGGTGTTGATCGCCGCGTGCGGCTGACTGCCACGGTACAGCACCACGGCCCATTGCAGAAACCTCGCACCGAGTCCCAATGCGCAAATCAGGTAGAGGACGCCGCTCATGTGGATCACGTACGGCATCAGGCTGACGGCCAGCAGCGCGAAGGTGTAAAGCAGGATGTGAACCTTCGTGTAGTGCTCGCCATGGGTTACCGGCAGCATCGGGATGTCGGCCTTGGCGTATTCCTCTTTGCGGTGAATGGCCAGGGCCCAGAAGTGCGGCGGGGTCCAGGCGAAGATGATCAGCACCAGCAACAGCGGTTCGGCGCTGACGTGGCCGGTGGCCGCGGTCCAGCCGAGCAGCGGCGGGGCCGCACCGGCCAGGCCGCCGATGACGATGTTCTGCGGCGTCGCACGTTTCAGGAAACCGGTGTAAACCACGGCGTAACCGAGCAGCGAGGCGAGGGTCAGCCACGCGGTCAATGGGTTGGTGAAGGCCAACAGAAAGGCCTGACCGAGCACGGCCAGTACCACCGCAAAGGTCAGTGCAGCCGCCGGTGACACCCGGCCTTCAGCCAAGGGGCGTTTGTGCGTGCGAGCCATGACCGCATCGATCCGCCGGTCCACCACATGGTTGACCGCCGCTGCACCGCCGGCACACAACGCGATCCCCAGGTTGCCGAACACCAGCACCGTCCACGGCACCCCGGCGCGGGTCGCGAGGAACATGCCGACCAGCGAGGTGATCAGCATCAGCACCACCACTTTCGGCTTGGTCAGCTCCAGGTAGTCGCGCCAGATTGCCTGACTGTGACGTTCGCCGATCAGAGTCGCCATGGCATCTCTCCTTTTATTGTTATGGGCCCGGCTGAATGTTTGCGCGGGCTGAACCGCCAGCGTGTCTGTTGCTTGACCCGAACCAGACTGGTTCGGGCGTGGTAGTTGACCAGCACCATCGTCAGCAACAACGCCGCACCACCGGCGTTGTGGGCGACGGCCACCGGCAGCGGCAGATGAAACACCACGTTGCTGATGCCCAGGGTGATTTGTGCGGCGAGGGCCATCAGCACCAGTCCCGCCAGACGCGTCATGCCGACGACTTTCAGTTGCCAGGCCAGACCGAGCAGTACGAGGGTGACCAGCAAAGCGCCAATGCGGTGAGTCAGGTGAATCGCGGTGCGGGCGTCGCTGTCCAGTTGGCCGCCGAGGTAGTTCGGGCCGATGTGCTGGGTCAGGTGAAAGCCGTTGGCGAAGTCGGCTGGTGGCAGCCACTCTCCGTGACAAGTCGGGAAGTCGATACACGCCACCGCCGCGTAGTTGGAACTGACCCAACCGCCGAGGGCAATCTGCCCGATCACCAGCAGCAACCCGGCCGTCGCCCAGTACTGCAAACGGCGCGGAACGGTCAGCGCCGGCAAGACGCCGGACAGGCGCAAGGTCAGCAGAAACAACAGGCTCAACGTCGCAAAGCCGCCGAGCAAATGCCCGGTGACCACTTGCGGCCAGAGCTTGAGCGTGACCGTCCACATGCCGAACGCCGCTTGGGCAATCACCACCGCCAGCAGAAACAACGGCAACTTCACCGGTTGCCCCGGATGACGGCGATGGACCCAGGCACGACCGGCCAACACCGAGATCAGCAGCCCCAGCGTACCGGCGAAGTAGCGGTGGACCATCTCGTTCCAGCCCTTGTGGGCTTCGACGGGCGCATCAGGAAAGTGCAATTCGGCATGGGCCAGTTGGGCTTCGCTTTTCGGCACGCTGATAAAGCCGTAGCAGCCCGGCCAGTCCGGACAGCCGAGGCCGGCGTGGGTCAGGCGGGTGTAGGCGCCGAGCAACACCACAATCAGTGCCAGCAAGGTGGCAAACAACGCGAGGCGAAATCCAGGTTTGGCCATGACGATGCCCTTATCCGATGTTCGACAGTTTCAGCAGATGACGCAGGTCGTTGAGCAGGTCCTTGCCCTTGACCGTCGGGTCGTAGCGCAGCACCAGATTGCCGTGGGGGTCGATGATCCACAGCTGTGGCGCGGCCTGGTCACCGCTGGCTTTGTTGAAACGGGTCAGATCCAGTGGATAGCGTTGCAGTTGAGGATATTCCCGGGTCAGCTTGGCGTCGTAGTCGCTGCTCAACGGTTGCGCGGCGGCCAGGGCGTGACTGGCGCGCCCGGCATCGCGGCCGAGGCCGATCTGGATCTGCCGCGCCAGATACACCAGCTGCTGGCAGTCCACCGAGCATTCCTTCGGCGCCGTGACCAACAACTGCCAGCGGTCCTCCTGTGCCTGCACGCCGAGGTCGGCGCGAGTCTGGCCGTTGCCGATCAGTTCGCCGTGATAACTGCGACCCTCCGGCACCCAGAACTGCAATTTGTACATGCCGGTGGCGAGGATCATCGGACCGATCACCACGAACAGGATCAACAACAGCTGCAACCGACCTTTGCGTCGACTCGCCGGCGTTTTCGCCTCAGACATGCTGGGTGGATTCATGGCCGCTCCCATGGTGTTTCTCCTTTGCGTTGTGCCAGCCGAGATAGAGATAAAGGCCGAACAGGGCGATCGACATGGCGAACCACTGCACGGCATAAGCGATGTGTTTTTCCGGACCCATGGCCACCACCGGCCAATCGGTCTGGTAAGTCGCGGGTCCGCTTTCTGCGCGTAATTCATAGGCGAAACCGTCGCGTTCCAGCGCCGTCCAGAGCCGGGACGGTTCGACGACGGTGACCAGTTGCGGCCAGGTTGTGGTGTTCGGGTCGGCGTGGAGCTGGAAAGTCGCACCGGGAGAGACGTAGACCCAGGCGTCGAGACTCAACGCCTCTTTGGGTGTCGTGAATTGCGGCGGGGTGCGCCGGTCGGGCCACGGCAGCCAGCCACGATTGACCAACAGCCAGAGCCCGGTTGCCTGATCCTGAAACGGTTGCAGCAGCTCGACCCCGACCTTGCCGGCGCGCTGGCGGTTATCCAGCAGCAAGCTGTGTGCGGCATCGAACTGGCCGTGCAGGCGAACGCGGCGGAAGGCCGGATCCTCGGTGTGTTGCAGCTCGGTGCTGGCCATCGGTTCGGCGGTACGGCGCTCGGTGTAGCTTTGCAACAGCGCGCTTTTTTCCGCGCCCCGGCTCAGTTGCCAGAAGCCGAGCGACACCAGGAGCGGCAGCAATAACGCGACCACCAGGGTCGGCACAACGCCCGGCCGAAAGCGCTTCATGGCATCGCCAGAAAGTCGACAGTCGCGATAGCTATACTCAAGTGCATCGCCTTTCCCCCCGGAGTCCCGCCATGCTCAAAGCAGCCATCGTCCTGATGCTGATTGCCACGGTTGTCAGCCTGTTCAGCGGCCTGTTTTTTCTGGTCAAGGACGACAGCAGCTCGAACCGCCTCGTCATTGCCTTGAGTGTTCGTGTTGCCTTGGCCGCCATCACCGTCGGCTTGATTGCCTGGGGATTCTTCAGCGGCCAACTGGTGTCGCATGTGCCTTGGTAGCTGTAGGAGCGAGCTTGCTCGCGAAGGTGTCTCAGTCGAAATCAACGTGTCTGACACACCTTCGCGAGCAAGCTCGCTCCTACAACACGTAGACGAAAACGAACAATCCAATCCACACCACGTCCACGAAGTGCCAATACCAACTCGCCGCCTCGAAGCCGAACTGATGCTCGTTGTCGAAGTGTCCACGCAGGATCCGCATCAGCATCACGAACAGGATGATGGTGCCGATGGTTACGTGAGCGCCGTGGAAACCGGTGAGCATGAAGAAGGTCGCGCCGTAGATGCCCGAACCCAGGGTCAGGCCCAGTTCGTGGTAGGCGTGCAGGTACTCTTCAGCCTGGAAACCGAGGAAGGCACAACCCAGTAATACGGTGATCGCCAGCCAGATTTTCAGCGCGCCGCGATGGCCTTTTTTCAACGCGTGGTGGGCGATGGTGATGGTGACGCTGGAGCTCACCAGTAGCACGGTATTGAGCAGCGGCAGACCCCAGGGACTGATAACGTCCTTGGGCGGTGGGAACAATTTGGAGTCAGGGTTGTTCAGCAGCGGCCAGACGAACTCGAAGTTCGGCCAGAGCATGTGGGCGAGACCCTTGGCGCCTTCACCGCCGAGCGCCGGGCCGGAAATGTGGCGCACATAAAACAGCGCGCCGAAGAAGGCGATAAAGAACATCACCTCCGAAAAGATGAACCAGCTCATGCCCCAGCGAAACGAGCGATCCATCTGGGCGCTATATAACCCCTGACGACTTTCCTTGATCACTGTGCCGAACCAGCCGAACAGCATGTAGGCCAGCAGCAGGCCGCCGACGAAAAAGATCAGCGGGCCGTGGGATTCCGGCCGCGCCGCTTTCAGATCGTTGAACCAGGTGGCCAGGCCGAATACCGTGACGAACATGCCGACGGTGGCGATGATCGGCCACTTGCTCTGGGCCGGTACGTAATAGTGTTCATGAGTTGCCATTTATTGTTCTCCTTATCGGGCACGCTCAGCCGCCAGTATTTACAGCCACCGGTGGATGTCGGGCGGTGATATCGAACAGCGTGTAGGACAGCGTCAGGTGCTTCACTTCCTTGGGCATGTCACGGTCAACGATGAAACGTACCGGCATCTCGATCCGTTGACCGGGCTGCAGCACTTGTTGGGTAAAGCAGAAACATTCGGTCTTGTGGAAATACGCCGCCGCGGCGCTGGGTGCGATGCTCGGTACTGCTTGTGCGCTCATTGGCTTGTCGGTCGGGTTGTGCGCGATGAAAATCATCTCGTTCACTGCGCCTGGGTTGGCCGTCAGTTCATCGCTCTTGGGATAGAAATCCCAGGACATGTCGGCGGAATTGGTCGACAGAAACTGCACGCGCACTTGCCGCGACGTGTCGACCGTTTGTTCGCCCTCGTACTGCCCACCCGTCTTGCCGTTGATGCCGAACGCCTTGCACATCACGTCGTAGATCGGCACCAGGGCAAAGCCAAAGACAAACATCGCCACCACCACCAACAGCAGGCGGGTGACCAGCTTCTTCAACGAAATAGAATCAGCCATGGTTTCCAACCTCTACGCCAACCCCTGTAGGAGCGAGCTTGCTCGCGAAAAACCTGAGAGGGCAGCGGGGTATCAGGCTTCCAGCGTTATCGTTGACGGCCATCGCGAGCGAGCTCGCTCCTACAAGGGTCAAGGTGTTCATTTCACTTCCGGCGGAGTAGTGAACGTGTGATACGGCGCCGGTGAAGGAATGCTCCACTCCAGGCCTTCTGCCCCATCCCACGGCTTGGCCGGTGCCGGCTCACCGCCACGAATGGTCTTGATCACGATGAACAGGAAGAAGATTTGCGTGGCACCGAACATGAACGCGCCAATCGACGACACCATGTTGAAGTCGGCGAATTGCAGGTTGTAGTCCGGAATCCGTCGCGGCATACCCGCCAGCCCCACGAAGTGCATCGGGAAGAACGCCATGTTCATGCCGATGAAAGACAGCCAGAAGTGCAGCTTGCCGAGGGTTTCGTCGTACATGTGGCCGGTCCATTTCGGCAGCCAGTAGTAGGCCGAGGCGAAGATCCCGAAGATCGCCCCCGGCACCAGCACGTAGTGGAAGTGTGCGACCACGAAGTAGGTGTCCTGGTACTGGAAGTCCGCCGGGGCGATGGCCAGCATCAACCCGGAGAATCCGCCAATGGAGAACAGGATGACGAACGCCACGGCAAACAGCATCGGTGTCTCGAAGGTCAGCGAGCCTTGCCACATGGTGCTGGCCCAGTTGAACACCTTCACGCCGGTCGGCACCGCGATCAGCAGCGTGGCGTACATGAAGAACAACTCGCCCACCAGCGGAATGCCGACCACGAACATGTGGTGCGCCCAGACGATGAATGACAGGAAGGCAATACTGGCCGTGGCATAGACCATCGAGGTGTAGCCAAACAGCGGCTTGCGCGAAAAGGCCGGGATGATCGAGCTGACGGCACCGAAGGCCGGCAGGATCATGATGTACACCTCGGGGTGACCGAAGAACCAGAACACGTGCTGGAACAGCACCGGGTCACCGCCACCGGCGGCACTGAAGAAGCTGGTGCCGAAGTGGATGTCCATCAGCATCATCGTCACGCACCCGGCCAGCACCGGCATCACCGCGATCAACAGGAACGCGGTGATCAGCCAGGTCCAGACGAACAGCGGCATTTTCATCAACGTCATGCCGGGGGCGCGCAGGTTGAGGATGGTGGCGATCACGTTGATCGCGCCCATGATCGAACTGATCCCCATCAAGTGGATGGCGAAAATGAAGAAGGTCACGCTTTCCGGAGCGTAGGTCGTGGACAGCGGGGCGTAGAACGTCCAGCCGAAGTTCGGTCCGCCACCGGGGGTGAACAGGGTCGACACCAGCAGGATGAATGCCGCCGGCAACAGCCAGAAGCTGAAGTTGTTCATCCGTGGCAGGGCCATGTCCGGCGCGCCGATCATCAGCGGGATCATCCAGTTGGCGAGGCCGACGAACGCCGGCATCACCGCACCGAACACCATCACCAGGCCGTGCATGGTGGTCATCTGGTTGAAGAATTCCGGCTGGACGATCTGCAGCCCCGGCTGGAACAGTTCGGCGCGAATTACCATCGCAAACGAACCGCCCAGCAAGAACATGGAGAACGCGAACCACAGGTACAACGTGCCGATATCCTTGTGGTTAGTGGTCAGCACCCAGCGCATCAGGCCTTTGGCGGGGCCGTGGGCGGTGCCGGTATGAACATGGTCATCGACGACAGCAGTCATGTCCTGTCTCCTGCAAACGGTTGGACTGTGCGGAACAGAGCGTCATGCCCCGACCGATTCCTTGAGTACGCAATAGACCGGGTCATTTGCTTTCCGCCTGTTTCAGCTCCAACACTTCTTTTGGAGTGACCATGTCGCCTTTGTTGTTGCCCCAGGCGTTACGTTCGTAGGTCACGACCGCCGCGATATCGACTTCCGAAAGCTGCTTGCCGAACGCCGCCATCGAGGTGCCGGGCTTGCCGTGGAAGACAATGCTCAGGTGACCTTCTTTCGGTCCGGTGGCGATTTTCGAGCCCTTGAGTGCCGGGAACATCGGCGGCAGGCCCTGGCCTTCGGCCTGGTGACAGGCCACGCAAGTGGTGTGATAGATCTTGTCGCCGCGCTCCTTGAGCTCGTCGAGGGTCCATTCCTTGCTGGTCAGCTCCTTGAGTTGCAGGGCTTCAGCCTTGCGCTCGCCGAGCCATTTTTCGTAGTCGGCCTTTTCCTTGACCTCGACCACGATCGGCATGAACCCGTGGTCCTTGCCGCACAACTCGGCGCATTGGCCGCGGTAGATGCCGGGCTTGTCGATGCGGGTCCAGGCTTCATTGACGAACCCCGGGATCGCATCGCGCTTGACCGCGAAGGCCGGCACCCACCAGGAGTGGATGACGTCGGCGGAGGTCACCAGGAAGCGCACCTTGGCACCGATCGGCAGCACCAGAGGCTTGTCGACCTCAAGCAAGTAGTGCTCGCCCTTGGTTTCCTTGTTGTGGATCTGATCGGCGGGGGTGGCCATGTTGCTGAAGAACTCAACGTCCTGGCCCAGGTATTTGTAGTGCCACTTCCACTGATAGCCCGTGACCTGGATATCGATATCCGGCTCACTGGCGTCGTACATCTTGATCAGGGTTGCAGTGGCTGGAACCGCCATGGCCACCAGGATCAGGAAGGGCACGATGGTCCAGAGGATTTCAACGGTAGTGCTTTCATGAAATTTCGCGGCCACCTGCCCGGTCGAGCGGCGGTGGAGGATCATCGACCAGAACATGGCGCCGAAGACGATGATGCCGATCACTACACAGATCCAGAAAATGGTCATGTGCAGGTCAAATACTGCGTGACTGATTTCAGTCGCTCCAGGCGCCATATTTACAGTCCAGGCAGCGTGTGCCGGACTGAAAATCGACCACAACAGGAGGCCCATCCAGACGTGTGGATGTCGCATCATTGCGGGTTCCCCTTATCGTTCTTGTTATCCCGCCGGCTTTCACCTGCGGCAAGGGAGCGGCTTTTTCAGACTACGAACTTGAATCGCCTAGCCTTGCTGCGTGTGCAGTCGGGTGTCATCAGCTAACTCCATTCCCACCCGAGTATAGACAGCGACTGCCACCTCGCAACGTGATGGCGTAAATCATCTGAAACAGCTGGGACTTGCGTTCCAGGGCACGAATGGAGAAGGATGCAGACGAGTGGTGGCAAACCGATATAACGGAGGCGTCTCAAGGATGAAACAATTATGACAAATGCGTCTTAGCATTTTTCATAAGCCAGCTAAGTTATGTCTTCCCTATTTCATTGCCTTTGTTTCCTGGAGTTTTCATGAACACCGCCGCATTGCGCGAGCAGATCCAAAAAGCCCAACAACACGAGGCCGAGACCGGCCTGCTGGTTCGTCAGCTGGAAACCCAACTGCCACACCTTCACTCCGCCATCCAATTGCCGGATGTCGACGCTAACGGCGTGATGACGCGTTTTGTGGCCGCGTATATAGAGCAAGTGCCGGACCTGCTGGATGCAGCCAATGAAGTCGCCAGGGAAGCGGGCATCGAATCACAGATCAAACCGGTGCTGAAAATCGCCGAGCAGTTCTTCCTCCAGCCGCCAGCGATCATGACCGGTCACGTCGGGCTGGACAGCCTGCTGGATGAAGCCTATCTGGCGCACCGCCTGGTCGAAGAGGTCAATGACCTGTACATCAAGCATTTTGGCCAGCCGCTGATCCCACTGGACATGACTGTTGCCAACCTGATTGCTCACCAGCTGATCGGTGAGGAGTTCGCCAACCAACTGGATGAGGCGGTGCATCATGCCGTCGACGAAATGCTGAACGAAGACAGTTTTGCGCTGGAATCGGTGGAAGCCTACCGCGAGAAACTCAATAGCCCGGACACCGGCGCCGCGTGGAAACGCTGGCCGTGCCTGTCACGCCAGTTGGGCGTAGGGCTGGAGCTGGATCCGCCGGCGGCTTGATCCATTAGCATCAAACCCATCCCCTGTGGGAGCGAGCCTGCTCGCGATAGCGTTGTATCAGTCGACATCAATGTTGAATGACCAATTGCCATCGCCGGCAAGCCGGTCTCGCTCCCACACTGTTTTCTACGCAGCCGAACCGACTCCGGTGGTGGTTCGCAGTCTCCCTTCCAGCCTGCGCTTCAACCCTCGCGCTTCAATCAACAGCGTCGAACCCTTGGCCGCATTGGCCCGCCCCCATTCCTCAAGTAACTCCAGACACGAGTGATCGATGTAGCTCAGGTTATTGAGCGGTACGTGCACTGTCGCGCCTGGGGGAATGGTGCCCAGGACCTGGGTCAGCGCTGGCACCTTGAGAAAGGTGGCCGCGCCAATCAGTCGCAATTCCATTTCACCGTCCTTGGGCAGATCGATCAGGCTGATCTTCAGCCGCGACGCTTTCCAGGCGAGCTTGGCCAGGGTCAGCCCGAAGCCGATCAGCACGCCGGTCAGCAAATCGGTGAAGATGATTGCCAGCGCTGTTGTCGCGTAAGTGAACATCGGCATCCGGCCATAACGGCCCAGACCGCGGAAGGCTTTCAGATCGACCAGTTTGAAGCCGGTGTAAACCAGAACCCCTGCCAGGCTGGCGACCGGAATGCTTTGCAGCACACTGGACAGCAGCAGCACGAAAGCCAGCAGCCACAGGCCATGAAACACCGCCGACAGTCGCGTGGTGGCGCCGGCCTGGACGTTGGCCGAACTGCGCACGATCACGCCGGTCATGGGCAGTGCGCCGAGCAGGCCGCAAAGCATGTTGCCGACACCTTGAGCCGTTAATTCCCGGTCAAAGTCCGAACGCTGACCGCTGTGCATGCGATCCACCGCAGCGGCCGAGAGCAGGGTTTCGGCGCTGGCGATGAAGGCTACGGCAAATGCGGCGATCAGCAGCGTGGGGTCTGCCAGGTTGAGCAAGTCTGCGGGTTTCAGCCAATCGATGGCTTCTGCCAGATTGGCGGGTACTTCTACCCGTTTGACCTGTAACGCCAGAGCAAGGCTGGCGACAGTGGTAAGACCCACACCGAGTAATGCTCCCGGAACGAAGCGCAGGGAATGCGGACGGAATTTTTCCCACAGCCACATCACGGCAATGGTCGATAGCCCGAGCAAACCTGCCTGCCAGCCCAGGGATGACAAGGCCTGACCCACGGCGGCCGGGAAGGCTGCCAGGTTATCCAGCCCCGACGGTCTGGGCACTGCGTCGAGCATCACATGCACTTGGGACAGTACGATCAGCACGCCAATCCCGGCGAGCATGCCGTAGACCACCGCCGGCGCCGTGACGCGAAACCAGCAGCCCAGCTTCAGGCGCCCGGCCACCAGTTGCAGAAATCCGGCCAGCAGCAGGATCGGACCGAGCATGGCGATGCCGTGCTGGCGCACCAGTTCGAATACCAGAACGGCCAGCCCCGCCGCCGGACCGCTGACTTGCAGTGGCGAGCCGGCAATCCAGCCCACCACCAGGCCACCGATGATCCCGGTGATCAAACCCTTGGCGGGTGGCAGTCCCGAGGCGATGGCAATGCCCATGCACAAGGGCAGGGCGACCAGAAACACAACCACCGAAGCCAAAAGCTCCCGTGGCAAAACAGCTTTGAGTTGCGCTGCACGCATGGTGATTCTCCCGAAGTTTTCTTCAGGCGTGGCAAAGCCAGGCTGCCTGATCAGCAGCCTCGGCTAAACCACACTGGGATTTAGGAGGATTTAGAAGCGCGCTTTGGGCGTCGCCACCGGAATCGGAAGGCTGCCATTGAGCGGCAGGAAACAACCCTGATCGGCGTCGTAAGCTTTGATTTCGCTGGTTTCGATGTTGTAAACCCAACCGTGGATAAACAGCTGACCATTGGCCATGCGCGAGGCCACCGACGGATGCGTGCGCAAATGCTGCAACTGGGCGATCACGTTCTCTTCGGTGAGGACGTGCATGCTTTCGTTTTCGTCAGCGCAGTTGCAGTTGTCCTGGACCATGGTCTTCGCCACTTCGGCATGCCGCAGCCAGGCTTTGACCGTCGGCATTTTTTCCAGGCTCTGCGGGTTGAGTACCGCGCGCATCGCGCCACAGTCGGAGTGCCCGCAGATGATGATGTGATGCACGCCAAGGGCCAGCACTGCGTACTCGATGGCCGTGGAAACACCACCGTTCATTTGCCCGTAAGGCGGCACTACATTGCCGACGTTGCGGGTCACGAACAGGTCGCCGGGGGCACTTTGAGTAATTAATTCAGGAACGATGCGCGAATCGGCGCACGCGATGAACATCGCTCGCGGCCGTTGGGCCGTGGCGAGTTTTTTGAAGAGCTCTTCCTGCTGGGGAAAGATCTCATGATGAAAATGCAAAAAGCCGTCAACGATATGACGCAGTGCTGCATCGGCGGTTTCCGCCTCGGGTTGGGCTGAAGCCGACGCAGCCAACGGCTGTTTATCCTTGTCACTCATGATTCATCCTCTTTGACGGAGTCAGGGAATTTTCCCGTTTTGTCCGATGTGAAGCCAGTGGCTGTTTAAAAAACATCCAAGTCGAAAATCTCGACCCGTCAGTCACTCGATGAACAAGGTAGCCGTCGAAACTTAACTCAAACTGAATCAAACGCTCTAGCACGTGTGTTCCAAGTCACAAAAAACGTGACCAGCCTAAGTCAGGCACGCGTTTCCCACTACTCCACCATAGGCCAATTGTCCTCAAATCAACGACATCTGGCGACCCGGCGGACAGAAGGCATCGTAGTCCAGATTGAAACCTTCCCGACGATTGAGCCCCAGGCGTTTGATGGTTTTGGCAAAGCGTTGCGCCAGGAGGTCGGCAAAGGGCCCTTCACCACGCATCCGCGCGCCAAATCGACTGTCGTAGAGCTCGCCGCCACGGCTTTGCCGGATCAGGCTCAGCACATGAGCCGCGCGTTGAGGATAGTGGGCGGCCAGCCATTCCTCGAACAGTGGCGCCACTTCCAGGGGCAGGCGCAACATCATGTAGGCGGCACTCTGTGCGCCGGCCGCATGGGCCTCGGCAAGCAAGCTTTCGAGTTCGCTGTCGTTGATCATCGGAATCATCGGTGAACACAGCACGCCCACCGGGATTCCCGCTTCCCGCATGACCCGGATCGCCCGCAGCCGGGCTTTGGGCGCAGCAGCGCGGGGTTCAAGGATGCGTTTGAGCTCGTCGTCCAGGGTGGTCAGGCTGATCATCACCGCCACCAGCCTTTGCCCAGCGAGCTCTGCCAGCAGGTCCAGGTCGCGAAGAATCAGCGAGCCTTTGGTGATGATGGTCACCGGGTGACGGTAACGCAGCAGCACTTCGAGGGTTTTGCGGGTGATTTTGTGTTCGCGTTCGATCGGTTGATAAGGATCGGTGTTGGAGCCAAGGTTGATCGGCGCACATTGATAGCCGCGTTTGGATAGCTGCTCTTCCAGCACATCGGCGGCGTTGGTCTTGGCGATCAGTTTGGTTTCGAAATCCAGCCCCGGCGACATGTCCCAATAGGCATGGCTGGGGCGTGCATAACAATAGATGCAGCCGTGCTCGCAGCCGCGATAGGGATTGATCGAGCGATCGAAGGGCAGATCCGGCGAGTTGTTGCGGGTGATGATGGTTTTCGCCATCTCGATGCGCACCTCGGTGCCTTGGGTGATCGGCGCTTCCTGATACCAGCCGTCGTCCTCGGCCACTGAACGGTGTGGCGCGAAGCGGTTGTGCGGGTTGGTGGCGGTACCGCGGCCGCGGGGTGGCAAGGGAGTGCTCATCGATCAATACTCTTTGCTGTATGTACATACAGTATCCGAGGTTTGGCGAAGGGGCCAGTGCCGTTCGGCGCCCTGCAATGACGGAATACCTTCTTGAGGAATCGATTAATTGAGAAGTGCAACTTGTGGCAATTATGGGAAACATATAACGAATAGCTTGAAGGCGAAGTTTCTCAGTACTATCCGTTGCACACGAAGTCTTCGTGAATTACTTATTAAATGGAATTAAACAATGTCGTTCTTTAATCAGCGCGGTATCTTTTTGCAATTATTGGCCCCGAGTATCACCCAGCCACGGGAGGCACAAGTATCGATGCAACTTGCTCGCAAAGAGTCAGGCTGGGATCCCGTAAATGAAGTGCCGACCGAGGCTCTGGTGGATTCCGTGTACGTAACGGCGGTCTCCGGTGATGGCGGCAGGTCCTTCAGCATCAAGGCGGTCAGCAGCGATGTGGACGGCGACGGCGATATCGACGGCGATGACAAGGCCAAACTGTTGGCGTTGGCAAAAGCTTATTCCAGTATCGTTAATCCTTAACTTTGTTTGCTTGCTAAACCTGTGTGAAGACTCATGCAGGTTTAGTTATGTTGAGTGAAGTGCCAGTAATCGATCTGGTGGAACTAAACCGGGTCGGGAGAGAAATGATTTAAATCGGCTGATTCACGATTCTTTGACAGGCGGCTCACGTGCTTTTGACCGTTCCGGGCTCAATCTGACGTCATCTTCCCGCCTCTTTCATCACGGTCGCCCGAGTATGTCCCTACGCCTTATCCCTGCGATATACCTGTCGCTGGCCGCATTGTTCAACCCGACACTCACCCACGCTGACGAGGCTGCGTTACCCCGTCCTGCGGAGTGGGCTCAACCGGTCGAGGTGCAATACAACCTCTTTCAGATGTCGCCAACCCTCTATCGCAGCGCATTGCCCGACAGCGGAGCCGTGCCGTTGCTGGAAAAACTCAAGGTCGCAACGGTTATCAACTTTCTGCCCGAGTCGGATTCAAGCTGGTTGGCCGCGCCTGGTATCGAACAGATTCAGCTGCCGTATCGCACCAACCACGTGGATGATGCGGATGTACTCAAGGCCCTTCGTGTCATTCAGGCTGCCGAAGCCAAAGGCCCGGTGCTGATGCATTGCAAGCATGGTTCGGACAGAACCGGCTTGATGGCGGCCATGTACCGGGTGGTCGTGCAGGGCTGGAGCAAGGAAGACGCCCTGAACGAGATGACCCAAGGTGGCTTTGGCGACAGCACCCACTTCAAGGACGGTGTTCGTTACTTGATGCAGGCCGATGCCGACAAACTGCGCGTTGCGCTGGTCAACGGAGACTGCAGTACGAGCCCGTTTGCCGCCTGCTCGATGAAAAGCTGGTTCAAATCGGCCCACATCGAGTAAGTCGTTACCTCAGATGGCAACAGCCTCTGACGATACCTTGAACAAGTCGTCGGTAATCGGCCTGCCCAGGAACGCTTCGAGAGAGACTCGTAACGAGCGCGAATCTCCCGGCGCAAAACATGTCTCGCGAAGGGCTCTGCCTGTTTGCGCATTGAAGACCCATTCCTGCTGAAACCGCTTGAAGGCTTCGGTCGCCAGTACACCCGACCACTTGTAGGCGTAAACCGAGGCTCCGTACCCGGTCACCATGTAGTCGAAACTGTTCGCAAACCGGGTATAGGCGGGCAGATTCATGTGCGGAAACTGGCGGCATGCATGCTCGAAGACGTCCTGAACACTGCGCCCATCGCCATGTGTACAGTGCAATTCGAAGTCGAATACGGCACCCATCAGCAGTTGCGCCGTTTGCCAGCTGCTTTGGGTTTGAATGGCTGTCAGCGCTGCATCGACTCGTTCCTCGGTCAAGCGCTCACCGGTCTGATAGTGAGCGGCGAGCCACAGCAAAAACTCCCGTGACAGGCACCACAGCTCGAACAACTGGCCCGCAAACTCTCCTGAATCGCGTCCCAGTTGGGAAATGCCGGAGAGCGTGTAGTGAGGGGAACGCGTCAGAATATGCTGCAAACAATGACCAAATTCATGGAACAGAACCCGCAGGTCCAGATGGGCGAGAAGACAAGGCTGATCTGCGACGCCTGGTGTGAAATTGCCGTACAGAACGGCAATCGGCAGCGTCAACCGACCTTCAGCGTTTATCCGCCGGTTGCGACGCGTGGCGGTCCAGGCATAGTCCGGCGCTTCTTCCCGATGGTAAGGATCAAGGTAGAGATGCCCGATCGCTTGCCCATGCTCGCTGAGTTCAAACAGGCGCACGCTGTCATGCCAGCGACTGAAGTCTTTCTGCTCGACAATCCGGATCCCGAACATGCGTTCACTGAACAGGCAGAGTCGGTGCAACGTTCCATCCAATGGAAAATACGCCCGCAGGTTTTTCAGGGCACCACCGAATCGGTGCTGGCGTAATTGTTCAGCGAAAAACTCGCGATCCCAGGGTTGTACCTGCGCAATGCCCCGTTCGAGCGCAAAAGCCTTGAGCACCTCGGCGTCCTTGTCGAAACCCGGCGTGGCCAGCATCACTTGCCGCCGCAGGAACCCGCTGACGTGTGCGGTTGATTCCGCCATTTCCGTTGCCAGGCTGAGTTGCGCGAAATTCTCATACCCGAGCAATCGGGCTTTCCGGTGACGCAGGGACAACAGCAACTCCAGTACCGGACCATTATCGAATTGTCCGGCGTGAGGACCTTGATCGGAAGCCCGTGTGGCGTAGGCAACGAAGTATTCTTCGCGCAGGGCCCGATCTTCGGCATACGTCATGACCTGATTGTAGGTGTCCTGGTCCAGGCGCATCAGCCAGCCTTCATGGGCTGCCTGTTGCGCGTTGAGCGCCAGACGATCCTTTGTCGCCGGGGATAAGCCGTTGAGTTGTGCAATGTCGTCGATGCGCTTGGTCCAGGCCGCGGAGGCGCTCTCCAGTTGAGTCATAAACAGGCTTTTGAGCATGTTGATATCGAGATTGATGCGAGCGAGTTGCGGCTGTTGCTCGGCCGGCAAGTTGATTCCCGATAAGCGAAACCGGCGCAAAATCTTGTTCAGAACCGTCTTGCGAGACTCATCGAAGTTCATCGCGGTCGGGCTTTGCGACAGTTGTCGGTAAGCCTGGAACAGTGTCTGACTGCTCATCTTTTCGGACTTGTACCGCGCCACGGCGTCACTGCATCGGGCACTTGCCTGGTCCCAGGCGTTGCCGTCGTGTTTCACCATGTCAAGGGTTTCGATGATCCCCACGGCTTCATCCAGACGTGCATCGGTTTCATCGACGGCCAGTACCAGGTCATCCCAGGTGGGTTGGGAAGCAATGATTTCGGTCAGGGCCTGACGATTGTCAGCAATGATTGTTTCGATGGCTGGCACAAGGTGCTCGGCGCGGACCGCCGACCAGGGCGGCAGGTCCCAGACCTGTAAAAGCGGATTGGTGTCGGGCATGGCGGCTTCCTTGAATAACGGCTGATTTCGGTCAGCCTAAAAAGGAAGCGCGGGGGAACGGTGGTAGATAGATACCACCTTCCACTCGTTCAGGAGTGGAAGGTGGTTTTGACTCAGTGCTGCTCGTCAGGCTTTTTCTTCAGCTTCGGGTTCGGGAAAAACTGCACGGCCTGAACCTTGGCATCCGGCACCTTCAGCGCCGAGGTGTTGACCCGTGTGCCCAATTCCTTGGGGACTGACAGACCTTGTTCATTCAACGTGTCGGAATAACCGCAGGCCACGCACTCGCGATGCGGGACTTCGTCTTCGTTCCACATCATCAACCTGTCCGGCTCGCTGCACGCCGGGCAGACTGCCCCGGCGATAAAGCGTTTTTTCGTAATCACAGGACCCTCACTCATGCTGCCGCGACCTCGGTCAGGCCGCTGTGACGCAAGAGTGCGTCAATCGACGGTGGCCGTCCGCGGAAGTCGACGAACAGCACCATCGGCTCCTGGGAACCACCGCGCGCCAGGATCGCTTCGCGGAACGCACGACCGGTGTCGGCGTTGAGCACGCCGTCTTCTTCGAATTTCGAGAACGCATCGGCCGACAGCACTTCAGCCCACTTGTAGCTGTAGTAACCCGCCGCATAACCGCCAGCGAAGATGTGGGCGAAGCTGTTCGGGAAACGGTTGTAGGCCGGCGGACGCATGACCGAGACCTCGTCGCGCACGCCTTCGAGCACTTGCAGCACGCTGCGACCGTCGCCGTGGGTGGCATGCAGTTCGAAGTCGAATAGCGAGAGTTCCAGCTGACGAACCATCATCAGGCCGGACTGGAAGTTCTTCGCCGCGAGCATTTTTTCCAGCAGATCCTGGGGCAGCGGCTCACCGGTTTCGTAATGACCGGAAATCAGCGCCAGACCTTCCGGCTCCCAGCACCAGTTTTCCATGAACTGGCTTGGCAGCTCGACCGCATCCCAGGCCACGCCGTTGATGCCGGAGACACCGGCGTGTTCGACGCGGGTCAGCAGGTGATGCAGGCCGTGACCGAACTCGTGGAACAGGGTGGTCACTTCATCGTGGGTCAGCAGCGCTGGTTTGCCGCTGTCGGCCGGGGTGAAGTTGCACACCAGATTGGCCACCGGGTTTTGCAAGACGTCTTGCGCCGTGCGGCGACGGTCGCGGGCGCCGTCCATCCACGCACCGCCGCGCTTGTTGGCGCGGGCATAAAGGTCGAAGAAGAAGCGCCCGACGTGCTGGCCGTTTTCCTTGATTTCGAACAGGCGAACATCCGGGTGCCAAGTGTCGAAGCCTTTTTGTTCGGCGATCTCGATGCCGTAAAGACGCTGAACGATAGCGAACAGGCCGCCCAGCACCTTGTCGATCGGGAAGTACGCGCGAAGGGTTTCCTGGGCGACGCTGTAGCGCTGCTCGCGGAGTTTTTCACCGTAGAAACCGCTGTCCCAGCTTTGCAGGTCCGGGCAGCCTTGTTCGGCGGCGTAGGCCTTGAGCTGTTCCAGGTCCTGTGCGGCGAACGGCTTGCTGCGCTTGGCCAGATCGCGCAGGAAACTCAGCACCTGATCGCTGGACTCGGCCATTTTGGTGGCCAGGCTCAGCTCCGAGAAGCTGGCGAAACCCAGGAGTTTTGCCAGTTCCTGACGCAGGTCGAGGATTTCTTCCATTACCGGACCGTTATCGTTCTTTCCAGCGTTAGGGCCTTGGTCCGACGCACGGGTGCAGTAGGCGGCGTAGACTTCTTCGCGCAGGGCGCGGTCCTGGGCGTAGGTCATCACCGCGTAGTAGCTCGGGAATTCCAGGGTGATCAGCCAGCCATCCAGCTCTTTGGCCTGTGCAGCGGCGGCCATTTGCGCCTTGGCCGAATCGGTCAGGCCGGCGAGGGCGGCTTCATCGGTGATGTGCTTGGTCCAGGCTTGAGTCGCGTCGAGCAACTGGTTGGAGAAGCGGCTGCCCAGCTCCGACAATTTGCTCTGCACTTCGGCGTAACGCTTTTGCTCTGCTTCCGGCAGGTCGATACCCGACAGGCGGAAGTCACGCAGGGAGTGTTCCAGGATAGTTTTCTGCGCCACGTCAAAACCAGCGGCTTCAGGGCTGTTGGCCAGGGCTTCGAAGGCCTGGAACAGCTCACGGTTCTGGCCCAGCTCGGTGGAGTAGGCGCTCAGGGCTGGCAGGCAGGATTCGTAGGCTTCGCGCAATTCGGGGCTGTTGCACACGGCATTCAGGTGGCTGACCGGGCTCCAGGCCGCGCCCAGACGATCGTTGAGTTCGTCCATGGCCAGCACCAGGCCGGCCCAGGTCGGTTGTTTGCCCTGGGTTTTGAGGATCTCGATAATGGCGGCGCGGTTGTCAGCCAGAATCTGTTCAATGGCCGGCTGCACGTGTTCGGCACGGATCGCCGAGAACGGCGGCAGGTCGTAGGACTGCAGAAGAGGGTTGTTCACGCTCACGGTTGGCACCTTGGCTGGAAGAAACATGAGCCATCTTAATTACAATCGACACTCACCGCAGCTATCAGCGACAGAGAGAGAACCTATCGTGTCCCTTCGCAAGTATCAGAACCATACGCCGCTGCTTGGCAAAGGCGCTTTTGTCGACCGTTCGGCGGTGGTGATCGGTGATGTCGAAATCGGCGAAGACAGCTCTGTCTGGCCGCTGACGGTGATCCGTGGCGATATGCACCGCATCCGGGTCGGCGCGCGCACCAGTGTTCAGGACGGTTGTGTGTTGCACATCACCCATGCCGGCCCGTTCAACCCCGATGGCTTTCCGTTGCTGATCGGCGATGACGTGACCATCGCGCATAAAGTCATGCTTCACGGGTGCAGCGTGGGCAGCCGGGTTCTGATCGGCATGGGCAGCATCGTCATGGACGGTGCCGTGGTCGAGGACGACGTGATCATCGGCGCCGGCAGCCTGGTGCCGCCGGGCAAGCGCCTGGAAAGCGGTTTCCTTTATGTGGGCAGTCCGGTGAAACAGATCCGCGCGCTGACTGACAAGGAAAACGCCTTTTTCACCTACAGCGCGGCGAATTACGTGAAGCTCAAGAATTTGCATCTGGCCGAAGGCTACGACCAGCTTTGACCCTGCACCTTTTATTCAGGATTCAACATGCATTACCAAACTGTTTTGTTCGACCTCGATGGCACCCTGACCGATCCGCGCGAGGGCATTACCCGTTCGATCCAGTTCGCCCTGAGCAAACTGGGCATCGACGAGCCTGACCTGACCAAACTCGAGCACTTCATTGGTCCCCCGTTGTTGCAGGCGTTCATGCAGTTCTACGATTTCGACGAGCCCAAGGCCTGGGAAGCGGTGAATTTCTATCGCGAACGCTTCAAGGTTACCGGCCTGTATGAAAACCGTGTGTTCGACGGGGTTACGCCGCTGCTGGAAACCCTCGGCGGGCAGGGGCGACAGCTGTACATCGCAACCTCCAAACCGTGGATCTTCGCCCGGGAAATCGCCCGGCACTTCGACTTTGCCAAACACTTCAAAGTGATTTACGGCAGCGAACTGGATGGCACCCGTACCAATAAAGTCGAGTTGATCGCCCACCTGATGACTGAAGAAGGCCTGGACCCGGCCAATACCCTGATGATCGGCGACCGTAAACACGATCTGATCGGCGCGCGCAGTAACGGGCTGGATGCGGCGGCTGTCGGTTATGGTTTTGGCAGTCGGGAAGAGTTGACTGCGGAGGCGCCGGCTTATCACTTTGAAACGCTGGATGAGTTGCATCAGGCGTTTCTGCAGCGCTAGTTGAATCGCCTTCGCGAGCAGGCTCGCTCCCGCATTAGATTGGTGAACACAGGTCCATTGTGGGAGCGAGCCTGCTGGCGATGAGGGTCGTTCAGCCACCGGCACTTTTTAATTCTGCCAACCTTTTCAGCGCCGCCTTGCGCTCTCCAACGGGCAACGCACCCAGTTTTTCCACTACCGCATAAAACTTCACCCAATCCCCACCCACCTGCCTGAACAACGCGGCAAACGCCGGCACCCATTGGTCATACAAACCAAACGGTAATAACCGGGCGTTGTTCAGCGGCGCATTGATCCAGGCGTCATAGCGTTTATCCCCAGCCCATTGGCTGTCGCGCAACTGCTGGTATGCATCTCGCAGCCGTTCGAACTCAGCCGCTTTGCGTTGACGCATCTGCTCGGCTGGCAGCGGCAGGGCATACAGCTGTTCAAGTCGCGTGCGGGTATCCAGAACCAGCTGAATGAATTGATCCCGTCGTTGCGATTGGGCGCCGGTGTCCGGGGCCAACCCACGATGCGCACGCCACTGCCGAGTGCCTTCCTGTTCGACGAAGGTGGCGAAAGACTCGTTGAACTCAGTGTCGTCCTTCACATAAAAGCGCTGGTGCGCCAGTTCATGGAAGATCAATGTCGCCAGCCGTTCGTCGCCCCAACCCATCATCGAGCTGATGATCGGATCGTTGAACCAGCCGAGCGTCGAATAGGCCTCGACGCCGCCGATCGACACGTCCATACCTTGCAGGTGCTGCAACGCTGCCTCTCCACGGGCAGCGCTCTGGCTGTAGTAACCGCGGTAGGCCACGCAACCGGCGACAGGAAAGCAGTGGTTTTTCGGCGTCAGGGAAAATTCCGGCGTGGCGAACACGTTCCAGACTACAAACGGCCGGCCAATATCGGCGTACAGACGGTAGCTCTGATTATCCGGCAGATGCAGTTGTTGGCTGGCGAATGCCCGGGCTTTTTGAGATTGAGTCAGGTGCGCCCGCAATAGAGGATCGCGGCCGGGATCGGCAATCACGCTGGAAACTGGCTCCCGTGCCCGCAGCAATTGCAGCTGACCACTGGCCAATTGGCTGTAGTAGCTGACGCTGGCGCAGCCGTTGAGCAATAAAAACAACACACCCGGAAACAAAACGCGCAAAACGCGATCAAGTAACCCAAGGCTTCGAAGCGGCCTGATCAAAATAAAATCATCCCTGGAGAGTCTGCTCGCAAGACTATCCCGCCTGACTGGAGCTCCGCTATGCGCACGTTGATGCTGACGGGAGGCCTGTTGATGCTGACCGGCTGTGCTGGATTCGGATTACCCAACCCTGATCCTGCTCAAGCGTGGATCGACCTGGATTCACAGCAAGAAGACGCCGCGCTGCAAGCGTTGGAAGTCGATGACAAAGCCTCCGCCGACAAGCGCTATTTCGAGGTACATCCGGGTAGCCATGAGCTGACGGTTCGTTACCAGTTCCCGGTCCAGCCAACCAACATCGGCCCCGACGCCGAGCCGTTATGGCGTGACTGCCAGTTGAATGTGAAATTCAACGGCTTCAACGCCGGTGAGCGGTACCAACTCCAAGCGGGGAATATAGGCTTTCGGCCGTGGGCCAAGCTCTATGATCAGCAGCGAAAAGTCATTGGCCAAGGCATGCCGGCAGGCTGCCAACGCACCTGATCGGCGTTATGCTGAATGTCCAATCCCGTGGGACATTCACCATGCGCAGGTTGATGCTGTTGCTCGCCGCAAGTGTTGTTGCTGGTTGCCAGAGCCCGTTACCGCCCGTCAATCCGCAGATGGCCTGGGTCGAGTTCTCTACGCCATTCCCCAACGATAAGTTGCTGATGGCGGAGCGCCTGGATAAACAGCGATTGCGCGACGGGCGTTTTTTCCAGGTCACGCCCGGCAGCCATGAGCTGGTTGTCAGATTCGATTTTGAAGTACCCGGCGGTGGAGGCATGGGCATGATGAGCGCTCCCACGGAGCGGTTGTGCTACCTGACCATCCACTACGATCATTTCGAAGCCGGCCAGCGTTATGTGCTGGAAGGCCGCTCGATCGCCTTCACTCCCGGCGCCCGCCTGTACAACGCCAAGCGTGAAATTGTCGCTGAAGATCGGGAGTCCTATTGCCTGATATGAGGCAAATCAGCGGTCGTTCTTCTGGTAGATGATCTTTTTGGTACCGTATTCGCACGAGCCAACGACCATGTTCTGATCGTGCACTTCTTCGTTGGTGACGATTTCCAGTGTGTAGGACGAGACGTTATTGGCCTGGATCTTGGCTTCGATCTCGGCCTTGAGTTCTTCACAGGATTTCGGTGCGGCGAGGGCGGATGTGGCCAGCGCGCAACAGATAACCACCAAGGCAAAACGTTTCATGGTTGAAGCTCCCTTGAGGCAGCGCGCACGTAGATGCGTTTTTGCTGCTGTCATTTATTCGACCACCGTTACGCCAGCCGGGTTTTGTTTCCCTACAAAAAAGATCGCAGCCTTCGGCAGCTCCTACATGGGATTGCAATACACCTGTAGGAGCTGCCGAAGGCTGCGATCTTTTCGTATCAACACAAATTCAGCTGACCAGCGTCGCATCCAGGCTGATCTTCGCATTCAACACTTTGGACACCGGGCAGCCTTCTTTGGCCTTGTTGCTCAGTTCCTCGAACTGCGCCTGGGTCGCCCCGGGGATTTTCGCCTTGAGGATCAATTTCACCGCTGTGATTGCAAAACCGCCGTCCACTTGGTCCAGGGTGACTTCGGCATTGGTATCAATGCTGTCAGCCTTGAGATCGGCATCGCCGAGAATCATCGAAAACGCCATGGAGAAACAGCCCGCGTGGGCCGCGCCGATCAGCTCTTCCGGATTGGTGCCCTTGCCGCCTTCGAAACGCGCCTTGAAGCCGTAGGGCGCTTCTCTGAGTACACCGGTTTCCGTGGAAATCGAGCCGATGCCGGTTTTCAGATCACCTTCCCAGTGAGCCGATGCTTTCTTCGTGATAGCCATGTCTGCCTCCTCAAGATCCGGCGCGAAGCGTCGCGCCTTCGTGGTTTTCGGTTGCTAGGGTTCTGAGGATAGACGGTGGTGCAAAGTTCACCTGATCTGATGGTCCTACCGTTTTCGTAGGAATTTTTGTCTTGGCTATTGAAACTCGGGTATATGCCCTCATTGCATGAAACACGCTTATGGGTTCGGCAGGTTTTCGTTTGTAAGAAAAAAACCTGCGACCTCAATTGGAGAAGCAGGTTTATGAAACGACTGTCCGATATCAAGTTCTCGACCCTCGATCTGGTGCCCGTGCGCGAAAACGGCAGCGCGGCCCAGTCGCTGCGCAATTCTCTGGACCTGGCGCAGCACGTCGAGAAATTCGGTTACAACCGGTTCTGGGTCGCCGAGCACCACAACATGGACGGGATCGCCAGTTCGGCGACCTCGGTACTGTTGGGCTACCTGGCCGGCGGCACCTCGACCATTCGTGTCGGTTCGGGTGGCGTGATGCTGCCCAACCACGCGCCACTGGTGATTGCCGAGCAGTTCGGCACCCTTGAAAGCCTTTATCCAGGCCGGATCGACCTGGGCCTCGGCCGCGCACCCGGCTCCGATCAGATGACCGCACGGGCCTTGCGCCGTGAGCGCTCCGGCAGCGCGGACGATTTCCCTGAAGATGTGGCGGAGCTGGTGCGCTACCTCGGGCCACGTACCCCGGACCAGCGGATCATCGCCATGCCGGGCACCGGCACCAATGTCCCGGTCTGGTTGCTGGGTTCGAGCCTGTTCAGCGCACAGCTGGCCGGCGAGCGCGGTTTGCCCTACGCCTTCGCTTCCCATTTCGCACCGCGCTTCATGCATGAGGCCATTCGTGTCTACCGCAACCACTTCAAGCCTTCAGCGGTATTGGATAAGCCCTACGTGATGCTTGGCGTGCCGCTGGTAGCCGCCGACACCGATGAACAGGCCGAATACCTGGCGACTTCGGTCTACCAACGGATTCTTGCCCTGATGCGTGGCCAGAGCCTGGTGCAACGTCCGCCGGTGAAAACCATGGACGGCCTGTGGTTGCCGCATGAGAAAGAAGCAGTCGGCGATTTCCTCGGCCTGGCTATGGTCGGCAGCCCGCAGAAAATCCGCGCGAAGCTGGAAGTGCTGATTGAGCAGACCCAGGCAGATGAGCTGATTTTCACGTGCGACCTGTACGAACATGCCGATCGCGTGCACTCCTATGAACTGCTGGCGCAGGTCATGAAGGGCTGACGCTCAAATGGCGCACACAAAAAAGCCGACGCCATCGCGTCGGCTTTTTCATTAACGATGGAATCAGCCTACCGTTTGTAGACGATTTCCTTGGAGCCTTTCTCACAGGTGCCGACGACTTTTCCGTCAGCAGCAGTGCCTTTATCAACGATTTCCAGTGAATAACCAGCAATGCCCTTGGCATCAAGTTTCGCGGCGATTTCGGCTTTGAGCTCTTCGCACGGCTTACCGTCAGCAAAGGCTGTTCCCGCAAGGCTCAACAAACCTACCGCCAAAATAAACTTCTTCATCGGTCGCATTCCCTGGTCGGATCAATAGGGGCATCCAGCGTTCAACCAGATGCACTCATGTAGCGCTTTGCCATTCCCTATGGCACTCGGCCAGCGCGCAAGTTCAGAAGACTAGCTCAAACTCAGCTGCTGGCAATCCGGAACCCGACTTTGAGCGTCACCTGGAAGTGAGCGGCCTTGCCGTCCTTGATGTGCCCGCGGGTTTCGGTCACTTCGAACCATTCCATGTACTTGAGGCTTTTGCTGGCTTCGGCCAGCGCGTTGTTGATGGCGTCTTCAATGCTGCTGGTAGACGAGCCGACCAGCTCGACTTTTTTGTAGGTGTGATGGTCAGTCATGGCGTTCTCCTCAGGGTGTGAAATACAGCCTAGCAGTGATTTTTCGTATTACTTCTGTCGGCCAATTCAACCCTGAAGTTCAGATTTACTGCACTTTCTCGCCCCCCTGAAGTCCCAACCAACACACGCCACTCATCAACAATGCAGGAGAGCCACCATGGCTAACACCTCTTTACGTAAAGCCTCATTGCAAAGCATGGAAGCCGAGATCGAGAGTCTGTTGAAATCGTTGGAAAACCTGAAGGACGACGCCTCGGACGAGTCGCGTAAAACCCTCAAGGCCTTGAAAGCCAACGCTGAGAGTGCCCTGAAACATTCGCGTCACTTGCTCAGCGACGCGTACGAAGAAGTCAAAGTCAAAACCCGTGAAACCGGGATCGCCACTCGGGACTACGCCCAGGAGCACCCTTGGACTACAGCGGGTGTCGCGGTCGGTGCGCTGGGGCTGCTCGCGGCTTATCTGCTGTTCAAACGCGGCGACTAATCTGTTTGGCGCAGTTCGTTCTTGAGCCACTGCGCCAGTTGCCGAGCGCGCCCGTCCGCGGCGCGTTTGGGTAGCCACAACGCCAGTTGCGCCGGGGTTTCGCTGAAACCCCATGGTGCAACCAGGCGACCGGCCTTCAAGTCCTCGGCCACTAGCGGCTCCGGCGCAATCGCCACACCCAGGCCTGCCACTGCCGCTTCCAGCAAATAATACAAATGCTCGAAACCCTGTCCGTACTTCAACGCTTTGGCGTCGAGGCCGCTTTGCTGCGCCCAACTCGGCCAGGCCTGCGGGCGCGATGTGGTGTGCAGCAATGGCTCACCCAACAGTGCACCTGCCGGCGCATCCAGCAGCCTTTCGTAACCGGCGAAGCGTGGGCTCATGACCGGGCCGATGCGCTCGCTGGCCAATTCGTAGACCTGCATATCCGCTGGCCACGGTGGCTCGGCAAACACCAGCAAAGCGTCCAGCCCCGGTCGACGCGGATCAAGGTCGCCTTCCCCGGCCGACAGATGCAGGCGCAGGTCCGGCAAGTCAGCATTCAACCGCCCCAGGCGCGGAATAAACCAGCGCGCCAGCAGACTCCCCGAGCAACCGAGCACGAACGGCGCATCGGCGGTGCTTTGGGTCAGTTCGGCGCAGACCGTGCGCAAACGCTCGAAGGCTTCACTGCTGGCATCGCGTAAACGCATACCGGCATCTGTGAGTTTAAGGCCGCGTCCATCCTTGATGAACAAGCTGACGCCAAGGTGTTCTTCGAGGACCTTCAGTTGCCGGCTCACCGCACCGTGGGTGACGTGCAGCTGTTCGGCAGCCTGACTGACGCTGTTCAGGCGGGCAGTGGCTTCAAAGGCGCGAAGGGCATTCAGCGGTGGGAGGTCATGGCTCATGTGATATGTGAGTTTTCCTGACAGGTTGCGGCGATCTTATCGGTTTTCAGCTTAAGGCGTCAGGGGTAGAGTGAACCCCATTGTCATCCTACGCATTCAACTGGAGCGACCCATGACCCAGACTAATCTGCGCAACGGCCCCGACGCCAACGGCCTGTTTGGCGCGTTCGGTGGCCGCTACGTCGCCGAAACCCTGATGCCGTTGATCCTCGACCTGGCCCGCGAATACGAAGCGGCCAAGGAAGATCCGGCATTCAAGGAAGAATTGGCCTACTTTCAGCGCGACTATGTCGGTCGTCCAAGCCCACTCTACTTTGCTGAACGTCTGACAGAGTTCTGCGGCGGCGCGAAGATTTACCTCAAGCGCGAAGAGCTGAACCACACCGGCGCGCACAAGATCAACAACTGCATCGGCCAGATTCTGCTGGCGCGGCGCATGGGCAAGAAACGCATCATCGCCGAGACTGGCGCTGGCATGCACGGCGTGGCGACCGCTACCGTGGCTGCACGTTTCGGGCTCGATTGCGTGATCTACATGGGCACCACTGACATCGAACGTCAGCAAGCCAACGTGTTCCGCATGAAACTGCTGGGCGCCGAAGTGATCCCGGTAGTAGCCGGCACCGGCACCCTGAAAGACGCGATGAACGAAGCCCTGCGTGACTGGGTGACCAACGTCGATAGCACCTTCTACCTGATCGGCACCGTGGCCGGTCCGCACCCTTATCCCGCCATGGTTCGCGACTTCCAGTCCGTTATCGGCAAGGAAACCCGTACCCAGCTGCAAGCCCAGGAAGGTCGTCTGCCGGACAGCCTGGTGGCGTGCATCGGCGGCGGCTCCAACGCCATGGGCCTGTTCCACCCGTTCCTGGACGACAAAAGCGTCGAGATCATTGGCGTTGAAGCGGCCGGCTACGGCATCGAAACCGGCAAGCACGCGGCCAGCCTGAACGGTGGCGTTCCAGGTGTACTGCACGGCAACCGCACTTTCCTGCTGCAAGACGACGATGGCCAGATCATCGACGCGCACTCGATCTCCGCCGGCCTCGACTATCCGGGCATTGGCCCGGAACACGCCTGGTTGCATGACATCGGTCGCGTTCAGTACACCTCGGTGACCGACGACGAAGCCCTCGACGCGTTCCACAAATGCTGCCGCCTGGAAGGGATTATTCCTGCACTGGAAAGCGCCCATGCCCTGGCCGAAGTGTTCAAACGCGCACCGACCCTGCCGAAAGAGCACCTGATGGTGGTCAACCTGTCCGGTCGTGGCGACAAAGACATGCAAACCGTGATGCACCATATGGAACAATCCAAGCAGGAGAAACACTGATGAGCCGCCTGCAAACGCGTTTTGCCGAACTCAAGGAACAGAACCGTGCTGCCCTGGTGACCTTTGTGACCGCCGGCGACCCGAGCTACGACACTTCCCTGGCGATCCTCAAAGGCTTGCCCGGTGCTGGCGCCGACGTGATCGAGTTGGGCATGCCCTTCACCGATCCAATGGCCGACGGCCCGGCGATCCAGCTGGCCAATATCCGCGCCCTGGGTGCCAAGCAGAACCTGGCGAAAACCCTGCAAATGGTTCGCGAGTTCCGTGAAGGCAACACCGAGACGCCGCTGGTGCTGATGGGTTACTTCAACCCGATTCACAGGTACGGCGTGCCGCGCTTCATCGCTGATGCGAAAGAAGCCGGCGTGGATGGCCTGATCGTGGTCGATCTGCCGCCCGAGCATAACGGTGAACTGTGCGATCCGGCGCAGGCAGCGGGCCTGGACTTCATCCGTCTGACCACGCCGACGACCGACGATGTGCGCCTGCCGACCGTTCTGAATGGCAGCTCCGGTTTCGTCTACTACGTGTCTGTTGCCGGTGTGACCGGTGCGGGCGCGGCAACGCTGGAACACGTTGAAGAAGCGGTTGCCCGGCTGCGTCGCCATACCGACCTGCCGATCAGCATCGGTTTTGGTATTCGTACACCGGAACAAGCCGCGTCCATTGCGCGCCTGGCCGATGGTGTCGTGGTGGGTTCGGCGTTGATCGATCACATTGCCAATGCCTCGACGCCGGATCAGGCCGTCGATGGCGTATTGAGTCTTTGCGCTGCCCTGGCCGACGGCGTGCGTAAGGCCCGCGTCAGCTGAAGGTAAAGTTCCTGATACAGAGGAATTAGAGCCTCGCGACATAGACTAAACAGCAAGACCGAGGGCTTCAGGACTACGTTCTGAAGCCCTTTTTGCTGTATGTGCAGTGAGGAATGACCTGATGAAAATGCCGAAACGTCTGATTGCCAGCCTGGGTGTGCTGATGCTCAGCGCGACCCCGTTGCTGCACGCCAGCGCCGATCAGCGCGACGATCACGACCGCGGCGGCCCGCAGCAGGGCCATTACGATAACCATGGCGACGACCGCCGTGGTCCGCAGGACAATCATCGCGGCGGCCCGCCGCCACGGGACTTCGGCCCGGTGCGCCAGACGATCCGCGATAACCATGGCTATTTCGTACGCGGTGCGCCGCCACCGCCAGGCATTCATCTGGAACGTGGCCGGCCGTTGCCTCATGGCTATTACGGCGAGCGTCTGGACAATCGTGCCTTGGGGCGGCTGCCGTATTACCCGGGTTACGAATGGCGCCGTGCGGGCGGCGACATTGTGCTGATCGCCGTAGGCACCGGGATCGTTTATGAAATTCTGGAGGGTGTTTTGTAAGGATGGCTTCGGCGTAATGCCGAAAAAAGATCGCAGCCTTCGGCAGCGCCTACATAAGATTGCGATTCTATGTAGGCGCTGCCGAAGGCTGCGATCTTTTGATTTTATGGCATTAAGGCAATTCCAGCCCGCCCGATGCTTTATGTAATTTTCTCAAATGCTCGCCAACCTGCTTCAGGTTGGCCTCGTTGGCGGCCATCTCGGCCGCACGGCTTGGCTCGAGCAGGGCTCTCACTTCCTTGTCTAGATCGCCGGTCAGTGCCTGAAGCTGCTTCTGTCGCAGGCTGCTTTCCGATTCCAGGCGCTGCCATTCATTGGGTTGCGGCAACCCATATCCGCCGGTGCCGAGCAGCTCGGCCGGACGGCTGAGAAAGCCGCTGTTGGCGAGAATCTGCTGCAACGTCGCGTTGGCCTTGTCCATGCCACCGTTCTTCAATTCCCGAGCGCCCAGGTAGCGCTGTTTCACTTCGTCCTGGGCCAACACCAATTGTTGGCGGAAGGCCGCTTGCTCCAGCAGCAGCAATGCCGCGCTGGTCCGCAAGTCAGCCCGGTCAATCCATGTGCGGCGCTCTTCAGCCTTCAATGCCAGCCAGTCCTCGACCTTTTCCTGTTTGATCGGCAAGTGTTTCTTCAGCACTTCGAACATCGCTTGATAGCGATCGCGGAAGGAGTCGAAACGATAGCCCAGGCGCAACGCTTCTCGGGGATCGTCCAGCACGCTGGTCTCCGCCAGCCCGCGGCCCTTGAGCACTTCCAGCAAGCCGTTGGGCATGATGCTGTCGAGCCCGACCAATTTTGCATTGTTGGTGCCGCTGCGCAGTAACTTCAGGCCTTCTACCGCGCAGTTGTTCGAGAGGAAAAAGTAGTTGCCGTCGTAACTCCAGTGCATCTCGGCGGCGTGTTCGACCACGTCTTCGATTTCGCTGCGCGACAGGTTCAGCGGCACGGAGGACAGGCTGCGCAGTTCGGTCTTGGTGTATTCGTCGATGACCTGGGCCAGCGGCAGGACGAACAGGCGTGAGGGGTACTTACCCACCAACCCGTCCCAGCTCGACAGCTGCACATCACCGACGAAAGCGCGGTAGGACAACACCAGATGCTGATCCAGATCCAGCCGACAATCTGGTCCGCGAGGTCGGCCGGGTGCACAAATCACCAGCCGCAACATGCTGTGGCCCCAGCGGCTGACCCAGTTCTGGTTGGCTTCAGCCAACAGATAGTCGACGGCATAGACGCGTTCCGGATCGACTTGGCCCAGCGGTTGTTTAGCGAAGTCATTACCGGCATTGAGGAAGGAGAAGGTTTTGCCGCAGGTGTCTTTGGCGGCAGGTGCCCAGCCGAAATGTTCTTTGTAGTAGCGGTACAGCGCGGGACGACGGCAGGCGTAGCTCGGGTCGAGGAGGAAATACTCCATGTTGACCGCGACGAATTCCTTGGGACTGCTCGTCTCGTAGATGTCCGGGCTGCGGGCGATCTGCCGGTTGTGCTGTTCGCGTTCGCCACGGCGGCCAACGTACTGCGGCCAGCCAGCAAGGTCGAGCAGACGCGGATCATCACTGAGGGTAAAGCGTCGGTCGGCCTGGCCGCGGCATTCATCTGGAATGCCGATCAGGCCGGAGCTGTTGTTGCGCCGGGTGCAGCGCTGGATCAGCGTGCGCTCCGCGTCTGGCCATAGGCGCGAGCGGTCATAGATGTGGGTGATTTCGTGCAGCACCGTGGCAAGCATTTCGCGGCGCACGGTGCCATGGGGGCGATAAGTCTTTTTGGTAGCGGCACTGCCATCGGTGAGGCTGGCAAGCAGGTTGCGGTTCAGGTCGAGCTCGGACACCAGCGACGCCTGGCCATAGGCATTGCTCGGCATGTCATCGGTCCAGCCAACGTCGATGCGCCGGTCGAGTTGCTCGACGAACCGCGGCGGCAATGCCTGCATGGCTTCATCAAGCAATGCCTGGCTGGCCTGCTGTTGCGCGGGGCTCAGCCCCTCGGTCTTGAGCTTGAATTGCAGGCCGGCCTGAGCCGTATTGCCGAGCAGCAATACGACCCCGGCCAGCAGCCAGGCGCTGAGTGGCCTCACAGTGCGAGGATGGCTTCAGCGAGTACCTGATCACTGGCGTCGCGCGCTTCCGGCACGCGGGTGCGCAATGTGTCGAAAGCGGCTTCCAGGTGCGCGCCACGAATTTCGCCATCACTGGCAACGAAACTGGCCGCATCGTCGTGGGCTTCACGGACGATCTTCGAGTCACGGATGGACGTCGTGGTATCGGACGTGAAATCAAGCGTGCGTTGGGTGGCATTGATAATGATGTTACTGGTGGCGACCAGGGTGTGCGCCTGGGCCACACCGGTCAATAACAGCAGGCTAAGGGCAGCAGCAATCAGAGGGCTACGCATGGAACGACTCCGCAAGAACAAGGATAACTATTGGACGAGAATTGCCTGCGCCAGTTCAAGGTCGCTGGCATGAAGTTTTGGCTGGGTCCGACGCAGATAGACCAGGGCAGACTCCAATTGCGCTCCTCGCAGTTGACCGTCACTGGCGATGAACGCAGCAGCGTCATCGTGTGCCGCGAGTAGCAGCTTACGGTCGAAGGGGGCGGAGGTCACCATGCTTGTGGCGTAGCCGGTGGCGACAACGCCTTGAGTAGACAGGTCAAAGGCATGGGTCGAGCCCATCCAAAAGGCCGCCACGAAAACCGGAATGGTCAACAGATGTGAAAGAAAACGCATGGGACTCGATAGCTGAAGGCGAGCCCCAAGGCTAGCGCAACGCCCGGTCTAGAGCCAGCGTTGAAACATTGGGACACGGCGGGCGTGTCCCACGTCAGAGAGGTTGCTTAAATAGTCAGGATGGCCTGGGCCAGCTGCGCATCCGTTGCCGTCAGTTGGGGCGCCTGGTGGCGAATGTGGTCGAGTGCGCTTTCCAGTTTTACGCCACGAATGGCGCCTTCGCTGGCGACGAAGCTGGCAGCGTCGTCACGGGCGGCGCGCACGATCTTGTCATCGCGAAAGGAAGACGTGACGTCGGAGGTCGCATCGGACGTGGCCTTGAGTGCACCCACGACAGCATCGGTGGTCACGATAAAGCTGGTGGCGTGGGAATTGGCAGCCACGGCAAGCAGGGCTGCAGCGCTGAGCAGACGAAGACGGGACATGGTGTAACTCCTTTGGAAAACCGATTGAGAGGTGACGCGGTATCTGTTGGATCAGACGCCTGTCGCGCAGCGTTCGCCACCTTCTGCCTTGATATTAGGCCTGCGCGCATCGATTCGCACAGTCTCGTCTGTTCGCGCAGGTCATTAGCGCCAGAACGGTTTATCCAATTCACTGAGGCGATCCGCGCGTCTGATGCCCAGGTCTGAGAGCTGCCGGTCATCGAGTTGGCCCAGTAAACGCCGTGTTCTAGCCCTTTCCAGGCCATTGGCGAGTGCCCTCGGCAATCCGCGAAACCAGCGCAAACAGCGCAAACAGGGTTTCGATTGAGGCGTGGAAACGGAAACATCCAGTAAGCGATTCATGGCGCGGTCCTTTTGCTGGCGGGTTGGATCTCATGGTGATCCCGTCCTGCCTTCCGTAACAGACACGCTGGGTCGATATTGTACTGGTTCAGTTTATAATTAAACAAAACTGTACCTGTTCGCCAGTAGCCGTACTGTATGCCCGGTATCGATTGTCCAAAACGACAAAGCCCGTCGTGGTTTCCCACGACGGGCTTTGTTTTTTCAATTTGGAGTGCTGGCGGTGGACCCTACAGGTCAGAGCCAGCGACGCTAACTTAGCGCCAGAACGGCTTGCTCAGCTCTTCGTAGCGTTGTGCTTCGCTAATCCCGGCGTCAGCCAGCAGACGCGAATCCAGGCGAGCCAGTTGATGGCGGCTGGAGATGCGGCGCTGCCACAACATCAGGTTGGCGATAACGCGCAGAGGCATGGAAGCCTGGGTTTTTGCAGCAGTGTCTTCGAAGAACAGTTCGGAACTGAGTGTACGTTCCATGGTTGACATCCTTCCGCTTGTGGCGGGATTAGGTAGTGGTTTAACTGATGCCAATGATCCTCTCGTTTGGCTAGTCTCTGTAGATACAGTTCACCTGTATTGTGAGGGGCCAGTTAACTGTTAATAGGCAGTGTACTGGTCGAAATTGAGGCAACTGTACCTATCTGCACCAATAAGATGCATTTTTAGTGATTTGACTGGAAGGCGTAGGGAGTTACGGTAGGAAAAGACCAGTACAGCAGTACAGTTTTAAACGCATTTCTACTTGGCAACAGCAAGCTGACGAAACTGTGTATGCGTCAGCTGCTATCTGTACCAATTACACCGCCAGCATTCGCCCGGTTTCTTCCAGGTTGATGTGCCAGCTCAGTGCATCACGCAGGATATGCGGCGTGTGTCCGCCGATTGCGCAAGCGGCTGTGAAGTAGTCATCCAGGGCCTGGCGATAGTCCGGGTGCACGCAGTTGTCGATGATGACGCGAGCCCGCTCCCGCGGCGCCAGGCCACGCAGATCGGCCAAGCCAATCTCGGTCACCAGAATGTCGACGTCATGTTCGGTGTGGTCAACGTGGCTAACCATCGGAACAACGCTGGAGATCGCGCCGCCCTTGGCGATCGACTTGGTGACGAAAATCGCCAAGTGCGCATTGCGCGCGAAGTCGCCCGACCCGCCAATGCCGTTCATCATCCGCGTGCCGCAGACGTGGGTGGAGTTGACGTTGCCGTACAGGTCGAACTCCAGCGCGGTGTTGATGCCAATGATGCCGAGCCGGCGCACCACTTCCGGGTGATTGGAAATTTCCTGCGGGCGCAGGACCAATTTGTCCTTGTAACGCTCCAGGTTGCCGAAAACGTCGGCGTTGCGACGGCTCGACAAGGTGATCGAACTGCCCGACGCAAAGCTCAGCTTGCCGGCGTCGATCAGGTCGAAGGTCGAGTCCTGAAGCACTTCGGAGTACATCGTCAGGTCTTCGAACGGCGAGTCGATCAGGCCGCACATCACGGAGTTGGCGATGGTGCCGATACCGGCCTGCAATGGACCGAGTTTGTTGGTCATGCGTCCGGCAGCCACTTCCTGCTTGAAGAAGTCGATCAAGTGGTCGGCGATGGCCTGGGTGTCAACGTCCGGCGGCAACACCGTGGACGGCGAGTCGGACTGATTGGTGATCACGATGGCGACGATCTTTTCCGGCGGAATCGGGATGGCAGTGCTGCCAATACGATCATCGACTTTCACCAGCGGAATTGGCGTGCGGGTCGGGCGATAAGTCGGGATATAGATGTCGTGCAAGCCTTCGAGATTCGGGTTGTGCGCCAGGTTGATCTCGACGATCACCTGTTTTGCGAAAATCGCGAAGCTGGCCGAGTTGCCAACCGATGTCGTCGGCACGATGTGGCCTTGCTCGGTGATCGCCACGGCTTCAATCACTGCGATGTCCGGCAGTTTGAGCTGTTGGTTGCGCAGGAGCTCCACGGTTTCCGAAAGGTGCTGATCGATGAACATCACTTCGCCGGCATTGATGGCCTTGCGCAAGGTGCTGTCCACCTGGAACGGCATGCGTCGTGACAATACGCCGGCTTCGGTGAGCTGTTTATCGAGGTCGTTGCCCAGGCTGGCGCCAGTCATCAGGGTGATTTTCAGCGGGGTGATTTTGGCGCGTTCGGCCAATGCGTGAGGCACGGCTTTGGCTTCGCCGGCGCGAGTGAAACCACTCATGCCGACGGTCATGCCGTCCTCAATCAGAGCAGCAGCGTCAGCGGCGCTCATCACCTTATCGAACAACGAAGGCAAGCGAATACGATCACGGTACATGGATTGTTATCTCGGGCAACGGAAGCAAGGTGTGCAGTCTAGTGATTTCAAAAAAATTCCTCCCGCTACCATGGTCGAATGCAGACCCCTGATTTAGAGCCTTTTGTCGGGTTTTGGCGGGCAATAAAAAACCCCAGCCTACTAAAGGCTGAGGTTTTGGGTATTGCGCTGGAGCAGGTTTTACTCGACGGCCTTGACCATGTCTTCGATGACTTTCTTGGCGTCGCCGAAGACCATCATGGTTTTGTCCAGGTAAAACAGTTCGTTATCCAGACCGGCATAGCCGCTGGCCATCGAACGCTTGTTGACGATGATGGTCTTGGCCTTGAACGCCTCGAGAATCGGCATGCCGGCGATCGGCGATTTCGGATCGTTCTTTGCGGCGGGGTTGACCACGTCGTTGGCCCCGAGCACCAGCACCACGTCGGCCTGGCCGAACTCGGAGTTGATGTCTTCCATCTCGAACACCTGGTCGTAAGGTACTTCGGCCTCGGCCAGCAATACGTTCATGTGGCCAGGCATACGACCGGCAACCGGGTGGATCGCGTACTTCACGGTCACGCCACGGTGGGTCAGCTTCTCGGTCAGCTCTTTCAGCGCGTGCTGCGCCCGTGCTACCGCCAGGCCGTAGCCCGGAACGATGATCACGGTATCGGCGTTGGTCAGCAGGAAGGTGGCGTCGTCAGCCGAACCGGATTTCACCGGGCGGGCTTCTTTCGAACCCGCCGGGCCAGCCGCGTCCGCGGTGTTGCCGAACCCGCCGAGCAGTACGTTGAAGAACGAGCGGTTCATCGCCTTGCACATGATGTACGAGAGGATCGCACCGGACGAACCTACCAGGGAGCCGGCAATGATCAGCATCGAGTTGTTCAGCGAGAAGCCGATACCCGCCGCTGCCCAGCCGGAGTAGCTGTTGAGCATCGACACCACGACCGGCATGTCCGCGCCGCCGATCGGGATGATGATCAGCACACCCAGCACGAAGGCCAGGGCCAGCATCAGCGCGAAGGCGCTGAGGTTGCCGGTCAGCATGAAGGTCACGCCCAGCGCCAGTGTGGCCAGGCCCAGCAGCAGGTTCAGTTTGTGCTGACCGCTGAACTGTACCGGTGCGCCCTGGAACAGGCGGAACTTGTACTTGCCCGAGAGCTTGCCGAACGCGATCACCGAGCCGGAGAAGGTGATGGCACCGATGGCCGCACCGAGGAACAGTTCCAGACGGTTGCCGGCAGGAATCGCATCACCCAGTTGCTTGACGATGCCCAGCGATTGCGGCTCAACGACCGCAGCAATGGCGATGAACACTGCGGCCATACCGATCATGCTGTGCATGAAAGCGACCAGTTCCGGCATCTTGGTCATTTCAACGCGCTTGGCCATGATCGAGCCAGCAGTGCCGCCGACCAAGAGGCCGACGATGACGTAGCCGATGCCAGCGGTGGCCCCGCCTTCCCCAAAAGAGAGCGCGCCCAGCTTATAGATGAGGCCCACGGTGGTGATGATCGCCAGCGCCATGCCCAGCATGCCGTACACATTGCCGCGCCGCGAGGTGGTCGGGTGCGACAGGCCTTTGAGGGCCTGGATGAAGCAGATCGACGCGATCAAGTAGAGCGTCGTGACGAGATTCATGCTCATTACTTGGACGCCTCTTCTTTTACTGCTTTCGGGGCTTTTTTCTTGAACATCTCAAGCATCCTGCGAGTCACCAGGAAGCCACCGAACACGTTCACGGCCGCCAGGGCGACTGCGAGGGTGCCCATGGTTTTACCCAATGGCGTGACAGTCAACGCCGCTGCCAGCATGGCGCCGACGATCACGATCGCCGAGATCGCGTTGGTCACCGCCATCAAGGGCGTGTGCAGTGCAGGTGTAACGTTCCAGACCACGTGATAACCGACATAAATCGCCAGCACGAAGATGATCAGGTTGTAGATACCGGGGGAGATAAGCTCTTCCATCGTCTGAATCCCTGCTTAGGCGTTTTTGCGGATGACTTGGCCGTCGCGGCACATCAGGCACGCGGCGACGATGTCGTCTTCTAGGTTTACTTCGAACTGGCCTTCTTTGTTGAAGACCAGCTTCAGGAAGTCCAGCAGGTTGCGCGCGTACAGGGCCGAAGCGTCTGCCGCGACCGCGCCGGCCAGATTGGTCGGGCCGCAAATGGTCACGCCATTTTCGACGACCACTTGATCGGCCACGGTCAGCGGGCAGTTACCGCCCTGCGCTGCGGCGAGGTCGATGACCACCGAGCCCGGCTTCATCTGCGCCACGGTTTCCGCGCTCAACAGCGTCGGTGCCTTGCGGCCTGGGATCAGTGCAGTGGTGATGACGATGTCGGCCTGCTTGGCGCGTTCGTGCACGGCCAGGGCCTGACGTTGCATCCAACTGGCGGGCATTGGCCGCGCGTAACCACCGACACCGACGGCGCATTCGCGCTCTTCATCGGTCTCGTAAGGCACGTCGACGAATTTGGCGCCGAGGGATTCGATCTGCTCTTTTACCGCAGGACGCACGTCAGACGCTTCGATCACGGCACCTAGACGTTTCGCTGTCGCGATCGCCTGCAAACCGGCTACGCCAGCGCCGAGAATCAGCACGCGTGCCGCTTTCACGGTTCCCGCAGCGGTCATCAGCATCGGCATGAAGCGCGGGTAGTGGTGAGCGGCCAGCAACACGGCTTTATAGCCAGCGATGTTGGCTTGGGAGGACAGCACATCCAGGCTCTGGGCGCGGGAGGTGCGCGGCGCGGCTTCCAGTGCGAACGCGGTAATACCGCACTCAGCCAGCTTGGCAATGGTTTCATTGCTGAACGGGTTGAGCATGCCCACCACGACGGTACCGCTCTTTATCAGCGTCAGTTCGCTGTCGCTGGGGGCGACCACCTTGAGAATCAGCTCGGCACCAAACGCTTCGTTGGCACTGCCAATGGTTGCGCCTGCCGCTTCATAAGCACTGTCGACAACGCTGGCGTTAATGCCGGCGCCGCTTTGCACAGTGACCTTATGACCCTGGCCGATCAGCTTCTTGATGGTTTCCGGGGTTGCAGCAACCCGTGTTTCACCCGTCTGGGTTTCGAGAGGAACACCAATGTGCACGTCAAATCTCCTGCGTGATCTTATTGAGTAAACCCAGGCACTTCGGATGGTGCGGCTGGGGCGGCCGATCAGCACGATCCCGCCGAATCAGGGCGGGGCGCGGCATTTTGCAGGCGAACTTTGTGCCCTTCAAGGGATTATGACGGGTGACGGAAAATTAACTACAAGTCACCCCGTGACCGAATGTCGCACTGTCTTGTTCAATCCCTTGCAGGCCGTGCCTTGTAAGGATTTTGGCCGAAATTCAAGAATTTACACATTGGTACGGTGAATGAGGTGTCATTGCTGCCAAATAGAGGCTCAAGGCCACGATTTCAGGCACTTGTGGGACGTTTGTGCAGTTTCCCGGTACAGTCTGCGGATATGCGACAAATACTTATATCTGTAGGGCTTTTATTTTATTGACTACGGGGTCAGCTAATGCTCGTAAGCCTTTATCCTTCTAGGCTGTAGCTTTGCGCCTGATTAACCAGCCAATCGCGAAATGCCCTCAAAGAAGCCGATTCAACCTTTCGCTCAGGAATCATCAGGTAATACGCCTTGATGCTGGGCAGTGCCTGGGGATTGGCAATCACCAAGCGTTTCTCCGCCAGTTCGCGCTGAATCAGAAACGGCGGAATCAGTGCGATTCCCATATCGTGCATGGCCGCCTGGGCAAGCATGGAGAATAGCTCGTAGCGCGGTCCTGTCATGTCTCGCGGGATATTAAGGTTCTGGGAGTTGAACCACTGGCGCCAGGCGTAAGGGCGAGTGGTTTGCTGCAGGAGGGGCAATTCGGCGATTTCACCCGGCGTCAGGGTTGTCTTTTTACCCAGTAGGTTGGGGCCGCACACCGGCATGGGATGTTCACCCATCAGCCTGTGGGATTCGGTACCCGACCAGTCGGCGTCGCCAAAGTAGATGGCAGCATCGAAGTCGGTGTCGGCAAACAGGAAGGGGCGTGTCCGGTTGGTGAGGTTAACCGTCACCTCCGGGTGTTTTTGCTGGAAGTCCTTCAGTCGCGGCAACAGCCATTGAGTGCCGAACGTCGGAACCACCGCCAGTTCGATGACGTTGGCGCCCTGCTGGCCCATCACTGACAAGGTGTCCCGTTCAACCGCGTCGAGTTGAGTGGCAACCCGACGGCTGTAGGAAAGTCCGGCTTCCGTCAGCTTCACGCCGCGTCGCGAGCGTCGGAAGAGTTCGACGCTGAGGAACTCCTCAAGGCTGGCGATCTGTCGACAAATCGCCCCTTGGGTCAGCGAAAGCTCTTGGGCTGCCTTGGTAAAGCTCTCATGGCGTGCGGCCGCTTCAAAGCTGATCAGGGCGGTGGTGCTGGGTATTTTCCTGCGCATGTACGTCAACCTCACTAATACATCGCATAAAAGCTGTTGTGCGACGTTTCGGAGTGAGAAATTAGCACAACAGTATGCAAAATCCTCGTTTGCGGTGACGCCGAACCCGGCCTAGGATCAGTCCACGTTATTTGACCCGATTCGAGAGGACACACTCATGGGCGGTAAAGCTAGCTTCAACTGGATCGATCCACTGCTGCTGGATCAACAGCTCACCGAAGAGGAGCGCATGATCCGTGACACCGCCGAGCAATTCGCTCAGCAGAAGCTCGCGCCGCGTGTGCTTGAAGCTTTCCGTCATGAAAAGACTGACCCGGCGATCTTCCGTGAAATGGGTGAAGTCGGCCTGTTGGGGGCGACCATCCCTGAGCAGTACGGTGGCAGCGGCCTGAACTACGTCAGCTATGGCTTGATCGCCCGTGAAGTAGAGCGCGTCGACTCGGGCTATCGTTCGATGATGAGTGTGCAGTCCTCGCTGGTGATGGTGCCGATCAATGAATTCGGTACCGAAGCCCAGAAGCAAAAGTATTTGCCGAAATTGGCCACAGGCGAATGGATTGGATGTTTCGGTCTGACCGAGCCTGACCACGGTTCCGACCCGGGCGCGATGATTACTCGTGCACGCAAAGTGGAAGGCGGCTACAGCCTGACGGGCAGCAAGATGTGGATCACCAACAGCCCGATCGCTGATGTGTTCGTGGTCTGGGGCAAGGACGATGCGGGCGACATCCGGGGCTTCGTACTGGAGAAGGGCTGGAAAGGCCTGAGCGCTCCGGCGATTCACGGCAAGGTCGGCCTGCGTGCGTCGATCACCGGTGAGATCGTCATGGACAATGTGTTTGTCCCTGAAGAGAACATCTTCCCTGATGTCCGTGGTTTGAAAGGCCCTTTTACCTGCTTGAACTCGGCGCGTTATGGCATTTCCTGGGGGGCGCTGGGCGCTGCCGAGTTCTGCTGGCACACCGCTCGCCAATACACCCTGGATCGTAAGCAGTTCGGGCGCCCGTTGGCCGCCACTCAACTGATCCAGAAGAAACTGGCGGACATGCAGACTGAAATCACCCTGGCGCTGCAAGGTTGCCTGCGTCTGGGTCGTATGAAAGATGAAGGCACGGCTGCGGTCGAGATCACTTCGATGATGAAGCGCAACTCCTGCGGCAAGTCTCTGGACATCGCTCGCATGGCGCGTGACATGTTGGGCGGTAACGGTATCTCCGATGAGTTCGGCGTTGCCCGTCACCTGGTCAATCTGGAAGTGGTAAATACCTATGAAGGTACGCATGACGTCCACGCGCTGATCCTTGGTCGCGCGCAAACCGGCCTCCAGGCGTTCTATTAATAGGGGAACAGCCATGGGCGCGCTTTCGCATCTACGGGTACTGGATTTATCGCGGGTGCTGGCCGGGCCTTGGGCTGGGCAGATCCTTGCCGACCTTGGCGCCGAAGTAATCAAGGTTGAGCGTCCGGGCAATGGCGATGACACGCGCGCCTGGGGGCCTCCCTTTCTGAAAGACGCCAATGGCGAGAACACCAGCGAGGCTGCCTATTACTTGTCGGCCAATCGCAACAAGCAATCGGTGACCATCGATTTCACGCGCCCGGAAGGGCAAAAGCTGGTGCGCGAATTGGCGGCCAAGTCGGACATCCTGATCGAGAACTTCAAGGTCGGTGGTCTGGCGGCTTATGGGTTGGACTATGACACGCTGAAAGCGGCCAATCCGGATCTGATTTATTGCTCGATCACCGGGTTTGGTCAGACCGGTCCTTATGCCAAGCGCGCGGGTTATGACTTCATGATCCAGGGATTGGGCGGTCTGATGAGCCTGACGGGTCGACCTGAAGGCGACGAAGGTGCTGGACCGGTGAAAGTCGGCGTGGCGCTGACGGATATTCTGACCGGGCTCTATTCGACTGTCGCGATCCTTGCAGCGCTTGCGCATCGGGATCATGACGGTGGTGGTCAGCATATCGACATGGCGTTGCTGGATGTCCAGGTGGCTTGTCTGGCTAATCAGGCGATGAACTATCTGACGACGGGCAACGCGCCCAAGCGTCTGGGTAATGCTCATCCGAACATCGTGCCCTATCAGGACTTTCCTACGGCGGATGGCGACTTCATCCTCACTGTCGGTAACGATGGGCAGTTCCGCAAATTCGCAGAGGTGGCTGGGCAGCCTCAGTGGGCAGATGATCCACGCTTCGCTACCAATAAGCTGCGGGTGGCGAACCGGGCAGTGCTGATTCCGCTGATCCGTCAGGCGACAGTGTTCAAGACCACTGCTGAGTGGGTCGTGCAATTGGAGCAGGCTGGTGTGCCGTGTGGGCCGATCAACGATCTGGCTCAGGTGTTTGCCGATCCTCAGGTCAGGTCGCGTGGGTTGGCAATCGAGCTGCCCCATGCGTTGGCCGGGATGGTGCCGCAGGTGGCGAGCCCGATTCGTCTGTCCGAGACCCCCGTGGAGTACCGCAGTGCGCCTCCTTTATTGGGCGAGCATACGCTGGAGGTGTTGCAGCGGGTGTTGGGCCTGGATGCTTGCGCAGTGGCTGCTTTCAAAGAGGCTGGGGTGCTCTGAGGATCTCTTCTATATAGAAGGCGTGGTTTTGCTCTCCTATATAGAGGGGAGCGGGCTGTTTTTCGTCTTTCTGCAAGTTATTGATAGAAAGGCGTAATTAAGGGTTGACGGCAGATTCTGGAAGTCTATAATTCGCCCCACTTCCGGCGCAGTCTAAACGGAAAACTCCTTGGTAAACAAAGAGTTACGCAGTTTTCGACAGTGGCTTGCTTCAGTTCATCGAAGCCTGGAAGGAGTTGGTAAGGCCGTGTGTTTTCGCCTTATTGACGATTCGATCTTCTCGGTCGAAAGCGGTGAAAAAGAGGTGTTGACAGCAGCGAGTAACGCTGTAGAATTCGCCTCCCGCTAACGAGAGATCGGAAGCGCAAGTGGTTGAAGTTGCAGAGGAAACTTTGAAAACTTCTGAAAATAACCGCTTGACAGATACAGAGGACGCTGTAGAATGCGCGCCTCGGTTGAGACGAAAGATCTTAACCACCCGCTCTTTAACAACTGAATCAAGCAATTCGTGTGGGTGCTTGTGGAGTCAGACTGATAGTCAACAAGATTATCAGCATCACAAGTTACTCCGCGAGAAATCAAAGATGTAACCAACGATTGCTGAGCCAAGTTTAGGGTTTCTTAAAAACCCAAAGATGTTTGAACTGAAGAGTTTGATCATGGCTCAGATTGAACGCTGGCGGCAGGCCTAACACATGCAAGTCGAGCGGCAGCACGGGTACTTGTACCTGGTGGCGAGCGGCGGACGGGTGAGTAATTCCTAGGAATCTGCCTGGTAGTGGGGGATAACGCTCGGAAACGGACGCTAATACCGCATACGTCCTACGGGAGAAAGCAGGGGACCTTCGGGCCTTGCGCTATCAGATGAGCCTAGGTCGGATTAGCTAGTTGGTGAGGTAATGGCTCACCAAGGCGACGATCCGTAACTGGTCTGAGAGGATGATCAGTCACACTGGAACTGAGACACGGTCCAGACTCCTACGGGAGGCAGCAGTGGGGAATATTGGACAATGGGCGAAAGCCTGATCCAGCCATGCCGCGTGTGTGAAGAAGGTCTTCGGATTGTAAAGCACTTTAAGTTGGGAGGAAGGGCAGTTACCTAATACGTAATTGTTTTGACGTTACCGACAGAATAAGCACCGGCTAACTCTGTGCCAGCAGCCGCGGTAATACAGAGGGTGCAAGCGTTAATCGGAATTACTGGGCGTAAAGCGCGCGTAGGTGGTTCGTTAAGTTGGATGTGAAATCCCCGGGCTCAACCTGGGAACTGCATTCAAAACTGTCGAGCTAGAGTATGGTAGAGGGTGGTGGAATTTCCTGTGTAGCGGTGAAATGCGTAGATATAGGAAGGAACACCAGTGGCGAAGGCGACCACCTGGACTGATACTGACACTGAGGTGCGAAAGCGTGGGGAGCAAACAGGATTAGATACCCTGGTAGTCCACGCCGTAAACGATGTCAACTAGCCGTTGGGAGCCTTGAGCTCTTAGTGGCGCAGCTAACGCATTAAGTTGACCGCCTGGGGAGTACGGCCGCAAGGTTAAAACTCAAATGAATTGACGGGGGCCCGCACAAGCGGTGGAGCATGTGGTTTAATTCGAAGCAACGCGAAGAACCTTACCAGGCCTTGACATCCAATGAACTTTCCAGAGATGGATTGGTGCCTTCGGGAACATTGAGACAGGTGCTGCATGGCTGTCGTCAGCTCGTGTCGTGAGATGTTGGGTTAAGTCCCGTAACGAGCGCAACCCTTGTCCTTAGTTACCAGCACGTAATGGTGGGCACTCTAAGGAGACTGCCGGTGACAAACCGGAGGAAGGTGGGGATGACGTCAAGTCATCATGGCCCTTACGGCCTGGGCTACACACGTGCTACAATGGTCGGTACAGAGGGTTGCCAAACCGCGAGGTGGAGCTAATCCCACAAAACCGATCGTAGTCCGGATCGCAGTCTGCAACTCGACTGCGTGAAGTCGGAATCGCTAGTAATCGCGAATCAGAATGTCGCGGTGAATACGTTCCCGGGCCTTGTACACACCGCCCGTCACACCATGGGAGTGGGTTGCACCAGAAGTAGCTAGTCTAACCTTCGGGAGGACGGTTACCACGGTGTGATTCATGACTGGGGTGAAGTCGTAACAAGGTAGCCGTAGGGGAACCTGCGGCTGGATCACCTCCTTAATCGACGACATCAGCTGCTCCATAAGTTCCCACACGAATTGCTTGATTCATTGAAGAAGACGATAAGAAGCAGCCCGAAATTGGGTCTGTAGCTCAGTTGGTTAGAGCGCACCCCTGATAAGGGTGAGGTCGGCAGTTCGAATCTGCCCAGACCCACCAATTTTTGTGTGGGATCCTGTAGCAATACGGGGCCATAGCTCAGCTGGGAGAGCGCCTGCCTTGCACGCAGGAGGTCAACGGTTCGATCCCGTTTGGCTCCACCACTACTGCTTCTGATTGTGTAAAGCTTAGAAATGAGCATTCCATCGCGAGATGGTGAATGTTGATTTCTAGTCTTTGGCTAGATCGTTCTTTAAAAATTTGGGTATGTGATAGAAAGATAGACTGAACGTTACTTTCACTGGTAACGGCTCAGGCTAAGGTAAAATTTGTGAGTTTAATCGCGAATTTTCGGCGAATGTCGTCTTCACAGTATAACCAGATTGCTTGGGGTTATATGGTCAAGTGAAGAAGCGCATACGGTGGATGCCTTGGCAGTCAGAGGCGATGAAAGACGTGGTAGCCTGCGAAAAGCTTCGGGGAGTCGGCAAACAGACTTTGATCCGGAGATGTCTGAATGGGGGAACCCACCTAACATAAGTTAGGTATCTTAAGCTGAATACATAGGCTTAAGAAGCGAACCAGGGGAACTGAAACATCTAAGTACCCTGAGGAAAAGAAATCAACCGAGATTCCCTTAGTAGTGGCGAGCGAACGGGGACTAGCCCTTAAGTGGCTTTGAGATTAGCGGAACGCTCTGGAAAGTGCGGCCATAGTGGGTGATAGCCCTGTACGCGAAAATCTCTTGGTCATGAAATCGAGTAGGACGGAGCACGAGAAACTTTGTCTGAATATGGGGGGACCATCCTCCAAGGCTAAATACTACTGACTGACCGATAGTGAACTAGTACCGTGAGGGAAAGGCGAAAAGAACCCCGGAGAGGGGAGTGAAATAGATCCTGAAACCGTATGCGTACAAGCAGTGGGAGCCCACTTTGTTGGGTGACTGCGTACCTTTTGTATAATGGGTCAGCGACTTATTTTCAGTGGCGAGCTTAACCGAATAGGGGAGGCGTAGCGAAAGCGAGTCTTAATAGGGCGTCTAGTCGCTGGGAATAGACCCGAAACCGGGCGATCTATCCATGGGCAGGTTGAAGGTTGGGTAACACTAACTGGAGGACCGAACCGACTACCGTTGAAAAGTTAGCGGATGACCTGTGGATCGGAGTGAAAGGCTAATCAAGCTCGGAGATAGCTGGTTCTCCTCGAAAGCTATTTAGGTAGCGCCTCATGTATCACTGTAGGGGGTAGAGCACTGTTTCGGCTAGGGGGTCATCCCGACTTACCAAACCGATGCAAACTCCGAATACCTACAAGTGCCGAGCATGGGAGACACACGGCGGGTGCTAACGTCCGTCGTGAAAAGGGAAACAACCCAGACCGTCAGCTAAGGTCCCAAAGTTATGGTTAAGTGGGAAACGATGTGGGAAGGCTTAGACAGCTAGGAGGTTGGCTTAGAAGCAGCCACCCTTTAAAGAAAGCGTAATAGCTCACTAGTCGAGTCGGCCTGCGCGGAAGATGTAACGGGGCTCAAACCATACACCGAAGCTACGGGTATCACTTAGGTGATGCGGTAGAGGAGCGTTCTGTAAGCCTGTGAAGGTGAGTTGAGAAGCTTGCTGGAGGTATCAGAAGTGCGAATGCTGACATGAGTAACGACAATGGGTGTGAAAAACACCCACGCCGAAAGACCAAGGTTTCCTGCGCAACGTTAATCGACGCAGGGTTAGTCGGTCCCTAAGGCGAGGCTGAAAAGCGTAGTCGATGGAAAACAGGTTAATATTCCTGTACTTCTGGTTATTGCGATGGAGGGACGGAGAAGGCTAGGCCAGCTTGGCGTTGGTTGTCCAAGTTTAAGGTGGTAGGCTGGAATCTTAGGTAAATCCGGGATTCTAAGGCCGAGAGCTGATGACGAGTGTTCTTTTAGAACACGAAGTGGTTGATGCCATGCTTCCAAGAAAAGCTTCTAAGCTTCAGGTAACCAGGAACCGTACCCCAAACCGACACAGGTGGTTGGGTAGAGAATACCAAGGCGCTTGAGAGAACTCGGGTGAAGGAACTAGGCAAAATGGCACCGTAACTTCGGGAGAAGGTGCGCCGGTGAGGGTGAAGCATTTACTGCGTAAGCCCATGCCGGTCGAAGATACCAGGCCGCTGCGACTGTTTATTAAAAACACAGCACTCTGCAAACACGAAAGTGGACGTATAGGGTGTGACGCCTGCCCGGTGCCGGAAGGTTAATTGATGGGGTTAGCTAACGCGAAGCTCTTGATCGAAGCCCCGGTAAACGGCGGCCGTAACTATAACGGTCCTAAGGTAGCGAAATTCCTTGTCGGGTAAGTTCCGACCTGCACGAATGGCGTAACGATGGCGGCGCTGTCTCCACCCGAGACTCAGTGAAATTGAAATCGCTGTGAAGATGCAGTGTATCCGCGGCTAGACGGAAAGACCCCGTGAACCTTTACTATAGCTTTGCACTGGACTTTGAATTTGCTTGTGTAGGATAGGTGGGAGGCTTTGAAGCGTGGACGCCAGTTCGCGTGGAGCCAACCTTGAAATACCACCCTGGCAACTTTGAGGTTCTAACTCAGGTCCGTTATCCGGATCGAGGACAGTGTATGGTGGGTAGTTTGACTGGGGCGGTCTCCTCCTAAAGAGTAACGGAGGAGTACGAAGGTGCGCTCAGACCGGTCGGAAATCGGTCGTAGAGTATAAAGGCAAAAGCGCGCTTGACTGCGAGACAGACACGTCGAGCAGGTACGAAAGTAGGTCTTAGTGATCCGGTGGTTCTGTATGGAAGGGCCATCGCTCAACGGATAAAAGGTACTCCGGGGATAACAGGCTGATACCGCCCAAGAGTTCATATCGACGGCGGTGTTTGGCACCTCGATGTCGGCTCATCACATCCTGGGGCTGAAGCCGGTCCCAAGGGTATGGCTGTTCGCCATTTAAAGTGGTACGCGAGCTGGGTTTAGAACGTCGTGAGACAGTTCGGTCCCTATCTGCCGTGGACGTTTGAGATTTGAGAGGGGCTGCTCCTAGTACGAGAGGACCGGAGTGGACGAACCTCTGGTGTTCCGGTTGTCACGCCAGTGGCATTGCCGGGTAGCTATGTTCGGAATAGATAACCGCTGAAAGCATCTAAGCGGGAAACTAGCCTCAAGATGAGATCTCACTGGGACCTTGAGTCCCCTGAAGGGCCGTCGAAGACTACGACGTTGATAGGTTGGGTGTGTAAGCGCTGTGAGGCGTTGAGCTAACCAATACTAATTGCCCGTGAGGCTTGACCATATAACACCCAAGCAATTTGTGAACTCGAAAGAGGCCAGATTGCGGTGTGTGAAGACGAAACGAACCGAAAGTTCGAGTACAAACACACAAATCTATCGCATACCCATTCGCTGGCGCGTGATCTCACAAGAGAACACGAACTGGCTACCGAATTTCTTGACGACCATAGAGCATTGGAACCACCTGATCCCATCCCGAACTCAGCAGTGAAACGATGCATCGCCGATGGTAGTGTGGGGTTTCCCCATGTGAGAGTAGGTCATCGTCAAGATTAAATTCCGAAACCCCTATCTGCGTATGCAGGTAGGGGTTTTGTTTTAGTAGAAGTCACCAATTTTACTGGCACGTTACCGACGTAACGGGCTGGTCACAGAATTTCTTGACGACCATAGAGCATTGGAACCACCTGATCCCATCCCGAACTCAGCAGTGAAACGATGCATCGCCGATGGTAGTGTGGGGTTTCCCTATGTGAGAGTAGGTCATCGTCAAGATTGAATTCCAGAGCCCCTGTCTGCTAACGCAGACAGGGGTTTTGTCTTTTGGGGGATTGTAAAAACCTCAATCTGAAAGCAGGTGTGAGCTATCCTTTGCGTGCCTTGCTGCTTCTGCGAGCAAGCAACTTGCGCCACCAAATATAGATACCCGTCACCGACAACACCGCAATCAATATGCCCAACACCGCGATCATGACTTGTCCCGTGAAACCAATGATCCGTCCACCATGTATCGGTAATTGCAGTCGATAAAAACGCTCCCCGAGAGTGCCCTGCCCCGCGATCTCTTGCCCCAGTAAACGACCGTCTGAGCCATGGAAGAACAACCAGGATTTACCATGCGCCTCGGTATCATGTTGCCCAAAACCCGCTCCATAAAAGTTGTACTCAAAGCTGTAGTACAATTCCCCTATCGCGGTAGTCAGCCCTAATCGTTGACCTTCCTGCAGCGCACGTTCATAAGCCTGTTGATAACTCAGTCGCGTAACGCCCAATTCCTCGACAGGTAAGCGCCCGCGGGCCTCATAGACGCTTGGTTCAATCGGCGAAAACAGCGAGACCGCAGGTTTGAACACCTGGCTCGGAAGGTTCATGGCGACGCTGCTGACAGCAACCGGCAGCAACAACAGCCAAAGCCACAAACCACCCGCACGGTGCAGATCGAAGTTCAGTCGATAGGCATGCCCGCCCTTGATATTCCAGGCCGTCGACCACTTCTGCCAGAACGGTTTTCCCCGTGGAAAGGTCAGCCATAGCGCGATGAAACAATCGACGACCCAGGCTATTGCCACCAGCCCCATCAACCACAATCCCCAGTTCCCCGGCAGTACCAGGTTGTAGTGGAACTCAAGAATGAAGGGGATGAAGTTCTCATGCTGAAAACAGCAGGCGCCCCAATAACGTTGCCCCTTTTGCTCACCACTCGCCGGATCCAGATAGAACACCTGATTAGGTTCGGCAAAAGGTTGTCCGGTGGAGGGATCGTTGCGCGGCACCGCCGCCAGCAACGCCGTATGTCCAACCTTTTCCGGGTACTCCATGTACCAGACTTGCAGCCTCGGGTGCTCAGTTTGCAGCGCGTCGACCAAGGCGCCAGGGGGCAAACGCTGACCTTCGGAAGACGCTGAATAGAACCCCGGATTGAGCCACTCATCCAGCTCATGATTAAACGCCAGAATGCTCCCGGTAATGCCCGCCATCAGCAGGAAAAGAGCGGTAGCCAAACCAATGTATCGGTGAAGTAAAACCAGAAGTGCACGCATGGAATTTTCCCGCAGAGACGACAAAGCCAGCCCCTGAAATCAGGTGCTGGCTTTTTTGTGTATGGCGAATAATTAGAACTGGTAGCTCACCGTAGCGGCGACGTTGCGCTCTTCGCCCAGGTAGCAGAAGTTCAGGCTGGCACAGGAGGCCACGTAGGACTCGTTAGTCAGGTTGTTCGCATTCAGGCGTACGTCAACGCCCTTCAAGCCAACTTTGCCCAGGTCATAGCCGACAGACGCGTCAAACAACGTGTAGGACGGCACCTTTATAGTGTTTTCCGCATCGGCCCAGCTATAGCCGACATAACGCACACCACCGCCCAGTCGCAGACCATCGAGTGCCGCGCTGTCGAACTTGTAGTCAGCCCACACCGAAGCTATGTGCCGCGGTGCCTGGGTCGGCGAGTTGCCCTTGTTTTCGATTACGTCGGTAGCCGTGCTCAAGGTGCTGATCATCGACTTCGAGTATTCGATGTCGGTGAAGGTGTAGCTGCCGAGCACTTTCAGGTTATCCGTCAGCTGCATGTGCGCTTCCAGTTCCAGACCTTGAGAGCGGACAGCGCCTACGGCGCGATAGAAGTTTTCCTGCGGCAGTTTGGTCGCCAGGTTTTCCTGATCGATGCGGAACAGCGACGCCGTGAACAAGTTGTCGGTGCCCGGCGGCTGGTACTTCAGGCCCACTTCCCACTGGGTGCCATCGGTCGGAGCCAAGGGATTGCCGGCGCTGTCTGCGTAGGAGTTCGGGTTGAACGACTCGGAGTAGCTGATGTACGGCGCGATGCCGTTATCGAACAGGTACAACGCCCCCGCTCGCCCTGTCAGCTTGGTACGTTTGTCACTGATTTCCGTGCCTTCGGGGCGTCCAGCTTCAGCCAGCCGATTTTCATCGGAGGTTTCGACCCAGTCCTGGCGCATACCCAGAGAGAAGCGCCATTTATCCATCTCGATGAGGTCTTGCAGGTAGACGCCGGTCTGTTCCAGACGACGCAGATAGCTGGTCGGGCTGTAGAAGTCGATGGCCGAATTGCCATACACCGGATTGAACGCGTCGATCGGCGCAAGACCGCCGCTGGTCCAGTCGACCACCGTTTTGCGTCGCTGGTAGTCCGCGCCCATCAGCACGGTGTGCTTGGTCGCGCCGGTGAAGAACTCGGCTTGCAGCATGTTATCGACGATAAAGGCATGGAGCTTTTCGTCGCCACCGGTGTAATAGCGATTCAACTCGTTACTGGTGGGTGTGGTCCAGCCATAGGCGTAAACCTGATCGATCTTCACCTTGGAGTCGAGATAACGAAAGTTCTGTCGCGCGGTGAAGACGTCGTTGAAACGATGCTCGAACTGATAACCGAAGGACTGCTGATCACGCTGAAAGCCGTCAACGTCCGGTTCGCCCTCGAAGAAGTGTGGAGAGATCCGATTGCCATTGCGCTGATGGAGGGTGCCGTCAGCCGGCACGCCGCCGTGATAGCCGCCGTCGGGATCGTGTTGCAAATAGGCTTGCAGGGTCAGCGAGGTGTCTTCGGTGAAGTCGATGCTCACAGTCGGCGCGAGAGCGAAGCGCTTTTCCTTGTTGTGGTCGAACTGTGTGTCGGACTGATCCGCCAAGCCAGTCAGGCGATAGGCAATGCGTTTGTCATCATCCAACGGGCCGCTGAAGTCGAAACCCATGCCGCGTTGGCCTTGGGTCCCCACCGTCGCTTGGACCTGATGATAGGCCTCGTAGAGCGGCTTCTTGCTGGTCAACGCCACCAGGCCACCGGGTGAGCTGCGACCGTAGAGCACGGATGATGGCCCTTTGAGAATATCCACGCGCTCGAGGAAATACGGGTCCACCTGCATGGTGCTGTAGGTACCGCTGTCACCCATGGATTTGAGGCCATCGAGGTAGATGTTATCCACCGAGCCGTCGTTGAAACCGCGCATGGCCACGTAGTCATAGCGGTGGGTTGCGCCGTAAGGGTTGGTCAGCACGCCGGGGGTGTAGCGCATCGCCTGGGACACGGTTTGTGAACCCTGATCGTCCATTTGCTCACGGGTGACCACCGACACGCTTTGCGACGTTTCCAGCAGAGCGGTACTCGTTTTGGTGGCGATCTGGCTGTGAGTCGCGTTGTAACCGTCCATGCTGCCCAGCGCGTTACCGAGGGCAAAGCCTTTGATGTCAGTGGTGGGCAGTGCCAGCGCTTCGGTTTCGGCGACAGGTCGCAGCACATAACTCCCGCCGTCCTGGCTCACTGCCTCCAGGCCAGAGCCGCTGAGTAAATGGCTCAATGCCTGATCCACCGAGTAATCACCCTGCACGCCGGGTGACTGAAGACCACCGGTTTGCGAAGGCGTCGTCGACAGCGTGATGCCTGCCTCGCGCGCAAACCGGTTGAGTACATCGCTCAATGGCCCGGCGCTGATGTTGTAGCGGTGGCTGCTGACTTCGCTGCTTTGCGCTGCCAGACCAAGTGTCGGCAACAAGCCGACACTCAGAGCGGTTGAGAACATCGCAGCCCGAACAGCGTGGCGCAAAATGCCCAAATCTGCAGTGAAAATAGGAGGGTTCTTACTCGTGGCGCGCACAATCATTGTAGGTTTCCGTAGGAAGTCGCTGAAGTCAGAGTTGAAGTGCTTACTGACTAAGCCGGTCTTGCTCGGAAAACCCGCCAAAAATAATTCAGACCTGCCGCTCCAGCGTCACCCACCAGCGGGTGCGATAGCGCAGTTGCACCGGCAGGGTTTGCGGGAGGATGGCCAGCAGCTTGTCGGTGTTTTCGAGGCGGAAAACACCGGACAGTCGTAAGTCGGCAATGTCCGCTGAGCACGTCAGATAACCGTGCCGGTAGCGTGCGACTTCATTGAGGAAATCCCCCAGGCGCATGTTGCGGGTAACGATCAGGCCGTCGACCCAGGCACCGGCATCCATGTCCGGCGGCGGTGCCAACCTCGCCTGGCGATGATCGATCAAATAGCTCTGCCCGGCCTTAACTTGAGTCGGCACGCCATCGGCAGGAAGCGGTGAATGGATCGTCACCATGCCGCTGGTAACGCTGAGCCGTGTGCAGTCGGCTTCCTGACGGAGGATAAAGCGTGCGGCCACGCCCTCATACACACCGTGGCGACTTTGCACGCGTAACGGTCGATCAAACGAAGATCCTTCGTCGATCCCGCCGCACGTCACGATGATTTCGCCGCGGGTCAGTTTGATCAGTCGCTGCTGCGCGGTGTAATCCAGGTCCACCGCACTGGCGGTGTTCAATTCCAGGCGCGTGCCATCCGGTAACTGGAACCCACGGCGCTCGCCCGTGGCGGTGGCGAAGTCGGCGGTCCACTGTTGCCAACCCACTACATCCTTGCCTAGCCAGGCCGCCGAACCCATCAGCAACGCGCCCGACAGCAACTTCAGGGCTTGGCGCCGTCCCAGGCCCTGAGCGCTATTTTCCAGCGTGTTGAAAGCGACCTGAGCGCCGGGCACCCCCCGCAAATTGCTGCTCAACTCGGCTTGCAGTGACTGCACCCGTTGCCAGGCCAACTCGTGTTCATGGTGCTCCGCCCGCCAGACCTCGCATTGCTGACGCAGCCTCGGATTGGTCGAGTTGTTACGTAACCGCAGCAGCCAATGGATGGCCTGTTTGACCACCTGCTGATGAGGTTCTGCGCGTCGGTTCAGTGACACGTTATCCACAGGCATCACGCTTCATACCGCAAGACATAGCAGTGATAGAGCGCTTCTGCGACATAGCGCTCCACCGAACGCAGGGACAACCCCATCTGCTCGGCGATCTGTTTGTGGGTGAGTCCTTCGCACTGGGCGAGCAGAAAGGCCTGACGCACTTTCGGCTTCAATCCTTCGAGCATGCGGGCGATGCTTTCCAGCAATTCAAGCACCAGCGCCCGGGCCTCGGCGCTCGGTGTTTCGGCCTCGGGCAAATGGGCGATGGTTTCCAGGTAGGCGCGCTCGATTTCTTCACGGCGCCAATGGTCGATGACCAGTCCACGGGCGATGGTCCGCAAAAACGCGCGGGGAGCCTTGAGTTCCAGGCGTTCGGTTCGTTGCAGCAAACGGACGAAGGTGTCCTGAGCCAGGTCCGCCGCATCGGCGGCATTGCCCAGTCGCGCGCGCAGCCATGTGTTGAGCCAACCGTGATGGCTACTGTAAAGCGCCTGTACTGCAAACTCAGGTGAGGACATGAACGTAACAGCCTGGACGTCACAAATGATAATTAGTCGCATTGTCATCAAGGGGTGGCGAATTTGCAACTGCCGTTCGAACAACCGTCATCACAAAAATGCTACTCAGATGCTCTAGCACGACGTTCGGCGGGTATTTGAGGGGAATGCCGGGCATTCCCTAAGATTTATTCCTTCTGTGCCGACAGCCTGACGAGACATGCGTGCACCAAAGTAGAGCGACCACTGGGAGCCGCTTGAGCTGTACATGGAATGTTGCAACCCGGAACGCATCCCCACTTTCTGCATAAGAAGTCCCATGAAATGAATCTCAAGTTCAGCCATAAAATCCTGTTGGCCGCCTCCGGCGTCGTGGTGGTGGCTTTTGCATTGTTCACGTTGTACAACGACTATCTGCAGCGAAATACCATCCGGCAAAACCTGGAGTCCTCCGTCCAGCAGGCCGGTGACCTGACCGCCAGCAGCGTGCAGAACTGGATGAGCGGCCGCGTGCTGGTGCTGGAAAACCTCGCGCAAAACGTCGCCCATCAAGGCGCCAATGCAGACCTTGCCGGGCTCGTCGATCAACCGGCTCTCACCTCGAACTTCCAGTTCACCTACGTCGGCCAGGTCAATGGCGTATTCACTCAGCGCCCTGATGCGAAGATGCCGGACGGCTACGATCCGCGTCAGCGTCCCTGGTACAAGCAAGCCGTTGCCGCCGACAAAACCATGCTGACCCCGCCGTACCAGGCCGCCGTCGGTGGCCTGGTGGTGACCATTGCCATGCCGGTGAAAAAGTACGGCGAGTTGCTCGGCGTGGTGGGCGGTGACCTGAGCCTGGAAACCCTGGTGAAGATCATCAACTCGGTGGACTTCGGCGGCATCGGTCATGCGTTTCTGGTCAGCGCCGACGGCCAGGTAATCGTCAGCCCGGACAAAGACCAGGTGATGAAAAACCTGAAGGACATCTACCCCAACGCCGGTGTACGCATCGAGAAGGGTAACCGGGAAGTCACCCTGAACAATCAGGACCGCATCCTCTCGTTCACCCCGGTGAGCGGTTTGCCGAATGCCGCGTGGTTCATCGGTCTGTCGATCGACAAGGACAAGGCCTACGCGCCACTGAGCCAGTTCCGCACTTCGGCGCTGATCGCGATGTTCATCGCCGTGGCCGCCATTGCCGTGCTGCTGAGCCTGTTGATCAACGTGCTGATGCGTCCGCTGACCACCATGGGCCGAGCGATGCAGGACATCGCCCAAGGTGAAGGCGACCTGACCCATCGTCTGGCCGTGGAAAGCAAAGATGAATTCGGTGAGCTGGGCGGTTCGTTCAACCAGTTTGTGGAGCGGATACACGCGTCGATTTCCGAAGTGTCGTCGGCGACCCGTCAGGTCCATGACCTGTCGCAACGGGTGATGGCATCGTCCAACGCCTCGATCATCGGCTCCGACGAGCAAAGTGCGCGCACCAACAGCGTGGCTGCGGCGATCAACCAATTGGGCGCCGCCACCCAGGAAATCGCCCGCAATGCCGCCGATGCTTCGCAGCACGCCAGTGGCGCGAGTGAGCAGGCGGACGACGGTCGTCAGGTGGTGGAAAAAACCATTCTGGCCATGACCGAGCTGTCGCAGAAAATCAGCCTGTCGTGCACACAGATCGAAACCCTGAACGCCAGCACCGACAACATCGGGCACATTCTGGATGTGATCAAGGGCATCTCTCAGCAGACCAATTTGCTGGCACTCAACGCGGCCATCGAAGCGGCCCGTGCCGGTGAAGCCGGTCGTGGTTTTGCGGTGGTAGCGGATGAGGTGCGTAACCTGGCCCATCGCACGCAGGAATCGGCCGAGGAGATCCATAAGATGATCACCTCGCTGCAGGTCGGTTCTCGCGAAGCGGTGACGACGATGAATGCCAGTCAGGTTTCCAGCGAAGAGACCGTTGAAGTGGCGAACCAGGCTGGCCTGCGGTTGGTCAGCGTGACCCAGCGCATTGGCGAAATCGATGGCATGAACCAGTCGGTGGCGGCGGCCACCGAAGAGCAGACTGCGGTGGTGGAAACCCTGAATGTGGACGTCAATCAGATCAATCTGCTGAACCAGCAGAGCGTGGCGAACCTCAATGAAACGTTGAAGGATTGCGATGCGTTGTCGTTGCAGGCTAATCGGTTGAAGCAGTTGGTTGATAGCTTCAAGATCTGATTGAAGTCAGCTGGACCGCGTTATCGTTCAATCGCGAGCAGGCTCGCTCCCACAATTGATTTTGCGTGATCACAATATGTGTGAACGACTGCAAACCCTTGTGGGAGCGAGCCTGCTCGCGAATGCGGTGGATCAGTCGCCGTTGAACTAACGCCTTACACAAACAGCTTCAGTACATTGTTCATCGCATCATCGGCAAACCCCTGCACGAAATCCTTGAAGCCCGGCAATGCTTCGGCACCCCCCTGAGCCGGTTCGGCAATGATGGTCCAGGTCGCACGGGACGTGTCCGCTCCCAGCGGTTCAACACTCATCGCCGCCCACAAATTGGCCACGCCCAGCGTGTTGAAGATTGTGGTCCATGTCATGTTCAACGCCTGGTCATCCCGCGAGTTCAGCTGCTCGACGACCAGGTTGCCGTCCTTGAAGAACTTCTTGCGCAGGGACGAAACGCCCTCCCCCGTCATCTCGATATGCGACAGCGCCGGAATGAATTGGTCGAAGCCAGCAAAGTTGCCGACCACGGCCCAGACTTTCGCGGCTTCTGCCGGTACATCCACCGAAGACACGACGTGGCAGCCTTGAGGGTTTTTGATCAGGGTATCGGGTTGCAGAGTGCTCATGGTCTTGCTCCATTGGGTTTGAGTGAATCAGATGAAATTGATTTCTTTGAGGTAGTCGCAACCGCGACGCAGCAGTGCCGGGGATTTTTTCGGGTAGTGCGCGCCCATCTGGCGCACGCCGGCCTGGGCGTTGTCGTGGCCGATCATCGAGATGTCGCCGATGTCTTCCTCGAAGCCGTTGAGGTAGAAACCGAGTACGCCGAACAACGCGTTGTCGCTGTCGACCCGGCCCAGTTGCTGCTGCCAGTCAGCGACGCTGACCATGGAAAATTCCCGGCCGGCTTCGCGAAATGACCCCACGTAGGCGTCCCAGCTCAAGGGCTCGGGGTTGTGCAGGTTGAACACGGCTTTTTCGGGTTGATAACGGCTGGCGTGGAAGGCAATGAAACGGGCCAGAAAATCCACCGGCATCAGGTCGAAATTCAGCGCGAATTCCGGTACCTGACCGAGCTGGATCGAGCCCTTGAGCATCAGCATCAAACGATTCTTGTGGGGTTGGCAGACGCCGGTGAGGCTGTTGAAACTGATGTTGCCGGGGCGATACAGATTGACCCGAACCCCACGTTCACGAGCCCGTTCGAGGATGCGTTCGCCCACCCACTTGGACAGGTTGTAGCCGTTCTTGATGTAGATCGGCGGGGTCTGTGCGGCAGGCAACTCAAGCACTCGGCCATCGGCGGAAATCGTGCTGGAAGCCGAAAGCGTCGAGACGAAGTTGAAGATCTTTTTGCTGCGCCCTTCGCACAATCGCAGGCACTCGAAGATCGGCTCGACGTTGTCCCGCGCCAGCGACTCGTAATCGAGGACGTGATTGACGTTGGCAGCGTTGTGCACCAGCGCGCCGAACTCGCGATCCAGGCGCTCGTAAACATCCATTTCGAGCCCCAGCGACGGGCGTGTGATATCCGCCGCGTAAACCTGCACCCGGCTCAGGTCCAGATGTTCCAGACGGTTCTCCCGCAGCGCGTGAGCGAAGCGTTCGGCCGCCGATTGCCCACCGCCGTCGCGCACCAGGCAGGCGACTTCGCTGGCGCCCCAGGCCAACAGCGCCTCGACGATGTGCACGCCAACAAAACTGTTGGCGCCGGTGACGATCACCTTGTGTACATCGCCCATGCGGCTGACCGGCAGCGGCTGCACCTCCAGTTCGCGGAAGGCATCCGCCATGGCCTGCTCGCTCAGCACTTCTTCGGTGCCGGAGCCACGCACCAGCGTCGCCAGTTTCGCGATGGTCGGCAGTTCGATGAAGCGATTGATCGAGATGCTGCGGCCGAATTCCTCACGCAAGCGCAGGAGCATGCGCGACAGCAGGATCGAGTGGCCGCCCAGATTGAAGAAACTTTCGTCGGTGGAAATGTCACTGGCCGGCAGCTCCAGCAGCTCGGCCCAGATCTCCAGCAGCAGCGCTTCATCGGCACTGGCGGGCAAGCGTCGCGAGGTGTTTTCGGTAACGCTGACGGGCAATTCCAGCAGCGCCTTGCGATCGACTTTGCCGTTGCTGGCGAACGGCATGTTCGTCAATTCGGTCCATGCAATGGGTTGCATGTAATCCGGCAGAAACTGAACGGCGTGCGCTTTCAGCGCTTCGCGAGCGGTGCCGGGTTGATCCTCCTGGGGCTGGGCGAGGAACGCCAGAATCCGCCGTTGGCTGTCGATGACGACCGCAACCTGGCGGTACAACTGACTGTCGCGCAGGCAGCGTTCGATCTCTTCCGGTTCGACCCGAAAGCCGCGAATTTTCACCTGGTTGTCTCGCCGCCCGCACAGCTCGATGCCGTCCATGGTCCACTTCGCCATGTCGCCGGTGCGGTAGGCGCGCAGGCTCTGGCCATTCGGCAGGCTCAGGTTCAGATAACGTTCGGCGGTCTGCTGCGGGTTGTTCAGGTAACCCAGGCACACGCCCGGCCCGACGATGTACAACTCGCCGACAGACTGTTCGGCCACCGGTTGAAAATCCTCATCGAGAATCAGCACCTGACTGTTGGCAATCGGTGCGCCGAGGGTCCGATTATTGTCACCGGCCTGAAGACGTCGCGCAGTGATCAGCACGGTGGCTTCGGTGGGGCCATAGAGGTTGTAGAGCTTGCCCTGGCGGGTCAGTTGCTGGATGACATAGGGCTCGCAGACATCGCCGCCGGTCATCACGTGATCCAGGCACTGCAATTGATCCAGCGGCAGAATGCTCAGCAATGCTGGCGGCAAAAAGGCATGGCTCAGTTGCTGGTGGCGGATCAGTTCGACCAGTTGCAACGGGTCGCGACGCTGATCGTCACTGGGTACGATCAGCTCGGCGCCTTGAAGCAGGGTCGGGAAAATATCGATCAGCGACGAGTCGAAACTCAACGACGAAAACTGCAACACCCGACTCTGTTCGGTCAGCTGTACATAGTCGGCGTACCACGCAGTGAAGTGGGCGAGATTGGCCTGACTAAGCAACACGCCTTTGGGATGGCCGGTGGTGCCCGAGGTGTAGAGCGCCATGCACGGCGCGTCGAGATCGGGACGTTGGCGTATCAAGGGCTGACCGAGATCGACGTCATCGATGTCGATGCAACTGATGTCCAGGCTCGGCATCTCGGCGGCCAGCGGATGCTGCCCGTCATGCAGCAGCAACACCGCGCCGGCATTGGACAAAATGTACTGCTGACGTTGCAGCGGATGGCTTGGCTCCAACGGCAGGTACACCGCGCCGCTGCCGAGGATGGCCAGGATTCCCGCATACAGTGCGCTGCATTTCGGCAGGCAGATTCCGACCACCAATCGTCCTTCATGCTGATCGAGCAAGGGCTGCAAACGCTGCTGAACGGCGCGGCTCAGGGCATGCAGTTCGCGATAGCTAAGGGACGTGCCGGCAACGTTCAGCGCCGGTCGCTTGGCAGACTGGATGAAGCGCTGCTCAAGGCGCTCGATCATCGGAACCTGACCGAGTTTCAGCAGCCGGGGCTCAGCGGTCGCATTGAGTTGATGGACGAAGGCCTGGCGTTCAAGAAACAGCAGACTTTCCACCTGCTCGAAGTGAACGGCAGTCGCAGGCGTGGCGAGCAGAAAATACTCGGCGTCCCGGGAAAAGCGACTGACCAGCAGCGCCACGTGGTCCACCAGTTCCGTCACCGCTCGCAGTCGCAGCGCCTGGCCGTTGCCCGAAGGTTCGTCGGCAATTGGCACGCGAGTGTGCAACGCCGTACCGTACCGGCACAGCAGGTCCAGCGGCGGCAAACCAGGCGCTTGCGGCACGCCGACACCGAGCTGCAGCGTCAGTCGCGGTGCATCGCCCGACGGCTGAAACGGCAGGCTGCCGTCGTCGATCAGCAAATCAGCGTTGCCCAATGGCTGCTCGTCGAGGGCCGTCATCCGTACTAGCGAATGACCGTGTTGTTCGAGTTCCAGCGCCAGGTCGGTCAAGGCCTGGCTCTGCCCAATGAGCAGAATGTCGAGACGTCTCATGATGTGCTCCTCGTTAAACCAGGTAGTCGCTCAGGGCTTCTTGCACGCACGGCGAATCGAGCAGCGAGCTGCTGCGGAAAAACCGCACGATGTTGGCGACCAGCGGGTGATGGCGGTTGATCGGGAACGCCAGCCCCGAGACTTCGCTCTTGAGTGCGCGGCGCGCGGCATCGCTGATCTGCAAGGACTCGATCAGCCGGAAGTCGAACGATTTCTGGATGTCGTTGGTCAGGTAATGGCCGATGAACACCGGCAGGATCTGCGCGACGCACTGGCGGTCGTCTTCGCTCGCGGTGTGCCAGTAGATGCGCACCAGTCGGGACCAGAACCCGGAGTGGCGACCTTCGTCGAGCAAGTGGTCGGCCATCAGGCCCTTGATCGACTGCTTGACCGTGTCGTCCTTGGCGAACGCCGCCACATCACCGGTCACGGTGTTCTCGGCGATGGCCACGCAAATCAATTCCACGGCGCTGCGCAAGTGTTCCGGTGCCAGCGCCACGGCCGCCGGAATTGCTCGGCTCAGTTCGATTTCATCCGGCAGGTCGATGGGCGTGATGCCCGTCATGGCGACGGTCTGTTGCATGAAATCCATGGCCACCAGCGCGTGGTAATCCTCATCGACCACCACGGTCATGGCGTCGTAGCGGCAGGCGAACGGGAACGCCACGGCGAAGCGATTCTTGGCGATGCTGCGCGCGGTTTTGTCGACGATCTCGGTTTCGAAAATCACCACGTCGTTGATGAACTTGTAGAGCGTCTGCACCAGCGCGAAGTCGCGCTGCTCCGGGCATTCGCGCAGGAAGGTTTCGCTCAGCACCAGCGGCTGGCGGCTCAAGGGATAGATCAGCTTGTCGTCGTTCTCCAGCACCCGGCGCGGGCGGGTGCGGATGGTCGCGCGGCTCTCCCAGGCGTCGGCGAAGGATTGGTAGTCGGCGGCGTTCATGCGTTCACCTCCGCAATCGGCTCGCTCATGCTCAGACGCAGGCCGTCCCACAGGGCGATGCGGCTTTCCACGGCGGCGATGGCGCTGGCGTAGACGTCCGCTTCGCGCTGCGGATCGCCATCGACCAGCCGTGCGAGGAGTTTTTCCGCCGCCGGGCCGTGGTCTTCGGAATCGACTTCGATATGCCGTTCCAGGTAGTAACGGAAGGTCGGCGCCTGTTCGATGCCGATACCCCAATCGTCGAGAATCCGCTGGAACATCTGCGGGATGACGCTCTCGCGACCGTGCAGAAACGCCGCCGCCACGCTGTGCCCTGGCGCATGCAGCGCGGTATGCAAGGTGTGGCGCACGAACTGCGCGGCTGCCGGATCGACATCGACGCTTTGCAACGCCACGTCATAGCTCACGCCTTCTTTTTGCAGCGCCACGAAGCGCTCAACGGCAACGGTGCTCGCACCGACTTCGCGCATCGCATCCAGGTACAACTCGAAATGGCTGTAATGACCCTGGGACGGACGGTCATCGGACTCTTCACCCAGCACAATCTCGTTGATCAACCGCGCAGCCTGCGGATCTCGCGGCGGCAGCCAGGGCAACTGAACGCAGGTCAGCTCCTGTTGCAGGCGCTTGGTCAGCGACATGAAGTCCCACACCGCAAATACATGGGACTCCATGAACCGTTGAAGTACCGAAAGCGAATGTATTTCAGAAAAGATCGGGTGCGCACTAAGTTCTGCTTTCTTCTGATTAAGACGGTCTTTGCTCGATTTCATGGGCGAACCTATAAGTGATCAGAAATGACGTGTGATCAATAAGCAGTGGAGGCTGAAAGTTTTCTAATGATGAACGGGAGCCTCAACCGAATTGATCGAAGTTAGTTGCATGTAAGTCGTTTGGTTATGACCTTGCGGCCAATGTCTATTGGCGGCGGAGAAAAGCTAATACACGAATAAAGTTCTGGGCAAGTTATTTTTATACTATTTTAAAGTTTAACTTTATTGGGTGCGACAAGTTCCAATAAGACTTTCTGGTAAAGTTTTATTTGGGCGTAGTTGCTCCTTCCGGCTTATATAAGTCGAAATCGAAATAAAGAGTGAATGCCTCACTCGAAGCAACTTTCTAAGGGTGATCGTTAATGTGGTCTGAGGGGTGGAAGTTGGCCGGGACGCCGATGCTTCCTTTCCCGTGGCAAGACTCCTTCCGTAGGTTCTTGGTGCGGGCGACTGCACCGCTCGTGCGGCGTGTCGCCCGTTCATTATTCGTTGGCAACCCAAGAGTGAGCGTAATTCAAGGCAGCCGCTATCTCCGACGCATCATGGGGTCGGTGCCATTTTCGAGTTTGGGGGCGAGCAAAGCAGGGCTTTGGAGAGGGCGCGCGGGCGCGGCAAGCGAAGAAAAGCAGGTCGATCTGCTCGTCAGGCTTGCCGCAGCGGTCTATTTCGAGGTTTTGTTACTTTGTGCTTCAGGGCTGTCGAGGTAGCGCGTGATGACTTCAACGCCCCGATTGAGGTGATGTTCAAGCATCTGCACCGAACGTTCGATGTCGCGATCTTCCACGGCCCGCAACAGCGCCCGGTGATCTTCCTGGGACAGTTTGCCCAGGCCCATGGCTTCCAGGTTGAAACGCAGGAAGCGTTCCTCTTCGTTCAGGCCATCTTCCACCAGCCTCAACAGCCGCCGGTTCGGTGCCTTGCTGTACAGCGACATGTGAAACAGGCGATTGAGCCGGCCGATCTCGGTGTAGTCGAGTTCGGTTTCCAGTTCGTCGATGTAGCGGGCAGCCTGTTCAAAATCCTCGAGGGTGAGCAACGGGATCGACAAGCGCAGGGCTTCGGACTCCAACAGGATCCGCAGCGCGTAGGTTTCGACGGCATCGCCCTGAACCAACGGTGCGACGACCGCACCTTTGTGAGCCACCACGTTGAGCAGCGATTGCGCTTCGAGCTGGCGCAAGGCTTCGCGAACCGGCATGCGGCTGACCCCGAACAGGTCGGCCAGGTCTTGCTGACGAAGCGCGGTGCCGCAGGGGATACGTCCGTCGAGAATGGCTGCACGCAGGGTCTCTTCGATCACTGAGCGTGCCAGATGAGCGGGAATCGGCCCGTTGACCTTGATACTGCTGAGAGGGTTGGGCTTCTGTGTCACTACAACGCACCCTGATTGACTGTGATGAATATTGGATCCAAAGGACACTAGTTATTGTTGTACAGGTTGTCAAACCATGTAGAAGACCAGGTTAAGTTTAGCGCGTCGCCCGTGATCTCAGCGTGCCATTGTCTTTTACCGGGCTAACCTTCACCATCAATCGACTCCACTTGCCCACCCTGGAAGCCTCGCATTGGCGGTACGTTTCGCGTTCCCTCGGACCTTGCGCTGGCTGTGCTGCGTGTTGCTGCTGGCCGGCGTCACGGCGGGCGGGTTGCAGGCCGATTGGGATTTCTCCCTGATCAGCCGCCGGGCGCAGGCATTGTACGGGCCATTGGGCGCAGGGCAGCAGCGCATTGATGCCTGGCAGCATTTACTGGCCACGCAAAAGCAGGTCAGCGAGCTGGAACAGCTCAATGTGGTCAACCAGTTCTTCAACCAGCAGGTGCGCTACGAAGAAGACTTGGACCTGTGGCACCAGGTCGATTACTGGGAAACCCCGATCGAAGCCTTGTGGAAAGGCGCCGGTGATTGCGAAGACTTCGCTATCGCCAAATATTTCAGCCTGCGCCATCTCGGTGTGTCCAGTGACAAGCTGCGCATCACCTACGTCAAGGCCGTGAGCCTGAACCGCGCGCACATGGTGCTGACCTACTACTCAAGCGCCGAGGCCATGCCTCTGGTGCTCGACAGCCTGATCGATACGATCAAGCCTGCCAGCCAACGAACCGATCTGCTGCCGGTCTACGCTTTCAATGCCGAAGGTCTGTGGTTACCGGGCGCCAAGGGCAACCAGAAGGTGGGTGACACCAAGCGTCTGTCCCGTTGGCAGGATGTGTTGAAAAAAATGCAGGCAGAAGGTTTCCCGGTCGAGACGACTAACTAGGAGCAAGCGCCCAGATGTCTTTGTTCAAACAGCTGTTGATCGCTATTTGTCTGTTCCTGGTGATCGCCTTCACCGGCAGCTTCATGGTCAGCCTGGAGAGCTCGCGCACCCAGTACGTCAACCAGTTGCGCTCCCATGCCCAGGATGCCGCGACGGCGCTGGCGCTGTCCGTGACGCCGAATATCGACGACCCCGCGATGGTCGAGCTGCTGGTCAGTTCGATCTTCGACAGCGGTTATTACGCAAGCATCCGGGTGGTCGATCTGGCTAACGACAAGACGATTGTCGAGCGCAGTGGCATTCCGGCGGTGAGCAACGTGCCGGACTGGTTCGTCAAACTGATCGGCCTCGAACCCGCTGGCGGCGATGCGATCGTCAGCCGTGGCTGGGAGCAGGCCGCACGGGTCGAGGTGGTCAGCCATCCGATGTTCGCGCTGGCCAAGCTTTGGCAGAGTGCGTTGGGCAGCCTGGGTTGGTTGTTGCTCTGCGGCGCGGTGAGCGCTGCGCTAGGCGCGTTGCTGTTGCGTCGGCAATTGAAGCCGCTGGACTACATGGTCCAGCAGTCCCACGCCATCGCCCGCCGGGAATTTCTCAGTTTGCCAGACCTGCCGCGCACGCCTGAGTTGCGCCGCGTGGTGCAGGCGATGAACCAGATGGTCGAGAAGCTCAAGGCGCTGTTTCAGGAGCAGGCCGAGCGCAGTGAAAAGCTGAGGGCCGAGTCCTATCAGGACACCTTGACCGGGTTGGCCAACCGGCGCTATTTCGAGATGCAATTGAACGCCCGGGTGAGTAACCCGGAGCAGGCCAGCTCGGGGTACCTGCTGCTGTTACGGGTCAAGGACCTGGCCGGGCAGAACCAGCGTTTGGGCGGTCAACACACGGATGAATTACTCAAGGCGGTTGGCGAACAGCTGTCCCGGGAGTGCGCCAAGTACCCGGAAACACTGAACCTCGTCACACGGATTCGCGGTGGGGAATTTGCCGTGCTGGCGCCAGGGCTGGTGCGCGAAGAAGCGCTGCACCTGGCGCAAAATCTCGACACGGCCTTGGCCAGCCTGCACGCGACCGGTGCCACCGACGTGGTTTCGGTGGCCTCGATCGGGCTGGCGCCGTTTGTTCATGGTGACTCACCGCAAGCGGTGCTCGGGTTGGCGGATCAGGCATTGGCTCAAGCTGAAGGCCAGGGCGATTCGAACTGGGTCTGCCTGGATCACACGGCATCGGCGAATGTTGGCGACGACCATCATGCCTGGCACGACTTGCTCGATCAGGCGCTGAATCAGCAGCGTTTCAAGTTGTATTTCCAGCCGGTCTTGGCCAGTCAGGACCCGCAGTTGGTGCTGCATTACAAAGTGCTGTCGCGCTTGATCGACGACGAGGGCCAGACCATTCCCGCGGGGCGTTTCCTGCCGTGGCTTGAGCGTTTTGGCTGGACCGCGCGGTTGGACCGTCTGATGCTGGAGACGGTGCTGGAGCAAATGGCCGATCACGAAGAGTCGCTGGCGCTGAATCTGTCTTGCGCAACGCTGGCAGACCCGCAGGCACTGAATACAGTGTTTGAGATGTTGCGTGCACATTCCAATCTGGGGCCGCGGCTGACTCTGGAAATCGGCGAGGAGCAATTGCCGGAGCAGGCTGTGCTGGAAGAGTTGACGCGACGACTGCGTGAACTCGGGTTCTCGTTGAGCCTGCAACACTTTGGCGGACGCTTCAGCATGATCGGCAACCTGTCGCGGCTTGGGCTGGCGTATTTGAAGATCGACGGCAGTTACATTCGCGCGATTGACCAGGAGAGCGACAAGCGTCTGTTCATCGAAGCAATTCAGCGGGCGGCCCACAGCATTGATCTGCCGTTGATTGCCGAGCGGGTCGAGACCGAAGGGGAGTTGTCGGTGATTCGCGAGATGGGGGTCTACGGTGTGCAAGGGCAATTGTTTGGCGAACCCAAGCCTTGGGGATAGGGTTGAGTAGGCTCTACTGGCGCTTTCGCGAGCAGGCTCCCACAGTGGATTGGTGCCGTACCCGGATCCCGTGATCACCCCGATCAATTGTGGGAGCGAGCCTGCTCGCGAAAGCGTCAGGACAGACAACGAACAAAATGAGGGCTAGATCAACCCATCGTCATCATCATCAACCAGATGACTCAACCCACCCAACGCCTCTCGGGCCTGGGTCCGGTCCATGAGTTTGGCTTGTGCGGCGGCCGGCAGGTCGGTGACGCGGATCACGCCTTTGTCGGTCAGCACCTGGATCAGGTCGTCGAGTACCCGGATCATGTCCAGGTCGCTCTGCTTCAACTGCTTGAGTTGTTTGATTTGCTGCAGTTGTTTGTGGCTGGTGGCCATGACTTCGCTGGCGAACCAGTTCTGCAGATCGGGGTGGTCGGCCGGCAGCATTTCCGTGGCCTCGGCATAGGCCTCGGCTTCCACGCGCATCAGGTCGCCGTCTGCATTGCGTTGCACGTAGAACATTGAACATCCCTCATGAATGACCTGCATCGGTCTGTCAGCAGCATAGCCAATGGAGCGTTCCATGGAGGTGTTGTCTGTTTTTCATACAAAGTTTGCAGGGGACTTGATCACCGGTTATTCAATCGTCGCAATACATGTTTATGTAGCAACTAACTTATTGATTTAAAAGATATATAAGTTAATTCCGACGAGCGTGTATCGATTGTCTGTTCAGATGGTCCGCTTATTGCTCTGTCCTTTGCCGTTGGCGTGACACTGTCGCCAACTAAATGAGCCTGCCATTCGGCGAAAAAATGTGTAGCCGTTAAGGCTTGCATAGATAATCGCGCGCCGTCGGGTAAGACCCGGAGCAAGCATAGATTGGCAGCCAAAAAAACAGCTTTAAGTCAAAAAAATGGCGATAAAAAAATAATTCTGATCGCAATGAAGTATTACGCTTGTGTAATTCAAAATTTTGACGATATCATTTTGCTGGCTCAGATCGACGGATCGTTCCGAGCTTCGTGTTTCTTATTCCAGCGCCTCGGGCAGTCTTATGAATCGTACAGACGATATATCGAACCTGTTCAACAGGTTCGGGGCAAGTGCGGACAGTTATCTCGAGTTTGATAGCCATTTTGACTACAAAGAAAAGCCGTTGGCGCTGGTGCCGACTACGGCTGCGTCTGCGCCTGTCGTAATTGACGCCCCTGAGGCCGTTATTCCGGTGCCTGAAACCGCCTTCGTCGAACGCACGATCAATGGCGCGGCAGAACCGTCGGCCGTCAACTCCCCGCAAGTTTCCGCAACGCTTCGTCATTTACTGGCCGAAGTCGCACTCGCGCGTCAGTCCGAAGCGCAGGCGCGCAACGAAGAGGCGCTGCGCCAGGTGCTGCCCAATGGTCGACCGGTCAAAACCAAAGCGCATGTCATCGCATTGGTATCGGCCAAGGGCGGCGTCGGCAAAAGCACCCTGGCTTCGGCCCTGGCCACGGTGTTGCGGGTTGAGCAAGGTCAGACGCTGGCCATCGACCTCGATCCGCAAAATGCTTTGCAGCATCACTTGGGCGCCGAGCCGGATGTGGCAGGCATGGGCAACGCCAGCCTTCAGGGTGAAAACTGGAATTCACTGTTGTTGGCCGGGCCGGCGGGCTCGTCGCTGCTGCCTTATGGCGCCGTCACTGAAGACGAGCGCCGGACGCTGGAGCGCTATCTGGAACATGATCGTTACTGGCTGGCCCGACAACTGGCGAGCATGGACCTCGGCGCCAACGATGTGGTGATTCTCGACACGCCGCCCGGTCGCACGGTTTATCTCGAACAGGCTTTGATGGTGGCTGATCAAGTGTTGGTGGTGGTGACCGCAGACGCGGCGTGTTTCCTGACGCTGGACCAGATGGGACGCTTGCTGGGCGAACGCAAGGCCCAGGGACAAGCGCCGCTGTGTAATTACGTGATCAATCAGTTCGATGCTTCCCGTGCGTTTTGCCGGGATATGCACGAGGTGTACAAGCGCCGCCTCGGTAACGATCTGTTGGGGGTCGTGGCGCGGGACCACACGGTCGGCGAGGCGTTGGCGTACGGTCGAAACCCGTTGCTGGAGCCGGGTTCGTCCCAGGCTTGCACAGACATGCGGGTATTGAGTGACGCGCTCAAGGCTCAATTGAAATCAATGGATATAGCCGAGTCGTACGCCTTGTGATTACCGCCTCCGCTCCCGATACCGAAGTCCTGACCCGCTCACAGCGCTGGGCGCAAGCGTTGTCCGATCGCCTGGACAGCCTGCCCAAGGCATTGCGTCGTGTCTTGATCCTCGGCGTTACGTTGATGTGTGGCCTGCTGGCTGCTTTCATCATCACGGTGCCGTTCGATCTGTACTCGCAGTGCATCTTTGCGTCGGGCTGCTTCATCACGGCGCTGGTACTGCGCAAGATACCGGGGCGCCTGACGGTGATGTTGCTGATCGGGTTGTCGCTGACGGCGTCCCTGCGATACCTGTACTGGCGACTGACCTCCACCCTCGGTTTCGAAGGCTGGCTGGACATGCTGTTCGGCTACGGCCTGGTCATGGCCGAGTTGTACGCGATGATCGTGCTGGTGTTCGGTTATATACAAACCGCCTGGCCGCTACGCCGCAAACCCATTTTGATGAGCGGCCCGCCCAGTGAATGGCCGACGGTCGATGTGTTCATCCCGTCGTACAACGAAACGCTGGATATCGTGAAGGTCACGATCTTCGCCGCCCAGGCCATCGACTGGCCTCGCGATAAACTGCGCGTCCATGTGCTGGATGACGGCCGCCGTGAAGACTTCCGCGAGTTCTGCGAGCAGATCGGCGTGAACTACATCGTTCGTGACAACAACCGCCACGCCAAGGCAGGCAACCTCAATGAAGCGCTGAAGGTCACCAGTGGCGAGTTCGTGGCGATTTTTGACGCCGACCACGTGCCGACGCGCTCTTTCCTGCAGGTGAGTATCGGCTGGTTCATCAAGGACCCGAAGTTGGCGATGCTGCAAACGCCGCACTTCTTTTTCTCGCCTGACCCGTTCGAAAAAAACCTCGACACCTTCCGTTCCGTGCCGAACGAAGGCGAGCTGTTCTATGGTCTTGTGCAAGACGGCAATGACTTGTGGAACGCGACGTTCTTCTGTGGCTCCTGTGCGGTCATCCGCCGTGAACCGTTGCTGGAAGTCGGCGGCGTGGCCATCGAGACCGTGACCGAAGACGCCCACACCGCGCTCAAACTCAACCGTGCCGGCTACAACACCGCGTACCTGGCCATTCCTCAGGCGGCGGGGCTGGCCACTGAAAGCCTGTCACGCCACATCAGCCAGCGCATTCGCTGGGCTCGGGGCATGGCGCAGATTTTTCGCACCGATAACCCACTATTCGGCAAAGGCCTCAGTCTCGGCCAGCGCCTGTGTTACGTGAACGCGATGCTGCACTTTTTTTACGGCTTGCCGCGTCTGGCGTTCCTGACCGCGCCGCTGGCCTTTCTGTTTTTCGACGCGCGGATCTACCACGCCTCGGCGTTGATGATTACCGCCTACGTGCTGCCGCACATCCTTCACGCCAGTCTGACCAACTCCAGCATTCAGGGGCGGTTCCGTCACTCGTTCTGGAACGAGGTCTACGAGACGGTGCTGGCCTGGTACATCATGGGCCCGGTGCTGATGGCGCTGGTCAATCCCAAGTTCGGCGGGTTCAACGTCACCGACAAGGGCGGGATCATCGACAAGAAGTACTTCGAATGGAAGCTCGCGCGTCCCTACATCATCCTGCTGACGTTGAACGTCGCGGGCCTGATCTTCGGTGTGGTGAAGCTGATCGAGGGCGCCGAAGGTGCGGCGACCACGATCCTGATCAACCTGGCGTGGACGATATACAACATCATCATCACCAGCGCCTCGGTGGCGGTGGCCAGTGAAACCCGGCAGATGCGGTCCGAACCACGGGTCGCGGCAGCGTTGCCGATGCGCCTGACTCGCGCCGATGGCAGCGACGTTGAAGGCGTGACCCTGGACTTCTCGCAAAAAGGCCTGGGCTTCCGTTTGCCCGAAGGGGTGGTCATTCCCCAGGGAGAACGTGTGCAGATCTCGCTGTTTCGCAACCAACACCTGAGTGTGTTCCCGGCCGTCATCGTGTTCAGTCGCGGTGCTGTGCTGGGGGCGCAATTCGATCAATTGACGCTGCGTCAACAAAGCGAACTGGTGCGTTTGACCTTCTCGCGCGCGGACACCTGGGCGTCGACCTGGGGCAGTGGTCAGGTCGATACACCGCTGGTGGCATTGCGCGACGTCAGTGCCATTGGCTTGCGCGGCATCTACGAACTCTTCAAGGCCACGGTCCTGGAAATTCAGGCCTGGTTGCGCAACCGTCGCTCACCCCCACCCCTCTTAGAAAACGTTCTGGACAAGTGATGAACTCGAAGTCTTTCGCTTTCGGTAACCTGCGCGGCGCTCGCCGTGTTCTGGCTCGTGCGACCTGCACCTTGCTGGCGTTGGGGAGTGGTGCCGCGGCGTTTGCCGAAACCGCACCGGCGACCAGTGCGCCGGCGGGTACCAACAATTACAGCCTGACCCTCAAGCAACTGGGCCGGAACTACCCGATCACCCTGCGCGGCGTAGAGTCCAGCGACAGTGTCAACTTCGACGTGCGGGCCGATGCGATCGTGACCGGCGCGCACCTGACGTTGCAGTACACCTATTCCCCTGCGCTGTTGGCCGACCTTTCGCAGATCAACGTCATGGTCAACGATGAGGTGGCTGCCAGCCTGCCGTTGCCCAAGGAAAACGCCGGAGTTATGCAAAAACAGGTGGTGGAGATTCCGCCTCACCTGATCACCGAGTTCAACCGTTTGAGCCTGCAGTTCGTCGGCCACTATTCGATGAGTTGCGAAGACCCGCAGCACTCCAGCCTCTGGGCCAGGATCAGCAACAGCAGTCAGCTCGACATACAAGTGTCGCCACTGACGCTGCCGGATGATCTGTCGATCCTGCCACTGCCGTTTTTTGACCGTCGTGATGCGCGTCAGCTGAGCCTGCCGTTCGTGTTTGCCGCTACGCCCGACAACAGCACCCTGGAAGCCGCCGGGGCGTTGTCGTCCTGGTTTGGCGCACAGGCCAGCTATCGCGGCGCGGTGTTCTCCTCGCGCTTCAACCAGTTGCCGGCCAGCGGCAATGCCGTGGTGCTGCTCAGCGGTCCTGACGCGCTGCAATTGGGTGGATTGACGCTGCCGGCAGCAACAGGGCCGACCCTGACGCTGATGAGCAACCCCAACGATGCGAACGGCAAATTGCTGGTCATCACGGGTCGCGACGGAGCCGAGCTCAAGCGTGCCGCTACCGCGCTGGTGCTGGGCAGCCAGGCCTTGTCGGGTAGTCGTGTGGTGATCGACCGCATCGATAACGTTCAGGCGCGCAAGCCATACGACGCACCGAATTGGTTGCCCACCGATCGTCCCGTCAAGCTGGGTGAATTGATCCCGGCCAAGCAACTGAATGTCGCCGGCTACAACCCGGGCGAGATCACCGTGCCGCTGAATTTCCCGCCGGACCTGTTCACCTGGCGCGACGAAGGGGCGCCGCTGGACCTCAAATACCGCTACACCCCACAGGAAAAGTCCTCCAACTCATCGTTCATTGTCAGCTTCAACGACGGGCTGATTCAGTCCCGCAACCTGCCGTCCCAGGACAAACTGGACAGCGGTGTGCTCAGTGCCCTGAAAACCAATGACAGCCTGGCCCGCGAGGTCCGCGTGCGCCTGCCGTTGAACTCGGTAGCGCTGCAATCGCGTCTGCAATTGCGCTACATGTTCGATTACATCAAGCAAGGCGAATGTGGCGACATCATCATCGACAACATGCGCGGCAGCGTTGACCCGGAATCGACCCTGGACCTGCGCGGCTACGACCACTTCATGGCCATGCCGAACCTCGGTGTGTTCAAGGATGCGGGCTTCCCGTTCACCCGCCTCGCCGACCTGTCGCAAACCGCCGTGGTACTGCCGGACAACGCCGGCGCCGCCGACCTCGATGCCTATCTCACGGTGCTCGGGCGCTTTGGCCAGTCCACCGGTTACCCGGCCACCGGCGTGCTGGTGACGCAAGCGGCACAGGTCGCGGTGGCAGCCGACAAGGATTTGCTGGTCCTCGCGTCCGGCGCCAACCAGCCGCTGCTGACCCAGTGGGCCGATCGCCTGCCGGCGGCCCAGAGCGACGGTCAGCAGCGTTTCGAACTGTCCGACTTACCCATGCGCGTACGGGACTGGTTCAGCCCCGACCCGGATGCCAACCAGCGCAAGGCGCGCCTGGCCATGGCATTTTCCGGCGGGCAGCGCAGCACGTACCTGACCGGTTTCGAGTCGCCGCTGAAGAGCGGTCGCAGCGTCGTGGTGATTGCCAGTGATCGGCCGGAAGGTCTCACCGAGGCGACCAAAGCCTTGATCGGCGGCGAGGAGTACACCCAGTCGATCCAGGGCAGCCTGGCGGTGGTTCGCGGCAAATCCATCGAAGCGCTGGTGGCGGACGAACAGTACTACGTCGGCGAACTCGGACCGTTCAGGTACGTGCAATGGATGTTGTCGCGGCATGTGGGCTGGATGTTTGCGCTAACCGGCCTGGCCATCGTGTTGCTCAGCAGTCTGGCGTACGTGTCGTTGCGTGCCCGCGCCAAACGACGTCTTGACGTGTGATGCGCGTACCGGCCTTTACCCATAAACGCCCGCGGCGCGCGTCCATGATCGCGCTGTCGGCGCTGCTGCTCGCCTGGCTGCTGCCCGGCACCGCCCAGGCGCAACGATGCGAGGCATCGACCTGGCCGCTGTGGCAGACGTTCGTCGAGCACTTCGTGCAACCCGATGGACGCGTGCTGGACGCCAGCACGCCGCAACGTCACAGCTCGTCTGAAGGCCAGTCGTACGCCATGTTTTTCGCGCTGGTCGCCAATGACCGCAGCACCTTCGACAAACTGTGGCGCTGGAGTCAGGACAACCTCGCCCAGGGCGATATCAAGAACAATCTGCCGGGTTGGTTCTGGGGGCTGGACGAGCAGGGCAACTGGCGCCTGCTGGACAGCAATTCGGCGTCCGACGCCGATCTCTGGTTTGCCTACGCGCTGCTCGAAGCCGGGAGACTTTGGCAGAGCGACGCTTACACCGAGGCTGCGCGCCAGATCCTGCACAACGTCGCCACCCAGGAGGTCGAGGACCTGCCGGGGCTGGGCAAGATGCTGATGCCGGGCAAGGTCGGTTTTATCAAGCCTGACCTCAACAAGCCCGAGCTGTGGCAGCTCAACCCCAGTTACTTGCCGATCCCGGTACTGCGCCGTTTCGCCGACCTTGATCGCAACGGACCGTGGGCGGAAATCGCCACGAACACCGCGACCCTGATCAAGGCCGTCAGCTACAAAGGTTTCGTTGCTGACTGGGTCAGCTATCGCCGTACCGGACCGGGCGAGGGCGAGTTCATCGTCGACCCGGTCAAGGGTGAGTTGGGCAGCTACGATGCGATCCGCACTTACCTGTGGGCAGGCGTGATGCCCGCGCAGGATTCGCTGCGCAAGCCGTTACTCGACAGCCTTGGCGGCATGCTCGCCGCCACGCTCGCCGACGGTGTGCCGCCGGAGAAAGTCCAGGTGGTCAGCGGACAGCGCAGTGGCGACGGTCCTTTCGGTTTTTCCGCGGCGCTACTGCCGTATGTCAAGGCGCTGGGCAATGACTCGCTGCAACAGCAGCAAGCCTTGCGCGTGCAACAGCTGATGGCCCAAACGCTGACCCCGGAAGCGGTCGAGGCGAAGCAGCCACCCTATTACTTTTTTGTACTGAGCCTGTTTTCGCTGGGCTACATGGACAACCGCTACCACTTCCTCGATCACGGGAAGTTGCAACCGATGTGGGAGAAGAAATGCCAGCGCGCCGTCACGCCATAGCCTTCGGGGTGCTTGCCGCCCTGATCCACAGCAGCAGCTTTGCCGCGCTCAATGACGCCGGCAAGGCGTTGCTGCAACAGGGGCAATACTGGCAGGCACAAGGTGACCAGGCCCGGGCCACCGAAGTCTGGAAAAAACTCCTGCTGATTGATCCGCAGCAAGCCGATGCGTTTTACGGCCTGGGCTTGCTGGAACTCAAGGCGAAGCGTTTTGCTGGCGCCAATCGCTATCTGGACCAGCTCAAGCAGTTCCATCCTGGCGAGCCGCAAACGTTGTTGCTGGAACAAGCCATCGCCTTGCAGAGCGGCAGCAACCTCGATCAGTTGGAGCAGGCGCGCTTGCTGGCAACGGCGGGTGAGCTGGACAAGGCCATGCCGATTTATCGGCAGATCTTCGCCGGCAAGGCACCTCAAGGGGAGCTTGGCCTGGAGTTCTACAACTACTTGGGCTACACAGCCGACGGCTGGAACGAGTCGCGCCAGGGCCTGGAGCGTTTGCTGCAACAGGAGCCGGGCAACGCCAAGGTCAAACTGGGGTTGGCCAAACTGCTGCTGCGCAATGAGGCTACCCGGACCGACGGTATTCGTCGGCTGGGTCAGCTCTCGACCCTGCCCGAGCTGGGCGGTGAGGCTACCGAAAGTTGGCGCGAGGGTCTGGTGTGGCTGGGTTCGCCACGTCCGGCGGAGGTCCCGCTGTTCGAGGAGTACCTCAAGGCCAATCCGGATGACGCCGAGATTCGCACGCAAATGAACAGCCGTGGCACGACTGCCGTGGCCGCTCAGCAGAATCCGAACCTGGCCCGTGGCTTCAAGGCGCTGCAAGACAACCAGCTGAATGTCGCCGAGCAGGCTTTTCTGGCCCGACTCAAAGAGCAAGCCCAGGATGCCGACGCGTTGGGTGGCCTGGGGATCGTTCGTCAGCGTCAAGGCCGACTGAGCGACGCCAATGAATTACTCAAGCGTGCAGCAGGCCGTGGTGGCAATCCGCGCTGGCAAGCTGTGCTGGAGAGCAATCGCTACTGGGATCTCTTGAGCCAGGCCGATAAGGCCAAAACCGATCATGACCTGGCACGGGCGCGCAGCCTGTTGCAGCAAGCCATCGCCAGCAAACCGCGACAAGTTGAAGGCTATGTTGCCCTGGGCAGCGTGCAGGCCGAGCAGAACCAGTTGGACAATGCCGAGGCGAGCTATCGCCAGGCGCTGACCCTCGACAATGACAACCCTGCTGCGCTGCTCGGGTTGATCACCGTGCTCGCGCAAAACGGTCAGGCCAGCCAGGCTTCGCGGATGGTCGAGGGGCTGAACCCGGCCCAGCAACAGCGCCTCGGCGATTTGCGCCCATTGCGGGCTGCCGTCGCGGTGGGCCAGGCGAAAAATGCCGAGCGCAGCGGCGACCTGAATGGCGCGATTGCCGCGCAACAGGAGGCGGTGCGCAACGACCCGCAGAATGTCTGGACACGCTACGACCTGGCGCGCCTGTACCTGCAAGCGAAGGCACCGGACAAAGCCCGGCAGACCATGGCGGAGCTGCTTAAAGCCGATCCGCAACGCGTCGATGCGCTGTACGTCAGCGCGTTGATGTCGAGCCAGTTGGGCGAATGGTCGACGGCGCAAAGCACACTGGAGCGTATCCCGGTGAGCCAGCGCACCACGGCGATGCAACAACTGGCCAGCGACGTTCAGGTGCAATCCCTGACCAGCCAGGCCTCAACCCTGGCCAAACAGGGTGATCGTACCCAAGCCATTACCCTGCTGCGTCGCGCCGAACTGGCGGCCAACGGCAAACCTGAATCGCTGGGCATGCTCGCCTCGGCTTACGTCGATGCCGGCGACACCGAGCACGCTTTGTCGATGCTGCGCAACGCTATCGCACAAAGCAGTACACCGTCGGCGTCTCTGCGCCTGGCGTATGCTGGCGTGCTGCTGAAGACCGGCGACGACGTGCAGGTCAATCAGCTCCTGCACGAGTTGCAGAGTCAGCCATTGTCAGCGGCGGATCAGCGCAGCTATGACCAACTGTTGTACCTCTACACCGTGCGTCAGGCCGACCTGTTGCGGGAGAAGGGCGACCTGGTAGCCGCCTACGACACGCTCGCCCCCGCCCTGGCCCAGCGTCCGAATGACCCATTGGCGGTGGGCGCACTGGCGCGCATGTACCTGGCGAACAACAACGCCAAGAAAGCCATCGAGCTGTACCAACCGCTGCTCGATCAGGCGCCGAACGATCCGCAGTTGCAGATCGGCATGGCCCAGGCCTTGAATCAGTCCGGTGATTACCGCGGCGCCGAGAAAGCCATGGACAAGGCGCTGGAACTGGCGCCGAACGATGCGCCGATTCTCGCCACGGCCGCCAGTCTGTATCGCGCCCAGGGCAAGAACGCCAAGGCCGCGCAACTGTATGCCCGCGCTCTGGCACTGCAAGCGCCGAGCAAGGAAGAAACCAATCCGTTTGCCGGGACCGTGGCGGCCAACCCGTTCGTGGGCAAGGGCGGCCAGCGCGGTCAGTCGCGGCTGGCCGAGGCCACGCTGTCGCAAATTCCGGCGCCAGCGCAAGTGCAGGTCGCAGAAGCTGCCGATGACGCCGAGCCCGCCACGTCGAACACCCTGGCGATGAATGGCAGCGCCGGCGCTTACGCGGCGCAACCTTCGCGGGCGGGCTTCGATGATCCGCGCCGTTCGGCCCCGGCCAAACCGACCGACCCGCAGGCCGAAGCCCGTCAGGCGATGCAAAGTGCGCTGGACCAGATTGATCAGGAACGCAGCCCGCGTGTTACCCAAGGCGTGACCATCCGCAGCAATGACAGTGAGTCCGGCCTGAGCAAAATCACCGACGTCGAAACGCCGCTGGAAATCAGTGTGCCGTTGGGTGATGACCGCCTGGCGCTGCGAGTGACTCCGGTGTCGCTGAATGCCGGTGGCATCAGTGATGCCGCCAAGTCTCGCTTCGGTGGTTTCAGTGAGCAGCAGATGGCTGCGTTGCAGACTCAATTGGCGAACAACACGGACCCGGCTCAAACCGATTTTCTGCGAAACCAGATCAGCGGCCCGGTCGGGCGCCAAAAGGACACCGGTGTCGGCCTCGCCGTGGCTTACGAGAACCCGTCGCTGGGGCTGAAAACCGATGTGGGCGCGAGCCCGATGGGCTTCCTTTACAGCACCGTGGTTGGCGGCATCAGCATTGATCGCTCATTCACCGAGGGCAGCGATTTCCGCTACGGCCTGAGCCTGTCACGGCGTCCGGTGACTGACAGCTTGGTGTCTTTCGCCGGTGCGCGTGATGCCCGCAGCGGCCTGGAATGGGGCGGCGTCACCGCCAACGGCGGGCGCTTGCAGCTGAGTTATGACAACGGCGATTACGGTGTCTATGGCTACGGCGGCCTGCACAAACTGGTGGGCAACCATGTTGAATCCAACAGCCGTGCCGAGGCCGGCACCGGGGTCTACTGGTATTTGCTCAATGACGACACTCGTCAGTTGACCGCCGGCCTGAGCCTCACCGGCATCAGCTACGACAAGAACCAGGGCAACTTCACCTATGGCAATGGCGGCTACTTCAGCCCGCAGAACTTCTTTTCCATCGGCGTGCCGATCGGCTGGTCGCAACGCACTGATCGCTTGAGTTACTCGGTCAAGGGCTCGGTCGGCGTGCAGCACATCGAGCAGGACGCGACGCCGTACTTCCCCAATGACAACGACATGCAAAGCGTGTTGAGTCAGGTTTCGCAGCAGTACGCCACGGCCGGCATCATCGTGCCGACCCAGTACGCGGGGCAGAACAAGACCGGCATCGGCTACAACCTGAACGCGGCCGCCGAGTACCGTTTTGGCGACAACGTCTTTCTGGGCGGCAGCTTCGGCCTGGACAACGCCCAGGACTACAAGCAATTCACCGGCGGTTTGTACCTGCGGTACATGTTTGAAGACTTCACCGGTCGCATGGCGATGCCGGTCAGCCCTTACCGTTCCCCTTATTCGAATTAAGCAGCAGGAGTTTGCACCGTGGCAGTATCGATTCTGGCAGGCATGACCATTTTGATGATTGGCGACAGCCACCTGGCGACGCCTGACTACCTGATTTCCACCCTGCACGACAGCCTGGTCGCCCAAGGCGCGACTGTGCATACCTTGGGTATTTGCGGCGCCAATGCCGGTGATTGGCTCAAAGCCACGCCGGGCACCTGCGGTGGCGCCGAGCGCCGTGGTACGGAAAAAACCGTGGTGCTGGGCGGTAAAGCCGCGACATTGCCGATCAGTCAGTTGCTGGCCACCGACAAACCGGACCTGGTGCTGATTGTCATGGGTGACACCATGGCCAGCTACACCAAACCGGCGTTCCCGAAAGCCTGGCTATGGCAGCAGACTACCGCGCTGACCAAGGAGATTGCGGCCAACGGTACCCGTTGCGCGTGGGTTGGCCCGAACTGGGGCACCGAAGGCGGCAAGTACGGCAAGACCTTTGCCCGGGTCGAGATGACCTCCAAGTTCCTCGCCGCCAACGTGGCGCCGTGCAGCTACATCGACTCGTTGCAGTTCTCCAAGCCAGGTCAATGGGCCACGGTTGATGGTCAGCATTTGACCGCGACGGGCTACAAGACTTGGAGCGCAGAGATCAGCAAGGTTCTGCTGGAAACCCCGGCCGTCAAGGAAGCCAAGAAATGATCAAGCTGTTCGCGACGCTCGCGGCCCTCCCGGTGTTGTCGATCACTACGCTGGCCAGCGCCGAAGTGGCGTTGTACCCCACCGGCCCTGCCGAAGACTCGGCGTTCATCCGCTTCGTCAACGCCGGCACCGCGCCCTTGGACGTGATCGCTCAGGCCGGTCAACCGCCGCTGCGTCTTGACGTGTCAGCACCGGTGTCGCTGTTCTTCCCGGTGCAGGCCAGCAGTCCAATCAAGGGCAGTCTTGTCAGCGGCGCGCAAAAACTGGCCATGGACCTGAAAGTCGAGCCCGGTGAGTTCGCGACCGTGTTCGCGTTGCCGGACGGCACGGGCATCAAGCACGTCGCTGTGCGCGAGCAGCCGGACGACTTCAACGGTCTGAAAGCCTCGCTGGCGTTCTTCAACGTCGACGATTCTTGCGCCGACGCGAGCCTGCGGCCTGCGGGGCGCACTGCCGATCTGTTCAAGGGCGTGCCGGTCGACAGCTTGCAACGCCGGTCGATCAACCCGGTGAGCCTGTCGGTGCAACTGGTGTGCGCCAACGTTAACGTCGGCGCGCCACTGGATCTGGGTGAACTCAAGGCGGGTGAGCGTTACAGCGTACTGCTGGTGCCCTCGGCAACCGGGCCGCGTCTTTTGAACGCCACGGACACTCTGTCCCACTGATTGGATTCTGCCGCCGCCATGGTCTTCGCCTCACTTGAGTTCCTGACGCTATTCCTGCCTGGGTTTTTGCTGATCTATGCGCTGGGCAAACCGGCGTGGCGCAACGTCATCCTGCTGATCGGCAGTTGGTTGTTCTATGGCTGGCTGAGCCCGCTGTTCCTGACCCTGCACGTGGTATTGACCATCGTCGCCTGGGTCGGGGGGTTGCTGGTGGACCGTTCCCGCGAGGATTCGAAGGGGCGAGTGCGGCTGTTGATCGCGTTGATCGTGTTCAACACGGCGGTGCTGTGCTGGTACAAATACGCCAACATCCTGGCCGGAACCTGGAGTGAGCTGATCACCTACTACGGCGCGATGCCGCTGGAGTGGCAACGGGTGGCGCTGCCGGCGGGCCTGTCGTTCATCGTGTTGCAGGCGATTTCCTACCTGGTGGATGTGCATCGGCATACGGTGCCGGTGGAGCGTAGCTTCATCAATTACGCCACGTACATTTCGATGTTCGGCCACTCCATTGCCGGCCCGATCATTCGTTATGACTGGGTACGCCGGGAGCTGACGCAGCGGTATTTCAACTGGCAGAATTTTTCCCTGGGTGCGCGCCGGTTCATGATCGGCATGTGCATGAAAGTGCTGGTGGCCGATACGCTGTCGCCGCTGGTGGACGTTGCGTTCCACCTGGAAAACCCTTCCTTTGTCGACGCCTGGATTGGCTGCCTGGCCTACTCGCTGCAACTGTTTTTCGACTTCGCCGGCTACAGCGCCATGGCCATCGGCCTGGGCCTGATGCTGGGTTTCCACTTCCCGGAAAACTTCAATCGACCGTACCTGGCCAGCAGCATTCAAGACTTCTGGCGACGCTGGCATTTGTCGCTGTCGAGTTGGTTGCGCGATTACCTGTATATCGCTCTTGGCGGTAACCGCAAAGGTACGTGGAAGACTTACCGTAACCTGTTCCTGACCATGGCCATCGCCGGTCTGTGGCATGGCGGTGACAGCTGGAACTACCTGTTGTGGGGTTCGGCTCACGGTATCGCCCTGTGCGTCGATCGTTTGTGGTCGCGCTCGAACTTACCCAGGATTCCGCCACTGTTGTCGCACACATTGACGCTGCTGTTTGTGTTCCTGGCGTGGACCCTGTTCCGCGCTCCGGATTTCCATTCTGCAATGACGATGTATGCCGGACAGTTCGGTCTGCATGGGTTTGCATTGGGTGATGCACTGGCGGTGACGCTGCGTCCGGCCCACGGCATCGCGGCGCTGCTCGGTGTGCTGTACATCCTTGCGCCGTTGCTGCACAACCGCTATGAGCAGCGGCTTGTCGGCCATGCGTTGTTTGCACCGATGGTGGGTTTCCTGCTTGCGTTCGCGTTGGTCGCGAGCCGTGAGTCGGTACCCTTCCTGTACTTCCAGTTCTGATGACCGCGCCCATGACTTCCTTGTCCCACGTACCGGCTCAATCCAGCGAACTGACTGCCCCTATCAGCAAAGTATCGGGCGTTGTGTTCGTGGCTTTTTTGGTGATTGGTTTCGCATCCTGCGTCTGGCTGCTATTGAGCGGCAAGGTCGAGATGCTGCCGCCCAAGTTGACCATTGACGACGTGCTGCACGGCGACGTAACCCACAAAATCGCCAAGCAACTGTCGAAGGCCGCGTTGCCGGAACAGGCCGCGAACCTGGAACGTGGCGCAAGTTGGTGGTTGCTGCACGATACCGGGCCGCGGGTGCGCTCCGGCTGCCCGGGCTGGCTGTTCCTGACCGATGAGCTGCGCATCAATCGCCACGCTCAGGCCAACGCGGACACCAAGGCTGGCGTCGTGCGCGATTTGCAGCAACGCCTGGCCAAGCGTGGCATCAAGTTGCTGGTGGCCGTGGTGCCGGACAAAAGCCGCATCGCTCAGGCGCAACTCTGCGACCTGCGTCGCCCGGCGCAGTTGCAGGACCGCGCCGTGGCGTGGGTCGAGGGGCTGAACAAGGCCGGCGTCGCGGCCGTGGACCTGGCGCCGAGCCTGCAACCGTTGGGCGCCGACGCGTACCTGCGCACCGACACCCACTGGAGCGAAACCGGCGCGGCCGCCGCCGCCAAAACCGTGGCCACTGCGGTGCAGCACATCGGCATCAGCGCCACGCCGCACAAAGAGTTCGAGGCGAAGGTGCAAGATCCGGCACGCCGCCCTGGCGACCTGGTGCGACTGGCAGGGCTTGAATGGTTGCCGGTGACCTGGCAACCGGCGCCGGAAACCGTCGCCGCCACCCAGATCAGCGAGAAGGCTGTCGAGGCACAAAGCGGCGGCGATAACCTCGACGACCTGTTCGGCGATGACAACTTGCCGAACGTGGCGCTGATAGGTACTTCGTTCTCGCGCAATTCCAACTTTGCCGGTTTCCTTCAACAGGCTCTGGGCGCGCCGATTGGTAACTTCGCCAAGGACGGTGGCGAGTTCTCGGGCGGCGCCAATGGCTACTTCAACAACCCGGCCTTCAAGCAGACACCACCCAAGCTGATCATCTGGGAAATCCCGGAGCGGGACTTGCAGACGCCTTACAGCGAAGTCATTGACTGGGGTAAGTAGCGTCCGAAAGTTGTTGTGTGGCTAATGGCCTCATCGCGAGCTTGCCCGCGATGGCAGCCTCCAGGCCATCGCATTCAAAAGCAAAAGCCATATGGTTATTCGTTAACGGTATTTAAATTTCTTTTTTTATACCTATAAAGTCAATCTCCTGCGTACCTGCCGACCAATCGGCGCGCCGCACGAAACGAACGAACACGGGACCTCCGTGAGTTTCTGATCGACGCGCGCGCCCTTGAGCGTGCCGTGCGTGGGAGTGATTGTTATGTCAGCCGTCTCTGCGTCTTCGAGCGCCGCGAATATCGCGCCGCAAACCTTTGAAATCCGCCCGTTCAGCGGCGCCGTCGGTGCCGAAATCATCGGCCTCGACTTGTCCCGCCCGATCAATGACCAGGACTTCGCCCGCATCCATCGCGCGCACCTGGATCATCACGTCGTGGTATTTCGCGACCAACGCATTACCCCCGAGCAGCAAATCGCCTTCAGCCGCCGTTTCGGCGTGTTGCAGATCCACGTGCTCAAGCAGTTTCTGCTGGCCGGGCACCCGGAAATTCTCATCGTTTCCAACATCATCGAGAACGGCCAATCCATCGGCCTCGGTGACGCCGGCAAGTTCTGGCACTCCGATCTTTCCTATAAAGAACTGCCGAGCCTGGGCTCGATGCTGCACGCCCAGGAACTGCCCTCCGAAGGCGGCGACACCCTGTTCGCCGATATGCACAAAGCCTGGGACAACCTGCCCGAGGCCCTGCGCAAAGCCGTCGAAGGCCGCTCGGCCGCGCACTCCTACACGGCGCGCTACAGCGAGACCAAGTTCGAAGGCAACTGGCGCCCGACCCTGACGCCGGAGCAACTCGCTCAGGTCGCCGAAGTCGTCCACCCGATCGTCCGTACTCACCCGGAAAACGGCCGCAAGGCGTTGTTCGTGAGTGAGGGCTTCACCACCCGCATCGTCGGTTTGCCGGAAGATGAGAGCAAGCAATTGCTCGACGAGCTCTACGCCCACAGCGTGCTGCCGCAAAACATCTACCGCCATCAATGGCAGCCCCACGACCTGGTGTTCTGGGACAACCGTTCGCTGATCCACCTCGCCGCCGGATGCCCGAGCTATCTGCGCCGCAAGCTGTATCGCACCACCATCCAGGGCGACGCGCCTTTCTGATTTGTCGGAGATTGATCATGTCCAAACGTCTTCCATTTGCACCGTTGGCCGCGGCCATCGGCCTGGGTTTCAGCCTGATCGCCGGCAGCCTGGTGGCGCCGACCGTGGCCCATGCCGAAGGTGAAATCCGCATCGCCGAACAGTTCGGCATCGTTTACCTGCTGCTCAACGTGGTGCGCGATCAGAACCTGATCGAGAAATACGGCAAGCAGGAAGGCATCGACATCAAGGTCGACTGGACTCAGCTTTCCGGTGGCGCGGCGGTCAACGATGCGTTGCTCTCCGGTTCCATCGACATTGCCGGCGCTGGCGTCGGTCCGCTGTTGACCATCTGGGACCGCACCCACGGCAAGCAGAACGTCAAGGCCGTGGCTTCCCTCGGTAACTTCCCGTATTACCTGGTGAGCAACAACCCCAAGGTCAAAACCATCGCCGACTTCACCGAGAAGGACCGCATCGCGGTGCCGGCGGTTGGCGTGTCGGTGCAGTCGCGCTTCCTGCAATACGCGGCCGCCAAGCAGTGGGGCGACAAGGAATTCAATCGCCTCGACAAGTACACCATCGCCGTTCCACACCCGGACGCCACGGCGGCGCTGATTGCCGGCGGCACCGAGTTGACCGGGCACTTCTCCAACCCGCCGTTCCAGGATCAGGCGCTGGCCAATCCCAACGTGCATGTGGTGCTGAACACCTATGACCTGCTCGGCCCGAACTCGCCGACGGTGCTGTTCGCCACCGAGAAATTCCGCAGCGAGAATCCGAAAACCTACAAGGCGTTCATCGAGGCCCTGACCGAAGCGGCGCAATTTGCCCAAAATGACAAAGGCGCTGCAGCCGATACGTACATCCGCGTCACCAAGGCAAAAATCGACCGCGCCGCCCTGCTGAAAATCATTGATAACCCGCAGTTCGAATTCAGCATCACACCGAAAAATACCTACCCGTTGGCCGAGTTCCTGTACCGCGTCGGCGCGATCAAAAACAAACCGGATTCGTGGAAGGATTACTTCTTCCAGGACACCAAGCCGCTGCAAGGGAGCTGACCGACATGAACGCCCCTTTGCAAGGCCACACGGTCAGCAAACCGTCCGCAACAGCCCAGGCGCTGTTGTCGGTCGACAACGTCAGCCTCGAATACCGCACGCCACAGCGCGTGGTTCGGGCGACTCATCAGGTCAGTTTCGAGATTGATCCGGCGGACCGCTTCGTGCTGCTCGGTCCGTCCGGTTGTGGTAAATCGACATTGCTCAAAGCGGTTGCCGGGTTCATCCAGCCTTGCGAGGGCGAGATTCGTCTTCAGGGGCAAACGGTCAACACGCCGGGCCCGGACCGGATCGTGGTGTTCCAGGAGTTCGATCAACTGCCGCCGTGGAAGACCGTCAAACAGAACGTGATGTTTCCGCTGTTGGCGTCCAAGACGCTCAAGCGTAAAGAGGCCGAAGAACGGGCGCTGCACTATCTGGACAAGGTCGGTCTGTCGGCGTTTGCCGATGCTTATCCGCACACGTTGTCCGGCGGCATGAAAGCGCGGGTAGCCATCGCTCGCGCCTTGGCGATGCAACCGAAAATCCTCTTGATGGACGAACCCTTCGCCGCCCTCGATGCGCTGACGCGCCGCAAGATGCAGGAAGAATTGTTGCTGCTCTGGGAGGAGGTGCGTTTCACGCTGCTGTTCGTCACTCACTCCATCGAAGAGGCGCTGGTGGTGGGCAATCGGATTTTGCTGTTGTCGCCGCATCCCGGCCGGGTGCGAGCGGAAGTCCACAGCCATCAATACGATTTGCACAGCCTTGGCGGTGTGGCGTTTCAGGCGTCGGCGCGGCGGATTCATCGGTTGCTGTTCGATGAAGGCCAGTCGCCGGAAACCGAGCGCGAGCTGGATTTTTCCGACATTCGCATCGCTTATTGAGCCATTGAGAGGATTGCCCGATGAGCCAGTTATCATCTGCGCGTAAAGAGTTTGAAACCGTTTTGCAGCCGCTGACGAGCGTGCCGCTGGAGCGAGAATTACCCCTCGGCCAACGCCTGTGGCAACAGGGCTGGATTCGTAAAAGCCTGATTCTGGTTTTGCTGGCGGTGCTCTGGGAAGTGGTTGCCCGCATTCAGAACAACGACCTGTTGCTGCCGAGTTTTTTGCAAACCGGTCACGCCCTGTATGGCGGCCTGCTCAGCGGCGAGTTGTTGGGCAAAGTGTGGATTTCGCTGGTGGTGTTGCTCAAGGGGTACCTGATCGGCATCGTGCTGGCGTTTGCCCTGACAACGTTGGCGGTGTCGACGCAGTTCGGTCGGGATCTGTTGAGTACGCTGACTTCGATGTTCAACCCGCTGCCGGCGATTGCGCTGTTGCCGTTGGCGCTGCTGTGGTTTGGTCTGGGGCAGAACAGCCTGATTTTCGTGTTGGTGCATTCGGTGCTCTGGGCCTTGGCGTTGAATACCTATGCCGGGTTTCTCGGCGTCTCGGAAACCCTGCGCATGGCCGGGCGCAATTACGGTCTCAAAGGCATGCGTTTTGTGCTGTTCATCCTGATTCCGGCGGCGCTGCCGTCGATTCTCGCCGGGCTGAAAATCGGCTGGGCGTTCGCTTGGCGCACGCTGATCGCGGCTGAGTTGGTGTTTGGGGCTACCAGCGGCAAGGGCGGTTTGGGTTGGTACATTTTTCAGAATCGCAATGAGCTGTACACCGACAAGGTGTTTGCCGGGTTGGCGGTGGTGATCCTGATTGGCTTGCTGGTGGAGAACCTGGTGTTCGACACGCTGGAGCGGGTGACGGTCAAGCGGTGGGGCATGCAGCGCTGAGTTCTGTGGTGGCTGGTCTGGTGCCTTCGCGAGCAGGCTCGCTCCCACAAGGGATCTACGGTGGTTGCAGATTTTATGTACAGCCAGGAACTCATGTGGGAGCGAGCCTGCTCGCGATGGGGCCGGGACTGCCAACACATCACTTGGAGGATGTTTGCTAGCATTGCGTCTGAATCAATCCTGATCAGGCACGAGTGCTCAGTATGCAGCTCCCGGACATGAATCTTCTGGTCGCCCTCGACGCTCTGCTCGACGAGGGCAGTGTGGTGGGCGCCGCGCGACGGATGAACCTCAGCCCGGCGGCCATGAGCCGGAGACACTGACGCGTATTCGCGAGGCCATCGGCGATCCGATCCTGGTGCGCGCCGGTCGTGGTCTGGTGCCGACGCCCAAGGCACTGGCGTTGCGCGAGCAGGTGCGGGATCTGGTTGAGCAGGCCGCTTTGCTGTTCCGCTCCGCTGACGACGTGGAACTGGGGAGTTTGCGGCGGCGGTTCAGTATCCGTGCCAACGATTTCTTTGTTGGCGTCTACGGCAGCAAGTTGTTCGACACGATGGAACGTCAGGCCCCGCACTGCGAATTGCGCTTTGTCCCGGAGGGCGACGGGGATGACGAAGCCTTGCGCGAGGGACGCATCGATTTGAGCGTCAGCAACAATCGACCGCGCATGCCGGAGGTGAAGGTACAGAACCTGTTTTCCACGCACTTTGTCGGCCTGGTGCGCGAGGACCACCCGCTGTTCGATGAAGAGATCACGGCTGAGCGCTACGCCGGGTTTTCTTATATCCGCATGTCCCGCCGCGGCATTGCCCGTGGGCCGATAGACACGGCGCTCAACGCCTTGGGGCTGGAGCGGCGGGTAGTGGTGATCGCGCCGAGTTTCCATGCGGCGATGTTTGCGTTGCCGGATTCCGATCTGATCCTGCCGGTGCCCAAGGAAGCGCTGCTGAGCGTACGGCGCCTGGGGTTGAAGCTGCGCTCGTTCACCCTGCCGATTCCGCTGCCGACCATCATGCTGACTCAGGCCTGGCACCCGCGTTTCGACAAGGATCCGGCGCACCGCTGGATGCGTGAAACCCTGAAGACCTGCTGCGACGAAACGTGGCTGGCCGCACAACCATCCTGAAATTCACATCCAACCCCTGTGGGAGATTCTATGTTGTAGGGCAACCCTGCAACTGCACGCCATCGGCCATGCGGCTGAGCGCCAGGGCTACCGAGCGTCGCGTCCCTTCCACATCGTCCGCCAGGTCGGCAGCGATGGCGCTGATGGACAGCAGGTCTTCGGAGGCATTGGCCAGGAGGGCTTCAGTGTCGATGTCGGGGGAGACGGTGAAGAGATGGCCTTTGCGGCGTTTGGCCGGTTTTTCGGTGGTCGGGGGGAAGTAGTGGGCGAAGGCGCGGTCGGCGGCTTCTTTGAGTTTTTCGGCTTCGAGGGATTCTTCGGGTGGGGTGCCAGAGTTTTCTGGCGGATTAGGCGTAACCTTGAATATATAAAAATTCCTAAACAGTAAGTTGGAACCGTCACCGTTCGTTTGCACGCGAATTGGGTGGCGGCCGTGCGCAGGTGTGCAAGACCGGGACTGTTTAGGACACCCAGCAGATCCGAAGATCTCCTGCGCGCAGCCGCCATAAAGCAATGAGCCATGGCAATTGCGCCCTAAACAGTTTCGTCGGACTTGCACGTCCGTGTCACCGTTTTTTTCAGTGACAAAGCCAGACTAGACTTGGGCTTTAGCCGGAACAAGTTCACCAACACCGCTACAACTTGAAGGAAATCTCCGATGGGATTACCGGACGTTGGTGTCTGTGGGGAAGATCAAAAGATCGCAGCCTTCGGCAGCTCCTACAGGGGATCGCGTTTCAACCGTAGGAGCTGCCGAAGGCTGCGATCTTTTTGGGGCCATCAAGGTTTGGACGACAAATCCGCCATCCCCTTGAGCAGCTCGATCGGCAACGGGAAGACAATCGTCGAGGTTTTGTCACCGGCAATTGCGCTGAGCGTCTGCATGTAACGCAGCTGCATGGCCCCAGGCTGGCGACCGAGCATTTCGGCAGCCTGCATGAGTTTTTCCGAGGCCTGCAATTCGCCTTCGGCGTGGATCACCTTGGCCCGGCGTTCCCGTTCGGCTTCGGCCTGTTTGGCGATGGCGCGGACCATCGATTCGTTGAGGTCCACGTGCTTGATCTCGACGTTGGCAACCTTGATGCCCCAGGCGTCGGTCTGGGCGTCGAGTACTTGCTGGATGTCGATGTTGAGTCGCTCGCGCTCGGCCAGCAGTTCATCGAGTTCATGTTTACCGAGCACCGCCCGCAACGTGGTCTGGGCCAGTTGGCTGGTGGCCATGAGAAAGTCTTCAACCTGGATGATCGCTTTCTGCGGGTCGAGCACACGGAAGTACAGCACCGCGTTGACCTTGACCGAGACGTTGTCGCGGGTGATCACGTCTTGCGGCGGCACGTCGAGGACCACGGTACGCAAGTCGACGCGAACCATTTGCTGGACCACCGGAATCAGCAGGATCAAGCCGGGGCCTTTGACTTGCCAGAAACGGCCGAGCTGGAACACCACCCCGCGTTCGTATTCGCGCAGGATGCGGAAGGTCGACCCCGCCAATGCAATCAACAGTAACAGCAGCGCGGCAAAACCCAGTTGCAAGCCCATGTCTATTCTCCACCCGACGCCGCATCAGCCGCGGCCACTTCCAGCAGTAATCCCTTGCGTGCTACGACCCGGACCCGTTGCCCGGGTTGCAGCGGCGTGGCACTGAGTACTTGCCACTGTTCTCCTTGCAGGTGAACCCAGCCGTTGTAGGCATTGCCGGCCTGCAGCGACATTACCGGGGTCACGCTGCCAACGAGTCCGGCATCGCCACTGACGGTGTGGCGCGGTCGGGTTTTCAGGGCGTGGATCAACAGGAAAATCAGCAGCAGCGCACTGATCAGGCCCAGGCCGATCATCAACGGAACAGGCACCTCGGTGTTGGTCAGAATCACTGCGCCGATCACGAACATCACAATGCCGCCCAGACCGACCACGCCGTAATTGGGCAGGGCCGCTTCCGCAATCAAAAAGGCAATGCCGAACGTGATCAGCCAGATCCCGATGGGGTTGGGCGCCAGCAGAACGACGGTGTCCGCTGCGAAAACCGATCCGCTCAAGGCCAACAGCAACGCAACTGCACAACAACGAGTGTTCACGTGACCCTCCGGGAGAGTCATTGGGGGTTCTGTCATACAGTCTAGTTGAGCCTTTGGTTGTATGAATTTTGCTCAGCTGTCGACCTCGTCCGACGGGCAGATTTCCCACCGGATTCCCCTGACGGGCCTAGACTTTTAAAGGTGAGAAAGCTTAACCATCGTCCGCCAAACGTTGTTGCGGACACCGAGGTGCATCATGCGTATGGCAAGAACCGTGCAGAGCAGCCTGGAAAAGGCACACTGCGAATATGACATCGTTTCCCATCCTCACTCGGCCAGCAGCCTGGAAACGGCGCGGCTCGCGGGCATTCCTGCCGAACGGGTGGCCAAGTCGGTGATCCTCGACGATCAACACGGGCATTTCCTGATGGCTGTGCTGCCGGCGAGTCGTCACCTGGACCTGAGCAAAGTCCGTGGCGGCAACGAATGGCAGATCACACGGGAAAGCACCCTGCCGCACCTGTTCGACGATTGCGAACGCGGCGCCGTGCCAGCCTTGGGTGAATCCTATGGACTGGACATGCTCATCGACCCCCTGCTGACCCGGCAGAAAGACATCTACCTTGAATCCGGCAACCACAACAGCCTGGTACACATGAGCGTGCCGGAATTTCTGAAAATGGTGCCGCATGCGGAGGTGTGCGAGTTGAGTCATTGAGTTAGCGGCGTCAGCTATACCGCCTTCGCGAGCAGGCTCGCTCCCACAGAAATTGCGAATACCTTGTGGGAGCGAGCCTGCTCGCGATTGACCGCGAAGCGGTCACTCCAATTCAGCCATTGCCAAGGAGCCAAACATGGAATCCCCAACCCACAGCCTGCCATCCCTGTTCAAACAACTCGGCCTGGACAACGACCCGGTCAGCATCGACAAATTCATCGCCACCCACTCACCGCTCAAACCCGAATTGCATCTGGCAGACGCATTTTTCTGGACCAAGAGCCAGGCGGCATTTTTGCGCGACGAGATTCTGGATGACGCCGATTGGGCGGAGGTGGTGGATCAGTTGGATGTGTTGCTGAGGAAGGGACGAGGAGGATAAAAACCTGACCTTACGCGTAAGAATTGTTTCAAAACTTGACCAACTTTCCCTGCCAATGCCATATTGATAGTTAGCAAACTAACAGTGTGTCTTTCCCCACGTGCCGAACAACCTCGACGCTCTCCAGATGAACATCAGCAGTTCCATGGTGGTGGCCGCCAGGCATTGGCGCAAAATCTGCCAGACCACGCTGGTCAACTATGGAATCTCCGAAGCCTGCGCCGTCCCGTTGTTGATGATCGGTCGTTTGGGCGAGGGTGTGCGGCAGGTGACGGTGGCGCAGGCGGCGGGGATGGAGAGTCCGTCTCTGGTGCGGCTGCTCGATCAGCTGTGCCATGCCGGCTACGTCTGCCGCACGGAAGACACCCATGATCGGCGCGCCAAATGCCTGAGCCTGACCGAGACCGGTCGCGAATTGGTGCAAGCCGTCGAAGTCGAATTGGTGCGCTTGCGTCACGAGGTGCTGGACGGCATCGACCAGAGTGATCTGGAAGCGGCGCTGCGGGTACTGAGGGCTTTTGAGTCGGCCAATCACCTGCCGGTGAACAATCCTTGAACGGCTTTTTCACCGGCATGCCCCCGGCGCGGGACTGGTTCTACGGTGTGCGGACGTTCGCGGCATCGATGATCGCGCTGTACATCGCCATGCTCATGCAGATGCCCCGTCCTTACTGGGCGATGGCCACGGTGTACATCGTTTCCAGTCCCTTTGTCGGGCCGACCAGTTCCAAGGCACTGTACCGCGCGGTTGGCACCCTTCTCGGCGCGGCGGCCGCGGTTTTTTTCGTGCCGATGTTTGTCCAGAGCCCTTATGTGCTGGTGGTGGTCATCGCGCTGTGGACCGGGATTTTGCTGTTCCTGTCCCTGCACCTGCGCACCGCCAACAGTTACGCCCTGATGCTCGCCGGTTACACCTTGCCGCTGATTGCCCTGCCGGTGGTGGATAACCCGTTGGCGGTGTGGGACGTGGCTGAAGCGCGGACTGAGGAAATCTTTCTCGGCATTGCCGTCGCGGCAGTGGTTGGCGCCATGTTCTGGCCCCGGCGGCTGGCGCCGGTGTTCAACGACTCGGTGAACAAATGGTTTGCCGATGCCTCGACCTACAGCCTGCGTTTTCTCCGCCGCAACGTGCAGCCCGACGAAGTCAGTGCGTTGCGTTCGTCGATGGTCGCGACCTTCAACTCGCTGGAATTGATGATCGGCCAGTTGCCTCACGAAGGCGCGCGGCCGCAAACGGTGCGCAACACCAAGGAACTGCGCGGCCGCATGATTCACCTGCTGCCGGTGATCGACGCCCTCGACGATGCGCTCTATGCCCTTGAGCGACGCACGCCCGAGCTTGTGGATAAGTTCGCCCCTTTGCTGGCCGCGACCAGCGAATGGCTCGCCCATAAAGACGCCGATCCCGGTCGCTGGCAGTCGCTGAAAGATCAACTCGATGCGCTGCAACCCAATGCCGAAGCGCTGAATGATCGTAAGCAGCTGCTGTTTTCCAACGCGCTGTATCGCCTCGGTGAGTGGATCGATTTGTGGCAGGACTGCCGCAGCCTGCAATACGCCATCCAGTGCGAAAGTCAGGACAGCTGGCGTGCGGTGTATCGGCACTGGCGCCTCGGTCGACTGTCGCCGTTTCTCGACCATGGGTTGATGCTGTATTCGGCGGCGTCCACGGTGACCGCGATCATCGTTGCGTCGGTGCTGTGGATTCTGCTCGGCTGGACCGACGGCGGCGCCGCAGTGATTCTCGCTGCGGTGGCATGCAGTTTCTTCGCCTCGATGGACGACCCGGCGCCGCAGATTTATCGGTTCTTTTTCTGGACGGCGATGTCGGTGCTGTTTGCCAGTCTGTATCTGTTCCTGGTCCTGCCCAACCTGCATGACTTCCCGATGCTGGTGCTGGCGTTTGCCGTGCCGTTCATTTGCATTGGCACCCTGACGGTCAAGCCGCAGTTTTATCTGGGCATGCTGCTGACCCTCGTCAACACCTCGTCCTTCATCAGTATCCAAGGCGCCTATGATGCGGACTTCCTGAGCTTTGCCAACTCCAACCTGGCCGGCCCTGTCGGGTTGCTGTTTGCCTTTGTCTGGACCCTGATCGCCCGGCCGTTCGGTGCGGAGCTGGCGGCCAAGCGTCTGACCCGCTTCAGCTGGCGCGACATTGTCAGCCTCACCGAACCGGCCACGCTGGCCGAGCACCGGCACCTGGGTGTGCAGATACTCGATCGCTTGATGCAACACTTGCCGCGCCTGGCCATGACCGGTCAGGACACCGGCATCGCACTGCGCGAAGTGCGCGTGGCGCTGAACCTGCTGGACCTGCTCGCCTACACACCGCGAGTACAGGGTGTGCCGCAAGTGCTGCTGCATCAGGTGGTGGCCGAAGTCGGCGAGTATTTCAAAGCCTGTCTCAAGGCTGGCGAGCGTTTGCCGGCGCCGAGCCCGTTGCTGATGACCCTCGATCGCACCCGTCGCGCCCTCACCACCGAGTGCGATGACGGCGCCCGCCTGCATCTGCTGCACGCCTTGAGTGGCCTGCGCCTTTCGTTGCTGCCGGGAGTGGAATTCGTCGGCACCGGCGAGCTCGAAGAACCGCTTCCCCATGGCATCGATGGAGCGCCTTTATGATCGGTGACCTGGATGTCAGCGGGGTGTTCCTGCCCACGCTGCTGGTGCTGATGGGCATTACGTACGTGTTTTACCTGCTGGTGCACGGATTGCTGACGCGCCTGCACTTTTACCGTCTGGTCTGGCACCGGGCATTGTTCAACGTGGCTCTCTACGCCTTGCTGCTCGGCGCCGTGGACTCACTCAGTCGATACCTGATGACATGAAAAAACCTTTTTTGACCATCGGCCGTGTGGTCCTGACCCTGCTGATCGTGACCTTCGCTGTCGTCGTGGTCTGGCGCATGGTGATGTATTACATGTTCGCCCCATGGACCCGGGACGGGCACATCCGTGCCGATATCGTGCAGATCGCCCCGGACGTGTCCGGGCTGATCCAGCAGGTGGAGGTGCGCGACAACCAACTGGTGAAACGCGGCCAGGTGTTGTTCAGCATCGATCAGGACCGTTTCAAACTGGCCCTGCGCCAAGCCAGGGCGGCCGTGGCCGACCGTCAGGAAACCCTGGCGCAGGCGCAACGGGAAGCCAAGCGTAATCGTGGCCTCGGCAATCTGGTGCCGGGCGAGCAACTGGAAGAAAGCCAGTCCCGGGTCGCTCGCGCCGAGGTGGCGCTGATGGAAGCCCAGGTGGCGGTGGACAGCGCCCAGCTCAACCTTGACCGCTCGACCATCCGTAGCCCGGTGGACGGCTACGTCAACGACCGTGCGCCGCGCACCCAGGAATTCGTCACCGCCGGGCGCCCCGTGTTGTCAGTGGTGGACAGCAACTCGTTCCACATCGACGGCTATTTCGAAGAAACCAAGCTGGACGGCATTCATGTCGGCCAGAGCGTCGACATTCGCGTGATCGGTGACCGCGCTCGCTTGCGCGGGCATGTGGAAAGCATCGTCGCCGGTATCGAAGACCGCGACCGCAGCAGTGGCAGCAACCTGCTGCCCAACGTCAACCCGGCGTTCAGTTGGGTGCGGCTGGCCCAGCGGATTCCGGTGCGGATCGCTTTTGATGACGTGCCGGCGGATTTCCGCATGATTGCCGGGCGCACCGCCACCGTGTCGATCATGGATGATCAAAACCGGGAGCCCGCGAAATGAGCAGGGCCTCGGGTTTGGCTGTTGCCGGATTAGGCTTGCTGCTGTCGGCCTGTCAGGTGGTCGGGCCGGATTATCACGTGCCGCAAGAGGCCGCCGTACACCGTGAAGACTTGCAGGGCAATTTGTCGGTGGACGGCAAAAATGTCGTCTCCGCACCGATGCCCGGCGATTGGTGGCGCTTGTATCAGGACCCGCGCCTCGATCAACTGGTGCAGCAAGCCATGGCCTCCAACACGGATTTGCGCGTGGCGGCGGCGAACCTTTCCCGGGCCCGCGCTCAGGTCGACGAAGCCCAGGCGGCGGGCGGCTGGAGCGGCGGCGTGAAGATGGGCGCCCAGCGTTTGCAGGAGTCCGGCGAAGCCTTCCTGCTGGCGGATAAAGTGCCCGTGGCCAACGTTGGCGACATCGGCATCACCACCTCGTATCAGTTCGACCTGTTCGGCACGTTGCAGCGCGGCATCGAAGCGGCCAAAGCCAATGCCGATGCGACTCAGGCCGCCGCCGATACGGCGCGGATCACGTTGGTGGCGGACGTTGTTCGAGCCTACACCCAGGTCTGTGCGGCCAATGAAGAACGGGAAATTGCTCAGCATTCCCTCGATCTGCAAGCCCAGAGCACCAGGCTGATCCAGCGCTTGCGTGACGCCGGACGTGGTGATGAAACCCAGGTCACCCGTTCGCAAACCCAATTCAAATCCTTGCGTGCCGACATGCCCCGTTATGAGGCGGCGCGTCAGGCCGGGCTGTTCCGCTTGTCGATGCTGCTGGCCAAACCGGTGGATCAACTTCCGGCCGGCACCGCCACTTGCGCCGAGCTGCCGAAAATCACTCAATTGTTGCCGGTCGGTGACGGCGCCACCTTGCTCAAGCGCCGCCCCGATGTGCGTCAGGCCGAGCGTCGATTGGCTGCAGCGACCGCCGGCATTGGCATCGCCACCGGTGAGTTGTACCCGGACATCAGCATCGGCGCGACTGTCGGTACCGTCGGCATTCTGGAGAACCTCGGCAAACCGGCGACCAATCGCTGGGGCTTCGGCCCGTTGCTGAGCTGGACCGTGCCGTCCAACGGCTCCCGGGCGCGAATCCGCGAGGCCGAGGCCACGACCCAAGGTGCGCTGGCGCATTTCGATGGCGTGGTGCTCAACGCCATTCGCGAAACCCAGACCGGTCTGGCCCAGTACTCCGCATTGTTGCAACGCCGCGATGCGCTGGCGGACGCCGAGCAATCGGCGCAACTGGCGGCCGACCAGACCCACCGCTTCTTCCAGGCCGGCCGCGCATCGTTCCTGGCGGACCTGCAAGCGACCCGCACCTACACCGATGTGCGGGCGCAACTGGCCTCCGCCAACACGCAAGCTGCCATGAGCCAGATCGATTTGTTCCTCGGGTTGGGCGGCGGTTGGGAAAGCGGACGAACGCAAGCCACGAACTCCGGCAAACCCTGAGGCCGTTGCTATGCTTTGACTTGATGAGGTCGCACGTCGGGCTCATCAATCAAGGCTCGCGTTGGTCATGGGGACTCTAATAATGAAAAACCCTTATGCTCCCGGCTTCTGGTGCGCTATTGCGGCATTGGTCTTGCTGTCGGCCACCTATTTCTACGGCATCATGCTGGCCCACCAGATCGACAAGGCGCTGGTGTTCCTCGACAGCGCCGCCGCGCTGATTGCCGTGATGGCTATCGTGGTGGTGGCCTGGGCTTCCGTCCAGGGCCAGCGCGTCAAGAAAAGACAGTGCGAACGAGGCAAGACCCTGGTGCTGATCTGGGACACCAAGGTGGCTTTGCGTCGCGTCGAAACGGTGTTTGACCGGTATTTCTGGGGCAGCTACTGGCAACCGGGGCGCACGTTCCAGGAAGTCATGGGCGAACTCACCGGCACGCCGCTGGAAAAAAGCCTCGAAACGCTCAAGAAGCAATGCCTGGAGCTGGACAAGCAAATCGCCGAAGACGGCCGGCACTGGCTCAACAACGCCCGCGAGCTTTCCGATGTCGCCACCGCCATGGCCCGTGAACGCTATCAGCTGGACTTCTGCGATCCGCGCGCAGAGGTAACGGGCGGGGCGGTGATCAACCGGGATTTCGAGGTGCTGGTGTATACGTGGACGGCACGGCTGAAAAGCTTTGATCATCAGCTTGATGAGATTGAAATGCAGTATTCCTGATCCTGTGTTGGCAGGACCGACGCCATCGCGAGCAGGCTCGCTCCCACATGAGTGATGTGTCGATCACAAAACCCCTGTGGGAGCGAGCCTGCTCGCGATGGCAATCTTGTGACCGCTGAAACTCTCGCCCCCTGCCAGTTGTCCACAAGCCACTGCGTCCCCTGGACACTCTTTCACCTTTAATCATTGGGTCGCCCGGTGCGCCTGATGCTAATCTGCATCCCACTTTTAGCGCAGTCGTGACCGCAGCCCGCCATGGGTTCAGGGAAGACGACCACACCTCCAAACAACGGACATTGATCGGGTCATTCATGAATAAATCAGCAGGCGTGCTCCTTGGAATTGTTGTCGCCATCGGTGCAATCAGCGCCGGCGGTGCCTGGTACACCGGCACCAGGCTCGAAGGGGTGCTGAACACCTCGATCGCTGACGCCAACAAAGAACTGCAAGCCGCGCTGGTCGGTTCCAACGGCACGGCGTCGCTGGAGCTGGTGTCGCTTGAGCGCCATGTGTTCAGCAGCGTCGCGCACTACCGCCTCAAGGGCGATGGCGAGATGTTTGGCGAGGCGCCGGTCGAGCTGCTGTTTGTCGACCGCATCGAACACGGTCCGCTGCCGTTCTCGCGTCTGGTGTCGCTGAAATGGCTGCCGGTCTTGGCCACCAGTCACTACGAGCTGGAAAAGACCCCGCTCACCGAGAAGTGGTTCGCTGCCGCCAAGGACAAATCGCCGCTCACGGGCGTGGTCAACATCGGCTACGACAACTCCACCAACGGCACCCTGCAATTGCTGCCGCTGGATGTGGCGCTCGACGACAAATCCAACCTGAAATTTTCCGGCCTGAACCTCGATGTCGCTGCCAACGCTCAAGCGCAGAAGGTCAAGGCCAACGGCTACATGGATAATCTGACGCTGACTACCGTGACTGAAGACCAGACGCCGGTTAAGGTCGAGTTGAGCGGGCTGACCCTGGCCAGCAACCTGACAAAAAGCACCTACGGCTTCTACACCGGCGAGAACACCCTTGAGCTGACCGACAGCAAAACCACCTTCGGCGCCCAGCAGTCGGTACTGGGTTTCAAGAAATTTGAAATGAAGAACCAGACCGAGGAATCGGGCACCAACGCTTCGGGGCGTGGCGATTACAAGATTGGCGAAGTGTCGTTGAATGGCAAGACAGTCGGCTCTGCGCAGATGGCCATGAGCCTGAAGAACCTCGACATCCCGGCGTCAATGTCGTTGATGCAGATTTATCAGACCAAACTGCAGCCGTACGAGAAGGCCGCCGCCGAAGCCGCTGCTGCCGGCCTGCCGGCCCCAGCGCTATACCTGACCCCCGCCGAAGAAGCACAGGTCAAAACCGGTCTGGAGAAACTGCTGGCCGCCGGCCCGCAGATTGCCCTGGAGAACTTGTCGTTCACCACCACCAACGGCGAAAGCCGCGCCAATCTGGTGCTCGACCTGACCAAGCCGCAGTCCATGGACGTGCCACCCGACCAGTTGATCAAGCAACTGATCGCCTTGCTCGACTTCAACCTGAAAGTATCCAAACCCATGCTCGTTGACCTGCTCACCGTGCAGGGGCAAATCGACGGTCAGACCGACGCCAAGCTCATCGCCGATCAAGCAACGGCCACCGCTGACATGTTCGGTGGCATGGCGGTCGGTACGCAGTTCGCCAAACTGGACGGCAACGACATCGTCACCAAACTGCACTACGCCAACAATCAGGTGGAATTCAACGGCCAGAAAATGACCGTCGAAGAGTTTGTCGGTTTCGTGATGAGCAAACTCGGTGGGGCTGGCGAGGTTCAGTAACGCCTAGACGTCCCGAATCAGCCGCCACGCCTCATCCACCGGCAGCGGCTGTTTCATCCGTTCCGCGAGCATCGCCATCGCCCGCTCTTCATCGCAGGCAACGGCGGCTACCACCACGCCGTGCTTGCCGAACAGGCCGATAAAGGGCGGGTGATCGGGATCGCCCTTGAACTCGACTTCATCCCAGGCTTCGGCATGGCCAAGGTAGTCGTAGTTTTTGCCGAAGTGCCAGGTCCAGAAATAGGGGACGTCGAGGTAATGCTCGTCGCCGCCAAGCATGTTCGCAGCGGCGATCCGCGCCTGTTGCTGTGCCAGGCGCCAATGTTCGATCCGGTGGGGCTGGCCGTTGAGCGGGAAGGTTGCGATGTCACCGGCCGCCCAGAGCCCGTCGGTCACGCGCATGCCGCCGTCGACCTTCAGCGAATGATCTTTTTCCAGGGGCAAATCGGTAAACGGGCCGGTTGCCGGGCTGACGCCAATGCCCACCAGCACAAGGTCTGCTGGCAAACGTTGACCGTTTTCCAGTTTCACCGCTTCGACCTTGTCCGTGCCTTCAATCTGCGCAGCTTCGCTCTCGGTATGAAACACCACGCCGTTGGCCTCATGCAGGGCGCGAATCGCCTTGCCGACGGTGTCGCCGAACTGTTTGGCGAAGGGTATTTCGTGGCGGGCCAGAACGGTGACGTGCAGACCGTATCCGCGCAGGGACGAAGCAGACTCCAGGGCAATAAAACTGTCGCCGATGATCACCGCCCGTTGGCCTGGTTTTGCCGCGGCCAGAATCCGTTGCGCCTGATCTTTCGAGCGCAGCACGAACACTTGCGGCAACCCGGCGCCGGGCAGCGTGAGCAGGTTGGGTGTACCGCCGGTAGCGAGCAGGGCGGCGTCATACGTCAGCGATTGACCATCATTGAGTCGCAGCGTCTTACCCGCTGCATCCAGGCTCGCGACTTCAGCGTTTATCCGCTCAATGCGCTGTTCTTTATAAAAGCTGTCATCACGCAGCGGCGGGACTTCTTCCGGCGGCATCTCGCCGGCGATCACGAATTTGCTCAATACCGTGCGGTCGTAACCGGCGTCCGGCTCGCGGTCGATCAGCAGCACGCGGCCGCCGAAGCCTTTTTCGCGCAGCGCCGCCGCAGCTGCCGTGCCGGCTGCCCCGGCCCCGATGATGACAAACGTGCGGTCATCGTCGGCTGGCGGGGTGTGGGGATCCGAGAACGGCTGATCGTCGACCCAGACCTCGTCATCGCGTACTTCCAAGGGGTAGCGCTTGAGGCTGTCGAGGGAGGGCGGGTCACACAGCCCGCCGTCCTCGATTCGATACGCTGCCTTGTGCCACGGGCAGATCAGGCGCCCATGACACAGCGCGCCCTCGGCCAGCGGCGCCCCGGCGTGGGGGCATTCACCCTGGTAGGCGCGTAATTGATCGCCGACCCGCAGCAAAAGGATTTTGGTGTCCGCGATCCGGACTTCCAGGCCTCGGTTCTCGGGCACATCGGCGAAACGGGCGACGCGGTGCAGTGCCATGATCGCTCTCCAGGCAGGCGTTTCACTTAAGAGTTTGGCGCTAATCCCGAGGTTCAGCCAATTCCTACTGCCACCGCACGAACGGTCCGGCTATAGTTTGCACGCCGACCACGGCCCCACCCGCACAAGGTGCTCCGGTATGACCCGATTGACCTCTCTGAACCCTTGGCTGGCGGCCGTTGCAGTCGCCCTTTGCGTGCAGTTTCCGGCGCAGGCCCAGGAACGCTTCACCGTCAGCATTCCCGGTGTGTCGGACAACCGCCTGTTCACCTCGGCGGCGGCCAGCGATGCCAGCGGCTGCGGCGGCAAGAACCAGTCCCCGGCCCTGAGCTGGAACGCCGGCCCCCCCGGCACCTTGAGCTACGCCATCGTCATGCACGACCCGGATGGCCAGAAAGGCCTGGGCGTCGACCACTGGATTCACTACGGCATCAAGGCCACGACCCGCCAGATTCCGGCCGGCGTCGGCGCCAAATCCGCCCTTGAAGGCGTGGGCGGCAGCAACAGCAAAGGCACCATCGGCTATATCGGCCCTTGCCCGCCCGTTGGCGACAGCTCCCACCACTACATCATCCAGCTCTACGCCCTGGACCTGGTCCCGGACGCGTTGCCCGCCGGCCTGACCCGCGCCGAGCTGATGGAAAAGATCAAAGGCCACGTGCTGAGAAACAGCAGCGTGGTGCGGCGTTATCATCGCTGAAGTTTTTTCACTTCGGTTTAACCCGAACCGGTTGGGCTGCCCGTCTCAGAGGATGAATGGATCAATTTCCTCCTGAGGTCAGCCCCCATGTCCCTCCCTCTGCATGTCCTCCGCCCGGCCGTCCAGGGTTTCGCCGCCGGGTTGCTGCTGGCCGTTGCCGGTTTCGGCGTGTCGTCCAAGCCAGATTCCGCTACGGTTTCGCCACCGGCTCAAGGTGCGCTGAAGACCGAGGCATTGGTGCGTAACGAAGCGGTCACGGCGGACGCCTCGATGGCCAAACGCAGTGTTCGTCCTGCACCTGCGGCGATGTACGCGCCGATGACTGAGTCTGCCCCGCCTGGTTATCGGGATGAGCCGCGCGAGCAGTATCAAGCACTGGCGGATAACCCGATCCATAGTGTGACCGAGGCGCCCGTCTCGACCTTCAGCGCCGATGTCGATACCGGCGCATACGCCAACGTTCGCCGTTTGCTCAATCAAGGGCGTTTGCCGCCCGACGGTGCGGTGCGGCTGGAGGAGATGGTCAATTACTTCCCCTACGATTACGCGTTGCCCACCGATGGCTCACCCTTTGGCGTGACCACTGAACTGGCGCCGTCACCGTGGAACCCGCATACCCGTTTGCTGCGGATCGGCATCAAGGCGTCGGACCGCGCCGTGGCGGAACTGGCCCCGGCAAACCTGGTGTTTCTGGTGGACGTGTCCGGTTCGATGGACCGTCGCGAGGGTTTGCCGCTGGTCAAAAGCACCCTGAAACTGCTGGTCGATCAATTGCGCGAACAGGATCGGGTGTCGTTGGTGGTCTACGCTGGCGATTCGCGTGTGGTGCTGGAGCCGACTTTCGGACGGGAAAAAGCGAAGATTCGTACAGCCATCGATCAATTGACCGCAGGCGGTTCCACCGCCGGGGCGTCGGGTATCGAACGGGCCTATCAAATGGCTCAACAGGCGTTTATCCCCAAAGGCATCAACCGCATCCTGCTGGCCACCGACGGTGACTTCAATGTCGGCATCAGCGACTTCGACAGCCTCAAGCAAATGGCTGTGGATAAACGCAAGACCGGCGTTTCCCTGACCACCCTGGGTTTTGGTGTGGATAACTACAATGAACACCTGATGGAGCAACTGGCCGACGCCGGCGATGGCAACTACGCCTACATCGATAACCTGCGCGAGGCGCGCAAGGTGCTGGTGGATCAACTCGGTTCGACCCTCGCGGTGATGGCGAAGAATGTGAAGCTGCAAGTGGAGTTCAACCCGGCGCAGGTCAGTGAGTATCGGTTGCTGGGGTATGAGAATCGGGCGTTGAAGCGTGAAGACTTCAGCAACGACAAGGTCGATGCTGGCGAAATCGGCGCAGGGCATACGGTCACGGCGTTGTATGAAATTGTGCCCAAGGGTGAGAAGGGTTGGTTGGAGCCATTGCGGTATGGCAACTCAGGCACCGTTGTTTCCGGAAAGGTTGGGGAACTGGCGATGCTGCGTGTGCGTTATCAGCTGCCTGAGGGTGGGAAAAGTCGGTTGATCGAGCGGCCGATCGTCAGCAGTGAGGCCGGCAAAGCCAGTGATGACCTGCGATTCGCGGCTGCCGTTGCGGCGTTTTCCCAGCAGCTCAAGGATGGGCGCTACACCGGTGATTTCAGCCTGAAGGACACTGAGGCCTTGGCTCGTGGCGCCCGGGGCGATGATCGATTCGGTCTGCGTGCAGAGTTCGTGCAACTGGTGGAGTTGGCGCGGAGCCTTCGAACCTCGACTGCATCGAATCAACCGCCCCATGACAACCGGATCGAATAGTGAGCCGCTTAAAGGAGGCCAACACCGACATGGCTGCGCCTGAATTGAGCGACGAATCGTTGCTGGCCCGCTATCGCTTAGGCGACGGACCAGCGTTCGAGATTCTGTACGCTCGTCACCGACAAGGACTTTACCGGTTTCTGCTCGGCCTCAGCGGCAAATCCGAGCTGGCCGAAGAGGTTTACCAGGAAACATGGCTGAGCCTGATCCGCAGCACCACTCAGCCACAAGGGCGGGCGAATTTTCGTACCTGGCTTTATCAGATCGCCCGCAATCGGTTAATCGATCACTGGCGCAAACACGGAATCCACAACCCCTTGCACGACAGCTATGACGAACAGACCCATGCCCTGGCCGATGACGCCGCCGATCCCGAACAACTGCTGCGCCTGAGCCGCGATAACCAGCGCCTTGAGGCCGCCCTGCAAACCTTGCCCACCGACCAGCGCGAAGTATTCCTGCTGCGTGCCTACGGCGATCTCGACCTGCCACAGATCGCGACCCTCACCGAAACACCGCTGGAGACCGTCAAAAGCCGTTTGCGCTACGCCCAGCAAAAACTGCGTCGGCTGCTGGCCGAGGAGGTACTGACATGACTGACGCCCGAAAAACACCGGAAGACGAAGTGGTGAAGCACTTTCGTGAACACGCGACTGGCGAACCGCCGGCGCATCTTGATGCATTCATTCTGGCCACCGCACACCGTGAAGCGCCCGCGCCGAAACCAAACCTGTGGCAACGCTGGGTTCAGGCCTGCCAGAAACCCCGTTGGCAGGTCGCGTTTGCCAGCCTCGTTGGTGTGGCACTGATGTTGGCGCTGGTACAACGTTCGCCCGAGCAAGTGCCAACCTACGATTCCACCCCGGCGCCCAAAACCTCATCTTTTGCGGCCAAGAAAGAAGCCGCAGACGCGCCTGCATCGGTTGCCCGCTCAATGGCTGCCCCGGCCGGTGCGATATCCGCACCAGCGCCTGCAGCGCCAATGGCCGATTTTGCCGCGCCCGCGCAGAGCGAATCGATCAGCGCTGAAATGGCGGAAGAAGCAAAGGTGAGCAAACGCCCGGCGGCGGCTCCGGCGAAGTTTATCGACGACCAATTACGTGAAGTGATTCGCCTGAAAAATGCCGGTCAAACTAAAGCGGCCGACGACCTGATGGCGACTTTGCACAAACGCTTTCCCAAGGAAAATCTCGCAGACCGACTCAAGGAATTGCAGAAAAACTGAGGTACGCCGTGGTCGCCAATTTGGCATCGACACCCGAAAGCGCGCACTATCGGTCTATAGCCGATGCGTTGGAGGAAGCCGTGGCGAAAAAAATCGATCGCATCGCCCAAATGCTCAACTGCCCGGAAAAGGGCGAGGAACTGCGGCGAGCAGTGACTGAGAGTCGTAAGGAGTTTCTGCTGGCGAAGCAGGCAGAAGAAGCGCTTGAGGAGGACGTCCTTGATGATGAGTTGATCGAGGACGAAGATGGTGATGAATACGACGAGTTCGACTGGACGACCGAGTGAAAGCGGCGCTTAAAGCACTACTCTTTCAAATTGCAGACCCCGACAAATCAGGACCTGCAATTTGAAGGGTGCGTTGCCGCTATTCTTTGGTTTTGTCCTTCCGCGAAGGTTGGTCTCGCGTCAGCACTTTCACCGCATCATCTACCAACGCCTTACTCAGCGCCGTCAAATAATGCGCAGCCCAGGCGTGACGATCGCTTTCCCTGTCGTAGGCAGCGTCTTTGGACAGTGCTTTGGCGAGGAACAGAAAATCGGAAGCCATGCCTAGCGCATCGCCGAGAGGCACACCGCGAGTGACGTGGAACACTGCCTGATCCAAGCAGTAGATGGCGGGCGTTAAGCCGATGGTTTTCAGCTCTGATGGATCGATCATTTGCCACCTCCATTGATGGAGGTGCGGTGGGATTGCGATTCGAGATCGCACTGAGGAATAAACCGATTTTCGTACGGATTGATGCTGCGCATTTTTCACTTCCTTGATTTAAGAAGTTGCCGCGCATTCGATACCAAGCGAATGGGTGGCAACTGTGCGCAGGTTGGTAAACCGGGGAATCAAGGAAACCGGCACGTCCGAAGACGTCCCACGCACAGCCGCCATAACACAAGATCACAGGCGAAAAAAAAAGCGCCTGCAATCGTGTTGGGGGCGCTGTAGCGCCTTTATTCCATCGGGTTACCAAGCCCGGTCGCTGAATTGGCAGCGACGGCGGAAGGGTATCGTGCAGGCGGATCTCCTGCAACCTCCTTGTCTGCAGACGATCTGTACTGAACGAAAAAATGAGAGAGCGCTGTGGCTAATGCCAGTCAGTTAAGCTGACTGGCATTTTTATTTTTGATCGGATACTTCGGGGATTTAAGCCTGATGGCCCGGGGGTAAACGCGCTCCTCCCGTCGATGAGGCAGGACGTAATGCGTGGCTGAAGCATGCAGCTCGGCCAGGTATTTGGGGATGTTCCCGGAGCGATCAGCCGAGACGCTGTTGATAAAACCGAGGATCGCCCAGGTGCACGCGGTAAAGCTCATTTCGCATGGGTAAATACCGGGACAATGGCGGCTCATTTCCACCATCTGATAGCGCAACAAGTTGTAGCCCAACAACACGCCCCACAACTCTTGTTCGATCATCTCGGGCGTTTTGCTGCGCAGCGTATAACTGCTGTTGAGCAGCGTCTGCTTCATCTCTCGAAACCCTAATTCGATCTCCCAGCGCTGGCTGTACAGATCGACGATTTCGTCGGACGGGAAGCGCAGCGGGTCGGCCATCGACGTCAGGATCTGACACACCTTGCCCTTGACGGTTTTACTCAGCAGTCGCGCGCTCAGGCGCTCCGGTAGCCCCGGCCATTGCTTGCGGGCCTGCGGCGAAGTGCTTAACGAGACCACCGCATCCTGACGCCCCAAACGCTGAATAACTTCGTACTGCGCACCTTTACGCAGTGGCATCAGCCAATGGCGCTCGGTGCCTGCTTGCTGCCACTGGTGCAGCAAACCCAGGGAATAAAAGCCGCGGTCGAACAGCGTCAACGAGTGATCGGGCGTGGTTTCGATCAGTTGTTCCGCCAGTTTCATTTCGTTGCTGCGATAGCCGTCAAACGCACAGCCGATCAGCAAATGGCTGGTCAACTCCATTTGGCAGACCATGCGCACCTGAGGAAAACCAGTGTCGCCATGCTGGTTGCTGGCGGAGTCGTAGCGCGCCCGGTTTTCCGGTGTATCGGGCGTTCGCCAGACGACGCCGTCGACGCCCAGCAAGCGCAAACCGGCCCAAGTCGGATGACCGGCCGCCTCATGCCAACTTTTCTGAGTCAGATCGAAGACCTGTCGTACAGCTTCGCTGCCCAATCGCTGACGGGCTTGGACTACGGCGCTGGGTGCCACCAACGGACGTTGGCCCGGCAGCATGATGTTCATGCGGCTGACCACATCCCAGGCTGACATGCGCCGAAAAAACGCCATGGAAATCACGCACCAGAGCATCATTTCCAACGGCAGGCGCCGCTTGCGCAGGGTCGCGACGCCTGCCTGTTCAAGGGCTTGCTCAACCAAAGAAGGGTCGAGTAAGGAATCCAATCCCTCAATGGAGTTGGGGGTGGACGCGATGTTGTGGGTCAGTTCCAGTGCCCGAGCGAGACGCATAAAAAAATCCGATGCCAGTACAGGCATCGGATTTTGATTTCTTGCGGCCAAAGGTCAAGCGGGAGGGCTTAACTGATCGGCATTAAGCGCTGTGGCGCTTTTTTTACCTCGACTTTATAGTTATGGCTATTCGAATAAGCCGAACGATAGGAAGTCTCCTACCATTCGTCCCAGAGGGCTGAGGCTGCAGAATTGAAGGGCTAATCGTTAATTTCTACATTTCATTGCAATACTTAGTAAGGCTGCGCGTTCACAGAGACCTGTAGAACCCTGTGAGGGATGGTCCGAATTCCTCTTGCTTTAGCCGGATAAAACAACGCAATATTGATTTCGGTGCCTACTGAGCTTTTATAAATAACGCCATCGTATCCGTTGTTTTTGATAAGCTCACAAAGATATTGGCTTGGGACATAATCTACTGCGGCAGACCTTGGTAAAACTGGCCGAGTTAGCTCTTCACCTAATTTTGCTAAGAAGTCAATGTCCCCTCTCAGTGAAGCAATTTCAATGTCGTCGGTGCAGGGGAATGGTGTGACTGACCTTCTCGGGTTTCTGAGATCTGCAAGTTTTAGATCTTCTATAATCTCGAACTCTGCTACAGTTACATACTCTCCGGTGTGTGGTCGGATTTCAGTTATAGCAGTTTCGACGTTCGATGCCATATATAGATATGGTATCCCTACTGGATTTGCTCGCCCATGAGTTGCTTTGTCTTTTGGCGGTGGTCCCATTTTATCAAGTGGAAACGCTTCGTCAGTCTCTTGGATTCTTGCGCGATACCATTTTTCAGGAAGATTTTCTTTATATATTAATTGCGAAAGCAGGTATGTGATCCTTTCTGAATCTATAGCTCCTTTGGGGAAAAATCTATTTTCCTCCATGAGTTCTTTTCGCAAAAACTCCCATTTGTTTAAGTTGTCCGACTCGCATCTACTTGATGGCGAAAATAGAACCCTAGGTAAATTCCCATCTTCAAAAATATCAGCAAGTAAATCTTTGGTGTTCGCTAGATCCAAAGTCTCAAATAGATTCCAGTCCGCTTTAAACCACTCTCCGAGGGTCTTTCCTTCTGCTGATTGAGTATAGATGCCAGAAAGTAGTTCGAAGTATTCTCTTAGCTGGATCGGGCTCACTAATGGCATGCTGTGCATTTTGCAGAATGAGCATTGGTCGGTTGAGTTGGATATTTCAGAGATTACAGCTTCTAGGTGAGTGTCGCAAAAGCAGTTCGGGCAGCATTTTCTCATGATTAGTTACCCGAGATAATTGGCAAGAACTTCAATGTGATGTTTCATTGAGAGTTTTTTAATGTACCCTAGGCCAGGAAAGTGTTTTCTATCGTAAAGACCTAAGAACTCTTCTACAGCAGATGTTTTGAGTATCTTAGAGTTTGGTTCTGTTACGGCCGTTACCAGCTTGACCAGCGCTTCATAAAATTTTCCGGCAGGGTCAGTTGGAGTATCCTGTCGGTCAGACTTGAAGTGGTAGGTGTACATCGCGTCATCCATATCTGGATCAATAAATGTCAAATGAATTGCTACCGCGTACGCAGGCCCACCGGATTCTGAATACTCGTCCCCTACGATTAAGAAATCGCCAAAACCGTCCATTCCTTCGTCAGTAAATGTTGCATGTAAGTCAGAAAACGGTTCAACATCTGGATATTTACGATTAGCCTGGCGCTTAAAGCCGTCTCGTAAAAGAATTCGTTGGTATTCCGTAAAGTGCTTTTGATATAGCTTGCCGCAATGGCTTTCAAAGAATATGTGTTTGATGTCTCGATTTAAATCAGGCGTTGCTTCGGCTAATGCCTTTGGTTCGGAAAAGCCGGAGTGTATAAAGTAAAGTGGTCTGTTGGGGAATTCAGCGCTAATAGCAATTGCTTCGGCTGTATTGATTGTGCTGGTGAGCAATATGCCTACAGATATATTTGTATGAGTGTTTAACTCTTCATGAACAAATTTTTTTATCGCGTCGGAACTTTCAGTATGGTCGCCGTAATTTGGGTTGACGATCAATACGGCGACTGCTCCTGAGTTGGATAGCGCTTCAATAGATCTTTTTAGTCCGCTTAGAGATTCGCGAACTGGCTCAATGATGGATATAAATCCGTTCTGAGCGAGTATCTCCGCAGATTCTTTTATTGTTAGTAAGTCGAACTGTTTGCCGCGAAAATAAGGATGATACATATTATTTTGCCCAATTCAGGGCCTCCATTGTGTTTGTGTTTATTGCATCCAGCAGTGTTCTTTGCTCTTTGGTTTTTAGCGGTGTAGACAAAAGTACAGCTTGTAGAGACTTTGGGGTATGTGATAGCAAGTTTGTAAGGTGTAGCGAGCTTCGCGTTCTTCGAAGTGTTTTTACCATGTGGTGATGGGTTGTAACGGGATCTAATGTTTTAAATATTTCCAGTATTGCCGAGCGTATTTCTGTATTGGGAAGTTTTGGCGGAGTAATATCGAAGTATTTAAGGATTTCTAGGGACTCTTGAAGCTGAATTGAGTCGAATATTGCTTCTGTTGATACTCTGCTAGGATCATCTGCAATTTCCCGAATCGTCGTTATGCCGAATCGTTTGTTAAGAACGAGTACGCCTATATCTAGCGGGGTTGTATCGATAACTTCACTAAGATGGTTTTCGCCCGTAAGGACATAAATTTTTGAAAAAAATTGTTTGTAAGATTCTAGTTGAGCACTTAACCGCCCTAAATTATCCCGCTCCGATTTTATTTCATATGCTGTAGATGTTCCATTGAAAATCGCGGCGTCCGCCTTAGAGTTTCCAACACGGAACTCTGTCACCATAGACGCGGTATTCAGTGAGTGCCGACCTAATAATAGCTTTCTTGTTATCGCTGATTTGTAAGCGTACTCGTGCCGGTAGTCTCTTTTCGTTAAGAGTGTGAATGCACTTTCGAATATCGCACTGATCGGTAGGGTGAGGCTTGAATTTTTGACTTCTAGGTGCTCATTTATTAGTCGAGCAAATAGAGGTGACCTTCCTTTTTGGGCTAGCTCTCTCACCACCGCCGGGGAGAAAAGCTTAGCGACAGCAGACTGCTGATTGCCATCAAGAATTTTGGTTAACAAGGCCATTTCAATGAATCTCTGTCCGCTCCGGGAATCGATGTCCGTTCTGGGAGTTTAGGTCTACCAGCAAGCGCCTGATTCTGCCAGATCGCCCATGCCCAGTCGCAAGATTTATTGTACGAGCTTAGCGTATGCAAGCTTTCTATATATAGGCATAGCTGACGCTGTAAATAATTGAAGAATTACGCTTGGTCCCTTGTAGGAAGGGTGAGCTGGGGAAAACAAAAAGCCCGCACAAGGCGGGCTTCTGAATTGTTGCTGACGCGGTTTGAAACATAAATTTGGTGCACCAGGCGGGATTCGAACCCACGACCCCTGCCTTCGGAGGGCAGTACTCTATCCAGCTGAGCTACTGGTGCAAGCGGGCGCCATGATACTCATATGCACTGCGGGCGTCCATGCTGCTGAATCGCCTGCGTTTTTCGCGACCGCAATAGCCGTTCGCTACGTTGATCAGAAAAATGAGGCAAATGCGGCGTTTTCGTTCTTTTTTTCGAACAGGCTATTGTCCTTTACCCCCTTTGATCCTAGGATTCGTTTGAGATTTCAAACGCTCTTGTCTGGGTGCTGAACCGCACGAGTTCATTCCGTGCGCTATTTATGTGCTTCAGCCCGGTGAATGATTTCCCTGACGGCAGCCTATAAGGCGCCTTTCTACAATCATAATTTGCTCCGCGCCTGCCGCGGTGCTGTTAAGGAAAGCCGACATGCAGCTTAAAGACACCCAGTTGTTCCGCCAGCAAGCCTTTATCGATGGCGCTTGGGTCGATGCGGACAATGGTCAGACGATCAAGGTCAACAACCCGGCAACGGGCGAAATTCTGGGCACCGTGCCGAAAATGGGCGCTGCCGAAACCCGCCGTGCAATCGAAGCCGCTGACAAAGCGCTGCCGGCCTGGCGTGCACTGACCGCCAAGGACCGCGCGAACAAGCTGCGTCGCTGGTTCGAACTGATCATCGAGAACCAGGACGACCTGGCTCGCCTGATGACCCTGGAACAAGGCAAGCCATTGGCCGAAGCCAAGGGCGAAATCGTTTACGCCGCTTCCTTTATCGAGTGGTTCGCCGAAGAAGCCAAGCGCATCTACGGTGACGTGATTCCGGGCCACCAGCCAGACAAGCGCCTGATCGTGATCAAGCAGCCCATCGGCGTGACCGCTGCGATCACCCCGTGGAACTTCCCGGCCGCCATGATCACCCGTAAAGCCGGCCCTGCCCTGGCCGCCGGTTGCACCATGGTGCTCAAGCCTGCTTCGCAAACCCCGTTCTCCGCCTTCGCGTTGGCTGAACTGGCCCAGCGCGCCGGCATTCCTGCTGGTGTGTTCAGCGTTGTGTCCGGCAGCGCCGGCGACATCGGCAGCGAGCTGACCAGCAACCCGATCGTGCGCAAACTGTCCTTCACTGGCTCGACCGAAATCGGTCGTCAGCTGATGGCCGAATGCGCCAAGGACATCAAGAAAGTGTCCCTGGAACTGGGCGGTAACGCACCGTTCATCGTGTTCGACGACGCGGACCTGGATAAGGCCGTCGAAGGCGCGATCATTTCCAAGTACCGCAACAACGGCCAGACCTGCGTCTGCGCCAACCGTCTGTACATTCAGGATTCGGTCTACGACGCGTTCGCCGAGAAGCTGAAAGTGGCCGTGGCCAAGCTCAAGATCGGCAACGGTCTGGAAGAAGGCACCACCACGGGCCCGCTGATCGATGAAAAAGCCGTGGCCAAGGTTCAAGAGCACATCGCTGACGCCGTCAGTAAAGGCGCAACCGTTCTGGCGGGTGGCAAGGTTATGGAAGGCAACTTCTTCGAGCCGACCATCCTGACCAACGTGCCGAAGAACGCTGCCGTGGCCAAGGAAGAAACCTTCGGTCCATTGGCGCCGCTGTTCCGCTTCAAAGATGAAGCCGAAGTGATCGCGATGTCCAACGACACCGAGTTCGGTCTGGCTTCGTACTTCTACGCTCGTGACCTGGGCCGTGTGTTCCGTGTGGCTGAAGCCCTGGAATACGGCATGGTCGGCGTCAACACCGGGTTGATCTCCAACGAAGTCGCGCCGTTCGGCGGCATCAAGGCGTCGGGCCTGGGTCGTGAAGGCTCCAAGTACGGCATCGAAGATTACCTCGAAATCAAATACCTCTGCCTGGGCATCTAAGCTCGAAGGTGTAAGCCCGGCAAGGCATTGCTTCAAGCACAAAGGGCACGAGAGCGCTGTCCCTTTGTGCGCTTCAAATGGAATTTTCTCTGCGGTCGGGAAAGCTGTGGCAGTCGATCATCGCATGCTGCCGTAGTTGCCTCCCCGCCGCATTTTCCTTGAACCACGCCGCCCGATGAGCGGTGAATGAGGACTTTATGAGCAAGACTAACGCATCCCTGATGAAACGCCGCGAAGCCGCTGTACCACGCGGTGTTGGCCAGATTCACCCGATCTTCGCCGAGTCCGCGAAGAACGCCACCGTGACCGACGTTGAAGGTCGCGAGTTCATCGACTTCGCCGGCGGCATCGCCGTGCTGAACACCGGTCACGTGCACCCGAAAATCATCGCCGCAGTGACCGCGCAGTTGAACAAGCTGACCCACACTTGCTTCCAGGTGCTGGCCTACGAGCCGTACGTGGAACTGTGCGAAAAAATCAACGCCAAGGTGCCAGGTGATTTCGCCAAGAAAACCCTGCTGGTCACCACCGGTTCCGAAGCCGTAGAAAACGCCGTGAAAATCGCCCGTGCCGCCACTGGCCGTGCCGGCGTGATCGCCTTCACCGGCGCTTACCACGGTCGCACCATGATGACCCTGGGGCTGACCGGTAAAGTCGTGCCTTACTCGGCGGGCATGGGCCTGATGCCAGGCGGCATTTTCCGCGCGCTGTACCCGAACGAACTGCATGGTGTGAGCATCGACGATTCGATCGCCAGCATCGAACGCATCTTCAAGAACGACGCCGAGCCGCGTGACATCGCTGCAATCATCATCGAGCCGGTTCAGGGCGAAGGTGGTTTCTACGTTGCGCCTAAAGAATTCATGAAGCGTCTGCGTGCACTGTGCGACCAGCACGGCATCCTGCTGATCGCTGACGAAGTGCAGACTGGCGCTGGCCGTACCGGCACCTTCTTCGCCATGGAACAGATGGGCGTTTCCGCCGACCTGACGACCTTCGCCAAATCCATCGCTGGCGGTTTCCCGTTGGCCGGTGTGTGCGGCAAGGCTGAATACATGGACGCCATTGCTCCAGGCGGCCTGGGCGGCACTTATGCCGGTAGCCCGATCGCTTGTGCTGCGGCCCTGGCCGTGATGGAAGTGTTTGAAGAAGAACACCTGCTGGACCGCTGCAAGGCTGTCGGCGAGCGTCTGGTCACCGGTCTCAAAGCCATCCAGGCCAAGTACCCCGTGATCGGCGAAGTTCGTGCCCTGGGTGCGATGATCGCGGTCGAGCTGTTCGTTGACGGCGACAGCCACAAGCCAAACGCTGCTGCTGTAGCGTCCGTTGTGGCCAAGGCTCGCGACAAGGGCTTGATCCTGCTGTCCTGCGGCACTTACGGCAACGTTCTGCGCGTCCTGGTACCGCTGACGTCGCCGGACGAGCAACTGGACAAAGGTCTGGCGATCATCGAAGAGTGCTTCTCGGAGCTGTAATCTCCAAGCTCTGATCGATTTGTGAGCTGATCGACAAAAAAACCCGCCTCGGCGGGTTTTTTCGTGTCCCCGGAACACATAGCTGTTTCGAATCGCCAGCATTGACTAAGGTACAAGCAGTGCCAATGGAGTGTGCAGATGACCGCTGTGGTTTTACCTGCTGTACCGCGTGTGTTGATTGCCGAGGCCGACCCCTGGTCTCGCGACCTGCTCAAGCAGGTGTTGTTGAGTGTGCGCTGTGACGCACGGCTGGACCTGTGTGCTGACGGTCAGGAAGCGCTGCACCTGTTGGCGGAAAACCCTTATGACCTGGTGATCGTCGACTGGGAGTTGCCCGGCGTCGATGGTTTGAATGTCTTGCGCAATGTTCGCCAGCGCAAACGCAACCCGCCGTTGCCTTTCATTCTGATGAGCAGTCGCAATGACAGCGCCAGCGTGCGCGAAGTCTTGCCCCTGGCGCCTTCGGCGTACCTGACCAAACCCCTGAACATGGAAAGCCTGACCCACCGCCTGCAGGAGTTGCTGCTGAACGCCGGTGAAGAGGTGTCTTGCGAGATGCCTTCACTGGCGCCGGGCATGACTTTATCGGTTTACCTGGAGCGTCGTCGTGAGTTCGCGGACGGTGCGCCACTGATGACTGACGTACAGGTGGCAGTCAAACGCAGCCTCAATCCCGATGGCCTCGATCTGACGTTGCTGGAAGACGAAATCAAGACCGATCCGCAGATCACCGCCGTGCTGATCGCTGCCGCCAACAGCGCCGCCCATCACCTTGGTGCCACGGTACAGACCCTGTCCCAGGCGCTGCACCGCCTCGGCACCGGGCAAAGCATGAACCTGATCCTGGGGCTGGCGCTCAAGCGCAGTGCCCGGCTCAGCGATCCATGCCTGGCGGACTATGCCGAACGTTATTGGAATCTGTCGCTGCACACGGCCGAATACGCGCGGACACTGGCGCGCTTGCTGGATCTGGATCAGGAGCGCTGCTATTGCGCCGGCATGCTGCATCGCCTCGGTGACCTGGCGTTGTTGCGGTGTTTGCAGGAATGGAAGCAAGCGGGCGGTGAACTGGATGAGTGGGAGGAGGTTGGCGATGCGCTGGCCGAATTTGGCGCGGCCTATGGTTCGGCATTGCGTACCCGCTGGCGTCTGCCGCTGGAGTTGCGTCAGCTGATTGCGGCGGTCTATCAGCTCGGTGGCGGCGTTTACTCCCGGGAAGCGCTGGTGATGAACATGGCCGCGCAGATGGCGCGCCTGACAGAGCATGAGGGCATTGAGGAACTGGCCAAGAGCCGGACGGCGCGGTTGCTCAAAATCGGGTTGCCCGAGTTGATGCGCTTGCGCAAGAAGTAAGCCTGGCGCCATACCTTGTGGGTGCGAGCCTGCTCGCGATAGTGGTGTGACAGTCAAAGTCGATATCGACTGATGCCCCGCTATCGCGAGCAGGCTCGCACACATTGGTTTTGTGTCGGGCCCATTAGCCGGAGATGATGCGGTTCTTGCCCTGATGCTTGGCTTCATACATGGCCGCATCCGCCCGGGCAAAAAGGCTGTCGAGGCTTTCGTCCTCGGGAGTGAGGCTGGTCAGGCCCTGGCTGACGGTGATGCCGAACGTCTGGTCGTCATGACTGAAGCTCAATCGCTGAATCTCCCGCTGCAAGCGCTCGGCCACTTGCATGGCCATGTCCGGTGCACAACCGGGGAATACCGCGGCGAACTCCTCTCCGCCGATGCGACCGAAGACATCACCGCGACGCAAGGCGCCGCGACCGCTCTCGGCGAGCCGCTGCAGCACGTTGTCGCCCTCCTGATGGCCGTAGGTGTCGTTGATTACTTTGAAGTCATCGATGTCCAGCAGCAGGAACGCCAGTGGCGTACCTTGCTGCCGAGCCTGTTCGAACTCATGGTGCGCGCATTCGAAGAAGTGTCGGCGATTGCTACTTTGGGTCAGCACGTCGGTGGTGGCCAGGCGGTGCAGTTCGGTTTCCATCTGCTTTTTGTCGGTGATGTCTTCGGCAATGCCGACGATGATCACCGGTTGCCCCGGCTCGGCCTGACGGTTGATGAAGCACTTGTCGCTGAGCCAGCGTACCTCGCCGTCGGCGTTGATGATTCGGTACTCACGGTCTTCAACGGCGCCTTTGACCAGCACTTCGGCCAGGCTGCGCTCGGCGTAGTCCAGATCGTCGGGGTAGATGCTGTCGCGCCACTGGTTGTAGTCGGACAGCAACAGACCTGCGGAGCGGCCGAAAATCCGTTCATAGGCCGGGCTGACGTAGACCACCTGGCGGGTTTCCCAGTTAAAGGCCCAAAGCACTGCGTTGACGCTCACCAACAGGGAGCTGAACAGCTGTTCGCGTTCGCTCAGGCGCGCCACTTCGCCTTGGGCATGCATCAGCGCCATCAAGGTTTGCGCGGCCTCGGGCCACTGGGGTAAGGATGAGTCTTGCAGGTTCTTATTGACCATCGACACAGATCTCAAAGGGCGTGCCGCGTTTCGACAGCGGCCACAACAAAGCCCGCCGTAGTGGCGAAGTGTCTTTGAGATAGGGGATTTTGAGCGAAGTTCCGAAGGGTGCGCCCGCGAACGGGGCGCACCGATCAACGGCGTCAGACAGCAGCAGGGCGTAGGGAGTAGGTCTTCAACTGATCGGCGAAGTCGCGCAGGGATTGAATCCCGCTGGCTTCGGCTTCGTGAACCCAATCCTTGATGGCGGCCAGCATATCGTGACCATTTGAGCTGGTCTTGACCCAGATCTGCTGCAAGGCCAGGCGTTTCTCGTAAATTACCTTCAGGGCCTGACTGTGCTCGAGCATGGTCTGGATGCGAACGTGGTGTTTTTCATCCAGCAGGCTGGTTTCCCGCGAAAGCAGGCGTTTGGCCCGGTGGAACTGGTGACGGACCGAGTGATCGACCTTCTCCAGTTCTTGTTTGACCAGTGGCGCGATCACCAGCTTGCGGTACTGGGCCATGATCTGGAAGCGGTTGTTAAGGATGGCCATGGCGGTGTCCATGTCCAGATTGCCTTTACCTTCGACCCGGTGGGCAATCGGTGCAACCCGCTGGACCTTGGCCAAACGGAAGAAACTGAAGACCTGGATCCAGGCCCAGCCGAGATCGAATTCCCACTTTTTCACCGACAATTTTGCCGAATTAGGGTAGGTGTGATGGTTGTTATGCAATTCTTCGCCGCCGATCAGGATGCCCCAGGGCACCAGATTGGTCGCCGCATCGCGGCATTCGAAGTTGCGGTAGCCGACGGCATGGCCCAGGCCATTGACCACACCGGCGGCCCAGACCGGGATCCACATCATCTGGATGGCCCAGATGGTGATGCCGATGGTGCCGAACAGCAGCAGGTCGATGACGCCCATGATCGCGACGCCCAGCAGCGGGAAGCGGCTGTAGAGGTTGCGTTCGATCCAGTCTTCGGGGCAGTTCTTGCCGTAGATGCGCAGGGTTTCGGGGTTTTCCGCTTCGGCGCGGTACAGCTCGGCGCCTTTGCGCAGAACGGTGGACAACCCCTTGATGACCGGGCTGTGCGGGTCATCGACGGTTTCGCATTTGGCGTGATGCTTGCGGTGGATGGCGGTCCACTCGCGGGTGTTCTGCGCCGTGGTCAGCCACAGCCAGAAGCGGAAGAAATGTTTCAGGCCAGCATTGAGCTCAAGCGAGCGATGGGCTGAATAACGGTGCAGATAGACCGTGACGCCGACGATCGTCACGTGGGTCATCAGCAGGGTGACTGCCACCAGTGACCAGGGCGACAAGCCGAGAAAACCTTCGTACCACATAGGCTATAGGGCCCTCGATAAAGAAATAAACAGCCGTTGCATTATCACTTAGCTCACAGATAAAACCAGTCACCCTTTCAGATAAGAGTGGCTGGATGTTTCTTTAACCTATAATTCCATCCTTTTTGAAGGGACATGGACCGCCGAATGTCTGCCACCTATCGCGATGCCTTGCGTGCCGCACTGCTTTACCTTCTGGTTTCCGTCGGTTGGTTGCAGTTCAGTGGTCATTTATTGAACAGTTTCTTCGATAGCTCCAATGAGCTACTGCGGTGGCAACTGATCAACGGTTACGCGTGGGTAATATTCAGTGCCGGGTTGATCTTCATCGCCCGGGCGCGATTGTTCCGCTGCCTGGGGATCGGCACCAAGTTGCGTGAGCGCGGTGAGGACCAGGAGCGTTTGCGTCAGGCAGCCGCGGTCTTCGATTGCACCCGCGAAGGCGTGCTGGTCACCGATAGCAAAGGCTTGATTGTCCATGTGAACCGGGCCTTCATGGAAATCACCGGTTACCAGAGTGACGAAGTGCTGGGTCAGCCGCCCAGCCTGTTCAAGTCCGGTCGTCACCCGGCGAGCTTCTATCAGGCGATGTTCGCTGCACTCAACAGCGTCGGCGAGTGGAGCGGGGAAATCTGGAATCGCCGCAAAAGCGGCGAGATCTATCCGCAATGGCAAACCATCCGCATCGTTCACGACGACCAAGGCCTGCCCAGTCATTACGTGGCGGTGTTTTCCGACCTCAGCGCGATCAAGAATTCCGAGCATGAACTCAAGCACCTGGCTCACCACGATCCCTTGACCGATCTGCCCAACCGTCTGCTGTTTACTGATCGCGCCGAACAGGCTCTGGCCTCGGCGCAGATTCACAAGCGCGGCTGTGCATTGCTGATGATCGATCTGGATCACTTCAAAATGATCAACGACAGCCTCGGGCACACGATCGGTGACCAGTTACTCAAGGCTGTGGCCGAGCGCTTGAAGGCCATGTCCGGCCCGGGGATTACCCTGGCGCGGCTGGGCGGCGATGAGTTTGCCGTGCTGGCGGAAAGCTGTCCGCAACTGGTGCATGCCGCGGCGCTGGCTCAGCGGATCATCGACGGCCTCAAAGAGCCTTTCCAGATCGATGGGCATCAGCTGTTCATCAACGCTAGCGTCGGTATCAGCCTGTTCCCCGGCGATGCCTTGAGTGCCGAGCAGCTGCTGCGCAATGCCGACTCGGCCCTGTTCAAGGCCAAAAGCGCTGGTCGCGACGGCTACGCCCTGTACACCGAAGAACTGACCGCCCATGCCCAGTTGCGGGTCGAGACTGCATTCGAGCTGCGCCGCGCGCTGGAGCAGCACGAATTGCGGGTGCATTACCAGCCGGTTCACGACCTCAAGACCAGTCGCCTGATCGGTGTCGAGGCGCTGGTGCGCTGGGAGCATCCGCAGCGCGGGCTGGTGTCTCCGGCAGAATTCATCCCCATCGCCGAACGCACCGGATTGATCGCCGAGATCGATGCCTGGGTCATGCAGCAGGCTTGTCAGCAAATGTGCCAGTGGCAGCAGGCGGGAGTGGTGTTGTCGTTTGTCGCGGTGAATGTTTCGTCTCGATTGTTCGCTCGCCGTGAGCTGTTTCAGCAGGTGGCGAAGGTGCTGCACGAAACCGGGCTGGACCCGGCCTATCTGGAGCTGGAAGTCACCGAGAGCGCGGTGATGGAGGACCCGGAAGTGGCGCTGGAACAAATGCATCGAATGCGCGAGCTGGGTGTGCGGCTGGCCATTGATGACTTCGGCACCGGGTATTCGTCGTTGCTGCGACTCAAGCGGTTGCCGGTGCAGAAGCTCAAGATCGATCAGGGCTTTGTGGCCGGTTTGCCGTGGGATGAGGATGACGCGGCGATCGTGCGGGTGATCATCGCCCTGGCGCAAAGCATGGGGATGCAAGTGCATGCCGAGGGGATCGAGCAGGTTGAGCAGGCGGGTTTCCTGCTCGAGCATGGCTGCGATCTCGGGCAGGGCTACTGGTTTGGGCGGCCGGTGTCGGCTGAGCAGTTGGATTGGGATCGGGTGCCAGTGATTCGCTAAAACCGAAAAGATCGCAGCCTACGGCAGCTCCTACAAGGAGCGGTGTGCAATCCTCCATATGCGCACGTACATCCGCCCGGTAGGAGCTGCCGAAGGCTGCGATCTTTTGATCTGTGCGTGGCCAAGCGCTACGCAACCTCTTCACCTCGCCACACAATTTTATTTGGTTATATAAACATTCTTAAATAGTCTTTTTAAGAATATCTGCGCTTATCTACTATTGCTCTCACGCCGCAAGCAGTGCCGCCACTGCCAGGCAACCTCTCAGTCGAAGGAGCAGCACCATGAGCGCATCCCTACGTAGCGTTGACGGTCAAGACGAAGCCACCATCTTGCGTGAGATCCAGAGCGCATTGCGCGATCTGCGGTTCGGCGCAGTGGAAATCACCGTGCACAACGCCCAGGTGGTCCAGATCGAACGCAAAGAAAAATTCCGCTTGCAGAACCCGAGCAACAAACCGAGCTGAAATCAAAAAGATCGCAGCCTGCGGCAGCTTCTACGGGGGATTGGTGTAGGCGCTGCCGAAGGCTGCGATCTTTGACAGGCAACCCCGATTCCAGACCATAAAAAAGCCAACACAAAACAGAATTCCAGGAGCTTTCACCATGTCGTCGATTCGTCATTTCGCTTTGGCCGCCCTGGCCAGCGCCCTTTTTGCTGGTTCCGCGGTTGCCAAGGATTACGAGTTGCTCAACGTGTCGTACGACCCGACCCGTGAGCTGTACCAGGACTACAACGCCGAATTCACCAGTTTCTGGAAGAAAGCACATCCAGACGACAGCGTGAAAATTCAACAGTCCCACGGTGGTTCGGGCAAGCAAGGCCGTGCAGTGATCGACGGTCTGCGGGCCGACGTGGTGACCCTGGCCCTGGCCGGTGACATCGATGAAATCGCCAAACTGGGCAAGACCCTGCCCGCCGATTGGCAGAAGCGTTTGCCGGAAGCGAGCACGCCTTACACCTCGACCATCGTGTTCCTGGTACGCAAAGGCAACCCTAAAGGCATCAAGGACTGGGGCGACCTGGTCAAGAACGATGTATCGGTCATCACCCCGAACCCGAAAACCTCCGGAGGTGCGCGCTGGAACTTCCTTGCGGCCTGGGCCTATGGCCTGAAAGCCAACGGCGGCAATGAGGCCAAGGCCAAAGAATACGTGCAGACCCTGTTCAAGCACGTGCCAGTGCTGGACACCGGTGCTCGCGGTTCGACCATCACCTTCGTCAACAACGGTCAGGGCGACGTGTTGCTGGCCTGGGAAAACGAAGCCTTCCTGGCGCTGAAAGAAGACGGTGGCGCCGACAAGTTCGAGATCGTCGTGCCTTCGCTGTCGATCCTTGCCGAACCTCCGGTAGCCGTGGTCGACAAGAACGCCGAGAAAAAGGGCAACACCGAGATCGCCGAGGCGTACCTCAAGCACCTGTACAGCCCGGCCGGTCAGGAAATTGCGGCGAAGAACTTCTATCGTCCACGTGACAAGGACGTCGCCGCCAAATACGCCCAGCAGTTCCCGAAACTGGACCTGGTGACTATCGACAAGGACTTCGGCGGCTGGAAAACTGCCCAACCGAAATTTTTCAATGACGGTGGCGTGTTCGACCAGATTTACCAGGCGCAGTAACCTGAAATAAGCCATAAACGAGCCCCGGATTCACGTTCGGGGCTTTGCGCGTTCTCAACCAAGGACTTTTATGTCGCGTCGTATCTCCCCCGTCATACCCGGCTTCGGGCTGACGCTGGGCTACACCTTGGTGTACCTCAGCCTGATTGTGCTCATTCCACTGGCGGCGATGTTCGTGCATGCCGCCCAACTCACCTGGGATCAGTTCTGGGCGATTATTTCGGCGCCACGGGTGCTGGCGGCGTTGAAGCTGAGCTTCGGCACCGCGCTGTACGCCGCGATCATCAACGGCATCATCGGCACGCTGCTGGCCTGGGTGCTGGTGCGCTACACCTTCCCGGGACGCAAAATCATCGATGCGATGATCGACCTGCCGTTCGCACTCCCTACGGCGGTGGCCGGTATCGCGCTGACTGCGCTGTACGCACCGAATGGTTGGGTGGGTCAGTTCGCCGCGGACCTCGGCTTCAAGATTGCGTATACCCCCCTGGGCATCACGCTTGCCCTGACGTTTGTGACCCTTCCATTCGTAGTACGTACCGTACAGCCAGTATTGGCCGATATTCCCCGTGAAGTCGAAGAAGCGGCTGCTTGCCTGGGGGCCAAACCCTTGCAGGTTTTCCGGCACATTCTGGTACCGGCGCTGTTGCCGGCCTGGCTGACTGGTTTTGCGCTGGCGTTTGCCCGTGGCGTCGGTGAGTACGGTTCGGTGATTTTCATCGCCGGCAACATGCCGATGAAAACCGAAATCCTGCCGCTGCTGATCATGGTCAAGCTCGACCAGTACGACTACACCGGCGCTACCTCCATTGGTGTTCTGATGCTGGTGGTTTCCTTCATCCTGTTGCTGCTGATCAACTTGCTGCAGCGGCGCATCGAAACCCCATAAGGAGGCGCACAAATGTCCCAATCGTCTATTGCTGCTGCTTCCTCGAACGCTTCCCGCCGTGGCAGCGCCTCATCGCGGCGACTGCTGATCGGCCTTGGCTGGCTGATTTTTGCCCTGTTCCTGTTATTGCCGCTGGTGATCGTGGTGTCCCAGGGCCTGAAGCTCGGGATCGGTGCGTTCTTCACCGCGATTTTTGAACCGGATGCCTTGTCGGCCCTGAAACTCACGGTGATCGCCGTGCTGATTTCGGTGCCGCTGAACCTGGTGTTCGGTGTCAGCGCGGCGTGGTGCGTGAGCAAGTATTCGTTCCGCGGCAAAAGTATCCTCGTGACCCTGATCGACCTGCCGTTCTCGGTGTCGCCGGTGATCGCCGGTCTGGTCTACGTGCTGATGTTCGGTGCCCAGGGCCTGTTCGGGCCGTGGTTGCAGGACCACGACATCCAGATCGTCTTCGCCTTGCCAGGCATCGTGCTGGCGACGATTTTCGTCACCGTGCCGTTCGTGGCGCGTGAGTTGATCCCGCTGATGCAGGAGCAGGGCACTCAGGAAGAGGAGGCCGCGCGCCTGCTCGGGGCCAATGGCTGGCAGATGTTCTGGCACGTCACCGTTCCCAACATCAAATGGGGCCTGATCTACGGCGTGGTGCTGTGTACGGCGCGTGCGATGGGTGAATTCGGTGCGGTGTCGGTGGTTTCCGGGCACATTCGCGGGGTGACCAACACCCTGCCGCTGCACGTCGAGATCCTCTACAACGAATACAACCACGTGGCCGCGTTCGCGGTAGCGAGCCTGTTGCTGATCATGGCGCTCTTCATCCTGCTGCTCAAGCAGTGGAGCGAAAACCGTATTAACCGCCTGCGCGCCAGCGCCGCGGAGGAATAATTCATGTCGATCGAAGTGCGTAACGTCAGCAAGAACTTCAATGCGTTCAAGGCGCTGGACAACATCAGCCTGGACATTCAAAGCGGCGAGCTCGTCGCGTTGCTCGGTCCGTCCGGCTGCGGCAAGACCACGTTGCTGCGGATCATTGCCGGTCTGGAAACCCCGGATCAGGGCAGCATCGTGTTCCACGGTGAAGATGTCTCCGGCCACGACGTGCGTGATCGCAACGTCGGTTTCGTGTTCCAGCACTACGCGCTGTTCCGCCACATGACGGTGTTCGACAACGTCGCGTTCGGCCTGCGCATGAAACCGAAAAACCAGCGCCCGACTGAAAGCCAGATCGCGGTGAAAGTCCACGAACTGTTGAACATGGTGCAACTGGATTGGTTGGCGGATCGCTACCCGGAGCAACTCTCCGGTGGTCAGCGTCAACGCATCGCGTTGGCCCGCGCCCTGGCGGTGGAACCGAAAGTCCTGCTGCTCGATGAGCCTTTCGGCGCCCTCGACGCCAAGGTCCGTAAAGAACTGCGTCGTTGGTTGGCACGGCTGCACGAAGACATCAACCTGACCTCGGTGTTCGTGACCCACGACCAGGAAGAGGCCATGGAAGTCGCCGACCGGATCGTGGTGATGAACAAAGGTGTGATCGAACAGATCGGTTCACCGGGTGAAGTCTACGAAAACCCGGCCAGCGATTTCGTCTATCACTTCCTCGGCGATTCGAACCGTCTGCATCTGGGTGAAGACAACCACGTGCTGTTCCGTCCGCACGAGGTGTCGTTGTCGCGGCATGAGCTGGAAGATCACCACGCGGCCGAGGTGCGGGATATCCGTCCGTTGGGCGCGACGACTCGGGTGACGTTGAAAGTCGAAGGCCAGAGCGAATTGATCGAAGCTGAAGTGGTCAAGGATCACGACAGCCTGGTTGGCCTGGCGAAGGGCGAGACGCTGTTCTTCAAGCCCAAGGTCTGGCAGAAAGTCGCCAACCTCTAAAGCCAAAAGATCGCAGCCTGCGGCAGCTCCTACAGTGGATTTGTGTTGATCACAAAATTATGGTCAACGGAAAACCCTGTAGGCGCTGCCGCAGGCTGCGATCTTTTAAAGCGGCCTAAGCCGCCGCATTTTTCGGATTGACTCGCACCCCACCGACCCGTGCCTCGATCTGGTCTTTCAGCTCATGCCGCAACCCCAGCAAAAACGCCAACTCAACCACCACAAACAACGGCCCGACAATCAACCCCGTCACATCATCGACAAACGCCGGTTTACGGCCTTCGTAGTGATGACCGACAAACTGAATCGCCCAGCCGATCACAAACATCCCGACGCCACTCGCCAGCCACACCAGCGTGCTTTGCTGCGCCAGCGCTTGACCTGCCCAGATGCACAGACCGAGCAACACGGTCATCAGCACCCCGAGGCGCAACTCCAGGCGCAGGTAAAACCACGCCGATGCCAGCGCCACCAGCACCGCCGGTGAAAGCCAGCCCCCGGCCCATTGCGGACGGGACAGCAACACCGCCACCGCCACGACAATCAGCGGAATGCCAATGAAATGGGTGGCAATATTGCGCGGGTCTCGGTGGTAGGCGGCGTATTGACTGAGATGGTCAACGAGGCTTTTCATTGTTATTCCTCCTGTAGGGTGATTGATCATGCCCCGGGTTCACCTCTCGCTCTGTCAGCCAGGCGACAATCTCCAGGAGTTTTCATGGACATGCAGGTTTGGCGTTCACGCCTGATGAGCGGCCAGTGGTTCAGCCATTTACCTGTTTCCTTACAGGATAGTCTGCTGGCCGCCGCCAAGGTGCGGCACTTGTCGCCCGGCCAGCGGCTGTTCAAGCGCGGCGATCCGCCTTGCGGGTTGTATGCGGTGCTTGAAGGATCAGTGCGCATCGGTGCAGTGAGCGAGCAGGGTAAGGAGGCGCTGCTGAGCCTGGCGGAATCGCCGCACTGGTTCGGCGAAATCTGTCTGTTCGACGGTCAGCCGCGCACCCATGATGCGTTCGGCCTGGGCCATTGCATCCTGTTGCACATCCCGCAAACCGCGCTGCTGGCGTTGCTCGATGAGCAACCGGTGTACTGGCGGCAACTGGCATTGCTGATGAGCCACAAACTGCGCCTGGCGTTCATCAATCTCGAGCAGTTGAGCCTGATGCCTGCGCCGGTACGCCTGGCGCACCGCTTGCTGATGATCGCCCAGGGCTATGGCGAAATCGACCCGCCGCGACGTGTCCTGCAACTGCCTCAAGAGCAATTGGCGTCGATGCTGTCGCTGTCGCGCCAGACCACCAATCAGATCCTCAAGGACTTGCAGGGGCAGGGGATTCTGAATCTCAGGTATGGCGAAATTGAAATTCTGGATGCCGAGCGGTTGCGGGCGTTGGCGGTGATTTGATGAAAAGGATCGCAGGCTTCGCCAGCTCCTACAGGTATCCGCCATTCCAATGTTGGAGCTGGCGAAGCCTGCGATCTTTTAAAACCCGGCGGTAGTGGTGGGCTTTGTCCTCGAAGGCGCCTAGCCTGTGATGACGACAATCGAGGTGTGCCATGCGTGTGCTGTTAGTGGAAGACGAACCCGAAGCCGCCAAGCTTCTGGCCAAGGGCCTGAGCGAGGCGAGTTATGCGGTGGATGTGGCGGTCAACGGCATGGATGGCCGTCGCTTTATCGAATCCGGCGAGTACGAGCTGATCATCCTCGACGTGATGCTGCCGGGGCTCAACGGCTGGCAGTTACTGCAGCAGATCCGCAAACTCGGCGAAACCCCGGTACTGTTCCTCACTACCAAGGATGGTATCGAGGATCGCTTGCGCGGGCTGGAGCTGCATGAGGATGACTACCTGGTCAAGCCGTTTGCTGTGAGCGAATTGGTGAAACGGGTGCGCAAGGTGTTGCGGCGGGATCGGGGGCGTTGAGGTCTCTGCGGTGTCTGAACAATCGCCATCGCGAGCAGGCTCACTCCCACGTTTGAACACCATAGAATCCATGTGGGAGCGAGCCTGCTCGCGATGAGGCCGGAAAACCCGACACACCTTCCGGATCTGTCACCGCAACCCATCCCGAAACTGCCCCGGCGTCATCCCGGTCCAGCGCTTGAACGCTCGACTGAAGCTGCTTGTATCCGCAAACCCCAGCAAATAGCTGATCTCACTCAACGAACATTGCGGATCACGCAGGTGCAGCAGCGCCAGGTTTTCGCGACTTTCATTGAGCAGCGTATCGAACCGACAGCCCTCATCCGCCAAGTGCCGTTGCAGGCTGCGCAAGCTCAGGTGCAGAGCCTGGGCGATGCGTTCGGCGCTGGGTTCGCCTTCCGGCAATTGCTCTTCAATGGCGTCGCGGACCTTGCGTTCCCAGGTCAGCGGCTTGAGTTGTGCGAGGGTGCGCTTGAGCACCGCTTCGTTGTGCTCGGCCAGTTCCGGGTTGGCGTCGTCCAGGTGGCTGTCGAAATCCACCAGGGCAAATTCCAGTCGATCTTCTTCCGCGGCGAAGTACACAGGCGAGCGAAAAACTTTGTGCCATTGATGAGCGTCGCTCGGTTCCGGGCGCCGCAGATACACCGCCAGTGGCGCGTAGTCGCGACCGAGACGATTGCGGCAGGTGCGCACATAAATCGCTGCGAAGGCGTCAATGGCTTCGAAGGCCGGGGCCGGGTTCCCGGGCGGGATTTTCAGGCGAAAGCGATAGCGGTCCTCGGCGCGGGTCAGCTCCAGTTCCAGGGCATCGCTGACCACCTGGTGATAACGTACGATGCGCTCGAAGACCTCCCGCAGACTGCCGCTGGCCACCAGCGCGTAACCGAGCGCGTGGAACGTGGTGGGGCTGACGAAACGGGAGACTCGCAAACCAATCGCCGGATCACCGCTGACCTGCACCGCGATTTCCCACAGGCGCGTGGTGCCGGACAACGGGTAACGGGCGTTCGGGTCGTCCATCAGTTGCGGGTCGAGCCCCGCCTGTTGGCACAGGGCGGTGCTGTCGAGGCCCAGCGCATCGAGTTGCTTGCGCAGGGCGCGGGTCCAGCTGGCGAGGGAGGTCGGTTCAGTCATGCTGATTGGCGCTTCCGGTCAACAGGTTGGCGTTCACGGCTACCGCGTTGCGAGGGTTCACAAGGCAGGATGCGAACATCAATAACCAGAGGATGGAAGCATGGACGGTACTTCTGCAAGTCCCCAGCGACTGAATGCAGCACAGCGATCAGCGCATATTCGTGAGGTCGTGCTGGCCAAGGGCGTCGAACTGCGTCAGCGCTACCCGATTCTCAAGCATCAGGACGCCCTCGGCGCAAGTATTCTGGCCTTCGCGCTGGCCGGGATGATCGGTTCGGCGGCGCTCTACATCAATGGATACATGGCCTGGTGGGCGTGCCTGCTGCTCAATGCGTTTTTCGCGTCGTTGACCCACGAACTGGAACACGACCTGATCCACAGCATGTACTTTCGCAAACAGCGCGTGCCGCACAATGTGATGATGGGCCTGGTCTGGCTGGCGCGGCCAAGCACGATCAACCCATGGATTCGCCGCCACCTGCACCTCAATCACCACAAGGTGTCCGGTACGGAAACCGACCTGGAAGAACGGGCGATTACCAACGGCGAACCCTGGGGTTTCGCGCGACTGCTGATGGTCGGCGACAACGTGATGTCAGCGTTCATCCGCATGCTGCGGGCCAGGACCTGGGCTCACAAGATCAGCATCATCAAGCGCACCCTGATGGTTTACGCACCGCTGGCGCTTGTGCACTGGGGCGCGTGGTACGTGTTCCTTGGTTTCCATGCGGCCAATGGCATCACGCAGTTGCTGGGGGCGCCGATTGAATGGTCGGCAACCACCTTGTCGGTGATGCAAGTGATCGACATCGCAGCAGTCGTCATCATCGGGCCGAATGTGTTGCGCACTTTTTGCCTGCACTTCGTCAGCTCGAACATGCACTACTACGGTGATGTGGAACCGGGCAACGTGATTCAGCAGACCCAGGTGCTGAACCCTTGGTGGATGTGGCCGTTGCAGGCGTTCTGCTTCAACTTCGGCAGCAGCCACGGGATCCATCACTTTGTGGTGAAGGAACCGTTTTACATCCGTCAGATGACCGTCCCGGTGGCGCATAAGGTAATGCGCGAAATGGGTGTGCGGTTCAACGATTTCGGCACGTTCGGCCGGGCGAACCGCTTTGTGCGCGAGGAAACGATAGCGCCGCAGGAGGTGCGTGCCGCGCAGGTTTGATCGATGCACCTGGAAACTCAAATGACGGTCATCAATTTGACCCAAACGGACGCTACGTTATGACGCAAGCAGGGATGGCTGGACGGTCACCGCAGGGTGATCGTCATATGCTGTTTTGATCTATTAAAGTAATTAAATATTCCTTTATTAGATAACCGTTTCAGCCAATCATCGCGTTAACAGATTTTGAGTTTCCGGGGCCGTCTCCTTGGCAGGGTGCGGCCCCTTTTTTGTCCCGAATAAATCGACCCCTGATAAACCCTGTGGGAGCGAGCCTGCTCGCGATGACGGTGGATCAAGCCATCAATGTTGAATGTGCTGGCGCATCGCGAGCAGGCTCGCTCCAACAGGGCTGTCGTATATTCGATATGGATCTTAATAAATAGCTTCTTATTCCTTAGCGAATATAACTCTCCTCCCTATACTCGATCAGGAACAGACACGCAGCAGGAGAGCACCCCCATGCGCAACGAATCAATTCGCTATCTGATTGTGCCGGGCTGGCAAGGATCGCCAGAAGATCATTGGCAAAGCCACTGGCAGAACAGCCTGCCGAACAGCGCACGGGTGGAGCAGGCCGACTGGCTGACGCCGCGTCGTGAAGACTGGGTCGCGGCGCTGGCCGAGGCGATTGCCGCCGACAGCACGCCGGTGATCCTGATCGCCCATAGCCTGGGCTGCATCACCGTCGCCCATTGGGCGGCCACTGCACCCTTGCCGTTTTTGCGTCAGGTTCGCGGTGCCTTGCTGGTCGCACCTGCGGATGTCGAGCGTCCGGCCTGCGCGCCGGCGCTGCGCAATTTCGCACCGATCCCAACCCACCTGCTGCCATTCCCGAGTCAGGTCGTCAGCTCCGATAACGACAGTGCCGTGAGCGCACCGCGTGCTCTGGAGCTGGCGCGTAACTGGGGGGCCGAGGCGGGGATTCTGTCGGGCGCCGGGCACATCAACGTGAAGTCCGGTCACCAGCGCTGGGAGCAGGGTTTTGCCTACCTCTATCGCCTGCAGAACCGAATGGAACATCACGCCCTGCGACGCGCTTGAACCTTTTATTTTTTTCTATTTTTTAAATCGCCCCCGTCTCCCGGCGGTTTTGGGCGGGAGTCTGCCATGAGTTTTGAAGCCTTCGGTCAGCCGCTGCTGACCTTTCCTGACGCAGAAAAAAGTCCCCTGAGCATCCGCGCCAAGGCGCTGGTGTTCGTCGATCCGCGCTCCCGGCAGTTGCGCCAGGAGCTGGAGCAACTGGCCCCGCGCTCGATCTCCGTGTTGATCCGTGGTGAAACCGGTAGTGGCAAAGAATTGCTGGCGCGGCACATCCACCGCGCCAGTGATCGCGGCGGGTTGTTCGTTTCGGTCAATTGCGGTGCGATCAGCCCGACTTACGCCGATGCCGAATTGTTCGGCTACGCCGCCGGCAGTTACAGCGGTTCGGCCAGCAGTCGTGCCGGCTGGTTTGGTTCAGCCAACGGCGGCACGCTCTACCTGGACGAGATCGGTGATCTGCCGTTGCCCATTCAGGTCAAGTTACTGGCTGCCCTGGAAAACCATGAAGTCACCCGCGTCGGTGCTCATCAACCCAGCCCGGTGGACGTGCGTCTGGTGGCGGCCACCAGCATCGATCTGGCCCAGGCGGTCGCCGCCGGGAAATTCCACGAGCGGCTTTATCACTACCTCAGTGAAGGTCAGCTTGAACTGCCGGCCTTGCGTGAACGGGTGGGCGATATCCTGTCGCTGTCCGAGTACTTCCTCGGCATCTACAGCCAGCGCCTGGACTTGCCGGTGCCGCTGATCAGTGAGGCCGCGCAGCATTTGCTGGAGCAGCACCGCTGGCCGGGCAACACCCGCGAGCTGGAAAACGTCATTCACTTTGCGCTGTTGGTGAGTACCGGCGACGAGATTTTGCCGGAGCATTTGAATCTGCCCGAGGCGACTGCATCGTTGCCGCAAATCGAACAGCAAGTGACCCAAACGATCAAAAACGGCACGCCAACCGAGCGATCCGAATTGAAGCGTTTGCTGGAAAGGCTGACGCAGACGCTGTAGCGATCTGTATGAACAAAATGGAATATGAAAGTGAATAAAAGATATTGTTCGGGAATAAAAAATCCCGGTATTGTCCGCTTCACGCCAGAGATAGCACTTCACTGGCACACGTACTAATAGCCGTCGTCAATGACGACCGCGATATTCGATAAGGACACTGCATGAAAAAGGTTCTGTTGTTCACCGCACTGGCGGCTGCCCTGACCGCGGGCCTGGCCCAGGCTGGCGAGAAACTGGTGGTTGCGGCGACCCCGATTCCACACGCCGAGATTCTTGAACTGATCAAGCCAACCCTCGCCAAAGAAGGCGTGGACCTGGAAATCAAAGTGTTCACCGACTACGTTCAGCCGAACGTGCAAGTTGACCAGAAGCGTCTGGACGCCAACTACTTCCAGACCCTGCCCTACCTGAAAAACTTCAACGAAGGCAAAGGCACCAACCTGGTGACCGTGATCGGCGTTCACGTTGAACCGTTCGGCGGCTACTCGAAGAAGCACAAATCCTTGGCCGAGCTGCCAAACGGCGCAACCATCGCTCTGCCGAACGAAGGCAGCAACAGCGGTCGTGCCCTGCTCCTGCTGCAGAAGGCTGGCCTGATCGAGTTGAAAGACCCGAAAAACGCTCTGGCTACCCCGAAAGACATCGCCAAGAACCCGCACAACTTCAAGTTCAAGGAACTGGAATCGGCCATGCTGCCACGTGTTCTGGACCAGGTTGACCTGGACCTGATCAACACCAACTACGCACTGGAAGCGGGTCTGAACCCGGCTAAAGACGCGCTGCTGATCGAAGGTGCGGATTCGCCATACGTGAACTTCCTGGTGGCTCGTCCGGACAACAAGGACAGCGTTGCCATCCAGAAGCTGGCCAAGGCTTTGACCAGTCCTGAAGTGAAAGCATTCATCGCCAAGAAGTACAGCGGCGCGGTACTGCCGGCGTTCTGATTCGCGAGGTAAACCCCTTCAAGGTTTCAAACGCCGACGGCTTATACAGCGTCGGCGTTTTTTATGGCGCTTACATATCAAAAGATCGCAGCCTTCGGCAGCTCCTACGGGTGTCCACATAACCCTGTAGGAGCTGCCGAAGGCTGCGATCTTTTTGCTTTTTGCTTTTTGCTTTTTGCAGTTCAGGCCACCCTGGCCTTCAACGCCCTGCGTAACGCCACCAGTAACTTCACAATGTCCTGCGGGTCCAGTCGCTGGGGTACCTTTACGTCAGCCATTCTCTCTTCCTTGTGATGGTTCGGCCGGGGAGTCTGGCCAAAAGCTGTTCGTCCTTGGAGGGGCATTTCGAAAAAAAGATCCTTCCTACAGCGAAAAGGAAAATAGTCGTCTTCCTCCTTCGCAGCAAATCCGCAGGATAGTTTTTTGCGTGATATCAATATGCTTTAACAGTATTTAAATTCTTCTTTTTATACCTTTAAAGTCGGTGCCTGCCGGGTGGTTATCCACCGCCCATGGACTGCACCACCGTCGCTTACCCTGCGGCGTCCAGGATGTTCAATGAACTTCGATTACGCTTTTATCCTCAGCACCTTGCCGGCGTTTCTCAAGGCCGTGGGCGTGACGCTGCAGGTCGGTTTCATCGCCATCGGCACGTCGTTGCTGGTGGCGCTGATCAACGCGACGATTCTGGTGTTCCGCACGCCTTACCTGCAGCGTCTGGTCGGGCTGTACGTAGAGTTGGCGCGCAACACGCCACTCCTCATTCAGTTGTTCTTCGTCTACTTTGCCTTGCCGGCGCTGGGCATCAAGGTCTCGGGCTTCGCCGCGGCGATCATCACCATGACGTTCCTCGGCGGTGCTTACCTCACGGAAGTGCTGCGCGCCGGTGTGGACGCGGTGCCTCAGGCGCAGCTCGAATCCGGTCGCTCCATCGGCCTGTCCCACGGGCAATTGCTGCGCTACGTGATCCTGCCACAAGCCGGGATCCTCAGCCTGCCGTCGCTGTTCGCCAATTTCATTTTCCTGCTCAAGGAAACCACCGTGGTTTCGGCGGTGGCGGTGCCGGAGATTCTCTACACCACCAAAAGCTACATCGCGCTCTACTACAAAACCTACGAAATGCTCGCCGTGCTGACGCTGATCTGCGTGCTGCTGTTTTTGCCGCTGTCGCTGCTGCTCAGCCGTCTGGAAAGGAGGCTCCAGCATGGCCAGTTCGGGTCTTGAGTTGCTCTGGGTGTCGTTGCCGCAACTGGGCAAGGGCGCCGCGCAAACCCTGTCGATTTCTTTCCTGAGCATCGCCATCAGCACCGTCGGCGGCGTGCTCTACGGCGTGTTGCGCACACTGAATTCGAAATGGCTGAACGCAATCCTGCGGGTTTATCTGGAACTGTTCCGGGCGATCCCGGTGCTGGTCTGGCTGTATTTGCTGTTCTTCGGTTTGCCGATCTTTTTCGGCCTGAGCATTCCGAGCTTCTGGTGCGCGGTGCTGGTGCTGTCGCTGTGGGGAGCCAGCGAGGTCGGCGAAGTGGTACGCGGCGCGTTGCATTCGTTGCCGCGCGGCCAGCGTGAAGCGGGGTTGTCGATTGGCTTGAACGGGCCGCAACTCTACGGCTACGTGCTACTGCCCCAGGCGCTGAAGCGCATGACGCCGCCGACCATCAATGTCTACACGCGGATCATCAAGACCAGCTCCCTGGCGGTGCTGATCGGCGTGGTGGACGTGATCAAGGTCGGTCAGCAGATCATCGAACGCACCTACGAATCAGTGCTCATCTACGGCGCGCTGTTCCTGTTTTTCTTTTTCATCTGCTACCCGTTATCGGCCGCCTCGCGCGTGCTGGAGCGGCGCTGGACGCAAGCATGAGCGCATTGATCGAGTTCAAGGGTTTCAACAAATTTTTCGGTGAGCAACAGGTGCTCAACGGTATCGACTTGAAGGTGAAGTCGGGTGAAGTGATCGTTATTCTCGGCCCCAGCGGTTGCGGCAAAAGTACCTTGCTGCGTTGCCTCAACGGGCTGGAAGTCGCCCACAGCGGCAGCCTGAATTTTGCCGGCCGCGAGTTGCTGGGCAAGGACACCGACTGGCGCGAAGTGCGACAGCAGATCGGCATGGTGTTCCAGAGTTATCACCTGTTCCCGCACATGAGCGTGCTCGATAACTTGCTGCTTGGCCCGGTCAAAGTGCAGAAACGTGACCGCCGCGAAGCCCGGGCCCAGGCCGAAGCCTTGCTGGAACGCGTGGGCCTTTCGGACAAGCGCGATGCCTTTCCCCGGCAGCTCTCCGGCGGTCAGCAGCAACGCATCGCAATCATCCGTTCGCTGTGCATGAACCCTCAGGTCATGCTCTTCGACGAAGTCACCGCCGCCCTCGACCCGGAAATGGTCAAGGAAGTGCTGGAAGTCATCCAGGGCCTGGCCCGCGAAGGCATGACCCTGTTGATCGTCACCCACGAAATGGCCTTCGCCCGTGCCGTGGCTGACCGAATCGTGTTCATGGATGCCGGGCGAATCCTTGAGCAAAACCCTCCCGAGATTTTCTTTACGAACCCGCAAACCGCACGAGCGCAGCAGTTCCTGGAGAAGTTTTCCTACGTCGCCGCACTACCCAAAATGACTCAAACAAAGGAACTGGAACTGCCATGAAAACTGCCAAGTCTTCTCTGCTATTAGTGCCGCTGTTCGGCCTCGCGCTGCTGGCCGGCTGCAACAAAACCGAAGAACCACCCAAGCCGAAAGTCGCCAGCGAAAGCACCGCGCCGGCCGGTTATCTGGAAAAAATCAAGGCGCGGGACAAGTTGATTGTCGGTGTTTTCACCGACAAGCCACCGTTCGGTTTCGTCGATGAAGCCGGGCGTTACGTGGGGTTCGATACCGACATCGGCCGTCGATTTGCCAAGGATCTGCTGGGCGATGAAAACAAGATCGAGTTCGTCGCGGTGGAACCGGCGAGCCGGATTCCATTCCTGCAAAGTGACAAGGTCGATCTGATCCTGGCCAACATGACCGTCACCCCGGAGCGCAAGGAAGCGGTGGAATTCACCAATCCGAACCTCAAAGTCGCGGTGCAGGCGCTCGTACCACAAGCCAGCACGGTGAAAAACCTTGATGACCTCGCGACCCGCACCACCATCGTCACCACCGGTACCACGGCAGATATCTGGCTGACCAAGAACCACCCGGACTGGAAACTGCTGAAGTTCGAGAAAAACTCCGAGTCGCTGCAAGCCCTGGCCAACGGTCGTGGTGATGCTTATGCGCAAGACAACCTGGTGTTGTTCAGCTGGGCCAAGCAGAACCCAGGCTATCGTGTGCTGAGCCAGACCCTGGGTGCTGAAGCACTGATCGCGCCGGCGGTGAAGAAGGGCAATATCGAACTGCGTGACTGGGTGAATGCCGAGTTGGCGAAGCTGGGTGAAGAGAAGTACCTGCTCAAGCTGTACGACCAGTATGTGCGCAAGGAATTGAGCGATGACACCAAGCCTGAGAGCGTGATTGTCGAGGGTGGGAAGTGGCAGGGGTGATAGACCCGAACATCTGAGTGACCGTTAAAAGATCGCAGCCTTCGGCAGCTCCTACAGGTGTACGCGTTCCTATGTAGGCGTTGCCGAAGGCTGCGATCTTTTCGGCTCTTCAAATCAATCCGGCCAATACCACGCCGGCTCATCCAGCATCCGCTGCCCCACAATCCCGGTCTGGCCGAGGGTCTTCTCCAGCACAATGCAATTGCATTCCGGGTCCTCCTGCAACGCCGAGATCAACCGCCGAGCATGAGAAACAACCCACACCTGACACTGCTCGGACACCCGGATAATCAACCGCGCCAGCGCCGGTAACAGGTCCGGATGCAAGCTGGTTTCCGGCTCGTTCAACACCATCAGTGTCGGCGGCCGCGGCGTCAGCAACGCCGCCACCAACAGCAAATAACGCAACGTTCCGTCCGACAACTCGGCCGCCGACAATGGCCGCAACAAGCCTTCCTGATAAAACTCGATGGCAAAGCGTCCGCCCTGCAACGGCGCGATATTCAATCGTGCGCCAGGGAAGGCGTCGCTGATCGCGGCCTGCAATGCCTCCGGATCGCCGATTTCGCGGATAGTCTGTAACGCGGCGGCGAGGTCGCGACCATCGTGGTGCAACACCGGCGTGCGGGTACCCAGTTGCGGTTGGCGCACCGGGGCATCGGCGTCACTGCGAAAGTGATCGTAGAAACGCCAGCGGCGGATGAACTCACGCAGTTGCAAGACTTCCGGCGAGGTGCGCAAGCTGCCGACCTGATCGAACAGACTGTCGAAATTCGGCGTGTGCTGAGCCAGCACCTCCCAACTACGGCCTTCCCGGGCGCGGATCATCGCGCCGTCGCGATCCACCAACAAGCTTGCCGGTCGGTAGAACGGACCGCTCCAGATGCATTCCTTTTTGATTTCCGGGTCCAGAGAAAACGCGGAATGACTCGGCTCCGGCAGACCCAGCGCGATCGAGTAGCTGAAGTCCTCACCGGCAAAACCCAGGCGCAGGCGCTTGACGCCGTGTCGCACGGTCGCCTCGATCGGGACTTCGCCATTGCGCATACGCCGGGTGATGTTTTCCGGGCCGGCCCAGAAGGTCGAATCCAGCCCGCCCTCGCGAGCCAAAGCATTGACCACGCCACCCTGAGCGGTTTCCGCCAGCAGGCGCAACGCCCGGTAAAGGTTGGACTTGCCGCTGCCGTTTGGCCCGGTAATCAGGTTCAGCCGACCCAGTGGGATCACCAATTTATTGATCGAGCGGTAATTGGCCACCGCGAGGGTTTTGAGCATGAAGGACTTTCTCTGTGGTCCCGAAACGGCATCAGGATAACCGCGTTGGCGAATTTACGTTGTAGGCGCTGCCGCAGGCTGCGATCTTTTGACTTTTAGCGATCGAGATATTGCCGGAAGATCAAAAGATCGCAGCCTGCGGCAGCTCCTACAGGGAAATGTTTGTCTGCGTGGGCGAAGGTGGAACCCTGCTCTAAGCTCACAGTCGTATCGACACTGGCACGCCCGTACAACGCAAAGGAGTCTGCATGGCTGGTCCCGGATTGAAAACAATGCTTGGCCTGAGCCTCCTGGCTTTGCTGACCGCCTGCGGCGATAAACCCCAGGTCGAAAAGGATCGCCCGCGGGTTTTCGTGCAAGAGGTCAAATCGGCTGACTACGCGGCCTCGGTGACCCTCACTGGCGATGTCCAGGCACGGGTGCAGACCGAATTGTCGTTCCGTGTCGGCGGCAAGATCATCCAGCGCATGGTTGATGTCGGCGACCGGGTGTCGGCCAAACAGGTGCTCGCCAAACTCGATCCCAAGGACCTGCAAACCAATGTCGACTCGGCCCAGGCCCAGGTTGTCGCCGAACAGGCCCGGGTCAAACAGACCGCCGCCGCTTTCGTTCGTCAGCAAAAACTCCTGCCCAAGGGCTACACCAGCCAAAGCGAATACGATTCTGCCCAGGCCGCATTGCGCAGCAGTCAAAGCGCCCTGACGGCCGCCCAAGCGCAATTGGCCAACGCCCGCGAACAACTGAGTTACACCGCGTTGATTGCCGATGCGCCGGGGGTGATTACCGCCCGCCAGGCTGAGGTGGGTCAGGTGGTACAGGCCACGGTGCCGATTTTCAGCCTGGCCACGGACGGTGAGCGCGACGCGGTGTTCAACGTCTATGAGTCACTGCTGGCCGAGGCGCCGTCGGATAAAAACATCGTGGTGAGCCTGCTCGACAACCCGAACATCAAGACCACCGGCACCGTTAGGGAAATCACCCCGGCCGTGTCTGCGCAGACCGGCACGGTACAGGTCAAAGTCAGCCTCAATGGCCTGCCCGAAGGCATGCAGCTCGGCTCGGTGGTGAGCGCCACCGCCAAGACGCCGGGCAAATCAGCGGTCGAACTGCCCTGGTCGGCGCTGACCAAAAACCTCAGCGACCCGGCGGTGTGGCTGGTGGACAACGACGGCAAGGCGCAGCTGCATACCGTCACCGTCGGGCGTTACCTCACCGGCAATGTCGTCATCAGCGACGGCCTCAAGGGTGGCGAAAAAGTCGTCATCGCTGGTGGCCAGCTGTTGCACCCCGGGGTGAAAGTGGAGATTGCCGAAAACACCTATAAAGACTTAGGCGCGGGAGCCCAGCCATGAAGCGCCTGTTGCTGGTGTCCGCCGGTTTGTTGCTGATCGCTTGTTCCAAGGAAGACGCACCACCGGAACCGGTACGTCCGGTGCTGTCCATTAAAGTCCTGGCTCTGGACGAGGAAAATCTCGGCCGCTTCGCCGGCAGCATCCAGGCCCGTTACGAAACCAACCTCGGCTTCCGGGTTCCGGGACGCATTGCCAGCCGCAACGTCGATGTCGGCGCCGAAGTCGAGAAGGGTGTCTTGCTCGCCACCCTCGACCCCACCGACCAGCAAAACCAGTTGCGCTCGGCTCAGGGCGATCTGGCTCGGGTCCAGGCGCAGCTCATCAACGCCCAGGCCAACGCCCGGCGCCAACAGGAACTGTTTGATCGTGGGGTCGGTGCGCAGGCACAACTGGACATTGCCCAGACCGACCTGAAAACCACCCAGGCGTCACTCGATCAAGCCAAGGCCGCGGTCGATCAAGCCAAGGACCAACTCGACTACGTCGAACTGCGCACCGATCACAAAGCCATCGTCACCGCGTGGAACGCCGAAGCCGGGCAAGTGGTGACCGCCGGCCAGCAAGTGGTCACCCTGGCGCAGCCAGACATCAAGGAAGCCGTGATCGACCTGCCCGACACCCTGGTCGACCAGTTACCGACAGACGTGGTGTTTCAGGTCGCTGTGCAACTGGACCCAAGCATCACCACCACCGCCATCGTTCGCGAAATCGAACCCCAGGCGCAAAGCGCGACCCGTACTCGTCGTGCCCGGCTGACCCTGACTGACACGCCGCCGGGTTTTCGCCTCGGCACGGCGATCAGCGTGACCCTCAGCTCGGCAATCAAACCGCGTATCGAACTGCCGGTGAGCGTGCTGCAAGACGTGGATGGCAAATCGCGGATCTGGGTCATCGATCCGCAGTCGCATACCGTTTCCCCGCGAGACGTCAGCCTCATCAGCCGCACTGACAGCACGGTGGTCCTGGCCGACGGTGTGAAGTCCGGCGAGCGGGTGGTCAGTGCCGGTGTGAACAGCCTGAAACCTGGGCAAAAAGTGAAAATCGATGAGGACAGCCCACAATGAAAGGGAGTTTCAACTTATCTGAATGGGCCCTCAAACATCAGTCGTTTGTCTGGTATTTGATGTTCGTCGGGCTGCTGATGGGCGTGTTCTCGTACCTGAATCTGGGCCGCGAGGAAGACCCGTCATTCACCATCAAAACCATGGTGATCCAGACCCGTTGGCCCGGTGCGACCCAGGAAGAAACCCTCAAGCAGGTCACGGACCGCATCGAGAAAAAACTCGAAGAACTCGACTCCCTCGACTACGTGAAAAGCTACACTCGCCCCGGTGAATCGACGGTCTTCGTCAACCTGCGCGACACCACCAGTGCCAAGGACATCCCGGAAATCTGGTACCAGGTGCGCAAGAAGATCAACGACATTCGCGGCGACTTCCCCAAAGGCCTGCAAGGACCGGGGTTCAACGACGAATTTGGTGATGTATTCGGTTCGGTGTATGCGTTTACCGCTGACGGCTTGTCGATGCGCCAGTTACGCGATTACGTCGAGCAGGTCCGCGCCGAGATTCGCGAAGTACCGGGGTTGGGCAAGGTCGAGATGGTTGGCGAACAGGACGAAGTCCTGTACCTGAATTTTTCCACTCGCAAACTGGCGGCGCTGGGTATCGATCAGCGCCAGGTGGTGCAGAGCCTGCAATCGCAGAATGCGGTTACTCCGGCCGGGGTGATCGAAGCCGGTCCCGAACGCATTTCCGTGCGCACATCCGGGCAGTTTGCTTCCGAGAAAGACCTGGCCAACGTCAACCTGCGACTCAACGATCGCTTCTATCGTCTGGCCGACATCGCCGACATCAGTCGAGGTTATGTCGATCCGTCAACGCCGGAATTTCGCTTCAACGGTCATCCGGCTATCGGCCTGGCCATTGCGATGAAGAAGGGCGGCAACATTCAGGCGTTCGGCAAGGCCCTGCACCAGCGCATGAACGACCTGACCGCCGACCTGCCGGTGGGCGTCGGCGTGTACAACGTTTCCGACCAGGCCGACGTGGTGGAAAAAGCCGTCGGCGGTTTCACCAGTGCGTTGTTCGAGGCGGTGGTGATCGTGCTGATCGTCAGCTTCGTCAGTCTCGGTGTGCGTGCCGGACTGGTGGTGGCGTGCTCGATTCCGCTGGTGCTGGCGATGGTCTTCGTCTTCATGGAGTACAGCGGCATTACCATGCAACGGATTTCCCTCGGAGCGCTGATCATCGCCCTCGGCCTGCTGGTGGACGATGCGATGATCACGGTCGAGATGATGGTCACGCGTCTGGAAATGGGTGAAACCAAGGAACAAGCGGCGACGTTCGCCTACACCTCCACGGCGTTCCCGATGCTCACGGGGACGTTGGTCACGGTGGCCGGTTTCGTGCCCATCGGCCTGAACGCCAGTTCGGCGGGCGAGTACACCTTCACGCTGTTTGCGGTGATTGCCGTGGCGATGCTGGTGTCGTGGATCGTCGCCGTGCTCTTCGCCCCGGTGATCGGCGTGCACATCCTCAGCGCCAACGTAAAACCCCACGACGCCGAGCCTGGGCGCATCGGCCGTGCATTCAACTACGGCATGCTCTGGGCGATGCGTAATCGCTGGTGGGCCATCGGCATCACCATCGCACTGTTCGTGGCATCGGTGTTTTCCATGCAGTTTGTGCAGAGCCAGTTCTTCCCGTCTTCGGACCGCCCGGAAATTCTCGTCGACCTGAACCTGCCGCAAAACGCCTCCATTGCCGAAACCCGCAAAGCCGTGGACAAGCTCGAAGCGACCCTCAAGGACGACCCGGACATCGTGCGCTGGAGCACGTACATCGGCGAAGGTGCAATCCGTTTCTACCTGCCGCTCGACCAGCAATTGCAGAACCCGTACTACGCGCAACTGGTGATCGTCAGTAAAGGCCTGGAATCGCGTAATGCCCTGAGCCAGCGCCTGCGTGAGCGGTTGCGCAAAGATTTTGTCGGCATCGGCAGCTATGTCCAGGCGCTGGAAATGGGCCCGCCGGTTGGCCGGCCGATTCAGTACCGGGTCAGTGGTAAGGACATCGATCAGGTGCGCAAACACACCATCGCACTGGCCACCGAACTGGATAAAAACCCGCACATCGGCGAGATCATTTACGACTGGAACGAGCCGGGTAAAGTACTGCGCATCGACATCGCCCAGGACAAGGCGCGGCAACTGGGGCTGTCGTCGGAAGACGTGGCTAACCTGATGAACAGCATCGTGGTCGGCGCGCCGGTGACGCAGGTCGATGACGATATCTACCTGATCAACGTGGTGGGCCGCGCTATCGATGCGGAGCGCGGTACACCGGAAACCTTGCAGAACCTGCAGATCGTCACACCGGGCGGCACGTCGATTCCGCTACTGGCCTTCGCCACCGTGCGCTATGAGCTGGAGCAACCGCTGGTCTGGCGGCGTGACCGCAAGCCGACGATCACCATCAAGGCGGCGGTGCGCGACGAGATCCAGCCGACCGACCTGGTGAAACAACTCCAGCCCGACATCGACAAATTCGCCGCCGGTTTGCCGGTGGGCTACAAGGTCGCCACCGGCGGCACGGTCGAGGAAAGCGGCAAGGCCCAAGGGCCGATTGCCAAGGTCGTGCCGTTGATGCTGTTCTTGATGGCGACCTTCCTGATGATCCAGTTGCACAGCGTGCAGAAGCTGTTCCTGGTGGCCAGCGTCGCGCCGCTCGGCTTGATTGGCGTGGTGCTGGCGCTGATCCCGACAGGCACACCGATGGGCTTCGTGGCGATCCTGGGGATTCTGGCGCTGATCGGCATCATCATCCGCAACTCGGTGATCCTGGTGACCCAGATCGACGCTTTGGAGAAGGACGGTCATGCACCGTGGGATGCCGTGGTTCAAGCCACGGAACATCGTCGCCGGCCGATTCTGCTGACGGCAGCGGCGGCGAGCCTGGGGATGATACCGATTGCGAGGGAAGTGTTCTGGGGGCCGATGGCTTACGCGATGATTGGCGGGATTATCATCGCTACCCTGCTGACGCTGCTGTTTTTGCCGGCGCTGTATGTGGCCTGGTACAAGATTCGCGAGCCTAAAAAGGAATCTGCCTGACCTAAAAGCAAAAGATCGCAGCCTGCGGCAGCTCCTACAGGGTGTACGCATTCCATTGTAGGAGCTGCCGCAGGCTGCGATCTTTTGATCTTCAACGGATGTCGGCGCGGCGCCAAACGCTGGCCAACCAAGGCTGCTGCTCCCGCGGCAGCCCCGCCGGCCGGTAGTAATGCTCCAGCTCCACAAAACCCGCCTCGGTCAGCAAATCCTGCCACGCCTGTAAATCGTGATACGCCCCATAACGCGGCCCGTTCCAGCCTTCCTGATTCTCGCCACGCGGATTGGAACTGAACAACACACCGCCCGGTTTCAAAGCCCCACGCAGTTCCTTCAACACCCGAGGCAATTCCTGGCGCGGAATGTGAAACAGCACCGCATTGGCAAAAATCCCGTCGAAACGCTCGGCCGGCAAATCCAGTTTCAAGAAGTCCTGCTGCCAGACCTCGCAGCCGCTGTCTTCGCGCGCCATCTGCGCAAACTTTTCCGAACCATCAAGCCCGACAGCGGTGTGGCCCATGCGCGTGAACGTTTGCAAATCACGCCCCGGCCCGCAGCCAAAATCGAGAATGTCGAACGGCGCCTCACCCTGGATGTGCCGCAACAGCGCATCGATGTTCTGGCTGACATCGTGATCACGCGTCCCCTCGCGAAAGCCTTCGGCCACCGAGTTGTAATGGCCCAGGGTGGTGGCGGTGATCTGCTCGAGATCGTCGGGAGTCTGTTTCATGGTCGACTGCGCAGGTAATTGGAATTCGCCGAATATACGCCATCAAGTCTGGGACTGCTTCGCAGTCCATCGCGAGCAGGCTCGCTCCCACAGTTGATCTTCAGCGGACACAAAACCTATGTCCGACACTTTCCAATGTGGGAGCGAGCCTGCTCGCGAAGGCGATCTCACAGACATCGACCTGTTATTTCTTACAGTATCGGCCCGGCCAAAAAAGGCTCAGTCTTTCCTCGACCCGAGCGAAGGACCGTCGATACCGTGAACGATCATCATCACACCCCGACCTTGACGGTCTTGGATCCGCGTTCGCTGGCAATCCGAGGCGTGGGCTACTGTCGTCATCCAGACAAATCGGATATCGAGTCGCGCATTACCCGACAAGTCTTCGACGCTGTGGGGCGATTGATTGAATCGTGGGACCCTCGATTGTGGGAGACATCGCCGAAGCCGAATCTGACCACCGTCTACGGCTTGAGCGGTCAGCCTTTGCAGACGGACAGCGTCGATGCCGGTTGGCAGCTGAGCCTGCTGGATCAGGCCGGCTCGCTGTGTTCGTTCTGGGATGGCCGAGGCAATCAGCGTCACATCGACTATGACGATCTACAACGCCCGACGACCGTCACGGAACAGCCTGCCGAAGCACTACCGCGTGTGGTCGAGCGATTGACCTATGGCGACTCCGATCCAGCGTTTGCTGTGTATAACCAGTGCGGGCAGCTGATCCGCCATGATGATCCGGCCGGTGCACAATTCGTCGTCGACTACGGACTGACCGGTTCGATGTTGATTGAAAGCCGATGCTTCCTTGTCGACCTTGAAATACCTGATTGGCCGTCTGAGCCAGACGCGCGAGACGCATTGCTGGAAAATCAGTCGTTCGTCACCTGCCACGCTTTTACTCCCACCGGCGAGATCCGCCGTCTGACCGATGCCATGGGCAATGACCGGACGTTTGGCTACGACGTGGCGGGCAAACTGCGTGAGGTCTGGCTTTTACTGGATGGGGAGGCAAACCAACCGCAACGGCTGGTCAGCGACATCCAATACAACGCCTATGAGCAGATCGAAAGCGAAACGGCCGGCAATGGTGTGGTGACGCGTGCCGACTACAGCGCCGATGATGGTCGTTTGATCAGGCTGATGGCGCAAGCCGGTGATCAAAAGCCGTTGCAGGACCTGAACTACTGCTACGACCCGGTGGGCAATATCGTTGAGTTGGAGGACAAGTCCCAATCCGTAACGTACTTCGATAACCAGCGCATCGACCCGATCAACCACTACCGCTACGACAGCCTGTATCAACTGGTCGAAGCCAAAGGCTGGGAAGTCGCCACACCAGGCCATGGACCCGCGCTGCCAGAATTGCTGCCCATGCCGCTGGACCCCAATCAGCGGCGCCAATACACCCAGCGTTTCGATTACGACCCGGCGGGAAATCTGATCACCCGTCACCACAGTGGTGCGCCGGGGTTTTCAATGTTTACCTCAGCCAGCAGCAACCGAAGCCTGGCGCAGCGGGACGATGACTCACTGCCCGGTGAGCCCGACATCGATTCAGGCTTCGATGCTGGTGGCAACCAGCTGGAGCTGCAACGCGGGCAAGCCATGACCTGGGACATTCGCAATCAGTTGAGTCGGGTGACCCTGGTCAAACGCGAAGACGAACCCGACGATTACGAATGGTATGCCTACGACCGTCCCGGTCATCGGCTGCGCAAGGTGCATGTCAGCCAGACCAATCGTCGGCCCCTGCGCACGGAAGTACGTTACCTCCCCAGCCTGGAAATCCACCGACAGGCCGATGGTGAAGAGCATCACGTGATCAGCGCCGAAGCAGGACGTTGCAGCGTTCGAGCCTTGCATTGGCCCGAAGGCGCCCATGCTGACCAATTGCGCTACAGCCTCGGCGACCACCTCGGTTCCAGCACGTTGGAACTGGACGCCAACGCAGGTGTACTGACGCAGGAACACTATTACCCCTTCGGCGGCACGGCGTGCTGGGCAGGGAAAAGTGCGCTAGTGGCGAAGTACAAAACCATTAAATACTCGGGTAAAGAGCGGGATGCGACGGGCCTTTACTATTATGGTTATCGGTACTACGCGCCATGGTTGCAGCGCTGGGTAAGTTCGGATCCGGTCGGAACCGTTGATGGTCTGAATTTATTCTTGTTTGTTAATAATGGTGCTGTCTCATATAAAGATCGTAATGGTTTAACGAGGGAGGACTCTGCATCAATGATGCGAAGCGCTAAGAGTGCGAGCCTTGGTGCTGATCGTGCGCTGATTAACTTTAGGCAGGAGAGCAGTGCTCGAGAAAAATTCAAGCAGCTTGTCAATGTTGTGATAAATAGGAATAAAGAGCTAAAGGCTTTGGGTGGTTTTGTATTTTCTGCGGATATAAATACACCACACGATAAGGCTTTTTTTTGGAGCGGTGATGGTCGCGACTCAAACGGACGTGTCGTTGTAAGTGCAATGTATACTGCACAATTTATTGCCAGTAGAGCCCAGGGGAAAACTGTTGAGATGACGCCTGGTGGAAAGCAGTTAGATGAGTATAAAAACGTAAATAGCCTAATCGTAACTCAGCATTCGTCGGGGTATATGTATTTGAATGAGCGATTCCAATATGTGGACTCTCCGATGCTTAGAGCTGATTTTCTTGCTAATGGTGCTCTGAAAGTTGGGGCAGGTGTGAGGACCACTATTGGTAAGAGCTTTTTTAGCTCCGATGAGAACCCCTTGAATGCTCAGCGCAGTAGTGTTGCCGCAGCGTTATGGGATGTGACTTCCATTCGTTTTGCACGCGCGGCAACAGGCGAGGTTAATGTAGTTCATGCGTCATCAGTCCATGATCCCTATTTTAGCAGCCAGCAATATTTAAGTAAGACATGGTTTGCGAAAGAGAGAGTAGCTTTGCAAGAGGAAGGTAAAACTACGATAGTCGAGCGATTTTTGGAAGATTTACAAATTTGGGAGCGACAAAAGCCAAGGTAGTTGCTCGCTAATCGGGAGGGCAGTACATAGGTCGAGTCGGGTTGATACAGGCTGCCTTGCTAAATGGAGAAGCAGTGTCTAGAGGTTCAATACTTGGTAGGAGCGGGCACGCCCGCTCCACATTCAAAGAGGGTCAGCGCTGCTTCATGCCCAAGCATTCAATGGACCGATCAACCATCGCCTTGGCGATCTCCAGCAAATGCCAAACAGAAAACACCATGGCCCTGTCGGCACCTTTGAGATGATAACCGCACTGATATGCCGTGACCGAGGCACAGCGCAGCAGGTCGGCGATATAGAGCTGGGCATCTTCGAAGCTCACGTCTTTGCTGACGTTGTAGAACCGCAGCTCATCCGGTGCTCCCGGCTGCTCGCCGGTCAGGTAGAAATCGATTGCACGGTAAAGCGCGGAACGGTCCTTGAGCGGTTCGTCGGCCTTGTTGGAGGAAGTTTCTGGAGGCGGGTCGGGAACGGATTTTTCCATGGGTAAACTCCTGACGAGTTAGTTGGAGCCAACCGATATCGCGACTAAACGACTGGGGTGGCGGCTGCACGCAGGTTAGTCGACCGGTCGTCAGGAAACCCGGCGCACCCGAGGGTGCCCTGCGCACAGCCACCATTAATTTCAGGCAATAAAAACACCTGACATGAGGTGGCGCTGTGCGCCCGACGAGAATCCGGGCGACTAAACCCGATCACTGATAAGCAGTGACGGACCGAGAGTAGCCACGGGATTTTGCTGGCGCAAGCGTGCGGAATCTTCTAGGAAATGTCCTGCAAAAGAAAGGGATACGGCCTGCTGGCAAGCTGATTTTCTTGTGGGAAAACTTCCCCTTTTAAGGTGGGTGATTACCTGTGGCGAGGGAGCTTGCTCCCGCTGGGCTGCGCAGCAGCCCCCAAAAAGCCATTCAACGAGGTGTGTCAGATAAACCCGATCGTCAGGTTTTGCGATTGCTGCGCAATCGAGCGGGAGCAAGCTCCCTCGCCACAAAGGCCTCCCCAACCCCCATAATGTTCAGCGTTTGTTAAGGCCCCGAGCCAACCGATCCCCACCCAACTGAATCACCGCCACCAACACCACCAACAACACAATCACCGTCAACATGATCTGGCTATCAAACCGCTGATACCCGTACCGATACGCAATGTCCCCCAACCCCCCCGCACCAATCGCCCCAGCCATGGCCGACGAGTTGATCATCGTCACCAACGTAATCGTGAACCCCCCCACAATCCCCGGCAGCGCCTCAGGCAACAACACATGCCAAACGATATGCCAACGCCGGCAACCCATCGCCTGCGCCGCCTCAATCAACCCGTAATCAACCTCGCGCAAACTGACTTCCGCAATCCGCGCAAAGAACGGCGTGGCGGCAATAGTCAGGGGCACAACAGCCGCCCAAACACCGTACGTGGTGCCGACAATCAACCGCGTAAACGGAATCAGCGCCACCATCAAAATCAAGAATGGAATCGAGCGAAACAGGTTCACGAACGCACCCAACGCGCGGTTCAGCGTCGGTGCTTCGTAGATGCCGCCCTTGGAGCTGGTGACCAGGATCACCGCCAGCGGAATCCCCGCCAACAGCGCGATCAATGACGACACGCCGACCATCAAAAACGTGTCGATGAAACCTTGCAGCAACCGATCAAACCACATAACCCAGCACCTCTACCTGTTGCGCCCAGTTGCCGGCGCGTTGACGCAATTCTTCGGCGCCTAACGACGAGCCGGTCACCGCCAGCAGCAATTGTCCCAGCGCATGGCCCTGAATCCGTTCCACGCCACCTTGCAGCAAGCGCACGCGACCGCCGAGGGCGCTGAACAGTGCGGCCAGATCGGGCTCTTCGGTTGCGCTGCCGGTGAATTGCAGGCGCAGCACAACCGCGTCATCCGAAGACTGTGGCTGTGGCCGCAAACGGCTTTGCAGTTCTTCCGGCAACGCATGCTGCAACGGCGCCAGCAAGGTCTTGCTGACCTCATGCTGTGGGTTGCCGAAGACTTCCCACACCGGCCCTTGTTCGACGATTCGCCCGTGTTCCAGCACCACGACCCGATCACAGATATCGCGAATCACCGCCATCTCATGGGTGATCAGCACGATGGTCAAACCCAACCGCTGATTGATCTCGCGCAGCAGGCCGAGGATCGATTGGGTGGTCTCCGGGTCCAGCGCCGAAGTGGCTTCGTCGCACAGCAGAATCTCAGGATCGTGCACCAGCGCGCGGGCGATGCCGACACGCTGTTTCTGACCGCCGGAAAGCTGCGCCGGGTAGGTCTTGTGCTTCTCTTGCAGGCCCACCAGTTCCAGCAGTTCACGAACCTTCTGCTCGCGTTTGTCCTTCGGCACACCGGCCACTTTCAGCGGCAACTCGACGTTCTGCCAAACCGTCTTGGCCGACATCAGGTTGAAGTGCTGGAAGATCATGCCGATGCGCCGACGCAGCGCGACCAGGCGGTCTTCATCGAACTCGCCGATGTCGACCTGATCGATCAGCACACGCCCGGTGCTCGGTTGTTCCAAGCGGTTGATGGTGCGGATCAGCGACGACTTGCCGGCACCGCTGCGGCCGATGATGCCGAACACTTCACCGCGCTGGATCGCCAGGTCGATGCCGTGCAATGCCGCCACCGGGCCTTGCTGGCCGTTGTAGGTTTTACCCAGGCCAATGAAACGCACGTGAGCGCGGTTCAGGTCCGGGCGCAGTTCAGCCTGAACGGCGTTGTGGGGCTCTGGAATTTCCAGTCGCAGTTGGGTGGCGGCCGTCATTTTCAGCTTTCCCAGCCAGCTTGATAGAGCTTGCCGTGGGCTTTATCCAAGGCGGCGCGAACGGCGGGCGAATGCTGGTAGATGTCGACGAACTTGATCAGGCGCGGGTCGGTTTTGCTTTTCGGCTGGATCACGAACTGGATCACGTACTCCTTGTGGTCGAGGCCGTCGAACAGCAGGGGGGAACCGGCATCGAAGGTCTTCGCCAGGCGGATGTAGGCCGGATAGCCCTGGACCAGATCGGCGTCGTCATAGGCGCGTACCAGTTGCACGGCTTCGACCTGAAGGATTTTGATTTTCTTCGGGTTGGCGATGATGTCTTCTTCGGTGGCCTTGTAGCCGACACCCGGTTTGAGGGTGATCAGGCCAGCCTTGGCCAACAGTTGCAGGCCGCGACCGCTGTTGATCGGGTCGTTGGCGATGGCGACGCTGGCGCCTTGTGGCAACTCGTCGAAGCTCTTGTATTTCTTCGAGTAGAGGCCGACGTTGTTGATGATCCCCGGTGCGAACGGCACCAGGTCAAAGCCGGCGGCGGCCTTGGCATTTTCCAGGAACGGGACGTGCTGGAAGTAGTTCACGTCGATGTCGCCGGCGGCGAGGCTGACGTTGGGGGCGATCCAGTCGGTGAACTCGATGAGCTCGACTTTCAAGCCTTGTTTGTTGGCCTCTTCTACTGCCGCTTCCAGCGGGATGGCGAAGGCGGCGGTGGTGCCGACTTTCAGCGGCGTGTCGGCGGCGAAGGTGACGGAGCTGAAGAGGCCGAGGGCCAGGGCCAGTGCTTTGACTGGGTGAGTTAAGAGTTTCTTGGTCATGATGATTTTTTCCAGTCAGTGCATAAAAGTGTGGTGTTTGGGCCGGCCTCTTCGCGAGCAGGCTCGCTCCCACAGGGATTGCGTGAACACCGAAGATCCACTGTGGGAGCGAGCCTGCTCGCGATGCTTTTAACGGCGGAACGCCGAACCGGTATGTTGCTCAGGCAAATGCGCTTCACCCTGAAACAGCTTCTCGCGCAGGCTGCCGTTGTCATAAGCGGTCTTGTACGAGCCGCGACGCTGCAATTCCGGAATCACCAGCTCAATGAAGTCCACATAGCTTTCCGGCGTGACAATCCGCGTCAGGTTGAAGCCATCCAGCCCGGTTTCAGCGATCCAGGATTCCAGCTCATCGGCCACCTGCTCCGGCGAGCCGACCACGGTGATGTAGCGGCCACCGAGGGCGTGTTGCTCGAGTAATTTGCGGCGGGTCCAGTCGTTGTTTTGCAGGTTTTTGGTCGCAGACTGGATCGCGTTGCTCTTCACGTACTGGATCGGTTCGTCGATTTCGTACTCGGAAAAATCGATCCCGGTGGAGGCTGAAAAATGCGCCACACCGGCCTCGGCACTCGCGTAACTCAAGTACTCGGCATGCTTGGCCCAGGCCAGTTCTTCGGTGGCACCGACGATCACATTCAGCCCCATGAACACCTTGATGTCCTCGGGATTGCGCCCGGCCTCGACGGCACTGGCGCGAACCTTGTCCACCTGAATCTTGGTCGACGGTTTGTTCTGGCCGCTGATGAACACGCACTCGGCATGACGCCCGGCAAACACCAAACCGCGATCCGAACTACCCGCCTGGAACAGCACCGGCGTACGTTGCGGCGAGGGTTCGCAAAGGTGATAGCCCTCGACCTGGTAGAACTCGCCCTTGTGCTCGACCTTGTGCACTTTTGCAGGTAAAGCGTAGATCCGTTGCTGCGGATCGTTGAGCACCGCGCCGTTTTCCCAGCTGCCTTCCCAGAGTTTGTAGAGCACTTCCAGGTACTCGTCGGCCTGGTCATAACGACGGTCGTGTTCGACCTGTTCGCTCAGGCCCATGGCCTTGGCGGCGCTGTCGAGGTAGCCGGTGACGATGTTCCAGCCAACCCGACCACGGCTCAGATGATCGAGCGTGGACATGCGTCGGGCGAACAGATATGGCGGTTCGTAGGTCAGGTTGGCAGTCAGGCCGAAGCCGAGGTTCTTGGTGACGGCGGCCATGGCCGAGACCAGCAGCAGCGGGTCGTTGACCGGTAGCTGGATCGACTCTTTCAGTGTGACGTCCACCGAGTTTTGGTAGACGTCGTAGACCCCGACGATGTCGGCGATGAACAAGCCGTCAAACAGTCCGCGCTCCAGCAGTTGTGCCAGCTCGGTCCAGTATTCGATGGTTTTGTACTGGGTCGAAGTGTCTCGTGGATGCGTCCACAAGCCATGGTTGATGTGCCCGATGCAGTTCATGTTGAACGCGTTGAGCAAGATTTTTTTCTTGCTCATCAGATAGTCCCCCGCAGTGGCGGGTTTTCATCGTTGAGGTAGTAGTTGCCGACGGCGTGATACTTCCAGCGCACCGGGTCGTGCAGTGTGTGCACCCGTGCGTTGCGCCAATGACGGTCCAGACCGTGTTCGCTCAGGGTTGCCTGACTGCCTGCCAGTTCGAACAGCGTGCTGCCGGCGGCGAGTGAGATCTCGGTGCTGATGGCGCGGGCTTCGGCGACGGCAATCGATGCAGCGGCGACGGTCTCGGCGTTGGTGTCGGCCTGGGCTTTGTCGAGGAATTCACCGGAGCGTTCCAGCAGGGCTTCGGCGGCGTGCAGACGAATGCTCAGGTGACCGAAACTCTTGATGGTCAGCGGGTCTTCGGTGGCGTTGTCGTTGCCGGAATCAATCCACGGCCGGGTTTTGGTGCGCACGAAATGCAGCGCATCTTCATACGCCGCGCGGGCGATACCGGTGTCGATGGCGGCATGAAGGATCTGCGCCAACGGGCCGACCGGGGTCGGGCGCTCGAATGCGTTTTGAAACGGGATTACGTCTTCGGCTGCAACGTAGACGTTTTCGAACACGACCGAACCGCTGCCGGTGGTGCGCTGGCCGAAGCCGCTCCAGTCGTCGATGACCGTCAGGCCCTTGCTGTTGCGCGGGACGAACGCCAGTTGCTGAACACCGTTTTCATCCACGACCGACGTCGGGATACGCTGCGCATAGATCGCGCCGGTTGCGTAGAACTTGCGCCCGTTGATGCGATAGCCGTCACCGTCGCGGGTCAGGCTGGTGACGCGGTCGTGGGCGGTTTTGGTGCCGAGTTCCGCCAAGGCATTGCCGAAGCGCTGACCGGCCAGCACTTCTGCGTAGAGGCGTTTTTTCTGCTCGTCGCTGCCGTTCACTCGCAGCACTTCGAGGGCGTAAAAGTGGTTTTGCGGGATTTGCCCAAGTGAGCTGTCTGCCTGGGCGATCAATGCGATCACCTTGGCCAGCGTGACGTTGGAAACCCCGGCGCCGCCATATTCTTTTGGCACGCTGATGCCCCAAAGGCCCGAGCGGGAAAACACTTCCAGTTCCGGGTGCGGCAAGCGACGTTCACGGTCGCGCAGGGCGCTGTCGCGCTTGAAGTCGTCGGCCAGGTCAGTGGCGACAATCAAGGCTTGCTCATCGCTGGTTATGACCGCGACGTGGTGAGAAAGAGTCATGTGTTTCTCCAGAGGTCTGGTCGTTAAATCCAGGAATGGCGAGCGGGCAAAGTACCGTTCAAGTGGTAAGTGCCGACGGCGTGGTATTTCCAGCGCACCGGGTCGTGCAGCGTGTGCACCCGTGCGTTACGCCAATGGCGGTCGAGGTTGAATTCGGCGAGGGTGGCGCGGCTGCCGGCCAGTTCGAAGAGTTTTTCGCTGGCCAGCAGCGAGATCTCGGTGGTCAGCACTTTGGCTTCGGCCACGGCAATCGAGGCGCGGGCGGCGGACTCGGCGGTGAGCGGCGCGGCGTTGACCTGATCGAGCACCTGCCCGGCCTTGCGCAGCAGTGCTTCGGCGGCGTGCAGTTCGATTTTCAGTTTGCCGATGTCGGCGATCACGTAGAGATCATCGCTGGCCCTATCGACCTTGGCGTCGATCCATGGGCGGGCGCGGGTTTTCACGAATTCGATGGCGTCGTCGATGGCGCCGCGAGCGATCCCGGCGTCGATGGCCGCTTGAATCAGTTGTGAGACCGAACCCTGGATATTCGGCTTGTCGTTGATCTTCCAGTTATCCACCACGAGCTCGGCGTCGACCCGCACATTGTTGAGCAAAATGGTGCCGCTGGCGGTGGTGCGCTGGCCGAAACCGGACCAGTCATCAACGATGCGTAAACCTGGCGTGCCACGGCGAACGAAGGCCAGCACTTGCTTGCCGTCGTCGTTCAGCGCCTTGACGGCTACCCAGTGAGCGAACAGCGCGCCGGTGGAGTAAAACTTCTGCCCGTTGATGACGAAGCCATCGCCGTCAGCCGTGATACGCGCCTTGAGTTCGAGGGTGTTTTTGGTGCCGCGTTCGGGGCCCGCATTGCCGATCCGCCAGCCTTCGAGCACGCTTTTGAACAGCTGTTTTTTCTGCTGTTCGGTGGCGCTGCCCAGCACCAGATTGAGAATGCCGAACTGGTTCTGCGGGATCTGTCCCAAGGCTGGGTCCGCCGCGGAAATGATCGCGAAAACTTCGGCCAGGGTGACGAACGAAACCTGCGGGCCACCGTACTCGCGCGGGATGGAAATGCTGCCCAGGCCGCTGCGGGTGAACTGTTCGACTTCCGACCACGGCAGCTTGCGCTGCTGATCGCGTTTAGACGCTTGCAGGCGGGCGACTTGCGCCAGCTCATGGGCGGCCTTGATGGCTTGTGCGTCGTTGCGCAACACCTGCGCGGGCAACAACAACGGGGCGATGTCCAGATCACTCTGGACGATTGCATCTGCCAGACTGGACATCAGTGCCGCTCCTTGGCTGCACGCAATGCCCTGGCGATCTGCACTGGGGTGATTGTGTTCCGGACCATACCTACCTCACATCTCATGGAAACGTCGCAAAGGTTGCGACGAACGAAAACAAGAATGTCCGGTGGTCCGGTTCATATACCCTAAGCGTGTATAAAAAATTAATAAACTAACTTTTAGGAATATAGATAGAAGTGTGTCGTCAGCAACTGTTCACCATGCAACACATTGAACACAGGGCAACAGTTGCGCTTGCAACTGCCCGTGAATGCCCTTGTAGCCGTTGGCGACGCCTGCGTTCGGCTGCGCAGGCTTCGCCAGCGGCTACAAGGATTTCAGCGTTTGCGGGGCTCGGCGGCCATGAGTATTTCCTTTGGCCGGACCTTGAGGTAGGGATTGGCGCAACCGATCTTCAGCATGCGTGCCGGTGCCCAGCGAGAGTTGTTCCCCACCCGGTCGAGAATGCAGTAGGTCACTTCCAGCCGAAGGTCTTCGCCGGCCTCGAGAATGATCGCCGGCGGGACCCACACCTGGATCGGCTGGCCCACATCCCCCGCCTTGAGCCGTGGCAGATCCATACGCACATCGCCCCAGCGCAGGGTGATTTCATCGTCGGCAGCCATGTTCAGGTACGGCTCGATGGTCAACGGGACGCCACGCTTGATCTGGTTCGGGTTGACCCCTTGGCGGCGAATGGTCTCAGGGATATTCACCGGCTCCAGCCCCTGGTTTTCATCGCCGCACAGCGCAGATGGCGGGCCACCGGGGCAGTCGAGTTTGACCTGCACACGTGTCACCGGCGACACCGCGGGCCCTTGGCCAACCTGCATGATCCGGTAGTGGATGCGTGAGGAACCATTGGCGATGAAGCTTTCCGGCACCCGCAGGCTGACGATTTTACCGACGTCGTTGGTGGTCAGCGCCTTGGAGGCCACGTAGCAGTTGTCCCAGAACAGTTCGATCAGGTCGCCTTCATCCATGCCGGGGTAGGGCGCCACATCGATCAGCAGGTGGGCCGCCGAGGTGATATTGATGCCGCTCTTGTGTGATTGCGCCAAGGCCGGCGCCGCAAGTTCGGCTTTATTCGAGGTGCTTTTCATGGGTTTCTCCTTGAAGTCTTGCAGCGAAGTCCGTTTCTGAAAGATCAAAAAATGTGAATCGCCAAGCAACAAAGCGGTTCATTATTTTCAGATTTAAATAATGAGTGAACGTGATGATTGAAGCGTGTTGGAGACTAGATAAGAGTGCGCTTGAATAAGTGTCAATAGAGTTGGTTAGTTATGTGTTGGATACAGTGTTATTCAGAAAGCTCCTACGCGTTGAAGTTAATAAACCGCATATCCCTGTCGACTTTGGCCGCTGAATTAATGGTTTTTTGCGTCATGGGTGGAGGTGGACCACCCAAGCGTGGATGCAGGTTTTCTGAATTTTAGGCGAAGTAAATCTGTTGCAGGACATAGGTATGTACCGCACGAGATTGCAGAAAGAGAGGTATATCGTTGGTGCGAGTTATTTAAATGCTGAAGGGGGTTTTATGAAGGGCAATGTTACTTCCGTCCGTGGAAGTTAACATTATTTCAATGATGACTCAGTGGTGAGCGTTATTGAGGAACTTGCTAAGGAACTGCTTCGTCCGTTCTTCTTTCGGGTTGGCAAACAGCGCCTTGGCTTCACCTTGCTCGACGATGACACCCTTGTCGAAAAACACCACGCGATTGGCCACGTCTCGGGCAAAGCCCATCTCATGGGTGACGATGACCATGGTGCGCTTCTCCTCAGCCAGGCTGCGGATGGTCGACAGCACTTCACCCACCAGCTCTGGATCAAGCGCTGAGGTGGGTTCATCGAACAGGATCACCTCCGGCTCCATCGCCAGCGCACGGGCTATCGCCACACGCTGTTGCTGGCCACCGGACAGACGTCGCGGGTAAGCGTCTTCCTTGCCTGCCAGACCAACCCTGGCCAACAGCTTTTTGCCCAGGGCAACGGCTTCGGCGTGCGGGATCTTCTTTACGATGATCGGGCCTTCGATGACGTTTTCCAGGGCGGTGCGATGAGGGAACAGGTTGAAGTTCTGGAACACGAAGCCCACGTGCTGGCGCAAGCGTCGCACCAGACTCTGCTGCTGGTTCAGCGGGCGGCTGCCATCGATTTCGATGTCACCGACCTTGATCCGGCCGCTGGTGGGTTCCTCCAGAAAATTCAGGCAACGCAGAAAGGTGGTCTTGCCCGAGCCGCTGGGCCCGATGATCGCCACCACCTCGCCTTCCTTCACTTCCAGATCGATGCCGTTGAGCACCACTTGACCCTTGAACTGCTTTGTCAGTTTTTCCACGACAATCATTGGGTCAGGACTCCTGGTCGTGCCGATTGACTCGTTCTTCCAACTTGTTCTGCAGGTGCGACAGCACCGTGGCCAGAACCCAGTAGATCAGCGCGGCGGCAAGATACATGGTGAAAATTTCGAAGGTGCGGGCGGTAATCAGCTGCGCTTGACGGAACAGTTCCGGCACCTGGATGGTGGCGGCCAGCGCGGTGTCCTTGACCAGCGAAATGAAGCTGTTGCCCAGCGGCGGCAGTGCCGTGCGCATCGCTTGCGGCAGGATGGCCCGGCGCAGGGTCTGCGCACGGGTCATGCCGATACTGGCGGCAGCTTCCCACTGGCCGCGCTCGATGGAGCTGATCGCGGCACGAAGGATTTCACAGGCGTAGGCAGCCATGTTCAGCGAGAAGCCGATCAGGGCCGCCGGCAGCGGATCAAGTTCGATACCCAATTGCGGCAAGCCGTAATAGATCACGAACAGTTGCACCAGCAACGGCGTGCCGCGAAAGAACGACACGTAGATGCGGGCAATCCAGCTCACCAGCTTGAAGCGCGACAGGCGCATCAACGCCAGGCCAAAGCCCATCACCAGGCCGAAGAACATCCCGCCCAGGCTCAAGATGACCGTGTAGTACGCGCCCTTCAGTAGGAAGGGCGCGGAATCCAGCGCAAGTTGGAAAGCTTCTTCCATTATTTAGTGACGTCAGCGCTGAAGTATTTTTCCGAAAGCTTTTTCAGCGTGCCATCGGCGCGCAGCTTATCGATGGCCTTGTTTACCGCTGCCAGCAGCTCAGGCTCGCCTTTGCGCAGGGCAATACCGGCTTCCTGACGGGAGAACGCTTCGCCGGCTGCGGAAGTGTCCTTGGCCTTCTTGGCATATTCCAGCGCGGCGAGGCGGTCGATCAGAATGGCGTCGATGCGACCGACGCGCAGGTCCTGGAACTTGGTCGGATCATCTTCGTAGGTGCGGATGTCAGCCTTAGGCACATTGTCTTTCAACCACTGCTCGTAGTTGGTGCCCAGGCCTACGCCTACTTTCTTGCCGGCCAGATCGGCGGCGGTCTTGATGGTGTCTTTGTTCTTGGTCAGGGTCAGCGCCTGAATCCCGGAAACGGTGTACGGCTCGGAGAAGTCATATTTCTTCTTGCGCTCTTCGGAGATGGTCACCTGGTTGATCACCGCGTCCAGACGCTTGGATTCCAGGGCTGCGAGGATGCCGTCCCATTTGGTCGGCTGCAGTTTGACCTTCACGCCCAGCTCTTTGGCCAGGGCTTCGGAGAACTCGACTTCGAAGCCGGCCAGCTTGCCGTCGGCGTCGACGAAACTGAACGGTGGGTAAGTGCCTTCCAGGCCGACGTTGATCACGCCAGCGTCCTTGATTTTTTGCAGTTGCTCACCGGCAACTGCTTGCCCCAACAGGCCGGCACTGAGTGCCAGGCCCAACGAACCTACCAGCAAATTTCGACGTAGTGCGGAAAAATTCATGACAAGCCCCTGTATTTTCTTATGAAGTCGCTATTCGGAATGTTGGCAAAATCGGGATTTGGACGACTGCGATATCCTGCCCTAAAGCAGCGTATGCGTCTCGCTGCAAATTCGCCTGCGGCGTGACTATATGATGGCGCTTTTAGATAGGAAAATAATAAATATTCAGTTTGTTATTCTATTTAGAGATATGTGGTGTTTTTTGAAAGATCGCAGCCTGCGGCAGCTCCTACATGGATCGGCGTACACCTGTAGGAGCTGCCGAAGGCTGCGATTTTTTGATCTTCTGCTTCAGTTACAGAAAGTCTTTATAGGCAAACAACGCCGGCGCGCCACCGGTGTGCAGGAAGATGATCGGACCTTCATCGAAACGCTGACGACCAATCCCGTCGAGTAAACCGGCCATGGCCTTGCCGGTATACACCGGGTCCAGCAGCAGACCTTCCTGACTCGCCAGCAGCTTCACCGCCGCCAGTGTCCCGGCATTCGGCTCGCCATAGCGCGGGCCGAAATACTCGTCCCACAACTCGACCTTGAAACTCACCGGCAGGCTTACGCCCAGCAGTTCGGCAGTACGCTCGGCCAGGCCTTGAACCTTCGGTCGCTGATCTTCATCGCTACGGGAAACGGTCACGCCAATCACTGGCAAATCCGGCAGTACTTCGCTCAAGGCCAGCGCCAAACCGCTGTGTGTCCCGGCGCTGCCCGAGGCCAGGACCACGGCGGCGAATGTCAGGCCGGTGTCCTTGATCTGCTCGGCCAGTTCCAGCCCGGCGCGCACGTAACCCAAAGCGCCCAATGCGTGCGAGCCACCGATCGGTACCAGATACGGCTTCTTGCCATTGCTGCGTAGACGTCCGGCCAATGCCTCCAGCTGCTCGTCGGCGTTATCCAGGTTTTCCACCAATTCAACCTTGGCATCGAACAGGTCCAGCAACAGCCGATTGCCGTTGCCGACATAGTTGCTGTCGTCGGTGCCGAGGGGATTTTCCAGCAGCGCCACACAGCCAAGCCCCAGTTTGGCTGCAATGGCAGCGGTCTGGCGCACATGGTTGGATTGAAGCGCGCCGGCGGTGATCAACGTGTCGGCGCCTTGGGCCAGGGCATCGGCGGCCAGGTATTCAAGTTTGCGCAGTTTGTTGCCGCCCATCGCCAGCGGCGTCAGATCGTCGCGTTTGACGTACACATCGCGGCCCAACCAGGTCGACAGACGTTCGAGTTTTTCCAGAGGCGTAGGGTGGCCGAGCAGATCGAGGCGGTCAAAACGGGCGAGCTGTTGTTTGATCATGGGTCCGTACTGGCGGGGGGAGATGTCAGGACTATAGGCAGGCGTATATGAGTGGGCAACCGTCAATCGCTTATAGCCAAAAATGCTGAGCACAGCACAATCGGTTCTTAATTCGGCTTCAAGACCTTGCCGTAAAGTAATCGCCGTCAGTGCGGCCAGACAGTCCGGCCGCCCGTGAGGAGTTTTTACCGTGAGCGAGCGTTCCAGCCATTGGCAATTGCAGACCATCGTCAGCCAACTGCGTACGGCGCGTGATGAATGGCGCGCACAAAACGGCCGCGCCAGCGGCGAGCAGGGCGGTCGCGAGTTGCCTTCCCGAGCGGCCATGGTGGAAATTCTTGAGGCGCTGTGCGGGGCGCTGTTCCCGATGCGTCTGGGACCGGTGGATTTGCGCGAGGAGAGTGAAGACTTCTATGTCGGCCACACGCTGGACGTAGCGTTGAATGCGTTGCTGGCTCAGGCACGACTCGAACTGCGTTACGCCGCTCGCCACAGTGCCGAGGCCGATACCGAAGTCGAGGCCAAAACCATTTCGATCATTCAGGACTTTGCCCTCGCCCTGCCGGGGCTGCGCAGCCTGTTGGACACCGATGTGCTGGCGGCCTATCACGGCGACCCGGCGGCCCGCAGCGTCGACGAAGTGCTGCTGTGCTATCCCGGCATTCTGGCGGTGATTCACCATCGCCTCGCCCACCATTTGTACCGCGCCGGGTTGCCGCTGCTGGCGCGGATCAGCTCGGAAATCGCTCACTCGGCGACCGGCATCGACATTCATCCGGGCGCGCAGATCGGCCGTAGTTTCTTTATCGATCACGGCACGGGCGTGGTGATCGGCGAGACCGCGATCATTGGCGAGCGCGTGCGGATTTATCAGGCCGTGACCCTGGGTGCCAAACGCTTCCCGGCGGATGAGGACGGTCAGTTGCAAAAGGGCCATCCGCGACATCCGATCGTCGAGGACGATGTGGTGATCTATGCCGGCGCGACGATTCTGGGGCGGATCACCATCGGCAAGGGCTCGACCATTGGCGGCAACGTCTGGCTGACCCGCAGCGTGCCGGCGGGGTGCAACCTGACCCAGGCGAACCTGCAGCATGATGACGGGACGCAGAAGTAAATCCCCTGACAGATAAACTGTCTTCGCTGTCTGTAGGAGCAGTCCGTAGGAGCTGTCGAGTGAAACGAGGCTGCGATCTTTTCAAAGCACCACAAAACCAAAGTCAAAAGATCGCAGCCTCGTTTCACTCGACAGCTCCTACGGACAGTTCCTACAAAATCTTCCAAATCCCACGTCATACCCTTCCTTGAGCTAGCGTACGAACAGCACCGCCGAGCCCTGCGATTAGTCCTTAGCACCCTATTCATGTTTAACTTGAACGCTCATTCAAGTTAAACCACCGGTTTGCTGCCCGCTCACAACAGGAGGCTTGCCTTTGCCGAGTCCGTTATTGATTGCCCTGTTTCACCCGTTCGAGGTGCACCTTTCATGAGTGCATCGTCCACCCCCGCCAGCGGCCAGGTCCGCATGAACCCGCCGGTGTTTTACTTCGCAGCGAGCTTCATTCTGTTGTTCGGCATCGTCGTCATTGCCATGCCTGAACAGGCCGGTGCCTGGTTGCTGGCGGCGCAAAACTGGGCGGCCAACACGGTCGGCTGGTACTACATGCTCGCGATGACCCTGTATCTGGTCTTCGTGGTGGTCACCGCCTTGTCCGGCTACGGCAAGATCAAGCTCGGTGCCGACCACGACGAACCCGAATTCAGTTACCTGTCCTGGGCCGGCATGCTGTTCGCCGCCGGGATCAGCATCACCCTGTTTTTCTTTTGCGTCTCCGAACCGCTGACCCACCTGGCGCAACCACCACAAGGCGAGGCCGGCACTGCGGATGCGGCGCGTCAGGCGATGCAGATTCTGTTTCTACACTGGGGCCTGCACGGCTGGGGCGTGTTCGCCTTCGTCGGCATGGCGCTGGCCTACTTCGCTTACCGTCACAACCTGCCACTGGCCCTGCGTTCGGCGCTGTACCCGCTGATCGGAAAGCGCATCAACGGCCCGATCGGTTACGCAGTGGACGGCTTCGGCATCATCGCCACGGTATTCGGTCTCGGGGCCGACATGGGCTTTGGCGTGTTGCACCTCAACTCGGGACTGGACTACCTGTTCGGCATCGCTCACACCCAGTGGATTCAGGTCGGCCTGATCACGTTGATGATGGGCGCGGCGATCATCGTCGCAGTGTCCGGCGTCGATAAAGGCGTGCGCGTCATGTCCGACATCAACATGCTGCTGGCCTGTGCGTTGCTGCTGTTCGTGTTGTTCGCCGGCCCGACTCAGCACTTGCTCAACACCCTGATCCAGAACATCGGCGACTACCTCGGCGCCTTGCCGATGAAGAGTTTCGACCTCTACGCCTACGACAAACCCAGCGACTGGCTGGGCGGCTGGACGGTGTTCTACTGGGCCTGGTGGATCGCATGGTCGCCGTTCGTGGGCCTGTTCATTGCGCGCATTTCCCGTGGCCGCACCATCCGTGAATTCGTCTTCGGCGTGCTGTTGATCCCGCTCGGTTTCACCCTGGCGTGGATGTCGATCTTCGGCAACAGCGCCATCGACCAGGTGCTCAACCACGGCATGAGCGCGCTGGGCATGTCGGCCGTCGACAATCCATCGATGACGCTTTACCTGCTGCTGGAAACCTATCCGTGGAGCAAAACCGTGATCGCGGTGACGGTGTTCATCAGCTTCGTGTTCTTCGTCACCTCGGCCGACTCCGGCACCGTGGTGCTGTCGACGCTGTCCGCCAAGGGCGGCAACCCAGATGAAGACGGGCCGAAATGGCTGCGGGTGTTCTGGGGCGCGATGACGGCGCTGGTGACCAGTGCGCTGCTGTTCTCCGGCAGCATCGATGCGCTGAAGTCAGCGGTGGTGCTGACCTCGCTACCGTTCTCGATGATTTTGCTGCTGATGATGTGGGGGCTGCACAAGGCGTTTTATCTGGAGTCGCAGAAGCAGATCGCGCAGCTGCATTCCCTGGCGCCGGTGTCCGGCTCGCGGCGTGGCGGATGGCGTCAGCGTTTGAGTCAGGCGGTGCATTTCCCGTCGCGGGATGAGGTTTATCGCTTCCTCGACACGACGGTGCGCCCGGCGATTGAAGAAGTGACGGCCGTGTTCGTCGAGAAGGGTTTGCACGTGGTCGCTCAGCCCGATCCGGCGAATGACAGCGTCAGCCTGGAAATTGGTCATGGCGAGCAGCATCCGTTCATCTATCAGGTGCAAATGCGTGGTTATTTCACGCCGTCCTTCGCCCGTGGCGGCATGGGTTCCAAGGAGCTCAACAACCGTCGTTACTATCGGGCCGAAGTGCATTTGAGCGAGGGTAGTCAGGACTACGATCTGGTGGGTTACACCAAGGAGCAGGTCATCAACGACATCCTTGATCAGTACGAGCGGCACATGCAGTTTTTGCATTTGGTGCGTTGATCGAGAACCGGGTTTTCTAGGTCTCCGAGCTCAACGTCATGAACAGCACCAGCGCCGCCACCGGTATGCCAAACACCACACTGCCGACCACCAGTTCCGTCGTCACGGACTGGCCGGCGGTGACCACGCCGATGGCGCCGTTGATCATGGTCAGGGCCAGCCACAGCACGATGAAGCTGTAGGTCAGCGTCTGGCGGCCGAAGCCGATTTTCTCGCCGATGAATAGCATCAGCGCCAGCAGGACCAGGCCGAAGAAGATGATGATGGTGGTGTGCATGGTGACGTCCTCGCGACGGCAGCTTTCAGAGTTCTCGACCTAGAGTGTGGTCGAGGGAATAGCGTCCTGCTCCGCGAAACAGGATGTACAGCGACAGAAACGCCATCAACACCGGGTATTCGATGCCACGGTCGATCCAGGGCCAGGTCGGTCCGAGAATACTGGCGATCGTCAGCATCTGGATACCCATCATCGCCGCCAGCAGGCGCGTGCCCAGTCCCAGAACCAGCAGCAGTCCGCCGACACCTTCCAGCAGCGCCACCAGCAGGCCAATCAGGCCCGGCATAGGCAGGTGCAGGACGTTCTGGATCAGGTTGATCGACGCAGCCATCGGATCGGCCATCGAACCGTGCGACTGGCCCAGCAGTTTGGGCAAGCCGTGGGTCACCATGATCACACCGTACGTGGCGCGTAACAGGGCGTAGGAAACGGGTTCACCGAGGCGATAAAACGGCGCAAGGGCCGGAATAAGCAAGGGCGTGTTCGGGCGCATGGAAACTCCGGGGCACGGGTCATCAATGATCGTTCCCACGCAGAGCATAGGAACGATCGGTGTCAGGGCAGGCGTTAGCGCAGCGTCGGCTTCAGCAGGTCTTCCAGACCGATGCGACGGAACATCTCGGCGCGTACCCGATCGGCCATGGCGTTGACGATTTCAGCGCCGTCTTCAGACGGATCGATATGCCGGCGGAACGGACGGGTGCCGAAGGGCATGCCGACGATCTCGACGATGGCCTTGGCCACTTCGCCCACATCGGCATCGGCGGGCTCCAGCGCTGCCAGTCCTTTGAGTGCCTGATCCGCCACACCGGCGTAAGGACCTTCGTTGTATTCGGCGACGCGGGCCTGATCGGCGGGCGAGCCGGAGTGCACGAAGTGGTTGGTGCCCTTGGTGAAGGCACCCGGCACGATAATCGAGGTCTCCACGCCCCAGCGCGCCAACTCACTGGCGTAGGACACCGCCAGCGAATCCATCGCTGCCTTGGCCGCAAAGTACGGCGCCAGATATGGCGGAGTGCCGCCGCGTGCACTGCTGGAGGACACCCACAACACCAGGCCCTGGCCCTGCTTGCGCAGTTGCGGCAGTGCTGCGCGGTTGACCCGCTGAGTACTCAGCACGTTGATGTCGTAGAGCTGGGCGAACTGCTCGGGAGTAAAGGCCTCGGCGGGTCCGAACGACATATGTCCGGCGTTGTGAATGATCACGTCCAGCCGACCGCAGTCCTCGACAATTTTCGCGACGCCGGCCTCGACCGATTCGCTCGACGCGACGTCCAGTTCGACGCTGCGCAGGTCGACCTGATGCTCGTCGGCGTAGCGCTGCACTTCAGTCACCTGTGGCGCGTTGCGGCCCAGGGTTTCACGCATGCTGGCGTAGACGGTGTGGCCAGCGTCGGCCAGCGCGCGGGCCGTCAGTGCACCAAAACCGCTGGAAGCACCGGTAATCAGAATGACGGATTTCATGGCATTGATCTCTGCACAGTAAGGGTGGTTTCAGGCGCGACGGGGAAGACGTTGTTGCGCGACGTGGGACAACCATCCCGCGAAAGAACCGATGGCGCCGGCGCCGCCCAGTTCAACGAAGCTTTCCAGGGAGGGTTCCAGGTGCGAGGCGAAGAAGGCGATCAGGCCGAGAAAGTAAGCGACGACGTTGTTCATCGTCCGGGTAGCCCGCAGCGACACCACGACCATTGCCACGACAAACACCACGACCGGCAGGGCCAATAGGCCGAGCGTGGGCGCCAGCGCGCCGATGCTCAGCGCCGCGCCCATGCCGAAGGCGATGCCCATCAGCACACAGCCGAGGTTCACCAGGCCGTCGCGCAAGGTCAGGCCACGGCTGAAGAACGCGACCCAACCGACGAACATCGCCCAGACCGGCAGGGTCAGCAACAGGCTGGAACCGGCTGCCAGTGCGGCGGTGGCAGCAGCCACCGCGGTGAACAGCGTAAACATCAGTTTCGATTGCCCAGTGTGGGCGGTGTTGGCTGGATGACTCATGATTCTCTTCTCCTTGACCCGGATGAGGCCGCTCAGACGAGGCCGCCGTTGACCCGCAGGATTTGCCCGTTGACCCACGCCGAGTCCGGCCCGACCAGGAAGGACACGACGCGGGAAATGTCTTCTGGCTGAGCCAGGCGTTCCAGTGGAGGCATTTTGGCGAAGGTCTGAATTTGCTCTTCGCTCTTGCCATGCAGGAACAGATCGGTCGCCACCGGCCCTGGGGCGACGGCGTTGACGGTGATGTTGCGACCGCGCATCTCCTTGGCGAACACCTGAGTCAGGGACTCCACCGCCGCTTTGCTGGCGATGTACACCGCGTAGCCCGGCAGGTTCATGCCGACGGTGCTGCTGGAGAAGTTGACGATTCGGCCGCCGTTGTTCAGACGCGTCGCCGCTTCACGCAGGGTGTTGAAGGTGCCGCGAGCGTGGATGTTGAAGTTCTGGTCGAACAGTTCGTCCGTGTGTTGCGCCAGTGGCATCACTTTGAGGATGCCGGCGTTGTTGATCAGCACATCGACCTTGCCCAGTTGCGTTTCGGTTTCGTCGAACATCCGGCGCACGTCGTCGGCATTGGCTACATCCGCTTTGATCGCTATGGCTTGATGGCCAGCCTGACGCAATTCCACAACCAGCCTGGACGCTTCAGTGGCGCTGCTGGCGTAGTTGATGGCGACGGCGAAACCTTCGCTGGCCAGTTGCTTGGCAATCACGGCGCCGATGCCGCGGGAGGCGCCGGTCACGATGGCAACTTTGGTAGTTTGAGTAGTCATGGCGGTGGTTCCTTTGAAGTTGTTTGCTGGGAGTGAAGCCAGATTCACATGTTTACTCAGGCCGATAAATGCACGAGAGTTGCCTTGACTGTTCAATAATCGCCAACAATAGAAGCCAGGAGCGCAAAATGGATCAGGTCAAAGCGATGAAGGTTTTCGTGCGCATCTACGAGCGCAGCAGCTTCACCCTGGCGGCCGATGACCTGAACTTGCCGCGGGCGACGCTGACCCACACGCTGAATCAGTTCGAAGCCTGGCTGGGCACGCGTTTGCTGGAGCGCAGTACGCGTAAGGTCCGTCCGACGCTGGATGGCGAGGCGTACTACCTGCGATGCGTGCAGTTGCTGGCGGAGCTGGAAGAAGCCGAACTGGCCTTTCGCGGCGTGGCGCCGAAGGGGCGTTTGCGGGTGGATGTGCACGGCACCCTGGCCAAGCACTTCGTGATTCCGGCGTTGCCGCAGTTCATGGCGCGCTATCCGGATATCGAATTGTCCATCAGCGAGGCGGACCGCTTTGTCGACTTGATCGCTGAAGGCGTCGACTGCGTACTGCGCGCCGGCACCCTCGGCGATTCGGCACTGATCGGAAAACGTGTCGCCAACCTGCGCCAGATCACCTGCGCCAGCCCCGCCTACTTGCGTAAGTATGGCGAGCCGAAAACCCTCGAAGACCTGAAAAAACACCGAGCGGTGAACTACGTCTCGCGCACTACCGCCAAGTTGTTTCCGTTCGAATTCGTGGTCGATGGCGAGCTGAAGGAAGTCGCCATCGATGGCGCGATATCGGTGTTCGGCGCGGAGGTTTATGCCGCGTCGGCCATTGCCGGACTGGGCTTGATCCAGTGTCCGCATTACCGGATGGAAGCGCTGATTGCTCAGGGAGTGGTGCAGGAAATCCTCATCGACACACCGCCGCCGCCGATGCCGGTATCCGTGCTGTATCCCCATAACCGACACATGTCGCCACGGGTTCGGGTGTTTGTGGATTGGTTGGGGGAGGTGTTTGCGGGGGCTGTTTGAAGTCGGGGCGAAGATCAAAAGATCGCAGCCTTCGGCAGCTCCTACTGGGGAATGCGGTCGGCGTAGGAGCTGCCGAAGGCTGCGATCCTGGCGATGGTTTTACCGCCGAAAATGAAATCTGTGAAACGTTTCAGCATTTTCTCGAGTCCGGGGTTTATCGGCGTTTGTCTGGGCGTATGCTGGGCAACTTGCGAAGCAGTCGATACCAACTTCAAGACCGACAAGAGAGGATTCGATGACCTACACCGCTGCCGAAAACCGCTATGACTCCATCCCTTACCGCCGCGTGGGCCGCAGCGGTCTGGTGCTGCCGGCGCTGTCCCTGGGCCTGTGGCACAACTTCGGCGACAGCACGCCGATCGACACCCAGCGGGCCTTGTTGCGCACGGCGTTCGACCTGGGCATCAACCACTTCGACCTGGCCAATAACTACGGCCCGCCGTACGGCAGTGCCGAGATCAACTTCGGCCGTTTGCTGCGTGAAGACTTCAAGCAGTATCGCGACGAACTGATCATCTCCAGCAAGGCCGGTTGGGACATGTGGGCCGGCCCGTACGGCCAGGGCGGTGGTTCGCGCAAATACGTGCTCGCCAGCCTCGACCAGAGCCTGCAGCGTTTGGGCCTGGACTACGTGGACATCTTCTACTCCCACCGCTTCGACCCGGACACCCCGCTGGAAGAAACCGCCAGCGCACTGGCCACTGCTGTGCAGCAGGGCAAGGCACTGTATATCGGGATCTCGTCTTATTCCGGGGTGAAAACCCGTGAAATGGCCGCGTTGCTGAAAGAGTGGAAAGTCCCGCTGCTGATTCACCAGCCGGCTTACAACCTGCTCAATCGCTGGGTGGAAAAAGACCTGCTGGACACCACCGACGAACTTGGTACGGGCGTGATTGCCTTCACTCCGCTGGCTCAGGGATTGCTGACCGACAAATACCTCAATGGTGTGCCGGCGGATGCGCGGGTCAATCGTCCGGGCGGTGGTTCGCTGCAAGCGGCTCATTTGTCTGAAGCCAATATTGCTCACGTGCGTGCGCTCAATGAGATCGCCAAGCGTCGTGGTCAGAGCCTGGCGCAACTGGCGCTGGCCTGGACGCTGCGCGATCCGCGCGTGACCTCGGCGCTGATCGGTGCGAGCCGGCCGGAGCAGATTATCGAGAACGTCGGGGCGTTGAAGAATCTGAGTTTCAGTGCAGAAGAGTTGGCGGAGATTGACCGGTTTGCCCAAGAGGGCGGGATCAATCTTTGGGAGAAGCCTTCGACGGCTGAGTAAGCATTCGGCGCCGGATTCTTTGGCGCCTGGTACATCGTAATCGCGGGCAAGCCCGCTCCCACAGTGGACCCGGGTTGACCAGAATTCTGCGGCCAACCGATAACTCTGTGGGAGCGGGCTTGCCCGCGATGGGGCCATCAAAGTCAGTAAAAAAGCTGGCTGTCTACCGGAAAAACGGCACATCCCCCAACACCGTCGCCCGCTGCATCACCCGCCGCGCGGGCCGGTAATCATCCACTGCGTAATGCTGGGTCACTCGGTTATCCCAAAACGCGATGTCGTCTTTCTGCCAGCGCCAGCGAATGGTGAACTCCGGACGAGTCGCATGGGCAAACAGAAACTTCAAAATCGTCTCGCTTTCGGTTTCCGACAGCTCATTGATCTTCGACGTGAAGCCCTCATTGACGAACAACGACCGACGCCCGCTCACCGGGTGCGTACGAATCACCGGGTGCGACAGTGGGGGATTTTTCCTGCGTGCTTCTTCCCACTGGGCCAGCGCTTCCGGCGTGTTGCCATAGCGCTCCAGAGGAAATGAGCGGGTGAAGTCGTGAGTCGCCGTCAGCCCTTCGAGCAAGGTTTTCATCGGCGCGGACAGCGCTTCATACGCCGCAATGCCGCTGGCCCACAGCGTGTCGCCGCCAAACTCCGGCAGCAACTTGGCGCTGAGCACCGCGCCCATCGCCGGGGTGGGCAGGAAGGTTACGTCGGTGTGCCAAATGGCGTTATCACGCACGTCAGTGACGGCGGTGTCGAGGATCAGCACCTCGGGCTGTTCCGGCACATTCGGGTAGATCGGGTGAATGTGCAGGTCGCCGAAGTTGCTGGCGAAACGCGCCTGCTGCTGTGGCGTGATCGGCTGGTCGCGGAAGAACAGCACCTGATGCTTGAACAATGCCTGTTCGATGGTGTCGCGCTGTTCCGGGTTCAGCGGCTGGCTGATGTCGACGCCGCTGATTTGCGCGCCGAGGGCTGAGCTTAGGGGGACGATGGTCAGGTGGCTCATGGTCTTACTCTTCAATCCGGGGGCGCCGACTGTGGGAGCGAGCCTGCTCGCGAAAGCAGTATGTCAGGCAACATCGCGGTGACTGACGCACCGCTTTCGCGAGCAGGCTCGCTCCCACCTTAGTATTTAGTGCGCCTGGCCATGCCACGGCACCAGTTTGCGTTGCAAGGCGCGCAGGCCCATTTCCATGGCGAAGGCGATCAGCGCGATTACCAGAATTCCCAGCACCACCACATCGGTGACCAGGAACTGTGCGGCCGATTGCACCATGAACCCCAAACCGCTAGTGGCGGCGATCAATTCGGCGGCGACCAGCGTCGACCAACCCACGCCCAGACCAATACGCACACCGGTCAAAATGTCCGGCAAGGCACTTGGCAGAATCACATGGCGAATCAACTGTGCCCGGGTTGCGCCCAACGACTGCGCCGCACGCAATTTGGCCGGGTCGACGGTGCGCACGCCGGTGGCGGTCGCGATGGCGATGGGGGCGAAGATCGCCAGGTAAATCAGCAAGACTTTCGACAGCTCGCCGATGCCGCACCAGATCACGATCAGCGGCAGATAGGCTAATGGTGGGATCGGGCGGTAGAACTCGATCAGAGGATCGAGAATGCCGCGAGCAATACGGTTGTGGCCGATGGCGATACCGACCGGCACGGCGGTCAGCACCGCGAAGCCCAGGCCCAGACCGATACGGCTGAGACTCGCGCCCAAATGCTGCCACAGGGTCGAATCCATATAACCGGTGGTCACCAGCAGCCAGCCTTTTTGCAGCACTGCAGACGGTGGTGGCAGGAACAGCGGCTCGATCATTCCAGTGGCGGTGACGGCCCACCAAATGACCACGAGCGCGACCAGCGTCAGCACGCTGATCCAGCGAGTATTGAGACTGCGGCGTACCGGAATCACCGTCGACCCCGGTTTCACCGTCACGGCCGGAATTTCATAGCTGCTCATGCGCGCTCCTGCCGCTGGGCGGTGCTGCGTTGGGAGAACACTTTGGCGAGTACGTGTTCGCGGGTTTCGATAAAGCGCGGGTCGGACTTGATCGACCGCGCCGACTCACCGGCGGCGTAACGCTGACCGAAATCCAGGCTCAGGCGTTCGACGATTTGCCCGGGGTTCGGCGCCAGCAGAATCAGGTCCGTGGCGAGGAACACGGCCTCTTCAATATCGTGGGTAATCAGAAATACCGGTTTGGCGGTGCGCTGCCAGACTTGCAGCAGCAGTTCCTGCATCTGTTCGCGGGTGAAGGCATCGAGAGCGCCGAAGGGTTCGTCCATCAGCAGCACGCGAGGGTCGGCGGCGAGTGCGCGAGCGAGGCCGACACGTTGCTTCTGGCCACCGGAAAGCTGCCAGATCCGGCGGCTTTCAAAACCGGAAAGGTCCACCAGCGCGAGCATTTCCCGGGCGCGGATTTCGCGTTTGTCTCGGGAAACGCCCGCCAGTTCCAGGCCGAAACCGACGTTGGCCAACACATCCTGCCAAGGCAGCAGGGCGTCATCCTGGAACACCACGCCGCGTTCGGCGCTCGGGCCTTTGACCGGCACACCGTCAAGGGTGATGCGCCCGGCGCTGGGCTCGACGAACCCGGCAATCAGGTTTAACAGCGAAGTCTTGCCACTGCCGGACGGGCCGAGGGCGACCAGCAGTTGCTGGGGCCCCAGGCTCAGGGAAATATCCGTCAGTACCGGTTCGGCGGCGCCGGGGTACTGTGCGCTGATGCGCTCCAGCTGTAGCAAAGCCATCGCGGTTAACTCCCGATCAGTTGGTGATGTACTTGGCGCTGACGTACGGCGCGTAGTCCGGCAGCACAGCCTCGACCTTGCCTTGTTCCTTGAGGAACACAGCGGTGTCGGTGATGGCTTTGGTGGTCGGCGCGCCGAGGGTGATCACTTGATCAGCCGCCAGCGGGAAGACGTTGCCTTGCAGCAGCAACGGAATGTCGCTGGCCTTGGCGCCGGAGAGTTTCACCAGTTTGTCGACGTTGCTTTGGTTGGCGAGCCAGGCTTTCGGATCCTTGCGGTAGTCGGCGTAGGCATCCAGGGTCACTTTGGCGAATGCGGTGACGATTTCCGGGTGCTTCTCGGCGAAATCCTTACGCACGATCCAGGCATCGAAGGTCGGCGCGCCGAACTTGGCCAGTTCGCCGGAAGTGATCAGCACTTTGCCGTTTTCCTTGGCGACACCGAGCGCTGGGTCCCAGACGTAAGTGGCGTCGATGTCACCGCGTTTCCACGCAGCGATGATCGCGGGTGGCGCGAGGTTGAGTACGGTGACTTTCGACGGGTCGATATTCCAGTGCTTCAGCGCAGCCAGCAGGCTGTAGTGGCCGGTGGAAACGAATGGCACGGCGATTTTCTTGCCGATCAGGTCTTGCGGCGTCTTGATCCCGGAACCGTCGCGGGCAACCAAGGCTTCGGCGGCGCCGATCTGCGTGGCGATGAGGAAGGTTTCTACCGGGACTTTACGGGTGATCGCAGCCGTCAGGGGGCTGGAACCAAGGTAGCCGATCTGTACGTCGCCGGAAGCGATGGCGGCAATGATGTCGGCACCGTTGTCGAATTTGCGCCAGTCGATTTTGGCGTTGGTGGCTTTTTCGTACGCGCCGTCGGCCTGGGCGACTTTCGCCGGGTCAACGGTGGTCTGGTAAGCGACCGTGACGTCAGCCGCCTGGGCAAAGAAACTCGCCGCAGCCAGGGACGCGGCCGCCAGGAGGCGAAGGGGAAAATGCAGTTTCATGGGGAAGCTCCTTGTCAGGCGACCGAGAGTCGGCGTGAAAAGGAGACTAAATGATATAAGAATCAGAAAATAAATAACTTTTTCGAATGAGCTTATTAGCGGAAAATTCTAAAGGATCAAAAGATCGCAGCCTTCGGCAGCTCCTACAAAGGTAGCGTGCGAATTCGAAAATGCGTGGTACGGGCAAAAAAAATCGCAGCTCGGCACCATCCCGTAGGAGCTGCCGAAGGCTGCGATCTTTTGACAGGCGCCGCTTAGTTACTAATCGCCAGAATGCTCGCCTGATACGACCCGACAAACACATCGAAATCGCCGACTTCGTTCTGCTCCAGCTCCACTTGTTCAGCCAATGACGAACGCGCGCGCTCTTCAAACTTCGCTTGGTCTTCGCTGGAAAGCGGTTCGCTGCGGAAATATTCCGCATGCGCCTGGCTCTGACGCAGGGAGAATTGAGCAAAGCTCTCCTTGTGCTCAGCCATCGCCGCCAGCACCTGGGCCGAGGGCGTCAGGGACGGGTCCTTGACCTTGGCCAACTGCGCATCCAGCGCCTTGCTGTGGGCATCGCCGCCATGGCTCTGATCGAGCAATGCCGCGAGTGGTGCGATCTTCTCCAGCAACTCGCCAGCCCACTCTTTCAGGTCCACCGGCTGGCCGTCCCGTTGCAGTTGCAGGCCCGGACGACGACCTTCCTTGACCACGCTGAGGAAGTTCGAGGTTGCATTGCCGCAGGTGCTATCGGCCAGCAGCGGGCTGTCGTTCAGTGCGCAATACAGCAGGAATGCGTCGAGGAACCGCGACTCTGGCAGGTCGATGCCCATCGGCAGGAACGGGTTGATGTCCAGGCAGCGCACTTCGACGTACTGAATGCCACGGGCCACCAGCGCCTGGATCGGCCGTTCGCCGGTGTAGGTCACGCGTTTGGGGCGGATGTTGGAGTAGTACTCGTTTTCGATCTGCAGGATGTTGGTGTTGAGCTGGACCCACTCACCGTCCTTGTGCGTGCCGATTTCAACGTACGGCGCATACGGCGTGGCCACCGCTTTGCGCAGGCTGTCGGTGTAGCTGGCCAGATCGTTGTAGCACGGCGTCAGACCGGCCTGGGCGTTGCTCTGGTAACCGAGGTCGCTCATGCGCAGGCTGGTGGCGTAAGGCAGGTACAGGGTGTCCGGGTCCAGTTGTTCCAACTGGTGCGAACGACCGCGCAGGAAACCGGCGTCCAGCGCTGGCGAGGCACCGAACAGGTACATCAACAGCCAGCTGTAGCGGCGGAAGTTGCGGATCAGCGCGATGTAGGCCGACGACTGATAGTCGCGGTCGGTGCCGACGAAACCCTCTGCCTCTTTAAGCTGCGGCCAGAGTTTTTCCGGCAGGGAAAAGTTGTAGTGAATCCCGGCAATGCACTGCATGGTCTTGCCATAACGCAGGGCCAGGCCCTTGCGGTAGACGTACTTGAGCTGACCGATGTTGGAGGTGCCGTAATAGGCGATCGGGATGTCTTCCTCGGCCGGCAACGGGCACGGCATCGATGGACTCCACAGGTACTCGTTGCCGAGCTTGCTGTAGGCAAAACGATGAATCTTGTCCAGGCTCGCCAGGGTGTCTGCCGGGTCGGGCAGGGCAGGCGTGATGAACTCCAGCAACGACTCGGAATAGTCGGTGGTGATTTGTTCGTTGGTCAGCGCGGAACCCAATTCTTCCGGGTGCGGCGTTTGCGCCAGGCGACCTTCGCCGGTCACGCGCAGGCATTCACGTTCGATGCCGTGAAGACACTGTTCGAGCAGAGAGAGGTTAGCGCGCTCGCCGAGCAGAGCCAGGCGGCGGTTGAGAAGTTCGCTCAAGTTGGATTCCTTCACGCGTCAGTCGCCCCAATATGGGGGTGGGCAAGACGGTCTACAAGGGTGAAGTTAAAACTGGCGTTTTCGCCTGGTTTTCGGACTGCACAGGCCTGCTGTAAGTCATTCAGGGATTATTCGCCACAGGCGCTCCCACAGAAAACATCGACGCTGCGGTCACAGCGCCGAAATTAACTCAAATTGATGACTGCTAGCTACAGGACAGCGAACGTGCCTTGTGCTTTTGCGACGAGTTTGTCGCCTTGCATCACGTCGGCTTCGACCACCAGCGTGCGGCGACCCGGGTGGATCACCCGCGCCGTGCACATCACTTCACCGTCTGAAACAGCGCGGATGTAGTTGATCTTGCACTCGATGGTCGCGCTCTGCTGGTCAAAGCCGTGGGCGCTGGAACAGGCCAGCCCCATAGCAATGTCCACCAGGCTGAACAAGGCTCCGCCGTGCAGCTTGCCGCCGCGATTGCGCAACTCTGGCTCAAGCGCCAGGGTGACTTGCGCCACCCCGGTTTCCAGGCTGTGCAAGCGGCAGCCCAGCAGCCTGAAAAACGCGCTTTCGGTCAGCCCGGCAGGAATGTCCATCAGCGTTTCTTCAACTGCTTGGCGTTGGCGAACAACGAAGCCATGGCGTTGTTGGCCGGGGCCGCCGCCGTGGTTTCCTTGCGCGGTGCGGTGTTCTGGGATTGGCGCGGTGCCGATCCCGGACGTGCACCACGAGCACCGTCGATTTTCTCGCCCGGCGTGTCGCTCATGCGCATCGACAGGCCCACGCGCTTGCGCGGGATGTCGACTTCCATGACCTTCACTTTCACCACGTCACCGGCCTTCACCGCTTCGCGTGGATCCTTGATGAATTTCTCCGAAAGCGCAGAAATATGCACCAAACCGTCCTGATGCACGCCGATGTCGACGAACGCGCCGAAGTTGGTCACGTTGGTGACGACACCTTCGAGGATCATGCCCAGTTGCAGGTCCTTGAGGTCTTCGACGCCTTCCTGGAACTCGGCGGTCTTGAACTCGGGACGCGGGTCGCGACCGGGTTTTTCCAGCTCTTGCAGGATGTCGGTGACCGTTGGCAGACCGAAGGTTTCGTCGGTGTACTTCTTCGGATCGAGGCGCTTGAGGAAGCTGGCGTCGCCGATCAGCGAGCGGATGTCGCGGTCCGTCTCAGCGGCGATGCGCTGCACCAGCGGATAGGCTTCCGGGTGAACCGCGGATGAATCCAGCGGGTTGTCGCCGTTCATCACGCGCAGGAAACCGGCGGCTTGTTCGAAGGTTTTTTCACCCAGACGCGCGACTTTCTTCAACGCAGCGCGGGTCTTGAACGCGCCGTGTTCGTCACGATGGCTGACGATGTTCTGCGCCAGGGTCGCGTTCAGGCCGGAGATCCGGGCCAGCAGCGCCACGGAGGCGGTGTTCACGTCCACGCCCACGGCGTTTACGCAATCCTCGACCACCGCGTCCAGACCGCGTGCCAGTTTCAGCTGCGACACGTCGTGCTGGTACTGGCCGACACCGATGGACTTCGGATCGATCTTCACCAGCTCGGCCAGTGGATCCTGCAAACGGCGGGCGATGGACACCGCGCCACGGATCGACACATCGAGGTCCGGGAATTCCTTGGAAGCCAGTTCCGACGCCGAGTAAACCGATGCGCCGGCCTCGGAGACCATGACTTTGGTCATTTTCATCGCCGGGTATTTTTTGATCAGCTCAGCGGCCAGTTTGTCGGTTTCGCGGCTGGCGGTGCCGTTGCCGATGGCGATCAGGTCGACCGAATGCTTGGCGCACAGGGCGGCGAGAATCGCGATGGTCTGGTCCCATTTGTTGTGCGGCACGTGCGGGTAAACCGTGGCGTGATCCAGCAGCTTGCCGGTGGAATCGACCACGGCAACCTTGCAACCGGTGCGCAGGCCCGGGTCGAGGCCCAGGGTGGCGCGCGGGCCGGCCGGGGCCGACAGCAGCAAGTCGTGCAGGTTGTGGGCGAACACGTTGATCGCTTCGGTTTCCGCGCCGTCGCGCAATTCGCCCAGCAGGTCGGTTTCGAGGTGGGTGTAGAGCTTGACCTTCCAGGTCCAGCGCACCACTTCGCCCAGCCATTTGTCGGCGGCGCGGTTCTGGTTCTGGATGCCGAACTGCTGACCGATCATGCCTTCGCACGGGTGCATGGTGCCTGGCAGTTCGTCGCCAACTTTCAGCGCCGAACTCAAAATGCCTTCGTTGCGGCCGCGGAAAATCGCCAGCGCGCGGTGCGATGGCATGCTTTTCAGTGGTTCGTCGTGTTCGAAGTAGTCGCGGAACTTGGCGCCTTCCTCTTCTTTGCCGGCGATCACGCGGGCACTGAGGGTGGCTTCCTGCTTGAGGTAGCTGCGCAGCTTGTCCAGCAGGCCGGCGTCTTCGGCGAAGCGCTCCATCAGGATGTATTTGGCGCCTTCGAGGGCCGCCTTCACATCGGCCACGCCTTTTTCGGCATCGATGAAGCGTGCGGCTTCGGTGTCTGGCGTGAGGGTCGGGTCGTTGAACAGGCCGTCCGCCAGCTCGCCGAGGCCGGCTTCCAGGGCGATCTGGCCCTTGGTGCGGCGCTTCTGCTTGTACGGCAGGTACAAGTCTTCGAGACGGGTCTTGGTGTCGGCGAGCTTGATGTCGCGTTCAAGTTGCGGGGTCAGCTTGCCTTGCTCCTGGATGCTGGCAAGGATGCTGATACGCCGTTCGTCGAGTTCTCGCAGGTAGCGCAGACGCTCTTCCAGATGACGCAACTGGATGTCATCGAGGCTGCCGGTCACTTCTTTCCGGTAACGGGCGATGAAGGGAACGGTAGAGCCTTCATCGAGTAGCGCGACGGCCGCTTCGACCTGTTGAGGGCGCACGCCCAGTTCCTCGGCGATGCGGCTGTTGATGCTGTCCATAAAACCACCTGACAAATTGTGAAAGCAGGCTCGCGGGCGCAGGGATAAAGGCTCGGCGAGTCTGGTTGAGCGGCCTGGCCTGCGCCGCTACCTGGATCAACAGGCATCCCGTTGACCCGTGAAATCGAACAATTACTGCCGGCGCCTTGAAAATAAAAAGCGGCTACCGCAGTAATGATCAGACGTTGCCTGACACAAAAGGCCGCGCATTATAACCAGCGTTCTGTCATTCGGGGGCATCGCAGGTTGTAGGCACAATGCCCGGATTTCTGGCGGTGAAGGAAAAATCTGCTAACAATGCACACGGTGCGTATAACGGCAGCTACGCCATAATGCGCGCCGAGATCAAAGGAGCATCCAATGAGCAGCACTGCAAACATTGCTGAAGGCGAAAAAATTCTTATTGTTGACGACGATCCGGGGCTCAGCAGCCTGCTGGAACGCTTTTTCGTCAGCAAGGGCTACCGCGCCCGCGCCGTCCCGAACACGGAACAAATGGACCGCCTGCTGGCGCGTGAAGTGTTCAACCTGGTCGTCCTCGACCTGATGCTGCCTGGCGAAGACGGCTTGACCGCCTGCCGCCGTCTGCGCGGCGCGGACAATCAGATTCCGATCATCATGCTCACCGCCAAGGGCGACGAGCTGAGCCGTATCAAGGGCCTTGAACTGGGCGCCGACGATTACCTGGCCAAGCCGTTCAACCCGGACGAGCTGATGGCTCGCGTCAAGGCGGTCCTGCGTCGTCAGTCCGCTCCGGTGCCAGGCGCGCCGGGCAGCGAAGACGAAAGCGTGACCTTCGGTGACTACGAACTGTCCCTGGCCACCCGCGAACTGAAGCGCGGCGACGAAGTGCACATGCTCACCACCGGTGAGTTTGCGGTGCTTAAGGCCTTGGTCATGAACGCCCGTCAGCCACTGACCCGCGACAAACTGATGAACCTGGCCCGTGGTCGCGAATGGGATGCTTTGGAGCGTTCCATCGACGTGCAGATTTCCCGTCTGCGCCGGATGATCGAACCCGATCCATCCAAGCCGCGTTACATCCAGACCGTCTGGGGCGTGGGCTACGTGTTCGTTCCGGATGGCGCCGCCACCAAGTGATCGGCGATTTGTAGGAGCGGGTGTGCGGATGATGTTGTCCGCAGACTCGCGATCCGCAATATGCGAGCATCGCTCGCTCCTGCAAGTGTGTAGCGGTTATTCATGAAAACCCCCGTGTGGTTCCCCCAGAGCTTTTTCTCCCGCACCCTGTGGCTGGTGCTGATCGTCGTCCTGTTCTCCAAGGCGCTGACCCTGGTTTATCTGTTGATGAACGAAGACGTGCTGGTGGACCGCCAATACAGCCACGGCGTCGCCCTGACGCTTCGCGCCTATTGGGCGGCCGATGAAAACAATCGCGACAAGATCGCCGAAGCCGCCACCCTGATCCGGGTGGTGGGCGCGGGTGTGCCGGAAGGCGAACAGCACTGGCCTTACAGCGAAATCTATCAGCGTCAGATGCAGGCTGAGTTGGGTGCCGACACCGAGGTGCGATTACGCATGCACTCGCCGCCGGCGCTGTGGGTCCGGGCGCCCAGCCTGGGCGATGGGTGGCTGAAGGTGCCGCTGTACCCGCATCCATTGCGCGGTCAGAAAATCTGGAACGTGCTGGGCTGGTTCCTCGCTATCGGCTTGTTGTCCACCGCCTCGGCGTGGATCTTCGTCAGCCAGCTCAATCAACCACTGAAACGTCTGGTGTATGCCGCGCGGCAACTCGGTCAGGGCCGCAGCGTGCGCCTGCCGATCAGCGACACGCCCAGTGAGATGACCGAGGTTTACCGCGCCTTCAACCAGATGGCTGAAGACGTCGAACAGGCCGGCCGTGAGCGTGAGTTGATGCTGGCCGGGGTGTCGCACGACCTTCGTACGCCGCTGACCCGTTTGCGGCTGTCTCTGGAGCTGATGGGCGATCACAGTGACCTGACGGACGACATGGTCCGCGACATCGAAGACATGGACGCGATTCTTGACCAGTTCCTGGCGTTCATCCGCGACGGCCGCGACGAGTCGGTGGAAGAAGTGGACTTGACTGACCTGGTGCGCGAAGTCGCCGCGCCGTATAACCAGAACGAAGAAAAAGTGCGTCTGCGTCTGGAGCCGATTCAGCCATTCCCGTTGCGGCGGGTATCGATGAAACGGTTGCTGAACAACCTGATCGGCAACGCATTGCATCATGCCGGCAGCGGCGTCGAAGTGGCGGCCTATGTGTCCGGGGATGTGAGCGCGCCGTATGTGGTGCTGAGTGTCATGGACCGTGGGGCGGGGATTGATCCGTCGGAGCTGGAGGCGATCTTCAACCCGTTCACTCGCGGTGATCGTGCACGTGGCGGTAAAGGGACCGGTTTGGGGTTGGCGATTGTGAAGCGGATTGCTTCGATGCATGGTGGCAATGTTGAGCTGCGTAACCGTTCCGGGGGTGGACTGGAAGCGCGGGTCCGGTTGCCGTTGGGGCTGATGCTGCCTCGAGACGCGGTTTAAAAGGCTAACCACTTTGTGGTGGCAGACGGCCTCTTCGCGAGCAGGCTCGCTCCCACATGAGTTTGCGTCGGATGTGAAATTTTCGTCCACCGCAGATCAACTGTGGGAGCGAGCCTGCTCGCGAAGGCGGCATCACTGCTACCGAACGATCAGGATCAGCCCTTGCCTTTGGTGCGCGTCATATTCGGCCCACCATTCTTCTCCAGATGCTCAATGATGATCCCCGCCACGTTCTTGCTCGTGGTGGTTTCGATCCCCTCCAGCCCCGGCGATGAATTCACTTCCATCACCAACGGCCCGTGATTGGAACGCAGGATATCCACGCCGGCCACCGCCAGTCCCATCACCTTCGCCGCACGCAACGCCGTCATGCGTTCTTCCGGCGTGATCTTGATCAGACTGGCGCTGCCCCCCCGATGCAGGTTGGAACGAAACTCCCCAGGCTTGGCCTGGCGCTTCATTGCCGCGATCACCTTGTCGCCGACCACAAAGCAACGAATGTCCGCACCCCCGGCTTCCTTGATGTACTCCTGAACCATGATGTTCTGCTTGAGGCCCATGAACGCCTCGATCACCGACTCCGCCGCCGTCGCCGTTTCACACAACACCACGCCAATGCCCTGGGTACCTTCCAGTACCTTGATCACCAACGGCGCGCCGTTGACCATCTCGATCAAATCGGGAATGTCATCCGGGGAGTGGGCAAAGCCGGTGACCGGCAATCCGATCCCGCGGCGTGACAGCAATTGCAGCGACCGCAGTTTGTCCCGCGAACGGGCGATGGCCACCGATTCGTTGAGCGGAAACACCCCCATCATTTCGAACTGACGCAACACCGCGCAGCCATAAAACGTCACCGACGCACCGATCCGCGGGATCACCGCATCGAAACCCTCCAGCGGTTTGCCGCGGTAGTGGATCTGCGGTTTGTGACTGGCAATGTTCATGTAGGCGCGCAGGGTATCGACCACCACCATTTCATGGCCGCGTTCGGTACCGGCTTCGACCAGGCGACGGGTGGAATACAGACGCGGGTTCCGCGACAGCACAGCGATCTTCATGCAACACCTGTGGAGGAGGTAGATACCGGGAACACCGGCTTGTCTTGTACATATTTAATGCCCGGATTGACCACCAGTTGGCCATCGATCAGGGCTTTGGAACCGAGTAACAGGCGATAACGCATGGACTTGCGGCAGGCGAGGGTGAACTCGACCCGCCAGACCCGATCACCGAGGGCCAGGGTGGTGCTGACCACGTAGCGCATCTGCGCGTGGCCGTTAGAGCTTTTGATGGTTTTCATCGTCACCAGCGGAGCTTCGCAGCGCCGGTGGCGCAGTTGCACCACCGTGCCCAGGTGCGCAGTGAAGCGCACCCACTGTTCCCCGTCGCGTTCGAATGGCTCGATGTCGGTGGCATGCAGGCTGGAGGTGCTGGCGCCGGTGTCGATTTTTGCCCGAAGGCCGGCGACTCCCAAATCCGGGAGCGCCACCCACTCGCGCAGACCGACAACGGTCAAATGGTCAAATGTCTTCAAAGGTACTCAACCGGCGGAAACCGCTCGGGCCGAACACGGCCGGATTCGCGGTATTCACGCAGAATAATGGTTAAAAGGCGACAGATATCTACGGCCCGGATTTCCAGTCCTTTGGGGAGGGTCTGGAATGTGCGCATTGTAATCCGAGACGGTGGAATTCTTGGCACGACAGAAACGGTAGTACAGTTCACCAATATTTCAGGATGAGGACATTCCATGGCACAAAAAAGCGAAGAGGACGACAAACTCCGTCTCGATAAGTGGTTGTGGGCCGCGCGTTTTTATAAAACACGTGCCTTGGCCAAAGCGGCCATCGAGAGTGGCAAGGTGCATTGCCGGGGCGAGCGCTGCAAACCGGGCAAGGAGCCGAGGGTCGGCGACGAGTTTCAGATTCGCGCAGGTTTCGAAGAGCGCACGGTAGTGGTCCAGGCGCTGTCGATCGTGCGCCGTGGTGCGCCGGAGGCTCAGACGCTGTACGCCGAAACCGAAGCCAGCATCGCCAAGCGCGAAGCGGCTGCGGCCATGCGCAAGGCCGGGTCGTTGGGTGTGAGCACCGATGGCAAGCCGAGCAAGAAGCAGCGACGGGATTTGTTCAAGTTTCGTGGCAGTAGCAACGACGAGTAAGCCGGTGTTTCTGTGGTGACAGAGAGGGCGCCTTCGCGAGCAGGCTCGCCCCCACATTAGACCGAGTCGTTGGTTAGTACGCGGTCAACCGTGGGAGCGAGCCTTCTCGCGATCGAGTGCGCAGCACTCGCCCGGCAGCCCCGCGAAATCAGGCGCCACGCACCACACTCATCCGCGAAACCACCGGCAGTTTGCCGCAGACTTGCAATCGCCCGGATGTGTAGCCATATCGGATTTGTCGCCAGCAGCGAATTGACTCGGTGAAAAAGCCACTCGTCGAAAATCCCACGCAGCATCTGACCCGTAGGCCATAACCAGAAGGCCAGCTGCGCCAGGGGCAAAAACCGGCGCTTGTTCCACTTTGCTTGGAACAAGCCCGGATTGTTCATAAAATGCCTGCCTTGGCCGAACATCGCGCACTAACACGGTGCTGCAAAGGCGCAAATTTCACCTCTTGTAACTTTTGTCATTACTTCAGATACCCAGACCTATGACCGATCTACCGGATACCGACTACACCCAACGCTTCATCTTCGATGACAGCGACACCCGCGGCGAGCTGGTTTCGTTGGAGCGTAGCTACGCCGAAGTCCTCGCTAAACACGCCTATCCGGAGCCGGTCAAACAACTGCTCGGCGAGCTGATGGCGGCGGCGTCGTTGCTGGTCGGCACCTTGAAGTTCGATGGATTGCTGATTCTCCAGGCCCGCTCCGACGGCCCGGTGCCGCTGTTGATGATCGAATGCTCGAGCGAGCGTGAAATCCGTGGCCTCGCCCGTTACGAGGCCGACCAGATCGCCCCCGACGCGACCCTCGCCGACCTGATGCCGAACGGCGTATTGGCGCTGACCGTCGACCCGACCCAAGGCCAGCGCTATCAGGGCATCGTCGACCTGGATGGCGAAACCCTGTCGGAGTGCTTCACTAACTACTTCGTCATGTCTCAGCAGGTCGGCACGCGGTTCTGGCTGTACGCCGATGGCCGTCGTTCCCGTGGGCTGTTGCTGCAGCAATTGCCCGCCGACCGTCTGAAAGATGAAGAAGAACGCGCCGACAGCTGGCAGCACATCACCACGCTGGGCGGCACGCTGACGGCCGATGAATTGCTGAGCCTGGACAACGAAACCGTGCTCCATCGTCTCTACCACGAAGAGCAGGTTCGGTTGTTCGATGTGCAGAAACTGCGCTTCCGTTGCAGCTGCTCGCGCGAACGTTCTGCCAATGCTCTGGTCAGTTTGGGTCTGGAAGATGCCCAGGCACTGGTCATCGAACACGGTGGAAACATCGAGATCGACTGCCAGTTCTGCAACCAGCGTTACCTGTTCGACGCCGCCGATATCGCTCAATTATTCGCCGGTGCGGGCGTCGAGACGCCGTCAGATACCCGTCACTAAAACGGTTCAGCGCAGGTAAATTCACTGCTTAACGCCGGAATAACGCCGTTACGACGGGAGGGCCCTACTATTTTTGGGCGTTTCTGGCATAATCCGGCCCACTTTTTGTCGCGGTAGTAGTGCACGACTTTCTACTACAAAACGTTTGGAGCACACTCGGCCACTGGCCGACGGGGAATCTCATGACGCAAGCCAATAACGCCGTGTACACCGATCTGAGTGTTAATGATCTGGTAAAAGAAGCTCTGAGTCGCGGTGAAGGCGAGCTTGCCGATACCGGCGCGCTGGTGGTTCGCACCGGTCACCGTACCGGCCGCTCGCCAGTCGATCGTTTCATCGTTGAAGAGCCTTCCACTCAGGCAGCCATTGCCTGGGGCCCGATCAACCGCAAGTTCCCGGCCGACAAGTTCGATGCCCTGTGGGACCGCGTTGAAGCCTATCTGGGCGAACGCGAGCGCTTTGTCTCCCACGTGCATGTAGGTTCCGATCCTGCGCACTACCTGCCGGTCAAAATGACCACGCAGACTGCCTGGCACAACCTGTTTGGCCGTTGCCTGTTCATCAATCCTGAACAGTACAACCCGGCTGGCAAGGACGAGTGGCAGATCCTCAACGCCCCTGAGTTCGAATGCGTGCCAGAGCGTGATGGCACCAACTCCGACGGCACCGTGATCATCAACTTCGCGGCCAAGAAAGTGCTGATTGCTGGCATGCGTTACGCCGGCGAAATGAAAAAAGCCCTGTTCTCGGTCCAGAACTTCCTGCTGCCAGCGGTCGACGTTCTGCCGATGCACTGCGCTGCCAACATGGGCGAAGAGGGCGACGTGACCCTGTTCTTCGGCCTGTCCGGCACCGGTAAAACCACCCTGTCCGCCGACGAAAGCCGCTACCTGATCGGCGACGACGAACACGGCTGGGGCGTGGGCGTGGTGTTCAACATCGAAGGCGGTTGCTATGCCAAGTGCATCGACCTCTCCGAGAAAAACGAGCCGGTCATCTGGAAAGCCATCCAACATGGCGCAGTGTTAGAAAACGTCGTACTCGATGCCAACAAAAAGGCCGACTACGCCGATGACAGCCTGACCCAGAACAGCCGCGCCGCTTACCCGCGTGAACTGATCGAAAAACGCGCGCCGCTTAACCTCGGTGGCGAGCCAAACGCCGTGATCTTCCTGACCTGCGACCTGACCGGCGTCCTGCCACCGGTCTCGATCCTCAGCGAAGAACAAGCGGCCTACCACTTCCTGTCCGGCTACACCGCACTGGTGGGCTCGACCGAAATGGGTTCCGGCAGCGGCATCAAATCGACCTTCTCCACCTGCTTCGGCGCACCGTTCTTCCCGCGTCCGGCCGGCGAATACGCAGAACTGCTGATCAAACGCATCCGCGGCTTCGGCTCCAAGGTCTACCTGGTCAACACCGGCTGGAGCGGCGGCGGCTACGGCGTCGGCAAACGCTTCAACATCCCGACCACTCGCGGCGTGATCGCAGCGATCCAGAGCGGCGCGTTGATCGGTGTTGAAACCGAACACCTCGACACCATCAACCTCGACGTGCCATTGGCTGTGCCGGGCGTTGAGACTGGTCTGTTGAACCCACGTAATACCTGGGCTGATAAGGCTGCTTATGATGAAGCGGCTAAAGCGTTGGCTGGGTTGTTTGTTGAGAACTTCAAGAAGTTCGACGTGAGCGACGCGATCAAGGCTGCTGGGCCGAAGTTGTAAGCGTTGGTTTGATGGAATGAGAAAGCCGCCCTTCGGGGCGGCTTTTTTGTGGGCGCAAATAATGTGCCCTGGTCAATTGCCGGAATGACGAAACGCTGGTGCCATGTTGTCTTGCTCACGTTTCGATAGCCCCAACGCGCCTGCCAATATTGGCCATTGGCTGACTGCTTCTTGGAAACTCTCAATAATTTCGTTCGCATCTGCACGGCTTACCCGAAAGTACTCGGCCACTTCACGAGCGAGTTCAAGATCCAAAGCGTTGTCCGCATCTGTGATGTTGAGCTTCAACCCATCGGCGTGTGCTACCGGGTTCATGTCATAGGCATCAGACAGGCGCCATCCCCGGCCGGGGTCGAGGATAAAACCATGGTTGCGCATGTGGTCGTCGGTATTGGAGACCAAGATGTTGAACACGATCCGAGACCACAACTCGCGAAGATCTGCGTTGGTTTCCGAGCCGTGCTCCATGAGCACTTCTGCTAATTCAAGGTAGCTGGCACCTACCGATGCATCATCACCGACAACACGATCGGTCATGGTCATTGCCGAAGCAAAATGCAGTCGGCCACCCTGTTCGGTACGGTCGAAGCGCTTGACCATGAAGCAGTGATGATCGCTCGCGAAGCGGCGTGCAGTGCCGGTTGCAACCCGCAAACCGCAATGATTTGCCAAGGCATTTACCACCATTTCCCAGCCGCCGACGTCATAGTCATCGCAAGTGCTCGGAAATTTGGCGATCCACAAATGACCACGCTCGTCAGCAACGCTGGCCTTGGGTCTGGCGCCACCTAGTGAGCCACCGGGCGCTATTAGCATTCTCAGCCATTCTCAGCCATTCGCGCCCATCGGGAGAGGTGTTGTCCGGATCGCTTTCCAAGGCCCGACTTGCTTCCTCTAATGCGCGTAACTCGACGAAAGGAGGGGCGACCAAGCCATCGCGATCATCCAGAAAGTTGCCTTCGTCATTGAGCTTGTAGCGGATTGCGCCGACTCGATAGAGGTCATGAACGCCTAAAAGGAAATCCGACTCGTACAGTTTGGTGTCTTGAGGGGCTAGTCCTTCACGAATGTCTCGTTCCAGGCGCCGCTTCATTAGCAATTGGCCCCATCGGTCTGGGCTAGAGTCGGCAAAAACACCAAACCGGGTCTGATGTTGACCGGGAAACTGTCGGCCTTCGAAGAGCCCGATGCGCGGATCCAGCGATGTGAAGTTCAATTCGGGATCGGCCAGTGCTACGGCGTCGTACTCAAACTCGAACACGTTGCTGGAGCGAGCCTTTCTGGCATGGAGGAACCCAAGACGCCTTGGGCCATTCAAGGATTCCCAATCGGCATACACCGCGATCCGTGTCATTTTTTACCCGTCGTAGGTTTAGGTTTTTTCTTGGATAGCAAACTGGATAGGGAATGAGTGTTCAAAGGGAATTCAGCGGAAAGGTCCGATTTTGAGGTGGGACTTTCAGATGCCCTCGTCTCTCTGTCGCGAATAGGTGGCGATACCTTTGCAGCAGTTAAGCTGCGTACTCGTTGGCGTTTATTGGCTGCCAGGTTTGCTCCTGGGATTAATTGAGCGTCTTGCAGTTGGCGCCCCAGTTCATCTACTGCGGCGAGCTTGCTTAAGTCTTTCTCCAGGCCCAACACCTGCATCACTGATAAATAGGCGCCCATCGTCACTCCTGATCCACCCGATTCTAGGGAGCGCAGCGTTGTCAGGGACATGCCAGCCCTCTCGGCGACTTGTTTGGCTGTCAGTTTGCGACGCAGTCGAGCGAGTTTCAGCCGCTCACCAAACTCGGAGAGCAGCTTGGCTGCTGAGGGCAGGAGTGGCGCTGTTTTCTTTGCCATGTGCCATTATTCCTTCATTTTTCACACTAAACTGCCAGAATAATGCCACTTATGCGTTCGGCGACAGGCTTTCCAATGTTTGCGTATCCCACCGTTGCAATTTGATCGCCTTGTAAAGCATGCCGATAGTCAGTGAGATTTTGTCGCCACGCCCCTTGGCCCGGCGCTTGAGAAACACATCAAATCCTTCCGGCTGAAAGTAGCGATAGGCTTCGTAGTCGATGAAGTCGATTGCGAATTGTTCTTCCAGTGCTTCCATCAGGTTTCGTGCGTCGGCGCCATCGCAGCCCAGGTCGAAGTTGATCGAGGTGGTAAGGCTAATGGTTTTGCGTTGGGGCAGGCCGAGTTCTTCGTGCAGTAACTGCATAAGCAGGTGCATGGCGTGGTCGTCGGGGAAGTTGGGGGCGAGGTTCATGGCACATCTTCCGTTAGGGCATGTCGATGAGGCGGATCAAGTCTGATTTTGCGGCGAGTGGGACGTCCGCCAATGCTGCGAACTCTAATCAATTGGGAATGTGCGCTCTCTTTGTCGGGTGACCAAGCCCGAGTCGCTGAATTAGCAGCGACAACCCGACTATAGGTGTGAGCAGCCGGGTGGCGATAGACGACAAAGAGTCCCCGCTTGTAGGAACGGGATGAATCTTGGTCAGACCGCTTCTATAGGAATTTTCTGCGACGCAATTTCTCGCGTTTTTCCGCCATCAGCTTAGCCGAACCCCGTTCCCATCAATTCAACGAATATGCTGATACGAAGCAACATCCAGCAGGCCAGTGGTCAACCCAGTCGCCGGCGCGTAGATCGTGCCTTTCACTGCCGAGAACTTGACCCCATTGCTGCCCAGCGATACGTATCGCTCGCCTTGGTCCAGCTCGGTGAAGTAGGTGTACGAGCACTTTTCCATCGCTTTGTATTTCGCGGCGGCACTGACCATGGTGTTGTGGTGGTTCCGCAGGTCGGCAGGGGTCAGGTTGAGGGTTTTGTTCAGCGGCACGCCCCAACGCTTCAGGCACACTTCGGCAAGGTGGCGGACGATCAGGCCGGGTTCGGCCAGCGCTTTAGGGCCGCTGACACCGTCTGCTGCGGCGTTGCCAACCAGCGTGCCATGGCGGCCGGGCATGGGATAAATGTGGGTTCGGGTGCCCGTGGCTGTTTGCGGGATGACGCAGCTGAAGCCTTTGGAGCGCTCGTCTCGGGCGTAGAAGCCGACGTATTCTTTTACGTTGGCATTCAGTTTTACTTTGTCTTCCTGAAAGTTACCGACGCCCGGCACCGGATCAATCGCAAAGATATTCACCGGGATGTTCTTCAGTGCGCTGTCCTTGAACATGGCATTGGCCAGCATATGGCAGCTAATACCGCCTCGGCTCCAACCCACCAAGTTGACGTTGGTTGGAAGGATGCCGCCCTTGCGGAATGTTTTGATGATTTGTTCTTGCAGCTTCTGTTGGGTCACGCTGCGGTCGCCGTAGTTATATTTACGCCATAGCCAAGAGCCTTCAACGATCACGTCTTCGATTGGGATCCCTGCAGCCTTGAGGCGGTTGTATTCCGCTTCGGTCAGTTTTTCACGTTGCCATTCACACTGACCTTTGATGATGTTGATGGCGTGCTTTACGTTCTCTTCCCAGCCCTTGCCGAACAGCGTTCCGCTGAGGCCGTAGCCCTTGGATTGGGTAAACAGTTCATCAGCTTGCAGGTTGCTGGTGCCCGGACCATCGATCACGATCCATTCTGCGAACTCCCGGCCGGTATGATGGGAGGCCAGCGTCGAAACCAACTCACCACTCCAGTAAGTTGGATTTTGGTTGTCGAATTTGGTCGAGCCGGTGCCGCAAAAAAAAATAGTTAATGTAGTCATTGTTGTACTCTTGTTTGATTTAAGAGTCTGCAGACTAGTTTTAGTAGTTTAAATAATGAAGTGGTTAGTTGTTGCCGGGTTTGTAGTGTGTGTTTGAAGTTTTAGTGTTCTATTTTTTGTCTGGCAACTTCTAAGAGCTCGCAACCGTCCTGCGTTAATAAATAAAGTGCATTCACGATATGAGGAATGTCTTTAACATCGGCCTGTTTGAAGCACAGACAATAAAGCGTTTCGAGCAAATCGCTGGCTGCGCGCAGGCGTTGGTGCGCTGCGTCGAGGACGGCGCCGGTGCTGGCCGCGGTGTCGATGACGAGGACGGGTATTTCGCTGTAGCTGGTTTTGAGTGGACGATAGCGGTCTTGCATTTAGTTCAGTCCTGTAGGAAGTCGGGCAGTCTCGCCGGCAGGTCGACACCCTGTTTTCAGCCGCGCCACAAACTATGAAGGTGGCGACGCAGCGCGGCAATACGGCCGCAATCGACAGGGTTTGTAGGGGTTTTACTGGTCTTCGGGCATTGGCCCTACGCGTTTCCCGAGGTTTTTTTAACCGAAACCCTTATAGGTGAAATTTCCTACGGGTTTGTCAGGCGCAGCGCCGTAAACCTCTGTATCGTGCGCGCCAGAATCTGTAGGGCATTTCGAAAATGCCTGGTTAGGCACTTAAAGGGAATTAGGTATGCAGTGGCTACGTATGGCCTCGGTTTTGTTGTTGTGGGCGGGTGTTTGTCGTTTGACGGGCGCGGCCGACGCGGGTCACTCGATGGTAATGGTCAACATGGACCGCACCGGTTGGCCGGACGCCCTCACCACTCAGGCGAACATGAACACCGCCTCCCGCGCCGAGGTGCTGATGTTCGGCAAGGCGCTGCTGGCCAGTGAAGCGCTGGACGAACAGGGTCTGAAACAGCGTCTGGGTGTGCAGGCGGTGAAGCTCAAATCTGTGCGACAGGTGCGTGACGGGCTGTGGGATCGGTTGCTGACCACTTACCGTAACGCCAGTCAGCATTGCGACGGCGAACCGTTCTGCCCGCGTGTACGAAGCGTCGCTGATTTGCGTCAGTTGGCGGCGGCGTTCACCGGCGAAATCAGCCCGGCCCATGCGGTGTGGGCGAGCAAGAGTCAGGTGTTTCATGAGCAGGTGTTGAACGAGCAGTTGCGGGTGGCGGTGATGGTGCCCTGAATTTTCCGATGTTTTTGCAGTGTTTTTGCTGGCCTCATCGCGAGCAGGCTCGCTCCCACACTGATGCCGGGCCGTACACAAAATCTGCGTTCACTGAAGATCAACTGTGGGAGCGAGCCTGCTCGCGATAGCAATCTGACAGCCGCCCCACTCCTCAAGCCCTGCAATCACCCCGTGCCATCCGCTGTATCATCCCGTATCGTTTTTGCCCCCGACCTTTTCTCGACTCGCTGCGATCGCCGGCTAGGCTTTGGGCTTCGCAGCGGTCAACGGAGTGACAGCTTATGCACAACACCCTGGAACAGGTTTTCGGTTATCCACAGTTTCGGCCCGGTCAGGAGGCGGCGGTCAGCGCGGTGTTGGCCGGTCGCTCGGCGGCGGCGATTTTTCCCACCGGCTCGGGCAAGTCCCTTTGTTACCAATTGGCGGCGTTGTTGCTGCCGCATCTGACGCTGGTGGTTTCGCCGTTGTTGGCGCTGATGCAGGATCAGTTGGCGTTCCTTCAGCGCCATGGCATTGCGGCAGGCAGTATCGATTCGGCCCAGAGCCGCGATGACGCCAGCGACGTGATGGCCCGCGCCAAGTCCGGCGAATTGAAGATCTTGATGATTTCCGTGGAGCGCCTGAAAAACGAGCGCTTCCGCAATTTCCTGCAGCAGGTGCCGATCTCGTTGCTGGTGGTGGACGAGGCACACTGCATTTCCGAGTGGGGCCACAACTTCCGCCCCGACTACCTCAAGCTCCCCGACTATCAGCGTCAGTTCAATATTCCTCAGGCGCTCCTGCTGACCGCCACTGCGACGCCGAAGGTGATCGCCGACATGGAGGCCAAGTTCGCCATCGCTCCCGAAGACGTGGTGACCACCGGTTTCTACCGGCCGAATCTCAACTTGCTGGTGGAGCCAGTCCGAGGTCAGGACAAGCGCCGACGCCTTGTTGAATGGATGAGCGAACGTCCCGGCCAACCGAGCATCGTCTACGTCACCTTGCAGAAAACCGCCGAGCACATTGCCGAACACCTGGGTCGCAACGGCATTCAGGCCGAGGCCTATCACGCCGGTTTGCCTCACGAACAACGGGAAGCCATCCAGAAACGCTTCATGAGCGGGCAGTCCAATTGCATCGTCGCCACCATCGCGTTTGGCATGGGCATCGATAAGAGCGACATCCGCAACGTGGTGCATTTCGACCTGCCCAAATCCATCGAAAACTACAGTCAGGAAATCGGCCGCGCCGGGCGTGACGGGCAGCCGTCGGACTGCCTGGTATTGGCCAACCGCGATAGCCTCAATGTGCTGGAAAACTTTGTGTACGGCGACACGCCGGAATTGGACGGCATCCGCTGCGTGCTCGACGAACTGCAAGCCGCCGCGCCCGAGGGGCAGTGGGAGTTTCTGCTAGGACCACTGGCAGATCAGAGCAACATCCGCCAGTTGCCGCTCAAGACGTTGCTGGTGCAGTTGGAGCTGCGCGGGATCATCGCCCCGCGTTACGCCTATTACGCTGAATACCGCTTCAAGTATTTGCAGGAGCCGGAGGCTTTGCTGGCTCGCTTCGAGGGTGAACGCAAGGATTTCGTCGCGGCAATCATCCAGACCTCCACGCGCGCGCGGACCTGGGCCACCGTGAATTTCGACGCGCTGTACGAGCAGCATCAGGCTGAGCGCAACCGGGTGGTCAAGGCGCTGGATTATTTCCAGGAGAAAGGCTGGGTCGAGCTTGAAAGCAAGCAGATGACCGAGGTCTACAGCCTGCTGCAAACGGACTTCGACAGTCAGACCTTGAGTGCTGAACTGCACGCTTATTTCACCCAGCATGAACGCACTGAGATCGCACGGATTCACGCCATGCTCGACCTGTTCGCTACGGACCATTGCCTGGGCTATCGCCTGGCCGAGTACTTCGGCGACGAAAACGCACCGCAGCAATGCGGGCATTGTTCGGTGTGTCACGGAGATGTGGCGCGACTGCCGGCGCCACCGGAATTGCCGGTGCTTGTGGATAAAAACTTCGAGGCGCTGTGCGGTGATTTTATCCACAGGCACGAGCATCACACCGGCAGCATTCCTTCGGCGGAGCGTGTGACGCGGTTTTTGTGCGGGATCAGCGTGCCGCTGTTTACCAAGCTCAAGGCGCGGTCGATTCCGGGGTTTGCGGCGCTGGAGGAATATCCCTATGGCGAAGTGCGAGACTGGTCCCAGTCATACCTCTAACCCGTAGGAGCTGCCGAAGGCTGCGATCTTTTGATCTTTAGCGGTATTGAAACTGCCGAAGATCAAGATCAAAAGATCGCAGCCTTCGGCAGCTCCTACAGGGGTCGATGATGCCTCGGGGGCACATCCATCCGCTGAATGTCGCTCATCACAGGAATAAATTTCAAAAAGGCCCGGTGGCTGACTATGGTGAGGGCTGTCTTTGGATCGCCAACAAGAGAACAACTATGAGCCAGACACTGTTCAACATTCAGCGCGCAGCCGTCATCGGAGCGGGTACCATGGGCCGTGGCATTGTCATGTGCCTGGCCAACGCCGGGGTGCCGGTGCAATGGGTCGATAACAATCCGCAGATGCTTGAGCAGGCACTGGCCGCCGTGGCTGAAACCTACGCGCACAACGTGCGACAGGGGCGGATCGATCAGGCTGAAGCGGACGCGCACATTGCACAAGTCACGGCAGCGGCCGATTACGCGGCGATCCGCGAGGTTGACCTGGTCATTGAAGCGGTTTACGAAAACCTCGAGCTCAAGCAGAGAATATTCCGTGAACTGGATGGGTTGCTCAAACCCGAAGCCATTTTGGCCAGCAACACGTCGGCGCTGGATATCGACGCCATTGCCGCAGCCACTCGCCGTCCGCAACAGGTCCTGGGCCTGCACTTCTTCAGCCCTGCGCACATCATGAAGCTGCTGGAAATCGTTCGCGGTGCGCAGACTTCACCGGCGGTGCTTGATGCCGCGCAGGAACTGGGCAAACGCATGGGCAAGGTCAGCGTTGTATCGGGCAATTGCGACGGTTTCATCGGCAATCGCATGCTCAATACCTACGTGCTCGAAGCGCGCAAGATGCTGCTTGAGGGCGCTTATCCGTATCAGGTGGATGCAGTACTGCAAGGTTTTGGTTTCGCCATGGGGCCGTTCCGCATGTACGACGTGGTCGGCATCGATCTGGAGTGGCGCGCCCGGCAGTTGGCCGGCGACGGGCAGGATGCGCCTGAAGTTCAGGTGGACAATCGTCTGTGCGAATTGGGTCGTTTCGGTCAGAAGAGTGGCAATGGTTATTACCACTATGAACCGGGCAGTCGCCAGGCTGAACACGATGTTGAAGTCGATGCGCTGGTGCTGAAGGTCAGCGAAGAATTGGGGTTCCAGCGTCGTGAGATAAGTCCCGAGGAGGTTCTTGAGCGCTGTTTGCTGGCACTGGTCAATGAAGGGGCGAAGATCCTTCAGGAAGGGATCGCCGGGTCAGCGCACGACATCGATCTGGTGTACCTCAACGGTTATGGCTTCCCGGCGGACAAGGGTGGGCCGATGGCTTGGGCGGATCAGCAAGGGTTGGCGGATATTCATCAGCGGTTGTTGCAGCTGGAAACCAAGCAGGGTGATCACTGGCAACCGGCGCGGTTGATTGGGGAATTGGCTGCGGAGGGTAAAGGGTTTGCTGATTTATAGCGTCTTTACGGACGCCATCGCGAGCAGGCTCGCTCCCACAGTTGATCTTCGGCGAACACTTATTTCGCGTTCGACCGAGATTTAATGTGGGAGCGAGCCTGCTCGCGAAGGGTACGAAGCGGTTTTCGCCTTAAACTGGCCATCCAACTCCAGGAACCGACACTGATGTCCAACCCGATGCCCCAACGCACCGACTACCCCCACTTCCAACCCATCACCACCCGCTGGCACGACAACGACGCCTACGGTCACGTCAACAATGTCACTTACTACAGTTTCTTCGATACGGCAGTGAACACCTACCTGATCGAAGTCGGCGGCCTGGATATCCATGAGGGTGAGGTGGTGGGCTTTGTGGTGAGTTCGTCCTGTGATTACTTTGCGTCCATCGCCTTCCCCGATCGGATCGAGATCGGTTTGCGCGTTGGCAAGTTGGGCAACAGCTCGGTGCAATACGAATTGGCGGTGTTCAAGGCTGGTGAAGACGAAGCCTGCGCGGCGGGGCGCTTCGTGCATGTGTTTGTGGATCGGGCCTCGAATCAGCCCGTGGCGATTCCTGCCGGGCTACGCGGTGCAATGGAGCGTTTGGTGGTTTGACGGACAAAAAAATCGCAGCCCGTAGGCTGCGACTTTTTGATCTACCGGTAAACGAGGCGATTCAGCCTCAGTCGCGATAGCGATGTTTGTGCTTGCGATGACCGTAGTGGTGGCCACGATCATGGTGACCATCACGGGAGTAGCGGCGATCACCACGGCCACGACGATCATCGTCGTCGTCATCGCTCTTGTTGCCCATGTAGTTACCCAGCGCGCCACCGGCGCCGCCGCCTGCTGCGGAGCCGATCAGGCTGCCGGTGGTGCCGCCCATGCTGCGGCCGACCACGTTACCGCCTGCTGCGCCCAACGCACCGCCAATGGCGGCTTCGCCACGGCTGCGTTTGTCTGCGCCGACTGCGCTACCACCCGCGCCGCCCAGGGCCGCGCCAATGGTTGAACCTGTATTGCCGCCTAATGACTGACCGACGACCGAGCCCAAAACCCCGCCCAATGCGCCGCCCACACCTGCTTCGGTGGTGCCGCCGGCAGAAGCGATGCCACTGACCAGGCCAAGGGACAACAAGAGAATCGAGGAGAACTTCATAGAGGAACCTCAAGGGGATGACGGCGCGATCCTGAGGCTGTGTCATGGTCGTGACAATCGAAATCCGACGAGTAACACGACTTCAACACATTTCTATAAGTTACTGTTTTTTAGGCGGAACTTAAGTGTTTTTCGCCGGTCTTTAGCTACTTCGGATAGGCCGTTTTTGAGAAAAAACGGCCTTTTTTGTGGGCGATTGGAAAGTGTTCGCAGGGTGCCGATACATGAGTTGCTGTGTCCGACGCCATCGCGAGCAGGCTCGCTCCCACAGTGGATCTTGGTAGAACACAAATGCTGTGTTCGCTGAAGATCAAATGTGGGAGCGAGCCTGCTCGCGATGGCGTCAGACCACACGCAGCGTTAAGCAGACTTCGCCATAATCAACCTGGACTCACTCGTCGCTTCCAACCGAATTGCCACGAACTTCGACGTCGGCGTATGGCTGCCATCCCCAGTGCTTTCCAGCGGTACCAGCGGATTCACTTCCGGGTAATACGCAGCAGCTTGCCCCGCAGGAATATCAAACGCCAGCAGCGTGAAGCCCTTCACCCGACGCTCGCGGCCATCATCCCAGATCGAAACGATGTCTGCCTTCTGCCCCGGTTTGAACCCCAGGCGAATGATGTCCGCTTCGTTCACGAACAACACATCACGCTGGCCTTTCACCCCGCGATAGCGGTCATCGAGGCCATAAATGGTGGTGTTGTACTGATCGTGGGAGCGCATGGATTGCATGATCAGGTCCGGCAAAATGCCAGTGGCGCGCGTACGTTCATGCACCAGGTCTTTGGGCAGGATGTTCGGGCGGAAATTGGCGCGCCCCGACGCTGTGTTCCAGCGTCGCGCGCCAGCGCTGTTGCCGAGGTAAAAACCACCCGGATTGCGGATCTTCTCGTTGAAGTCCTTGAAGCCTGGAATGGTGTCGGCAATCAGGTCGCGGATGCGGCTGTAGTCGGCCACCAGCCAGTTCCAGTCCACCGGGCGGCTGCCCAGGGTGGCGGCAGCGATGCCGGCGATGATCGACGGTTCCGAGCGCATCTGGTTCGACAGTGGCTGCAACTGGCCGTTGGAGGCATGGACCATGCTGAACGAGTCTTCGACGGTCACCGCTTGGGCGCCTTCGGTCTGGATATCGATGTCGGTACGGCCCAGGCACGGCAGGATCAGTGCTTCCTTGCCGTGAGCCAAATGGCTGCGGTTGAGCTTGGTGCTGATTTGCACGGTCAGGTCGCAATTGCTCAGGGCCTGGAAGGTGCGAGTGCTGTCCGGGGTCGCTTGGGCAAAGTTACCACCCAGGCCGATGAACACTTTCGCACGCCCGTCGGCCATGGCATGAATCGCCTCGACCACGTTGTGGCCGTTTTCACGCGGCACCTTGAACTGGAAACGACGCTCCAGGGAATCGAGGAACGCCACCGGCGGACGCTCGTTGATGCCCATGGTCCGGTCGCCCTGCACGTTACTGTGGCCACGCACCGGGCACAGACCAGCGCCCGGCCGGCCGATGTTGCCGCGCAGCAGCATCAGGTTGGCGATTTCCTGGATGGTCGGCACCGAATGGCGATGCTGGGTGATGCCCATCGCCCAGCACATGATGACGTTCTTGCTTTTGGCGTACATACGCGCCGCTTGCTCGATTTCCACCAGGGTCAGGCCGGACTGCTCGACGATCTGCTCCCACGAGGTGTCGTCGACGGTGCCCAGGTATTCCAGCACGTTGACACTGTGTTCATTGAGGAAGTCGTGGTCGAACACGGCAGGCTCACCCGCCTTCTGCGCGTCGCGCTCCCATTGCAGCAGGAACTTCGCCATGCCGCGCAGCACCGCCATGTCGCCGCCCAATGCCGGACGGAAGTACGCGGTGTTGGTCGGCTTGTCGCCGTTGGTGAGCATTTCGATCGGGTTTTGCGGGTGCTGGAAGCGTTCCAGACCTCGTTCTTTCAGCGGGTTGATCGACACCACCTGAGCGCCGCGTTTCACCGCTTCACGCAGGGGTTCGAGCATCCGTGGGTGGTTGGTGCCAGGGTTCTGGCCCCAGACGAAAATCGCATCGGCGTGTTCGAAGTCGTCGAAGATCACGGTACCTTTGCCGACGCCGACACTTTGCGCCAATGCCACACCGCTGGCCTCGTGGCACATGTTCGAGCAGTCGGGGAAGTTGTTGGTGCCGTAGGCGCGCACGAACAGTTGATACAGGTACGCCGCTTCGTTGCTGGCGCGGCCCGAGGTGTAGAACTCGGCCTGATCCGGGGTCGACAGGCCCTGCAAGTGTTTACCGATGAGCGCGAACGCCGCTTCCCAGCTGATCGGTTTGTAGCGATCGGTCTCGGCGTCGTAGCTCATTGGCTCGGTCAGGCGACCCTGATACTCGAGCCAGTAATCACTCTGTTCCAGCAACGAGCTGACGCTGTGCTTGGCGAAGAACGCCCCGTCGACCCGGCGCTTGGTCGCTTCCCAGTTCACGGCTTTGGCGCCGTTCTCGCAGAACTTCACCATGCCGCTTTCAGGCGAGTCGCCCCAGGCGCAACCCGGGCAGTCGAAGCCGCCGTTCTGGTTGGTCTTGAGCATCATGCGCAGGTTTTTCAGCGCGTTGTCGCTGGTCAACCAGGCCTGGGCAACGCTGATCAGCGCGCCCCATCCACCGGCAGCGCCTTTATAGGGCTTGTAGCGAGGGACGGGTTTCTGGTCGGCTTGTTGATGTTGACTCACGCTTGATTCTCCAACGCTGGGCTGTAGACCCGCGGCGCATTCTTCTGTGGCAGATGGATAAGGTTTAGGTTGTGACGACGGGCCCATTGCACGGCAAGGCCTGTGGGCGCCGACAGGCTGACCAGGGTCTGGATGCCGGCGCGTAAAACTTTCTGGATCAATTCGAGGCTGCAACGGCTGGTGACAATCGCCAGGCCGCCGGTGGTGGGGATCTTTTGTCGGATCAGGCCGCCGATCAGTTTGTCGAGGGCGTTGTGCCGGCCGATGTCTTCACGGCCCAGCAGCAATTCGCCCTGACCGTTCATAAACACCGCCGCGTGCACCGCACCAGAATGTTGGCCGAGAGGTTGGAATGCGCCGATGCGTTGGCGCAGGCCATCCAGCCATTCGGCGGGCGGCAGTGGTGCTCCGGGCAAAACCTTGAGGTCGGGCAACGCCTGCTCGACCGCTTCCACGCCGCAGAGCCCGCAGCCGCTGGTGCCGGCCAGTTGCCGACGTTGTTGCTTGAGGTTCCAGAAGGCGCGGTTGGCGATGGTCACTTGCGCGTACTGCGCCGAACCCGAGCCGCTGAGTTGCAAGTCGTAGATGTCGGAGGCGTCTTCGATGATGCCGCTGCCGAGGCTGAAACCGACGATGAAGTCTTCCAGGTCCGTCGGTGTCACCAGCATGACAGCCTGACTGATACCGTTGTAGGCAATCGCCAACGCGACTTCCTCGGCCAGCGCGGTGTTGTCCGATTCGGAGTATTGGAGGTTGCTGTAACTGTACGTCTGGCTTGCAGCGGGCGCTGGCGTTTCGAGGGCAGGCGCCGCGCAGGCAGGGCGCTTGGCGTTCATCAGGTATCACCGACGGTTTGATCAGCTTTAAGCCTAGGCGCGTCAAGTTGTCGCGTCTAATCGCTAATACTGATCTGCCGATAGATGCCGTCGATCAAGAGCCCGGCAGCGATTTCTGATAGATCGCGAAACAGGCTTCCGCCAGCGCCGAGCGTGGCGCGCTGCGACGCATGATCAGCCCCAGCCGGGCGAGGGTCTGGGCGTTTTCAATGGGGTGCAGGCGCAAATGATCGGTCAGGTTTTCGAGGCCGCCGTTCAACGGCATCACGGCGCAGCACAGGCCACCGTGCACAGCTTGTAACAGTTGGTGGACCGCATCGGTTTGCAGCAACGGCTGTGGCGTCAGGCCGCGACTGTGAAAGTTATGGTCGATGGACTGGCGAAAATGCATGCCGCTGGTGAGCATGCCCAGCGGCAGCTTGATCAACGACTCCCAACTCAACGGCGCCTCGCCGAAACTGAAGAAGCGCTGATCGTAGAGCAGGCCCATGTGGGTTTCGCTGAATGACAGTGCGTCGAAGCGCTCGCTGTCCAGGCGATCCAGGTAAGACACGCCCAGGTCCAGACGATTGTTCGCCAGTTGTTCGAGGATCTGCTCGGAACTCAGCGCCGAGAGCTCGAAGCGCAGGTTCGGGTGTTCGCCGTGCAGGCGCTGCAACAGGGGCAGCGGGTCGAAACTCGACAGTGGCACCACGCCCAGGCGCAGCGTACCGACCAGATTGCCGCGACAGGCAGCGGCCTCGGCCTGCAAACCATCGTAGGCTGCCAGCACGGTGCGCGCCCACGCCAGCACACGCTCGCCCGGTGCGGTGAACCCTTCGAAGCGTTGGCCACGGTTGACCAAGGGCAATTCGAGTTCTTCTTCGAGGCTGCGCAGGCGCATCGACAGCGTCGGTTGGGTGATATGACAGCGCGCAGCGGCCTGGCCGAAATGCCGGGTTTCGTCGAGGGCGATGAGGAATTTGAGTTGCTTGATGTCCATCTTCGCTCCAGGGCGCGGGAAGGTCGGGATTCTAGCGCCTAGGGGCAACCTGCGTCATTGGTCGGGTGGGAACCAGGTCTTGCAACCTTGGTCTAGGCTTTTGCGTCTGGAACCTAAAACCCAAGGAGAGTGCACCATGAGTATTTTTAGCTTTGTGAAAGAAGCAGGCGAAAAACTTATCGATCTGCTGACGCCGGGCAACGCCAATGCCAGCGAGCAGTTGAAGGAACACATCAGCAAGGTCGGCCTGGGTAACCCGAATGTGCAGGCTACGGTGGATGGCGACAAGGTTATCGTGACCGGGGAAGTCGGCAGTCAGGAAGAGAAGGAAAAGATTCTGCTGGCCGTGGGTAATATCGCCGGTGTTGGAAGCGTGGATGACCAGATTACGGTGACCGGGCCGGTGGTGGTGGCAGCGAAGTTTGTCACGGTGGTGAAGGGCGACACCCTCAGCGCGATTTCCTTGCGCGTGTATGGCGATGCCAACAAGTATCAAAAGATCTTCGAGGCCAACAAGCCAATGCTCAAGGATGTGAACAAGATCTATCCGGGGCAGTCGTTGCGGATTCCCGAATAATGTGAGGCCCGTAGGAGCTGCCGCAGGCTGCGATCTTTTGATCTTGATCTTCGGCAGCTTCAATACCGCGAAGATCAAAAGATCGCAGCCTGCGGCAGCTCCTACATGGAATCAAAGCCCTGCAATGAGCTCCCGATAATCCCCCACCGCCGCAAACTCCGCCGTGTCCTTCGGCCCTTTGCGACTGTCCGGCTCGCTCACGGCCAACAGATGCGCCACCCCAAAACTGCGCGCACTGCGCAAAATCGGCAACGTATCGTCAATAAACAGGCTGCGCGCCGGATCGAACCCGATATCCGCTTGCAACGCATCCCAGAACTGCGGGTTCTCCTTGGCAAAACCGTAATCATGCGAGCTGATCAACCGCTCGAAGTACGGTGCCAGTTCGACTCTTTCCAGCTTCAATGACAGCGAATCACGATGGGCATTGGTGATCAGCACCACACGCTTGCCGGCCTGCTTGATCGCCGCCAGGAACGTGTCCGCATCCGGGCGCAAAGCGATCAGGTGCGCGGTTTCCAGTTTCAGTTCACGCACCGGCAGCTTCAGCTCGGCGCTCCAGAAGTCCAGGCAGTACCACTGCAACTGGCCGGCATTGCGTTCGAACAGCGGCTGCAACTCCATCTCGGCCATGGCCCGGCTCACGCCGTGCAACTCGGCGTAACGCTGGGGCAGGTGCTCCATCCAGAAATGGTTGTCGAAGTGCAGGTCCAGCAGCGTGCCGTCCATATCCAGCAGAACGGTGTCGATGTCGCGCCAGGGCAGCAGGGACATAAAAAACTTCTCCAGCGGTAAAAAAGATATCCGAGGTAAACAATCAGGATAGGCCGGGTATAGTAACCCGCTATCGCCAAGGAGCCGCTCATGCGCCAAAAACCCACCATCCTCGCTCGCGAGATCGTCGCCACCAGCCGTTTGTTCTGCGTCGAAGAGCTGAAGCTGCGCTTTTCCAATGGCGTGGAGCGTACTTACGAGCGACTGGTCGGCAAGGGCGCCGGGTATGGCGCGGTGATGATCGTGGCGATGCTCGATGCGGACCACGCGGTGTTGGTGGAGGAATATTGCGGCGGCACCGATGAATACGAGCTGTCACTGCCCAAAGGCTTGATAGAGCCGGGCGAAGACGTGTTGGCGGCGGCCGAGCGCGAGCTCAAGGAAGAGGCCGGGTATGGCGCACGACAACTGGAGCATTTGACCGAGCTGTCATTGTCGCCCGGTTACATGAGTCAGAAGATTCAGGTGGTGCTGGCCACCGATTTGTACGAAGAGAGCCTTGAGGGCGACGAGCCCGAGCCGATGGGCGTGGACAAGATCAACCTGCGTGAGCTGTCAGCCTTGGCCCAGAATCCGAAATTCACCGAGGGCCGTGCCTTGGCAGCGCTGTACCTGGCCCGTGATCTGTTGACTCAGCGCGGAGTGTTCCTGCCATGAATTTCCCTCATCCGTTGATGGCGCCGGTGGTTGAACTGGCATTGAAGGCTGGTGAGGTCATCTTGCCGTTCTGGCGCACCGGCACCGCCGTGACCGCCAAGGCTGACGATTCCCCGGTCACCGCAGCAGACCTGGCCGCTCATCACCTGATTCTGGCGGGGCTGACAGCGCTGGATCCGGACATCCCGGTGTTGTCCGAAGAGGACGCCAACATTTCCCAGAGCGTGCGCGCCGGATGGCAGCGCTGGTGGTTGGTGGACCCGCTGGACGGGACCAAGGAGTTCATCTCCGGTAGTGAAGAATTTACCGTCAACATTGCGCTGATCGAGCAGGGACGGGTGGTGTTTGGCGTCGTGTCGATGCCGACCAACGGGCGTTTCTATGTCGGTGGTGCAGGACTGGGCGCCTGGCGGGGTGACAAAGATGCCGAGCCGTTGCCGATTCAGGTTCGCAACGTGCCGGCCGCAGGTGAGGCCTTTACCGTGGTCGCCAGCCGGCGGCATTCGAGCCCCGAGCAGGAGCGCTTGCTGGCCGGGTTGAGTGACAGTCTGGGTGAACTGCAATTGGCCAATATTGGCAGTTCGTTGAAGTTTTGCTTGCTGGCGGAAGGGGCGGCGGATTGTTATCCGCGGCTGGCGCCGACTTCGCAGTGGGATACGGCGGCAGCCCAGGGCGTTCTCGAAGGTGCGGGGGGCGAGGTGCTGGATTTGAGCGGCGCGCCGTTTTGCTATCCGGCGCGGGATTCTTTGTTGAATGAGTTTTTCCTGGCGCTGCCGGCTAACGCGGCGTGGCGGGATAAGTTGTTGGCATTGGCTCGGGCCTGAAGATCAATAGATCGCAGCCTCGTTTCACTCGACAGCTCCTACAGAGAAACGCGCGTCCCCCTGTAGGAGCTGTCGAGTGAAACGAGGCTGCGATCTTTTACTTACCGATGCAAAACGTACTGCCCGGTAAACGTCACCGCCTCCTCCTCACTCCCCGCATTCACAATCCTTGAATGCAGCGTCAACCGCGCCCGTCCATAGCGCTGATACATCGCCAAAAACTTCTTCCACACCGCCGCACTCGGCGCTTGGCAAATCGCCGTGGCATCGGTGGTCACCGGCAGTGGATAGCTGATCTTCCCTTCCTGAATCACGATGTGGCCGTCCTCAATCCCTTCTTCACGCAAACGCAAATGCAGCCAGCCCCAACCGGCCAGTACCGCGCCGCAATACAGGCTGCCGCCGAACATAGTGCTTTTGTGGTTGACGTTGACCTCCAGCGGCAAGTGCAGGCGCAGTTGCTGGTCGTGCCAGTCGAGCACTTTGAGGCCCATGTCCCGCGTCAGGGGAATGTCGTGATGGAGGATCGATTCCAGGTGACGACTGTCGCGGCTCATGCAGGGGGCTCTTGTATGAAGATGATGATTTGACGGTAGTTCAATCGAGCTCGTCGGTGTGGCTGCTGGCGCCGCTATCGGCGAAGTTCAGCCCGTGCTTGCGCAGTTTGTCGTGCAAGGTCTTGCGCGGAATGCCGAGGGCTTCAGCGAGGCTGCGCACCGAACTGTGGGAGCGCGCCAGTTCGGCGGCAATCAACGACTTCTCGAAGTTTTCCACTTGCTCGCTCAGACCTCCGCTGACCACTTCGACCGGGCTGCTGGCGCCGCCATCCGGCGCGCTGTTGTCCAGGGCCAGTTCCAGGCCGAGCGCGAAACGTTCGGCAGCGTTTTGCAGTTCGCGCACGTTGCCGGGCCAGGTGTGACGCAGCAGCAGGGCCCGTTGACCCGGTTGCAGTTCATGAGGTGGCAAACCGTGGCGAGCGCTGGCTTCGTCGGCGAAGTGCTGGAACAGCATCAGCGCATCTTCACCGCGCTCGCGCAGCGGTGGAATGCGCAGCGGCGCGACGTTCAGGCGGTAATACAAGTCGGCACGGAAGCGGCCCTGATCGGCGGATTGGCGCAGGTCTTCCTTGGTCGCGGCGATGATGCGGATGTCCAGCGGGATCAGCTGATTGCCGCCCAGGCGCTCGACTACCCGTTCTTGCAGCAACCGCAGCAATTTCACCTGCACGTCCAGGCTCATGCTTTCGATTTCATCGAGGAACAGCGTGCCGCCGTTGGCGAATTCGAACTTGCCGATGCGCCGTTTCTGCGCACCGGTAAAGGCGCCCGGCTCGTGGCCGAACAGCTCGCTTTCCACCACCGACTCCGCCAGGGCGCCGGCGTTGATGGCCACGAACGGGCCGTTGCGACGGCTCGACAAATCGTGCAGCGCCCGGGCCACGACTTCCTTACCGGCACCGGTTTCGCCGAGGATCAGTACGTCGGCCTTGGTCGCCGCCAACGCACCGATTTGCTCGCGCAGGCGCAGCATCGGCGCCGATTGCCCGACCAGTCGGGTGCTCAGTTCATTGCGGTCGCTCAGGGCCAGACGCAGGCTGCGGTTGTCCAGCACCAGGCGACGCAAGGCCAATGCACGGCGCACGCTGTCGAGCAGGGCGTCGCTGGCGAACGGTTTTTCCAGAAAGTCATAGGCCCCGGCGCGCATGGCTTGCACCGCCAGCGGCACATCGCCGTGACCGGTGATCAACAGCACCGGCAGCTCCGGGTCCTGGGCATGCAGTTCGGTCAGCAGTTCGAGACCGTCCATGCCCGGCATGCGGATGTCGCTGACCACTACGCCGGGCCAGTCCCGCTCAAGTTGCCCGGCCAAACCCTTGGCTTCGGCGAGCGGCAGGATTTTCAGGCCGGCCAGGTCCAGGGTCTGGTTCAGGGCCTGACGCAGATGGGGATCGTCGTCGATCAACACGACCTGGATGCGGTTGTCGATGGTCATGCACTTCGGTCCTCGGACGGTTGCAGGCTCACGCCCGGTGCGCCTGCGCGCAGTTTCAGGGTAATCAGGGCACCGCCTTCCTTGTGGTTGGCAAACGACAGTTCACCGCCGAAGGCGCGCATCAGGGTCTCGCAGATCGCCAGCCCCAACCCAAGCCCCTGCGTGCGGGTCTTGGTGGTGTAGAAGGGCTCGCTGGCGCGGCCAAGGGCTTCCATGCAAAAACCGGGGCCATTGTCGCGAATGTACAGACTGACGCCGTCGGCGGTGGATTGGGCACTCAACCAGAGTTTACGCGGCGGGCCTTTTTCCGTCAGAGCATCAAGGGCGTTGGCCAGCAGATTGCCGAGCACCTGGCGCAGACGGGTTTCCCCGGCCTCGACCCACAGGGTGGCGGCCGGCAAATCGCGGATCAATTCGACTTCCATGCTGCGCCGGCGCTTGGCCAGCAAGGCCAGCGCGTCATCCAGCGCCGGTTGCAGGGCGACGCTTTCCGGGGCGTGGCGATCGCGCCGGGCGAAGGCCCGCAGGTGGGCAATGATCGAGGCCATGCGCCCGGTCAGTTCGCTGATCAGCTTGAGGTTGCCGCGTGCATCGTCGGTGCGCTGATGATCGAGCAGCACTTCGGCGTTTTCCGCGTAACTGCGGATCGCCGCCAGCGGCTGGTTGAGTTCGTGGCTGATGCTCGCCGACATCGTGCCCAGCGCCGACAACTTCCCGGCCTGCACCAGATCATCCTGGGCGCGCACCAGTTCCTGTTGGGCCTGTTCGCGTTCCAGCACTTCTTCTTTCAGTCGACGGTTGAGGCCTTCCAGATCACTGGTGCGCTCGGCCACCCGGCCTTCCAGTTCGCGGCGCGCCTTGGCTTCGAAGGCGATCCGGTCAAGGTAGTGGCGGCGGCGTTGCATCATCAGACCAAGCAACAGCATCAACACCAGCAGCGTCGCGCCGCCGATGGCGACGACGGTGCGAACCGGGCGGTCGATCAGCGTACGCGGCGCAAGGATGCTGACGCTCCAGCCGGTTTCGTCGATCTGCCGGGTCTGGGTCAGCCAGGCGTCGAGGTTGAGGTTCAACGGTTTTGGATCGCGGGTGGGATAGGGTTGAATCGCGATGATGGCCTCGCGCTCTGCATCGCTCAACGGGCGGGTCGAGCGAAAACGCCACTCCGGCCGCGAGGTGAGGATGACCACGCCGTTGTGGTCGGTGACCAGCAGTTGTTCCGGGGTTTTGCCCCAGAGGCTTTCGGTGTGGTCCAGATCGACCTTGACCACCAGCACGCCGACGATTTTTTCCCGGTCACGTACCGCTGCAGCGAAGAAATAGCCGCGTTTGGCCGAGGTGGTGCCCAGGCCGAAGAAGCGTCCCAGGCGCCCGGCCATGGCTTCGCTGAAATACGGCCGAAAAGAGAAATTACGGCCGACGAAGCTGTCGTGTTTGTCCCAGTTGGAGGCCGCCAGCGTCTTGCCGGTGGTGTCCATCAGGTACATGACTTCGGCACCGGTCTGGGCGGCGATGTTTTTCAACAGGCGATTGGCGTTGCCTTGCGTCACACCGTCGTCCGGTGCGGCCAGGTCGGCGCGCAGGGCCGGGAGGTCGCCGAGGATCTGCGGCAATACTTCATAACGGTGCAGGGTGCCCAGCAGGTTGGCGACGTACAGGTCGAGGGTCTGACGGTTCTGCCCGGCCAGTTCGCTGCGGTAATAACGCTCGGCCAGATGCTCCAGCGGCCACAGCAACGGCGCCAGGCACAGCGCGAGCAGGGCCAGGCTGCGCCAGCGGGGTCTGCGAGGGAGAGTCGGAGTCATGAGCATCGAGCGCCTGTGGGTACAGGCGCATTATGCCTAGGCTTGCCCGGCAAGACACTCGCGCAACGCGGTTTGCCAGTCTGCCTGGCTGACGCCCCATTCCCGTTGCAGGCGGCTGCAGTCCAGGCGTGAGTTCAGCGGGCGGGCGGCCGGTGTCGGATAGTCGCTGGAAGGAATCGGCAGCAGGTTTGCGCAAGGTTTTCCCTGTTCGCGTAACGCTTCGCCGATGGCCTGGGCGAAACCGAACCAGGAGGTTTCACCCTGAGCGGTCAGGTGATAAGTGCCCCAGGCACCGGCCTCACCCGCTTGCCAGCGTTCGATCAGGGCGAGGGTGCTGTGGGCGATCGTGCCTGCCCAGGTCGGGGCTCCGATCTGGTCGGCGACAATGCGCAACTCCGGTTTTTCTTGCAGCAGGCGTTGCATCGTCAGCAGGAAGTTGCGGCCGTGGGTCGAGTAGACCCAACTGGTCCGCAGGATCAGATGCTGGCCATTTACCGCGCTGATGGCCTGTTCGCCAGCCAGCTTGCTCTTGCCGTAGACGCCGAGCGGGTTGGGCTTATCGTCTTCGTTGTAAGGCTCGGTCTTGCTGCCATCGAACACATAATCGGTGGAGTAGTGAATCAGCGGGATGCCCAGCGCCAGTGCTTCTTCGGCCAGGATGCCAGGGGCCACAGCGTTGATGGCGAAAGCAATGTCCGGTTCGTTTTCAGCCTGATCGACTGCCGTGTGGGCCGCCGCATTGATGATCAGGTCGGGACGAACGCGTTGCACTTGCTGGCGAATCTGTTGCGGCTGTGCCAGATCGAGCTGATCACGACCCAGCACCACCCACTCGCCGAGAGCGCCCAGGCGATGCTGCAACTCACGTGAAACCTGACCGTGCTGGCCGCTGATGAGTACTCTCATGGGAACAGATCAGCCTCTTGCAAGGTTTTGCCGTTCTGGTCCTTGGCCGATAGCTTGGGCGCTTCGTCCAGTTGCCAGTCGATGGCAAGGGTCGGGTCGTCCCAGCGAATGCAGCGTTCGGCGGACGGCAGGTAATAGTCTGTCGTCTTGTAGAGGAACTCGGCGAAGTCGCTCAGCACCACAAATCCATGGGCAAAGCCTTCAGGCACCCAGAGCTGGCGATGGTTTTCAGCGGACAAGCGCACCGCCATCCATTGGCCGAAGTGCGGCGAGCTGCGACGAATATCTACCGCTATGTCGAGCACTTCACCGGCGGTGACCCGTACCAGTTTTCCCTGCGTGTTTTCCAGTTGGTAGTGCAGCCCGCGCAGCACGCCCTTCTGCGAACGGGAATGGTTGTCCTGAACGAACTGTGTGTTCAGGCCGGTCGCCTCTTCAAACGCCCTGGCATTGAAGCTTTCGTAGAAAAAGCCGCGCTCGTCACCGAAGACCTTGGGCTCGATGATCAATACGCCGGGCAGCTCGGTTTCAATCACATTCACTGTTCTTCTCCGGCCAGTGTGAAGAGGTACTGACCGTAGCCGGTCTTGCCGAAATAGCGGGCGCGTTCCAGCAACAGCTCGCGGCCGATCCAGCCATTTTCGTAGGCGATCTCTTCGAGGCAGGCAACTTTCAGTCCCTGGCGGTGCTCGATGGTCTGCACGTACTGAGAGGCTTCGAGCAAGCTGTCGTGGGTGCCGGTATCAAGCCAGGCAAAACCGCGACCGAAACGCTCGACCTGCAGATCGCCGCGCTTGAGGTAGGCATTGTTGACGTCGGTGATCTCCAGCTCGCCGCGAGGCGAAGGTTTGACCGCCTTGGCGATCTCGATCACATCGTTGTCGTAGAAATACAGGCCGGTGACGGCATAGCTGGATTTCGGTTTTTTCGGTTTCTCTTCGATCGACAGGGCACGGCCTTCGCTGTCGAAATCAATCACGCCGAAGCGCTCCGGGTCTTTGACCCAATAGCCAAACACGGTGGCGCCAGAAGGGCGTTTTGCGGCGCTTTTCAACTGGTCGCCAAAGTGCTGACCATGGAAGATGTTGTCGCCGAGGATCAGGCACACAGGATCATCGCCAATGAACTCTTCACCAATCAGAAACGCCTGGGCCAGGCCATCCGGCAACGGCTGTTCGGCGTAGCTGAAATTGACTCCGAACTGGCTGCCGTCACCCAGCAGATTGCGGTATTGCGGCAAATCCTGCGGCGTGGAGATGAGCAAAATGTCCTTGATGCCGGCCAGCATCAGTACCGAGATCGGGTAGTAGATCATCGGCTTGTCGTAGACCGGCAACAGCTGTTTGGACACGCCAAGCGTGATCGGATGCAGACGCGTCCCCGAGCCGCCGGCCAAAACGATTCCTTTCATCATGCGAGCAGCTCCTTGGTATTGATGGCGCCCAGTCGTTCACCCTGATAGCTGCCGTCCTGAACGCGGCGGCACCACTCAAGGTTATCCAGATACCACTGAACGGTTTTGCGCAGACCAGTCTCGAAGGTCTCTTCGGGTACCCAGCCCAGTTCGCGCTCGATCTTGCTGGCATCGATGGCGTAACGCAGGTCGTGGCCAGGACGGTCCTGGACGAAGGTGATCAGGTCGGCGAAATGCGCGACGCCGTCGGGCTTGTTCGGTGCCAGTTCTTCGAGCAGGGCGCAGATGCCGCGCACCACGTCGATGTTTTTCTGTTCGTTGTGACCGCCGATGTTGTAGGTCTCGCCAACCACGCCTTCGGTGACCACTTTAAGCAGCGCCCGGGCGTGATCCTCGACAAACAGCCAGTCGCGAACTTGCAGGCCGTTACCGTAAACAGGCAGAGGCTTGCCGGCGAGGGCGTTGAGAATCACCAGCGGGATCAGTTTTTCGGGGAAGTGGAACGGCCCGTAGTTGTTCGAGCAGTTGGTCAGCAGCACCGGCAGGCCGTAGGTACGCTGCCACGCACGGACCAGGTGGTCGGATGCCGCTTTGCTGGCGGAATATGGCGAGCTGGGCGCGTATGGGGTGGTTTCAGTGAACAGATCATCGACGCCATGCAGGTCGCCGTAGACCTCGTCCGTGGAAATGTGATGGAAACGGAAGGCGCATTTTTCAGGCTCGGCCAGGGTGTGCCAGTAGGCGCGGGTTGCCTCCAGCAGGCTGTAGGTGCCGACGATATTGGTCTGGATGAAATCCGACGGCCCGTCGATGGAGCGGTCAACGTGGGATTCCGCTGCCAGGTGCATGATCGCGTGGGGCTGGAAACGTGCCAGTACTGCGCTCACGGTCGCCTGATCAACGATATCGGCCTGCACGAATTCGTAGCGAGTGTCGTGGGCAATGCTGGTCAGCGATTCGAGATTGCCCGCGTAGGTCAGCTTGTCCAGGTTGAGTACTTCGTGTTCGGTGTGCCGAATCAGGTGGCGAACCAGGGCCGAGCCGATGAAACCGGCACCGCCGGTGATGAGAATACGCATGTTGGCCAGCCTTTTTCCGTAAGACGATAAAGCGAATGTGCATAGCTTGTCGGCAGGAGGGGGGTGGTGCAATAGGGTTGTGGGTGCTATTTGGGTTTTGCAGCGTCGACAGGGGTTGATTATCGACCGACGGAGTGGCGATATAAGTGCCTAATAAAATTTCAGGGGTCGTTGTATGCCGCTCGCCACGTTGATTCATCGCGCCAGTTTGCCCAGCCCGCAGGTGTCTGCGGAGCAAGCGCTTGAGCTGCTCGAGGGGCATTACGGGCTGAGCGGCAGGTTACAGGCCCTCGGCAGCCAGCAGGATCTCAACTACCGCGTCGACAGCGACCAGGGGCGTTTCGTCCTGAAAATCTGCCGGGGCGACTATTCGGCGCTGGAGCTGCAAGCCCAGCATGCGGGGCTCAAGCATTTGGCCGGGCACCCCGACGTGCATGTGCCTCGGGTGATTCCTGCGAAAAACGGTGCAGACCTGCTGTCCCTGGAAGTCGGCGGACAAGCGGTGCATGTGCGCCTGCTCGATTACATCGAAGGTCGGTCGCTCACACACCTTGATCATCTGCCCGGTTCAGTGGTGGCCGGTTTCGGTCGGCTCTGCGGCGAAATGGACCTGGCGCTGGCCAGTTTCGACCACGCGGGACTTGAGCGTATCCTTCAATGGGACGCCCGCCACGCCAACGCGTTGATCGCTCATTTGCTGCCGGTTATTGAAGATGACCTGCAGCGAGCGCTGATCGCTGAGGTGGCCGAACAGGCCGAGCGGCATTTGCAGCCGCTGGTGGACAAGTTGCCGGTGCAGGCCATTCACATGGACATCACCGATGACAACGTCGTGTGGCAGCGGGATTCGCAACGTCAGTGGCAGTTGCAGGGCGTGATCGATTTCGGCGATCTGGTCCGCACCTGGCGCATTACCGATCTGTCGGTGACCTGCGCGGCGCTGCTGCACCATGCCGGCGGCGATCCTTTCTATATTTTGCCGGCGGTGCGGGCTTATCACGCGGTCAATCCGTTGCAACATGAAGAACTGCTGGCGCTCTGGCCGCTGATCGTCGCGCGGGCGGCGGTGCTGGTGCTCAGCGGCGAACAGCAGGTCAGTATCGATCCGGGCAATGCCTACAGTCGCGACAACCTGACCCACGAATGGGAGATTTTCCGCGTGGCCACGTCGGTGCCGTTGGCGTTGATGGAAGCGGCAATCCTGACGTCTGTCGGCCAGAGCCTGCCAGGCATCGGCAGTGAAGGCTTCGCGCCTTTGCTGCCGAGCCTGGTGGGCCGTGAATTCGCGTTGATCGATCTGGGTGTACTCAGCCCGCATTTCGAGGCCGGTAACTGGGAGCAGGACGGGATCGACCAGCGTCTGTTGACCGAGGCCGCTGCGGCCCACGGTCTGGCAGCCAGTCGTTATGGGCAATATCGCCTGTCCCGCACCCGGCCGGACAGTGCCGACGAGCCGGACACTTGCCCCTTGCACGTCGAGTTGCGCGTGCCCAATGGCACGGCGGTCGAGTCACCGTTTGCCGGGGTGGTCCACCAGCCGACGGCGGGGGTGCTGCAACTGGACGGTCCGCAATTGAGCGTGCGGCTGTGGGGCGTGACGCCGTCGCTGCACACGGGTGCGGCGCTGGTCAAAGGCCAGGTGCTGGGTTCTGTCAGCGGGCCGTTGGTGGTGCAGTTGTGCCGAGGCGCTTCGTTCAATGCTCCGCTGTTTTGCACGCCGTCTCGCGCCGCCGCCTGGCAAGCGTTGTGTCCGTCGCCAGCCGCGCTGCTGGGGTTGGCCTGCGATGCTCAGGAAGAGCTCGATTCACAGACATTGCTGGCGCGCCGCGCCGCCAGTTTCGCCCGTACCCAGAAGCACTATTACATCGACCCGCCGCGTATTGAGCGGGGCTGGCGCAACCACTTGATCGACATGCAGGGCCGTTCTTACCTCGACATGCTCAACAACGTCGCAGTGCTTGGTCACGGTCATCCGCGCATGGCCGTGGTCGCCAGTCGTCAGTGGTCGCTGCTCAACACCAACTCGCGGTTCAACTACGCGGCGGTTGCCGAGTTCTCCGAGCGTTTGCTGAAGTTGTCGCCGGACTCCATGGACCGGGTGTTCCTGGTCAACAGCGGCAGCGAGGCCAATGACCTGGCGATCCGTCTGGCGTGGGCCTATAGCGGCGGTCGCGACATGCTCAGCGTGCTGGAGGCTTATCACGGTTGGACCGTGGGAGCGGACGCGGTCTCGACCTCGATTGCTGACAACCCCAAGGCCTTGAGCAGCCGTCCGGACTGGGTGCATCCGGTGATTGCACCGAACACCTATCGCGGCGAATTCCGTGGCCCGGACAGCGCGCCGGACTACGTGCGCAGTGTCGAACACAACCTGGCGAAAATCGCCGAGCAGAAACGCCCGTTGGCCGGGTTTATCTGTGAGCCGGTGTACGGCAATGCCGGCGGTATCTCGCTGCCGCCGGGATATTTGAAGCAGGTTTATGCGCTGGTCCGCGCCCAGGGTGGCGTGTGCATCGCCGACGAAGTGCAGGTCGGTTACGGGCGCATGGGTCACTTCTTCTGGGGCTTTGAAGAACAGGGCGTGGTGCCGGACATCATCACCATGGCCAAGGGCATGGGCAACGGCCAGCCGTTGGGCGCGGTGATCACCCGCCGGGAAATCGCCGAGGCGCTGGAGGCCGAGGGGTATTTCTTCTCGTCGGCCGGCGGCAGTCCGGTCAGTTGTCAGGTCGGCATGGCCGTGCTGGATGTCATGGAGGAAGAAAAGCTCTGGGAAAACGCTCAGGTCGTGGGCGGGTATTTCAAGGAGCGTCTTGAAGCGCTGATCGATATCCATCCGCTGGTGGGCGCGGTGCACGGTTCCGGCTTCTATCTGGGCGTCGAGTTGATCCGCAACCGCGAAACACTGGAACCGGCGACCGAAGAAACCACCGCGCTGTGTGATCGCCTCCGTGAGCTGGGGATTTTCATGCAGCCGACCGGCGACTACCTGAACATCCTCAAGATCAAACCACCGATGGTCACCTCGCGCCAGAGCGTGGATTTCTTTGTCGACATGCTGGCGAAGGTGCTCGCAGAGGGCCTATAAGCGTCAGCGTTACTCCTGTAGGAGCTGCCGAAGGCTGCGATCTTTTGATCTTCAGCGATACCACTGGCGCCAAAATCAAAAGATCGCAGCCTTCGGCAGCTCCTACAGGTGGTCATAAATACCGATTGTTATCGACTTTAAGTGCATAAATTTAGACGAAAGGAAGATTTGTTGCTTTAAAAGCCGATTTTTATCGGCTATAAAGTCATCGCTGCCCACGGCGTGGACGAACCATGCCCGGTGCTTCCTCTTTCTGTCATCGGTCGACGCCACACTCGACCCTCAAGCACTTGCTCAGGAGCCGATTCATGAGCCGTATCGTTACCGTCGCCGCCACCCAGATGGCCTGTTCCTGGGACCTTGAAGCCAACATCGAGACCGCTGAGAAGCTGGTCCGTGAGGCCGCAGCCAAAGGCGCGCAGATCATCCTGATCCAGGAACTGTTCGAGGCTCCGTACTTCTGCCAGAAGCCGAACCCGGATTACCTGCAACTGGCGACGACGGTTGAAGACAACGTCGCCATCAAGCATTTCCAGAAAGTCGCCAAGGAACTGCAAGTGGTGCTGCCGATCAGCTTCTACGAACTGGCCGGTCGCGCGCGTTTCAACAGCATCGCGATTATCGATGCCGACGGCAGCAACCTCGGGATTTATCGTAAAAGCCACATCCCGGACGGTCCTGGCTACCACGAAAAGTACTACTTCAACCCGGGCGATACCGGCTTCAAGGTCTGGAACACCCGTTACGCGAAAATCGGCGTGGGCATCTGCTGGGATCAGTGGTTCCCTGAGTGCGCCCGCAGCATGGCGTTGCTGGGCGCGGAAATCCTGTTCTACCCGACCGCCATCGGCAGCGAGCCGCACGACAAGACCATTTCCTCCCGTGACCATTGGCAGCGCGTGCAACAGGGCCATGCCGGCGCTAACCTGATGCCGCTGATCGCCAGCAACCGCATCGGCAACGAGGAGCAGGACGGTTACGACATTACGTTTTACGGCTCGTCGTTCATCGCCAATCAGTTCGGCGAGAAGGTTCAGGAACTCGACACAACCGAAGAAGGCGTGCTGGTTCAGAGTTTCGACCTGGACGAGCTGGAGCACATCCGCAGCGCCTGGGGTTCGTTCCGTGATCGTCGCCCGAACCTATACAATGCGATCAAAACCCTCGACGGTTCCCTGGAGTCCTGACCGCATGACCACTTTGAACAGCACCCCGCGCGCCGACGGCTTCTACATGCCCGCCGAATGGGCGCCACAAACCCAGACCTGGATGATCTGGCCCGAGCGCCCGGACAACTGGCGCCTGGGTGGCAAACCGGCACAAGCCGCGCACGTGGCGGTGGCCAAGGCTATCGCCCGTTTCGAACCGGTGACCGTGGCCGTTTCCGCCGGCCAGTACGAAAACGCCCGTGCCCGTCTCGACGTACCGAATATTCGTGTCGTGGAAATGTCCAGCGACGACGCCTGGGTCCGGGACACCGGCCCGACGTTCGTCATCAATAACAGCGGCGAAGTCCGTGGCGTGAACTGGGATTTCAACTCGTGGGGCGGTTTCGACGGTGGGCTGTATTCGCCGTGGAACCGTGATTCGCAAGTGGGCGGCAAAATCCTCGAAATCGAGCGCAGCCAGCGTTACCGCACCGAAGGCTTCGTGCTCGAAGGCGGTTCGATTCACGTCGATGGCGAAGGCACCCTGATCACCACCGAAGAATGCCTGCTCAACCGCAATCGCAACCCGCACTTGAACCGTGGGGAAATCGAAGCGGTGCTCAGCGCGAATCTGGCTGTGGATAAAATCATCTGGCTGCCGGACGGTTTGTTCAACGACGAAACCGACGGCCATGTGGATAACTTCTGTTGCTACGTGCGTCCTGGCGAAGTGTTGCTGGCCTGGACCGACGACCCGCAAGACCCGAACTACCCGCGCTGCCAGGCGGCCATGAAAGTGCTGGAAAGCAGCACCGACGCCAAGGGACGCCCATTCACGGTGCACAAAATGCCGATTCCGGGACCTCTGTATGCGACCGAGGAAGAGTGCGCGGGCGTGGACGCGGTGGACGGCACCCAGGAACGAAATCCGACCGTTCGTCTGGCCGGTTCCTACGTGAACTTTCTGATCGTTAACGGCGGCATCATCGCGCCGAGCTTCGACGATCCGCTGGATGGCCCGGCCCAAGAGATTTTGCAGGCGCTGTTCCCACAGCACGAAGTGGTGATGGTGCCGGGCCGCGAACTGTTACTGGGGGGCGGTAACATCCACTGCCTTACCCAACAACAGCCAGCGCCGCACAAGGAATGAGTGGGGTTGTAACAGCTTGAGTTGATTGCTAAATCGCGCCTGCAAACGTTTTTCCCGGCCACCTTGCACAAAGCCCGTAGCCCATCAGGACTGCGGGCTTTTTTGTGTCCGTTCGTCGACGCTTCCCACACATTGGCACAGCTCTTGTATCTCTCCTGATGCAAAACAGGGAGGGGGAGAACTTCGATGTTCTGTCACAAACCTTGGATAAGTTAGCCGCTCACGAACCAGGAGAGAGCGCGGAAATGAACGCCGAAATGAACGTAGTGAGCGAGCGGGCGTTGCATCCCCTGGCAGTAAACAGCGAATCGCTCCAGGTCCTGGCGCACTGGTTGAAATCCAATGGAACGCGTCAGATCAGAGAACCTGATCCGCGCCGGATGATGATCGAGCGCTACCCCGCTGGTTTATTCAGCGAGGCGGAACTGGATGCGTTGTGGGATGTGATGGAAGGATAAGAAGAAAGAACAACGGATGGGTAAAAGCGCTGCCGGGATGGTGGCGCTTTTTTATGGGCGAGGGTTTTATGATCATTGGAGATCAAATGTGGGAGCGAGCCTGCTCGCGATGGCGGTCGTTCATTCAACGTCGATGTCGACTGACCCACCGCTTTCGCGAGCAGGCTCGCTCCCACAGGGGATCGGTGTGAACACACTATTTGTGGCCCACACCGGAATTGCGGTGTTTAGAAGCTGTAGGTTCCGGTCACGACCAGGCTGCGCGGTGCCCCCGGCTGAATCTGCGCCGCGCTGGTGGCCGACGAGTAATAGGTTTTATCGCTGATGTTGTTCAGCGCTGTCCGCAAATCCCAATCCTTCTGACGGAACCCGGCCAACGCATCCCACCGACCGTAACCCGGCAGCACGGTGGTGTTGAGGTTGTCGGCGTAGCGGTCTCCAACCAACGTCAAACCGGTTTCGGCGTACCAGCCCATTTCCGGTTTCCAGGTCAGGAACAGGCTGCCGTTGTGCTTGGCCACGTTGCTGATGCGTTTGCCTTCAAAGCCGTTGTTGTCCTTCTCTACCGTCGCGTCCTGCACGCCCACGCCGCCGCGCACGTACCAGTTGCCGACAATCTTGCCGGTGCCGGTCAGCTCGATCCCGCGGGAACGTTGCAGGCCGCTGAGCAAAGTGACGGTCGGATTGAGCGGGTCGCTGGTACGGCGGTTGTAGAGTTCCAGTTCGTAGATCGCCAACGTGGTGCTCAGGCGATCGTCGAGCCAGTCGCTCTTCACGCCGATTTCTTTCTGCTTGGTCAGCTCGGGACTCAGGTCGTTGGTGTTGCCGGCAGCGCCCGGAGTGATGCCGATCAAGCCGCCACCGACTGGGGAAAAGGTCTTGGTCCAAGAGGCGTAGAAGGAATGATTCTGCAGCGGCGTCCAGACCAGTCCTACACGGGGGCTGGTGCTGTGACTGTCGCGGTCTTCGGAAATGTCCCGCAGCTTGTTGGTCGATTCGATGTCGAAGGTGTCGTAACGCAGACCGGCCAACAGTTGCCATTGATCGTTCAGGCGCAGTTGATCCTGCACGTACACAGCACGGCTTTCGACTTCGGTGTGGTTGTCGCTGGACACCTGCATGGTCCCGGTGTGGCGTAAATCACGATTCGGGTTATTCAGGTCCAGCGATGGCACAGCCTGACGGCCCGGCCCGGTAGTGGCCGCGGTGTATAGCTTCGGATCACGGCGCTGACTGCCAATCTCAATGCCCGTCAGCAGACGATGCTCCAGGCCGAAGGTATCGAAACCACCTTCCAGTTCAACGTTGTTGTAGACGTTGCGGGTGGTCAGATCCTGCTGCCAGTGCTGACGTGTCACCCGGTTGGTCGCCGGGGTGTAGCCGGTGAGGTAGGTGTTGTCGAAATCGCTGTTGAGCTTGAACACGCCCAGGGTCTGGCGCAATTGCCAGTTTTCGCTGATGTCGTAGCTGAGTTTCGAACGCAGGGATTGCGACTTGTCGTCGATGAAATCGTGTTCGCTGCCGTAGGTCGTATCCCGGCCTACGTCTGCCGGACGTCCGTTTACACCGGGAATGCCGCGATCTGGCGTACGGTTGTAGCGGCTGTATTCGTACTGCACCAACCAGCTCAGATCAGGGGTCAGCTGCCAGCTCATCGACGGCGCGAACAATTGGCGATTGCCACTGACGCCATCGCGGAAGCTGTTCTGATCCATGTTGCCCATGTTCAGACGCAGGCTGATGTTCTCGCTTGGGTCGGTGTTCAGGTCGGCATAAAGGCTGCGCAAATCATCACTGCCGCCCTGGGCTTCGAGGGTTGAACGACGGCCGAACTCCGGCAGCTTGCTGACCCGATTGACGATCCCGCCCTGGCTCCCACGGCCATACAACACGGCGGCCGGGCCTTTGAGGACTTCGATGCGCTCGATGTTGTGCAAGTCGCGCACGTACTGACTGTCGTCACGAATGCCGTCTAGGTAGAAGTCGTTGCTGGCGTCGAAGCCGCGGATGCGCAGGCTATCAAAGCGGGTGTCGGCGCCGCTGCTGACGTTGGGGAGGCCACTCAGTGCGGTGCCCAGATCGTTGGTGCCGTAATCCACGACATTCGCGGTTTTAATCGAGTCGATGGCTTGTGGCACGTAGCGAACCGGTGTGGTCGTGCGGGTCGCGGTGCTGGTTTGCTTGACTCGTGGGTCATCCTCCTCTGCTTCCGCTTCGGCGCTGATGGACGTTGCTGGCAGGGTTGTAGGAGCGGCGTAGGAAAAACCAGCAGATAGCAAGGCAGAGAGCCCAAGACTGTAGGGCGTAAGACGAAAAGGGGGGGGCATTTTAAGGACGCGTCCGTAGGATTTTTAGGCTGTAGCATGCAGGTCACGAATGATAATGATTGCTATTTGCTTTCGTTAATAGTTCCTGAAAAGTTCCGTTGTTTGATTGTTTCAAGTTATGTCGATCTTGTTACAAGCGGAAAGCCGCGCACTCCTGGCCAACGTTGGCGGCCAGGGTTTCCTCGCATGCCCTGAATAAACCGTCCCTCGCGCAACCTGCTGCCGCCGACAAGTAATTTCTTAGACGATTTCGGCCTATTTACAGACGATTCATGAAATTGACACATCGTTAGGGGCGCGGCTACGATTCGGCCCAACGCCTGTGGCCAACCGCCATGACTCAAAATAATAAGAAGGCCCGCCACGATGTTTTCGTGGGCGGGCCTTTTTGTTTTCGGGGTGAAAAAAGAGTGCGATAGCGCCGTTTCAGCCGTTCGACACAGCGCGTATCAACCCGAAATAAGGAAAAGAACAAAATGTTGAACAAGCGAATCAGCCTGATCGCTCTGGGGATGTTGAGCGCCACACAGGCCATGGCTAACGACCAGGCCGAATCCAAGGGTTTTGTTGAAGACAGCAGCCTCAAAGTGCTGCTGCGCAACGCCTACATCAATCGTGACTACAAAGACGGTCGTGAAGACAAAGCCGAGTGGGGCCAAGCGGCCATCGGTACGTTCTCGTCCGGTTTCACCCAAGGCACCGTCGGTGTAGGTGTGGATGCTTTCGGTCTGTACGCATTGCGTCTGGACGGCGGCAAGGGTCGCACCGGTGCACAAGGCATCGACTTCTTCAAGAAGGGTGACAGCGGCAACGCGGCGGATGACCTGTCCAAGGGCGGCGCCGCGGTCAAATTCCGTCTCTCCAGCACAACGCTGACCTACGGCGACCAAATGCCGGTCCTGCCGGTGCTGAACTACGACAACTCGCGACTGCTGCCAGAAAGCTACACCGGCACGCTGATCACCTCCAAGGAGATCAAAGGTCTGGAGCTGAACGCCGGTCGCTTCACCGCCGAATCGCGTAAAAGCGCTGAAGGCCGTGACAGCGGTGGCTTGAAGTCGATCAACGTATTGGGCGGTAGCTACCAGTTCACTGAACAGTTCAAGGCTGCCCTGTACGCGTCCGACGTCGAAGACGTGCTGAAGAAGCAATACGTGAACGCCAACTACGTGTTCCCGATCGACAAGGATCAGTCCCTGACCCTGGACTTCAACGGCTACCGCACCAAGCTGGACGATTCCTACGTCCGCGAAAACGGTTTCACCGGCGACGACAACAAGATCTGGAGCCTGGCTGCGACCTTCGCCACCGGCCCGCACTCGTTCACCGTCGCGCACCAGCGCAGCACCGGCGACAGCAACCTGGGCTACCCTTACGGCGGCTACCAGAAGGATCAAGGTCGCGTCGGCGACGGCGGCAACACGATCCTCCTGGCCAACTCCTACTGGTCCGACTTCAACGCCGAAGACGAACGCAGCTGGCAGCTGGGCTACGGCCTTGACTTCAGCACCTTCGGTGTTCCAGGCCTGAGCTACAACTTCGCCTATGTGCGCGGCGACAACATCACCACCTCCACCAGCGAAGGCGGTACCGAGCGCGAAATCTTCAACCAGTTCAAGTACGTCGTCCAAAGCGGCCCGGCCAAAGACCTGAGCGTCAGACTGCGCAGCTCGATCCTGCGCGTGTCGCAGAAATCCAGCGAATACAACGTCAGCGGTAACGAAGTACGTGTGTTTGTGGATTACCCGATCAACGTTTTCTGATGATTGGTCGCATGATCGAGGCCTGATTCAAGGCTGAGAAAAAAGAAGCCCCGACTGGTTCGGGGCTTTTTTGTGGGCGCTGCAAGGCTCTAGCCTGCTCCACAGGGCGATTCGAGTCGTTCATCACAGCCCGGTTCGCCACCTCAAATGATCAAAACGATCATTTGAATGATTGGTTTGCGCAAGTTGTGGCGATGACCTAAGATAAATTTGACTGAATCAATCATTACGTGATCAGTTCAGTCAGTTTCGAGGTGATACACGTCTTACCAAACAATTATAAAAGGAGACCCTCGTGGCCCAGATTCCTATCAAACGCACCATTGAACGTATACCGGGCGGCATGATGATCGTGCCCCTGCTGATTGGTTCGCTGGTGGCAACGTTCCTGCCCGACACACCGAAATTTTTCGGCTCATTCACTAATGCCTTGTTCACCGGTGCGCTTCCCATTCTCGCGGTGTTCTACGTCTGCATGGGCGCGAGCATCAACATCAAAGCCACGCCTTACCTGCTCAAGAAGGGCGGCACGCTGCTCGTCACCAAGGTCGGCATCGCCGTTCTCATCGGCATTGTGCTCGGGCACTTCCTGGGCGAGCAGCCGATTTCTTCAGGACTCTTCGCCGGCATTTCAACACTGGCGGTTGTTGCGGCGATGAACGATACCAACGGCGGCTTGTACATGGCGCTGATGGGGCAGTACGGTCGCTCCGAAGACGTCGGCGCCTACTCGGTCATGTCGCTGGAATCCGGGCCGTTTCTGACGATGGTCACCTTGGGTATCGCCGGCCTGTCGGCGTTCCCTTGGCCAACGCTGGTGGGCAGCATCCTGCCTCTGGCTCTCGGCATGCTGTTGGGCAATCTCGACCGTGACATGCGCGACTTTCTGGCCAAGGCCGTTCCGGTGATGATTCCGTTCTTCGCCCTGGCCCTCGGCGCCAGCCTGGACTTGCATAACGTCTGGCAAGCCGGTTTGCTGGGTCTCGGCATGGGTGTTGCGGTTGTCGTGCTGACCGGTCTCCCGCTGTTTTTCGCCGATCGTTTGACCGGTGGCACTGGCGTCGCCGGTGTCGCTGCAGCCACCACCGCTGGTAATGCCGCAGCCGTTCCTGCGCTGATCGCGGCGGCCAACCCGGTGTACGCCGAAGCCGCCAAGAGCGCGACCATTCTGGTGGCTGCCTGCGTCGTGGTCACCGCGATCCTCGCACCGATACTCACTGCCGCCGTCGCCAAGCGCGTGCAGCAGCGCAACCCCGTCGTCATACCCGAACCGGAGTTAGAGCCGCAAAAGCAGGAAGCCTTGCGATGAGGATTCTGATCATCGCAGATGACCTGTCGGGTGCGGCGGATTGCGCCATCGGTTTTGCGAGCGCCGGGATGCAAACGGTCGTCACGCTCGACCCTTTGAACGACAAGGCTGACGCCCAAGTGATCGCCGCCGATACGGACACCCGGCGCCTTTCACCGGCGCAGGCTGCCGAGCGCACCGTGGCCGCGTTCAAGGCACTGCATCAACCCGGGCAGCGGTTGTACAAGAAAATCGATTCGACCTTGCGCGGTAACTGGGCGGCGGAAGTTGCCGCCCTGCAACCGTTGGCGGGCCTGGCCATCGTCGCCCCGGCGTTTCCCGCCACCGGGCGCACGTTGCGCGGCGGTCGGGTGTTCGTGAACGGCCAGCCGCTGGAAACCACCGACACCTGGAAACTCGAAAACGCTGATCGTCCGGCGGATGTCGAGGCGATGCTTGTGTCCGCAGGGCTGAGCACCGCGAAGCTTGATCTCGACACTTTGCGCGGCAACGAAAATGCACTCGCACACCACATTGCCGAAGTCGCCCGCAGCGGTACGCAGGCGTTGATCGTCGATGCGCAAACCGAAGATGACCTGCTGACTCTCGCTCGGCTTACCGCGTCGATGGATCAGCCGCTGTTCTGGATCGGTTCGGGTGGCCTCGCACGGGAAATAGCCAGTCTTCCTGATTTTTCCGAAGCACGGTTCGCGGCCATCGAACCTGCTGCCCTCGAAAAAAGCCAGGCGCCGATCCTGATACTCGTGGGCAGTCTGTCCGGTGTCTGCGAACGGCAATGCGCGCTGCTCAAGGAGCGTGGCGGGGTCAGCGAATTGGTCGTGCCGCCAGCGGTCCTTCGCCAAGGCAACGCTCATGCAGACTGGCCGATTTGGCAGGCGCGCATCGGCGAGCAACTGGACGGCTGGAGCGACCTGCTGCTGCGCATTGGCCGCGATGAAGCGTTCAATCCCCATGAAGGCGCGCAACTCTCGACCATGCTGGCCGCGCTGGTAGAACCGCACTTCTTCAAGGTCGGCGGTCTGATCGCCACGGGCGGCGAGACGGCGCGGGCCATCTTGACCACCGTTGGCATCGACAGCCTGCAACTGCTGACGGAAATCGAAGCCGGGGTCGCCTTCGCTCGACCGACCGTTTCCCGGCAGGGTCATCGTCCCGGAATTGTTACCAAGGCAGGCGCGTTCGGCACCGATCACGCCTTGTATGCGGCATGGCAACACCTGAGTGATAGCGCCGATCGCTCGCAGCCCAAACGCACACGAATCCAAGGACTCGAATGAACACTATGAGCAACTACCTCCCCATCATCGGCATCACCATGGGCGACGCCACGGGTGTCGGCCCGGAAATCATCGTCAAGAGCCTGACTCATGACATCGTCTACCAACAATGCCGGCCGCTGGTGATCGGCGATGCCCGTCGTCTGGAACAGGCCAATGTCATCGTCGGTGGCAGCGCCAAAGTACGCCGCATCGAGGATGCCTCCCAGGCACGGTATGAGGCCGGCACCATCGACTGCATCGATCTCGACCTGATCCCCGACGACCTGCCGTTCGGCGAGCTGTCGCCCATCGCCGGTGATGCTGCTTATCAATACATCGCCCGTGCTGTGCAACTTGCCGAGGCCAGCCAGATTGATGCGATCTGCACCGCGCCACTGAACAAGGAAGCGCTGCACGCCGGCGGCCACAAATACCCCGGCCACACCGAAATGCTCGCGCACCTGACCAACGTCGACGAAGTGTCGATGATGCTGGTGGCGCCGCAGTTGCGGGTGATTCACGTCACCACCCACATCGGCATCATCGACGCGATCCGCAAGATCGAGCCAGGCCTGGTCCAGCGCACCATCGAACGCGGCAACGCGACACTGATCAAGGCCGGCATCGCCAAACCCCGTATCGGCGTGTGCGGCATCAATCCCCATGCCGGCGAAAACGGCTTGTTCGGCTATGGCGAAGAGGAAGAAAAAATCATCCCTGCGGTGAAGTTGTTGCAGGAACGTGGCCTCGACGTGACCGGCCCGCTGCCCGCCGACACGCTGTTCTTCCGCGCCGGACGCGGCGACTTCGATCTAGTGGTGGCGATGTATCACGACCAGGGCCACGGCCCGGTCAAGGTGCTCGGCCTTGAAGCCGGTGTGAATGTCACCGTCGGCCTGGACGTAATCCGCACCTCGGTCGACCACGGCACCGCCTTCGACATCGCTGGCAAGGGCATTGCTGATGAACGCAGCCTGCTCGAAGCGCTGCGCCAGGGTGCGGAGCTTGCCACGCGACGGGGATGAGCCGCACGGGCGCTGTCGTGTAAGATCGACCACCGTCCACCGTGCGAGACCCGCCATGAAAGCCTCCGAACGCCACCGCGCCATCCTCGATCTCGTACGCATTGGCGATGCCAACGTCGAGCAATTGAGCGCGGCACTCGGGGTCTCGGAAGCCACGGTGCGACGTGACCTGACCATGCTCGCCAAGCAGCGGCACCTGGTCCGTACCTATGGCGGCGCGACCTCCGTGGTTGGCGTTCATGAGCCGGAAGCTTCCCTCGAAGAACGCAAGACGTCTCAGTGGGAGCAAAAAGACGCCATCGCCCAGGCGGCGGCGGCCCATGTCCAGGACGGTGATACCGTACTGCTCGACGGCGGGACTACCTGCGCTGCGTTGGCTCATCATTTGTGCTCGCGACAAGACGTGCATGTGGTGACCAATAATTTGCTCGCAGTGATGACCCTGGCCAACGCGCCGGGTATTCGCCTGACCTTGATCGGCGGCGATTTGCGCGGTTCGAGCATGAGCACGTTAGGGCCGTTGGCGGAACTGACATTGAGCCGGTTGAGTGTCGACAAGGCCTTTCTGGGTGCGGACGGCGTGGTCGCGGAGTTTGGCTTGTGTGAGGCGAGTGCGCAGCAGGCGTATCTCAAGGAATGCATCATCAAACGGGCGGCGCAGATCGTCGTCCTTGCCGACACCGATAAGCTGGGCCGCGCAAGGCAACAGCATTGGACGCCGATTGAGCGGGAGTGGCGGTTGATTACCGGTGCCACGGCGGATGAAGCTGCACTCGCACCGTTTCGCGCGATCAAGCAAATCACCGTGGAAACAGTCAGTACCCAGTCAGTGTAGGCGCTGCCGAAGGCTGCGATCTTGGCAATCTCATCACGCCGAAGAAATCTCTGTTTCCACGCATTGTTCCGAACCGCGACAACCCAAACACATTCGCTATGCCTGGAGTGCGAGCGGCCGCAAGGTCTTGCCAGCAAAAAGCCCCGATTGATTCGGGGCTTTTTTGTGGATGCTCAAACGTGAATTCAGGCTTTCATCGGGGCCAGTTTTTTGCAGTTTTCCTTGCGGGTTGGATACTGCTCGCATTTGCGCAGCACGGTCTGAACCTGTGTGGCATCTTTGAGCTGCTGGTTGGCCAGTAGCTTTTCGGTGATGAACAGTTCTTCCGAACCCAGGTTGCGTTCGGCCTTTTCGATCAGGGCCAGTGCCGATTGAGCATCGCCGCGCTTGAGATGGTAGCCGATCATCAGGTCATAGATAGACGGTCCGGCCAGCGACCAATCCTTGATCGACTCAAGATCTTTCAATGCATCAGCGCTCTTGCCTTGCGCAAGATGCACGGCAAATGCGCTGCGACGAATGCCCGGCTGGTCCTTCACCGGTGAGGACAGTGCACGCTTGCTGAAGGTGTCGGCCTCACGCACCTTGCCTTGTTCCAGTGCGGCAGTCGCGGCGTAGGCGTCCTTGTAACCCTGCATGGCTGCAGCGACTGGCGCGGCATCGCGGATTTTCGGCCAGCTACGCACATCGACCCGGGCTCGACGTTCCTGGCGGTACTCACGTTGCAGGTACTGGCGTAGCTCCTCATCGCGGTCGATCGGCGACATGTGCGAGCGCGTGAGGTACTGGCTCGTCGCCGTGATACCGGTGACCAGCCCCTGGTTGAGCAGCACGTCCAGTTCTTTGGTGAAGTTGTTGAGGTTGAACTGCTCCAGAGACTGCTGCATGGCGGTCTTGCGCGCTTCAAGAAAACTGCCGAGAAGCGGCTTTTGTTTGCCCTGGAAGTCATTCAGTCGTTGCAGGCTGTAGCTGGCAGCCCGTGGCGCATAACCGGCGCGGATCATCAGGTCTGTGCCCAGCAAATCCGCCTGATCTTCCTGGCTTCGACCCCAGGCGGTGCTCCAGATATTGTCCGAAAAGCTGTTGGCCAGTGCCGTAAACAACACGGTATTGCCGATGGTCTTCTGCGTGCCGATTGGATCTTTGTTGATCAACGTCATCGTTCCGGCGCTACGATTCACACCGGTATTGGAGGCCATGGCGGCGAACACCACGGTGGTAGCGACGTTGGTCATCAGTTCTTTCTGCTGCTGGAAGGCTGCCATGCGGTCATGATGGCGTAGCAGCACGTGGCTCATTTCGTGGCCCAGCATGGCAGCGATTTCGTCTTCGCTCTCGACGTTATCCAGCATGCCCAAGGGGACGTATACGTTACCGAAGGGATCCGCCGACGGCCCGAAACTGTAGCTGTCGGTGACCCGTACCTGCAGCGTTGGAAGCTCACCGGGCCAGCCCTTGGAGAGTCGAGTCACAACGCCTTGCAAGTAGCTTTGCAGGATCGGGATATCCACCAGGTTGTGCTGGCGAATCTCGGCGGCCGGAATGGCGTGGCCGTCATAGCTCAAGCGCTGTTTACTCTGGTGCTGGACATCGAGCTTGTAGTGCTGCCGAACGTCCGCGTTGTCGACATACTTTCCAGTGACTCTGGATTGAGTCGATGGGCCGACCAGATTCATCAATGCATCGTTGGCGCCATTGAGAGTGCTGCAGCCGCTGAGCAACGAACCGACCAGCACAGCGAGCGCCAGTAGAGACCTTTTCATCTGCCGACCCCTTACGGTTTGCAGCCTGCACCAAAACCGATGGTGGAGTTGTTTTGGCTATCGACAATCTTGCTGCTCGGCATTTTTTCGCAAGGCAGTTTGACCAGCTTGCTGGGGTTCAGGCGCAGGTCCATGGTGTCCAGCCAGACTTTCTGACCAGCCAGCTCAATTTGCACCAACTCCAGTGCCTCGTTGTATTGCAGCACCGGTAGCGAATTTTTCGGGGCGTCCTTTAACGGCAGCTCCCGCTCAAGTTTGCCTTGTGCGTCGAGCAGCGCTATCGGGTCGGCGAGAAATGCCTCAACCGTAGGCGTGGCCGACCAGGCTGCCTGGCTGAACAGTGCGGTGAGTAACAAGACGGCTGCTCTGGTCATCCTTGATTCCTTTTTTATTAGATGAAAAATGAGTGGTCAATCAGTACTTGCGCGCAAAGCGCGCTTCGATTTTTTCGCTGAATATCGCCAGTGAAAGCATCAGCACGGCGAGTACGTTGACGGGCGTAAAGTGCAACTTGTGAAGCCCATAGCTGAGCAGCATGAGCACTCCAACCACCAGCCCGAATGACAGCAGGGACGAACGGAAAAAGCCGCCTCTCCTGTCTTGCAGACCGATGATTCCTGACCTCGAACTCTGTCGCTCATGCAGCGCTTTGAGCACCACGATCAGCCCAAGCAGCGCAACCTCCACCAAATCGAGCCAATTGATATCGAAGTTCAGCAGGTTGGCTGGCTCGCGGTCATAGTTCATGCCCAGCGTGACGAGGTTATCCAGCGCCATGGCATGCAGGTAGATGCCCGGAACCTTGCCGTGCACGGGCGACTGCACAAGGTCACCCGTGGAGGTGATGTTCGCGCCGACCAGCACCAGGCGATCACGCAGCAGATCGGTCAGCAGGGCGCGGTCTTCGGGCGTGCTGACCTCCAGAGCGCTGGCTGAGAGCGTGAAGTTATAGAGGCACCGTGATTGATCGGCACCGGCCAGTTTCCAGAAAATCGCCTGAAAAAACTCCTTTGCTAAATCGACAAAGAAACCTCCTGGGGCTGAACAATGGGCGGTGTCCGCGATGCGCATCTGATCCGGTGCCAGGTTAATCCCCCACTGAATGGCGATCGGTGGCTTCTGGACAGCGGCTTGCGTATCACTTGGCAGGTCAGCGCAGGAATGCGCCTGGCAATAGTGGCGATACAGCGAAAACGCTGGCGTTTCCATCAGCCCCAGCGGCGTTTCGACTGCCAGTGGGTACTTATCGCCAAACCCGCTCCACGCCACCAATGCAGGGCTGCTGACCTTGGCCAGATTGCCCAGCGTATTGGCCTGACCTTCTGCTCCTCGTACCTGGCCGGTGTTTGCCAGCAACAGTGGAATGCCCTGGTGGCGGTAGCGTTCGAAGACATTGGCCAGTAACTGACTACCCTGCGCCGGGTCACCCAAGGAGTGATCGTGGCTATACATGAAATCAACGAACACTGCTTTCGGCTTGTAAGCCAGCAAACGTTTGAACAGCTTGCTTTGTTCGTCGTACGGCATGGGCCAGTGCGTGTTGTTGCGCATCAGGTACGCGTCGTCGATCAGAATGACCGCGACTTGCTGTTGCCCCGTGTTTTTGTAGCTGCTGGCAAACACCCGATTCAGCCACTGTGCGGAGGCATTTTTGCTAGAGCTCGAAAGCCCGAAAGGATCGAGCACGGCCAGGACCACGACAAGCGCCCCGAGCACGTACTGCCAGCTAGAAAAGAGTGGTGATCTGGCCGACATCCCTGGCTCGATAAAGTCAAATGAGCTGACGTTTTAGGTTAGTTCGATAGATGATGTCAAGGTGCCATCTTTTTCTGGCGGGGCATACTCTGTAGGTTGCGTCCTCGCATACGTGTCGTCGTCAGCGACACATAACAAGAACGTGTCGCTGAAACTGGAAAACAGCGACACGTAAAAGAGTGGACTACGCAGGTGGATGCTGATTCCTACAGATTAGTCATCGCCAGGGCGGGGGCTATTACTCCGCCTGCATCCATTACACCGCGTAACTAATGATGTTCCCGCCCCCACCTTTATCCCCTCCAGCCAACCTCATACATTGAGCTCCAACACCTACCCATCATCTCGATGAGCAGGTCACTGGAGATCTTCCTCATGCCTTTCGTAAGCGTACGCATCACCCGCGATGGCGTTACCTCTGAGCAGAAAGCTCAGGTGATCGCTGAAATCACTGAAACACTGGAACGCGTCCTCAAGAAGGATCCGCACCTGACCCACATCGTGATCGAAGAAGTCGACACCGATAACTGGGGCTACGCCGGCATCACCACCACCCAGTACCGAAAGCAACTGGCTGAAAAGGAGGGCAAGTCGTGACGGCGTCGGTCTCCATCGATTTCATCTCCGACGTGGTGTGTCCGTGGTGCGCCTTGGGCGCGACCGCGCTGGAGCAAGCGATCGAGAACGTGGCCGGTGAAGTCTCGGTAGAGCTGACCTACAAGCCCTTCGAGTTGAACCCGAACATGCTGGCCGAAGGCGAGAAAGCCGTCGAGCACTTGATGCGCAAATACGGGCGCACCGCCGACGACGTCGCCGCCGGTAAAGCGATGCAGATCGAACGCGGCGAGGCCATCGGTTTCACGTTCGATCTGGAGAAGCGCAGCCACTTCTACAACACGTTTGATGCGCACCGATTGTTGTTGTGGGCGCTGCAGGAAGGGCGGCAGGTCGCACTGAAAAAGATCCTGCTACGCGCTTACTTCACCGACGGCCAGAACCCAAGTGATCGCGAGACGCTGGTTCAACTGGCTGCCGAAGCGGGACTGGATGCAGCAGCGGCTCAAGAGGTGTTGGCGTCCGGAGCGTTCGCCAAAGAAGTGCGTGAACTTGAAGGGTTTTACCAGCAGCGCGGCATCAACTCGGTACCGGCCATGATTCTCAACGGTCGTCACCTGGTGTCCGGTTCGCAGTCGATCGAGTACTACGAACAAATATTGAGACAAATGGCGAAGGCCCCCGCCGAAGCCTGATTACTTATTTTTTAAACCATCATTTATTTAGTAGAGGTTCATCATGAGCAATTCGAAAAAAGTCATCGTTATCACTGGCGCCTCCCAAGGTCTCGGCGCAGGCATGGTCAAAGCGTTCCGTGATCTGGATTACAAAGTCGTCGCCACTTCGCGTTCGATCAAACCGTCCACCGACCCGGACATCCTCACCGTGGCCGGCGACATCGGCAACCTGGAAGTCGCTCAGCAAGTCATCCGTGAAGCGATCGCACGTTTCGGGCGTATCGATACCCTGGTCAACAATGCCGGGATCTTTGTTGCCAAGCCGTTCACCGCGTACACCGCTGAAGACTACGCCAATGTGCTGTCGGTCAACCTGAATGGCTTCTTCTACATCACCCAGCTCGCGATCACCGAGATGGAAAAGCAGGGTAGCGGCCATGTCGTCAACATCACCACTAGCCTGGTGGACCACGCCATCGATGGCGTGCCATCGGTACTGGCTTCGCTGACTAAAGGTGGTTTGAACTCGGCGACTAAATCTTTGGCCATCGAGTACGCCAAGCGCGGGATTCGGGTGAATGCGGTTTCCCCTGGCATCATCAAGACGCCGATGCACGGTGAGGAAACCCACGCCGCGCTGGGCGCTCTGCACCCGGTCGGGCATATGGGCGAGATCAGCGATATTGCGCAGGCGGTTGTGTATCTGGACGGCGCCAATTTTGTTACTGGCGAGATTCTGCATGTCGATGGTGGGCAGAGTGCGGGTCACTAAGACCCGACCTGACTGTCCGCAACTCCGTCGATCGCTATCGACGGCGTTTTCATTTGGAGAGCGCACAATGAACACCCACGTTCACAAAGTTTTCCTCATCACCGGGGTCAGTTCAGGCTTCGGCCTGGCCTTTTCGCAAGCAGCGCTGGCGGAGGGGAATACGGTGGTGGGCACGGTGCGGCGTGAATCTGAACGTGCTGCGTTCGAAGCGCTGGATGCCCATCGCGCCAAGGCATTCGTGCTCGACGTCACCGACTACCCGGCGATAGAGCCGCTGGTGGCCGAGATCCTGCGCGAGGTCGGCCGGATCGACGTGTTGGTGAACAACGCCGGTTATGGCCATGAGGGGATTCTCGAAGAGTCGCCGTTGACGGAAATGCAGCGCCAGTTCGACGTTAACGTGTTTGGCGCGGTAGCCATGATCAAGGCGGTTCTGCCCGGTATGCGTGAGCGGCGCAGCGGGCATATCGTCAACATCACCTCCATGGCCGGCTTCATCACCTTGCCGGGCATCGCCTACTACAGCGGCAGCAAATTCGCCCTTGAAGGTGTCAGCGAAGCATTGGCAAAAGAAGTGGAAAGTCTGGGTATTCACGTGACGGCCATGGCGCCGGGCTCGTTTCGAACCGACTGGGCAGGGCGCTCGATGATTCGGTCGGGTCGCGCTTTTAGTGAGTACGACGCGGTATTCGATCCGGTCCGCAAGGCGCGTGAAGAGAAGAGTGGCAAGCAGGCTGGTGATCCGCACAAGGCGGCGCAGGCGTTGTTGATACTGGTAGCGGCTGAAAAACCGCCAGTTCATTTGTTACTGGGTAAGGATGCGGTGAGGCTGGTGCGGGAAAAGATTGTGCAGCTTCAGGGAGAGATTGACGCTTGGGAGCATCTTTCTGAGTCGACGGAGTTCAACTGAGGTGCTTCATACCTACAAAACTCACCGGACAATTGAGTGACATCCGTGAAATGCCCATTTTCTACAGATGGGGATTCCACGGAATTTGAGCGTGGTTTTTTACGTGCCGCGTTCTATTCAATGGGATCGAGTTGATCCAGTGCCCGGTTCACCGAGATTTCCGCCAGCATGATGATTTCAAAAATGCCCAACAGAGTGTTGCGACTTGTCCCCGTCTCTCGGTCTGCCAGATCCATAGTAATCACGCAGGCAGATGCCAGCGATTCGGACACGGAGCCCAGCAGAGTTTGAATGTCGACTTCCGGGTTGACGATGTACATCGTGCAAGGTGTGCGTGGGGTGGCTCGGATGTTGGCGTAGGAGATGTGATCATCGTCGACGTTGCGGTCGGTGACTTCGTCGGACTTTTGTGTATCGGGGGTTTCTTGCGCGGATGCGTTGTCTGCTTCCGGGGGATCAGGAGTTACCTTATGCATAGAGACGTTTTTCCAATTGGGTGCCAACCCTTTCGGCTGCTATACAAAAAGGGTGGCAGCTGCACGCAGGTTAGCAGACCGGTAAACGTCTCAAAGCCGGCGCGCCCGAAGGCGCCCTGAGTACAGCCACCATCAAACCGCGGGTATGGAGACCCCCCGAGGGATGGATGCACGTGCAAGAGACGAATAGCGGGCTGCTAAACCCGACCACTGATTGGCAGTGGCAAGTCAACGATAGAGCCCGTAATTCGGCTGCACAAGCCGGCGGAGTCTGGCGTACCTGTAGGCAATGCCGCAAGGTTTTGTAGCTTTCAGGAAGTGACGCGCAACGCCATTAAACAAGCATCGCTAAGCAAGCCATGCATCCGACATGCACGCCTTTCAAGAGAGCATTTCCACCGAGCAACGAGGAAATTTCCGACGATCTTCATGCTTGGCAGTCGGAGATTCAGCGCAATGTTAACCGCGAAAGTGAAGGGGGATTCATAAAGCAGTCAGCCTGAAAACGAAAAGCATCGTGAAGCACCTCGCGACGACCTGCCAATTCAAGTGAGCGCTTGCCGGTGTAAGATGCCTAACAAACGTTCACCATCGAGGCTGCCATGACCGGGATATCCCTGAACCTGCCGGAAGACCTTTCGAACTCTCTCGCCGATCTGGCCAGGACCAACGGCCAAAGTGTGAGCTACTTGGCGATGGACGTTCTTCGTGACTACATCGAGCACGAGAGGACACTGACTGCACAGATCGAACTGGCGGTGGAGGAGGCCGATCAGGGTAAATTCGCCTCCGATGATCAGGTAGCGGCGATGCGCGCCCGGCGTTGGAGCAGGAATGCAGGTTGAGTGGCTGGAAAAAGCCCTCAAAAACCTGGAAGACGAAGCTAGCTACATTGCCCTTGAAAACCCCAAGGCTGCTGACGACTTCTCCGATGCGATCTTTGCCAGCGTAGACAAGCTGGTCGAATTTCCAGCCATGGGCCGTGAAGGTCGAGTCAAAAACACGCGCGAATGGGCAGTGCCCAACTGGTCCTATCTCATTCCCTACCGAGTTCGCGGTGATCGCCTTCAAATTCTCGGGGTGTTTCACACACGGCAACGCCCTCGTACCAAGTGGTAAGAGGGGCTCCCGAAAACATAAAAGCCCTCGTATTTCTACGAGGGCTTCGTTTTATATGGTGCGGCACCAGACGAACGGTAGCTTTCGACGAGGCCAGGTTTCCTGCGGGTCTGGAAGTCGGTGGAAAATTTGGCGTACCCCATCTAGTAACTATAAATAAATCAGCTAGTTATGGCTTTAAGTGGAGTCGAATCGGGGATTTTTAAGGCGTCGGCACGTTGTTGGCCTGCACGTAAAATATCCAGAGCGGCATACGGCGAAATGCCCTTCGCTTGGGTCGAACTTGGCGATCAGAATGAATTCCTCGGGGTGGCAGTTATGTTTGCCTGTTGGGTGATCGTCTGGCCATTGTTCGAGTGTGAGTTGCCGCGGTATTCCGAGAAGCTCAATTCCTGGATTGGATCGCTCAGGTAAGAACGCAACTGAGCAGATAGGCTCTCGCCTGCTTTTCAAAAAGCCAGACCGGCACTGCGGCGAATGAAGACCTGCATCGTTGACGAACTTCGTCACCCCTCCGACTGCTGGGCTTTGATGGTCTTTGCGAGGCTGCCCATAGGCGCTTGACTGGTGAGTGGCAGGCTCAGGAAAGCTCTACTTTTGATAGGTGAGCCAGTAAAAGCGAACGGGGTATGTCTCCGACCGGAAACTGGCAGAGGTAAAGACCTGAGCATGTTGCCGCTGACCGAAAACTGACCCAGGTGTTCAACTACTTCTGCTCACTTTCCGAGCAGGAGAACACAGGGTGATCAGCATGGAAATGTTGGGGAAAATTCGGAGGATGTACTTTCGCGACAAGCTGTCGCCGCACCAGATCGCCAAGGGTACCGGGCTGTCGAGAAACACCATCCGAAAATGGGTCAATTGTTTCCTTCAGATCTACTCTGAGTAGACATTCAGATCGTCTATCACTAGCCGCTTAAGTGATAGCATTCCACTATAGTGCGACATATTGTCACCCTGCTTTGAAACCTATCCACATGCGACATACCCCATGAATCTGGGCGAATTTCGGCGGATGCAATTCCAAATAAAAGAGGATTTCCGACTTGTTATCAGATCTTAAACCTGGCCCTCTGAGAGTCTCGCCGTTGCTGCGCGTCTATACGATCGTCGTCGGCGCAATACTTTTGCTCTCGGGCGCTTATCTGGGTTACGCCGGAGCACAACTCATCGGTTTAGGCGGCTCGCTTTATTACATGCCAGCGGGCATCGCGCTGATCGCTACTGCTGTCATGCTTTTTCGTCTGGATCTGCGAGCGGCTTACCTTTACGGTGCTTTCTTCGCAGTAACTCTGGTTTGGTCCCTTTGGGAAACCGGGCTGCAGTTCTGGCCGCTCGCTGCACGTCTAGGCATGTTCGCCGTTTTCGGTTTGCTGATTGCCCTCTGCGCGCCCGCTTTGCCGCGGGCGCGAGGCAGTCAAAAAGTACGGCCAGTCTCCTGCGGAATTGCCACGGTTATCGTGCTGGGGCTGATTGCTGCATTCGTCAACGCACTGTATCCAATCTGGCTGGTCAAGCCGACCTCTACACCGCAGGTGGCCTCGGACTACAACCCTGGTGCGGACAAGGCGCAATCAGTCGGTTTCGGGCGCACACCTTCGGGCGAAGGCTTCACGCCTGACGCCCAGATCACATTGGATAACGTAAAGGATTTGCAGATCGCATGGACCTTTCGCTCCGGTGACATCACGGCCAACGGCCGCGAAAACCAAAACACGCCGCTGCAGATCGGCAACGTAATCTATCCCTGCACGCCTACCAACCAGGTGTTTGCCTTGCGTGGCGATACAGGTGAGCAGCTCTGGCACTTCAACCCCAAGGTTGACCCTGCCGCGACTGCTGACTGGATGCGCTGCCGTTCGCTGGCCTATTACGAGGTTCCTGGACTGGCTGATGATGCACCGGGCAAAAAGCGTATTTACGTCACTACGGGCGACATGAGGCTGATCGCTCTGGATGCTAAAACCGGCTTGCCAGTACCGACCTTCGGGGAAAACGGTACCGTCTTCCTCGCCGCAGGTATGGGCGCGGTGATTCCAGGTTTCTACAACCCGACCTCCGGTCCTCTGTTGGCTGGTAAGAACCTGATCATCGGCGGCTGGGTGATGGATAACCAGTCTACGGACGAGCCTTCCGGCGTAGTTCGAGCCTTCGACGCGGCGACGGGTAAATTCACCTGGGCGTGGGACGTGGGCCGCCCCGGTGAGCCAAACCCGCCAGCAGAAGGCAAAAGCTATACACGCAGTACCCCCAACATGTGGGCAACACCGACCTACGATGCCGAACTGAACATGGTCTACCTGCCGACAGGCAATGGCACCCCTGATCTGTTCGGCGGCATGCGTTCAGCAGCGACGGACCGCGTCAGTACCTCGGTCGTCGCAGTGGATGCCACTACCGGGCAGGAACGCTGGGTCTTTCAGCTCGTGCATCACGATGTATGGGATTACGACCTGCCGTCCAAGCCTGTGCTTTATGACATGCCTGACGGTAAAGGTGGGCGGATTCCCGCTCTGGTGCAGGCAGGTAAAAACGGTGAGATCTATGTACTTGATCGCCGCACCGGGGTACCCATTACCAAGGTTGAAGAACGCGCTGTACCCACCAATGGTGTCGAAGGCGAAAACCTTTCCAAAACCCAGCCCTATTCAGTCGGCATGCCGCAAATGCGTGACGCCGTCCTGAACGAAGCCATGATGTGGGGCATCACCCCAATCGATCAATTGAACTGCCGTATTCAGTTCAAAGGACTTTACTACGCAGGCGACTACACGCCGCCACAGATGGATTGGTACTTGCAGAACCCGTCCTGGTACGGCACCACCAACTGGGGTGGTCAATCCATCGACAAGCAGCATGACCTCATGATCGTCAACGACATGCGCGTCATGATGAAGGCCCGGCTGCTGACCCGCGAAGATCAAATCGCACGCGCTGCCGCCGGTGGCAAAGGCTCACACAGCGTGGGTGGTGTGGTGCCGATGAACAATACGCCCTACGGTGCAGAGCGAGGTATGGTCCAGTCGTTCCTCGGCGTGCCATGCACCACCCCGCCCTTCGGCACGATGGCCGCCATCGACATGAAAACGCAAAAGATGCTCTGGCACCGCTCGCTGGGTACGCCTGAGCAGTTCGGCCCGCTGGGGCTCCGCACGCGTCTTCCAATCGAGCTGGGCATGCCTACCCTGGGTGGCTCGGTGCCAACCGGGTCGGGACTGATCTTCTTCTCTGCGACCTCAGACTATTACCTGCGGGCCCTGAACAGCCTGACTGGCGAAGTTGTCTGGAAAAGTCCGCTGCCAGTGGGCGCTGGCGCTACACCTCTGGTGTTCACCTCGCCCGAGGATGGACGTCAGTTTGTGGTAGTCACGGCCAATGGTTCACGCGCGGCACCTGACCATGGCGACTTCATGATTGCCTTTGCGTTGCCTAAGACCTCGAAATAACCATAGGGGGCAGTCTTGGGTGACTGCCCCCTTATGTAAACGTCAGGGTCTTGTGATCACTCGATCTATCATCGCTGTGAATCAAGACGTGGGACGGCTGACGTGAGCTAAGTCAGTCGACGCTTCCCATTAATTTCTGTGAGGACGATCAATGCGCCTGCTTTCTCCGGGTATGGAATCCGGTGACCGGCGCAGTGCCTACCAGATCATCGGTTTGACCAAGGCTGGTCGAGGAAGTCGTAGCAGGCTAACGAGTCTTACCGTCTGCAACACAGCACCCTGGCTGCGCAGACAAAGATCAAATTACGTGAACGAAAGCGCAAGGACGATGAGGGTGTCGAGGACGATGAGCCATTTTGATCCTGACCGAAAAGTGCCCCTCTGCATGTATCCGTGTGGTGGGGCTTTCGATCTCTTTGACGCCGAACAGGGCTGCTACGCTAATCCACAATTGCTGATGGCAAATCGGCAATCTGCCCTGGGTCATTTTTCAATCGGCAGGGTGGGTCAGTTTTCAATCAGCGCCAACACATCTACCGTAATCCAGCGAGGCGCCTGAACGTCCACCTTTGGTGCCGTCCTGAATGTTGATCTTGCCGAATTGCTTGGCTTCACATTTTAGACGGGGAAGGTCGGCCAAGATCGCCTCGCGCAAGCGCATACCGGCGGCTCGCGCTAACTTAGCGATGGCCGCGACGCGCGGCTGCTTGTTTTCGCAAAGCACCTCTACGATCCGCTTCACCTGTTCGTAGTCTTGGCCTTGCGGCGCTGAACGACGAACACTGGTGCGCCGCATTCCCAGCGCCTTACTCGGGCTTGGCACTTTCACATACTGATCACCGCGAAGAGCAGTCATGACCCGGTTGACGCTGGAAAGTCGGTTTTGCGCGGTGGCAATGGCGAGCTCACCTTGTTCAACTTGCTGGCGTAGAGCTCCTGCATAGTCCAGCAAAGTCTGCCGATCAATCTGCCGCGCATCATTAAACCCTGGCCCATCCTCCGAGCGACACCAGCGTACAAACGCCTGCCACCGATCACCGTGCGCCTTGACCGTCCCGTAATGCCCGCCGCCAAACAGATCTTTCAGCGCTTGCGGCCCGGCATAGCTCAGCTGCCGACCGTAGCCAAAATTGCGTCCATCTCGCCTGCCCACCAGTGCCATGATCGAACTCCTCTCGAAGCCAAAACTTTTAAAACTTTCCCCCCGTCATCCCGCCAAGAATGTTGAGTGTTATCAGGGATCAAGGCCCCTGCGACCTGTGAGGGTTGTCCACTAACGCGGGACTGGCGGCTCTTTACGACCGGGAGCTTGGGCATCTCATGATCTGGCCTCCTGAACACTTCCGAAGAAGTGGGCGGGTGGAGGCTGCGCTGGCTGACGAGACCGGCGCCGCGAGATTCTGAGTCGGGTGAAGGCAGTAATGCGATGACCGGGGCGTGCCTGACTGTCAGTCAGGTGCAGTCCATTCCGTGGACTGCGGCACCATCATCTGCATCGCTGTTGCTGGTGACTTCGGTGTTTGTCACGCCGATTGTCATGAGGGGGAGTGCCGCAAAGCCTTGTACGAGTTGGGCTGCAGCAGCGGTAGGAGCGCCCGTCTCTTTCCGGGAGAAAGAGACGGGCGCAGGTTGGCGCAGTGAAATGGCCAAGCGGATAGGTTGCTGCAGGGCAGCTGGGTAGGGGGATGTATTTGCCGCAATGGCAATGATCTGAAGTAGGCATCCATCACTCGGTGAGTGACCGTGCGGGCCGCCGGACGCTAATCGCACTTTGGGTGAACCACCACGGTGTGGCGTAGCCTTAAAGGTTCTGGCTACCTGGGTTGCTGTCAACGACAGCGCTTTGCCCGACCTTTTCTACGCCTGTGGATAATTCGGGTCAAGGCTCGAATTTTCGGGAGTTCTGCGGCTGTGGATGAAATTATCCACCGGTGGAAATCTATGGTTTTCCACAGACAATTCGCGTGGGCTTTAGATTTTTTAAATGAGGTCCATCCAAGCAGGCGGCTTTGCAGCCCCGCTTGGATGGACCCGCATGGAAGGGCGGACTGCGGTGATCTTATTGGCTTACCCACGTTTGGATGCGCCGCGGCTATTTTGTAGGGCGGTAATGTTGTCGCCGATCGGGTGAGCGAATTCGTGGGGCGTCATATGCCCATGGCGGTTGGCGTCGATGTAGTTGCTCCACCACGCCATGATCAGCCTGCGCTGTTCGAGGAATTCGGCCTTGTGGATATACGCGGCGCGCACGCGGTTGCGTTCCTTGTGGCTCATTTGTCTTTCGATGGCTGCGTCGGTCCATAACCCGGACTCCAGCAGGGCGCTACAGGCCATGGTCCTGAAGCCGTGGCCGCACACGTCCTTGCTGGTGTCATAGCCGACGTTGCGGAGCATGGTATTCACCGTGTTCTCGGACATGGGCTTCCAGTACTTGTGGTCGCCCGGTAGCACCAACTCTGAAAAGCGACTGAGGCTGCGCAGGCGCTCAAGTATTTCGATGACCTGCGGCGATAGCGGAACCATTTGAATGTCGCCGTTCATCTTGGTCCCACGTGTGGAGTTGCGTACCCCTTCAATCGGTGCGCGCGTGTCGGGGATTTCTCACATGGCACGTTGGAAATCGAACTCACTCCATCGTGCGAAGCGCAGTTCGCTGGAGCGGACGAATACGTGCAGCGTCAACAGGACGGCAAGGCGCGTCAGCTCGCGGCCGTTGTAGTTGTCGATACGGTGTAGCAGTTCGGGTAGGCGGTTGAGGGAGAGGGCCGGGCGATGGACTGTGCGCGGCGCGTGAATCGAGCCTGCCAGATCCAGTGCAGGATTCATGGTGATCTGCCGAGCCCTTTTGGCCCCGCGCATGATGGTGGATAAGTAGTTCTGTACCCTTAACGCCACATCCATGGTGCCGCGTTCCTTGATGCGCTGGGTGATCTCTAGCAGGTGATGGGTATCGAGTTCAGCGATGGGTCGTTGGCCGATCAGCGGGAAGACGTGGGTACGCAGTCGGCTCATCACGGTTTTTGCGTGTCCTTCGGTCCAGCGACGGGACATGTCGGCGTGCCACTCCAGAGCAACGGTTTCGAAAAGCAATGCCGCACGCTGGGCTACGATCTTGGCCTTCTTTTTTTCTTCCGTTGGGTCGAGGTTGTCTAGCAGCAACGCCTTGGCTTCGTCTCGCTTACGCCGTGCGACGGAAAGGGTAACGATGGGGTAGTTTCCGATGATGAGCGTGCCTTCCTTGCCGCTGGGCTTGGTGTACTTCAAGCGCCAGGTCTTCACGCCATTGGGTTTGACGAAAAGGTACATGCCTCCGCCGTCGAACAGTTTGTAGGCGCGTTCGCGGGTTTTGGCCGTGCGGCATTGCAGGTCGCTGAGGGGGATCGCTAGACGTGGCATAGGGGTACGCGCTCCTGACCGGGAAATCGCAGTACCCCTAACATACCCTCGGGGAAGGGGGATTTTGTTGGATCCCGACAGAGGGTCCTGGAACGAAAAAACCCGCCAAAGGGCGGGTTTTCGGGGCTTCCAGAGCATTCAGTAGAATGCAATGGAGCCTAATGTGGTGCGGCACCAGGAGTCGAAAAAACGGACTTTTTTCATTGAATACAATGAGATAACAGCTACGATTAATCCGCTATACCCCTAAAGCTACCCTAAGATTTTGCAGTTTTTTCTGCCAGGGATTATTCCCATAGCAAGTGCAACGATGTGGTTAATAAATTTCAGAGTCTGCTTTGAACTTTCGGCCTGCTGAGAGCCTTCTTTAGAATCAGGCCGAAGTCGTAAATTTCTTCGGTTTAGCCGGGTGAAAGTGCATTTGAGTTATACAAAATTCTCTAAAAATTCAGCGAGAGCATCTCCTTGGGAGTCTACCTGAGAGGACAGCATGTTAATTCCCCATTGGTTAAGAATGGCTTCTTGGACAGGGTTTGGTCTAGGTGAAAATATGTATGACCGAGGCTGTGCCTCACTATTGCAGTTGGCCTTCCAGATTTTGGATAGCTTGTAGAATAGAAACCTTAAATTTATATCGGCAAGTCGGTAACCAATGAATAGTACTGATTTGCCAAGCACGTCTGATCGCAATTTAATATCTAGAGGTGTTTCGAATTCTAATCTTTCAAAATAACTAGTTTCATCAAGTACTATCGAGGTGTCATCATCGAAGTCTCCGTGAAACTTAATTATTTGAGTACTTCCAGGTCTTATCTTAGTTACGTCAGATACTGATGCTATTTTGGTGTATGGCTTTTGGAAGTGATCGAATGTGTTTTCGAGCCATCGATCATAATTTGTAGTGTAAATTATTGGAAAGTTGGCTTTTGCAATCAGTTCATGAATTTTCGACGATTCAATATTGATAGTCGGAGCATGCCAGCTTCGGTCCATCCAGCTTCGGAGGGGACCGATACTACCTTTTTTGATCCTATAATATTCGGCAAGGGCGTAATGATCGCCAAATGTCTTGTAAATCTCAGGGTCATACCCTAGTTCTTGAGCGATTTTGTCGATCAGTTCGCCCCAAGATGGAAGCCCCAGATTGGTGGATACTCCAGCACCAACGAAAAGTATAACGTTGCCTTGCTTAAAAGATGATAGTAACTGTTCCATCAAGTATTTCCATCTTTAAGAAACTGTTTAAACTTATCGAATGCAATACGCCTCATCGATATGTCGTTTTTTCTATCCCCCATTTCCGCGAAAGTTTCAGTAAAGCCTTCGGGGATAAAAACGCAATCCCACTGAAAGTCCCTGTTTCCTCGGGGTTCAGCAGATATGGTACCTTTTATTGCACCTTCAAAAAGATGGATTTTCATAGAGTCGCAATATCCAATTATCGTTTTTGCGACCAAGTTAGTATTTTCCCCGGATCCAAACAGGGTCGAGAATTTGTCAGCTTGAAGCTTGTCCCAAAAAATCTGTGTTAATCCACCTGGGAAGCCATTGAGGCTGTCAATATAGAGACCAGTATGCTCGACGAAAACAGGGCGTCCTATTATCTTGAAAGCCTTCAGTAATTTATCTCTGACCAAACTATCAACATTCTCAGTTTGGATTTCATCAATTGAGTATCGGGCTGCAACGACCTCTACCCCAGCATCCTGAAGTATTTGTTGGACTTCTTGGACTTTAAAGTTGTTTTTTGAAACAAATCTAATTTTCATTTTTATCTTCCATGAAGCTATATTTTCTTTGTAAAGTCAGCATGTTCTCGAGGATGGCACTATTTTCTGTTTCTTTATAGAACTCATTATAGTCATCGCTAATGCTCGCACCGTGAATCGCCGGATTGTCCGAGCAAATAACGAACGGTACACCGAATTTAATGAACTCGCATACAGGATGGGACTCGCTTGATTTTACAGCACCTGTTAGGCGGTTGCTAATAGGGCATACCTCTACACATATGTCGCGTTTTTGCATCAATTCCATAATTTTAGTTGATTTGAATGCGGCTGTACCGTGCCCAATTCTGTCAGCATCAAACTCGGCTATAGCTTCTATAATATTTTGGGGGTTGCCTGTTTCCCCTGCGTGTATAGTGACTTTTAATCCTAAATCAGATTTTGCTTTCCGATATAACTGAGGGAGCTCTGTTGGAGATACGGTATCTTCGTTGCCAGCTAAATCTAGCCCCACTATTATTCCGGGCTTACCAATGGATGCATAAGCGGCTAAGAGGGTGCGTAGATGTTCCGCAGCGTAATCCCCGCGTGAAACCGTTAATATCAGCCCGCCCCTAATGCCGTATTTTAATGAGGCGCTGTAAATCTCTTCGGTCAACCACAAGAGCGCCTCGGGTACTGTGACGTTATTAAGGAGTGCAAGATAAATTACGCTACTCCGTAACTCGACAAACTTTACATTCTGAGCTGCTAGGTTTTCGAATGCACTAAAAACCATTAAATTGAGAGCTGTGCGACCTTGAGGAATAAGCCTTAAAACTTGCCAAGGCTTTAGATATGTCTGAAGGTCAGGGGAAGGTGTAAACCTGGTGAGGTCTCTTTCTAAATCGAAATTATCAGGAATTTCTGCTCCCTGCTGCTGAAGTAAATCAATAACTAGGCGCGTACTGACGAGGCCATTTAAGTGAACGTGTAGCTCACACTTTTCCATACTTTAAAGTCGTGTCCCATCAGCGATGGTCTCTATCAAGAAAGTTGATCTTTCGGCAAAAAATCGGATCAATAGTGCCGACTAACTAGGAGGCTGCTTTTGGTCAGTAGTAATTCTAGAGTCGGCATCCAGATGTATAATCAAAATCAACCGCCGTTGAGTAGGGAAGCCGCCATACCGTCTAGCCGCTTTTTCACACTTTCCCACTGTGGCATCACTTGCTGCATTAGCCGGTAAAAGCGTTCGCTGTGGTTATGCTCCGCGATATGGCAAAGCTCATGCAGGATTACATAGTCAATGCACTCACGAGCCGCCTTAACCAGGTGGGGATTGAGAGTGATGCGCCCGGCGGGGGAGCAACTGCCCCACTGCGTTTGCATGCTGAGGATGCGCAGTGGCGGCTTGCCAGAAACCCAAAGGGCTTGCTGCAAGGCTGCCTCCAGACGTCGATCAAAAACCTCTCGGGCGCGGGTCTTGTACCAAGCGTGCAGTAGCTCGCGTACCTTTCCAGCCGACTTCATCCGGACAGACACCTCCAGCTTGCCACGCAATAGACGCACCTGTTGCAGCTCATCAGGAGCCTCCACGACCTTAAGCACATATTGCTTGCCCAAATAGTAGTGGCTTTCTCCGCTGATGTATTGCCGCGGGCGGACATGCGTGAGCTGAGCGCGGAACTCACGAAGCTGTTGATAAATCCAACGGCCGCGCCGCTTCAGTGCACCCAATACCTGTTCATCACTAGCGCCGGCCGGTGCACTGACCCGCACGCGGCAATCTGGATCGACCTTGATCAGAATGCGCGAAACCTCGCGCCCCCGTGGGGCCCGCTCAACCTGTATCAACTCATCGGCGTAGTAAAAGCTCAGCCGGCTTTGCCCTGGTGGACTAGACGGCGCATTCGTGACGATGGGAGCGCTCATAGACCGGACAAGCCCACCCGCGTAATTTGCACCACCCACTCAACCATGGCCTTCGCCTGATCCATGCCGGCCCCCACCGCCTTGCACTCCTTGAAGAGCAGCGGTAACAACTTCTTGCGGATATCGCTTTCAATGTTCTGTGGGTTGATAGAATGTTCGGCCACAGAGGTCATGACCATTTCATCCAGGCTAAAAGCCAGCTTCACCCAGTGCCCCTGTACCTGTTCATCGGCTGAGATCAGGGCTTCCGGAAGGCTTTTCTTGAAAACACCAAAGTAAGCCTGGGCATGGCGGTTACCCGCCAATACGTCCGGCAGTTCATCTAGCTTGCGCGCCTGCACCTGCTGCTCAAATTCGTGGAATAGCAGGTACTGCTTGAGCGGATGATCGAACAGCTTTGCGGCATCTTCAATGGCTTGGCGCAGCAGCTTAGAAAATGCTTCTTGGGCATAGGGGTCGTCACGTAGCTCCTGCTCAATCATCTTGCTCACGCGGGTCTTGATGATGTCGGTTTCGTTGCGCACCCTGTCCTCACTCCACTGCTCAGGCTTTTGCTGCCCCATCTTGCCAACTTCATAAACACCACCTGGATCTCTAACCTCCACGCCGACTACATGCTTATCCAGCAACTTGCGCACCTGTTCGGCGTACTGGTCATAGTTCACCGTCTCACCGGCATCCTGTTTGGCCAGTTGGCGTAGGCTGGAGAACTGCTTGAGCGTTTCCTTGTAGTGAGCGCGGTCAGCGTCACTAAAGCTGGTGTCCTCGAAGAAAGAGGCTGATTGCAATGCAACCTTCAGGCAACTGGCGAACTCGGTTAGCGCCTCATAGAAGTCCTCGCGCACTTTGAGATTTACATCCACAAACTCACCGTCGCGCTCCTGCATCTTGGGTACCAGTACCTGGCGTAACTGTTCGATATCGCCTTTGTTTTTCACATCGGCAAAAATCGCCCAGAGTATTTCGTGCAGTTGAGGTAGCCGTTTGTACTCGCTGCTCATCTGGCTGTAGAGGCCGGCGATGTCATTTATGTCATAGCCACCCTGAGTGCGTGAAGCCAAATCCTGATATTTCTGAATCGTGGTATCCAACTCGGAAAGAATGCCGCGATAGTCAATCAGCAGGCCGAACTTCTTCAGGGGATGCAATCGGTTGACCCGTGCAATGGCCTGAATCAGGTTGTGCTCCTTGAGCGGCTTATCGATGTATAGCACGGTATTCTTCGGCTCATCGAAGCCCGTCAGCAGCTTGTCCACTACGATCAAAAGCTTGAGCGAATCATCCTTATCGAAACGCTCAATCGACTTCTTGGTGTAGACCTGCTCATCCGCGCTCCCAACGTTGTTCTTCCACCATTGAGTTACCTCCGGTGAAGCAGCTTCATCCACTTCGGTGTTGCCTTCGCGGCTATCCGGTGGGCTCATCACCACAGCGCTTTCGAAAAGACCCGCTTCGTCCAGGTATTGCTTGTACTTGATCGCCGACGCCTTACTGTCACAGGCCAACTGCCCTTTGAGGCCTTCATCAATGTTTTTCACGAAGTGGTTGGCGATATCAAGTGCAATCAAGCGAATTCGATCATCTGCGCTGTAGATCTGTCCTTTCTTGGCGAACTTGCGCTTTAGATCGGCCTTCTGCTGCTCGCTCAGCCCTTCAGTGATGCGCTCGAACCAGCTATCGATAGCGCGCGCGTTCACATCCAGATCGGGGATGCGCTCTTCATAGAGCAACGGCGTCACCGCTTGATCCTCCACGGCTCGGTGCATGGTGTAGGCATGCACGATGGGACCAAACTTATTTGTGGTCTTGTCGTCTTTGAGCAGGGGCGTGCCGGTAAACGCCACAAAAGCCGCATTGGGCAGCGCCTGTTTCATGCGGATATGGTTTTCACCGCCTTGGCTGCGGTGACCTTCATCGATCAGCACGATGATGTCAGCACTAGTGTTCACGCATTGCGGCAGCTTGGTGGCGCTGTTGAACTTCTGGATTAGGGAGAAAATGATGCGCTCATTACCCTTGCCGATCTGCTCGGCCAAGCGCGTCCCGGAAGTGGCCATCGCGGCCCCGCGATCCTTCTTGCCTGCCAGTTCGCCGCCCGAGGCGAAAGTCTTGCTCAGCTGGTTTTCCAGATCGACCCGGTCGGTGACCACCACGATGCGACACTGTTTGAGCGAGTCATGCAGGATCAGCGCCTTGCTCAGAAAAACCATGGTGAATGACTTGCCCGAGCCTGTTGTATGCCAGATCACCCCGCCCTCGCGGCCACCGTCCTTGCGCTTGTGGGTAATCCGCTCGATCAGCCGTTTGATGCCAAATACCTGCTGATAGCGAGCAACAATCTTGCCAGCCTTCTTATCGAACAGGGTGAAGTAGCGAGTAATCTCCAGCAGCCGGGCAGGAGAGAGCAGGCTGATAAGCAACTGATCCTGGCCGGTTAGCGCTAGCTCGCCGCCAGCGATCAGGGTGTCATACCAGTCCCGATCACGGGGAGGGCGGTGGCTAAAAATAGAGGCCTTCTCCGCGGCACTCAGTTTGCGGTTCTTCAGCGCATACAACTCTGCGGTGGCGATATCTTCCTCACGCCAAGCCGCCCAGAATTTCGCAGGCGTGCCGCATGTGGCGTAGCGCCCGTCGCTGCCATTGATCGACAGCAACAATTGGCTGTAAGCGAATAGCCTTGGGATTTCGTCGTGACGCTGGTTGCGCAAACTCTGCGAAACGCCTTCGTCGATGGTCGGGCCTTTCTGTGCATTGCTATCGGGGCGCTTGGCCTCGATCACTGCCAGCGGAATACCGTTGACGAAGCAAACAATATCCGGCCTCCGCGATTCCACACCACTGCTGCGCAGCACGCGAAACTCTTCGGTAAAGATGAAGCTGTTATTTGTAAGATTGTTCCAGTCGATCAACGCCACGGTCGGGTTAGCTTTTTTACCATCCACGAACTCCGTCACCGAGATGCCATACAGCAAATGGTTGTACAGCCGCTCGTTGGCGGCCTGTAGCCCTTCGTTGAGCGCTGGGCTGCACATCTCACCGATCAGGTTGTCGATGGCCTTGGCCGATAGCGGATATTCACTCCCGCTAAACAAGAAACGTCGCTTGCTCAGTTGCTCGCGCAGTACATCACGCAAAACTACCTCGTCGCTCTTGCCGCTCCTTGCTGTCAGTGCCTGCGCGGGCGAGAGGAACTGCCAGCCGAGGTTGCACAGAAGAGCCAAAGCTGGAAGTTTCGCACTGTATTCTTCCTGGAATTTAGGTGTTGGTATCATCCGCTGTAGTTCTCCAAGCCGCCCGCCAGCTGTTGCTGGAACCAATCAGCTCATGAATTTAACTGCTATGTTGGTCAATGACCCACTATGGTCGAGCATCCATTCCGCGCTGGGTGAACTGCCTCAAACCATCATCTCTGTAGGTCGCTACCTGTGGTGTCAGCCATTCGCTTCTGCGATTGTGCGATCCGATACCACCTTGTCGATCATCGCCTTCACGGCGCGATCAATGGCTGAACCATCGGTGTAATCGGCAGTGGTCGCCAGGTTGGTACGCCCTTCCTTGACCAGCTTGAGTGCTTTTTCGCGGGCACCGCGTTTGCCCTTGCCGTACACGGCAATCGAATGGCCGCCCTGATTCTTGACCAGGCGCATGGAGGGAATATCGGTCTCACCATCGCCGATAAACACCATATTGCTGAACGGCACAGGCCGCTCGGCTGGCTCTACGAACTTGTTGATTACCGAGTTATCGTGCACATCCAGGCTGCCCTTGTTTATGCGGAACAGATACTGGGTTTTGGTGGTGTAGTTCACCGCTAAGGCTGGCCAGTGCGCGACGTCGTTATGGTCGTACATAAAGCCTGAGGCATAGACGCGTGTGAAATGCTTGTTGATCGGGGTCCCCTCAATCATCTCGCGCAGCCCCGACGAGATGATGAAGTGTTCGACCTTTACGCCCTTGGCGCGGCCATATTCAGTGATACGTTTGAACCAGTCTTGCACGCCTGGAAATAGTTGAATATGCGCCCCAAAATCGGCAAAGTCCTTTTTGTGCACCGGCACCCGGGCGGCCTGCGCTTTCTCGATCATCAGCCGCATATAAGCCAAAATCTCGTCCGCCTGCTGCTCCTGAGACATAGCCTTGACTGCGCGCCAGAATTCAGCCGGCTTGATGCCCAATGCCGGTACAAAGTTGTACTCCTGCATATTACCGGGAGACAGGGTGCCGTCGAAATCGTAGGCAATCACAAAGGGGACGTGTTTTTTAGCCATCAAGCTACTTCCTGTTCATCTGCCACTACTCGGCGTTTGCCTGTTAGCAATTGCTGCATCAATGCTTTTTTCTCTTGCTTCAGGCAGGAAAGTTTGGCTTGAAGTCGTTGGATTTCCTGATCAGCGGTGGTGAGCACAGCAGCAATTGCATTTTGCTCTATACCTTCGGGGACAAACACCTGTAGGCCAAAGAAGTCGCTTGGTTTGACATTAAGCAAGCCATGCGCGCGACCGCCTTCGTTAGCGATTTTGCTCAAGCCTTTGTTCAACAAGCCAGACTCAAAATAGTGCTCAAAAAACTCTGGAGTGCAGGTGTTTTCGTTGACGGTCTCAAAGCAAATATAAAGTGTAGTGACCACGCCTTTATCGTATTTGTTCAGGCGCTTTATAGCTCCCATAGGATAACCATTGGAATAGCTTTTGTTGTAGGCAAACTGTCCCTTCTTGAGTAGAAAATAGTTGTCTAGAATTTCTGAGGCGACGGTTTTGCTGAAAAAATCTTCTTGGCGGATTAAGCCCTGTTGAGCTGAAATAGTCATCACATTGGTATTTGCTTCAGTGTTTTTTGTTGTGACTCTACGGAAGAGCTTTTCGAGGCGGATTTGTCGCCAGTCTTCTTGAAAACCACGCAGGCGTTTTTTACCCGTCAGTAATTGCTGCGTCAACGCTTTCTTCTGGAGCCTGCTATTCTCTACAAGATATTCGGCGGTGGTGATGGCTTGATCCCATGCGGACAGAATTTTTGCAATTTTTGTCTGTTCTTGAATCGGTGGGATGCTAAAACGTAACTTGCGTAGTTCTGACAAGTTGATACGTGAAAAAGTCGAGCCGCCAGCCAGCCTTAGAATGTCTAGCTGAACACGCTCTGATTGAAACTTGAAATATAGGAATTTTTTATTAACTTTTTCAGAGTTTGGCTTGATCAAAACTGTATCTTGACCAAGAATAAACGGTTCTGTCGTGTCGACATAACTTGCCACGCCAATGGACTGGTTGCGGCTAATTACTAGATCGCCAATATCGACTACACAGTGATCCATCAGTGATTGATAGTCCTCTTCTGTTACTCGCTTGCTTGGCGATGCCAAATCTAGCTGCCCCCATTTTAATGTCCCAGGGGATACCACGGGAATGCCGGAGTCAACATAAATAGGAGTCCTGTGTTTGCAGTCAATGACTTTTGAAATAGCATCTAGGCTGCTGCGTGGCCACTCGTTAAAAACCATAACCAAGTTCCTTCAAGTACTCATCCATCTGCACTTCCAGTTTGACGAGTTGTGCCTTGAGCTGTTCGCGCTCGTTACGCACTGCTAGCAGATCGATCTCTCCCTCTTTCTCGAAGGTATCTACATAGCGCGGAATATTAAGGTTGTAGTCGTTATCACGGATTTCCTGCAGGCTGGCGCGATGACTGAATTTGTCCGAACCAATGCGATGGCGGTAAGTGATCAGAATATTCTTGATCTGCTCATCACCCAGAATATTCTGGTTTTTGCCGGCCTTAAAGTCGCGGCTGGCGTCGATAAACAGAACGTTTTCGTCAGCTTTGGCCTTACTGAAAATCAGGATTGAGGCGGGGATACCTGTGCCGTAGAAGAGTTTTTCCGGCAGACCGATGACGGCATCTAGCAGATTTTCTTCAATCAGTTGCTGACGAATCTTGCCTTCGCTGGAGCCACGAAACAGTACGCCATGGGGCACGATTACTGCCATTCGCCCAGTCTTGGCTTTCAGGGTTTCGATCATGTGCAGAATAAAGGCGAAGTCGGCCTTGGTTTTTGGCGGGATGCCGCGTTTGAAGCGACCAAATTGATCGTGCTCGGCCTCTTCATGACCCCACTTGTCCAGCGAAAACGGTGGGTTGGCGGTTACAATATCGAACTTTAGCAACTGACCATTCTGGTCGAGAAGTTTGGGGTTTCGCAGGGTGTCCCCCCACTCAATCTTGTGGTTGTCTTCTCCGTGCAGAAACATATTCATCTTGGCCAGCGACCAGGTGGAGCCTATAGCTTCCTGGCCATAGAGGGCGTATTGCTTACTGTTGTGGTGTTCGCGCACCTTGCGTCCGCACTTCATTAGAAGTGACGCTGAGCCGCAGGCCGGGTCGCAGATGGTATCGCCCGGTTGCGGGTCTAGCAGTTCGGCGACTAGCTCAGAGACTTCCGGCGGCGTGTAGAACTCACCGGCCTTCTGCCCACCGCTGGCGGCGAAGTTCTTGATCAGGTACTCATAGGCATTACCGATCACATCCAAACTGCCGACACGGGACGGTTTAAGGTTGAGTTCGGCCCCCGCGAAGTTTTCTAGGAGGTGGCGCAGGATAGAGTTCTTCTGTTTTTCTTCACCGAGCTTGTCTGTGTTGAAGGAGATGTCCTGGAACACGCTCTTGCCGGCATCCTTGAGTTTGGTGCCGTTAGCTTCCTCAATAGCGTGCAGCGCCTGGTCAATTCGCTCACCGTTTCCTGGCTCATGGCGACGCTCGTAGAGGGCATAGAAGCTGGCGTCACTTGACAACACGAATCGCTCGTTCTTGAGCATTTCCTCGATCAGCTCCGGCTCGTCACCGTATTCCTTTTTATAGTTGTCGTAGTGATCCTGCCAGACATCGCTGATGTACTTGAGGAACAGCATGGTGAGGATGAAGTCTTTGTAGGTGTCCGCACTGATGGTGCCGCGGAAGGTGTCGCAGGCTGCCCACAGCGCCTTGTTAATATCGTCCTGGTTTACTTTGTCGTTCATGGATCAAGCCTTTATAAGTTGCTGGTAAATGCCTTGCAGCATGTGCTCTCTGTTGGTTTGCAGGCGCGCGATCAGTTCATCCTCTTCATCCCACACCGCTTGCAGGGCAATCAGTTTCTGCTGGATCGCGAGCGGTGGGAGGGGGATCTGCATGTCCATCAAGGACGCTTTGCCGATGGCTTGAATCGCACTGCCGCTTCGCTCAAGGCTGCGTTGGCTTTGTGGCAAGTTGATTAACCAGCACAGGAATGCCGGCAGCACCTGTGACTGTTTCGCTGTAACAATAAAAAACTGGCTGGTCGCTACAACTGCCTGCTCGCCTGCGTACAGTACGGCCTTGTTGCTATCACCACGGGCGATCACGGTGATGTCGCCAGGCTGAAGCAGAGGCGGAGCGGTACGAATGTCCCAGGTAACGGCAATTAGCGTATCGGGTTCAATCACTGCGTTTTGGCGCAGATCCTTGATCTGCAGTACTCGAACATCGCCAGACGGGTCATGCTCCAGCGCGCCGCGGAAGGTGTATCCGGAGCGGACATCAGCCAGTTCGCTCAACTTGAATAACTGGGTTGGCATAAATAGCTCAGGGGAAAAGCGCCATCCTTGGCGCGACAAGTGTGGTCAGACTTCGCAGCGTTGGTACTGGTTCTGCAACCATTTGGCTTGCTCGGCTGCCAGCCTATACCATGCAGCGTCGCCCTTAAGACGAGTTACAAGCAACCCGTCATCAGCATCCATTACTGCTTTGAGGTTATCTCGCACCTGAGCCGCTGTCTGGGTCGTGGCAATAATCCAGGTAGACTCCAGCGGCCGGCACCAAGTGCCGTAGGCTTTAATGCGCTCATACAGGGATTGGTAATCACGTTTCTTACGCAGGTCATAGGTAATTTGGTACAGTTTCATAGCTCTAGCTCTCCTAACGAGTCAGTTATTGCAATAGCGGCAGGGTGCAACCTGCCGCGCCTCATTTTTTCTCTGTACAAGACGTACTGATTAGATGGCGAGAGCAATATCTCCCCGTTGGCTCGTGCTGTCAACACTTTTTGCTCAGTAGGCGCTCTATAGAGGCGGGTCCGCTTTGAAATAGCCAATCACACTAGCGTGGAAGTCTTGGTGGCTGGGCTGCTCTATACATCTTCCTGATGCGAGCCACACAATGTGTCGCCTAGCGCTGTGAAGGCGATCAGGTCCATTTCGCCGCCGTTTGCAATCACCCGGCAGGGCGGTCTCAGTTTTTCTTGCTTCTTTCTTGTGCAAGCCCAGGTTTACCAAGCCGCTTTATAATCAACCACTCGGTTAGCTGGTAGTAATACCTCGTCGCCGGGCTGCGGGACTTCAGGTGTTGCTCCTCAAACCACCGGAAATGTTTAAGCTGCCAACTCCACGGATTGTCTCGGCCGAAGCGTTTCCGAATGGCCTTTTGTATTGTTTGGGCCTGCCTAATGTGGCGCTGCCGCGTGGCATGGGAACCGGTGAGTACGGCATCAAGGAAAAGCCTCATGTCGAAGGACTTAGTCATCTCCGTCCTCCTATGTAGGCTGCGATCACGTCAGTGCGGTTATGGCCCATCTCTAGGCTGATCTGCTGGCGTGCTGTTTGGTCGAGCTCACGGTTTTCCTGAAAGCAGGTACCGTCGTTGATCGGCGCTGCATGGCCAGTAAGTTGTTTGTAACGTTCGCAGGCGTAGGCGGCGCGCAATTCGTGGAAGCCTTTCAAGCCATATACGTGCAGGAACTCGCGTGCCGGTTTCACGGTTTGCTGCAGGAAGGTCTTGTAGCTTTCGTCTTGGGCGAGCAGGTTGTTGCTGCCAATGGGCGAGGCGTTACGGGCGGCTTGCAGTGCGTCCCGTACGTTCTTTGTCGCTGTTATCCATCGTGGTGCGTATGCGCCTGAACGACCTCCCTTGGTGCCGTCTTGAATGTTGATTCGGCCGAGTCGCTCGGCTTCGCGATACAAACGTGGCAGGTCGGCCAGGATGGCTTCGCGCAGGCGCATGCCGGTTTCGCGGACAAGGTGCAGGATTGCGCTGACACATTGCTGCTGCAGGGCGTTGAGCGCTTTGATGACGGTTTTCAGGTGCTTGCGATCTTGTCCATTGGGTGCCTCGCTTCTTACTGTGGACCTGTGCAAGCCGAGGGCTTGGCTGGGGCTGGTGACCCGTACCGAACGATCACCACGAATCGCCTCCAGCGTGCGGTTCACGCTGGAAAGTCGGTTCTGTGCGGTAGCGATTTTCAGGCCGCTTCGCTCGACCTGTTGGCTCAGGTGCTGGGCATAGTCGAATAGCGTTTGCTGGTCGATCTTGCGGGCGTCATTGATACTTGGATCGAGTTCGGACCGGCACCATTCGGCGAAGGCTACCCAGCGGTCTGCGTGGGCTTTGACCGTGGAATAGTGCCCGTTGCCAAACATATCCTTTAACGCCTGCCGTCCGGCATAACTCAGCTGTCGACCCCATCCAAAATTCCGTCCACCCCTTCTTCCAACAAGTGGCATAGCCTTGTTCCTCCCGAAGCCCATCGACTGAAGCGTTATCCCCACGTCATCCCGCCAAGAATGTTGAGTGTTATCAGGGATCAAGGTCCCTGCGACCTGTGAGGGGTGTCCACTAACGCGGGACTTACGGCTCTTTACGACCGGGAGCTTGGGTATCTCATGATCTGACCTCCTGAGCACTTCCGAAGAAGTGGGCGGGTGGAGGTTGCACTGGCTGACGAGACCAGTGGCGCGAGATCCTGAGTCGGGTGAAGGCAGTGATGCGATGACCGGGGCATGCCTGACTGTCAGTCGGGTGCAGTCCATTCCTTGGGCTGCGGCACCATCATCTACATCGCTGTTGCTGGTGACTTCGGTTTTTGTCACGCCGATTGTCACGAGGGGGAATGCCGCAAAGCCTTGTACGATGTGGCCTGCAGCAGTGGTAGGAGCGCCCGTCTCTTTCCGGGAGAAAGAGACGGGCGGCAGATTGGCGCACGGGAATGGCCAAGCGGATAGGTTGCTGCAGGGCAGCTATAAAGGGGTATGAGTTGCCGCAGTGGGCACTCTGGTAGAAGTAGGCATCCATCACATCGCTGTGACCGTGCGAGCCGCCGGACGCTAATCGCACTTTGGGAGAACCACCACGGTGTGGCGTAGCCTCAAAGGCTCTGGCTACCTGGGTTGCTGTCAACGACAGCGCTTTGCCCGATCTTTTCTACGCCTGTGGATAATTCGGGTCAAGGCTCGAATTTTCGGGAGTTCTGCTGCTGTGGATGAAATTATCCACCGGTGGAAATCAGTGGTTTTCCACAGACAGTTGGTGGGCTTTAGATTTTAAGTGAGGTCCATCCAAGCAGGGCGGCTTTGCAGCCCTGTTTGGATGGACCCGCGTGGACAAGCGGATCAATGAGATATGAAGACCGAGCGCTTACTCGGTTGCGCCACGTTTTGCTTTTAGGCGAGTGACGTTCGCTCCGGTCTGGTTCGCAAATTCGTGTGGAGTGACATGCTCCTGATGGTTGGCCTCCAGGTACCGGCTCCACCAGTTCATGATCAGCCTGCGCTCTTCGATGAACTCTGCCTTGTGGATGTAAGCGGCGCGGACGTTGTTGCGTTCCTTGTGGCTCATCTGCCTTTCAATGGCGGTCTCGGACCACAAGCCTGATTCGATCAGTGCGCTGCAGGCCATCGAACGAAACCCATGTCCGCAGATATCGGTTTTGGTGTCGTATCCCATCGTCCGAAGCGCGTTGTTCACGGTATTTTCGGACATGGGTTTCCAGGGTTTGGCATCGCCTGCAAACACCAGGTCGAATTTACCGGTGAGTGCGTGGATCTGTTCAAGCAAGGCCACAGCTTGCGGCGATAAGGGTACAAGGTGGATGTCCCCGGCCATCTTCGTACCCCTTGTGGAAAAGGGTACTCCCTCCAGCGCTGGCCGAGTGTCTGGGATTTCCCAGGTGCCGCGCTTGAGGTCGAACTCGCTCCAGCGTGCGAAACGCAGCTCGCTGGATCGTACAAACACATGCAGCGACAGCATCACCGTCAGACGGGTAAGTGCCCGGCCTTTATAGGTGTCGATCCGCTCTTGCAGTTCCGGCAGTCGCGATAAGGGTAGAGCGGGGCGATGTACCACCCGCGGGGCTTTAATCGAGCCTTCGAGGTCGTAAGCAGGGTTGGCATTAATAAGCCGGAGGCGTTTTGCCTCGCGCATGATGCTCTGCAGGTAGTTTTGTACCCTTAAAGCTACGTCTATCGTTCCGCGCTTCTTGATCGCTTCCAAGGGCTGCATGAGGTCATGGGTGTCGAGGTCGACAATGGCGCGGGCGCCGATCAGCGGGAACACGTGGGTTTTGAGGCGACTCATCACAGTCTTGGAATGGCCTGGTGCCCACTTGGCCGACATTTCCGTATGCCAGTCGAGCGCAACGCTTTCAAAGGTTCTGCCTTTGATTACGGCTTCCGCCTTGGCTTGGTGCTTGGTCTCTATAGGGTCAACGCCATCCGCCAGCATTCGTTTGACTTCCAAGCGCTTGCGGCGCGCTTCGGCGAGGCCAATGACGGGGTAGTTGCCAAACGAGGTCAGTCCTTCGCGTCCGTCAGGTTTGACGTAACGGAGCCGCCAGCCTTTGCGGCCATTGGGTTGGACTAGGAGGTAGAGGCCATCGCCGTCGAAAAGCTTGTAGGCGCGGTCTGTAGGTTTTGCCAGGCGGCAAGCTGCGTCGGAGAGCGGAGCTGTGGTGCGCGACATAAGGGTACTCCCTTTTATCGAAGTGACCTGTACCCCAAACTCTACCCTTAAAACGGTTGGAATCCACCAGTTTCTGACGGAAACCGATGGAACGCTAAAACGAAAAAACCCGCCAGAAGGCGGGTTTTTCGGGGGTTCCAGAGGCTTTGAAAGCTTTCTATGGAACCTTGTATGGTGCCGGCACCAGGAGTCGAACCCGGGACCTACTGATTACAAGTCAGTTGCTCTACCAACTGAGCTATACCGGCGTGTTAGGGCGACGATTATAGCGATTGGATTGGTTCTGTAAACCCCTGAATTCAGACTATTTTTGCGCAGGCATCAGGCCAGCCTCGCGGACGCTTCTGCGGGGCTGGCCTGCGCGATTGCTTTAAAGCATCACACGCCGTTTTTAACCGCGTTGATCAGGTCCTGACTGAGCACCTGCGCGGGCGCCACTTGCACGCTTTGGGTGTAGAACGGCGGCAGGTTCTGGGCCAGTGTCGACAACGTTTGGGCGGTGGTGTTGCCCGGCAGCAGCACGTATTGCAGGTTGGACGGATAGCTCTGCGGCACGGGGCCTTCCATCGTCGAACCGTACGCGCCGAAGGTCATCACGGCTTGCGGTGTGGTGGGGTCGGGGGCATAGAGGAAGACGAAGGTGCCGTACTTCGGATGGGTCAGGTATTGCCCGGCTTCGGCGCGAACGGCTGGGTCGGGGTCGTTCATCAGGGTCCAGCGCATGACCGCGTAGTTGCGGGTCGTTTCCATGAACGCTGTACGAATTGGCGACTGGTTCTCGACGCCGCCCAGGCACACCAACAGGTTGCCGAAAGGATCGATCAGCGCCACCGAGTTGAATACATTGCTTTGCTGCGCGGTTTTCAGCAGCGGTGCAGCGAGTTCTGCGCCGGGATCGCGTGGGTTGGCGGATTGTACGGTTAGTGCAAATGGACTGAGCGCAGTGAGTGCCTGGCGCACTTTGCTGTTGGCCGGGAGGTTTGCCGGGTTTTGCAGTTGATCTGGCGGCAGGCCGCTGTTGTTGCTGGCCTCGCGCACGGTGTTGACGCTGGCGGAGAAGATCGAACTGCAAAGAAAGTACGCCGCCGAATCGATGGTCTGGCCGCCGAACACCGGGCTGGTCGACCCCTGATAGGCGCGGCTGACAGGTGCAGCAATCGCGTAATAACCCCACGTGTCCTGCGCCTGCTGACGGATCTGCGGCGGCAGCGACGGAAAGGTGAACTGGCTGTTGTAGTTGATGCCCGCGTAGTCATCGATCGCACTGACGGCGACGTTGAATCCTGCGGTCAGCAGCGAACCCGCGCACATGGCGCAAGGGTCCAGTGTGGTGACGACGGTCAGTTGACCGGGCGGTGGCAGGTTCAAGGGCGCGACGTTTTCGTAGTACCAGTCCACCAACTGTCGCTCACCGTGAGCGGTCGGGTCATGGGGTAAAAAGTAAGGGGTGGCGCTGCCGGGGAAAGGCATCAACACGTTGTTGTGCAGCGCGGCGATCACTTCGCCCGTTGCGTTGTTGATGATGGCGCCACCCACGGCGAAGGTTTGCTGCAGCGCAGCGTAAATGGCTTCGTTGGCGACGGTATCGACGGCTTCCTGCGCACTGTTCAATGTGCTCATTTTTCCCAGCTCCTTGCTGTCCTGACGCCAGAGAATTCTGGCGCATGGCAAAGATAGTTGAGGTTTGCGACGTCGTTTATGTTCTTTTGGCTTAATGCTTATGCACAACGGGACGTCCGGTGCACGCGATTAAGATCGAAAATGTGGATCCATTCTCATTTTCTCGCAAATGCCTGTTTTTCCGGTTTTTTATTCATGTGTACGAAAAGTGAACAGTTTAGTTTCAGCCCTGAAACAGGCATGGATATTGGATCCACGATAATTTCATCAACAGAGTTATCCACAGGCTGCGGCTGTTTAGCAGCGTTCTGCCAACAGTAGGAAGTTACGCGGTGTGAGCGCTGTTTCGCAGAACGTTCCGAGGCGAACGGCGTAACCCTGCTCGGAGAGGAAAAGTGCCCGATCGAGGATCAACCAAAGCTCCAACGGGCGTCGGAAAAGGCCTCGTAGCAGCTCCAGGTTACGTACCTTGGCCAGTCGCATCCAACCGGCGGCTTCGAGTGCTGACCAATCCTGCGGGCCGATTGTGGATAACTCTTTGAGTGCGGCCAAATGATGGCAGTAATCGGCGAAAGATTTGTCCAGCCATGCGCTGGGCAGGGAAGGTGTTGGCAGGTACTCGTCAACGCCGCGCAATTGCCGTTGAAGCAGGTCGAAGGCCAGGCGCCGGGCCATGGAAGTGTCGCGCTGGCGTCGGACACGGGCACCGGCGGTGACGGTTTCACTCATCGGCAACGAAAGATCATCGAGGGATAACTGTAGGTCAGAGCGCCGGGCAGCCGAGGAAATCGGCTGATATTCGCTCAGACTGATCCGGTTGTAGCAGCAAGGCGCGATGGCCATTTGTTTGCAGCCCGCCGCGCTCGCGAGCTGAATCAGCCGCACATGCAAATCACCGCAAGCATGCAACGCTACGGGCGTGTGATCGGTATTCAATAAAGAGGCAGCGTCCGCAGCGAGTACATCTTGCTCGACGTGCAGCGCATGCAGTTGATGACGTTGGCTGAGCGCCTGGCCGCTAAGGACCAGCGCTGGATCGTGTTCAAGGCAAGTGAGCTGCTGACCGGCTTGCAGTAGCCGTCGCCCCAAGTGGCCCTTGCCAGAGCACCAGTCCAGCCAATGCTTCGGAGCAGCGGTAAAACCCAAGCGACTGGCAAACGCCTCAATCTGTTGCCACTTGCGCCCCGGCACATCGACATTCAGCCGATGCCCGGCCGCTTCGAGTGCATGAGCCGGCAATTCACCTGCCGCGCTCAACTCAAGGGACAATGCCGTCAATGAAGCAAAAGGCTCCGGCGCCTCCAGCAAACAAGGTTGGTTGTGACTGCTTTCCGCATCTTCCAGCGACCTTCCCCGTAGCCAAAGAGACAACTCCGGGTAGGACGCTTCCCAAGGAAGCCGCAGATGAGTAAACGGACGAGGCTTCCACAGCGCCTGATGCTCAATCAGAAAAGCATCCAGCGCCGTGAAACGGGTGAGTAGGTCCTCACCCGTCAGCACGTAGGAATCAACGTCCTTGGCAGGCATCGACGCGCAGCCAGCGCTCCAGCAGCTTGAAGCCGCGCACCAGAACATAAGCCATCAGCAGATAGAACATGCCCGCCGCGAAGAAGATCTCCACCGGCAGGTAGGTCCGGGCAATGATGGTGCGGGCCATGCCGGTCAGTTCCAGCAGGGTCACGGTACTGGCCAGGGCACTGGCCTTGAGCATCAGGATCACTTCGTTGCTGTACGCCGGCAGGCCGATGCGCGCGGCACGGGGCAGGATGATGTAGAACAGCGCCTTGGGCCGGGACATGCCCAGCGCCCGTGCCGCTTCGATCTCGCCCGGCGGAATCGCCTGGATCGCGCCGCGCAGGATCTCGGCGATGTAGGCCGCGGTGTGCAAGGTCATGGTCGCGGTGGCGCACCAGAACGGATTGCGCAGGTACGGCCACATTGAGCTGTTACGAATCGCGTCGAACTGCGCCAGGCCGTAGTAGACCAGGAACAGTTGAACCAGCAACGGTGTACCACGGAAAAAGAAGATGTAGCCGTAGGGAAATGCCCGCACGTACCAGAGTCGCGACGAGCGCGCGATGCCCAGCGGAATCGCCAGCAGCAAACCCGCGATCACGGCGATGGCCACCAGTTCCAGGGTCAGTGTCGCGCCCTGGGCCAGTTTCGGCAGCCACTTGATGATGACTTCCCAGTTCATTGGGTGCTCCTCGCAAAGCCGCGAGCGGCGCGTCGTTCCATAAAGTACATGCCGGTCATGGCGAGAATCGTCAGGCCCAGGTACATGAACGCGGCCACCATATAGAAGGTGAACGGCTGCTTGGACACGGTCACGCCGATTTGCGCGTGGCGCATGATTTCTTCCAGACCGATGACCGACACCAGCGCGGTATCTTTCATCAGAATCATGAACAGGTTGCCCAGGCCGGGCAGGGCGATGCGCCACATCTGCGGCATGATCAGCTTGGTGAAAATGCGGAATTTCGACAGGCCCAACGCCACGCCAGCTTCACGGTGACCTTTGGGGATGGCGAGGATCGCACCGCGAAACACTTCTGTGGCGTAGGCGCCAAAGCACAGGCCCAGCGCAATTACGCCGGCGGCGAAGGCGTTGAGTTCGAGGTCGGGCTTGCCGAAAAACTCACCCAAGGCACGCATCAGGTTGACCGTGCCGAAGTAGATCAACAGCACCCAGAGCAATTCCGGGATGCCGCGCACCAGCGTCGAATAAGTGCCGCCAAGCCATTGCAACGGCTTGTATGGGGAAGTCTTGGCCAAGGCGCCGAGCAATCCGAGCACCAGCCCCAGGCACAGGGCCGAAAGTGCCAGTTTCACAGTCATCAGCGCGCCAGCGGCGAGCGCCGGGCCGAATCCGTAGAGATCGATAGTCATGGATTTCTTTTCAAATCGCGGCAGGCAATGCCGGGGACTGGCGCCGTCAGAAAACGGCGCCGGTCCGGCAGGTCAGAATCAATAGATGCTGAACGGGAAGTACTTGTCGTTGATCTTCTTGTAGGTGCCGTCAGCGACGATTTCTTTCAGCGCGCCATTCAGCTTGTCGCGGATCGCGTCGCCTTTACGTACAGCGATACCGATCTTGTCGCTTTCTTCCACCGGGTCGCCCTTGAATTCGTAGGACCGGCCGGCGTCGCTTTTCAGCCACTCGTAGTTGACGTACTTGTCGGCCAGGATGCCGTCCAGACGACCGGAAGTCAGGTCCAGATAAGCGTTTTCCTGGGTGTCGTAGAGTTTGACTTCAACGCCTTCCAGGTTGTCTTCCATCCAGGTACCGGCGAGGGTCGCACGCTGTGCGCCGATCACTTTGCCTTTCAGCGACTCTTTGTCGGTTTTGAAATCGACGTTTTTCGGTGCGATGAATTGCAGTTTGTTGGAGTAGTACGGGTCGGTGAAGTCCACCGCTTGCTTGCGCTCGTCGGTGATCGACATCGAGGAGATCAGGAAGTCGAACTTCTTGGCGTTCAGGGCCGGGATGATGCCGTCCCAGTCGGACGTGACCACGGTGCATTCGACTTTCATCTTGGCGCACAGGGCATCGCCGATTTCTTTGTCGAAGCCGACGACATTGCCACTGGCATCTTTATTGTTGAACGGCGGGTAGGCCGCTTCGATGCCCATCTTCAAGGTTTCGGCGGCGGCACCGGCGCTGAAGGCCAGGGTGACGGCAGCAGCCAGGAAGATTTTTTTGTAGTTCTGCATGCGGGTAGCTCCGTTAGCGGTTGCTGGACATGAATTGTTTGCAGCGCGCCGAAAGCGGGTTTTCGAACACCTGCTGTGGCGATCCTTGCTCTTCTACCAGGCCCTGGTGGAGGAACACCACCTCGCTGGACACCTGACGGGCGAAGCCCATTTCATGGGTGACTAGCAGCATGGTGCGGCCTTCTTCGGCCAATGCGCGGATGACATTAAGTACTTCCTGGACCATTTCCGGGTCAAGGGCGGAGGTGGGTTCGTCGAACAGGATCACCTTGGGCTGCATCGCCAGCGTGCGGGCGATGGCCGCGCGTTGTTGTTGACCGCCGGACAGTTGCGCCGGGTAGGCGTGGCGCTTGTCGGCGATGCCGACCTTGGCCAGCAAGGCTTCGGCGACTTCGATGGCCTCGGCCTTGCTCTGGCCGAGCACGCGGCGCGGGGCTTCGATGATGTTGTCGAGCACGCTCATGTGCGGCCACAGATTAAAGTTTTGAAATACAAAACCGATCTCGCTGCGCAGGCGGTTGATCTGCTTGCCGTCGGCAGCGACCAGCTCGCCGTTCTTGGCGGCTTTCAGCTTGAGTTCTTCGCCGGCTACCAGGATTTGGCCCTGGTGCGGGTTTTCGAGCAGGTTGATGCAACGAAGGAACGTGGACTTGCCGGAACCGGAGGAACCCAGGATCGAGATCACATCGCCGTCGCGGGCGGTCAGCGAGATGCCTTTGAGCACCTCCAGCGAACCGTAGCGTTTATGCAAGTTGCGGATTTCAAGCGCGGGCGTGGCCTCAGCCATGTGCGTTCCTCATAGTGTGTTGCGCTCCTGCTATTGGCGGGCCTTCCTGGCGAGGCGGCCAAGCTAGCATAGCGTCTGAATGGCAGCCAACAGCGCTACGGGCGGTAAACGGGTGGCATGTGGCAGGTTGTCGCATCGGTACAGCAGACTGTCGCGCTGCTATCAACCGAACAGCCGTTTGAACCAGACGTGGCGCGGCTGTCCCGTAAAAAATGGCGCGATGTTGCCAGCTTTGGCGGGGTGTTGGAAGCGCTAACCGGCCAAACGTTCCTGATGCGCACTTTTATTGTGCGTTGAGCATTTTTTTGGTGTGTTTCTGGTGCGCTGATTCGTTCATAAAGTGGGTCGCAGGGTAACGCTCTGGCGAATTGCCATTAATCTCAATGGCTTGCGATGACTGACCGGTCGCGCTATAGGCCCCGGGTTTGAGGGGCTTGTAACATTTTGGCGCAATTATTGCGTGCAGAATAAGGAACGCCCCGTTGGTTTCTTTTTACGAGAAGGAACGCCAGGCGGGATGGATGCATTCGCTTTTCCTTACAAAGGTAGTTTCAATGAGCAGTACCCCAAGCTCCAATGGCCTCGAACAGGGGCTCAAACCGCGTCATGTGACCATGCTGTCGATCGCCGGGGTTATCGGTGCCGGCCTGTTCGTCGGCTCGGGTCACGCCATCGCCGCAGCAGGCCCAGCCGTGCTGTTGGCCTATGCCGCTGCCGGTGCTCTGGTGGTTCTGGTAATGCGCATGCTCGGCGAGATGGCCGTCGCATCGCCAGACACAGGCTCCTTCTCAACGTACGCCGATCGCGCGATCGGTCACTGGGCCGGTTTCACCATCGGCTGGCTCTACTGGTGGTTCTGGGTTTTGGTGATTCCTCTGGAAGCCAACGCCGCCGCAACCATCCTGCATGCCTGGTTCCCGAATGTGGCGATCTGGGCCTTCACGTTGGTCATCACCTTGCTGTTGACGGTGACCAACCTGTTCAGCGTGAAGAACTACGGTGAATTCGAATTCTGGTTCGCCCTGGTCAAAGTCGTGGCGATCATCGGTTTTATTGGTCTTGGCATTCTGGCGATCTTCGGCTTCCTGCCCACCAGCCAGGTCAGTGGTGTTTCGCACCTGTTCGATACCCAAGGCTTCCTGCCAAATGGCATGGGTGCGGTGCTGGGCGCCATTCTGACTACCATGTTTTCCTTCATGGGCACCGAGATCGTGACCATCGCGGCCGCGGAATCGAAGAACCCTGGCCAGCAGATTTCCAAGGCCACCAACTCGGTCATCTGGCGGATTGGCTTGTTCTACCTCGTGTCGATCTTCATCGTCGTGGCGCTGGTGCCCTGGAATGACCCGGTACTGGCCGCTGTCGGTTCCTATCAGACCGTGCTGGAACGCATGGGCATTCCGAATGCCAAGCTGATCGTCGATATCGTGGTTCTGGTTGCTGTGACCAGTTGCCTGAACTCGGCGCTGTACACCGCTTCGCGCATGATGTTCTCGTTGGGCAAGCGCGGCGATGCGCCGGCCGTTTCCCAGCGCACCAACAAGAGCGGCACGCCGTACTGGGCCGTCATGTTGTCCACGGGCGCCGCGTTCCTCGCGGTGTTCGCCAACTACGTGGCCCCGGCTGCCGTTTTCGATTTCCTGCTGGCCAGCTCCGGCGCCATCGCGTTGCTGGTGTACCTGGTGATCGCGATTTCGCAACTGCGTATGCGCAAACAGCGTATGGCTCGCGGTGAAAAAATCGCCTTCAGCATGTGGCTGTTCCCGGGCCTGACCTACGCGGTGATCGTATTCATTGTCGCGGCCCTGACGATCATGCTGTTCCAGGATGCCCATCGCGTGGAGATCCTCGCGACCGGTTTGCTGAGCCTGTGCGTGGTGGCTGCCGGGTTGTTTGTGGCTCGCCGTCGCAAGTTGCAGAAGGTGGGTGCGGTGGTGCTGAACTGATTCGTACTCCGTGATGCAAAACGGCCGCTGTCAGTGATGACAAGCGGCCGTTTTTGTTTCTGAGGCGAATGGTTACTCGCCCTTTTCTTCCTGCGCGTCCAGTGACTGGCGATAGCTGTCCAGCGCATCGCCGAAGTCGGTGATGAACTGCGGATCGGTTAGCCAGGCCTGGGCGGCGTCGCGGTCCATGCCGTCGGCCCACATGCGGTAGTCGATCAGCATGTCGGCGGCCAGGTGAGTGGCGGCCATGGCTTCGTTGTCGGCGTTTTCCATGTCCAGCAGTTCTGGGTGGTCGCTGATGATTTCGGCGAGGTTTGACAGCAGGGTCAGCAGCATGTCGTTGCGGCTGGTGGCTTCCGCGTCGCGCATTTTGCTGAACATTGCCAAGGTGTATTCCGGGATCGGCTCACCGATTTCGCCCAGGTCATCGTCCAGTGCGGCGGGTTTTCTGCCGTGGATGTTGATTTGCTTGGCTTTGATCTTGGCGCGCTTGGCGCGTTTCTGTTGCTTGTTCAGGGATGCCATGGGAACTCAGTTCGGTTTCTGTTGGGTTTGGGCGGCGATGATGTCGGACGCTGCAACGTAGTCAGCCTGGAAGGCCGGGGATTCGATCCATGCCAGGGCGCCGGCTTCGTCAGTCTCGGTGGACCATTGGCGATACTCGATCAGCGCGGCGAGGATGAAGTCCATCGCGCCTTCTTCGCCTTCCTGCTCTAGCACCAGTTCCAGTAGCGGGTCTTCCAGGAAGGCAACGCACATGGCTTGCTGGCTGGTTTTTTCGGCGTCGATCATCTTTTTGAACAGTTCGGTCAGGTCCACCGATTCGAAGTCGATGCGATCGTCGTTCGGGTCCAGTTCTACCGGCGCGGCGGCTCGTTGGGTGCGGTTCTGCTTGGCCTTGGCTTTGGCGCGGGTGGCGCGTTTTTGCTGCTTGTTGGCGGAGGCCATGGGCGTCGTTCCGTATTTCGTTGAGTGGGCACGTCAATCAACTGCGTGGCACTAGCCGCCCAGGGGTATCGGGGGCCAGTTCGCCGTTTTGCAGCCAGGACAATGCAATGGGCCATAGTGTGGCTTGGTATGGGCTGCGAAAAAAGGCGAAATGTCCGACTTCTTCTTCGCCGATGTCTTCGGGGGCGATTCGCAAGTGACTGTTTGTGCTGCCGGTGAAGTAGCCGAGCAGGCGTTCGATGGCCGGGATCGTGCCGTAAGGATCGTCGGTGATGCTGATGGCCAGGGTTTTCGCGGTGACTCTGGCGAAAGGGAGCTGGCCGAGCCGTGCATGGATGATGCGACCGCTGGGACGCTTTTCGTAGTGGGCGGTGGGTGTGCTCCAGTCGCGGACCACGCCGGCGGGCGTGTCTTCCAGCCAGCCGAGACGTTTTCCGGGGAAGTAGCCGTAAAGCTTCGTCACCAAGGGCATCACCAGATGCCACTTGCCGAACATCCGCCAGCGATGGACGGGCGCATAATCGCGCCAGTAGGCAAATTGCGCACCGACGGTCACCAGATGCCGGATCAGATGCCCAGAGGCTCCCAGGCCTGCCGCACAGCCTCCGAAGCTGTGGCCGACGACATCGATGGGCTGGCCGGGGAACTCACGTTGAGCGCGCTTGAGCATCGCCTCGAAATCCAGCGCGCCCCAGTCGGACCATGAAGCGTCGAAATCTCTTAATGACGCGGGTCGCGACTCGCCAATGCCACGGTAGTCATGGGTAATGACGTCGAAGCCGTTGGCGAACAGGTAATCGGCGAAGCGCGAGTAGTGGCGACAGCGGACGGAGGTGGCGGCGTTGATGATGACGACCGGGCGCTCGGTGTCCTGAGAGGCGTGCCGCCAAGTGAAACCGCCGAGGATGAAGCCGTCTGCGGCGGGTTCTTTGAACGGTTCGCCAGCAGTGTAGGTGGGCAGCGGCAACTCAATCTGAGTCGGGGCCAGTGAAGGCATGTCCTGTAAATTCATCGGCTTCGTACCTTTTGCGGGTAGCTGCCAACGATAGTCTTCGCGCAACGTGTGAACAATCCATCCGTGTTTATCGTGTAGCTTGATCGAGCAGTCGCTCTTCGAGCGCCGCCCGTTCTCGATCCAGTTTTGCACGGAGTTCATCCTCGCTTGGCAGCACCAGTTTGTACTTGCTGGCGAACAGTTGTTCGTTGCCCTGGCGTTCCAGGGCGCGACTTGCCCAGTTCTGGTTGGCGGCTTCGTCCATGTACCAGTTGCGTGCCTTGTCACTGTCGACTCGCAGCAGCCTGCGGTAGTGGGGTCAGCTCAATTCGAGACGCAGTGCGTCTCGAATTGGAAACGGCTGATAAAACAGCCGCATTGAATTCTTCCGCGGCTGGATGAACAGGCAGAAGAGGATTGCAGGGGAGAGTTGGCCGACGATGCCGGGCGGGTCTGGTAAATCGGACGGACAATCGATTTATTTTGCGGGATTTCACCGACTGTGATCCGCGCTTGAGGAATACAGCGTGTAGTCCGATTCGCAGTGAGCTCAAGTACTAATCAATCTAAAACTTGGCCATTCATCAGGAAATCTAAAGAGGGTAACGATTGGGTTCAATGGAGCCCGGGAGTCGCCATTATGAGGTCCGTCCTTTCATTCATGTTGGCCATCGCCGCTATTGGCGCATTGATGTTTCCAGTCATGCTGAGTGCCGCCAGTCTTGAGCCGATCGACAATTCAGGCGTGCAAGTTCAGCGGCAAGAGCAAAACGGGATTACTTACCTGTCTGGTGGTATCGGCGAGGATGAGTCCAAGGCCATCCAGCAAACCACTGGCTATAACCTACACATGACGTTTTCTGTCGGGCCGGAGAATAAGTACATTCCCGATGTTGACGTGGTCATTCAGAAAGCCCAAGGCCAGACCGTGTTGACGCTGAGTCAGGCTGGTCCACTGGTTTATATCCAGCTACCGCCCGGCAAGTACACCGTGGTTGCGACGCGCAATGGTGAGGAGCGGCGTGATACTGCAGACGTAGGAAGTAGTGCCGCCCGCAATCTGGTCTTTCACTGGGCCGGTGAAAACTAGGCGCCATCTGGCAGGGATTAACATGCCCATTTCTTGTTCAGGCGAATGGGCGGCAGTGAATCAAATCTGTCCGCCCATTGCGTCGTTTCAGACCTGCGCTGCCTGGCCTCTCAGAATCAGCTGTTTACGCTGTTCTTCAGGTAGATCGTTGATGCAATAGTTGATGTAGTACAGATTGAACAAGAATGTATAAAAGGCGTTCATTCTCAAGTCGACTTTATGTTCGCTGAGTGCATATTCCGACAGTGCCTTTTTGGCCTTGAATGCCCACACGATGTACAGCACACAAGAGGCAATGGTGAAAATCCCGGACAGCGTGTCGAAAAGCACGTCCCCTAAGTTGGTGAACGCGCCGCTTAGCCCGACGCAGACTGCCAGCCAGATAATGTAATTATCATCAACCAGTCGTGTTTTTGTGGTCTCGCTGATTATTTTGTTATTTTTATATATCCACAAAATAAGATAAATCCCGGCGGTCGCTAGCGACAGCAGGAACATATTCAAGGTTTTAGTATCGACTTTGTCTTTTAGCTCATTGATTGTTGACATAACTTTTCCATGTCCTGTGACTTAGGGGTATGTGTAGTGGTAACGCTTTGGTGGGTATTGCAGGGGAAGCATTCCTTGCGTCGTTGCCTGTCCTTTTTTTGGCTGCGTACCCCAACTGCGTTTTGGGGCAGGGGGGATTGCATTTGCATCAACTCGGCCGTTTTCCGTGGCGTCTGTTGAGTTAGTGGCGCAACGCTACTACATAGCTTTGCTGGTGGCGAGTGTTGTTTTCGGTATCAGGTCATAGCCTGCGAAAGCAGGTCGCAGGCGGGGCGTTCGCTTGATTGATCTGGGTCATAGCAATAGGCCATTGTTCGGCACATGGTGATTCAAACTATAAGCCTGTTGAGAGAACGCCATGTACAGACCGTTGATACTGATTTTAGGATTAATGCTGGGCGGCACGGCTCCGGCTGACGCAGCCTCCAGTGAACCCATCTTGCCGGTGCAACCTGCAAAAATCACTGATGCAAGCAAGGTTGAGTTGGGTAAACAGCTGTTTTTCGATCCGCGTTTATCCAAATCCGGATTCATTTCCTGTAACTCCTGCCACAACCTGAGCATGGGCGGCAGCGATAACTTACCGACATCTGTCGGTCATAACTGGCACCAAGGGCCGATCAACTCCCCAACGGTGCTCAACTCCAGCATGAGCATTGCGCAGTTCTGGGATGGTCGCGCGGCCAATCTCCAGGAACAGGCTGGCGGCCCTATCGCCAACCCGGGCGAGATGGGGTTCACTCATGATCTGGCCGTGGATGTGCTGCGTTCCATTCCCCAATACCGAACGTCGTTCAAAAAGGTATATGGCGATGATGGGATTAAGTTCGAGGATGTAACCAACGCCATCGCTGCGTTCGAGGAGACTCTGGTCACACCTGGGGCTCCCTTTGACCGCTGGCTGCTCGGAGACAAAAAGGCCATCAGCCCGACAGCCCTGCAAGGCTATCAACTGTTCAAAAGCATCGGTTGTGTCGGTTGCCATAATGGTCAGGCAGTGGGTGGTAGTTCATTCCAGAAAATGGGAATGGTCGAACCGTATGCCACCAAAAACCCGGCCCAGGGCGTCGCTGGCCTGACGGGCAAGGATACGGATCGGATGATGTTCAAAGTGCCAACACTGCGTAACGTCGCGCTGACTTATCCCTATTTCCATGACGGTGCCTACTGGAAACTGGAGGACGCAGTAGATGTGATGTCCAGGCTGCAATTGGGGCGTAAGTTGAGCGCTGATGAAGTCAGTCAGATCGTCGCTTTCCTCGACACACTGACCGGCGATCAACCGAGCTTCAAGCTGCCTGTATTGCCGCCGTCTTCGGCGCAGACTCCGCGCCCGACACCGTTCAATTGATCCTGTAATAAACCGCAGCACGCTGCGGTTTATTACTGTGTTCGACGTCGTAGATAACGGCCTGTAGTCGAAGCTGACTAAATCCCAGGCATAAAAAACCCTGAATCTTGCGATTCAGGGTTTTCGGTATTTGGTGCCGGGGGCGGAATCGAACCGCCGACACGGGGGTTCGACAGCACGCGACCTTCAAGTTGATAGCCCTCTAAAGTCTCTAAAAAGTAAAGCGCAGGGCGGGTCGGCTGCGATCAAAACTGAAGACAAGAAGCGCCGCTCAGCGCCGCACCGGTGATCATAACGAAGCCAAAGATTTAAAGACCGCGACGCGCAAAGGATTGGTTTCTACGCTCAGCAGTTTGATGGCTAAGGCGCAGCAGACCACGATCAACATCGGTTTAATCAACCGTGGGCCGACCCGAACAGCGGCTCGTGCACCCAATTGAGCGCCGATGAAGGCCGCCAAAGCCATGGCTATGGCAATCGGCCAGATAATCACACCTTTGGTAATGAAGACCGACAGAGAACCCAGGTTGCATGAGGCGTTGGCAAGTTTAGTAAAACTCATGGCCCGCATCATGCCCAAGCCGCAGAGAAGTACAAACCCGACAATGAAGAAAGAGCCCACCCCGGGGCCAAATATACCGTCGTAAAAGCCCAGGATCGGCGCCACGGTAAACGAAAAAAGCAGAATGCCGATTTTCTTGCGTCGATCTTCATTGGCCAGCTTTGGAGAGAGCGCAAAATAGATGGCCACCAGAATCAGCATAATAGGCACGCAAACTTCCAAATATCGCTTATCCACAGAGCTGACCAGCAAGGCACCACTGGCGCCGCCGATAAATCCGCAGATCACGAGGAAGCGGCCTTCGCGCCACTCGATCATTCCTTTGCGAGCAAAGGTTACAGTTGCCGAAATAGTTGCTGAAGCGGCCTGGAACTTGTTCGTTGCAATTGCACTGATCGGATCTACACCGGCCAGAAACAATGCAGGTAAGGTGATCAAGCCCCCACCACCGGCAATCGCATCAAAAAAACCGGCGCAAAAAGCGACGAGCGCCAACATGCCAATTAAATCCCAAGACATACATTCCCTCTTTATAGTTATTGGCCAGTAATCACATGACTGGTCGTTCAACAGCCGGAACACTTAAAAAATCAGCCCTGCAGCAGTAATGGGTCCTCTGAAATAACGATAGGGGAAGAAAATTTTGAAAGCCCGAAAATACGAACCAGGACCCGTCTGTTGTCTTTAATGACATCGCGACAGTGCAGGGCTCGGACGTTATTGATGACCATGGCCGACTCTTGCGTCAGCGTGTACTCGACTGGCGTTGCTTCGCCTACCCCCCGGCAAAGGGCGGCGTAGGCCGTTTTGACAAAATTCGAGGCGTTGTCATTGACCGAAAAGCGATAAGAGTTGAAGCGGGCTGCGAGCCCGACCTTGTCGTCAAACTCCAGAATTGAAACGTTGCGGCCATCTTCCCCTTTGCCACTGACAAAGGAGTCGCTACGAGTGAATTGGAAGTTACCCGTGGTCAGTGCGAGGCAGTTGGTGACGCCGATTTTTTCTAGTATGGGCGGCAGCGGAATGACACGCGTAGGTTCCAGGCTCGGGTTCCACAGGGCGGAAAGTATGAGCGACGACGGAGAGGGCGAGTGCCCGTCTTTCGCGTTCACGGCGCACCAGTAAGGCGCCTCGGTATGCGGGCCAAGCGCGAGGCCGGAATGGGAACTCAGTTCTTTGATTTCCAGCTCTGCATTGATTTTGATGAGTCCGCCACCCTTGAAGTTGGCCACCAATCGAACCAGTTTTCCTTCGTTATCCATGTCATAGGCAAAGGAACTGTTATCCACGAGTTTCAACAAGATCTGATTACGGGCGGCCAGGAAAAGGACGTCGTATCGATTATCCAGGGATGTCAGGTCTGGTAGTTTATTTGGAGGGCCGACATCGGTGATTTTTTGCAGCCCTTCAAAGATCAACACGCAAACAAGGCCATTGGAGTAGGCAGCCAGCAGTTCGCATTGGTCTTTGGAAAACGAGAACTTTAATTCTGTGGCTGCCAGAGAGGCTTTGGACTCGGCTCCTGGTGCCTGCGGCCCGCCGATGGCGGCCAGTTCTTCGGCGAACTTGTGAAGCCATGCTGACTGCCGAATATTAAAGCTGAAAATTCTGATTTCTTGTTCAGTAAAAAGCTCAGCGTTTTCGACATCCTGTTCAATGGCGTCAGTCATTGTCTACATCCCTGTTGTGTATCTGCTCCCGGTTATGCGGCAGCTCTTCCTCCGATTCTGCCCAATCCGATGATCAGCGTATGTCATCCATTTCCGTTAAGGCATGCGGAGCGTTCCGACAAACCCGAGAGACGCAAAGAAGGGCCGATCGACGATGCTGACACAGCTCGGGACTCAGCTCCGGAAAGCGTTTCAGGCGCTTGCTGGCGTGGCGATAGGAGGTGGGGAATTGATGCTTCGTCCGGCGCTTCGATGGTGACTGGAACAGTGCCTCACCAAATCCCAGGCATAAAAAAAACCTGAATCTTGCGATTCAGGGTTTTCGGTATTTGGTGCAGAGACGGAATCGAACTTGTGATATAACCTACTGTATTAGATGAATAATATGTAGGCGGTAAATACAATCTACTCACAAATCTACTCACTTTTTATAATCTTGCACCGTTTTTCCATCATCTACGCGTCACCGCCAGTAGTGTTTTCGTAGCCATATCAGTCGGACAGACGGTATCAAACCAGTGGCTTTGGACTTCCGAGTTTTGACCCTTTGCTAATCGGTGGCGCGGGGCTCTGTCCCGACCGAGACTTATCTACTCGATTAGCCGTTGATGGTTTGCCCATCTCTACCCAAGCTTCGTAGCCATCGACATCGATCAGCACTCGCCCATCTGGGGCCTTCCGCCAAACGTAATCTTTCCTCCAGGTGCCGTCTGCGATCTTCGAGCGAATCGCGGCCTCGGTGTATCCCGAGTCGCTGGAAAATTTTCTGACGGTTAAATAGCGCATTTTTCGCGCTCCTCAGTTTGTTCGTTTACATTTTGGCTCGCGTTATATATAGCTGAGATAGTCATTTGCTTTAGCCGCCGCCAGGGCCGGGTTATCTGGCGTGGCGGGGAAATGTAGACGTCCGAGGCTAAATAAATCCCCTAGCAGGCCGCCATTTTAATCATATTTATCAAGGACTTGACTATGAAAAGCAAAGGTTTGCAGGCCACCCCTCAACAGATCAAGCTTGATCTCGGCGTGGAGGTGCAAGGTGATGTAAATGGGATTGAAATGGGCGTTCTTGAGAACGGAATCCCTTTTTTCACTCAGCGCGGGCTGGCACTGGTAACTGGGGCTTCACGAAGCGCTATCCAGGAGATTACTCAGGAGTGGGTTGAGCACTTCGATGATGTAGTCATGTCCAAGGATCGGATCTCGTTCATAAGGGAGTATTTGTTCAGCCGCGGCTACACCGATCGTTCGCTCTTTATCGAGACCGTCCGAGACGGCAGCCCGCATTATGCCTACCCAGACGTCGTCTGCATGGCAATTCTCGAGTATTACGCGTTCGAAACTAGATCGCCCAATAAGCAAGCTACGGATAACTACCGGAGTTTTGCAGCGCTGGGTCTTCGACGCTTCATCTATGAGTCGCTTAACTACAGCCCAGGTGATAAATGGCAATTCCACCACGAGCGAGTTTCAATCCTCAATAACGCCGCTCCACTTGGTTATTTCATAATTTTCAATGAGATAACGGGTCTTATTGTTGATTTAATCAACGCTGATCTCACGGTGAATCATAAAACGATTCCTGATATCAGCGTCGGCCTTATGTGGGCAAAGCACTGGAGAGAATTCAACTACTCCTCGATATTTGGGGACAGAGTTTCGTGCCAGCATCATTACCCCGCCAGATATCCTCAATCAAAAAGTAATCCGCAAGATGCCAGCGCCTACCCAAACGACGCTCTCGCAGAATTTCGCCGCTGGTTCAGATACGATTACCTGGTCACGAAATTTCCCGAGTACATTCTGAAAAAAGCGCCGCAGCTCACTGGCGGCAAAGCCGAGGCGTTACAGATTGGCGCAATGTATGCCCCGAAAAGCCTGAAATAATGTAGGCCTTTGGCCATTGAGAGCCCGGCAAAGCGCCGGGCTTTTCGTTTCTGTCCTACATCCCGATCCTCAGCCCTTCAATCGCCGACTGGGCTCAAATCGGACATCCATTTAGCGATTGCTGACTGACGCCAGGCTACTGAGTTGGGCCCTATCCTGACCTGTTTTGGGAAGGTGCCTTCCCTGATCCGGCGATAAACCGTGTTTCGGCCCAAGCCGGTGATGTGAAGCACCTCGTCGAGGCGCAGGAAACGATCGATGCTTTCTGTCATCTCCTGATATTTCTCAGTGTTGGCGGTGTCTGCCGCGGTCTACCGACCTTCGGCGCCTTGTTCTCGCCGTCCCGGCATGCGCGTAGGAACTCCCGCACGTCCTCCTTGAGCCAGCATTGTCTGGTGCCCATCCTGAAACTCTTGGGCAGCCAGTCCACGCCCCGGCGCATTCCCTCTCTGATCGACGCTTCAGTTCGGCCAAGCATCGTTGCCAGGCCGACAACAAACACCACTTCGCATTCATCGTCCATACGCAATCCTTGTTCTGCTGTTGGCTTATGTCGCGCCCTGAGCCTTGAGTCTGGCCAACCCCTGATTGATATGTCCGGCGTTTTCGCCGATCGCGTTCAAGGCTCCCCGGACGTTTTCGCCGGCCTCGACATGACCCTGGCTCTCGACGAGCAGTGTCAGCTCCATCAGAGCCGCCTCGAGGGCTAGCTGGTTGTGATACATGCGCTCAAGGACATCAGGGAGAGAGTATTCAGGGGGGGCATCGCTTCGACTCCATTCGAGAAAATGAAAGCGTAGCAGCGTTGTTCAATCGAGGTCGTTCATGGGGTGTTTCCCCAAGAGGGCGTTCGGCGTTGTTTTTGGGTGTTTTGCCTCATTCATGGGGTTCGGTTTTCGCAAAGCTGCAACTGATCCCTAAAGGGTGTTCACCGACACGTGGCTGGCTCAATATGGCCGCTTCGATTTGATCAGGGATTAGCGCCGTGCTCGATAAAATGTCAGGGATGGTCAATGCGGCGTTGTTAGGTGTGGTCATTGTTCTAGAGTTGACGATCATCTTTCTGAGCAGCGGCTGGAAAGATGGACTTGAGGCCCTGGACCATGTGGGCTCGTTTCTCGGGGGCGCGGCCGGCCTTACTGCTGCCGGGATAGCGGTGTTCGGATTCGACATATGGAAGCGCCAGATCACCCATGGAAAATATCTCAACCTGATTTGGGAGGCGATGGTGGCCAGTCAGCGCCTTAAATCCCATTTGGCGATCGCCAGCGCAAACCTTTTCTTCCGCTTCCACAACAACCACAACGAGTACTTCGTCAACGCAGTATTGGCCGATCGTAAAATTACCGAGATGCTTATCGCTACTTTGAAAGATTCCTGTGCGGCGATCGATGTACTGGCTGCTCGAAACGGTGTGGAGCTTTCAAACATATGCGGTTTTTTGGAATCGCGCCTTGTATCGCTGTACGTATTTACAGATAAGGCGAGCGACGTGCTTGCGCCAGATGACTTCACTGTCTGGGCCAGCAAGTTTTCGGACCTTCACGCATTTGTTGATCAAGAGGCCAACTTGCTTAGTGACAAGCTGACAAGCCTCGAACAGAAGTTCGGTTGATCTGGAGGGCCCCTGCTGAACCTGGCCTTCCAAGTCGGTAGGGTAGTTGCTGGAATCCCGTTAGTTCGAGTAAGGCGCCTACAGACGCATTTCCCTGATGATTCGCCGCGGCTCAGTGCCTAGGGATAGCGCGCGCCTCGCGTCTTTGGTGAGCTGATCGAGCGCCTGCTCCTCAAACGCTGCCGCCATAGCTTCAGCCTTTCTGATTATCAGCAGCGCCAACTCGGGCGGGAACACCACCTTGTCGGCGGGCAGGTAGTCGCAGTCGATAATGGACATGGGGTAGCCCTCGCAGATGTGGCCGTGTTCAACGGTCGTTGAGCTGGAGTTCGATTATCTGATAACTGCCGTGATCCCGGTAGTTCGGCGCGCACCAGGCCGAAACTACCAATATCGGTCGAGACTACTTGAACTGGTAATTTCGGTGCCCGGGGATTCCCTGGCAAGCCTGCGGATCTTCCCCATACTGGCGCCAGCCACCGCTGATAAATCGTCCCTTGACGAGCGCCCCGGTAATTTTTGACGGGCCGCACTTGTTGTCGACCCGATAAGTAAGCGCCAGCCCTTAAAGATCAAAGCGTCCAGCCAGGCGCTGGCGCATCGTGGTCCGCCAATCCGTCTAACCCTGTCAAAAATTTCGTCAAGGCTGGTCAAGGTGCTAGCAATTCTTGACGGGGTGCGGAGCTCGAATGCGGTGCGATCCTCTGCACAGCAGGCCTGCCGCTGCTTTACGGGCGATCAGGCTGCTGCGGTTGGTCACAATCCGTCTAGAGCCTGTCCAGAATTCGACTGGGGTCTGTCTGTGGTATGAGACGGCCAAATCCCCTTGTTTGACGGCTCCCGCATGGAATAAGACTCAGACGCCTACACGGTGCGGGTTTCGTCTCATGCTTGTCTTACATTCCGTCAAAGTGTGGTCAAAGTGTTAGCGCTCAACCAAACACTCGATACCGGTCGACGAATCGTTCAAGCGGTGCGGGGATAGAAGCTCACCAGGAGCCGGTATTCAGGGAAGAGGGCAGCGTAAAAGCCTTCCGTAAGAACGAGCTTGGCAGTCACTTCCGCCGCGTTTGTGTAACCAGCTTTTTTGAGCTCTGGCAGCACCTCGTCGGTAATTTCAGCCAGCCGACGTTCCAAGCACTCAAGGCGATCATGCTCGATATCCATTTGGACGACTGAGGAAAAATTGTGTCCCGACGCCATCATGCCGCCGCCTATGGGGCCGTAGGTAGTGCCATCCTTGGTAAGAAAGAAGACATTGAGGTGTTTCTTCCGTAACGCAGTTCGTTGATCGTTTGTGAGCTGACTTCCTCGCGTACCTTGCATTACCCAATGCGCAACAGACTTGGGCCAGTTGCGATGGACTGTCTCGACGATTTCGCTCTCTGTCCAGGCGCCATGGCTGAAAACATCTATGGCATAGAAATACTCATCCGTGACTCTGGCAAAGAGCAGAGGCCCTGTCCTACGTGCAAAGCCATTCTGTATCTCAGTGCCTAGGTGTAAGTGGTAGACCCCCCAATCGTTAAGCATCGGATCTGTTGCTTCCGGCTTATCAATCAGCTTGCTCAGATATGGGGTTAGATCTTGTCCATCTTTCACTTTCTGTTGAATTAGATCCCAGCCGGCTTGGTGCTCTGCTGGGCACTGGAAGGTATCCGATACAAGTAGCGTCCTAGGCCTCGCGGATATGCGTCTTTGTGCTGCGTTGAAGTAATGAACGGGGACGTCTTTAGTAAGTCCTGTCGTGTCCATCCCCCATTCGTTGCTCATGATTTCCTTAAGTGTGTCGTGCCAGTCAGCCTTGAAGTCCATGATCAATTTCATTGGGGCGCCCTCCCATTTGCGCAACTTGATCCTACGCGGCCGTCGCCGTTTGTGAAGGGGCTGTAAGCTCTCTGCGCCAGCTCCATAGGTTTGTTCCGAAACTGATCAAGTTGCCAGTGGAAACCACTGCAATACCGTGGAAACCACAGTGGAAACCTGACGCTTGGCAACTGACCGTTCTGGTAACTTTTCGTGGTAACCGCGCTGGTAACAGCCAGGTTCGCGCCAGCATCGCGTGGGAAGGTGCGAACCAGAAGTGCGAACTTATCGTGCGAACTACTGGTGCGAACTTGCTGCCGGGACGCATTTGCGGGCGCGTACCGATGGTGCGTACCAGCCTGCGACCCAATGCCGGACCACCCTACTGCTGAGGCGGTTTCGCGCACTCCAGGTGCGTGAAGATCGTGCGCGAAAGACTGCGCAAAAACATACCAGTCGGTACTTGACGCAGGCCTTCCATGGGGTTGATTTCCCAAACACGCATTCAATGCGTTCACGACCGCCGAAATGGTCACTAAAGGTGGTCACTGGTTCGCATTGGCGGGTGCGAACTATCGGTGCGAACTATAACAATCCATACAAGGTTGCCGGCTCTCACGCTTCGTTCACGGTGCGTGATCGTCATGCGTGACGGCTGCGTGAAAACACGCCGATAGGCACTTGACGCGGCTCATTCATGGGGTCGTGTTTCCCCAAATTGGTTTGATGGTTTTGTGATCAGCGAAAAGTGGTCACTGATGGTGGTCGCCGCGCTTAATCACTGGAGCTGGTATCCGGCTCGAAAGCCCGGTCTGGTGGGTACCAGAGTGGTTACCGGGCGACTTGGTTAGCACTAGCGACTTATCAAAACTTAACCTTTTTTCAGGGCGAAAACCTGTCAAAACCTGTCATCGAGCGCGCACCAGAACCTAACAAAACCTAACGTCGGAAACTGCTACGGAAATAGCAGTTTGATGTGCGTCGGTGAGCCCTCGCCCGCCATTTTGTTAGCAATTGTTAAGGTTGCGCAGCGCCAGCGAAAAGCTACTGGCTACCTTAGTGGCTACCAGTGTTAATGCTGCTCTGGTGGTATCAGCGCCGAATCAGCCTAAGCTGTGGGTATTAGGTGAATACCGACTGCCTTTGATAACTAACGTGGAAGGTTGAAGCATGAAATGGAGGTCTCTGGTTTTTTTAGCCGTCGCATTCTGTCTGCTTGCGGGGTGTGCTACCACACCCGCTCCTAGCCAATCAGCCCCTTTGCCACCTCAGGAGCGGGTTTTCGACCGGAGCTACCTAAGGCCGGATACCCAACGAAGCGAGCTCGTAACTGTTGTACGAGATAACGGATTTATGGGTAGCGGTGTGCAAATGATTTTTAAGGTCAACACCAGCCCTATAGCGGCACTGAAGGCTGGCGAGAAAGTGGAAATTTATCTGGCGCCCGGCAAATATATTTTTGTAGCAGAAGGCAATCCAAATCCATTCAGTGAGCCTCCGGGCGAGTCGGAGGTGGAAATTACTTCCGGCCAAATGAACAAATTTAGACTGCGTCTGGTTCCTGGTGACGGGCCAAGGTATGAAAGGACTATCCAGCCCTAAGCAAGCCCACTCGCGCCTACAGGCAGGTTGTGAACGGCTGGCTGCCGTGTTACTGGCTCTGTTGACATCAGCGCCGGGCAGCGAGACAGACGGAACGACCTCGGCGATCGTTACCGTCGGTCTCTAACATCTGTGTAAGGCCTTGGTGCGTCTAACTGCTCAATCAGACGGGCAAAGCCTCTGCCCAGGTGCCGATTGCAACAACGCTTGAACCGACCAGCATCTTTCCGTAAACCACAGGCACAGGAAGGCCTTGCTGGGTCGAGTTGAACGCGCCGTTGAACAGATAGCTCGGCTTGTTTTCGGTGCTCGCTTGTTCTTGCTGGCTGCCTGACTTCGGAACCGGTGTGAGCATCTGGACGACGCCGCCCAAGGCCATCCCGATACCTATCGCCATCATTCCGGATGTAAATGGCGTTGCCGAGCCGCCAGACACGGCGGTAATGATCACGGATGCTGCGATCAACACCACGCCGAGAATAGTTTGAAATATCCCACCGCTCTTGCTGCCAGCGATCACTGGCACGATTCGTATCTCGGCGGTCCCGCTCAAGGTGAGCTCGCGCTCTCCAACGTTTTCACGGTTGCGGAAAATGGCAAAGCGCAGGCCGCGGCGGGCAGAGTCGCGGATGAAGTCGGCGAAGCCCTCGACGGTGTGCTGCAAAGCGCTGAACGCCTCGCGAGTGGTGCCCGTCTCCAATAGGCGGAAATATTCGCGGCCAAAGGTTTTTGCCAGACTGCCGGACAGGAGAATGCGGGTCATGGGGTGTTTAACGATATCGCTCATTGCAGCACCTCAACAGTTGCATCGGATTGGAAGCGGGTTTCCCAGTTGTGGCTAGTGGTAAGCGTCATGATTTACTCCGGCGCGCCCGTGGCGCTGTTAGTGGGGGCGCTCACGCCTAGGCGGATGGCGAGAAGGAATCGCGACATCCGCGCCTGGTCGAATGTCACCTGTTCACGCTGCGGGTCGTAATTCCAAATCCGGTCATAGATCGCCTTGTAGGCCCGGGCGCCACGGAACGTCCCGCGGAGCAGATCGGCCGAGACGCGCGCTTCTTCCTCGGTGAAGAAAGGACCGTCTATAGTCACCTTCTGTCCATCACGGACGTGCTGGACATCCCACGCCAGGTATCCAGAATCAGGTCCCTGTTTCATTGGGTACGACTCAAAGCTGTTTGTCTTGCTCGCCTCGGCGAAGCGTTCCTCATGTGTTGGCGGTTTGCTCGCCGTATTGCTGTCCTGTTCAGTCATGTGTACCTCTGGTGCGCCGCTGGCGCTGGTCATGGGCTGATGCCCGGTTTTGTTGCTCGATGCCGCGACACGTTTTCGTTATCCGCAAAACGTGTCGCGTGTCAGGTCGCTTACCTGCCGACGTTGCTCAGAGTGGGCGGCAGCTTCGGGCCGAACGGGGCTCATGGGTTGCTCTCCATTGACGCGTTGTCATAGCTGGCGCGCAGGGTGGCGCCAGCCGTGCAATGGCGCCCTGTAGGCGCATAGCAGGCGCTGCAAACCATGAGGTGGTTCAGGTATTGGTCGCGAGTCTGTCGCCACTTGGGTGTGGCGGTGGCGGCGTTCGCATGCGGGCCGGTGACGAACTGAGGAGGGCGTTCCGCGGGGGTGACCAGCGCGAGGTGTGTGCGTGACATTGGCTTACCGGCTTTCTCGGGTTCGGTACCGATAAAGGCTGGCAAAACGTGATCAAGCAATGGTGAAAGGAGACTCATTGCGCCACCTCGCCCTGATTGCTCCTAATCCAATGTTCCTGTGATCTTAAAAACACCGGCAACAGCGGCAACAATGGCAACAGCCCCGTAAGTCGTGGCCTACAGGTGTTGCCGATGCTTCCAAATCGTTGCCACCGGATTTTTACTGGCAACAGTGATACCCAAGCCGATGGGCTGAGCCGCTCTCTTAAGTTGAAAATGAGGTGTGCGTTGCCAGTTGTTGCCACTTTTTTTATAGGGTGGCAACGGCTGCAAGCCACACCCCACAAGGCCGTTGCCGGTGTTGCCACTGTTGCCAGTGATTCTAGGTTCCTGTGAAGTTGGGCATTCCGGGCGGATGGTGCTTGGGGGACGTTCATGCTCCACCTCCTTCGCGATCGATGCTCTCTGGATCGATCACGTAGAGACGCGCCTGGCCGCCACCTGGGAGTCGGTAGTTTTTGGTTTTGCGTTCGGTGTTATGGCAGGCGAGAACGCTGGCTCCCTCCAGTGCCTTGATGATGCGATTCAGGCCATAGCCATTAGCGGCATCGATAAGCGCCGGCTTGTTGAAGAGGTACAGCCGGTTGGTGCCAACCAGCTCCCAGTAACCCGCACGATTGAACACTTTGGTGTCAGGTACTTGGTCGTCGATATCGGAAAAGCGACTGCTGCCGTGGCGATCGATGAAGTCATGAATGCCGGCTAGGATCTGGCGATCCTCGGCATTGCCGCTGCCAACCCGGCTGAGCCATTCGCCATACAACAAACGGCAGTCGGCAAGGGCTGTACCAGGCTCCCAAGGTAGAAGGCCGTAAGCGGTCGCCATCTCGCCGGCGAGCGCAATCACAGCGAACCGGTCTGCGACACGACCGGCTTGGGCATTGTCTTCTACAAAGCTGGCGCGAATCCCGGCGAAGTCCTTCAGCAGTCCTGGTCGGTCATCGCTGGCGAGCAGCTTCTCGACGAACGCAGGCCCAAGTTGTCCATGGTGAGCGCCAACCGCCACAGTGAGCTGCCGGTGGAAGTCTGCCCCCTCAAGCCCATGCAATTCATCAAAGGCCCGGTGCGTGCGGGTGCCGGCGTTCACGTCGACCATGCGTAGTTCGGCGCCAGCGTGAGCGGCGTTACCGGATATTGCAGCGTGTTCGGAAAGCGAGCGCTCGCCACTGGAAAGCGTGAGCAGGCGCCAGCTCAGTTTGGCCCGGCCTTCGCGCTCACGGGTCATAGTCCCCTTACCTTGGCCGTTGGCGAGGGAGTAGGCCATTTCCTGTACCCGCTTGGGATCGGCGCGCTTGATCTCATCCAGCGGCAGGATGGTGTCGTTACGGCTAGACGCCTCGATCTCAAGCCCGCCCTTGGTCATGTCCCAGCTGGCAGCGAACACGCCCGGGTCGCCCCATACCGACGAGCCGATCAGTTGCGCCAGCGACTTGCCGCTCGAGCTGTCGCCCACAAGGTGAACACCTCCACCCAGCACGCCGACTAGGCTTAGCAGGGGGCCGGCCAATGAGCAGCCGATCGCCAACGTCAGTACCGGGTTACCAGCACACTTGGCGGCCACCTCCGACTGCCACAGCGCCAGCTCGCCGCGTCGACTGAATAACACCTGAGCCTTGTTGCTGGCCTGGTACCGCACATTGGCACTGCCGATTGTTCGCCCGGGGAGAACGAACGCCCCCGACTCATGCCAGCCCGGCCGGCTTGTGGTGGCAAATACTTCTGCAGGATGCTGATCGAGCAGGTACTCCATGAACGTGCCGCGCTTCTTGAGCGCAATGATGACGCCCATGCCGAACAACGCGCGCCTGGCGTCCTCTCCGCTGCCGCCGAACACTTCCATGGCAATGATCCATTCCTTGATCCCGCCCTCGGTCACCAGGCGGAGCAGCCGCCCCTCGCTGCCGTCGTCACTGTTGGTGGTGCGAGCCAATACCGTGACAGGACTGGAGATCCATTCATCTGTGATAGGTCGATCGCCGACATCGCTTTCAGCGTCGTCCTGATCGGTCGAGGAGCGTTTAAAGCTGTGCCAGTAAACGCCTGGGCGTAGCTTGCGGCCTCTCTCATTGGTCACCCAGTGCTCGTACACGGCCCAGCAGGGACGATCGGGCGTGATGGTCGCTGCTTCTGGCCGAAGGTTGATCACATTGGTATCAGGTTTAGCCATTGGCGAGCTTCCAGTTTGCGAGGTCGTTGAAGTCGGTGAGGTCATCGGGCGCGTCTTCTGGCCACTCCGGGAAAGCCACTTGGCCGCCCACTGCCGCCGCGGCTGCGTTCGCCGCTGTACGTCCCGGGTTGCCGTCAGTGAGCCGGTCATCGTCGCCGGCGATAACGATCGGCTGGCTCGGGTAGCGGGAGCGAAGGCCCATTGCCGCTGGGATCAGGTTGCCCGCGTTCATGGCAGCGGCGACGACATGGCCGCCGTGTTGGTGGAGGCTGGCGCCCGTCGCCCATCCTTCGCAGATGCAGAGCACGGAACCGGGCTCGATGATGCCTAGCGGCGAGTACGTGCCCTTCACGCGGCCGCCAGGCAAGAAACGCTTGGCGCCGTCAGGGGCGATTCTCTGCAGGTTGACCAGGCGACCATCGAGGTACAGCGGTACCAGCAGATCAGCGCCACGCTGGCGCAGGCTGTGGGAGCGAACTCCTTTGGCGGCGAGATAGGGGTGATCGGGTGCGGCGCGACGTGCGTTGCGCCACCAGCGGTTGGCCAGCTCAGCGGCCTGCTGCTGGCGCCGGTGCTGCTCGGCTTCGCGCTGGCGTCGGGCCTGATCAACTCGCTCGCGGATCTGCGCGGCCTCCTGGGCGTCCACAGGCTCCCGACTACACCATGTGCTGGCGTCTCCGGACTTCCAACTGCCAAACGCACCAGAGGCGATACCGTCCAGGTACAGGACATACCAACCATTGAGGGTGCCGGGTTTGTCGTCCGGGACGCGGAACCGGTGGATGGTGCTGTCGGGCACGGGAATCCAGTCGAGTGGGCCATAGACCGACTGGAGCGCGTCACGGAAAAGGATCGTGGCGTCTATCATGCGGCGCCCTCCGGTTCGTATCGCGACAACACACGACCGATCTGCTTAACAATTGCGTCGGTCTTCTGGCGGCTGTGCTTGTCCGCCGCGTCGTCTCGTAGTTTCACCAGATCACCGAATGCGCCGATCAGCAGCACGCGCCCGAAGTCGTCCATGTGGGGCAGTACGTCGTCACGCACGATGCTGGTGAGTGGGTCGAACTGGATCACGTCACCCATGGCTGGCGCTCCCAGCAAAGGCCCGACAGACCTGGCCATTGTTCACCGCGTGCGAGTAGGTAATGTCGTCGATTGAATCGACCAGACAGGCAGTCACCACGGCATCAGCGCTGCGCATTACGATGCGGCCACACTCGGCGTCAGCCTCGGTCATGAACGGCCCCAGCAGTGCTTTAAGCACCTTTGGGTGGGTGACATACCAGAGCTTAGTGGCTTTCTTCGGGCAAGCCGATCCCGTCAGCGCTACAGGGCGCTTTTTTAAAATCGTCATGGTTAAGCCTCCTCGAAGTCTTTAGGTTCGAACCGCTGGGTGCCGTTACGCATTGCTCTCAGGCCTAGAACCGCTGCCCTCGCTACTGACTCAGCAAAACCGAATTCAAGGCAGGTGGTGCACCCTCCCATGCCAAGAATTGCGAACTCGATGGCGTGGAATGCTTCGGTTTCATCGTTGGCCGCCAGCTCGGCAATCTCGCTATCGAAGAAGGCAATGCCTTTCTCCCAGTCGGCAGCCACGCCCGGATTGTTTCGAGGCCAATTGATGAGCGATCCTTCGGCATCGCGTTTTGTGAAGCTCAGGTCTTCACGGCAAAGGATGGGGGCTTTAACTGCGACGTTCATTGGCTCACCTCCACTGCGTCGAGCGACCGCCGCAAATCTGTTTCCTGCCAGTCGAGATGATTGGCCCAGTCGGTGATGATCTCTTTGCCAAGGTCGGAAAGTGTTATTAAGTCAGGAGGGCTGCCATGTTCCATACCTGTACTGATGGCCCGAAACAGCGCTGCCATTTGATTACAACGCTCATACGATGCCCGTACCAATTCGAGGGCTTCATCGGCAATTTCAGAGGCTTTCATTGCTCACCCCCGTTCGACTCAATCACGTCTTCCAGCAGATCAGCCCAGGCCATGGCGGTGTGCTGCGCCATCACGGCGGCGACACGGGCGACGATGATTGGAGTGGTGGGCGAGGCGATGACGGCAAGCGCCAGACTCAGCAATACAAGGATGCCTTGCACGTCGCGCAGGTCATCGAGAGTGCTATCGGCGGACGATGTAGCGGATTGGATAGGGTAGGTCACACAGCACCTCCGACGTTTTCCAGGGTGCGGACGATGGCCATGTGGTGCGAGTAACGCTTGAGGCGTGTTGCAAGGCTGGAGTCTGCGCGGAGTGCGCTCAGGGCCATGCGGCGGTGAGCAATGGCGCGAATTGCGGACGGAATGAGGGCGTGCATAGGTGGAGCTCCTTTTGCTTTCGAGGAGCCGCCACGATCCTTCTCACGGGATGGGGTGGCGGCTGTGCGCGGGGTGAGAATACTGGGGCAAAAGGAACCCAGCCAGGCCGAAGCCTGCCCACACACAGCCACCATAAAACGATATTTCAGGCATAAAAAAACGCCTGAGATAGAGTCTGGGGCGCTGCGCGCCTTTTGCTTTGCCGGGTTCTCACGCCCGCTCGCCATATGGGCGATGAGCAAACCATACATGCGGGTGATGGCGGGTGCAACCCTCGGTTTCAGATTGAGCGCCGACGGTGCTGGGTGGGTTATGGGCGTCATGCAGCAATCCTCCGCTGGTGCTTGCTCTGCAACTCACGCACATAGCGCAGCAGGCTGGATTTGCGTTCGGCGTAGGCCATGCCCGCGCCGATCAGTGCCGTGTCGCGCAGCTCAGCCAGGGTGACAAGCTCAAGCTCCCCCGCGTTTAACTGGTCACGGTTACGGCCAGTGAAAGCCCCGGTGATTACTTCGTTGATGAGCCTGGCTTCGTTGATGAAGTGGTGGCGCTGAGGCGTCTTGCCGCGGGCTTCGCAGTTGAGCGCCAGCGCATCACACACGGCGCGGTAGCCGATAGCAGCCTCACGCCGTGAGCTGGCCCACGGCTTCGACTCGCCGCGCAGCAGGGCGTCTACTTGCTCGTCACACCAGATCTCAAAGTCCACGGAGAGCCACCGGGCGAACTTCACCGCCAGCTTGGGATGGAGCCAGGTGCCGCTGGTTGCGGTATTGCCACGCCGTGTCGTCACCAGAGTAATGTGTGATTTCCCCACATTACTTTTTCCCATGCGCTCGGAAAGTCGATCGATGTATTCCTTGGTGGAGTCGAGGCGAAGCCATTGCGCAGGCTCCTTCCCAAACCTCTCCGCGATCTCGGTCGCGTGAAGCCAGCCGTCCGCGTTGAAGCGCACGACCTGGCCTTCGTAGTCGAAGGGAATGATGCGGGCGCTCATGCGGCCACCCCGGCTGGTGGGTTGGTGCTGAGGTAGTACAGAGCCATACCGCGATGGGTGCGGCCTTGATCGTCGGTAAGGACGAGGCGGTGCGTCAGGATCTTGTGACCCAGGCCACGCAGCTCGTTGATGCGGGCACCAGGGCGGACGATGTTCAACTCGCGGATGGCGGTAAAGGTGTCAATCGGGCCAGCCTGCAAACGCTCCAAAAGACGAGCGCGCTGTGCTGTTCCGCTGGTATTATCGACGTGAGAAATTTCGTGGCTGGCCTGTTGGTCGGCCATTTTTTTGTTTGTCATTTACGCTGCCTCCGCTCGCAGGGCGACAAGCGAGTCGCACCAGGCGATTACCTCGGCCTCGATCCAGACGGCGGACTTTGGCCCCAGCATTACTTGCTTGGGAAATCGCCCAGCTGCAATGCGGCGGTAAATCTCGGATGTGGAAAGGGTTGTCAGACTGCGGACTTCGGCCAACTTGATGAAGCGGCGGGCCATGGCGGCTTCCGTGCGTCGTTCAAGTTCGGCTTTCGAGTTTTGGTGAAGCTGGGAGAGGGTAGGGCCTGCCATGTTGTGCGCCTCCTTGGGTGGCGTTGAGAACATGGGCTTATGCTGGCCGTTGACTTATCCACAGGATAGGCCGGGTAATCTAAGAATTAGGTCGGGTATTCTGTTTTGTTGGGTATGAGAATTAGGCTTTCGAGCAAGCCTAGCGGGGGCTTGAAATAGGCCGGGTATTTATTTAGAGGGGATGGCCCCTGCTCCTCGCTTGCGCCAGCTAACCATCGCGCAGAGCCGAACTATCTGATCTTCATTGAGCTGGTAGTTGTTGTCTTTTAGCCAGCCTCTCACTAACCCGTGAACCCCGCGCCCTCCCGCACCAGACGGGTTTTCCGTGCCATCTACCGTGAGATGCCGCCAGCACAGGAAGGCAAGGCGGATCTCTGGAGGCGACACGGGATTTTCAGCTCGTAGGCATTCCGCGAATACCATTGCATCCTCAAGCTGTTCTTCCATGTGGATATTTTCATCCTCCGCTTCTACTAGCGCTCTATGCTTGGCGCTCAGTTCGCGGGTTACTTTCTCTAGCTCCTCGTCTCGCACCTGTAGCCTCATCTCAGCTGTTTCGTACATGGCTTTCCACTTAGCTGCTTCAAGTATTGCTTGGTCAAAGAGTTGTTGTTTCGATTCGAGCTGTTCGCTTGCACTGTCCTCGCCCTGCTGGCGTAGTCGGGCCTGTTGGATTTGCAATAGGAACGGGGCGCTTCCCGATAGGTGGGGTAGTTTGGCTGCCTTGCTATTTGCTGGATTGCTGTTGGCTACCATCGCTAT